>WLWQ01000004.1 GCA_012103535.1 Pseudomonadales bacterium
TTGTTAGTGATGAGCGACCGGCCATGGATGGGTAAGAGCAAGCGTTTTCGAAGCGTAGCGTCGAGCGTGACCCGAACGACTGCAAGCTATTTGCAGGCCGGATGGGCTGGGGCTGCAGAAGATCTCAAAAGCCGCACCAGGTATGGCGTGAGTAATCCATCTTACGACTCCTACCAGGCATTCAACAAATATTTTTCCAGGCCGTATCTTTACTGCACTCCACCCGCACGGTGTTTGAAATTACGACCTCGGATTCCCGGAGCAAGGATAACCTTTCTCCTGTCTGAACACGTGAAGTAGGTCGCGCGATATGATAAAGTTTTTGCAAATCAGTGAGTTGGCCCACTAGAAGCCTGCATTCAAAAGGACGCCAATATGGCTAGTCTGCTGGAGGAGTTAAAGAGACGCAAAGTATTTAGAGTATCTGCTGTCTACACAGTGGCGGCCTGGCTACTCATTCAAGTCGCTGATGTGGTTTTACCAACGTTTGGTGCGCCAGATTGGGTAAACCAAACGCTCATTTTTCTATTCTTACTTGGCTTCCCAATTGCTGTCATCCTCTCCTGGGCTTTTGAAGTTACCCCCGGGGGTGTTAAGGCTGATACTGGCGTTGATTCTCCACAGTCCACAGTAACAACCATTGACCGAAAGCTAATCTATGCCATTTTCGTACTGGTACTGATTGCCCTGGGGTTCCAGATTAGCGATCGAATTCAAATTGAGAATGGTACGGTTGCTAGAAACAATCCAATTGTACTCGATGACAACACACCAGTGTCGATCCGAGGTCATATTAATCTGGGTTACGTAGAGCAAAACCCGCCTTTGTTCAGTGGGCTAAAATCCAGCCTGGACATAACGACAGGGGGTTCCCATCTGGTGTATACGAATTACAGTGACGGTATATCCAGATTATTTGTAAGGGATCTGGACCAATTGGAATCAACTGTTATTCTGGAGTCCAGATTAGAAATAAAGACTATAAAAATCTCTCCAGAATCCAATTGGATTGCTTATTTGAGCGGAAGTCCTGGAGCGAGATCATTGCACCTGATTCCTTTCACAGGAGGTGCTTCTCAGGCAATTGTCGGCCAGCCTGGCCCTGAACCGAATAGTGTAACCTGGCTTTCTGACCAGGAATTGCTTTTTCATACAGGGGGCGCTGTGAATGCCTACTCACTCCTAACCGGCGAAATCGAGTTACTTTCAGATGATGAAGTGATTAATGAATATAGAGCACCGGTCAAACTTTTGGATACAAATTATCTAATCTATAGTTATCCCATTGGACCTTTGAATCCGACTTCCCGAATCGTACTGGTCGATTTGACGACCTGGGAAGAAAAGGTGTTGATTGATAATGCGTATGCCGCGCAGTACGTAGAGTCTGGGCATTTAGTCTTTATGCGCGAAGACAATTTGTACGCTGGTTCTTTTGATATTGAGAATCTTGAAGTTGACGGAGATCCGGTACTGATGATTGCCGGAATTGAGAGTTCATCACTAAGCGACGGACTTGCATCATACGCTGTTGCAGACAACGGACTGTTGATCTATTTACAGGGATCGGACGTCGCCACATTTTCCGGAAAAAAATTCGTTTGGCTCGATGCAAATGGAATAGAGCAAGATATTGAACTGCCTACTGGAAACTATGAAGATCCTGTGATTTCTCCAGATGGTAATAGTCTTGCGTTTACTGTCTACAATAGAGGACAGTCTGACATCTGGACCCATGATTTTAGCCATCCAGGGATCAGCAACAGAGTGACCACAGGCGGCGTCTATTCAGATCCGTTATGGACTCCTGACGGGCAAAGTCTGGTGTTCAGTCAGCGTGGAGACTTCGCAATTGTGGAGGCAAACGCTAGTGGGATAGGAGCGTCACGAGAAGTGGCAGCGTTTCCTAACCGCGCTTCTCCCCGCGAATACGCACCTGACGGAACACTGCTTTATACCACACGAGTAAATGCAGGACCTCAAGACATAGTTGCAATAGACCCCCTCGCAAGAGAAACTCCTATGCAGCGAGTTATAGATAGTGAATTCAATGAATTCGGGCCAAGCATTTCACCTGATGGGCGATTCATCGCTTATTCCAGTAATGAAACGGGATCTCCCGAAATATATATTCGCCCTTATCCAGATGTAGACAATGGAAAGTGGCGTGTTAGTGTTAATGGCGGTAATGAACCACAGTGGGGAAATGATTCCGGCTACGTTCTTCACTACACTGATCAGGGACGTTCTCGGATGGTAACCGCCGAATTGCAATTGGAACCCGAATTTTCAGTTCTTAATAGAAGGTTTCTAGAATTAGGAAATGTTCCGCTAGGGGGAGTGCCCTACTATGCCGTGTCCGAGAATGACGGACGTTTTCTATTCATGAGGGAGGTTACTGACGCTGGGTCTAATGGGGCAGGATTTAACTATGGCCAGGAACCCTTGCTTGCCGTTCTGGTTGTTAATTGGTTTGACGAACTCCAACGACTAGCTCCCCCCAATCCAATTTAGAATTATCCGTTTGTTGTCAGTGGGACCTGGAATTTGAGCCCAGGCGATCAGCATAGCAAATCAAAGGGGTCAGAGTACTTTGATCCAATAGCTGCTACCGCAAAGAATCAAACTACTCTGACCCCTTTGATTTTAATTTGCCCCAATTTATTTTTATCTATTCTCTAGCGCATTGATGAACGAGCGAGTCTCAGCCACCACCTCTTGAGTAATTCGCATATGACCCCGGTCAGTGAAATGGACAAAATCATGAGTGACTCCAGCGGCTTCCATCGCAGCCACAAAATCAACTGCCTGTACTATAGGTACCGAACGATCATCGTCAGAGTGAATAACCAGAATGGGTTTGGTATTTGGTCCTAAATTATGCATTGGGGAAGCGATTCTTCGGGCCAGTTGCAAATCCCCTTGCAGCGGTGTCCAAAGATCACCCCAGGACAGCGTGTTTAATTCATAAGGTCCGGCGACACTGATTGCCGCGCGTATATCGCTGCGCTCATCTTCCCAACCGCCAACCCGCTCATAAGGGCCTTCACCAAGAGTCGCTGCCAATGCAACAAGATGGCCACCGGAAGAATCGCCGATAAGATAAATACGATCTGGATCAATGGAATATTCATCGGTGTGTCCATGTACCCAGCGAATGGCAGTTTGCAGATCTTGATAGGGGGCTGGAGCTGGGCTTGAGCCTACTAATCTATAATCGATAGTCATGGCGAAATAGCCCATGCCTGCCCATTGGGCCACATCTAGCGCCTCGCGGTAATTGCGATCACCTGCGCGCCAGCGGCCACCGTGCACATAAATAATTGCAGGTCTGTTGGTGCCAGCAGTAGGATACCCAATGTCAGCAAGTACAGCGGCTCCATCGACACGGCTAAAAATCACATCGGCTTCCACAGAAACCGGCCGTTGTCCAAAGGATGTGCTTGTTATCGTAAACAGAGAAACGCTGATTAATATTTTTATAACCTTGGCCATTGCCTTCTCCACTGAATAGTTTGAATGTAACGTATAAAATTAGGAGTCGAATATATAGGGATAGATTTATTTTTTTAGATTGCGTGTAGATATTTCAAACTAGGTTTACAAAATGGCAAGGAAAATAAATCTGACCCCTTTTCCTTCTAGAAGGATTAAGCCTGAGAAATCGTTGGATTTTCGTTTGTTGTTCTATTAGTCCATAGTGAGATAATTTCGTCTTCCCGATCATTGCTAATACCAAATGCAGAATCGGTATCTGATTCAGGGATGAATCTGTTTTGTTCCACAGAATCGTAGCTGATCCTCACGGTTTCTGATAGATCAGTGAAGTGAAGCCCAAATTGAACAGCTTTCGCATTGCTTACTTGATAGAAACCAGGTTCGGGATCGGTTTCCAGTGGGATCCAAAATGGGATATCCAGGAAAGGTTCCAGCCGCGCGGTATTCGCCAGAAATTCGGGATGTATCCAGATAATCTCAACATTGCTATTGAGAGTATTCCTAATATTATTCAGCATGTCTTTGTAGCCGAGTGTTTCTGCAGGACCTACCAAATTATAAACTCCGCTAATGTTTTGCTCACCGCATTGGGTAAGAAATCGGCCGACATCTGCAGCATCGACAAATTGTACCGGGTCATTAGAATCCGGGGCGAGAATCTGTGAACGGTTTACGATTCGGTCCAGTAAATATGTGCCAAAGGGTCCGGGATCCCGGTCGCCCACAATAGCACCGGGTCTAACAATGGTGAAATTGCTTCCAAAATTCTGCGCGACTATCTGTTCACAAAGTACCTTGTTTGCATTGTAGTTCCCTTCTTCAAAGACCTCGCTTTCTCTTAATGCCGCCTCCTCGGTGATGCCAAGCTCCCGATAGTCCCTGTAGACAGCGGTGCTCGATACGAACATATAATGCCGAGTACGAGATCGAAGCACTCGTGCAGCTTCTTCGACAAAGTTTGGGTTTTCAGGCCAGACATCAATCACGACATCCCAGATACGATTTTCATTTAACAAATCCTGGTAACCATCGATTCCGTTTTCACGATCTCCTCTTATTTTGCTTAGTAGAGGAAATAAGCTTGGATTAGTTATCCCTCTGTTGAATAGTGTCACCTGATGATTTTTTTCTACAAGGGCATTGACAATGGCCGGTCCAAGGAAGTTGGTGCCGCCCAAAACCAGAACATTTAGCTTTGGAGTCTGTGCGTTGGCTCTGAAGAAGGCAGGCAACAACACAGTGCTGGCACCTGCTGCACAAACATGACGAAGGAATGCTCTGCGGGTGTTAGATTGCTTCATGAGTTGAATGAGTACTTGAATTCAATACAGTGATTAAAAAAGGAAAGACCGATGAGTATCCGACTAAAGGTTAACGGGTTCCATTGTTGCGCGCTACTTTTTGCTGATAATTCTCAAACAATGATACATACCGACAAGCATGACGGGGAAACGATCTTACAGATTCTTCATATTCAAAAATAATGGGTTCGGTCACCGAGCGCACGTTTTCCAGGAGAGTACTTACCCATTGCATTCCTTTCCACCTCTTACTCTCTAGCTGGCCAGAATCTAAGCAGCGATTCGTTTTCAAAAAACGTAAGGAATGGGGAATCTTGCCTGGGCATTGCTTTTTCTAACGGAACAGTGATTGGTACTTTAGGATGCTGCTATAGTGTCCAATAAAAATAAGTAGTGAGAATCTTATGCCAAAGCTGCTCGTCCTAACCACTACCCTTTTTTGTTCAGTCTGGACTATTGGTGCGGAAATCCAGTTCAGCGAACGATTTACTCTGGAGAATGTGTTCGCTATGCCAGAGTCTGCTGTGATCGATGAGTCAGGCGACTACATTTACATTTCCAACGTAAATGCCTATGCCAAAGACGGCAACGGATTCATCTCTCGAGTTCGAACAGACGGGTCGGAACTGGAATTGCATTGGCTGGATGGCCTTGATAGCCCAACAGGTCTGGCAATTCGTAACGGCACTTTGTTTCTGGCAGACTATGATCAATTGGTTGAAGTAGATATTACTGCTGGCCAGATTACAAACCGATTTCCAAGTCCAGACATCGACCCAGCCCTTAACGATGTTGCTATCGCACCCGATGGCGAGGTATTCGTAACGGGAAGCGGCAGTCGCACGATCTATTGGCTCAACATTAACAAGTTGGAAGTGTGGCTTGAAGATCGTGAACTCTTTCAATTCGCAAACGGTTTGTTGGGCACTGAAACTGAGGTTATTCACGGTGGTCAAAGGTGGACAGTTTTCAATAGAGAGAATAAACAAGCGACTAATAGGCTGCAATCCGTCAATTCAGCGTTGACTGATATAGATGGCATTACCGGCTCTGGTTGTGATGGCTTCTTCGTAACGACAGTTTCATCAGATCAGCTTTGGATCATTGATTCAGCAGGCGAAGTGACTGCGTCAATGCTGGGAGCAGTCGGCGGCATAGATTTGCATCGGCATGGAGAGTTGTTGGCAGTTCCACGAGTTGGAAACAGTATGACTGTTTATGAAATAGATGCTCGATGCTGAGTTACTATTCAGCGGTAGTGTGGGCTTTGTCGTAGGCAATGCTAGCCTTGATTGCTTTCACGGCGAACCAAAAAAGTGGACTTCGATAACAAATGGGATCAGAGTAAAAGTACAGTGCTGTAAATTTACTCTGATCCCATTTATTACAAATACAAATACCATGCAAATGAGAATCTCTATCTCAATAAATGGGGGCGGAGACATTTAATTTTGTACAGTAGATCAATTTCAAAATTCCTCCGTCCCCATAAATGATATGTGTGTAGCGCGAATAAGGGTGTCTCAAGGGCGATAAGAACAAGTGGAGAATCGATCAGAAGCGTCGCATATTCTTGGAATCGAAATCGATAACCCGAAGCGCAGAAGCCAATGATTGATATACGTCATCTAACCGCATTGGTTTCGCTATGAAATCATCCATTCCAGCTTCCATGCATTTTTGCTGGTCCTCAAGCATTGCATTGGCAGTCATAGCAATAATATAGGGTTGATGGGCTGCCGTATTCTGACGGATGATTGTAGTGGCTTCGACTCCATCGATTTCAGGCATTTGCATATCCATTAGCACAAAATCATAGTCTCGATGTTTCAGCATATCGATGGCTTCCTTTCCATTGCTGACAATATCGGCACGAGCACCGAGACGTTCTAACATGTGCAGAGCTACTTTCTGATTGACAATATTGTCTTCTGCTAACAGAAATGAGTGTTTTGATGGATCCAAATTTTGATTTTGTTTGCTGCGTACTGAAGATCTGGTTGATCTAGTCGCAGTTGCATCGAAAAAATGAACAATCGTTGCTACTAGTTCACTTGGCGCTACAGGTTTTCGTAATATCGTTAGCCTTTCATCACTTATCGAATAACTATGTTGGAAGGGTGTGAGAAGTATTATCGGTACTTTTGGTACAAAATCAGCAAAAAATGAATTGAGCGTTTCTGAAATCTCACCAGTTTGAGACAAACTAATCAGTATCAGGTCGGGCCGTTTCTTGTTCGCAAAATCAGATAACTCCGCAAGAGTTGATATCATTGCTGGGAGCATCTTTAGATGAGTAATGATTTCTGTTAAGACTTCAGTGGAACTATCTAGATCTAAGATTAACACATCCTTGTCTGCTGTGAGGTCAGATCGGTCTGTATCTGCTACACAATTGTCAGCAGTCAACATGGTGTGGAAAGAAAAACATGAGCCGACACCTGGAGTACTTCTGACTTTAATATCACCACGCATTAATTCTGCTAAACGCTTCGATATGGTTAATCCCAGGCCGGTGCCCCCATATTTTCTTGTAGTTGAGGCATCGGCTTGTACGAACGGATTGAATAATTCTGCAATCTTCTGTTCGCTGATACCCACACCGGTGTCTTCAACAGCAAGCACTATCTTCCAGTATTTTTTATCTGGGAGTGGTTTCTCGCAACATATTTTGAGAGAAACTGAACCATTGTTGGTAAATTTCACAGCATTGGATAACAGATTAACTAGTATTTGCCTAATTCTAGTAACGTCGCCGCGGTAGATAGTTGGTGCAGCCAGATCTACTTGAAAAAACAATTCAATATTCTTCGCTGCCGCTGCAGGTGCCGCAATGGTGAGCGCTTCAGCGGCACAACTTTCGAGATGGAAGGACTGTTCCTCCAGTTCAATTTGCTGAGCGTCGATTTTTGAAAAGTCGAGTATCTCATTAATAATAGTCAAAAGAGATTCACCGCTAGCGCGAATTGTTTCCAGAAATCCTTGTTGCTGGTCACCCAGTTTATTCGAATCGATTAATAGGGATGACATTCCAATTACGCCATTCATTGGTGTTCGTATCTCATGGCTCATATTAGCCAGAAATCTATTCCTGGTAAGCACAGCTTCCTCAGCTTTAATTTTTGCTGCTTTCAATTCCGATTCATACTGCACACGTTGAGAAGCATCGGCAATTCGAAACAGAGTCCATTTGACTTCTCCTAGAATTATCGGGTACACAGATAGATCACCCCAGAATTTTCGGTCATGTTTGAGATCGAACTCGATCACTCTTTCAAATGACGCTGCCGAAACATCGCTTGATATAGCTTCGGCATAAAGTTTGGCATCTGCATTCTTCAAGCCATTCATAATGAGATCGAAAATTTCTTGAGCCTCTTCCCTATGAAACAGTTCCTTCGCTTTATCGTTTACACCGTGAGCGAAGCCGTCCTTGAGATTTCCGTAGGCGAGTGCATCACCCGCCTTATCAAACCACGCGCTCGCAGCCTGAGTATATCGCTCTCTCGCTTCGCGAGATTTTAAGCTTGAAACAACTAGAAATAAGAAAAACGTAGCAAAAAACAACAGACTTACTGCATATTTGTCCAATGCAATCGCGGGTTGGATTATCAGGTAACTAAAGCAGAGAAATATCACACAGCCGAAAGCGATGTTGAGAAAAGCGAGAATACCTCTGTGGTAAACAATGCTTGATGCGCACAGGATTAAAACCGTACCCAGAGCTTCATTGAAACCCAGGTTGGTGGAATAGAGCATACTACCGGAATAGTAAATTACCGAGGTAGCCGCAATGAGCTGAAATATTCCAATATGTTTCCTGACTAAAGGCAGTAGAAAAGAGCTAAGTAGCACAAGACTCATGGTAATAATGCTTAGCCAACGAAACATTACGACAATATCAGGACTAGGATATCGATAATCAGAAGTGACTCCATCGACATAGATTGCAAGGATGCCGAGTAATAGAGCAATGCGATAGACCACAAGAGGGCTGGCAATTATTCTCTCAATTCGCTGCATAGTTTCTCCGATACAACAGTAAGTTTAGCTCATAAATCAGTAGCTTAGGAAACTAACAAGGCAAATTTGGAATAGATATTATGGAAACCGATTACGGGATCTTAGTTCATTGATTATTATCAGGAAAATATCCCATGTATTAAAAGGGGGCGGGGGCATTGGTTTTGTATGGTTGATTGTATATATAGGTACAGTTTTATTTTTTAAACTTGTGTGTAGATATTTCAAACCAGGTTTATAAAATAGCAATGATCCTTTTACTCATACCTACAACAATCCGCAAGGAAAACAAAAATGATAAAGCCATTAAAGATTGGCTTACTGGTGATTGGCGCCCTTTTAGTGGGGACACTCCTGACCTTGCGCGTAACCGGGCTGCCGCCGGGGCATCCCAGTGCCGAGGATTACGTAAATGCCGGGCGATCGGCCAGACCGGGATTGTGGTTAACCGGGGAGGTTGTCAATGAAGCGGTGACAAACTGGGATTGGGTTAACCAATACAGTGACGCCTTCGCCGAAGACGCAACCGAACTTGAAACTCGTACCTGGTACGGTATCCCACACTCAGTTACGGTCTTACTGGTTCCCCGTGGAGAGGAACTTTACCTGATGTCGAGTGCACAAACATTCAGATTGAACAATGAGTTTCCAAACGGCAAAGCGTGGTGGAGAAACGTCGAGCGCGATCCGCGTGTACGCCTGAAGATTGGCGGAAAGGTTTACGAAATGACGGTAGTCTTAGTCCAAGATAGGAACGAGGTTGCTCGATTGCGAGGTGGTAGAGATCCTATCGTGAAAGAGTTGGATGCTGACGGGAACGAATACATTGCTGAGGAGTGGCACTATTGGCGCGTTTTCCAGCGAAATGTGCCGGAGTATGGGGCGGGGATTGTGACGTCTAGCTCGGCGGCTTCCTCCGCTCAATAAGTGTTTCGACCATTCCAAATACCAGGGACTAATCAAACTACCTTGACCCATTTGAGTTTCCTTAAAGGTCCGCATTTCGGAGAATAATAATGCGCAAACTATTTCAATCCGCCCGGCAGACGCGTCGGGATTTTCTTAAGAAGTCCGTTGTTTCTGCCGCCATTGCCGCAAGCCCGTTCGCTAAAGCTGCGCCGCTTCTACGTCGTGTCGAAGAGATAGGGATTCAACTCTTTTCTCTACGGAATGAGATGGCTGAAGACTTTGAAGGCACTTTAGAACAATTAGCGGAGATTGGTTACACCGAAATGGAATTTGCCGGTTACTACGGCAAGTCTCCTGCAGAAGTGCGCAGGATTTTGGAGGGCTTTGGGCTCACCTCGCCAGCAGCTCATGTGCAGTTGAATGCAATTCGCCAGAATTTGGATCGGGAAATAGAAATCGCAGCCACTATTGGGCAGCAATACATTGTGGTTCCCTCACTTCCAGCGGATGAACGTAGCCTGGATGATTACCAACGTCACGCTGAGACACTAAACCTTGCGGGTGAAAAGACTCGGGAGGCTGGCATTACCATGGCATATCATAATCACGACTACGAGTTTGATACGCAGGAAGGCGGAAGGATCGGATACGATATTCTTACCAACCAAACTGAGCCAGAACTGGTGGTGTTCGAGATGGATCTGTTTTGGGCTGAAGTGGCTGGCTATAACGCGACCTTTTATTTTCTCAAGCATCCGGGGCGTTTTCCCATGCTTCATGTGAAAGACCGCCACTATTCTGGAGAAATGGTAGATGTGGGGCGTGGATACATCGATTTTACTGAGTTATTTAGTTATGGCCTTAAAGGTGGATTCAGACACTTTTTTGTCGAACACGATAATCCCAGTGACGGTATCAATTCCATGGCTTATAGCTACAACACAGTTAGAGACTTGCGCTTCAAAGCATCATACGAGCTTCCGTACTGAATTAGAGAATTAAATTTAGGGGATAGGGTCTGCATTTGCGCCGCCCGATCCGGCTATTTCTCGTGTTCAATATATTTGATAAAAAGGGGTCAGGTATCCCTGGTAAACTAAACTTAAAGGAAATAGAAAATGAAGTACCTGTTATCCACCTTTCTGGTAGCAACTACATCAGCTAGTGTTATTGCTCAGACTAACGTTCTCTCTCCTGAAGTAGAAACAACAGCACGGCAACTTATGGCTGAAGCATTGGACAGCGACCTGGCCTGGGAAATTGTTGAATCGCTGACGACCGAAGTTGGGCCAAGATTGGGGGGTTCTGAAGCTGAGGCGCGGGCGCGAGAGTGGGGTAGAGAGCTAGGAGAAGAGCTTGGATTCGATCGGATCTCGGTTGAGGAATTTGAGCTGCCTTTTTGGGAGCGCGGCGATATGTCGATCACGATGACTGCACCTTACCAACAGGCGTTATATGGCACTGCTCTTGGAGGATCGGGAGCGTCTCCCCAAAATGGAGAACTGGAAGCCGAGATCGCTTATTTTCGAACGGTGGATGACTTAGTAGCAGTAGAGGATTCCTCATTAATTGGACGTATTGCCTTTGTGGATGGTGATGCCATTGTTCCCAGTCAGAACGGTGAAGGCTATGGACCCGCGAATCAACGTCGTCGTATTGGTTGGCAACATGCTCAACGTGCTGGCGCTGAGGCATTGGTGGTGCGTTCGGTGGGTTCCGATAGCCATCGCTTTCCCCATACAGGCATGATGACAGCGCAAGGAAGCGAATGGGCGGAGATCCCGGTGATTGCCGTGTCCAATCCTGATGCTGATCATCTTCGCCGTCTTCATGCAGGTGGTAACTCAATTCGACTCGATGTGCACTCAACTGCAGGATGGCAAGGTGAAAGAACCAGTGGCAATGTTGTGCTCGATCTTATTGGGCGGGAAAAGCCGGAAGAGATTGTTCTGATCGGTGGACACCTCGATAGCTGGGATCTTGGCACTGGAGCAGTTGATGACGGAGCGGGCATCGCTATTACTACCGCGGCCGCAACCCTTATTGGTCGATTACCTCAACGCCCACGCAGGACTATCCGGGTGGTTATGTTTGGAGCTGAGGAAGTTGGTTTAGTAGGTGCGCAGGACTACGCCAGGGTTCATGCTGCCGAACTTGCGAATCACCAAGTGGCTACAGAATCGGATTTTGGTGCGGGCAATATTTGGCAACTGGCCTCCAATGTTTCCGAAGCCGGCACACTTGCCGTTGATGCCATCGGAAAAATTATCGCACCACTTGGCATCATTCGTGGCGGTAGCGATGTTCCCGGCAGTGGGCCAGATATTAGTCCGATGGCAGCTCGTGGTGTGCCGACAATTAATTTAAGACAAAACGGCACAGACTATTTTGATTTGCACCACACGCCGGATGATACGCTGGATAAGATTGATCCTGATCAGCTAGCGCAGAATGTTGCCGCCTATGTAGTGTTCGCTTATTTAGCAGCTGAATTAGATGTTCAGTTTAGGGAGTAATGCAAAGAAACTAGGGGATACTCACAACTTAGTAATTTGGTTTAGGATATCAAGGGTTTGAGTTTTAGAAGTATTATCATACGATAGCTTGTTCAATATTGGTTGTGTCGTAGGGTAGATGCATACGTTGTTAAGTTGTGTGTGTCTCCAAGTTTTCCCTAGGTGCTTCCTTTATATCTATATTCAAGTACAAATACCAAGCTGAAGAGTATCCCTGTCTCTAATTGTTATTCACCCTATCAAGATTAACCAAATATGAAATCACAATGGAAACTTTGGTGTGATGCCAAAAACGAAAAGAACGCTGGAAACATTCTTTCGCGGGTTCAAAAAGCTCTTCCTGTTGATGTTTCAGATAAAAAGATCGAGCCGTATCAAAAGGGTGGTTTTGAGGTGTCTTTTTCGATTCAGCATTCCGTAAAGAGCTGGAACGACTTTGTTGTTGAAACTATTACGTTAGGGCAATGCCTTGGCTATGGTTGGAGGCTTACCGGGGATATCACAGAACGAGCTGATGGCTGGTGCAATGAAAGCAACCTGCCTGGAATAGAATCGATACAGTGGTCATGTGATGAGGAAGAATGCTAACAATAACGCCCGCTATTTCAGCTTTTTATTATCCAGTCTTACCCAAATCACTATAGTCGATTATTCGATTTCTCTGTTGCTTTTTCGCCCGGTGAAGAGAGCTGTCTGTATCCGCGACAAGTTTGTCAATTTGCGCTTCGAGATCAGCTGATCCCATTTATTTTGTTTATACTTCCTATACACAGTCTCACGGATATCAATTGCAGATGTGGTTAGTTGTTAAAAATATTCTGTTGGTTCTCGTGCTCATAGTAGCTACGCTATTTTTATTTTTAGTTATCCAGCTCGCTCAGATGGGACCTGGGTCAATGGATTCTGACGATCCTCAAATAACCCTGGTGAATAGGCTGCTTCCTCAGCATGAAATAGAAGTGCTGGAAAGTTTCACCATGCGGGGCAACTGGTCCGGAGACGTTGAGAAAGGCTTTGTTGCTGAAATCGATATTGATGAATCGTTTCTGGAACATTGGGTGGAGGCGCAGCGTGGGGATCGCTTAACACCTGCGCGGGTGGATGCGGTTCTATTTGTGACAGAGTGGTTCGGCAATGGTCAACTCGATTGGTTTCCCCCGGCTGCCGACTTTTTAAGTGCCGATTTCTACTATCTTCCCGTAAAAGTTAATCAGGGCGTTGACTACATTGATGACTCCAAACTAGTTTTTATAAATCCTTCGACGAATAAACTCTATTTCAGCTGGGTCGTATTCTAGAATGCCTTCCTGTCTTCGGGCGGGCCTTTTTAATCGCCAATGCCCACACCAACAAACCTGGTGTAGTTTTACTCTGAACCTAGATTATTTCTTATCGTCAAAAATAGCCTCAACCTCATGTGACTTTGGTCCCAAATTCCGCAAAATTCCCGGGATAGTTCGATATCTGTGATAGCTATCACGGAGTCAGCTTAGTTAGCAGACTACGCTCACCTGTAATAGCGGTGCAGCCGATTTTCAAGTATTTCTCTTCCGCGCTATTCCGGGCATCAGCTCCGTGAATAGTTGTAATTACCAAACATATTTTCCAGCAGTAATCACGGCCCAATAGGACGGTATCGCCGATGAACACGTTCTTCACTACAATGCGACTGGCCACCAGATCGCAAATTCAACGCACATTCGTTTTGGTAGTCTCGATTGCACTGACACTGGCGCCTATTCAGGGCGTCGCGCAAACAGATTCCAATGAAAATGATAATCCCGCTGGCCATATAATAGTTGTTAGTGGTGAAGTGGTCGCACGTGACACTGCAGGAAGTGCCAGAGAACTGCGACGCCGTTCGAGTATATTTGTCGGCGATACGATCTTCACTTCCGCATCAGCGTCTGCTCAGATGCGCATGGCTGACCAGGCGATAATTTCACTTAAAGAATCAACCGAATTTGCGATCGTTGCTTACCAGTATGAGGAAGATCCTGAGACTGATGTATCTGCACTTGAACTTATCGAGGGCGGATTTCGTACTATCACAGGCGCCATTGGTGAGCAAAACAGGGATTCCTACGTCACTACGATTGGTCAGTTAGCAACCATTGGTATTCGTGGAACCGACTATGAAGTCGTTATTACTCCACAAGGCGAAATTTTTACAGGCGTCTATGAAGGTGGAACGAACATTGCCAACGCTGTCGGTGACCTCGATCTAGGTCTTGGCGCTGACTACGATTTTGGCCTGGTTCCTGACGCAGAAACTCCTCCTGAAGGACTGATTGCGCGACCGGGAGAACTAGGTGCAATAGCGATTAGCATCGCCCCGGAAAGTGATGATGAAGATGCCCAGGATGGAGATGGTGGCGATGACGCAGATGGCGCTACCGATGATGCAGATGATCAGGCAACGGATGGAAATAGCAGCGATGATCAGGCTACAGACGAAGACGCTGCGAATGCCGCAAGCGACAGTACTGATAATTCCGATAACACTGCTGCTGACGCAGGCAATGATGGCGCTGACAGTGCGGTAGCAGGCACCGCAGCACCTGCAAACGCGGACGACGCCGATGACAGCTCGAGTTTGAGCCTTGCGGCAAACGCCACCGGCACAGACGCCGAAGTGGATCTGGCACCTCCGTCGAGCACTCAACTTGCTGAGACTCCGAATACTATTGTTGCAGACACGGTCGATAACAGCGGCGAACAAGCTCAATCATCAGATCCAGTTGTCAATCCAAGCGAAACCGGTGGGAACGGATCCATTGCATGCAATGCTGGTTCTGCTTCTTGTACGGTGCTCGATAAAATTCTTGAGAGTACACCTTCTCTAGCTGAAGCTCCTGAAGATGAATTTTCCGACGCCGGAAACAACGTGCTCAATGTAAACAGTCTCAATGAGAAGCAGGTTGCTTTTCTTAAGGCGCTCGACCTCGCGCCGGACACAGACAGCGGCACCATTGATATTGGCAGTCTCGGTAAAGAGCAAATTGTGGCACTACGTGCCCTGGCTTCTAGTGAAGGCGATGGTAACTCAGGAGGCGGAATAGCCGGTGCTACTCTGCAGCTGGCCGATCTAACAGCAGATCAAGTGACATTCCTACGTTCGCTCGGACTGGTTAGCGATGACGATGGGATAATCAATATCGGCAGCCTCAACGAAGCGCAACTCGAACGCCTGAAAACCCTTGGCGAAGTGCTGAATGATGATGAACCTCCGAGTGGTGGCAGCTCAACCGTTAATGTGGGCGACCTGACCGACGGGCAAATCGAATTCCTCAGGTCTCTCGGATTGGCTGCAGATAACGGAACGATCGACATCAGTCAACTCAGCACTGAGCAATTGGAGCGATTGAAAGCGCTGGCGACCGATATCGATAGCACGCCACCCGATGGCGGCTCGAATGGCGACCCGGTATTAATAGACGTTACAAGACTTTCTGGGGCGCAAGTAGAATTCCTGAAATCATTGGGGCTGGCGGCTGAGAATGGATTCGTCGATATCGGTCAGCTCAACGAAGAACAATTGAAAAGGCTGGAATCTCTAGCCGAAGACTCCGGGCCTGATAACGACATACCTTTGCCTGATGATTTAGTTGTGGCAGTGGATGACCTTTCAGCAGGGCAGGCGGAGTTTCTGCGATCACTCGGGCTTAGCGCTCAAGACGGCTTCATCGATATAAGCAAACTCAACGAAGAACAGTTAAAGAAATTCGTATCCTTGTCAGATGGTACCGGACCGGATAATGATTTACCGTTTCCTGATGATTTACTGCTTGATGTGAGTGACCTTTCAGAAGAACAGATTGATTTTCTGCGATCTTTGGGTCTCACTGCCGAAGACGGCAGCATCGATATCAGCAAACTTGACGAAGAGCAGCTTAAGAGACTGGAATCTCTGGGAGGAGATACAGGATCCGGGGGGGATACTCCGCCGCCAGGGACTGCGACGATTAATGTCAGTGATCTATCGGACGCTCAGATTGATTTTTTGAAATCACTAGGTTTGACGGCGAAAGATGGACTCGTCGATGTAAGTGGCCTCAGTGATGAACAGATTGAACGCCTCAAGTCTCTGGGCGATGAAATTGGAACCGGAAACGACATTCCTCCAGCTACGAATCCAATCGACATTACAAATTTGTCAGAGGAACAGATTGAATTCCTGAAATCACTGGGATTGACCGTGCAGGATGGTGTGATCGATATAGGGGGCCTCAGTGACGAACAGATCGAGCGCTTCAAATCGCTAGCGGACAGTTCAGGTTCGGGTGGCGACACTCCAACTGCTACGAATCCTATAAACGTTGCCAATCTTACAGATGCACAAATCGAATTTCTCAAGTCATTGGGATTGACTGCCAAGGATGGAATCATCGATATCGGCGGTCTCAGCGATGAGCAAATCGAACGACTGAAGTCTCTGGCTGATAGTGGCGGTAATGGCGGTGGCACTCCTCCTCCTGTTAACACAATTCCCGTTGCGAACTTGTCGGATGAACAGATTGAGTTTTTGAAGTCTCTTGGATTGTCTGCGAAAGATGGCGTGGTCGATATAAGTGGTCTCGACGATGAGCAGCTCAAGCGCTTGAGTTCTCTCGGCGACAAGGTTGAAACAGATACGCCACCAAGCGATAGCGAGACTGTTAAAGTCAGTGCATTGTCAAAAGAACAAATCGAGTTCCTGAAGTCCTTAGGGCTGACAGAAAAAGACGGTGTTATCGATATTAGCGGACTTAGTGACGAAGAGCGCAAGAAGCTGGAAGAACTGGCTGCTAATGCAAACCTGAGCTTGCCTGTCCGTACCATTGATACCGGCAGTGTTAGCTGGGGTAAATGGGATAAGCCCCTGGATACTAATTGGGTGGTAGTTCAGGAGATCGACAATGGGCTGCAAAGAATCAGCACCAACGACTTTTTTGCCGATGTGACACCCACGCCGATCGCAAACATGTCGGGATCACACAACTACCGAACCGGCATTGCCTCATCTTTTATTGCTACTGGCAGCGGCGGTGAAGTTTCAAGTCTGGTCGCCGGCATGGAAGTAAACTTCGATACTGGGGTGATAGAAAATGGCAATCTGCAGGTCCTAGCTGGTAATCAATCCTGGACAGTTGACTTCGATGGCTTTGTGCAAGCCGGCGCGGTCGAACTCAATGCGAATAGCGGGCAGCTCTTCGACAATACTGGTCTGCTTAGTAATGCTATCGAAGCGAACCTCGATGGTGTTTTTACTGGTGATCAAGCTGAGGCATTCGTTGGAGGATTCGACCTGCTTGACGCGGTCAATTCGCATAACACTGTAAACGGAATATTCACCGTTGAAAGATAGGAAATGCGGAAGATACGAATTGGGTCTCGATAAGAACATTACAGTGCCAAGCGCTGGGCACAGAGTAGGGGCCACTAGTAACTTTATAATACAATGAAAACGATCTAAGGGGGCAGCGTGTAGTATCCCTTTAGGGATCGAAGTAATCAGAGTAACTTGATCTTGAAACATTCATGCATATATCAAACTACTCTGATCCTTTCGACCCTCTTCGCTAAAAAAGTATCACAAAGCATTCCCTACTTTCTTTTCCCCCACGGTCGAGCCTTAGCTCTTAAATCAAAATTAAATGACATTGATATTCTATCTTCGTCAGATGTATTCATTGGCACGCCATGTTCCAGCCAGGACGGAAACATAAGTAATTTCCCCAAACCTGGAGTTATCGAAGCATAGGTTGAATTTTCTGGTCGATTTTGTTTTGCCGGTGGCACACTATGCCAACGTATTGCTCTGGGATCTTTCAAGCTGATTGCTGGACTTTCTTCGTTACACTGCAAATATACAACGCCGCTAATTTGAGAGTTGGGGTGTATATGATCCCGATGATAGCTATTTTTACCATTAATATTGCACCAAAATCCTTTCAGCTCGAGAGTATGTTTATCCAGATCCCAATATTGTTTTGTAGCGTAATCAATAGCGACCTCACGAATAAACCGCAACAAATTCTTAAATATTCGATCGTTGTGTAACTTTTTCTGAGTAAAATAAGAAGTGTAGCCATTTACATATTGCTTTTCAGAGAGCTCTCTTCCTTGTTTATCTCCGTCTCTAATTTCGTAAATGCGACTTACAAGGCTTTCTCGTTCCTTCTCAATATTCGGATACCATGCCTCATTAATAAGAGTCGGAAACAAAACCCTTAAGGCAATGTTGTTTGGATTGTTTGATTTCGAATTACTCATTTCTCTCGTTCTCCAGCTTAAACTGCCTGCATAGTCATACCAATTAGTTGCGAACTAACTATAGGGAAAATGAGGTGCTAATAAAATAGTAATTCAACGAAAAATTTTCTTAGCTAGCCCCCCTTTAAGGAGAGTACTAGAATCAAACTACGCTGACACGTCATTAATTTGTATGACCTAAATTACAATTTACCAAGAACAAAAATTCCAGACCGTTTTTCGTCCAGTTAACTCTCTATCGCTAATGCAAATAAACCCTCAAAACTCCATTTCAGGTGCTATGCTTTAGATAAGAAGCGGGTGAGATTTACCGCTTGGGTTGATGTGCTTAGTTTGAAAACATAGACTTCGAGACGCGAGACATCGCAATTGCAAGGTAACCGCACTCTATGAATATCGCAGTAGATAGCCAGAATATTGATCTTCCTTTGCAATACGCTGACATTGTTAATATGCATGATGACTTGGTGTACGCCGATAGTGAAGACGAATTGGGCGAGCTCAACCAAGCAGAAGAAACGGTTTGTGAACGACTGAGCAAGCACCTGGAAGACAAGGAAAAGCTCTCGCAATACATTCCTTCACCGCCCACACAATTGATGTTGCTACTGAAAGAGGCAGAGCAGGAGCACACTAATTTCGACAAGATTCAAAAGATCATTAAGAAAGACCTGGGTCTGCTTGGTGAGATTGTTCGTATCTCTAACAGCCCACTCTATCGACCTCGTTCCGGCGAGATTACCTCAATTGAAAAAGCGATTTCCATGCTAGGAATCCAGGGTGTGATGGAAATCGCCTCGCAACTATTGCTGCGGAAAGTCGTTGATATGGGCAACACGGAGTACAGTAATTTCAGTCAGTTCCTCTGGTCCCATTGCCTGAAGAGTGCCGAAGCCTGTCGCTTTCTCGGCGAGACGGAAGATGGCTTCACCAACTACTTGCTCGGTCTGATACATAGTATCGGGAGGGTAGTAATCCTGACTAGTTACGTGAGTCTCTCTGGTGGCAAGAAGATCGATAAGATAAATAACATGAAGGTGATCAGGCATGTCAGCCTGGAACAGACGCCCTGGATTTCTTCACTGGTTGCTGAAGAGTGGGAACTGCCAAAAATCTATCTGGACACACTGCATGAGTTCGAGAGCATGAGCACCTGTCTCCTCCTGGGTCAGGAATTTGATATGAAATTAGCCAGTACTCGAATTCTGCATGCTGGCAGCATCAGCGCCGAGATTCATACCCTAGTAGAAAACAGCAAACTGGAACACAGCTCCGGACTGACCATACTCAATGGTTTTGGTTTTGTGGAAGAACAGTCCGCCACATTGTTCGAAAAGTTCGAGTTACTGAATTCGTCGTAATTCTGATCGAGGATAATTGCTCAATTTCTAAAAATGGGGATCAGAGTATCTTGATTATTGTAATAAGTAATATCGAACTTCTCTGACGCCCGTGCTTCTTATTTTGCAGCGAAAAGTAATTTTCTTAATAGACTATTGAGGAGCTATTAGCAGTTCAATCTTCTCGGGTAGTTTATCCAGTAAAAATCTTTCAGAGCTGGAGATTCGATCGAATTTTGTTGTTCCTTCATAGAGATTCATGACTTCAGCGCCGTTTGGATCGTTTGCTATCGTTCTCAGGATTGAGCGTAATCTGGTACGAATTCTTGGTTCTAGGTCGCCTCTGATCAACTCTACACTTCTGGGCACCGCTCCGGTTTCATGAATAACCTTAAAATTGGGGCGTAGATCGTCTGGGATAGTGTCAGTCGATGCCCAGTCAAAGCTACTCAATGCACCCGCATCAACAAATTCCTCATTTACCCAGTTTGCTGTTGTTGTTTCAGATTTAGAAAACAGGTAACCAACTTTTCCCGAGCTTGGCTGGCTCTCTACAACATCGAGTAATTCAAGAGACAACCCGACATCGGTAATAGCGATCGCTGGTAAGAAATAAGCACTGGTAGATCCATCATCCTCGAATGCGATTGTTTTGCCAGCTAAATCATTCAGACTCTCGATGCCGCTGTCATTCCGAACGAAGATCATAGAAGAATAACTGGCCCTCCCATTTTTCCAGCGTCGAAACAACATCTCAGCCCCGCCTTGATTTTCAAAGAGTAGAGCAGAAGCAACTGTCTCCGAAATCCAGTCCACTTCTCCGGAAGCGAGTAGTTGCAACATCTCCTGGTTGTCTCGAGCTATTCTTACGCTGCCTCCTGAAACACCAATATCTTGCATTCTCTCGACTACGTAATTCAAAATTGGCTGAAGTTCTTTATTCTTGGCTTCGGGATCTTTACTTACCTGACCCAACACAAGCTGGCGTTCATTAGTTTCTGCCGCATAGCTTGTAAACTTCGCATGTGGTGTTATTGCAAACAAAACCAGAAAAATGCAGGGCAGTACCGCGCGATTCTTTATCGCTGTTTTAAGTGAGGTATTCAGTATTCGCATGTGCTAATTCATTCAGACGCAAAAGCGGCAAAAATATTTTGGGAGGTGTTAATTCAAGTATAGATGAATCTCTTGAAAATCAAGGGACGAATGCGCTTATGATTATATTGATCCTGTATCTAATAATGAACAGGAATTATGATTTCTGGAGACGTATTAAGTGACTTTAGAAGGGCTCGATAAACTTTTGGGAGATCCACAGAATAAGCGTTTGGGTGTTTTCAATGTTAACTTTATTACTAACTGCATTAGCTTCTGTTTAATCGTTATTACTGCGAGAAGAATAGAGTGAACGATCGTCTAGAGTTCGATTAGTGTCGTCATACGCGTTGCCCAGTAGCTATGCTCGCTATCAAAGCTGCGATCAAGGAGGAAAAGTAACTTGATTGAGAAAGACTCATGGAGCTTTCAGACTACCTTATCCTATTGATTGTTGTTTTCCATATAGCCAATTTTCCAGAATTAAATTGATAGTTGTTTAATTAATAAGCATCTATATCTATCTTGGACATAGGCACTGCACTTTCCATTGCAATGGAAAGTGCTAATTCTGAATCTAAAGTATCTTTGCACATTTTTATTCCTTGCTGTAAAGCTAAACCGCAGGCGATTGGCCAATGCTGAGGATTGGGGCAGAACTCACTCATATCTCCTAACATCTGAGACCACATCTGTTTAACATACTCGATTGGCGTATGCGATGTCTCGTGACCTTCTTCTATTCTAGGAATCCCAAACTCTGTTTTTCCTATAGTGCCAGCCACATGCGCAGCTAATTCACCAATATCGATTAAATTTTTTCCACCGCTATCTTTACATGCAGCGGCGGCCAGCGACCAAATCGAAATTTTATTCTCTAATAAAAAAGCATTTATGTGATCACCGTAGAAATATGTTTTCCCATCCGCTCCTTTCATTTTAATAAAACCAGCATCGGGGTCCTGACCTTTGTCAGTTAAGATCTGTCGAATCGTGCTTTGGCAGGAATAACCCGCCAATGAGCCTAATGCACAGATAAGCGATTCAGTATGTAGCGCTCCTTCTCGTTTTAACGCATGAGTGGTGCGGTTTAGTATCTCTTTGCTGTAAATCTTTGCGCCTATTAACGGATCTTCTTCGGATTTAATTTCTATCTGGCGAATAAGGGCTGCCTTAGCAGAAGATAACTCGGAAGTAGAGAATTTTTTACTAACTTGGGGATTCCGGTTCGCATCCATTTTTCGTGAAACTACTTGAACAAATTCGTCGAATTTTTCCTTACCCCCTAATCATTGCTGGTTACGCCCGCTTTACCTTCATTATGCTCTATGTTGAAAATGTGAATGGGATTAATTTTTTGCAAAGAGACTTTAGTGATGTTGCTGAAGGGAATGTCCACTAATTTGGGATTGTATTCATTCTTTGGCATTCGAATACCGTTGTCTCCAACGACTATGTCATCAATGTTTTTGAAACTTAAACTAAAGCGATACAATAACAGTGCGGCCATGCTGCTAGAAAACGCCACTGCAAACCAGCCAATGAGAGGTCTTTCACCCGTTGAATCGAAAGCTATAGACGCCAGAAATGCAAAAAACAACATTCCAAACAAGGCAGCAAGTGAGCTAATTTTGTAGGGAAACTTTACGTCAGACATGGTCTTCTAATTCTGTAGGCTAAAGAATCTTCACGCTAGTCAATTTCTCGCTAAAATACAAACCAGAGCATAAAATGTTCTAGCTTTTCCAGGAACAGAGAATAGGGGTACAGATAAACAGCTACATAGTGCGTTTCGTTAAGTAACTTATCATTTTCAGTTGAAAACTCTTTAATGCAAACATCTGATCAGAGAGGTCGGAGTAACTTGGTCAGGCAATATCTAATTTTAGAATCTAAATACTCTGGTCTCTTTGATTTCATTGAACAGGCTTTAAATGCTAGTGATTTGACAACTGAATTAAAATCCCGGTTAATTCGTGATGGCTGGAATGGAGAAACTAGTTAAGTATGTTTGAAGTGAGTCAGAAATCGAGCGATCAGATATATTTAGTGGATCTCGAGCAAGATCAGTAGCAAAGCTTAAAGTATTGGTTTGCTTTTTAGGATTTGAGAAGTTGGGATTAAAATCAACAGAAATTGCTAACTACATAGGCATCAGTAAGCCCTGGCGAAATGGAACACAAAGCGTAGAAAGATCAATCAAGACAATGCTTGGTCTGGTATATTCCACTATGTTATAAAACTGTGAAGTTATTAGTATCCTCTAGTTGCCGATAAAATTAATCTATCCCTATAAAACAGTAACTCTGGTATTGCAGTTGTGAGTGAAGAAGCAAAAAACATAGTTAACAAAGTCAAAGAGGCGATGACGGCAGCTCTGTCTGCGCTGGTGCTGGATGGACTGGAAACAGCCATCAAATCCATGAACAACCAGGTCTCCCTGTCTAACGATGGGCGTAAATTGCATGGCGAGAAGGGCTCTGTTGTTAAGCAGTTCGCCTCAAATGTGGGCAAGAATTTCGACGACCTGGTGGGCGAAGCCAAGACTGAACTCAGTGCACCGGAGTATGGCAGTTTGTCGCTAATAGCCGAAGATGACCTGGAAGCCATTATCGCGATGGAAGGGATGATCGCGCACTCACGCAACACCGATATTCAGGAATATCTGAGTTTTACCGAGCGTCTGGATACTCTGCTCTATATGGAAAAAATCGATGAATCGAATAATCCTATGGACCCGGAGCTGCTCGGTGATGCGTTCAAGGAGGCGATGCGGCCCATGGGATTAAAATCGGCGGCATTGCTCACAACCTACCGTTACTTCAATACCGCCGTGTTTCATGAATTGGAATCGGTACTGGAACAAGCCAATAAAATCCTGATCGACCACGGCATCCTGCCTAAGCTCGATGTCGCTGCGCGTAATCGGAAAATTCAAAAACGCAAACGCGCCCTGAAGCGCGAAAAAGTCGATCCCAACGAGCGTGCATTTTCCGGGGAAATACCACCCCCGGTGGCAGGCGACCCAGGACAAATGTTCTCCATGATGCAGAATCTGATGCGCGGCACGGGAGGCGCTGGCAGTGCTCAGGTCACCGGTCCAGAAGGTGTGACTGGCCCAGGAGTCATGCCGCAGGGTATGCCGCAGCAGGGGGCTACATCCGCTGGCAGTGTTCCAGCACAAGAGGGCATGACGCCAGCGCCTGGTCAGTTGCCTGTGATGGGTCTCGACCTCAATGGTGTTCCAGGCGGCACCTTTGCACTGCAGCCCGGCATGATGGTCGGCGATCAGAAGGTAGAACTGGTAGCAGCAGACCAACTCTCGAGCCTGTTGAGCAAGTTGCAAATCACCCTGGACAAGACTGGAACTACTGCCGGAGGCGACGGCGCCCAGCAGGAAATCGACTTGAATGCTTCCATCGGCGAACTGCTGCAACGGGAAGCTGACGATGGCACTCTCAGTGCTGTCGACGGTGTGTCTTCGGACGTGATCAACCTGATCACTCTGCTATATGAGGCCATCTGGCAAGACGATACGATTCAGATCCCGGTGAAGGAACTCATCGGGCGTACCCAGATCTCTATGCTGAAAGTTGCCTTAACCGACCCGGAATTCTTCGACAATGATGACCATCCGGCGCGTATTCTCCTGAATGAACTTGCCACCGCCGGCATCAGCTGGACTGAGTTCGAGAAGCTCGAACAGGATCCCATGTACCAGAAGATGCTTGAGATAGTCGAAGCACTGATCGAGAAATACGATGGTGACAACGACTATCTGATTTCTCTGGTCGTTGATATCAAGACATTTAAGCGCGAACAGATCATGGACAGCCAAAAGGTCGAGGACAGGCTCAAAGATGCCGATGCCCGCCAGGAGCGACTGGCTGAG
This sequence comes from Pseudomonadales bacterium, assembly GCA_012103535.1. GTDB lineage: Bacteria > Pseudomonadota > Gammaproteobacteria > Pseudomonadales > Pseudohongiellaceae > UBA9145. The sequence continues at coordinate 24,830 of WLWQ01000004.1, forward strand.
ATCCATGAATATGCCACTGAAAAAATTAATGAACGCATTATCGACGAGAACACCCATCCCTTCGTGGTCAAATTCCTGCAGCAGCCTTTCCAGCGCTTTTTGGTAAACCTGATAATCAAGGAAGGGCCGAACGGCGTCAGCTGGAAGCCGGTAATGAATACCATAGATGTTCTGATATGGACCGTGACTCCAGGCAAAGGCGCCGGAGACATCATGCGTTTCAACAAGCTGCGACCACGCCTTATGCAAAACATGCAAAAAGTACTCGATGTCGCCGAAGTGGAAGAAAAGAAGGCTAAGGCTGCCATCGGAAATCTGAATAAAATTCAGAAGCATTGTTTCAAGGAAGCATTGGAACAAGTGAAGGCTGCCGAAGCGGAAAAAGCGGCGGCGAAAGCGAAGGCCAGTGAGGAAGCAGCAGCGAAGGTGGAGGTCAGCGAGGAAACTGAAACGGAAGCTGAGTCCGAGGCCGCAGTTGAAGCGGAGCCGGCTGTTGCTCCAACTGTAGCTATGGAAACTGAGGCAGACGCGCCTGAGACCATTGAGGAATCCGAGCAAGAAGCTGAGGCTGAAGCTGGGCCAGAAGCGAAAGTAGAAACAGAAGCAGACTCCGAACCAATGCCCGCAGAAGCGGACACTGCTAGCACTGAGTCAGAAGAAGTAGACATATTAGCGGATGAGCCAGAGTCTGCCACAGCGCAAACATCCGTAACCGACGAAGTGGAGATCGATGAAGAGGGTAACGTTGAATTCAAAGAAGATTTCGACATACTTGCCATGCTGGAGGCCGCCAGCAAACAGGAAGAGCTGCCGGAAGACGATGCGCATCTGCAGCAGGTCAACAGTCTGCCGATTGGCGTATGGATGGAATTCCAGGTAGGCAACGAAAACAGCATTCGCTGCACTCTGGCAGCAAAGATTTCTACCATCGATAAGTACGTATTCGTCAATGACAAGGGCGTTAAAGTCGTAGAGAAATCCCGCATGGACCTGGCGCGGGAATTAAAGGGAAACTCGGTGAAAATCATTAGCGAAGGCCCGCTGGTGGATCGTGCCATGGAGTCAGTGATCGGAAAGTTGCGTGAAGGCGAAGAGCCGGGCGGAGAGGAAGGTGGAGGTGCGGAAGGCGGCGGAGAAGAAGCTGGCGGAGAGGATATAGACGAAGACGAAGGTGGTCTCAGCCTTGTTCCTCAAAAGTGATCAAAAAATCGAATTTAAGGGATCAGCACAAACAGTCAGTTGTTCAGGATTTGCCAGAAACGGCAAGCCTGTTTAACTAGAGTAAGGCTGCTCCGGCCATTTGCGAGGATTACGCCGGACATGCTCGAGAGCAAACTCGATGGCATCTTCTATTCGTTGGTCCATCTTCATCTTCTCTTCGGGGGTGGTGTAGAAACTCAAATCGACACCGTGTTTGAAGTAGCGCGACGGTAACTGATTCAGAGCCAGGCAGGCTATGTCAGAGATGTCTTCTTCGTTTAATTCTGAGAATTTTTCCGCAAACTGTTCGATCTGCGCAGTAACTTGCAGTTCATAGTAATTGCGAATGCCTTCCATTGGTTCTGTTCCTTCCTGTGGTCTATCTTGTAGTCCCACCATTTTTGAAATCCAGTGCAATTCGAGTGTTTTACATTTTCTTTGTCACAGCTTACTTAATATAGTAGCCGATTTACGCTCTGAGTCATTGCACAGTTCACACTTTTGGCAATTTAGCTAAATTGAATAGGGTTTTTAAGTCTGCTTATTCCTGTACTGCTTTAGCATGGATTTTGAAGTGCCGTGATCGAATAAAAAACACTCTCTTCTTATCGAGATTCATTGTCGATAGCTAATTTACTAAAATAAAGTAGCGTCATTGCCAATAGTCTGATGCTTGAATTCTTCTATCAACGTTTTCTCCTGCTGCGCAATATCCGGGCTGTGCAGAGCGCTGAGTTTTTTAACTCGTACCCTGCCAGTGCTCGGATAGAAAATAATTTTTCGGGGGAAGCGATCACCTAAATCCTGAGCGGCAATGTCCAGATGCTCTGCATGCAGATAAGATTTGACGAAGTCGATATTGTGTTGGCCAACGTCAGTCATCGAATCCAAAATCTTGCCACCTCCAAAGACTTTAATTAGCAATCTGTTCTTGTGCCCCCCGCGGGCAAGAATATCGTTAATCAGGCTTTCCATGGCGTAGTTACCGTAGCGATGAGCAGCGTCGGCGGCAGTGTTCCTCCAGCGCGATCCCGGCTCGTCCATCTCTGGCAACATAAAATGATTCATGCCGCCAATTTTCAATTCGGGATCACAGATACAGGCAGAGACACAGGAACCGAGGACGGTGGTGATTATTTCATCCTTGTCAGTGACATAGAATTCGCCAGGCAGAATGCGGGCGGCACCTCGGCCGTCTTCTTCGGACAACGATTTCCTTATGTGCTCAAATTTTTTTTGTTCGACCTCTAGCATAATTACGATTCACAGCAGACGGCAGCTTTGAGTTTTTGCTTTGACTTGCTTTTCTAACATAATGCTGAAGAAGCATTCTTGATTGAACTTTTTGAAAAAATTCCCTAAAAGAGCTCGTTATCGTCCTGTTGTGGAGCAGGAGGCGGTGAACGCGTCAGTAATTCCTTGCGCGTGGCACCGTGTCTCGCCAAATTCAGCAAGGTATGTTCATGTTCCAGTGAATAAGTTGACTCTATTAAATCCAGCAATCCGCAAGGAGCTGTGTCTGCAAGATCAGACATTTGTTGCAGGTTTTTCATTACATGGCGTAAGAGTTGTTCCACTCGATCGAAAGCTTGAAACTGGAGCGCAGATTGTGTCGCTCCCTTCTTGATGTTAGTCAGTGAGGCACGGGCCGCCATCATCTCCAGAGATGTTTCTTCCGCATCATCGATCCAGGTCGCAAGCCCTTCAATTTCATGCAACAGGCGATTAAAAAATGCCGTGATTTCACTTTGTGGATCGGCAAGATCTAGTAAAGCGGCACTAATTTGCGCGCCAAGTAACTCCATTGCAGTTATGGTTTCTTCATTTTCGGAATCGAGATTGTTCACTGATTCCTGGTCTACTTCGTTACTCATAGCAAGACTATCCTTAGTAACTTACAATTTACTACTACAATACAAGAAGCTAATTGACGACTCGGGCAACCAGCTTCAACAACTTGTCCGGATCGAAAGGTTTCACGATCCATCCTGTTGCACCTGCAGCTTTGCCTTCTGCTTTTTTCTCGGTACCACTCTCGGTGGTGAGAACAAGCATTGGAGTACAACGATAACCGTCAAGCTCCCGCAGCTTACTAACGAGCGTAAGTCCATCCATTACCGGCATGTTGATGTCGGTGATTACCAGATCGAAGTTGCCAACCTTGGCCTGCTGTAGTCCTTGCTCTCCATCTTCTGCCACCGTCACACTGTAATTCGCTTCTTCCAATGTGAGAGAGACCATGTAGCGCATGGACAGGGAATCATCCACTACGAGAATATCTGTCATTACTTGTCATCCTTTGCTTACTTGCAATTCCATTTATCCATTCGTCTAGGTGCCGGTTGCTGCCTGGCGGGCTTTGGCGTCGCTATAACTTGCCAGAGACAGTACTTTACCGGCAATGTTATCCAGTGCTAACACATAGTCCGCAGCTCCCAGTTTGACGGCTTCGCCGGGCATGCCCCAGACCACGCTCGTTGCCTCATCCTGGGCAATAGTTGCGGCACCTGCAGCATGCATGCGGGCCAATCCTCCAGCACCATCCTTACCCATGCCGGTAAGTAGCACACCAATGCTACTACCAGCCACGCAAGCTGAAACTGAATCGAACAACACGTCCACCGAGGGACGGTGACGATTAACCGGTTCATTTAAGTCTAGACAACAGCGGTAGCGATTGATGCCACATTTTTTCACTGTGAGATGGTGGCTGCCCGGAGCCAGATAGGCATGGCCTGGCTTGATGATCTCATCTTGCTCGGCTTCTTTGACTTGTAGTGCCGAGATACTATTCATGCGGGATGCGAATGGCCCACTGAACTCTTTCGGTATGTGTTGTGCGATCACCAGTGGTGGGCAGTATTCCGGCAATCGTTCCAGCACATGACGAATCGCTTCAGTTCCACCAGTTGAAGCACCGATAGAGATCAGTTTTACCTTGTCCAACAAGGACTTCGAGACTATTTTGGAAACTTCGACGCGCGAATTCTCAACTTCCTGCCACTTTGAATCCGAAAAATTTTTCAGGTTTGCATTGGCAGCGTTTTTAATCTTGCTGATTAATTCTTTAGCACATTCTTTGAGTGTGTGTCCTGAGCCCTTGGGTTTGCAAACGAAATCCACCGCACCAATATTGAGAGCTTCCAGGGTTTGATGTGTTCCCTTTGCAGTCAGTGTGGATAACATAACAACAGGCATGGGTCGCAGGCGCATCAGATTGCGCAAAAACGTGAGTCCATCCATTTTCGGCATCTCGACATCGAGAGTAAGAACATCGGGATTTAGAGTTTTGATTTTCTCCCGTGCAACGAGTGGATTAGCCGCAGTGCCAACCACTTCGAAACTGGGATCGGATGAAAGAATCTCAGTAACAAGTTTCCTCACCATCGCCGAATCATCTATGATCAATACCTTAATCTTTTTCATTGGTGCGTCACTTTAATCAGTTTCTGCAATAGGTAGTCTGTCCGCAAATTGAATAATCATCGCTAATCATGCTGATGTTTTCCGAATGACCTATGATCAATGTATCTCCCGTTTTCTGATGCCGGGAAAATTTGTCGATTAACTTTTTCTGCGTAGTCTTGTCAAAATAGATCATGACATTGCGGCAGAGAATGACATCGAACTGGCCTGAAAATGGCCACTCTTCCATTAAGTTTAGTGCTTTAAACGTTATCAATGATTGTAATTCTGGTCTTACCTGCGCTCGAATTCGACCATTCTTTTCTTCACACTGGAACCAGCGTTTCAAGCGTAGTCTGGATATGTTTTCCAGCGATTTGCCCGAGTAAATCGCCTGCTCACATTTCTTGAGACAGTCCGTGTTGATGTCGGTAGCAAGAATTTTGACATCCCAACAATCGATATCGGGAATCGATTCCAGTAAAACCATGGCGATGCTGTAGGCCTCTTCACCGGATGAGCAGCCCGCCGACCATATTCGGATTCTGCGGGATTTTGACTTCTTCTTTTTGAGTTCCGGGAGTCGCGTATTGCTCAGGTACTCAAAGTGGTGATTCTCGCGGAAGAAGGAAGTGTGGTTGGTGGTGATGATATTTGAGAAGCGGGTAATCTCTTCATAGTCATCAGACTTTAGTATCTTGCAGTATTCACCGAAATCATCGAGCCCGAGTTTTTTAATCCGAGGTGCGAAGCGGCGATAAACCATTTCCACTTTCGAATCGGCGAGCTTGATACCGGTGTGTTTGGTTACTAACCGGCGTAAGCTATCGAAATGCTTGCTCTCGAATTCCTGTTTCTGTTGAGTATTGATTTCCATATCATTTAGGTTCTGGTCTCGAACTCAGTAGTAGTAAGTCTCAAGACTGCTGGATTTTCTATTTATTGTTAGCTATTGGCTCAGAACTCCTCCCAATCTCTACTCGTATTTTTGTCGAATACCCATGGTGCCGGTATCGGATACTCTTCCTGAGCAGAATCCTCTTCGGGAAGTAGATCAGGTCTTGGCTGCGCTTCCTCTGGGAGATCATTTGCTACTGGAGGATTCGTTGTTTTGTCATTCCCTAGTTTGAAAAAACTCATCTGATCCTTGAGTTCAGCTGCTTGTTCACCCATTGCTTCACTGGCTGCTGCCGCTTGTTGAACAAGTGCGGCATTTTGCTGGGTCATCTCGTCCATCATGCCAATGGCTTTGCTGACTTGTTCGATGCCTGCCGCTTGTTCCAGGCTGGCGGCTGAAATTTCGCCGACAATTTCAGTGACTTTCTGCACTTCGTTGTTGATTTCCTCTAATGTCTTACCAGAGTCATCTACCAGTCTCGATCCCTGTTCGACTTTCTCTACACTGTCTTCTATAAGTTCTTTAATTTCCTTTGCAGCCGTGGTGCTACGTCCAGCCAGATTTCTAACTTCGCTCGCTACCACCGCGAATCCGCGACCCTGATCGCCGGCTCTGGCAGCTTCGACCGAAGCATTCAGCGCTAAAAGATTTGTTTGAAAAGCGATTTCATTAATCACACTAATAATGTCAGCAATGCGTTTGCTTGCACCGTTGATCTCTGCCATCACATCGATAGCCTTGCCTACAACTTCGCCACCATGTTCTGCCTTAGCCTTCGCACCTTTGGCAAGAGTGTCGGCTTGTCCAGCGTTGTCAGCATTTTGTTGAACAGTCGAAGTCATCTGCTCCATGGATGAAGAAGTTTCTTCCAGGCTGGAAGCCTGTTCTTCGGTATGTTGACTCAAATTGGTATTGCCCTGGCAAATCTCTACCGAACCATTGGCAACTGAATCCGACACATCCTTTATTTGTTGGACTACATCGATTAGTTTTACCGCGGTTTGGTTGGTAGAGCGTTTGAGATTGCCAAGAAATCCATCACAATCGCTCTCTACTCGTTTGGTCAGGTCTCCTTCTGCGATGCCAGCCAGTACGGATTGAATTTCTACCTGCAGTGCTGACTGTTCGCTTTGGTCATTCCATTCCACTATCAGTCCGATGGCTGCACCTGATTCGTTTTTTATAGGTGTTAATACTGCTTTTAAGGTGAGATCTGCAATTCTCAGTAGTTGCTCGGAAGAGTGAGTGGATCTTTCGCTGTCGACTTTTTCGAGTTTCGAAGTTAGTACGCTGATGTTTGAGCCTGCCAGGCTGGATGCATTGAACTCGGGAATTGATTCTCTTATTGTTGCCGCATGCCGTTGGAACAAGTTCTGCGCCGACTTGTTCAAGTAGATGATGCGTCCATCTACATCACAACACATCAGCGGTTGTGTGAGTTGGTTGAGCACTGCTTCCTGCAGTTTGCTGTTGAAGTTAATTGGGCTCATGCCGTCGATTCCAGAATTCCTGTTACTGTAGAGCGCGATCTTGCGCTGATTCAACTTGTTCCATGACACCGGAATTAATTAGATGATCGATGTCCAACAGGATGAGCATGCGTTCTTCCACAGTGGCTAATCCTTCGATGTAATCAGAATTAACACTGGTACCAAATTCCGGAGCCGCCTGTCGTTCATGGTCCCCCACGTCTCGAACTTCGGAAACCGCGTCGACTAGCAAACCGACTGTGCGTTCCTTGTTAAGTTCCTGCACCTTAACTACGATCACCACGGAATTCTGAGTTACAGGAACTTGTTTCATATCAAAACGCAGGCGTAAATCGACAATAGGCACGATTGCGCCGCGCAGGTTCACAACGCCAAGTACGAAGTCGGGAGTCTGGGGTAGGGGAGTGACTTTGCCGTAGCTCTGAATTCCCTGCACTTTCAGAATGTCGATACCGTATTCTTCGCCATCCAACATGAAGGTAAGGTATTGCGAGCTGATTCTTTGTAGCTCTTCACCGGCAGATGCACCGGTCTGTGTAAAATCCATAATTTTCCCTTTCCAAATTCCTGATCTCAGGCGGCTGCAATTTCACCAAGAGCCCCGGCGTCTTCGGCGCCAAAACAGATTTCGATGATGCCTGGTATATCGATGATCATCGAAACCGTACCGTCACCGAGAATCGTGGCGCCGGCCAAACCCTGGATTTGCTGATAATTGGCTTCCAGGCTCTTGAGTACGACCTGTTGCTGATCCTGCAAATCATCTACAACCAAACCCACCACGCGTGAACCTGATTCCACGATCACCATCAATTTGTCCTGGATGTCAGAAGCAGTCGCCGGGTTTGCTTTACCTTGTAATTCATTCGCTTCCGTATTCAACAGTTTGACCATGTTGATTACCGGTATGTATTCATTACGTAAGCGATACACCATGGATTCAGAAGCAAGCAGATTAAGTCTAGACTCATCTACGACTACTGTTTCGATGATTGACAGTAATGGCACTACGTAGGTGTTTTGCTGGATTCGGACCAACTGGCCATCCAATATCGCCAAGGTCAGCGGTAATCGAATGGTAAAGGTGCTGCCTTGACCTGCATCTGACTTCACGTCAACGCGACCGCCCAGGTCCTGAATATTTTTCTTAACTACATCCATTCCTACTCCGCGACCAGATACATCACTGATAGATTGTGCCGTGGAAAATCCCGGTTGGAATACTAAATAGGGCACAGCTTCCGGCTCGATAGTCTCTCCTTCCTGCAACAATCCTTTTTCGATTGCTTTGGCGATAATCTTGTTATGTTGGAGACCAGCGCCGTCATCGGATACTTCGATAACAATGTTGCCAGCTTCGTGGCTGGCTTTCAGTGTTAATGAACCGGTTTCAGGTTTATTCGCAGCGCTGCGTTGTTCTGGTGTTTCCAGCCCATGATCGAGTGCGTTGCGTACCAGGTGCACCAGTGGATCGCCAATTTTTTCCAGAACAGTCTTGTCCAGCTCGGTTTGCTCACCGATGATTTTCAATTCAACTTTTTTACCCAGTTGCAATGAAAGGTCGTGCACTAGCCTTGGAAAGCGGGCGAATGTCGTCTTGATTGGCAGCATGCGCATTTTCATGGCCACGTCTTGCAGTTCTCTTGCGTTGCTTTCAAGTTGCGCCAGCCCATCGTGCAACTCACCCAATGTGCCATGCTGAGCGTCGACAAATTCATCGGAGCTGTAGCGATTTAACATCGCCTGGGTAATTACCAGTTCGCCAACCAGATTAAGTAGGCTGTCTATCTTGTCGATGCCGACACGAATCGAACCACCTTCATTACGAACGGTATTGCCGGTATTTGTAGGTTTTGATGATAGCTTCTCTTCCAAATTCTCTGTTTTTGTTGTGTCTGTTTGCGATTCCTGTGAAGTCTGGCCAGTAGCATCTTCAGAATGTTCGGCAGCGCCAACTTGTCGGTTGTTTTCGATAGATAGCACACACTCATCGGCAACCCACTCGAATACTTCCTCAATATCCTGGTGGGAACAATCGCTGTGTAAGTTTAGGGTCCAGGCGACGTAGCAGCTTTCAGGATCGAGATCGGCGAGAGCTGGCAGTTGACTGATATCGGCGTCGATTTCCAGCTGGCCGAGATTGTTGAGTTCTCTAAACAGTCGCGCAGGGTCATTGCCGCTCTGCAGAATTCCTGGGCTTGGTTCGAAACGAATGCGCCAGTTATTGAACCCGGCGTCATCGCTTGCTGACTTTTCAGTTTCTGATACTAGTGAGTTTGATTCGTTTTCCTTAGTCGCATCGTGATTTTCTGCTGCAGTTTTACTTTCGTAACCGAGAAGTACTTCGAGTTGACGCGTCACTTCCTCATTACGCTTGCTATCGGCACTACGCTCTTCTTTCACTGCGTTCATCATTTCTCGTAAACAATCCACCGATTCGAGTAGGACCTGAATACAGTCCGCGGAAGGCGAGCGACTACCTTCTCGCATTTCATCGAGCATAGTTTCCATGAGGTGAGTAAATTCAGCGACGTGATTGAAACCAAAGGTAGCACTGCCGCCCTTTATTGAATGTGCGGCACGGAAGATGTCATTGATGAGTTCGGCTTCGCGATCGCTGTCGCTGGACTTGTCAGTCAACTCCAGTAATCCCGACTCCATGATGTCGAGCCCTTCATCGGCTTCTTCGATGAAGATTTGTTTTATTTCTGCGAAGCTGTCGTCGTCAAGCATGAGGGTGCATGGCCTCTCGATTCCTTAAGCAAGCCATTGCTACTGGCCGCGGTTGCGGCCATCAATAACTTTAGATACATATATAGAAAAGTTAAGGTGAGAAACCGGAAATTTACAAGGAAAATAGTGGTATTCAGGCATTTGGGCTCGAACATTTAAAAGGATGAGCTCGTAAGCATTTTCTTACTTTGTGGACCTTTTTCTATCTATCAAAATCCAAGCATTGTGCTATACAGAATATAGGTAGTTAGCAAACTGTGACTGGGCAATTGTTGTCTGGCATTCTGCTGTTGTCTGATTAATGAAACGGATTTGAACTGAATGGAAATAAACAAGGACATGAAGATTCTGGTCGTCGACGACCATGAAAGCATGCGCAGGATAGTCAAACACGCCTTGAACGATCTCGGTTTCAACAACGTCGAAATGGCCGATGATGGCAAAACCGCACTGCCTAGATTGAAAAATAGCGTTTTCGATTTTCTGGTATGTGATTGGAATATGCCCGGCATGCAGGGTATTGATTTGTTAAAAACAGTACGCGCTAATTCAGAGCTCTGCGACTTGCCGGTACTGATGGTAACGGCAGAAGCGAAGAAAGAGCAGGTAATTGAGGCCGCCAAGTCTGGCGTCAACGATTACATTGTCAAGCCATTCAATAGGGAAACCCTGAATACCAAGATCGAGAGCATTTTCAATAAACTGTAGGCAGTGTCATGATGAGTGGAGCTGATTCCATTACTCTCAAATTGGGAAAGTCGATAACACTTGCACAAATACAAGAACTGTATTGCGCAAGTTCATCATTGGTTGAAGATGACATTCCCGCAAAGATCTGTATCGATGCAGTCGAGAACGAAGTCATCGAGTTCCCAGCCATTCAAGTGTTGGTTGCAGTAGTAGAACTCGCTAAATCCAAAGGCGTAGAAATTATTTGGGAGAATCCTTCCATCGCCCTGTTTGAAAAATCCATGGAATTGGGAATGGATCATAAGCTCGGGCTTTAACAACAAATTACTTATTACTTTTCGTTCTAGTTCCATCCTGCCTTTTCCCACCATTGTTCTGCTCGTTGTCTTCATCTCTTACGTAGACCCCAGCGCTCGATACTCAATGCTTTTTTGGACAAATAAAATTATTTTTTAAGGCTGTTCGATCTAAAAAATCGTAAGTCAATAATTCTCAAAGACAATTCGCTTTAATTGAAATTTAAACTTCAGAGAGCATTTGAATTTCTTTTTTGAAATATTTTAACTCCTTCACATCGTGGGAAAAAATCGGTGCTACATTTTAGTAGAGGCTCAATGCAAAGCCATTAAACAAGATTGTTAATAAACTTTTTATAGATAGAGGTCTGAGGAAATGAATTACATTTCTAAACTGGTGTTCTGCCTTAGTTCACTGTTGCCCGTACTTGCATTCGGACAACTGCATGCCCCAGCAAGCTTTGGTAGCTACGCGGATGAGTTCGTCTCAAAATTGGATTTTCCCAATGTTAGTGGAGGCAGCACACTTACAGTCAAGTGTGCAGGTCGGATTACCGATCGCGGTAAGTTCGGCACAATCATCTGTCTCGATGATCCGGATTTCAATGGTGATAGCTCGATTCCCAGGGATGTAGGATCAGAGATCGCTCGCATGGCTCAGGATGTGAGAGTTAATCCAGCGCGAGTCGATGGTCGTCGCGTCGAAGTCTGGTACAACTTCTCTGTCCGTTTCCAGCTCAAGAATGGTGCCGAACACATTGAGATTATTGACAATCATTTCCGCAACAAAGACAACTACGGTGACAATTATGTGGGGGCACAACGCTATAACGGAGACATGAGTTCCTGTGCAAGAAATTTGCGTGGTGCAGTGTTCTTGCAAGCTTCAATCTCCGAAGGCGGTGAAGTACAGAACGTAAGCCAATTGGGCAACAGCTCCAGCGGCGGAAGTTGTGCCGGTCAGCTCGTTGAAGATATGCAGTCGAGTGCTTACATCCCCGCATTCTTCGAAGGCAATCCAGTTGCCTCAACCTACGTCGAAATCTTTACCAAAACTGATTAAGCGGATTTGTGCCTGCCACGGACGGCAGAGCCTGGCAAAGTCCAAACCTACGATGATAAAGCTATAGCGTATGGCGCAGAATATTTGTTGCGAGCTTGTTCACCCCTCGAACGCTAGTTGTCACTTCAGTTTAAAGATGTACATTCAAGATCTGCAATAGTTCGATTAGCTTTATTCCCTGCACATTCCCTGCGCAGGAGCTGTAGGAAGAAGTCCTACGGCTCTCGTTAAGGGATTTTTCCGCAGACTCAAAATATGTCATCTACTATTAAAGAAAGCTTTTTGATTCCCATAAATTGGACGGCGCATGATCTTAAGACACATTCATAAGACTGATAACTTCATTGTTTTGAAAATGTACGCTGCGCGGGAAAAAAGATCAGGGAAAATCGTCTGGAAATTATAAGGAGCGGCTCTGCTCAGGAGTCGAATAGTCTGTGAGTTCAGTTACTTCTTCATCAAATACATTAAATTCTTCGGTCATGGAGAAATTTGCCAAGACTGCGCGGTTCACTCCTTTATCGAAACTGCTGCGTCTGCACAAATTATCCATTCGCAACAAAATTTTGTTAGTGGCCGCAGCGGGTTGCATCGGTTTTATTGTCAATCTGCTGTTTAATGGTTGGACATCGATGCAGACTAACGATCGCTTGTACTCTATTCAGGAAATGCACTTTCCACTGCTGGAAAGCACAGATCGCACTATCTCTTTGGTTGATCAACTAAATACGTCCATCAGGGAATCCTTGAATCCGGTAATCTTTGATGATGCATCTCCAGCTAATGCACTCGACTCCGCGAATCAAATAGCGAATGAAATTCAGGACTCGCTGACAAGCATTTTATTGATCAGTGTTGATCAGCAAGCAGGTATCGAAAGTCTCAGCGTACAAATCGATGATTATATTGGCTCCGCAAATTCGTTGCTTGATTCAAAATTAAACAACTCAGTACTTACGGCGGACCAGGATGCGTTCGAGCTTGAAGATCAACTCTATGATCTAGAAGATTCTGGATTATCACTCAGTAACGTCTTCTTGAATTACCGTACTGAAACTATCAAAAATTTGTTGAGACTGTTGATCAGGCACAAACCGACGTATTGTCAGCAACCTGGATCAGTGGCGCTATCTCGATTGCTGCATTTCTAATCGTAGCCTTCATTGGACTCATCATTTCCAGACTGATGACTTCGGACCTGGCAAAACTCTCAGCTTTTACCGGGCGCGTGGCAGAGGGTGACATGAGTTCCCAGGTAGACCTGGATTGCGAAGATGAGATCGGTGCTCTTGCAGAGACCTTGCTGGGTATGCAGAAAGATTTGAAACAACGCATCGCGGCTGAGCGTCAACAGGCTGAAGAAACTGAAACCGCAGTTAAGGAAACGGTTCGAGTTTTCGCAGCACTGGCTGCGGGTGATTTAAATCAAACTGTTGAAAAAGATTTCGAAGGGGCATTCGCGGTTCTTAAGCGGGATGCCAACGCAACAGTAAGTAAACTCTCCGAGGTTATCGAACAAGATATTCAGTCCATTGTGAAGTCTGCGTTAAATGGCGATCTGAGCCAGCGTATTGACCTCGAAGGCAAAGAAGGATTCTTTAAAAATCTCAGTTCCGGTGTTAACGACCTGGTCGATGTAGCGGAGAAAATTCTCGGCGAAACAGGACGTTTGTTAGGCGCTATGTCGACCGGTGATCTGACTGAACGTATCGATTCTAATTACAAAGGCCAGTTTGAAACGCTGAAGAATGATGCCAATGCGACCAATCAAAAACTGACTAGTGTCGTCAGCGGAATTCGTACGAGTTCCCAGGCCGTTGGTGAAGCTTCCCATCGCATCTCTGAAGGAAACCAGGATTTGGCTCGCCGCGCTGAAGCACAGGCCAGCCATCTGGAAGAAACCGCGGCAACCATGGATCAGATGACCGCTACCGTGCGCAGTACGGCGGAGAATGCCGGTAACGCCAACCAGTTGACTTCCGACACCCGCAGTCTGACCGAGCGTGGTGCTCAGGTAGCGCGGGATGCGGTTGAGGCTATGGTGGCAGTGAACAAGTCCAGCACGCGTATCGAAGACATAATTATCGTGATCGATGAGATTGCTTTACAGACCAATCTGCTAGCGCTGAATGCTGCAGTAGAAGCAGCTCGAGCCGGAGAAGAAGGTAAGGGCTTTGCGGTAGTCGCCAGTGAAGTACGCAGCCTGGCCGGCCGCAGCGCGGAAGCTGCAAAGGAAGTGCAGGCGCTGATCGAGGACAGCAAGAAAAGCATTGACGATGGCACCAAACTGGTGAATCAATCCGGAGAAACCCTGGATGATATTGAGCTCTCAGTGCAGAAAGTCGCGGACATCGTCTCCGAGATTAGCAACGCCGCTAACGAGCAAGCCGAAGGTATTTCCCAAGTTAACCGGGCAATTACAGAAATGGACAGCGTGACTCAGAAAAATTCCTTAATCGTGGATCAGACCGCGACTATCAGTGCTGAAATGCGTGAACGCGCACAGAAGCTTAATGCATTAGTTGAATTTTTCAGTATTAGTCAATCAAGTTAATGTAGGCTGGGGGTCAGATGCACTATCTTCATCCTCGTGCTCGAGACAGATTGGATCTGCGTTAACCTCAGACTGAATTGACGGTTTGCTAGATATTTCACGACTTTAAAGCCCGACTATTCCAGGTCGAAACGCGTGAATAAATCCTTAGTTTTTCGGATTATCGCACTACACTAAAAAGATAACTAAATTGGTTCAAAGGAATAGACCAATGCGAGATAGATCCGCGCTAAAACTACGTTTCTTACTACTTTTTTTCATAACCTCGTATCAAGTTTCTCTCTGGGCTCAAAGCGAGTTATTGGAACTCTCTCTCGAAGAACTGATAAATATTGAAGTTACTTCTGCCGCTCGCAAGGTACAGCAACTTTCTGATGTCGCTGCTGCAGTCTATGTAATCACTGCAGAAGATTTGCGTCGTAGCGGCGTAACCTCAATTCCAGAAGCACTTCGAGTTGTGCCCGGATTGCATGTCGCACGTATCGACGACAACAAATGGGCAGTTTCCGCGCGGGGATTTAATGATTTGTGGGGTAATAAGCTGCTGGTGCTAATGGATGGCAGGCAGATCTATACACCTTACTATGCCGGTGTGATGTGGGACGATCAGAGTATCCCCATAGACAATGTTGAACGTATAGAAGTGATTCGAGGTCCTGGCGCTACATTGTGGGGCTCCAATGCGGTCAACGGCATTATCAACATAATTTCACGCCGTCCACGTGATACTCAAGGATTGCTGATGAGTGCTCGTTCGGACAGCGATGATTCACACAGACTTACACTTCGTTATGGTGGTGCAACTGAAAACAGTTGGCACTATCGATTCGATGTAGACAGTATCGAAGAAAACGCAACTACTTCTCCATTGAGTAATAATGATTTCAATACCTGGGAAAGATTTCGAACATCTTTCCGTCTCGACGGTTCACCGATCAAAGGCCATGAATTACATCTCGAAGGTGCCTATTTTAAAGGAGAATCTAAGGAAACTATTCGACCGCTATTTCACAACCATCATCAGGATATTCTGGATCTGCGTATTACTCAGGAAGTGATTGATACTGAGGGTGGCTGGCTTATGGCAGATTGGCAAAAACACGACGAAGATGGAGCT
Organism: Pseudomonadales bacterium; assembly: GCA_012103535.1. GTDB lineage: Bacteria > Pseudomonadota > Gammaproteobacteria > Pseudomonadales > Pseudohongiellaceae > UBA9145. The sequence goes on from WLWQ01000004.1 coordinate 40,276, forward strand.
GGTTGGAGTATCAAGGCTTACATCGACAAGTCACAGCGAGACGTTGTGTTATACGAAACAGATCAGCTCACTTACAGCCTCGAATTTGAACAGCGCTTTCTGCTTGGTGAGCACCATGATCTGGTCTGGGGTATGGGTACACGCAAATCTACTCTGCCCCTAAGTTTGAACTCAGATAATTTCGATGTCTTGGATAGAAACGACGAATTCAAATTATTCGAAGCCTATGTACAGGATGAGATTGCGCTGCGCTCAAACTTAAAGCTCGTGTTGGGAACGAAATTTGAACACAGTGAATATGCACAGACAGAAATACAACCCAGTGTTCGCTTGAGTTGGCAGCTCGATAATGGCCTGGCGCTATGGGGATCAGTCTCGCGCGCGATGCGCACTCCCTCGAGGCGAGAAACCGGTATGCGGATTTTTCCAAGTGAAGTATTTTCGCCACACGGTGAGCGGAACTCTTTACCAATTCCTCTGCATGTAGCGATTACAGGAAGTGGCAATTTGAATTCTGAAGAATTAATTGCCTACGAGTTTGGTCTGCGCTCTCAAATCAATAATCGTTTCGACATAGATTTGGCACTTTTTGAAAATCACTACGACGATTTGATCGAAGCGACAGATGTTAATTTCACTTGTGCTCCTTACGGAGAAGACATTGCCATAGATCCAGACTGCCTGCTTACTGCAGACCACCGTGTGCGTCAGATGCAACTTCAGAATGGTCCGATTGCGCGCTCTACAGGCGCGGAATTAGCATTGAACGCTCAGATGTCGGAAGTTTGGCGATTACGCGCCGGACTTACATCGATCAATATCGAAACTTCAGGAGTCGACGAAGAATTTCTGCTTGTTACCAAGGGGCCTAAGTGGCTCGCGAATCTGCGCAGTGAATGGCAAATTTCAGATAATCTAGAATTGGATGTGACTTTTCGAGCAGTCGATGAGTCGCCGCGATTTCAAATTGACTCCTATACTACAGCTGACCTGCGTTTAGGGTGGCGCGTCAATCCGGAATTCATGCTGGAGGTAATTGGCCACAATCTTCTTGATAGAGGTCATCGCGAGTTTGGCTCTTCCTTGCTGGAAACCGAACCTTCGTACATTGGACGCAGCATAGCTGCAAGATTCACCTGGGCGCCATAATCTTATTGGAGCTGTTGGTATGAGCTTCCTCACAAAAAATCGTTGGGCAGTAATTGCTGTCGTCTGTGTTCTAGGGATGTTTGGCCCAATGCCTATTAGTGCCCAAGGATCTAGTGATGAATACGAGGTTAAGGCTATTTTAATAAGCAAACTCTTCGATTTTGTGCACTGGCCGGAATCTATACAAATGCGCAAGATTGAATTTTGCATAGTCGGCGAAAATCCGTTTGGTGAGTCACTTGATGCAGTATTTAGTAATCGTCAAGATGTAAATATCAGATACAAAGCCAATGCAGCTGATGACTATTTTATGTGTGATGCAATTTTTCTGAGTCAGAGTGAAACACGTCATCAAGATTCGCTGTTAGTTACCATTGAAAGCGAACCAATACTAACAATTAGTGATATTCAAAGTTTCGCAGTAAATCGAGGAATGATAAACCTGACCTATATCAACCGCCGAGTTCGATTTATAATCAATAAAGAGAAGGTAGATTCAGTTGGTCTGCAACTAGATTTCCAGTTGTTAAGCCTTGCAGATATTGTGACTTCTAGATAGCTTCTGAAGAAGGAAACTAGCCCATAGTTGCGGCCACTTTGTTGATCAAGTCCTGATATGTGAATACTAATGATCGTTAATCCAGCGTTGCAGTACCAGTTGTAATCCATTTAGATTAAACGGTTTGGCTAAATAATCATCCATGCCTGAATCCAGGCATTTTTTGCGATCGCCTTCCATCGCATTTGCGGTTAATGCCACAATCACCGAGCGTGCAGCATCTCCATTTTTTTCTTTTTGACGGATCGCTTCTGTAGTCTCAAAACCATCCATGTCGGGCATCTGACAATCCATAAGAATCAGGTCGTACTGCTTTTCTTCCAATTCTTTTAGGGCTTCGGAGCCGCCACATACCACATCGGTATTAACTCCAAGCTTGTTCAGCATAGCGCTGGCAACTTTTTGATTCACTGCATTGTCTTCCACTAGTAGAACGCGAGTATTAACAAAAATCTCCGGTTGATCATTAATCTCTTTGGTGGAATTGAATACTTCTTCACGGATCATTGTGCTTCTGACGCCATTGAGAGTTAGTGGCTCGATGATGTGGTTTACATATCGTTGACTGTTTGATGCGTATGTTTTTGCACCCAATGCAATCATTGGTTTTTGCGTCGACAATTCGGCATTGTCGGTAATTGCTATTTCAGCATCACTTAGGCTGACCTCTTTACAATCTAATCGTCGCAGCAATAATTGCATTGGTTTTTGTAGCAGTTCGTTCCTCAATTCGAGAAATACTTTTTTATGGAGTGCTTCCAGTTTCTTGTTGCCTAATTCTTCCTGCGCTTCTACTTTGGCTGTAGGTATTTTTACGCTGAACGTAGAGCCCAAACCGATTTCGCTGCTAACCCTAATTTCTCCACCCAACAGCTCCGTCAGTTGTTTGGTAATTGTCAAGCCTAAACCAGTTCCTCCGTAGCGACGCGCGTTAGAGCTCTCAGCCTGACTGAATGCATCGAACAGGTTTTTCTTATGCTCTTCCACAAAACCGATGCCGGTATCGCTGACGTTGATTAGTATCTGTTCATCTTCGACATTGCAGCTTACGGTAACAACTCCTTCATTGGTGAACTTTATGGCATTGCCAACAAGATTCAGAACGATTTGTCGAACACGTGTAGCATCAATTAAATAGTAATCGAAACAAACCGGTTGAATTTCTGGAATTAATTGCAGCTGTTTAGATTCTGCCTGTGGATACAACAGCATGCAGATTTCCTCGATGATAGCAGCGGGAATTGCAGGTTCTCTGAATACTTTCATCTTGCCGGCTTCGATTTTTGATAAGTCTAATACTTCATTGATTATATTGAGCAAGCCCTCGGCAGAGTTGAAAGCCGTATTCAACTGATCACGTTGCGTGTTATTGAGCTTAGAGTCTCGCATCAAATCCAGCATTCCTAAGATTCCATTCATAGGGGTCCGAATTTCGTGACTCATGTTAGCTAGAAAATCGCTTTTCGATTGTGCTGCGGTCATTGCTTCTTTAGTCCGTTCAACTACTCTGGATTCAAGTTCGTCACGTGACTCTTCCACTTCTAATCTCTGGCGATCTAACTCATGACGCAAAAAGAAATTGCGACGCGCATTAAATTCCCAGCTATAAGCCAGGAACATGCCAAGGAAACTGGAAGATGCCGTAAAAAAAACATTACTGAACAAAACTTGGAATTCAGTTTGGCGAAAAATTATGTCGGCAATCGGGTAGCAGAGTACAATTGTCCACCCTGCAAAAGTCGCCCATAAAAAACGTAAGCGAAGAAACGCATAGGCATAAAAAATTATCAGCATATTGCCGGCGAAATAAATTGGTGTTACAGATTCGGGAGCCAACACTATTATTGCAGTGAGTCCAAGCGCGACAAATATAACGCAAGTCGACATCATTGGCTGTATCTGATTGACGAACCATGTTGTGTAGGTAAGTGCAATTAGCAACAAGACTCCAGGTACTACTATCCCGTAACGTATCCACATAATAATAGTTTTGTCGGTGCCGGAAAGTGCGACAGAGTCCAGAATTCCAAACAACGCTACCAGGCTGATGCCAATCAACATAGCAGCTCTTATATGAGCTAAGGAGCCTTCGCCAAGTTCCTTGAGAAACAGTTTTTCCAGGTGCGAACTACTGTCACAAAAGCGTAAACTAAGCCAATGCAAAGGCATCCCTTCGGCAGGGTCGCCTGGAGCAGTTAGATAGTGATAAGGTGCCTTTCCTTGGAACATTGGGACTATAAAATTTCCGTACTTACCTTATTTTAGAATAGAAGTTAGACGGGGTTTTTCCATCGTTTTTATTCAGAAGTAGCAATTATCTGAATCATCCCGGTGAATGTGAGTATTTGCGAGCCAAATTTCAGCTAAATTACTGACTTCAAGGTATCTGAGGCAAGCCAATGGGCTCGGGGTAGAGTGATTTTAGCGGCGAACCAGCTATATCAATGTACTCCGGCCTGTAGTTTTCCGCAGAACTATTATCCTGTTTTATGAACTGGGTTCCATTTTTTAGATTGCTTCCACTCCGCGTCACTTAGAATTTCCAACTAGACAGACTAATATTAGATCAATCCACTCTGATTCTATGCGAGCGCTCCAATGCGAAGAATTCCAATTGCATTGTTTTCTATATTCTTATCCATACTAATAATCGGATTGTTCGCAGCAGTGGCAATACCGATGGGACAATCTGCATTATTTGAAGCCGACGGAATGGTTGCAAATGCAATAGGTATCGGTTTACTTGTCGTCTTGTTGGTAGCAATTGTTGTATTGCCTCTATTTTTCTACCGGCGATTATCAAAACTGACGAATGCTGATAAATCCGATGCTGCAGAAAAATCAGCCCATCCTTTAGTTGCTTTGATTGGGCTCGTAATAGTTTGTGTAGCGATTCTTGGATTCTTTACGTTAATTTCTTCCAATATCAACGCAAACATACCATTTTTATTGGGTTCAAATGTAGTTTATGCCCTCGTTATCTACGCAGTATTGTTTAGTGTGCTTGGAAAACGACAATCAACCATATTGCAAGCTGGTTCCTATATCGTGATTCTAATTTGTCTGATGTTCGGTAATCTCTTGGCAGCGGATAGGAATCTGCAACAGCAAGAAGAACAGCAAATGGTTGCGCGAATTAGATCGAATCTGGAGTCTATGACCGAATCCATGAATGGTGAGGATTTAGTACTAAGCCCACTTCCGGCTCCACCCGAATCTGACAATCCAGACAGTGACGCTTCAGTTTTAGAGAACTGGATGAATGGATATCTCAACCGCGCCATTGCCAATCAGAATGACTATGTCGCTGAGCTCGAAGTGATGGAATTTTTTACGCTACTCGATGGCATTCGTATTAAACAGGATAAAAATCTGGCAGAAAGTGCTGTAATAATAAATGGAGCTTACGCATTAATCGACAAGTATGAGCAGTTAAATGAAGATTTGGTTTTTGGCGTGCCAGATGAAGTAATGGCGCTCAGTATTTCTGAAGCAACAAAACAGGAATTTGTTGTTGGGCTCGAGCAGGGTCTTGAAAGGGGATTGGAAAATGCGAGACGGATTTGGGATTTGGAAAGGCTAATGATCGAAGAGTATAAGAATACTCTCAAATTGGTATCTACGACGGACTCAGATTGGGAAATGGAAGATGGTCTATTTTCATTCTATAACGAAGATACATTGCAAAAATTTAACGAATACATGGAAAATATAGATGCATTGAGCCATCAACAAGTTCTGCTTAGGGAAGCAAGCCTCGAAAGAGAACTGTAATAAGGTAGAGAGCAAGCATTCAGAGAAAGTTAGATATTTGCATCTTCGAAGACGAGTTAGAAAATATCAATCTATTCCAGCACGTCGTTTAATATAAACATGTATCTACTCACAATCTTGTATCAAATAACATACTCGAATATTGATAGGTTGTGAGTTTCAATTATTCTCCCTTAAAAATTCAACTGGAATGAGTAATTCGACTTATAAAACTGAAAATTATTACTCAATGTGTAATAGGCTGCTATTATGGTAGGGCTACACTTCTTAATTTATTGGCCAACTAGTACCTTGCTATCGCTTTACAGTTGCGGGTAAATCTCAATTCGTTCTTATGATTCCTCACCCTTTTTTAGTCAATTCTCCACTTAGGATTGAGGCATTCTTACTTAGAATCTATTGTTTCGAAGACTGGCAATACCTGCTACGCAAACTCGTGCTGTGCTGGATTGCTTTCACTTCTCTGAGTTCGCAAGGTGCGGAAGGCGACAGTCGCTATCAGGTACTCCTGATTTACGGAACGCCTGATATTGGTGCTTGGGAACAGAGTTTCAATGATGCATTTTTAAATGCACTACCCGATGATATCGATATAAGAGTGACTCTGGAATTTCTGTCACTAATAAGTCCGCGCCAGGAAGACTTAAGGTCATTGGCTGAGTCGGTTCGCATCCGCCAGGATGTATTAGAAGCTGATCTGGTTATAGGCGTACAACCTGGAGCTTCATCTTTTCTTAAAGATTGGGGTGATGTGTTTGCAGAAGACAAGCCCAGACTCTATATATTACCCGGTGACGATGTATTGGCCAGCACAGATTTGAACGAAGACACTGCAGTATTAAGGAGTGCGATAGCAAGTGCGACCACAGAAACAATAGAATTGATGCCAGAGCTTTTGCCTAATCTCGAGAATGTCTTTGTGCTCGGTGGTTCGGGTGATGGCGATGGATCCTATATGGAAATTATTCGCAATGCGATTTCTACCACCGACAATGAATTGACCTTTCAATTCCTGATTGGTTTGACGCCGGAAGAATTGCGCGAAGAACTGGGCGCACAAACTGATAACAGCGCAATTCTAATGAGCACTTATAACAGTGACGCCATGGGCAGTTTATATCGTTCCGGAGATATGGCAGAAATACTTAATGAATTAGTCGAAATGCCGGTATTCGGACTGTACGACAGTATTCTTGGAAAAGGTGCAGTAGTAGGAGGAAGCATCACCAGTGCCGCACTATATGGTGCCAAAACTTCGCAACTTGGCGCGGCAATGCTGCAGGGAAATCTTACATCGGAAAATTCCGCGCTGCCAACGGAATACATATTCGATGCGAGTCAAATGAATAGATTTGGTGTTGTACAGAACCGGCTTCCCGCAAGTAGCCGCATAATTAATGATGATACTCCTTGGTGGCGGCAAAATTTGCTTGAAATACTATCGGTCCTATCTGTCATCCTAATTCAACTAATCCTCATCGTGGCACTCTTAATTTCTATTAGGAAGCGTAAGGAAATTGAAAGCGAACTCCGAGAAGCCCATAAGATGGAAGCGCTAGGAACCCTCTCGGGAGGCATCGCTCATGACTTTAACAATATCCTGATGGCGATAGTCGGCAATGCTGAGATCGCGAATAGTAATGTTAGCAATGATCCCGTAGCCGCGAAGACATACATTTCCAAGATTCTTAAAGCGAGTGATCGGGCAAAGAGCCTCATAAACCAAATCTTACTTTTTAGCAGAGGTGCGAAAGAGAAAAAATATGAAGTGATCGATCTCATTCAATTGTTAGATGAAACTGCAGCACAGATAAAGGTCTCTGCACCTGATTCTGTATCCATAAGCTTATCCCGACCGCACGACTTATGGGGCATCGAAGCAAATGGAACTCAAATCCAGCAGGCATTAATGAACCTTTCAGTGAACGCACTTCATGCAATGAATAATCAAGGATCGGTAGAAATATCTGCGCACAACTTGTCTCTCGGAAAACCCAGAAAGATCCGTGGGCGAAGAATGAGCGCTGGCGACTATGTGGTTATTTCAATAACAGATTCAGGTTGCGGAATTGATCCGGAAGATGCTGAAAGAGTATTCGAACCTTTTTTTACAACTAAGTCGCAAGGAGAGGGAACTGGTCTTGGGCTAGCGCTGGTATATGGGATAGTGAAGTCACACGATGCTTTCTTAGACTTCGAGTCTGAAGCAAGGCAGGGAACAACTTTTAAGCTTTACTTTAGTGCGGTTAAAAACAAGATCAAGATACAGGACAGTGAAGCTGGAATTGAGTTACACATTGGCAACAAAGAGCTAGTACTTCTAGTGGATGATGATCAGCTGGTGTTAGACGCCATGGCCTTGATGCTGACCCAATTGGGATATGAAGTTGAGGCTTATTCTAATTCAATGCTTGCGTTGAATAAATTTAAAGGCTCGCCTGAAAAATACGATTTAGTGATTTCTGATCTTTCAATGCCGGATATTGATGGTTTGGAAATGTTAAGCGCAGTTATGAAAACAAGAGCAGATACACCTGCTATTCTCTGTACGGGTTATCTCGACACTGTTAAGCAACGAAAGTCGTCAGGGCTGGACAGCTTTATTTTGCTAAACAAGCCTTGCTCGTTAGAAGATCTTTCGGAGGCTTGTGCTACCGCTCTTTCTGCCGAACAGGTCCATTGCTAACGCGGATTATGCAGGAAGTAAATTAGAGGAAACTTACAGCCTAACAGTTTAATAAAATTCTCACTACGTTCCTGAGTTGTGAATGAATTCTAGTCCCTTAGCTCAGAACGAGTGTCATATTCCCCGGCTGCTCGAACGGAAAATTCATCAAGCGTCTGACTGAGAGTCGTCAAGGTAAATGGCTTATTGAGTAAGCCAATGGCGCCGAGTTCACTTGCAAAATTCTTGGTTAATGCGTCTCCGTAGCCAGTACTCAGAATTACCGGCATAGTGGGATAGTTTTTTGCACAATGTGCAACGATATCCAGACCTGATACTTCGGGCATTGAATAGTCTGTGATTATAAGATCCACAGACTCTATAGACTCATCGATTAGTGCTATAGCTTTAGTTGGATCTTTACAGCTGATGCATTCATGACCCAGATGTTTCAGCATGTCTTCCAGGACATTTAACAATTCTTCATTGTCGTCTACCAACAGTATTCGTTTCGATTCATTCGTCAGGAGAGGGGTTATGCTTGGCTCATCTGCGGTTGAAAGTTCTGCATTTACCAGGGGAAGGAATACTTCCATAGTAGTCCCTTCATCCTTTTCTGATTTGAGGTTTACTGCGCCACCGTGATCGATGACGATGCTATGCACGATTGCGAGGCCCATGCCACTGCCTAATTCTTTGCTGGTGTAAAACGGATCGAACACTCTGTTTAGCGCTTCTTTGTCTATACCAATTCCATCATCGCAAATGCACAATCTCAAATATTTACCAGGGCCTAATGTTCCGTAGGGAGATTTTTGCATCTCGGTGATAACTGATTCAGTCACTCGGATTTCGATTCGAGGGTAATCGGTTTTCGATGCTTCTATTGCATTTGTTAAGATATTGATTACGACTTGCTCAATTTGTGTCTTGTCGGCGTAAACTCTTCCTTTCGGCAGCTTATTGCGCATTTTTAATTTTATAGTGTTCGGATTTCCCGCGACTACCAGGTCTACACAGTCTTTTAGAACAGACGAAAATTCAAACACCGAACTCTGTCCTTTCGAACCTCTGCTAAACGTTAAGATCTGCTGAACGAGTGTTCTCGCTTTGTCAGACGCGCTTACTAGCTTATTAAGTAATTTAGATGCTTTGCTATCTTTTTCATATTCTTCTTTCAGTAAATCTGATACACCGAATATCACACCAAGTATGTTGTTAAAATCATGGGCTATGCCACCGGCCAAGGTGCCTAGCGATTCAAACTTTTGAGCCTGTCTTCTTTGCTCTTCCAACGCCTGCCGATCCAGATCATCCTGGATTCTTTGGGTAATGTCTCTTGTTACTCCGGTCCACTCGCATTTACCATCGACTGTTTTCAGGCTTCTCTGAACAACCATCTCCGCATTTATTGTGCCACCCTCTTTCTTATAGAGCTCAATCTCAACAATTTGTGTATCGTTTGAATCTTTCTTGAAGACTTTTTGGCACTCAGTAACGGACTCTTTCGTCATCATGTTTTGAATCGAAAGCTGTAAATATTCTTCAGAGGTATATCCGGTTAGTCGTTTTGCTGATGCGCTGCAGTATTTGAGATAATCGTTGCCTTCATCCCAGTTCCAGATAACGTCCGCGATGTTAGATTCTAGTAGTCTGTATTTTTCTTCGCTGCTGCGCGCCTGTTGCTCACTGTCCAGGATTTTCGAATTCGCTGTTCTCGACCTCTTTAGTAATATAGCTTGAAATACGAGTAGCACTACAAATAGTAGAAATACATTGGTGACTACAATGGTCAGCAGCAAATTCTCTTCAACAAAGCTCGGTGGGATATTTACTACATTGATATCCCCTGGCAAATCGTCTACTGACAGGTTCCATTTATTTAGCTCTTCCCAGTTATAGACACTAATTGCTCCGCCTAAGGGTTCTGGGTTGGCAGTGGACAGTTCAAGCAATGACATCGCATGTGCTACTGCTGCCTGGGCATAGGAATCTACAGAAGTGAGATGGCCGCCGACGACACCTAAATCAATTGCACTGTCGTACATACCGAAACTCGGGACAGTTGCTTCCTCAATAAAATAGGAGATGAGTGCAGTTTGCAGGGTTTGTCTGTCAGGGCCGAAGGTTTCCATGCTGAGGAGCATCAACGCAGAAGTCTGTGGCAGTTGTTCTACATGAGTGAGAATTCTGTCGGGAGCTGCGCCTGCCAGATAATTGAAATCAACGCGATCAACATAGCCTTCGGCAATTTCTTGCATGCCAGCCAGGTAAAACAGATCAATATCATTATTCCCAGCCAATACCTCGATAGTGTTAGTTTGCGGACGCATTGCCAATATTTGCGTGACAGTGGTAGTCAGTGCTTCACGCCATGCTGACTCGACAACCCTCACTCTGCTGGAGTCTAAGGAATCCAAATTAACATTTTCACCTGGTAAAACGAAAACGGCAGGGAGATGATCTATGTCATTCAATTCAGAATAGAATTCGGATGCTCCATGCTGTACTGCAACTACAAGATCCACGCCTTGTTCGGTGATAGTACTTTCGACATTGCGTTTTAGGCGCTCACGGGATGCAGGCGGTAGTGGCGTTAACAATCCCAGGAATTGGGCAGAGCTTTCAATCTGACTATCGTGTGCTTGGCTCAGCGCTTCACTAAATGCACGATCGAAATCCCTCACCCAATTCTCATTTCTAAATGCGCTATAAAGTATAAGAATTCGATCGGCTTGTTGAGCATAGCCTGGCACCGAGTAGGTGCTTAGCAATAGTAATAGCAAATAGCCCCCGAGTAGGGGAGCTATTCGCTTTAATAGGTAACTCTTAATGCAGTTCGTGGTTTGCATCCAGTTAAATTCCACGATTATTCTTAGACCATTATTGGATGGCTAATTTCAGTATAGAACCGAATTGCATTACCTGCTGGTTGTTTATTACCAAATCTTGCATGATATCGCTGAAAAGCGGCATTTTATCGCAGAATTTTTCAGTGAGAGTAGAGAAAGAGCAATGTTTTTGACGCATTGCTTCACGCTGGTCCTACGAGGGCGCCAGGATGCCCCGGGCTGGGGTCATGGCATCATTCTAATACTGTGGCAAGTATAGCTGGTTCATACTGGCTTACACTTCGCAGTAAGCAAATTTCAGTAGGATGCTAAACAAAAATAGCAGGGAGCGGAGCAAAAATTTAGTACTGTAAAACTACCCTGACCCCCAATAATTTTAGACTATGATTTTTTGAAAAATATGAAAACCATCATTAGTAACGGCTTAATAATCGGTGTGGCAACATTGGTGGCTACATTTGTTATTAACTTTATCACTATCTCAATCTTTCCGGAATTTCAGACAATATATGAAAATACGGACATTTTTCGAGAGGCGGATGATCCGCTCTTCATGCTCTATTTATTGTTTCCATTCGCCCTCGGGTTCGCATTGGCTTGGGTATGGAATCGAGTAAAGCATCTTTTTTCAGGATCACTGTTCAAAATTTCCTGGGATTTCAGCATTTTGTTTTTAGTTGTAGTGGGAGTACCTACATTCCTTATTCAACTTGGTAGTTTTAATTTACCGGTTATGATGATGTTAAGTTGGTTATTCACAACTTATGTAAACGGATACATCGCGGCATTGATTCTGAGCAAATTAAATCCACCATAGAAGTCATGGCAGAGTAAGAATACCGTATTGAATGATTGCTATGGGCTCTCACTTTTAAAATTACTCTAATGTGCAGCAGCGCCAGTTTCTCGGCTTTCTGGCAATTTCTCTAAGGCCAGACTAGTCGAATTTCGAGTAAAACTATTGCTGTGAAATAGAGTTTATTGAACTAAACTATAGAAGCGCTTTTTCAAGGGAAACAATGCAGTAATGAAAAGTTGTCTCTTATCCGTAGGCGAGCTAGTTAGAAGGGCCAGGAATATGGTTTGGATCCTGGTGCTGTCATTTATCTTTACTGGATGTCAGCCGCAAGATGTCTCGCTGCGTGAAACACCTGAACTTCTAACAATTGGCGTGCTACCGTTTCAAGAACCTGAGCGCCTACGCGATACATTGCAACCATTGCTAGATTATTTATCTGAAACTCTCGAGGTTGAGATTCAGTTAACAATCGCAAGTGATTATGAGCAGCTGATTGAGGAATTCGGCACTAAAAGCATCGATATTGCTTCCTTTGGTGGTGTAGGATTTGTCGAAGCGTATGAGAGATTCGATGCGTTTCCTATTGTTTCAAGAGAGATCGATCAACGATATACCAGTTACGTTCTTGTTGGCGCCGATGATCCTGCAGTGTCCCTATTAGATCTTCGAACAAAGAGTTTCTTGTTTGGGCCTGTAGATTCTACTTCCGGGCATGTGATGCCGAGGTATTTTTTGCAGAACGCAGGTGTTGCTCCCGAACAGGCTTTATCAAAAATCGACTATTCAAATTCTCATGCTGACACGATTATTCGTCTGATTGAAAATGAATTTGACGCCGGCGCAGTGAGTGCTGAAGTTGTTGATCGTATGTTTCAAGCAGGTCAATTGAATACCGACGAGCTTCGAGTGTTATGGGAAACGCCGCCGTATTTTAATTACACCTGGGTTGTCCAGCCGGATTATTCCGTGACGGTTATTAATCAGATTCGAGATGCTTTTCTTAGCCTTACAAAAAGCAATTCTCGCCATGCTCAAATTTTGGAGACTATTGGCGCAGAATACTACGTACCTGCCTCTGTTGAAGACTATGATGCTTTCGAAGAAATCCTGAACTCGATAATTATCAGCGAGTAAAGTCAGTTGACTCCTTTTCTATCTGAATATCCTAAAATTAGGAATCGAGTGATATTGTTAGTCATAACGATGACAGTGATTGCTGGCGGCTTGCTGATAGTTACATTTTTCTTAAATCAGCGTGTCAGCAATTTGGAATCGGACCGCAGCTCTTATCATCTTGAAACCATTCGCTTGAGCTCTCAAATCCGCCTTGAGCTTAATGAAGTGAAGTCAAACTACCGTTTTCGGCGTGAGGCAGGATTCTTCGGGCAAGACCCTACCGTGCCCCAGAGCTTCAATCGAGCTGCAATAGAGCGAGATACCACCGCAAGGCTTTTTCTGGTACTCGAATATATTGCGCAGATTGAGCTATTGCAGGAGGAATTCCGGGAATCGCAATTCGAACTTTTGGTGCGGCGACTTGCCGCAAGCAGGGATGATTTGAGTTCCGCTGCATTAGCCTCCATTTCTTATGAATACTATCAACAAAGTTCCTTAGCCAACGCCGAGATTGCAGCTTTGCAGTTAGGACAATTGCATCAGAATTTAGAACAACAATTGGGGGATGAAATTCTCCAGGCCTCCAATCAAGGATTTCTGACATTGGCTGTTGCAATTGCGCTATTTGGCATTCTTGGAGTTGTGTTTTCGGAACGAAGTATTCGCAGCATCAAACAACTTATGATTGAAGGAGCAGAAACACACGAACTCCTGAGACAGAGTGAGAATTTTGCCATGGCAGTTATTAATTCGTCAGCCGATGGGATTGTAACTCTTGATGAAGATAGAAGAATTCTGTCTGCAAATGAATCTGCGTTGCGCTTATTTGATTATTCGCAAAACGAGATGAAGGGGAAGCGGTTTGATTCACTTTTTCCCGCAGAGAAAACCTGGCTAGTGACCAGCGATCATCAAGCTCTTTTTGCTGATCTGGCATCTGGTTCTTTTGCAGGCAGGCGTTATGAAGTAAATGGTATCCGTAAGGACTCCACCGATTTGCCTCTAAGAGTCGGAACTTCTCAAATGTTTGTAAATAATGAGATTGTGCTAAACATCAATTTGCAAGATCTGACTCAACTCAAGAAACAAGAAGAAGAACGCCTCGCCCTCGAAGCACAATTACAACATGCGCAAAAAATGGAGAGTCTAGGAATCCTGGCTGGTGGCATCGCTCACGATTTTAATAATCTGCTAGTGAGCATAATGGGATATGCCAACCTGGCAGAAAGAGAATTGCAGGAAGATTCGCCTGCCGCAAAAAGTATTATTGAAATTGAGCGGGCGGCAGAGCGTGCTGCTGACCTCTGTTTACAAATGCTTGCTTATTCCGGCCGAGGAAAATTCTCAGTAGAAAAAGTGGATCTGAATGAACTTGTAAACGAGATTAATAAACTGCTTAACATTTCAATATCAAAAAATGTTCAACTAGTTTTCGATCTGCAGGACGATTTGCGACCGATCGATGCCGACAAAACTCAAGTGACTCAGATATTCATGAACCTGTTAACCAATGCTTCTGATGCGGTAGGCGATGAACATGGCCGAATTACTGTGAAAACCGGCACGCGCCAATGTAGTCAAGAGGCGATCGGATCCTTTGACCATAGTGATGGCATGGAAAGTGGGAACTATGTTTTTGTAGAAGTAAGTGATACAGGTGCTGGTATTAAAGCGACTGAACTAAATCGTATCTTTGATCCCTTTTACACTACTAAATTTACCGGAAGAGGCCTGGGATTATCTGCACTTTTGGGAATAGTCAGAGGTCATCGAGGGGGTATCCAGGTTTCGAGCACGCCCGGACAAGGAACCACTTTTACAATTTATTTTCCAGTCTCAATATCGAAACCGACTACAGTAATAAAGTCAGAAAAGAATGCTGAAGTCTTGAACATTAACGGCAGCGTATTGTTTGTTGATGATGAACCTGCGGTACTTGAAGTAGGGTCTCGTCTATTGGAGCAAATGGGGTTCGATGTTATCCCGGCTGAAAACGGCAAGCGAGCGATCGAGTTCTTTGGTCAAAAGAAAAATGAAATTTCGTTTGTACTTCTGGATCTCACCATGCCGGTGATGAGTGGGATGGATACATTGGAGGCGCTTAAACAACTCGATGACAGTGTGCGTGTGATATTAAGCAGTGGTTTCAGTGTTGATGAAATGTCGGACGAGCTGTTAAAAGAAGATAGTATTAGTTTCCTGCAAAAGCCTTATCGCTACGAAGAGCTACAGAGCACCATAAAAGCGATAACTCAATAGACTTTTTAAATCGCAATCAAGCGTATCTGCCGAATCAAGCAAATGAGTAAACTCGGTATGATCGAAATAGTTTGAAGTTATTGATTGCCCCACCTTTTTTCTCCACCAAAGTGCATTCTTGAGTGTCAGATTAAATTCTACATAGTGAAGCATGAAGCCTGACTTCTTGGCTCGCCAGCGGGAACGTGACCCAGCCATTAAGTCTCTAGAGATTCAATTCTTCAAAACTGTTGCGATATTGCAATAGAATTGCTTGTAGCTGATTTCATGTTTGCGCAAAGTGGCGGAATCCATGCATGATGATAGGCAAGATTGTATGACTATTGAGACAATGAGCTTTATAATTGTTTGCCAAGCTCGATCTAAAAAAGGACGTTATAAGTGAGAAACCCACCTCCCGAAATAATGCGGGAACTTTTTTCAAGTCCTGATCTGTATTTCTGGAAACTAATTGAAACACAGGCCCATTTCGCCAGAATGAGCCGCAAACATTTTAATCAGACTATTTTTTCAGACAATCGGTTAAATGCAAGATCTAAACACACTGTTGCAGTCGATCTAAGCACTTTATTAGAAGCTATTCAAAAATCGCCAATTGATCCACCTCGACTTTCCTACATTTTTCATGTCGCACACTGTGGATCAACCTTGTTGGCTAGAGCGTTAGATTTACCTAGTAAGAACCTTGTCCATCGAGAACCTGCGGTATTGCGGCAATTGAGTGTTCTTGCGATTCAAAACAATTGGCGCGATGCCCCGCCTGATGCTTTTCAGCATTTATTAAGATTGACGTTAGCGATGCTTGGCAAATGCTATGTCAAAGATTCGCCAATCATTGTCAAAGCAAACGTACCAGTAAATTATCTTCAGAAGAACTTATTGTCCGAAAATCCAAATAGCCAAGGATTATTGCTTTATTCATCTTTTGAAAACTACGCGCTGACATTATTGCGTACAGAGAAGCATCAAACATGGGCTAAAAATATAGTTCGTATGTACAAGCAACTCATTTCATCAAAAACGGGATTGACAGAGTCAGAATTGGATTCACTGACGCCAGTTCAGAATATTGCCTGTTTGTGGGCTATACAGCTATCGATGTTTAATGAATGTGCAAGCGAACATGAGAGTGTGCGCACTTTGGATTCCGAGCAATTTTTCAGCGACCCTAAATCTGTACTAGTTGAGTCTTTCAAATTCTTTGAACAGGATATTGATCTTGACGTAATTGAGCAAATTATTAATAGCTCACTCTTTAGTCACCACGCCAAGTCAACAAGTCGTCAGTATAGTAACGCTACTCGCATTGAGGAAAGAGACGAGTTGCGCCGCACCTTTGCTGCACAACTAGCTGATAGCCTAGAATGGTTACTGCCTATAGCAGAAAAATTGAAGATCCCCAATAAACTGGCGAAACCATTATTGGGAGAGAGTCCTGAGTTAATTCACGCAGGTAATATTGAGTTACCTTCGAAAAAACGAATCAGTTTATTAACAGACCCTGGGAATTCGTCCTCGTTTTTATGCATCTACAAAGAAAATACTGGTCAGTCGCTTAATGACGTTAGTGATGAGCTGATTATTGACGGCTTTAAAAAATATGGAGTTGTATTGTTTAAAGGCTTCGATTACGACAAAGATAGCTTCGCTCACTTTACTCAAAGGTTTTGCGAGCGTTCAGCGATAAATCCTGGTCGAAACCGGGAAATGATTGACGAAGAATACAATATTCAAACTGTAAATTTAGGAGAAGTTGCTTTTCCATTGCACCCAGAGCTGTCGAGGAAGCCTTGGCGACCAGACGTCTGTTTTTTCAATTGCGAGTCAGCGCCCGGAGAAGGTGGAGAAACTACAATTTGTGACGGTGTTAAAGTTGTTGAGAGTCTGGACAGTGCCACTCTGAATTCGTTGCAATCACAACCTCTTCGCTATGACAGCCTATTAACTTCCGAAGAAGCGCAGAATTGGTTGGGCACATCAAACCCCGGCATTGAATTGCTAAATAATCCCCCGAAAACGTGCCCATTTCAATTGGGAATTGTGGATGGGAAAATAATTAAGAGCTATATCACGCCTGCGCTGCGAAAAACCATGTTCTCCGATGAGCTTGCTTTCAATAACTTCACATTGTTTGCGCGTTTTCAAAACAAGAGCTATGTATATCCAAGCTTTGCAGATGGCACGCAATTGTCTGATGAGTTGCTTAACAAGATTAAGACTATTAGTGATTCCCTGACTCTAGCAATCCGATGGGAAGTTGGTGATCTAATTATGCTGGATAACACTCGATATTTGCATGGTCGTAATCGAATTCTAGATAAAGCCGAACGTAGAATCATGACTCATTTCGGATATCTAAAATTTGCGGAGATCCCAATAGAGGAAACTGAAATGCCATGGCGGACTGGAGATTCGGCCTTCTTTTGAAAGGCAATTGAATTCGAGGCACACTGCTATATTGAGATTTGTCTAAATAAATCGACTTTTATTCAAGCGCTATCAATCCTCACAAACAATGACTCTAAATATTAAACAGCTGTTGCGCAAGGCGAAGGCCCACCTTAAGCAGGGCGAAACTGAGATAGCGGCCCAGTGTTACAAGGAAATTCTCAAAGAATATCCACACAACAAACAGGCACTTTCTGAACTAAAAGCATTGCAGCAGCCAGGGCAACAAAAAACTTCAAAAGCTAATCGTCCTTCACCGAAGCAAATTTCTAAACTAGTTGCAATGTGCGATCAACAAAAGTTTGAAGAAGCGTTGTCTGAATCTAACATTCTAGGAAAACAGTTTCCGAAATTTGCAATGATTCCGAATATGCAGGGGGCTATTCACGATACTTTGGGCCGCCACGAGCAAGCAGTGTCTAGTTATCGCAATGCATTGCGCATCGAATCGGGCAATGCTTTGGCGCAGTTCAATCTTGGCAATGCGCTTCAACAACTGGGAGATTTAGAGCAGGCCGCAGCTAATTTTGATAAATCTATACAGCTCAATCCTAAGCATGCCGAGGCGTATATTGGCTTAGCAAATGTGTTTTTTGAAATGGGAATGGTGG
This sequence comes from Pseudomonadales bacterium, assembly GCA_012103535.1. Classification (GTDB taxonomy): domain Bacteria; phylum Pseudomonadota; class Gammaproteobacteria; order Pseudomonadales; family Pseudohongiellaceae; genus UBA9145. Next base: position 58,508 of record WLWQ01000004.1, read on the forward strand.
TTGACTCCATCGCTGCTTATAGAAAAGCTTTAGTGCTTAAGCCTAATAATCCTGAAGCTCATAAAAATCTAGGTCGGGTACTGCGTGTACACGGAGATACTGAAGCGGCAATTTCAAGTCTTAGAAAAGCAGTTTCTTTAAATCCTGATTATGCTGAAGCGCATAGAATATTGGCTGTTGCAAAGAAAAGTGTTGAATATGACGATGATGTTAAGGCAATGGAAGCAGCTTATAGAAAGAATGATCTAAGTGATTCTCAAAGAATGCATCTTGCTTTCGGTCTCGGGAAGTCTTACGAGGACTTAGGCCTTTTTGAGAGAGCATTCGAATTTTACGAAGTTGGTAATGCTAAGAAGCGGGAAACATTCGATTATTCAGTTGAATCTGCTGCTAAGATGATGGAAGAATTAAAAAGTATATTTACTAAAGATTTTTCCGAGAAGCACAAGAATGCAGGCATTAACGATGACACGCCAATATTCATTCTGGGCATGCCGCGTTCTGGAAACTCATTAGTTGAACAGATAATCGCAAGCCACAAAAATGTTTATGGGGCGGGTGAATTGAATCATGTCTCACGTATAGCCGCATCTATATTCAATCGGAGTGGAGAATTAAATTTTGGCAAAAACATTCGGAATGCGAGTGCTGAAGATTTTTCTCAGGCTGGGCGAAAATATATTGATTTAGTTAGTAAAAATTGTGATAGCGAAAAATTCGTTACAGATAAAATGCCATTAAATTTTCTTAGAATCGGCATAATCAAGCTCATGTTGCCGAAATCAAGAATAATTCATTGTTGTCGGGATTCGCGAGACACATGCTGGTCTATTTTTAAGAGCTACTTCCCTACCGAAGGTAATCGGTACGCGTACAATCTACAGGAGTTGGGGAATTACTATAAATTGTACAATGACCTGATGAATCACTGGCACAAGCTCTTTCCGAATGTTATCTATGATATACATTATGAAAATCTAGTAGCAAACCAAGAAGAGCAATCTCGCTCTTTATTAGCTTATTGTGGTCTGGATTGGGATGATTCATGCTTAAAGTTTTACGAAACTGATCGAGTAGTTACTACGGCGAGTGCTACTCAGGTGCGCAGCCCAATGTATAAAAGCTCTATCCAAACATGGAAAAAATATGAGAAATGGTTGACTCCTCTGCTTGATATATTGGACGACTGATTTGAGCGTAGGACTGCGTTTTACTCTAATTTCTTTCTTAATATTCTTTCTAATCTGAATGCTCTAAAAGTGGTACATAATGATGCTTGATTCCACAGCTCGCCCGAATGCATCTGCTCGAGGTGTAAATGTTTCAACGGTTGCAATCATAATTGGTATAGCGATTATGCTATCGGCATGCCAGCTTCTATTGCCGACTGATACTGGAACAAGATCGGCAACAACAAATTCTATGATTGAACAGCCTGGATTTCTTCTGTGGACTGGATTAGAACTCGAACAGCGCAATGCCCAACTGGGCAGGACAATTCGCCCCGACGGTTCCTCTCGGGAAACGCTGGCAGACTATCTTACTCCAGCGAGATCTCACCGATTCCGCTTTATTCGCCGGGATAGTGCTGGATTGCCGGAGCAGCACGACAACATCGAGGATTATGTCTACGTTCAAAGTGGGCAGGGGACAATCCTCGTCGGAGGTCAAATGTTAGGCCGCACGGGTGATTTAGGCACTGAAATTATCGGTGGTTCGCGCTATGCCGTTGGAGCTGGTGATGTGCTACGCATACCGGCGGGGATACCACACGCTTATCTTCCTGCAGATGGGGAGCACATCACCTATGTCCTAGTGAGAGTTCCTGCGTTCAGAGGAACAGTTGTGGAGAATCCAGATGGACAAGCCCCGGCATTTGATCCGCCGGGTTTCGGATTGTGGCGAGCGGCGGAATTAGCGCAAAGAAATGCGGCTATCGTTGCGCAGATGCGCACGGATGGTTCCTCCCGCGAGACTCTTGCGGATTATGGTGCTGGTGGTAACTCGCACCGCCTTCGATTCATTCGTCGTGACCGTGCAGGCGTGCCAGAGCTGCATGAAGAAATAATAGATGTGGTTTTTATTCAGAGTGGCGAAGGCACTGTTTTAGTAGGAGGAGAGATGATCGGTGAATCGAATGTACCTGGTGCCGTGATTAACGGTGGTTCGAGATTTTCCGTAACTGCTGGCGATGTATTGCATATCCCGGCAAAAATGCCACACGCTTATCTGACTACAGATGGTGAGCATATTACCTATGTGTTATTGCGTGTTCCTGCGGTTGACGGTTAAAGCAGCCCTTCAAAACATTTGAGTGAAATCAACCGTTAATTTACTCTCTTGGTTAAAGGTTTTTTCACCGAACGAATTAGTTAATTTTCTGGTAAATACCGCGAACTTAATTCGTTAATGAATTGCTGAAGGTCGGGGCGATTTTCCAACAGGTATTGAAATCCGTCTTGGCCGCGACGATTAACCATTGCTGCGTCGATTCCTTGCTCTAGCAACCATTGAAAGAGTTCAACGTTTCCACAATTGACTGCGATATGAAGTACGGAATCCCCAGACCCGTTAGTGGCATCTGCTTTTAATCCAGAAGCAACCAGTGGTTGGATGGCATTACAATGCGCAACTGATAGAGCTCTGGTCGATAATGATGTGCTATCGATAGCTAATTCACCAAGTTGCACAAGTGTGCTTGTCCAATAGCGATAGTTCGCAATAGTGCGCTCTTGCGTGGATGCTTCCCAACCATAGGGTTCCGCGATCACATTTAGAAATAAATCTTTGAAATTCAATTGAGTCGTCGGACCTACTATTTCTCCAACAAACTTGGATGCTCCCTCTCGATATTGATCGATATATCTGGTGGAAAAGGGAATGAGAAATTTTGTTCGAGCATTTTGATGGTACTCCATTAGATTTTGACCATTGTAGTAATGGGTTACTTCAAATCTTAGAACACCGTCTACAATGGGTAGAGGCTCTAATGAGACGGCCAGCGATGTGGAGAAATTGGTAGTTGGAGAAACATCTCTGCCATCAAGGTATTTTGACTGAAAGATATGCCTGCCGTTCTCGAGAGCGATTAGTCCGCCTGGGAGATTCGATTGCAAAACTTGCTCAATATTTCGTTTGGGTAGATTGTTCACCAATTCGATTTTTTGAAAGCTTAAGGTTGGTCCTTCCCAATATTGGTTTGGCAATGTAACAAGTACTAGCAATGTAGCGCTGAACACAAAGAGCAGGCTACGAAATAGAAAGATGTTGCGAGGACGATCGAATACAAATAATGCCAACATCATTAAGCCGCCAATGACACCCGTTAATTTTGACGAGAAGTTATTACTTGCTACAAAAAAACACGAGAATGCTACTGGCGCATAAAAATAAACCGGGATCAGCAGCATACGCGTCTTGATAGCTACACTACGTCCAGAAGCCCTGCTGGAAAATGCGAATATCAAGAGTAATACAGGAATGAAACCAATTCCTGCCAAGACTAACAAGTAGGCTTCGAGCAGGCCTGGCGGTCCTACTGCGCCTGAAGCAAAAGTAGTAATAGGAAACAATAGGATCGCAAACAGATAAACCGGTCCGCTAAAAGTCAGTAGTCTGCTTGATTCTTTGTTTTCGTTCACAGTGGGTCTATAGGATTAGAGTCAGTTGATATTGTAATGACCAGATGCAGTAACGCTACTTTGACTCTTTGCGGGTAGCATGTACAGCGATAACGAGAAACTGTTGCTGGGGAGTGTGGCAAATTGAAATCTAAGGTGCGATGAATATTGATCTTTGAATTTTCAATAATGACCAGACTCTATTATGATATTTATCAGGTTCTGTTGAAATTCGATTCAGGCAAAATTATGGTAAAACGACGTCATATTGCAATAATCCTCATTTGTATCATGCTTTCCAGTTGCGCAGTAATGAGCGAAGAGGAATGTGCATACTCTGATTGGACGGCTGTGGGCTATGAAGACGGAGCGGATGGTCGCGGCAGCGAAAGATTTGGTGACTACCGCAGAGACTGTGCCGACCATGGCATTACACCTGATTTTCAAGCGTGGCAGGCAGGAAGAGAGCAAGATCTAGTTGAATTTTGCCAGCCGCTACGTGGATTTCAGGTTGGGCAATCTGGGGGTAGATACAATGGTGTTTGTAGTAGCAATTCAGAATCAGTTTTTCTTGCTGCCTATAGATTGGGTGCTGAACTCTTTGGTTTACGCAGCAATCTTAACGTAATCAATTCCAATGTCTCAGCCAATACCCAGGCAATTCAGGAAATAGAAGAAGACACTGCAGAAATTGAGGCCATTATTGTTGGTGATGAAACTACTTCAGAGCAAAGATCGGCACTTTTAGCAGAATTACGTGAACTCTCAGAGATAAAAGGAGAGCTGGAGCTAGAAGCAGAATTGCTTATTGAGCAGCGCGTTCTTGCTGAGCTTGCATTAAGCGATTTTGAAATAGCGGTTATTGAGGCTGGATTCTAATAGCTCGCTTAAATAATTTCTTTTTAAGAATTATTAAAGGCATCCGCAAAATCACTGCTATAGTTTTTCTCTTATCACGAACTTGTCCTAATAGTAAGTTTAGTGAATCTAACAACTTTTAACGCAATGAGCGTTGCATATACTTCAAAGCGGCTTATTAACTTTTCTTGAACTCAAAACTCTTCTTCTGTTATCTACTGTTTTCTGAATTTGCAGCTAAATTGAACTAGGCTTAAATTAAGATTAATGAATGCTGGAAGGGCATGCACTAATCCTATTAGCCGAAATTCGATTTAGTTATAAGGAAAAAGGATAATAGACTGTGAATAAGTTTCCACTGGTAATCGTACTACTAATTTCGCTCGGGTCCTCTGCCAATGAGATTACTCAGTTGCCCCCACCCAATGTTAAGACAGTGTTTCCAGTTGCTGAAACTACACCGATTACTAGCCGCGGCGATGCCGCCGACGATACGGCGATTTGGGTCGACTTCAATGATCCTGCATCCAGTCTGATTGTGGGCACAGATAAAGAGAAAGGAATTGAGGTTTACTCCTTAGATGGCAAAAACGTGCAATCAGTAGAAGTTGGTAGAGTGAATAATGTCGATCTTCGATTATTTAATGATGAAGGTTCATGGAGTGCGCTAGCGGCGGCGAGCAATCAGTCAACAAATTCAATCAGCCTGTTTTCTATTGATCAGAAAGGAATTTTACATTGGTTGCAAGCTAGCGAAATAGCTACAGGATTAGATGAGATCTACGGCTTGTGCATGTTCAAGAATGATTTTGGGTTTCAGGTTTTTGTCAATGATAAAGATGGGCGATACCAGCAATGGTTATTGCTCACTGTGGAAGGTTATTCAGAGCTGCCGGGATTTATTGGTCAACTAGTTAGAGAATTCACTGTGCCGAGTCAACCGGAAGGCTGCGTAGCAGATGATGAGAACGAAAAACTATTTTTAGGCGTAGAGGCCGAAGGTGTAAGAATCGTTGAGGCAAACCATAGTATGCCGGTCGAGTTAGTCTCATTGTATGACACAGATGACGAAGTACTTACTGCCGACATTGAGGGTATGAGTCTTTATAAGGCTGGTGAGGAAGGTTTTCTAATCGTTTCAAGTCAGGGCAACAATAGTTTTGCAGTTTATGATCGTCTGCCACCTAATTCTTATAGGGGAAGCTTTCTAGTAACCGAAAACCTTGATGCAAATATCGATGGAGCAGCGGAAACTGATGGCGTTAGTGCAAGTAGTTTTGTTCAGACTGATTTGTTCCCAAGTGGTTTACTCGTTGTGCAGGATGGTTTCAATACTCACCCTAGAGAAAAGCAAAACTTTAAACTAGTTTCCTGGAAGCATGTAGCCGATGCGCTGGGAATATAAGCCAATCCTTCTTTTGCTATAAGTTCCTTTCCAAAACTGGCGCTCACTTAAGGGAAGCTAGCTCAATCTCTATCAGTCTGGAATGAGAACTCCCACTCCAGACTGTGAATTAGACGTCCACGTAACAAATCAATTCGCATTAAAAGGAATAGCGCAATCCCATGCCGTAGGTTGTTCCAAATTCGTCATATTGAGACAAGCGCCGAGAATTACCGAAGTAATAGTATTGGGGTTCATCATTTAGATTAATGGCTTCGGCAGTTAGGGTGAGATTGTCGCTGTATTCATAACGAGCAGTAAAATCCACTTGCAAATGATCGTCGGTGTAGCGATCGAATAAATCGTCGTCACCGATTTCATCGAGATATTCACTTCTGTAGTTAGCAGCAAGCCTCACATCCCAAGAGCCCTTATTGTAGCCAAATGAGAGATTGCCTGATTGCTCAGCCAACTTAAAGAACGGCACGGTACGCTGACCGTACACTGAGTTCGTAGGTAAATACGTATCGCCATCGGTATAGGTATAGTTAGCTACAAAAATCAGGCCGTTTTCCATCGCTGTCTGAAATGACAGTTCAAATCCCTGTAGATCAGTATCGTCTGAATTTATAAAAGTACCGGCAACATCCCATTGTTGACCGCGAAAGCTTGTGTCAGTCGCTTCGACTTCCACGATTGGGTCCTGGATGGTTTTATAGAATAGACCGGCACCGAAGAAAGTCTCGAGGCCTAGGTAGTATTCGTAGGTAAGGTCAAAATTCCATGCAGTGGTTGGATCGAGATTTGGATTGCCGCCTTCAATCTCGTTATCTTCAACATCGATTTTTGCTCCGGCACATGATTCCTTGAAACCGGGGCGTACTAGCGAACGGAAAGCTCCGAATCGTAGCAGTTGATCTGCACTTAGGTCGTATTTCACATTTAGGGAAGGCGCCCAAAATGAATAATCATTATCGAAGTTGACATCACCGGTAAAGGCATCACCGTCAAAATTCTTACCGCGATAACTGGTCTCAGTATCTTCGAATCGAATTCCATAAACCCAGGTGAAATCGTTAGACTCAGTAGTCGCCATTAGATAGCTCGCAAACACGTCTTCATCGGTATACCAGTCAGCTGGAACCGATTCTTCCTCTTCATCGCCACTGAATTCGAAATAGGCGCCTGGGTTAGGGCATAGAGTTCCATCGGAAAGGGCAGAGTTGCCGCTGCCTAAAAGATCGCGAAACGCCTTCACCTGATCAAATGTCGGTGTAGGTCCTGAAACAGTGTTTAGAAATTGGTCCGGTGTCGTATAGGCATATTCAGCTAGCGTGCTATCTTCTAGTGGTTCGTAGCCGCAAAATTCATAGTCATTGCGTTTTTCTCGCTGCCGGTACTTGAGCCCATATTGAACCTGCGTGCTATTACTCCAGTCGTAATACATATCTACTTTAGCGCCAGCGTCTTCGTCCGAGACCAATCCAAATTCTGCTTCCCAGGTTTTTAGCTCAAACAAAGCTGGATCGTAGAATTCCGATGGAAAATTTACGACGGGGCTGCGTGGATTCGCATTGTCGTAAGTAATGGGGCTATCCACGCGACTGCTTCTAAATTTTGCTTCGTAACGATCTGTATCATCTTGCTCTGCTTTGGAACCGAACACTTCGATATCCATGCGATGCCGTGACGCAATTTGTAGTTCGGCGCCGAGCTGCCAGGTAGTGATGTCTCTGGTTTCAGTCCGATTTTTTCCTTCCGAATCTACTTTACTGTCGGCGTAACTAAACACAGAGCCATTTACGACCGGATCGTTGTCTTCTAGTCCGTCTTTAGTCTCCCATTTTGTTCGCCACTCTTCTTCAACATATTCGTTTCTGAATAAGTGAAAATAGTAAGAATTTCCGTTATTGCTTCGATAGTCGAAATTAGCAACCAGGCCTCTACGCTCTTTTTCCAGATCATAAAAACGCATCTCATAATCATCATTTGGTGCTGACTCCGACCAGCCACCGTTCTCATTGTTATGGGCAACGATATGGCGGGTTTGATCGCTGAGTACAAAGGCAGCGCCTAATTCGCCATCTCCTACTTGCCAGTGATTGGCGAAAGTTGCAGAAAGTTTTGGATTGCTACTGTCTTCTGTTAGATCGTTATAAGAACTTTCGACCTTTATTCGATTAAACATCGACGAGTAGGAAAATGCAGTGACTGTCTCGAGATCGATGGCACCACCGATAGTGTCGGCATCGAGATTCGGAGTCAGTGTCTTATACACTGTCATACTCTCGAGTAGGTCGGAAGGTACTCCATCCAACAAGATGCCGCGACGATCTTCAGGTGTCGAAGTGCTTACACCATTAATGGTCATGGCATTAAGGTCTGCGTTCATCCCGCGTACCGAAACATAGCGTCCTTCACCTTGATCGTTTTCTACCATAATACCGGAGATGCGCCGCAGGGATTCGGCCACGTTAATATCGGCGAAATTTCCCAGGGCATCAGAATCAACAACCCCAGCAACTTTGTCAGCATTGCGTTGTTTGTTAATAGCACTCATTAGACTGGCGCGACTGCCCGTCACTACGATTTCTTCGAGCGAATCGGGGGAAGATTGTGAATATGCTTGGGTCGATAAAATCGAACCAATGGCGACTATCAAGGGGCGTTTAGCAAACACGGTTCTACTCCTTAGATCCGGGTTACGAATGGATTTTTGACTACTTACCTTAAGCCTAGCGTAGATCTGTAGAGTTGCAGCAATTTCTTACCCTCAGTTTGATCTAGTGAGGATGAAGGCTATCCTCTTGCTTAATTATCGACTGTAAGGATTCATTGAGTGCCATACTTTGCGCCTGAACAGTCTCAAACAGCTGCGATACGGCGTCCAGGTCACCCGACTTGGCTTTCCTTTCGATAGACTTAAAGAGTGTAGGGAGTTTGGTGGATCCGACGTTAGCGGTGCTGGATTTTAATGTGTGAGCACAGGATTCGATTCGAGCGGCATCTCCTTCGATTAATCCTTCCCGGATTCCGTCAATGTGTTTTCCAGATTCCTGCAGATAGATATCTGCCATCCGCACGATGACGCTGGGTTTGTCCGTTCGCTGCAAAGCGCGTAATTTTTCCAGGTGTGTTGAACTGATTATTTCTGTTTCAATCGAGTGTTCTTGATTGCTCTCTGATTCTGCATCTGCATAGACCGTGTCGAAGTTACTGGTAAGATAATTTTCCAGTAAATGCTCCAGCTCATCAGGTTCAAAGGGTTTGCTGAGAAAATTGCTCATACCGGAATCCAGACATCGTCGTCTGTCCTCAGCCGCGGCATTGGCAGTCAAAGCAATGATAGGTAGTGCATTAAAGGAAATATTCTTGCGGATTTCCTTGGTTGCTTCATAGCCGTCCATCTCTGGCATCTGACAATCCATCAGAATCAGATCGACAGACTGTTGGCTGAGAATTTCCAAAACTTCAAGGCCATTGCTTGCTAACACTACTGAACAACCCATTCCCTGTAATATCTCAACACCGAGTTCCTGGTTAACTGGATTGTCTTCAGCCAAAAGAATTTGCGCATTGACAAATTTTGGAATGTTATCTTGCTTGCGAATCTTAACGGCTAACGATGGATTAAATACACACTGAATTGCATCGTATAGATCTTGTTGCCTGATAGGTTTTTCGACGATCCGCAATGGAATATCCAATTCCTCAAGAAAATCCATTTTATCCTGTTCGTAGGCTATGGGATCGCTGACTATCACCAGAGGTAGCTTAGTGTTTTGCAAGAATTCCTTGACTTCAGCTTGGCCAATACAGCGCAGCAATGAATGATCGATTAGTAATGCTGAATACTCGCCTGCATTTATTTTTGATTTACCAGGTAAGCTATCGATTGTTTCACATTTCAATCGCATGTCATCGAGCTGGTTGGCAAGTGCATTTCTGAGCCCTCCAGCGGGGGCTGCTATCAGTACATTCTCACCATCAAATTCAAATTCACGAGAGTCTTTGCCTTTTTGAGGAAGCACTATGTTAAAGAAAAACTTTGAGCCTTTACCCAGGGTGCTTGATACGTTGATTTCGCCGCCCATTAAGTGAATTAGCTGCCGGCATATCCCTAAGCCAAGTCCAGTTCCACCATAACGCCGCGTCGTTGAGCTGTCTGCCTGGCTGAAAGCATCAAATATTTGTCTCTGGGTTGCTTCGTTCATGCCGATGCCAGTATCTTCCACCGAGAACTGCCAGCTACTAGCTCCGTCCAATTGTTTGCTTCGATTCACTCTAATGACGATCTCACCTTCTTTGGTGAATTTTATTGAGTTGCTTACCAGGTTATTCAAGACTTGTTTTAAACGCAGCGGATCACCAATAACTGGAAGTCTGACTTTGCCCGGTAGATCGGCATAGAGTGATAGGCCTGATTCAACGGCACGAGCTGAGTAAAGTTCGACTACGCTTTCAACGACTTCGATCAGATTAAATTGTACGGATTCCAATTCCATCTTACCGGCTTCGATTTTGGAAAAATCGAGAATGTCATTGATGATTCCGAGTAATGATTCTGCAGAACTCTTTAGAGATGATGCGAAACGTTTCTGGCGAGAACCCAAATTGCTGCGCATTAGTAAATTTGACATGCCGATAACGCCATTCATCGGAGTACGAATTTCATGGCTCATGTTGGCGAGAAACTCCCCCTTGGATTGGTTAGCTGCTTCAGCAATTTCTTTGGCCTGGTTGAGTTCCTGAGTTCGTTCTTCCACCTGATGTTCAAGATCAGCGCGTTGAATATCTACCTGAGAACGATAATTAGTCAGGTGACTGCCGAGTAGGCGCAGTGCATTGGCGAGTTCTCCCAATTCGTCGTGGCGTTTAAGGCCCAAATCCGCTTCGTATTCGCCACGACTCAGGGTTAAGGCATGGGCTTGTAGTTTTCGAATTGGGCGAATCAGGTTGGCGGCGGTGAAGTAGGCAATGAGCATGCCGGAAAAAGACAAGACGAGTGTCACAAATAATACTGTAGTCAGATTATTATCAACCGCTGTCTCGGTTAAATCATCCAGGCGTTCAGTCAGATCGCGTACAGTGCTGTCGCGCGCGGCCAGGGAAATACCGATATTTAACCTTCCTCCAGAAACATCACCATCACCGATAGGGAATGAAATATCCAGCCGGTCTGCCAATTCCTGGACAAGCGGACCGTCTGCCGTTGCAGCTTTTTGCGCAATTTCATCTTCGGGGAATTCACCGAAACTCGGAATGGATTTCTGACCATCATGCAAAACTGTCCCGTCGACATCATAAACCACTGCATAGAGTACATCTGGTTCGGAGAGCGCCGTGTCGAGTACTACTTCGATTGCGGCCATGTCGAATTGGTAGACCGGATTTACCAAGTAGCTGGCTAAAGATCGAGTCAGCAACATACCGCGAGATTCGATCTGTTGAGCAATCTCGTTACGCATAACCTCATTGGAAGTTGCTGATACTTCCTGGGAGGATTGTCTGAATGATTCAGACAAGGTTAGCGCAAAGATTGAGGAAACCGCGACAACCAGGGTCACCATGATTAATGCGTAACGATAGAGAAGGTTCATTACTGAGAGTCGAGTTGTTTTATCCTGTCAGACAACCGAAGATAGCTTTCGAGCTCAGCATCGCTGAATTCATCGAATTGAGCAGAATCTTCATAAGCAGTCAGAGCGGCTCTACCTGCTGGGTCTTCATGCATTGAAAGTAAGATTTCCCGTAGTCTTTCCCGAATCGCTGGCTCAAGGTCTGCTTTGACCAATTCGACAGTCCTGGGAACTGATTCAGTTTCATGAATTATTCTAAAGTCTTGCCGAAAAGCTGCCGGCAACTTATTGTCATTCTCCCAATCAGTATGGCTAAGCCCACCTGCGCTAACAATATTCTTGTTCACCCAGGTGGCCGTGTTTAATTCTGCACGAGAAAAAACATAGCCAACATTACCCGGGAGTGAATCGTTACGAGGGGAATTGAGTTGCTCCAAATTTAGCCCCGCTTCAACGATCGCAAGGGCGGGTAGGTAAAATGCGCTGGTAGATCCTGAATCTTCAAATGCAATAGTATGGCCAACAAGATCAGTCAGAGTCTGTATTTCACTATCTTCACGGACAAAAATGACAGAATGATATTTCGCGATACCGTCCTTCCAGCGTCGCAAGAACAGTTCGGCGTCCGCCTCTTGATTAAATAGCAGAGCGGAAACTAGGGATTCCGAAACCCAGTCCACTTCTCCCCGTGCGAGCATGCGCAACATTTCATCATTGTTGCGGGCCATTTTTATACTGCCACCGGTAATTCCCAGGTCCGCCATCTTGCCGACTACATAATCCAATATGGGACGTAGCTCGGGATGTCTGTCGTTGGGATCAATTGTGACACTACCCAATACCAATTCTCGATTCACCGGCTCGGCAGCGTATACATTGGGAATCAGGATTATTGTGGTGAATAGCATAGCGAGCAGTTTGAAACGGAACTGCTCGAGCCATCGATTCAATTTGAATGCCTGCATTTCTACAAAATATCCTTGGTAATCAGGGAGTAATGACCCCGCCTATGCTAAAAAAGCGCAGATTTATATAAGTGTAGAAGCGGATTTGAAGCTTTGCTTATAAAAATGCCCTACCGTAATAACTTTAATCGCCGGATAGGTGGAAGGAAGCCGAATAGTGGGCTTAACTTAAGGAGATTCCCTAATAAGAATGCCAATCAAATTTTAGCCGGCTGGAGCTACTCAAACGTTCTATGGATTCGGAACAAGTAATATTGATAGTGGATGATGATGCCACCTCACGCCTGATGACCCAGTTAGGCTTAGAGGAGGCAGGTTATGCTGTGCTGGAAGCATCTTCAGGTCCGGAAGCGTTGAATCTATTCGCTGACAATGAAATCGCCATGGTGCTGTTGGATCTTCGCATGCCAGTAATGGATGGCTTTCAGGTCTGTCGCGAACTTCAGAAAACCAAGGCAGGGTCACATGTTCCGGTAATGGTTATGACCGGATTAGATGATGATGCGTCTATTAGCAGAGCGTTTGAAGCAGGGGCTACTGATTTCATTGGCAAGCCATTCAATCCGCTTTTACTAGCACAACGGGTTCGCTACATACTGCGCACCCACCAAGACACCAAAGAACTGGCAAGAAACGAACACATGCTAACGGCGGCGCGGGAAATATCAGGCCTGGAAATGTGGGAAATGGATGAAAACGGTCAACTGTGCGCAAGCTCGCCTGAGCTCAATTGGCTAAGCAAGTCAGCACCATTGAATGAAAACAAAGATCTTTTTCTAGCTAAAATTCCTGAAGCAGAATGAGAGTTTGTTGAACAAGCTTTCAGGGGTCTGGTGAATAAGGGTGATTCATTTCAGATCGATCATCATCTACAAATGGGCAATGAATTGAGAGTGTTTCGCCACAAGGCAGAAACACTTGAACAAGCAGGAGAGATGCACACCCTTGGGACCTTATTAGATATTACCGAGATCACTCAGGCTAAGGACGAAGCCGAAGCCGCTGTGAGAGCCAAGTCGGCTTTTCTGGCAAACATGAGTCATGAAATCAGAACACCCATGAATGGTGTGCTCGGTATGCTGGAGTTGATACTCTCGGAAGGATTAAACCCAGCCGATGCAGATCGAGTAGACATCGCCCGTTCGTCTGCACAATGTCTTCTAACTCTGTTGGATGACATTCTTGATATCTCAAGGATCGACGCGGGACGTGTGGAACTGGAAGAAATAAAAATGGCCCCTGCGGAAGTTATCGAAGATGTTTGCTCGGTATTCTATGCCTCAGCGAAGAAAAAAGGGATCAACTTATACTTCAAGAATCACGACTCCAGTTACCTAAAATATTTGGGTGACCCGACCCGTTTGCGTCAGATTGTAAACAACTTAATCGGTAATGCGGTGAAATTTACTCATGATGGTTACATATCCGTAGATTGTTCAATGCAAGACAATAAATTGCGAATTTCCGTTAGTGACACCGGTATAGGAATTCCAGAGAGTAGACTGCACCGTTTGTTCGAGTCGTTCAGTCAAGTAGATAGCTCAACCACCCGTAAGTACGGTGGATCAGGATTGGGTCTAGCGATTTGCAAACGCTTGATTGATATCATGGGTGGTAGTTTCAGCGTCACTAGCCAAGAAGGCAAGGGCAGTAACTTTGAATTTGTCGTAGATTTGCGGCCTGTCACTACACAACAAGAATTAGTAAGAGCCGAAACTTCGAAAGTATCCATTGTTGGGATTGCAACCGAAGAACAGGAGCGTCTCAAGAAACAACTGGAATCCTTAGGTGTTGAACTGGTTGAAAAAGAGCAGGCCGAGGTGCTTTTCATAGATGAAGCACTGTATGAAACTGAAAACCAATACTCGCAGCGTATCATTGCTATCTCCAGTGGAGTTACAAATCAAACTCTGCGAAAAGGGGATACCGTTCTGTATCACCCACTACGAAGAAAGCAATTACTGAATGCGATCAGATCGGAGCCTGTCCAGGTTGATCTAAAGAAGGATATGCATACCCAATTGTCGGGAACGGTATTGCTGGCCGAAGACAATCTAGTCAATGTCAAAGTTGCTGAAGGAGTTTTGAGTCGTCTGGGGCTCGATTACGACGTGGTACATAATGGCTTGGAAGCGGTCGATGCAGCAGCCAATAAACAGTACGATCTGGTGCTCATGGATTGTCAGATGCCAGAGATGGATGGATATGAAGCAACTCGCTCCATACGTCTTGGCGACAAAGCTAAAACATCAACCCGCGTTCCAATTATTGCCTTGACTGCCAATGCCATGCCGGAAGATATTGAAAAGTGCTTTGATGCCGGCATGACGGCACATATTGCCAAACCGTTCCAATTGGAAGCTGCACGCCAAATTCTAGCGAGATGGATCCAGCCCAATTAGGTATTTGGTAAAGTTCTTGTAGATCCCTCCAGTAATTTCACTTAGTCCTTGTTTCGCTTCACACTTCAGTAGGTGCCGTTTTTCATTCCTTACTAGTTTCCGTAGTGCCATTTGTCAAACTACTGTATTTTTGCTTTAACCCCACTTATTCTTCTTTCCACTAACATCGCGCAGAGAATCAAGAATGGACTTAATCACTTTAGTCATCGCGGTCATTGGATTTGTTCTTTCTATCTATACGTTTGTAACTAATAAGATAGGACGATTGCCCAAGCTAGAAATATTCCGCTTTGAGCCTGAACGTATTGTCATCGATGAAGATTTCGATACTCTGCACGTGTATACGGATGCGGACTTCATCATTACCAATCTAAGTGACAAGCCCAACACAGTTATTCAGTTGGATGCAGCGTTAAATCTAGGTAATGCTTGGATCGAAGGTGTGGTTCGGGGTACGCGGCTTTCTGAAAGCACCCGTACCAGAACGGAATATGGAGGAGCAGATGGCACACCCCGCCACCATAATGAAATTGTTAAAGAGTGGGTTGGCGCAGAAGTTTGCCCCATTATGCTTTCACCCCAAGCTTCTGGCATTCCAAACCAGGGTATTTCTCTTCGGCTAGATTTTCAAAGCCCTGGCCCGATCGGTGATCTTTCCAAAATCCAGCTGCAACTAACGCTCCATGATCAATATGGTGCCAAGCACTCATTTGATGTGGGTGCGGACAGTTTGTCTCGGCTTAAAGCCGATCGATTTCCGAAATTTTCCGATAATGAAGAAGAAATCGGCAGACTAAAAGACACTATTCCAGAAGAAGAAATGAATGCATTGGTCAGGGTTGTTCTGCGCAGGCATGCAGCGGATTTATCGCAATCGATGCTTGAAGTGCGGCGATATTATCCGACGAAGGGGGAGAGGCGTCTTAAAAATGTAGCGCATATAAGTCGCGATGGTTATGCGTATAATGGTTTCCGACCGCGAGACTTTATAAGAAGACTTGAAGAAGACAAGCCAATGCATGAGCTCGATCAGGCGGACGGCTTTACAATTTCCTTCAACTTGAAAAATGATCTGCCTGATGTTCTCTCAATTCAACTTCCGGAAAGCTGGACTGGTGACTTATTAGAAGTCCCAATCCCGAAGGATTTTGCTGCAGTATGCGTTAAGTAAAATTAGTAAGAATGGAGATCTGATTCCGGTCAATCACCCAGGGAATAAATTACTTTCTACTCGTCTATAAGGTAGCGCATCTCAAATTGTGAGGCGGGAAGCGGTTTGGAGTAATAGAAGCCTTGTATTTCATTACACTTCTCGGCGCGCAGAAAAGTGAGCTGTTCTTCGAGCTCAACGCCTTCGGCTATGCAATCCATTTCCAGATTGTGTGCCATATTGATAATTGTTTTCACTAAGGCGTTATCGACTGGATCCGTGACACATTTTTCAACAAATGCCTGGTCGATTTTAAGTTTGTCGATAGGAAGTTTCTTCAAGTAAGAAAGGGATGAGTAGCCAGTACCAAAGTCATCGATGGTCAGCACGAAATCGAGATCACGCAATGCCTCGAGAGTTTTTAGTGCCGCATCGATATCTTCTATTAATGTACCCTCGGTAATTTCCAGTTCCAAGTTATGGGACTTGATTTCATACTGTTTCGCTAGCTCTTTCAATCGCGTAACAACATCATCCTGTTGGAAAAACCGGGCCGATAAATTTACGGCAACTCGAAATTCTTCGTAGCCCTCATTTTGCCATTTCTTTAATTGCGAGCAGGCAGCATTCAATACCCAATTATCAATTTCTATAATGAGATTGGTTTCTTCGGCAATTGGTATGAAATCGTCAGGTGCGATTATGCCGGCCTTAGGGTGGTTCCAACGCAGCAGCGATTCGGCGCCTAGCAATTTCTCACTATTCGCATCGATCTGTGGTTGAAAATAAAGCTCCAGCAGATCATTTCGAATCGCATAACGCAATTCGTTTTCAACTCTTAGCTGGTCAGAGATAGCCTGGTTTAATTCTTCACTGTAGTAGTGATACTTGCCGCCACCATTCGCTTTAGCATGGTACATAGCGGAGTCTGCATTGCGCATTAGCTCTTCTGCGTTGTTTGCATCAAGGGGATACAATGAAATACCAATGCTGGCGGTAGAGCGCAATTCCTGACCTTCGATCTCCACTGGTAGTGGAATAACTCCAAGTAATTTTTCAGCAACGGCTGAAATAGCGGTCTTGATATGCTGATAGTCGGGATTTTCGGAAACCACGATGGTGAATTCATCCCCGCCGAGGCGAGCGAGCATGTCCGTATTACGTACACACAACGATAAACGATCTGCGATGTCTTTCAGATAATCATCTCCGGCAGCGTGGCCCAGGGTGTCATTAACCATCTTGAAACGATCCAGGTCAATGAACAGTACGCCAATCATTTCATCTTTGCGTTGGGCACGATTCAATGTTTGTTGTAAATATGTACGAAAAGCAGGTCGATTGGGCAGTCCAGTGAGAGCATCATAGTTTGCCTGGTTATAGAGTTTTTCCTGCCATTTGGCATTGGAGAGCGCGACTCCGACCCGATCTGCCCAACTGCGGTTATCGATTAATAATTTCTGTTTATCTTCGGGAGAGCTTATATAGGAAAGAGCAACGATCGCGGAAAGATCATCATCTATATATAAAGGAAGCACCAAACAAACTGTACCACCCAAATCGACCAGTGATTCTAGAAATAATGGAGCCGTATGGTCCAGCTCTACAAATACGCCATCTCGGTTTTGTTGAAGAAACTCGATAGTTGATTCGGTGATCTCTATTTCGGTTTCTTGGATTTCTGCATCCTGCTGACCGTTCTGTGATCTGATGTACATCTTGCTGAAACTGCCTTCACTATTCTGCGCAGCAATACCAATCTGATCGCAACCGATTATCTCCTGTATACGGACCAGCACGATTCTAACGATACTGTCGGCATCCTCTGATGAGAGGATAAGTCGATCGATTTCCGCCATAGTTTCCAGGCTTTGAAACTGTTCGGAAAGCTTTCCACCCATGGTATTAAATGAATCCGCCAGATCCTGGAATTCATCCCGGCTTTCAATAATGACTTTATTTTCAAAGTTACTATTGCCTACTTCCTGAATCCCCTGGGTGAGTATGCGTAGTGGATTGAGAATGCGTCGTATCTGATTGCTACTGAGCAACAACACCAACAGGATGCTGATCAGAAACGCAATCACAAACGTATTCTGGAATTCAGTGATAGGTTGAAAGATCTCCTGCCGCGGAATGCTGATTAAGGAAGTCCAATCGTCGATACCGTATTCGTTCTCAAGAAAAATACTCCAAAAACTGATTAGCTGTGATTCCCCCGTCAGGGTGTTCCACTCAAAGGTGCCGGAAAATTCGTTAGCGACTCGATCTTGGAAAGTGTCTACCAGGTTTGCTGGAATATCTTGAGAACAAAACAAGGTAATATCGGATTGATCTAATACACAGAGTTGTTGATCGGGATTTATAGTTTCTGTGTTCCATAAAAAATCTTGATTAAGTTCGGCAATCAAAATCTGTGCTTCGAGTCCACCACCGATTGGGCCAACGACTAAAGTGCGTGGAGTGCCTTCGGCATCTTCTTGTGTTAATAGTGTGAATTGTGTGGCAGAAGTCGCTAGGTTTTCGATAGAGTCGATGTCGATCTTATGGTCGGGAGGACCAATCAGATTTCTATAATGCTGGGATTGATTTAATAGTCCCAGGTTTCTGAGTTTGCTAGTAAAACTGTTTTGCAAGCCAATTGGTAAACGATTTAGTGAGAATTCCGGATCTAACGCGAAACTGGATTCCAGTATCAGTAACTCCGATTTAAGTGTGGTGAGGCGTTCGTAAATTGCGAGTCCAATGGACTTTGCTTCCTGCTGCTGCTGCTCCTGATTCTGAATGAGCAACTGTTCCGATACTCGGTTGTACGAGATTGCAGCCAGTGTCAGTACAGGAATTATGGCCGACAAGATAAAAACGACAAACAGGCGTCTGGCAAAGCGGCTGCCGAATAGTCCAATTTCTGTTTTCATTGCAGGAGTGTATCAGTGATCGGAAGCGAGGCCGTGGAAGCGGCCATTGTTCGCGCGGACTAAATCATCTCTTCCGGGTGCGGAAGTAAAAGGCTTTGCAGTAGTTTGATTTTTTCCCATGCTATAAAGATCATAATCCGTATTAACAGGATTTAGATTCTTATCTTTGCGTTTTTCACCTTTTTTGGTATCTGCATCAAAGGGGACGTATGGATAAGGATTATCCCAGGGATCTAAAAAACCGCCCATACCAATGCTGTCTAAATCCGGAGGCAGCGTATTGGTGTCCACCATATAACGCTCAATTGCACCTTCGATGATCACCAGGCCCTGAATTGCCACACTATTGTCTGTCTGGTCGACATAGTCTTGATAACCTGGCATCGCATAGGCGGAAAGCAGGCCCAAGATAGCTACCACTATTAGCAATTCCAATAGTGTGAATCCGCGCCGTTTTGTAGTGATGGTAATCCGCTTCATCGGATTTTTCTCTGCCCCTTCATTCAAGCCTAGTCTTGCCAACAGGCTAATCATATATCCTGATTAGCCGAGAAAAGCTTTAATGAATTCTGCTATGTCCTGGTAACAGAACTTTTGTAACCTATTGATATACCACAGGTATTGATTCAGACACAACTGTGCTTCGCACACCTATCATAACTATAGCCGTATTATTAACCCAAAGTGGTCTGAAAAACTAAGGCATACCGCACAAAAACACACATTTAACTCAATTGCGCGGCCAGCCTAACAGCTCGTATGAGTAATGTATTAGGGACTTGCGACGATAGTGCGGTCTGGTACTCATGGGTAGTCAGAAGTGCGAAACGGAACGTGCGAGGCAGCCCGCTCGAAACCAAGTGGCGACCAAGCAATATAACGGGATCAGCTTCCAATCATTGCCTTGAATGCAAATGCGATGTTAGCTGGCTACTTAAGAGTTATAGAACCTTCGTCGTAAAGAGAGCGGCAATCGTTAGCGTCTTTCATCAAGTCATCATCGAAAACTACCGCGGCCATACCGAAGCCTTCGAAACGCGGGTCGTCGCATTCACCATCATTTGCCCAGGTGCTGGAATTGTCACCAAAATTGATGTTTCCAGATGGAGCATTTGTTGGTGCTGCAGTTGTTTGTACTGGGTTACCGAAAGTATTGAGTGCCGGATTTCGATCACCGGCATTTAAAGAATCTCCATAGACAGTGCCGCTGGCAAAGATTGAGCCATCGTCGCGATTTGCTCCGTCAATTGGACCTCGGGGGCCACTGGGTATGTCAGCTATCTGTTGTGTTTGAACAGGGACGCTATTTCCAGCAAATGAAACCGCATTGTTAAACGCGGTATTTGTTTCTAGATTCAATTCAGCGCCGTCACCCACATAAGTAATTGCACCTGCAAGGTATGCTTCTTGACAATCGTTGGCGTCGTGGCCGATGTTGCCTTCGGTGAGCAGAGCAAAAGGACCTTGACCTTCGAACCGTGGATCATCGCATTCGCCATCATCTGCGAACATGCTGGTGTTGTCGCCGAAATCGATACCGGAGTTATTCACAACTGTTGACTGCACAATGGAAGAATCTTGGCCGCCATTCTCAAGGTAAGTAAGCGCACCTTCCATATAGAGTAGGATACAGTCATTGGCGTCACGCATTGTATTCGACTCGTCGGTGAAACCTGCCATACCAGAACCTTCGAAGCGTGGATCGTCACATTCACCATCATCGGAAAACACGCTGGAGTTATCGCCGAAATCGATGTCATCATCTCCGCTATAAACAATCGGTTCGTTACTGCTGCCGATTTCCATGCCTGTCGTAGCGTTATTCAACCCAGGTGCGGAGCTTATTGCATCCCACAATGAAGAGAGTATTTGCAGGGCAGGAGGAGTGGGAGATTCTGTGGTGACTGACGGCATACTATCGCCAAACATTGACAGTGAGTCATCGCTAAACATGCTACCGGCTTCAGCTAAGCTCACCCGCCCAGCTTCAAATTGACTGCGGCAATCGCTTGCATCATGAAACAATTCAGACATTGAAGATCCGAATGCGGCACCCGGACCTTGAAATCTGGGATCATCACATTCGTCATCGAGGGTATAAAAACCATTGTCATCGCCGAAATCGATGTTGCCATTTTCATCGAGGCTCATCGCTAAGATAGATTCTTCCACGCCGAGGTCGAGACTTGCCCATTGCTCTTGTTGTTGCTCGGTAATGGCAAGAATTGTATAGAGAGGATCGGCATCTTCTGCGTATGTGCCAACCCAGAGGTTATAGTAACCGGACAATGGTGCATCTATTAGCACGCCAGGATTGGCATCACTAAGATAACTGGAGTCGTCGCTGCAATGCCAGTTACCTTCTGGGTCGCTGACGAGCAGTGTCGTATCTATATTTGAGTTTACAAAGAGGCTAAGAGGGTTGGCGCCTGACTGAAAACTTATTCGAACGTCTGGTTGAGATTCATTAATGTAGCCAAAACAATCTCCTGGTAATCCACTAACACTATCTGTGCCACCTGGAACTAGTTCGAGTAATTGAGGATCAGGAGAAAAACCTGAACTTAATACTTGTGTACCAAATCGTGGTTCACCTTCGGTGGATTGGCCTTGCACCTGCGGCACAAAAACTAGCGCAGGAAGCACCACGCTCAATAAGTGCCATCTGTGGGGTAAGGTTGAAGTTGCCCGCGCTTTTCTCATTGTGCGCAGCTTGGCTATAAGTGAAGAGGTCGTTCTTTTCATCGCAATACCCCAAACCGTGTTAGGTGCATAGAATGTAGCGGCATTTATATGACTAATTATAGCAATGGATATCGCTGTCGATGGGATCAGTGAGCTGCAAAAATGCCAACCGGATCGCAAAAAACCCTTTAAATACAGGAAAATAGGTGCCCAAATTTTCCTGTTTTTAAATCTGAAAATCAGTTGCACGCCTAATTCTTAGAGGCATCCATGGACTTGAACTAAGGCAGTCTTTATTCTTCATACTGCTGCTGCCAGGGAGATTCTTATGAAGATCAACTTTTTCCATCGATATGCTGCTTATTTGCTACTTGGACTACTCGCAATTGGCCAGACTAGTGGCCAATCTATCGGCGTTCCGGTAGCTCCATTAGGCGATGGGCCCTGGATCTTCGATACCGCCGAGCAACACAAAATACGTGTCAGTGTCGTGGCGAGAGGAATGTCCCATCCCTGGTCCATCGCGTTCCTTCCTGAAGGAGGCATGCTCGTTACCGAGCGACCGGGTCGACTGCGGCTTATTCGAAACGATGAACTCGATCCCGAGGTGATCACTGGCGTACCGGAAGTGAGAACAGACGGTAATGGCGGCCTAATGGATGTTGCAATCCATCCGCAATTCTCGGAGAACGGCCTGGTTTATTTAACCTATACGAAACCGGCTGAAAACGGTTGGGGCGCTCCGGCACTGGCCGTGGGTCGACTCGAAGATGATTCTCTCGTCGATGTTCGCGACCTGGTGGTAACCGAAGCTTATGAAGGAAACTCTGGCTTAAATGGACGAGTGGCTTTTGGCAGTGATGGCAAAGTTTATATGTCGACCGGAGGTCGGGTTGATGATGCTGCACAGAATCCAAGGAGTTTGCGCGGCAAAGTCCTTCGCTTAGAAGATGATGGATCTATTCCATTTGATAACCCCTTTGCTAATCGCCAGGACTATCGTCCGGAAATCTATACTCTGGGGCACCGCAACACCTTGGGTTTAATGTTGCATCCTGAATCCGGTGAGATGTGGCAGCATGAAAACGGCCCGAATGGTGGCGATGAAGTAAATATACTCCTGCCTGGCCGAAATTACGGCTGGCCTATTGTCAGCTTTGGTCGTTTCTATTCTGGTGGCCGGGTAAACGAGCATCCCACCAGGGAAGACTTAGAATCTCCCCTCCTGGTATGGCTGCCTGCTATCGCGGCGTCGGGCATGACGGTTTATACCGGCGATCAGTTTCCTGCATGGCAAGGCAACTTGTTTGTAGGTTCACTACGGATGGGTGGAATACCTGGCACCGGTCATTTACAACGGATCGTCTTCAATGAAAGAACGGAAGAAATACGGCGTGAATTGATGTTGACCGAACTGCATAGAAGAATCCGCGAAGTACGTGAAGGACCCGATGGATTCATTTACTTGCTTACAGACGAAGAAGACGATGGTGCATTGTTACGTATCGAACCAGCACCGTGATCCCAGCGCATTCTAAAAGTCCTTGAAGGAATGGCTGATTTATCAATCATATTCGCCTTTCCTGGTGAGCTCGAAACACAAACCGGTGGTTATCGTTACGACCGTCTTATAATCGAAGAGCTGCGTAGTCTAGGAATAAAAGTAGAAACTCTGTCGCTGCCGAAAAGTTCGCTTTTATTACAAACTTCAAGTCGGCAGGAAATTCAGCAAAAGCTTGCATCCTTACCTGATCGCTCGATCGTAATTATCGATGGGCTTGCCTACGGTGTGCTGGATGATCTGGCAGTTGCTGAAGCTGAGCGATTGCGCATTATTGCGCTGTGCCACCACCCATTAGCATTTGAAAATGGCCTGAGTGCGCAGAAGAAAAAGGATTTGTTGCACTCTGAACAACGCGCACTTCAAAGCGCTCGTGCAACTATAGTAACCAGTCATTTTACAAAACAGTTATTGGTTGATCAGTTTGATCTTGCGGCTGAAAAAATAGTCGTGGCACTTCCAGGAACTGACAAAGTATCTTTTGCACCCTGCAATGGTGATCCAGTTCGATTGCTTACTGTAGCGGCCCTCATTCAGCGCAAGGGCCATGATGTTTTAATTGATGCACTTGCTTCTCTTAAAAATTTTTCCTGGCAGGCTCGTTTCGTTGGTGGTGCCGATTTCGATCCTGACTGGGCTTCGAGTCTGCAGGAGAGCGTAGACCAATTAGGGTTGTCCGCACGAATCAGTTTCGATGACAGTGTGGAAGATATCAGGAATGAATACCAAAATGCCGACGTATTCGTATTGCCTTCTCGATTCGAAGGATACGGTATGGTATTCGCGGAAGCTTTGGCGGCCGGCTTACCGGTGGTCGGTGCTAATTCTGGTGCAGTGAGCGAAGTCGTTCCGAAGGAGGCTGGATTGTTGGTGCCGCCGGACGATTGTGCGTCATTAACCGAAGCGCTGCGCGAGATCTTAAGCAATGATTCCACGCGCCGACGCCTGCAAGCTGGTGCGCAGAAAGCAGCGTCAGGGCTCCCGTCCTGGCAAGAGAGCGCGCAAGTTATGGCTCGCACACTTAGGGAGGTTTACGCGACATGACCGGTTTCAGCCTGGATTGGCTTAATTTAAGAGAAGCGGCGGACCAACGCGCGCGGGATGGTGATTTATTGCAAAAAGCACAACAATGGCTGCAGAAAAAAACTTCACCTCAATCAAGCTTAACCATAGTGGATTTAGGTGCTGGTTCCGGTTCGACTCTACATGCTTTTTCCAGTTTCAGTAGAAGTAATCCAAATACAATAAAATGGCGTTTAGTAGACTATGATGCCACGTTGCTTGAAGAGGCAATTCTTCGCCATCAAGGGATGCATGAGCTGGAGATTTATGAGTTAGATCTGAACGAACTATCTACTTTACCGCTTGGAGGCGCACAATTGGTAACTGCATCTGCGCTAATTGACCTGTTCTCCGCAAAGTTTATAGATAACTTCGTAGAAATGCTGCTGCAATCATCGCTCGGTCTCTATTCGGCATTGACCTATGATGGCACGACACAGTGGACGCCCGAACATGCTATGGATGAGGTCGTTCTTTCAGCATTGAATCAGGATCAACAGCGAGACAAGGGATTCGGAGTATCATTAGGCCCAACCGCTGTAAAGTATTTGGAACAAGTGTTAAGTAGTAATGGATTCAAAGTTACAACCGCCAGCAGTGCCTGGGAATTAGATGGAGCTGATAGCCAATTGGTGAGCGAGTTGATTAATGGAATGAGCAATACGGTGGCGAAAGACCCGTCTCTTAATGACGAACTGCTGCAGGAGTGGACTCGCTTTAGAAAAGAAAATGTGACAACTGGTACCTGTAAGATTGGTCACCTGGATTTACTAGCATTACCACCTATTTGAAATGGCAACAGGCAGCGTTAGCTTCAAATCACGTTGACCAGGTTAAAAGGTCAATCTATGATCGATTGACTACTTGCTGCCTTAGTATTGTGTGATTAAGAATCACGAGGAGTCTCCATGCAATCATCTTATTCAAGCAAATTCTGGGTAACTCTAGTGGCAGGTCTGGGAATAGTAGCAGGCCAGGCCCAGGCGGAACCGACGGACTGGGAAATCGATCCAGAACATTTTTCGATTGCCTTTGAAGCCGGGCACATTGGCTTTCAGAGCCAGCTTGGTTTTTTTCTGGAAGGATCGGGGAGATTTAGCTATGACCCGGATACTCAGGAATTATTTTCCGGTCAGGTCGAGATTCAAGCAGAGAGTGTATTTACCAATCACGATGACAGAGACGATCATCTTCGTGGTAGAGATTTCCTGAGTGCCAGGAGAAACCCGATCATTGTGTTTGAAGCGGGAGAGTACACACCTGCAAGTGAAGCTGGTGGCATTGGAATCCTGAAGGGTAATCTAACCATAATAGGCGAAACTCATCCGGTTGAATTACGAGTGAGTGTTAACAAGCAAGGTAGGTATCCTTTTGGACACCGCAGAGAGACTTTAGGAATTTCCGCCGTGGCGACTATTAATCGCAGCCTATGGGGCATGGACTATGGGGTCTCCAACAACATGGTTGGTGATGAAGTTAAGCTGCGATTTGAATTTGAAGCACTGCAGATATAAAGCCAAACATCCAAATCCCAAGTAATAAGAAATTGTAACTTAACTGTAACCTGCCTTTACGGGTCGAGTTGTTAAACGTAAGATTGTCCGTCATGCCTGATTCCGCCACAACGCGAATAGCCACTGCTCGTATTCCTACAGATTACGGCGTATTTGAGCTTGGCTGTTACAGTAATTCACTAGATGATAAGGAACATCTCACCTTTCATATGGGAGATGATATTTCCGGCGAGAATGTACTCGTTAGGGTGCACTCTGAATGTTTAACCGGTGACGTATTCGGATCACTTAGATGTGATTGTGGCGATCAGTTAGATCGTTCACTGCAACTTATTGCTGCCGAAGGTCGGGGCTTGCTGATTTATCTTCGGCAGGAAGGAAGAGGAATTGGTTTGTTGCAGAAGATTCATGCCTACAACTTGCAGGATGCCGGTCACGACACCGTAGATGCAAACCTGATGTTGGGGCACAAAGCAGATGAGCGCGAATACACAATCGCGGCCCGAATTCTTGAAGACCTTAATATAAACTCCATTCGCCTGCTCACTAATAATCCAGCCAAAATTAGTGCATTGGAATCCGAAGGAATCATAGTAAGCGAACGAGTCGAACTTGACGCTCCCGTCAATCCTGAAAATTCACGTTACCTGCTAACTAAAGTGGAACGCATGAATCACCTGTTGCGCCCAACAAATATAGCGGCTCTAACGCCTGATAACGACTAGCATGGATCTCAATCGTCAGATTGAAGAGTGGCTGCGTTCTCGCATCACAAATTTTACTTCAAACAATAGACCTTTCATTACTCTGGCATACGCTCAAAGTTGGGACGGCAGCATTACGACCCGATGCGGTGAAACGCTAAATTTTAGTTGTGAGGAATCGACCCGATTGACTCATCAATTGCGTAGTCTGCATGACGGTATTCTGGTTGGAATCGGTACTGTACTTAGTGATGACCCGCAACTAACTGTTAGGGAATGGTCTGGACCAAATCCACAACCAATCGTATTGGATAGTCAATTACGAACACCAGTATCGGCAAAGATTTGCCAGCACCCAGACAAACAATGTTGGATTCTCACAGTTAAATCAGATTCAGATACTGTTATAGACCATGCAGAGGTCATTGGCATAGACGGCGATGGTGCTGACCAGCATGACGTTCCATTGGATACGGCAATGAACCTATTGCGAGAGAGGGGTATCAATAGTCTGATGGTGGAAGGCGGAGCCACTGTGATTACGGCATTTATACGAGCGCGTCTGGTTGATGCACTAGTCTTGACCGTAGCGCCCAGATTGGTAGGTGGGTACAGGGCCATCGGCGACCTACAAGGGGCAGATAATAATGAGCAGTTGACTATCAACCCGATACATTCCGCACAAGCAGGTGAAGATTTTGTCATTTGGGGTGATTTGCAATATGGCGGATCCAGCTCTTGATCGTGCGTCAACTCTGGTTCACCGATCCTCTTAAGGTCGAAATTCGTGAACAGCAAATAGACGCTTTGCAATCCGATCAGCTGTTGGTAAAAAACCTGTATTCGGCTATTAGTGCAGGTACCGAATTGCTGGTCTATCGTGGCCAGCTTCCTGAATCGATGTCACTCGATGAAAGTTTGGCAGATTATAGTGAAGGACAAGTTAGCTATCCTTTGCAATACGGTTATGCCTGCGTGGGTGAAATCGAGCAAGTGGGTGATGGCGTAGACGCCTCCTGCATTGGCAGAAAAGTATTTACTTTCAAGCCACATGCGAGCCATAACAGATGTACTTTGGATGAGATTGTATTCGTTCCAGATGACATCGATCCTAAGGCGGCTGTGTTCTTAGCGAATATGGAAACGGCAGTTAATCTTGTACAAGATGGTAATCCGCGTCTTGGGGAAAACGCCGTTGTTATCGGTCAAGGCATAGTTGGATTATTGACCTCGATGTTACTGGCACAACATCCGCTTGCGGGAGTTTTTGCTTTGGAAGCCATCGCAAGTCGGCAATCTTTTGCGGAAAAAGCCGGGAACGACTCAGTTTATTCTCCCAATTCAGAACAAGACATCGCCGATCTAAAAACAAAGTTGAGGATGGATGACTCTCGTGCTGGTGCGGATGTTGTATTTGAATTATCGGGTGCGCCGGTCGCCTTAAATCTTGCGGTAGATTTATGCGGATACTCGGGCCGTATAATAATTGGCAGTTGGTATGGAAAAAAGAGGGCGGAAATTAATCTCGGCGAACGATTTCATCGTAACCGAATTGAAATTGTCAGCAGCCAGGTAAGTTCCATTGCTCCCGGATTGACCGGTCGCTGGGACAAGGCGCGCAGGTTTTCTTTAGCCTGGGATATGATCAGAAAGTGCCAGCCCGAACAATTTATAAGCCTTTGCATGCCTTTCGCTTCGGCAACGGATGCTTATCGCTTATTGGATGAATCTCCAGAACAGGCTCTGCAGGTAGTATTCGATTATCAGGCTTAGGCTTTTGGCAATTTTCGAAAAGAGGAATTCGCTATGTACACAGTGGCAGTAAAACAGGACCTGATTGCCAGGCATTATCTTTTTGGTGGTGATTGGGGAGCAGAAAATGAGCCACATTCCCATCATTATGAAGTAGAAGTCAGGTTGGAGTCAGGGGAGCTCGATCAGCATGGCTATCTCGTTGATATCGTAAAGATCGAGGGCGAATTACAATCGATCATCGACTACTTTGGTGAGAGTATGCTCAATGATTTACCTGAATTCGACGGACTTAATCCCAGTATCGAACATTTCAGTCGAATAATTTGCGAGAAGCTACTCGCCGCTATTGCACCGCCAGGAAAGGGGCGCTTCACAATCAGGATTTGGGAGAATGAATCCTGCTGGGCTGCTTACGCCTTGGAATACTAGAAAACTACTTTTAAGCTAAGTACTCTCCGCAACTTGTTCAGAGTTTTGCAAGCTTGGCAATACAACTGCCCCTAACAACAAAATTATTACATCACGCAATCGCATTAACGCGATCAAACCGGCTGCAGTTGTTAAAGGCAATGCCAGGGCTTGAAAAGCCCAAAATAATGCCGCTTCGACACTTCCAATCCCCCCGGGTAGAGGCAGTAAAAAAGCCAGGCGTACCAGGGTAAACAACAACACAAAAGTCATAAGGTCTAGCGGCACATCAACAAACCATAGCAAAAGCCAAAACTCTGCAATCATGCCAGCCCATCCCAGGAGTGAAAGACTCAATGCTGTTAGCAGAGAAGGGCGCCGCTTGGAGATCAGCGTCTGAAGCGAGTCATTCATTTGCGACCAGTGGTCCTGAAGTTGTTGTAATCGGATGTGACTATGCCAACGTTGGGTTGCGCGTTTAATCCAATGGAGAATGCTCAAGGGTTTTTGCACAAGCAACCAGGCTGACATACCCATAATTACCAATAACCCAATCAGGACAGTTGCGACGTAGTGCCATTCCACAAACGCTACTGAAGTAGAAACTAGCAGCACGGTAACTGCGAACAATAAGATGGCGAAATTTATCCAAAGTTCGAAGAATCGATCGCGGCCCACTGCTAAGAAGGCAGCATGACCTGGCAAGTTAAATTTTTTCCATAACCAATAAATCTGAAGTGGTTCACCGCCAAATTGGGGGCCAGGTGTCACAAAACTAATCAACTGACCAGCTTGTCTAATTCGCAATAATTGGAGAAACCTGACAGATTGCCCCATTGCTTTAGTCAACACCAACCAGCGGGCAGTGAGCAACGCGATGACTAACATATTGAGCAAGATCCATCCCGACCACTGGACAAGACTAAGATCGGTAATGGCATTTAATAACGCGTCAAGTGGCAATTGGCTCAATATCCAAACAGCCAGTCCCAGGGCGATTAGCCAGATTAAGTATCGAATGGAATTTGCGGTTAACTTCAAGCGCCGTCGTACCGATTAAGCCAGCGATCATCTTCCTGCCAAAGGCTGAAGCGACCGCTACCCAGTAGTAGTGACCAGACTACGCAGCAGAACAATACGTAATCCACTGCATGCATTGTATTGCCGATATAGTACCAGCCCAACAAGCCAACCAAGAGCAAGGTGAAATATCTTCCAGCAATGCCAAACAAGATCATGAATGCTGTTAGAACGAAACCAGCAGTTGCAATAGAGCTAAACCAGGGAAATTCGCTATTGGCCATTGGCGGAAATCCGGATTGAACGATTGATATCACCAATAGGATGACGATGAGTATCCGCAGTGCAGGTTGAAAGATCTCCTGGCTAAAACCGGCTATTTTGCGGAAGCGCCGATCTACTCGTTCATCTTTTCTATCAATGCGTCCACTGACGATCAACCAGTCTACGAGAAAACCGATTAGAGCGGGTAGCATGAATGCGAAGCCACCAATTAAAGTTAGTGGCGGATAGAACAATGGCCACAGTGCAACTACCAAGTAACCCATTTGAAATCCAGCCCAGACTCGCCGGTGTATTGACGGTGGCAGCGGGTAGACCGGAAGGTCGCGATATTTACGCCAGAGTATGCCGCCATGATAGGCGTAGTAAGCCAGACCCATAAACAAGAAACTCCAGTGGGTCTGTCCGTAACTTACTGCGAGTATTGAAGCGACGGCAAGACCGATCGCGTCTGATACCGTGTCTAGTTCAGTGCCGATCAGGCTGCTGTGTCCGGTACGGCGCGCAACATAGCCGTCTACTCGATCCAGAACGGCGCCGAAAAAATAGATCATGCCCGGTAGCCAGGATAGCAATGGCCCTTCAGGCCAGGGCTTTAACAGGAATCCTGCTGTGGCAGCGATTAACCAGGCGCGCAATAGGGTGACGCGATTGCCCCAACCAAGTTCCTTATAGAGTGGTGCTTCTAAGTTTGGCCGATTGAGGTGCAGGCGGCGATGGGATTGATAACAGATGAATGCCCAAATCAATCCAGCTTGAATTAACCACTGCAATGCTGAATTGAAATTCAAGGCTGCACTTAGCAAGAGACTGCCGAGTATCAAACAGCCAATACCAATCAAAACGACCCAGACTAATTCTCGTTTAAGTGAGTCATTTGCTGTTTGTTGCTTAAGAACATTCACAATATTGAATTTCAGGCACTTATTGCTTCTTTTTAAATAAAAAAGCCCAACTCTGCATAGAGCTGGGCTTTAGAGATTATAAAGAAAAAATGTAGCGACTAGTTTACTGGCCGCACATAACGCTTAATGCCGCCGACTGGGCCGACTTCTGCGCCAAAAATATTGCCATGCTTGTCAGCGACAACGCCTTCAGCAGTACAAGTACCTCGACAATCAGGCTGAGGATCAGGAATTAAAAATTCAACTTCACCAGTAATTGCACTACCAACTCGAATGCCACGTGTCCATTCTCCATGATCGGGATTGACTGAACCGGATTCTGAATCAGCCGCATACAAGACGTCGTTGTCGTCGATAAAAATTCCGCTGTTACGGCTGAATTGATACCAGATGTCGAGAACATTGCCTTCCTGATCGAAAATTTGGATACGGTCATTGCCGCGGTCTGCTACAAACAGGCGACCTTTAGAATCCATGGCCAGGGCGTGAGGTTGGCGGAACTGACCGGGTCCCATTCCCCATTCACCAAATGAAAAGAGATGATTTCCATCAGCATCGAACTTGTGGACACGATTCGGTGTGCCTTCGGCGCTAGAATGTCCTTCTCCCACGAAGATCGATCCGTCGGGAGCTACCAGGACATCATTAGGAGTATAGAAATACTCTTCGTCCTGTCCGCCACCTTTTCTGCCGAGCGACATTAAGTGAATGCCAGTAGGGCTAAATTTGTGAACCTGGTGACCCCATTCTTCTCCGTTATAGTCCTGCATCTGATCGGTGCCGCGGGCATCGGCGATCCAGACGTTACCTTCATGATCAACTTCGATGCCATGAGGCCAGGTAATGTAGCCAGCGCCGAAACTACGGACCAAATTGCCAGCCTTATCGAATAGCATCACCATGTTGGTGTCGGGACTATTAACACAGGCATTAATATTGGCGCCACAGCGTTCGGCTACCCAAACACTTTCCCCATCCAGGTGGATATCCACGGTGCTGGATGAGCCCCAGCCACGTCCTTGAGGCAATTGGAAATAACCAGATTGAGTGACATAGGGATTTGGTAAATCGTTTACGGGGGGCATGTCAGCCTGGGCAAAGGCAAGAACAGGTGCCATAGCTAGTGCCATACCGGCAATTTTCATTTGTAGCTGCTTGGACATTGTGAGTCCTCTTATTCAAGTTTAATTAATACAAAAGTCGTGGAGGCAAAAGCATAAACCAGAGCTGAGCTGGTAGCTATAGCATGTCACTAATTAGCACAGCTTATACTTTTACAAATCGTTACAACTTGAATACAAAAACTAACTCGCAATAGTCGCAGATACTCACAATCCTTCTTAAAATCAAAGATCCCAAACTAAACCAAGCCTGACATTCCAATAACTATCTCGACCACCCGCACTTACAGGCCTATTTGCGTCGAGAGGGGTATAGGAAGTGGCTAGATTCAGGTGCCAGTTTTGATTGAGGCTATAGCTTAGGCCAGCACTATAGGTTTCAGTTGTACCATCACTGTCTACCGTTGAAAAACGCGGCCCGCCATCCAGTAAGGCATCTATTTCGACGAAGGGATCCATGCGGGTTGAGGCAATCGATACCCAGGGCTGAATTCCCAATGGCAACTCATTAAATGACAATACGAGTTCTGCGCCTTGATGATCCATTTCTAATACGTCATCGGATGGGGCGACACAGCCGAACAAATTGTCAGCAGAGAAGGGCGGTAATTCAGCAGTGTCTTCGCTGCAGGTAACATCAGCGTTGACGGCGCCTTCAAGGGCGAAGAGCCGCAAACCCAGTCCCCAATTGTCACCTCCTACCAAGGGCCGTGAAAGGGCGAATCCCCAAAGGCCATCTGGTTTTGCGCCATTAATTTCCAACGGTGGAGTCCAGGATACTTCTGCAGTGACATCCCAGAATAAGCCCAGACTGGCCCTGGCACGACCGAAAGCCGGAGACTTATTGAGTTCTTCGTCTTTGAATCCGCCGAAACCTACTTGTTGTTGCTCTCGTTCAAGTCTGGGAATTGAGCACAGTTCGGCAGAAAAACTTACATCGCCGAATTCCGTTGACCTTGGAGGCAGTTGTCCCAGGTTTAGCGAGGAGGCGGTCATGAATGCCATGGCCCAGCCCTCCGGGCTGTCGAAATCTACGTCTTCATTGGTGCCAGTTTCTAATTGGGCATGACTCAAACCGGGTAAAGTTAAGAGTAATAAAGAGACTAAAAGAGGTCTAAGAATTTGATTCATTCGCAATTCCTTGATTTGCTTTTTAGTAAAGTGAAACGCGGATTCAGGCTTTTCGTTCACAAGTCGGTTCTTCCCTGCGATTTTTATATCTTTCTTTATTATCGTAGGCCGCAGTAGAACCGAGAGTGTAATTTTATAATTAGTAACAAATTCAATAAGTTACATTGTTATGAGCAAAAAAGCCCTTTGCTTAAGGTCTGATTAATAAATAGAACGGCAAGATTAGCATTCAGTCTAATGGGATAAATCTTATAGAATTGCAGGCGTTTGTAAGATTGAGAATTTATGAAATTGCAGGAGTAAAAAATGGGAATTAAAAAGGGCATAACTTGGATACTGTTTCTAACCGGAGCGCTGGCATTTTCTGCTAATGCGCAGCAGGGAGAAACAGATGCCACTACCTACGGGATAGATTCAGAAAATTCTATTTTAAGAGTCTATGTAGGTCGTGCAGGCCCCCTCGCTCGCATGGGTCATAATCATGTTGTGCACAATACTGATTTGGCAGGTGAAATAATTCTGGCTGCAGATCCTTTGGATTCTACTGCTTCATTTGCATTTCCTGTAAGTGGTTTTTTTGTGGACGATCAGTCCGAACGCGACAGAGCCGCGGAAGAAATGAGGGAAGGTTTCGACACTCAACCAGGTAGACGGGCAATCGAGGGCACACGAGAAAACATGATGAGTGATGCTGTTCTCAACGGAGCAACATTCACCACGATTGCGGCCAGGGTTACTACTGTATCTGTGTCTGATAATCAGTGGAACTTAAGTATTGCGCTCGATTTGGTAGGCAGCACGGTAAACCTTGAATTACCCGCTCAGGTAAATGTAAACGGATCTAGTATGGCGGTGGATGCAAGCTTCTCACTTAATCATGAAGATATTGGCTTATCGGTATTTACAGCGCTTGGCGGAAGCCTGCGCGTAGCTGAGCAATTGGATTTCGAGCTACATATCGAAGCTAACGAGAATTAACTTCGAGTAATTGTTGTTGAGTGCCTGCTTTATAAAGTGCTAGCTGACCCCTTATAAGTAGGCTAATAGACAAAGAGATTAGTTTGCGCGCTCCGCTGTAAGTCTCTGCATGAGTTCAATCGTGTGGGTCGGCGCTTCAAATTCTGCTTCTTCCAGTGGGGTACGACTATTGTGATCCCGTACCTCAAAATCTGCTCCGTTACTGGCCAGATATTCAACGATCTCATCTTCACCAAAACGGATTGCTGTGTGTAAGGCAGTAGGGCGATTGAGTGGTGCTGCATTCACATCGGCGCCTAATTCCACGAGCATGCGCACAGCTTCAAAGTTGCGGCTGCGGGTAGCAAATTGCACAGATCCGGCTCCGTCATTTGATCGATCCTGAGGATTCGCGCCCATGGAGATTAGCTGCTCCATCAATTCCACATGACCTCCGCGAGCTGCAGCGAGAAAAGGTGTAGTGCCACCACCGCGCCCGGGTTCATAAACGTTACCCGGAATTTCGCCAAGGCGCGCATTAAGGTTCGCACCTCGCTGAACCAAATCCCGAGCCAATTCCACCATTCCAGCTCCAGCCGCCTCATGCAGTGGCGTGGATCCTTCAGTACTGCGTGTGTTGACGTCGACTCCTTCTGTAAGCAGTAGTTGGGCTACTTCTTCATAGCCTTCACTTAATGCAATCAAGAAGGGGCTGCCGCCTTCGCTGGTAGCGGTTTGAGTATCGGCTCCAGCGGAAATGAGAATTTCCGCAAGATTTCTTTGACCATACAGTGCGGCAAAATGGATTGCGCGAAAGCCAATGCTGGATTCTGCATCCACTTCAGATCCGTATTCAATTAATGCATCGGCAATCCTGGCATGTCCTGCGGCCACAGCACGCATTAACGGTGACTGTCCCATACGCGAGTCCGCTACGTTAGAGTTTGCTCCACGTTCAAGTAAGAGGCGAACAATGTTTTCATTGCCACCATAGACTGCTGCATGCAGAGTGGTGTCACCACTCCACCTGCGCACATTTAAATTTGCTCCCGCATCTAATAGGGCTCGCACAATTGCAGTATTCCCGCTCGCACAGGCGAGTAACAATGGAGACTCACCATTTTCATCTATGCTATTGGGGTTGGCGCCTGCTGCTAATAGCGCTGCGACGATCTGTTCGTCAGGTCTTTGTGCTGCCCAACTTAAGGCCGTAGAGCCATCAGTACGAGTCAGATTTACATCTGCACCTGAATCAATGAGCTGGGAGACTTTAAGCTGATCCACCCGCTGCACTGCTTCTATCAGGTTGAGGCTCAGCACGTTACTACTATCAGACTGCGCCGCCACTGCTGCAGAGGCTATTGATAAGACGAGGAAAACTGTATATCGAAGGAGTTGTCCCATGGCGGTCTAACGTTATAGCATCGCCAATCATGAGGCAAATGTTCCACTGGGCATCATTCATTGTAGGAATTGCAGTAGCAGTTTCCCCGTTTGCTGTATTGGCTCAACAGACTTCCGACAATTCAGCGAGCCAGCTTCTCGACGCTACTCTCAATCAATACTGCATAGTTTGTCATAACGAAGCATTGCTTACCGCGGGATTAAGTCTCGAAAATGTGAGTGGAGCGGACCTGGCTGCCCATTCCAATGTGCTGGAAAAAGTGCTGAGACGTTTAAGTTCGGGAGAGATGCCGCCAGCTGGTATGCCGAGACCTGATGAATCAGTTAGAACCGATCTCGTTTCCTGGTTGGAAATGGGTCTCGACAATCAGGCCCGCAATGCTCCTAATCCAGGTTCGCCAGCAATACACCGCCTCAATCGTGCTGAATACAGTAATGCAGTGCGCGATCTTCTGGGGATCGATCTTGATCACGCCGAAAATTTACCGGCAGATGATTCTGGATATGGTTTTGACAATATTGGTGACGTGCTAACAGTGTCACCGCTGCACATCGAAAAATATGTTGCAGCTGCGCGAAGAGTGAGTCGTCTGGCCGTCGGTACGTTAACACCGCGGCCAGTTGTTGAGAGATACTCACCGCAATCGGGTACACGTGATGAAGCTATAGATGGATTGCCGTTAAATGCCCGCGGTGGAATTTTGTTTCGCCACGTTTTTCCATTCGATGCGGATTATACAATCACGGTAAGAGTAAGAGGTCGACGCATGCCGCATATGCCTGCTCCTCAACTCGATGTTCGGATTGATGGCGAACGGGTCCAACTAATAGAGGCTAACTTTAGTAATTTGGAAGCGGAGCAGGGCACTCGACTGTTTGAGATTTCTCTCACTCTTGCGGCAGGTGATCATGAAATAGCAGCGGGATTTTTGACGGAGTATCTCTTTCCTGAGACCAGTGCAGAAGGAGATCTTCGCAATGCTTCCGGATACTCTGTTGATTATGTATTAGTAGGTGGGCCATACGCAGCAACTCGAGTCGGCATGGAAGAAAACCAGCAACGCATTTTCATTTGTCGACCCGATAGCAATGACGAAGAAATTTCTTGCGCGCGTCGCATACTGACAACATTGGCTCGACGCGGCTATCGCGGGCCTGTGTCTGCAGCCGACATCGATCCGTTAATCGAACTTTTTGCCTTGGGTAAATCCGATGGCGGCAGTTTCGAGCACGGCATCGAAATGGCGCTTAGTGGCTTATTGGTTTCACCACGCTTTCTCTATCGAGTGCCTGATTCACCAGTCGGTGGACAAGCGGATGAAATTTACAATCTGTCCGATCTCGATCTTGCTTCGCGTCTCTCCTTTTTTATCTGGAGTAGTATTCCAGACGAAGAGTTGTTGTCTTTGGCAGAGCAGGGAGTGTTGAGTGAGCCCGATGTACTCACTGATCAACTTGCTCGCATGCTTGCCGATCCAAAGAGTAAGTCACTGGTCGAAAACTTCGCTGGCCAATAGCTGCATCTGCGTAATATTGAAGATTGGGCGCCAGATCCGGACCGCTTTGACTATTTTGACGATTCTATTCGTTACGCTTTCCAGCAAGAGACTGAACTATTTCTTGAAAACATGATTCGTGAAGACCGCAGTGTCCTCGATCTAATTAACGCTGATTACACATTTGCGAATGAGCGTCTTGCAAGCTACTACGGAATTGAGGATGTTGAAGGTGGTTACTTTCGGCGAGTGTCTCTTGCCGATACTGGTCGCCGCGGAGTGCTCGGTCAGGGGAGTATGTTAATGGTTAGTTCCTATCCCACACGCACTTCACCGGTATTACGAGGCAAATGGGTATTGGAGAATCTACTTGGTGCGCCACCACCACCTCCACCGCCAGACGTTCCTGCTCTGGATGATTCAGCAGAAATTTCTGCTAGCAGTTTGCGAGAAGCGCTCGAGCAACATCGAGCCAATCCAGCCTGCGCTGTTTGCCATAATCGTCTGGATCCTCTTGGTTTTGCGCTGGAATCATTCGACGCAGTGGGTCGACAACGAATAACCGAAGATGGCGTCGAAATTGACGATTCAGGAGCGCTTCCAGATGGCACCATAGTGGACGGTTTGGATGGTCTGCGTGATGTGCTGATGACCAGGAGTGACGAGTTTGTAGAAACCTTTGCAGAGAAGCTTTTGACCTATGCAATCGGCCGCGGGCTTGAACCATCTGATAGACCTGCGCTGAGGGAAATTCGCCGGCAGGTAGAATCTGCCGACTACCGCTTCTCCGCCCTTGTGGACGGCATTGTCGACAGTGTACCCTTTCGTATGAGACGGATTCCGGAGGCTTGAGATGGTGACTAAAAAGCACCTTTCGCGACGCACTTTTCTTAAGGGCGTTGGTTTGCACGGATTGGGCGCAAGCATAGCGCTGCCATATCTTGATGCCATGACACCAGCTTTTGCTGCAGCGACTCCTTCCGTTACGCGGGTTGCCTTTGTCTATACCGCGAATGGCATCATCATGCAGGATTGGACTCCTACCGAAACCGGAACGGATTTCGCATTTTCAAAGACATTAAAACCCATTGAGTCGTTTCGCGATCAAACAACTGTGATCAGTGGGCTTGCCCACAAAAATGGAGAAGCGCTAGGTGATGGTCCGGGAGATCATGCTCGTGCCGGCGCCAGCTGGTTAACCGGTGCTCACCCGAAGAAGACGCAAGGGGCAGATATTAGTAATGGACAATCAATCGATCAGGTATTGGCGCAACAAATCGGTCAAACCACTCCGCTGCCTTCGCTAGAAATTGGATTACAGGATGTGCGTATGGTTGGTGGTTGTGATTCTGGTTATAGCTGCGCTTACAGTAATACTATTTCCTGGAGTTCACCAACAACGCCACTTCCCTATGAAAATAATCCCCGTCGCGTATTCGAACGTTTGTTTGGTGATGGTGAAACTACTGATCCTGAAGCGCGCGCAATGCAATTACGCCAGAATCGAAGTCTCCTGGATTTCGTAATGGAAGATACTCAGCGTCTCGCTCCAAAACTAGGTGCTTCCGATAGAAGTAAGTTAGAGGATTATTTGGATTCTGTGCGAGAGGTTGAGCGGCGAATTCAAAATGTCGAGCAACGAGAAGCGGTGGAACTGCCAACGCTTGATCGGCCGGAAGGAATCCCGCCATCGTTTGAAGACCATGTCAAAATTATGAGCGACCTGATTGCAATTGCATTCCAGGCAGATCTGACAAGAGTCGTCACTTTCATGTATAGCCGTGAAGGTGGAAATCGCACCTATCCTTCAATCGGTGTACCAGATGCCCATCATGGATTATCCCATCACCAGAACGATCCTGTGCGAATGGGTAGGTTGCAGCAAATCGATGAGCATCATGTCGATATGCTTTCTTACTTTCTCGGTCGACTCAACGACTCACAAGATGAAATTGGATCTCTGCTCGATCAATCTCTGGTTCTCTATGGCAGTAGTTTGAGCGATTCCAATCGTCATACGCACGATAATTTACCGATTGTAATGGTAGGTGGCGGTAGTGGAAGAATACAAGGTGGGCAACATATTCGTGTTGCGGATGGCACGCCGATGAACAATTTGTTGTTATCGGTAGCAGGTGGATTGGACGTGACTCTTGAGCAGTTTGGCGACAGTACTGGTCACCTTTCGCAGTTAGGATAATTCCTTAAAGAACCAGTAAGATTTTTCGCTGGAATTATTGATAGTGTTATTGTGTTGAGCCACCCGACATAGACTGATTTAAGAACAGATTCGAGCGCAATTCGTTCAAATAATTATTAACCATCTCCAGCTACTGTCCTTCCAGCCTATCTTGCAATTCTACTCTTGCCTCTAGAAGTGACATTAGCTGTTGTTGTACGAGTTCTTCCGCTGTCACTCGATTTCGTTCGCCAGCATCGTCATTTCGAAATAACATGTGTTCTATCAACACATCTAAAACGATTTGTTGGTTGCCTGCATATACGTCTGGGGCTATGCGATTCATCTGCTCAAGATAGGTCCTTCGCAGTTGTAGTTCTGCCATTCCTTCTTGACGGCTATCCAATAGCAGCAGCTCTGTTGAATTCAGTACTGAACCTAGTCGGTCTCGGAGGTACTCATAGCTACTAATTTGTTGCAGTTGCTCAGGTGCCACCTGGCCGCTACTTGCTCGGGAGCTCAAATCCGCGCGCTCAGCTACGACTTCAACCAGGACGCGCTCGGCCTCGGCTCGACGTGATGGATTCCCGCCTAAGGAGTTAAGAAAATCTCCGTATTGAACTTCAACTTGCATGCGGGCCATTGATTCAAAACGATTGGAAGATTGGTTTTGTTGTTCAAGATACGCCTGAATTGCAGACTGACTCGCAGTGGATCCGGGTTCATCTTGTCCGTAGCTATTGTTGATTGCTAGCTGAAGCGCTATGCATAGAATGATTAATTGCTTTGGCATAAGTTGGGCTATTTAGTTTCTGTTAGTAGAAATTAGAACTGAATTTTAATGTGAATATTCTTGCTTACAAGCTTTCTTGCAATAATCGAATTTGTTCTGCCAAGCCTTCGCGGTTGGCGATTTCTGCAGAAAATTCTGACTCAAACTCTTGTAAGACAGATTCAGCCTGATTTAAGTCTCCTGCTTCGATCAACCAGCCTATTCGCAACAAGTTTGTTCTCAAATCTCGGCGAATGTTAAAGGATTCTTCTGCTAATTCGGCAGCGAGAACATAGTTGCTCTCGCCAGCACTTAAAAGCGCTCGAAGTTGTAATAGATCGGGCCGACTCACAGCGAAAAGAGTGTTATTTGTTAGTTCCTGCAAAATAATGTCTACACTGGTTCGAGGTACCTGCTGACAGGCACCGCTATTGATTCCAATGACCAGGTTATTTAAGAGTGCAACTACCGAGAAATCTTGTTGTGCATTTTGTGCCTGGATTCGCAAATCTTCTGCAGATGGAAATTCAATGCCATTTAGGAGACAGCCAAACTCTAAGGATCGTACATAACCAGAGAGACCAGCATTTCCAGATGCAATAAATTCTTTTTGTAGTTCAAATCCGGTAGAAATATCCCCCAGGTTTGCAACTGTTTGAATAAGATGAGTCTGTGCACGGTAGGAATCGGGTCGGTAAAACACTTCTGCGTAGGCGTGCTCGAGTGAATCTCCCCAGATTGTTGATTGCTGTAATGACACGAAACACAGCCAAAGGAAAAATAAACAAGAAATGGATCCTAACTGCATTCGTCGCGTTGTCCATTTTTCCCAGGCCCAGTGTAAGCTAAACACGATTGCGAATATCGGCCCTAACATAGGTAAATAGTTTCGATGCTCAAAATACATTTCCAATGGTAGAAAAGTAGACTCTAAAGAGTGACCGAATAGAAACCACAAAATGGCAAAAGCAATAACCGTAAATTTATTTCTATAACGAAAGGCAAAGGCAATGCTGCAAGCGATTATCAAGAATGAAAGGAGAACAGGAATCGCCAAGAGCGTGTTGTAAATCGGAAAATCATCGTGGAACAGACTATAAGCACCAGAACGCGGCACTAAGATTGCAAGTAGATAACTAAGCAATACAGGAAACTGAGTAAACACCCGTTCCAGTAGTGTGAATGATTTCAGATCATAATCTGCAATTACTGTGGGTAAATAAAATAGAAACGCAATTGCACCCAACATCAGAGGCAGAAACACTGCGCCAATTCTGGCTCGATTCAATTCACTACTATTTTTAGCGCTGTTAAGTATGGTTAGTTCTAAAGCGGCCAGATAGACATAGATTAAAACGCCATTTTCTTTGCTAAGTAGCCCAAGTAATGCTGCAACCACTGGAATAGTAACCATTAAAACTACGAAGAGGTTTTTTCCAGAAACCATGAACCTATTTCTGCTCCATAGATATCCGACCATCCCTAGCAAAGTAAAAAAGCTGGCAAGCAGATTCATTCGTTGTACTACATAAAGCACATTGCCAACTTGCATAGGGTGGACCATCCAAATAAAGACAACTAGCGCAATTAAAGGTGTAGGCAGTGCGAATCGGGGGCTAATTTTCCCTGTAGTTAAAAAGAGTGCAGCAATCAAACCGCCGTTTATGAGATGAATCGCTAAATTGATGATCTTGAAGTTGAATGGATTTGCAGGCCAAGACTCAGCTTGCAACAAAAAGCTCAGCATCGACAGTGGACGACCCATAAATCCTGAGATTCCATTACTGGATAAGATGAATAGCTGGTTCCAGCTTGCTTCGGCTGGGAGTTGGCTGAGTAAAGCCAAATTCGGAAAATCATCCAGCAGAAAACTCCCTGAAAAACCCTGCCAATAAATGGCCGCTACAAAAAAGGCAGCAATCAAGCAAAGTAAAGAAAGTTGAACTTTGGGATTTCCAATCATATTTGGAAGAGTAGTCTAATTAGTTTTGCTTCTTAGTAGTAAGAATTTTTGCAAATGGCAGGCTGCTTTAAGGGGACTAATAAATGAATAGTTGTAACTACTTAATCCATACTTTTTTAATGGAAAAATTCCCGACTCCTGCAAGAGTCGGGAATTAGTTTTACTAGTCTTGTAGTACTGGATGCAAATAGCCTGTTGGGAGAGTTTGATCCGGGTCAACTCGAATACTCAGGTAAGTAACCTGTTCCTGGATATGGCGAAAGCCATGGGGTACACCTGCAGGAATTACTACAACGTCACCCGCCGAGATTGTCTGCACTTGACCATTAACAACAGTGCGACTGCCACTTGGACCAATCAGCTCCATTACTGCGGTAACGTTGTCAGGAAATTCTCTTGCATCTGATTGCTCGCCACCCGTAACTAGAACGCCCGAGCCTGATAACACATAATAAACTTCGGTTACTCGATGGTGAATGATGGCATTAACCTCTTCGCCTTCAGTGCGATTGCCAGCTCGGCGCAGTATTCCTACAGCGACATTAATGTCATCGCCAATGTCTACAATTCTGATTTGTTGGTCGATGGCTTCGCCCAATGCCTCGAATACGGTCATGATCTCGCCGGACGAGATATGGGTAGCGTTGTCAGCGGCCTGCGCCGTAAGTCCTGTTGGAATTAGGCAAAATAGCATCGCTGTTATTATCTTGTTTTTCATTCTAATTACTCCTGATGTGGAAACTGCACCCTAAAAATAATACTGGAAATGCCAGCTTCATTCAGTAAAAAACCCCAGCCCGCAATGCGGATTGGGGTTTCATTACTATTTCTTAATTGTCTGCGCGGATGTCCTAAAGTTTTAGTATTCTCGCACAATATTTCTATCTATCCCGATAGGAAGACGTTGGAGGTAACTGCGCACCAGATAGATCGTCTGGAATAGTAAGCTCTGCTCTCACTGTGTGAGTCAGAGTCCCAATTCCTTCGATGCTGGCTTGAATAGTTTCTCCGTCCACCAGGTATCCAGAACCCGTGGCGCGCTGTACTCGACCAGCGCCGGTGCCACCTGAAGTACCGCTTTGCATTACATCACCTGGGAATACTGTGATTAATGATGAAGCATACTCGATCAATTCTGGGATATTGTGAATCATGTCACCAGCTTGCGCTTCTTGCACAGTTACACCATCAATAACGGTGATCTGATGTAATCGATCCATTGGGTCGCCATAGAATTCTTTAGGCACTATCCAGGGGCCGTGAGGTGCGAAAGTGTCATGTCCTTTACCGACGAACCAATCTGAACGAACTCCGTAGCCACCTGGTGGTCGGCCGCCGCGATCAGAAACGTCCATTGCCACCATATACCCGAAGACGTGGTCATAAGCGCGGTTAGCTGAGATGTACTTTCCAGCCTTGCCAAAAACGATGGCCATCTCGACTTCATATTCAATTTCGTCACGACCAAATGGCAGGATGATATCTTCGCCGTCACCGACGATTGCACCACGTGTTGGTTTCAGGAAAAGGTAAGGAACGCCACGGTCTTCCTGGCGCTCACGTGTTCTTTGCTCCAATTGTTCGGCAGTGCAGCCTTCGCAGGCGTGGGTGTAAAAGTTCACCGCCGCATTCATTACTTTGCTGGGATACTGAATGGGCGCGAGGATATCTACTGAATCCACAGCATGCACATAACCAGGTCGGTTGCTGCCACTTAGATGATTCTCTTCAACAAGCCAGTTCATGACTTCGTAGACTCGACCTTTCAGGCCATACTCGTATTGCTCGATCAATCCAAGCATATCGCCAGGTATGGTGAGGTTTGCATATCTAGGAAGTAGTTCCATGGCGCGGTTGGCGGCCACCAGATCCACAATAAGTGAATCGTCGCGAACGACGAGGCCGACAAACGGCACGTCTTCAACTGCAAAGGTTCCTACTTTGAAAGGTTCGACAGACTCTGAGGCTTGGCCGTAGACGTGGGCTGAGCCGGCAG
This sequence comes from Pseudomonadales bacterium, assembly GCA_012103535.1. Classification (GTDB taxonomy): domain Bacteria; phylum Pseudomonadota; class Gammaproteobacteria; order Pseudomonadales; family Pseudohongiellaceae; genus UBA9145. The sequence goes on from WLWQ01000004.1 coordinate 102,299, forward strand.
CAAATACCAACGCCAATCCAAGCGTCAGGGAGGCCAGTGTTTTTCTTATCATGTTTCTCTCCCGTGTGGGGCACTAAAAAGATGTATAGGGCTTCTAAGAGGAGTAAAGGTATCTTTCTACCGGGAACTTGTCCAGATTTATAAAGCCCACATAGTAGAGGTCATATTTGGCGACTTCCGATAATATTCGCCTTATAGGTCAACTATTTAGCTGTATCGGAGTCATCCTAATGAGTTTCAGAATTATGCAACATTTTATTACGCCTTTGGTCTCCTCCTGTTTCGTATTTGCAGTCTCGTTTTCAAGCAATGCTCAGCAATCGACTCTGGAAATTTCTGCTGCCGTAGACGAATACAGAAGTGAGCGCGAAAGCGAACTAATCCAGGACTTTATCGATCTTCTGTCTTTGCCAAATGATTCAGCCAGCCTCGAGGACATGAATGCCAATGTTGATCTGATTACCGAGATGCTGGAGAGTCGCGGGATCGAGACTCAAGTACTTAGCGCGGGCAGGGCACCGTATATCTATGGGGAAATAATTACGCCTGGTGCGACGGAAACTTTGCTGCTCTACGCCCACTTCGATGGCCAGCCGGTACAAGAAGAAAACTGGACCTATCCTCCATTCACACCAACTTTAGTCGATGCACCTCTACCAGAAGGGCAGCCAATAGTTTTAAGTTCGGTAGCAGGAAATTTCGATCCTGAGTGGCGACTCTACGCTCGCTCTGCCGGCGATGACAAGATGCCGGTCATTGCCATAATTCATACTCTGGATGCCCTTCGCGCCAATGGCATCGAACTTTCAGTCAATTTAAAACTCCTGTTCGACGGAGAAGAGGAACGCGGTTCTCCAACTCTGGGGCAAGTCATCGATGATAATCCCAGATTGTTCGACGCCGATCTGCTGCTGTTTTGTGATGGGCCAATGCATCAATCCCGCCGCGCCCAGCTCGTATTTGGTGTGAGAGGAAGCGGTACCGTAGATATCACAACTTACGGTGCAACCCGTCCACTACACTCTGGTCACTACGGTAACTGGGCACCGAATCCAATTATGCGCTTGTCCTATTTATTGACCAGTATGAGAGATGAACAGGGACGGATTCTTGTAGATGGTTACTACGATAATGTGGCGACACTTTCTGAGGCTGAGCGCTCCGCGATAAATGCTATGCCAGACACCAGCGCTGGATTACAAGATGAACTATCGGTTCATACCCCAGAAGGCGCCGGTGTGCGACTCGAAGAACTGGTTACACTGCCAGCAATAAACGCTAGAGGAATAGTCGCTGGTGGAGTAGGAGTGCAAGGTCGAAATATTATCCTTCCCAGCGCAACTGTTTCGCTTAATTTGCGCATGGTGCCGAACCAGCAACCCAGTAGACTTAGAGAGTTAATAGAGGCTCATGTGGAAAGCGAAGGCTTCTATATCGTGCATGAAGATCCAACCGAAGAAGAGCTTCGCAACAATGAGAAGGTGGCGAAACTCGATTGGCGTGGTACGGGTAACGCTGGATTGCGCACACCAATGGATAGTCCCATTGCACAAAAACTAGTTAGTATCATGCAGGAATTGACGCCTGACTTGATTTTAACTCCCAGTATGGGTGGAACACTTCCACTCAATGCTTTTGACGAACGAACAGATACGCCGATTATCGTTCTGCCGTTAGCGAACCACGACAATAATCAACATGGAAGAAACGAAAATATTCGCTTGCAGAATATATGGGACGCAATGTCTGTATACGGAGTAGTGCTGGCGCAATTTGGCAACAGATAATGGTTGTCTATATTTCGTTAATAGTTAGAACTGGCACTTGATGTGAGCGTAATTCGACTTATGTCGAATGAGTAAATTGAATTTATTCGTTGGGACGTGCAAGAGTAATAGTCATTAACCAATCCATGTCGCCTTCTAACGGCCTGTCACCAGCGGGCATACCGTTTTCTTCCAATATATGTGCCATTAAATTGGTGGATTGCACCACGCTCAAGCTACCGGGCTGATCGAGAGGCATGGTATTGGCGATTCGTGCATAGAGCGCGGCTGCAGGTACACCCGCCCAGATAGCATCGAATGATCGACCGGTAAATTCCTGCACGCTATGACAGCGTTGGCAGAGAGTTTCGAACACCGCCTCTCCGCGTTCCGACTGTTGGGCGGTGTAAATTCCATCCATGGAAGTTTCTGGAAGCTGTTCGCCACAGCTTGCGAGCAGTGCTAGTGCGACAGCACTGACTGCCCGCGTCATCCTTGATTGCATGGGGCTACGGCCTTGGTGGAAAGTCGAACTGCAAGGCGGATGGACATTGATCGCCGGTTGCGTCTCCCAGGACCCATGCCTCAAGAGCTTGACGCTCTGGATCATCCTGGGAATACCAACGCCTTCCGCCATTATGCATTAGGTCTCCACCGGCGTTCGGGTGCAGAGGTTTGTGCAGAAAGCGGCTGTAATCAGGTCGGCCTGGATCGACAAATGTCATCAACTCAGCGAATGACTCTTGTGACTGTTCTACCGTCCAATAACTGTTATCTGGGTTAGGAATGGCAAACTGTCCACTATGACATTCAGTGCAAGGCATGGCGTTATCAATTGGATTAACGAATATTGGCTGCACGCAAGCGCGGAAGAATTCGAAATCTACATCGACTGTGGGTTCGGCACCTGCGCTGGGATCGCCAGTCGCAATCCACTGGGCGATCAATCGATATTCACTGTGATCAGATGAATCCCAAAAAATGCCGCCGGAATGTGCTTCACCTCCAGCGGTAGGTGCAAGCGGTGCCGCTAGTATACGACTGGTTTCCGGTGCGCTTGGATTAACAAGCAGAGCAACGTTTGCCATATTTTCACGCGACTGTGCTTCGGTCCAAAATACTTCACCGTTTTCTTCTGTTAGTGGTAGCAATCCTAGTGGGGCATTGGCTTGAACTGTATGACAGGCTACGCAAGCAGTATCAGAGCCGACAAAGCCACCGCGATAACGGATAAAGATTGGCTCTACAGATTCTCTATAGAATTCAAAATCCAGGCCCTTTGGAGTATCTCTTGTTACCGCAGCATCGCCAGTCTGTACAGTCTGTACAGTCTGTGGTGCGGAGGGTGCAGACTCTTGTTCGCTGCAACCAACAACGAAAACAGTTGCCGCAACCAGGAACAACGCTTGAGTAGCACGACTTATCATGGTGCTTCTCCCTCCCAGTCTTCAGGCATGATAGCGGTGAAGATTCGTTTCGGCGCTTGGCCAACCGGAAAGCGCTTAACCACTTCTTGCGTGTGCACATCGACTACGGCTGTTTCGTTATGACCGGAAACTCCTACCCAAAGATAATCACTGTCCGGCGTTGTGGTAATCCAGGCGGGGTTGCCGATGTAAACTCGGCCGATGTATTCGTAATCTGGAAATGTATAACCGTAAATGTGAGACGTGGCACGGCTGGAATGCCAGACCTGGCTCTGGTCTGGTAAAACCACTACGCCATGGCTTGGTGCACTTTGAATGCCGTCAGCAGTTTGATCCATGCGGTCCCAGGAATCTTGGGGCGGACTAATTTTGTTTAATACTTCCTGAGTTTCCCAATCGATTTCCCAGAAGCCGTGCCAGCCACCTACATTTACTAGCATGGAACGAGTGGAGCCATCTTCGTTAACGGTAAAAGTAAGAGGGCGAACACCGCCGGTAAAGGGATTTTGTGAATAGGGTATAGAAGTTTCGAATACGACTTCGTCGGTTTCAGTATCGATGGCGATAATCTCGCTAGCGCCGATCATGCCACCAACTGCGTATTTGCCGTCTGGAGTCACAAATGTGTTGTGCACTCCGCCACCGGTTTCGATGTTGGCAATAATCTCATTTGTGTCCATCGAGATTACTTGAATGAGTGGCTCGGCAATAATTGCTACGTAAACTTTCCGTGCGGTCATACTGGCGGACAAATTGTGGGGTCCATTGGCCAGCTCAACTCTTTTTACTATTTCTAAAGTGCGAGTATCGACAATATCAACGGTATGATCGAATTCATTGGTGAAATAGTAGAATGTTCCATCGGCATGCACAGTAGCGCCATGGTTATGGGGCAGATTTTCGATATAGCCAACCTGTTCCATGGTGCTGGGATCAAATACATACACGTCATCACCAGCTGAATTAGTCTGGAGAATGCGGATGGGCCGATCGGTTATTTCGCCGTCGACGAAATCTGAAACATAAGTTTGGGCAGTGGCTGTGGCGCTGATTAAGCCTGCTATGGCTAAGCAGAAGAAAATCGCTTTTTTCACAGGAACCTCCAAGATTGATTTGGTTTTAGGTGGAGTTGAATTGCAGGTCGTTCTTCTTATTATTTGTCGACGTTGAACATAGCACCCTAGGCCCTAGCCCGCAATATTATTGAGTCTTAGACACTATTCCTGACACTACTTGCGACTGTTTTTGGCCTCAGGAATTAGGATGTTCAAGGTTTCCTTAACCAGTTCCATGACTACATAGCTGGTCGATTCCTGGACACCGGGCAAACTAAGTAAGCTACTGCCAAGAAATTCTCGGTAGGCGTCCATATCAGCTACACGCGCCTTGATTAAATAGTCAAAATTTCCAGAAATCAGGTAACACTCTTGAACTTCTTCTAATGCCACCGCGGCGGTTTTAAATTTTTCAAAAATGTTTTGGGAGGTACGTTGCAGACGAATCTGAACGATGACAATCAGATTGGCTCCCAGATAGGCCGGATTCAGCAGGGTTGTATAACCCTGAATAATTCCATCCCGCTCCATGCGACGGACCCTCTCCAAACATGGGCTGGTGGAAAGGCCGACACGACGGGCTAATTCTGCATAGGTAATACGTCCATCATTTTGCAATTCCTGCAAGATCTTGCGATCAATTTTGTTCAGTTCAATCATCTCATTCATGTCTGCTGTACCAGAATAAATTACCAGAATAATGGAATATTTCAGTAAAAAATACTACATAGGCCTTAATTCTCAATCAATTCAATAAATTATATGGTCTTCGCTCATTTATACTAGGTGGATCGAGAAAGTGCTTGCGGGGGAAGGTCATATGCTTATCGGAATACCGAAAGAAATCAAAACACTGGAATTCAGAGTCGGATTGACGCCTGCTGGTGTCTCTGAGTTAACTCACCACAACCATGAAATTCTTATTGAATCCGGGGCTGGAAAGGGTTGTGGATACGACGATCAGCAATATCGCAGCGCTGGTGCCGAAATTGTCGATACTGCTGCTGAAATATTTGAGCGAGCGGAACTGCTTGTCAAAGTTAAAGAACCCCAGCCTGCCGAATGCAAAATGCTGCGCCCCGGACAAACCCTTTTTACTTACTTGCATCTTGCGCCCGATCCAACTCAAACACGCCTGTTAGTGGAATCAAGAGCGACTTGCATCGCCTATGAAACAGTGACTGATGCTAACGGTGGATTGCCATTACTCACGCCAATGAGTGAAGTTGCTGGACGCATGGCAGCCCAAGAAGGTGCCCACTGCTTGGAAAAAGCCCAGGGAGGAGCAGGTATTCTTATGGGCGGTGTACCAGGCGTTGCTCCAGCCAATGTATTGGTTATTGGAGGCGGAGTTGTTGGTATTAACTCGGCGCGTATAGCTATGGGCATGGGCGCAAATGTAACGATTGCGGACCGCTCTCTAAAACGCTTGCAAGAAATTGATACTCAGTTCGGACAAAAATTCAATACGCTTTACTCGACACGAGAAGCATTGGTTGATTTATTGCCCACTACAGATCTTATTATCGGAGCAGTACTAATTCCAGGAGCGGCTGCGCCAAAATTGATCACCAGGGACATGTTAAAAATAATGAGACCTGGCACGGTGATGGTTGACGTAGCCATAGATCAGGGCGGATGTTTTGAAACGAGCATGCCTACTACACATGCCAATCCTATTTATGAAGTTGATGGAATTATTCATTACTGCGTCGCTAATATGCCTGGTGGCGTGCCAAGAACATCAACTATGGCGCTAACCAATGCGACTCTACCTTACATTATAAAGCTCGCAAACCAGGGCCCAGTTCAAGCGTTACTTGATGATGAGCATTTTCTGGATGGGCTAAATGTACACAACGGCATGGTAACTATGGAAGCCGTAGCTAAGGACTTGGGCTACTCAACTATAGATCCAGCGGATGCGCTATTGCGCAATACTATGCGTATAGCTAGTTAATGTGATTTCACAGGTGGTAACTTAATGCCGGGCGATAAATAGTCCAACTTTTTTATGTCGGCGGGATCGGAATGTCATGAAAGCGGTGACATTGTAGCCACTCTGCTCTTATCATCATTGCTTTACATAAATAGATTCATTCGCAATAACTCTTATGTCGAAAGATGCAATCATAATTGGTGGCGGGCACAACGGCTTGGTGTGTGCAGGCTATTTAGCTAAGGCTGGGTTTGCCGTAAGAGTAATTGAAAAAAATCACCAGGTTGGCGGACCCGCCAGTACAGAAGAATTCTATCCTGGCTTCCGTAATTCAGTTGGCGCATATACTGTCAGTCTCCTAAATCCGAAAGTAATTAATGACCTCGAACTGCATAAGCATGGGATGACTATTGTTGAGCGGAAGGTAAATAATGTTTTTCCTTCGAATGACAATAACTTTCTGGCGTTTGTTAATGATCGTGATGAGTTACAAAAAGAGATTGGTCGATTCTCAGCTCATGACGCGGCGCAGCTTGATCGATTCCTAAACGATATTTCCATGGTGTCAGACCTAATTAGTGAACTGCTGTTAGAGACACCGCCAAATGTAGGAAACGGTCTCAGAGAGGTAATCAAAACTGCGTTGTTAGGCAATCGTTTACGCAAGCTTAGTGTCGACGAAAGCCGAATTGTCTTGGATATTTTCACCAAGAGCGTTTCTGATTTTCTTGACTACTATTTTGAAGATACCAGAGTCAAAGCAGCTTTCGCTTTCGATGGATTGGTAGGTACATACGGCGATACCAAACAAGTAGGCACTGCCTATGTGCTAATTCATCACGCATTTGGTGAGGTAAACGGAAAAAAAGGACTCTGGGGTCATGCTCTCGGTGGAATGGGAGCAATTACTCAAGCCATGGCAAGCTTTGCTCAATCCCAAGGAGTGCAAATTGAATTAAATCGTTCAGTTAGCGAAGTGGTAGTTGAGCAGGGGAAGGCTATAGGTGTGAAGTTACAAGACGGAGAAATACTCGAATCAAATTGTATTGTTTCGAATCTCAATCCGACGCTTCTCTATAAGAAGCTAATCGAACCGTCGCATCTTTCAGACGAGTTCAATCGGAGAATTAACAATTACAAAAATGGCTCTGGAACTCTGCGCATGAATGTTGCCCTAAAAGAGATTCCACGATTTTCGTGTTTCGAAAACCAGTCAAGAACCAGTGACGATCATTTAACTTCAGGAATTATTATTGGTCCTTCCATGGACTATCTCGATTCTGCTTTTAATGATGCAGAGCTAAACGGATGGTCTAGCGAACCAATTATCGAAATGTTAATCCCTTCGACTCTCGATGAAAGCTTAGCCCCTCCGGGGCAGCATGTAGCCAGCCTGTTTTGCCATCAATTCGATCCTGATCTGGATTGGGATCAGTATCGTGACCAGGCTGTTGAAACTGTTTTGAATCAAGTCGAAAAATTTGCGCCTGGTTTTCGTGATCTCATTTTAGGTCAACAGGTATTAACGCCATTAGATTTGGAAAGGAAATTTGGCTTGGTGAAGGGAGATATTTTCCACGGAAAATTAACCCTCGATCAGATGTTCAGTGCTCGTCCAATGTTAGGATATGGCAATTACCGGTCACCGATTCGAAACCTGTATATGTGTGGTTCTGGCACCCATCCAGGGGGCGGTGTGACTGGCATTCCTGGGCACAACGCAGCGCGAGAAATACTTAAAGATTCCTAATCTAGCGATTATTCAGGGTCCCCCTCAAATCTCCCAAAATAGGAGTGTTAGGATGTCTTTTCCAATTATTGCCGTACCAAAGCCTCGCATTGGCGTAATTGAAGCAGTCTAGTGTTTTACCCCAGCAAATTCGGGTGTTTCGACTATATTTAGTAGGATTCTTACATGTCACTGGAATTCGATGACTGTACTGATTAGCTGGACACGACCTAAAAATCTTAAGTGTGCCTGGATGATTCTTTCATGCTTGATTTTTTCCCTTGTCTCAAATTTGAGCCACGCTCAAGCCAGCTTTGATGAAGAAGACATCAAAGCTGCATTTCTCTATAACTTCGCAGATTTTATCTCCTGGCCCTATGACGGATCAGGCTCTGTTAATAGATCATCTCTAAACTACTGTGTGCTTAGTGAAGCAACGGTTCAACGCTCATTACGTTCTCTGCTTACGCAAGAAGAGAATGCAACGTTGCAGCGAAACTATGTATTCGTATCTGATCGTACGGAATTAGAAGATTGCGATTTAGTATTTCTAGGAGAAGGGGACAGCAGCTATTTTGATGAGCTTGCAGCATTAGCAGCGAGTGAAGTGTTGACAGTTGGTGATCATAGTGAATTTCTCGCAGAAGGTGGAATGATTCAGTTGTCTCGAGAGCAAGATCGAATTCAAGTAATTATTAATCTGGATTTAGTAAATCAAAGTGGATTTCAAGTTAGTTCACAGCTGTTAAGACTTGTAAACATCTATGAGTTAAATGCGCAGTGAGTACATGCAATCAAATTTGACCAAGTGTTTTGCCCAATCGAACCACTTGTTAGGAAAAGAAAAATGAAAGAGCAACAATCCGTAAACGCCAAGCAAACACTACACCGTTTGTTGTTATTTAATTTTGTAGCTACGACAATGGTTGTAATTTCTCAGAATGCTTTCGCCCAAGACGTTCCAGCGGACTTGTTAGACCTGAGTATTGAGGAATTATTCGAAGCCAATATTCGAGAAGAGAATCCCACAGGATCTGGTATTTCTCCGCTGCAGGGAAATAAATGGCGTTTCGCTATTCAATATCAACGATCTGAGTTTGAAGGCTACTTCGACGGATCCGATAAGCTTTCTCTCGACGAAGTTTCCTTCATTCCAGGAACGGAAGCTCGTACAGCAGATAATTTTCCAGTAGTTCCGGCTATGATTTGCCAGAATGTAAAAGCATTCACAGTGGCCTATGAACTGAATGACCGTGTTTCGCTACAAATGGTCGTTCCTCATGTTGAGCAAAGTACTGACCATTTCAGTAGCGTTCCTGGTTACGAAAGATTTGTAATTGATTCTAAGGGTATTGGCGATGTAACCCTACTCGGGACTTATCGACTAAGCGGTGAAAGTGAAGATGGATGGCTATTAGGCTTAGGGGTCAGCCTCCCAACCGGTTCTATAGATGAAGAAGGGGATACACCACGAGCTCCAGGCAATCAACAACTACCGTACTCGATGCAACTAGGATCAGGCACATTTGATATTCCTTTAAACATTGCTTATAGTAGGAACATGGGTAGCTATAGTTGGGGTGCCGAACTATCTGGCCGTTTCCGTCTTGGTGAAAATGATAGAAATTATTCGCTTGGTGATCGCGCATCTGTTTCAAGCTGGTTGCGACTGAATTCCATTGACTGGCTGCGACCTTCACTAAGACTAAGATATGAATACTCAGGCGACATTAGTGGTATCGATGATGAATTGCTTGTACCTGGCCCTTTCGCTTTTCCTGCGCCCGTAACCAATCCAACGATGTATGGCGGCAGTCAGGCAACAGTTTCACTTGGTTTTGCCGTGCCCGTGCACGGAGCAACACAATTGAATTTAGAATTCGGTAAACCCTTTTATCAATCACTCAATGGGCCCCAAGTAGGAGAAGATTATCAATTTAGCGCATCGCTGAATTTCAGTTTTTAGAATTAACAATTCAGCTCGACTCAATAATGATGATTCCGATCTGTGTATCAAATACAGGGTCGCTGGCCGTCCCACTTCGTAATAGAATTTCCACCCGAAAGCTACTCGATCTACTCGAGATAGCAACTATCTGCTAAGTTTGCTCGGACTACCTTTATTGGATAGTTAGTATTCGAATAACATCAATGTTCGTACGCCTCATTGGAAATTTCTATGTCACATGGTACTCACGACTATAAAGTCGATCCTCGTAACGAAAACATTCAAATAAGCATCAACGGTGATCTTTATCTTCGCGATGAAGCTAAAGTTTCCGTATTCGATTCAGGCTATATCCTGGGTGATGGAGTATGGGAAGGCCTGAGACTGCATAATGGTAAGTTGTTCCACATCGATCAGCATTTGGATCGGCTTTATGAAGGTGCGAAAGCCCTGGATATGGATATCGGAATAAGTCGAGAGGAACTTGTGAACCAGATAGAAAGTACTTGCCGGGCGAATGCAATGGAAAGTGGAGTGCACATTCGTTTAATGGTAACTCGCGGAATAAAAGCCACGCCTTATCAAGATCCACGGATCACCATTTCACCTCCAACGATTGTGATCATACCTGAGTATAAATCGCCTTTAGAAGAAACTCTGGAAAAGGGAATCAAGCTGTTTACGGTACACGTACGTCGTGGCTACCCAGACGTACAGGATCAGAAGCTCAATAGTCATTCTAAACTGAACTGCATAAGCGCTTGCATTCAAGCAGCCAAAGCCGGTGCAGATGAAGCGCTTATGTTAGATCCACACGGCTTTGTTGCGACCTGTAATTCAACCCATTTTTTTATCGTGCGCCGCGGAGAAGTTTGGACTTCCAGCGGCGACTATTGTCTTGGAGGAATTACTCGGCGAACAGTAATTGAATTATGCAAACAGAACGAAATTCCGGTATTCGAAAAGAACTATTCACTTACTGATGTCTATGGGGCAGACGAAGCATTCGTCACAGGCACCTTTGCCGGAGTAGCACCAGTGGTTGAAGTGGATGGTAGAGTGTTGGGTGACAGTTCCTCAAATCATCAAGGCAAGCGCGGACCGATTGTGGAGCGCATGCAACAATTCTACTTGCAGTTACTCGAGGCGGAGTGTCCCTCAAGATGACCCTGCGTTTGGCCATGTGGTCCGGGCCCAGGAATATCTCCACCGCCATGATGCGTGCCTGGGAAAATCGCACTGACTGCGTAGTGGTGGATGAGCCATTTTATGCCTGTTATTTAGGCTCTACCGGTTTAGAGCATCCAATGCGTGATGAAATAATGCAGGTGCAATCGTCAGCTTGGGAGGAAGTGGCAAATCAATTAAGTCACGGCCAAGAAGGCGTCGACATTTACTATCAAAAACAAATGACTCACCACATGCTGAAAAATATTGATTTAAACTGGACGAAGAATCTTAAACATTGTTTTTTAATTCGCGATCCTTTTGAAGTTGTAAACTCATACTGTGAAAAAATGGAGACTATTTCTGTTGAAGACATAGGAATAGTTAGACAATGGCAACTTTATCAGGACATATCCGCAATAACCGAACAGAAAATACCAGTCATAGATTCGGCACAGGTGTTAAAGCATCCAGAAAAAGTGTTGAAAGCAGTCTGCGCGCAATTTTCGATACCGTTTTCGACTAGAATGCTGCAGTGGCCCCCTGGAAGAAGAGAGAGTGATGGTGTTTGGGCGTCCCATTGGTATCAAGTAGTGGAGCGAAGTACAAATTTTGCCCCTTATAAAGAGAGAATCATAAAGCTTACCAACGAGCAGCAAGAAGTAGCCGAAAAGAGTGTGGAAGCGTATGAAAATATGTTAGACCGATCGATACTATTGCTCAATTAAACTTGGTGTTGTAATTCTTAGTGTTGGTAATATCGTTAAATCAAAAAATTGAAATTATTTTTATGGAGTTCGAAGAAGTCATGAGAAGAAGTAATCAACAAGTCATTTCTAGTAAAGCCCTCTTTTTAATAGTTGCGTTATTACTGTCGCCATTTTCAGCGCTAGCTCAGGATTTTCAGACTGGCGCTCCAATTGGCTCGGTTAATGAATCCGGTGTGCGAGTGCCACTGTCTTCGAATGTAAAGGTTTATGGAAGCTTTCATTTTTCCGAAAGTTGCACCTTCGATCCAGAGCGAAACTTGATCTTAGCCATGAATAATGGTGAGCGGGGAGATGGCACTGAAAATGACGGTTTCGTTTCCTTAATAAATCCGGATGGATCGGTGCATACACCAAAGTGGATAGGCGTGACTCGCGATGGATTGGAATTGCATCATCCTTTAGGTAGCGCCGTTCGAAATGGGGTGCTCTATACAGTTGATACTGGCCATGTCCGTTCGTTTGATCTGAGAACAGGCCAGCCACTTAAATCTGTTGCAGTACCAGGATCAACAATACTTAACGGCATCGCAGTTGCAGACGATGGGACTGTGTATGCATCAAACACCCGCAGTCCCGAGCTGATATACAAAATCACTGCTGACGATCAGGTCTCAGTATTTGCAGAGGGAGCGCCGCTTGCCGTGCCGAACGGTGTTGCTATTGATACCGAAGGCAACGTCGTTGTGGTCAATGTGGCAGACAATGCGGTAATCACCTATGACACCGAAGGTGAAATAGTTGGAGTAGAGCGCGCGGTTGAAGGTGGTAATGATGGTGTAGTCGTTCTTACCGACGGTACAAAATATGTTAGTAGTGTTCGCTTTGGCAGTGTCAGTCGCATCCGACCTGGGGAAGATGCAGAAGTAATTGCTTCCGGTATCCCCAGTGCTGCATCGATGTGTTATGACTCTGTGCAAAATCAGTTAGTCATTCCATTAAACGGAAATTTTGCTTTAGCCTTCGTTCCGCTTTAAAAGTCTGAACTCACAAAAGGAATCAGCACTTTTTGCTGATTCCTTTTTTAGTACTATTGGTCTTTGGCTGTGCGCACCATACTGGCAACGTCGGCCAACAATTCTTTAGCATCGAAAACAATGCCATCTTTGATTGTGTAGGCAACGCCACCGACGCGTTTAAGTTCATTGGTCTCTCGATCTAACTGCATATGACCAGTGCCATACAAAACTTTAAAATTCGCCACCGGATTTTCTTCTAGAAGCACTATGTCGGCTTTCTTGCCGGGTAGGAGTGATCCGATTTCTGCTTCCATGCCTAACAGCTCAGCGCCGTTTAGCGTTGCCGCTTGAATTACTTCCAAAGGATGGAAACCTGCCTCTTGTAACAGTTCTAGTTCGCGTATGAAGGCGAATCCAAAAAGTTTAAAAATGAAACCAGCGTCAGAGCCTGCAACAACGCGACCTCCCCGGTTTTTGTAATCGTTTACGAATTGCATCCAGATCCTAAAATTTTCCCGCCAGGCTACTTCGTCCGCCGTGGTCCAGTCGAAGTGATAGGAACCGTGCAGGCGAGGATCAGGCATGAAAAATTCTTGCAGTGCAGGCAGGGTGTAGGTGGCATGCCATTCTGCATCTCTGGCACGCATTACGTCTCGGTTGGCCTCATAGATAGTAAACGTCGGTGACAAGGTGAAATCGAGATCAATAAGTTCTGCGATTACGTCATTCCATTTTTCACTGCCGGGTGGCGCAGCTTGTTGCCACAGTCTACCTGCCTGGCCAAATCGCCATTGCTCATCGGAATAGTTGTAATCCGGCGGATAATCCTGAATCGTTCGATCGGTAAACAAAGATTCCGGCAAGCCATACCAGTGCTCCATGCTATCCAAACCCATGCGCGCACTGTCTAAGACATTAACCGAATAGACCGAGCGCTGATCGTGATGATTTGATGTTCCCATACCCAGCTCTTGTGCTGTTTCATAGATTGCGCTGGTTGCCGCCAATGTTGCGTTACGTAATTTAATCCCTTGTGCTCCTCTGCGATGGACCTCTTGCGCCCACTCTCTGGCACCTTCAGCCGAGGTAATGGAGTCACCGGGAAACATGCTATGAACGACTATTCTGGGTGCCGTGATTTCACCACGCTCACTGCGTTCTCGATGTTCTACAGTCCAGTCGAGACCCATCCCCGCACCAACTTCCCGGATAGTTGTTATGCCATGGGCTAACCAAAGCTTGAACACGTATTCAGGAGGAGTAATTGGCCCGGTAAGGCCCTGGCCTGTGTTGCCGATGTGAGTATGGGCGTCGATGAATCCAGGTAGGGCATACATGCCACTACCATCCAGTCTTTCGGCGCCGGCAATGTCAGGAGCTGCTCCAATAGATAGGATTCGGTCGTTTTCTATAACGATCGAAACAGGGCCGCGAGGGGGTGCTCCTTCACCGTTTATTAGCATGACATTTTCGATTATCAATAAATCGAATGGGCCTGATCCTCGGTTTCTATCTGCGGCCTGAGCAGGAATTGGGATTCCTCCACGCACAGCCCGAGTAGCGTCTTCTTCTCCTGGTAAGACTGCGCTATCTATTTGTGCGAATACAGCAAGAGATAGTAGCGAAGTTGAAATTACCGCAATGCTTCTAATGATATTAGTCACAACATTTCCATAAACATGATTGAATAAAAATTTCATCTGACCCCTTTTTACTAAGCAGTAAGGAGGATTGGGATTGAACCATCGAAAAGATTCTCGTAAGACAAGGGACAGTGTCCACAGCCTATGGCCAGTGGCTTTAGCTTGTCAACACTGGGTTTCCGCATCCCGGCGCAGGATTGACTATAGTTAACTATAAGTATCTCTATGCTAATCAAGGACTATTCTGGAAAGCCAGACGAGAGGGAATCTCATGCAAAGAACACTATACACTTTACTTGTAATTTCACTATGCCAAGTCAGTAGCATTGCCTACAGTGAAGAAGCTGATCACGGATATCACGGAGCGCATCATTTTTCAGTGTTGTCGGGTGAAACCAGTGTGCGTGGTCACGGTGACTATGCCACTTTAGGTATTGATTACGAATACCGCCTAAATCAGCGGTATGGTATCGGTTTTGTAATTGAACATGCTTTCGATGACCTCGAGGCGACGACAGCATTGGCAGTTGCTAACTGGCATGTCTATCGGGGATGGGTAGTTCAATTTGGCTCGGGCTTCGAACACTATCACGATGAAAATATTTTCACTGCGAGGACGGGTGTGCGCTATGACTTCGAGCTAAGTGGATTTACGCTGTCTCCTCAAGTGCATTGGAATTACCATGAAGATCATCACAACGCAGTTGTGGCTGGAATAGCGATCGGATTTTCATTTTAGATAAATACAAAAAAAAGGGGCTCAGTTGAGCCCCTTTCTATTTTTAGTTTTTGGATCTAGTCGAGTGGCTCAAGCCTTACAATTGAGGTAGTTTCGAAATCACCTCTGCCGCCGCCATTGCCGTCAGATATGGCCAGATAAATATAGCCATCGGGTCCCTGTCGTACATCTCGAATGCGACCCATGTTGTAGGCCAGCGTTTCTTCCACAATTACCTCGCGATAATCATCACTCATGTGGAGGCGCGCTAACTGCTCTCCCGCTAATGCACCTGAAAAGATGCTGCCGTACCAGAGTGGGAATTTGTCGCCGGTGTATATCATTAAACCTGATGCAGCAATTGATGGAACCCAAACTTGAGTTGGTGCTGTCATCCCTTCCTGGCCAATGCCTTCATGGATTGGACTGCCACTGGATCCATAATTTACGCCGAATCCAATAACTGGCCAGCCGTAGTTGTTTCCAGGTTCGATACGATTGATCTCATCACCACCTTGAGGGCCATGTTCCGACTCCCAAAGGTCTCCTGTTTCTGGATGAATCGCCAAGCCTTGTGGACTGCGGTGTCCGTAACTCCATATTTCTGGAAGATAACCACTTTCACCAACAAACGGATTGTCATTAGGGACGCTGCCATCGTCATTTAAGCGCACGATAACGCCCTGGTGATTGGTTGTGTCCTGTGCCGGGTGCGCACTCAAGTCACCTCGAGAGGGCGCTTGCCGATCACCCAGGGACAAGAATAAGTAGCCGTCTTCATCGAATGCCATTTTGCCACCGTAGTGACCAAAGCCTGTGGCTTGTGCTGCGAAAATTTCCACAACATTAGTCAACTGATCGTTTTCGAAGCGTCCTCGAACTATTGCGGTGGTGGATGTGTCCCCAACCGGCTTCGCGAAACTTACATAAACCCAGCGGTTATCACCGAAATTTGGATGTGGCACAACATCAAACATTCCACCTTGTCCGACGAAGTGGACTTCTGGCAGACCTGGCACCGCTTCTGGCAATAACTGGCCATCGCGAACGATTCTTAATCTTCCTGGCTTCTCCGTAACCAGCATGTCGCCGCCGGGGAGAAAAGCCATGGACCAGGGTTGTGAAAATCCTTCTGCTACTTCCACAACGCGATAGTCGTGGTGGGCTGCATAGTAAATACCGTCAGTCTGAGCACTCGCAATCGATGCGGATGCCATTATCAGACCGGCGCTGAAAAGCTTAAAAAAATGACGAAGCATGTTTATCTCCTGTTTCTATTGGCGGCAGGGTCGCACAAACGGCAAAAACTGCCAAATCTTATGTCACTTTCAAAATTGATTACTGATTTTTCAAAGAGTAAGAGTCTATCGAAGTAATCCACGAATAAATAGTTGCTTACGACGGAATAGAATCGGTTGATCTAACGGATTTATACGGTCGATCTGCTGTCTCAGATTATAAGATGTTTGATACAATTTGTAGCACTAAAGGCCGCGTCAGACCTTGCTTGTAGGGCAGAGAATGCTTATTCTGCCACTCCCTATCGGAGTCACCATTTAGCCCTTAAGAGCACCGTTAATGATGCCCTGAAAGTCGCTCCCAACGGGATATTCAGTGGGTGGGTGCGCACGTTTTTCAATCCGTAGTGATGACTAAGGATGCATTAGATAGAGATATGAATTCTGGAGAATCCAAGATGCCAAAAACCAAGCGATTGCTTTCGTCATTAGCCGCAAGTATTGGAGCACTAGTCTTTGCTTCTGCAGCCTGGAGCCAATCTGGCACCAGTGTTGAGCAGGGGGATTGGCCTAGTTATCACGGCGACGATTTTGCTCAACGCTACTCGCCGCTCGATCAGATTAATGCAGAAAATGTCGGTGAGCTCGAATTAGCCTGGCGTTTTTCCACTGTAAATTTTGGCCCTACCACGGATTTCAATAATCCATCGACTCCATTGGAAATCGACGGTGTCTTGTACGCAAATATTGGCAGTACCCGAAATGTAGTGGCACTAGATGCTACTTCAGGACAGGTACTTTGGTTATGGCGGCCGGATGAAGGGGAAAGATTTGACGAAGCACCTCGCAAAGGGGCCGGACGAGGAGTTGCCTACTGGCGTGATGGTGACACTACACGAGTAATCGATGTTACTCCTGGTTATCACCTGGTTTCACTTGATGCCAAGACTGGTGTCCCAGATTCAAATTTCGGCGAAAACGGTATCGTGGATTTATTCGATGGCCTCAGAAACGCCGATGACTCCAGATTTCCCTATCCCGATATCGGGCTTTCTGCAGCACCGTTTGTCATGAACGATGTAATTGTTGTTGGCGCTGCCCACAGGGTTGGCATGCGGCCGCGTTCCAAGACGAACGTTAAAGGCGATATTAGAGGCTTCGATGCCCGCACCGGTGAACTACTTTGGACTTTTCGCACGATTCCTGAGCGCGGCGAACTGGGCTTCGAATCCTGGCTAGATGGTGGTATTGAATTCACCGGTAATGCAGGTGTATGGGCGCCACTATCTGGCGATCCTGATTTAGGTATTGTTTATTTGCCAGTGGAATCTGCTACTGGTGACCGCTATGGAGGTGATCGTCCCGGAGATAACTTGTTTTCCGATTCCATCATTGCCGTTGATATCAAAACCGGTGAACGCAAGTGGCATTATCAGTTAACCCATCACGACATTTGGGATTGGGACATACCAGGCGCGTCAGTGCTTGCTGATTTACCTAACGGTCGAAAAATTCTCATGTCTGTGACTAAACAAGCATGGGTTTACACTTTTGATAGAGAAACTGGGGAACCAATCTGGCCTATAGTCGAAGAGCCAGTTCCAGCAGGTGATGTTCCAGGAGAATGGTATTCACCAACCCAACCGATTCCCACGCGTCCAGCTCCATTCGATCGTCAGGGCTTCACTGAAGCGGATATAATTGACTGGACTCCAGAATTACGCGCACTGGGCTTGGAAGCAATTGAAGGTTTCCGTCTCGCCACCAGTGTCTATTCACCGCCATCACTGGCCGATGCTGATGACGCAACTAGTGGAATATTGCACATGCCTTCGGCGACTGGTGGTGCTAACTGGGAAGGTTCTGCTATCGATCCAGAGACAGGAATATTGTATGTGCCATCTCGCACACAACTGAATGTGATGGCTCTGGAAAAAGATGAAAACTCTGATATCGGTATGAGCGCCGCGTTTGGAGCTCGCACACCACGAATTCAAGGCTTGGAAATCGTTAAGCCACCCTATGGGCGTGTTACTGCTATCGACATGAACTCAGGTGATCATTTATGGATGATTGCCAATGCAGATACCCCAGATCGAATTACGAATCACGCTTTGCTTGAGGGAGTTGATGTCGGTCGCACTGGAGTGCCGACACGTGCCGGAGTTTTTGTAACCAAGACTCTGCTTTTCGTTGCCGAAGGCACCGGAGGTCCTGGAGCTAGCCCAATTTTCCGCGCCGTCGATAAGCAAACCGGAGAGATATTGGCAGAACTAGATCTGCCAAATAACCAATCAGGATTGCCATTTACTTATGAGCACGATGGCAAACAGTACATTGCAATGTTCGTCAGTGGTGGCGGGCAACCAGCCGAGCTGGTGGCCTACGCACTGCCGTAACTAACACAGGAGTAATCAGTACCATGCGAACTTTTATGAATCGAGCCTTACTAGGTGCCGCGTTGTTAATTATCGGCTTACCAGTGCATGCAGCAATGTGGAAACTCGATCCGCATATGTCGACGGTAGTTTTCAAATACAACTACGGTAGTGACGAGTATCAAGGCACTTTTTCCAATGTTGTAGCGAATTTCGACATAGATCCAATGCGTCCTGGTAGTTGCAAATTTGACGTAACTATTAATATTGAAGATATCGATGTCGATTCGCCAGAGGTGTTGGACTATCTGCTCGACTATGAATTGTTCGACGTCGACACCTGGCCAACCGCGACTTTTCAAGCAGAAAGCTGTCGCTTAACCGGTGTAACCTCATTCGAATCCGATGGCACCTTGACCATCCGAGATCAAACCCATCCCCTTACTTTTCCGTTTGATTTAAACATTGAAACTTGCGACGGCCAGGTTTGTTTCCGACTCACCAGCGAAGTCACTTTGCTCCGTCTACAGTATGGCGTTGGCCAAGGCTACTGGGCGAATACAGCCGAAGTACCGAATGAAGTAGAAGTTGTTGTTGACGTTTACGCGACACAACAGTAGATACTGCTTGATCTCAGTAAAAAGGCCCACTGTGTTAAGTGGGCCTTTTTATTTGCCTCCCTGGAAAATAGCAGTAGACCAATAAAAAAAGTAGACAAGGTTTTGTAACTGGTATTGCTGAAAGCGCCAGGATTCGTGCAGTTCAGGCGTATGTCGAATGAAAAATGAGCCGACATAATTGATGGCTGCAATTTTCTCCCAGTGATAAAGTGTTTCCGCTACATTATTCTTTTTTAGTTCATTGTTAATAAACCCACACCCCAAGCGTATTAATAAGTATGGGGGATCACGCCATCACATTGCTCAAAGAGCACAACTCCGGATCCGCAGGCAAAGCGCCTACGTTTGATGAGTTATACAACGACCATCACGTAAAGGTGCTGAAAGCTGCCTTCCGCGTTACCGGTAATTTGCAGGATGCGGAAGACGTTCTGCAAACTGTGTTTTTGCGTCTGTTAAAACGTCAGGATCGACCTGAATTGGGTGCAAATTCTGCCGGGTATCTGTGCAAAGCTGCAATTAATGCGGGTTTAGATTTGTTACGGGCGCGCAACCGTACACAGACCGAAACTCTCAACGATGAGATCCACCATTCACAAAACGACGCCGCCGATAGCGATGTTCGTCAGGCTGAGCATAGAAAGCACTTACGCAGTGCATTGCTCTCGCTAGATCAGCATGCCGCTGAAGTTTTTGCACTTCGTTATTTCGAAGACTTTGGTAATGCTGATATAGCCAACTTGCTTGATACATCGCCAAACAGCATTGCTGTTACTTTGCATCGAACGCGTGAACGCTTACAAAAGATTTTAGGTGAACTCGAAGGAGAAAGCCGATGAAAGATTATTCAGATACTGACAAGTTGGATCAATCCATCGAAGCAGTTAAAAAAGATTTACCCACCGAACAAGAGATCGGAGCGGCAAGCGAACGGGTTAGAGCTGCTATTTCTGCTCAGCGAGGCCCACAAAGTGTTGTGTCTTCTGGGTCAGAGATGTCTGCCCCAGCTGAAACCTGGAATTCCTTAGAGGATTACATAGCTGCCATTCCCGCCTATCTGGCCAAACAGCTTACACCTGCCCAAACTTTACTGTTCGAAGAAGAAAGTAGGCAGTCTATTCCATTACGACGAGAATTGGACAAGGCGCGCGGTATTGGCGCGACTCATGCAGAGCTAAGTAATGATCAAGCGTCAACTAGATACGGATGGCTAGCGGCAGCGGCAACGGTCGCAGCGATTGGGATCGCTATGCTACTAGCACTGCCACAATTACCTTCGTTTGATCAATCCCAGTTGGCGCAGGTAGATGAAATCGAAGGGCAACTTTATCAAATAGTAGATGGGCGCCTGGAAAACCTAACAGCTGGTACATGGATTAGTGGGCGTCAACGAATTCGCTCTGCCGCTAATAGCTCTGCAATTGTCACACTTGATGATGGTTCCCAGATTGAAGTTGATGAGCGATCCGAGCTAAGTCTTACTCGGCGCGGATCAGGAAATCGAATCGATGTATCGAGAGGAAGAATTTTAGTTGCCGCTTCTCCCCAAGGATCAGGGACTTTAGATGTTTTTACCAATGAGTTTGCAGTATCGGTAACTGGCACAATTTTCGAGGTAGCCCACGGCGCTAAAGGATCGCGCGTAGCGGTAGTCGAAGGTTCTGTCGATGTGTTATTGCAGGGTGACACTACCAGTTTAGAGCCAGGGCAAGTCCTGGACTCTCGCACTGAATATTTGGCGTTAACAGCTGCCGAGGAAATTGCCTGGAGCCAGAATGCCGATCTGTATATTGCAATGCTGCAAGAAGTTGCCGCGTTGCAGCAGGATTTAGAAGCAATAATGGATACGCCGCCGCGCTATTCAACGCGCTTACTGGATCTGGTTCCGGCAGAGACTGCTGTATACATGGCAGTACCAAACGCCCCAGAAAAAATTGCCGAAGTCTATGATGTTATTCGGGCTCGTATGCAGAGCAGTGAAACCTTAAGTGAAGCCTGGACTGAGTTTGAGTCTGCGTCAGAAGTGGGTCATCTCGATGAAATCATGTCCTGGTTACGTGAGATTGGATACGCCCTGGGGGAAGAAACTGTCGTTGCACTAACCATGCATGAAGTTGTTACTCCTGAGGGTGATGGAATTGGTGCGCCGGTAATACTTTCCGAAGTAAATGCGGATGCATTCAGAGCATCGTTTAACGAACAGGTAGAACAGATTCGAGCCACGCTTGAAGCGGAAGGTCTGGATTACGAAATGGAGATTGCCATAGTCGATGATCCTGCCGATGCCTTAGATGGGGAACTATCTATCCTCTTATGGGAAGACATTCTTGTGGCTTCGATCAACGCTGAAATGCTAGAAGAAATGCAGAGCAATCTTGAGAATGGTAGCAGTGCGTTTGTCGACACCGAGCTACATGAGCTTTTGCAGTATTCCTACACCCAGGGTACTGAGATGCTTGGTGCAGTACATTTCTCTCAATTGTTTTCACCATTAGAAGTTGAGATTGAAGTCGAAGAAGGCCTGGATGCAGTAGGACTAAGTAATGCCGAATATTTGATTGCCCAACATCAGCGCGAAAATAGTGAATCCAGCATTACCGCTGATATGTATTTCGATGGTGATCGACAAGGTGTCATGGCCTGGCTCGATAATCCTGGACCAATGGGTTCCTTGGAATTTTTCTCTACCGACACTACATTCGCTGCTGCCGTATTGTTAAAAGAACCCAGTGCAATTCTGGAAGAATTCGAACCACTGGAACTGCCTGATGATTTTGATGCCGATGCGGAACTCGAATTGTTCTATAGCGTTATATCAGTATTAGGAGGCGAAGTAGCATTTGGAATTGATGGTCCGGCGCTACCCACGCCTTCGTGGAAAGTTGTCATCGAGGCCTATGATGAATCTCTGTTGCAAGAGAGTATCGAATGGTCTGTCGCCAGAATTAGTGAACTCGCTGCCACTGAAGAAGTAGATGCGTCTATAGAACTAACGGAAGTAAATATTGGTGGATTCAGCGGTTATGAAGTAAATATGTCAGGGGAAGCAGATATTGATGGCGGATTTGAACTTACTTCAGCATCGTTTAACTATGCCTATGTGGATGGATACCTAATCGCTGGTCCGGACGCCGCCGTCTTGGACCGTGCCGTTAGTTATTACGAATCAGGCTCTGGTTTACAAACCGACAATGAATTTCAGGAATTGGTATCGCGGGATGGCTATCTTGATTTCTCTCTAGTTTCCTTTAGTAGATTAGGTGAGTTAATGAGTGATGTTCTCGGAAACTTGCCATCTTCATTAACGGAAGAACAGCAAGCAGCGCTTTCCGCAATCGACACCGAAGTTGGGCCTTCAATTACTAGCGTTTTAGCGCTGTCTGATAGGATGCATTTTGCGCACAATGGTAATTCACAGCTTCCTGTACAAATACTTTCACAATTGGCTGCATTGGCACCATTAATTGAATCTGCGGCTGATCAAAACGCAGCACAATAGTAAACTACGTACTCCATGACTGAATCACTGGGTAGTGAAGAGAGATCCACGGCAGCCTCTAGCGAGGCTGCCGCATCTGTTTTGCCCGGTGGAGAATCAACAGCAAGGTCGGCTAATACTCTCGATTCAAGCGCTGAGTCGACAGATTCAGCCCAACTGCAATCTTCAGTTATTGAGCTCGATTCTCTCTGCGTTAATTACGATAAGCCTGTCTTAGATTCTCTTTCCGCAGAAATGCGCGGTTCTTGTATCGGTTTATTGGGTCCTAATGGCGCTGGCAAAACAACCTTACTGAACACACTGCTTGGATTTAAACGACCTTCATCCGGAAAGGCGAGCATTCTAGGACATGACCTTAAGAGTGGAAATCAGTGGGTGCGCAGCATGGTTGGTTATATGCCTGAGCGCGATGCATTCATTGCTGGTATGACCGGCATTCGCTTTGTAAGAATGATGGCCGAACTCTCGGGTCTTAGTTCAAAGGTTGCGCTAGAGCGCGCCCATGAAGTGTTCTTTTATGTTGGATTGGGCGAGGCAAGATATCGCAACGTAGAATCCTATTCTCTAGGCATGAAACAGCTCGCGAAATTAGCGCAAGCCATCGTGCATGGTCCAAGACTTCTGTTTTTGGACGAGCCGACAAACGGATTGGACCCGCCCGCTCGAGCGAGAATGTTGCAGCTTATACGAGAGATCAGAGACTCAGGTGATACGCATATCATCATTGCCTCTCATTTGTTGCAAGATATCGAATCTTGCTGTGATGAAGTATTGGTATTAAAAGAGGGCAGGATCGCCAAATATTGTAATCTGGAAGAAGAGCGACGCAGTAATCGCCAATTTCTCCTTATGCAAATAAGAGGAGACGAGATTGCCTTTGTCGAAGGCCTAAGAAATCTTGGTTGCGAAGTCGCGCTTCCAAATCGGCGTCGAATCAAAGCGATAATTCCAGAAGAGTTAGACATTAGCCAATTGTATGAGCTGGCAGAAAGTCTTTCGGTGCAAATTCGAAATCTCGATTACAAGCGAGATTCATTGGAAGATATATTTCTTCGTGCTATGGATGCAGACTAGGAAAGAGTAGTTAATGGCAATTTTTCTAAAAGCTTATCAGGGATATAGCGGACCAGTTTCAGCATCCTACGAGCGCATGTTGGTCATTTTTCGATATGCACTAGCCGACGTATTTCAGTCGCGCCTATTTATAGCCTTTTACTTTGTTTCTCTGTTGCTCCCCGTGGGCTTAATGTGTTTTCTCTATGTCTATCACAACCTGGAATTGCTATTAACATTTGAAGTTCCGCTCGATGATCTTCCCACTATCGACGGAACATTTTTTGCGGTTGCCATGCAGATACCGCAAAACTCTTTATTGTTAATTTTGGTAATGGTGATTGGACCATCCATGATTTCGCCGGATTTGCGCAATAATGCGATGCCGTTGTATTTATCCCGCCCCATTAGTTTAAGCAATTACATAGTTGGCAAATTGCTCGTTCTAGTATTTCTCGGCTCGATTATGACGTGGGTGCCGGGAACATTGTTATTTTTTCTGCAGGCTTTTCTGGGAGGCGAGGGGTGGTTAGGCGATAACCTGCATTTACTATTAGCGGCTGCAATATCATCGCTGCTCTGGATCATCTGTTTGTCACTGCTCGCCTTTGCAATTTCAGCCTATGTAAAATGGAAGGCGGTTGCTCGAATTTTTTTCTTTGGCGTGATTTTAATTGGATCGATATTAGGGCAGGTAATCGAAGAAACATTTGGTGGAGTTGGTGCGTACATCGTGAATTTGTTTGCGGCCCAAGAAGTGATACTGACTAATCTTTACCAGGCTGATCCTGATTTCCTTGGATTCGTCCCGAGTATGCCAATAGAAGTCGCGCTCGCGCAATTTTTTGTAGTCTCTGTAGTCGCCTTGATTCTCCTGGCCCGACGCATTAAGCAGTATCAAGGTGTTGTATGAGTAATACTTCAGGAATTAACGGCGATAAGAGTAGCTGCAATATTTCATTGCGGGATATATCAAAATTTTACGGTGATATCCTGGGTGTTAACAGGATTGGTCTCGATATCGAGCCAGGAATAACTGGATTAGTCGGGCCTAATGGCGCCGGTAAGTCCACTCTGATGAACCTGATAGCAGGGCTGATACCTCCTACTCGAGGTTCTCTCGAAGTGTTAGGCGTGACCCCTTCCGACCCTGAAGTATTTTTTCGGCAGTTAGGTTATTGTACGCAGTACGACTCATTTCCCGCCGGCATTAACGGTCATGATTTTATCTATAGCACTCTCCGGGTGCATGGCTACGATAAATCTCCGGCTCTAGAATTAACCCAGCAAGCCATAGAGCAAGTCAGTTTAAGCAAAGCTGCAAAGCAGACGGTAAGCTCTTACAGTAAAGGTATGCGACAGCGCATAAAATTGGTGCAAGCAATCAGTCATCAACCCGAAGTGTTGATTTTGGACGAGCCGCTAAATGGATTGGATCCTATGGCTCGTGCTCAGGTAATCGCTTTGTTCCGAGAATTCGCAGATGCGGGTAAAATTGTGTTGATATCCAGCCAGATTCTGCATGAAGTAGATCTGGTTTCTGATAGGGTCGTGCTAATTAACAGCGGTTATCTTGTAGCCGAAGGTGATCTGAATAAGATTCAGAGTGAAACTGGCGAGCCGATGAAGATCTTTATTCGCAGTACCGATGCAACCACAATTGCAGCAAAGGTATTCGATTTGGAAAACGTGGTAGAAGCACAGCTTCATTACGATGGCGGTGGGCTTTTCATTCGAACCACCGATGCTGATTCATTCTTTTTGAGTATCAATAGAAAAGTAATTGAAGAGGGTTGGGCAATTGAATCTATGGGTCCAGCAGATGAGACTGCAGAAGCAGTCTACCAACATCTGATCGTAGAGCAGCAGGTGGCGACGTGAGTACAGGCGAACTTTCAATGAGTCCAGTTACTGCTCCTCAGCTAAAGTCTGGAATGAAACTGTGGCTAAATCAGTTAGTTGCAATTTTTCGTATTGAGTTTGGCAAGTCACTATTTTCACGACGTATGTTTGCCTGTTATGTGCTTGCTTTGTTGCCAGTATTAATTTTGGCCGCCGCATCATTCGAATCTTACACCGTGGGAGAGCCAGTATTTAATTCTATAGAGCGTGCTCGAGAAGTATTTGGCCAAATATTTACAGTATTTATTCTTGGCGGTGTGGTATTTCTCGGCTCGGCAGCAATTTTCACTACCTTGTTTCGCGGCGAAATTCTAGATCGCAGTATTCATTACTATGTTCTAACCCCAGTACGCAGAGAGGTTTTGGTTTGTGCCAAATACCTTGCTGGACTTTCAAGTGGCGTCATTCTTTTTGGATTGAGTACTCTGTTTAGTTTTTTGTTGCTGTATCTAAGCTTTGGCTTCGATGCCATAGTGACAGACATAACCAATGGAATCGCGTTACAACAAACTGGTCAGTATCTAGGCATCATTTTTCTGGCCTGCATGGGTTACGGTTCATTATTCATGGCGGCCGGATTGTTGTTTCGAAATCCACTCATTCCGCTGGTAGTGATTGCAGGCTGGGAAACCATTCATTTCATTCTCCCTCCAGCTCTTAAGGTTTTCAGCGTGATTTTCTATCTTAAGGGTTTGCTTCCAATTCCTTTGGATGAAGGCCCGCTTGCAGTAATCGTGGCACCACCACCGGTGTGGGTATCTATTCTGGGCATGTTTGGCCTGTGTGCGGTTACCGTAACTATCTCCGTCCTGCTAATGAAAAACCTTGAGGTCAAGTACACTGACGAGTAGACGAATTGTGTCGTCAGTAAGTTAAACCTTTTATACTCCTCTCAACTCGACAGTAAGCAATACGATATAAATATTGTTATTCGTCGAATTTAAAACTATTTAGGAAATTACAACGATTCTATGGTATAGCAATCCGTTAATTAGCTGAGTTGTTGAAAATTCGAATAAAAAAGGGGTGAGTAAAATGATGGGTCCGGCTGAGCTATTTTATCTCACGCTCCTGGTAACGGGAGTGTTGTACGCCAGCATGCTTGCTCACTTCAATGGCTCTCTAGGAACGAAGCGGGCCAATACCCAAATTTATTGGAATTCAGAAATCATCGTCTGGATCGTGCTGCTGGTATTAGTGATGTCAGTGATATTCAGATTACTTGGACCTACTGCGTTAATCGTTGGCGCTGGCACCTGGTTTCTTATAGGTGCTGGTAATTTGATGGTGGTTTATATCTATCTGGCTATTAAGCTCGCTCGTCACACTCTTCCTGCGAATGTCTTCTGGATAATTGTTGCGCTTTCTATTGTTGCAAATATTTATGCACTCATTGTTGTATTTGTGGAGATTATTGCTGGCAGTTTAACTCCAACAGAATATGCAAATGCTTTAGAGTTGCTTTTGTTGTTAATGACATTAATTCTAGCTCTTGTTCTTTTGTTTAATCTGGTTCAATCATTGTGGAGTTCATTCTTAGTAGGCAGGAGTAGAGAAGCTCAGTCAACTGAGCGTCATACTGCAATTGGCGTTGCTATTGCAGCACAAATCGAGAGAACGCAATCGGGAAGTCATCAAGTGACCTTGGAGCCAACAAATTCGATTATTTATGATTTCGGTTTACGCCGAATCGAAGACCATGGCTACAAAGCAGATTTGCGCGTGATCCGTGCCAATAATGACCAATCTATTGTCGTTGAAGTCAGCAATGACAAAAATAGTTGGGAAGTTTGCTTCATAGACGAAATCATCCCTAGTGACTGGGATGTTCCTTATCTGAATAGCCCCTGGCGTTACGTTCGCATTACTAATAGCGGTAGCGCTGCAACAAGCATCTCATCAGTTTTTGACCTGGATTGATGGTTTGTTGTGGTAGTGCTGCTATCGAGCAGGGATCTGCGACAAGATAAACTCTCGCGTGTCTTCTAGTAGTAGCACTCGCGAAGGCTCATTCACGTACATCATGTGCCCACCTTGATAAAATTCGTATCGAATTTGATCAGCGCGTATATCGTGTCGATTCAGGGTAAATTCCGCATCAAAAAATGGCGTTGTTAAATCGAAATAGCCTGAAGCAACAAAAACTTTTAGAGAAGGATTGATCCTTAGTGCCTGTGACAACTCATGGGCAGTATTGACATAAGCTGGTTCCCAAGAAGTGCCATCTGGCACTGTACGCCAACGCCAATTTGGACCGAGATCGGGATCGGCGGGGGAGAGATAGCTCCGATCCCATTCCACACCGAGATCGTTGCGCATGTAAGTCATTAAGGCGGCTTTGTAGGCGCTGGATATACCGTCGCTAGCTGGGTCACGGGAGTTTTCCGCGGCGAGATCATCGATTTGATCCTGGGTGTAGCGGGAATCGGAGCGCCCAACCGCCAATCCCTGATCACGTAGCAATTCTTTCGCGAATCGGGTTCCCTGCACGCGTAAATTGGCGCGATCGATATACTCAGTGCTTAAGCCAGTAAAATGCGCCAAGCGATCTCTTACTGCGCGATATTCATCAGGCTCGATAGTGTTTCCTTTAAAGAGTGCAGGAAGATATTCATTCACTGCAAATTCTCGCGCCTGTTGTATAAAAACTTCCTGACTTTCTGGCGGAGGCTGCACCCGTCCGTGATAGAGCGCCGTTGCCGCCATGGTAGGAATATAAGTGATGTAAGAAACGATATTATCCCGCACGTAAGGTGTCGATCCCTGGTAATCCAATGCTTGGGAGATAAACAGAATGCCATTGAGGCTTATGTCCATATCGCCTTCCATGCGCTGTGCTACTACTGCCGCACGGGTAGTACCAAAACTCTCACCCAGGAGAAATTTTGGTGAATTCCAACGATTATGTTCGGTTACCCAGGTGCGAATGAATTCGGCCATAGAGTCGGCATCTTCGTTAAGCCCCCAGAATTCTTTTCCTTCATGCTCGCCAAGCGCTCTGGAAAATCCAGTGCCGACCGGATCGATAAAAACGAGATCGGTGACATCCAGAATTGTTTCCGGTGCTTCCAGAATGGGATAGGGAGGAAGACCTGCATGTTCACCGTCAGAAGGAACCACGATTCTTTTCGGACCGTAACTGCCCATGTGTAACCAGACCGAGGCAGAGCCCGGGCCGCCGTTCCAAACGAAAGTGACAGGACGTACTTCGCCGACCGCAAGATTGGTTTTCAGATAGGCGAAAGTGAAGATTGTTGCCTTTGGTTTACCGTCGATATCGAGCAGATAAGTCTCGCCCGCAATTGCCTGATAATCTATGCGGCTATCATTAAATCGATTCGAGTGTTCGCTTATAAATTGAGTTGGTTCAGGAATTTCTGCAACTTCGGTAGTTTCCTGTTCGGCGGCAAATCCTTGGCCTAAATTGCAAAGCATTGAAATTACTAGAAGCCATAACACTCTATTCATCTTCATTATTGATACCTGTTTGTTATTACTCATTACTCAATCGTATTTCTAATCGCATTCGCGGTAAATTCAGCTCGAAATTCGATCATTCGTCTTCCCAGTTCTATTGCATCCTCAAGCGGTGAAATAGATACACCGTTGATAGAGGCAAGATCTGCTTCAAGCCGTTGTTCAAAGCGAACCTGCGCGGGATCCGTTACCATCATCATCGCCGTAACCCAGATGTCGTCGTGATAACCGTCATGATCAGATTCGGCAACACCGAGTTGCACTTCGGTAAATATTTCAGTTTCCTCCCAACCGGGATTGTAGAATTCTGCTACATAATGAATCTGAGTATTTGTGTCAGACCATTTCTCTGAAAGTTCATTAGCAACATTAGCCATACCTCTCTGATTGCCGCCGCTGTCTCCTATCATCACGATGTCATCGAATCCTGACTGGCGCAGACTGGCGGCGATATCGGTTAACAGTGCTTCATAGGTGGCTGCGCTCAAACTAATAGTGCCAGGAAATTTCATCGAGCCAGTCGGAGGATCAATATTTCCTTCCGGTACGAATTTAACAATCGGTGCACACAGTGCATTTCCTAATTTTGCCGCGATTGCCGGACAGGTCGCTTCGAGAATCAAATTGTGTTTGCCAGTGGCGAGATAAGGCCCATTCTCTTCAATGCCACCGGTTGGGATAATCACTGTCGAAGTGCCGTTGGCAATCAAGTCTCTGATTTCCATAAAGGTCAATTCTTCCAGCCAATAGGATTCGCCACGGCTAATGGGTCGCTCGGCATTCAGGAGTTCATCATCAGTAATACCGGGTTGTCCGAATACCATTGGAACTTGCAATGACAGCAGAATTGCCGGGATTGCGAAGACGCTAAAATTAACTAAGTGCCTAAAACCGCCTAATTTCAATTGCCTATCCTCTACAGGTCTAGTTTCAAGTGATGCTACCGTAAATAGCCTCCAAACCTAAGCACTCCGATTAAAATGAGACAAATTCCATTGAAACCAGATTATGGCAGTCATTCAAAGGGCTAGTGACCTTATAAGTGCTACTAATAAAAGAAAAGCTAATCTAGGATTGTTTCCGCGCTTTTAACTATTAACTGCGTTTTCACTATTAAAAGAAGAAGGGATTTCTGGCAGTATTCACCGCTGATTGGAAATTCCTCAGCAAAAAACCTATTGAGAGCCTGAATTGACCCTGTCATTGCGCCGTTTCGTATTATTGACTGTAGCCGCCCTTGTCTTGATGGCGGCGATAATCCTATTTAGCTCAGGCGGCGAGAATGGAGACGGTCCTATAGCCGACCATAATCTGACTAATAGCGAATTATTAGTTAGAGGTGAGTACTTAGTTGTAGCAGGAAATTGTGCCAGCTGTCATACGACCGCTGTTGGAGAATACATGGCAGGCGGTTTAGCATTCGAAACTGACTTTGGCACAATTTATTCAACAAATATCACGCCTGACCCCGAAACAGGAATCGGTAACTGGACTGATTGGGATTTCTTGAATTCCATGCGCCACGGAATTCGACCAAACGGCGAACATTTATATCCGGCTTTCCCTTATCCAGCGTTTACTAAAGTGAGCAATGAAGATTTGGCGGCGATATTCGCTTATCTGAAAAGCATACCTGCCGTTCAACTGACACCACCGGAAAATGAACTTGGTTTTCCATATAATCAACGTAGCTTAATGGCGTTTTGGAAACTTCTTTATTTCGACTCGGGAGAATTCGAAACCAATTCCGAACAATCGGCAGAATGGAATAGGGGAGCATACTTAGTTGAAGCGCTAACTCATTGCAGTGCCTGTCACACTCCGAGAAATGGTTTGGGCGCAGAGCAGGAACATCTCTTTTTAAGCGGAGGGGCTTACCTGGATCGAGTTAAGAGTGGAGAACACCGCACCTGGATAGCGCCAAATTTAACTTCGAGTGCTCGCGGTCTTGGTTTATGGACACAAGAAAATGTTGAAGACTATTTAAAAACTGCCCGCAACGAATTTCTTGAATCGTTTGGCCCGATGAATGAAGTCATCATGAATAGTTCCCGTTTTCTCTCAGCGGAAGATGTTAAGGCGATGGCGACTTATCTAAAAAGCATTCCGGCTATAAATGAAGCAGATGGAGTTACTCCTGATGCACAGATAATGGGCAATGGACGTACCATCTATAACCTGCATTGTGGAACCTGCCATTTACCTACCGGTGAAGGTGATCCAGAGATGGCGCCAAAATTGAATTCTGGGAGTCTGGTGGTACAGGCGGCAAATCCTGCCTCCATGCTTAACGCCATCTTGTATGGCCCGGAAATTCCCGGTGCTCCATTGGAGCCGCGCTGGCTTGATTCTATGGAAGAGTTCCAATTCTTGTTAAGCGATGCAGAAATTGCTGCTGTAGCCAGCTATATTCGTAATTCATGGGATAATTCCGCTGGCTTGGTCACCCCCGAACAGGTGGCGGCCCAGCGATGAGTAATAAATGAAGAAAGATTTGAGAGATCAATTGAACCCTTTATTGCGGGGTATCATGGTATCTAGAGGGATTGGCCATTTAAAATTTCTCCTTTCGCCCGATAGTTTGTTTAAGATGTGGAATGTTAATAGAAGAAGAGAGTCAAGCTTGTCTATATTAAGTGACATCTATCTATTCCTGCGAACAGCGCTATGTATTACTTGTACTGCTGTTTTAGTTATAGCTTGTGGATCAGAAGTGAGTGAGCCGGCGGAACCGTTAGAGAGTGCATCAGCCCCTCGCACGCGCTTACTAACTGGCGAGCAATATTCGAACTCCATTGCGGCAGTATTCGGTGAAGATATAGCGAACAGTGTGTTGCCACCGATTCCGCCAATGACTCGAACGGAAGGACTGCTTTCTTCTGGCGCAGCTTTTGTTGGTGTTACCTCCGATCAAATTTCCCAGATTCAACAATCAGCAGCATCGGTTTCCGCCAAAGTCGTAGATGAGAATCATCGGGATTTTCTTATTCCCTGTTCGCCAGAATCGGTTGAAGCAGCAGACGGCAACTGTGCCAGTCTTTTTCTGCAGTCGACGGGACGTTTACTCACTCGCCAGCCTTTGGACGAGCTGCGACTTGCAGAGTTAGTCGATATCGCTAATTACGCCGCAGAACAAACTGAAGATTTTTATGCAGGCTTAGCATTGGCACTGGAATCAGTCCTCATTAGTCCTGAATTCATATTCATTGTTGATCAGCAAGAATCTGATCCAGAACGACCTGGTTTCAATCGACTCGACAATTACTCAATCGCTGCAAGGCTGAGTTTCTTTCTGTGGAACGGGCCGCCGGATGATGCTCTATTGCTGGCAGCCGAGAGAGGTGATCTCCATAGCGAAGAAGGATTGCTGCGCGAAGTCGATCGTATGCTTTCCAGTGCCAGACTTGAAACGGGAATGCGGGCGTTCTTCGATGACATGTTGGGATTCGATGAATTTAATAGTCTGGCGAAAGATCCAAGCGTTTATCCAATGGTCACGGGATCAACCTTAAGAGATGCGCGAGAACAAACTCTGCGCACTATTGTCGATCACCTGGTAACTCAGAATGCCGACTATCGAGATTTGTTTGTCACGCGCAAAACATTTATGTCGCCAGCTCTCGGCGTGGTTTACGGAATTCCTACCGGCAATGGTTGGATTCCTTATGAGTTTCCAGCTGAGAGTCCTCGCATTGGATTGTTAACCCAAGTCAGTTTTCTTGCGGCAAATTCACATGCGGTGCGCAGCTCGCCAACACTTCGTGGCCAAGCATTACGGGAAAGATTTCTTTGCCAGTTAGTGCCAGACCCACCTCCAAATGTGGATTTTTCATTATTAGAAGAAGCGGAAGATGCGACAACAGCCAGAGAGCGGCTCAATGTGCATAACACCAACCCGTCCTGCGCCGGTTGCCACTTAATTACCGATCCCATGGGGCTCGCGCTGGAAAACTTCGATGGAGCGGGGCGTTTTCGAGAAACGGAGAATGGTGTCGAACTTGATATCAGCGGAGAACTGGATGGTGTGTCCTACAATAGTATCGAGGGTTTGGCCACGGCGGTGCGAGATCACCCGAAACTCCCGAATTGTCTGGTCAACCGGCTATTTGGCTATGGCACTGGTGGGCCTGCGTCATTGCAATATGATCGGGACACAATAAATTGGCTAGAAAGTCGCTTTGTCGCAAATGAATACAAACTAACCGCTCTATTGCGGGATTTAGCGGTAAGTAAGGCTTTTTCCACTGTGAGGACGGTGGATTCTCAGGGTAAAATGGGGGTTGGCGAAGCTGATGCCGTTCCTTATCGATTGGCAGAACCCGATTTTAGCTCCCAATTACAGAGATGATCTTGTGAAGAAATTAAATCGTCGTAAGTTTCTAAAAGGCGCCCTTAATGGTGGTGCTATCACTGTTGGTTTGCCGTTATTGGATGTCTTTCTCAATGATAATGGCACGGCTTACGCGGATGGCACACCGATCCCATTGCGTTTTGGAACCTGGTCCTGGGGACTAGGCATGAGCGAGTCCATCTTCGTACCGAAGCGAACCGGTCCGAATTTTGATTTGCCAGAAGAAATCGCCGCCTTAGCGCCCGTTCAAGATCACATAAATCTCTACACAAATTTTCACGTCTTTAAAGACGATGCACCAAACTTATGTCATCACTCCGGTTGGGTGGTATTGCGCTCTGGTATTGCACCGATGAGCTCACAAAACCAACCAGGGGAGACAATCGATGTCGCGGTGGCGCGTCAAATTGGTAATGCAACCCGCTTTCGAAGTTTGAGTGCAACAGCCACTGGCGATGTTCGTAATAGTTTTAGTTATGAAGGTGGCAATTCCGTTAATACACCGGAATGGTCTCCATTGCGATTCTACCAACGACTGTTCGGTGAAGATTATCAAGATCCTAATGCAGATTCATTTACTCCTGATCCTAAAGTAATGGTGCGCAAGAGTGCGTTGTCGGCGGTGCAAGATGATGCGAAGAAGTTAGAACAATCATTAGGTGCGGAAGATCGAGCGCGACTGGATCAATACTTTACTGGATTGAGAGATCTCGAGCGTCGCTTTGATTTGCAAATGACTAAACCAGATCCACGAGAAGCTTGCGTGATGCTGGAAGAACCTGAAAACCTGCCGACAGGCCTCGATGCAGATCTGGTTGCGAAACGCCATCGCATGATGACAGACCTTATGCTCATGGCTATCGCCTGTGATCAGACTCGTGTTTTTAACATGTTCTATGCGTCGGCATTCTCTGCAACCATCAGGCCCGGCTATGACAAACCCCATCACACAGCTACCCATGAAGAAGCTGTCGATTCCGAACTCGGTTATCAGCCAAATGTTTCCTGGTTTACGCGGCGGGCCATGGATGAATGGGCCTACTATGTGAATGCATTGGCTAATTTCAAAGAAGGTGATGGCACTTTATTAGATAACAGTCTTATCTATGCCACCACCGATCAGTCATTCGCGAAGTTACATGCCATTGATGGCATCCCAATGTTTAGTGCTGGTACCGCCGGTGGCAAAGTTAAAACCGGTTTGCATATCGACGGCGGTGGATCACCAGGATGTCGACTCGGCTATACCGCACAACGCCTGATGGGAGTCGATATCGATTCCTGGGGTGACAAGAGCAATACCACCTCGAGTGAGATTGGTGAAATTCTGGTTTAAATCATCTCCTGCATTTATTACTTGCCTGTTATCCCTAACTGGCATGCTCTGGTCAGTTTCGAATTCCTTTGCTGCAGATCTTGAAGTCTATCGCGAGGTGCCTATGCCTCCCGGCTTTCAAGTTGTTGTTTCCGATCTGGAAGGTCCTGTATTTGCAACTGCTGCGGGTAAGACCCTGTATAAATGGCCTTTGCAAATTCTACGAAATGGTTACAGTGGCGAAACCCCGGGCATTCCAGCGTGTTACGAAGATGTCTTAACAGAAACTGCCGGGCTTATGAGCCCCTATCCAGCCGGGATTAAATTACCTGAACTCGATAAGCGGCAGAGTTGTGCTGATTTATGGCCGCCGGTAGTCGCTGACGAAGATGCAGAAACAATCGGTAAATGGACAACGATTGAACGCCGAGATGGAATCTTGCAGTGGGCCTTTGACGAACAACCTCTCTATACTTCGGTCCGCGACATGCAACCGGGTGACGTATTGGGCGGTACTACTCGAAACTCCAGGGGAGATTCGCCAGCCTATCGAGTGCCTTTAACACCACCACCCATGTTGCCCCCGGGCTTTGCAATCAAGCCTACTTCGATTGGGCGCATGCTAACTACTGACACGAATCAAGCAGTGTACAGTTATGCTGCTGATACTGAATCCGACTCAGCCTGTAATGAAAGCTGTCCGTCCAGATGGGAGCCTGTGCTGGCGCCGGGATTAGCACGGGATCAAGGTGAGTGGACCTTATTAGAAAGATCACCCGGGGAACGGCAATGGGTTTTTCGTGGCAAGCCACTTTATACCCACGTTTTAGATACGGGATCGTGGAGTCAGGAAGGAAGTGATGTGCCGGGCTGGGATAATGTCTTTACTCAGCGTGCTCCTGAACTTCCAGAAAGTTTCAAGGTTCAACTAACCATCGCTGGAAATGTTTTGGCAGATGCAAATGGCAGAACTATCTATAGATACTTTTGTGGCGAAGATTCCCAAGATCAATTGAACTGCGATCATCCCGCAGAAACTCAAGTGTATCGCCTAGCTATGTGTGGCGCCGGCAGCCAGGAAAAGTGTCTGGAATATTGGCCCTATGTCGTTGCTGGCGCGGATGAATCAAGTCCGAACAGGACCTGGCAAATAAAAACTATCGATCCAATGACTGGTCGCTATGTAGCTGCAGGAGAAGAAACAGCATTACGCGTTTGGACCTACCGCGATAGACCGGTATATCTGTTCGGGAGAGACAAAGCCCCTGGCGATGTTAATGGTGGAGGTACGGGAGAATGGCGCGGAAAGCGTAATGGTCTAAGAGCTTTCTGGTTACGGGATGATTTTATGAGCGGGATTCTATAATGGGACGGGTATCAATCTTTATAGCTAATTTGTTAGTTGTATTGCTGTGCATCAGTAGCGCCTCAGCTCAAAATAGCAGGTTAAAAGACGGCGCAATTGGTTTTGTCATGACCGATTTGTTCTGGTCGGTATATCAAACACCTGCTGCAGAAGAATGTCCCAGAGGATTTAACGACGGACCAAGAGAACAATTTGAAAAACTGTTTCCTGCCCATGAATTTTTGTCAGTAGAAGAAACACAGCTAAAACAAGAAATAGAAACCTGGCATCCAAACACCGAACCTGATGGATTTGAATTCCTGCAAGTAGAAGGAGATCTTTCCTGGGGTTTGAATTTAGATGGTGAAGTGGGGCCGAATGATTTCACTCATCCAGAGGGAGGAGAAGGAATTGACAACGAAGTTTATCGTGCGGTGGGTTGCATTATAGGTTTTCGTGGGCCGGATGGTGTCGAATATATATTTCAAAACAAGGCCATTCTGGATCGTCGCTACAATAGGATGATGATAGAAATTACCGAGGTCGATGATTTAACTAATGATGATTCAGTTAAGGTTACCTGGTATCGAGGCATGGACCGGCTGCTCACTGATGCAACCGGGCAGAAAGTTATGCCCGGCGGAACACAGAGAGTCGATTATCGTTGGGGTCGGAGTCTAATTCGGGAAACGACTGGCAAGATTGTCGACTCAGTACTAACAACAGAACCAATTGGTGATCTGGTCGTGCCATGGATGAATTTAAGTGTTCCCTCTACTCACATCTTCCGAGATGCGCGCCTGCAATTAAACCTTAGCGAAGAAAATGCCACAGGACTGTTAGCTGGCTATGCTGATGTCGATACTTTTTACTACCAACTAATTCGTAATGACTCCACCCACCACTTAAGCAATGGTCAAATTTCCGGTATCTCTCTGTACAAAGCCTTACGCCGACTCGCCGACGCGCACCCGGATTCGGAAACAGGTGAAAACATGGCGATATCCACTGCGCTGGATATCAAGATGACTCAGGTGTTTGTAAGGCAATAATTTAGCCTATGCTCTATCACAAGTCCTCGCTGTATTCATGATTGAGACGATAGATCACGAGAAAGCCAGGCATCTATGAATAACACCCCAAAGACGACTAATCCGGCGAGAGATTTTTCCTTTCTGCAGTGTTTTGAAACTGGATTTAAGCGCCACCTCAGTGCGGCGGAAGCATGGAAACTATTTGTTGAAGCTCAGTCCTCGGCAGATTCATTCAGGCTTAATATTGATGAGTTGGAAAAATTTGATCAACTACTGGCGTTTTGCGAACAGGTGGGCATTTCACTTAGTGATTTTTTAGAGGCTCATCCGTGGGTTAAAGACCAGAAATCAATCAATGTCAGCTGGGAGGCTTCTACTTGCTACCCATGGATGGATCGGGAGTTATCCGAAGAGGAACTCCGAATTTTTGTAAAGACGTTTCCAGAAATGGCACAGCAGCTAAAAGGCTATGCAATGGTTCTGATGGAGAATGCATTTATTCAGGAAATTGGGGATTGTTATGCTCATCCCCTTAGCAAACAATTTTTAACGTTTTTGCAACAAGTAGCTAAAAAGCTATTACCGGATGATTTCGATCCTAATGCTGTTTATGAGTAGTTACGAGCTTATAAAAGTTCATTATTTTCAATTTAGCATATAAGTAAAATTTCTACTTATTTTGATAATCTTCTATCACCGCAAGTGCTGCTCCGCTTGCGCCACTAATACTAGCATCTGGAGTTGAAAGATAAATTTCAACATCGCTAAAGGCTTCACCATATTCGCTCACGAGTATCTCTTTTATCCTTGCGGAATTAGTTATCCCTGTCAGCGGGCCTCCAGCCCAGGCGACAGTGCAAATGTCGAGCATTTCAACAAAGTAGGCAGTAGCATCCGCTAGCAAAGTAAAAGTTAAATCTTCAACGGTTTTTTTGTTCTTGCCATCGTTCAATTGCTCAAATCGATCGACTTCCATGTCTGACGGCTTTTCGGTGTTGTCGCCAGCTCGAAGAATGTACATTTCTTCGTCTGATATTTTACCTAAAAAGGGTAGCGCGTTCATTGCCAGCTTTTTAATTCCATCACCACTAAAAAGCTTGTTAGGGTCTCCAGCTGGCCAATTACCACACGTTGGAAATGGGCAACCGATGTCTAACACAATTTTTCCAGACTCGCTGAGAATATCTAAAATTTCATTTTGCGAAACCACACCCATTCCCAGACCAGTACCACAAACCAGAGCGATAAGATTAGAGCGCTTTAATTTTGTAGCAGCATCTAGAGCGTGGGCGTCGCCGTCGTTAATCATGCGCACCACGGGGCAAGCAAAAATCGATGCAAAAGCTTCGCGAAAGGGAAGGGCAAATATATCCTCGGCGCTAGTCACGCCAACCCAGCCAGAATAGCCCTTAAAGTAGCCCAACGTTGCGCTGCTTGCAGCAATACGCTCAGCAAAAGGCGAGCCAGTAACAGCGCCGGGATAAGTAATTCCTATGCGAACTATTTGATTAACAGAAACGTCGAGCTTTTTTAGTTGCGGAACATAATTGTCATGCAATTTTTGCGCAAAATCTTTTGGAGAAGCATATTGAGGATTCTCATCCTTGCAATTCTCTTGTTGTTCCAACTTGGTTTTGACTGATTCGAATTCTTTGACGAGTTCCAGTTCGCCGTCGCTGATCTTATACAGTTGGCACTTAGTATTGGAACCACCCACATCAAAACTCAACACGAAGCTATCGTCTGTGGATACACTGTATGCACTGACAGGAGAGATGGGCTCAGCACTAGAAGTTTTGTCCCTGACAGCTGAAAAGGTTTCGCAATAAGTCGCAAACGTATCTTGGTTATTGAGATTTTCTGCCCATTCTTTTGTCTCAATCCAGGCATTAACAGATTCATTGGTGGCGGAATTAGAGCAGAGAGTGAATGATCCTACTCCTGAAGTCGTCCGGAGGTTGTTACTTTCAGACGATACCAGGCGCGCTAAAATCAGTTTTGGATTTAGCCAGTTATCTTTGTTTGAGTTTGCTCCTTCTACAATATTTCCAAGCTCTTCAATTGAAGGGGCCAGCTCTGGAAGGAAAAAAGATGAATTCACATTTTTGCCTTGCTCAGTGGAGAAGCGATAGTTCTTGAAAAGACTATTAAACTCAGCTTGTTTCGAAAGGTCGCAGAGAACTCTCTTTACCAGAGGTATTGGTACAATTTTGAATCCATCAATTAAGCATTTGCGCGAATGAATAGACAAGCGACTGTCCACTTCTTTTCCAATTGCTGTGTAGAGGTTCTTATATTTGTTATCCATCAGTTGTTTCCATTTAATAGAAATAGCTAATATTTTGGCGTTGCAAACTAGCGCCGAGTCTCTAGCAATTTTTCAAGGTCTGTATAAGTAATATTTCTTGCGACTTCCAAGTAATATTTTTGAGAGATCATATGGGCTGCTGCCATCCAGGATCGAATTGATTCTGGGTGAGCGGTTTCAGAAAAGGGAACGTAGTTTCCTTCGCTTTCCCATACTTGAAACTCCAGTTCCATGAAGGCAAGAAAACAGGCCAGTACAATTTCGGGTTCTAAACATTTGCTAGGGTCGGAGTCTGTCAACTTCAGTGTTTCAGAAAATGTTGAGAGATCTGGCGCGAGTTTAGGCAGGAAAAATCGAATCCAAATTCCCTTGTAGTGAGAGCCGTAAAATTCGTACTTATCCAATAAATGGTGGTATTCAGCTCTTTTGTTGAGCTTCTCCATCATTTTTTGAATCATGTGGGTAGGTAGAAACTTATTCGAGGTGAAATCCACCGATCCGGAATAGGCGCCAATAATGCAATTCATTTCTTTATACAAAGTCAGGGTTTGCACATTTACGCCTTCAGCTTGCCAGATATCAGGAGTCTTCATTGGTTTCCCCATCTACAGATTCTGCCATTTAGCTGGATCGATAAAGAGTTTCAGCTTCTCGCGTTCCGATTTACGATAGATAGCCACCAGTGAATGTTGTTTTTGGTTGAAAGGAGCAGAGCAATAGAGAGTTTCATCGTTTTTGTCGACATAAATGTCGGGGATCGCCATTCGAACTTCCAAGTTCCGACGAATGTGTTCTTTTCCAGCAAGAAAATTGGATGCGCGCTCTTTTGCGGGGATAAATTCTTCGCCCATTTCTTTCATATACTTCTTGATTTCTTTGTTCAGGCGATTTCCAAAGCTGCCTCTGTCCCATTCTAATATTGGAAGCTTTGAACTGGATTTTTCTAGCTTGGCACTGCAAACTAGAACTGTGTTCCAAGGCACTAATTCCGTCTGCTCAAAACTACCAGGTAAATGTTCGAGTTTTTCGGCGGAAATGACTAAATCAATTTCACAAAATTGAAGTTTAGTTTCGTAATCTGCTGATCGAACTGAGGTTGCGATGGCGTTACTTTTCTTTTGGTATTTCCGAATAAATTCATGAATTAAAAGTCCGGAATATGCACCCCCTGCACAAATTGGGTAATGATTCCCAAAATTCAGATCATCAATATATTGTTGCATTGCTACTTCAAATTTCCGGTGTGTCATTGCGGCTCTGGAAACTCTTGCAGAAATCTTTCCATGCCTAAAAAACGGTATCTCATCCGGTTCAAGACCCAGTGACTCACTGACGGAATGCGTGATTTTGTTTATCTTGGTTCTGCCGTAGCCGAGTTTCTCTTCTGCATCCGTAAGGAATTTGGTTTCAGGATCTTCGATGTACTGAGCAATGTCAGAAAATTCCTTTAAATGGCGAATAGGTTCACTAAATTTTCTTTTCTTCACTTTAGCTGCTTCCAATCTAGAAATTATTGACCACTGAGGAAGATAGTACTTAATGGGTCATTTCATTTCAAGAGTAAAACCTCAAAAAGCGCAATAAAGAGGCTAAAAAGTATAAGTATATTGATTTAGTACC
The DNA here is from genome assembly GCA_012103535.1 of Pseudomonadales bacterium. Lineage (GTDB taxonomy): Bacteria > Pseudomonadota > Gammaproteobacteria > Pseudomonadales > Pseudohongiellaceae > UBA9145. The sequence continues at coordinate 143,557 of WLWQ01000004.1, forward strand.
TCATTATGACTGGTATTTGCGGTAATCGCTAATTTGTAGGGTGCTGGTAGTAATTGATGCGTCTAGAAACTTTCGAAATCTCGCGCTCTGCACGGCAACCACGCTACCGTGTGCTGGAGCTCGAAAGTGAAAAGGAGCTAAAAAGTTTGTGTGCAGACAATCCTGGGGTGCTTTATCTTATCAATGAAGATTGTCGCTCGGAGTTCACCGCTTTATGCCCAGAGGTAGACGATCGCGGAATGAAGAACACACATAATGGAATCAAAAAGAACCTTCCTATCGAAAAGGAGGATATGCATTCCAAAATATTCACTATGTTCGCAGAGTACAGTTCAACGTCAGGCCTGCTTTCTAATAGCAAAAATTTCATAATCAAACATGAAGAATTCGTGTGTCGGAACTTACTCTTTCTAGGCATTCCTGATTCGCAGTTTTTAGCATTAAAAGCAAAGCAGCAAACCGAAGAATTTGTATCCCTAGACAATTTACCGGAAGCATTGCATGCTGATGGTATACCTTTTGATTCGGCAAAATCTCTGTTGAATTTGTTGCCCGACACAGATCAGAGTTGTGAAGAGGTTAAAACATTTTTGGGCAACGATGACAGAACCAAACTTAATCGGAAGCTGGCATTACGGCTACAAAATCTAGATCTACCTGTACTAATTATTGGGTCAAGTGGCACCGGAAAAGAATTACTTGCTCGTGCTATTGCTGCTGCAAAACCGCCGCTTGAGGCGGTTAACTGTGCCGCCATACCTCCTAATCTTTTTGAAGCTAAAGTATTTGGTACCGAAAGAGGGGCTTTTACCGGTGCGCAAACGAAAAAAGGTCTGTTCGAATTGGCAGATGGTGGAACTTTGTTTCTGGATGAAATAGGTGATTTATCGCTGGATAATCAGGCGAAAATATTAAGAGCCATCCAGGAGCAAACAGTACGCAGAGTGGGTGGCACCGAAAATAGGCATGTAAAAGTAAGAATTGTTGCCGCTACTCATAAAGATTTACCCACACTTGTAGATAAAAATGAATTTCGGGATGACTTGTATTATCGCATCGCAGGCATGACGCTGTTTACAGAATCCCTGGCTCAACATCCAGAAAATATCCCTTACTTTGCCAACTATTTTTTGAAGAAGCATATTGGCTCCGGCTGGGTATTTAGTCAGGAAGACTTGAATTTTATTTCTCTGCAAGCCTGGCCCGGAAATATAAGGCAGCTTGAACAATTTGTCCGGGTTTTAAGGGTAATAAACAGGAGCTCTATCGACACTGAAATGTCGAAGGTAATAGGTGTGCAAGAACTTTTTTTCAATCAATTCAGCTATGAACGAAGCGCTCTACATTAGGTCACAATGAAATTCAGGAATACAAGCTATGACGATGACTCTTAGTCACTTTTCTCAAATTTCCCTAAAACAATCAACCGATGTTAACCTGGTTATCCCCCGCGCCAATCAGATCGGTGAATCTTACGGGTACGTACGTTCTTCATTGCGAGCGCTTAAAGTTGTGGAGGAGGGTGATGTAAAAAAATCTCCACCATTTAGAGATTACGATCCGGATCAAGTGCAAGTAGATGTTATTGAAGTAATACAGCAACACGTTAGAGAGCATACAATTTGTGTTGGAGCTCGTAATATCTTAAACGAGTTTGGCTATACGGCCAGAACCAATGGGAAATGGATCCGACGTCATGATCCTTCTCTGGATAGCAATTGGCCGGTACTTCAGTTTCGAGACACTGGGTTGACATTCTGCAAGCAGCACGAGATAGACAGCGAGAGCGATGTGTTGACTGGTCTGCCTCTGGTCATAGATGGCGAAGCAGCAAGCAGGGAGTTTATCGTGGCGAATTGTAGCGATGTTGCCCATAGTTTCGAAGTCCACCCCTCCGGGCTTGTCGGGCCGCCACCTCCTGCCTGGCTTGAATTGGGAGATGCCTGGGAGCAAACGAAAATTGATCAGAAAACACAAGTACAAGCTTATAGCGAAATAATGGCGATTGCTGACAATCACGGGTGCGTTGAAAGCCGAGATCGTCTGCATTCACTAATATGCCAGAGCAAAGATGGAGCCTTTCATATCATCGCTTTAACGGGATCATTGACTTCGATTGCTATTAAGCTGGTTGAAATGGACATGGATAACGGAATTATTTTGGATAATGGCGGAAGTACTGGGTTCTATTATTGTCGTGACAAAAAGTCGAAGCCAATCCAGATGCTTGCAGGTCCCAATTACAGGCCAAAAGGAATTGCTTTTCTAGTTGCTCATGCAGTCGATTTCCCCCAACCGTTAAGCCATTCAGTCCTTGATTGAATATCCTAATTAAACTACTTTTAAGCCCATCTTTAGCTATTTATACTTCCTGAAAGAGTGCTCAATTAGTTTTGCCGTTCTTATATGCTTTCCGCGCCAATCAAGGCTTTAGGAGAATACTTTCGATGACATGTTGAGAGACTTTTTCCAATCTATCTCGACGTTTACATAGCTGCTCAGATTGCACAATGTTATCGGCAACCATATCAAGTCGAAAATAATTACCAAGTACGCGCTTAAACAGCGGTTCTTCTCTGCCACCTTCCGCCCAGGAAACAGGTGTTTGCAAATAGTTTAAAAATGCCTTTGCCAGCAACTGTTTCAAATTTTTTGTTCTTTTTGGGAGAAGCATTAATTGATTGCCGTCTTGATCGAGGGTTTGGGTGATAAATGAATAGATAGGCTTGTGTGGATATACTTCATGGAAAAATCGCCGGATGTCTTCATCGACCGCTCCCCTTAAATCACATAAATCTGCAGTGAGAGTTAAATACAATAACTCGGCAGCCTCACGGAAATGAGAAATTCTGAAACCGGGGAGGTCAGACATTGCCATTCCGAGATTTTGGTCGTCGTGCCAGGCAGACTGAAATATATTTCGACCAACTTTCAGGAGTAATCTGTCCACCTCGCGGGAAGTTGGCGTCTGCTCAGAAGAATTGCTCAACATATTTTCGGTTGCGCAGCGAAATTGAGAAAGACGAATCGAGAATACTTCTTTGCCATAATCCATCAGCTTGAGAAAACGTGGCTCGCCTGACATGTAATCCGGGCTTGCATAAATATCCTCAATCACCATTGGGAAATTGTCAGAGTAGTCTGAATGTTTACGGTAAAGATAGAAAGTTGCCATCAGGGTAAATTGCTCCCTCACATCCAATTCCAGGTCGGATGAAAGTTCTCTCAGAGCAAAGGACAAATCAGAATAATCGCTAAACGAAAACTCTCTGTCTGCTGAAAAAGATTCGATTGAAAACTTTTACTTTAATAAGTTGACTGTATCTCTAAATCTGATGAGGGAGCCGCCGGATTGTTCGAAGACCTGGCGCCGGGTATCGTAACTGTCGAGCAAACAGATTGCATTCTTGAGTGCCTTTCTGATATCCACATTCCGGTTTCGGTAGGAACCGTAGTGGCCATTATTGTAGCCATAATCGTGTTCATACCAATATTCATCATCATGTACCGAGTCAAGGTTAAGGACTGCATTAGGTCTTGAATTGCTCATATGTTACTCCTTTCTTAAATACTTTGATCGCTCCCGGATGCAGCTAGCTACATAGAGGCCAATTTTTTCTGCGACGGCGGCCGGATCAGTGAGATCGTCGCTAGTTACGGCAATGGTCTTGTCTACAACCCCATCCATTTCAGCATTGGCCGGGCGACCAAGAGAAACGAGTGTGCTATGGAAACGACTGCCGAGCTGAGATTTAGCAGATTCAAAAGTTGCTTTGACTTCATCCAACGATGTCATATTGGAAGCATGGAAACTTTTGTTCCACATTGTGTCTGTTATCAAGATCAGGTAGATCATGGAATTCATGGCGATTGCAGCGCCATCTGAAATAATGAAGGACAGTGCCTTGGCATCTTCTTGCGAACCGTATCCGCCGGAGTTGGGTAGTGATGCTATGGCATCCAGCGAATGGGCAAGACTGTTTTCAGTTTTGTTCGGGTGGCAAATCCACTGTACGACTTGCCCGCCGAGTCCGCGTCTGACATTGCCGGAGGTAAAAATTGCGGCGGCCACTTTGGCGCTACTCTGTTTTGTTGCCCGCAACCATCCAGCAGTGAGGGTTTTCGAAAGTTCCATTTGCGGTTGGTTTAACGAACTACTGCCGTCTACCGCGATGAGAATGAGTGGACTTCCTCGTCGATCGGCAGCTTCTTCAATGCGAAAGCGTTTATAGATAGCGTCGGACATTTTCGCCAGTGGTAGTCGATTGCCATCGAATGAACCACTGGTGCGAATGCGCTCAACTATTGAGGCAGGTTGTACATTGGGGTGAAAATTTCGTTTTAGCGCTTGCGAAATTTCATCAGAATCTTGAATCAGTTTCTCCACAGCATCTGGATCACTTTTCGTCTCCAGAGGTCGGTCAAAAATTTCGCCCGAAAACTCGTTTTCCCCCACTTTTAAGGTCACTTCACTGCCGTCGGTAGGAATGCCTTCCAGTGGGCCAGAATTGAAGGGCCGGCCTCTTGTTGCGGCTGCTACCTTGTCCGAACGCATATCTTCCCAGTTACCTTTCTGGCTGCTTGCTGCCTCTAGAGTCGCAGCAATATCTTTCAGAATCTCGGCTTTTGGATCAGGGATGGATTTTAGTTTCCCATCTGCGTCTTTCACCTGTCTTGGGGGCCGGGATTCCTTTGCAATTCTTTCCGCCGCTGTATTCGGTTCGAAAAGCATTGGACGGGTGGGTTTTAACAGTGGTGGGATCTTGTCAGATATTTCACCTCTCACGGCAAAACCATCATTGAAGTAGTGTTCGTCATCATCTTCCTGCAAAGAATAAGGCGCATAGGAAAACGGATAGGGAAGATGGTGTTGCAGTGACTGGCAAAGCTCCCTCGCCCATTCACAGCAAAGGGAAATTTTGTCCTCTGGTGCTGTGTCTGCCAATGAATCCAGGTATTCATAACTTAGTTCATTGGTCTTTCGATAAAGCTTTTCTGAAAACGGATGCATGTTCAGCAATTCTGGGGGAGGAATAATGTCGCCAACAGTCGTAGCAATACGAACAATTTCTGGCAGACTTTCAAATTTCAGGGTCTCCATCGCCGCGCTGTACAAGCGGTAGATTTCAGCCTGAGGAATATTGCAAGTGGACGTTAGCTCGTTAAATTTAATGCGAGTGCCTACCCACTCAGTGCAAACTTCTGCCATTTTACGATAGGTTTCAGAATCACAGAGAACGTCATCGTGTTCGGCAGGATTGGATAGATAATCTGCTCTCAATATTCTCAATACTTCATCCGGCGAACGTGTTTTGAATTCCAGGAAGGCGGTTAAGCCAACTGCCGCAGCAGTTGCCTGAATAGTTGGGTAAGAAGAAAAAATTGGACTCAGCTGTTGTTTTGCTTTGGCCTTACGCTCTTCATGATTGGAGACACCGAGCGCAGTAACAATTTTTTTAGTAGCGGTATTTACATCGCGGGTTAGTTGCCGCTTCGCGCTTTGACGTACCGAGTAATCCAGGTTGGCACGATAGGCATCGCTTGAACTTATTCCGGCCCAAAAGACTTTATTTCTGCGCTGACTACTGCGACCAAATCGATTTGAACCTGAATACGAGGTGCTGTAGGAATTGTTAATTTTGATCGTTGCCATGGTTGGTCCTTTTGGAATATTCATTACATGCTGATGTTTAGCTAAAAGAGGTAGCACTAAATTGTGCTACCACCTGTTTCTTCCACTTCCTCATCTTCAAAATCTGCCAATCCGAATACCTCGTTGCAGATGGATGAAGCTTGGGCTTTTTCGGCATTGCAGATATTTCCCAGCAGGGTGACATTGGCAACTTGCTCACCTTCTAAGTAAGGAAAACAGCGGGAATAGTTAATAAAGGAGATATAACCCTGGATGGTTGGAGGAACGGCAGACAGGATATTTCCTTCTTCCCGCTCCTTACGAATGCGATGTCCGAGTTTTACTGCGCTTATGCAAAGTTCACGATGCTCGGTACCTTTACCTTTTTGTTTTCTTGTGATTCTGTCGACAATTTCAATTTCCTCTTCCAGCGACAAATAGTTCATCGTGAGATTAACAGGGTAGCGCCTCTTGAGGGCGTCATCCTGAACACTTAAAGTGTGCACCATCTCTCCCTCGGAGGCCTGGTAATTGCTATCAGTTATCCAGCGTATTCCCTTTCCGCTTAATCGTGTGCCATCACGGAGTTCTATAATGCCGGCGCTCATCAAATTCAGTAGACTTCCCTGAATAGTGCTGCTAAGGGTTCTTCCCATTTCCTTGCAATGGATAACGCAGTAATAATCATCAACAAGATCCTGGGCTTCTGATAGTGCTTTTACTATTGGGCTGAACTCATCGAATGTACCTTTGTCATCAAAACCCCGCCTGAAATGTACTTCGGCTGGTGATTCAAAGGTCGACATTTCCACCGGAAAATATTTGATTGGCTTGTGGACACAGCCGAGCGCTTTACACAATCTCTTAAAATTTTCAGGCTGATAGGCGAAGCTCTCGATGGTGTCGCTTTTTGCAACGCCAGTTGGACCACTGACATGAATGTTTTCGTCTTCCACGATGGCATAAGTGAGGGTGTCCAGAACGATGCGAGGCAAAAACAGGGCGTGGGAACCATCAACAGGAATAGTTTCGATCAGGTCATCGCTACCGGCTTTTTGATAATCGCTGGTGCGTTTAAGGCTGTATATTTTCTTTCTCATTACGTTGTCCTCTTAATTGACAGGTGTGATATTAATTTGACCTTTGGCATTTGCTGCGATGAGCAAATTGGATTTTTTTTCTAATGGATATTGCTGAACCCATTCAGAGACAGCATTGACTGCCAGTGAGCGGCCGGTTTCATTTAGCAGCCGTGCTCCCATCGTTCTCGTATTGGCAGGTAATTGCTGATTAATACGGATGCCTGTCATCGCATCTACGGCAATGTTGATTGATGGGAATCCGAGTCGCGCTAATGCTGTTGATGCCGCTCGCTGAATAACTCGATTAATTATTTCTCCAACTGCATTGTCAGTGAGAGAACTGAATAGAATCGGAGAACCCACCCGACTGACAAATGCCGAGGACAGCATGTTCTTGATTTCCTCATTGACCCGGGACTTAATTTCTTCCGGGTCCGAGCTTGAAGCAAAGCCGATGGATTTATGGACGCCTTCATCCATGCCGTTAGGTAAATTCAAAGTAAAGGCGAAGATTAAGTTGGTGCAGGAAAAATTTGAGCCGATTGCGCTTTGCGCGTTACCCGTGTCCATAACCTGCAGAAACAAATCAGCAAGGGCCGCTCGCACATTTGCATTGGCATGATCGAGATCGCTTACCTCAACAACGGCACCGGTTTCTATTTTGCCGACCTGCTCCAATTTACCGGCTTTATGGGACATCACCAATCCCCGACCCGAACCAAGAAGTTGACTGGCAGCTGTGTGATAGTCGGGCATACTGGCCGCATCAATATTGATGTAGGGAATGTTCAAGAGCTGTGCCAGGATGACGGCAGATTCTGACTTTCCGACTCCTGGAACACCCTGGGTGCAAAATCGCAGAGGTTGATCTAATGGTCGGGAAAGTGCTTCAGTTCTGAGTCGATTACACAATTCATTCAGAGCGCGATCCTGCGCCAACAGCTCTCGCTGGAAATGCGACAACAAATCTGGATCACTTAATGTGGCAGAAAAATTTTTCTGAACATCAGGATTTCTACAGTGAATGGATAAGGCGGTCAGTCCTGATAGCGTTTTATTAGTACTTGCCAATGTTTCAGAAAATAAATTTTCAGCCTGTGAGACTGCAGCATGATTTTTTAGCCAGCGGTTTAGTGTGCTTTTAACAATCGCTGGAAGAATCGATTTCGCTTTATCTTCTGGAATGCCTTTCAGTTGCTTTTTGACCCGTTTTTGTAGGATTTCCAGTTCGTGTCTGGCGACTCCACCGATCTCAAGGGTGCCGCGATGAACACTAAATTGCAGCAGCTTGTTAAGTGAAACAGCTGGTACTGTTTTCACTACCGGTCGCAGTGGGTCCGGCTGATCTCCCTGGCCACCGGCAAACACAGATTGCAGTTGATCATAACTGCCGGTGAAAACTACCGGTTTAGAGGAATCTGAAATTGCTGCAAGCAAAGACTGCATTTCACTGCCGATTGAATAGGGATTGGAAGCGAGACTCAGTTTGATCGATTGAACAACAATTGGTCCTGGTGCTTTGCTCGTTAACGCGATCAGGGTATTTGCATTTATTGCATGCTTGGTGAAATTCCCGAGGAGAATACCTTGTGGCATGCACTTGCTAGCTATACAGGCGAGTGCGTAGTCAATAACTGCAGGCCATTTACAGGAAATTGCCAGGTTGCAGCCTGCTTCCAGGTAATCTATGCAGGATTCTGACCATTCTCCCATGGAGTCAGGAGCAGCCTGATCAGCACCGAGCAAGGGTACTGGTTCCAGTACATCGTTCAGTTCTTTAAATTTTTCCTTTGCCTGACTTTCGTCGTCAATGCTGGGAAGCTCCTCTTTAATTTCAGTAGCGAGCTTATCGACACTCCTCAATTCGGCGACAAAGGTATTAGTGCGCGTCGCTGTCAGTGGCTGAGCTTTGATGGTGAGGCCAACTGCATAACTGGTCTGGCCATCATTAAGCTCTTGAGGAGCCAGAAGACTGACCTTCGGCCCCAAATGGGACAGCTTTTCGAATATGGCGGCAAGTGAAGCACGCATGTTGCTGCTCGCATTGAGCAGTTCCATACGTAAATTAATCAGCTCATCTTCGATCTTGCCTTCGATCGCAATCACTCCGATGGGTGATTGAGCCGGATCAGATTTGGTTGAGAAGCTTGTGTTGGTTGAGTTGAGTTGAATTGAGAAGCCCAACGTCTGGGAGCAAAGACTAGCGACTTGAACCAGGGCTTTTTCAGCCAATTGCCCCTGATTCAGAGTGTTTTGAGAGGGTATGCTTTGCATTTGTTGATTTCCCCAGATAAAGAAAAATTGGAATCAACAATGACATCGCAAAAATTGGGCCAGAATGTTCCGGCTGCAAGATGGGTCGCTTGAAATTCAATCAAGGGATAGATTGAAAACAGGATCTACAACTATTTGTGAACAGTCAGAAGAATGCTTTTTAGTGTTGGCGAGTAGTTAAATATGAAACGGGGAGATCACTTAATAATTCTTAAAAAAGATTTTATGCGTGTGACATGTTACTCTTGGTTAGAGTGTCAGAGCTGTCTCGGAACGATATCAATCGCTAAGTCCTAAGTTCAGTTACCAGAGCAGTGTAGTGGTTTACGAGTTCTGAATTTTCTCTTTTTCGAGCTCCTTTAATCAAAATATTGCATTTTCTAAGCAGTGCATTTCGCGTTGCTTCCTTCAAGCAAGGGTCTAGATTTTCAATATTCATCATTTTGTTTAATGCCTGCACTCTAAATCTATCCATCCCCCAGTATTTTCTGGAAAGTTGATCTTCATGGCCACCGTATTTTGTTAATAACGGAGTTTCGAGAAACAGCACTGCCTGTTGTGCACAAATGCGTAACCATAGATCGTAGTCTTCACAGGCAGGTAATGATTCATCGAATCCGCCAACCTGTTCAAACAATTCCTTAGATAGAAGAACGGAAGAAGGAGAAATTACGCAGAGCTTCAGGCAATCAAGATAGATGTCACCGCCTCGCTTCTTGTGTTTGTTCATTTGATTAACCCGCACACCATTTCTAATCCAGATTTCTTCGGTATGGCAGAGTTGATACTCAGGATTTTCTTGTAATGCGCTAATTTGCAATTCGAGTTTTTTCGGCAGCCAGGTGTCATCGTTATCCAGGAATGCTATCCAGTTGCCAGAAGCAGCTTCTACTCCGCGATTGCGAGAGTAACTGACTCCCCGGTTGGCATGGTACAGGTACCTGGTATCGGGATAATTCGCTTTAATAGTCTCTTCGGTGCCATCATCAGAACCGTCGTCGACGACGATAATTTCATGCGCTGTATGTGTCTGTTCAAGCACAGAATCTATTGCCTGGCAGAGAGTTTCCTTACGATTATAAGTGGGAATTACCACACTTACTGAAATCGGATCAGCGCAAGTTGGCTTTGTATCGCTCATGTTGGCTATATAACGTACGCTAAGTAAATTTATTAAACAGATGAAAGCATAGCAATCGACAGCTATGTGTCAAAAATCTTGGGTGGAATGAACATACGCTATAGAATGATGTGATTGCCATCCCTATACTGAGAATATTAGGCTAATCCGCAGCATCCCTCTCCAGGAGGTTAGAATGAAAACAATTACTGTTGCACTACTAATATCGATTCCTGCGTTTTTGCTACCTTTGCAGGTTAATTCCCAGGAAGACTATCCGCGCGCTGCTTCAGGCAAGCCAGACTTCAATGGCCACTTTGACATTTCCACTCTGACGCCGTTCGAGCGACCGACTTCTTATGGAGATCGCCGTGCATTGAATGCAGAAGAAGTGCAGGCGTTAAGAGATAGGGAAATGGGCATACGAGCGCAGGATGCTGTAGCAAGTGACCCTGACCGGGAAGCACCAGAAGAAGGTGGCAATATTGGCTCCTACAATGATTTCTGGTTCGATCGCGGCAATGACGGCTTCGTTATCGAAGGGGAATACCGTACCTCAATTCTGACTTACCCGGAAAATGGTCGAATGCCAGCAAGAACTCGCGAAGGACAAGCCAAAGCAGATGCCGCGCCAAAATTTGCCTGGCCGGAACGGGACGGCGCCTGGTGGTTAGAAACGGGTGAACAACCTTACGATGGTCCTGAAAATCAGACGCTCGCAGTGCGCTGTATTTACCATCAGCCTGCAACCATCCCAATTACACCTCGCGTATACAACAATTTGAAGACTATCGTGCAAACTGATGAGTACTTAATGTTGTATATCGAATGGATGCATTGGGCGCGGATTATCCGCATCGATGATGAACATAACTCAGATGTGCTAGCAACATTTGATGGCGATTCTATTGGTTGGTGGGATGGCGATACGCTGGTGGTAGAGACTACAAATTTTATGGATCAACCTTATCAGCCAGGGAATCGCAAAGTCATAGAAAGATTTTCACCTGAACCTGGTGGCGGTTTGATTTATGCCTTCGAAGTTGAAGATGAAGATTACTCAGATCGATATGCTGGCGAAATGGTATGGCCAAGATCTGATCAGATCCCCTACGAATATGCCTGCCATGAGGGCAACTATGCAATGTCTGCGACCCTGAGGGGTGCGCGCGTACGAGAGAAAGAGCATAGAGAGCAGCATGGATCGGAAGATTAGTTTTTAACTTAACTTTCATTGTGTAAAAATTTTTTTAGAGCTTTCTGTCTTAGGAAGAGCCAGGTATGTCAAGAAAATTCAGAGAAAGAGTTCGCGAGCTCATCAAAGAAGGTGAAGGGTGTGTTTCCCATATGTATTTGGACACGGTCGGCAAAGTGACTGTTGGCGTGGGCAACATGTTAAAGAAACCATCAAGCGCTGCCTCTCTTCCATTTATAGTTGAAGCTTCTGGTGAGAAAGCTCCGGAGGAAGCAATTGAAGAAGAATTCGAGCAAGTCAGTAGTCAGGAGTCTGCTCGACCTGCAAAGTACTACAAGCAATTCACCCAACTGGTACTTAGCGATTACGAGATTAATCAGCTTCTGGATATGCGTCTCGACAAATTTGAAATCAAATTAAAATCCGATTTCCCTAAATACGATGATTATCCTGAAGATGCGAGACTTGCACTGATCGATATGGCATACGATCTTGGTAATAAAGGATTAGTAAAAAAATTTCCGACCTTTACTAATGCCGCTCGCAAAGCCGATTGGTTAACTTGTGCGAATGAATGCAAGCGCAAACAAATTCAGGATTCCAGGAACGACACTGTCAAATCTCTATTTTTAAATTGTGCAAGTTAGATTAATTCTCTTAGTAAGTAACAAACGCAAGGAAGTGATGACCATCGTCGTCCTGCATGCTTCTGGCGATCCTTATGTAACCCGTGGAACTGGAGCTGAGTTTGTGGCGGTGGATGCCGAAGGCAATATGTTTGGGGGTGAGCCGGTAGCTCGAAACTTGCAACAATAGTTGAAAGCTAGATAAGTCAGTTCACTCTGGGACAACAGGAAAATTGTTCTCAGTCCCTTTTTGTTGTCTTTGGTTCAAATCACTCCATTTCAATCTATTATTAAGATATTGGCTTAGCAATCAAATCCTAGCACTAGGAAAAATCCTACGTGATTGCTTGCATAGCTCGTTTCTATGACTAAAATCACCACTCGGAAAGATTTATTCGATGCACAAAGCGTGATCTCGGTCGATAAAGAAGGGATACTCACTGGAGTTGTATAGGACACTGAGGAGATAATTGCGGAAGCAGTTGCTTAGGATACATGATGGAAAACGACGATCTAAATTCTCTTAACATCGCCGATGGGGACATAATCCATCGACAAAAAATTGTACAACTTCTCAATTTGGGGATCGCACAACAGTGGTCATTCTCTTATGTGAAGAAAATAAAGAGCCGTATCATTAATAATTCTATCGTGCTTCAGTCAGTTCATGCGGAAGAGGGCATTTTTTCTTTTAGAGCTGAGTCTGCTGAATCTGAGATCAATCCCGGTGAAACTTTAATGTTTCGTGGTCAGAGTGGGGGGCTATCATTTGTCTTTCAATCGAAAATGGCTGAGCTAGACGGTGGAGAAGAGGAGTTGAAATCTTCTCCAAGATTACACTTCCAGTTGCCTTACAAAATTGCCTGCACTCAGTTGCGCAAAACTCTTCGGATCAATTTGGATTCAATAATGCAGGTGCCGGTTACGCTTTATATGGTAAATGGAGCGATTGTTGAAGCTACGGTCATGGATGTGTCGTCATTAGGCGCAAAATTTCGTGCCGAACAGAACCTGGAAACAGAACTTCGAAATCCGGAAATGATCGATGCCTGTAAGATAGATTTTTCTAAAGATTTTGAATTACAGGCAGGAATTCAATTGATCGGCATGATTAATGACAAAGACGCAGGAATTTCATTTCTCCGCTGTCAATTCATTCATATGAATACAGAAGACGAAGACCGTCTCGAAAGTTTTATCGATCAAGCGCTGCAGCAAATCGATAATACACAATCTGCCAATGTTGAATAATGCAGCTTTTTCTCTAACTATTTACTTCACTCTACGAATTCTTCCTGAACCCTTGCTCCTCTAAGAATGTTCGCCATGGAATAATTTCCTTCATGGCAGGCATATTCGTAGATAGGCTGAGGTTCAAGATCCATAATAAATTCTCGAGTGTACCGTGCTGTGTAGGTGTCGGGTTTGTCTACAGTTAATTGATAAAGGAGCTGGGATTCATTAAGGCGCGTGAATCTCTCAGTATTTTTCAATGACCTATTATGTTCGAAAGTGCTCTTGCCCGAAAAATTTGTTGTTTCAACCACTAATGTGTCACCGTCAAAATAACCGCGGGAGTCTCCGTGCCACAATGTAATCTTTTCATTTAGTTCTGGTTTTTCAATTAGTGGAACTATTCTTGCGTCATGCATCATTTCTTGAACGATGACGACGTGATTCTTGGATTGCACTATCTGCCAATAACTGTTGTAACCTGAATTCAAGTACGGTGCACCATAACTAATACAGCGATCATCAACAGTCAGGTCAGTCCAAGAGGCTGGGCTGGTAATGCCTCGTTGCGGTCGGTTAAATGTTAAGCCATCAGATCCTTCTACTTTATGAGGAAACTTACCATTGGGTGGATCTACAATTTGAGACGTTCTATTGTGAACTGACCGTTCTACCAGCCAAGACTGGTCATAATTTCCTGTAGAAGGATCATAAGATCTGACGTCGCCGGAAAATGCTGCTTCAAATACACCATCGCCAAACAACGCATCGCCATCTTCCTCTGCTATTTCCCGAATGCGACGCTCGAGTAAAATTTGTTCTTCATCGGTAAGGTATTGACGCTCACCAAATCTATCCGGTCTTTCAACAGGGGTAATGGTATTGTTTCCCCACACTCCCTGTAAGTTTGGGTGACCATCTTCAGTGTGCACGTTCCAACTGACATCTTGGGCAGTCACCGTGATGGAAGCCAGGCTACTAACGATTAGAAGTAAGGAAATAGGATTGAATCTCACGGTGAATTCCGGCTAACTAGTTCATAGTTATTTAGCATTCAATAACTTTACTCGCTGCGACTGGGAAACATCAAGATTATTTTGAAAGGGAAAAGATCACTGCTTGCCCAGGCTCCTAGCTTTCACTAGTTGATTCACAGCTTACTTGATCGTTCGCGCGATACTTATCATTGAGCGCATAAAGGATCGCTGCGGTTTCTGTGTCCAATTGCCCGCTGTAGTTTGAAGGGCGGAAATGTAGCTGAAAAGCTCGAAAAGCGAATTGGCTTTGCAGATCGTGCACGCCAGAATTCTCGATTGGATAGCCATAGCTGGAGAGAGCACATTGCAAATTCAGAATACTTGGCGGATGCCGCCCTAACTCGTTTGCATAACGTACAACCGTTTCCGGATCATACCAGGCGCCAATACCACGATCGTGAAGTTGCTTCCAGGGAAATTCAGGGCCCGGATCAGATTTTCGAGATGGTGCAATGTCGGCGTGACCAACAACATCTATAGGATCAATCCCTGGATGCCGCTCCAGTACCTCAACGATTAACTCCACCAGGAGATCGATTTGCGCTTGGGGATAAATTGGAAAACTGCATTCCATGACTTCTACAGATGTTACGCCAGTAAGGTCTTCGAATTCTTCACACTTAAAAGTGTTAACCACTTCAATGCCAACTGAGCGATTATTCAAGGACTGCTCCGGTCCCCATTGACTGACACCGGCGTGCCAGGCCCGCCTACTTTCATCCACCAGGCGATAGACCCTGAGATCGTCCCTTGAATAGGTAGGATCTTCCAGGAAGGGGACTAGATAGTGCGCACTAACTGGGCCGCGATTTCGGGTACTCAATAAGCGTAGCGATTCAGCAAAATTTTCCGAAGTCGCATGCAGGACTAAATAGTTGATTCGACTGTTCTGATTCGTCGAGGAAACGTCGACATAATTCAGGCCAGAACAAGACGCCAGGAACAATCCTGCAGCCAATACAAGACAGATACCTGTTGTTCTGATTTTTATAAACTGAGAGCCAAGCATGTTTTGTACAATATCGGAAAAAATAGCTGGTGCAAGTTAAAACAGAAACTGCGTTCTAAACAGTGGTGTCATTTAGCTAATTCTACCCGATTTCTGAACTCATCCAGAGCCTCTGGATTTGCCAGGGCTTCGGTGTTCATTACCGGCCGATTACTAATGACATCTCTGACTGCCAGCTCGGTTATTTTGCCGCTTCGAGTTCTGGGTATATCACTTACTTGCAGAATTATTGCCGGGACGTGTCTTGGACTTGCATGGGTGCGGACAGACTGCTTGATCTCTTTTTGCAGTGACTCTGTTAATTGCTCCTCCTGTTTTAGAACAACAAATAGCACAATGCGCACATCGCCTTTCCACTCCTGGCCAACGGCAATAGATTCAATGACCGCCGGAATGCGTTCAACCTGTCGATAGATTTCTGCCGTTCCTATTCTTACTCCTCCTGGATTGAGAACGGCATCACTGCGACCAGTTATTATCAAGCCGTTATTGTCGGTAAGTTCAGCCCAATCGCCATGACACCAGACGTTCTCAAAACGCTCGAAATAGGCCTTGTGATACTTAGCACCATCGAGATCATTCCAGAAATAGATTGGTTTAGAAGGGAACGGTTTGGTACATACTAATTCGCCAGCTTCGTTTCTCACTGCTTCACCATTAGCATTCCAAACATTCACTGCCATGCCTAATCCTCGGCATTGTAATTCGCCACGGTATACAGGCAGTGCTGGGCATCCCAGGACAAAGCAAGAAACTATGTCTGTTCCGCCGGATATGGAACAGAGCTGAACCGTGGATTTAACCTCTTCATAAACATAGTCAAATGATTCAGGTACCAGTGGTGAACCTGTGGAAAGTATTGTTCTAAGTTTTGGGAAAGAGAGCTTTTCAATCGGTTTTACTTCTTCATTCTGCAGCGCAGAAAGATACTTTGCCGATGTGCCAAAAACTGTGACGCCTTCATCCTCAGCGATCTGCATTAGCGCATCTGAGCTCGGAAAGAATGGATTGCCGTCGAATAAAAGCAGCGTGCAGCCTGAGGCAAGTCCTGACACTAGCCAATTCCACATCATCCATCCACAAGTAGTGAAATAGAAAAACACATCATCGCGAGAGATATCGGTATGTAATCTATGTTCTTTGACGTGCTGCAGCAATGTGCCGCCAATGCCGTGCACGATACATTTGGGTTTGCCGGTAGTGCCCGATGAAAACAAAATGTAAACCGGGTCATTAAAGGCTAATTGTTCAAAATCAGGTGTAGGTCCTGCACTGTTGCTGAAGTTTGACCAAGGGATTGAACTTTCCACATCGCCACAGTTTTGCCAGTTAACCAAAACACAACGACAATCCAGTTTGGTTTTTATTGCTGTGACCTTTTCGCAAATAGTGTGAGTCTTTCCTTTGAACTGATAGCCATCGATGGCGATAAGCAACTTTGGTTGTATTTGCTCAAAACGTTCCAAAATGCCGTCTGCGCCGAAATCTGGAGAGCAACTTGACCAGATAGCACCAAGCCACGTGGTAGCCAGCATGGCAATAATTGTTTCAGGTCGATTAGGCATGATGGCGGCAACGCGATCGCCGACACCAATTCCAAGATTTTGCAGTTCGCGTGCTACATTGGCGGTAGTGTCGAAAAGTTGTTGGTAGCTTATAACTTCCCTTGAGCCATCTTCTCCGTGAAATATGATGGCTGCTTTTTCATCGCGATAGCACAATAGGTTTTCTGCAAAATTAAGTCGCGCATCGGGAAACCAGCTATCTTTTTCAAACGAGCCTGCTTGCGCAAGTGTTTGACTGGGCTGAACGCTGGCAATTAGCCCGGCTTGTTGCCACCAGAATTCCCAAAACCGCTCAACGTCTTCAGTAGACCATTCCCACAGTGATTGATAATCAGTGAGCTGAATTCCGAAATGAGAATTAGCTTCTTTGAAAAACTGGCTCAATGCAGAGTCTTTGTTAGGTGGAGGATTCCACAACGGTTCCATAACAGTCATTCTTAGGAAACTAGATTAACAGCAAAAGTATTTACGCAAACTGATTCAGAGCGATGTGAGAAAATGATCCAGTCCAGCTTGAGATACATCCATATCTTGTTGGGGTGATCCGGAACTGGCTCCGATCCCACCTAGGCATTCGCCGCCTACGAGTACAGGTAGACCACCGCCGACCGTACTTATATGACCACCAGCCTCAGTGTGTATACCGAAGGCTAAATTTCCCGGCGTATTAACTGCATTATATTCATGAGTTGCTTTACGTGCGGCGCCAGCTGTAAACGCTTTGTCCTGGGCCACCAGGATACTATGGGCTTTGCCACCATTCATGCGTTCAAAGGCAATCATATTTCCTGAATCGTCGGTTACAGCGATACACATTGGAACGCCGATTTCATCTGCTTTCGCCCGTGCTCCTTCAATCAATGTGCGTGCATCTTCAATACTTAGTCGATTAACGGAAATCATTACCTCTTGCTCCTGGTTGGCAAACGAGGCCACAGTTTACTGAATTCGATATTGCTGGAACAGCCAAAATCTTGCTTTAGCTCGTTTGGCCCTATGCTAAACTCAGAGACTTAGAACGATTTATTTCATAGCAGCACTCAGTTTTTCCACATGCAGGTTTTAATCCTTCCCCAAGGAGGAGAATATGAAAACTACAATTAGACTACTAATTACTGCAATCTCATTGTTACTAGCGCCGTCTTTCCTTTCCGCTCAAGACAGCTTTCCGCGAACCCCGTCAGGCAAGCCGGATTTTAATGGGAATTATGACATTTCAAGCCTTACTCCTTTTCAAAGACCGACGGAGTATGGTGATCGTCTGTTCCTGTCCGAAGAAGAAGTACAGGCCTTGCGGGATAGGGAGATGGGAATCAGAGAAAGCGACGCAGATCCCAGTGATCCAGAACGTGGCGCGCCTGAAGCTGGCGGTAATATTGGATCCTACAACGATTTCTGGTTCGATCGCGGCAACGATGGATTTACTATCGATGGTCAATACCGCACTTCGATATTGACCTATCCAGAGAATGGCCGCATGCCAGCGAGAACGCCGGCAGGGCAGGCAAAAGCTGCTGTTGCACCGAAGTTTGCCTGGCCTGAACGGGATGGTGCCTGGTGGTTAGAAACCGGAGAGCAGCCCTATGATGGCCCTGAAAATCAAACACTGGGAGTACGCTGTATTTATCAAGGTTCGGCGTCTATTCCGATTAGGCCATTGGTGTACAACAATCTAAAGACTGTTGTTCAAACCGACGATTACATGATGATTTATATCGAGTGGATGCACTGGGCTCGCATCATTCGTATCGATGATGAGCACAATTCAGAAGATCTAGCGACATTCGACGGCGATTCCATTGGCTGGTGGGAAGGGGATACCCTGGTAGTCGAAACCACAAATTTTCTAGATCAGCCTTTGCAACCCGCTGAACGCAAAGTCACAGAGCGATTTAGCCCGATTAGTGAAGGGGGCTTGCTGTACAGTTTTTTGGTGGAAGATGCAGATTACAGCGATTCCTGGGGTGGCGAATTTGCCTGGCCAAAATCGGAACATGTGCCTTATGAGTACGCCTGTCACGAAGGCAATTACGCCATGAGTGCAACCTTGAGGGGTGCTCGGTTTCGGGAAAAAGAGCATAGAGAAGCCCAGGGTTCCGGCAATGATTAGATTGCGTGGATGCCAACTCCCTTAGGGAACAAAAAGCCCAGCAAATGCTGGGCTTATTTATGTTAAAGCGTCGAAAAAACTAGTCGAGAACCTGCTTAAGGGCTTTGTAAGGGTAGTCTAGAGGAGTAGACTACTGCTTAAGGATAGATTTCGTCTTATTGCTCTGCCTGTGTGGGGAAAGGACTTCAAATCTGCCATTTAGTATTTGCTTCTTGTTTTGCAAATATGCAGATATCTCAAGAAGCATAAGTGAGCGGCCATACTGCAGACCTATCTAGGAGGTAGTATCGGCATGGTTGAATTAACTCATCATGATGAACCTTCATTCGAAGACATCGCGGTTTCAGCGAAAGAAATTTCAGTTCGAAAAATAAAACTTGAAGATCTTTGGCAATCTCTTCGCGAAGGTTACGCAGACTATGGAGCCAAGCCTAGCTCCATTCCTTTGATAATTCTATTTTATGCATTGTTTGCACTTCTCTTTACTCTGTTTGCTTTTGGGCAGGATTTAAGATATCTGGCTTTTCCAGTGGTGGCCGGATTTACTTTAATTGGCCCGATCATTGCGATCGCATTTTTTGAAATGAGCAGGCGCAGAGAAAAAGGATTGCAAATGCGCTGGCGTTCGTCTTTTCGCTTTATCCATACTTCGTCATTCGCGCCAATTCTGGCTTTATCGATGGTTATGATGATTCTCTACGTTGCCTGGCTTTACATGGCAGAAGCAATTTTCTTTGGTTTATTTGGCGGCACCTATCCAGAATCTATGTCTGCTTTTATAAACGAAGTGTTTACCACAAGGCACGGTGGTGCGCTGATGGCTTACGGCAACTTTGTTGGATTTCTATTTGCGTTTGCGGCAATGGCTATCTCAGTCGTTGCTTTTCCATTGGTGCTGGACAAACCTGTTACTTCGATAACTGCTATTACAGTTTCGATCAAGGCATTCACGGCAAATTTTTATGTGCTGGCAGTATGGGGAATTGTAGTAGTCACACTATTGACTTTGGGTGCCGCACTTTTTCTGGTTGGTCTTGCATTCGCATTACCTGTACTAGGACATGCCACCTGGCACCTTTATCGAAAATTAATCGAATAGTCTAAGCACGGCTAATTAAAGCGCGGATCTGGTTTCAGTTCGCGCTTAAAACGCTTAAAGCGCTGAACATAATGTTCGGCGCTTTGTACCAATCCAGCTTGTTGTTTTGGCGTAAGTTCTTTTACGACTTTCGCGGGTGCTCCCATTACTAAAGAACCGTCTGGAATTTCTTTATTTTCAGTTACAAGTGCATTCGCACCTATCAGGCAGTTTTTTCCAATTTTTGCGCCATTCAACACGACCGCGTTGATACCAACCAGTGAATTGTCACCGATGGTGCAGCCATGCAGCATAGCCTGATGGCCAACAGTTACGTTTTTGCCGACGGTGCAGGGCACACCAGGGTCTGTGTGCAATACTGCACATTCTTGGATATTGGAATTTTCGCCAACTGTAATTAACTCGTTATCGCCACGCAGCACTGCTCCAAACCAAACACTGGCATTGTTTTCCAATTTCACTTTACCCAGCACGGTTGCGCTTTCTGCCACGAAAAAGTCTTCGCCAGCAATTTCAACTTCATCTTCGCCTAATAAATAAATCATGTTTTACCTTTTATCAGGGCAGTTTAAAAACGAATAGCATATTGCCGCCACTACGCTGTCTGATCTCCGGCGTGAGCGTGCGATGGTTAACGCCACCACCTGCTGCAATTGCCAGGTACTGCACACCGTCGACGCTATAAGTGGTGGGAAAGCCTCCGGCAGATGAGTTCAGGATTTGCTCCCATAATATTTCCCCGCTATCTACATCGAAGGCGCGGAAGCGCCGTGCGTCATCGGTTACGAATGCAAGCCCACCGCCAGTGGTTAAGACTGAGCCGGTAATGGCTGCTCGTTGCTGATAGGTCCACAAGGATTCACCGGTAGCAACGTCTATTGCCGTGAATATTCCGATCTGCCCGTCGCCTTCGGGTACCGAAACCTTTATTGAAGTCGCAGAGCTATGGTAGCCACCTACGACAGGATTCACCGGATTTAGGTAATAGTCCATGCAGGTGTTATTGGTAGGCGCGTAGAGAGCGTTGGTCTGTGGGCTATAACCGACAGAGTTCCAGTTAATGCCACCGGTAGTAGTGGGGCATACTAATTTTCTCTGCCGAATTTCCGTGATATCGATTTTTGGATTGGTAATGCCTTTTTGATTTTCGATGTCGACACCAATAATCACATTCTGAAAGTTAGTTTCTTTCGCCCATAGAAATTCGCCTGTTTCTGCATCCATAGTCCAAATGATGCCAGGTTTACCGGGAATTCCGGTCACTAGTTTGCGTCGTGCCGAAGATTGAATGTTCGGGTTTATCCAGGACACAGCATCAGCGTTGGGAGTAACTTCCGATTCAACTACGATGCGTTCAAAAGGATGGTCCTGATCCCAGTTACCTCCTGGAATATGTTGGAAGTACCATTCTATTTCTCCAGTATCGGCATCCAGAGCGATGGTCGAATTGGTATAGAGCACATCGCCGCCGCGGGTATCTCGTTGAATAGATCCCCAGGGTATCGGTACCGCAATACCTTGATAGATCAGGTCGTGTTCCGGATCGTAGCTGGCAGGCATCCAGGCCGAACCGCCACGGCGTTGTTCATTTGGTACATCGCCCCAGGACTCCCCACCGGGTTCACCAATTCGCGGTACAGTATTAGTACGCCAAAGCTCTTCACCGGTGTCTGGATCATGGGCGGTGATCCAACAACCCGTATTGATGTAATAGCAACCAGACATACCGGCAATTATCTTGCCGTCTAATACTTGGGGCCCTCCGGAATAATGCTGTCCTATTGTCCAATCACCTACCTGATGTTCCCAGGTTACTTCCCCGGTAATTGCGTTTAGGGATACCAAGTAAGCATCCCGAGTCGCGATGATTAACTGATCCTTATAAAGAGTGGCATTGCGATTAGCGCAAGCGAGAGAGGCGATATGGTCTACTGGAGTTCGCCGGTATTCCCAGAGCAAAGTTCCGTCGGTGGCGTCGATGGCTTCGATAAAATCACAGGCTTGAGGCAGAAACATTACTCCGTCTCGAACCAGGGCCGTTGTTTCCTGGAGTCCCGGTTCCATGGTCCAGGCGAAAGCCAGGCGCAATGAAGACACATTGTCTTTGTTAATCTGCGCGAGTGGGCTATAGCCCCAATGGTTCGATGTGCGTCGCCACATCAACCAATCTTCCTCGGGAGGATTGGCAAGTTCTTCCAGGCTTACATTCTGAAAATTATCCAGAGCGGATTGGGCAAGGGTCAGTTGGCCAGTAAGCGCCACAATTACAACAAGGAATGAATAGCGAGCCATACCGGCTAATGGGCTCGGGATTAACTTTATCATTTGCTTTCTCTGTTAGTTGTTTTTGTTCAAATAGAGATTGTTAATCTAAGTGCGCTATTTTACAGAGTCTCAGCAGTTAGCAAAGCTTAGTTGAGATCAGGATTCCTCAGGAAGTATTGAGGTCACTGCAATACTTCCATTGTTTACGGCCCACTTTATATTCAGGTTATACAGAGTCATCCCGTATTGTTTTTCATCATTGTCTTTCACCCGCCAGGCTGGTCTGGGATCTTGAGTGAGAACCTGAGTAATAAGTTCTCTAAGTTCGGGGTAAATCGAATTGAGTTCGTCTATTTGTACTTGGGCTGCGTCAGTGAAAATAACGCTCAACCCTGAATTGGGTGCTGCCTCCGCATAACCTCCTACTGCGGATTCAATAGAATCGGCGTAGGGGATATAGGGCTTAATATCGAGAACCGGTGTGCCATCGAGTAAGTCGATGCCCTTTACTTCCAGAGTCGATTTACTGTTCACTCGCTGGTGTGAACTATATTCCACTGCAGAAATACCAATTGGATTGGGGCGAAAAGGAGAACGACTGGCGAAGACGCCAACCTTGTCCTGACCGCCGAGTCTGGGCGGCTGCACAGTTGGGGACCATCCCTGCTCAGCAGTTCCGTGGAATAAAAAGATGATCCACAAATGAGAAAATTGTTCGATCTCTCTTAAACAATTGATGTCTCCAAATTCTGTATAGAGTTCAATAGTTGCTGTTCCAGCAGAGACCAAATTCGGTTGCCGTGGAATAGCGAACTTTTGCTTATAAGGGCTGTGTACAATACCGATGGGTTCTATTTTTTGATTCATTGTTTTAACGATTGTGATTGAGTAGTAAGCAAGAGATTTCTTAATATTCATTCCGTATTCTTCAAGGTTATCTATTATGGATGATTTCAGATGGGATAGAACAAATCCTTTTGTTATTGATGTAATCGTAGGCAGCGATCGCATCGACGGATACGGTCACGTATCGAACCATTTTTATATCGCCTGGATGACTGACTGCATGTTCGAGCATTCGGCTGCTGTTGGCTTGCCAGATTCGATTTGTGTCGAATTGGAAAGAGGCATGGCGGTTAAACAAATCAGGGCCGATTTGCTAGGTTCTGCCTATGAAGATGACAAGCTCAAAGTAGCAAACTGGATAATTTCAAACGATGGCAAATTAAGAGCATCACGGGCATTTCAATTAATTAACAGTGAAAACGGTAAGACTCTAGTGCGGGCAGAAATGGATTTTGTTTGTACCAATCTGGGTAATGGCAGGCCGGTAAAAATGCCGGATATTTTTAAAGAGAAATATTGCGTAGAGAGCGCGAAGACAGAGCCAGAATAGTAAGGCGAACCAAGTTTAAGTTTGCAGCAAAACTTAAGTTTTCTTGGGTGGAATGGAATAAGTACCCACGGCGTGGGCGACGGGTTCGTCTACACCTTCCGAATAGATTGAGACCTCCCCAATAGCAAGTGATTTGCCTAACTTGAGTAACTGGCAAGTTGCAACAATGTCTCTTCCTGCTTGTGGTTTTCTTAGAAAGTTAATGTTGAAGCTAGTTGTGACTGCCAGGGCAACGAGCCCGATCTCCCGCAATATTGCTACATAGATCGCGCAATCCGCCAATGCCATCATTGTGGGTCCGGAAACCGTTCCTCCTGGTCGCAGGTTGGAATCATCGACTCGTTGTTTAACAGTTATTAAGTCTTCTCCAAATTCCACCAGGTCAAATGAGCCTTGTGGAAACTCTTCGGTAAAAAATGTCTCCATTTCCTCTTTTGATACCACTGCCACTGCGCTGTCACTCCCTCGCTAGCTTAAAATTGGCGCCATTTTGCCTTATTCGAATTCCAAAAACACGATAAAAGGTCGGCATTAGCGGCCTAAGCTGCCAAGACTCTGTATTTTTACCCTAGGCCCAATTATGCTTGTCCGATTCCAATAATAAATAGAGTGAGGAGTGGACATGTTATCCAAGAAAGTGATTCTGGCTGCAGTTTTGCCAGCCCTGGCTTCCGGGATAGTTTCAGCGCAATCTGGAAACGCAATTTCGGGAACAGGAATATCTAATCCGAATCCAATCGTGACCCAGAACTGGGGAGACCTCCCAGCTGGTCGAGAATGGGGTTCAACTGCCGGTGTGGATATCGACCCTAACGATGGTCATGTCTGGGCCTATGAGCGCTGCGGAGCAAGTAGTTTTGGTGGCGGAGCTCCTATCAATTGTGACACCAACCCGGTAGATCCTATTTTTAAATTCGATCGCGATACAGGGGAGGTACTGGCGAATTTTGGCGGTGGCTTAATGCAAACCCCTCACGGTATCCATGCTGATAGTGATGGCAATGTGTGGGTGACAGACTTCGCTGCTAATGCCGATGGTACAAAGGGTCATCAGGTTCATAAGTTTAGCTCTAGTGGTCAATTACTAATGAGTCTTGGAACCCCCGGCCAAGCTGGAACCGATTCTGCGCATTTCAATCAACCCAACGACGTTATTGTAGGCCCCGATGGCAGTATCTATGTTTCCGATGGTCACAATGGTCAGGGCATGACCAGTACTGCGGCCATGGAAGAAGGGCGAGCTAGCGGAAATACCGCGCGAATCATGAAGTTTGCGCCCGACGGCACATTCATCAAGCAATGGGGGGAGATCGGAGTACGCCACGGCGAATTTAGAACTCCACACGCTATGGAATTCGATTCCAAAGGGCGTCTCTGGGTTGCAGACCGGGGTAACCATCGTCTAGAACTATTCGATCAAGACGGAAATTATCTCGAGTCTCGTTATGCCTACGGGCGAATTAGCGGGATCTTTATTACCGATAATGATCTGGTTTACGCCATCGATTCAGAATCCAGCCCTACTAACCACGTAGGTTGGCGTAATGGCATTCGCATCGGGCATATCGATGAAGACAGAATTACCGGTTTCATACCGCCATTTGAAAGGCCGGATCGCGTCTATCAAGGTACCGCGGGTGAAGGCGTTGCAGTAGATGCAGGCGGTAATGTCTATGCGGCAGAAGGTCCTAACTCCCTGAGTTGGGCTGGTGGTGCATTTACTAAATATTCTGTTCGTTAAAAGTTAGTAGATAGTCGAAATGAAGTAGCGCTACTTGGTAGTACTACTTCATTTTTTTTTGTCCATCGAAAATTATTGAGAACGATCAGCCATGCAAAACGAATTGCAAATCGTAAACTGGGATGAAGTTGAGTTGGAAACTGTTAATGACAATATGCGACGGCGCATAGTCACCGGAGAGAAAATGACGGTTGCCAGAATATACTTCGATGATGGATTTGTTGTACCCATGCACGAACATCACAACGAGCAAATCACCCAGGTTGTAAAAGGACAAATGCGATTTGTTTTTGCAGGAGCTGATCCGAAAGAGATGCTATTGAATCCTGGAGATGTTGTGGTTATCCCGGCCCATGTGCCTCACCAGGCAACTTGTATAGGAGAGGTGGAAGAAATCGACATGTGGGCGCCGCGTCGTGACGATTGGTTGGACGGCACCGATGACTATCTAAGAAAGGATTCTTAGAAAAACACCAACATCCTTGATTCCATGCTTTCTCTTGCTTCTGCATCTTCCGCTGCAAGAGGGTTTTCGAATGCAGTATGTACAGATCTTGTTGCTCTACCGTCGCTCGCTGAATCAAAGGTCTTAATCAGCAGTACTTCGCCCTTGTTCATTTCCGGATAGTAGTACCATCTATGCCCGGGATTGTTGCTTACTAATTCCAGTTCGCCGATTCTATCTTTCGCTCTCCGCTCACTAGCAAACACATTTTCTTCTGTAACTGATTGCGCATCGCAACAAGTTAAAGGTGAATTAATCGCAGGACCTGCGATAGTGCGCCAGACATTGACAATGATGAATCGACTATTAAGTTTATTTTCGGCTTCTTTCTTATCTAGCAAATCTCTAACTCTCTTGTGAGCCGAAGCATGAGTGTAATCATTGTGCACAATGGCAGCTGCCTCTCTTATATTGTGAGCTGCTCTGACTTCGGCTGAGTCTGATCTAAGCGTGTGATCGAAAACGTATAGGGAATTGCCGCCAACTAGCGGTAGTACTAATTCTGCAAGTTCTGCTTCGTATTCAGATTTTTGATTCTCAATAGCGTAAAAATCCGAGAGATTGCTTTTGTGGCTGTGTAACTCGAATCCTTCTTTATCCAAACTGGCTGCTGGATTCAAACAACGCGCATCGTGTATCGCAACTTCAACGTCTTCAAATTCAGCATTAATGCTCAGCTGTGCTTCGGCCCCTCCCTGAGAGGCAAAGTAGACAGGTTTTTCCTCGCCTGGAATCAGGTAGCGCACTTTGGCATGAGTTGATAAGTCGTGCATGAACGAACTCGTGGATTAAATCAGGCTTCGGAGTCTACTGCGTCTTCGATCGAAGTTGTTAGTCCTATCTAAGCGGCTCTTGTTTCCGGCATGGATATTACCAGTCACGGTTTGTAATAAATGCTTGAAATACCTCTAGAATCGCTTGACTGGTAAGGGGATTCGCTAATACTCTTTTTGTAGTTAGTTTTTTTTAGACCGTAGTCAAACATTAAGCAATTCTCGGCACTGTTCGAATGCTGTACTTAGCGCAGAGAGTCGATTGTTAGCAGGAGGTTGCCAAATGACAATAATGAAAAAAGCAGCGGTTTTATTTAGGAGTTGTACTCGCTCCTACGGCGATTGCCCAACAATCAGCCGATCCTACCTTTGCCGATCATGTAGCACCGATCATTTACGAAAACTGTGTTGAATGTCATCGTCCCGGTTCGATTGCACCGATGACTTTGATCGACTATGAAACGGTTCGTGCCTGGGCTCCAGTGATAAAGGACCGAGTAGAGAATCGTAAGATGCCTCCGTACTTTATCGATAAGACGGTAGGGGTGCAGTCTTTTGAAGATGATCGCTCTCTTACGAACGAAGAAATCGCTACGATTGCTGCCTGGGTAGATGCTGGATCACCACAAGGTGATATGAGCAATATGCCTGCGGTTCCTGAATTTGAAGACAGCGTCGCATGGACGCTGGAAGATGAGATGGGGCGGCCACCTGATCTAATTATTCCGATTCCAGAACCTTTTACGGTTCCAGCGGATGGCCCGAATTGGTGGATGACTTTTTACAGTGACACCGGTTTGACTGAAGACCGTTGGATTAAAGCGTTCGAAACCAAGCCCTCTGCAGAAGGCTTTCCTGTGGTGCATCACGCGGTTACTTCAATGGAGTTCCCCGAAGGTGGTGGCGGCTTTCTAAGCGAATATGCCTTAGGCAAGACAGCTGATATTAACCCTCCTGGCACTGGCCAGCTGATCAAGGCAGGTACACGCTTAAATTGGAATGTTCACTATGCGTCTAGTCCAGACGGTCTCGATCGAACCGACCGCACCCGTCTCGGTTTATGGTTTCTACCTGAAGGTGAAGAGCCGGAACATGAGTTAGTGCGATCTCACATGGCAGACAATGAAGACTTGGATTTGCCTGGTGGAGAAGCAGCAATTCGCACTGATGGATATGAATTCCTTGACAAGAACATTCGAATTACAACTTTTCAGCCGCATTTGCACAATCTAGGAACTCGGCAATGCATTGAGGTAATTTATCAGGACAATCGCCGTCAAACACTGAGTTGCGCCGATTGGGATTTCGGTTGGCACATTGCCTACAACTACGCTGACGATGTACAACCACTTATTCCTAAAGGCTCAATGCTGCACGTTACGAGCTGGTACAACAATTCGCAAAGTAATCCCTGGGCCGGCGATTCAAGAAACTGGGTCGGATTCGGACAGAGGTCTACCGACGATATGTCTTTCTCCTGGATCAGCTACTACGAGCTCACCGATGAAGAATATGAGGCCGCTGTGACGGAAAGACTCGGCCAAACTAATCCAGGGAGTGATTAAGAACAAAAAAATAAGCTATAGGAGTCGTCGGACGATGTTAGTTCGGAAACCGAAATCTAAATTTCAAGTTCTCGGCAGCGCTATTCTGGCGCTGCTTATTCTGTTTAGCTCGCCACTAATTTCAGCGCAAACTTTGCATAGATTTGGTCAAAGTATTCAGCCGATTTATGAAGGATTTGAACGCAATGAAGATGGCAGTTTCACCATGTGGTTCGGTTATTTAAATCGTAACTACGATGAAACTCCTGTCATAACAGTTGGTGATAAAAACGCATTCTATGCAGCGGACGGAGTCAATACCGCTGGGCCAGTGGATGAAAATCTAATTTTGAATTCTCCGGGCCCAATGGATAGAGGCCAACCTACTTATTTTTATCCACGACGCCAGCAATTTGTTTTCGAAGTCGTTCTGCCAGCAGATTTCGTTGGCAACGAATTAATCTGGTCGATTACTCATAACGGTGAAACCAGAACCGCAGTTGGGACACTAGAAAGGGAAAATATCTGGGCCGTTGATGAAGGTGTCTGGAGCGCAAATAGAGGTCGCGGTACGGGCGGTCGAACCGAAGTGGAATATGCAAACGCACCTCCTAGTCTGCGACTGGTTGGAATCGAAAGCACTGTTTCAACTCGAGTTGGTCAAGCTTTAAACCTACGCGCGTTCGCCGCCGATGATGGCGTTCCCGGTCCCTATGAAAGAAATAGACGAGAGCGTATGGATCAGCTGCCAAATTTACTGCCTGAAGTCGGTGGAGGAATCGGTAGAAATTCGCCGAAAGAGCAGGGGGTCGTGAACTATGTAGCCGCAGACGAAACAGGCCTAGCCATAACCTGGATTAAATATCGAGGCCCTGGCGAGGTGTTCTTCGAAAATGCGATCGCTCATCTCGATCCATCTGGAGAAGATTCTGTTGCTACGGTAACTTTTAGTCAGAATGGAACTTATGTGTTAAGAGCTTATGCAGATGATTCTACCTATACGACATATTCTGAAGTGACAGTGGAAGTTCGGTGAACAATAGCAGTTCGTAGTATATTTTTATTAGCAAAAAGGCTTCGATTATCTATCGAAGCCTTTTTTAGCTTTACACTAGGGGTCAGGTATCTCATCTTCTACCGTCAACGGATTCAAATATCCACCATCAGTGATCCCAGTTTTACGCATCGCAATTCCGGTTAAACATTCTTGCACGGCACGATTGGCATTCATCACTGTTGTGTAGCCTGGATCTACTAGTGGATTCAATTCAACTAATTCGAATCCCACCATATTGTTTTCGGTACACAAGGCGCGAATTAGTGGAAACAATTCTCTAGTAGTGAGACCGCCAGGTTCGGGTGTGCCAGTACCGGAGGCGTAAGCCGGATCGAGTACATCGATATCGAGTGATATGTATAAATGCTCTGGGCCGTCATTGGCTTCTGCTATTACTTTCTCCATTACCATATCCCAGCCATCCCGTTCAATTTCTGCCATGGTGTGATAACGGAAATTATGTTCCCGCATCCATTCGAAACCGTCTTCGCCTGGCCAATATCCACGCAATCCCACCTGAATATAGTTTTGTCCTAAAACATGACCTTCCTCTATGAGTCGCGCGATCGGTTGAGCATGAGAAATTAAGTGACCACTGTATCCTTCTGTTGCCGCATCGTAGTGAGCATCAAAATGAATTACGCCGACGTTTTCCTTTCCGTAGATGTCAGCAACACCTGCCACGTCCGGATACTCCAGTGAATGATCGCCACCCACGATCAACGGTATGGCGCCAGTCGATGCAATTTCTCGAACGAGTTCCCGTACCGGTAACATGCTGCGTTCAACACTAAAGCGATCGATAGGTGAATTACCGTAATCGACTACCTTGAGCTCACGCTTCCAGGATACGCCAGTATGCATATGTGGCAGTCCACCACCGCCGCCAACACCGAGACTTTCCCTCAAAGAGCCAGGACCATATGCGGCGCCGCGCATGCCCACGCCCATGTCGATGGGTGCGCCAAGGATCGCCACATCGACTTCACCGGCAGTTAGATCTTCCGCATTTATAGCTATAGGCAGGCCGAAAAAAGTGAGTACGCCGGCATTACGCAGTCGCCCAGGATAGAACGGGCCGGGTTCGCGGTCAGGGTCATTTTCCGGGTCTCGCAATTGATTCCATGGATCGAAGCTGGGATCACTGGTATTGAGTGGGATTAATCCATCTTCCCGGTCGAATACGCTGGGCGTAAAGTCTTGTCCTACGACTATCCAGATTGGAATTAGAGCGCATAGCAGAACGATAAAATTTCTAAAGTTAGTCATCTGGTCTCTCAACAGGTGGGCGTGGAATTAAGATTTGCGAAACCAGTGTATTACGGGCATCTGGACTGGTCCAGCTCAGTATTTTATGCACAATGAACCTAGTTAAATTGAAGGATATTCTGTTTTGATCGCGTTTCATCCTAGTTACAGCGTCAATTATCCGAGTATGGTAGTTTGCGCTCCACAATTTGACATCAGAAGGTACAATGCAGAGTTCTGGTAATAGGGGTAGGGAAACCGTCACGGAGAATTATTTATGAAATCTATGTATACAAAAATTGCGTCTTGTTCGCTAATCATACTGGCAGCACTAGTTGCTTCCCAAAGTTTTGCACAAGTGCCCATTATTCAACCCGGGGCTCCAGGCCAGCCCGGACGTATTATTACGGCCGAGCAAGCATCCGATCTGGCGAGTATTCAATATTCGGCGGGAGACGTCATGTTCCTGCAAGGCATGATCTCGCATCATGCTCAAGCAATGGAAATGTCAGCTTTGGTTGAATCACGTTCCAATAGAGAGGCAATGGATTTATTGGCGCAACGCATTTCGCTTTCGCAAGAAGATGAAATATCCATGATGCAAGATTGGTTGCGTGATCATGACCTCGAGGCACCAGGGATGGATGCTCATCATTCTGATGATTTCAACTTAATGCCAGGCATGCTAAGCGAAGACGATATGGCGCAGCTCGAGGCAGCAGACGGAGATGAATTCGACCGCCTGTTTCTGGAATTTATGATCGAACATCACGAAGGCGCATTGGAAATGGTAGAGAATCTATTGGATCAAAGGGGCGCTGCTCAGGATCCGGTGCTTTATGCCTTTACTTCCGATGTGACTTCCGATCAAAGTTCTGAAATCGATAGAATGGACCTGATGCTGGCGGGATTCTCTCCCGATCCTCGAGTCAATCTGGAGCCTGGATTCCGTGACGCCGGTGAAGCAGCATTAAACTTGCAATTAGTAGCCTCCTTACCCAAGCCTGATGGATTTTTCGATCCAGAAAATCCTTCTGGTTTACCTAATCGCCCAGAACCCGAAGAAACACTAGAGCCTGATACAGATGGAGCGGACGCAGAGGAAGAAGAGGTTGCCAACGAAGAATCTGCCAGTGCTCTGGCAGAAACACCTGCGGATGAAGAAGAGGAAGAAGACGAGAATGCCGATCCACGTCCTTCCCTTTTAAGCTTCTCCAATACAGATTTACTCTTCAGTGGCGATTATCTGGTCGCTGGCAACTATCATGGTTTCAATACCTATGACATTCGCAATCCTCGCTCGCCGCAATTACTGAGCTCAGTAGTTTGTCCAGGTGGTCAGGGAGATGTCTCCTTAGTGGGTAACCTGCTCATTATGTCTGTGCAGGAAACTCGCGGCCGACTCGATTGTGGTTTACAGGGTGTACCAGAACCAAACAGCCAGGAACGAATTCGTGGCATTCGAATTTTCGACGTAAGTGATTTCAGCATGCCACTGCAAGTCGGAGCAGTACAAACCTGTCGCGGTTCACACACCCATACCGTCGTAAGCCAGCCTGATAACGACAATATGGCTTATGTCTACGTTTCAGGAACATCAGGCGTGCGCGATGATGATGAGCTAGCGGGTTGCTCAGATGATTCGCCATTTGAAAATCCTGAATCCGCATTGTTTCGTATCGAAGTCATCGAAATTCCAATGGATCGTCCACAAGATGCGCGTATCGTAAATCGACCATTCATATTTTCCGATCCTGATAGCGGTATATTGGCAGGACTCTGGGAAGGTGGCGATCATGGCGATGACACGCAAGACACCCGTGAGACGAATCAGTGTCACGACATAACCACTTTTCCTGAAGTCGGATTAGCCGCTGGTGCTTGTTCAGGCAACGGCATCTTGCTGGATATTTCTGATCCTGCGAATCCGGAACGAATCGATCAAGTAATCGATCCTGGATTTGCCTACTGGCATTCGGCCACATTCAATAACGACGGTACCAAGGTAATTTTTACTGATGAGTGGGGCGGCGGTGGCCGGCCTCGTTGTCGCGCGTCTGATCCAATAACTTGGGGCGCCGATGCTTTTTACGACATTGTCGATGGGCAATTGGAATTCAGATCTCATTACAAATTGTCTGCACCGCAGACTGACACTGAGAATTGTGTCGCACACAACGGCTCACTCATTCCAGTGCCCGGGCGAGACATTTTTGTACAGGCTTGGTATCAGGGTGGAGTCTCAGTGATTGATTTTACCGATTCGACTAATCCTGTTGAGATTGCCTACTTCGATCGTGGACCACTCGATGAAGAAGAGCTGATTACCGCTGGCTATTGGTCTACTTATTGGTACGGTGGCCATATTTATGGCACAGAAATAGCGCGCGGGCTCGATGTGTTTGCCCTTGAGCCCAGCGATTTTATTACTGCAAACGAAATCGCAGCTGCATCTTTAAAGGATGAAAACCTTACGGTAAACGCTCAAACACAGGAGCGGGTAGACTGGCCTGATGTGCCCGTTGTTGCTAGAGCCTATATCGATCAATTGCTGCGTAGTAATGTGATGGCAGATAGATACTATCTGCAGTTGAACGCAGCCTTGGAGCAAGCAGAAGGAATTCTTTCTAGTAATTCCAACAACCGAGGTCTCGCAGACGAGCTGGTTGAGTTGGCCGAGTCAATGGAAGATGAAGGTAATGACAGGAACGGTCGAAGCCGTGCCAGGTATCTTTCATTAGCATCGACTCTTGAAGGAATCGCCAGTCAGATTCGATGATTTAAATTGGTGAATAAAAAAGGGTCGCATATGCGACCCTTTTTTTTATTTATAGCGATTTACTAGTCATTGGCACTTGCTTCTGCTGCCAATCTTTCCTCGACACGGTGGCCAGACAGAATGTTATACATGCCGTAGTTGCCTTCGTGACATGCATACTCATAAATTTTGTCAGGAGATCCGTCAAAAATTATTTCTCGTGTGTAAGATGCAGAAAAATTACCAGGATCGTTTGAAGAAAACTGATATTGCAAAGCATTGTCACCAATGCGTGTCAGTCTTTCGACATTAACCTTCTCTACGGTACGTGGACTGCTACTGCTTGCTTCAGAGTAATTCGTAGTTTCGACAACCAGTGTGTCACCTTCCCACCAGCCTCGCGAATCTCCATGCCAGAGTTTCACACTTTCGTTTAAGTGTGGTTTATCTACTATAGGGATGATGCGAACGTCGTGCGCCATTTCCTGAATAATGGCAACGGTTTCTTTCGATTGCACTATTTGCCAGTAGCTATTGTAACCAGAACTCAGGCGTGGAGCACCAAAACTAAGGCAGCGTTCACCTAAGGGTCGATCTTCCCAAGTGTCGGCGGGATGTAAGCGGCGGTGTTCGGCCAAGTCACGGGAAGCGGCAATGGCTTCTTCAGTGCGTGGAGGAAATTTGCCTGTGGGAGGATCGGTAATCTGGGAAGTACGTCGATGGATGGTACGTTCAGCCATCCACTGCGAGTCGTAATTGCCAGTCGATGGATCGTAAGAATTAATTTCGCCTTCAAAAATCGCTGAAATCACACCTTCACCGAACAAGGCATCTGCTCCTGCGTCTTCAATATCTTGTAATCCGGCGCGCAAAAAGGTGATGTCATCATCGGTTAAAAATTCTTTGTCGCCAAACACATCAGGTCTTTCTACTGGAGTAATCGTGTTATTTTCCCAAACTCCCTGCAGATTAGGGTGGCCATCGACGGTTCTGGGTACTTCATAATCCCCGTTCTGTGCATGTAAAGGCGCAATAAGGAAAAGGCTAGCGAGGAAGACGCTGCAAACTCTTGCTGTTGTTTTCATGAAGCGTTACCTATTAAGGTGGATGTGATATTCGTTTGTTTCAACTCGACCGAAGTTTACCAAAGAATCAACGTGTTAGCCTCGTCCGTTCGTCGGGTTTGAATTTATTTTTGCTTCTACTCATTGTGTAATACACTGTTCAACCTTAGAGTAATATTTAGAATTTATTTTTAATAAAAACAAAGGCTTACTTACTATGAATGCGATTCTTAAGCGGTCCATTTCTACGCTCGGCATACTGATTTTAGGAATTCTTAGCAGCACAGCGATTGCGGCTGATCGATGGCCAGCTGAACCGCCAACAGAACCTCCTGCGGATTGGGGACCAGTTTCAGCTAATTTTGAAGAAATTGACTATCCCTATCCGGTGAATTTCTTAAAACTTCGCCGCTTCGATCAAGACATGAACCTGGCTTACATGGATGTAGCACCCACCGGGCGATCCAATGGCCAGACTATATTCTGGCAACACGGCATGAATTTCTATTCCGAAGCGTATACGCCTACGCTTAAGGCGCTGGCAGCGGAAGGTTTTCGAATTATTGCCGTTGATCGTATTGGCTATGGCAAGTCTTCCAAGCCTGTAATCCCCTATAACTTTAATTTCGTCGCCGCCAATATGAAGGCGCTTTTAGACGAATTAAATGTCGATGAAGTAGCTCTTGTGGGCCATTCCATGGGAGGCATGGTAGTTAGCCGATTTGCCATGCTCTATCCAGATATTACCTCCCACGTGGTCATGGTGAACCAAATTGGTTTGACCGATCAACGGCAAGGGCGACCCTGGAACGATCCTTATGGCGCAGATTTGGCACCAGCAAGTTATCGAGGAATTCTGGCAGGGCATCGACGCTATTTTCCTGAAGCCTGGCCACCAGCACATTTAGAGTTTGTGCGCCGGCAATATGGACAAACACTTAGTGGCGAATGGCCGCGGCTAACGATGGTTAGAAGACTTCAGGGCGGCATGCTCTATAACGATCCGGTGGTTTATGACTGGCAACACATTGATTCCAAGGCACTAGTGTTGGGTGGCGAAGAAGATGGATTGGTAGCAGATTTTCCTACTCTGGCTCATAACGTCGCAGATCAATTGCAGAATTCAGCCATTTTGCTTTATCCAGGTATTGGACATGCACCGCAAATTGAAATTCCAGATCAGTTTCACACTGATCTTGTGCGATTTTTAAGGTCTGATCCAGACGAGCCGGCGAGTGATTGGAAGTAGCTGAATAATTAAAAACCTCTAAAGAGGGCTCTCAAATGAAGCCAATGCAAGGTCGAGAAATATTCAAGCTTGGGCTGGTAACGGTAGCGTTGTTGTTAAGCAATGTACTGCAGGCACAAGTTACCCAAGGCACTGAAAATGGTGAGTGGCGCTACATCGGCGGAACTATTGGTCACATCAAATATTCACCCCTGAACCAGATCAATCGCGATAATTTTAATGATTTGGAACAGGCCTGGGTTTGGCGCACGGACAATTTCGGTCCCAATCCGGATTACTTTTCCCGTTCCACGCCAATCTACGTAGACGGTATTTTATATACCGTGGCGACCCCAAGGCGTCAGGTTATTGCGCTTGATCCGGCAACCGGAGAAACACTCTGGACCTTTAGAGAACCAGAAACCATTCGTCATCAAAGATCGCCCCGCCAGGCCTATGGCAAGGGAGTCACCTATGGCGAGATAGATGGAAAAGGAGTGATCTATATAACCACACCTGGGTTCTTTCTCTGGGCATTGGATGCCAAAACTGGAAGACCGCTAGAGAATTGGGGTGGTGCGTTTCCGGTAGGTGGATTTCCCGAGACTGGTGTTATCGATCTAATCCCTTACCTGGTTGATGACTGGGGACCCTGGCAGGATTATGTTGTAGGCGGTGGAGAATACGATCCTGATTACGGAATTCCCCGTGAGCTGGGAATGGTTACCGCTTCCGCGCCTCCCATCATTGTTAATGGTGTCTTAGTTGTATTAGTTGGTCACCAACCAAGCTATGGCCAAACTAGAATTGAAAATGTCCCAGGTGACATTATGGGATTCGATATGGCCACCGGTGAAAGGTTGTGGAAATTCCATGTCATACCCCGCCCTGGCGAAGTAGGACATGAAACCTGGCACAACGATGCCTGGCGATTCTCCGGTGATATGTCTACATGGGCTCCAGCCTCTGCTGATCCAGAACTAGGATTAGTGTATCTGGTTACCAATGCTTCCACCGTGCAGTCTTATGCCGGGCATAGACCAGGAGATAATTTATTTGGTGGAAGTTTGCTGGCACTCGATGTGCAGACGGGCGAACGCCGCTGGCACTTTCAAATTCATCGCAGTGATCAATGGAATTATGATTTACCGACGCCTCCATTACTGATGGACCTGACGATTGATGGTCAACAAATTCCAGCAGCTATTCAAAACACCAAGCAAGGATTAGTCTTCGCTTTTAATCGGGCCACAGGTGAACCTATCTGGCCGATTGAAGATAGGCCGGTCATACAAACAGAAGTTCCTGGCAACTATACCTCGCCAACTCAGCCTTTCCCCACCTGGCCTGAGCCAGTCGATACGATAATTGTCGATGGTCTAACGGAAGATTATCTTATTGATTACACGCCGGAACTCAGGGAACAAGCTTCAACCATTCTGAACGGTTATCGTACCGGTGGACTCTATGTACCAGCTTTACCAAACACCTATGAAGGTGAATTCGTTAACAATGCTGGTTGCCTCGGAGGCGGAAACATAATTTCTCACCCACCAGCCGCTGATCCTACTATGGGGATTATGTACAACTCTCACCGTCGCAATTGTTTTGCGCCAGGCTTCATGCGCCCAACGAATGGTGTCGATCGTGATAATCCAAATTATCCCGAGCCAGGTGAAGGCGGGGCGACTCCCAACAGCACGCCAACCACTGGCACAACGGTAGTTGGTTGGTTGCCTGGCGGAGGTGGTGGACTCGGAACCATCGATGGATTGCCTATTTATAAACGGATGAATAATCAGCTTACGGCCTACCAGATGAATTCAGGCGATAAAATGTTCTCTGTACCAGTGGGACAAACTCCAGCTGAATATGATAACCACCCTCTGTTGCAGAATATCGATGTGCCCAATGTCGGTGGCGTCGGTTGGTCAATTCAAATCGTTGCCGGAGATCTGTTAGTGCAAACACGAGCTTTGAGCGAAGGCATGGCACAAATGGAGCCAGATGCACCACTTACCCTCAATGCCAGAGACAAAATGTCTGGAGAAGTGGTAGGTTCGGTTCCATTACCAGCGCCTGGACAATACGGCATGATGACTTATATGCATCGCGATAAGCAGTATATCGTCGTGCAAATAGGCAGCTCACGAGTCGATTATCCTGGAGCGCTGGTTGCTTACCGATTGCCAAATTAGTACTACTTGAAAGCAATAAGGGTCCAAAATTGGACCCTTTTTTATTGCCTGCCGATAACAGAAACTGAAGAAAGTTAGAAGTTCTTAAGGAACATCCATGGATAATATTGCAGCTGTATTTGAATTTGTAATCCAGTCCATCTTTGCTGAAGCATTCGCAATGACTTTTCTTTTGGGTTTTGTTCTGTTCCTGGTAGGAGTATTGCTTTTCGGATTGTTTGTCTTATCGAGGGTGCTTGGGGAAAGAATACAAGGAAAAGTAGCAGGTGCTGTTATACATAAAAGAGTTAAGACTAAAACCATTGACGGCGAGCGGAAAGAAGTCATTAAGGAAACGCTCTATCCAGTTTTCGAATATCAGAGATCCGATGGAACCTTGCATAAAGAAAGGGCAAGTGAAGGGGGAACGTCTACCTTAAAGTATAAAACTGGACAGGATGTCAATCTGATCTTGCGTGAAGACGATGGCTATGACGCCGATAACTATGGTGCGCTGTATCTGGGACTAATTTTTCTGGCGATAGGCTTGGTATTCATGGTTCAAGTCGGCAGTATGGCTTCCGCATTTGGCATGGGAATTCTCTCACTTGTTTTGGTAATCATAGCCAGAATAGCTGTTGCGTTTCAGTCGAAGGCGCGTAGAAACAAGAAAGCAGAGAAAAAGAAATACACTAAAGAATTTGATCTTGCCGATTTAAAACCTATCGAAGAATTTCAAGTCTAATTTTTAAGATATAAAAATGGCGAAACCGTTTCTAATTATTCAATTACGTCCCGAAGATGAGACTGCTGACAATGAGTTTGCGTCCATAAAGCATTATGGGGGATTGAAAGACAGTGAAGTAAGAAGAGTGAGAGCTGAGAAATCCGGACTTCCAGTAATATCCTTAAACGAATACTCAGGAATAATCGTTGGAGGTAGTCCTTTCAATGTTAGTACGCCCCAAGGGGAAAAATCGGAAATTCAAAAGAAAGTAGAGGATGATTTTCATCGCTTGTTCGATGATGTCGTACAGGATGATTTTCCTTTTCTTGGTTGTTGTTCCGGCAATGGTCTTTTAGGAAGCTATTGCGGATCAGCGATTTCAACGAAATTCGGGGAACCTGTGGGCGCAACAAACATCGATATAACCGAAGTCGGAAAAACTGATCCGTTATTGCTTGGATTCCCTGAATCTATTCGAGTGTTACTAGGACACAAAGAAGCTTGCGATAAACTTCCTCCCGGTTGTGAATTGCTGGCCACCAACGCCAGTTGTCCTGTGCAAATGTTTCGTTTAAAAAACAACATATATGCAACTCAGTTTCATCCCGAGGGAGACGCGGAAGGGTTTATCGTTCGCATCCACGTCTACAAAGATTATGGATATTTTCCTCCGGAATCGGCGCAGGATTTAATTTCTGCGGTGGAGCATGAACATACTCCGGAAGCGCAGTCTATTCTCAAGCGTTTCGTCGATCGGTTTAGAATTTAACTAGTTGTTGGAGTAAATCTTTCCCGCTATACCAAATAAATTCTCTTTGTGTTTGTCGTTTGCTTCAAAATCGTCCGGGAGTAGTCTGAGCTACTAGAAATTGAATTTGCAAAAAGAATAAAACATTAAAAAACAACAGGTTAAAGCTATTTCAGATAGCTCTATTCCTTGTTTTCTTAAGTGCTGAATGCC
This sequence comes from Pseudomonadales bacterium, assembly GCA_012103535.1. GTDB lineage: Bacteria > Pseudomonadota > Gammaproteobacteria > Pseudomonadales > Pseudohongiellaceae > UBA9145. The sequence goes on from WLWQ01000004.1 coordinate 182,983, forward strand.
TACCCCATAACGCACAGATTGGTGAAATTCTATATTCAAATTTTAGATATAGGTCTATATTACTAAAAGGATTTTTGAAAATTTAAAGTGTTCTTTCTATGTATGGTTCCTTCTTTTTGATGTCAGTGTTTGATTTGATCATCGTTTCAACGGTGATATTCGCCTGCGTCAAACTGTACCAAGACAGATCTAAACTGCAGGTAGCCCGGCGCGGGGTCTATTTACTGTCTCTTGGATTATTATTGTTTGGGGGAGTCTACTTATTTGATTTGTTTCTGATGTGGATAGCACCAAGCATCATCACGATGCAAGTGGCAATGAGCTGGATGGATCAACTGCATTTGGAATTCCATTGGATCGTTTCGCTTATAGCAGTTTTATGCATAGCCAGTGGCACTGGGATTATTGTTAATTCGCTTCTACATGTTGAGGAAAAACTTAGGACTGAGATTGAAGAGCGGCAGATATCAGAAGGGGAAAAGCAGACGTTGGTAGCGCAGCTATATCACAATCAGAAAATAGAAGCCTTAGGAACATTGGCAGGAGGTATCGCCCACGACTTTAACAACATTATCACCGTCATACTAAACAATGCGGAGATGATGAAAATTAAGAAAGAACAAAATATTGATACTGAAGATTCTATTAACAATATTATTAAAAGCAGTGAAAGGGCGGCAGGTCTGGTAAAACAGATATTGACCTACAGTCGCATGGAGTCGGTGGCGTTACAGCCTATTAACCTGAGCAAAGAAGTTAAAGCGGCGCTGGCAATGGTACGGGCAAGCATTCCTAAGAATGTGAATATTACTACAGATCTTGATGAGGATATTCCTCTGATTTCTGGTGATGCAACGCAGATTTCCCAGATAGTCATCAATCTCTGCACTAATGCGAATCACGCAATCGGGGAGCATGCAGGAGAAATCAAGGTAAAAGTTAAGCCTCTGAATTCAGGAAGTTCGGAATTCGTTCTTCTGACTATAGAAGATGATGGTTGCGGTATTGATGCCGAATGTTTGGGTCGTATCTTTGATCCATTCTTCACTACAAAAGAAGTTGACAAAGGTACAGGCTTGGGGCTCTCAGCAGTTCATGGAATTGTAGAGAATCATAATGCAAACATATCGGTGAAGAGTGACCTCGATAAAGGATCTGAGTTTTCGATCAAGTTTCCGCTTTCTGAAAACATGCAGTCAGTAGCGCCCGTAATTGCAATTCCAGATGTAAGAAAAAATGGAAACATACTTTTAGTAGAGGACGACACCGAGATTGGAGACCTCTACAAGCAGCATCTCCTGAGTAAAGGTCATCAAGTCACCTACTGCGTCAGTGGCGACGCCGCGTTAGAAACCTTTGCGTCAAAACCTGGTGCTTACGACCTGGTAATTACCAATCAGGCGATGCCGGCTTTAACTGGTAAACAGCTTGCCGAAAAAGTACTGAGTCTCAGGCCTGAAATACCTATAATTCTGATGACTGGATACAGTGATGATATTACTGAGGAAGGTGCGGAAGAATTGGGCATCAAAAATTTTCTGTTCAAGCCGGTGGGATTTAAAGAGTTAGACGCAAGCGTTGCTCGTTGTCTTTAGAGAACAAGAGCGCTAATACTCAGCACTCTTAGCGAATAAATCACTCAACTCCTCTCTTTGTTTCAAGAAATTCAAATATTCATTTGAGATTGGCTTTGTAGTTATATCTAGAATGGCTGGATGATTTTTCGCCCTTTCTATATCGTCCACTGTGTTAGTAGCAGACAGTAAAACAATAACAGGCGAGGGTGTGTACTTTTCCATGATAGGTGCGATTGCATCCAGAAATTCCCAGCCTGACATCTCAGGCATATGAATATCTAGAAGAATCAAATCGGGGAGATTAGGAGAAGGAGCGACAATCAAATCCTGCAAATAGGAAAGGGCGTCCCTGCCATTACTTTTTCCAATAAACTCGGAGCAGAATTGTACGTCTTCAAGATGTGCCCTCATCAATATTTGACTTGAGCGATCATCATCAATTGCTAACACAATTGGACCCATAGCACAGACCAGAAATTTATAGGCCTTTTTGTCCAGACCCTTATTAATTGAAATAGGGAACAACTATCTACTCGTCAATTGCTCCCATAATCTGCGGGGGATTGTAGGTTGAATTCCTACAGAAAACTTTGAACTACTTCTCGGTTTGGGAAGGGTGCTAAAAAAGGCAATAAGTCCTGCTGAGACTAACTAGCTTGGGCGCCACCACGATAAATGGCGATCAAATCAGCAAGAGATTTGGCATGCAGCTTACTCATTAGATTGGCTCTATGAAACTCCACTGTGCTTACGACGATTGAAAGCTCTTTCGAGATCATCTTGTTGGTAAAACCTAGACTGAGTAATTCGAGAACTTGCTTTTCTCTTGCTGTCAGAGCGCCAATACGGTCATCTCGCTCTTTCTGGCGTTCGACCTCTTGAGAAACAACCTTGTTTTCTTCAATCGCTGCATTGATGCTTTGATAAAGTTCAGAAGAACTAAAGGGTTTTTGCAGAAACTCGTGAGCACCAGATTTCATTGCTTTTACTACATGGCGGAATTCACTGTCGCCACTCATAAAGACAATAGGAATATGAGCATCGCGGCGAGCCAGTTCTTCTTGCACATCTAATCCCGACATACCGCCAGGCATGTGATTATCCAGGAGTACACAGGATTGATCAGAAAAATTAGGGAGTTCTAGGAATCGTTCGCCTGACTCATAAATCACTGTGTCAAATCCTTCGCGCGCAAGTAATTTAGTCGTAACTTCGGCTTGTTCGAGGTTATCGTCGACTATGTAGACCAGAGGTTTTTTTGGCATTAGATTACTGACGCTAGCTGAGTATATTTCAGAATTCATTTGGCGATCCTTGCAAATCAAAAATACACAGTTGGAGGGATTCTACAGATTGTAGTTGCTCTGGATACTGCGGTTGATCAACAGGTATTTTCTGTGATCTTTTGCCTTGTCCAAATCCAGCTATGTAATTGTATTTATTACTTAATTTTGCTCTCAAACCGATGATCCGATATCGGCTTACCTAGTAATAAGACTAGCTCAGGATAAACGGCAATTCTCACAAAATATCGATTAATTACGTGCATAGTCTCTAATCCTGTATTTACGTGCTGCTATTTAGCGTAAATCTTCGATAGCTCTGTTAAATATCTTTGAGTTTTTAGCCGTAGTGCCGCAACATCGGCGCTGAATCGTGGCAATTTTATTGGAGAGGGGGAGAAATGAAGCAAAAATCCAGGGTAGAGCGAATTCGTCAATTTTCAATCGCCTGTTTCTTGATACTTGGAACTTTTAGCTCCATTAGCCATGGACAATCCTCCGATGAAATCTTGCGGAGTTTGAGTGAAGTCACCAACGCTATGCTGGAAAACCCACCCGCGCAAGACTGGCTGATATGGAGAAGAAACTATGCCAGTTATGGCCACAGTCCATTAAATCAAATCACGTCTTCCAATATAGGAGATTTATCTCTCGCTTGGGATGTTGAATTAGAAACTGGTCCCAATACTCCTACGCCGCTGGTCCATGACGGCGTGATGTACTTATTAAGTACACGAGACACTCTGCTAGCAATGGATGCACGCAATGGCAATGAGCTGTGGCGCTATCAACATGAATCATCGGCCGCGGCGAGTTCCAAGATTGGTATAGCGCTGCATGGCAATAAGGTCTTAATGCCTACGGCGGATCTGCATGTAGTGGCCCTTGATAGTAAAACAGGCGCAGTCTTGTGGGATACGGGAATTGAAGCTACCCAGGCGGGACCGCTTCCGTATGCGTTGCGTGGAGCGCCGGTGGTGGCCGGGGATACTCTTATTCAAGGCGTAACAGCCACAATGGTTCCTGGTGGCGGATTTATCGTCGGTATCGATTTAGAGAGCGGTGATGAGAGTTGGCGATTTAATACGGTTGCAAGACCGGGTGAGCCAGGCGGCAATACCTGGAATGATATTCCACTGGAGCAGCGCAGTGGAGGCTCGGTTTGGGTTCCCGGTTCCTACGATGCAGAATTAGATTTGGTTTATTTTGGTCTAGCTCCAACCTATAACACCGAACCATTGCTGCGACCAGTGAACTTGAATGGAGTTTCTAATGATGCGCTGTATACCAATTCCACGATTGCTTTGCGGCCGGGCACGGGCGAATTGGTTTGGTATTTTCAGCATATCGCTAATGATCAATGGGATCTGGATTGGGTTTACGAGAGACAACTGATTGAACTTGATATCGGTGGAGTAGAGCGAAAAATCGTTCTAACTGCTGGCAAAATGGCCCTTTATGATGCCCTGGACGCCGCGACCGGAGAATATCTTTTTTCCATTGATCTGGGCCTGCAAAACATAGTAACTGCGATCGATCCGGAAACGGGAGCAAAGACCATTAGTCCCGCAGCCACGCCGAATGCGGAAGATACCCATCTGCTCTGCCCGTTTGCCAATGGTGGTCGAAATTGGCAATCCGCTAGCTACAATCCTCAGAGTAAGATTCTTTTTCTTCCGATTGCTGAAATATGTATGGATGGTGGACCTACTGGTCAAGGCGGAATTCTCTCAACCGGAGCGGCGATGCGACCAATGCCGAGCCCGCTGGCTGGCAGTGACGGCAGATTCGGTCGTTGGCAAGCAGTTAACGTAGAAACTCAAAAACTTGTCTGGAGCCACCGCGAAGTCGTACCTCCCACCAGCGCCGCGCTTTCTACAGCTGGTGGCGTCGTTTTCATTGGTGCCTTGGATGAGTCGTTTAAGGCGTTGGATGAGGCAACCGGAGTAGTCTTATGGGAAACCGACCTTGGTGATATTCCTGCTTCGTTTCCCATTACCTTCCAGGTCGGAGAAACTCAATATGTGGCAGTGGCAATAGGCACACCTACCATTAATGCTAATGTATGGATTGGCGTCGTGAATGGATTTCTTGGTGGAGATGATAATGTGATTCGCAATCTGTCTCGCAATGGCCCGGCGCTCAAAGTTTTCGCTCTGGAGTAGCAAGACTAGACAATGAAAAAGGCGAGCATTGAACAGCCATAGTCTTATTCTGTCACGGTGCTAGTAAAGATCGTTTCATAACCTTCGTTTCTAAATAAACACTTAGCGCCAGATATCACACAATAAAATCAAACATTTATGATCACATTGTTATCTGAAAGCTTAGCTTATGCAGGTATTTGTATTGAACTGCATCACAGTTATTAGTTAATTGTTTAGTATTTGTTTATTCCTGCCATATTTTGCTATTCCTGTGATCCGGTTAACCCTATTTCTAAAATATCTCCACCGTTATGTGAGCTAGATACTCACGCTCGCTATTCACTCTAACCAATAATAATCCTCACGATCCAATTATCGAATTTTGAAATTGGAAGGAGAGTTTTTATGGTTAAGTATTTAAGTAAAACTTTCTCTGTATTGTTTTTAGTTTTGTTGTGCCTAAACACTGCCAATGCCAGCCGTTCCACAATTTCAAATGGATACTTATATGTACCCCGCATTGATCTAGATGGTTTCGGCGCGATGGAGTTAACTTTTCGTATCGAGTATACGAACGAGTATCTTTTAGTCCTTGAGACTGCAACAGAAACATCGCTATCTATTTCTAATTCCGGCTCGTTCAATGATTCAGACATGAGTCTTGAAATAGACGAGGTGGAATTGGAATCTGGTGATCTCTACGCGGTGCAACTAGACCTTGTGTCCCAAGATGGGCAAATAGTTTTTAATATTACAGATGCAGAACATCTTAATCCGCCTGATCCTGGCTCTAATCAAGAACCCGCATCAACTTCAAATGTCGAAGCCTCACCGTTGTATGATGATATGTGCAGTAACTGTCACGCAGCCAATGGCACAGGAACCGGATCTGGACCTTCGCTAATTTCCTGCGCGAACTGTAGCAGCAGTTCGGCGCTCGCAAACTACATTCGAGACACAATGCCGTTAGGGCAGGCTACTAGCTGCGATATTGGTTGTGCGAATTCAGTGGCTGACTACGTGCTTGCCGCATTTAATGCATCGAATCAACAAATCTCTTCCCAGTCTATTGGGTTCATTCAGTTGCTAGATGATTCAGCAGCACTAAGGCGTGCGGCACAGCAATTGGTGGGTCGTCTCCCCAGGGCTGATGAATTTCAGGCTATTTCCGTGGCTGGGTCCGGAGGATTGAGACAAGTGATAAACGGCATGATGACCGAGGATGCTTTTTACGACCGGTTGTCTGAAATCTGGAATGATTATTTGCTTACCGATAAATACCATTCGCGCAATGGTTCGGAAGCAGCTCTGCAACTGCTAAGCAGTGATGATTATCCAAACAAGCGCTGGTTCGATCCTGGTAAAGATAATCGAGATGATGAGTACAGTGATGTTAGACGAGCGACAAACGATTCGGTTGCTCGCGAACCACTCGAGTTAATCAACTATGTCGTAGAAAACGATTTAGCATTTACGCAAATCTTGACGGCGAACTATATGATGATGTCGCCGTACTCCGCCCAGACATTCGGTGTCAGTGAGCCAATTTTTGAAAATCCAAATGACCCTAACGAATTCAGGCCGGTCACGACGCGGTCGATTCCCCATGCTGGAATCCTGACTTCCCATATGTTTTTAAATCGATATCCAACGACTTCAACTAATCGGAACAGGGGTAGAGCAAGGATCGTGTTCGACTTGTTTTTGGATACTGACATACTCGCCATTGAGGGAGTCAGACCGGGAAATTCGGTAGACATAACTACGCCGATTCCCACGATCAACAATCCTGAATGTTCGAAATGTCATTCCGTACTCGATCCAGTTGCTTCCATTTTCCAAAACTGGGATCACAAAGGCCGCTATAGACCAGCCCGCCTATCTAAGTACGGCTGGTACACGGATATGGAACCGAGAGGATTTAATGGTGCACCTATGCCTCTGTCTGGAAATGTGGATTCTTCCTTGCAGTGGTTAGGCAGGCAAATAGCTGCCGATCCCAGATTTCCTCGCGCGGTGACTCGGATCATGGTGAACGGATTGACCGGTAAGGAACCGCTCAAGTCACCGGATGATGCCAATGCTTCGCAGTCTGAAATTGATGCTTTTATTGCAGAGCGTACCTTGCTTAACGATGTGCAAACGAGTTTTGTCAATGATGGTTACAACCTTAAAACATTAGTAAGGGAAGTCATGATGAGTCCTTATTGGCGAGCAAAGGGTCTAACCAGCAATGCCAATGAAGATGCGCACGCGCTAACCGGTGCCAGCTATTTACTCTCTCCTGAACAACTCGATCGAAAAATCTATTCCCTTTTTGGTTTCGATTGGCGTCGTTCAATGGATAGTTATTACAAGGATCAGAACAGCTACTGGGCTTCAAAACTGCGAATCAACTTTCATCAAATCTATGGTGGTATAGATTCTGACAGCATTACAACTCGATTGACTTCGCCAAACGGCTTGATGGGCGCCATGCAATTACGAATGGCCAACGAATTATCCTGTTATGCAGTTCCACACGACTTCTGGTTGCCCGAATCACAGCGGCGCCTGTTCAGGTACGTCAATCATGAAACCAGTCCTTATAACGAGGCTGGCAATATTGATTCCACGTCAATGTCGCAAATTCGTCAGAACATTCAGTTTCTACATGAATACTTGCTCGGCGAACGAGTTGCCATCGGTTCACCAGAATATCAGGTTAGCGAAGACCTCTTCATGAATACTCTGAACCGTGGTCGCCAGATAATTTTGAATGGTGGTGGCGAGTGGTATTTAACGCGCTTGCCTAGTGATTGTGATCGCACCAAAGATTTAGACGGTAACGAATTATCTGAAGATGATCGACTAAGAGAAGATCGACAATATGTAATTCGGTCCTGGATGGCTGTTGTTGCCTATTTACTGGCGGACTACAAGTTTTTCTATAGCTAGCTGTATGGCGATAGAAGAGGAGAACGCTTATGTACAGAAGACAGTTTTTAAAATATCTCGGCAGTTCAGGCTTGAGTTTGGCCATGCCGTTTTCATTGAGCAATGCTCAATCAGCAGCGCCTGATCGATTCTGGATTTCCGTCAATGCTGGCGGCGGATGGGATCCTATTTATTTCATCGATCCGAAGGGAGATCGACCCCGGCTCGATGGTAGAGGTCCGGTTAATAACTATTCGGTTAGCGCGATAACAAGTTCGGGTAATATTGTTTTCCCTTCATCCTATCCCACGCAAATAGATCCGCCGGATGCAAATTCAACAGGCCACTTCGCGAATTTTTTCCCGAAACATGCCAATCGCTTATTAGTCATTAACGGCGTGGACACCCAAACTAACAACCATGACGCAGGATCTCGTTATGTTTGGAGTGGCAAGATTGAAGATGGCTATCCCAGCTTTGGTGCGATAGCGGCCGCGGCAAGCGCGCCAACCGAGCCCTTGGCATACATCAGCAATGGTGGATATGACAATACGGCTTCCTTGGTGGCGCCGGCGCGCATCGGTGAAGGCGAAGTATTTCAGCAGCTCGCCTTTCCTAATGCGTCGCGCCCCTGGGAAGAACAAGGAGAGCAGTCGCCTTACTTTGATGATTCGATTTATGCGGAGATTGAGAAAGCGCGGTTAGATCGACTAAATCGATTAGTGAATGCTTCGACACTGCCACTACAGAAGCAACAGATGAATGAGTTGTTGATGTCCAGGGTTGGAGACAATAACTTGAATCGATTGGTTCAGCTCTTGCCGGAACGAGTATCCAGTGGCTTGGAAGGTCAGGCGGAAGTTGCGGTCGCAGCATTTTCGAGTGGTATCGCGGTAAGTGCCAATATGCACATGGGTGGTTTTGATACCCACGGTAACCATGATCAGAATCACAGTCGTCGATTGACTGAACTCTTAGAAGGTATCGATCACCTTTGGACGCAAATCGAACAAAACGATTTACAGGATCGGGTGACCGTAATCGTGGGCTCGGATTTTGGTCGAACACCCTTTTACAACGACGGTAACGGTAAGGATCACTGGAATGTAATCAGCATCATGGCGATGGGAGCGGGTGTTAGAGGCAATCGTGTTATCGGGGGAACCAATGATCACGTTGAAGCATTAAGCATAAATCCGCAATCGCTGCAGCTTGATCCGAATGGTGTAACTTTAACTCCTGAACACATTCACGTTGCACTGCGCCGAATGGCTGGAATCGATTCAAACTTGAATAGCCAATTCGGAATTGCTGAGTCCTATATCAATTTGTTTGGCTAGTAATTATTCGGCGTAGATAGCGTTGCCCTCGATAATCCTAAGTAACTCAGCTGGACTCATATAGGCACCGCCACCACCCTCGATGTTGGCGGCTGCTTCAGCCGATGCCGCGAAGCGACCGCGGACAAACAGAGCATGATCGTAACGTTGCCAACCCAAACCATGGCTTATTAGTCTTCTATCTGTGTTTCTTTCAAAATTGATTCGACAATCAGTCAATTGGCAAACTCCATCTGTCGCGATTCCAAAAAAGGATCGGTCCAGGTAGTACACGGTGTGGGCTAATTCATGGCCAATAATCCCCACCTGAGCATTGAAAGGTTGATTCTTGAGTAGCAATACATCTCTGGGTCCATCCAGGTGATCGTCAATGATTACCAGATAGGTTCGATTTTTGGCTGAGCGCAACAATGAAGTCCACAGAGGTCTTGAAGATAGCGGGATGCCTACATCATCGATGATAAATCTAATTTTCACTGATTTGAGGTCGGGGTAATGGCTCAAAGCCAATAAGACTTGCAATTCATAGCCCGGTGGCAATTCCTTATTGGTGCCAAATTCCGCCAACAATTCGGAGTAACGTGCACGCTCAGTAGTTTCTGCGTATTCCCTGACGGCAGAAACTTCTGCACTTTGTGCAGCAAATGCCCAGCACAACGTAATAGCTGTGAGAATCTTGGTGCATATCGAGTGAGTGCGTGTAGGACTCTTCTGCATTTTTTGACTTTATAGCAAGAATTTTGGGGGAACAAGCGCAGCGTGGCCTGCAGGCACATAAATTCCAGGATTTCCCACAAATCTGGGGTTAGCTGTCAGATTTTAAAAATGTGTATTAGTTCATGAATTCAATAATTTGATCTGAGATACTCTGCAATCAATACTAAGATTATAAAATGGGTTTTAGTTAGAGATAGCCTATGAATAGTGAGCGCAGAAAATATCCTCGAGTAGAAATCGGTGGAGAAGTAAATATTCAAATTGCTGGAGTAATTCGCAACGGCAGTTTGATTAATGTATCTCCGGCGGGTATTCAGATTGAATGCCGCCATCAGCTGATCGAACAACTCGCCAAATTTAAATCGGAAGCAGGACTCTATCCCGATTTCGAACTGGAGTTTGCAGTGCCGAATTCCAAAAAACGTGACAAGAATGGCAAGCCTATAAAGTCGACATGTAATGTATCTAATTGTCGTCGCTTAAGTCAGGACATTTATCATCTTGGTCTAAATTTCGTCTCGCTTTCGGAAAAAGACGAGCAAAAAGTATCTGACTACATTGATCACGTTGCTGTAGCATAGTAATTGTGCGATTAAGCAGCTTTCGAGCGAGTTATTCTGTTTCGCGCGGATTTTCATTCCATCGGTAATCCATTATTATGCAGGCATGAAATCAGTGTCTGCCGTTCTCGTTTCTTTTTGTCTATCGCTGACATTAAGCCTCCCCGTCAATGCTCAAGATCAATCATTCGATGATTGGCTTGAAGAGTTGCGAACCGAAGCGCTAGCTCTTGGTATTAGCGAATCCACTCTCATTGCACTGGATAGCTTGGAGGCTCCGCTAGAGAGAGTCCTGGAGCTGGACAACAGTCAACCAGAATTTGTGCAAACGTTTACTCGCTATCTGTCACTGCGAATTACAGCCAATCAAATAAGTCGCGGCCAGAATTTGCTACAACAGCATGCGGCCCTGCTGGAAGAAGTTCGACAACGATACGGAGTTCAGCCTCATTATCTGGTTGCGTTCTGGGCGGTTGAAAGTAATTACGGCAGAGCTACTGGAGGATTTTCAGTCCTACAGGCATTGGCAACACTGGCCTATGATCCGCGCCGGTCTGCATTTTTTCGAAGAGAACTTCTGACAGCCTTACAAATAATCGACGAAGGGCATATTGCCGCCGATAACATGAGTGGGTCCTGGGCAGGCGCCATGGGGCAACTGCAATTTTTACCTTCGGTTTTTTATGAATACGGTGTGGATGGCAATAACGATGGCCGCATCGATATCTGGAATAGCCTGCCAGATATTTTTCACTCAGCCGCAAACTTCCTCTCCAATTTAGGCTGGCGAGGGGATGAAAGATGGGGCAGAGAAGTAGTTTTGCCGAATGATTTCGATTTCAGCTTGGTGGGAACGCGCACACGTAAACCTCTGCAAGAGTGGCAGGAGTTGGGCATTACCCAGCTAAATGGCAACCCGATTCCCGTGGCGAACATGAACGCTTCTGTTGTACTGCCGGCCGGTGCGAGCGGTCCTGCGTTTCTCGGCTATCAAAACTTTCGCGCCACAATGGGATACAACCCTTCTACTTATTATGCATTAACCGTTGGGCACCTGGCAGATCGTTATACAGGGGCCGGCCCAATTCAGCGCATGCCAGTAAATGAGCAAGCAATGAGTGTGGCAGACGTCATGGAATTGCAAGAATTGTTGAATGCTTCTGGATTCGATTCTGGACAGCCCGATGGCAGAGTAGGCAGGCAAACCAGAGCTGCAATTCGCGCCTTCCAAGAGAGTATAAACATGCCAATGGATGGTTATGCATCGGCGCAATTACTTGAAAGCTTGCGTAACTAAATTTTAAAACTGCACTTTCATTGCAGTTGGATTTCCTCTGGTTTATGCTTGCGCCGCCTCTATATAGCACCCGTAATTCTGCGAATTTAATCAATGACCAGCCCAGCATCCTTACCTGAGACCGAGCAATCTTTACTGCGATTTCGCCGTGTTGCTCTGATTACTCTAGCGGCGGTCTACTTTTTAATTCTCGTGGGTGCCAGCGTGCGGGCTTCAGGTGCTGGTATGGGCTGTCCCGACTGGCCTACCTGTTTCGGACAATGGATCCCGCCTACTCATGAATCCCAATTGCCTAATAATTATCAGGAAGTCTATGCCGAACTGGGTTATGCCGATACTCGTTTCAACGTGGTTAAGACCTGGACCGAATACACAAATCGCTTGGTAGGGGTAACCATTGGCTTACTAATTTTTTTAACTGCTCTGTATTCCTGGCCATTAAGACGGATGAATAACTCGATATTTGTTGCGTCGGTAGCGGCTTTTTTGATGGTTGGTTTCCAAGGATGGTTGGGGGCAAAAGTAGTCAGCTCAAACCTGCAGCCCGGTATGATAACTATTCATATGCTAATGGCGCTGGCGATCGTCGGTACCTTATTGTTCGCCCTGGCGGAGGCTAGACGCGGTGCGATGGCAAGACAACCTGTAACTGGCATCGATTCCCGCTTTGAATTATGGCTCTATGTTGTATTGGGAATGACGGTGCTTCAGGTTGCTATGGGTACTCAGGTCCGGGAGATGACAGATTTTATTCGGGAAGCTCAGGGAGAAGCGTTGCGCTCGAGCTGGATAGAGGCGATGCCCTGGTTTTTTCTAGTGCATCGTTCATTTTCTGCATTGGTGCTGGTGGCGAATCTGTGGCTCGCACGTCTGCTTGTGAATTCATTAGGTTGGCAACACGTATTAACTCGTCTTACCTTTGCCATGATTCTAGTCATCGGCCTAAGTGTTGTTTCAGGTGCCACGCTGGGGCATCTGGGAATGCCAGCTTTTGTGCAACCGACTCACTTATTGGCAGCTGCTTTGCTGTTCGGATTACAGTTTCTAATCTGGTTGAGCTATCGCCATTCTAGAGATAGCTCGCCGGAATTACGCATTAGGGAGTCAAGGGGTCAGGTCTAACCTGAAAGTGAACGACTAGTGGTTTAGTTCCTTGTCCGCCTTCTTTTAACCAAGGGGTTCGATCTCCACTTGGCACCCAGATTCCACGTCCTGCCCATCCTCCATCGACATCATCGATGCGCCCTTCGAATCCCTTTGTGTAAAAACCCATGGGGTAGGGAACGCGTAGAGTCTGAAATTCTCCATCGACTAGTGCGTGTACGCCATCGAACAAGTTACCAGTAACAATCGGGACATCTTCTCCCAAGCCGAGGCTATTGTGCTGGTCAACCCAGGTGTAATAGCTGGACTCGACACTGTCATCGGGTAAATCTCTAAATCCTGGTCCGGGCAGCTGGTGGAAGGTCCAGCCCTCGGGGCAATGATCACCAGTAGCAGTTGGCCCATTCAGAGGGCCGGTGCATTTGCTGCGATCGAATTCACCAAGATGGCCACTGCCTAAGGACACCCAGATAACGCCATTCTTATCGATGTCTGCTCCTCTGGAAGCAAAACCAGGTAGAGGCACGTTGTATTTCTCGCCAAGGCCAGTTTCCGGATCGAAGCGAACAATTGAACCAGGATAGGCAAAGGCATTAGAGCCCCAGATCGAGCCGTCCGCAGGATTAGGCATTACTGCATAGAATCCTGCTCGTACGCGGGTATCTTTCTCCGGATCTTCGGCTTCACCTGGCTCATTCCATTCATCCACCTGACCGTTGCCATTGGTGTCTAGAATCAATGGGGACCAACCTTGAGCAGCGGCAGCATCACCAGTGCGCAGAAATTCTTCTGTATCCAACCAGCCCACCACGTTACCGCCGCCGCTTGTCCACAAGGTGTTGTTCTGATCATAGGCAAACTGCAAATGGTGAGTGCTGTAACAGGTGTCGATAAAGGTGTATTCCTCAGTCTCTGGATCGTACATAGATAACTGTCTGCCAGCCCTTTCGGTTGGAAACAGTTGTGCCGATGGATGAGCGGAGCCTGCTTTGCAAAAATCTGGATTGTCAGGGCCGCGAATGCGCGCTGTGTACCAGACTCGGCCAGCCTGATCCAACATCGGATTATGCGCATTTGCCTTGCTGTCCCAGATAACCTGGTCTCCCCAGTAAGGTGAAAGTGCAGAAGGCGGAGTCGAGGCAGTTGTTGGCGTGTCTGCATCTCGAACTGGTGCATTAATTACCCAGGAAGTGTTGTTTACTGGATCCAATACTGGAAATTCATCGGTGCTTAATTCTGGCGCGCCATACAAGGGTACGTTTCCATTTACGGTTGGATCACGGCGATCTGTACCAGACAGGTCGTGCATGTAGGCTTGTGGGTTCGACCAATCCCTGACGGTAACTACTACATTGCGCTCAATGCCCGCAGGTCGATCTGGTTTGGCGTGCGGCAATTCGCCATCTGCGATTCGTTGAGTCCAATCACCCAGGTATTTAAATGGCACGCCATCTAATCTTCCAGCTAATTGATTAAACATTCCTTGGCCAGCCTGGCCAGATAGTACGCGGCGCATCCATGCTTCTTCGTGAGTTTCGAAATCACCTAGAGCCGGTGAAATTGTACGGGTTGATTCCTGGCCGAGTTGATGACAGCCAACGCAGCCCATGTTTTTCATCCAGGTAAGGTAGGCATTCAAACCACCTGCCACATTTTCCAGTTCATCTTCACTCGGCAAGCCCATCATCGAATACCAATAAGCTGCTGGATAGACTTGCGCCGCTACTGCGTCGTCGGCAGCCGTAACTGCCTGCAAATCAATTTCGGTGCCAGGTCTACCATTTAATTTAGGAGAGTCGGCCAGGCCGTATCCGCGGGTCCAGACTTGATACTCAGCTTCGGGAAGATTAGGAATCAAATAGCGACCCTGTTCATTGGTAACAACAATGCGGGCGAAGAATGTGTCGAATTCTCCAGTTTCGGCGATTACCCAAATCCCGGCCTCGGTTCCCGCGCTACTCGATACGGTGCCGCTGATTACGTTACTGGCGATTGGGGTAGAGGGTTCGCTGACCGTGTTTTGCGCCGCAACATCTGGTTGCGATGATTGCTCGCTACAACTTAATAAGAGCAGAGAACTTACGAATATTAGCAATAGTGTTTTTATTTTCATCCCGCGCTCTCCGAATTTTATTTCAATCATGATCTCCAGCTTACAGAAATTGTACGGCGCTTAAAGCCTTCCTCGCTGGTTTGACCTTTGGGGAAGACTAATCGTAGAGGCTCAGGAAATTCAGTGGGATTAGTGCTATGATGCAGCCCAAACAAAACTTCCGAATATTCAATCTAAACAGTTAGTTAGGAAAAGAAAATTATCTTATCAAGGCCACTAAGCAGAGCCTTCACCGGTCTTATTTTGATGCTGCCGGTAGCAGTCTTCGGGCAGGATGAAATAACAGGGACTGATTCTACCGTCACCTATCCCGCTTCTTATTTTTCACAGTATTCACCGGTATCGGTGAACGACATGCTGGAGCGCATACCCGGTATCGATCTGGCCTTGGGTGGAGCGACTTCAGAGCTGGAAAGTCGTTTTCGTGGCGGAAATCGCGGGCTCGGTGGCTCATCACAGATTCTAATCGATGGAAAACGCCTGGCGGGAAAGGCCAATGAAGCCCGCAGCCAACTGGATCGAATCGCCGCAGAAGATGTGGAATACATTGAACTTGTCCGCGGTACTTCCAGCGACTTGGATGTTCAAAATTCCGGCCAACTAATAAATATCGTACTGCTGGAGTCTGCTTCCGGATCCAGCTATGGAGTCGAGCTGGGTATGCGGCATTTTCAGGACGGCTCAGTAAAACCGGAGGCGACACTTTCCCTAACAGGGCAAAGCGGTAGTTTTAACTACTTAGTTAGCGCAGATATGGCTCCAGGGTATCGGGTTGAAGAATCGTTAGAGCTAAGTATGCATTCCGATCTTAACTTCAATGAAATAATTGAGTTAGAGCGGGAGATTGATCAAACCAATTACAGATTTAATTCCAATTTAAGCTGGGATTTCAACAATGGCGATCGCATTGCCTTAAATCTGCTTTATGGTGAAACTGATCCGCCCAGCAAACTACTTCGTGAAATAACCGACTATAACGGAGCGAGTCCTATAGTCACTTATGAGCGGGAGCGAGTTCCCGCAGAGGCCTACAATTGGGAAATTGGAGGTGACTATGAACGCAACTTTGCCAACGGCGGGAAGTACAAATTATTGTTTATCGTTAATGATAGAGTTGGCGATACCACGCGGGAGCGCTTCGATATCGCAAATTTGGGTGACATAGAAAACAAAAATTTATTTCTAGATTCCAATAGTAGTTACCAGGAAAAAATAGTGCGGACGTCCTATACCTGGAATGTGGCAGCAGATCAGGGCATAGAAGTAGGAGTCGAGGGCGCACAAACTACTCAAGACTCTGCGCTCTTATTGGGCTTACCGCTCGGCGGGGAACATTCGGAGCAGCATGGCGGTTTAACAGCGGTTGATTTACCGAATGCGATCTCCACCGTAGAAGAAATTCGTTATGAGGGATTTGCCGTTCACAATTGGCGTATTAATCCGCGTATGTCTTTAGAAAGTTCTCTAGTTGCAGAATATTCTGAGATCGAACAATCCGGTGATATTTACAACAAGCGAGATTTCGATTTTCTAAAACCCAAATTCGATTTTCGCTATGACCTGAATAACTCATCTCAATTTCGATTTACTTTGGAAAAATTTGTTGCGCAACTAAGCTTTGCAGATTTTTCAGCAAACACCAATGAAAGGGATGAAGACCAAGACACCATTGCTGGTAATCCCGAATTAGTACAGCAGCAGAGCTGGCGCTATACCGCCTATTTCGATTATCGGCTACCCAATGATGGTGGCGTGGTGAATACCCGACTTTTCTATTACGACTTTGAAGATGACATCGGCCGAATCGATATTTCTCCTTCTCCAACGCAGTTAGAATCCACCAATGGTAATGTTGGAGATGGCAGGGTCGTAGGACTCGATGTTAATGCCAGCGTCAGATTGAGCATGCTAAATCTTCCACAGGCATTGGTTACGGCCGGATTGCTTGTGCAAGATTCCAAAATTTTTGACCCCTTAATTAACGATGATCGAAAAGTCGTTCCATACGACCGAGGTGGATTTAACCTGGGGTATAGGCATGATGTTTCCAGCTTGGGTCTCAATTACGGTTTTAACTATCAAGATAGATTCGATGGTAATCGCGCTTTTTGGGATATATACAATATTTATTATATTGGCTCACGCAGTAATTTAATGCTCTTCGCAGAAAAGACTGGCTGGCTAGGTCTGACTTATAGATTAGAGGCCATTAATGTGCTTGATCACGAACAAAAGAATGAAAGACGCCGCTACGTCGGTTATTTTCGTGATGATGTTCTTGATGAGATCGAAAGATTCTATGTAACAGATGGGGTCAGGTATACCTTTAAAATTCGTGGAACATTTTAGTATATGGTAAATAAAGATTTTGATTTAGTAATTTTCGGTGCCACTAGTTTTGTCGGAAAAATTCTGTGCGAATACTTAGTGGGTGAACATCTTGAGCCCAATCTGAGTTGGGCGATGGCTGCCAGGTCGCAATCCAAGCTAGATGCCTTAAAGCAGGAGTTGGGGCCTAACGCCGCGAGTATCCCCTTAATAGTCGCAGATTCATTCGACACTGAAGCATTGCAGACACTTTGTGCACAAACTCACGTAGTAATTTCCACGGTCGGACCTTATGCACTTTATGGGGAAGAACTTATAAAGGTTTGTGCCGAGAGTGGTACAGATTATTGTGATTTAACCGGAGAAGCGCAATGGATTCGGCGAATGATCGCGGAATATAGTGAAACCGCAAAAGCGTCCGGGGCTAGAATAGTCAATTGTTGCGGATTCGATTCCATACCTTCAGATCTAGGTGTCAAATTTTTGCAGCAGCACGCCCACTCTAACTTTGGTAACTACTGCAATACGGTAACTATGCGGGTAAAAGCAACTAAAGGTGGTGCGTCAGGTGGTACCATTGCCAGTGCTATCAATATTTACAAAGAAGCAGCATCGAATCCCGAGTTACGAAAAGAACTTCAGGACTATTATTCTCTCTGCCCGGATGAGCACGGCAATGAGGTAAAGCAACGTACAGTCAATCTCGAATACGATGAGGATTTTAAGTCCTGGGCAGGCCCTTTCATTATGGAAGGCATTAACACTCGAGTCGTATTGCGCAGTAATGCCATTGCTGAATCAAAATACGCCGAACAATTTGAATACAACGAAGCAACATTAACCGCGGATGGATCTGAAGGAGAAAAGAAGGCCAAACGACTCGCTCAATTTTCCCGAATCGGAACTGTTTTTCTGGCAATTGCCCCCCTCCGCGCCATCATCACCACCTTCTTTTTACCTAAGCCAGGAGAAGGCCCTTCCCCGGAGGAGCAAAATGCGGGTTTCTTCGATTTGCGCTTCTGCGGAAAAACAATAAATGGCGAAGAGGTCCGAGTGAAAGTTACCGGCGACCGGGATCCAGGTTACGGCTCCTCAGCCAAAATGTTGGCTCAGGCAGGCATTAGTCTAAGAAGGGATGTAGACAAAGGAGAAGTGGCTGGTGGATTTTGGACGCCTGCCACAGTCTACGGAGATAGACTCATCGAAAGATTGCAATCTTTTGCCGGATTAACGTTTGAATTGCAATCCGTAAGCAAGGCTGAACTTATGAACACAGATGAAGTTGATGATGAAGTTGATGATGAAGGATAGGTGAAAAGGACAGGAGAAGTTGAGATAAAGAATTGGTACTAAAAAGTGAAAGTAGCGCTTGTGTAAAAATACTTAGGTTCATTGTTGCTCAAGTTTTTCGCTTCTAAGTATACGCCCCCGGTTTCAATCCTAAGATTTCCAGGAATTACATCCCATCTAAAGCGAAGTTGAAGATGCTGGCCCAAATATCGACCACTAGCACCAGTCTTGTCTCTGATGCCAGTGCGCCCCCAGGTATCTTGCGAATCTGCTAACCAAAAATGTCGATAAGATGCCATTAGAGAAACATTGTCTAAAACATCTGCAAATAACCTAATTCCTGGAGTAATAATGTTTGAGCGATTAAAAGGATCGTACAGACCAAACACAGCGAATTCGAATGTTGTAGGCCCAAATAAGGAATCAAAGCGTTCGCTGTCTTGATCGTATGGATTATTGTCACCACTGGCATAGTTAAACTCAGCCAGCACTCTCAGATTGGATGGTACATCAAAGCTGTAGCCCAGCATGAAATACTGAAAGAATGCACGATTATCCAAATCGATTCGATCAGTCGCAGCACTGGAAGAACGACGCTCTCCTAACTGCATGATGGTTTCTATTTCGAATTCATAATCATTGCGGGCAGGAAGTTTTCTTAATCTAAATCCGAAAGTGTCAAAATTTCGATTTCTGGTACTAACCTCTGAAGTGTCTTTCTCTCTTATTGCGTAGTAAAAAAGTTCAGTGCTAAGTCCTGTGAATAAATTAGGTAAAGTAGTATGGATGCCATAAAACCGCTGTGCGTCACTGGATTCATCCGCTTTGTAATCGTTATCTAATTGACTGTCGAAATCTTCTGGAAGGCGTCTTACGATTTGGGAGGCCATGATGCGTGTATGGCTGTCGTTGGGTCCGTCGTGATGAATTACCAGGCCATCGAATGCATTAATCGTATTTCGGAATCTGTTCCGAGCCATAATTCTTCTACTGCCCCAATCTTCGGTAAATCTCCCTAATCTCACCCAAGTATTGCGATTGGCGCCAAATCGATAGCCTATATTTGCTTGCAGAAAATCAGTGGTGTTAACTGTACGGGATTTCAGAAAACTATCTTCGTCCGCCAATTGCTGGCGCATATCAGCAAATTCTATTTGCGAAGTAAATCCGCCAACATTGTATTCGGCGTTGAGGAGTGTCCTGATTGCTAGAACTTGATCGTTGTCACTGGCACCGACTTGTACATTATCTGAGATATTTTCAAAGCGAGTCCGATGCACCAAGCCAAGGGAAAATCCCTGGTCTAATCCCAGAGTTTCATTTAACCGAATAGGTCCTTCGGCGGCGGAACTGACTGCCACAAAGAATAAGCTCTGTAGCAAAATTCCTGATAGAACGAACCGAATGAGAGCAGAACTTTTCAATAGCATTGTTCTTATTATTTCAATGATCGCGTTGGCGCTGCTTTATATCATTTATTGCTGCAAACAAGAAATTTGCACATTCAAATAGCATTAATTGGTAAGTGATGGTGAAAATCACCAATGCAGTCATTCCACAAATAGAAAAAACAACGCAATATCAACAAGATAAAGAAATGGCATGGAATATGTATAGTTTAGGCAAACACGGTGGTTAAGGTTTTATTATTGACCGCTAAAGCGTTAATGAATGAATTTGCTTACTGATTAGATGAAGAGAGTGCGTTTCACAGTGACTGTAACCTTGTTGAAAATGGGGCGTCTAACAATTGAAACCCGAGAAAGAGTCTTCATGTTAAGGGTTTTTGCGCTTGGTTTCGGCTACAGGTCCAATCCTTTGGATCTGTAGCCGATTCCTTTTTCTAAATTACCTATTTATTCTTCCTCTTCTGCTACCAGAAAATGTTTAAGTTTCGGAGATAGTGATGGACATCGACACAACTAAAGTAAACGAGAAAATGGAAGAGCTATGGCCTCAGTTTCGAAGGTTGCTCTTACTTCAAGTAAAACTTTATATCGATGCATTTAGGGATATATTGCTTAGTGCGGTTTCCTTGGGTGCTTTTCTGATCGATGTCGTGCAGCGCAACACTGGTCCGGATTGTTATTTTGAACAAGTACTTAAGTTTGGACGCAAAACTGAGAGAGCCATAAATCTATTTAATCAGTACGATCCAGAGTACCAGGGACCAAACACAGTAGATGGTGTAATTAACGATCTAGAGGATCGATTCAAAAGTTAAGTATTCGCAACTCCTCTGGCCGATTTCCATGAGTTTTATGTTTTCAAAGTTGTTCGGGTATGGTCCTAACAGCACTCTGAAAAATCCTCAGGAAGGAATACGTGCCAAATCCACTCCTGCTATTTACAGCATAAATTGTCGCCATCTTTTCAGTACTCCTTCTTGCAGCTGGCTACTTAAAGATTGACCCTAGGGCAAACAGCGCTCGGGTGTTTGCCCTGATTGCCGTGTTTGTTTCCCTCTATTTGCTCAATGGCATGACAGCCGATCATATTGATCCGCAATTCCAATTGGATCTGAGTCGATGGGATCTGATTATTACCGTTGGAACCAGTGCGATCTCAGGTTTATTTATGATCTATTGCTTCCTGATTTTTCAGGAAGCTGAGAAATTTCCGGTAACCCTAAGTGCTGCTTTCGCATTCCAGGTGTTCCTCGATGCCCTGATAACCCTACTGAATTTGTCGTCGGAACAGGCAGAGCCGAATGGCACTCTGAATCTACTAAGCACGAGCATGGACGTACTACAACTAGTATTTGTGGGATTCGCTATTTACTGGACCCTTAAAGGATGGCGTGCTGACCTGGTGGCAGATAGACGTATTCTTCGTTGGTTTATTATAAGTGTTCAAGGCACCTTAATTTTTGCTGTGGTTTTTGTTGAAAACTTTCTTCTCGTGGGTGGATCAGGTAGCAATGCGACTGAACAAGCCGTTATTGTTTTCGCCATCGCAATACTCACTTTTGGGATGCTCCTGGCAGCACTTCGTTTTGATTTTGTTTCTCTCAGTTACGTTATTCGGAAGGTCGCAGAACTCGCAGAAGTGCCAGCAGAAGAGGGCTCTGTTACTTTCGACGTGCCCAGTTTCAATAAGGTTTTTAAAGACGGTCATTTATACCGTGAAGCCGGACTAACTATTTCCATGTTGGCCAAGAAGTTGAATATGCCCGAGTACCGCTTGCGCGCGTTTATTCACAAGCAACTCGGATTTAGAAATTTCAATGCGATGCTACACCAATACCGCATCGAAGATGCCAGCAATGCCCTGTCAGATAGTGAAAACCTGAATGTTCCAGTGTTGACGATTGCTCTATCAGTAGGCTACCAATCAATTACACCCTTCAATAACGCTTTTAGACAGATTAAAGGCGTGACCCCTTCGGAATATCGGAAGAAGATGCAGCGGGCCTAGTTGTCAGATTCGTTACAAACAGCCACACAGCTTATGTAGATTTTAGCAATTTCCTTGGTTATTCTTGCGCTGGCTACTGTATCCAGAGGCAACCTGGATTGGGGCGCGACAATTAAAACAATCGAAAAGAACAGAAAAACTTAGTAAAAGAAGAAAAAGACCGAAAATCAGACCATAGCAATAGAAAAACTCACACTGCCTTCTCCCTGAAATACTTGATTAGCCTCAATGTGTGGAGAGGTATTGTTTAGGTAAACTCCTATAGCTATCGAGTACTTCCGTGACCACCGTTGCGGGATAAGGATTAGAGCCAGAGAAGGGCGGAGGTTCTTTCAGTGAACGAACTTATTTACAACATTGCAATTTGGCTAGATAACACAACTTATAGCACCCTGCTGCATGAATCTTACTACATGTATAACTGGGTTGAATCCACCCATGTGCTGACCCTAATGGTCAGCCTTGGGATTTTGTTCTTAATCGATCTGCGCATGCTGGGATGGGCTTTTCCAGATGTGCCCGCGTCGAAAATTGCTGATCGCTTAAATATTCCGATGTTGGTTGGATTCACCGTGATGTTTATAACGGGAATTCTACTCTTTTACGCGGTTCCAGTGAGATCTGCACAAAGTGTCTGGTTTCGTATCAAGATGGTCTTGTTGGTTGCGTGTGCTGTAAATGCCTATCTCTTCCATAAACGAATGAATGAGTCTGTTTCCAGCTGGGACAGTGATGCCAAGGCACCAAAGCGCATTAGACAAGGAGCGATGTTGTCACTCGGATTCTGGTCAATTATTGTAATTTGCGGACGATTTATCGCTTATGACTGGTATGACTGCCAGTATGATCAATCAGCTTTTATCGACTTTGTTGCTGGTTGTGTAGATGGTCAGACAAGATTTTAACGACTACACGTCTTCCTACTAATAATTAGGAGTTAAGTATGCCCACTGCCATATTGGGACCTTACACAAGGACAATTCTAACCTCTGCTATTATTGCTGCGGCTCTAATGTTTAGTTTCACCTATGCTCGAGTAAATGTGCATATCGAACTGATGCCATTCTTTGAATGGATGGAAACAACCTGGTTTGGTTATATTGGAAAGACCTGGGGCGGGGCCTTTGCAACAATTCAGGCTGGTCATCTAGTAGGTTTAGGTGTATTGGGTGGTTGCGTACTGGTTAGTGATGGAAGGCTGTTAGGACTGATTCTTACCGATGTTCCTCATAGAACTATCGTTGACCGAGCCGACACAGTATTTTTTTGGGCGCTAGTCGTATTGTTGGCAACCGGAATTTTTATGGCCTGTGGTGTAGCTATGAAGATTTATTACCTGCCAGTTTATTGGTACAAGATGTTGGCCCTGGGTGCAGGAATGCTATTTCACTATTTCGTACGCCGGCCATTGTTGGTGCACGACCTGGAATCCATTAATCCAATGATCTTAAAATCGACCGCGATAGCATCAATCCTGGTTTGGTTTTTGGTTGCAGCGACTGGTCGCTGGATAGGATTTAGCGGATAAGGTAGGAGAAAATTATGAGCGAAGAAAATCAAACAGCAACAGATGATCAAAATACTGAACTGAAAGATGCTCAAACTTCTGCGTTAGTTGCGGCATCTACTTTTATTATCTTTTCGGCAATATACTGGTTCTTCCAGATTCAATCAGTGCGAGAATTATTAGAACTCGCTTACGGTTAACAGCTATAAATAGAAAAAGGCTGGCATGCGCCAGCCTTTTTTTTGCCTGAAAGTTTCTATTTCATTGGTGAGTAGTCTGTTGCGACCATGTATTTGCGCTCAATACCACCAAGTATTTGGCCGTTGCGATTCGATGCTTCCGCAACCTCTGCCCATTCGGGATCCCCAATAAACGCTTGCCAGGAAGAATCTGCCGCTTCCTGATTGTCGTGACCTAACAGATAAACCAGTGTGTCTTCTCTCTCTTCATCACTAGTTGGGGACCAGTAGCCAATGACTTCCATGCCGTGCTTGCGAAATATTCGAGTCGTGTGATCGCGAAAGCGGGCATGTAAATTGTCCAGATTTCCGGGGGTCGCTGTGTAAGTGCGTAGTTCAAATACCTTCTGATCTTGGGCTGAAGTGCTAAAAAATATCCCGGCTCCCAGGCCGATAATCAATGAAACTAGCGATATTGCTGAGGTTTTTATGAGTTTATTCACGTTTTTCTCCCTTGTGTGGATTCATTCTTGATATTGAGGCCGAGTATAATCAAGGAAATGGCCTTAAGGCTAGAACGGGACCTTGTTTGATGGTATAGAAACAGAAGTAGTTCTTTGGGTGTTATTTCAATGAAGAAGCAATGGATCTTAGCGGGCATCTTGAGCTTTTGGCAAAGCGGGCTTGCTCTTGCCCAGAATTCTCTATCGCAGCTGGAAGAACAGCTCTTTCTCGCTGAGACTCTGGTGGAAGAACTGGAAGATAGCCATGACCAGATGAATCTCACCCTGGCCGAACCACTGGCGCAATTAGCTGAGCAGTATACATACCGTGGACGCTACGCAGAGGCGCACCGAGTGCTAGATCGCGCGACACAAATAGTTCGGGTTAATGAGGGGCTTTATACCCGTTCCCAGCTTCCATACGTTAGACAAAAAATTGAAAATTTTGCCGCTGCCAGAGATTGGGAAAGTGCCCGCCAGCAGTTGCAACACATTTTCTGGTTGTATCGAAAGAAAAGCAAAGTGGCGGATCAGCAACTAATCGAAGACTTATTGCATCTGTCGAAGATGCATCTGCGTGGAGTAAACGAAGATCTTCTTAGTACCCAGAGCTATCACTTTCGTGTAGCTATGAGTGTTAATTGGATGGCATTAGCGGTGGGAGAATTCCTGTACGGACGAGAAGATGAGCGACTAGTGCCCACAATCTACAACTTACTGCATCAACATCACCTACAAAAAGTAGCGGTTGATCGTGGGGGAACCTTGGGTTACCAGCTTCGGCAAGTATTTCCAGGTTCTGATTGGGTGCGTGAGCGCAACGAAATCAGAAATTACTTTTATTTTACAGGCCGACGATTACTCAATCAGATTGCCGGTATCTATGGGAAAGCCGGCGAGCGCAATGACGAAGCGATCGCTATGACCAGATTGTACACAGCAGATTGGCAAGTCTTATTTGGACGAGACGCAGATGCTCTGGAAAGTTATCAGCAAGCTTATAATGCATTGAAAATAATACAGCCGGAAAAAGTCGATGACTTTTTTGCGCAACCCAAAGTATTACCAATTCCACAGTTTCATGCATCGATCGAATCCGCATTAACACCAGATGCTCAAAAAGAACCGGCTGTCGCCATCGAAACACCTAGCTCCAGAACTCTAAGTTTTACTGAATGGGGTTCCGCCTTTCCTTACGTACGCCAACCATTCCAGGATCCTGTTTATGCTGGGATTGATACCAATCGAGCCTTAATTTCGTTCAATTTAGCTGGCGTGGCGGACGTGCCCATGTGGGTAAACACTCGCAATGCGCAAAAATTCAGTGTCGCAGTTGACCCCCAGCTACTGGATTCGGAAGCTGATTCAAGCGCTGAGCAGGACCTTATTACACAAAGAGTGGCCTGGCTGACATTTCGGCCGAAATTAGTAAATGGGCTGCCTCAAGATGCAGCTGCAACTTTGGAATATTGGGCACTGCAAGAGTTCTAGGTCTAAGCTATTCTTAAGAACCTTCGATAGATTTTGAGAAGTTCGCTTCTATTATTTGCATTTAGTATGATGCCCGCTCCCTTAACCTGAGACGACGAGTAAACGTGGAAAATCTAGTAAGCCAGGGATTCGAGCTAGCTATATTTGGCATGGGTACTGTGTTCGTATTTCTGACACTTCTGATTCTTGTTACCCACGGCATGTCGTTGCTGGTGCAAAAATATGAGCCGGAATTGCCAAAAACGGCCGCACAGACAGCGACACAAAAAGTCGATCGGCATCTACTCGCTGTCATTACCGCTGCAATCTCCGAGCATCGCAGTAAGCGTGATTAATGGTACAACCGGCACTATCTACACTAAATAAATTAAAGTACGAGTCAATTCTATGAGTGACAACAAATCTCCCTTGGGAATTACCGATGTGGTATTGCGAGATGCCCATCAGTCGCTTTTCGCTACCCGCATGCGCATCGATGACATGTTGCCAATTGCTGAAAAGCTCGATCAAGTTGGTTTCTGGTCATTAGAGTCCTGGGGTGGTGCAACTTTCGACGCCTGTATTCGATACCTGGGTGAAGATCCATGGGAACGAATCCGACGCTTCAAAGAAGCGATGCCAAATACACCGCAACAAATGCTGTTTCGAGGTCAAAACATCCTTGGCTATCGCCATTATGCTGATGACTTGGTGGACAAGTTTGTCGAGCGAGCTGCTATCAATGGAGTCGATGTTTTTCGTGTTTTCGATGCTATGAATGATATGCGAAATCTGGAAACGGCGATTAAGTCAGTTCGAAAACACGGCAAGCATGCACAAGGCACAATGTCGTACACCATAAGCCCGGTCTACACCATCAATAGCTGGTTAGAAATGGCTCGGGCTATTGAAAGTATGGGAGCCGACTCACTTTGCATCAAAGATATGGCGGGTCTGCTAAAACCATATGTGGCCTATGACTTAATTACTAAACTCAAACAAACAGTAAGTATTCCAATACATATGCAGTGTCATGCAACAACTGGTCTATCGATACCAACCTACCTGAAGGCTATCGAAGCAGGAATAGATAATGTTGATACCGCGATTTCGTCAATGAGCATGACCTATGGGCATACCCCAACGGAAACAGTAGTTTCCTTTCTTGAGGGAACTGACCGCGATACAGGATTAGATATTAAGCAGTTGGAAGAAATTGCCAGTTACTTCCGTGAAGCCCGCAAGAAATACGTAAAGTTTGAAGGATCATTGAAAGGGATTGATTCCCGCATATTGGTTGCACAGGTGCCAGGTGGCATGCTCACTAATCTTGAAAATCAACTAAGAGAACAGAACGCCACCGATAAACTCGATGAGGTATTAGAAGAGATTCCAAAAGTAAGAGAGGATTTGGGCTTTATTCCATTAGTTACTCCAACCTCACAAATAGTTGGCACCCAGGCGGTATTGAATATTCTCAGCGGTGATCGTTATCGCAATATCACTAAGGAAACCGAGGGTGTACTAAAAGGAGAAT
Organism: Pseudomonadales bacterium; assembly: GCA_012103535.1. Lineage (GTDB taxonomy): Bacteria > Pseudomonadota > Gammaproteobacteria > Pseudomonadales > Pseudohongiellaceae > UBA9145. Next base: position 210,268 of record WLWQ01000004.1, read on the forward strand.
ACGGTGCAACTCCGGCTCCTGTTGACAGTGAATTACAGGCGAAAGTCCTGGATGGTGGAAAAGCCATAACATGTCGTCCGGCAGATCTGCTGGAACCAGAATTCGAGAAGCAGAAATCTGAATTACTAAGGCTGGCAGAAGATGAAGGAGTTACCTTGGAAAATGAGGTAGACGATACTTTGACTTTTGCTTTATTCCCGCAAGTAGGTTGGAAATTTCTAAAGAATCGTAAAAACCCCAACGCTTTTGAACCGGTTCCTTCGGAACACGACGTGGCAGCGCCAGGATCTGACGATTCCAAATCAGAGCCTGGAATCTACACAGTTGAGGTTGAAGACAAATCCTATGTAGTAAAAGTTACCGATGGTGGAGACATTTCCCATCTTGGTGAGGTAATAGGAGCTGGTACGACTATCCCTCCTAAACCTGTATCCGTAGTTTCACGGGAAGAAGCCATTGATATTCCAGCTCCGTTGGCTGGGAATGTATTTAATGTGCTAGTGGCTGTCGGCGATAGCGTGGCCGAAGGTGATGTGATTCTGGTCTTGGAAGCAATGAAAATGGAAACCGAGATTCGCTCATTGGAATCCGGCGTTGTTTCAGAAATCCTGGTAAATACCGGAGATGCCGTGAAAGTTGGCGATGTCTTGCTGACGCTCAACTAAGGATACGTAAACTACTATGAGTCAGTTAGTTGCGCTGTGGCATTCCACCGGAATCTATCAGATTAGTATTCCTCAAGCAGTCATGATCTTTATCGGATTGTTTCTGCTTTATCTCGCAGTGGCTAAACGCTTCGAGCCTCTCCTGTTAATTCCAATTGGCTTCGGTGGCATCCTATCGAACATTCCTGGTGTCGATATTGCTGTAGGTGATGGGATCTTAGCCCAATTCGCTGGCATGGGATTAGATACCGGAATTTTTCCATTGCTGGTATTTATGGGAATAGGGGCAATGACCGACTTCGGGCCATTGTTGGCAAATCCCCGCACTATGCTTTTAGGCGCGGCCGCCCAAATCGGTATTTTCTCGACTTTGCTTGGCGCCTTGTTCATGACTCAAATCGGTGTCTTCGATTTCTCCCTCGCTCAGGCCGCAGCAATCGGAATTATTGGCGGCGCGGATGGTCCGACGGCGATCTATGTATCAGGCGTACTTGCGCCTGAATTATTGGGGGCAATTGCGGTTGCTGCCTATTCTTATATGGCACTAGTGCCTTTGATTCAGCCGCCCATAATGCGTGCTTTGACAACCGAAGAAGAGCGTCGTATTCGAATGCGACTTCCCCGCGAAGTACATCAAACAGAAAAAATTCTCTTTCCGTTGGTATTGTTAATTCTGGTAGCGCTAATCGTGCCAGGAGCGGCACCTTTACTCGGAATGTTCTGTTTCGGTAACTTGATGAAAGAATGTAGAGTGGTGGCAAGACTTTCCGATACGGCGCAAAACGCCCTGATTAACATAGCCACAATATTCCTCGGTTTGTCTGTGGGCTCCAAATTGATTGCTGACGAATTCTTAGTTGGTGAGACTCTCGGCATACTGGCCTTAGGTGTGGTTGCGTTTGCCATTGGAACTGCGACTGGTGTGCTAATGGCCAAGCTTTTGAATATGTTTTCAGAACGCAAGATCAATCCATTGATCGGAGCGGCTGGTGTATCTGCAGTACCGATGGCTGCTCGAGTCGCGAACAAAGTTGGAATAGAATCGGATCCAGATAATTTCCTAATCATGCATGCTATGGGCCCCAATGTAGCTGGAGTAATTGGATCCACCATCGCAGCTGGTGTGCTTATTCAGTTTGCCAGTTAAGCGTTTTCTTATAGATTTAGAACCTACTTGCAGCAATCAACTAATTATCACAAGCATACCTAAAGCTGGGCTGATGGTGGCCGAAGCTATTAAGTAAGCGCATTATAAATTCATCTGACTAAAGAGGAGGATTAAGTACGAGCAAATCATATTAACAGCAAAATTCGAATCATAAGGGGTTTCAAGTATTATGAGCGAAGTGAAACTTGTCAAAAATAATATTGACAGCAGTACCTCCTCAAACCCAATTTTCTATGTCTTAGACACCAATGTTCTAATCCACGATCCAACATCCATTCTAAATTTCGACGAACACCACGTAGTAATTCCAATTACCGTTTTAGAAGAGCTCGACTCACTTAAAAGTGGTCGCCAATCGATTGCGGCTGACTGCCGCCAGGCAATTCGAGAACTCGACAGATTGCTGGGTCGAGCCAGCCCTAATGAAGTTGAAAATGGCGTGGCAATTCAGAGAAGCGATGGAGATTCCATCGGTACCTTGTCTGTACTAATGACGGAGACCCCAGAAAATTTAGTAATGCTGCCAACGCATTTGAATGACAACAAAATTCTAAATGATGTTGGTTACCTGAAGCAGTGCTATCCCAATCAAAAAGCAGTTCTTGTTACAAAAGATATCAATGTACGTCTCAAGGCCCGAGGTTGTGGTATCGATTCTCAGGATTACCATAGCGACCAACTGCTCAGCGACATCGAGCAACTCAATGAGGGTTATTTGGAATATGAAGGTTCCTTTTGGGATCGCGTCGATGAAGTCGAAACTAGTCAGAAAAATGGCAGTACACTGCACAAGATTTCTCGATCTGTTTTTACTCAGGAAGTTTATCCAAATCAATTTCTCCACGATGAGTCAGGATTCTTGGCGCGGGTGCTAACCACTGATCAAAATTCTGTCACCTTGCTGCATCTAGATAAGCAAAGATTGCTGGAAGCCGAAACCTGGGGCTTAAAGCCACGGGATATTTATCAGGCGATGGCGCTCAATTTGTTAATGGATCCGGAAGTACACCTGGTAAATCTCACTGGCTCCGCAGGTTCGGGTAAAACAATTTTGGCACTCGCAGCAGCCATCGAACAAACGGTTCCCGAAAAAATCTATCGGCGCATAATAGTGACGCGAAGTACTCAAGGTCTGGATGAAGACATTGGATTTCTACCCGGTACCGAAGAAGAAAAGATGGAGCCGTGGCTGGGAGCCATTACAGACAATTTGGAGGCCCTTCACTGGGAAGACGAAAACTGCAGCAGTAGCGTAGAGTATGTATTGAATAAAGTGCCTCTAATGTTTAAGTCTCTTAATTATATTCGCGGCCGTTCGTTTCAAAGCAGCCTGATTATTATCGATGAGTCTCAGAATCTTACTCCTCACCAAATAAAAACTATCGTAACCAGGGCGGGGAATGGATCAAAAGTTATTTGTCTCGGAAATTTGGCGCAAATTGATACACCTTATTTAACACCAATTAGTTCCGGGCTTACTTATCTTACGGAAAGATTTAAAGGATTTGATAAAGGCGGATCAATTTTACTGCAAGGGGTTCCTCGATCGGAACTCGCTAAATTTGCCGAAGAACATTTGTAACTTATTGTTTGATAAATTTCAGTGACATGCGATCGCTTTCGCCGATATTGCGCATTTGTGCTCGAAATCGACGATTGAGAGCAGAGCCTCGTAACGTAGGTGGTAATGAATAGACACCGTTACGGTAGTCTTTAGTATCGCGCGGGTTAGCATTAATTTCCGCTTGATCCATTAACTCAAAGCCCGCAGTTTCAGCGAGCATCAATACATGGGATTGATTCACGTAGCCGTTTTCGCCGGTTGGATCTTGTGGAATGGATTCGTCTCCGCGGTGATCCACAATGCCAAAGATGCCCCCGGGTTTTAACATCGCGTAAATAGAGTCGAAGTATTCCTGGGCTGGATAGTCATAAATCATGAATCCATGAGCTCGGAAGACTAGAACTCGATCAGCGGAATTATTTTCGACGACTCCCACAAATGGAGACTCATCAGCATCAGCCGGTACTGGAATATATGTGCCTGAGTCTTCAATATAAGGTTGCAAGATGCTGCGGTACCAACCGCCTTGGCCGCCGGGCCAAATTTCAACCACAGTTAATTCTGGCCTTACCTCAAAAAAATCCAGGGTTTCCAGAGGATGACGATACTGATTTCTCTCTCGTAGTCGTTCCGAACGATTTGGGCTATCGATGAGTTCCTGCAAGCGGTTCAGATTCGCTTCGCTCAGGTTTGTAGTTTGGGCGAATAGCTTGACGCTGAAAATCGCAGCAACAATGCAGGTATACACATAACAAAACTTAATTGCAGTTTTCATTGATTGCTCTCCTGAGTTCTTACATGGTCTGGCGATTGGATTGCGTGCTCAATACAACTAGTGCAGTGATTTACTTAGCGTCGGCTGATTCGTCTTCGAAAATGTTCTGTTGCATGGTTTCCGCAGGCGCATCGGATTTTGGTTTTCCGACAGTGCGTGCAGGTACGCCTACGACAGTAGTGTGAGCAGCAACATCATTAAGCACCACGCTGCCGGCACCAATTTTAGCGCCTTCTCCGATTTCAATATTACCGAGCACTTTTGCTCCAGTGGAAATCAGCACACCTGAGCGTATTTTAGGATGACGGTCCCCTTGCTCATTGCCGGTTCCGCCCAAAGTAACTTGCTGCAGAATTGAAACGTTGTCTTCAATCACAGTAGTTTCACCAATAACAATGCCAGTAGCATGGTCGAACATTATGCCGCGACCCATAAGGCAAGCCGGATGAATATCAACAGAAAAAACTTCGGAATTACGACTCTGAATAAAGAGCGCAAGTTCTTTACGGTCAGTCTTCCAGAGAAAATGAGCCAGTCGATGCACTTGGAGTGATTGAAATCCTTTGAGATAAAGAATGACAGGCAAGTAACTACAGATCGCTGCGTCTCTTTCGTAGACTGCTCTTAAATCGCATGTCGCATGCTCGATAATTTCAGGTGCAGTAGAAAAGGCACTATCAAACAATTCTCTAACAGTCACTACTGGCATGACGTCATCTGAAAGTTTGTTCGCGAGGATAAAACTAAGCGCCGATTGCAAAGAATCATGATTCAGCACGCAGGCATAAACATAGCTAGCCAGCAACGGCTCTTGCTCGATTACATTCTGTGCTTCGGATTTTAGTTGTTGCCACAGTTCGTCAGTCATGGCAGGTCCCAGTAGTACTTGACGAAGACCGATTATACGGTCTCGGTCTTTGGATACAACAGCAAAAGACTATTTTCTAGCTGGCGAAGAGGCGTTGGATAATGGATTTTTCTGACTTCGTAGATTCAGTGTCAGTAATAGCATTCTCGATATGTTGTTCGTTAACAACCAAATCTCCTTTCCCAAACGCAACCATCAATGCTTTATGGCAGAGAATGTTAATTAGACGAGGAATTCCTTTACTCGCCTCAAATAAACTGTCGACTGCTTTGGTAGTGAACATATGTGGGCCGTTGTAACCGGCTTTTGAAAGTCGATGAGCAACATAACTTTCCACGCCATCACGATCGAGAGCGGGAATTTGATAGGAGAAGGTTAATTGACTTTTAACCTGTTTCAACATGCTACGATCCAGTAGCTCGTCAAGCTCTGGTTGCCCAAACAAAATGACTTGCATATGTTTGCCTGAATTAGATTCCACTCTGGTTAACAAGTGCACGGCTTCAAGCGTTTCTTCTGGCATTGCTTGCGCTTCGTCAATAAAGAAAACTACGCTTTTGTCGTCTTCGCTGATGCTAACTATTTCTTCAGTGATGATCTTTAACAAATCGTAGTAACTAATATTCGAATCTCGCTCAATACTCAATTCTTCTGCAATGGCGTGCATGATGCCTTCTTCACTAAGAATTGGATGAGGGATATAGGCAGTGACGAATTTGTCTTTGTGAAATTCAAGTGAATTGAGCACTTTTCTACAGAGCATGGTTTTCCCGGTGCCCACTTCTCCGGTGATTTTGGCAAAATAGCCTTCTTCATCCAAAGCTGCGATCAACTGATTGAAGGCGTGCTGATGGCTGGGGAGTTTCAAGAAGTAGCGCGTATTCGGAGTTAGCGAAAACGGATACTGCGCGAGTCCGAAATGTTGAATATACATGGCACCTTTGTATATTCCCACGAATTTAGTGGAAAATAGTTCTTACAGATAACAGAGAATAGGTTAACTAAATAATAGTTTGTTTCGCAATAATTATTGCCAGCATTTGCGCGCTAGTTGATAGCTGCTTTCTTCAATATAGACTTGGTTTTCTCGAGTTCTGATTCAAGAGATTGTCTAGTTTCTAGCTCAATAGCCGGATTGGAGAGAACAAAATATGCGGTGCGAACGACTTCTCGCCAGCGAGGAATTTTTGGCAGTTGCTCAATGCGTAAATAGCGATCGAATGTTCGGGTTCGTAAACGGCCATCATCGATACTCACTGCCCAGATATTGCTCTCCTCAGCTAGCTCGATTTTGGATTTTTGCGTAGTTACTTCCCACGTATGCAGTGCGGAACGCATTAGGGTAACCAACTGTTGGCGATATTCACCTTCGCTGCTTACCGACGGGAGTTCATTGTCGATAAACTGAACCAACTCTTCTATACCTGAAAGCCTATCTAACAAACTAGGATGATCAGTGAGTTCGGTTGGAGTAAGGACGCTAAGCCTGGTGCCAATTCTTCTAATATTCTGTTGTGCCTGGCCCAGAAAGCTCACCAGTTCCACCGTGTCTTGTGCGATAGTTGTACCAGTTGCTTGATGCAATGGTTCGCTGTCTTCTAAAAACAGAATTCCAGTACCTTCATCACTACCGAAAAGATTGAGTTTGCTGTTGAATTGAATATTCTTGCTGGTAGCTTTATTTAAGCTATTGTAAGGAAACACGACCTCAATCGTAATGTTCTTGCTGACAGTTTCAGATCCAGCATCGCCATTTTCCTGCAAGGCTTCATCACCTTCTTCCCAATCCACTAGGGCAACGCTATTAACTTCCGAATCTGAAAATAGAGTAACAACATCTTTATCGATAAGTGATTCGCGATCCGTGCCGAGCAATTCGGCTGCACGCTGATTCAGGCTGAAAATTTTCCCGGGCAACTCAAAGGCAATAAAACCAGCCTTAATAGACTCCAATACTTGCTGCAAGCGAAAACGCGAGCTGCGAAGCTCAGTGTCCGCCTCGGCATAAGTTTCAATTTGCGAACGAAGTTTTACATTATCTTCATTAATTTTGTGTAACAGACTCAAGCGCAATTGATTTTCAACTCTCGATAGCAGTTCTTCGTTATGAAACGGCTTGGCTAAATAATCATTCGCGCCGGTTTTGAATCCTTGGGTTAGATCCTCTAAATGATTCTTGGCCGTAACCAAGATCACCGGGAGTTCAATCTGACTGTGTTTCTGGCGAATTTTCTGGCAAACCTCATAGCCGTTTAGACCCGGCATCATCAGGTCCAACAACACCAGGTCTGGCTTGTGCTCTTCAATAGCAGTTAATGCATCGAGTCCATTGGAGCATTTGACTACATTGTATTCGTCAAGTTGTTGTCCCATAACTACCCGGTTTATTTCATCATCATCTACTACCAAGATAGTAGTCTCTTGTTCGCTGCGAAGTTTTGGTAATTCAGGGGCTTTATTAGCTTGCTCTAAATAATCTGCGCGGCGAATCATTTGCTTATGAATATTCGGTGACTTGACTGCCCTGGTCTGATCTAAGGAAACCCTCAAATTAAAACTGAAGGTTGAACCTATATCCAACTCGCTCTCTAGTTTTAGTTCACTTCGATGCATTTCCACCATGCGTTTAGCTAACGGCAGGCCTAAACCAATACCACTGGCGTTCATTTGTTTTGAAGGAAGTTTCTCGAAGGTCCGGAAAATCGTATCGTGATCAGTTTTGTGAATGCCAATACCAATACCGGTATCACGTACGCTCACAGTAACGTTGTAGTCAGATGTGAGTTCGGCAGCGATGACAACTTCACCAGAATAAGTAAACTTAACTGCATTAGATGTCAGATTTACCAGAATTTGTTGTAGCCTGTCTTCGTCTCCTGCAACCAAGGGTAGGTCTGGATCAATTTCTGCTCGCAGTTCTAATTTCTTTTCACCTACCAGCGGTTTACAGATGGCAATTACCAAAGTTACTAAGCTATTTAAATCTACCGCTCTGAATTTAACGTAAGTTGCTTCTTCTTTTGCGGCAGAGAAATCCAGAAGATCGTTCACAAGTTTTGTCAGGCGGTCGCCACTGGCATGAATCAATTCCAGGTTCTTAGTGATTAGTTCTACGTTCTGCTCGTTTTTCTCAAATTCCGATAGTGCGGTTTCAGCCAGCCCGTTAATGCCATAAAGGGGCGTCCTGAGTTCATGGGAGACGTTAGCCAATAAGTCGTCCTTAATTTGTTCCGAGCGGACCAGGTTTGTTATGGCGAGTAATTGCGCATCTTCTTTCTCTTGCTTGATCTGGTTATAGCGAAATGAAAGACTCAAAGATAAGAGTAGAGCCTGAGCGATAAGTCCGGCGTTATAAGCATTAACCGTAAAGCCATTACTTGGAAAGCCGGGTATGAGTTGCAGCATCATGAGTATCATTGTGCCGATTAAAAACACGCTGATAGCAGCCATATGCACAACCGCAGTTACGTTTCCTCTGCGTATTGCATCGACATTGGTATAAAAAACAAGCGGTATTGACAGAATGAGTAAGAAAACAAAGAGATATTGAAAGACCTTTTCATTAGGGACCAGGGTTAACATTATGACTAAGCCAAATCCACCTAGCGCTATCTTGACCACTTGATCGAGTTTTAGATTGTTTTCCCAAATTCGCAGCAACGAGCGTTGAAACAGCAAAGCAGTAATTACCAGAAGCGGATAGATAAGTCGCTCTGCCATATCTACATACCAGGCTCCACTGTAAAGTTCGCCCAATAAATAGCGAAAATGTTTCGAGTCGAGAAATATGAATCCTGCTTGAGTTGCAATGGCAGCGACGTAGTAAATGTAACTTGGCTCACGAATCGAAAAAAACAGGAAAAGATTGTAGAAAATCATGGCCAGCAAGATGCCGTACTGTACTCCAAGCACGGTATCTGCCTGCACCGTTTTCTGCCGATAACTTTCTGCATCCCAGAGAGAGATAGGCAATCGAAATGGGCGGGCACTGGTAATGCGCAGGTAGATCTGATCGCCAAAGTCACGATCTATATTGAGAGCAAATCCACGGCTTAAAGTTTTTAACTCTCTGTCGTTGTCCTGGTTGCCGAGTAAAAATGAGTTTTCGAGGTTGCCCTGTGCATCGACTACGAACAGTTCGATGCCGCCGCGAACAAAACCAGCCACAATTTTTGGAGGCCCGAATTCCAGAACCTTGGAACTCCCTTCAGGCATGTTCGACCAGTCTAGATTGAATCGCAGCCAATAGGCTGAACTCGTTATACCAAAGTGAAGAATGTCGCGATTGTGGGGAATGAAATTCACTCCAAAGTTAGGAGCTAAGACATCATCTATGGTTAGAGCCTCGGAGCTATCTTCGTAATATTCGACATACTCAGCGACAGACAAGGGTTGAGGATCGTTAGTAACGGTAATTGGCTGAATTTGCGCCACAGCAAAATGCATTCCCAAAAAGAATGCCATTAGCGATATCAACACTTTCTGCAGCGATCTGATAAGCACGGTGATTGTTGGCCGAGGTTAGGGGTTAAGCAGTCCAGTTGCCGAGTTGATAGTCCAGCTACCAATAGTAGGGCCAAATTCTAGCGATTCAGGGCAGTTCGCACAATCTAAAGCGCAATTCATATTGGTAATAGAAATTCCAAATATTCAATTGCTTAGCTATCTCTAACCCAGTTTGGTCGAATTATCTCTATATCCATCCAAAGATTCCGATTACTATCCCTGTAGTCCAAATTTATGGAAAATTTCCGAATTGCGATGGTGAAACGATTCCAAATAGTTTTAATGTCATGCGCTTTCCTGGCTGTTATTGATCTGCATAGCGGTGCGGCACAGGAAATCGGTCAATTCCAACATTGGTTGGAACTTTCAGCGGCCGATCAATCCTATGCTGATCTCGCGAATGAAATTGGTCGGACTGAAGCCTTTCTTGAATTTCTAGGTGAAGGATCAGTAGTGTTTCGCGATGGCTTAGGACCCATTGATGCTCTCGAAGAATACCGCACCAACGAACAGGAAGCCGACGAATTAACCTGGGAATCCCACTACATCGATGTGTCTCGTGATGGTGATCTGGGTTTAACCGCAGGACCCTATGAGGCTATTGATCCAACCCAGGACGATCCTTATTTTTTTGGTCATTTAGTCTCAATATGGAAAAAAAATGAAGGGCGCTGGGAGTTAATGGCTGACATGGCCGCGGGAATTCCAGGATTCTTAAGTTTGAATGTTGAGCCAGATTTCGAAGACACTCGTCCGATATTGGAAGAAACCGCTCATCCAGTCATGGCTACCGCCGAAGACAACACGATGCAAAGTCTGATCGATGCCGACAATTTGTTCGGAAGATCGATAAATTTTCGGGGGGGACAAAGGGCCTTGCTACGTTTCGGATTGGAAAGTACACGGGTATATCTACCAGGAATGGCTCCGGCAATTGGAGCTGATGCAGCCAGTTCTGTTTATGGTGCCTATTTAGACGATCAGCTCAGTCCAACAAATCCAATTAATCTTACCCACATGGGAGGCTTCCTCTCTACCTCGAAAGAAATGGGATATACCTATGGAATCATGGAGGCCAATATTGGTGAGGCTGCGGTTTTGGATGAAGATGGCAGGTATTTTCAATCAAGCTATTTGCGTCAATGGCGATTCAAGAACAACAATGAGTGGCGTATCGCTGTCGAAGTATTAAGACCCCTAAATTAATTCTCTATAAATACTGTTCTCTCTCCATAGCGAGTTCTGATCCCTTGTTGACTAATAAGGTCGATTGCTAATTGGCTCCTGCCATTAGCAAAATCGCTGCTATCAAATCCTATATTGAAACCTAAGCGTGGTGCATTAGGATCGCTGGAAACTTCCATTGCAGTGACAACGTCTGGCCGGGGCATTCCGTAATTTGCGGTGCTAACAAATTCGCCGTCAATTACTAATTCGACACTATCAATACCAACATCTTCGTTGTAGGCCCATCCGCTAATGTTTACTGTTCCTGATAACACATCGCCTTCAATAGGAAAGTCAATCCACGCTCGGGCGGGGAAGGGACAGGGTTGCGCCCGATAGGTAGAATTAAAAATCTGTCCAAGTAGCTCATCTGTTTTATAGAAACTAAATTGTTTGTCTCCATTGTAGAGTGATAATTCATCAATGTGTTCAATTCGGCCTACGCGGCCACACATGATTGCAAGCAACTCGTGTTTGTCTGGCACAGTCAGCGTGCTGTCTTCATTTATATACAACACTTCTCGATTACTTTGTGCACTCAATCCAGATTCATCTTTGCTCCACAATTCATACTGAGTTATTCGCCCGTCTCGTATTGCTTTATCCCGGTCAAGTGTATAAACATCGCGGGACAATCCGGCGAATTCAACCTGAGCGGCAGTGTAATAATTGTCAGTTACGATGATCGGTTCACTTGCATCAAACTCAGCAGCCAGGATTGATTCTGTGTAATCAGCAAATTCATCCCAGCCGGCCATTTTATTGGATAGTACGCCCGTGCCCACCAGGTTTTGCAGTGGCAGTTGAAAGGCTTGTGAGCCCACGCCAAGTAACGCTATTACCGCGCCAGTAAATCCAATAATCGGAATTGCCTTGGTAAGTTTTAATGCCGTTGCTTCGTTCCATTTTGTTTGCGCCCAACTGTAAGTCTCGCGGATTGCAAGCGGGGCGAAAACCAATAATGGCATGTAGCCAGATAGCGGCCAGTGAATGCTGGTACTGGTTGCATCGGTCCAGGGAGCTAACACCAGATACACTAATAGATTGGTGAGGGAAACACTTAACAACAATGCTGCGCTGCTGCTGCCTTCTTTAGCATTCTTATAAAGAAGGAAGAGTGCGAAAAGAAAGATTAGATACAAAGGGGGTGTCGATAATCCAGCTTGCTTAAACACATGGAGCAGGCCGCTTAGCTGAAATTCCCAGGGATGACGGTCAACAAAATAGAAACTGGCACTGCTTAACTCGTTGTTAAAGTTAAACCATAGAATAGGGGTTAAACCTATCGCAGCAATAAACATAGCTACCCACAATCGTGGATTGCCGTATTGAATTCGTGCTGGCTTAAAGAAACTGAGAAACAATATCGCTGCAGTGGGATACAAAAAAAAGCGGTAGTGGGTGCTCAAACCAAGCGCAGCAAAGATTCCAACTCCCAACCAGTATTTCCATGCATTGGTGCGTATCGCCCGCTCGAAAAAACCAATTGAGAGAACACCAAAAACTAGAAGGGGTACATCGGGAACGGCTAGTAATCCTAAAAAAGCAGCCAAGGGTAAGCATAAACACAAGCCGGCTGCTTCTATAGCTTGCTGCCGATTCGTGATTGGTAATGCGAGCCAGTAGATTAGCAAGGGCAGTGAGGTTCCCAGGACAATAAAGAGCAGGCGCACGGTAAAGGGATTGCCTGCATCTAAGCTCGAGCCGACGCCAACCAGTAAGGAGGTAATAAAAGGCAAATCGCTATAGGCCAGAGCAGGGTATGCAGAGGCTTGCCAATAGAATACTTCGTCGCTGTATAAATCCAGAACTGCCGCGAAGAAGAGTTTCAGCACTAAGACAAAAACAAAAGCGCCGGCCAATAGCTTAAAGACAGGTTGCTGGAGGACCTGTGCATTAGAGTCTGACAAGATTGCGCTCCGCTTAGAGTTGTACGGCCTGAATTAGATTCTTAGGCACCATCTTACTGGATAATTTCTTCAAGTTAAGAATAAAAACTATCAGTATCGTTAACATGGCAGCAATCCAAATTGACGAAAACAGTGGGTTTACAGAGAAGGTTCCCAGCTGATAAATGACTGTTGCAGTTATATAAGCAAGACCGGTACACCAACTGAAAATTAACAGAGTCCAGCGCCATCCTGCTTCTTTATTCACAGCGCCTAAGACGGCAACGCAGGGTGCATACAAAAGAATGAAGACTAAGTAACAGAAGGCGGCGAAGGGACCTGAAAAAAGCGAAGCCATATTGGTCAGGGTACTGCTGCTAACTTCCTGTTCTTCAGCCACCGCTTCTACATCTGATACGTCGCCGATGGATATACCCAGAGGATCGGTCAGGGCACCACCCAGGGCGGCGAGTTCTGTTCCAATGGTGCCGATCGCTGCGCTCGCTGCCGCAGCTAAATCTGGCGGCCCACCATCATCATCAGCCCCAGCCGGTTCGCTGTACAAAGCGTCCAGTGTGCCGACGATGGCTTCCTTGGCAAACATGCCAGTAAAAAGTCCTACCGTGGCTGGCCAGTTGTCTTCTTCAATACCCAGAGGAGCGAAAGCGGGGGTGATAGATTTGCCGACAACACTAAGAACAGAATTCTCAGAATCTTCATTATTAAAACTGCCATCGGTGCCTATTGAATTTAAGAAACTCAGAGCAATCACTACCACAACAATGGTTTTACCCGCACGGAAGATGAATCCTTTTAGTCGAAACCAGGTAGTAATCAAGATATTGCGAGCAATCGGAACATGGTAAGCAGGCATTTCCTGGAAGGAAGGAGTGATTTCTTCGGTAAACAATTGTTTGCGAAATATCCATCCGGTAAAAATAGCTAAACCAATTCCCAATAAGTACAGTCCAAACACGATGTTCTGGCCGTTCTGTTGAAAAAAGGCTGCAGCGAATAAGGCGTAGACCGTTAATCTTGCGCCACAGCTCATGAAAGGAGCCATAGAAATCGTCATTAGTCGGTCACTATCGCGACCGAGAGTACGGGCCGCCATTACTGCCGGTACATTGCAACCAAAGCCAACAATCAGTGGTACGAAGGCATTACCAGGCAGGCCGATTCCGCTCATTAATCGATCAATAACGAACGCAGCGCGGGACATGTAACCGGAATCTTCAAGAAATGATAAGCATAAATAGAGAAAGCCGATTACCGGAATAAAAGTCGCAACAAGGGTAATACCACCGCCAACTCCTTGCGCTAGAATTGTTATGCCAATTGCCGGCATGGATATCTGTTCCAAAAGCCAGGTAGTGCCATCCACTAAGACAGCCGCGAACAAGATATCGAAGAAATCGATGAAAACCGCACCGACGTTTACGGCGACAGTAAACATCATGTAAATCATAAACAGAAAGATCGGTACGCCCAGCCAGCGATTGAGTACGACCGAATCAATACGCTCGGAAAGACTGTGTTGAGTTGGGCTTACTTCGACAACGCCATCAACCAAGTGGCGGGATTGGTGATAGCGCTGCAAAATTTTGTCATCAATTTGTTCTATGTTGTCAGTTTGCAGCTGGCTAATGCCTTTCTCAGGGTCTGCAGAAACTGCAGCCAACTCAGTCATTAGTTCTTCAACGCCCTGCTTACGAGAGGCAATGAGAGGAATTATTGGGATGCTGAGCTGATTTGCTAGCGCTTGCGGTGAAATCGTGATTCCTTGTTGCTCACTTACATCGAGCATGTTGACTGCGACAACCATCGGAATCGATTTTTCAAGGAGCTGTTGAGTTAACACCAGGCTCCGTTCCAGATTCGTGGCATCAATAATGTTAATTATTAAACTGATGTCACCTTGTTCGATGAAATCAAAGGCAATTTCTTCATCGACGCCTTTATGTTCGAGTTCAAGGGAATAGATACCCGGTAAATCAACCAGTTCTACCTTTTCATCAGCAATGGAAAAATAGCCAAATTTTTTCTCAACAGTAACACCCGGCCAGTTCCCCACTTTCTGATTCGCACCAGTCAGGATATTGAAGAGGGTGGTCTTACCGCAGTTAGGATTACCGATGAGTGCAATTTTGCGCATAGCTATTGAATCTCAACCTGAATGAGGTTTGCTTCCGCTTTTCTGATGCTGATAAAACTACCGCCAACCTTTACCTGTATTGGATCTCCCAAAGGGGCCAGGCGGAGTATCTCCAATGCCGAGCCCGGGATTACCCCGAGGGCATAGAGGCGACTCTTGATTTCAGCGGGCTCGGACGCTATTCCGAGCACGACGCAACGATCTGCACTATTGGCAGCTGAAAGGGAAGTTTGATTCATACTGGTAGGTAAAACACTTAAAATTCAACAAGTTACTTCGATATACAGGATGGATTACAAGGTCTGTAAAGTAGCAGATCTAAATCTAGTTGACAATCATTCTCATTTAGATTTAAATAAAACCTTAGCCGAGAAATTTCTATGTACGTTTGTATCTGCCGACAAGTTACCGACCATCAAATTCGCGATATCTGCCGCGACGGAGCCAATAATTTCTCCGACGTTCAGGCGCAAACAGGTATTGCCAGCGAATGCGGTAAGTGCGGCAAACTCGCTCAAACCATCGTCAAAGAATTCAGCAAGTCTGCTGGCTACGTAAACGCCGCTTAACCTGCAACAACTCCCTCTAATGAACTTCTGACAGCCGCTTTGATGGGCCTGAGATTTATGTCCTGCCTAAATCGAAATGGGATTGCTTATCATTTAGCTTTCTTATAGATATCAATGACTTACGCAAGTAATTCCTTGACATGCCGACACTAAAAAGAGAACCTTTCGCAACACCTGCTGAGAAAACCTTTCAAGGAAAAAGAATGCAAGCCAAAGATCCCAAAGTCATCGAATACCTGAATAAAGCACTAGGCAATGAACTCGTTGCCATAAACCAATATTTTCTTCACTCGCGTATGTATGAAGATTGGGGTCTGGCGAAGCTAGCAGCAAAGGAATACGAAGAATCCGTCGACGAAATGAAGCATGCGGACGAACTTACAAAGCGAATTTTGTTCTTGGAAGGCCTCCCTAATTTGCAGGATCTGGGGAAACTCCTTATCGGCGAAAATGTAAAAGAAATGTTGGAGTGTGATTTGCGCCTCGAGCATATGGCCTGCCCCGATCTAAGAGAGGGCATTGCCTACTGCGAATCAGTCAGCGATTACGTGAGTCGTGATTTACTGTCATCTATATTAGACAGCGAAGAAGAACACGTAGATTGGCTGGAGACACAGCTTTCACTCATCGAAAGAGTGGGCATTGAAAATTATCAGCAGTCAATGATGTAACTATTCTGGAAAGTCCGTACTTTCATCCAGGTCGCCGGGCTTTCCTTCACTATCCTTTCTACTTGTCGATATCTTTAATAGGCTTTTCAAAAAGCCTTCGATCATGGTCCAATTGAGCTGGGCGAAAGACAAGCTGGTTAGTACTCTATGCATGCATGTATCGATCTGGGCTCCAACAGTTTTCATTTACTTATCGGTGAATGGGAAAATGGGCGCATTCAAATCATCGAACGCTTGAGTGAAAAAGTTCAGTTCGGCGAAAATGTAAGTTCAACCGGCCGCATCTCATCACAAGCTTTTGAACGCGGACTCTCCTGTTTACACCGATTTAAACTTCTAATGAAGCAATATCCCGTGCAGCGCTATTGGGCCCTCGGCACAAATACCTTTCGCGTGGCTGCTAATGCTGAAGAGTTTATACAAGCCGCTAAAGTAAAAGGTATCGATATTTCAGTAATAACTGGCGTACAAGAGGCAGTCTTAATCTATGCAGGTGTAATCACAGCACTTCCTGTAGTTGAAACACAACGACTAGTAATCGATATCGGCGGAGGCAGCACTGAAATTGTAATTGGCAGGAAGCACGAAAGATTGCTGACTGAATCCCTCGCTATAGGCAGTGTAAGCTGGAGAGATAATTTTTTTGCGGACTCCAACAGTCCTGTAGAAATATTAACAGCACAAATGGATGAAGGTGTTGCCGCTGCTCGTAAAGTTTTTGAACCTATCGCTCCGGTAGTAGATAAAGCTGAATGGAAAGATGCGTTCGCTTCTTCAGGAACTGTAAAAATGCTCGCATTTATCTGCGAAGCACACGCTTATGGCCAGAAACAGATTCAGTTAAATGCGCTACTGGAATTAAAGGGGAAAATAGCTGATGCCATTGCCGATGATACTGAGTTGCCAGGATTAAAAGAGCGTCGACGGGATTTACTCTTAGCAGGTTGGTGTATTCTGGTTGGACTAATGGAATCTTATCAAGTTGAAGTAATAAACTTTAGTGCAACTGCACTGCGTGAGGGAATGTTAGATTTTATGGTGAGAAATGAGAAAACCTTTCAGGCGATGGAATCGAGTGAATTGCCTGAGGTTAGCTTCGCAAAAGGTTAATTTACGTCGTGGCTAACTTATTCAAAAGTTGGTTCTGTACATCGGCTGGACTATCTTCTTCTGGAACCCTTTCTATGTATTCTCCTTCAACATTGAGTTCCCAGGTTTGAGCCGGGGAAGCGAGGTAGATTTCCATTTCTTCCATAATACGGTTTGCATGTTTCTTTTTCAGGATCGGAAAACAGACTTCAATTCTATTGGAGAGATTTCTCTCCATTAAATCTGCTGATGAGCAGTACACCTGATGAGTAGCATTAAGAAAAAAGTAGACTCTCGAATGTTCGAGAAATCGACCAACTACCGATATCACGCGAATGTTTTCACTTACTTTCGGCAGCCCTGGTTTTAAACAACAGGTCCCTCTGACTATCAAGTCGATTTTTACACCTGCTTGAGATGCTGCGTAGAGTTCTTTGATTATCGCAGGATCAGTAAGCGCATTCATTTTTGCAATTATTCGCGCCGGATTTCCTTCTAACGCAGCAGTTTTTTCTTGATCAATTAGCTTTACCAGGCCTTTACGTAGGTTGAATGGTGCATGGATTAACAGCTTTGGATGGATCTTTTTGCCCATACCGGTAATTTGTTGAAATACCTTGTGTACATCTGCGCACAAGACTTCATCTGCTGTGAGTAAACTATAGTCGGTATAAAGCAATGAATTTTTACGGTGGTAGTTCCCAGTACCGAGGTGTGCGTACCGAGTCAGGTGGTTTCCAACTCTGCGTACAAACAGCAACATCTTAGCGTGGGTTTTGTAGCCCATAACTCCATATACGACAACGGCACCAGCTTCTTGCAGGATGCTTGCAAAATTCATGTTCTCTTCTTCATCAAATCGAGCTCGTAGTTCGATTACAACAGTAACTTCTTTACCATTGCGGGCAGCCTCTACGAGTGCTTCTACTAATTCTGAAGACTCATTGGTTCGGTATAAGGTTTGTTTAATTGATAAAACTGAGGGATCTTTCGCGGCTTGTCTTACCCAATCGATAATTGGAGTAAACGACTCATAAGGGTGCAATAAGAACTGATCTTCTTTATGCACTGCCGCGAATATGTCGCTATCTTCTTCCAGCGCTTTAGGCAAACCGGGAGAGAATTTCGGAAACTGTAAGTCAGGTCGATCCACCATGCTCGTCACTGCCATCAAGCGCTGCAGATTCACGGGCCCATCCAGTCTAAATAGTTCTTCTTCCGACAGGTTAAAACGTTCTAAGAGAAAATTTGTCAGCTCTTCTGGACATTCTTTTCCAACTTCCAATTTCGTAGCAGCACCAAATCGACGGCTATGTAATTCTCCCTGGAGGGCGCTGGCAACGTCTTCTATTTCGACCTTGGACATTTCCAGATCTGAATTTCTGGTTACGCGGAATTGATGACATTCTTTGACTGACATGCCTGGAAAAAATTCATCAACATAATTGTGAATAACTGAAGAGAGGAAAATGAAGTTATCACCTTCAGGAATAATCTCCTTAGGAACCTTAATTAACCTTGGCAGTGATCTTGGAGCAGGAACAATGGCTAGCCCACTATCTCTACCAAAGGCGTCTTTACCTTCTAGGGAAAGGATAAAATTGAGACTCTTATTTACCAACCTTGGAAAAGGATGGGCAGGATCAAGACCTAGCGGGCTCACCACCGGTACGACTTCTTCTACAAAATATTGTTTTGTCCACTCGGCGAGCTCATCATTCCATTTGGAGCGATGGATAAAGTGAATTTCCTCTTTAGCTAAGGACGGTAGTAATTCATCATTTAAAATTCGATATTGTTCACCGAGAGCAGCGCGCACTTGTTCATGAATTTCCTTGAGCGTTTCCTCTGGGTACTTGCCGTCTGCGCCTGGTCGCTGCCGTCCAAAGTCTAATTGCTTCTTGAGGCCTGAAACACGGATCTCATAGAACTCGTCGAGATTGGAGCTATATATAAGAAGAAAGATTAGACGTTCGAGCAGGGGATGCTGCTGATTTTTAGCTTGTTCGAGTACTCTCAAATTAAAACTCAGAAAACTTAACTCGCGATTTTCATAAAATTCACTACTACTAAGATCGAGTTCAATAGCCTCATCCGATTCAGCACCTGTGTCGGGTACGGAATTGTCGATGACCACCTCAAGAGTGTTATTTGTTGGTATCTGTGCCATAAGTTGCTGAAATCTTTGCCTAAGAATCTAAGGCGTTTTGTTTCCCGAGTCCTCTATTTTCGAGGCTGGGCCGAGAATTCTAACATATCGCTTCAATATAGCCCTAGTAGGTGGTTGCGGCTTGATCTAGCGCAGCTTAGTAAATGAATTGTCATAATTCTGTAATATTAAGTGCCTATAGTCTCTCCTAGGTTTTTACGCAAATTTCTACCTTTGGAGGCTATAGATGCGGGCTAAATTTTTGAGCAAATTGATTTTTCTTGCTGTATGCGCGCAGCTGTCATTCAGCAGCATTGCAGCAGAGGTTGATCAGGCTCTTCCTGATTACGAACGTACCAGTGGAGTTTCTGGAAATCTCTCTAGCGTAGGGTCGGATACTCTCGCTAACCTGATGACACTTTGGGCTGAAGATTTCAAGCGACTTTATCCGAATGTAAATATTCAAATTCAAGCGGCAGGTTCGTCCACCGCTCCTCCAGCACTCACCGAGCGTACTTCAAATATTGGTCCGATGAGTCGTGAAATGAAGGACAATGAGATCGAGTCCTTCGAAACACGCTACGGTCATAAGCCCACCGCGATTCCAGTCGCTATCGATTCGCTTGCTGTTTATGTGCATAAAGATAATCCCATCGACGGCATGACTATTCAGCAGGTGGATGCAGTTTTCTCTTCGAATCAACGTTGTGGCTATTCCCAAAGCGTTGATACCTGGGGCCAGCTAGCTATGCGTGGACCTTGGGAACGTCGAGACATTCAAATATTCGGTAGAAATTCAGTGTCTGGAACTTATGGGTATTTTAAAGATGTTGCTCTCTGCGAAGGTGACTTCAAAAACAATGTTAATGAACAGCCTGGTTCAGCGTCCGTAGTGCAATCGGTTAGTACTTCGATTAACGGTATCAGCTATTCTGGTATCGGCTATCGAACATCATCGGTTCGTGCGGTACCCATCGCCACAAATGCGAACAGTAACTATTTCGAAGCGACACCCGAAAATTCTGTTGCTGGAAATTATCCACTCGCTCGATTTCTCTGGGTTTATGTGAACAAGGAGCCAAATAGCGAGCTTCCTCCTTTAGAAAGAGAGTTCGTGAAGTCAATTCTTTCCAAAGCCGGACAAGAGATTGTTATAAAAGATGGATACATTCCCCTACCTGCCAATGTGGTTGAAATTACTCTTGGCACATTGGGAATGAAATAGTCACATTTGCTTAAGTCGTCGAATGTTTTACATAGAGGCTCAGTCTCACTGAGGCTGAAACTTTATTGCGTTTGCTGATGATTGATAGCATTACCCGCTTTTTCCAGTAAGTAACATAACCGGGACAACCCTTAGTCGATGCCAACTGATACCACCTCAAATTCTCCGCCATTGAGTGAAGTAGCACTCACTGACGATGAAAAAAAGATCGATTTGGGTTCTGACAAGATTAGATTACGGCGAAAACTTCGTCACTTCTATGATCAATCCGCCAGTGTCCTAATCGCGATAGGTGGGGTCGGTGTTATCGTCGCGATTCTGTTAATTTTTCTCTATCTGTTTTATGAAGTTGTCCCTCTATTTCGAGGAGCTGAGCTGCATGAAGGCACTGAATTCCAAGTTACTACGGCGGCCTCTAGCCAAAGCATCCATCTGGCGATCGAAGAGCAATCGGAAATTGCCATGCGCCTGGACGAGACGGGGAATGTTCTCTTTTTTAATTTGGGGGATGGTTCTCTAGTCAGTGAAGTGGCACTCAATATTCCGGACAACTTCGAAATAAATAGCTTTTCCCTGGATACCGAATCGAACGGAGTATTTGCCCTGGGTTCGATAGATGGTAGAGCGCTAGTTGCAAGCTACAACTATGAAATTTCGTTTTCTCAAGCTGATAATCAGCGAATTATTACACCTTCTATTGAATATCCTTTCGGCAATGAACCTTTCACACTGTTCGAAGATTCCCCTGTTGCGGCCTTGAACCTACGTTCGTCAGATGACGCCATGCTCCTAGCTGGAGTCGATGAACAAGGAGCATTAGCACTGTTGCGAGTGAGTCAGCAACGCAGTCTACTAGCGGCCTTTAGTCTGGGTGGTAGTGGAGGTGAAGGTGGAAATTTTGAGACTGAAATAGCGAGTATAAATGTAGTTGCAACCAATGCCTCGCAATTGTTTATAGACAGTGATCAACGCTGGCTGTTCGCAATTGGAAACAATGGACTCGCGCGCTTACTGGATATACGAGCAAGTTTTAATGAGGAAGTTGAGAGTTTTTCAATTGAGACTTTTATCAATGACAACGGCGCAGACATCACTAATGTACGATTTCTATTAGGTGGGATATCGCTATTAGTCTCTGACAGCGCCGGCAACATCGCGCAATGGTTCCTGGTAAGAAACGAAGAAGCCTTAAATCTACAAAAGATACGTACTTTCTCCATTGCCAATCAACCGATTACATCAATTACTCCAGAACAGCGAAGGAAAAACTTTGTGGCGGCGGACGCCGATGGTGAATTCGCAATATTCAATACAACCTCAAATCGCAAAGTCCTGCAGACTAAATTACTGGATAGCACGCCTCTAAGCATCGCCATTTCTCCGCGCGGTGACGCACTACTGGTTGAGACTTCTCCAGGGAATTACAGAACTTGGGAGGTTGACAATGAACATCCGGAAGTTTCCTGGGGGGCACTCTGGAATCAAGTTTGGTATGAAGGGTATTCAGAGCCAGAATATATTTGGCAATCTTCTGCTTCTACCAACGAATTTGAACCGAAGTACAGTTTAGTTCCGCTTTCATTTGGAACCTTAAAAGCTGCCTTCTACGCCATGCTCTTAGCAGCTCCATTAGCAATCTGTGGTGCCATTTTCACCGGCTATTTTATGGCGCCAGCAATGCGGCGCAAAGTTAAACCCCTGGTGGAGCTGATGGAAGCTCTTCCTACTGTGGTATTGGGCTTTTTGGCCGGGCTTTGGCTCGCACCTTTTGTAGAACAAAATTTGTTAGGCATTTTCAGCATGCTGATTGTACTTCCGATCAGTATCTTGCTGGCTAGTTTCCTGTGGATTCAACTTCCTCACAACTTCAGGCACAGCGTTCCAGAGGGTTGGGAAGCAGGGATTCTAATACCCGTCATTCTAATATTTGGTTATTTGTCATTTGTTGTAGCCGGACCACTCGAAAGCGTTTTTTCGCTGGTGACCTGCGTTTTTATATAACAAATGATCTAGGAATCAGTTATGACCAGCGTAATGCCCTAGTAGTGGGATTTGCTATGGGATTTGCAGTTATTCCTACCATTTTTTCCATAGCTGAAGATGCAATTTTCACCGTGCCAAAGCAATTGACTTATGGATCACTCGCGCTGGGAGCTACGCCTTGGCAGAGTTTGTATCGCGTTGTTTTGCCGACGGCGAGTCCGGGAATTTTTTCAGGATTGATGATTGGATTAGGGCGAGCCGTGGGCGAAACCATGATTGTTTTAATGGCTACCGGAAACACGCCAATCATGGATGCAAATATATTTGAAGGAATGCGTACATTAGCAGCCAACATCGCGGTTGAAATTCCAGAGTCAGAAGTTGATAGCACTCATTACCGTATTTTATTTCTGGCAGCACTGGTTTTGTTTATGTTTACGTTTGTGTTTAACACATTGGCCGAGATAATCAGGCAGCGCTTGAGGACGAAGTACAGCACGATATGAGAATTAAGTTAGCCAGATGGGTTAATAAGGGTACCCCTTGGATTTGGATTAATGCAGGTGCCGTCGCTATCAGCATCGTAATGGTGATTGGCCTGTTGCTTCTATTGGCTGTACGAGGATTAAGTCACTTTTGGCCCCACGATGTGATGCAGGCGAATTATGCGCCACCGAATAGCTCAGGGGATGCACTTGTCACCCAAGTTATCGGTGAATTTGTTGAGAGTGAGGTGATTCCTGCTGTGCAGATTGCATCTTCCGGAATTCCAATTGATGAATCTCAAGAAACTTATCAGCGAAATCTTTTAAAGCTGGGCAATCGAGATTTAACTGGCGCTGACTTTACTTGGGTATTGAGTGACTATGTTTCAGACGTTGAATATCCAGCAAACATAATCGCCCTCGAGCGAAGAGAGTGGGGTAATTTCTACGGCTTTATTACTGAGGTTAGAGAGAGCGGCACTTCCATTGTCAGTTCAGATCCAAGCGCGGTAGAGGATTATGCGGCATGGGATGAATTTTTAATTCGACTTGATAGGGCGCTTTCAATTTACGATCAAATCTATGAAATAGAAAAAGATGAAATTGGCCAGATCAACTATCAAATGGAACGCTTAAGACTGCGCGAGCGACGCTTAGAATTAGATGGCGAGAATACTACGGCGGCAATGGCGGATATTGACGAGGACAGAGCAGCACTCGATGTTGAATATGAAGCACTACAAATTCAATTGATTGAATTGTATGAGAGCTTTAATCGTGACACAGCAGTATTCGTTGCCGCGAATGGCCAGGAGTCGGAAATTGACATTGCCGACATTGTTTTAGCGTATCGTCCTAATCAGATGAGTGTTTTTGCAAAGATCGGTACTTACTTCCTTAAGGTGGGAGAATTTCTCACCGATGAACCTCGAGAGGCAAATACTGAGGGCGGAATCTTTCCTGCAATTTTTGGTACTGTCATGATGGTTTTACTGATGTCGGTATTTGTGACGCCATTTGGCGTCGTGGCAGCTGTCTATTTGCGTGAATATGCAAAGCAAGGCTTCGTAACTCGTACAATTCGAATCGCTGTGAACAATTTGGCTGGTGTCCCATCTATTGTTTATGGAGTCTTTGGCCTGGGCTTTTTCATTTACATTGTTGGTGGAGAAATTGATCAGCTCTTCTATCCTGAAGCACTACCAGCGCCGACATTTGGTACACCGGGCTTGCTTTGGGCTTCGCTAACATTAGCCCTGTTAACTGTGCCAGTGGTGATCGTGGCTACCGAAGAAGGCCTTGCGCGTATACCTCGTAGCGTGCGCGAGGGCAGTCTGGCATTGGGTGCTACCAAGTTTGAGACACTGTGGCGGGTGGTATTACCAATGGCGAGCCCTGCTATGATGACTGGCTTGATTCTGGCAGTGGCCAGGGCAGCTGGAGAAGTAGCTCCACTAATGTTGGTGGGGGTAGTAAAATTGGCACCTTCGCTGCCATTAGATGGGAATTACCCTTATTTGCACCTGGAACAGAAATTTATGCATCTGGGCTTCCATATTTACGATGTTGGATTTCAAAGCCCTAATATTGAAGCAGCGAGACCGCTTGTATTTGCAACGGCATTACTACTAGTCATAGTCATTGCTGTACTTAATTTAACTGCTGTAGCCTTACGTAATCATCTACGTGAAAAATACAAAGCTTTAGATGTTTAGATAGTGAGTAGTAATGCGTGATGAATGATATGAATACCAAAGAAGAATTAGAACCTAACAGCGATGTGCGAAAAGTTGATGTTTCTTCCGTATTAAAAGAAGAATCGGCTGCTGATGAGCAACTCGAGACTTGCATCGACGTTAAGGATTTAGATTTGTTTTACGCGAAGGATAAGCAAGCGCTAATCAATATTGATCTGAATATTCCAAAGCAGCGAGTAACTGCATTTATTGGGCCAAGCGGCTGTGGAAAATCCAGCCTATTGCGTTGCTTCAATAGAATGAATGACTTAGTTGACGACTGTGTAATCGAAGGAAAAATCGTTTTAGACGGTCAGAATATTTATGAGCGTGATATTGATGTCGCAGACTTAAGACGACGAGTAGGAATGGTATTTCAAAAACCTAACCCGTTTCCGAAATCCATATATGAAAACGTGGCCTATGGGCTGCGCATTCAGGGCATAAATACAAAGCGAGTGCTCGATAAGGTTGTGGAAGAATCATTAAAAGCCGCGGCGCTCTGGGATGAAGTTAAAGATCGCCTGCACGACAGTGCGCTTGGTATGTCGGGAGGTCAACAGCAACGATTGGTTATCGCAAGAACGATTGCTGTTGAGCCTGAAGTGTTGCTGTTGGATGAACCTGCCTCGGCCCTCGATCCGATCTCTACATTAAAGATTGAAGAGCTGATAAACGAACTAAAGAAAAAATATACAATTATTATTGTTACCCACAATATGCAACAAGCAGCACGCGTTTCCAATTACACTGCATTTTTATACATGGGCAACATGGTGGAATTCGATACGACAGATAATATTTTTACTAATCCGAAAGAGAAACAAACAGAAGATTATATTACTGGCCGCTACGGCTAACATTGCTGATTATTAATCAGGAATAATTCCCAGAACCGGTAGAACATCCTCAGGTGCTCCTATGAATTCTCAAGCAGAAGAACACGGTCATCACATTTCGAAACAATTCAATGCCGAATTGGAAGATGTGAAGAATCACATGATGGAAATGGGTGGCGCCGTTGAAAAACAACTAAACGATGCGCTCGCATCAGTAGTTAATGCTGATAGTGGACTGGGCAGTCGCATCGTAAAAGAAGATGATGAAATCGATGCGATGGAACTAAAAATCGATGAAGAAGCCAGTTTGATTCTCGCCAGACGACAGCCAGCTGCAAGCGATTTGCGTTTAGTCCTGGCAATCATCAAAACCGTGAGAGATCTCGAACGCATCGGTGATGAGTCTGCAAAAATTGCAAAAATGGGAATTAAACTCAGCGAAGAACGAGAATTTCCGGAAGGTTTTGTTGAGTTCAAACATTTGGGAGAGAGTGTAACCACCCTCGTGAGCCAGGCCTTAGATGCCTTCGCCCGCTATGACGCTGAAGCAGCTCTCGCGGTTGCTCAGGGTGATGCAGATGTGGATAAGGAGTACCGCTCTGCGACCCGCTCAATGATTACTTACATGATGGAAGATCCTAGGAGCATATCCCGTGTTCTTAATTTGCTTTGGGCGTTACGAGCACTAGAGCGCATTGGTGATCATGCTAAAAACATTGCGGAGCATGTCATTTATTTGGTCAAGGGAATGGATGTTCGCCATGAAAACTTGGATAGCCTTGCTTACCAAATAGTGGATGCCGAATAAGCTCAATAGTTATTAAATTTCACTTATCTGACGATTCTGTCAAATTGTCATTATTCTGTAATATTTTAGAAAGATAATAATGCCCAGCATTTCTAGTGCTTTCAGTCAGTTATTCTGGAGACTCACAAATGGGCATGGCAAAATTTTTACGTAGAATTTCAACTTCTTTTATCTTGATAGTTTCGACGTTAACACCGCAACAATCCCGGAAAAGTCATCTTGTCAGTGGAGCTTGCCCGCTAAATCTGCTGCTGGCTCTGACACTTTTAGTCAGCCCGACTGTTAGCGCACAGGTTGACTCAGCCACAATCGAAGAGCTGCGCTCACAGATCGCTGCATTATCTGCTCGTCTAGAACAATTAGAGGGCAACAACCAATTAATCAGCGAAGTAGTGGAAGATACTCAGTCATTCGCACGGGCCAGTTCATGGACAGACGCAATCGAGATTGGTGGAGATATGCGGCCCCGTTTCGAAAATATCGGAGACGATGCCAGATCTTCAGACAGAAACCGCAATCGTGTCCGGGCTCGCGTTTCAATAGCAGCCCAATTGGATGATCATTGGGGTGGCGAATTAGGTATCGCCAGTGGCGCTACTGATCCTATTTCCACCAACCAGACATTGGGCGGCGGCAGCTTTACCAAAGATCTGAGAATGGATCTTGCCTATGTCACTTATAGTGGATTTAGCGATACTGAACTTTCCGCGGGAAAGTATCGCAATGTATTTTTCAAACCTGGGGGGCAGAATCTGATCTACGATGGAGATTTTCGACCGGAAGGCATTGCCCTGGCCTATGATCGCGATCAGCTCTTTTTCAATGCCGGCACAATGATTCTCGAGAGTGATGACAAATTCAATCAGCAGGATAAGGCAACATTGTGGGGATTGCAGGTCGGTTATGAATTCTCATTGAGTAACGATAGTTCACTCACCCTGGGTACCAGTTACTATGAAGCTGGAGTTGCTGGCAGTAGACCTTTCTATCTGAATGATCCCTACGGCAATAGTGTCGATGATGCGGGCATACTGCTTAACGACTATGAAGAGTGGGAGTTATTCGCCGAGGCCAGTTTTATGGTCGCGGGCAAGCCCTTAAGTTTTTACGCCGATTATGTGAACAATCTCGATGCCAGTGATTTCGACACCGCGTGGGCGTTCGGCGTCAATTATGGTAGCTGGCGTGGTTTTGGCAATTGGGAATTTGGTTGGGGCTACCAGGATCTCGAGGCAGACGCGTTGCTCGGTTCCTTAACTGACTCGGATTTTGGCGGTGGTGGCACCGACAACGAGGGTCATATCCTGAGCGGTGCTTTTGGCTTGGGAGACAGCACTAGAATCGGATTTACTTACTCCATCACCGAGTACGGTGAGGCTCGTTTCGGCGATAAGATTGATTATGATCGCCTGCAATTAGATATTGTGATGGGCTTCTAAAGCCGCACTGACAAACCTGCACCTGAACCTATTCATTAGGTTCAAGCATGGATTCTGAAATAGCAGGATTGTTTGAGAGATCTTTGTTAGTAATTCGAGTCAAAGGGATTTTGCAAACAAACGCACTTCCTTTGCCCACTTCGCTGGAAATTTCCAATTCCGCATCGTGGCGCATGAGAATATGCTTTACGATTGCCAACCCCAATCCAGTACCCCCTGTTTCTGAAGAACGGCTAACATCAACCCGGTAAAACCTTTCTGTCAGGCGAGGAAGATGCTGAGCCTCGATGCCGATTCCATTATCTTCAACAGCTATATCAAAAAATTTTTCGTTACGTTTAGCAGAGAGTTTAATGGTGCCATTAGCAGGCGTGTACTTGGCAGCATTCACAACCAGGTTTGAAATCGCACTATAAAGTTCGCTTCTTTTCCCTGTAATTATCACTGTTTCATCACTATCGATTGTAAAAACGTGGGATTTATCGAGAAACATTTGTTGGGTATCGCTTTCGATTTCACTTATGAGTTTTGCAATTTCAATTTCGTCTTGTTGTTTTGGCAAGGTCTTGGTTTCAAGCGCTGTCAGCATTAGTAGATCACGCACAATATTTTCCATGCGATGGGCTTGCTGTTTCATTTGCAACATTGGTTTTTCCCATTTGGGATCCAGCTCTTCCATGTTGTCTATGATTGCTTCCAGATAGCCTTTGAATACCGTGATAGGTGTCCCCAGCTCATGGGAAACATTGCCGACGAAATCTTTGCGCATGTTTTCGAGGCGTTGAAGCTGAGTGACATCCCTGACAATCATCAGTCGCTCATGTTCGCCAAACAGTGCAATCTGATATTCGATAATTTTTTTCGAGACTCCAGGAGCTTCCAGCTTTAGTGTTTTATCGTAGTTTTCACTGTGAAAATATTCGGTAAAGCGTGGGTCTCTTATTAGGTTAGTAACGGATTGGTTGCGATCTTCTGGATACTTTATTCCCAACAATTTTTCGCCCGCCGAATTCCACCAGTCCAGGTTTCCCTGCTTGTTAATCATAATAAAAGCCATTTCCAGCGCAGCGGAAGATTCCTGTGCCTTATCTATAATCTGTTCTAGAAATTGGCTGGCTTTTCGCTCTTGTTTTTGGATGCGATAGATGGCGTCAAAAATTTCGCCCCATAGCCCGAAACTTTCGGGAGGTTCGAGTTTGTTGTCAGCCGTGGCATCAAGCAGCCAGAAGTTTAGTCGCCTAAGTTGATAAAGGCTTATAACGACGAAAGCAGCGAGAGCGAACAGCCAAACAAGCAATAATTCGCCAATAACTAGGCCGAATATCCCGGTGATGCCTAGGATAATTAGGCAGCGATTAAGCTCTGTACGCCAGCTAGACATGAAATCAGCTTTCGAATAATTCTCGTTTTGAGAGTGGCAGGGTGGCTACTGGTCTTCGATAGGTCATTGGATGCAGTATTGTAGAGAGAAGATTAAAACAGAGCTACCACTTCCCTGACGAAAAGCCAACAGTTCAGAACATAAAGAATGGTCTGTTGATCACGCCGAACTGGCTCGGCTATCAATTTTCAGGCGCACAATTTTAGTGCACAGAGGGAATTAAGAATTTCGTGTCACTGACAATGCTGTTCCACGAACCTTGTGGTGTTTTTCAAATTAGAATGGATTTTTAATTTTTTTAGCACAAAAACAATTTCAGTTTTTTGGGCTGATCAAATTTTGACCATTTTCTAGCGCGTCATTTATAATTCTTACACAATATTTTGACACAGCACACACATCGAAGAAATTGCGCAAAAAACCGTCAATTAATTGGCCAAAAAACTCGTTTTTTTATGATTAGCTCCTATACTCTAATTAACTACCACAGATATTGTCGGTAGATGATTTGGAAGGGGCAACCTGGATCAGAAGTTAAGAATAAGATATGTGGATCACTAACAACAAAATGAGCACATCATCATCTGATATCCAGGTAATGGATAAAACCAAGGCTTTACAAACCGGAGTGACTGCACAGCAGTAAAGGAATCCTTCCTAGGATTACCCTAACTGAAGTCAGCGTCGGAATAAGGCGTTTAAGTAAAGGGTACATCACGTGTTAGAAGAAAATATGCAGCTTGAGAACAAGAGCCAGAATTCTAGACCTCAATTTCAGCACCGACCCCTAACACCGGGAATTCAGCAAAGATTAACCAAGGGACCAATTCCTCCCTCATCGGAAAAACTAATTTCAGCAGGCACTAAAACAGTCGCCAGCCGCAGCCCACGTTCGAATACGGTTGATGCGACCGTGGATGCAACTCAGCTTTATCTTAAAGAAATTGGCTATACCCCCCTTCTCAGCGCCGAAGAAGAGGTGTACTTCGCGCGCCGTGCATTGAAGGGAGATGAAGCCAGCCGCAAGCGGATGATTGAAAGTAACTTACGCCTGGTCGTAAAGATTGCTCGTCGCTACATTAATCGCGGCTTGTCATTGCTAGATCTCATCGAAGAAGGGAATCTGGGACTCATTCATGCAGTAGAGAAATTTGATCCAGAAAAGGGATTTCGCTTCTCCACCTATGCAACCTGGTGGATTCGACAGAATATCGAGCGTGGTTTGATGAATCAGACCCGTACCATCCGCCTCCCAGTCCACGTAGTAAAAGAATTGAACACCTATCTGCGGGCAGAGCGAGAACTCTCCAGTAAGATGTCGAAAGAACCAACGGTTGAAGAAATTGCCGCCTTGGTGGAAAAACCCGTAAAAGATGTGAAGCGGGTAATGGCCCTCAACGAAAAAGTAACATCGGCCGACGCGCCAATGGCGGGTAATTCTGACCGACCTATTGTCGACTCCATCGCCGATTCCCATGTACAGGATCCTGGCGAATTGTTCCAAGGTTCAGAGCTAAAAAGCTGTATTTCCGGATGGTTACATGAATTATCGGAGAAACAACGTGAAGTTGTGTCTCGTCGTTTCGGACTTAATGGCTATGACAGCGATACACTGGAAAATGTAGGCAGAGAGATCGGTCTAACCCGAGAGCGCGTTCGACAAATTCAAATTGAGGCACTAAAGAGACTGAAGATTATCATGGGCAGAGAAGGTATCGCCCGCGACGTACTCTGCGATTTCCTCTAAATTAGCTAACGCTTTTCAAAAAAATGTCAGCGTCTCAACCGCTGGCATTTTTTTTGTGTTCGTAAAAACTGTTGCCTTGATCCACTGACTGCTTCCCTTTATTCTCTTTGCCCCATCGTCTCACCGCCTGAATTTAGGCAGCTTAACCAGGATTCTGAATTTGCAACTTAAGCCAAACAACGGCGCCCTATCTGGCAAGCTAGTAATCGATCTTTCACGCGTACTAGGCGGGCCTTATTGCAGTCAGATTCTGGGAGATCATGGCGCCGAGATAATCAAGATAGAACCACCTCGGGGTGATGAAACCCGTGATTGGGGGCCACCTTTCCACGAAGAAGACTCTGCCTACTTTATCGGCGTAAATCGCAACAAACGTTCAATGGGATTGGATCTGGCTGCAGACGAGGGCAGAGCAGTATTACTGCGAATGTTGGAAAACGCCGATATTCTGCTGGAAAACTACAAGCCTGGCACGATGGAAAAGTGGGGGCTGGGATATGAGGAAGTTCTAAAAGATAAATTTCCTAGCCTTATTCACTGCCGCATCAGTGGTTTTGGCAGCGATGGATCCTGGGGCGGCTATCCTGGTTACGACGCCATTATTCAGGCCATGGCGGGCTGGTTTAGCGTGAATGGTGAAGAGGGAAGTGCTCCCACTCGTTTGGGTCTCGCCGCAGTGGATATGGGCACTGGTTTGTATTCGGCAATCGCTATTCTCCTGGCAATGGCGGAGCGCGAAAAATCCGGCAGCGGTCAGTACTTGGACATGACTTTATACGACTGTGCCGTATCGTTGATGCATCCACATATTCCTAACTACAACTATTCGGGAAAAGTACCGGGTCCAACTGGTAACGCCCATCCCAATATCAGTCCCTACGATACTTTCCGCACCAAGACAGTCGATATATTCATTGGTGCTGGAAACAACCGCGCCTGGGCCAAACTCTGTCAGCAATTAGATCGACCAGATATGGTCGATGATCCTCGCTTTGCGACGAATCTGGATCGCGTTAACAACCGGGATGACCTCAAAATGGAATTGGAGTCGGCGCTAATGAAAATTGATGGTCATGAGATTTGCGATTCACTGGCCAAAGCCGGGTTAGCGGTTGGCCCAATCCACAATACCCAACAAGTAGTGGATCATCCCCATACCCATCACCGCGGCATGAGTGTGCAAAAGGATTGGTACAAAATGTGGGGGTCGCCAATCAAACTGTCTCGTACTCCTGGTGGCATTCGACACCTCCCGCCTAAATTTGGCGCCGATACCCACGAAATTCTCGCTGAATTTGGCTTCTCCAAAGACGAAGTGGAGCAACTTCTAAGCAGTAAAGTGCTGCTTAATGAGCGCCAGGAATAGCCGAATAACACACCCAGAACCCCGGCATCGAATTTTCTGGCGAAAAAAGTAATAAAATTCAATAGCTTAGACTTCTTCTAAATTTTTTATTGTTTATTGCTGATATGGTGTTATAGTTATGTATAACACTATATCGGTGATTAATCTTTTGGAAATTAACTGGAACAACAAAGAACCCATCTATCTGCAGCTCAGAGACAGGCTGGTGGAGCTGATTATGGATGGAGATCTGGACGAAGGTGATGCCTTGCCTTCAGTTCGGCAAATTTCCAGTGAGCAGCGGATAAATCCCGTGACAGTATCAAAGGCAATTCAAATTTTGGTTGATGAAGAACTTGTTGAAAAACGAAGAGGCTTAGGAATGTATGTGGTTACCGGAGCGAAAGACAAACTTGCAAAGCAGGAAAAAACTAAATTCCTCGAGGATGAGTGGCCCCAAATTTCAGAACGAATTGAAAGATTGGGGTTGGGACTTAATGAACTCCTTGGCAGCGACAAGAATTGATCGCGCCAAAATTATTGGAGTGACTCCTGAATCTGTAGACCTGAATGCTAAATCTTCAGCATTTGGTGGAAACACAATGGGATTAAGAAATGACTAATATCGTTGAGGCGAAATCGCTGGTTAAGAATTACGGCGGATTCAAAGCGCTCGATGGGGTAGACCTTAGTATCCCTACAGGTGCCATAAGTGGGCTAATCGGTCCGAATGGCGCTGGGAAAACAACTACTCTAAAAGCGTTAATCGGTTTGTGCGATGTAGAAGGGGATTTAAACGTCGCCGGTAGAGATCCGCGAGAATCGCGGCACAAGCTTATGGAAGACGTCTGCTTCATCGCTGATGTAGGCATACTCCCCAAATGGCTAAAAGTTTCTCAGGTGATCGACTATGTTGAAGCGGTGCATCCGAAATTTGAACGTCAGCGAGCGGAAAAATTTTTAAGCACAACTGAAATTCCCGCCAACAAACGCATTAAAGAACTTTCTAAAGGCATGGTCACGCAATTACACCTCGCTCTGGTCATGGCAATCGATGTTAGCCTGCTGGTCCTGGACGAACCAACATTAGGTTTAGATATTATTTATCGAAAGGAATTTTATGACCGACTATTAAATGAGTTTTATGACGGTAATTGCACCATTATAATCAGCACGCATCAGGTAGAAGAAATAGAAGCGCTGCTATCTCATCTGATATTCATCAATAAAGGCAAGATAGCACTAAATGCCGCCATGAGTGATCTTGCAGACACTTATACTGAAGTAGTGGTAGACCCAGACAAGCTCGAACGCGCCAACGCCCTTAATCCGATTTATACTCGAGAGTTGTTAGGTAAAAAGTGCTACACCTTCGAGTCAGTACCTCGCGCGCAACTCGAACCGCTAGGTGAATGTTTAACACCATCCGTTGCAGACTTATTCGTCGCTAAGATGAAGGAGAGCAAACATGAATAAATTTCAATGGGTGCAATTTCAGGCATTGTTAAAAAGAGAAGTGCTGGAACACAAAAACTTGTTTATCTGGGCGCCGGTAGTTCTCGGGCTATTAATTTTCGTCATTAACTTTCTCATACTTAGCTCGCTCACAGATAACGATTACGAGCAATTCTTAAGTTTCCTGGCACGATTCTTTGGCAGTGGTGACGTACAGAGCATAGCGCCGACATTTGTGTTTCCAACTTTGCCATTCCTGGGTATTCTGTATATCTGCGCAATCCTGTATCTGACCAATACCCTCTATCAAGACCGGAAAGAACTGAGCATCTTATTTTGGCAATCGATGCCAGTTTCAAATTTTAAAACAGTTCTTTCGAAACTGGTTGCAATCATTGTAATCGCGCCCATTTTTTATGTGGCTGTAATTTTTGCACTCTATCTAATCGGGATCCTCTGGTTAATTTTTTCGGGTTTGAGCTACGACATCGAAGTCGCCGGCTTGGGTTACATGTTCCTGACCGCAACGCTGAGTCTGCCCATTGTTTATCTTTTTGCAGTTACTTCGGCACTCTGGTTGTTACCCTTTATTGGTTGGCTAATTTTGTTTTCTGCCTTTGCCAATCGAACACCGCTGCTGTGGGCGATTGGCTCGTTAGCGCTGATATTGTTTCTCGAAGGATTCTTGTTCGGTAGTGATTTCCTATCCAATTGGATTGAGACTCGATCAGACATCGACAATTTTCTAATAGTCGACTATGGCGGAGTCTTCGATAGACTATTCAGCTATGACATGGTTATAGGAATAGTCATAGGCTCAATTCTTGTTAGCGGTGCAATCTATATGCGTCGTTTTGTAGATTAGTCATTTGAGAGAACTGACATGAAAGACATTATTCTTAGAAACAGATATTCATTGTTAACTACCGTGCTGGCGGCCTATGTGCTTGTGGTGGTCATAGAAGGAGCGGTCACTGGGCGCGAACCTGACTGGCTAAGATTCGATAACTCTCTCTTTACTTTTGATCTTAGGCAACTGGATGCCTTAGATGGAATTGATATCGATTTTAACTAAATTGGTTGACAGGGCGGGGCGATTTCAATAGATTTCGCAGTTCTCAGGAAGAACGAATGATTACTAAAACTTACACAACAGCAATTTCTCGTAGAGCAGCAGCCAATGCAGCGGCCCGCCGCGTTGTGCGTACCTACTTATTTTCCAGGAGTGCTGTGAGTTAAACTTAATCAACAAAGATTTAAAAAAACCTCTAAGCGTCTCCGGCCTTAGAGGTTTTTTTTTGGGTGTTTAAAACCGAAATAGGAGAAAGTCATGAATGTTCAAGAACTTGAGATCGCATCCCGAATCGCCTGGCCGGCGTTGGAAGAAATCGAACTCGAAGGTGGCGTATTACGCTATGCCTGCGGTGTCAGCCGCCATTCTAATGCCATGATACCTTCAGCATCCGGCCAGTTCTGCCCGCGAACCTTAATTAGTGAAACCGAAAGATTTTATGGCGCTAAAGGACAAGCCGCAGTAGTCAAAGTACTAACCAAGAAAAACTCGCCTACAGATTTCGCAAATCTGGATTCCCTGCTCGTCCAGGGTAAATATGAGAAAGAAGCTCCAACTGCAGTTTTAGGTCTGAACTTGAACGACTTCAACTCGGTGATTAAACCAGCTGTTGAGTTTCAAATGTCGAAATGTTCAAGGTCTGAATGGGTAAAATCCTGGCATGCAGTACGTAAGTTTGATCGTCTTCATCTCTCGACACATAGTCAATTGCTGGAACGAATCTCCGGAGATGTTTCTTGCCTGGTATTAAGTGATCAAGTTGGCAAGCCCTGTGCGACGGGAATGGCAGTACGACATGCTAATACACTGGGTATTTTTGGCATGGCGACTGACAGTAACTATCAAGGGCAGGGGCTGGCAAGCTCTGTGCTAGGCAGCCTATTGAATTGGGGGAAGAAGAGAACAGCGGAGTTTGCCTATTTGCAGGTCGAAGTTTGCAACGAGCCGGCGCAGAGTCTTTACAATAAGTTTGGCTTCAGCCCGCAGTATTCCTATTGGTATCGAGTAAAAGATGTTGCTGGCGCAATATAGGGCGCTTATTCAAAGCATGCGCCAAGCTGTCCGCCATTGAAAATTTGAGATAGACTGCTGCGCCAGTTTGTAATGAAACAATGGAATAAATTATGAAAAACGCGCGCATGGTTTTTGCTAAGAGACCTTTAGGTGAGCCCGCAGATGAATGCTTTCGCTTAGAGGAAGCAGAAATACCCGAGCTGGAAGCCAACCAAATATTAGTAAAGGTGTGTTGGTTGTCGCTTGATCCTTACATGCGAGGGCGAATGAATGACGTGAAGTCTTATGTTGCACCCATGGAAGTAGGGGATGTAATGACCGGAGAATCCACCGGCGTTGTCGTTAAATCCACTTCCGATAAATTTGCGGTTGGCGATCATGTCGCCGTACATAAAGGCTGGCAGTCCTACATTGTTTGTAACGACAATGAGGAAAGGCTGATGAAAGTAAATCTGGACAACGGTACTCTAGCCGCTCATCTGGGCGTAGTTGGTATGCCGGGTCGTACCGCTTATTTCGGTTTAACTGAAGTTGGTAAACCCCAGGCTGGTGAAACTCTGGTCGTGGCAGCGGCATCGGGTGCAGTCGGTTCTGCGGTTGGGCAAATCGCAAAAATTCTCGGCCTGCGCGCAGTCGGTGTCGCCGGAGGTCCAGAAAAATGCCGCTATGTAAAAGAAGAACTTGGCTTCGATGACTGCATAGATTACAAGGCCGAAGGTTTTGCTGAGGCAATAAAATCGGCGTGCCCGGATGGCGTAGACATCTACTTCGAAAATGTAGGCGGTGCTGTCACTAAAGCTGTTGTACCACTTCTAAATTCTGGTGCGCGCGTCCCCATCTGTGGCTACGTTTCAAACTATAACGATGAAGACATTACCAAGTCTGAATCTCCTTTCGATATTCTCAAACAGCTAGATGAAGTGCCAGAGCACCGTTTCTTTGTGGTGTTCGAATGGCAGGATCGCTATCAGGAAGCGACCAAACAACTCGGGCAGTGGGTGAAGGCAGGTAAACTAAAACACCGTGAAAGTGTTGGAGAAGGATTAGAAAATGCGCCAGATTTATTTCGGGGCATGCTTAAAGGTAAGAATTTCGGTAAACAACTGGTGAAGATAGCGGATGAATCCTAATGAGCGATGCTAAACCTGACAACTTTCAGGTTGCTAACTTATTTTCATTAGCAGGGAAAACGGCACTCGTTACCGGAGGATCGAGCGGTCTCGGTTTAATGATGGCCCAAGGCTTATTGCAGAACGGAGTGCGGGTAGTCATTGCATCGAGGCGGCAAGAGAAATGTGATCAGGCGCTTGCCGAGCTCAAAGACTATGGCGAAGTTCATGCTGTAGCCGCCGACGTAACAAAAGCTGAAGACAGAGAAAAACTACTAAGTGCTATTGAGGAAAAATTCGGAGCGCTTTCAATTCTAATCAATAATGCCGGCGCAAATTGGGGAGCACCTCTGGAAGAATTCCCCGATGAAGGATTTGCCAAAGTTGTAGATATAAACCTTAACGCGGTGTTCTCGCTAAGTAGGGATGCTGTACCTTTGCTAGAAAAAGCCGCAAGCGAATCAGACCCAGCACGAATTATTAATATTGGTTCAATGGATGGCATTCATGTGCCGATAGTATCGCGCGTTCCGACTTTTGCTTATGTCGCTAGCAAGGCCGGACTACATCATTTAACCAAAGCGATGGCAGTAGAGCTCGCGGCAAAGCACATTACAGTAAATGCAGTCGCTCCAGGTTTTTTCGAATCACGCATGACTGATTATGTGTTTGAGCACTATCTGCAGGATATTGAGGACGATTGTCCCTTGCAGCGAATTGGCCAACCTGAAGAAATTGTGGGAATCGTTGCTTACCTGGCATCGCGAGCAGGTGCATACACCAACGGCACAGTAATTCCAGTCGATGGGGGCACTTCTATATCCAAAGGCAAACGCGATTGGATGGATTAACTCCTACTAACTCGATTCTGCTATCAATACTTGTTCTTACCCATAGCCCTTGCTAGTTTAGCGCTCCTTTTCTGTAGTTTTGAAATAATGAGATTCGCTTTGATCGTGGTCTCAGTGACTCTATATAAAGAAGAAAGACTCGATACGGAGTGAGCATGAGTTTATTTAGTCTCGAAGGCAAAGTTGCCTTAATTACCGGTTCCACCAAAGGTATCGGCAAGGCTATTGCCCAGCGTATGGCAGAGCAGGGAGCCAAAGTTGTTATATCCAGTCGCAACCAGGAGCTCTGCGATGAGGTCGCAGGCGAGATAAATAGCATTGGCGGAACTGCAATCGCCGTTGCCTGCAATATCAATTACAAAGAACAACTGGAAAACCTTGTCGCTCAAACGAAGCAGCAGTTAGGTGGGATAGATATTCTGGTATGTAATGCAGCAATAAATCCTTACTTCGGTCCTTCTCAAGAGATTCCAGATTCTGCCTTCGACAAAGTGATGCATGCCAATATCGGCAGTGTGCATCGTCTCTGCCAGCTTGCTATTCCAACCATGGCCGATAGCGGCGGTGGCGCGGTAATTATTGTGTCTTCAATTGGCGGATTAAAAGGCAGTGATGCCCTCGGCGCCTATGCCATTTCCAAAGCGGCGGACATGCAGATTGCCAGAAATTTGGCTGTGGAATGGGGGCCTAAGAATGTACGGGTAAACTGCATAGCTCCGGGTCTCGTGCGGACCGATTTCGCCCGCGCCCTCTGGGAGAATCCAGAAATATATGCAGCAACCGTGGCCAAATATCCTTTAAGACGGATTGGTGAGCCGGATGAAATTGCCGGAGCTGCCGTGTTATTGGCCTCTGATGCAGGAAGTTTTACCACAGGACAAACATTAGTAATCGATGGCGGTGGTACAATCGCCGGTTAGAGAAATTGTGAGATAGGGGTTTAAGCATGGATTTGGGTTTATCAGAAGAACTGGTTGCAGTCAGAGAAAAAATTCGCGCCTTTGTGGAAGAGAAGGTAGAGCCAGTTGAAGCGGAATACCACGCAGAAATAGCAGTTGACGA
This sequence comes from Pseudomonadales bacterium, assembly GCA_012103535.1. Lineage (GTDB taxonomy): Bacteria > Pseudomonadota > Gammaproteobacteria > Pseudomonadales > Pseudohongiellaceae > UBA9145. Next base: position 249,114 of record WLWQ01000004.1, read on the forward strand.
TCGTTGGTCCCAAACGCCGCGCCAGCAAGAAATTCTGGATAGTCTGAAAGACGAAGCACGAGCGCAGGGCTTGTGGAATTTCTTTCTTCCTGAAAGTCAGGGTGGAGCAGGGATATCCAATCTGGAATATGCCCACCTGGCAGAAATCATGGGAAGAAGTCGACTCGCTTCCGAATCCTTTAACTGCAGCGCGCCTGATACGGGCAATATGGAAGTTCTGGAACGTTACGGCTCAGAAGAACAAAAGAAGCAATGGCTAGAACCATTGCTGGCAGGAGAAATTCGCTCTGCTTTCGCCATGACCGAACCTGGCGTGGCATCCAGTGATGCCACCAATATTTCTACTCGTGCTGTTTTGGATGGCGATGAATGGGTAATCAGCGGTGAAAAATTTTACATCTCAGGAGCTGGTGATGCTCGGTGTAAGATAATGATCTGTATGGTGGTGACTGATCCAGACGCTCCCAAGCACAATCGTCAATCCCAGATCTTGGTGCCGATGGATGCTGAGGGAGTAGAAGTCGTAAGACCGATGGAGGTTTTTGGAAAGGACGATGCGCCTCATGGGCATATGCACATTAAGTACCATAACGTCAGGGTACCTGAGAGCAATATCATTTTAGGTCGTGGCAGGGGATTCGAGATTTCCCAGGGAAGACTAGGACCGGGTCGTATCCACCATTGTATGCGTTCGATTGGCGCGGCAGAAAAGGCATTAGACTTAATGTGCACCAGAGCAGTCAGTCGCGAAGCGTTCGGAAAACCTTTAGCAGAATTAGGCGGTAACTATGACGTGATCGCCGATAGCCGCATTGAAATTGAGATGTGTCGACTCCTTGTGTATAGAGCGGCTTGGTTAATGGATAGTATTGGTAATAAAGCTGCCCGGGATGCAATTTCCCAAATCAAGGTGGCTGTCCCGAATATGGCGCTAAGAGTTATCGATCGAGCTATTCAAATGCATGGTGCCGCCGGTGTCTCGCAAGATTTTCCATTGGCAGCATTGTGGACGAGTCAACGTACCTTACGATTAGCGGATGGGCCGGATGAGGTTCATCGCAGAGTAATTGCTCGCAAAGAGCTGGCAAAATACACTTAATCTTAGGTTGGAATGAATTAAAATGGGAACTTCGGTTCCCATTTTTGTTGGAGTATCGAATTGAGTAAACTTCACTCGATAATTCACAGCTTGAACAGGTCAGGAGGACTATTCCTACTGGGACTTGTATCGAGTCTTTCGATTACTGCAATAGTGTATTGGCCAGGAATTTCCGGCCCATTCCTATTTGATGACATACCAAATCTTAGTGAATTAGGAAAATTCGAAGGGATCACTAATTTTGAAACGTTCCGACATTTCGTGTTTGGAAACGTTTCAGGTCCTACTGGGCGTCCAGTCGCCATGCTCTCTTTTTTACTTGATTCAAGAGAATGGCCGGCAAGTCCAGAATCGTTCAAAACTACAAACATACTGATCCATTTGATGTGCGGCCTGGCAATTTGCTGGTTTGTATATCTGCTTTGCCAACATTTGAGCAAATCTAAAACTGCAAGCGCACAAATAGCGCTTGTTGTAATGGCTATTTGGCTGCTTCATCCTCTAAATGTCAGTACTACCCTTTATGTTGTGCAGCGCATGACGCAACTGATGACATTGTTTGCGATTTTGTCACTCGTCTTTTATTTGCTTGGGCGAAAAATAATAGAAACAAATCCAAAGCAATCAATGTTGTTTCTCTGCATCTGCTTGTTTCCATTTGCCTTGTTGTCTGTTCTGAGCAAAGAAAGCGGAGCATTGTTACTTCTGATCATCATCATCAGCGAATCCCTTCTATTTAGCAGTCACAGTTCAACTCGGCAGTTTCGATTGTGGTATCGATGCGGAGTACTCTTACCACTATCTATTGTAGCGAGCTATCTGATTGTAACTGCGCCCGAATCTCTGGCTTTTTACGAATTTAGAAATTTTTCGCTGGGCGAACGATTACTTACGGAAGGTCGCATTGTTTCTGAATTCATACTTAAGATATTTTTACCCGATCAACAACTGGGGATTCTATTGCATGATGGATATCAAATTTCCACTAGCTTGCTTAACCCTGTTTCTACTCTGTTTTCCATTCTCTTTCTTTTTGGCTTGTGCATAGCGGCAATTTATTTTCGTCACAAGCAACCTGTATTTAGTTTTGCTGTATTCTGGTTTTTCACTATGCACTTGTTAGAGTCAACCTATATTCCTCTAGAACTCTATTTTGAACATCGAAACTATATGGCGATGATTGGTCCGCTATTTGCGGCAATCTGGTATTTACACAGCTTATTCGTTTCAGAAGCAAGTGATCTGATAAAGTATTCGATGAAGATTTTTGTTGCCTCTGTGCTGGCCTTGTCACTTTGGCTTACTTCGCAACTTGCGCATATATGGAGCGATTCACTGGAGCTATACTCTCATATGGCAATTCAAAGGCCGAATTCCAGCCGAGCTCAACTCTCTTATGCTGAAGCGTTGCAAACAGAGGGACAAAATCAACAGGTATTTGAACGGTTGTACGCAAATATTCAGAACCATCCTAACGATTTGGTATCGTTACTTGCGATTTGGAATTATTCATGTAGACAGCAATTAGACGAACCATTGCCAATTTCCGCTATTGCGGAAATGACTGGCTTGGAACTATCTAATGAGAATATCAATATTTATATGGATCAACTTATTGCTTACGCTCAATCGAACACATGCCAACAAATAGATGCAGAAGCCTTGGTTAGACTTTTCGAGAGAATCGGAAGTTTTCCGATTCGGGCGGTCCATAAATCCAATTATTACTATTCATTCTCAAACCTGTATCTTTTGTTGCAGCAACCTAATAATGCTTTAGATATGCTGGAGAGAGCTAGTGAGTATAACGAAACAGTAGATTTGCGAAATTGGCAGGCACTCGTCGCTGCAGGTGTTGATCAATGGGAAAGATCTATTGGATTCATAGAGTTATCAAAGCAAGTCGATGAGCGACGATCGCTTTTGGTTCCTTCAAGATTACTGGATATTGAACAACTAGAGGCATTAATTGTCTCGCAAAGTTCTGAAAGCTCAGATATAGAAAACATTCCGCAAACAAACTAGCCAATATGCGCAATTCTCTTTTGGTGTGACTCGGATGCGTAAAGAAGTCTCCAGTGGCAATCAGAAATATTAGTGTAATTATACCGACCCATAATCGAGGCTATTGTCTTGGTCGGGCTCTTGACTCTGTAATAGCCCAGTCTGAATCAGTGCATGAGATTATTGTGGTCGACGATGGGTCAACTGATAACACTCAAGAATTATTGAGTGAGTTTTATCCGAGTGTTCAAATTATAGAGCAGCGGAACTCAGGGGTCAGTGCTGCTAGAAATGCTGGAGTTAAGGTAGCGGCTGGTGAGTGGTTGGCTTTCCTCGATTCTGATGACGAATGGTTGCCTGATAAAATCGAAAAGCAAATGACAGCAGCAAGCGATAATCCCGATTACAAACTGATTCATTGTGATGAAATTTGGATTCGCAATGGTGTTCGTGTCAATGCGATGGATAAGCACGAAAAATTCGGCGGATTTATTTTTGATAAGTGTTTACCGCGGTGTGTGATCTCTCCGTCGGCGACAATAATCCAGCGCGATCTCTTCGATGAAATAGGGCTGTTCGACGAAACTATGCCTGCCTGCGAAGACTACGATCTGTGGCTTCGAATCTGTAGTCGCTATCCAGTACTATACCTCGAAGAAAAGCTGTTGCGAAAATACGGTGGGCATGAGGACCAACTCTCCAGAAAACATTGGGGAATGGATAGATTTCGTGTTGAGGCGCTAGATCGCATTATTCGAGCTGGCAGTCTAGATAAAGCGCAATTATCCTCAGCCCGTTCTATGCTGATTACGAAATGTAATATTCTGCTTGCAGGTGCGGAAAAACACGGCAACGTTGAACTTAAGAATAAGATAGATACCATTCTCAGCACCCATTCCTGAAACGATGAATAACTACTCTGACATAAATCTTGTAATTGCTCATAAACTGGAAGCTGAGTTGCTTATTAACTGGTTTGAGCTGGAGCTTGATGAATCGAATGAATTTCGGATTTATCGAAATTCAGCAGGGATGCAGGCTATTGTGGCAGGGATGGGAGTCGATCGAGCAAAAGCTGGAACCGAATATCTAGGGGATCGGGACGCGCAATCAGAACGATCCAGAGCTTGGTTAAATATCGGCATTGCTGGTCATCAGAGCGCGAAAATCGGTTCCTGCCTCTCTGCCCATAAAATCACTCATCGATCATCTGGGAGTACTAGATTTCCTGCATTGGTTTTTACCAATATTGCTACCACCGAAGTAGTTACGGTAGATGAGCCGGAAATTGAATATCCCGAGGACGTGGCTTACGAAATGGAAGCAGCAGGATTTTGGGATGGCGCGCTTAAGTACTCCACCCTGGAACTAGTTCAATGTCTAAAGATAATTTCAGATAACAAAGAACATTCGACAGAAAAGGTCACCAAAGATTCTATCTTAGCGTTAATGGCATCTAAGCAAGCGCAAATTGTAGATTGTTGTAATCAGTTACAGGCTCTTGCAGATGCGTACAATGGCGCCAATGCATTAGGTACGACTTATGAGCGATTGCTCTCCAGCGTTCATCTAACCGTTACTCAACAGAATCAATTGAAAAGATTGTGTCAGCGCTATGCTGCTTTGGGTAGAGAAGAGGAATTACAACAAATACTGACCCACAAATTTCAATCCAGTAAAGAATTATTGACCCAAATGAACGAGCAAATTAAGGGATAAAAGGAAACAGTGTTTTCGGCCATTTACATAGAAGAAGAAGTCCGCTGTGAAGATCGGGTGCAAGAGATACTGGCGCGATTTTCGGAAATTCCACAAATAGAATGCGAGCGTTACGGAGAGATATTCAATCGCAATGCTCAAAATTTTCGTTTACAGAAAAAATCTCCTGCTCTGATACTGGCAAAAAAATACGGCAATCTAGTCTTAACATCGCCAGAAGGATATGGATTTCAAGGAGGTCAGAGTTTCTATTTTTCGCATATGCTTAATTGCATCTACGATTGTCGCTATTGTTTTCTGCAAGGCATGTACCGCTCCGCAAATTATGTGTTGTTTGTAAACTATGAGGATTTTGCCGCACAGCTCGAATCTGTATCAACCGATTCAGATCAGTCAGCGATTTTTTACAGTGGCTACGATTGCGATAGTTTGGCCTTGGAGCCAATTAGTAAATTTTGCGAATACTTTTTGCCTGTATTCAAGCGTACCCCTAATTCAATTCTAGAGATACGAACGAAGAGCACACAGATTCGAAGCATCCTCGAAACGGAGTCATTCGAAAATTGTGTCATCGCCATGAGCTTTACTGCTCATGGTGCGAGTCAACAGTTTGAGCACAAAGTCCCCTCTATTGCAAAACGCATTGAGGCACTACTCAAACTACAACAGGCGGGTTGGAGGATTGCGCTGCGCTTTGAGCCGATAATCTGGGAATCACAATTGATAAAGAATTATCAAAAACTGTTCGATGAAATTTTCGCGACACTTGATATTGAGAAAATTCATTCCGTGAGTATTGGTGAGTTTCGGATGCCCTCAAGCTTTTACAAGAACATCGTTAAACTCTACCCCGACGAAGCGCTATTCGCGCGAGAAACTGAGATAAGTGACGGTATGATTTCTTTAGCAACTAAAGAAGTTGAACCATTGCAAGAACTGGAACAACTATTACTAGGATATATTAGCGCAGAACAGTATTATCGCTGTGCTTAGAAATACAGATAGCGATTGAGTTCTATGACTGACAATAGCAAAGGCTTAATAATCGTAAGCGGCGCCTCTTCGGGAATAGGCAAGGCCATGTCTCTAAAGCTTTTGGCTGAGGGCTATTCTGTGCTTGGCCTTGCCAAGAGTTTTGACAATAAAGCAGCACCTGAAAACTTTTCTTCCATCGAAATCGATCTTGCAGACCTTGATCAACTTCCTACAGAGCTGGATCAAATTGCTAAAAACATTTCTGAGCCAATCAGAGGATTAGTCAACAATGCGGGCATTGGCAAGATGGCTTTTCTTGAGCAATTGTCTGTCGCAGATATGCGCTTGGTGATGGAAACGAATTTTTTAAGCCATGCCATCGTGACAAAAGCGTTTTTGTCGCAGCTTAAGCAGCAGCAAAGTTTAGTAGATGTTGTCTTTACAGGTTCCGAGGCTGCTTTAGCTGGTGCACGACAAGGGAGCATCTATTGTGCAAGTAAATTCGCAGTAAGAGGATTCGCTCAGGCCATCAGGGACGAATGTGCAAAATCTCAAGTGCGCGTATCAATTTTGAACCCGGGAGCCGTCCGTACCCCATTTTTTGATGAGCTACATTTTGAGCCAGGTGACGCTCCACAAAATGCAATTGAACCCGAAGATGTGGCAGAACTGCTAATTACGATCTTAAATGCCCGGCCAGGGACTGTAGTCGATGAAATAAACCTGTCACCACAGACTCACGTCTGGCAAAAAAAGCCATGATTTCTGCGACAAATTGTCGCAGGAAGTAGGAAATCCCTGCTGTCTGTCGAAAATGACAGGCATGTAGCAAGGAAAGCTGAGATAATTCTGCACTTCCATGCAAACCTATCGCTCTATTAGCGAACCGCCTGCTGAGGTAACTATGAAACTTACAAGATTGACCAAAACTCTTGCTTGGATGCTGGTATGCGCACTTCCCATGCTCTCCCACGGACATACAGCTCTGAAAGAATCCACTCCTGGTGATGGTGTCACGATTACGGCTGCACCTGGTCACATCGATTTAGTTTTTAATGGTCCCGTTCGCCTGGTTAAGCTCGACCTCAAAGCGCCTGATCATGAAATGCCGACCACTTTTGCGGTTCAGGCTGATGCCATAGCAACTTATCGTGTCGAAACTCCAAACATGCATCCTGGCCAATTCACCGTTGAGTGGGCAGCTATTGGTGCCGACGGACATACCGTTACCAATACATTCAGTTTTACTGTTGATCCGAATGCTGCAACGGAATAAGCGGTAACTACTGTTCAATAGGCTTGCTACAGGATGAATATCGTCCCGACTTCTTGGGAGCTAGCAAGCCTCTTCTGTAAGCTTTTCTTTTATTTCGGTGCCGCCAGTATGATTGGCGGCAGTGTCTGCCTCTGGTTGTACAACGATGGCAGTCGTCGCGTCGTTCAAGCGAATATTCGCTACCTTACCTTTGGCGCATTTATTGGGTTTCAAGGCGCGCTCTTAAATTTTCTCGTTCAAGTAGGCATGGTTTCAGGTTCGGGAGTCATGGGCATGTTCGACTGGAACATGGCTTCGATATTTCTCGATACACAACTAGGCGATACGACTTTTTTAGGCTGGCTGGCTTCGTTATTGTTTTTGTTGCTGGTTTGTTCTATTTGCAAAAGATAGGCAGCATGAATCGGCCACCGCTGCAGGCATTTTACAAATTGCTTAACACCATTACTCTGGTGGCCTTCCTGTTAATCCTATTCAGTTTTCGGTTTTCTGGTCACATCTCAATCTTAAGCCCAATTGCCAAACTTTCCATCGCAGTGCATTTTTTTGCTTTCGCGGCCTGGATCGGCGCACTTTATCCGCTGTATAGACTTACCTTTGTGGAAGATCTCGATTTTTTGCAACGGACGATGAAAAAATTTGGCAACAATGCGATTGGTATCGTATTGCTACTCATCGTAGCGGGAGTCTTAATGCTGCTTGAGTTATTTCATTCCCTGGAAGAAGTGTTTACCACAGCCTACGGCATAGCCTTGCTGACAAAACTATTTCTTGTTGTTGGAATCTTCGCTATTGCTGGCTTGAATAAGCTCAGGCTGACACCTGCAATTCAAGCAGAGGGTGGGGCGCTGGCCATGCGACGTTCAATAACTGTAGAAGCCATAGTGGCGCTGCTAATATTGGTAGTCACTTCTTACTTCTCCACAATCGTTGGCCCTGCCGACCATCAAATGTAGGCATTGAATTCGAAAGTGTTGAGCTAAGTGAGGCTTAAACTGTTGTTGGCTTCGTTAAGTTTGGGCTTGGCAGACTGTTCAACCAGTTTAAAAACTTCGAATGAGTCTATATCCAGAGAGTAGAGATCCGCATTGTCTACGCCATTGGAGAACAGGGCCGCAGTAGTCAAAGTCGACTGTTTGGCAAACAACAGAGAATTACCAATCGGTGACCAGGCTAAATTAAACAATTTCTTATTGCTGTTGAAGACGGCAATCGGTTCTTTCATCACTTCTGCGATTTCTCCGAGAAAAACAGTAGAGCCGGTATGATCATACTGTATATAGGCGAAGTGGGTTTTATCTTCGTTAATGATCGGTGCTTCTATCGATTCACTGCTTAGCACTTCTGACTCAGATGTGCTTAAAGAGACTTCACCTCCGAAATAGTTTGTGTCTGTAACGATTTCGTCTGCCAAGAGCAGAGGTTCTTCATAAACTGGCGCAGATGAAGAATTTATTCCCTGACTTATCCAGAAGCTGGCAGCCAGACTTAAACACATTGCTGCGACTCCCGCTCGTTGCGGTCGCGAAAAAGGCAGAAAAAGAGATTTCGACTGGGGAAAAAAACTGGTGACCGTAGCCGCTTCGACCGGAACAAGTAAGCGATAGCCTCGCTTCGGTATAGTCTCGATATAATCAGTCGCATCACTGGCAACAATGAGTTGCTTGCGCAGTTCAGACACGGCACGGGTTAAGGAATTTTCATTCACGATGACCTTAGGCCAGAGAACTTTTACCAGCTCATCGCGACTAACAACCTGGCCTTCATTGGCGGCCAAATAGCACAGAAGTTTGGTGAGCCTGGGTTCAAGATGTCGGTTTAAGCTGCCGTGGGATAATTCGACTCGATTTAAAGCCGGACTTACGCGCCACGCACCGATACAGAAATCTTCTGTGAGTGCTGCATTTATCTCAATTGTTTCAGTCTGCAAGGCTTGTGCCTGTGTCATCAGATTCCCCTTCGAACCAAGTCAGATTAAGCCGTATACCCTATAGTTCCTTAGACGCTCACAAGCCTGGTTTTGTTTCATGCTGAGGCGATTTTTTTTCAATTCTAATCTAATAAGACCGTCGTTCTAATGTTTTTCTACATCTGCAGCTTTTCTGGACATAAATTTCACCTCAATTTCAGGTAATTCATCGCAAATATCCCTAATTTCGGTCCCTGTGAGATTCCCAAAAAGGGAATACAACCATTTTAGAAGGAGATCGAACATGGATAACAAACGCATTTCGGCAGCTTTAATCGGCGTTGTCGTCCTGGTGGCCTGGATGTCACAAGGCGTGGCGGTGAGCGAAGAAGCGCAGCAAAGAGGTGTGCCCAGTCTGGCCCCAATGCTGGAAACCGTAACGCCAGCAGTGGTCAATATCCAGGTGAGCAAGGCTATGCCTACCAGCACAAGGTTTTACTTTAACGGGGAAGAGTTGCCAGACACCGTCAGGCGCTACTTCGAACAGAATCCGGAGTGGGGCCAAGAGCAGCGGCAACGACCTTATGCCACAGGTGCTGGTTCCGGCGTAATAATCGATTCGGAATTGGGCTACATCGTAACTAATCATCATGTCATCGATGATGCGGCTGCAATCAATGTGCAACTAAATGACGGTCGCACTGCGGAGGCAATACTAATTGGAAGTGACTCTGAAACCGATATTGCACTCCTGCAAATTGATGCAGAAGACTTAATGGAAATTGAATTCGCAGAAATCAGCTCAGTACGAGTCGGAGACTATGTAGTAGCGATAGGCAATCCTTTTGGTATTGGTCAAACCGTGACCTCGGGCATTGTAAGTGCTTTAGGTAGAAACGGTTTGAACAACAACAATTATGAAGACTATATCCAAACTGATGCAGCCATCAATTTGGGTAATTCGGGGGGAGCATTAGTTGACATGGAAGGTCGTCTAATCGGAATCAACACCGTGATTCTTAGCGGTAACGGTGGGAGTAACGGTGTTGGTTTCGCGGTACCTGCGGATATGGTGGAAGCGGTATTCGCTCACCTGGAAAGAGATGGCGAAGTTCGCCGCGGACTTTTAGGTGTAGCTATTGTCAATGCAACTCCCGAAATAGTCGCGGCGCTGGATATAGATATCGACTCCGGCGCTGTAGTAACCAGCGTGATGCCGGACAGTGCTGCAGAACGAGCGGGTATTCAAATTTCTGATGTCATCGTTGAGATCGATGGGCGCGAGGTAAACAGTAGCCGCGAGCTGCGCAATATTGTTGGCTTGATGCGCAGGGATCAAGCAGTTGAGCTGGCACTTTATCGCGGCGATCAGCGTATGAGCATTGATGCAGTAATTGGGGGCGCAGAAGGCCGAGCATCTATTGCCGATTCGCGCCCAGCCAGCAGTGGTGATTTCCGTGGTGCACAGCTGCGCAATCTTGAACCTGGTGCTGTGGAATCCGTCGACGCTGGCGTCGAAATAGTTAGTGTAGCTCCCCAGAGTCGCGCCTTTGCAGCTGGCGTACGCCCAGGTGATGTCATTACTGAAGTGAATCGTGCAGCCGTTGATGATTTGACTGAATTTAATGCGGCGATCGAAGCGGGTGAGCGCTATTCCGCATTAACCGTATTTCGTGATGGGCGACGCATGTTGTTCTTCGTACCCTGAGCATCAAAGGGTCTGTGCCTAGCAGTATTTATTGAAGCAGCCCTTAGTGCACTAAAAAGTGCCCCCAATTGGCCGATTTAATGTAAGTTAAGTCGGCCTTTTTTTGCCGCCTAATATTGGAACTTAAGTCGATATCGGGGTTCCTATACAATTCAGGCCGTGATAGTTTCGCTTGCTGCGATGCCTGTAGCGAGTTGCGAGGAATAGGCTGCCACAGGCCAGTTTAGGGACTTAGCAAAATTTATAATAAGCATTTCGAATAATTATCCCATACCGTGATACGACATAAACTGAATCAAGTAATACAGTACTTCTTTGTGGTTGCCATTGGCGTGCTTGGTTCTGCCTATTCAAGCGCCGACGATGACGCTCAGATTGCACTGTTCAACTATGATTTTAGTGAATTCATCTACTGGATAAAAACTGCCGCAGATGAAAAACGTATCCCTGGAGCTGCATTAGCCATTGTCTCACGCGAAGGGATCATGTACTTGCAAACCTGGGGTAAGAAAGATGTGGCGGAAGAGAATCCGGTAACCACAGATTCCGTTTTCCGAATTGCTTCGATGTCAAAAACTTTTGCGGGAACCGCGACGGCGCTGTTAGTAGATAACAACCATCAAAGCTGGGACACAAAAGTCTCCGACCTATTTCCGCAAATGCGCATCGGTACAAGATCTTCTTCGGAAGAAATTACCTTAAAACATTTGGTCAGCCACTCTACTGGCTTAATGCCGCATTCCTATTCCAATATGCTGGATGACGGTGTGGCTTATGAAAAAATTAAAGATAAGTTTCATCAGATTCCAACAGTTTGTACTCCAGGCCAATGTTATGGATATCAGAATGTTGTGTTTTCTTTAATCGCGGATGTGGTGGAAGAAAGTACTGGCGGAAGTTACGAAAGATATATTGAAGAAGAAATTTTCCGACCGCTGGACATGTTGTCGGCTTCGGTAGGCATGGATTCCTTTCTTGATAATCCCGAATCTACTTCACCCCATCGACTCGTAAGAGGAAATTGGCGCACCACGACTACCAATCCTGCCTATTATTCCGTAGCGCCTGCCTCAGGAATTAATGCCAGTATTTTTGACATGACAATGTGGATTCGCGCAAATCTTGGCGCGTTTCCAGAAGTTTTAACACCCGACTTTCTAGACGATCTCCATGAGCCTATTATCTCTACACCCTATGGAAACTACTTCAATCGATGGAATGGATTAGAGAAAGCTTATTATGCTACAGGCTGGCGCGTCTTTGATTACAAAGGAGTTCGCGCTATCCATCATGGTGGAGGCGTGCGCGGATTTCGCAGTGAAATGGCTTTCGTTCCAGAAGCAAACATCGGCATGGTTTTGTTATTTAACGCAGAGTCAAATATTGCTAATGACGTCGTTCCAGTATTCCTCGATAATCTCACCGATTCAATTTACCCGAAGCCCTAACGGGATCACAGCAGAAGGAAATTTTCATGAGCTCAGTAATCGACTTGCTGAAATCGCACCGTAGTATTCGCAAGTTCAGCGACCAGGCAATCGAGCCTGAATTATTAGAAGAGCTATTTGCTGCAGGCCAGGCAGCGGCAACTTCCAGTTTCTTGCAAGGCACCACAATAATTCGTGTCACTAATCCAGAAAAACGCGAGAAGATTGCAGAGTTGGCAGGAAACCAGCCCTATGTGGCAAAAGCCGCTGAGTTTATGATCTTCTGCGCCGATTTAAAGCGCGCAGGCAATTATTGCGAAGCTTATGAAATGCCATTCGAAGGGGATTTTACTGAGCATTTTATTATTGCCACCGTCGATGTTGCCTTAATGGCACAGAGTCTGGTGACGGCTGCTGAATCTGTTGGATTAGGTATCTGTTACATCGGAGGGATACGTAACAATCCCGGGCCGGTTTCAGATTTATTAGAACTGCCTAGAGGTGTGTATCCTGTTTTCGGATTGTGTCTGGGTTATCCAGATCAGGATCCAGAAATTAAACCGCGCCTGCCCATGTCGGTAATTGTAAAAAAAGAAGTTTATAACGAGGAAGGCGACCAAGAGACCATCGAGCAATACGACGAAAGAATTCGAGATTACTATCGAACGCGGACAGGCGGAGGGCACGGTATTAGTTGGACTGAACAAGTAGCAACATTACTCTCTGAAAAGTCACGGCCCCATATGAAAGGATTTCTAGAAGAGAAGGGATTTAAATTCAAGTAGCTACTACTGCAAGGTTTCCCGGCGATACGATCCTGTTGAAGGTAAGACTTCTTCCAAGTCACTAACCCGTGAATCAATAGTTTCCGATGGGGGAATTGCTCCGGCTCCGAAAGCAAATTTGAACTCACCGTTCACTAGTCCTCGCACATCATCAGTAACGGACCATCGTGCTATGTAGTATTCAGAAGCAGGTAACTCAAAAGGTATCGGCAAAACGAAACTATTGTTTTTACGGCCGGGATCATAGGCAAAACCGATATCAATCCATTCTTCTTCTGCCGTATACAAGGCTAACTTCAGTAATCTCACATCGACTCTAAAACTCATCGTTACCATTTTGGGAGGCTCGATAAGTACTGCATCATCTTGAGGAAAGGTCACGCCAGGAGTGAGAACGCCATGACTGTGTTGGGCCCGACTGAGAGTTGAGCCGGCCAATAGAGTCAGAGCTGAGATTGTTATAATGAGTCTTCTCATAATCGATAGTATCGGAATTACAGTATTATAATTTTAGCAAATTTAGTGCGGTCATTTTAGCCAAAATAAACCATGCACTGCCGGGACAAGGCGCAAAGCTGGCCCGTTTCATCGTAAATCTTTCCTGATTGCTGGGTATAGCCATTGGCAGCCGCTTCTGCAACAAATTCCAAATAAAACCAGTCTGATTTTATCTCTTCTGGTGGAATAACAAACTCCAGCGACCAGGACAGCGAACTGGAAGGAATTGGGCCTTTCTCTAAATAAGAGAGAATTACTGGCGGCGGTATATCGCAGATAGTGACGAGTTTTTCTGTTTCGAAACCACTCATGTCAGCCTTGTGCCGAATCCAAAGATTTAACTCATTGCTTGGCTTACCCCCAAAAGGCAATCCGCCATCCACCCAGGCTCCGTCAAAAAACTGGAGGAATCCGGGCACGCGCTTTTTGTGGTCCTTAAATTCAACACCGGATTCTCTCGGTGAAGGATTAAAATCCTCGTTAGTTGAAACTTTTAGTCCTTCTCTGGGATTGCCAAATGCAGCCATGGCTTGCAAACACAATTCGCCATTACAAATAACGTTTCCGCTCATTTGCGTCACGTTTTTACCTTGTCGCTGAATGCTGGCTTCGACCTTAACTTCACCCGGTGGAACCGGCGCGATAAATGAAACCATCAGCGAGCGTAAAGGCTTGGGGCTGGTCAGTAGTTTTCGCATTCCCGTGACCGCAAAAGCGGTGGCGATCCCACCATAGGCAGAGCGACCCTGAGACCAGCTTTCATCGAAGGAAGTAGTGTTGTCTGCGCTTTCTTCCAGTTGCCTAAGAATTGATTTCAAATCTGCTGACTGCATGTATTAAACCGTTAATCTGCGGGTGCCCGCTCTAAAAAACTTGTCCTCTGTGCTATTCTTCACTTCTACATTGGTCCAATTGCGAAGCCGTTCTAGCAAAATTCTCGTGAAACCAGGAAAAATACAGATTCTCTTTCTGCTTGGCTTTAGTCTATTACTGGGGTCTTCAGTAATCGCACAACCCTTTGCGTCGTCCGTGCACAGACAAGCCGCGGATGTTACAGGAATTGCCGCGAAAACAGAATCCAATCCAGCGGATGACGCGGTACTTGGCACGGCGCCGGAAATCCTGAATTTGCATTTCCCCAGTGCCGTACGCTTGGTCAAACTTACCTTGCGCAATGAGCAGCGAGATTGGGTCGATATTAGCTTTCGCTATTCGCCTGGTGCGCGCGATAGTTATGAATGGAACCTTCCGCAACTCGGTCCTGCAATTTATTACACTGCCGACTGGGCAATACTGGCTGCCAATGATCGGTTGGTAAGAGGGAGTTTTAGTTTTGCTTTTGGTCCTGACGCAGAGCGTCCGTCTGTGATCAAGGCAGCAGAGGAGGCTCTGTTAATGCAGCGTTATGGCGATCCTACGATTCGTTATGTGGCGCCCCCACCAACCGACATTATAATTAACCAGGATCCGCCAGCCTACGATCCGCCATTTACAATCGATTTAGATCAAAGGCAGCCAACAAATAATCAAAACTAAAAGTCGGGAAAGGGGCAGGTCTACTACTTAAGTTTAAGACACAAAAAAGGCAGCGGAGCTGCCTTTTTTATTGAATAAATTTTACTATTTGTTCTGCTATTTATTCTTCGACGTGAACTGTAATGTAGGCATCGTGATAAAGACCGCCATCATCAGCTCTGGCCCAAAGGATGTAACTTCCGGGTTCATCAAAGGTGGCAGTCACATTAAAGACACCATCTTCAGGAAGTTCAGGAGGTAACCATAATTCTCCCCAGGGGGAATTGGCAGCAGATCGCGTGTCTTCCCAGGGTTTGGGCAACGGCGGATCAAAACTTACGTTTCCATCTCCCCGGTACACATTCAAGGAAAGAAATAGTCCATTAATTTTACCAACTGTTACCTGTGTTGGTCTGCGCATCATGCGCCGTTCGAGCTCTTCGCTAGTGTTGGTTGGATCACGACGGCGTTCTGGCAGGCCATCGTCCCAAACATGGGTGGATAGATCCACGGGTTCACCGACTCTGACAACTCTAACGCTGTCTCCTTGAATCGTAACAACTGGCGGGACATTGGCTCTGGATTCAGGGCTGCTGGTCCCAGCGCCCAGAGAGCCGGTTTCACTGGCGATTACCATGTTATCTACCAGGTAATCCTGCCGTAAGGTGGCGAAGGCTTTGCGTTCAACGCCATTAACGTTCAGGGTCCAGACCAATTCTCGATCACCCCAGTCAGAAGGAACCGTTACTTCAAAGGTAAAGCGGTTACGACGGGGCAGAAAATGAGTTGGTTGTCCTTGGTCGGGCTCTCCGGGAGCAAAAAAATTATTTTCGCCAACGGCTACATCTGGTTCTTCTTCCCAGTTTTCATTCATATACCCGAACATCATGTTAAATGTGCCGTCGGGATTTGGGCGCCATCCTTCAAACGCGGGTTCTACGTGCTGGCCGCTTCGATAGGTTTGGGCGTTAACTGGGAGAGTTGTAAAGCTTGTGAGTAATAAAAACAGCAAAGCTACCATCGTAGCTTTGCTGTTTATCTCGATAGATCTTACTACCATGACTACACCTTAATCGTTAGCAGCTACTTCGCTAGTGTCTTCATCGTCCTCTTCGGAAATAGGAGCGACAAGAGGTGCACCACAGAGAGGACAACCTATGACGTGGTCATTCGGTCCCATATCCAGTGCCTGTCGACGATCTTCCATGGCTTCGTGAAATTGTTCATCGGTCATGGTTACCCTGATACCGAGATCGATAAACATGTTGGTTACAGAACGATTACCAGAACCCTGCCAGTTACGTGGATCTGGCACGTTCGGGTTTGTGTCTGAATTGTTCATGTAGCCAACGATGTGAAGAATCGTCCCTTTTGGTAATAACGGGGCTGCATCTTCTGCATAGGGGTAGCCTCTTACCCAGTTGTGGTCATAGCCAACACAGGAAAGAGTTTCTACTGTGTAACCCCAAATGGCTTCAAGACACATGCGTTCGCCTGGAGCATGCAGATGAGGTTCAAATGTAATGATCTTGGTGTGTTGTTCAAGCACCGTGTAGGCATGCAGCTCCTGGTTTGATTCATTACCAGCGATACTGATATCAACACCATTGCCTAAGCCAATAAAAGCACCTTGATACTTCGGCTCGTAGTCTTCGTCATGGAAGCGAAATCCGACTTCCAGATGACCGGTGGTGTCTTGGCCGTTGGAATGCAAATGCACTGAATCTGAAACGATATAGGAACCGGCTCTTAACAAGCGGCCCGCATCTTCATCGAAAATGTCGGCATTACGACCGACTTCATGCACAGGCCATGGAATAGCGAGTCCAGGTACACGTTCACCATTTTCATCCATCTGCGCAGTAGCCCAGATCATATGGTGAAAAATGTAGCGACCGCCCACTGTCTCACGACCAGTACCCGCCTGGTTGTCGACATCGTTTACTTCAACCACTTCAACTGATTTCACATAGCGATCTTCAGTTAGGCCAGTTGGAATAGAATCGATTTCACCCCACCAGTCAGGTGTGCCAGCAAGCTTAGTCACGTCATTCATGACCACGATGAGATCTGGTTCGCCAGCTCCCCATTTGAGGGAGTCATCAAAAACTAGAGGCTCAGGGGCATCGGCAGTATCACCTTTTGGTGTTCCACTGCGCGCCCAGGTAGAAATAGCCGCTATTTCTGCTTCAGAAAGTGAAGGGTCATCTTTGTAATCTTGAATGCCGACATTTTTCTCCATGTACCATGGCGGCATAGCGCCGGCACGGTCACGCAGACCGGTCTTATACTCAAT
The DNA here is from genome assembly GCA_012103535.1 of Pseudomonadales bacterium. Taxonomy (GTDB): domain Bacteria; phylum Pseudomonadota; class Gammaproteobacteria; order Pseudomonadales; family Pseudohongiellaceae; genus UBA9145. The sequence continues at coordinate 266,325 of WLWQ01000004.1, forward strand.
AAGCCCGGCAAAGGGAGCTACTTGCTCGTAAGAAACGAGAGGCATTGGGCCAGCACCACCGTTACGGTGACAACTCTGGCAGCTACGCTGCAAAATGGGCTCGATGTCCTTGTGAAAAGTGACTTCAGTTGATTGGGCGGATGCAGTCCCGGTAATTAGGAATGTGGCTGCAAATGCAGCACCGCTTAGCAGGGATTTCGCGGAAAACATGCGCATAGTTACGCTACTCCTCATAGCTGAATTGACTAGGATATCTACTGATTATAGTTAACCAGCAAAACAGGCGCACAATAGCATTTTTACAGCGAATTTTGAACGCTTGCTCGGTGCGTTTTGCAGTTAAAATCAGTGTCTTATCGAATATATTCGGCTGAGTGGCCGAAATCTAATAACTGAAAGTTTGAAAAGTCTCATTTAAGCAGAATATTGATCACTATTTGCGCAATTTATTAAGGCCGTTCCGGGCCCCGCATCAAGCTCCAAAGGTTGCTGCTGGCAAGTAAGGCCGCAAAAACGATGATTAAACCGAAGCTAAACCATTGAACTGCATAGGATAAATTCTGATTTACGTCGGGATTTACGGCAGGCCAGTGGCGCACTAGTGTTCCAGGCTGATCTGCAGTGACACGAACTTCGAAGGGGAAGATCGGTTCATCGAGAATTTCACTGACTACGTCTATTTCCAGGCTGCGCATGCGTATCGGCCATTCAGTTGGGTCGATCTGACTAGGGAAGATTCTGGTATTTTCTGGTGGAACAAAGACCTGTCCTGAGACCTCTACCGGCCCATCTACCGGTCGCAACACCGGCGGCAGCATGCCGGTGGTCCAGCCGCGGTGCACTAAGACCAGGCTATTGTTGCTCGCAAGGCGAAAGGGCGTAACAACACCATAGCCAATCTGGTCATCGAAGAACTCCGCCAGGATCAGAATAGTCCGGTCATTCAGGTATTCACCGCTGAGCTGCACATGGCGATTGCGCATCTCTGGATTAGCGCGATGTAGATGCCCGTTAGGGATATCTTCAATTGCACCGGCATTTTCTCGTAACTCCGCTTGCAGAATCCGTTGCGCGTCTACTTTCTCCGCAGCACGATCAAGCTGCCATAGGCCCAAATTGGCGAAGGTAACGGCAGTAATTGCCACGCAAGCCGCAATAAGCCAGTTAATGCGAATCTCAAAACTACTTAATTGGTAGGTATGACGTAAATTCACGCTCAGAATCCGGGACAAAGCCGAGGGCAGTGAGACTAATGCAGGATTTAACGGAGTTCAACAAGTCAGAGAAAGGATATTCAAAAAAAACCTGAGGGCCGGAAAGTTGGGGAATCGAGCCCTCAGGTTTGCAAGTTTTTAAATGGCTACTTGCTGATAGCTGCAACATGGGATTTGTCACAGCTAATAGAGTAGAACTATTGAATCAGTAAAAAATTTCAATTTAAACCGGCTTTTCTGCGCCATTAGAAAGACAAAATCCTCTTAGCACCAGAAACACCAATGGTAGGGGGGTCGGAAATATGTAATGAGGCGACCGCAAACAATAATCACGCTCCAGCTAATCAGTGAGACTGCTGCGATCAGCTTGGCGCGATCAGAAACGGCAAGAGTGGCGTCTGTCGTTTTTACCTGGTTCGAAGTCGTGGCGTAAAACCAAAGCATATTAAGCCCAGCCACAAGCATAAACAGCATCTTGGTCTGAAACGCAGGATTGTAAATGTATTGATCTGGTGCGCTGGTTAAAAACATAGTGCCAGTTGTAACATTTAACAAATACCCACCCACGCCAAATTTTACAAGTTTGTGCAGGTCATCATAGGAGATACCTTGACCAACTCCCAGCATTCGAAGGTCGAAGACACCTACAGTGCCTATAAGCAGGCATAAGCCGAGAAAATGTATTGATTCTGCCGTGGGCCAGCCCCAGGGAGAATTCATGAAGGAGTAAATACCCGTGGCTTGCGCTAAATTGGTGAGTAGTTCAAGCATCGTTAGAAAAACCGCGAGGCGAGTAAGACACTATGGGTATAGGCAAGAAAGCGCCCGCCTGTTATAGCGATAATCCAAAGTGCAATTGAAACCGCAGCAATTAGCTTTAAGCGCTGCTGAGAAAAATTTTCCAGCGAATTGTTGCGTATCTTTTTCTGCAACCAGGCGGCAATGAGTAATCCAATCGATAGCGCCACAAATTTTAAATAGAAAACTGGATTAGTTAGCGCTTTGGCAGGATAGGCAAGCAGGAGTCCGATGCCAGACAGCAATACAAACAGTGCACCGAACCAATGTAGTTGGTAGAAGCGATAAAACGGAGCTAAAGTAAATTGTGGAATCCAGCCTAGCAACCGCAAGGCAATGGCAAAGTTAATGCCGACCACGATTGCCATGGCCAGTGAGTGCAAAGTGAGGGTCGTGAAAAAAGCAGCCCCGGATTCCCGAAACCAAATGCTTAGAGCAGTTTCTTCTAATCGTGCCAGAGTTTCCAGCTTCGCTACCTCAGCCCAGAGGGCGCTTGTTATAACACGACCTATAACAAAGGATCGATAAACCGCTCCATTTCAGCACGAAGTGCAGCATCGGGTAAACGACCTCGGGCCGCATTTAAGTTGTCCACCGCATGATGTGGTTTGGTCGTACCTGGGATAGGTATAGCGCCAGTAGGGTGCGACATGACGTACTTTAAAAACACCTGTGCCCAACTTGTGGCATCAATGTCTGCTGCCCAGTCTGGAAGAGCTCGGTCGCCAACTGCATTAAACAATCGACCGCGTCCAAAGGGCAGATTCACTAACACGGCAATGCCGCGGTCCTGTGCCAGTGGCAAGAGCCGGTCATTGGCATTGCGATTTCCCATGGAATAATCCACCTGGATAAAATCGAGTTCATGGGCATTCATAATTTCCCCCATCTCCTCATATTGTCTAGCGTTCGAAGTAGTAATACCGATATAACGGAAGCGGCCTTGTTCTTTCCATGCCTTCATGGTTTCTAATTGAATTTCGGTGCCGCGAAGATTGTGCACCTGCATTAATTCGAAGCTATCACCGCCCAGAAGTTCGAAGGAATTTTCCATCCTCTCGATACCGCTTGCTCGATCCTGGCGATCTACCTTGGTAGCCACCCATAAGTCGTTTCTAATGCTCTGGTCGCGCATGATGCGGCCAATAATTTCTTCAGAATTGCCATAGTTTGGTGAAGTATCGATGACTTTTCCGCCGCCGCCATGAAAGGCTGCGAAGGTTTCTCTAAACACGGGCATCTCTTCGGAATTCAAAGAGCCACGATAATTTCGACAACCCATGCCGATGTGGGGGACTTGCTGACCGGAAGAAGGAATCGTCGTCATGTTAAGGCTTGCCTGCGCTAATAAGGACTTCGGCAAGCTTGCGCCAGCAGCAATTCCGGCTGCGGTTTTAATGAGATTTCGGCGGGTAAATTTCATGAGCAGAGTCTCGATAAAATGTTTGAGAGAGCCGCATGGTGGCTGCTCTGGCCCGTTGCTGTCAATATGTAATCCGATGACCCGAAGCTAAATTGCTGTGTTAGAATCTTTCGCCTGCAGAACAATAAAGTGCTCGCAGCTAACAAAAACAACGACGGAGTAAGAGCATGTTAAGAATCCGACAGAAGCTGACTATTCTTCTCTCAATCATTGCCCTTTTTAGTGTTACCGCCAGCGTACAAGCTCAGGATATCCCGCGGACTGCGGATGGTAAGCCTGATTTCAACGGTATTTGGCAGGCCATCGGTAGTGCTCATTATGATATTGAGCCACACGCCGCCGATTTCGGACCCATGTTTGAACTAGGTGCAATTGGCGCTATTCCTGCTGGACTTGGCATTGTAGACGGGGGAGAAATTCCTTATACAGCTGAGGCCCGACAAAAGCAGCAGGAAAACAAGGCTGACTGGCTGGCGTTGGATCCAGTAGTAAAGTGCTATATGCCGGGAATTCCTCGCGCGAATTACTTGCCATTTCCGTTTCAGATTATTCAATCGCCTGAGCATGTCGTTTTCGCCTATGAATTCGCCAGTGCCAGCCGTATTGTTTATGTCGATCAACCGGATTTTGAGGCGCCAATCTACTCCTGGATGGGGCACAACCTGGCTCACTATGAAGGTGATACGCTGGTCATTGAAGTGACTGATCAGGTGCCAGACACCTGGTTTGACCATGCTGGCAACCATCACACTGAATCTTTACGGGTGACTGAGCGCTATACCCATGTTGGACCGAACGTCATCATGTATGAGGCAACCATGGAAGATGCCAATACCTATACCAGGCCCTGGACAGTGAAAATGCCACTCTACCGCCGCCTCGATGAAAACATGCAATTGCTGGAATACAAGTGTGTAGAATTCACCGAAGAATTACTTTACGGGCATCTGCGTAAGCAAGACTAATGCTCAGCCTGGCGCTAGCCGCGCCAGGCAGGATTGTTTCTCCATGGATTCAATCTCGAAACTACTTTAAGAATTGTGATATAAACCCGCTCTCTAGCGGGTTTTTTGTCTGTAAAATACCCGTTCTAACGGAACCTCACTGGGCGCCGGCTTAAGGCGGCATAAGCATGGAACTACTGAGCGATTTAACTACCATTACCTGGGTCTTAATAGGGGCTATGCTGATAGCCATTGTCTATTTTCATGGCCCGAGCTTTTCTGCCCAAACCGTTCGTACTGCTCCATCAATTCTTACCAGTTTCGGTATTTTTGGCACCTTTCTTGGGATCGCCTTTGGCTTAATGCAATTCGACAGCGCCGACATCGAGGCCAGTGTTCCTATTATGATCGAAGGCCTGGGGGTCGCTGTCTGGTCTTCAATAGCTGGGATACTTGGCGCTTTGAGTATTCGGCTTCGTTCTGCCTTGGTGTCCATTCACCAGGCCTCGAAAGAAGAAAACAAGCAAGCCACCGTTACCGATCTAAATAATGCGATAGGAGCGCTGAATGATAATCTCAATCAGTTGCGCAATGAGAATAAGGCCGATACCGCATCATTATTGGAATCCAATCGCTCCTATCAAGCGCAAATGGTGGATGCTAATACCGAGGCTTTAACTACTGCACTTTCCACTGTGATGACAGAATTTAATAGCCGAATTGAAGTGCAGTATGGAGAAAACTTCCAGAAATTTAACGAATCCCTTGGGCATTTACTAACCTGGCAACAATCTTACTCCCAGCAACTGGACGACATGCTCAAGGCACAGCAGGCGAGTATTGAAGTCATTAATCTTGCCAGTGGTTCTTACGAGCAGATGATTACTCATTCTCAGGAATTTAACCGCGTTGCTGGATCTCTAGGTGAATTATTAAGAGGTCTGGAGATGCAAACGAGCAATCTTGAAGGCTATCTCTCTGGATTGTCAGGATTGGTTGGTCAGGCGTCTGAAGGATTACCTGCACTTGGTGACTATGTCTCAGAGTTAACCGTAAAGCTCAGTTCCAGTATCGAGCAAAACAATGAGAGTTTAACCAGGATACTTACTCAGGCAGCCGGTGATATAGCATCAACTGTGGAGCAGGTTAATGTGAGCTTAGCGGATTCAGTTAACCAGGCTCATTCGGGTCTTGCGGAGCATGTCGAAGAAATGACGAACAAGACTAACAAACATATGCAGCTGTTAGATGAATCCATGGAGAAGGAATTGACTCAGGCGTTGCAAACATTTGGCTATCAGTTAACTGCATTGTCAGAAAAATTTGTAAACGACTACATTCCTCTTACTGATAGATTACAGGAATTGCTGCAAATCGCTGAACAGCAATCGGGCAAGCGCCCGCAGACCGCGAAGTAATATAGTTCATGCTAAGCACTGAGATGGAACAAGAGACTGAAGAGCATTGGATCGCAGTAAGCGATTTAATGAGCGGGCTTATGATGTTGTTCTTGCTTATTGCAGTAATGTATCTCGTCATTGTGGAACAAAAAAATGAAGAGATAGAAAGAGTCGTCGTGCTTTATGAAGACTTACGCGAAGAACTGTACCAGGATCTACAAAGAGAGTTCGATGCTGATCTGCCAATCTGGGGAGCGCAATTGGACGAAGACTTAAGATTCAGATTTACCAACACCGACTTATTATTCGAAGAAGGTGAGTCAAATTTAAGACCCGCCTTTACTGAAATACTCGCTAATTTCATACCTCGATACATGGCAATTCTCGCGTCTGATAAATATCGTGAAGAGATATTGGAAGTGCGAATCGAAGGCCATACTTCCAGTTCATGGTCTCAGGCAGCAGATAGCGACGATGCCTACCTGAGAAACATGGCGCTATCGCAAGAACGAACGCGCAGCACCCTGGGTTTTATTTTGGAGTTGGAATCCGTTGGCCATGAAAAAGACTGGTTGCGTGACCGACTCACTGCCAATGGTTTATCTTCCTCGCAACTCATTACCACCGCCGCCGGTGCTGAAGATGCAGATCGCTCTCGGCGAGTAGAATTTGTCGTGGTTACCGATGCTGAAACCCGTCTGTCCACAATTTTGCAGGAAATAAGGTAAGTCGATGGAGTTACTGGACTTCACTGAATTCGAAGCATTCAATGATCTTCGTAAAAAAATGGGAACAGACAAGCTCGGCTTTTTCGAGTTGTTTGATTCCGCTATCCATCTGACCGGTGAAGAAAGATCAGAGTTAGAGAATAACGGCTTACTCCTAAATCTGGATGGGATAAAAGTTTTGCCGGATAAAACACTGGCGATTAAGAATAGCAGGGTGCTTGCTTATAATCCGGATGAAAATTGGTATAGAGCAAGACGGGAATATCCGACCTTTCATGTTGCCTATTGTTCGCAGCTAGAAGAAATTAAGAAGGAATTACCGGAACAGGAATTTCTTGCTACGACTAAAATTGCCGATGATTTCAACCTCTTAAAAATTAGGCCCAGTGGCGATGTTAGTGTGGTCGAGCATGGATTCGTAGTATGCAAGCATTGCTTGCATGCCTTGCGCTACAAAAATTATGACGAATACCGCAATCGCAGGCGTGGTTATAGTCAAAAAGTGTTAAGTGAATTCAATCTCAAAGAATTTTATAAACACTATCAACAATATCCTCTTGGTTTTCGTGCAAAGCGTGAATCCTGATCCTTTAGACGGTTAGTTATGAAATCTCCACTTTGCGATCTCCTTGAAATCGAATTTCCCCTCGTTGCGTTTAGTCACTGTCGTGATGTGGTGGTTGAGGTATCCAAGGCGGGTGGTCTCGGCGTACTCGGTGCCGCACGTTATTCAGTTGAGAGTTTAGAAGTCGAGCTTAATTGGATCGATGAGCATATCGAGGGAAAGCCTTATGGGGTTGATCTAATTGCACCTACCAGCATGGCGGTTTCAGAAGATAACGACTCGCCAGATGAGATCCGCAAAATGGTGCCCGAGGAATACAAGAAATTTGCCAGCGAAATATTGGAGCGCCACGATGTAGATGCTGCCGATGTTTATGCAGAGGCTTATCGACGTAGCTCTTTTCTAACCGAGGGTAAGGCTGGCAATATTATCGACGTTGCCTTCTCCCACCCGATAAAGCTCATAGCCAATGCCTTGGGAGTACCGCCCCCCTATATGATTGATATTGCCAAACAGCAAGGTGTGGCTACTGCGGCATTAATAGGAACAAAAGAACATGCGTTAAAACAAGTCCAGGCAGGTGTGGATATCATGGTTGCCTCTGGCACCGAAGCAGGCGGTCATTGTGGCGATGTCTCCACCATGGTGTTAATCCCGGAGGTCTGCAGTGCTTTACAGGGGTCAGGTATACCAGTATTGGCCGCAGGGGGAATCGTTACCGGTCGACAGATGGCGGCTTGTATGGCGATGGGGGCAGCGGGCGCATGGACTGGCTCGGTGTGGCTTACCAGTGCCGAGTCTGATACGCCGCCAGTGTTGAAAGAAAAAATGCTTAAAGCTTCTTCCCGAGAAACTATCCGGTCTCGCTCGCGAACCGGAAAACATTCCAGACAATTGCGTTCGCCCTGGACTGATGCCTGGGAATCAGAGACAGCACCAGATCCCTTACCAATGCCGCTGCAATCACAAGTCACTGAAGCACCCCTGGCGCGAGTTACCAAGTTAGCGGAAGTAGGTCACGAAGGTGCGAACCAGCTTGTGACTTCCTGGGTAGGGCAGGGAGTTGGTTTAATGAGTAGTACGCAATCGGCGAAAGCCATTGTCTATGAATTCATGCAGGACTATTTAGAAGCCAGTGAGCGCCTCGCCGCCAGCATAAAGGATTAGTCACTAAGGGCAGTGCCCTGGTGATAACGCAGCACCCAGCTTCCATTTTTATTTATCCAAAGCGATGCACGACGAGTAAAGCGGTGCAATTCGCTTCCATGATGGGCCGATACGTAGGTGAGTAAATAGAACGAATTCCCCAGCTGCTGCAGTTCGAAAGCTGAAGAATGAATCTCCGGTAATTCCGCTTCACCCTCCAGCTCCAGCAGAATATCGTCTCGGGTATAACGTTTTCCACTCCGACCAATTTCTATGAAATCAGCGTGCAGTAATTCGAGTAGGCGCGAGGGATTATTGCGGGTTGAGTTGAGGTGTAACTCGGTTTCAAGAGAAACGAGTCGTTCTAGTATTGCGGCGGTCACTTTAAGGGAGTTGAGTTAGTGAAACCATGCTGCCATCCGGATCTCGACACCAGGCAACTTTGGCCCCATCGGGAGTGGTCCAGACGCCGGACGCATCCTGTTCTAGAAATTCGAATTGCTCAAGTTCAATACCTTTGTTGTTGAGCTTGGTAATTGCATCTGCCATGTCGGTAACTTCAAAGCCCAGGGTAGTGTAGGGCACGCTAACCACTTCTTCTACTTTTTGGATTCGCAGCGTGATTCCTTCAGTTTCAAAGACAATTGCGTAGGGAGCCTCTGAGGTAAAGTTCAAACCAAGAACGTTTTCATAGAAATTGCGACTTGCATCGGGATTTGCTGTGGCAGCAAAGAGTATGGGTTTCATGTTTTGGTACTCCGTCTACTACCGAGAATAAATGTTTTTTTAGTCGCCCAGTTCCTCGAGTACTGGTTCTGTAACTCCGTCAATGCCTACCAGGGAAAGCGTTACCAGGAGTGCGGTCTGTGGACCTAAGTGAGAGTTAATCGGAATAAACCATTCGCCAGGTGAATGGGAACCACCGCCATTGCCGCCTCCAGCGATTGTAATGGCCGGAATGTCTAGTGACATTGGTACATTAGAGTCGGTGCTCGATATACCGAGTTCCTGCAATTCGACTCCCACTTCGTCAAAGGCCAGGGCAGCTACCTGGACGATAGGACTCTCTGTTGGGGTACGTCCAACCGGGCGATCTCCAATCAAATTAAAATCGACTGAAATTTCGCCGTTGTTCCAGCGCCTGTTCTCTTCTGCCACTGCTTCCAATGCAGCTGCCTTGGCGCGCTGCTCTAATCGTGCCAGTTCTTCGCGATCATTAGAGCGCATGTCGATGGCGAATATTGCATCGGCAGCGATGGAGTTTACCGACGTGCCGCCTTCGACTGTGCCGACCGTAAAGGTAGTTTTTGGAAAACTTGGTGTTTCAAATTCAGAGATTTTTGCAATGGCTCTACCCATAGCGTGTACGGCGCTGGCAAGACCGAAGGCGCCGAAAGAGTGTCCCCCTGGGCCTTTAAAGTGAAATTCAAAGCGACGACTGCCGGTGCCACCCGTGGTGATTCTGCGCAGGCGCACTCCATCTACCGAAACGAAGCCATCGATATTGGGATGGTCGCGAAAAATTGCTTTGATACCGCGTAAATCACCGCGTCCTTCTTCGCCAACGTTGCCGCTAAAAACAATATCCCCCACGGTTTCGATGCCACTGTCATTAAGCGCACTTATCAATGAGAGCAGGACCGCCAGCCCGCGAGTATCGTCTCCTATACCAGGGGCATAGTACCTTCCTGCCCGTAACTCGACTGTAGTATCGACACCTTCTGGGAACACCGTATCCAGATGCGCAGCGATCAAGAATGTTGGGCCATCTCCAGTACCTCGGCGAATGCCAATCACATTACCTTCTGCATCTATATAGGCATCCGCTAAACCTCGTTCGCGCATTTTTTGCAGATAGTATTCGGCCCTGACTTCTTCTTTAAAAGGAGGGGCAGGTATTTCAGTGAGGCGAAATTGTTCCTGCACGTTGAACGGTTCAGTGTCGAGAATATAACGCAGTGCAGCGCGCACTTGATTGTCTTCGCTAACTTGAAGAAAAGAAGATCGAATACTTTCATTAATGGGCACGATATCTTGTTGCGCCGAACTCGCACTTATAAAAAATGCAATAACTGCTGCGCAGTGCCAATAAAGGATCGTTCTAGTTATCTTAACCACTAGCATTTACATTTTCCCAGAAATAAAACTGTGATGGAGGAGCTACAATAAGCGCATGCGCCAGCCACGTCCGCCGGATCGAAGACTGCGGCGTTCGCGCATTCGCGAGTGCAAGACAGCTCTCTTATCGGCTATCCAATCCTCGCGACCAACATGAGGATCCTGGCCTTTATTGCGGCGTCTGTTTTCTTCCGCAATACGAAATTGGCAAAATTCCTGATACATGCGAATTTCCATGCGCAATTCCTGAATAACGATTTCAGCATAAATGGCATCATCGAGAAATCCGATACCTGGAATATGGTCAGGAATGACATCTTCTGGATCGACAAAATAGTAAAGCGCGCTGCAAATACTATTACGCTCGTCATCGCTTAGCTGCCATTCTTCATCGCGTATCATGTTAAGCAATATTTGTAACTTGAGCAGGCGGTCAGAAATAAAAGGTGGCAATTCGACGGCGCGTGCTTGTTCGATTGCAGCGGCAGCCGCTTCTTCAACTCGCTTCGCTTCTTCTGCATCTTTAATAGCGAGCTTACCTTTGTCGATGCTTTCCTGAAATTTCTCCAAGTCTTCATCACTTAAAGTGATGGTGATATCCACAGACATTGTTCTCGTCCTTACTTTTAATTTTTATTGTTACTACGAGCGGCAAAAAGCGCGCCTTATTTTTTGTGCAGGGCTTTATTCTGCAACTTTCCAAATTCGGCTCGGCTAGGGCCGTTGAGCCTCTGTAACACAGCTGATTCAGAGCATACAAGTTAGATATAGTGCACGTGTCCGCCGGATTCTTCAACAATACTTTGCGGCTTTTCGACGAGCAGAGGGTCGACAGATTTTTCCAGGTGAAATGTAAAAATAAGATTGTCGTGTCTCGGCAGCATTACGAAAAGCTGCGAGCTTTTATTGCATGCGGACCAGAAGCAGGCTGTCAAACAATTGATCTTTGTCCGCTGCGCTCACTTGTTCACTATCGATGATCTGGTGAAAGAGTGAGCGCCGGTTCTCTTCGATGATATTTCCATCGGACAGGAAATTCGCCAGGGTCGCTACTATCTGATCACCCAGGGTGGTGAGAGCTGGTCTAATTTCTGTGACTAGATCCGGTGCCGAATGATTTACCGGTTCACTAATCCAATCGGCAAGGCTTCGATACTGGATAGCTTTCGCTACCTCTATTTGTGTACTAAAAAACGACTCTATCGATGAGCCCGCGAGTCCGATAGATTCCGCAGCAGCTACAGCATTTTCTACAACGACTTGCTCTCTGGCTAGATCTTCCACCGGAAGCTGATTCTGAGACTTGTAGAGGGCAACATCTTCCATATAAGCAAGGCGCTCATTGATCAACTGAAATATTTCAGTTTCTTGTGCGTGTACAACACTTGCAAGACTTAAGAATAGAAACCCCAGGGCACTGAGAAGCCAGGCTTGGTAGTAGTTAATTTTCATTGGATGGTAAATAATAGTCTTCCTGGTTTACGCCATTATAGCGATTGCTGACAGTGACAATAAAAAGAATCCGTATCGGTTTAATCTTTTGCGTACCTTTCTTGATAGGAACCTGTGCCAGTGAATATGTGACATCGGAACCTGGGCCGGTGATTCCAGTGCGACCTAATATTCTTTGGATCGTGGCCGAAGATCTCAGTCCGATTATTCCACCTTACGGTGACTATACAGTAGAAACGCCAAATCTTAGTCGCCTGGCTGCGGAAGGTGTTCGCTATAGCAGTGTATTTTCGACTTCTGGCGTTTGTGCGCCAAGCCGGGCGACCATTGCTTTGGGTACCTATCAGAATAGAGTTGGCGCGCAGCACATGCGTACCCTCAGGCCCAGTACCGTCGCTCCCTATCCATATGGCGTTACTAGTTATGAGGCGCTTCCTCCTCCTGCAGCTAAAATGCACAGCCAATATTTCCGTGAGGCGGGATACTACACTTCAAACAATGCCAAAGAAGATTACCAGTTTCGTAAACCATTAACCGCCTGGGATGAAAGCAGTGGCAATGCTCATTGGCGCAATAGGGCGCCAGGTCAACCATTTTTCTCGATATTTAACTTAGGTATAACTCATGAATCGCAGGTTTGGGCTCAACAGGAGAATCCACTACTAGTTCCTGAGAATCTGGACGTTCCAGTACCGCCCTATTTGCCATCTACAGAGCTAGCCCTAAGAGATATTCGTCAGGTGTACAGCAACATTGTTGCCATGGATCGCCAGGTAGGGGAGATACTGCAACAACTGGAAGAAGATGGTCTGCAAGATAATACGCTGGTCTTTTTTTACAGTGATCACGGTGGTCCCTTGCCCCGGCAGAAGCGCTTACTCTATGACTCGGGAATACATCTTCCCATGATTGTTCGTTTTCCAGATGGTTGGCGGGCAGGTGAAGTCGACGATCAACTTATCAGCTTCGTCGATTTTAAATCTACTGCATTATCGCTGGCCGGAATCCAGCCTCCAGATTACGTCGATGGTCGTGCTTTTCTGGGGGAATTTGTGAATTCGCCAGAGAGGGCTTACATCCATGCCGCAGCAGACAGGTTAGATGCTCAGTACGATACGATTCGCGCGGTTCGGGATTCCCGTTACAAATATCTGCGCAATTACAATGTGGATCGATCCTATTATCTGGCGTTGCCATACCGAGAACAGATGGCAATCATGCAGGAACTATTACGACTTAATGAAGCAGGAGAGTTAAACGACATTCAGGCGCAATGGTTTCGCTATCAGAAGCCTCCCGAAGAATTGTTTGATACAGAAATTGATCCACATGAATTGAACAACCTGGCGCAGGATCCGATCTATCGGAACAAACTGGATGAGCTAAGTAGTGAATTGGATGCTTGGCTCGACAATATAAATGACTTGGGGCTGATTCCGGAGGCCGAATTGATCGAACAATTCTGGCCTGGCGGCGTTAAACCTGTTTCCCAAATCCCTGTCGTTTCGCAGCGGCAAGGAATGATTCATTTAAGCAGCGCAACAGAAGGTGCGAACATTGCCTATCAAGTATTATCCGGGGATCAACAATTGGCTGATAACTGGCAGGTATACACCGGACCAATGCGACTATCACCAACCCAAAGACTTGTGGCATTAGCCCATAGAATTGGTTATGCGCCGAGTGAGCAACTTAGCTTTCAAGCGAATTGAGGTTTGTCAGCGCTTATTGGGTAACGGAGTCGATTGCGTCTTTGAGATTATCTAGTTTGAAAGGCTTGTTGAGTTTACCGTTCACTCTGCTTGGCAGTTCATCTTTCAGGTCATAGAGGCCGGTCATCAATAATACCGGACCGTCGAAGGCTAACTGTTCAACAAATTCGAATCCTGATATTCCATTCATTCGATAGTCAGTAATCAGCAAGTCGTATTCGTTCATGTCCTGCTTCAGTGCGTCCATTGGATTGTTAAAACAGGCCGATTGGTGGCCAAGATAATCCAGCATTACCTTGCTGACATCCAATATTGCGGCATCGTCGTCGACAACCATTATCCTTAGCGGATTCTCATTAATAATAGTGCTATTTGCATCTGCTGTTTCGCTACAAATTGGATTGCTCAGTGGCAACATGACGGTGAAAAGAGAACCTTCGCCTAACTCAGATTGTACCGTTATGGTGCCGCCGCAAGTAGCCACTGCTTCTTTTACCATCATCAGGCCCAAGCCAGTACCTTCTTCCGGGGCCTTGGTGGTATAGAAGGCTTCGAAAATTGTTTCGATGTTATTTGCCGGAATACCACTACCTGTATCTTTTATGCGCAGGCAAATATGAGTGTCGTTAGGGTTGTCTAAATTTATGTTTATATCGCCACCACAATCCTGCATGGCATCGCCAGCATTGCTGATCAAATTTAGGATCAATAATTGAATACTCGCCTCAACACCTTCAACCAGATCGTTTTCAATATTAACTTTGGTTTTTAAAGACACATTGGGCGGTAATGATCCCTGTACAAATTGCACAGCGTCCCGCAGGACTTTTTCGATACTGACTTCAGATTTCTCAGTTATCTGTGCACTACTGAATTGCAGTAGCTGTTCGATGAGCTCTTTCGCCCTTTCGGCGGCTGCATGAATGACTTCAGTCGCTTTGGAAGTATCGGCACCGCCTTGCATTACCATGTCCGCACTACCAAGAATAGGAGTCAATAAATTGTTAAGGTCGTGGGCAATTCCACCTGCCAATGTGCCAATCGTCTTTAGCCTGTCTGAATCTGCCGAGCGTCTGCTGGTTTCTCGTATGCCGCTAATATCCTTAATCGTAGCTACAAAAATTTGCTTACCTTCTGAATCTTTTGCAACAAAGGGTGAAACGATTACAGGAAATCGTTTGCCGCTTTTGTGACAAAAAATAAGTTCGACGTCTTTGTAATCTGAAGAATCTACTTGAGTCAGGGATAAAATATAATCTTGGTGTTCTTCCGGCCAATAGGGATGTGGGATGCCCACACCGATGAGCTCTTCCTCGCTATATCCTGTCATTTTGCAAAAAGCTTCATTGACTCGAATATGCCTGAATTGGCCATCGATCACCGACAATCCATCTTGAATAGAATCCAATAGAAGGGAAGAAAGTTCCTGATAATGTCGCTGCGCCGATTCGGCGGTGATGCGGTCCGTAATATCCCGCATGAAACAATAGTGGCCACTATGGTTTCCGTCATTGTCGGTAGTTTTAACCAACAGGATATGTTTATGGAATATTGATCCGTCTTTACGTAAAGCCGGCGATTCATGCACTACCCGGCCTTCTTCCAGCATTTTTAAATAGGCCTGCTCCCCCTTGGGAATTGCATCTGGTGGCAGGGTGACCGACCAGGATTGACCTTCGAGCTCTCTGGGTTCGTAACCCAGCATAGATGAATAACTACTTCGTACCTGGCGGAAAATGCCGAAAGCATCCACCCAGGAAATCCCGGTCATGGAATTATCGATAGCAATTTGGAGTTCTTCCACCGTAGCTTCGGTGGTGTACCCATTTTCAGACCTAATAGGCTGTCTACTTTTTGGCAGAACCTGACCCACAACTTCTCCGAGTTTTGTTCAGTAAAGACAATATAGTTCAGATCCCGGGAATTACCAGGGAAATCGGTGTTAGGCTAGGTTTCTGAGGTTCTAGCTAAGTTTCTGAGGTCCTAAGAGGAGCGATAGTCCGGTCGAAGATTGACAGAATTGTGGATACGAGCAAAAGCCAGGCAATTACCGAGGCAGCCGTCTCCAACACATCGCTGACATCCTGGCCTAATCCCAAGCGGGCGCAGGCAATGATAAGCAGGGGGGCAAAATAGAAAATACCGTTCCAGCGCCCGAGAATGCTCATTCTCAGGTCTTTCTGGTGGAATAAATAGTGGGAATCCAGCACGTATTGAGAGAAGGCGATGACGATTAAGGCTGGCAAATAAGGATTAGTAACGCCCGCCAGGGCACAGCCGGCCAGTCCCGTGGTGACAAAGAGAAAGTCGGTGCCGTGATCGAAGAGCTGGCCTTTAGCGGAGGCAGTATTGGTGGCACGGGCTACTTTGCCATCGAAATAATCCGTAGCTATTGCCAGCAGAATTAGCAGCAGCAACAGCCAGCCCGGTAGCAAGGACTCGTCGGCGAAACTCCAGGCAACTGGGATAACCAGCAACAAACGTATTGCCGTGAGCAAGTTTGCCATCTTTAACTAAACAGTTCGCCCTGTGCTCTTCGCCAAAACACCAAGCCGATGATGGCATTAAAAAGAATGAAGAAGTTATGCTGCACAAATCCGAAGGCAGCCATTTGACCCTCATTTTCAGGAAAAAGTATGACCCAAAACGTAATCGCAGCAGCACGCATGGGCGTCGGTACTGCAGCGGCAAAAAAGATTACTGGAAGATAGGGCAGTAGTTGCAGAAATGATGCCTCCACTCCAAACAGATTCAAAGCGATGGTGTAGACAACAATCGCAGCCAGAAGAGCCGGAGAGCGCAGCAATAGAAACATCAGGTAATGTTTTATCTTTGCTTGTTTGAACGCATCCATGATGCGCTTTTGCCTGAATTGATTGTTGGGAAGAATCTTTCCTTGAAAATAGAGCACCCACACTATAAAAAAGATTGCGGCGCCACCAGCAATTACCGGCATCAGGTTAAATACATCGGGTAAGCCTTCGCTGCTGAAGACAAAACCAATCATAGCCCAAACCAGCAGGTAAAAGATTTCGCAAAACATGATAAACAACATGACCGACCCAACTTCCCAGCCAGGAATTTGATCACGCTTGTTGAGGTAATAGGCCATTGCGCCTTTACCGATCTGTTCGTTGAAAATCGAAATGATGTAAGCACTGGCTCGAATCGGCAGAATATCTTTGTATTTAATGTCTGCCAAAAACCAATTGAGTGCGCGGGTTACTACCAGCGTATCTATGGCAAAGTAAAACAGCGAGTAAGCCATCATCAAGCCTAACCACGGACCCCAATCAACGTTTGCGAAAACCTCGGACATGTAAGTGGTTAGGGTCAAGCCCTCACGCATGGCCGCGCCATTAAGCCGGTAGTACAGATAGGCAAAACAGATGCCAGTTAGGATTAAGAATGCCACTCTACCAAGTGGGCTTTGTTTGCGTTTAGTTACACCATTATCGTTCTCTTCTTCTGGTGTAGTCTCGCTTAGTTCTTCGCTCTCAGTTTGATCGGTCATATTAGTTGCCAGCGCTTATGATTTTTTTTAGCGTATCTTCCAGGGATGTAAGTGTAATGCCAATTGCCGCATCGGCGTTAGTCTCGACCACTTCGTCTTGAATAATCACATCGATTACAGTTGGCGTAATGCCGCCACCTTTAATGGTGCTGGTAATCGCAGCTCCTACCTTGGCCAGGAGTACCGGAACTTTGCCTACCTCGACGGTCTTGCCCATTAATTCAGCAGTTCGGCTAATGATGTCACGGTAAGGCGCACTTTCTGGTCCGACCAGTTCATGGGTAACTACGCTAGAAGGGGGATTTTCGATCAATTTAATAATGGCGCGACTCAAGTCGTCGATATCGAGCGGGCGCATACAATAATGTCCGCCACCAAGTACTTTAGCTTGACCAGAAGACGCCATACCAACAATCGCATTGGCACCGGCAGCGCCAGGTCCGAGTAAAATCGGTGTGCGCAATATACTGGCGGCAATGCCAGAATCACTAATGAGTTTTTCAGCACTGCCCTTAGAGCGAAAATAGGCGTTCTTCGATTCGCTACTGGCTCCTACCACGCTGATAAATATCAGGTGTTTTACGCCACATTTCTGTGCAGCTTCTATTACCGCGGCTGTGGCCGCAACATTTGCTGACGCATAATTTGAGTGTTTGGTTTCGATCAGTATACCGGCTAAATGAATCACGCAATCAGCGTCGGTCATTGCTGCCTGCAAAGACAGAGCATCATCATAGGCAATTTTCTGCGGAATTATCGATTCGGCTTGTGGTAAGGAAGCAAATGCTTTTTCGTTACGTACTCCGGCTACGACCTGCGTCTCAGGATTACTCTTCAATTGTTCCAGTAAGTTTTGACCGACACTGCTATTAGCTCCGGTAACTGCGATCTTCATTATTTATGCTTCCATTTCCGTTTTTACGGCTCATACATAACCAGGGGCGTTGAGCATTACCCGAAACTTAATTGATAGAGAGATATTCCTAACAGCGAAATGCCGAATGAGTTTAGCTGGTTGCCTGTTATCCCACTTGAACAAGATTATCCAATTTCTTGCTCCGTTGCAGTTTATTTGCTGCGTTGTTTTCAATTTGTTGCAACTCGGGAGCATTGAATGCCAATTCTTTTCTCGAGAGCGGCGCATCTTCATAAGCAGTGGTGCGCATGCGCGGTGTCCGCTGCATCTGTCGCAGAGCATCTTCCATCGCTGCCGGTGACCATTCCTGTCCGTGATCAGCGCCGGCGGCACGGGTAATGCTTTCATTCATCAGGGTGCCACCAATATCATTGGCGCCAGCATTCAAGCAGGCAAGTACACCTTCCTGTCCCATCTTCACCCAGGAAGTTTGAATATTGTCGATCAATCCATGAAAGGCGATGCGTGCAATCGAATGCATAAGAATCGCTTCTCTGAAACTGGGCCCGGCACGAGATTTTCCTTTGAGATACATCGGCGCTTCCATGTGCACATAGGGCAAAGGAACAAATTCAGTAAATCCGCCAGTACGAGCCTGTAAATCCCGGATTGCAATCAGATGGCTGGCCCAATGCTTGGTTGACTCCACATGTCCATACATAACAGTTGCGGTTGTATTAAATCCAACTGCGTGAGCCGCTTCCATGACTTGTAACCATTGGGTCGTATTTATCTTGTCATGGCAGATCAATTGTCGAACATCATCGTGGAGAATCTCTGCGGCAGTCCCTGGAAGAGTCGATAGACCAGCTTCTTTTAAGGCGCGCAAAAATTCTTCGAGAGAAATGCCGAGGGTTTCTGCACCTTGCCAAACTTCGAGCGGTGAAAATGCATGAATATGTATATCAGGTACCGCGGCCTTCACTGTGGCAACAATGTCTAAATAGGTCTGTCCGGTATAATCCGGGTGGATACCGCCTTGCATGCAAACTTCGGTAGCACCTCGTTCCCAGGCTTCCTGACAACGTCGGGCTATTTCTTCAGCGCTTATGTCGTAGGGGCGGCCGCGCAGGTTTTCACTTAACTTGCCTTTGGAAAAAGCGCAAAACTGACACTTGAAATAGCACACATTGGTGTAATTAATGTTTCTATTAACCACGTAGCTAACCGTGTCGCCATTAACTTCTTCCCGTAGCTCATTAGCGATGTGAGCGAGGTAACTGAAATTCGCACCACGGCTTTCAAACAATTCAGTAATTTCTTCAACCGCTAAATGTTCGCCACTGAGGCTTTTTTCTACTAACGCTCTAATTTCTGCCGAAACGTGTTGAGAGTTGTAAGGCTGTAGAATCTGATGCTTTTCTAGTTCTGGAATTGAGGCGCGATCGCCAGGTGTCCAGGTGTCTCTTTTTGCAAATCCGCTAGCATCAGCCAATCGCAATACTGGCGCGATGGTTTCTTCTGCTAACCATTGTTGGTAATTTTGTACGTAAGCTGGATAGATAGTGAGTCGTTGTTCTAAAAATTTGCCTGCCGCTTCGGTCTCTCTTGCTAAGTTGTTCAGGTGCGGCCAGGGAGCTTCTGGATTTACATGATCCGGTGTTAACGGTGAAACACCTCCCCAATCATTAATGCCAGCGTGGACTAACTGTGGCAATACTCCAGGGCTCAAGTTAGGAGGAGCCTGAATTGCCATCTCCGGACCGAAGATCAGGCGGGCAACCGCGATCGTCCAGAGTAACTCATTCAAATCAGGTTCTGGTGCAGAGTGCATTTTCGTATCAGGTTTGGCACGAAAATTTTGCACGATTATTTCCTGGATATGGCCATGACTTTCATGCACATCTCTAATGGCCAACAAGGATTCAATTCTTTCCAGTCGGGTTTCGCCAATGCCGATTAATATGCCTGTAGTAAAAGGCACTTGTTGCTGGCCTGCCAGATTCATTGTTTCCAATCGCACTTCTGGGATTTTGTCGGGAGAACCGTAGTGGGGCATGCCTTTTTCACATAAGCTTGCGGAGGCGGATTCCAGCATGATGCCCATCGACGCGCTAACCTTGCGCAGCGAAGTTATTTCATCGGCTGTCATATTGCCGGCATTGATATGGGGCAACATCCCGGTTTCTTTCAGTACTCGTTCAGCCACATGGGCGACATAATCGAGGGTACTGGCGAATCCCATCTCAGCTAGCGCTTCTCGTGCTGCCTTGTAACGCAACTCCGGTTTTTCACCGAGCGTAAACAGTGCTTCCTGACAACCTAGTGCCGCACCCTCACGACACAATTGCAGCACTTCATCCACTGCCATATATGGGCTGACAATACGGCGCGGAGTTCTCGCGAAGGTGCAGTAGTGACACACATCCCGACACAGATGTGTAAGTGGTATAAATACTTTCTTGGAATAGGTAATGACATTGCGATGAGCGTTATCGCGCATCTGACAGGCGATATCTGCCAGCGCCGAAGTATCCTGGAAATCCGCGAGTGAAATCGCCTGATCTCTGGTGATTGGAGATTGAGTGCCTAACTGCTGGAGCACGCCCATGCCATCTACTAATTCTTGGTGGTTGTCGATAGGGGCTAGATTACCAGTCTGGGGTGCAAAAAGGTAATATAGAACCAGATTTATAGGTTGGGAATAGGGACTTAAAATATTGAAATGCAGGGACTTATGAAAATATTACTGAGAGTTTTTGTCACTTTGTGTTGCACTGCCGGGAGCTGGATTATCCCCACCTCAGCGCAGTTGATTGACACTGATGATACCGTCCTGTTTCAAAACGGGCGCATCATAATCGGTGATGGCAGTGTGATAGAAAACGGCTGGTTAGAAATTCAAAACGGAACTGTATCCCGCCTATCGAATTCTGTAATAACCCCCAGTAACAACGCCATCGTGATTGATGCTCAAGGCAAAACTATTATACCGGCCTTAGTGGATGGTCATGCTCACATTGGTTATCAGGGAAGAAACAGCTGGGGCTCCCAAAACTACGGACGTGAGAATTTAATCGACAATCTGGAGCAATACGCTTATTACGGCTTTAGTGCGGTATTTTCTGCCGGCAGCGATGCTCCAAACATTGTGAATGAAGTAGAAGCTGCTCGTGGCAATGGTGAATTCGTCGGTGCACAATTATTGTATGCTGCGGGAATGGCACCTCCAGGTCAGGGCCCCAATGATTTATTTTTAGGCCACGCATTGGCAGTAGAAGAGGGGTCAGGTGAAACTATTTTATATGGACTGGAGAATCCTGAGCAGGCAAAGGAACAAGTTCAATTCGCAGCCGCCAAAGGAATTCAATTCATCAAAATCTGGGTAGATGATCGCGGTGGCAGTCAGAGCAAATTGTCGCCAGAGCTGTATCGCGCTGTTATCGAAGAAGCCAATTCATCCGACCTAAAAGTGTTTGTTCATCAGCAATTCGCCACTGACATGCCAGATCTGATTGCAGCAGGTGCTCACGGCTTCCTGCACGGACGAATTGGGAATGATCTTGGAACTGAAATCGCAGACCAGGCTAGTGCCGCGAATTCATTCATTGTGCCAAATTGGGGCTTAGCGGAATTAAGAAGAGAGGCTATCGGTGATGATGAGTTTCTCAATCAGATTTTCATCGAAGATGCTATGCAAGCTCTCACCGCAGGCAATGGCAATCGTCAATCCACGGTATCTCGCAATCCTTTAGCAGAAGTGGAGTTACGCAGTAGCTTCGCCCATCTTCTTAATGCCGAAGTCGATATTGTCCTGGGTACTGATGCCGGCGCCGTGCCAGATCACCATTTTGGTTACTCCGGTCATCGCGAGTTAGAGATCTATGTGCGGTTAGGAATGTCGCCAATGCAGGCGCTTGTTGCAGGTACCGGTAATGCGGCACGGCATTTAGGAATGGATAATCGCGGTACTTTAGAGGCAGGTAATAGTGCAGACATTATCCTGTTAACTGCCAACCCGCTGGATAATATTCGCAACACCCGCAGTATTGAGCGAGTCATTCTTGCGGGAAAAGAAGTTGACCGAGAGAGTCTCCGTCAAACTTGGAAGCCATAAATCTGAATTAGAATTCCCAACCTGTTTTTGGTAAAGGTAGGCTTAATACTTTCTCCAATTCATCCAGCATTTCCTGAGCTCCGCTAATTTCCCCGCAAGTTGCGATGGCATTAGCGCTGGCGCATCCCAGCCAGAGCCGACTGAAACCACCGACTGACGCTTCCAGTATGGGCAGACTGTCAACAAAGCCTGGCGTTGCCGAGCACTCAGGTCCCAACACAAGCGAATAATCGCCGCCGATTCCGCGCCATGTTTGATCCTCGGGAAGGTACTGAGTTATCGGATCATCTAATCGAAGATTAAAGGCGAAAGGTTCGCGATTAGGCAGAGAGGTTTTTTTCAGACAAGACTCGAGATTATTAATTCGAATCTGCGAGAATGCTTCGGCACTGTTTAACGCCTCATATTTTCCGCCTCCCGATATGTTCTGATTGCGGAAGGGTTCATCGAGCAAATCCTGCAATTGCACATGTACGGGTTCAACCATGCGAGCCATATACACCTGATCGCCAAAGTTGCCGATCAGTGCCAGTAATTCCATTAACTGGTCTCGATTACGATAAGCCATCGCGTTAATTTTGAATGGGCCGTATTCGTCTTTTAGCTCTCCCCATATAAAATGAGTGAGTTCACCTTTCTCATCGCGATAACCAAATCCGACTGGATTGTCGGTCCAGATTATTTCGCCACGTGCATGGCCGGGCGGGAAGACTTGAACCGAACCGTGTGTGCGCCATCTGTGCATCAATGCGCTATGGATATCCTTATAGTGATCTTCGTTAAGGCGTTCCGGCACACCGGCTTTACGAGAAACCTTTAGGTGAGCGGGATTAAATTGCACCTTGTGCTCATAGGGGCCAGTGCCAAAACCGAGGCGACTGTAAAATCCCTGTTCAAACATGCCGAGTGCCGCCACATCTAAACCTTCTGCTGCATCCTGAGCGACCAGTTGCGCGGTGAGCTGCGAAGCTAAACCGAGTTTTCTGGCAACGAGAGAAGTGGTAACCGCGGCAACAATACTCAGACTTAATTCATTTTCCAGGTGCATGATAGTTCCTGGTGCAGAAGACACCATGCATTCCGCCTGGTCATTGACGTCGGCAACTAGAACACGAGATTCAGCAAGGAATAAATCCATGGATCGCGCATCATCTTTATCATCGTCATCGATCCAATGAATTTCTTTCCAGATACGCTGAACTGCTTCTCGATCCTTTTCAGGATCATAAGGTCGTACATTCATCTTGAACTCGCTCAAGAGTGTAGTGATTTACAATGTGGAAGTAGTGAATCTTACAGAATATGGAAAACGAATTCGTCTTCATTCTTAGCGCCACGAGTTTCCAGGATTCTGGAATGCAACTCATCACGCTTGGGTATCACCCATTCATCTCGATTTTCGTTCGGGTCTTTGCCTTCTGCGCTTAGTCTTTCTTCTTCGTTAGAGCGAAATTCGCAGAATTCATTATAGCCTTCAATCTCATCGTTCAATTCACGAATGACGATTTCTACGAACATCGCGTCATCGAGGAATCCAATGCCGGGAATGTGATCCGGAATTAGATCAATCGGATCCGCAAAGTAAGCCATGGCGCTGACGATTCGAGATCGGTCTTCTGGGTCGATGGCCCATTCGTCATCCCGAATCATCTCCAGAAGTACTTTTAGTTGTAACAGGCGATCAGCAATGAAATCCGGCAGGTCTGAGTTCATGGCCACATCGACGATTTTGTAAGCCGCTTTTTCGATCTCAACATGATCTTCAGTGCCAGCTGTTTCTGATTTAGTTTTGCTGGCGATAGTTTTGAAACGTTCCAGATCTCTATCGCTTAGAGTAAAAGTAATGTCGAGTGGCATAGTTTTATCCTTTTATTCTGGCTAGTTGCACAGAGCAACTGGGCTTACGCGTAATTCCGAATATACTCGAATTCGGGCCTGGCATGAAACCTATCTTTCGTTATCTGCAGCTTAAACTGTGTTTTTTTTGATGCGGGTCACCAAATTTGAGGCCTTGAGTATGCTGAGAGAGTATCATTTAATTCAGCTCCACCAAATTTCTTGCCAGCAATACAAACCTGAGTTTGCTGTGCGTTCAGTAAAACAGGCCAGTAACACAGTCACCAAGAGGATGATGGAATAGATGACCGATGATATAGATCCTAATTTCGACCCGGAACAACATACGCTTTGCCAATCCAGTTATTTTGAGGATTTAAAAATTGGGCAACGCTTCCTGAGCCCATCGCGTACATTGGGCGATGCCAATTTCGCCGCATTCCAAACTGTATCATTGGATAATCATCCGATTCATTACGATATTGAATACTGCAAACGTCGCGGGCATCCTGAATTGTTGGCTCACGGTCTACAAGTCGCTGCACAAGTAGCTCCAGGGGCTGGCATGCTTCCCCATGTACTGGAAGAGAGCTTGATAGCGCTGATTGAACACAGCGCAAAGTTTCTAAAGCCCGTTTATCGCGGAGATACTATTTATCCTGCACTGGAAATAATAGACCTGACCCCTAAGAATACGACCGGCGTCATAACTTTACGCACAACCATTCACAATCAAAATCGACAACTGGTTTTGGAAGGCAAGCAAAAGATGTTGGTCAAAAAACGTCCGGATTAATCTAGGCGAAGTTTATGGCTGTTCATTTAAGACTAATTTGCTTAGTGGTAAGAGTGGCAAGGGATTTGGATTAACTGGCAATCTTAAAGATTGCGGTATGTTCAACTTCTAAAGCCACTTCATCACCGATCAACATTGCAACATAGAGCTTTATGAATTCATGTCCCTTGCGTTCCCATTTCTCCATAGGAACGGCGCGCACTTCAATTTCTTGCCCAGCCCGAAGTGGTTTACGCAGAGTCAGTTTACTGCCGGTATGAATCCAGGCGGGTAAAATGAATTGGCGCATAAGTGCTTTGTTGCAAGCTTCGAGCAAATAGAAGGGGTGAATAAACGCAGGATCGCCGGCATAAACTTCAGCCTGGTCACGTTGTAGTGCCACTCGCTGACTGTTGTCTTCCAGCGTCGGGCACCATCGATAGCTTGGCCAGGATTCTCCTACTGTCACCAGATCCCAGCTAATTTCCCGCCGTTCAATTTCTTCTGGGATTCTTCTGTGTCGAGCCAGTGCATTGATTTCAGGCAATTGATCGGGAAGCCAGGATTCCAGTTTCGCAATAAGCACATCGTTTTCATTGTATGCATAAGTATGATGATTGCGTTGGCTGGACTCCGATCCAATGTTTTCGGTCTTTATCGTCAGCAAATTATCCTGATAAGCAGGTTTTAGAAACACTACATCCATGATGCCCTCGGACAACCAGGCGTCTTTATATTTGCGTACCAGAGGCTGACTAAGATAGCCAAATACGTTGGCACCGCTTACCAATGCTCCTTCAAAACCGTATTTCGCAGCTATATCGTCGCTGTGAATGCGATTCTCTGAAGTCTGCGAATTATTAAGGGCAAGAATCTGAAAATTTGGAACAGTAATCATAAGCTGAAGAAAGACGGGTGCTTAGTGCACGATAAGAGAATTGTTTCGAAGAAATGTGTCGAAAGATTAGTTGAGAATATCAACTTTTCCTAAACGCCAGTCAACTAACTGATTAGGATCTTGCATGCGCATCTTGCGCAAGAAGTAATTGAGTTGCGGACATTCGAGCCGTACTTTTTCCAGGCGCTTGAAGTTAAACAACAGAAATTTCGCGCCATCACGACTCGTAATCGGTCCGGAAACAGTCGGTGCGAAAGGGCGTTGGCCGTAGTCTTCATTAGCGTACATGGATTGACCATTGATCGTGGCATCGCCTTCAGACAATAAGCACCAATGAGAATTGGTGAGATCAAAAGCATTACCTGCATCCAGAGTCTTTGCTTCTGCAATTTGACTGAGTTTTTCATAAACTGTCGAAGACAGCTGCTTGAATTGTGGTTGACGCGAGATTGCTGGACGTACCGACCATTGCTTTAATAGCTTTTCCTGAAATCCTTCCGCAATGATAAAAGAGCGAAAGGTTTCCTCAGAGAAGACGCAGAGCGTTACCGGAGTTCTTGCAACTACGCTAGCGTTGCGTGTCCCCGCTCCGGTGATAACCGCCATTTCACCCAAAATATCGCCGGCCTGCAGTTTCGCTTCCAGGTGCAATTGCTTGCCATCATGCTGCACAACATCGACATAGCCAGTAAGAATAAGGTAGACATAACCGCGGGTGCTTGAATCTTGCACCAGGATGACATCGTCAGTGTTATAGCGGCGGATTTCTTCTTCTGCTAGCAGGCTGCGCATCCAACGGTTTGGAAATGGTCTGCCTAACCACACCGTAAGATAATGATTAATCTGCGACGTATAGATAGCAGGGTCGCCTTCCAGA
Organism: Pseudomonadales bacterium; assembly: GCA_012103535.1. Lineage (GTDB taxonomy): Bacteria > Pseudomonadota > Gammaproteobacteria > Pseudomonadales > Pseudohongiellaceae > UBA9145. The sequence continues at coordinate 292,698 of WLWQ01000004.1, forward strand.
ATCGTGTAGCGTTTACCCGAAGTTGCTAATGAGAAGGTTGTATTAAATTCGTTGGTGAGTTTTTCTACGTGAACGAAGACGACTCGATCAGAATTAGATTGAATTGCATCGGCAGGGTCGCCATGGATCGCCCCGGCACCACCATCAGCCACCAGCAATGAGAACCTATCACTGTAGAGGCGGTCCAGGTTCTTTATAGTCTTGTCTCGCACTAATCCACGACGGTTCATGTCATGGATAGCAGACATGGTGTGATTGTCACCTATCACACAAACTGAGCGTTCGATGCCACGGTTTACCGTAGAAAAAGTAGCACCAATTGTAGGGATACTATGTACGGTCAGATGCGGATCGATTGTTAATCCGAAATAATTGAAGCGCTTGCCGGGAATCACTTCAACAAGCCTGAAATGTTCTTCTACTGCTTCCGATTTCCAACCAATACCGCAGGCAATTTTCTCCATTGCCATATAGAAAATTTCACGGGTAGTTATTAGTTCAACGCGATGAGGCATTAGCAGTAACGGAAAAAGAGAAGAATGATCGTCGTGTAAGTGGGTCAGGAAAATTGCCGCGATCTGATTCTTGGATATACCTCTCGCGAAAAGATGCTGATCCAGAAATGGAATACAGTCGACCAATAAGTATTCACCGTTATAACAGAGCGCTAAGCCAGTACAGGGTTCTGTTGGCGTAAAACCGGACGCCCCACCCAACACTTCAATGCCAAGTTTTACTAAGCCCCCAGGGACATAATCTGGCGTTACCTGGTAGGGTGGCTCGATAGCGATGTCTTCATTGAGATCGATGCGTGTGTTTTTGTTACCAACACCAATATCGAATACATCGCTGTCGACATGGTTAATCGTTTGTTTACCGATTTTTACTTCGCCATCTTTAAAGGGCAAAAGGTTAAAGAAATCTTCGACCGGGATGATCTCGCCACTCTTATCTTTCAGCGCTAATTCTTCGCTGGCGGCCAACCACTCGTTAGCTTGTTCAATCTCTGTATTCCAGGATTCCAGTTCTGCGCGAGTTGGTCCGAATAAGGTTATGCGTAGCAGTCGTAAGGCATGACTAAGATCTTCTTCTTCACCGACAAGGTTAAGCCGGCGACCCTCACTCAAGCCGTTGGAAACGAAAAGAAAGAAATAGAGCGGAAATTCGAGGCTATTGGTTAGTGACCCGCCTTTTTCTTTAATATCGGGAAGCACCAATGTGTCAAAGTTACTGACGCCGTGTAACAACAGGCCTTTAAGGACTTCTGGAGGTTGGCCCACCAAAATAGACCCATGATCGTCTTCGTAGAGACGGCTGCCCAGACAGGGTTGAATCAAGGTTGAATCGCCCACATAGGCGCTGGCAGGAAACTGTGGGTGCTTTATAGCCATACCGATTTGAATTCTTATTGGTTAGTAACTAATTTTTCCAATTAGTTGAAGCGAAGATTACCGATTGGAAGCTTTCAGGGGAAGCGAATTATCGGGATAAATGGGGTTTAATTTAAGGCTGTGAATCCTGTCCCAAAGCTATAATAAAAACACCTGGCAATGGAGCTCTTAGTAACTGATTATTGCTAGCTTTCACTTCTGCCCATCTGGTAAAACTCTTCATTGGGGCGTATGCCCGCCATATTGGCGATTCTGTTGGACAGTGCGAACAAAGCCGTTATAGCGCCGATATCCCACACGTCTTCTTCGTTAAATCCTTGATCTAACAGGGCTTTAATATCCAATTCACCCACCTCGCTGGATCTCTGTGACACTTTAACTGCAAAGTCCAACATAGCCTTCTGCCGCTCACTTATATCGGCTTTGCGAAAATTAGTAGCAACTTGGTCTGCAATCAATGGATTCTTCTCACGAATCCGCAGAATTGCTCCGTGAGCTACGACGCAATAGATACACTGATTCAGACCCGAAGTGGCAACTATAATCATTTCTCGCTCTGCTTTAGTGAGTCCTGACTCCTTTTCCATCAGCGCATCGTGATAGGCAAAAAAGGCTCGAAATTCATCCGGTCGATGAGCCCAGGCCAGAAAGATATTAGGTATGAATCCAGCTTTCTCCTGCACGGCGAGTATGCGCTCTTTGAGATCATCTGGCAGTGCGTTGAGATCTGGAACCGCAAATCGGCTAATGGGTAATTCTGACTTAGTGATTAATTTTTGATCAGCTCAGGTTCTACTTAGTGTCTTTGTATGGCGTCGGATTGATAAAGCTCCATGGTAGGAGCAACTGTCGCCAGGGTTGCCATATTCTGAACGAATTCAGAGGAATCAGGTACACGAAAATGTTGTTCCAGATGCTCCATGTCTTCCCAGCGCTCGACGAAAACCAAACGATTGGAATCCTCACTATCGATATGCACTGCATGACTAATACAGCCTGGTTCTTGCCGCGATCGTTTTACATGTTCCAGGCTTAACTCAAGTGCATCCTCGAGTGCTTCTTCCCGCACCGTTACACTACCAATAACTATGATCATGTCATTCCCTTATTGTGAAATAAGATTTAGTTAAGAGCTGCCGATGGTATCTACGTCATCTTTTGTGGCTTCATGCCATCGAGTGAAGCTCGCTTGCATATTCACAGTTTTCCCTATACAAATCACACAACGGATCGGCACTCAAAAGCAGACGGTATTGTACAAGAATCTCCGCTGCTGTCTTTAACAAACTCAATTAGCTAGCAGGTAGGTAAAATGGTCAGGGCTGACACTAATCTTCCGAGTCCCGACTTGGCGAATAAGGTTTATGTTGTTACCGGAGCCAATAGTGGAATTGGCTATGCCGCCGCAGAAAACTTTGCTGGCCGCGGGGCTGCTCTTGCTTTGGTTTGTCGCAGCGCCGAAAAAGGCACCGAGGCGCTAAGCCGTATCCGCGGCAAAACCAACAACATGAACATCAACCTGTTTATCGCTGACTTTACTTCCTTAAGTTCGGTGGCAAGAGTCGCAAAAGAAATAAATCATACCTATGACAAGGTGCATGTACTCTGCAATAACGCCGGCGGTGCCAATAGTAGCCGCACACTTACCAAGGATGGTTTTGAAACTACTTTTCAGGCAAATCATCTGGCTGGATTCTTGCTAACGAAATTACTCCTACCCGCTTTATTGAATGCAGCAGAAGACGGCAGTGCACGCGTCGTATTTACCAGCTCTTTAGGGCATAAGAACAGTCCTCTGGAGTTCGACGATCTCAACCTGGAGAAAAATTTCAGTACTCTGCGTGCCTATGGTCGTTCGAAGTTAATGAATTTGTTAACCGCGAGGGCAATTCACAAACGATATGGCGACAAAAATGTTATCGCCAGTTCTTTTCATCCTGGTGCCGTGCGGACACCAATATGGCGGAAGGGCGGCATACTAGCTACCGTTCTTGGGATATTAATGTGGCCGTTTATGTGGAGTATCAAAAAGGGGTCAGATACCTTTATTTGGTTAGCCAGTTCCAACGATGAGGATGTGCTCTCTGCCAACGGAAATTATTTTTTCAATAGAAAGCAGGTTTCTATCTCAGCCTTTGCCACAGACGAAGCGGCCGAACAACTCTGGCGCGCTAGCGAAGAATTAGTTCAACCGTTCTTACCTACAGAATAAATCTAGTCGTCTTCAGGAAGACTATAGGCCACCAGCTGTCCCGCTGTTTGCAACACAATGCGCTGCTTGCCGTCATGGGAGTAGGTCATCATGCCGTACATGCCCAAGCCAGGTGATTCCACCATGCCCATGCGTTCACCGCTTTGTTTGTTAATGGCGAACATATAAGGGGTTTGCCCGTCATCTCCGATGGCGGTGTGCAGCAACATACCCGGCGTCACCATCATTGCAGAATGATTGATGTTGCCCGTCGGAGGAATGTCCAGACCTTGCAGGGCAGGGTGCTCTTGCACAAAGCGCGGTGTACCACCATTGGGTATCCACCACAAATGCTCGCCGCTGTTCAGATCGATGGCAGTAATACGAGAGTAGGGTGGTTTTTCTAAAGGTAAACCCTGGGGTCCGCGCACCCCATTCGGTGTACCCAAGCCAACTGCATAGTCAGCAATAGTCACACCGGTAGGTTGTTCTAAAATTATATCCCTTTCCTCGCCCGGTACGATGGTCCGCCAGCCGCAATTAGTGCGCGAAATCGTATAGATAATGCCGGTGCTGGGATCTGCTACCGGTGGCCCGGTAATATTGGTGCCGCCCAATTCCCCCGGACACCAGATTGAGCCAACTAAGCCTTCGGGATTATCTTTTTGCAGCGGCGGATTAAAAATGCCGCCGAGCTTGTACTCCGAAACGATTTCCAGCGCTTGTTGACGTAGTTCAGGTGTGAAATCAATTAAGCCATCGACATCGAGCTCCTGAATATCGTAGGGCGCAGGTTTGGTGGGAAACGGCTGAGTAGGTGAGAGCTGTTCACCCGGCACTGTCGATGGCGGTACGGGACGTTCAACGATGGGCCAGATTGGTTCTCCGGTTTCCCGGTTAAACGAATAAAGAAACGCTTGCTTCGTCGCTTGAAAGACACCTGGCACTGTTCTGCCGTCAACTTCAACATCCATTAACAGCGGTGCAGTCGGCGTGTCGTTATTCCATACATCATGATGCACCATCTGGAAATGCCAGGCGCGCTCGCCAGTGTCGGCGTTCAATGCGATTAGGCTAGCACTGAATAGATTATCACCGGGCTGGAAGCCACCATAAAAATCGATAGTGGCAGCGTTAGTCGGGACATACACCAGATTGAGTTCCGGATCTGCAGATAACGGTGCCCAGGAAGAGACATCACCGGTGTAGGACCAGGCATCATTTTCCCAGGTTTCGTGACCCACTTCGCCGGGTCGGGGAATCACATGAAACTTCCATTTAAACTCACCGGTTCTGACGTCGTAACCCAGAATATCTCCAGGTACGTTCTCGGTACGGGTCTGGTTATAGCCTTGTTCTGCCGAGTTGCCGACGATGACAGTGTCATTTACAACGATTGGCGGAGATGAGTTGGTGATATAACCCAGCTCTAATGGGATGCCGATATCTGGATCATAGTCCTGACCGGAATTCAGCCATGGTCCCCAATCTGAAATAAGGTCTGGAACGAGGTCCACACCACCTGTCTGGGGGAAGCCTGCTAAGGGGATGGGTTTGCCCCAGTTTTCTAGCAAGTCGCCAGTTTCGGCATCCAAAGCATAGAGAAAGAAGGCGGGCGTTACGATAAACACAACCCCACGCCCATCTATCTCGGTATAAGCGACGCCTTTGCCCCATGGGGCTCGCATCGAATATTCCCAACGAAAGGTATTAGGTTCTCTAAAGCTCCAAAGGGTTTCACCAGTTGTAGGGTCGATAGCCACAACGTGCCGCCGAGCCCCAGCCACCGTGATCAATTTTCCATTTGCATAAATCGGAGTAGCCCGAGGTGGAGTCGATCCGAAACTGGCGTCACTCCAGCTCCATTCGATTTCCAGATCTTCAAAATTCTCCGGATTAATCTCATTCAGAGGGGTCGAGCGAGTATGGCCCGCATCGCCGCCAATATAACGCCAGTCGCCTGGGTTTGGGCGTTCGTAAATTTCTTGAGCAAACAATGTAATGCTGACCAGACTTAAGACGACCAGGCTTAAGCAGTGCACCATGAGTGAAGGTAGATTTCTGACAGAATTGCAAACTGCGGATTTGCCGAGCATGGAAACCCTCCTGTTAGTGAGTGCCTTTCTGAGCGGCACTTACCAAGGTATCGTTATTATTATTCAACTACTAGCTACAAGGAGAATAATGAAATTTACCAGCACTGTGAAGCAATTAACCCGCCGCCATGTCTCGATAGATTCTATCTAAATCTCGCTGGCCGCTGGCTGAGCCGTACCATTTAAGATATTGCTTAACCCCATCTTCGCCCGCGCTAACCAGAAAATCCTGCTGCGCCAGAGTAAGTTTAAAATCGGTGAATTTTATCTTGTCACCGATATTGACCACTACCGTGCGAGAGAAGTCGTTTTTATGCAGATGCGATTTGCTCGCAATTGCGCGAATAAATGTCACCAAAGAGACTGCATAATCCAGGATGTTATCGATATCTTTCTCTACGTTCGCCCAATTCCCCTGTTGGGCAGCGATTTCGCTCGGTGTATCGAGGCGGAAGCCGAGGGTTTCTGAATTAAAAACATGCTTATCATTGTGCGCATAAGAAATAGGTTTGCCATTGCGCTTAACACTTAAGTAATCCTTACTATCAAAAATATTGACCGGGTAATTCCAGGTAACGCCACCGTCGACGAGAACGTCTTTCTCTTTATTACGGGAACAGGCAAAGAACAACGGAATACTCATGGAACGTCGCACCGCCTCATCGATCTTTAAGTCCGGCGTATGTTTGCGCTCGGCACTGTAAATTTCTCGCTGTTGTTTGGATAGATTAGATCCAACCACATAGAGCGCCGGAAGATTAATTCCTTTGCGCGCGAGTTTTCTGTGCCAGGCTTTCAGTTCACGAAAGTTTGGTCTCAACACAGGTTTTCTGATTCCCGCCTGTGTACTGAGGGCTTTAATCTTGGTGCGAATGTGTTTCTGTAACCATTTTGAGAACACATCACCCTTAAACCAACCGTACTCATTAAGTAAGCGTGATACATCTCTGACCAGGCCTGTGCTGTCATCCTGAAATTCACGAAAGTCAGTCTTCGCGAGAATGTCGCCTAGCTCGTCCGGTTTATAACCGACGGCAAGCAGACAGGCACTTATGGCGCCAGCGGAAGCGCCGCCAACCCGCTCGAGTTTATTTAGATTTACCGCACCCTGAGCTTCCAGTTCCGATAACACGCCCTGGTAGGCGATGCCCCAAACACCACCGCCTTCGAACACAAGATTTTTAAACTTCGCCATGATTAACTCCCTGAAAACACTCCCGTCATTGTGCTCGGTTACAAGATGAAATAGCAAGGGTGCTTTAGAGGTCTAATGAAGCGTGTTTTGGCAGGAATAGACAAATGACAACAGATAAGCAACAGCCGAGCAAAGATGCTCAACAGCTGACTCCAAAGGTCGCAAGCTATTTGGAAGGCGTTTCGGAATCCACGGTGGCCTGTTTAGTGACAATGGTCCAAGGGAATATTCTAGCGCTTGGAGTTAGCCATTTAGTCATCGCTTCGCAAACCGGGATTGTTGCTGGCCTTATAGCTGGCACAGCAGTGATGCTGGCAAAAACTAAAAAGCGTTGGTTGATTTCTCTCATCCTTGGCTTTGCTACCGGCATCGTTGATTTTCTCGTGCATCCTGGGATGTTCGGATCGGTGGCTACCGAGGCCATCGTGACAGGAATTGGAGCAGCGGTTCTTTCCTATTTGGTTGGTACTTTGATTGTTTTCTACAAGGCACATCACAAGGCAGGAATTACACAATAAACTAATTAGCGAATTCATCTGCCAGCAGAAAACTTGCGCCACAGGCCCGTTAGGTCGAGAATCCAATTATTGAATTCTTAGCGGGAGCAGTCTGGTAAAAAAATGAAGAATAAAAATTTCAGTCGCCGGGATTTTCTAAACGGTTGTGCCATTTCTCTAGCCGCAGGGACAGCGATATCGCCCATGGAAGCGATCGCCCAGGGGCTGGTAGATCAGAACGCCATACCTCCGGGATACTATCCACCATCACTACAAGGTCTGCGCGGCAGCCATGCAGGCTCATTCGAAGTCGCTCATGGTTTTCGTGATGGACAAACCTGGCAGGCAGCCGATACCGGTGAACGGGAATTTGATCTGGTCGTTGTGGGCGGAGGTATAAGTGGTCTGGCAGCTGCTTACTTCTATCGGAAACAGCATGGTCCCGATTCACGCATTTTGATTCTCGATAATCATGACGATTTCGGTGGTCACGCCAAACGCAACGAACTCTGGCATGAAGGGCGGATGTACCTGGTTAATGGCGGTACGCTAAATGTTGAGGCGCCATCTCAATACAGTACTGTCTCCGCCGGGCTGCTATGGGAACTGGGGATCGACCGCACCCGCTATTTCGAAAAAAATCGAGACATGTTTTCTTTCTATCGAGACCTGGGATTGCGCTCCAGTATGTTCTTCGATGAAGAAACCTTTGGCGCAGACAAACTAGTGGTTGGTTATGGTGCCAGTTCCATCAGTGAGTCTATTGCACAATCACCCCTAGATGACAAAGCGAAACAAGACGTCATTAAACTGTATTCAACCAAGGAAAACTATTTTCCTGGATTAGATGCGGATGAAACCCGTAAACGACTCAATCACATGAGCTATCACGACTATCTGGTCAATGTCGTGCAGGTAGATCCGATCGTCGTGAAGTTGTTCCAGGCCTCGTTCCATGGTTCATTTGTAGTCGGACCCGATGCGATACCAGCCATTTATTTTAGAGACAGCGGATTTCCAGGATTTGCCGGGCTTACATTGGAGGATTTACCAAGAAATTTGTTGGCCCATGAGCCGGGAGGTCAGCACGGTCGCGAAAATGCGGCCCGTGCCAATGCAGGCGATCCGGATATGTATTTTCCCGATGGCAATGCCACCATAACACGCTTGTTAGTACGCTCACTGATTCCTTCGTCTATACCGGGTAATGACATGGAAGATGTGGTTACCGCTGCCTTGAATTATCAGCAGTTGGACAAGCCTACAAATGCCTGCCAGATTCGTCTGAACAGTTTTGTATCCGATGTGCGTCATGCCAATGACAATCAAGTTGTTACCAGCTATGTAAGGGATAATCAGGCTTATTCGATAAAGAGTAAGAACGTGATACTTGCCTGTTGGAATACGGTGATTCCCTATATCTGTCCAGAGATCCCAGATACCCAAAAAGAAGCACTGGCTTACGGTGTTAAGTCACCGCTGATGTACACGGGCGTATTGGTTTCCAACTGGATGCCTTTTCTGAACGCAGGCATTTCCGGAGTCACGGCGCCTGGCAAGACGTTTTCCCGAACCAGCCTACAGGCTGCATTAACCATGGGTGATTACCAGACCAATCGTGATCCCCGCGATCCGATCGTACTAAGAATGTCGGCTTATTTCGATGCGCCGGATCAGGGATTGAATCGGCGTGAACAACACCTGCTTGGGCGCAACGACATGCTCAATAGCAGCTTTGATGATTTCGAATACATGATCCGCGATAAGTTAAGTCGCGTACTTGGCTCACACGGATTCGACGATGAAAGAGACATTCTCGGTATAACAGTTAATCGATGGCCTCACGGCTATACTTATTCCTATAATCCTCTATCCGATTCGGAAGAGTGGGCCTATACCACGAGTGATTCGCGACCCTGTGTGGTAGGTAGACAGAGAGTAGGGCGTATATCCATAGCAAATGCGGATGCCTCTGCCAGTCCTCATACCGATGGATCAATCAATGAAGCCTATCGAGCCGTGAATGAACTCTTGGAGAGTAGTTAACTCAATACCTAACTATTGGCAAAGGGTATCGGTCCAAACAGCTTTCTTATCTTTGCGGTAATCAGATACACAAAAATTGCTAGACTAGATACTGCCAGCAACAGATAAGCAATTATAGGCACGCCCGCACCCTCGATACCGTCCAGGAAAGCGATAGACACAACTAGATAGTAAGCAAAACTAAATGCACCAATACCTGAGGCAATTACCGCAATCGCCCAGGCATAGAAATTATGTCGCAGAATGCCGAATGCCAGCATGACAAAGCAGGAAGTTAGTAACAGACTAATAATCGGAAAATAGAAAGGTTGGAATTGAGTAGGAAGATTCATCAGCCCGTTGATAATCAACAAGCCGGCAATCACATAAATCCCTTTTGGACTTTCCTTTATCTTTAGTTCTTCAAGCATAAAAGCCCTCAGACAAAGTGAGAAAGAAAAAAGCGGACCACGAGTTGTGGGCGTGGCCCGCTGTCAATCAGTCGTCTAAGCCGAAAGTATAAACCACGTTTCCTATGGTGATGGAGTTTCTCCATCGCCTGTTAGCAATCGGCACAGTTCTAATCGTCTAAACCGAAAGTATAAACAACATTCCCCGAAGCGATGGTGACGTATTGTTGGCCCTCAACCTCGTAGGTGATTGGTGCTGCGTGCACCCTTCGGCCCAGTGAGATATTCCACAACTCTTCGCCATTGTTTGCATCCAGAGCGAAGAAGTAGCCATCGGCAGTTCCACTAAACAGTAATCCTCCTGAAGTGGTAGTAATACCTGCGGAAGAACGTGGCATGATAGGAAATTCCCATTGGATTTCAGTCGTGGTTGGATCGATAGCACGGATGTAACTCTGGAATGCATCCATCGGTTGGTCATAACGACCACCACCACCGGTATAACGTTCACCTTCTTCGTAATCTTCGTCACGCTTGAAGAAAATTTGTTCACCATCGAACGAGGTGACATAAAATAAACCGTTGTCCGGATTGTAGGCCGGTGAATACCAGTTAGTGCCGCCCGTTATTGGTGGCGACACCATGATGCCCTCGTAGGTTGGTGCCATACCAGGAACACGAATCGGTGCGCCGTTTTGATCCAAACCCTGTGCCCAGGTTTGCGTTGCAAATGGGCTTCCTTTCAGAAACTCACCATCCTCCGCATCGATGCTATAGAAGAACGCATTTCGATTCGCCCACATCATCACCCGACGATCTTGACCGTCTATATTTAAGTCCGCCAGTATCGGCACCTGAATTGCATCCCAGTCGTGCACATCGTGTGGCGTGAATTGGAAATACCATTCGATCTCACCAGTGTCACCATTGAGTGCCAGGGCAGAATCGGAATAGAGGTTGTCGCCGAGGCGCACATCGCCATTCCAGTCTGGACCTGGATTGCCAGTTCCCCAATAAATAAGATTCAATTCCTCATCATAGGCGCCGGTAATCCAGGTTGCAGATCCGCCTGTTTTCCAGGAATCACCCAACCAGGTGTCGACACCGAATTCACCTTCGCCAGGAATGGTATAGGTACGCCATACCAAATCACCGGTAACAGGATCATAGGCATCGATGAATCCGCGAATTCCAAATTCACCACCGGCGATACCAGTGACGACGAGATCCTTTACGATTAACGGTGCAGCCGTTTTAGAATACCCGCTATCGTGTTTGGCAACTTCTTTGTCCCACAATAAGTTTCCTGTGCGAGCATCGATAGCAACAAGATGCGCATCCAGCGTGCTCATGAAAAGCGTTTCACCGAGAATGGCAACACCGCGATTGTTTCTTCCGCAACAGATGCGTAAGTCTTCCGGCAACTCGTGATTGTAACGCCAGTACTGACGACCAGTGCGAGCATCGACGGCAACGACATTACTTGGCGCTTCGGTGATGAACATAATGCCATCGACCACCAGCGGAACGGTTTCCGCGCGATCGATTTCAGGGATTTGATAAGCCCACTTGAGTTCCAGCTCATCAACATTGCTGACATTAACTTCATCCAATAATGAATGGCGTTGCGCATCCAATGTGCCGGAATACATTAGCCAGTTATGGGGTTCATTTTTAGCGTTAACAAATCGCTCCCAGGTAATAGGAGTGAAGGCAGGGGTCATGACAGTTTCAAATTCTTGTTCCTGTGCTGACACTTGCGCGGATATTGTTGTAATTAGTAGCGCACACAACGTGCAAAGAACGCGTTTCATTCTAATTTTCCTCCCTTCTCAGAGAAAACAAGTAAGCGACTAAATCGTCTAATTCACCTTCTGACATAGATCCATCATAACTAGGCATCGTCGAGCGTTCGATGCGATCGATAGATTGAATATCATCTTTTTGGTACGACCAGAGATTGGATTCGTTATCCATGATTCGTACTGAAAAACTGTCTTCGCCCATGCGAAATCCTGTACGCTCAACTCCATCTGGGCCAGTTATTTCAAGCGTCCACCAACGCGGCGCAACATCTTCATGGGGATCGGTAATAGCAGTCATTAAATCTTCGGGACGAGTGCTCTCTCCGATGCGGGATAAGTCCGGGCCTAATCTCCCACCTTGTCCGCTAACCATATGGCAGGAAGAACAATCACCTTTACCACGAAAGAGGGCCAGGCCAGAATCCGCACTACCTTCCAATTGAACTGAATTTGGGTCGTAACGCAGTGATTCGATGTAGGCCACGAGTTGCCAAACTTGCGTGTCTGGCAATTCGGCATCCACTGGCAGCATTGCTGTACCAGGTACACCGTTGCGTATTACGTTAAAAATACCCACTTCATTACTGGCGCGATTTAGTCTGCCGGTAATATCAGGCGCGCCAGTTTCGTCGTTGCCTTTGGCATCGAATCCGTGACAACGGGAACATTGTCTTTCGAAATAGCGCTCACCTAAGGCGACGTCATAGGGGGTGTTATAGAGAGTGCCGGCATCTTCCGCAGAGCTTGGGAGGCCAGCGAGAATCAGGGTTAGCGCTCCAACGGACAGGAGACCTTTCCACAGAATGCTTGCTTGCAGGCGCATACTCACTCCTTTTTCTTCTTTTATGCGTGAGACCATCTAGTTTAACACCAGGAATACAGCCTGCAATGCGGGATTTGGGGTGATTTCTGCCTTTTGCAGCTGCTCTAGCGGAAACTACGAAAAGTAACTAGTCACTTTGGAAAGTGCATCTTCGAGGGATTCTGCAATATCAATCTGAATACCCATCTGCTCTCCTACCACATGAAACATGTTACCGATGCCACGAAAATAATCTGAATGTGCTATGAGAAAAGAGCCCAGGTAAGGGCGATGCTGTTTAAACTGTTTTATGCGGCTCATTATTGAATCAGACTGGTAATAACCAAAATCAAAGTTTTTTGCCTCGCCCAAATCGACAATTTCAAAACAGGGTTCAGTAATGCTGTCATCGGCAATCAATGTATCAAAATGGGTAAGTACATCTTGTAACTCAATAGTTCCAAGTACTTTCGTCAGGAAATGATGTTGGTCAGGATGGTAAGTGTAGGAAACTTTCATGCTTTATCCGGTTGGTCCCATTCTGAGTTTTTGCGACCGATCTGGTCCAGACCGGGTTCTAATATACCTTTACCAGGAATGAAATTCGCTTCCAGGCGAATACCGTCGGGATCTTCAAACAAAACTGAATAATATCCCGGCGCAAAACCGTCTTCCTGCGGACCATGGATAATCTTCGCGCCAATTCCCAGCGCGGTATCATGAATCTCGTCAACGTCTTCCTTGGATCGAGCGCGAAAACAGAAATGGTGCAAACCAGTATGTTCTTGATTGAAAGACTGGGTGCGATTTTCCTCTGGCCCCTGATGAATAATTACCCCAGTTCGACCGCCGACGCCATAGAAACCGTAGTCATTATCTAGCACAATTTTCATGTCTAAACTGTCAAAAAGCTTACGATAAAAAGGTTTGGATCGCTCCAGGTTACTTACTGTTAAAGCGATATGGGCAATGCCATTAATTTCGGCCATTTCGGATTTCCATAGACAGCATTAAAATTTATTGAAGCATGCATTTGTGTTCTATGCTAATAATGAAGAACGTGTTCTAATATTGCTACTTTCGCAAGAACGGTTGGTACAATATGAAACCACTAATCACTCTTAGTTTCGCACTCCTTTTTATCGCCTCCCTCGCGTTGAATACGCAGCAAATTCAAGCCGCGCAAGAGCTTTCTCCTTCGGCTCAGGCCCTACAAGAGGCTATGCCTGAATATATCTCAATCACGAGTATCACAGAGACCGAATCTCAAGTTAGATTTACCGGTGAAGCTGCATCGTATCAGCAGATAACAAACGTATTGCGATTGTTTGATGACAGGGATACAGAGCCTGATTTAAAGGAAATTTCAAGTCAGGGTTCAGAGTCAGGGTTTGTATTTGTTTTAGACCTGAGCAAGTAAAGATTTTTGCTTTGTAGTTCGGAAAATTAGTTTCGTAGTATTAATTTCTGACTACCAAAAACACACCAGCCGTCATGAAAACTAGCCCAATAATTCGCTGCAGAGAAAGGGATATTTGTGGCGAATCAAATAAGCCATATTGATCGATGATAGTCATCGCAATCAATTGCCCCAGCAAAACAAAGGCAACCGCATTGCCGACACCAAAGCGCGGCCCAACCCAGGTTATCGTAAAGGTATAAAAAACCACGAAAAAGCCCGCCATGTAGTAATAGAATGGCGTCGAGCTTTGATAAACCGTCTTGGGAATGCCTTCTGTTGTTAAGGTAACAATCAGTGCACAGCCTAAGGCGAATGCCAATAAGATGGTGGATGCTGCCGCCGTACTTTGTATGCGCATCGCCAAACCACCATTAAGTGCCGCCATGATTGGTATGCCGAAGCCGGCTAACAGCATAAGTGCGGCAAAAAGCCAAGCTTGTGGTTGGGTTGCGCCCATAATAATTCCTCTAAGGTTGAAGTAGAAAGTTAGTCAGCGCTTATAACAAGTTTAACTGCCAGGAGACGCTGAACTTTTCTTCGGTCCAGCCGAATATTTTGCTAAACCCATAGTTGATTCCCGCCAATTACGAATTTTGAGCGGTCTGTTATTGGCGCGTACTAAGCAGGGTAGCTAGCCCTTCAATTTGAATTGCCTGCACCTGGTCGACAATCGGTGCTAATTGCTCAAAGCCATCGGGATTAATTCCATTTACCCGGTAAGTCATTACCACTTCAGTGCCAGTCTCGTTTTCATTAAAAACAAATTCAAGTGCACCGAACATGCCCATTCCCTGCAAAGGCCCGAGTCCGCCTGTCATGCGCATTTGATTGGGTGGGTCGACAAAAACAATGTGCATATGTTCCGCCGACTTTTCCACTCCGATCTCGCAGAAGCAACCACCAGCAAAACTATCGATACTTAAAGTCGAATCGACACCCCACCAGCTGTGGTCTTTCGGCCACCAGAGGTCCACTTCTTCGCTGAAAGCCTGCCAGGTTGTTGCTTTGTTCGTATTTACCTGAATTTTGTTTTCAATTATGAATCCCGTTTCGGCGATAGTGATGACTTCAGCATAAGTGGACGACCAGGCGGAGAGGCTAATGATCAAAGTGAATAGAGTAGAAGTTGCAGTTTTCATAACTAGTTTATTCCGGACCTTGTTCTCGTTGAGGTAACTCATCGTTTATCGTGCACCAATCAGGCTTTGAGTTTACCCATAAATGTTGTTCGGGTGTTGGAATTTCACCTTCATCGATAACGCCTAATGGTATGCCGACAATTTCCGGAAAATCGATCGATTCGAACCAAACACCAGATCCGCAATTCGAGCAGAAGCAGCGCAAACCTCTTCCGGAATTAAATTTTGTTACTTCAGCATTCGGATTTACTAATGACAATTCGGCGCTAGTAGCCATCGCCCATGCAGCAGGGGAGGTACCAGAAAATTTTACACATTTGTTGCAATGACAATAGCGCGGCGAAGAAAGCTCTCCGTTTAGTTCAAATCGAATGGCTTGGCACAGACAAGAGCCGGTAAACATAATGACTAATTAATTCCTTGCAGCATAAGCGCCAATCGCAGCATAGCCAATCGCGTCCACTCTTTCTGCATCTTCGGAATTAAAACCGATGGAACCGTCATCATTAATCCAATGTTCGATTTCCTGTGCGGTGAGTTCATTAATAATATCTTGCCGAATTTCTGCATTGCGCATTCGAAAACTGTCGGTGGCGTTTTCTGCTTGAATTGCTGCCGCTGGTGATTCAGAAATAACTGTTTCTTCGCCGCAGCCGATTAGAAGAAGAGTAACGCTTACTAGAATTACTAGTTTTTTGGTTCGGCTGATCATTTGCAGGATATTTCCGCCATTACTCACGCTCGTTATTGCGGATTAATTGTTTAGGATAATTGATTTGCGGACAAAAAAAGAGCCGCAATAGCGGCTCTTTTCGGTTTAGCTTTCTTTAGTTAGCTGCTTGTTCCATTTCGGCGCGACGGGCACCGGCTAAGATTCCAGGCATTGCATAATTGCCTTCGTGACAAGCGTATTCGTAGATTTGACCTTCCAGTGGGTAGTAGGCTATTTCTGCAGTCCATGGCTGACTGTAGAGATTAGGGTCTTCCACCGTAAACTGGTAATTGATCTCGTCGTCCGCATAACGGCTAAAGCGTTCGATAAATTTTCCGTCCGGTGATATCGGAATTGAGCTTTGGCTCATCTGCAATGGATTGATGTTCACAGTTTCCACAACCAAGGTGTCACCCTCATACCAACCGACTGAATCACCCAACCATTGCTCCAGCTCTACTGGGCGATGATTCACTCTTGCTTCTTCGGCACTATCAAACAGCGGAATGATACGTGTGTCATGCACCATTTCCACCATGATCGTAAAATATTCATCGGTCTGGATAAATTGATAACTGCTGTTGTATAGCGTACCCAGCATGCCAGGTCCGGCGGTGTTGCCGAATCCAATTAAACAGCGCTCTGCTATAGGAATGGCTTCCGGTCCGGAAGCATCGGCAACACCAGTGAGGTAACGCGCGCCGAATGAAGTGCGATTCAAGTCGTATTTTGGCTCATCCAGGCGAGGAATCATGCCGTTAGGCGGATCGACGATAAATGAAGTTCGAAACTCTCCTTTGACTCTCGCCAGCGTGGCACCTGGATCAGTCCAGAATAAGTTATAGCCACGTAGCCCGAAGTCTTGTGCTCCGGCAGGCGGCGCGCCAGTTTCCGGATCGATGGCTGGCCCGGATTCAATATTTTCTCGAGAAATTCCGGCGATCGACATATTAGCGACGATTTCCTGCGCTTGCTCGGCGGAAACGACTAACTCCAGTCCACGCGGACGGGTAAGGCCGGTCCGTGAGGCGTTGCTCCATATGCCGGAAAGTTCTGGTTTATCAGCACTTTGAGCCATCGATCCAGTAGAAGAAACTGAAAGAGCCAGACCCAGTGTAATAGCAAAAGCTATTAAAGATTTAGACAAAGACATGGGATCCCCCTGATTTTCTGTCTTGAAAAACTACGTAATTCGTTGATGTGTAAAGGTATTCGTATCTAGAGAGTAAGTAAAGATCGCTTAACGTTTTAACGCGAGTGTAAACGGAATCTTTAATCTGATCCTGATGAGAATCAACTATCCAGCAAAATCTCAGCTTTCTTACCTACAATGAGTTTAGTTGAGCTATTGAGATATAGTTGCCCGACATAGCAATGTGTTGTGTGTTTCTAGGTCGGCAGACCAAATGAGCTCAGGTTCACTCTGCCAATCGATTTGATCGTACCCGCCTTTAGGATCAATCGCCGCGGCCGAATGCTGAATCGCATTTGGCCAGTTGCTGTCATCGAAGTTAGTCGATTTCCATCCTACGGGCTCATCTATGCTAATAAAATTACAAGCACCTTCACCGGCGATAGGATTGTCCGAATTTTCACAGGATTTATCTAAAGGAGCGTCATGAATAACCAAACACTTCCAAGAATCATTGGAGTAGGCTACTAATTCATCGGATACAACATCGACAAACTGGACAATAAAGCTACCATCTCCCATTTGTTGATTGCGGGCGCCAATATATTCCAGGCCACTGTCGTTCTCTTTAAAATCTTTTAATACAAAATTTAGCTGTAATGGAAAATCAGCATTGAAAATGAAAGATTCAGCATTAAATGAACGTTCTGTGGTAATAGAAACAGAGTCCTCAACAACTAATTCGTCGCCTAGATAGAACGCAAACCAATTATCTGACCAGGCTTCCGCCTTGATTTGAATGGAGCCTTGAGAAGGAATTTCCGACACGCTAAGTTCAGATCCCATTTGTCGGCCGCAGCTAACAGACAGTGCGGTGACTAAAATATAAATAATTCTTGAATAAGTCATTGAGCTCTCGCTTTAAGGAACACTATCGTTGAGTTCGTAAAAATTTTCTTTGTCAGTTGCGAAAATATGTTTTATCAATCTAGCATTGTTAGTTAACTAATGCCCGCTTCGCGGTAGCGCTTCTGAAGTTCTTCGAAGCGATCTTCATGTGCTGGTGTATTCCCAGTCTCGAGTAAACCTTTTAATCTTTCCCCCAGGATTTGATGC
Source organism: Pseudomonadales bacterium (assembly GCA_012103535.1). Lineage (GTDB taxonomy): Bacteria > Pseudomonadota > Gammaproteobacteria > Pseudomonadales > Pseudohongiellaceae > UBA9145. Next base: position 310,671 of record WLWQ01000004.1, read on the forward strand.
CAGCCTGCGGCCGCACCAACTATTTCACTGGGTGGAAGGTATTGCACAAAATTCAGCGAAGTTTCTTCATCATTCAATTCAATCAATTCGAAAATAATTGTGCTATTTGTGGCGGCATCGACTAAATGCGGATGTTTAGATTTTCCAGGATCGTCATTCCAGGTAAACGCAAATAGATAGGGTGGAAAACAAAGCTTCACCGTGCCTTTTACAGCTTCACCGCCTTCTAACACATAAGACCCGCCTTCATGCGCTTCAATAGTCCCGGCAGTCCACCATTGTTGCACCTGATCGCTCAATGTAATGGCGTCCCATACTTTTTGAATTGGGACTTTGATGGCAATGTCAATTTCAAGTTTTCTAACAGGACCGTCACCTGATACTTTGCCAATTAATTCAGTCATTTCAGCTATACCTCTTTTCAGCCCTTATCAATCGCGAAGAGTAAACAGGCTGACAAGTATCACTACAGTGATTGTGTTCGTGCCGAGTGCCATCGCCCCGAATAGTTTTCTTTTGTAGCGGTGCCCCATACCAATGATTGAAAGCACACAACACAATGGCAACAAAAAATAGAACCAGCGAAACAGGATCATGCCAATCTCTTGCGCTCGTTCGCCCATGGATTTAATCCTATCAATGCTGTCATAGGCGACAAACAAAACAATAAAGAGAAAAGAATTTCAGCGATAACGAAAGCAAGAATTCCAATCCAGCTGTGTTCGTTATCTGGCGGTTCTTCATGTTTATTAATAGATTGTGATGACATCTCACTTGCCTAAAGCCAGTCTGTTTCTAACATCATCGTATGCGCAATGAATTAGATCAGAGAGTGCTTTCTTATTAATGTCTCCATCAGGCCAGACTTTTACATGACGCATTTTCTTTCCACCGCCCTCTAGAAGATTTTCTGGGTCGTCTAGAAACGCACCTGTATAAAATCCAATATTCACATGTTGCTTGAATACGTTCACGTAACCGAAGGCGGCGCCATTAATGCAGGCGGTCGGACAGCCATCGTGTAGGAGTTCCGTTACATCCTCACCACAGCCGCGGAATTCTTTAAACCAGGTTCTCGCAATTGCATACAAATGGTTGGGTTCACTGGAGAGCCATTCTTCCACCTCAGGCAGGTATTGGCCGGTATTGGAAAAAATGAAAAGTTCGCTTGAGCTCATTCTGCTTTTCTTCTGTACACCTGATAATTTCTGAATTCAGAATCATCGGGAAGGTATCCGATTTGTAGTGCCGTGAGCAGGCCACCATCTTTAGATACATTCCTTTCTGCATGAGAAACTAATTCGTCTTCATTAAAGGCATCACTTTCGAGTATCGATGCAGATTTACGCGTAATGGAAAAATGAGTTATGCCCGGCGCATCGATGGGAATGCGAGAGCCATCGTTTTCACCACCGAAACTTGTGCTCATCGATTCGCCTTCAGCTGTAGTCCAGGAAATTGAAATATCCGTTCGAGAATCCTCTTGATCGATAACGTAGGTTCCTTCAAGTGGTAGTTCGCCAACCTGGTGGTTGCAAAGTTCAGGGATGAGGATCCATGTGCCTATGTATAAATCTTTAGCCATCAATAAGAACTAAATCCGTTCTAACTTCCAGGAACTTTCGCCATGCCGTTTTCCATTTCCACAAGGCCAACGCGATTGCCGGCTGGATCTCTAAACAGCCCCAAAATGACAACTCCCGGAACTTCAAATCGTGGCTGGTCTATTTCACCGCCTTTACCAACGACTTCTTCCAACTTGGCGCTAATGTCTTCTACTCCCAGATAGAATACTTTTTCCGTTGGGTCAGTTCGAATTGTTCCCATTAGAGAAGGAGGCGAGTCAGATGGTGATGCTACCGTCGTGGTGAAATTCCCACCTGGACCTATTTCCCAGTCAAAAACCTCAGCATAAAATTCTTTGAGTGAGCTGTCTTCAGGTCCGGCAATATCGATAAATACGATTGGCGTAGACATAATTAATCCTCTGTTTTTGCTTATTGTGTAGGGAAGTCATCACTTGCTGCAAATTGCCCATAACCTTGAGTCATTGCCCTGGCACAATCCCCGGGAGTAGGGCCGCCACTGAAAAAACCCTGACAAGGAATGTCTAGCAGGTCGGGCAGATTTGCTCTAACCCAATCACGGGCATCATAGTAAATTTGAGGATCGTTGGAGCTGGTTTCCACCGCCGCAATCTCACCGTTTTCAAAAGAGATTTGGAAAGTGTCCGTAACCTTAAAGTCTATGCCTAAGGCCATTATGGGATCGTCTTCTACAGTGATTGAGCATTCTACGATGTCAGATTCGAGGGCTACACAGGGTTTTCGATCTAAAACCTTGTAGTTTCCTCCTTCTGCCCATCCCTGGTAATAAAGGATGGATGGCAAAGAATCCTGAGCGTTGTTAAGAAATGATTCGAGCCGCATTTGATCGAACGAATAGAAAGCATCTATGAAAGACTCAGACACAAATAGATTGGAATTGTTGCAAGAACTCAGTAGCAACAAAAAAGCGGGGGTTCCAATTGAGAGTTTATTTCCAATCATTGAGTTGTTTGTTATGTGCCGGCTGGCTCTGACTGACATTTCCAGCACAATTCGAAACTGCCATCATTCTCTTCTTCACATTGCCCGCAAATCCAGGACGGATTAGTAGGGGCGTTAGTAATTTCGGAATCTATTATTTTTAAAGCCTTCGACTTATCAGAGCCGCTTCGCACCCAAAGTTCTGCAGCAGAGTTAGATAAACCTAAATTACCTCCGGCGGAAGCACTGTGCTCGTTTCGGATTACGCATTCTATTCCATTCAGCTCTAATATGTTCTTGGCTGAATGTATTAAGGCTTTGTTCTCGTGTTTGTATACGATGTTCATAATTTTTTTAGGCACTCAAAGAGCCAGTTAAGGTGCAGGCCACACGCAATGGCCGTGTGGTAAAGCTAGCCCATAGAATAGTTTGTTATATGTCGATATTTGTAGCGAAAGTATGTACATAGCTAAAGCTTTTTTTCCATGACATGTGCATCAAGACCGGGCCATGAGTGCATCATCTTAACATCCGCCCAGCCTGAAGCCTGATAGAATTTATGAGCTGTGATGGTGCTCGTTAACCGACCCTTGCAGCACCCTGACTCTATGAGTGCATTTTCGAGCACTACCAGGATGGCACGGCTGATGCCTTTGTAACGAAATTTTGGAGAAACGTAGTTTAGTGCAACTTCATCAGGAAGGTTTATAGCACCAACGCCTCGTATTTTTTCTTCGAATTCCGCTACAAAAAATTGTGTACTCTCATCGAGAATCCATTTCCTGAAGTTCTCCTCGGTTTTGTTGTCGATCCACTTTAGAATCAGCTGCTCATCATCATTGTGGTCCGCTGAGCACAGTTCTCGAATCGAAGAACAGAGCACCTCACTGCATTGCCTCGCATCTGAAACCTGTGCTTTGCGAATTTCTACCATGTTTCAAAACGACGGGCTGTACGCAAAATGCCCTTAACAAGGCGAAGCAGCCTGCTCTGCAAGCCTTGCAGAGCAGGCTGCTTCCCATTGATTTGTTTGTTATGTGTTAGTTTACCTTGCAATGGTGCTCCTAACTTTCAAGAGACTATTGACTGACCTTTTACTGGTTAAACCATGCCATGTGACCGCATTTTGCACAAGACACATGGGGCACAGACCGGTTTGCCCAGTCTAAGTTTATAAGCGATGCCAAAGCAGTGTTAAGTTGAGATTTTCCGTGCACAAAAAGATTGTGATCACATACTAAGCACCTAAATGGCCGGCCAAGGACTTCAACAGGTTCTGGTTCACTGTTTTTTGAAAACATAATTAACACCTACATAAATATTGTTTACGTACTTGATATATCTCTTTCAATTTTTGGCAGTTAGGGCAAGTAGTATAAATCTCATTCCTAACCTGTTTCCGTTAAAAACTAAACTTGACGCATCGAATTAAATAACGACCGTGTCAAGGCGCAGATCTCGCCGCGTAACGATTGCGGATAAGCTGGTCGCAGGCCATTCGCAATCATTGTGTGGTGGGGCAGACTCATTGAACTGTTTGTTATGTGTCACTTGGTACGGCCTCATCATACTGGAGAACCCCTTCTGGCATTACTTCCCATTTTGCTTTAGAGCCAACGAAAATATGGCGCCCAATTTCAACTTCTGGATCCCCGTTGATGCAACCGAGAGTAACACCATGAATCGATTCGTCATATGTTCCGCATAGGGTCGACCCACAAATACTGCAAAATTGGAATCCGAATCCGGGTTGGCTTTTATAAAGCGTCAAAACATCTTCACCACTTGTCCATTTAAAGGATTGAGGGTCAACTAGAGCATAGGCAGAAGCCTGTGAACTAAATGCTTTACGGCAACGTGAACAATGACAAGAACGCGCGTCGCGAAGTGGTCCGTTCACAGAATAGGTAACCGCACCGCAGAAGCATTCACCTTTGATAGGCATTTAATTCTCCTGGACACAGAAAATTTGCTTATGTGTCCCTTGCATTGGTCGTAACCATTGTTTTTTTGCCAGTGAAGCAATTGTACAATTTCTGATGCGAAGCTTTCGAAAATACGTCTGTTCTTGTGTCGTAATCTTCTATCCAAGATAGAAGCATCTCTAAATTTTCATCTTGTGCTTCTTTAGATTCATATTTGTGAGCTTCCCATGGACGGTTTCTAGCGTTACTTATGCATTCATGGACGGGCAAATTCAAATAGATAATTTCATTTGCTTGTTCTACGGCGAGTTCTAATAAGTCCGAATAGCAACCTTCTATGACCCAGCTATCATTTTTTTGTGCAAATTCATTTATTGCGCTAAGTGAATTCTCTAATGGTGCCCGTTGAGGTGGATTCGATTGCTGCCACGCGAGCTCATCCAAATCCAGGTGAGCTAGATTTTCAGAATGTTTAAGCTCTTTAGCGAGTGTGGATTTCCCAGATCCAGAATTTCCAAATACAAGAATCTTTCTCAACGGCTTTCTCCGGTGTTCGTTGGTACACATAACGCTCAATTAATGGGGCCGCTTACGGCCTCCCTATTGAATTTTTTGTTATGCATTTACCTTGCATCCATATTTTAGTTCTTCTTGACTTGGCGCTTCAAATTTCGGTTCCATAAAGTTAAACATCATGTCCGTAACCTCAAAAGCGTATACGGCTGGGTCTTTTTCCATATTTCGATTTTCGATACGCTTCTTGCGGATATCTTTCGGTACATCCAGGTAATGTACTTCAGCGTTTATATCAAGCAGCTTTGCTCTACTAATAAACAAATCTCTTTGAATTTTTGTAGTAAAACCTAAGTCTAAAAGCACACTGCCATCAAGAGTCAATATTTGCTCACTAACTTCCCAAATTTGTTCATGGCAGCGATTTACTCGTTCGATCATCCACGAGTAGTCAAGTGATACCATATCTTTGGAGAATAATGTTTGCATCCATGGATCAATAGAAAATCGAATTGCCCCAACTTCTTTAGCAAGTGACAATGAATAGGTCGTTTTTCCAGCTCCAGTAGGACCACAAACCAAAATTAGTCTTGCCATGTAACTTCGACCTTCTTGTATGCATAGCGCCCGTAAAAAAGAGTGCGCGTAGCGCTTCCTTTTTGACTTGATTGTTTTGTGTCGGGAGCACAGCTACCGTGCACTCGCTCTGCTACTTAAACGTTTGCGTCTTTAGGAGCTCGCCCGCCTCATCGTAAACCTTCCAAATGCCACTCTTCTTGCCGTGTTCAAACTTACCTTCGTCCCAGAGTTGGCCATTGGCATGGTATCGCTTCCAAGTACCGTGCTTCTGCTCTTCGTCGTCGAAGCCGCCGGTTCCCCTTGGTTCGCCAGTCTTGTAGAACCATTTCCACCGACCAACAATCTTTCCGTCCTTGAAGCTGCCGGAAGACTGCATCTGGCCATTATTGAGAAAGTACTTCCACTTTCCTGATTTCTTTCCGTTGTCGAATTCACCCTGACAGGAGATAAGGCCATTCTTGAAGAATGTCTTAAAAGGACCGTTCTTAGGATTGCCGTCTTCATCGATCCCTGGGATGTCTTTCATTGGATCACGCTCCTAATTGGATTATCTGTTGAGGCCGACCCATTGAACTGTTTGTTATGTATCGTTGGCACTATGTGGAAGCCTCGTCCACTTCACTATTGCCTGGAATTGCCGCGTAAATTATAAAGCCACAAAAAAGAATTCCAAATCCCCCGCCAAAAATGCGAAGTAACAAAAGACTATCGATAAACCAGAAATCGATATAGGCCGCCCAGTTATCGGTTGGTAACAAAAAATAAAAAATACCAGCCAAAAACATTATTGGACTGAATATTTTGAATGTCAGCTTAAACTTCGCTGCAGGAGCCGCAATAAAGAATATGACCCCCATTGTCATATCTAAGGATGCAGATATGTATTTTGCGCCCGCGGTTTGAAAAATATCTGCTACAGAAACAATAAGACTAGGGGAGACTACAATTACAAAACACAACAGTAATGAAAGTACTGCATAAACAAGCGCAATCATCACTGCGGATTTAGCCAACATGCTCTGTTCCATAAGGCGTAATCAGTCCTTCTCGATGCTGAATTAGAAACATAACGCCCGTAATAATAGGCGCGCGTAGCCAGCTGTCCTTATGGATTTGTTTGTTATGTGTTTTTTCTCTGAGATTCATGAATCAATAAGTGTCCGGCCAAAATTGAAAGCGGTACTTTACAAGCCAGCACTAACACAAAAGATGCGATAGCTAGATCCCAGGGCACAAATCCTGAATTTGCTATAGCAAAATACGTAGTAATCCCGCCAATCAAGGAAACGAATATACCGACCTTAACTGAAATAGAGAATGTAGAATTAAATTGATCCCTTAACTGCACAATCATCCATGCGATGGCAAGCCCGTATACGAAATCCGGTGCTAGTGAAAATACGTCGCTCCAAATGGATTCTCTCCAAGCCACCGGATCAAGGTTAGTGCTAAGGTCATCCCACATACTCCCTAAAATAATATTGTTTCCTACCCAACCGGTCAGGTTTAGCAACAATCCTATAAACAGTCCGATCAGTACGACTCTTTTTGTAGGGACTATCTGTTCGTCTAAACTATTCAATTAACATTCTCCTTGCGCATAAGTTGCTTATACACCTAACGCCCAAGTAAAGGCGTAGGTCTCGCCGCGCAGCGATTGCGGATAAGATAGCCGCAGGCCATGTGCATTTGTTGTGTGGTGAGGCCGACCCATTGAACTGTTTGTTATGTTTCGTATGCATTGAATTTCAAATATGTATTTGCAATCTACTATGATGCGTCAGCACCTACAAAATCTTCTTCATGGCTAGTCAATTGGCGTAAAGAATCGGGGTCGTTGTTGATATAGTCCAACAGTAGATCCTCGACCCTTCCTCTCGTAGGAGATGGATATAGGAATGACTTAAACCAAATGATAAATAGAAGAGTTAAACCGCCCACAATACTAGGCTCACTAATTCGAATGTCTAATTGAAGCCAAAGTACAAACAAAATGGGGATAGCGCTGGCAATCAGTAGAAAGACTCTAACTTTTCTAGTTTTGCGAAGACTTTTGATTCCTCTAATTAGTTCGATTTGATCTTTGCTTAGTTTCATAAGATAAACCTCCAATCAATAAGAATTATTAGCCGTATATCATGATGCACGGCGTGAAACTAGAGACATAACGCCTGTAGAAATGGGTGCAGCGTAGCTGCATACTTTATTGGCTTGATTGTTTTGTGCCGAATTTTGCACAAATATCCTAAGAATCTTTGCGATGATTGGAGAAGCATGTCTTTATCGTAAATCCGAGTGTTCCCAAGAGTAACCCGAAGAAGAAGATAATAAATAACCAGTACTGGAAGCTTCCATCAGGAGTTGAAACGCTTTCCAAGTACGATATGTCGATTTGATTCGACATTGCAATGGTGTTCGCGTCTAGTACCAGTGTAGCGATTCTAGAAGCACTTTGGATGAAAGTGTTAAGAACGAATCCGCTGAAAGCTAGATAAAGTCCGAGCAGTAATGTTGTCACGCCCCAAGTTAGCCTTTTTGGTGCCAAAAATGCAGCACCTACAAGAGCAAATGAAACACCCGCCCATATATCTAGGAATTGCATCGCTTCGCTATTAGTCTGAATCATTAGATCCAACAGACTTATAACAACATCATGTGCTTCATATACTGTCATCTAGATATTGCTCAATCAGGTGGACATAACGCCCGTAATAATAGGTGCGCGCAGCGCGCCGTCCTTTTTGATTTGATTATTATGTGTCATATACTCGGTTTAGACTGCTCTTTGGCCATACTTGAACCGGATCGTAGTATTCTTCAAATGAAGGTAAGTTATCAGGAATTTTGACCCAATTCTGCTTCTCCTTAGTCCAAATATGAGCTTGCGGATCTAAGTCCGAGGTATCGTCGAATGTGCCCTGAAGAACCACCATCTGTTTTGTAGGTGGAACACTTAAACCAGCTAGAGTACATCCGCATTTATCGCATCCCCAGACTTCGTACTCATTCCCACTTGGGCGTGAAACAATGTGGGTGTCAGGAGTACAATTATCAAACTTAAAGTCGTCAACTAAAACTAGAGTAGATACGTTGAAAGCGCCGCCTGAATCGCGCTGGCATTCTTTGCAGTGACAAATATGGGTAAACAACGGCTCCGCCAAAAGTTTATAGCGAACAGAGCCACAATTACAACCACCTGATTTGTACACGGGTTGGTTACTCACTAATAGTTGTATTGACGTCCTGCACTAAATTCTGACTGCATACATAACGCCCTGAATAATGGGCAGGGCGTCAGCCCTGTCCTTGATTGATTTGATTGCTAGGTGTCCTTAATTTGATAAATAGATATGCCGCTAGTGAACCGAATAAAATGACACCAGCAAACATTTCAAAGTCGTATATATCAGGGAGTATATCTGGGAAGTAATCCCAAATGATTAGTGAGGGGATTGCCCAGACATATATTCCAGCGAACAAAACCGAAACTGTACCCAAAACCCAAAACCCAATACCCTCTACGCCAATTAAAATAAGTCACGACACCAAAAATTATGCTTATAGGTGGTAATACCAGTATCACAAACCAGTGCACCCAGTTAGGCGGCATGGAAGCTACAAGTGGATGCCTCAGGTCTGGAAATGGCAGTGCTGATGCGAGTATTTGAATCCCCAGTAGTATGTAGAACGTTGCCACAAATTTATGGGCCATCTGTACACATAACGCCCGTAGTAATGGGTGCAGTGTAGCTGCTTCCATTATTGACTTGATTGTTATGTTTCGTTCTCAAAATCTACTCCGGCTCCCATTTGGACCAATCAACTGCATTTACGGCAAAAGTAAAATTCGGCGGAGTATTATCTGTTCGAAGGTGCTTTATAGATTGATAGTCCTCAGAATCCCAGAATGCTTTTAGGTGTTCCATTGAAGGGAATCGAAAAAGAGTGAACTTGGCATTATCTTTCCAGTCACCTTCTAAGAGCTCCATAAACTGATCACTTTCTCCAGCTACAAGTAACTCCCCTTCATATTTTTCTAGCATTGGGTGTGCAGCTTCACCATAGGGAACTATAGATCCGTGACCCTCCGGCATAAAAGAGCTGCAAACCAAATAGGCTGCTAGCTTCTCAGACATTGTTTTCTCCTACTTGGATAACGCTCCTAACAATAGGTGCGCGAAGCGCGCGTGTCCTTTTTGATATGTTTGTTATGCGGCACGAAGCCTCTTAACTTTGATTTTTTCACCAGAATTCATTGCATGCCAAAGGTCAAATTGTTGCTGTTGGTTAAGCCAACTCTCTGGAGAGGTGTCAAAA
>WLWQ01000001.1 GCA_012103535.1 Pseudomonadales bacterium
ATTACCGCTCAATCGAACGGACCAACGCCCACGACTCTTACCTTTCAATTGATGCAGATATAGTCCTGGAAGATCCATATCTTTAGGGCTTGTAGAGGCATTTAGTCGGCCTAAAATTAATCGAAGTCGGCTAATGTGATTAGCTTGGATGCCGGACTTAGTTCCCTTGAGAAAGTAGCGCTTAAGCCCTTTATGATTGAAATTCTGAATCACATCCTAATTGTAACGTGATACGTTACAGGTGTCAACTACTGACGCCGCATAACGCCCCTAAATAATGGGTGCAGCGCAGCTGCATCCTTTATTGACTTGATTGTTATGTGTCCGAATTCAAATGTTTTCACTGATATCGAGATTAGTCTGGTAATTGATTTAGATCGAATGCGGGATCTAGAATTCTTTCTCCCTTTTCGGTAAACAAAATATCAATTGATATCTCACGTTCATCAGATATCAGATATTTGTGTAGCACCATTTTCCGTTCACCTGCCACTAAAAGGGTCATCATTGGGGTTTCTTCAACATAGCCGTATTTTTCATTGAGAAATTCCAGTAACTGATCATGAGTTTCTACATTTGCAGCCTGCAAAGATACATTCTCGTCTTCGCTATTATCGACCTCATATGCGCATGATGACACGAGGATCAAGACAAGCAAAAAATATGTACAAGTTCTAAATCTCATCGTGGTCTGCACACATAACGCTCGTAGTAATGGGCACAAGCCGTGCGGAGCAGGCTGTGTCCTTTATTGACTTGTTTGTTATGTGTTGGTCTCATTTGCGAAAATGCTCAATCCTAGGAAACTGCTTTGTGCCAACAGCAGATTTTCACAATCCAAGTTCAAGGCGCAATTTGGTCGTCACTTCTTCAACAATTTTCGATGTGTCAATATTATTATCACGACACCATTCAATTCCCTCGCTCTTGGAGAGTATCGCACCGCTATCTAAATACGCCATGGTTCGGCAAGCGTTCGCGACAGAGTAGTAATCGAGGTCTTCTTGTTGATTCTGAGCCCACTGAATATCACTCAGGATCGCGCTAAGGTAGTCTTCTCTTGGTATAAAGGGAAGTCTCTCTGGTGGATAGTTTCCTAATAAATCTATGCCTCTAGCCCGCGCCATTGTTATGTGCCCGGCCAAGTCCTCATCTGCCAGCACGTCTGGTTTGAATCTACCTACAGAAAACGCCTCTCGTTTGTCCTCGCCATAGTGAAACACGTGCTTACATGGGTGTGACCAGTTGTCCAGGTCTTCCTTTACGATGATGCTGAACTCAAGCGGATGCGGTTCATTGGATATCCATAACATCCCTTCACCAACAGTTTGGTGTTGCATATGCGTGAGTTCGCTATCAATAATGGCTAACACGTCAAGATCGCTTCGTTCGACCTCAAATCCTGCTGACGCTGCCGAGCCATGAAGAATCAAACCCAACAACGACTTGTGGAGAGTCTGCTGAAGCAATTGAGTCAATGCCTCAAGCTGAGCAATAGCGGTTTCTGGTACTAAATTCTGGCTGTGTAGATAAGTCATCAGATTTGCACTAACACTAGAAAACCGATTCCCCTACGTAGTTTTCCACTTCGTCGGCTTGGGGTCATAAGCTGATGCTTCGAAACACATAATGCCCGTAATAATAGGCGCGCGCAGCGTGCGGTCCTTATTGATTTGTTTGTTATGTGTCGCCCACATAGTTTCTCAATATTCGAATATCTCTGGGTTTCGTTCAATAGTTTCATGAAACATTGCATTCCAACTGTCTATATCGTTTCTTGGATATGCATGATAGATATTCCAATTCCAAAGGCCAAAGTAGTCTGCCATTTGTATCAGTGAGCGTATTCGATACTCTTCAATTCGGCCCGAGCTGCTGCTCATTTCCAATGTTTCGTACCGCGCCGCAACACCTATGACGTCTTGCAGTAGCGCGAAAATGCGGTTTTCTTCAAATAATTGAATTATTGCCAAAATTTCGTATTGGTTCCCATTCTCTAACTTTGACCGAAGATACCAAATCGCTTCATTTCCCTGTTCAGAAAAAATGGATTCTAGAGAATTACTTGTCGATCGGAGAGTTTCCGTATCAAAACTTGAGTCAAAGACGTTACTAAGGTCATTACAAGGAAGGTCGAAAATGGGGTCATCACGGTAAGGCGAATTTTCAGGAGGAGATACACATATTGCGGCTGCGCTATGGACCCAGCTCATTGTGCACAAAAGCATCAAAATTTGACTAATTCGTTTCATAGAGCCTGATGACTTCTCATAGACACATAACGCCCGTAACAATAGGAGCGCGGAGCGCTTCCTTTTCGGTTTGTTTGTTATTGAGCCGCACTCTCTAAGCGTTCAGCTAGCCAGACTTTAATAATGGATTGGCGGGTAACACCTAACCGCGTAGCCTCTTTATCAAGAGAGTCAATCATCCATGTAGGAAAGTCGACGTTCACTCTGCGCTGCTCCTGATTCGGGCGTCTTATTTTAGATAGATCTAGAGAGCCCGATATGTTCTTGCCGGAGTTAAAGTCAGTATCAAATTTCTTAGCTTTCATACAATTTCACTTCCTCGCCGCGAGATCGGCGGACAGATATAAGACGGATTACTTCACTTCGATATGTGATGACAGCGGACCAATGCTTTCGATCAATAACTCCTATCACTAGAAATCTGGGTTCATCTTCGGTCTTTGCTGGTACTTCAAGGAGGTTGGGGTCTAGCCACAGCAACTGGGCATTAACGAAGTCTATGCCATATTTAGAGCAGTTAGCCTTGCTCTTCTTCTCATCAAACTCGAATGAAATCATGGTATATAAAATATACCTTTATGGCACGGTGGTCAACTAGGCTCTATAACGCCCTGAATAATGGGAGCAGCGTTAGCTGCGTCCCTGATTGATTTGATTGTTACGTGTCATCACTAGATGGCCTGCACCCAATCTGATTTAGTTACTTTAAATCCGTATTTTCTGCTTAAAAGTGCCACAACAGCTGGAATATGTCTTGCGCCATAAACAATCGCTGTGGTTTCTGGCTTATTTCCATGTGTCGTAATATGTTCTTCTAATACTTCGACCAGTTTAGAATCTCGGTCATGTAGGATCGCTTCTTCAAACTTAATAGACTCCTGAGAGTCATCCAGATCGCTTTTCAATGAAACACTTTCCACTGAATGGTCTTTTGCCAGTGAATCTCGATCCGTAAAAATGTATCGGTAGATTCCGTACATGGGCGCACAAACCAAAACTATCGCGCGGAACCATAGAGGAATTTGTCTCCATGACTTATCGAATTCTTCAGTGGTAACGTCACCATGTATCTTTTGAATTGGCATATTTTCGATATCAAGAGCTTTACTTTGTAGCTCAAGTCCTAACGACTTTTTCTTTTGCAAAATCTTATAGCTTTGCACTAAGAACCACGTTCTTCTAGATTTCACTCCTTCAAAAACTACATTATCGCAATTGGATAGTTGATTCTAGGAACTGCATAGATGCTCAGTACACGTAACGCCCGTAATAATGGGCTCAGCACGCAGTGCTGAGTCCTTGATTGATTTGTTTGTTATCTGCCTTCTTTAAATCTTCTCGTAGCTCAGCAGGGCGTGGTTCACCAACGTTCGATACCAAACCTAGATGTTTTAAGCATTGTATTAGCCTCCATGAAGGGTCACTTTGACCTTTCTCAATACCAATACGAGCGGATTCTGGAAATGCATGATGATTGTTATGCCAACATTCACCATAAGTTAGTATCCCTAATCCCGGAATATTCGAAGCCTGAACTCCAGCATTCTTCACAACCCAATTGCCAGGGCCAGGATTGTGACAGAAATAAGTAATAGTCCAGTGGCCAATCACGCTGACGGAAACACGAGCGAATACTCCCCAGACTACATACGGCCATCCACCAATTATGAAAAGTAGTCCTGCAGCCAACAATTGATGGATTCGCCAGTACCTTTCAAGGTGACCGTAGAACGCACTATCCATGATCTTTGTTTCGATACTCAATATTGGAGGATTATCAAATTCAAACCGAGAAGTAAGTTGCCACCAAATGTCTTTAATAGGTGCTGCTGAATGATTGAAAAACCTGTGACAGCTTCTATTTCGTTGAGCCCAGTCGCGAGTATCATGAGTTTTAATAATTCCAATAGGGCCAGCCATTCCTACCAGCACACCTACATATATGAGAACTCTTTCAAGAAGTGGGCGTGCGTTGAATGTCCGATGAATCATCATGCGATGCATTCCTACGCTGTGCCCAATTAGAAGAGTGGAATAAGTGAGAACAAGAAACAGCAACAATGTTTCAACGCTAAAGGTGGAAGGTCCGAAAAATAATGCTGCGGATAGCATGCCTAGATTCCAGGACGCTTTCGGAGAATCCCAAACTATCCTTCCCAAATTAGGGTCCGCTTTAGTTGCATCTATTCTATGGACCGGTTCCATCATACTAGAAGGCTACTCCTGTGCAGATAACGCCCATAGTAATGGGTGCAGCGAAGCTGCATCCTTTATTGACTTGTTTGTTATGTTTCGTCACTTTCCGGATTGTAAAATTTGTAAAGAATAGCACTAACTAGGATTCCAAATAGAAAAAATAGAAATAGAGCTTGACCGAAAACTAACCAAAATCCGTAATGGCCTAATAGTGCTATCCAATCAATATTTTCGGTTGAACCTGGAGCTATAGTTGTCGTCATTATCGCCGCGGGAATAGATAACACTATGCTAGCTACACAACCCAATTTGAAAATGTTGTTACGTATTTTCAATTTCTACTCTAGAAACATAACGCCCATGTTTAGGCGTGGGGTTCGCCACGCGACAAATGCGGATAAGATGGCCGAAGGCCATCCGCATTTGTTGTGTGGTGAAGCCAACCCATAGAACTGTTTGTTATGTGTCGGCATGATTCTAAGTTATCACCCCTAAGCGGACAGTGCTCCCAAATCCAATATTTCCTTTATAGGTGACCTCTTGCTCGTGCACGACATTTCCATCACACACAACCCAGATTCTATAGTCATGCCTTAAAGGAGAAACAGATATGTACTTGCTAAAGATATTTTCTATATCTTCTTTTGCCACGAGCAATTCACCCTGACCAGAGGCTCCAAACACTCCTGATTCTCTTAAAACTGTCATTTGGCATTCCTGATTCGAATAGTTAACTAAATCTCCAGAAATTGAAAACGATCCACCAACTTGAAACAACGAATTACAGGAGCTAATCCCAAAAGATAGAATCAAAAGAATAAGGAATCTCATATTAACTAGTATCGTGTAGAAATCTTCAATTTGTAGATCTCAATAAGATCGAGACACATAACGCCCTTAGTAATGGGCGCAGCGCAGCTGCGTCCTTTATTGACTTGTTTGTTAGTGAGCAACGACTCGATTCTTGCCCATGAAGGCAGTTACAAATGCATAAATCAATGTCGACGGCCAAATTGCGAACATCAGAACCGCTAGTTGAGTTTTATTCCTTTTAGCAGCGTGCAAGCATGATCTAAGAATTAGCCACATATTGCATACAAAGCCAATAACGGATAACAAAAGCTCTGCAATAGACAACTCACGCACGCTAATTCCGCCTGCAGCCATTCGAGGGTCATTCAGTATCAAGAGCAGGATATACGACCACATAGCTACACTAACAGTGATAGAGAATCCTACGAACCATCTGTTTGCAATCAAGCTAACCATTGCTCACTAACGCCCTTAATAATGGGTGCCGCTTGCGGCATCCTTGATTGATTTGTTTGTTATGTGCCGGCACCACGTTCGCTTAACATCGATTTGATTCCTACAAGTTGCGGATTACACCGAACTAGCACTAGAAGCTCTAGCGTTACAGGAATTGCTATCCCGATAATAATGAAAAGCAGCCAACTCTGCGCAAACAAACCAATGTAAATTGCGATCAGAGGCAATGAGCTATACAAGATAGAAACAAACCACTTATGGCGACTTTTTAGCTGAAACTGAGCCAAACAGTTGGATCAAACCATGCGCCTATAAGTATCTGTAAGATGTACATTTAGTGTTGGCTTCCTACACTCTGGACACAATCTATTCACGGCGCATAGTATCTCAATGTTGTTAGTGTATTGCGTAGCTCATTAGCATCGAGTGCATATAACGCCCTTGTTAAGGTGCAAGGATCGCCGCACAGCGATTGCGCATAGAATGGCCGAAGGCCATGTGCAATCGATGTGTGGTGAGCCGGTCCCATTGAACTGTTTGTTATGTGTCGTACTCAATTTGGTTGCGCTGTAAGCTGATGCACAAATTCAAATATACCTTGGTGTAGATTATAAGTTGATCCGTTGCTTGCAGTGTACTCGTATCCATATCCCAAGCACTCATTGCTACAGGGAATAGAGATTGCTGGATATACCCTAAATTGGACCGCTGTCATGTATTCGAAAGTGCCTCTATTTATGCCTTTTCGCAATAATGTATTTGGAGAATCTGCTTGAATGTGCCAAAGCTGGCTATATCCATTTTCGTCAGTAACATTCAAATGCACAACTACATGAGCATTAGCCCATTCTACAGATTCGATCATGCCTACTAAGTCCACATACGTGGCTAAATCTACATCTCCAATAATCCCATGATGAGCTTCGCTAATCGAAGCACTTGAGATCAGTGCAGCAAAGACCAATAATTTTTGTATTTTTAACCGCACTCAGTTTCAGACCTCGCAAGACACATAACGCCCGTAGTAATGGGTGCAGCGTAGCTGCATCCTTTATTGACTTGTTTGTTAGGTGCCGCTCTATCGGGTTAACTCATTCTTACTCTTTATGAGCTTTCGCAAGTTTTTCAATTTCGTTCGATTAATCTCTTTGTACATTAGTTCTGAGCCATCTTCTATCTCTTCATAGACCGGAAGTAGTTCTGTAACACCTTCAAAAACCCATTGAACGGGAATCCCTTCAGGGCCACCCTTGTATGGTTTGGTATCGAGCTTAGCTACTTTCAAAATCTTGTCGTATGCCTGGCTAAAACTCTTAGCTTTGATGATTCGTGTATTTTCCCATGCATAACATCTGGATTCGTCATTATCATTCGGATTCTCCAATTCGGTAAATCGAATGATATAGGAACCTATATACCATCCTACTGGTGAGACATTTTTATCTGGCACTGAGTGCACCTAACATTTGTATTCTATGACCCCTCAGTAATTCGGATGAGGGTTTTTGTTCAGTTTATTGATTAAGTTTCTGAATTGGAACAGGTATTCAGATAATTCTGAATGGAATTGGATTTAGATACTGAGGGGTCTCACTTTGTCAGTTTGAATGGCTCACTTATAAGTGAGCCAAATGTTCATAACTTCTTGAATAACAAAGATCATTTTTTTCGAATTCTAGATACTGGGAAACTCAGTATTTCGATTTTGCTCAGGATTAGGTCTTTCCTCTTTTCTTAAACTACCTTGAATGAGTCTTTTTTGAGGTTCTAATCATCGTGGTTGACGAAATTTTAGAAGCCGTTCGGCGAGATATTCGAATGCGCGGGTATTCGATGGGAACGGAGAAAACCTATACTCTTTGGATTCGGCGCTTTCTCTTTTTTTCGAAGAGTGCCAATCCCATGGAAATTCCGACTTCGAAAATAACTGAATACCTTAGCTATTTAGCAACTGAAAGAAACGTTAGTGTAAATTCCCAAAAAGTCGTTCTGAACGCGCTCGTCTTTTTCTTTGAGAAACATTTAAAGCGAGAAGTCGGAGATTTAGGCTTCACGCTAGCCACAAAACAAAGATACCTTCCCGTAGTTCTCACTCGTGAAGAGGTTCGTTCTATATTGGATCAGCTTGAGGGTCGAAATTGTTTAATCATAGAACTGATGTATGGTGGCGGGCTTCGGGTGAGCGAGGCGTTAGAAATACGTAATCAAGATATAGATCTGGAAAGAGGTGCCTTAACTGTTAGGGACGGGAAGGGGCGGAAAGATCGACAAACACTACTAAGTAGCGCTTGTTATGGAAGGTTGGAAAATCAAATCGAATCCGCTCTCAAGGTTCAGCAACGAGATATTGATGATGGAATCGGTACTTCAATGAACCCGGCATTGGCACGAAAATACCCTAGCGCGCCGTTCTCGCAGGGGTGGGCTTACTTGTTTCCTTCGTCGACTCGCTGTGCTCATCCATTATCAGGCGAAATAGTACGCTATCACCTTCATCATTCTGCCGTGAGAAAGTTTCTCAAGGTGGCAGTTCAGAATGCGGGGATAAAAAATAAGCGAGTTACAACGCATATCATTAGACATTCCTTTGCGACTCATCTACTGGAAAACGGTACCGATATTCGGACTGTTCAGGAATTATTAGGGCACAACGATGTGTCAACGACTCAAATCTACACTCATGTTTTGGGCAAACATTATGCAGGCACAGACAGCCCATTAGATCTATTGAGACCTAAATAATATGCCCAATCCATCTTCCTGCCAGCATCACTCCAGCCCATAGAAAAAGTGATAGGGCGCCGGCAACTTTAATGTTGGTGGGTGTTTTAGTGAAGTTATCGAACTGGTCGATATTACGGTATAGCTTGAAATGGAAGTAGGCCATGTTTAGTCCTGCCAATACCAGTAGCACCATCTTGGATAGAAAGGCGGGGTTTATCACATGCCCGGAAGCGCGGGTGATGAACATGCCGAGGCCGGTAATTACTGCAACTGTAAAAGCACCCCATGCCCAGGGCACGAGTTCTTTGTTTAGAGTTGAAATTGAATATTTGGTTGCGCCGATACCGACTAAGCGCAGATCAACCCAGAGTATGGAGCCAACCATTAAGGTTGCGGCTATTACATGGATCGTTTCAAAAGTTGGGAACCAGTTCGTGGATGCAATGACTTGCGAGAGCGACCAATTTTGCACTGTTTCCCAGAACGGTTTTTCCAGACCGTCGTGATAGGGCTCGAGATACCACAGTGGATACTCGATATATTCCAGGTAGGCGATCCAGCGACCAGCGGTGCAGATTGCCAGTATTAAGAGAATGGAAAGTACGGCGATTATTCTAGCAACAGTGATTCGTTTCGAGTTTATCTGCCAATAATTTTCCTGGGTTTTACTCATCACATGGTAAAACACCATCATTATAAGAAGCGGTGCAAGGCAGGCCATTTTCCAGGCAAACACCGGATTGTTGAAATAGCGATTGGGGCGCCCGAATACAAAGAAGGCGCCGGAAAATATCATAATCACCAGTGCGATCCAGAATACCGGCATTACCCGTTGTGAGATTTCAGGCGGGTTCTGGGAAGGTATGGCCAGGCCAAGAATCCGTAGACTCTGAAACGCGATCGTTCCCATCACAACGGCGATGCCCAGTATATGGACGGTCTGGATGATCGGGGGGAAGCCGGGCACGTTGGTGAGAGTCCACAGCGCGCCGCTTTGTAAGAAGGATCCGCTTAGTAGTTCGCCGATGCCGGTAAAAAACTCAGGCATTAAGTCTTAATCTCTGTCGATTCTTGTCGTTATTATTTAGAACGACGCCGAGAATAGCATGATTGCACTGGATTATTCTTGAATAATCCCAATGAAGAAACACAGTGCCGGCGCATCTTAACTTTACAGCAGTTGAACTCAACCACCATTGCGGGAAGCGATAGCGAACGGATTCTTGGTTTTTTCGTATGCCCGTTCTAGTGTTACCTGGAGAACGCACATGAGTGACGAGCTTACTTTTCTCACTTACACCATTCTGCTCACGGCCTTAATGTGGGTACCTTATATTCTTAATCAGATCAGCGTGCAGGGCCTGGTTAATGCCGTGGGCTATCAGGAAAATCCCGCGCCTTTAGCAGGCTGGGCACAGCGCTTGAAATCTGCTCATTACAATGCAGTTGAAAATCTCGTGCTGTTCGCGCCGCTGGTGATAATGGTGGAAATTATGCAGATCAGTTCTGCAGCCACGGCGATATCTTGCATGGTTTTCTTTATTGCGCGCATTGTCCATGCATTGAGTTACACCTTTGCCATTCCCTGGGTGCGCACACTTAGTTTTGCGGTGAGCTTTTTTGCCATAATCGGCATCGCTTTCCAGGTATTAACCGCCTAGCTAACGCTTTGCGGTGCTGCCCTAACCGACAGACTAAATGTATTTGTCGGTTACGGCGCCTTCAGAAGCTGACGTTACTGTAGCGGCGTATTTTGCCAATACGCCGCGGGTGTAGCGTGGTTCTGGTTTTTGCCAGGCGGCTAAGCGGCTATTAATCTCTTCATCGCTGAGATCGATGCTGATGGTATTGGTCTCAGCATCAATGGCGATTCGATCTCCGTCTTGCACAATGGCGATGGGACCTCCTTCGATTGCTTCAGGGGTCACGTGTCCCACAACGAAGCCGTGAGATCCGCCTGAGAACCTGCCATCCGTTATCAGTGCTACGACTTCGCCAAGTCCTTTTCCCATAATAGCTGAAGTAGGGGAAAGCATTTCCCGCATGCCTGGCGCACCTTTCGGTCCTTCGTAACGGATTACCAGTACGTCATCTTTAACGACGGTGCCATCCAATATGCCTTTCAGGCAATCTTCTTCGGATTCGAAAACCCGTGCATTGCCGGTAAACGAAAGGCCTTCCTTGCCGGTGATTTTCGCAACGGAGCCGGTTGGGGCGAGATTGCCGCGCAGCACGACGAGGTGGGAATCTTTCTTAATCGGATTATCGAAACTGCGAATGATGTCCTGGCCTTCTGGATAGTGATCGACGCTAGCGAGATTATCCGCCAGGGTTTTGCCGGTAACGGTCAAACAGGAACCATCCAGCATTTCTGCTTCTAACATTGTCTTCATCAAGGGTTGAATACCACCGATCTTGATGAGTTCGGACATTAAATACTTACCGCTCGGTTTTAAGTCCGCCACCATGGGGATTTGTTTACCGATTTTTGTAAAGTCGTCCAACTCCAATTCCACACCCATGGTATGTGCCATGGCTAATAGATGCAGCACCGCATTGGTGGAGCCACCTAAGGCGATTGTAACTTTGATGGCATTTTCGAAGGCAGCGCGAGTCATGATGTCGGACGGTTTAATGTCATGCTCGATCAAATGCATGATCGCTTCGCCGGCACTTAAACAATCGCCGACTTTTTCTTCCGAAATTGCATCCTGTGCCGAACTGTTTGGCAGGCTCATACCCAAGGCTTCGATAGCGGATGCCATCGTGTTGGCGGTATACATGCCACCGCAGGAACCGGGGCCAGGTATGGCGGTGTCTTCGATTTGCTTTAGTTCGATATCAGAGACCGAACCAGCAGCATGGCCGCCGACCGCTTCGAATACAGAAATAATGTTCGTGTGGTTGGGGCCAGGTTGAATAGTGCCGCCGTAGATAAATAAAGAAGGACGATTTAAGCGGGACATACCCATCAACAGGCCGGGCATGTTTTTATCACAACCGCCGATGGCGATGATCGCATCGTGGCCCATACAACCCGAGACGGTTTCCACGCTGTCGGCAATAACTTCGCGAGACACGAGGGAATACTTCATGCCCTCGGTGCCCATGGAAATGCCATCGGAGATTGTTATGGCGTTATAGATTATGCCTTTGCCGCCGGCGTCATCGGTGCCTTTGTTGACGTGTTCTGCCAACTTATCGATGTGCATGTTGCAGGGAGTCACCATAGACCAGGTAGAACAGATACCGATTTGCGGCTTGGCGAAATCTTCGTCTTCAAAGCCAACGGCCCGCAGCATGGCCCGGCTTGGCGCCTGTTCCATGCCGTCCACTACGATTTTAGAATGTTTGCGTAAGTCCTTGTCAGTCATTGCCTTTCCAGTAACAGTTCAGAACACTTGAAGTACTCAGCCAGGGGCTGGGGATTTGCGGCGATGGCGGTAGCAATCCGATCCATCGCCTGAGAGGGCGCTACTATACACAAAAACAGACTACACAAAAATAGCGTCGATGTGACGCCGCACTAGCCTGCTCGACGCCGCAGGAATGCGAATGCGATAGAGAAGGGAATGGAGAGGCGGATAAAGAAGGGAATAGGTTATAGTGCCAGTTCAACAACCAGTGGTGCAGTTACACTAAATAGCCAAGGGTTTTTTCTAAACAGGGGGCAGTCATGGATCTCGGGGCATTTTCAATCAGTTTGGCAGTTAAAGACATCGAACAGTCGAAACAGTTTTATCAGAAACTTGGCTTTGAGGAAGTGGGCGGAGATCAAAGCCAGAACTGGCTGATTCTCAGAAACGGCACTCACACGATTGGCTTGTTTCAGGGTATGTTTGATAAAAATATCCTGACGTTTAATCCGGGCTGGGATGACTCCGCACAAAATGTTGACGAGTTTACTGATGTGCGCAAGTTACAGAAACAATTGAAAGAGGCCGGTGTGGCATTCGAATACGAAGTGGACGAAAGCACGGAAGGTCCAGCGAGCTTTGTTGTAAATGATCCCGATGGCAATTCCATTTTGGTGGATCAGCACAGATAGAAATCTCCTACAAAATTCAATAGAGTAATTTGGAGAATAAATCCTGATTGCTTACACACGCATTAAAATTCTCAGACTTAACTATTTAAAAGATAAGGTCCGAAAACGGCCAGTATTATCCAAAATTCAGGGTATGATGGTTGCCACGTTGATAGACAACAGCTAAATAAGTGGCAACGACATGCTTTTAAACCCAGACGACTATGAAGACGCACGCCAGTGTCGAGATCCTCGCTTCGACGGGCGCTTCTTCGTCGGGGTGCTCACCACTGGCATATACTGCCGTCCGGTTTGTCCGGTAAGAATTCCGAAAAAAGAAAACGTGCAATTGTATAAGACAGCGGCGGGAGCATCCGCGGCAGGTTTTCGTCCCTGTCTACGCTGTCGGCCGGAATCCTCACCGGGTACCCCAGCCTGGAGCGGCTCTTCCTGGAAAGTTTCCCGCGCCTTACAACTTATCGATCAGGGATTCCTGGATGAAGGATCGGTGGATGAACTTTCGGATCAAATTGCAGTCGGGCCGCGGCAACTAAGCCGACTGTTTCAGAACCATTTAGGCGCCTCGCCGGTGGAAGTGGCCCAGACCCGCCGACTACATTTCGCCAAGAAGCTAATCGATGAAACAAACATGCCATTGAGTGAAATTTGTTTTGCCGCAGGGTTTGGTAGCATTCGTCGCTTTAATGCGGTTTTTAACAAGACTTACGAGCGCTCGCCGAAACAATTGCGGGATAAACGTAACGTTACAGAGAAAGACGAGAATGGTCTTTCCGAGGGCATTCGTATCACGCTTTCTTATCGACCTCCGTTCGATTGGAAATCTCATCTCGCGTTTCTCGCTTATCGATCAATTCCTGGTGTGGAAGTTGTCACCGCAACGAGTTATGCGAGGACGATCAGCCTGGATGGAGCCGCCGGCCATTTTCTTGTCGAGTTCGAAGAAGAGAGTCATCGAGTTCAGGTGGAGATTCATTATCCGGAGTCGCGCCAGTTGTATCAGATTATCGATCGCATCAAATCTATTTTTGATTTGCGTGCCGACAGTGAGCAAATCGATAAGTTTTTAAGTAAAGACAAAACACTAAAATCCATGGTTAAGAAATTTCCTGGGCTGCGAGTGCCAGGTTGTTGGAGCGAGTTTGAAGTTGCTGTGCGAGCAGTTCTCGGCCAGCAGGTAACGGTTAAGGCGGCGTCAACATTAGTGTCTCGCATCGCCGAACGTTATGGGAAATCTTATATCTGTAATATCGAAGGACTGACCCATGTTTTCCCTGGTCCGGAAAAATTGCAAAGAACAAAGATGGACAACATGGGAATCGTCACCCAACGCATCGTTGCCATCCGCACCATTGCTGCGCAAGTCGCAAAGGGTGAAATGGTGATTGACTGCAGTGTCGATACTGCAGAATTTGTTGAACAGATTTGTACGATTAAGGGAATTGGCGAATGGACTGCGTTTTACATCGCCATGCGAGCGCTGAATGATCCTAACGCTTTTCCTTATTCCGATTTGATTCTTCGACGCGCTATCGATAAAGACGAAGAATTAACGCCGAAACAATTGCTGCTGCGGTCTGAGCCCTGGCAACCCTGGCGTGCTTACGCAGTGATTCTACTTTGGAAAAATTACGGAACCTTCATCAAAAAAAGCGCAAACAATAAAAAGAAGCGCAAAAACTAATTTTGAATTCATTAACAACGTTTACTAATCATTATTGAGAGCAAAGACATGACTACTTACTATCACTACCACACATCCCCCATCGGCAAGTTATTGCTAGCCGGTGATGGTGATTATCTTGGCTTGCTTGGTTTTCCCTCCGGATCTATGGCGAGACGTCATGAACGAGACTGGGTTAAGGATGGAGATCCCTTTAAAGAAGTTATTTTTCAGCTCGAAAGTTATTTTGCAGCAGAGCTAAAAGACTTCGAGCTTCCACTGGCACCAGTGGGCACAGAATTTCAGCAAACCGTGTGGGATGCGCTAACGGAAATACCTTATGGCGAGACCTGGAGCTATGGTGAGTTAGCGAAACATATAGGTAAACCCAAGGCCTCGCGGGCGGTAGGTGCAGCGAATGGCCTGAATCCGATCCCGGTTATCATTCCCTGCCATCGAGTGATTGGCAGTAATGGCAAGCTTACGGGATTCGGCGGTGGCATTAAGACCAAACAATACCTTCTAGGCCTCGAAACCGAGGCTATTGCTCCCAGCCTAAACTTTGGTTGATTCGAATTCCCAACATGGCAAACTGAGTCTTTGGGGAAAGCAGGGAACTCTAAGATACCGCGGCTGTCGCAGATATGAGGCAGTTAGAAAGCGGATCTAATTACTCTCTCTTTTCCATTCCACAATAACAAGGTCTCAACATGGACTGGCGGGATGAGGAGCTAACAAGCGAACTGGAGATGGAGCCAGCCGTTGCCCTTGGTGACGTGCTGGACGAGTCGCTTGCATCAATTGCTGCAGAAAACGATTCGCCCTCGCTGGGCGAATGGGCAGCATTGGCTCCGACTAGCGAAGTCGAGGATAAGGCCGATACTACTGGGCCTTCCAGGGAAAACGGATTACTAGGCCTGGCGTTAGTGATCAGTCTGATCGTGCACGTCTCATTGTTAGCGCTGGCACTGAATGCACGCTTTGCAATCGAACCAAATCTCACCCCAGACTTCGTTGAAATTCAATTAATACCTTCCAATCCATTACTGGTTGAAGAAACCGCACCAGAGATTGTGGAAGAACCAGTCGAAGCGCCGGAAACAGTTGAAGAGCTAGTAGAAGAAATTTCAACCGAGATCGCCGAAGTTGCAGAAATAGAACCGCTTGAAACTAATGAGCCGCTGCCAGCAGAAGAGCAAATCGAAGTTCCCGAAGTCTTTGTTCCTTCTATAGTGAGTGTTCGAGATACCATTGATGCGATTGAGGCAGATGCAACTTCCAGACTCTGGGCCTATGACTGTGATGCTATTGAAGAAGAATCAGACTTACGTACCTGCAATCCTACCGACCGACGTAATTACGAGGTAGTTGAGAGGAATACGACTTACGAAGCTCTTAATCCAGTGCGAGAATTATCACGCGGTGTTCGTACCTTAGGTACTGTAACTACAAATTCGCCTGAGCTCGCGGCGCGCCTACTATCATCTGATTTACCTGATGGACTGAGTGTTTACGTGATGGAGCAAGTTGAAGCTGGCATCACTCACAATACGAATTCAGGCAATAGGGTTCTCGAAAACATGGATATCATGACGGAGAATGAGGTGGAAGCGCAGATAAGATACATTATGAATGATCCCTGGGTGAAAAATCAGGAGAAAGTTTTACGCCAGCGAAACGTCCACGCCCAATAGAATTAGTTTTCTCGGTTAGTTAGTTTTGTTTTTCAATTATTTTTCTCCTTAAAGGAAGTGCACTATGAGACACCTTGCAACTGCATTAGTAATGTTAGTGTCAATGATAATGACAGGGGCCGCAGCTGCCCAAATTTCACGTTACGTAGAAGGCACACACTATTTTGAAGTAGACACTCCGGTAAGGACGGCAGACAGTTCTCGCATCGAGGTCATCGAACTTTTCTGGTATGGATGCCTGAGTTGTTATGTCTTCGAACCATTGATAAGTAGTTGGGAATCGAATCAGGCCGGTGACGTTGATCATAAAAGACTGCCGGCTGTAGGTAATTCTATAACCACGATTCACGCGCAGGCGTTCTATGCTGCCCAGGCATTGGATGCGTTAGATGCGGTGCACAATCCTTTTTTTGATGAGATACACCAGAATCGAAATCAGCTTAACAGCGAAGTACTGATCAGAGAATTTTTTGAATCCTGTGGAATCTCGGAACAAGATTTTGACCGCGTATTTAATTCATTTTCGGTCCGAACCCGTGTGAATCAGGCGGCTAGCCTTATTAGAGATTATGGAGTAGGGCAGACACCGACAATGTACGTGAATGGTAAATACGTGGTGACGCTAGCCGTAGGCAGTTATCAGGAAATGTTAAACGTGGTTGATTATCTCGTTGATTTGGAAAGGGGATAGATATGTTAGGAAGAATAGTTTTGATTTTAACCCTGGTAGCCGGTTTAACTTTTTGTGCTTCGGCGCAAACTCCAAGTTTAGCTGGGCAATGGGCGGGAACATTGAATCTTGGAGGCGGTCAGTTGCGTCTCGTATTCCATATTGAGGAATCTGATGATGGAATATCTGTGCAAATTGAGAGTGTAGATCAAGGCAATCAGATGATCCCAACTGATGTCGTTGTTGACGGGAATACCCTTACTTTTTCAGTAGAACAACTTGATGTTGAGTACACCGCAACAGTGGATGGCAATCAAATGGTGGGATCCTTTGTACAATTTGGTAACACAGATCCAGACTTTACGATAGTCAGAGAGAACTAAGACTTAGAGCGTCGTGACTGCAAAACTGTTAAGTAGCGCTCCGGTTCTATTAGTTAAAGATGTAGTTGAGTCTGCAAACTACTACCGTGACAAAGTAGGCTTTGCCTATGAAGAGTTTTACGGTGATCCCTCAGCCTTTGTCATTTTGCATCGCGATGGACTGTGCTTGATGCTTAGACAGGTGGAAGATGAGGAGCATGTCGTTCCAAACTATCAGGTAGTAGAAAACTTATGGGACGTTTACTTCTGGGTTGATGATTCGGAGGCGATGTTTGCAGATTTAAAAAATCGCGGCGCCATTATTGACTATGAGCTCTGTGATCAACCTTATGGTAACAGGGAGTTCGGCATCCAGGATCTGGATGGTCATGATATCGGTTTCGGTCAGGATAAAGAGTGATTGTGGTTTTAGTCATTCTTGAGTAAGTTTTAGCTCAATCGTTTCTGAAAGGTGCGGGTATGGAAGCTATTCCTCGCAGTATCTTTTCCCGGGATTTCGAGATCCTGGAAAATTCAAAAAAAATCGCAGATATCGATATGTCAGCATGGCGTGAGCGTGCCGAAGTGCTGATTGATAACACGACCTACAACATCAAAAAGGAAGGATTTCTAAATCCTACATTTAGCCTGGTGCATAACGGTAAAACCCTGGTCACAGCATCTAGAGAGATGATGTTGCGTCGACAGTTTGTGATAGATATTGCAGGCGCTCGCTACTACTTGAAGAATAAAAACTGGTTGGCCCGGGCGATGATCTTGACGAACGATATAAGTAGGGTCGGTTTAATCAAGCCACGAAATTTTTTTGGACGCGGTGCGAAAGTTGATTTGCCAGGGGAAATAGAATTACCGGTGCAGGTATTCATTGTTTGGTTGGTTCTTCTCTTATGGAAGCGTGATTCAAATGCGGCAGCATCCGGTAGCGGTAATTAACCATTGCAAGCAACTGCTGGACGGAAAAGAAAAAAACTGTAGTACTTTGGAAAAGGGTCGCTATATAATGCGCGCACTTCCAAAGTACAAAATTATTATTGAGGAATTAAGCCGATGGATAATGTAACCAAATCATTTGGAGACATGGCCTGATTGTTAGCGCATTGCGCTAATCCGTACTTCCAGTAAATCTTTCTCTCTTTCAAAGAGTTAGCCTTTCACTTCTAGTACAACTGTCAATCTCTACTGCGTTCGTACGCAGACAGTTAAGCTCCATCTCAGGAGCGCAAGTAACCAGGTCAGCAAATCTCCACGTAGTTCACAGCGATGCACCGTTGTGCCTTATGGATATGGATGTTTCTCGGAAACTCCGCAATTTGGATTTTTGAAATGACAGCAGCAATTAGAAAATTAAAAAACGGATGGCAGCTCTTTAAGCAAGCGCTGGCAGGCGATTCGGAAATTAATTACACCGAAGGTTCGGTCGCGCGCGTAACAATACTTCTGGCGATTCCGATGATTTTGGAAATGGCGATGGAATCCGTGTTCGCCATCGTCGATATCTTCTTCGTTGCCGGAATAGGTACCGAAGCGGTAGCAGTAGTTGGCTTGACTGAAGCGGTGATTACGCTGCTCTATGCGATCGCCATTGG
Organism: Pseudomonadales bacterium; assembly: GCA_012103535.1. Taxonomy (GTDB): domain Bacteria; phylum Pseudomonadota; class Gammaproteobacteria; order Pseudomonadales; family Pseudohongiellaceae; genus UBA9145. The sequence goes on from WLWQ01000001.1 coordinate 18,483, forward strand.
CTTAAGCATGGGGGCAACCGCCATGGTTGCTCGGCGTATTGGCGAAGATGATCGTGAGGGTGCTTCGATTGCGGCGGGTCAGGTGATCTGGCTCGGTGCGTTTGTATCCATTGCGGTTGGTCTGATTGGTATTTTCTTTGCGCGGGATATTTTGCAATTCATGGGCGCGGAAGAAAGCGTGATTGAAACCGGTGAAACTTACACCCGTCTCATGTTTGGTGCCTGTTTCAGTATCGTCTTTCTATTCCTGGTAAACGCGATTTTCCGCGGAGCTGGCGACGCTACCATTGCGATGCGCGCACTATGGCTTGCCAATGGCATTAACATCGTTCTGGATCCTTGTTTTATCTATGGCATAGGACCCTTTCCGGAAATGGGCGTTACTGGTGCTGCGGTTGCAACCAATATTGGTAGAACCGTTGGTGTCATTTACGGGCTTTACCATCTCCTGGGTGGTAAAGGGAGATTGCAATTACATTTGAAAGATATGGGCCTGCGATTCGACATCGTCACGTCGCTGGTTCGCATATCCACCGGTGGTATAGCGCAATTTCTGGTAGCCACAGCCAGCTGGGTATTTCTGATGTCAATCGTCTCTAGTTTCGGTAGTGGGCCTGTTGCCGGCTACACCATCGCCGTGAGAATCGTGATGTTTACGATTTTGCCGGCCTGGGGATTGAGCAATGCCGCAGCAACTTTAGTCGGACAGAACCTGGGGGCGGGTTTTCCGGATCGAGCGGAAATTACGACCTGGCAGATAGCCAAATACAACGCGGGGTATATGGCGCTCGTCGCCGTTGCCTTAATAATTTGGGCTCAGCCTATTGCGATTCTGTTTTCCCAGGAAGCCGACGTTGTGCCCTATGCGGTGCAAAGCATTCGGATTTTTGCCTATGGCTTGATCGTATGGGGTTACGGCATGGCTATTATTCAGGCGTTTAATGGGGCGGGGGATACCATGACTCCCACTTACATTAATATTTTCTGTTTCTGGATCGTGCAGGTACCGCTGGCCTACGGTTTGGCGCTGGGGCTAGGGCTTGGACCGCAAGGCGTGTTCTGGGCCGTGTTTGTTTCGGATTGTCTCACTGGTATAGTAGGCGTCCCTTTATTTATGCGTGGCAAATGGAAGCTGCGCGAAGTTTGAAGGGTGCGAATTTAGAATATCAAGGAAGCACATGGATGTGCTGACATTTGCAAAGCAAATGCGAGTGACTTAGGCACAAGGAAAATCGAATTTTTCGCCAGTGACTAAGTTACGACTCAGACAAAGTACAAGGATGTACTTTGTCTGAAGGAAAAATAGAATGCTATCTAGTCAGCAACAGATAATTAGTTTTGTTAACGATCGTTTACTGAGTCAGACGGCCGTCTGGCTCTGTACGATATTGAAGACCTGGGGATCATCGCCGCGGCCAATCGGCGCGATGATGGCCTGTACCATGGAAGGTGAGTTAATCGGTTCGATCTCTGGCGGTTGTATCGAAGAGGATTTTCTAGAACAACTGCGTGATGGCAGCTTAAAAGCGCAATTCGATGCCGAGGGTAGACCCTTCATGGTGAAGTACGGTGAAACCGAAGCCGAACAGGCGCGGTTGAAGCTGCCCTGTGGCGGTCAATTACATGTGCTGTTGGAATATATAGAACCGAGCGATTCCAATAACGCGGTATTCGCTCATCTAACTTCTGCGTTGGAAAATCACACCAAGATAAGTCGAATTCTAAATCTCGAGACTGGAGAAATTTCTGCCGACGATCACAGTGGCGAAGACGCTGTAGTCATGGAAGAGAATAAGATGATTCATTCCCTCAGCCCCATGTATCGATTGTTATTGTTGGGCGCAGGTGATGTGGCAAAATTTGTGGCAGAGATGGCGCTTGCTCTTGAGTACGATGTAACGCTCTGCGATCCACGGCCTAAATATTTAGACAATTGGCTTGTGGAGGGAGTCGATACTACTTCACGTTTGCCTGACGATGTTGTGCGAGAACGTTTTAGCAATCCCTATAGCGGAATTATAGCGCTAGCGCATGACCCAAGAGTGGATGATATGGCGTTGATGGAAGCATTAAAGACTGATGCTTTTTATGTGGGTGCGATGGGATCAGAGAGAACATCCGCGGCTCGCAGAGAGCGCTTACCGGAGCTTGGCATAACGAAAGATGAGATCGATATTTTGCATGCGCCGATTGGATTTCAGATTGAATCGAAAACACCTGCGGAGATTGCCATATCAATCATGGCGGAGGTGACTGCGGTAAGGCACAAAGTTTCCTTAAGCTAATCTTATACTCCTGCACTCCCCAATTTTTACTGCTGAATTTCCAGTTCAATCCCTTCTGCTTCCATCGCTTCCAATCGTCGCGCGCCTGCAAGAATACCAATCATGCCGTAGTTTCCTTCGTGGCAGGCGTATTCATAAACTGGCTCATCCATACGTGAAAGAGGGTATTCCCCCGACCACTGTGCGGTATAGACAGTGGGGTCATCGACGGTAAAACCGTAAACGATCTTGTTATCGCCAGTGCGGCGAAAGGTTTCGATGACGGTTAGATTTTCAGTGGGTGCACCTTGATAAGAGTGCCAGGGATTGTAGTTTTTGGTTTCTACAATCAGGGTGTCGCCATCCCAGCGACCGATGGAATCGCCCATCCATTTCTGATGGGAATCTGAAGCAGGACTGCGATCGTTGGTGATTCTAATAATGCGTGCATCGTGCACCATTTCCACAATGATGGTGACGTAGCCAGGCGCTTGCACGATTTGTATGTGGCTGTTGTACATTACCGGTGACATAACCGGACCGGAGCTATTACCGAAAGCCACCAGACATCTTTCGCCGAGCCCGCGACCTTCTGGACCATCGCTACGATTGGGCCGATTTGCCCGCAATTCTGCAATGCGTTCTCTGAAGCCTGCGACTCTTTCCGGGATGCGACCGTTCGGTGGATCGATGATGGCGGATGTGCGGAATTCTCCGTTAATCGTAGGAAGAAACATGCCACGGTCGGTCCAGAATAAATCGTAGTTACCGACGGAGGGTAAGGCCTCCAACTCTGGAGCAGGTCGATTCGGATCGATCGGTTTATTGTCATCTTCGACGCGCTGCTGTGCGGCCTGTTCTAGTTGCAAGGCTTCTTCTTCGCTATAGGCGCGTTTGTTGCCTAACTCTTGCGGCCGCTGAAATGGCATGACGGTGTTGTTGCGCCAGGTCCCTTGAAAATCGGGAACTCCCCATTCGGTTTTCGGTCCTGAAAAGTCCTGGGCGAGGCTGTTGCCAGAAATTGCCAGGGTAAGGGCCGCTGCGAGTGCCGAAAGTTGAATTTTCATGCCTAGTCTCCGCTAAGTCTGAACTAAGTTGTTCTAATTATTAATATTATTCAAAAATGAAGCGCGCTATTTTACGGAAGATCAGGACCGATAAGTACCTCGAACTGGTCACTATTTGTGACAGCGATATCTGCGACCGGGCACAAAAAACCCCGCTGGAAAAAGCGGGGTTTTAGGATTCAGATTTAGCTAACGACTATGGAAATAGTGCGGCCAATCTGCTTTTTGCATCGTCACTGGCTACATGATTGAGACTGGCAATAATCCCAGCTAGTTCTTTTGCAGAATCCGGCGCATTAGCATTGGCCTGAATAGCTGCCATTGCATCTTTGCCTTCAGCGCTAGCTGAGTGGCTGATGTTAGCAACGGTATTAGCCATATTTCTTAGGCCTTCCGGTAGATTCGAATTGCCTTCGATTTCCGCAAGTGAGGCTTTGTCTGAATCTGATGGAAAGTGATTCAGGGAAGCAACAATGTCAGCAATTGTTTTCATTGCGGCGCCCGGTTCCTGAGCCATGGCAGCCTGTGAAAACAGTCCTCCGAGCATAAGGACAATAAGGCTTCTTGTTATAGTTTTAAGCATGGTGCGTTCCTCATAGGAGCATAATTTTGGTCAAGCTTTCCGAGTGTATCCTATAAGTCTTGCATTAAGTAGTTCATGCCGTGATTTTTGAAATTGTTAAGCCGACACATCGTAGTGCTTAGATTTCAGCGTAACGTGGCCAGGGTTGAGCTTGTTCGAGCTGACTTGCCAGTTGCAACAATTGTAGATCGGAGCCCCAGGCACCGGTGAACATTACCCCTATAGGCAAACCTGCGTCGGTGCGATGCAGTGGCACAGACATACTGGGTTGGCCAGTTCCGTTATACAAGGCAGTGAACCCGCTGTATTGACGAAAGCGCCGGGTGTATTCCTTCATGTCGTCGCTGTTCATGTTCAGCCATCCTATCTCTGCAGGTGATTTAGCTAATACAGGAGAAAGAATGACATCGAATGAATTGTGAAACTCCCGCATTGCTAATTCCGCTTCAAAAATAACGTCTCTTGCGGCAAGAAAATCGGCGGCTTTAACTTCGCTGCCGAGCTCGGCAACAATTTTAGTAGATCGTTCCAGATCAGCATCTTGTAGATCTATTCCCAGTTGTTCGACTCTGGTAATCACGCGCTGATAGACATGGGTATTAATTAACTTTGCCATAGCGGAAACAACTGGTCGGTAGTCGACTGGGTGCACAATCGCTTCAACATGATGGCCCAGTGATTCACAAAGTGCTGCTGCATTGTTAACACCATCGATACAAGCCTGGTCGATAGATTGATCGAGAGGGTGGTTGAGTTGAATGCCAATTTTTAATCGGGTGGGTTCAGCATTATGTGAATCAAGAAACGATGTCGGTGCATCAGGTAATGGAAATACATATAGCTTGCTAAGTTTTATAATATCCAGAAAGGCTGCGCTATCGCGTACGGTTTGACTGACGACATGACCGGCGCTCATGCCACTCCAGCTATCAGCCAGCTTACTTTCTATTGCCGTTAAACCACGACTCGGTTTCAATCCGAATAAGCCACAGCAAGCCGCCGGGATGCGAATCGAACCACCGCCATCGGTTGCATGGGCCGCCGGGGAGATGCCTGCAGCAACTGCCGCTGCCGCGCCACCGCTGGAACCGCCGGTCGAGTGATCGATATTCCAGGGATTTCTGGTGATACCGTTAGCCTTTGGCTCGGTGGTTAAGGTGAGTCCAAATTCTGGGGTATTGGTGAGGCCAAAAACATTGAGCCCGGCATCCAGATATTTTTGCACGATCTGCGAAGATCGATCTGCAATCGTTCCTTTGAACAAGTTACTGCCGAAGGTAGCAGGTAGCCCTTTTACGGTGCTGAGGTCTTTAATGAGAAAAGGAAATCCAGCGACTTTACCTTGTTGCAGTAATTCTGGATTTGCATCGAAATTTTTTGCGGCATCAAGGGCAGCGTCATAGTTTGGGGTAACAATGGAGTTTATCGTGGCTTCGACTGCCTCGGCACGATTAATGGCACATTCAGTAATTTCTGCGGCGGTAAAATCTCCGGCGCGAACACCGGAAGACAGCGTTACCGCATCGACGCCGAGATAGTCGGATTGATTCAGCATAAAGTATAGAAGTCCAAATAATCAGAACATGCGCTGATTATCGTCTTCCTTACCTATCAGTGAAAGACCGCCGGAATCATCTTCCTCATCGAGATCTTCATCATCAGCATCTTTTCCTTCAGAAAGTTGAATGCGTAGACGTAGATTGTTTTTAGAGTCGGCGTTCTTAAGCGCTTCTTCGTAAGTGATCTTGCCTGCTTTGTAGAGGTCGAACAAAGCAGCGTCAAATGTCTTCATGCCTTGTTGCTCACCTTTCTCCATTACTTCCTTGATCTCCAATACCTTGGCCTGCTTGATCAGGTCGCACACCCGGGGTGTGCCGATAAGGATTTCGATGGCGGCTGCGCGTTTACCATCTTTAGTGGGAATAAGTCGCTGGGAGATGAACGCTACCAGGTTTAATGATAGATCTAGAAACAGTTGCTTATGTCTCTCATCGGGAAAGAAGTTGATGATTCTGTCTAGCGCCTGGTTTGCGTTGTTGGCGTGCAATGTCGACAGACACAGGTGACCGGTCTCCGCGAAGGCCAGGGCGTGCTCCATGGTTTCCTGGCTTCGAATCTCACCAATTAGAATGACATCTGGCGCTTGTCGAAGAGTGTTTTGCAGTGCTTCTTCATAGCTATTTGTATCAACACCCACTTCGCGCTGATTAACGATGCAACCCTGATGAGGGTGAACGAATTCCACCGGATCTTCGATGGTAATAATGTGACCATCACTGTTCTTATTGCGGTGATCGATGAGAGCGGCAAGCGAGGTAGATTTACCCGTGCCAGTTCCGCCGACGAACAAAATGATTCCGCGCTTGCTCATGATCAATTCGTCAAGAATCTTGGGTAGTCCGAGCGAAGCGGCACTTGGGATTTCGGTCTTAATGTTACGGGCAACGATGCCGATCTCGCCTCGTTGTTGAAAGATATTGACGCGAAATCGGCCGATATCGGGATCGGCGACGGCTAGATTCATCTCGGGACTTTTTTCAAAAGCTGCAATTTGATCTGCGTCCATTATCTGGTAGGCAATCTTTTTAACCATACCTTCCGGTAGTTTTTTATCGAGCAACGGAGTCAATTTGCCATGTGCCTTCATACTGGGTGGCGCCCCAGTAGTTAAGAACAGGTCGGAACCGTCCTTCTCGATCATCATTTTCAGTAAATCTTTAAATCCCATAGTCTAAATTCCCTACTCAAATCTACTCTCTGTGTACCAACCGACTTTGGAGCCAGTCTGCTCCACCTTGTCTGCAACGTCCAGTATAAGCGCGAATAAGGCCATGCGCACTAGTACGCCGTTATCGGTTTGACGAAAAATTGCTAAATTTGGGTGCTGATTCAAATCATTATCCAATTCGTTTGCGTCTTTGCGGGAATCTCGAGGGAGAGGATGCATTATCACCGTATTGGGCTGGCAGTTACGGGTATAAATTGCCTGATTCAGCCGAAACCTGCCGCGATAGATATCTGCCTCCAATTTTGACGTAAACCTTTCTTCCTGAATTCTGGTGAGGTAAACCGTGTCGTTATCACTCAATCCCGCTTCCATATCGTCGGTTTCAACCACCGTATGACCGGCTTCCCGCAGCTTTCCGACTATGTCAGTCGGCATCTTCAGTTCATTCGGCGAGATCAGGGTAAATTGAATGTCCTTATAAAGAAGCAAGAGTTGCGACAAGGAATGCACTGTTCGCCCGTGCTTGAGATCGCCCACCATAGCGATATGCATGCCGTCGATCGGTCTTTCATTGGACACCAGTTCTTTGCGGATGGTGTATAAATCGAGCAGCGCCTGGGAAGGGTGTTCGTTCGGACCGTCACCGCCGTTTATGACAGGAACTCGGCTCGCCTTGGCGAATTCTGCAACAGAACCTACCTGAGGATGGCGCATAACGATTACGTCGCTATAGCCGGATATTACCCGTGCAGTATCGTAGAGGGATTCGCCTTTGGATATTGAGGAGGATTTTACGTCAGTGGTTTCCCTGACATGACCGCCGAGAAGATTGAATGCACAACCGAAACTTACCCGGGTTCGGGTGCTGGGTTCGAAAAACATATTGCCGAGAATTGCACCATCGAGGGCTTTGGTGATGCGCTCGCGGTGAGCATAAGGTTCCATAGTATCAGCGACTTCAAAGACTCTTTCGACATCGTCTCTTTCAAACTGATTAACGCTGATTATATGGGCGCCGCGAAAATCCATAATCGGTAGCTTGTCATTATCTAGTCCACATTATTGTGGATTCATTTTTCACTCTGCATAAAGCAGTGCGATACTACTACAAATAGGCTAGTGATTGCAGTTAAGATCACTGAAATCACAGATTTGCAGCGGATAGAATTTCGATCAGCGCTGCAATGTGTTCTAGTTATAAATCGCCCACAAGGATTGTTATCCATGCCTTCTCCGACCATCTACTGGTACGACTTTGAGACTTTTGGAGCAGATCCGCGCCGGGACCGCGCCTGTCAATTTGCGGGTATACGAACCGACGAAGATTTGAACATCATCGGTGAACCACTGGTTATGTATTGCCGGGTTGCCGATGACTTCTTACCAAATCCGTTCGCTTGTCTGGTTACCGGCATTACTCCGCAAAAAGCCAACGCAAACGGAATTCCGGAAGCTGAGTTTATTAAAAAAATAAATCAGGAATTTTCTGTCGCGCAAACCTGCGTTGCTGGATACAACAGTATTCGATTTGATGATGAGATTACCCGGCAACTACTCTACCGCAATTTTTTCGATCCCTATGAGAGGGAATGGAAGAACGGCAATTCTCGCTGGGACATTATCGATATGCTGCGGCTCTGCGCAGCGACTCGACCGGAAGGCATTGAATGGCCGCGGAAAGAAAACGGTTCTGTCAGTTTTAAACTAGATCAACTCACCGTAGCGAATGGTATTGAACATAGTGATGCTCATGACGCTTTAGCCGATGTCATAGCGACAATTGAAATGGCAAAGCTGGTAAAAACTGAGCAACCGAAACTCTATGACTTTGTCTATCGGTTAAAAAACAAATCTCAAGTCCAGGCTGAAATAGACCTGGTTACACAGAAACCAATCTTACATGTGTCCATGCGTTATCCTGCGAGCCAGGGCTGCATGGCGCTAGTCATGCCAATTTGTAATCACCCGAGTAACAAAAACGGTATCGTTGTTTACGACTTGCGAGAAGATCCTTCGGTATGGAACAAACTTAGCGTTGCGGAAATTAAAGAGAGAGTTTACACAGCCAAAGACAAGTTGCCCGCGGGAGCGACGCGTATTCCTCTAAAGACACTGCATATTAATCGCTGTCCTATAGTAACTTCACCGGCGGTACTGCAAGCCGAGCAAGCGGCCCAGTTCCAGGTTGATTTGGAAAGCTGTCGAACCCACTGGGAACAGTTGCAAGGCAATAATGAAATCAAGCAGAAAGTCAGTGCAGTTTTCGGTGATGAAACTTTTCCAGCAGAAACCGACCCGGATCTCATGATCTATAGTGGCGGTTTTTTCAGTGAAGGCGACCGCGATTTGATGGGTATTGTCCGTGACACAAATCCTGCTGATCTCGGACGATTGGATCTGCCTTTTCGTGACAGGCGACTACCGGAAATGCTCTTCCGTTATCGTGCGCGTAATTATTGCGAGACCTTAAACAGTAACGAGCGGGAAAACTGGCAGGCATATCGGAAGGAAAAGATTTTAGCGAGTGAAGCAATTGCCCGTTACGAGAAGGACATGGAAAAAGCCTGGCAGAAGGTGAATGAGGAAAGTAGTGACCGCGGGCAAGTCGTGCTTAACGAACTGCAGGAATATACCGACGAACTTATTCAATCTTTGATGGAATAAAACTTAACCGCCGTGTCGTGATACATGGCTTTCTTCTCATCATCACTGAACTCTGTCGTAACTCGTTTAAAGGAGTTCCACAGAATATTGTAGGAACAGGAAACCTTGTCCACCGGAAAATTGCTTTCGAACATGCAACGATTTGGGCCGAACTGTTCGATGCAATGCAAAATATAGGGTCGAGTCGCTTCCGCTAGTTGTTCTGAAGTAGGGGGCAATTCCTGTTTGTGCCACTGGAAGCCATTGATCGCCATGGCCAGGCCACCTAGTTTCACCACAACGTTGTCGCATTGAGCGAGTGCTATGATGTTATTTTTCCAAACTTCAAATATTTCCTTTCTTCTTCCTTTATAAGGACCAATGCCCAGTGGTCCTCCGACATGATCCAGTACTATTGCTTGCTGGGGAAATGCCTTGGCCAGAGACAACAATTCCGGAAGCTGGCTGTGATAGAGCCAGGCATCAAAGCTAAGATCAAACTCCTTCAAACGAGCGAATCCCAATCTGAATTCCGGATTTAGATAAAGTTCTGTTGGAGGATTGGTGTGGGAATTACGCACTTCTTCGCTACTGTCCCAGCTACAAGCGTGTCGAATGCCGCGAAAGCGATTGGGGCTCGCTTCAATGTGAGCAGTAAGTACTTCGTCAACAGCATCGCCAAGAAGTAGGTCGGCGAAACTCACAATCGCCGCAGCCGCTTTCGTTTCTCCGAATTCGCCGCTTGCACTAACTTCGGCAATCGATTGAACGAATTCTGTTTCGCCAACTGGCGCAAGGGCTACTGTCGTATCTTTTTTATATTCGGACATGCACTCAACGAACACAGTGGATACGACTTTATGTCCGCTGTTGGTATCGTCGAGCAAATCTTCTAAAAGATAGCGACTTCCAGGATGATCCCAGAGGTGATGATGGGGATCGCAAATTTGCAGCCCTGGTTCGAGAGTTTCTTCTTCAATTTGATTAAGCCATTGTTGATTTACTGGCATTGCCGTGAGGATCCGTTTATGTCAAAACTGCAACATAAATTGTAATCAAGCTGTCATCAAGTTTAGTTAACTTGTATCCAGCAATTTAAATATCAAGGAAATAGATCTAGATTGCTTCCCCTAGCTGCAATACTCAGTATGCACTGGCTTCCCCTGGCCGGTGCTTTTTTTTGCATATTGAATTGTAGAAGAAAGGACTAAATCTTTAAGTTTCTTGCAGCCGTTCAAATTCGAGCTCGAACTTCTGGTGACGAGGAATCGCCTGAAACACTTTCGCTTTGGGGTAATTGCGTTTTATTAATGTGGCGATTTCGTTTTTTGGTTTATTTTCAATTTCGGCACCGAAATAGATAGCGCGAACTTCTGCTTGTTGAAAGCGTATCTGTTCAAACATCTTTGATTCGTCGTCCAATTTAGTGGGGCTTTCAGAGAGTTTTAATAAGCGCCACTCTTTTTCTTTGGAATCCTGTTTCGATTTACACAGAAATTTATCGGGGAAAGTTTCTTGCACGAGGACGTTGGATTGATTCATCAAAATGTCCATCTGTTCAGCTAGCGGAGATATCTCTGGTTTCGTGTCGCTGTACTTAACGGGCATTGGTTGTTCCATGGAAGTTTCTTCACCACAGGCGAAACGGATGGCGACCCCAGTGTGATTGTTAGCATAACGTTTCCACGAGGCGATATCGTCATGGCCGTCACTGAGGCAAAGAATTCGCAGGTCGCGGGAGTATTGTTTCCAGGTGCGCATGATTTCGAGTACTTCGGGTTCACGATGTTGCACCATCGACGTTAATAGTTCAGTCAGTACTTCTTGCGCTTCTTCTTCCGAATCGAATCGATCTTCGGTGCGCCAGCGGCGAATGGCTTTGATGAGGGGACTATTACCTTTGGGATCATCACGGGAGAAGATCAGCCCGAGTGTGGATTTCACACAGGCAGTGAGAAGCGATCTGGAGTCAAAATTCAGTGTCGTGCGATGATTCAATTCAAATGGATCATCGAATAGACAGGGGGCGCTCCAGCGCAGTGTCGATTCCGACAGAATGTTGATCGCTGATTCTGCGTCAGTAAATTTCACCAGCGAAGTCGGCTGTTTGTAACTCACTTACTCTCCTTGTAAACCTGGCGTGTACAGGACCAAGCTTCCTTGCTTGTTTGGCAATCTCTGCAGGTTACGCCAAAAAGCATACTTCTTTGAAAAAGTATGGTTGCTAAACCGCTGTTTTGCCAGTTGATAAGGCGATTTGATGGCAAATTAATGACAAATTATCCGAGCCGCGGTGGATGCCCGTGCAGGATGAATAAACCACCCCGAGAGTTGCTTTTGCAGTGGGTACTGCTACATTGCGCCCATGGAAAGCCAATCCAGCAGTAAACTCCTTATCCGGGCTTCGAGATTCCTAAAACCCTATAAAAAACAGATAGTTTGGGCCAGCATTGCACTTATTTTCACAGCTGGCTTAAACCTCACTCTGGTGCAGTACATTCGCATTATTGTGGATGAAGGGTTTGTGGCGAGTTCCATGGCATCTTTAGGCCAGGCAATAACGGGATTCGTCATCATCGCGGTGCTGCAGGCGATAGGCACATTTGCCCGCTTCTACTGGGTTTCCTGGCTGGGAGAGCGAGTTACAGCGGATCTGCGGCAAGCTGTGTATTCTCACATTATTGCTCTCCATCCCGGCTATTTTGAGGCAAATTTAAGCGGCGAGATCCAATCCCGCATTACCACCGACACCACCCTTATCCAGTCTGTCATTGGCTCATCAGCATCGGTCGCCCTGCGCAACCTGCTGCTGCTAATCGGAGGCACGGCCTTTCTGTTTATTACCAATCCGCGCTTAACCAGCGTAGTTCTGATCTGTATCCCGCTGGTGGTGGGGCCCATTATGTTCTTCGGGCGCCGGGTACGGCGACTCTCCCGCAGTAGCCAGGACAAGGTAGCTAATGTTGGTGCCTACGTCGGGGAGAGCATTCAGCAGATCAAAACCGTACAGGCTTATAACCATCAGGATTATGACCGGCGAGAATTCGCCAAGCATGTAGAAAATGCTTTCGAAATAGCTCTTAAGCGTATAAAAACTAGCTCTTTTTTAATCACAATAGTGATGACACTGGTGTTTGCAGCCGTCGCCGTCATGATCTGGGTTGGCGGTCAGGATGTGATCAATGGAACCATGAGCGCCGGTGAACTAACGGCATTTATCGCCTATGCGGTGATGGTGGCCATGGCGGTCGCCGCGATCTCCGGGGTTTTGGCGGAATTGCAGCGTGCTGCCGGGGCGCTGGAACGACTCATGGATCTGCTCCACGCCGAAAGCGAAATTACGGCGCCGGATAATCCCCAAGAATTTGTCGGCAAGCCGCGCGGCGCGCTCAGTATTGAGAACTTGACCTTCGCCTACCCCACACGCCAGGAAACACCGGCACTGAAGGACATTTCATTGAACATTGAGCCAGGCGAGAATGTGGCACTGGTTGGGCCATCTGGGGCAGGGAAATCGACGCTGTTTGATCTGATTCTGCGCTTCTACGACCCAAGTGCGGGCTCTATTCGTCTCGAGGGTATCGATATTCGAGAACTGGACCCGCAAGAGCTCCGCAGTCATATTGCCGTGGTTGCACAGCAACCCGCGATGTTTACCGGCAATGTCTCAGACAATATTCGCTACGGGAATCCGGAGGCCGAAGAGGGCGCCGTTATTGCAGCAGCCCAGGCTGCCTTCGCCACTAATTTCATTGAAGAATTGCCAGATAAGTACGAAAGCTTTCTGGGGGAATCCGGTATTCGACTTTCCGGCGGCCAGAAACAGCGTATCGCTATCGCGCGAGCTATCCTGAAAGACCCGGAAATTCTACTGCTGGATGAGGCTACCAGTGCCCTGGACGCAGAAAGTGAAAGGCAAGTGCAGTTGGCACTGGAGAAGTTAATGCAGAATCGAACCTCGTTAATAATCGCGCACCGCCTGGCCACGGTTAAAAACGTGGATCGAATCGTAGTGATGGACGCTGGGGCTGTTATTGCCCAAGGTAGCCACCGAGAATTAATGCAAAGCAGTGAGCTGTACGCGAATCTGGCTGAACTGCAGTTTAGTGAATCAGGGCCGGGCGCCGGAGCGGCCATATCGGCGGTCATTAACCAATAGTTTTTAATGTTATAAATAACATTAAATTAATTCTCTAATTAATTGATACAAATGGATTATTTCTTTGGATAAATTTAAGGATATAAGGCCGTACCAGGATGCCGAAATCAGGCCGGTTCTGGATCGCATGCTCACGGATGAGGAGATGCTGGACAGCATTGCCAGGTTCTATTTTCCTCGTCTCACCCGCATTTTCCCCAAGACCATGACCGATGCTGCCGCGAAAAAGCTGCGCAAGCAGGTTAAAACCGTCCATGACGTGAAATCCATGCAAGACGTCATTGCCAGTTACATGGATAAGATGATCCATGACACTACCACGCAGTTAACCAATTCCGGCCTGGAAAAACTCAAGGACGGCCGTAATTACCTTTTTATCAGTAATCACCGCGATATCACCATGGATCCGGCCTTTGTGAATTACATGCTCTATCACGCCGGACACGAAACATTACAGATAGCCATTGGCGATAATCTGCTGAAAAAGCCTTTTGTGACTGATCTGATGCGTTTGAATAAAAGTTTTATCGTGCATCGATCGCTGAAGGGAAGGGAATTGCTGCAGGCGTTGAAACTTTTGTCGGAGTACATGCACTATTGTGTTGCCCATGAAGAAAACGTCTGGATAGCTCAGCGTGAAGGGCGGGCGAAAGATGGAATAGATAAAACCGATCCCGCCTTATTGAAAATGTTAGCGATGGGTAGACGCGATCTTCCACTTGGGGAAAGTTTAAACGAGTTGCACATCGTGCCTGTCGCTATTTCCTATGAATACGATGCCTGCGATGTGTTAAAGGCGGACGAACTCTATCAACTTGAAACCCGGGGAAGCTTCACCAAGACAGATAAGAGTGATATTCAGAGTATTGTTACCGGAATGATCGGGACTAAAGGTCATGTGCATGTTGCGTTCGGCGCAGAGCAGAAGTTTGAAAGCGATGATCCCGACGAGCTGGCTGAGATTATAGATGCGCAGATTTTAGAAAATTACGCCTTGAGTGACAGTAATTACTTGGCGCTGGAAAAGCTCAAACAAGATGGATTAGCGCCACTGCATTTACTTAGTGATATATTCGAGCGCAGAGAAATTTCCAAAGCAAATCGTAAAAAGTTTGAAAAAAGAGTTAAGGCGATAGATCCAAAACTGCATAAACATCTTCTATTCGGGTACGCTAACCCCGTTATTAATAAACTGAAATCTGGATTTGCTGTCTAGAGTAGTTTTCTTACTGCCTGTTCCAGTCGCGAAAACAATGCCGTTTGATTTTGCTGTTCGAGGGGTCCGATGCAATAGGCTTGCAGTTCTGCATCTTGCGCATAACGAGCATTTTCTTTGCGATCAGGTTTTACCTGGCCAAATCCCTTTTTAAGCTGATCCAGTTGAATCTGCATGCGCAAGCCTTGATCTTCATCGGGCGTGTCGATCTTTGCACGAATTTCCAGTTCGATACAAAGGGAACGAATCTTTTGCTCACTTTCTTTGGCCAGATTGAGTAGCTCTGTCAAAGAGTTCGCCTTACGAATGGATTCGGCGCGATCGTTTAAAGCGCTGTCAAAATTCTGATTGCCACTGCTAGTAAGTTCACTCCAGGCACCGTTTTCAAGTTTCGACTTTGCCGCTTCGAATTGAGAATCGTCTTTGCTGGCAAAGAGTTCCAATTCCAATTCTTTTAGAAACTGCGCCTTCTCCACTATGGAATTTTTCAAATTTAGCCACTTTTTGTCGGGCAAGGATTTGAATCGGGTATCGATCTTTCGCTTCAAGCTATTAAAGTTATCGACTAGCTTCTTGCGCGTCTTTCGAATTTTCGGATCCAGGGCGGAGGAGAAAGATTGTTGTAAGTCCTGATATTCCGGCCTGGATGAGCGTAGCGCTTCGTCTTCGAGTTCACTGATCTTCGATAGCGAGCCAAGAATCGTTTCGAGTTCTTTCTCTCCCTGCTCGATAGCTGCACGTGAGGCCGCAGCCTCCTGGTTGCGTTGTTCAAATATCTTGTCACAGGCGAGTCGGAATTCTTCCCAATATTTCTTATCTTCTTTATAAGAGGTTGGGCCTATCTTCTTCCATTGTTGTTGTAATCGCTTGGCCTCATTCATGGCCTTCTGATTGTCTTCGAGTTTAGACAGCTCTAGTGCTTCGGCAATAAAGGATTGTTTCTGTTTACCGTTGTCTTTCAATGCGTTCTTACGCATTCGGCGTAATTGGTTTACCACTGCATAAAACCGCTTCTGCAAGCTCTTGATTTTGGATTGTTCAACCGGAGCGTATTGCTTCCAGTCTTTTTCGCTGTTTTGCAGTAATTTGTTAAGCGCCGATATATTGATGTTTTCCGTATCAACAGCAGCTAAATCAACCTCAAGCTTGTCGCATATTTCGCGACGCGCTTTCAAATTAGTCGCCATGAGTTGCTTGCGTTGCTTAAAATAGACTTTGCAAGGTTCGTATGCGGTATCTGATAGTTTCTTGAAATCTCGCCATAGCTCCTCATTTTGATTAGAGCGACCGAGGGACTTCCATTCTTTGTGCATATTACTAATGTGCTTCGATTTGTCAGAAGCATGCATCTTCGATTCGAGCAGATGCTGCATCTGCTTTATGAGTTCTTTCTTCTTTTCAGTAGCTGCAAAAACTTTCCAATCGCGAAGTTCATTCAGCTTGGTGTTGTATTGATTGGCCTTTGCTTGCAATGCAGTTCGAAGTTTGCCGCTGGTATTGGAAATATTTCCCTGAATTTTATCCCAGGCGGGAAGTGCGTCATGACTCTGACCTTCATCGAGCGCTTTCTGCAGGTTAATTAGTAATGCCTCGGTGCTCTGCAGCAGCGCATCCTGATGGGCTTTATTTTTATCTAGCTTTTCAATAAGACTGGCGTGTAGTTTTTGGGCGCGATCATTGAGTTCGGGCTCGAGATCGTTTGCCATTTTGCGCAGATGATTGATGGTGTTTTGCAGACTGTTTAGACGCGCAGTATTCTTAAAACTTAGTTTTTCAAGTTCCTGTTCGAAGGTCGGTATTTCTTGCTCAGGAATAAGCACTTTCGGGGGTTTTTCTGACTTGGTCGTGGGAGTAGTCGACTCGCTTGGTTCTTCGACAGCAGGCGCAGGGGCCGCCAGTTTTTGATCCAGAATTTTGCAAACAGTTTTGTCTTTGCCAGCCAACTGCTCTTGTAGCTGCTGCAAGCTGGATCTATCTGAAATTGCCAGCACAGCGTTTTTTCTAACGTGCACACTTTGCCCATTAATGGTGAGTTCAACCAGCGCTTCCACGCTGCGGATATTACCTACCAGGGCTTCTGCGATAGCTTTCGACTTGGTCTTTAAGGCGATGAGATTCTGGGTAGCGGGGGCAAGTGTGCTGCTTAATTCGATTAATTGCTCGGCAGCAATCCCAACATCCTCAATTCCAGCGAGAATGCCGACATAGTCGTCCGGTTGGCCGTCGACTGTGAGTTGCGTTAATACGCGTAGTTTTTCTTGGGTATCTTGCAGATCCCAAGAAATCTGCTCTTTTTCAAGCGTGGTTGCTGCCATTGACTACATGCCTGGCGGACTTGTTACATTAAAATAGTGTGTAGTGAGTAAAATAGAGGACCAAGTTTAGCAGAACTTCATTCCCATTAGTTTTGATGTTTGCGCCCGCTCGAATCTACAGGGCTATTCATCGTTTATTTTATCCAAATCGGGGCCTTTTCCCAGTCGGTGCTATAATTCCTCGCTTCTTCCTTCTTTATATACACGCTTATGGCACAGATTCCTGCATTATGTTGGCAGATGAAGTAAAAGATCGAATTCAGTCCGCCTATCGCCAATTATTGGAATCCAGGGACCTTACTCCTCGCTACGGTCAGCGGCAAATGATTGCGGAAATTGCTAATGGTTTAGGCATCCTGGCCAGTGCTGAGGATGTCGATCCACCGATTTGCGTTGTCGAAGCTGGAACTGGAACCGGGAAAACCCTGGCTTATTTGCTGTCCGTGCTGCCTGTGGCACAAGCACTGGATTGCAAGGTAGTGGTGGCAACGGCAACGGTTGCACTGCAAGAGCAGGTTATATTAAAAGACATTCCGGAAATTCTGGAAGGCTCAGATCTTGAATTCAGTGTCGCTTTGGCAAAAGGGCGAGGGCGTTACCTCTGTCTCTCGAAGCTGGATATGCTGCTCGCAGGTTCTGATAGCCTGCACGCTATGATGGATCTCTATGGTGAGGAGCTGGAAGATCCAAACACAGGAGATATCGCACTGTATGAGGAGATGCTGAGTGAACTCAGTGCGGGGAATTGGCAAGGAGATCGAGATGACTGGAAGGCACCGATTGCTGATGCTAACTGGCGCCCCCTAACGGTCGATCGCTATCAATGTACAGGATCGAATTGCAGCAATTTCCGCAACTGCTGCTTCTATAAAGCCCGGGATTCATTAGATAAAGTAGATTGTATCGTGAGCAATCACGATTTAGTGCTTACCGACCTCGCCATGGGTGGAGGTGCAATTCTTCCGGAGCCGGAAAAATGCATCTACGTGTTTGACGAGGCGCATCATCTCCCCTTTAAGTCGAACAATCACTTTTCCGCCTATACCCGTCTTAAAGCCAGTCTTGCCTGGCTGGATCGCTGTGAAGAATTACTCGTGCAACTGGCTAAAGAAGATTTTCTGAATACCGAGCGTCAAACGCAAACACAGAAAACTATTGATGCCATTCGCGAGCATACCGACAGTGCCTGGCAGCTGTTCGAACAAACTGTCGATTCCTCGGAATCCATCGATACTTACGAAAATCGGTCGCAGCATGCCTTCGAGCTTGGTGTTATACCTACAGAAATTCGAGGTGTTGCTGCCAATCTAGCCACGGAATTCACGCGCTTAACTTCAGGATTGCAGGATACAGCGGGGGAGTTACGTCAAGTCATGGATGAGAAACTGGATCCCGAGAAAACCCGATTGGCAGAGCAGTGGTATCCGATTCTCGGCACTAACACCGATCGTGCAGAAGCAAATCTCGAGTTGTGGTTGAGCTACGCCAATGAAGATCCGGCAGAGCTTGCGCCGCGGGCGCGCTGGATCAATGTCATTGAAAACGAAGGCGGTACTGATATCGCTTTGTCATCGAGTCCAGTATTGGCGGCTGAAAATCTGCAGGAACGATTGTGGCAGCGCTGCGCTGGTGCAGTACTGACTTCGGCTACTTTGTCAGCCCTGGGTGAATTCTCGATGCTACGAATGCGAGCGGGCCTGCCGGAGCATACCCATTATTTGAGTATTCCCAGTCCATTCGATTTCTCTGGGTCGGCGAATCTGGTAGTGCCGCGTATGAATTGTGATCCATCGGATACAGCACAGCACACTGCATTAATCGTTAAGGCAATCCCCAGGCTACTCAGTAAAGATGCCGCCGCCCTAATGTTGTTCTCATCCCGCAGACAAATGAATGAAGTCATGCAGGGTTTGCCCAGGGAATGGTTAGACCTGGTTCTTTGTCAGGATGATTACCAGAAAGCGCAATTGCTGAAATACCACCGCCAACGGATTGATCGGGGCGAGGGCAGTATTATTTTTGGATTGGCAAGCTTCGCCGAAGGTGTCGATCTGCCAGGAAAGTATTGCACTCACGTTTTAATTGCGAAGATTCCTTTTGCCGTTCCCAATGATCCCATCGAGATGACACTGGCAGCCTGGATCGAACAACAAGGCCAGAATGCATTTATGACGCTGGCGGTACCCGACGCCGCCTTTCGATTGGTGCAGGCAAGTGGGCGATTGTTGCGCAGCGAGTCAGATAGTGGGCGCATTACCTTGTTCGATGAACGTATTGTTAATCGACGCTATGGCAAAACGATTCTGGAATCGATGCCGCCTTACCGCCGCGAAATTTTTGAAGAGCAGTTGTCTCTCGATGATGGTTGAGAGAGGTAGGGAGAAGTAGGGCGAGGAATTAATGTGGGAACACGTTCAGGCTAATATTAGCCTCACGATCGGTAATGCAGGTGGCCGTATAATTTAATTCCAAGATGGCTGAGTCATTGCTGTAGTCCATAAAAATTACAAATCGATTTTCTCCCCGTTGCCGAAAATGCACATCGCCTTCAGACATTGGCGGCAGATTTCCGTCTAGAGTTTCTCTCAGTGCCGTTTTGCAATGATCTATCAACATTATTTTATCGCTTTCCGGCATTAGGGGAGTTCCATCCTCATTCTGAGCTTGCCTTGCTAGTGCCTCCTCTTTAGAGAGATAAGCCACATTGACGAAGTTTTCACGAACATCTCTCCGCCAGTAAACAAGGTTCTGGGTGCCATAGGTATCGGATTCGCAAGTGATAATGAATTTGGCATTATCAATCGCACTGCTGTCACTCAGTTTGGCTTCGATAATAGTTATGCAAGCAGCCCGCGATGCTGCATGGACTATCACTGTATCGAGGTCGTTCTTAAGGGATTCGGAATGTCGAACGGGTAACCAAATTTTTGGTGAGGAATCCTGCGCAAATGTATTACTGGTGACGCCTAGCACTAAAGCTAGTAGTGCCACACATAACCCATCTGTCGAGAATCTAAACCAATGGTGCATTGGTGATTTATTGAAAAATAGATTCGTTCTTATCGAGGCGATGCAGAAGCTCTTAGTTGCTCTTTTCAGACTGAGTGGGTTCTTCATATTTAAGAACCTGTTTGAGTGCTTCCCAGGCTTCGGGATCAGTTTGATGAAATATTTTCTTTACGCTGGCATTTCGCTTAGCTCACGCTTCTTCCATGGAGCGAGTCATTTCGGCTAATTTCTGTGCAAGTTCCACTTTTGTCATTACATCTTCCTTGGTGTTTACTGCGAATATTGCAGATACAATGATTTATATCTATTCAATTAAAAATATAGCACCGGATCGAAAAAAGACTGCATCGAGCGAGAAAATAAATTGCTTGAATTATTGTTGAATTCGGCTACTCAGAAAATCTGCAAGCAAAGCTTAGGGGAATTCCCCAAGGCAGAAGATCAATACTACGATCAATGCCGGGACCAATAAGACAAAAAGGAATTAAAAAAGTTGCATTAATAGCAACTGATCAATGGCCTCTAGTGAAAGGGGGGCTTGATTTTGATGGGATCGAACTCGGGCACTTTACCTACACCAGAGAATGTAGCCTCCCATTTAATTTTCTCCTGGCGCAACATCTCGGTGACTTCTTTCACCGGCAGCGGCCGACTGAAAAAATACCCCTGCAATTGCTCACACTCATGATCTCGTAAGAATTCCACATGCGTTTCTTCTTCCACGCCTTCTGCCACTACCTGAAGATTCAGGCTATGAGCCAATGCCAGAATCGCCTTGACGATTGCTTCGCCGTTGGCATCGATACCGATATCCTTGACGAAGGAGCGATCAATCTTAAGTTTGTCGATTGGCAGCCTTTTCAAATAATTCAGGGAGGAGTAACCGGTTCCAAAATCATCGACTGAAATCATTACGCCGGCGGAATTGATCTTCTCCAGCATATTGATAGCGACTTCAGGATTGTGCATCACCGCTGTCTCGGTTAATTCCAGTACCAGGGAGCTCGCTGGAATATTGGTATCTCTTAAGACTTTGTAGAGCACCTCGATAAAGTCGCCATTGACCAATTGCTTGGGAGAAAGGTTAACCGCAATTGGAAAGTCGAGCTTGATATCTTCCGCTTCCCGCCACTCGACAGCTTGATTGCAAGCAGAGTAAAGAACACATTTTCCGATCGCCGGCAGTAAGCCGCATTCTTCGGCGACAGGTATAAACTTATGCGGTCCAATATTTGGCCAATCCTCATGTTGCCAACGAATCAGCGCTTCCAGACCAACTACCCGCCCACTCACAGCATCTACCTCAGGCTGGTAATGAAAGAAGAATTCATCGTTGGCTATGGCGCGACGCAGCGCTTCTTCCAGGCTGCTTTGTTCCATCACTCGGTTCTGGATTTCTGTGGAGAAGAAGCGATAGGTATTTCTAGCATCGACCTTGGCCTGGTACATCGCCGTGTCTGCCTTTTGTGTCAATGTTTTTAAGTCAGAGCCGCTTTCTGGATAAAGCGAAATTCCAACGCTGGCGGTAACCATAATTTCTCGGTCTTGTACTTGATAAGGCTTGGAAAGTACTTCGAGGATATGGCGAACGATGCGTGTTACCTGGTTAGGCGATCCCATTTCCAGCAGGGTAATTGCAAATTCATCACCGCCGATCCTCGCTACCAGATCGGTTTCCCGCACGCAGTTGCGCAGGCGTTCTGCAACTTCTACCAGTAATTCGTCGCCAGCATCATGACCCATGGTGTCGTTGGTATTCTTGAAATGGTCGATGTCGATAAACAAGAGCGCAAGTTTCTTTTCATTATGGGCACAGTAGGCAATTTTACCTTCGGTAAAGTCATGAAATTTGCTGCGGTTGGAAAGGCCGGTTAAGACATCGTATTTGGCAAGCTTAATGAGCCGTTGTTCATTGATGGTGCGCGCGGTAATGTCGTTAAACATCATGATGTGGCCGTTGATCACGCCATCGGCATCGCTTGTGCAGTTGCAACTAATCTCAGCAACTATGGTTGAATCTTTGGATGTATTTAGTAAGACGCGGTTGCTAGTAAAAGGTTGGTGCTGCAACATGCCTTGAGTTAGTTCGTTAATCAGCTCTTCAGCTTCTTGTGGATCATCTTCGGCAGAACCGAGCAAATCGAATACGCTGGTATCTAAAATATTCTCTTCAGTGAAGCCGAGGATTTTTACTGTCTTTGGATTTACGTATTGAATCGAGCCAGTACCGTCATACTGAATAATCCCTTCGCTGGCACTTTCCACCAGTACTTGATTGCGATTCTGCATTTCAGCTAAGGCGCGAGATTGTTCGGCGGCAAAATGATGAAGTTCCAACAAATAAGTAATTCGATATTGGATATAGTCGAATCCATCATTGCATAATCAAAGTTCTATATGGGGGCAATCGAGCTTGACGATCTCAGTGAGTCTTTCCTGCTCTCTACTTACAACCAATATGGGGACGACAGGCGTTGCCGTGTTTCGCGATTGAAACTCGAGAATCTTGGTAGAATTGTTTTGGTCACTATCCAAACTAACCAATAACAATGCCAACTCTTCTTTTACAAGAGCGTCGAATACCTCATCCCAATCTTCGGTTCGAGAAAAATCGTAATGATTCAACTGCAAAGACTGTAAGGTGGTCCAGCTTTCTCCTTGCCCACCATCTATGATCAGTACTTTTTTCACTACTTCACCTGATAATCCATTATGCTTTTGCGACCCGTCTTAATTCAGTATAGGAGAAAATAATTCGCGGCAGCGGCGATGAACAGGGGGATTACAGGATTTCTTTGGTTTATTTGCGAAATGCTAATTGAGCATAATAAGCAGTAGTCTGCTAATGCTATTCAGATATGGATAACAAAAGTTATCTAATGTTTCTTACTAGGTTTATGCAGAGCTTTGCTTTTTCTCTGATGGGTAAAATAATAGCCAGCAGCGGCTCCCAATGCTGCCCCGATGAGGACGGTTAATAGCAGATTATCTAAGATCGCTCCCAATCCTATACCGATAATTAAGCCTGCAGTAATGCAAAGAGCCCAGGTACCTCGTTCGGCTTGTTTTTTAGATTTCTTAGACATAGGAACCTCGAATCACTAAATCCAAAACTCTTATTGGGTAAAACTACGCCTAATCTAATTTATACGACGCAGCGAATAAATAAGTGTCGAAAAACGCGATGGACTAATTGGATCAATTTCAGTGGAACCAATTGCATCTGCCGTTTCCAATCCTTCAACAACTCTGCCAATTACCGTGTGCTTTCCATTTAGCCAGGGAGAATCCTGTAAGGCGATAAAAAATTCCGGGCCATTCTGATTCGGGCCAGCGTTGGCTAAGGCAACTACGCCGCGGATTATTCCCCGGGTAGGTGTATTGTCAGTGTATCGATAGCCCTGATTCTCATAGGCCTGTTTGACGGTGAGACCCTGAAGAATCTCCAATACTTCGTATTGCTGTTCCAGCATTTCAGCTTCCGATTCTATGTTCATACTGTTAAAGAGTGATTTTAACAGTACATCATGAAATTCAACTCGATTGCCTATATTCAGGATTGGATTAAAGTTTCCCTGCTCATCCATTACCGGTAAACGGTCGAGTCCGAGGGAATCAGCGTTTATTTCATCCTGTAATAAATTATCCGGTGCACCCAGGGGATTATAGAAGGGTGAACCCGCCTGAACTACAAATTCCGGTACCACCCGATGAAATTGCATACCATCGAAATAACGCGGTTTAAATCTGGTATTGGAATTTGGGTCGATAAATTCAACTTCACCGTGGGCTAACGCCAGAAAATTCTCCACATTATTCGGGGCTTCATTAGGCAGTAGTTCGATAAAGATATCGCCGGTTGATGTGCTCAGGAGAATAAGGGGATTGCTACGATCTTCCATCGCTGCCTGTGCACTAAGCGCATCGGCGCGCAGCTGTGCTGAAACGATTATGGTACAGAACAGTAAAAGCAGTTTGGGCAGTTTCAGTGGCATTTTAAGAACTATTGCAACAATTGATGATCGGCGGGCAGGTTCTTGGAAATCCAAATAGCGAGCTTATGGCGCATGTTCTGCACATTCTCATCATCGCTCGCTAAGGGTTGGATGACTTTGTCTTTTACCAGTAACAGATAGATTGCTCTGACTTTGGTATCGATATGATCTGTTGCTTCAAATTTCCCCGCACCTCTGGCTTCAAAGTAGCGCGTGCCAACGCGAATCGCCTCCTTTAAGAGTTCAGATTCGTGCTTTATCTTCTTGACAGCCATGACGTGCTCCACCTGGTTCCTATCGATTTTAGAGCCACTGACTGGTTCACTGCAACGTCAGTTTGGTTACTGGCATTTAATCCGATAGAAGCTGATACTTTTCTAAATCATCGGGCGTGTCAATATCATAGAGAATCGCCGCATCCTCTGTTTCGAGCCGCAGCACGTCAGCTTGATGGGCCTGCACGACCGGCCTGCCGCCAGAATCGCCACTTAGCTGAAGCAATTCGGGGAAATACTTTTTGCCGAAACCTACTGGATTACCCGGCTGTTGATTATGCACAGGGATGACAATGTTGTTATCCCCCAGTTGACTGGCAAGAGATTTGTAGGTTTCAACTGCAATAAAGGGCATGTCCGCCAAACAAACCAGACAGCCATCCCAGGATTCAATGAGTGAAATAGCATGGGCGAGGGTGGCCCCCATGCCTTTTTCGGCATCCTGGAAAATATTCAACTCCGTTTCAAAAGGGCTTAACAGGTCAGCCAATTCTGGTCGTGTAATAACTTTATAGTTCGGAACGGCGGTACGGATTCTTGCCAAGGTCTGGCTGAAGACCGTGGCACCGTTATCGAGTTCAGCGCAGAGCTTAATGCTGCCGAAGCGATTGCTGAATCCAGCGGCAAGAATGATCGCACCGATTTTACCAGCCACTAGCAGCTATCCTTTCTTTAAACCAAAAAAATGCCGTTGCCACCGAAGTGATAACGGCATACCGAAAATAGTACTGATGCTAGGGAGACTCCCCCTAAAGTACTCTTAGTGCAAAGTCTTGGTGTTCTTGCGAACTGGATCATTCTCCTGTTGACGAATTTCAACAACGAAACTCTCCCGATCATTTTGTTGTTTGGAGCTAGCTTGTTTTTGGTCTTCTTTGGTTTCCGGTTGCTCCGCTTGTTTTGCTGCTGCTAGAGCTTGCGCTTCCTCTTCATCCAATTGCGCTTGCTGCTGCTCTTCGAGCTGTGCTTTAAGCTGCTCACTAAGATGCTGGCGAAGCCTATTGACCACACTAGTCATTACTTCAATGGTCTGACTTAACTGTTCGAGAGTGATTAAGGTCCGCTCAGGATCGTTATCGAATTGTTTGTCAAACTGATTTTCTTCGCTCATTAGTTATTCCCCGTTCCTACTACTAAATGTCTATACCGTTAAGCAGTTGGCATTAATCCCAGGATAGGGCGCCGCCAGTTTGGTATTCGATGACACGTGTTTCGAAGAAGTTTTTCTCTTTGCGCAGATCCATGATCTCTGACATCCAGGGGAATGGATTCGAAACTCCCTTGAACTGTTCAGGTAATCCGATCTGCACGAGTCGTCTATTGGCGATGAACTGCAAGTACTCTTCCATCATGGCCGCATTCATTCCTAATACACCCCGCGGCATTGTGTCCCGGGCGTATTCGATTTCTAACTGAGTTGCCTGCAGAATCATCTGCGTCGCTTGCTCTTTCATCTCGTCATTCCACAATTGCGGATTTTCCAACTTGATCTGGTTGATCATGTCGATGCCGAAATTCAGATGCATGGATTCATCCCGCAAGATGTACTGAAACTGTTCCGAAGTGCCAGTCATCTTGTTGCGTCTACCCATGGAAAGGATTTGAGTAAAACCGCAGTAAAAGAAGATACCTTCCAGGCAGCAGTAGAAAGCAATCAAGTTTTTCAGTAATTCCTGGTCGGTTTCTATAGTGCCGGTATTAAAATTCGGATCACTCAAAGACTGGGTATATTTAAGACCCCAGGAGGCTTTTTTCGCCACCGAGGGCACCTCGTGATACATATTGAAGATCTCACCTTCGTCCATGGCCAGTGATTCAATACAGTATTGATAGGCGTGGGTGTGAATAGCTTCTTCGAATGCCTGCCGCAAAATGTATTGACGACATTCCGGATTGGTAATCAACCTGTAGATAGCTAGCACTAAATTGTTTGCTACTAAGGAATCGGCGGTAGCGAAAAAGCCAAGATTACGCTGCACGATCAAGCGCTCATCATCGGTTAAGCCATTCGGATTTTTCCACAACGCGATATCCGCGTTCATGTTAACTTCCTGAGGCATCCAATGGTTGGCGCAACCATCAAGATACTTTTGCCAGGCCCAATCGTATTTAAACGGAACGAGTTGATTGAGATCGGCGCGGCAATTAATCATGCGCTTATCATCGACTGCAACTCGATTGGCAGTTCCTTCCAGCTCATCCAAGCCGGCGGCGACATCCAATGACTGTAGATCACTTATGGCTCGCTGCAATGCATTGGCATTGTTCTGCTTATCTGATGAATCAATTGTAGTTTCTAAAGCAGGCTCTACCCGGGCTGGTTTAGGCTCGGGCACTGCTTGTATCGCTTCCTGAACAACTTCATTGACCGTTGGATTTTGGATTGGTGGTTGTTCTGTATTGGGTTTGCTGACAGGAGTTGGTTGCTCTTCCTGATTGAAATCATCCCATGACAACATTGTTATACCTCGACTATCGGTTTTATTCTGTAATTACTATTTCTAAGATTTGTCTAACAGTTATTCTCTGTTTTGCAATCTCGCTCGCGCTTACTGACAAGCTTCACAATCAGGATCATCTAATGAACAAGCCATGGGCACTGCTGCCGGGCCAGGATCAATAGGATCTGTTGAGACCTTGTTTAAGCTGGTATCGGAAATCGTTGATTTCTCTGTAGTGGTGGCAGCCAACGCCCGCAGGTAGTAAGTGGTCTTTAAGCCACGCAACCAGGCCATGCGGTAGGTAATGTCCAGCTTCTTGCCGCTGGCTCCTGCCACATAGAGGTTTAAGGATTGCGCCTGATCGATCCATTTCTGTCGTCGACTCGCCGCATCCACTAACCAGCGCGGTTCGACTTCAAACGCGGTGGCATAAGTTAGTTTTATTTCATCTGGTACGCGATCGATTTTCTGTACGCTGCCTTCGTAATATTTAAGATCATTAACCATTACTCCGTCCCAGAGATGGAGTTCCTTCAAATCTCTTACCAGGTAAGGATTAACGACGGTGAATTCACCGGACAGATTCGATTTCACGTAGAGATTTTGATACGTGGGTTCGATGGATTGCGATACACCACTTATATTGGCTATGGTCGCGGTTGGTGCAATTGCCAGTACGTTTGAATTACGCATGCCGGTTTGACCAATGCGCGTACGTAAGCCATCCCAGTCCAGACGCTGATCCATGTTGACGTCGATATAGTCTTCGCCACGGCTCTCTGCTAGTTTCTTCAGGGAGTCGATTGGCAAAATGCCCTGATCCCAGAGTGAACCTTCGTAAGACTCATAGCGGCCTCTTTCTTCAGCCAGTTCCGTTGAAGCATTGATGGCGTAGTAGCTGACCATTTCCATAGACACATCGGCAAACTCCACCGCCTGTTCCGAGGCATAAGGAATGCGCTGCTCGTATAGCGCGTCCTGAAATCCCATAATACCCATGCCAACCGGCCGGTGTTTCATGTTTGAATTTTCAGCTTGAGGCACTGAGTAGTAGTTAATGTCGATGACGTTATCCAGCATGCGAATAGCGGTAGTGATAGTGCTCTTTAGTTTTTCCTGGTTGAGTCCGTTTTCGTCTACGTGATTTACCAGGTTCACCGAGCCCAGGTTGCACACTGCAATCTCATCCTGACTGGTATTGAGAGTAATTTCCGTACACAGATTACTGGAGTGGATCGTGCCCACGTGTTGCTGTGGCGAACGCACGTTACAAGTGTCTTTAAAAGTGATCCAGGGGTGGCCTGTTTCGAATAGCATGGAAATCATTTTGCGCCACAGGTCAGCGGCCTTAATGGTTTTATAGACTTCGATCTCACCGGCCATAGCCTGACGTTCATATTCTACGTAGGCGTCTTCGAATTCCCTGCCGTGTTTTTCATGCAGATCCGGCACATTGTTTGGTGAAAACAAGGTCCAGTCCTGTTCGTTGAATACCCGCTTCATGAAGAGATCTGGAATCCAGTTAGCTGTATTCATGTCGTGGGCGCGGCGACGATCGTCGCCAGTGTTCTTGCGCAACTCCAGAAATTCTTCGATGTCCAGATGCCAGGTCTCTAAATAAGAACACACGGCACCTTTGCGCTTGCCACCCTGGTTTACGGCTACGGCGGTGTCGTTAACAACCTTGAGAAAAGGTACGACACCCTGAGACTTGCCATTGGTTCCCTTAATGTGTGCGCCCAGCGCTCTGACCGGCGTCCAGTCGTTACCGAGTCCACCAGCCCATTTAGACAGCATGGCATTGTCACGAATAGCCGAATAAATACCGTGTAGGTCATCAGGCACTGTTGTTAAGAAGCAAGATGAAAGCTGTGGCCGTAAGGTGCCGGAGTTAAATAGCTGTGGCGTTGAAACCATGTAATCGAAACTGGAAATCAAGTTGTAAAACTCGATTGCCCGTTCTTCTCGATTTTCTTCATTGGAGGCCAATCCCATGGCGACTCGCATGTAGAATACCTGTGGCAATTCAAAGCGTATGCCTTCGCTATGAATAAAGTAACGATCGTAAAGCGTCTGCAGGCCAAGGTAGGTGAATTGCTGATCCCGTTCTGCTTTTAGGGCTTCACCTAATACAGTGAGATCGAAATCCAATAAGTGCTCTGAGAGTAAGCCCAGTTCTACGCCCTTTTCGATATACGGTTTTAGAGTTGCCGCATAGCGATAATGCATCTCAGACTGAGTTGCGGCATCGGTAATTCCCAAAAATCCCAAAGCTTCTGAACGCAAGGTGTCCATTAATAGACTCGCGGTGACGTAAGAGTAGTTTGGATCCTTCTCCACCATGGTGCGGGCAGTCATCACCAGTGAGGTGCGCACGTCTTCCATCTTCACACCTGGATACAGGTTTTTCAGTGTTTCGTTGTAGATGGTGTCAGCGGAAACATCAGACAGGCCTTCACAGGCCTCATTAATAATCGTCTGCAAACGCGCCGTATCTAGAGGACCCTGGTGACCGTCTTCGAAGGTCACATTGATTTCTGGATGTTTCGGTTGTTGCGCTTCCTGCTTCTGTTCTCTTAGGCGGGCATGATCGGCACGGTAGATCACATAGCCGCGAGCAATCTTGTGCTCGCCGGTGCGCATCAAGGCCAGTTCTACCTGATCTTGAATGTCTTCTATATGAATAGTGCCGCCGGAAGGCATGCGCCTGCGAAAAATAGTGGTAATTTGTCCGGCTAGTTGCTCTACGGATTCATGGATTCTGGATGAGGCTGCGGCATTACCACCTTCCACCGCGAGGTAGGCTTTGGTAATGGCAACGGCAATCTTGGACTCGTCATACGCTACTACCGCACCATTTCGCTTAATCACCCGCAATTGCCCCGGTGCGGTTGAAGCTACTGAAACTGATTTATCATTACTTGGCTTGTTTGCGAGAGGAGAGTCACCTGCTGGTTGTACTTCAGTCTGCATTTATTACTCCGAATTTCGTTACTGCTTTCGTGTTCTTGTTTGTTGTTTTGTCTTTTCTTGCTATTGAGCCAATTCCTAACACTTTAAATTGACCCGCAATGGCTGCGTAAACACTGCCTGATTAGAGGAGAGATGACGCTGGTCGAGTTTTTTACAGCGAGATAATCCCCGTCTGGCCAATACCGATAGCGAAACCGACTCCTTCGGATTTCACATCCGGCTGCCAGGCAGCGTTAAAGCCATATACTATATATTGTGTTTTTGCGGCTGGACTTTAATTGTTTTTTTAGGTTGAGCCGAGAACACGCGGAATCCCCTAAAATAAGTCGAAAAATGGCTAAAAATACGCCACTTTTATCAAGCGCCTTTCTTCTTATTATCGTTTTTGAAACCGCAGCAGTATCCCTAACCGCACGATTTACTTAGTTATTTCTAAGGTTTTACTCAGTAGAAGAAGCCCTTGATTTACGCTCAACTAATACAACATATAGACAAGCTATAAATCACCAGCACAAGATAATGCGGTTATAGGGCTATTGCAAGTGATTTTTTAGTGAGTTAGCTGTGGGAAAAATGTGAATAGTTTGTTGGGGTTACGGGAAAAAATCGATTTTTGGCCCGAGTCGATTTCGAAGCTATTTTTTGCTCGAAATTTCACCAAAATCTGATCAATTTTTGGACGTCAAAACAGTCAAAAAACCGTCATTTGCCCACCACTATATGTTGTGGTGTGCCAAAAAAGCGATTTTCTCTCAAAAAGGGTGGGAAAAACCTAATCTAGCAGAAATTCCAACAGGGCTTTTTGGGTATGCATGCGGTTTTCCGCTTCATCCCAAACGACGCTATCGGGTGAATCCAATACAGTAGCGCTGACTTCTTCACCCCGATGGGCGGGCAGGCAATGCATAAAAAGGGCGTCGCTATTGGCCAGTGACATAATTTCGCCTGTAACTTCGTAAGCAGCAAAGGCTTCAGCCCGGGCCGCTTGCTCGGCTTCCTGCCCCATCGATGCCCACACATCGGTTACTACCAGGTCGACGTCGCTGACAGCTTGTCGAGGATCGCTGCTTAGAGTAACTCTGGAATTGTTGGCAGCGACTAATTCAGGATTCGGTTCAAAGCCGTTGGGACTGGCGATTTGTAATTCGAAATCGAAAACCTGGGCGGCGTTAATGTAGGAATTGCACATATTATTGCCATCACCTATCCAGGCTACTCGCTTGCCGCTAATGCTGCCGCGATGTTCGATAAAGGTTTGCATTTCTGCCAGTAACTGGCAGGGATGGAAATCATCGCTCAAGGCGTTAATCACAGGAACCTGCGAAAATTCCGCGAAGCGCTTGAGAGTACTGTGGGAAAACGTTCTTATCGCCAGACAATCAACCATGCGTGACAACACCCGTGCGCTGTCTTCTATAGGTTCGCCTCGACCCAGTTGGGAGTCGCCTGTGGTTAAAAACAAAGAAGCGCCATCCATTTGTGTCATCGCGACTTCAAAGGCTACGCGGGTGCGGGTGGACGCTTTTTCGAAGATCAGGCCCAAACTCTTGCGCGACTGACTTTTGGCACTCTCTGGATTTTTCTTCAGCGCGATGGCACGGGCAACGATGGCATTTACATCGGAGGAAGGAAGATCTAACAGCGTTAAAAAGTGTTTAACACTCATGTTCGTTACCAGCTCAATCTTGTTTGAGGCGAAATAAAAAGGATAGCTCGCGCTACCCAGAAGAGGCGTCATTTTAGCCACTTCCTATTCCACTATCAATTATCAGAACGTCTTGAAAATTGTTATTAACTGCACCTTTCGCTAGTCTGTTGCAATTATGACCAGCATGAATCCAATTGAGCTTAATTTGTTTGCCAGTCGCGTTGCTGCTATTTGCGACGAAATGGGCCTGGTGCTCAGGCGGGCGGCGTTTTCGCCGAATATCAAAGATCGGTTGGATTTTTCCTGTGCCTTGTTCGGTGTCAATGGTGAGCTGTTTGCCCAGGCGGACCATATGCCTGTGCATCTAGGTAGCATGGCCTTTGCCATGGGTTCAGTCGTAAGAGAACTGGATTGGCGGCCGGGCGACACGCTGGTGTTAAACGATCCCTTCCTTGGTGGTACGCATCTACCCGATGTCACGCTTATCGCACCGGTGTACGTTGAAGAAAAATTAGTAGGATTCGTCGCTAATCGCGCTCACCATGCCAACATTGGTTGTGAGACACCTGGCTCCATGCCGGTATCATCGAGTCTTGAAGAAGAGGGCATCATCATACCTCCCACCTGGTTACTCCGTGATGGTGAATTACAAGCAGAAGCGATGCACTTGCCCGATGTTGTCAATGGAGAACTAACCGGAGATTTTGCGGCCCAGGCTGGTGCCAACCAAGTTGGGGTGTTAAGGCTGCAACAGCTGGTGGAAAAAATGAGTTCGTTAGAATATGAGTCAGGAATGGCGCAGTTAAATGACTATGCGGATCGAATTGCGGCCAGCACTATCCAAGCGCTGAGTCCCGCCGAATATCATTTTGAAGATTACCTGGATGATGATGGCTGTGGCACCAGCGAGATACTACTCGCCATAGATTTAACCATTGGCGCAGACGAAGTAGTGTTAGATCTAACGGGTTCGTCCGCCATGGTGGCAGGCAATTTGAACTGCCCGGAGTCGGTAGTTGCGGCAGCGGGCTATTATTGTTTTCGCTGTTTAATGCCTAAAGATTCACCCGCATGCGAAGGATTGTTCAGACGCATTCATATCAAGACCAAGCCAGGTTCTATAGTCAACGCAGAAAGACCGGCTGCAGTCGCCGCTGGCAATGTGGAAACTTCTACGCGTCTGGTGGATCTGGTCTTCGGTGCCTTAGCGCAGGCAATGCCCGCGAATATTGCAGCAGCAAGTCAGGGCACGATGAACAATGTCGCCATGGGCTATATCGACGAGGCCAGTAATAGTCGTTGGGATTATTACGAAACCGTAGCGGGTGGAATGGGAGCTGGACCGAACTTTGCTGGCTTGGACAGCGTCCATACTCACATGACTAACACCTTGAATACTCCGGTGGAAAGTTTAGAAATGCATTATCCGTTACGGGTAAGAAACTATACGGTTAGAAGTGGGTCTGGCGGAGCAGGTGATCACCGTGGTGGAGATGGCATAGTCAGGGAGTATGAATTTCTGGAGCGAGCTCATCTTACTATTTTGAGTGAGCGGCGCCAGTTTGCTCCATGGGGCTTGCATGGAGCAGAGCCTGGAGCGAAAGGTCAGAATCTGCTAAATGGTGAGGAACTTCCCGGTAAATGCACCTTGGAAGTAAAACCTGGCGACCGGCTAACGATAAAAAGTCCCGGCGGTGGTGGTTGGAATGCGCCGCCCTAATCAGGCTACGGATATTACTGACAAAGTATTAAGCATCCATTACACTTGCCGGCTCATTTATTGAACCTACTCCTGCTGAGGCTGCGTTATGAGCATTGAAGAAACCATTAAAGAGCAAATAGATGGCAATAGCATTTTGCTTTACATGAAGGGCAATCCAGAGCAGCCCCAATGTGGCTTCTCCGCGCAGGTTACCCAGATTCTTATGTCCTGTGGTAAGCGTTTCGCCTATGTCGACGTGCTTAGTAATCCAGATATCCGGGCAAATCTTCCCTCGGTCTCTAACTGGCCAACATTTCCACAACTCTTTATCGAAGGCGAACTGGTAGGTGGTTGTGACATCGTCAATGAGATGTTTGAAAAAGGCGAATTGCAAACATTGGTAGACAGCGTTGTAGTAGAAGAAGCGTCTGAGTCAGAAGAGGGCGCCGACCAGTAGTTGGGTATAAATTTCAGCTAGTAGCGCCAGGTAGCCCTTTAATTCAAGGTGGACTCGGTTCATTAATTATTTGAGCGGCCAGCCACCCAATTCTTTCCACTTATTTACAATTTTGCAGAATAGTTCTGCAGTCTTTTCGGCGTCGTAGCGCGCCGAATGGGCTTCGCTTTCATTAAAATCTATACCTGCTGCATCGCAGGCGCGAGATAATACCGTTTGCCCATAGGCTAGGCCGCTAAGAGTAGCGGTATCGAAAGAAGAAAATGGGTGGAATGGATTGCGTTTCAGATTGTGGCGCTCACTCGCTGCATTAATGAAACCATGATCGAAATGCGCATTGTGGCCCACCAGAATTGCACGTTTACAATCTTTCGTTTTCATTGCATCTCTTACCATCTTGAACATGGTTTGAAACACTTCTTTTTCTGAGCGCGCAATGCGTAACGGGTGGAATGGATCGATGCCGGTAAATTTAAGTGCGGCTTCTTCGATGTTAGATCCTTCAAACGGAATAATTCGGTGAAAGTAGGTCTGTTCGATACTGAGTACGCCGTTAGCGTCCATGCCTGGAATTACTGCGGCGATTTCGAGAATAGCGTCGGTGCTGGCATTAAAGCCACCGGTTTCAACGTCTACTACTACCGGAAGGTAGGTGCGGAAGCGATCGGCGAGTAAAGTATTACTCGATTCCTCGGCATCAAGCAGGCTCATGGTTTATTCCTGCTTCAGTTGCCAATGCACAGTTTGTCCGGCACGAATCGGAACAACTACTTCTGTGCCAAGGTCAAATTCCTGGGACATGATCCATTCTCGTTTTGTCAGTTTTATCTTGTCTTGATTGCGGGGCAGACCATAGAAATCAGCGCCATAAAAGCTGGCGAATGCTTCCAGCTTATCTATAGCGCCGTGCTGATCGAAGATTTCAGCATACAGCTCTATTGCTGCCGGTGCAGAATAGATTCCGGCACAGCCACAGTCAGTTTCCTTGCTGGATTTACTGTGAGGGGCGGAATCGGTGCCTAAAAAAAATTTTTCCTTACCGCTGAGGGCGGCTTGAATCAACGCTTCCTGGTGAGTGTTTCTCTTCAGTACCGGCAAACAATAAAAGTGCGGCCTGACCCCTCCTGCAAGTAAATCATTCCGATTGTAGAGTAAATGGTGAATCGTAATCGTAGCCGCTACATTGCTGGCTTGTTCGGTAACGAAATCCACTGCATTTTTGGTGGTAATGTGTTCAAGCACCAGCCGTAGAGTTGGAAATCGCTCTAGAAGAGGGCTTAACACGGTATCGATAAACACCTGTTCGCGGTCGAATATATCGATACTAGAATCGGTGACTTCTCCGTGAACGAGGAGGGGAACACCTAGAATCGCCATTTTTTCAATGACGCCATAAACCTTTTCTATACTTGTAACACCACTATCGGAATTTGTCGTGGCACCGGCAGGGTAGTATTTGACCGCTACTATCCCTTCGGTTTGAGTAATTCGATCAATTTCCTCTTCGGCCGTGCTGTCGGTGAGGTAGAGAGTCATCAATGGATCGAAGCCCGCAGCGGTAGAGGCTGCAAGGATACGCTCGCGATACTCGAGGGCAGTTGCGACAGTAGTGACGGGCGGTTGCAGGTTTGGCATGACGATGGCGCGGCCAAACACTTGAGCGCTATGAGGTACCGTGGTTAGCAACGAATCAGCATCACGCAAATGCAAGTGCCAGTCATCTGGCCGCGTGATGCTTATATAATCAGAACTCATTAGTACCGTGCTGTTATTTGAATTTGTTCTATTGTAGCCGAATAAAGAAGTGAGCTGAATTGCCGATTGTAACTATCTACAGAAATCAAATTGATTTCTGTGATGCGATAAGAACAGGATGTTCTATGGAAGCTTTAAAAGGAATTATTCCTCGAAGTGCCTACACTGCATTTATTCTATTTTTTTCCACAATTGTTAGTGGCGAAGGGCGCCTTTATAAGGCTGCTATGCACGAAGCCGAATGGATGATTGAATCATCGGTGTTCGAATGCAAACTCAGTCAAACTATTCCGCAATTTGGAGAAGCACATTTCACTCATCGCGCTGGAGAGCCATTGCGCTTTCGCATGGTTGCGGCGAGCGATCTGCTTGCGGATTCAGACCTTGCCTTGAAAGCAGTTCCACCGCCATGGAATTACAGCCGTTCGGAAAAGTTATTAGGTAGTGTGGAGTTGAGCCATGGCTCCTCGTTTATGTTGGAAACAGATTTTGCCCGTAAACTGATGAATGAAATGCTTACTGGCATGGTGCCAACGTTCCAGGGCGTTGCAAACTTTGACGAGCAAATAACAATGCAAGTCGCTGTCTCGCCCTTGCATTTCCAAGCTGCCTATAGTGAATATCAGCAATGTTCCGGTGAGCTGTTGCCAGTAAATTACGATCAGGTTCAGCGTTCGACGATTTTCTGGGGATCCAATATGCGTAGTTTAGATGGCGCTGCGAAGCTGTTGCTAGACAATATTGTACTGTACTCGAGAGCAGATACTTCCATAGTGGGTTTCGAGGTAGACAGTTTTACCGATACCGTCGGTGAGCGGCGCGATAATCTACTTATCTCTGAAGAAAGAGCTTTCGTGGTGACGAATTATCTAGTGAGCCAGGGTGTAGATCCTGAAACCATAGCGACCCGTGCCCATGGAGAGCGAGAGGAATACCTCATAGCGAGTCCAGAAACGACAGTAGCTGATCGCGATCGCAATCGTCGCGTAAACATTGTAATGGTGAGGCGCTAGCCCCAATCCTTCTTTTTTATTTTCCCTCCTCCAGATATCGACTTACCTGAGGTTGATGCTAGAATACGCGTCCTTTTTTTCACGATCAGGGCGGTTCTGTTTCTTTAGGGGCTGTTATATTTGGTTCAGGACTGTAACCCGATCGTGCCACCAGCAGACGATACAGCACTTGGAGCTCGCTACTTATGTCGGAGATAAACAAAGTAGTACTTGCCTATTCCGGCGGACTCGATACTTCGGTCATTGCGCAATGGTTGCAGCAAACCTATGACTGCGAAGTAGTAACTTTCACGGCCGATATCGGCCAGGGTGAAGAGGTTGAGCCTGCCCGCAGTAAAGCGGAGGCCATGGGTATAAAAGAAATCTACATCGAAGATCTGAAGGAAGAATTCGTTCGTGATTTCGTCTATCCGATGTTTCGCGCTAATGCGCTGTATGAGGGTGAATATCTGCTTGGCACCTCTATTGCGAGACCATTAATTGCCAAGCGCCTGGTTGAAATCGCAGCAGAAACTGGTGCTGATGCTATCTCTCATGGTGCGACTGGAAAAGGTAACGATCAAGTTCGTTTCGAGTTAGGAGCTTATGCACTAAGCCCATCCATCCAGGTAATTGCTCCCTGGCGGGAATGGGATCTCAGTTCTCGTGATCGATTGTTAGCTTATTGCGAGGAGCATGGTATTCCGGTTGAGAAGAAACTCGGCAGCAAATCCCCTTACTCGATGGATGCAAACTTGCTCCATATTTCCTATGAAGGAGATATTCTCGAAGATCCCGCCGCCGAACCCCAGGAACCAATGTGGTTATGGACGGTTTCTCCTGAAGCTGCACCCGATGAAGCGACCTATTTAGAATTGGAATATGAAAAAGGCGACATCATTGCAATAGATGGCAACAAGCTCTCGCCCGCGAATGTTCTGGAGCAGTTAAATAAGATCGCCGGAACAAATGGTATTGGACGTGCTGACATCGTCGAAAATCGTTATGTCGGCATGAAGTCTCGGGGTTGCTATGAAACACCCGGTGGCACGGTAATGTTGAAAGCTCATCGCGCCATCGAGTCCATCACTATGGATAGAGAATTGGCGCATTTGAAAGACGACTTAATGCCGCGCTACGCGTCGCTTGTCTACAACGGTTATTGGTGGTCTCCAGAAAGAACCGCTATCCAGGCGCTAGTCGATAACTCCCAGCAATTCGTCAACGGCAAAGTACGCCTGAAACTCTACAAAGGTAACGTCATAGTCGTGGGTCGCGAGTCTGAACAGTCGTTGTTTGATGAAGATATCGCCACCTTCGAAGACGATGCCGGTGCCTACGATCAGGCGGATGCAGCTGGATTTATCAAGCTCAATGCCTTGCGCCTGAGAATTGCCGCACAGAAAGGCCGCAAGTAGTAAATTTCAGAATTTTCATCAGCGCTGAATTTCTCAGCCTAATAAGCAATTGCTGACTATACTTATTTCGATGAATCGAAGTAGTTTCGCGGGATAAGTATGTCCTCTGAGCAACCCAGAATTCTTCTGGTTGACGATAATGAGTTAAATTTATTCCTGTTAATGGACATGCTCCAGGAACTGGATGTAGTGCCCATTATCGCGGAATCGGGCAATGAGGCGCTGAAATTCGCATCCCGACATAAGTTTGCCTTGATACTTCTGGACGTCGAAATGCCTGGAATGGATGGCTATCAGGTTTTAAACCAGTTAGCGGGGAATCCAGATACAGAGGAAGTGCCGGTGATTTTCATGTCACCTAATCTGGCGGATCTTGAAGCGAAATCTCACAGCACTTTGTTGGCGCCGGTCGATTCCATACACAAACCGATTAACAAAACCCTGTTGGTGGATAAAGTCTCCACCTATTTAAAACTGGACAATAAGTACCAGTTTCTCAGCCAGTACTACCAAGACAAAATTCGCACCGACAACAAGAGTCCCGAGGGTATGCTCGCGCTCAACAATGACGGCACAATCGTGTACGCCAATCCCACTGCCGTAGCCATGTTGCGTTCCAGCCTGCCTCAACTTATCGGTCTCTATTTCGAAACTTTGTTAGAGCGATCTCATCACGAAGTAGTTTCCAACTGGCAAAACAGTGTTCTTTATCAAGCCTGTAAAAACGAGAAGACCACCAAAGTCGAACATACTTTGTTCTGGTGTGGCGATGGTCACAAACTTGTAGTGAGCTTCGTTGCTTACCCGTTAGCGGAAGGTGCGCGTTCAATCTCAAACGTCGACACCCTGATTGTATTTAATGAAATACAGAATCAGGCATACAGCGACGAGAAACTTTCTGCGTTGGTAAATTTCGACCCGCTAACTCGACTTATTAACAAAGAGAGTTTTGAGGAAATTACTCACGTAGCCATCGACTCCATGAATCCCGGCGAACCCTTAGCCTTAATGCTATGGAATCTGGACCACTACGATTATATAAACGAAAGCCTGGGACACGAGATTGGCGATCAGCTCTTAAAGGCAATTGCGCAACGTCTTGGCAATTGTTTACCCAGCAGTTCAACCTTGGCAAGAATCGGTGGGGATGATTTTGCCCTGCTCATTCCAGCACTGGCGAATCCCCGTGTGGCGATTACTACCGCACATGCCTTGCTCACGGTATTCAAAGCATCTTTTCTGGTTGGTGGGCATGAAATTTTCGTCAGTGCCAGCGCCGGCATCGCCACTTGTCCTGAATCCGGGACTAATGTGAGCAAACTGATGCGCAATGCCGACCGTGCCTTAAAGAAGGCCAAAGATGGCGGTAGGGCGCGCGTTGAAATGTATAACAGCGCAATGGCTTTAGCTAATGTGGCCAGTTTTGAAATGGCAACAGAGCTACACCATGTACTACACAAGCAACAGTTGTACTTATCTTACAAACCGGTAATTAATTTGCTTTCTACCAAGTTGAGCGGAGTTGAGGCCTTAGCGTACTGGCGCCATCCTGAATATGGAGTCTTAGGTTTAGATGAATTCCAGGAAGTGGCAGAAGAAGCAGGGCTCATGCCTGATATTGGTGAATGGATATTGGCGGAAGCTTGTCGTAATTGGCAGTCCTGGGATATTCCCGCCGGTGCCGAAGGATTTCGTTTGCGCGTTAAG
Source organism: Pseudomonadales bacterium (assembly GCA_012103535.1). Taxonomy (GTDB): domain Bacteria; phylum Pseudomonadota; class Gammaproteobacteria; order Pseudomonadales; family Pseudohongiellaceae; genus UBA9145. The sequence goes on from WLWQ01000001.1 coordinate 57,830, forward strand.
CTTTCGCTGTTTCATTTGTTGTTTAAAGGTTTCGAAAAATCTTTGGACACTATTTTATCCGTTACTAAGTTTGATCCGGCCTGTCTGGAGTTGGAAATTTCAGAAGCAAACTTGAATCGCGATAATCTGGCAGCGTTTGTAACTATATTCAAAGTACTCAACGACAAGGGTATTCGTATTATTCTCGATGACTTTGGTTCCAATTATCTGACGCTGGCCACACTGGAAGACGTGGAATTTCATGGCGTTAAACTCGGTGGTGAATTCTTACGCTCCACCATGGCTACTCCCCGCTGCGATGTGGTGTTAAAAAGCGTAATAGATATCGCCCATGAATATGGTGCGGAGGTAACAGCGGCCGAAGTGGCGAGAGGTGATCAGATCGCTCTATTGCGTAAGCTGGGTTGTGACACGGGATCCCTGTTCGAAAAAGAATTCGGTGCCGATGAGGTGCAGAAAGAATTGTTCAGTGATGGTTTCTAACTTTCAGTCTTTTGCTTGAATTCACAAAGATCTTCGATCGTGCAGGATCCGCATCGCGGCTTGCGCGCCAAGCAGGTATAGCGGCCGTGCAAGATTAACCAATGGTGAGCATCGAGCAAAAATTCTTCTGGCACTAAGCGTAGTAATCTTTTCTCAACTTCCACAACATTTTTACCTGGGGCAATTCCGGTGCGGTTAGAAACTCTAAAAATATGGGTATCTACCGCCATGGCAATCTGCCGGAAAGCTGTGTTTAAAACTACGTTAGCCGTTTTTCTTCCAACACCGGGTAAGGCTTCCAGTGCCTCGCGATTGTCTGGTACTTCAGAGTCATGTTCTTTCACTAATATCTTGCATGTTTTAATGACATTCTCTGCCTTGGTATTGAAGAGTCCTATAGTGCGAATGTATTTCTTTAGGCCGCTGACGCCCAGTGCAGCCATGGCTGCGGGGGAATTGGCGACTTTGTAAAGCTCTTCCGTAGCTTTATTGACACTGACATCGGTTGCTTGCGCAGACAAGATGACGGAGATCAATAATTCGAAGTTGTTGTTGAAATTAAGTTCCGTGGTGGGTGTTGGGTCCGCCGCGCGTAAGCGTTCGAAGATTTCCTGGCGCTTCTGTTTGTTCATATCTTTCCTGTCACTCTCGCACGTTTCGCAGGTTTTACTGGCTGTGCTTCCTCTGCTTTACCGTATGCCAAATTGAACCAGTTAATGCCTGCCAAGAGTAAACCCATAATGAGCAGGGCGCCGGGTTGCAGTAATGCGAAATCCAGCAATTCGCCGCCAGTTTCATTGGGTAAAATTTCGGAAGAGGCAGGAATCAATAGTTGCCACTTGTCGAATAGGCTGCCGTTACCAATTAACTCCCGCAGCGAAGCAAGCAATAATATGGCAATGAAAAAACCGCCCATGGTACGAGAGCTTGTGCTTACCAGCCTGGAAAGGGAGTCGAAAGTGTCTTGTTTGTTCAATTGCATCAATAGAATGACGTTGCAGCAGATAAGTGGCAGGTAGATTCCTAAGTCTCGGTACAATTGATACCAAAAGATTTGTAAGACAATTTCAGCAATTGTAGTTATCGTTGCTAATACGATGAGATAAATATAAAAGCGCCAGGAGTCATTGATTAAGTGCTGGATATAGAAAATAAGAATGGCTGAGAAGAAGAATACAAGTACTGTTAAGACGCCCAATGCAAATCCAAGTACTACGGAAGTTGAAACCGCGAGTACCGGACTTAAACCCAATAACTGAGTAAATACAGGGTTGTTGTGCCAGAGCGATGCTGGTGATTCCGTGATTCTGGAAAGCTCGCTCAAGGTTTGCTCCCAGTTACCCTGGCAAAAAGCGATCGTTTGGTATGACCGTAAACTCTGGGGCGGCAATAATAGTCAAATATCGGCGCACAGAAATTGCCAAATAGTACCGCGATGGCAATCGAATCCAGGTAACTACCCCAAACTCGAATTCCATAAATGCTCAAGCCAATAATGATCCCGTAGAAAATTCGTCCCTTCGTGGTTGTCGCCGCGCTTACCGGATCTGTTGCAATGAAAAACGCTCCGACCATGGTAGCGCTGCCAAATAAATGCAAATAAGGTGTGCCGAATACAGCAGAAGAGTTCGGTGAGTAAAATAGAGTTGAGACGACGGCAACGGTGACGATGATACTTAGCGGAATATGCCAGCGTATGATGCCAAAAGCTAATAGGCTGAGCCCGCCTAGCATATAGGCAATATTCATTAGCTCCCAGCCGGTTTCAGAGCTGCGCAGAAACAAAGCTAAACCAGCCTCGTTAGCTTCCAGTAGCGCGTTAGTGCCTGCCATCTTAGATACAATTAGCGGCGTCGCCATCGTCATGCCATCAATCGTGGTGACCATGGATTCGGCGCTAGCGAAGAGAAACGGAAATACGGCCAGTATGCTTTGCTTAAAGCCTTCCCAGCCAATGGGAGACAAAGTGCCTTGTTCGATTGGTATATGCCAGCTTGTCATCTGCAAAGGAAAAGTCAGGAGTAGAAACAGATAGCCGCACATTGCTGGATTAAAGGGATTTTGGCCAAGTCCTCCGTAAGCATGTTTGGCGATTAAAATTGCGAATGCGATGCCAAATAACACCAGCCACCAGGTAGAACCCGGGGGTATTGTAATTGCAAACAGAAAGGCCGTGACTATAGCGCTGTTGTCATTCAGCGCCGCCTTAATTGGCTTTTTTTGCACATAGAGTGCGAGTGCTTCACAGCTAATGGCGAAGCAGCATGCCAGACCGATGTTAATAATTAATCCCCAGCCAAAAAACCAGGTAGCAACTGAGATACCGGGTAACAAAGCGGCTATAACTAACAGCATGATGTGTTGGGTTTTTAGTTTTCCCAGTTGCATCGGTGAACTTTTGGCGAGTGCTTCAGTCATTTCTTCTTGTTAGAGCTAGCGATAATGTTTTGTTTGCGCGCTTTCACCCGCGCGACAGCTGCGGCAATTTCTTCTTTTGCCTTTTCTCGAGAAAAATTCTGTGTCGTCTCAGACTTCGGCCTGGTTTTTTTTAGTCTTGCGTTGGGAGAGTTTGTCTTCCTGGTTTTTCTTTAAGCGATATTGGTGGGTTTGAAACCGGCTCTGCCAATAAAGACTTTTTTCTTCTTGCTTCAATTGTTTCGCAAAACTCTGTTTACTTGCTCGATAGTATTGGACCAGGGGAATGTTGCTCGGGCAAACGTAAGCGCAGGCACCACACTCAATACAATCGAATAAACCATGGGATTCAAGTTCGTCTCGATTACAACTGCGTGCGTAGGCATAGAGTTGTTGTGGTAATAGCTTGGCAGGACAAACATCCGCACAAAAACCACAGCGAATACAGGCTTGTTCTTTTCCTGCCTCTGGAAACTCTTGAGTAGATTTGGCGATAAGGCAATTGGTGGTTTTAACTACGGGCGCTTGTAAATCCGCAAGCTCCACTCCCATGATAGAGCCCCCTACGATAGCGCCGGTTAATTGTTCTTCTTCGATTCCGCAAACTTCAAATAAAAATGAAACGGGAGTGCCAATTAGCACTGAAAAATTCTTGGGGGTTTGCAGGGGCGCGCCAGTTAATGTGGTAATACGACTAATGCAGGGTTTTCCCTCAACAATAGCCTGGTGCACGGCGTATGCAGTACCGACATTCTGTACTAGTACACCGATGTCTGGTGGGTATCCGCCACTGGGCACTTCAAGGCCAGTAACGCCCTGAACAATTTGTTTCTCGCCTCCAGCGGGGTATTTCGCTGGCAGCTGAACTAAGGAGATCGAACTATTATTGAGTGCTGCTGCAAGAGCACTTACGGCTTCCTTTTTATTCTTTTCGATGGCAATGATGCAGCGTGATGCCAGACAAATCTTCTGTAGAATTTCTGCACCGGAGACTACTTCTTTCGCAAATTCTCTTAGCAAAGCCTCATCGGCAGTAATATAGGGTTCGCACTCCGCAGCATTGATAATGAGTAATTCTGCTTCAATGTCGATACTGGCTTTTAACTTGTTAGCTGTGGGGTAGCCCGCACCGCCCAGGCCACAGATACCTGCTTGTTTAACCAGTGCCACTAAATCCGCATTAGTCTTGGCTCGATAATCGGAAATCTCATTCAGGGCTATTGCATTGTCTTTATTGTCTGGCTGTAAATGGATACACATTTCTGACTGTTGCAACTGACTTGGAATTAAAGCGGATTCGATGGCCACAATTTTTCCAGATGTAGGAGCATGCAAATTTAAGGCTGACTCCTGGTCGGCAGCGGCGATCAGTTGGTACTTGAGTACCATGTCTCCCACATTAACCAGCGGAAGGGCGGCGCTGCCTTGATGTTGACGTAAGGAAAGAATCAAGCGCTCGGGTATCGGGCTTGGCATGATGCGCGAACGCATAGAAGAAGATTTAAACGCTGGTGGCTTGATACCACCGAAAATTCGATGAGGGCGCAATTTAATGTCATTTAGCTTGAAAGCGCTGTCTGTGCTCATGATCCCGCTTCTAATTGTGTTGCCAGAGCGCCACTTGTTGTAGGCAGTGTCCAGGTAGGAATTGATTTATCAGTGCTATTTATCATGTCAATGCAGTCTACCGGACAGGGATCAACACAGAGATCGCAACCAGTGCATTCTGATTCGATTACGGTGTGCATGAGCTTAGGCCCACCAATAATTGCATCAACCGGGCAGGCGACAATGCATTTCGTGCATCCTATGCATTCATCTTCACGAATAACTGCAACCAGTAGTGGGGCGATGTTGCCGTGAGCAGGATCCAGACGAGCTAGAGGCTCATTAGCCAATTGCGCAAGTTTAAGAATTGTTTCATTGCCACCTGGTGGACATCTGTTAATTGCATCACCGTTGGCAATCGCTTTCGCGTAAGGTCGACATCCTTCATAACCACACTGGCCACACTGGGTTTGTGGAAGGCAACGATTTATTTTGTCGATAAATGATTTTTGCCGGGCCGTTTGGGTAACTAGAAGAACATAAATGTTTAGCAATAATCTCCAAAACAATAGTGCGCCAACAAAGGCAATTCCCAACTGAATGAATACTTGATCGATTAAAAGCAGCATAAACTAAACCAAGCCTGCGAATCCAAGCAGGACCATAGCGACGATGGCGGCGCTTAGAAATTGAATTGGGGCGCCCTGGAAGGGTAAAGGAATATCGGCATTGGCGAGTCTTTCCCGGAGTGCAGCAAATCCTACTAATACCAAGGCAAATCCAAACGCAGCCCCAAAACTGTAAGTGAGCGCCTCCAGTAGCGGCATAATGCTGGTACTCAACATCAGGGAAACTCCAATTACCGCACTGTTCCCAGCGATAAGTAAAATTGCCAGTTCATGACGGCGCCAGGTGAGAGGAAAATAGTTGCTTACAATTCTTACCAGGTAGAAGGCGACGGCAGAACTTATCATCACAAATAAAACCAGTCTTAAGATATCGAGATTTAACGGCGCCAGAATCCAGCGATACAAGATGAGATTGAGAGCAGAAGAAATAAACAGGGCAATAAAGCTTAGCATCCCCAATTCAATTGCAGATTGGAGTCGATTCGAATTAGCGATAAAGAAAGAGACGCCGAGAAACTGTACCAGCGCTACATTATTGACTAGCGCAGCCGCGACAATAATGCCCAGGAAATCTAACAAAGGGTGAAGCGTCTCCAGCTTGGCGGAATATTGCAAACAGGCGAAATCTTAACACGGTTGTATGCAATGGGATAAACCGCTGAGCAGAAAGAAGAGCGCGAGTTATTCTGGGGCTAGTTATTCAGGAAACAACTATTCAGGAACCGCTATTCAGGAAATAGCCCCGTTGAATAGGCAGCGGGAATTCTATATTGGGCAAGAATGTCAGTTTCGCTGGTGATAGCATCGCGATGGTTAATTACCATTTGATAGCCATTTTTGTTTTCGAATACCACATTCTCTTCCAGGTTGCCTTTTAATGCTTTGGCAAAGTGATCGAAATCTCTCACCGGCTCACCGTTGATATGCTCCACCACCCAGTTGCGCCAATCGTGATAGCCAAGATTTACGTCGGCTGCAAGCACCTGCAGGGCGACAACTACTTCCCTGCGCTCAGGCGAACTCCATTCATTGCGCGCCTGTAACAGGGTGACCGGAGCAGTTCGTCCCCAATCATTACCCCAGCGCTTTATTAAGTTCATGTTTAGAGGAACGAACAATACGCCACCATAGATATAGTATTTGGGGATCTGATCGAACTGTTCGCCTTTGACCAGGCTGTAACTTTCTAAGGCTTTTTGTGACTCGAGGTAAGCTGTTTGTTCGACGCCATCACGGGAAAAGGTGACGGCGATCTCTTCGCCGATATGGTGCATGTCGATCGCGTGCTTGTAATCGGTTAATAAATCTTCTGAAAGCTTTATCGTGCCATCTTCCGCAATGTCGTAATCATCGATCTTTAAAATGACATCGTTTTCCTGAAATACGTCTTCCGCGGGGGAGCCATCGAAAACTTTGATTACCAGCACGCCATTCTGATCTGCCCTTAAGCCATAAGCTGCTTTGGCAGACGGGCTGTCTAATGTTTGAGTACGAAATCCTATATCGGGGAAACCATTTTGCATCCCATCTTCACTATCGGTTAAAACGTGACGCACGACGCTAGGGGGTACGAAGTAGCCAAGATTTTCGGCACGCCCGCCTGCATTCGCTTGCATAACCACGCCGACAATTTGCTCATCGACAATGACCGGGCCACCGCTATTGCCAGGGTTGATGGCTGCATCTATTTGTCCGGCTAAAAGATAAGCGCCTGCATGGGCATAAACTTGCTGTTCAACCCGAGACAATATTCCCTTCGTGATGCTCAGTGTCTTGCCGCCGATGGGATAGCCATAGACCGACACTTCTTGCAGCGGATCGGGTAGATCGCCGATAGCAAGTGCTTTCAAATCACTAAAAAATCCAGGTTCATCCACCGTTATGATGGCCAGGTCGGCTTCGTGAGAAACAAATTCAACGCGGGCCTGATAGCGTTGCGGATCATTATGTTTTTGCGCTTGTACATAACTCGCGTTAGCCACGACATGGGCGTTCGTCAGAATGCGATTACCTGAAATTACTGAACCAGAGCCGCTGGATTGTCGCGGCGTTAGCAGTCGCCAGGGAGTGAAGTAATCCGGTGCCGCCTGGGTTGTATAAATCTTAATTACCGAATCTTCAATTGCGTTAAGTTCACTGATCTGGGCATTCGCGCTTGAAGCAACGCTCAATAATAGACAGCTGACAGTAGCAAGAACCAAATTCCTGCTATGGCGAGAACTCATTGAAGTATTGCGCAAGAAAATCATAAATACCTAAACCCTGGTTATGGTTTGTGGGACATCCTCGATCATAGACGGCCAAGCTTATTACTTTAGTCTACATATCGCCAGTGAACTTGAGATAGATATCCAGATAATGTCCTTATGGAATCTGCCTGTAGCAACAGCTATCTCTTCTAACTAGATGACCGTAAAAAGCAGTATTTATCCCGCCATTTATCTCATTATAAGAGGATAGAGCTATCTACAAACATATAGCACAGATCAGGGATACTGCTGCAAGAAGAAGCAGAGAGGCATAGATACAAATAGGCGTAAAAGCGCAGAGAAACTAAGTTACGCGCATTCCTGGCTCGGCACCGGCACTGGCTTCGATTAACCAGATTTCTTCACCGCCCGGCCCGGCGGCCAGGATCATTCCTTCAGACTTGCCAAATTTCATTTTTCTGGGTTTTAGATTGGCGACAACGACGGTGAGTTTCCCAATTAGATCTTCCGGCTTATAGGCAGACTTAATGCCAGAAAAAACCGTGCGCGTCAGCGGGGCGCCAGATTTATCCAGGCCAACATCCAGGTTTAGCTTGAGTAACTTGTCTGCGCCTTCTATCTGTTCGGCGGTAATTATTTTCGCCACCCGTAGATCGACTTTGATGAAATCATCGAATTCAATTTCCGCTTCGAAACCGCTGTCATCATTTTCCATAGTCTTATTCTCAGCTTTTTGTTGTGCTTCAAATTCCTGCTGTGTAGCCGCCACCATTGCCTCAATCTTGTCGGTTTCTACTCGAGTCATCAGTGGTTTAAATTTGTTGATAGTGTGATCCGTCAGCAGTGAATCAAGATCGGCCCAGTTAAACGGGTCAACGCCGAGAAACTCTTCGGCCTTTTCAGCCATGGCCGGGAGCACAGGCTTGAGGTATGTAATGAGTAATCGAAATGCGTTAATGCCGGTGGAGCAAATCTGTTGCAACTCAGCAGATTGCTTATCTGTTTTCGCAATTACCCAGGGTTGCTTGTCATTAATGTATTGATTTGCCTTGTCAGCGAGGGCCATGATCAAGCGAATGGCTTTGCCGTACTCGCGCTCGTTAAAGTGATTTGTAATATCAGGTTTCGCTGCCTGTATCTCACTGAGCAATTCCGGCGTATCTAATTCACTTGCAAGCTTGCCGGCAAAACCTTTACCGATAAATCCCGCGCAGCGACTGGCGATATTTACTACCTTTCCAACCAGGTCCGAATTCACCCGCAACACGAAATCTTCCAGATTGAGGTCCAGGTCATCGATGCCGGAAGAAAGTTTTGCCGCCAGGTAGTAACGCAAATACTCAGGATTTAAATGATCGAGATAAGTGCGGGCATTGATAAACGTGCCGCGGGACTTGGACATCTTGGTGCCATCTACCCCAAGAAAACCGTGCGCGTAGACTGCAGTAGGTGTGCGGTATCCGGCGCTAGTCAGCATGGCAGGCCAGAATAGGGTATGAAAGTTGATTATGTCCTTGCCAATGAAATGATAAAGCTCGGCGCTGGAGTCTTTGTTCCAATACGCGTCGAAGTCGTAGTCGCTGCGGTCGCAAAGATTTTTAAAGCTGGCCATATAGCCAATCGGTGCATCCACCCAAACGTAAAAGTATTTTCCAGGCGCCTCTGGAATCTCAAAACCGAAATAGGGTGCGTCTCTGCTAATATCCCATTCCTGTAATTCGTCATCGAGCCATTCACTTAACTTATTTGCGACTGAATCTTGTAGAGTGCCGCTGCGAGTCCATTCTTTTAGCATGTCGTGGAAAACTGGAAGCGTAAAAAAGAAATGTTCGGATTCTTTTTCCACCGGTGTGGCACCAGATATGGAAGACTTGGGATTAATTAACTCCGATGGGCTGTAAGTTGAGCCACATGCTTCACAGTTATCTCCGTATTGATCCTCGGTTTTACACTTAGGGCAGGTTCCAGTGACATAGCGATCGGCTAGAAACAGTTCTTTTTCCGGATCAAACAGCTGTTTGATGTTTCGCCGGGCAATATGACCATTATCATCAAGGGCCTGGTAGATTGACTCAGACAGAACTCTGTTTTCTTCCGAGTGGGTGGAGTGATAATTATCGAAGTTAATCAGGAAATCAGAGAAGTCTCGTTGATGCTGTTCATTAACTCTATCGATGAGTTGTTGTGGAGTAATACCCTCTGCCTCGGCACTTAACATAATAGCGGTACCGTGGGCGTCATCAGCGCAAACGTAGATACAGTCATGCCCCTGCAACTGTTGCAGGCGTACCCAAATGTCAGTCTGAATAACTTCCATCAGGTGGCCCAAATGTATATCGCCATTGGCGTATGGCAGGGCGCTGGTGACTAGAATCTTACGCTGTTCCACGGTGCTTTCCTGGAAGCTCAAAGTATTTATTGAGGATCAATCTTTGTTGCTGCTTTAAAGCCTAAATTAGCTGTTAACTGAGTGGTTCTAGTGGTCTAGATTTCGACTATTTCGAAATCCTCCTTACCAACGCCACAATCGGGGCACATCCAATCATCAGGGATTTCATCCCAAGACGTTCCCGGGGCGATTCCTTCTTCTGGAAGCCCAAGTTCTTCGTCGTAGATAAATCCACATACCATGCATTGCCACTTCTTCACCCAGATTTCCTCCGAAGGCGTTACGCAGTTGCCTGTAGCTTGCGAGTCGAGCAGGATTATAGCTCGATTCTGCTTAAGGGATTAAGGCGTTAATCTGACTACCGGTGAGAATTAAAAACAATGAGCCTGGCTCATTTCTCGGCTCCGGTAATGGGCTGCGCATCATACTGTAAGAAAGAAAGATTTGCAGCTTCTTTCTAAGGGGAAAACTAAAGAGGCACACTTGCCACAAAACAGATGAATCGGTACTTGAATGGCTTTATCATTCGCGCTTCTGATCGCAAATAGCACACTAAGTTGAAGACATGAGTATTAAATCGGATCGCTGGATAAAACAAATGGCTAACGATGAAGGCATGATTGAACCCTTCGAGCCTGTACAGATTCGTTACGTCGATGACAAGAAAGTTATTTCTTATGGCACTTCCAGCTATGGCTACGATGTGCGCTGTGCCAGTGAGTTCAAAATCTTCACTAATGTGCACACTACTAGTGTGGTCGATCCGAAAAATTTTGACGAGTCCAGTTTCGTGACTATTGATGAGCCCTATTGCATTATTCCGCCGAATTCATTTGCGTTGGCTCGTACAGTGGAATTTTTCCGCATTCCCAAAGACGTGCTCACGGTTTGTTTGGGTAAGTCCACTTATGCCCGCTGCGGCATAATTGTTAATGTGACTCCACTGGAACCAGAGTGGGAAGGCCATGTGACGTTGGAATTTTCCAACACTACGCCACTGCCAGCGAAAATTTATGCAAATGAAGGAGTCGCGCAGATGTTGTTTTATCAATCCGATGAACAATGTGAGGTGACTTACAAGCAAAGAGGCGGCAAGTACATGGGGCAAACCGGCGTAACGCCACCCAAGGCTTAATCACAGTTCATTTCTGTAATAAAAAATCTGCTGCATATTCCTTTCTTGTTTAACTAACGTCGACTAGCCGACAATCAAGCCGCAATTGCAAGTCAAAAAAATGACCCGCGTGGTCCTAAAAGATCGCAACTCTCTGAAAGTTAATCCTTTTTTACTATTGGCATACTCATTGCAGTTACAGAAGCCAAGAGGAAACGGATTGCCGCTTGGAAAAAGTTAGCCGCTGTAGGCTCTAACACTTTTCATACGGCTTCAATTAGAAATGGACAACAAGCAGGAAGCTTAAAGTCATGATGACACAGACTATTGCTCGCAATGAGCCAAAAGACTCAGCTAAATTTCAAAAGCAAAGCATATTGGCTCATGCCTTCCAGGGCTCTTCGTTGCTCAATAACGACGAGCTCTACAATGATCTAAACCGTTCAATACCAATATCGATAGACGATTTGCAGGCAGGCCAAGCCGCACAGATTGAGTCACAAGCCTCGCTGCGATTAAAGAAAATTCTTCAATGTTTACTCTGCGGCGTCATTTTGTTGGATAGCAGAGGGATAGTCATCGACTGCAATCAGGCCGCAATTGATTTATTGGGAATATCACTTAAAGGCATTGGTTGGCGCAGCATCATCGCTGATCAATTTCATCCGCGCTTGGATGATGGTCATGAAATCTCTCTCAAGAGCGGCAAGCGAGTTAGCCTTTCAACCCGATCTTTAGGCGAAGAGCCTGGTCAGGTTATCGTATTGAATGATCTCACCGAAACGCGGCAGCTGCAGCAACAGCTTTCTCGCAGTGAGCGGTTATCGGCAATGGGCCGAATGATTTCGAGTCTTGCGCATCAGATCAGAACGCCATTGTCGGCGGCACTGTTGTATGCCGACAAACTCAGTTCATCTTCTGCAAGTGATTACACCACCGCGCGCTGCAGTGGCAAGATTCTCTCGGGACTACAAAATATCGAAAGACAGATCAAAGACATGCTTATTTTCGCCCGTGGTGAAAGTGAGTTAAGCGAGCAACTCAGTGTCAGTGAATTAGTGTTTCAATTGAAAGAAGCGGCTTGCGACATTCCTCATCCGGCTGCATTACAAATACTGTGGCAGGTTGAAGAATGCGATGCGCTTATCACTTGTAATACCGATGCGTTGACTGGAGCGGTTACGAATTTGATTGAAAATGCAGTCCAGGCAGGCGCTGACCAGCAAACTATCAAAATCAACATTAATCTCGATGAAAATAATTCGGATTTAATTATTAGTGTCCACGACGAAGGTCAAGGCATCAATGAAGAGCTTTTACGGCGCTTGGAAGAACCGTTCGTCACGACCAAGACTCAAGGCACCGGTTTAGGATTGGCGATCGTAAAATCAGTCGTTCAAGCCCATGGCGGTAGCTTCCAATTAAAATCTCGAGAAGAGCAAGGAGTCACTGCAATTATCGGACTCCCTCTTGCCGCAGCGGATGGCAATTATGACTAGGCCAATTCTACTAATCGTTGAAGATGATCAGGACTTGCGAGAAGCGCTAATCGAAACCGCCAACGATGCCACGCTGACTACCTTAGAAGCACCGGATGCTGAAGCCGCTATGCGAATATTGGCTACTCAGCCAGTTGATATGGTGTGTTCAGACGTCAACATGCCCGGCAAGAATGGAATGCAGTTATTGCAGCGTGTTCAGAGTGATTATCCAGGAGTGCCGGTAGTGCTTATGACCGCCTATGGATCAATCGAACACTCTGTGCAGGCAATACAAAAAGGTGCTGTTGATTATTTAGTGAAACCGTTTCGGTCTGAGGTTTTTATTGAGCTGATCGAAAAATATTTAAGTACGGCGCCGCAGGCGGAGCAAGATCAACCCGTAGCGGAAGAAGACAGCTCTAAACAACTTCTGCAAATCGCACAGCGAGTGGCTGCTACCGAAGCAACCGTATTAATAACCGGTGAGAGTGGAACCGGCAAGGAAGTGTTGGCTCGTTATATTCATGATGGGTCTACCCGTCGCAATGGACCTTTTGTCGCAATTAATTGTGCGGCTATTCCCGAGAATATGTTGGAAGCGACTCTTTTTGGCTATGAAAAAGGTGCTTTTACCGGTGCTCATACGAGTCGTGAAGGAAAATTTGAACAGGCAAACGGCGGCACAATTCTTCTGGATGAAATTTCCGAAATGGATGCTGGCTTACAAGCTAAACTGCTGAGAGTGCTGCAAGAACGAGAAGTTGAAAGGTTGGGCGGTAAGCACACTTTGCAACTTGATGTGCGGGTGGTTGCTACCAGCAATCGTGATCTTAAGCAGTGTGTTAGTGCAGGAAGCTTTCGTGAAGATTTGTTTTATCGCTTAAGCGTGTTTCCTTTGCAACGGCTGCCACTAAGACAGCGCAGAGGGGATATTTTGCCGATTGCCCGCAGTCTGATCGCGGCTCACTGTCGCAAAATGGGGCGAGCAACTGTCTTGCTGGACGGGAGTGCCGAATATGCATTACGCAATCATGACTGGCCAGGCAACGTGCGGGAATTAGATAACACCATACAACGAGCTTTGGTGCTGCAAGACGGTGGATATCTAACTGCAACCAGTCTATCACTTGAGCAATTCGATGCTGGGCAAAATGGAACTGTTTTCAATCACACAACTACTTCGATAACCACTTTGTTGGAATCGCAAAAAGATTGTAGTAATTCGGCAGGAATGATTGATCCGGGAATGTTAGACAGCGACCTTAAACAAAGAGAATACGAAGTCATTTTGTCGACGCTTAAGAGAAATCGCGGCAAGCGCAAGCAAACGGCAGAGAAGCTCGGTATCAGTGCGCGTACATTGCGCTACAAGATTGCCCGCATGCGGGAAATTGGAATCGATATCGAAGCCTTAATTGACGCTTGATCTGACTGCAGGAAAAAGGATTTCCTATGAACACAATTGGTGACAGAGCAGATATCTCCAGGATATTAATGCAGGTGCGAGATATGCAATCGCAACTGCAAGACAATCGAATTAATCCGGCGCAACAAGATGTCGCAATCAATGATGTGCAGCATCTTCCGCCTCTATCTGAAACCAAGTCAACCGGCTTTGGCGATCTGCTTAAGCAAGCTGTGGATTCGGTTAACGATACACAAATGAAATCTGCAGAGCTGCAACGTGCTTATGAATTGGGCGACGAAAATGTGGATCTAACTGAAGTAATGATTCAGATGCAGAAAGCCACAGTTTCATTCGAGGCAATGACTCAAGTGCGTAATCGCTTAATCAGTGCCTATCAGGACATTATGAATATGCCTATTTAGTGACACAGTGGCAGCCAAAAAATTCATGGATTGAATCAAAATATAACGAGATAAGTGTAAGGGAATACTAATATGGCAAGCGTACCTGCAACGACTGCTGTCGAAGGAAATGGCGTACTCGACTCTACCCGCGAAAGTGTTTCGATGGGTGGTGGGGAATTTTTCTCCGGATTTGGTCGGCTCGATATGTTTCGGCAACTGGGCCTAATGATTGGTCTCGCTGCTAGTGTTGCGATTGGTTTTGCCGTCGTGCTCTGGTCACAGGGAAACAACTTTCAGCCGGTATTTGGCAACATGCAAGGTTACGATTCAGCATCCATTATGGAAGCGCTGGACGCTGAAACAATCGATTATCGGGTTGATCCCAATTCCGGAGTGATACTTGTTCCTGCTGATGATATCGCCGATATACGCTTGCGCCTGGCTGCGGCTGGCGTTACTCGTTACGACGGAACCGGCTATGAACTGTTAGATCAAGATCAGGCTTTAGGAACCAGTCAGTACATGGAAGCAAATCGCATAAAGCGAAGCCAGGAAGGCGAACTACAGCGCACCATTACCAATTTTCGCAATGTGCAATCCGCCCGTGTTCATATCGCCATTCCCGAGCGTTCCGTTTTCGTCCGTTCCAGCCGTAAACCGACAGCTTCGGTATTTCTAGTTCTGAATTCAGGTGCCGGATTAAATGATACACAGATTGAGGCAATAGCTAATCTGGTGGCTTCGAGCGTGCCGGAGTTACATGCCGACGATGTGACCATAGTCGACTAGCGCGGCAATCTTCTAACCCGCAAAGAGTCCAATTTGGGCCTTGAAATGGCGGATCAACAATTTGCATACACACGCAAGTTCGAAGCGAGCCTGGTGGACCGGGTAAGCAGCATCTTAAGACCCATAGTAGGAATCGATGGATTCCAGGCAGAAGTCACAGCAGCTATAGATTTTACCCGCGTTGAGCAAGCGGCGGAGAGCTACGATCCAACTGCGCAAGTATTGCGCAGTGAACAAACAATGGAAGAACAGCGCCTTGGAGATGAATTAAATGGTGGTATACCTGGCGCTCTATCGAATCAACCTCCGGTAGATGCAATTGATGGTGCAGCAGCTGCAGACGAAATTAGTCTGGAAGAAGCGTTGGCAACAAACAGGCGCACTCAGGCAACCAGAAATTACGAATTAGGCAGACAGGTGAGTTACACAAACCATGATCCTATCGCTATTAATCGAGTGTCGGTAGCGGTCGTTCTCGATGATCGTCCAGGCACTGGGGAAGAAGAAGGCGCCGTACCTTGGAGCGCAGAAGCGCTTGCTCAAATTGAAACGCTAGTTAGAGATGCGGTGGGTTTTAATGAGGAAAGAGGCGATAGCGTAACGGTTGTAAACAACAGCTTTGCGCGGATGGCAGATATTCCAATAGTAGAAGTACCGATCTGGCAGCAGAGCTGGTTGCAGAATCTGATTAAACAAGTATTGGCAGGTGTTTTTGTTCTGTTATTAGTACTCGGTGTGCTGCGACCGGTGCTTAGAAGTCTTGCCCAGGTTTCTTCTGAAAGCAGGCAATTAGCCGTTGCGGCAACACACGGCGATTTTACCGATCTTGAATTGGCCGAACAGGCCATGATGGATGACGACGTCAGGATATCTGGCCATGGCGAAGCGATGTTGCCTGGGCCGCAAGGTGGATTCGATAAACACATAAACACGGTAAGAGGCTTGGTAGCTGAAGATCCGGGAAGGGTCGCACAAGTAGTTAAGCAATGGGTGACTGAAGATGGCGAGTGAAGCAACAGCATTAGATGAAGGGATGTTAAGAGAACCGGCAAACAGGGCTGCGGTTCTGCTGATGTCACTTGGTGAAAAAGACGCCGCCAATATTTTAAAGTACATGGGACCGAAAGAGGTGCAAAGAGTCGGCACGGCGATGTCATCGATTGCCAACGTCTCACGCCAGGATGTTGAACTAGTATTTGGCGACTTTATCAATAATTTTAATACCCAATCTGGATTAGGACTGGGTACTGAAGATTATATTCGCAACATGCTCGTGGAGGCGCTGGGAGAAGATAAAGCAGGAGGCATACTGGATCGAATTTTGGTCGATGGTAACACTAGTGGTATCGACAGTTTGAAATGGATGGATCCGAGATCAGTAGCGACCGCTATTCAAAACGAACATCCGCAGATTCAAGCAGTGGTACTGAGTTATTTGGATGCCGACAGGTCCGCTAACATTCTCATGAATTTTCCAGAAAAAGTCCGTTTAGATATTGTAATGCGAATTGCTACTCTTGAAAGTGTGCAACCTGACGCTTTAAAAGAGTTAAATGCAATCTTGGAAAAGCAGTTTTCAGGTGGAGGAGCAAATCCAGCAACAGATATCGGTGGTTTGAAAACGGCCGCAGAGATTATGAATAATCTTGATCGTAGTGTTGAAACTGAGTTACTCGAATCCTTAAAAGAATTAGACGAAGAGATGGGAGATCAAATTCAGGATCTTATGTTCATATTTGACAACCTCAAAGAGGTAGACGATCGGGGTATTCAGGCCTTATTACGAGAAATTTCATCAGACTTACTCATCCTTTCACTCAAAGCTGCAGACGAAGAGCTGCAGGAGAAAATTTTTGGCAACATGTCCAAGCGTGCAGCAGAACTCTTGCGCGATGACCTGGAAGCTAAAGGACCAGTCAAGATCAGTGATGTGGAAGCTGCACAGAAGGAAATTTTGGCCACAGCACGACGCATGGCCGAAGCAGGCGATATTCAATTAGGAAGCAGTGGCGAGCAGATGGTTTAGCATGGAAGAAATTGAACTCGACAAAATGGCGGGCGTCGAAAAACACCCTTTCGAACATCAGAAGCGTATCGCCGCCAGTGAGTTGTCAGAACTTGAATGTGATGTCTGGAGTCCGCCTGTCATCAATGAGGCTGGCCATCTGATTTATGCTCAGCCGAGACCCGCACCACGACGAGATTCCAGTGCGGATGCCGACGATGGAGCAGCGCAGTCACCGGAAGAAGCACTCCAGGGCTATGACGATGGATTTAAACAAGGCAAGGAAGAGGGATTACTTGCAGGAAAAGAAGTAGGCATTCAGCAAGGCAAACAGGAAGCCATTCAATTAGGTCAGCAGGAGTTGCAGCCGAAGCTCGCTGAGATCAATTTGCTCTTAACCAGTTTGAGCCATAGCGTCAACGAAGAAGACTACAAGCTGGAACAAACTTTAATGCATCTGGTCAAGCATATTGCGGAAGCAGTAATTCGCCATGAAATACGTCTCGATCCTGGTCAACTAATGAAAGTTATCAAGGAAACTATTGCGGCTTTACCGCCCAATCGCGACAACGTCAAAATCATGGTCAGTCCGTCGGATAAGAAACTGGTGGATGAAGCTATCAATGCAGGTGGAGAGAATTGGCGTGCGGTAAGCGATGAAGAGTTAAATCCAGGTGGCATAAAAATCGAAACCGATCAGAGTGTTGCCGACTATTCAGTGGAAAATCGGATACAGACTGTACTCGATCAACTTTACGAACAACAGGCTATTTGTCCTAAACCCGGTGATCCGGGTTATGAAGCAGCGCCAGATCCGTCGGTGTTGGCAAAGGCTGAGAGCAAAACATTAACGCAAGAAAGTAGCTCAGCTAAAAGCGAAGTCAAAGCAGACGAGATAAACGAACAAAGCGAGATAGAAGGGGAGCCGGAGGAGATCAATCTCGATGAATTGCCATTGCCTCCATCCACGAATGATGCCAAATCTGAGAAACAAACACCTAGACCGGGTTAAGGAGTACCGATGCAGCGTCAAAGTATTGCGCAAAAGCTAGATAGCTATTTACCGCATAAGCCATTGCAGGTTAAACCAATCGTGGAAGGAAAACTGACTCGAGTGGTGGGATTAACTCTGGAAGCAGTTGGCTGTGTGGTTTCCTTAGGTGACCGTTGTCAGGTCATCGACTTGCAGGAACGATCCCTTGAAGCAGAAGTTGTCGGTTTCGATGGGCCGAAAATCTACTTGATGCCATTAGCACCAGTCGATGGGCTGCAACCCGGCGCGACAGTCATTCCCCTGGTAACCAGTTCTCTAGTACCAGTAGGTAATGAATTATTAGGCAGAGTGATCAATGGCTTGGGAGAGCCGATCGATGATCGCGGCAAACTAGGCTGTCAACGCTTAGCGAGCCTTGAAGGTGAGCAAATTAATCCGATGCGCAGAGCGCGCATCGATTCGAGTCTCGACGTAGGTATCTCCAGTATTAATTCCCTGTGCACGGTCGGTAAGGGACAGCGCATTGGTTTATTCGCCGGTAGTGGTGTAGGTAAAAGTGTATTGCTCTGCATGATGACCAAAGCTACTGACGCAGATGTGATCGTTGTAGGTTTAATTGGAGAACGGGGACGAGAAGTAAAAGAATTTATCGATGAGATACTGGGGGAGGCTGGCCTGGCCCGTTCGGTTGTGGTCTGTTCTCCCGCCGATGAATCACCATTATTGCGCATGCGGGCGGCTAATTTCGCCATGCGCGTTGCCGAGGATTTTCGCCAACAAGGAAAGGACGTGCTGTTACTGATGGATTCTCTTACCCGCTATGCCATGGCGCAACGAGAGATTGCCCTGGCGATTGGAGAGCCGCCGGCTACTAAAGGCTATCCGCCTTCAGTTTTTGCAAAAATTCCACAATTAGTAGAGCGTACCGGAAATTCCGAAGTTGGCGGTGGTTCTATTACTGCTTTTTTCACCGTGTTAACGGAAGGCGATGATCAACAGGATCCCATTGCCGATTCGGCTCGAGCCATACTCGATGGCCACGTTGTGCTTTCGCGCCGTTTGGCTGAAGAAGGGCACTATCCTGCGGTCGATATTGAAGCTTCTGTGAGTCGGGTGATGCCGGCCATCGTCGACCCAAACTATTTGCAAAGCTCGAACGAATTTCGCAAGGTTTACAGTTGCTATGAACAGAATAGAGACCTTATCAGTGTTGGTGCCTACGTCACTGGATCCGACCCGGAGATAGATAAGGCGATAGAGAGACGACCGTATTTTTCAAGATTTCTGCAGCAAGCATTGACTGAACAAGTAGATTTGCATTCGGCCCAGGCTGGGTTGAAAAAAGTACTGGCTCCTGCCAGCCCCAATTCGACACCAGGTGGAGCCCCAGCTCCCGCCAATCGAGCGGCATAATTGGAATAAACTATGCAACGTTCAAAAAGACTTCAGCCAGTATTAGATTTGGCCCGGCAAAAATCCCGCGAAGGCATGCAGGCTGTGGCCTACATTCAACATCGCCTGGAGGAAGAAGTAGGCAAACTTGAGCAACTCAGGGTGTGCCAAAAAGAATATAATACATTTGATAAAAATGATAAAAAACAATCATTTAACGCATTATCTTTACGTGGTTTAAGAGAATTTAATGCCAATGTAGAAGTCGCCATCCAGCAGCAATCCAGGCAGGTCCAGGCAGTGCGATTACAGCTGCAACAGGTGCGAGAGCAGTGGCGGCAACTGGACGCTCGCAGTCAGGGCCTGGAGAAAACCCAGCAGAAAATTCGCCAGGAAGAATTACGTTTGCAGGATCGAATCGAGCAGCGCGATCAGGATGAATTCATCCAGCAACTTAACCTCAATAAGCCCGGAATCTCTGGCCATAAACCCTCCTAACTCGCCGGTTTTTTCTATTTTTATGAACTATGCTTGAAAAGGACTACAGGAAAGTTCTCAACAGCTGCTCGGGCCTGCAGGAAGTGAGCCTCCAGCAGCAGAAAAATTGTCAAAAATGAATAGAGGTACCCAATGTCGATAGAATCTGTTGCGTCTCCCAATGGCGACGAGTTAACCATCTGCATTGAAGGGCGTTTCGATTTTAGCGCCCATCAGGAATTTCGCGATTCTTATGAACGTCCAGAAATCGAACCATCATGCTACGTAGTCGATCTGAATCGAACCACCTACCTAGATAGTTCTGCCTTAGGTATGTTGCTGCTTCTGCGTGATCACGCTGGAGGCGACAGCGCGGAAATCAAGATCGTTAATTGCAATCGTGATGTAAAGAAAATACTGACTATTTCCAACTTCGAACAATTATTTTCAATTCAGTAGTTCGAAGCGTAAATACGGCGAAGATTAACAAGGGACTGTCGCAGGTTTAATTAAACCCATGGACATGCAATTAACGGAAGAAAAAGCCGGAGCTAAGATTAAGGTACTCGTTGCCGACGATAATGAATCTGATCGAATGATTTTGTCTTCGATCATTAATCGTCAGGGGCATGAAGTTCTTACAGCTGCCGATGGTCAAGAAGCTCTGGAAGTCTTTGAGAAAGAACGTCCTCAAATTGTCTTGCTGGATGCAATCATGCCAAAAATGGATGGCATGGAAGCGGCTCGATTCATCAAGAAATCCGCTGGCGATGAATTCATCCCCGTACTCTTTCTAACTTCCTTACAAGATGCCAATTCTCTTGCCGATTGTCTCGATGCGGGAGGAGACGATTTTCTCAGCAAGCCTTATAGCCAAATAATCCTGCAGGCGAAACTTAATGCATTTTTACGTATGCGTAGCATGCATGCGACCATGCAATCCCAAAGAGATGAAATAGCACAACATCATCGCCATCTATTGCGCGAGCAAAAAGTAGCGAAAGCAGTGTTCGATAATGTTGCACACTCCGGTTGTCTAAATTCTCCTAACATCAAATATATGTTGTCACCATTGGCGATGTTCAACGGTGATGTTTTACTTGCCGCACACAAACCTTCCGGCGGCATGCATGTTTTACTTGGTGATTTCACCGGCCACGGCTTGCCTGCGGCTATCGGTGCAATGCCAATGGCAGAAATCTTCTATTTCATGACCAGCAAAGGATTCAGTATCACCGACATCATTGCTGAGATTAATATGAATTTAAAATCCATTCTGCCAGTGGGAGTTTTTTGTTGTGCCTGCATGGCTGACTTCAGCTTTGAGAAGCAAATTCTCCGCATTTGGTCCGGTGGCCTGCCAGAATCCTATTTATACCGTTCACACAGAAAGAAAATAGAACGAATTCCCTCAAAACATTTAGCGTTGGGTATTCTTTCTCCTGATGATTTCGATACCGAACTGCAAGTTATCGAGATGCCCAAGGGCGATCGATTCTTCATGTGTTCGGATGGAATCTCTGAAGCCATGAACAGCTCCGGCGAGATGTTCGGTGAAGAGCGCATGATAGCCGCTATCGAAGATTCCTCGGAAGACGAAGAAATCTTCACTGCCGTACAAAATGCCGTGACGCAGTTTATGGGAGAGCAACAGCGAGATGACGATATCACTCTGGTTGAAGTGAAGATGATCGGAGATTTTGAGCTGCAAAATCCTGATTCAGGATTTACAAACGCAACCCAGAGCGGTCCTCAGGATTGGAGCATGGAATATGAGTTGGGCCCCAATACCTTGCGAGACTTTAATCCTTTGCCACTTATGTTGCAGATAGTAATGGAAGTCCCAGGTCTGCGGCCCTATAGCGGTCAAATTTACACGATCTTGGCGGAGCTATTTTCAAATGCTCTGGAGCATGGTGTACTAGGCCTCGATTCAGAACTGAAATCTACTGCATCAGGTTTTATTCAATACTACGAAGAACGAACAGCGCAGTTGGAGATTCTCGAATCCGGTTACGTACGCTTTAAATTTACTCACATCCCTAACAAAGAAGGTGGTGTACTATCTATTCGGCTTGAAGACAGCGGGGAAGGATTTAATATTGACGATACCCTTAGTATTGAAGTCAAACGAGGCGGTTACAGCGGCAGAGGCGTGCCCCTGGTTCGCAGTCTAAGTGATTCTGTTGAGTATTTTGGAGCGGGTAATGCCGTTGAAGTAAGTTATGTCTGGCAATTTGACTGAGTGTAGAAACGTGATTCAGGAAGAAATCATTACAGAACTAAAAGAAATTTTGGCAGAGGAGTTTCCGCTGCTAGTTAGTACCTATCTTGAAGACGCCAATGCGCGTATCACTCGCCTGCAGTCGGCAATTTCCGCTAGCGATGCTGCCAATATTCGGGTAGAAGCCCACAGTTTAAAAGGTGCTTCCAGCAACTTGGGCGTTTCTGGCTTAGCTGAGCTTTGCTCACGATTGGAAGATTGCGGCGCAAATGAAGAACTCGACGGGGTGGATTCGCTGTTTTCACAGATCCAAACTGAATTCACCGCTGCCGAAGGCTGTCTCAAGCAACACCTCAACTGATCTTTCCGCATTAGACGTTGGCAAGCTTCTTGCTCTATTACCAATTGGTATAGAACAGTTTCTGGAACCTGGTTCCAGCGACAGGGAATTAATCCAAGGAAGAGTGCCATGTCCAACGCCCTTAACCTCCTGTTTCAGGGAACACCTAATTTCGCTAATAAGGATTTATCGGCAGGAGCAAACGCTGCCGAAACCGACCTTAGCGCTGACGCTAACAATGTCGATGACCGTAAAGACAATTTCGCTCAGTTATTGACTGGCGAGACGGCTCAAGCCTCTGAGAGCGCAAACCAGAAAGCAATAATTGAAATTCCATCGCAGAACACCTTGGAAGTAGGGGTTCAGAAGCAACCTGAGATAGTGCTCGATAAATTGAGTATGGCTTTATCATCCAATCTCTTCTTTAACTCAGCACCGAATCTCGAGCAGGCTCAAGAATCTTCCCCGCTAAATCTTTATGCAGGCATGAACTTGCCAGCCTCAGGTGAAAATCTGCCGCCTAAAGAGGCACTGTCAGCAGAAGTACAGGCTCTTGTAGATAGTGCTGTTAATAAGTTATTTGGCATTTCAACGGAATCTCAGGCTAGCGCCCCAGAAGCTACGGGTTTACCTGTCGAAACCATAGCGGATCCAATATTTGAGGACCTCGCTTTCCTGCCGGAAGAATCCAGCAATTCATTGCAAGCCGTGAACACAAGTCCTGCAACGGCGAATACTGAAAACGAAGATCATTCGCCACAATTTGAATTAGTTGCTCCGCCACTACTTAATGGCGAGGCTAATCAAAAACAGCTGGAGCTCGATGAAAGAATTATTCTAGCGGACAAGGAGCAGGTCCTAAGTAATGTACAGAAATTTGGTGCTGAGCAGAGGCGTAATGAGCGTTTCGATTCGGTTCGCAATCGAGCGGAACCTGTGCCGGAATTCTCGATTGAAAGAACGCCGGCGATAGAGACGACTAGACCAATTTCTAATGCGATAAATTCTGTAATGACGAACCTGGTTGGCACTGCTGAAGCTGCGCCATTAGGCAATAGCGAAAACAGTACAGCACCCACGGGAATTCAGTCAGCACTGGTGGGTACAGGAAAATCTGAATTGAACAGTGAGCTAGTGGACTCCCAAAGGCCAAGCAGTCAGGCAAGGGTATCAGTGCCGCTGCATCAGCCAGGATGGAATGACAATCTTGGCAGGCAGCTGACTCTATTGGTTTCCAAAAATTTTGATTCGGCACAAATTCAATTGGAGCCGCCAGAATTAGGACCATTACAAGTACGTTTCCAAATTCAAAACGATCAGGTGTCTCTGCAGTTTGTATCACCACATGCGATGGTAAGGGATGCGGTGGAACAAACAATCGCACGTCTACAGGAAATGTTTGGTGAAGAAGGGTTAGAGCTGGTGGATGTTAACGTCTCCGATGAAGACCAAACTGAAGGGCGAGAGGAAGGCAAAAACGAAAACACTTCTTTGGCGGATGCTGAAGAAAGCGATGAAATTTTGACGCGGCGGGTACCGCTTTCGCTAGACGACGGGAAAATTGACTATTTCATTTAGTCAGCTTTGGTCAGCATATAAGCAATGGTTGTAATCAAAAGATCTATTAATGCCCTAAGTTTTAAAAACCTCCTATATTGCAATCACTAGTCAATTCTTTGCCTTAGTTCTCTCTATTTTTGTCAATTCTTCAGTGTTTGGCATAGCACTTGCACTAATCTGTTAGCACGACGGATTCGTGCTGCTGTTACTACTATGCTGTTACTACTAAAGGAACAGCTGTCAAAAGGAGGTTTGACGAGAGCATGGCAGAAGATAAAGAAAAGAAGGAACTCGATATCGAATCTGAAGAAGGCGATGCCGCTGAAGAATCAGGGTCTCCTAATTCTAAAAAGAAACTTTTCCTAATAGTAGGCGCGGTGCTAGTTCTTGCCGGTGGGGGAGCTGGTGCATTCTTCTTGCTTGGGGGAGAGCCAGAGCCAGTTGAGGAATTAGTGGAAGAAGAAATTGAAATTCCAGACGAAAAAGCAATTTACCTGGAATTAGAGCCCGCATTTATTATCAATCTCCCTGACAGAGGTCGGCAACGTTTCTTGCAGGCCACGATTACGGTTATGAGTCGCAATCCCAGCGCCTTGCTTAAAGTTGAAGAGCATATGCCCGCGGTTAGACATAACTTAAGTAATTTGCTTTCTGCTCAAACTATAGAATTGATCCAATCGCCGGGCGGACTTGAACAGGTAAGAACGGAAGCAACCGACGAATTAAACAGAATTTTGCTGGAAGAATACGGAAGCGAAGCGATCGAATCGGTATTGTTCACGGCATTCGTAATGCAATAGACAACAAGTAGGTAAGATCAAGAATGCAGGACTTACTCTCACAAGACGAAATAGACGCGTTACTACATGGCGTCGATGATGGTGATGTTGAAACAGAAGCAGAGATTAGCACCGAGGGTGTTAAAGCTTATGACTTAACCAACCAGCAGAGAATTGTGCGTGGAAGAATGCCGATTCTTGAAATGATCAATGAGCGCTTCGCTCGTTACACTCGAATTAGTCTTTTCAACCTGCTGCGGCGTAATTGCGATGTCTCCGTAGGCAGAATTCAGGTGAGTAAATTCGGTGAATACATTCACAGTCTCTACATGCCTACTAGCTTAAACATCGTTAAATTTAATCCTCTGCGCGGTAAAGGCTTGTTTGTTCTCGACGCGAAACTGGTATTTAAGTTGGTAGACAATTTCTTTGGTGGCGATGGGCGAAGCGCCAAAATTGAGGGACGGGAATTTACGCCTGCAGAAATGCGAGTTGTGCAGATGGTGTTAGATCAAGGATTTGCGGATCTAAGTGAGGCCTGGCAAAACGTCTATAAAATAAACTTCGAACATGTTAGTTCAGAAGTTAATCCCACATTGGTAAATAATCTGATAAATCCAAGTGAAGTTGTAATCATTAGCACCTTCCATATTGAAATGGATGGAGGAGGGGGCGACTTTCAAGTCACTGTGCCTTACTCAATGCTGGAACCGATTAAAGAACTTCTGGACGCCGGTGGCAAAATGGATCTCGATGTTCATGATGATCGATGGAATAAAGCACTACGCCGCGAGATCCTCGATGCTTCGGTGGCCTTCGGTTGTAATTTATTTGAACAGGAAGTCTCACTGCGAGATGTGGTCGACCTGGAAGCCGGAGACGTCATACCGGTAGAAATGCAAGACCAGATTGTTCTGAAAGCGAATGGAATCCCGATGTTTAAAACCAAGGTTGGGGTATCCAATGGCAATCTCGCGCTGAAAATTGATGAAGTCTATGCGAAGCATCAATAGCGAAAAAAGTTATAGATAATGGAGAATCAAAATGTCTGAAGGACAAGACACTGAAGAAAGCGCAGAAGGCAACGAACCTGAACAGGCAGCGCAAGCGGCACCTGAAAGTGTTCAGGCGAGCGATGATGGATCGACCGATTCGCCGGACCTCGATGTCATCTTGGATATACCAGTCGAAGTCGCGATGGAAGTAGGAAGTACTGCCATCACGATTCGCAATCTCTTGCAGTTAAATCAAGGTTCGGTAATCGAGTTGGATCGCCTGGCAGGCGAGCCATTAGATGTTCTGGTTAATGGAACGCTTATTGCTCACGGCGAAGTCGTGGTGGTAAATGAAAAACTCGGAATTCGCATGACCGATGTTATTAGTCCATCGGAACGAATTAAAAATCTGAATTAGATAAATTCTAACTAAAGAGAAAGGATTCTCGTGGATACAGTCTCACCTATAAACGCAAATGGATTAGTCGAACTTCTGTTGGGCCTTATTTTTGTCGTTTTTCTTATCTTCGCCCTGGCCTGGGCATTTAAACGCTTTGGAAACGGCGGTCTTGGTATGAGTGGCTTAATTAAAGTCATTGCTGCCATGTCTCTGGGAAATCGTGATCGAATAGCATTGATTTCAGTAGGTGACAAACAATTGTTGATTGGCATTTCCCCTGGTCGAATTTCTACGCTGCATGTACTTGAAGAGCCTATCGATTTACTCAATGATAAAGACGGCGAATCATTTTCTGGGGATTTCAAACACGAACTGGCAAATAAGATTCAATCTTTGCTTACTGGAGAGAAAGCATGAGAAGGATCGTGTTTCGCTTTGGATTACTGATTGCATCTTGTGTATTGTTCGTACCGCTGGTTGATGCGCAAACATTGCCTGCTATGCAGGAAATGGAAGCACTCAGCGGCAATTTGGGGATTCCCGCCATGTCGGTAACGACCGCTGCCGATGGTTCCCAAAACTATTCCGTAACGATTCAGATT
The DNA here is from genome assembly GCA_012103535.1 of Pseudomonadales bacterium. Lineage (GTDB taxonomy): Bacteria > Pseudomonadota > Gammaproteobacteria > Pseudomonadales > Pseudohongiellaceae > UBA9145. The sequence continues at coordinate 84,468 of WLWQ01000001.1, forward strand.
CTCGCCATTATGACTGCGCTGACCCTATTACCGGCATTGCTCATGATGATGACCTCGTTTACTCGAGTCATAGTGGTATTCGCAATTTTAAGACAGGCGATGGGTTTACAGCAGACGCCATCCAATCAAATTCTACTCGGCCTGGCATTGTTTCTTTCAATTTTCATCATGATGCCAGTGTTTCAGGAAGTTAATCGCAGCGCATTGCAGCCTTATTTAAGCGAGGAAATCGGTGCTCTGGATGCACTGGACCAAGCCGAGCTACCTTTTCGACAATTCATGTTTGCACAAACCAGAGAATCAGATCTGGCACTGTTTTTAGATCTTTCTGAAACTGGAGAGGTTTCCAATCAGGACGAAGTGCCATTCAGCGTACTGGTTCCAGCCTATGTAACGAGCGAACTTAAAACTGCATTCCAGATTGGTTTCATGCTGTTTATTCCGTTCTTGGTCATCGATCTGGTAGTAGCAAGTGTGCTCATGGCAATGGGTATGATGATGTTGTCACCGATTATCATTTCTTTGCCCTTTAAGATCATGTTGTTCGTCTTGGTAGATGGATGGGCAATGGTTATCGGCACTGTTGCAGCAAGTTTTTCATTGTGAATTTTTATTCTAAGGAAGAGTCATGGATGCCATAGCTGTTGCAACTATGTGGCAAGAAGCGATGTATCTAATCGTTATGCTGGTGGTTGTAATAATTCTTCCCAGTCTCGTAGTTGGTTTAGTCGTAAGTACATTTCAAGCGGCAACGCAGATTAATGAACAAACTTTGAGTTTTCTACCCCGATTACTTACCACGCTTTTTGCAGTCATTATCGCTGGCCCCTGGTTGTTGCGGAACATGGTTGAATTTACTCAGCAACTTATAGCCAATATTCCTTTCATGGTGTTCTAAATTGGAATTGATTCAATTTTCAGAAGAACAGCTTACAGCCTTCCTGGGTTCTTTTTTGTGGCCGCTGTTTAGAGTAATGGGATTTCTAATGGTTGCTCCGGTTATTGGTTCGCAGCTAGTACCTATGCGAATTAGAGTTATTGTTGCTGTGGCAATCGCCTTCATAGTGGCTCCAGTATTACCAGAGATGCCAGCAGTTGGAGCGCTTTCTATTACGACTCTTGTAATTGTTGCGCAGCAGATACTCATTGGCGTCGCCTTGGGATTCTTTCTGCAGATGGTGTTTCAAACTTTAGTGCTGGCAGGTCAAATGATCGCCATGCAAATGGGTTTGGGTTTTGCGGCGATGATGGATCCCAGTAACGGAGTCAGTGTGACTGTGGTCAGTAGTTTCTATTTGATGTTTATCACCACGCTGTTTGTCGTTTTGGACGGGCACCTGGTAATGGTGGAAGTGCTTATCGAAAGTTTCTATACATTACCCATTAGTACAGAATTTAGTTTTGCCCAGGATTCGCTATTCGCCATTGTAAGCAGCATCAGTTGGATATTCGCTAGTGCCATGGTTATCTCGCTGCCGGCAATTAGCGCCTTGTTAATTACTAATTTTGCCTTTGGCATCATGACTCGAGCAGCACCACAGCTGAATATTTTTGCGCTTGGTTTTCCAGTGGCATTATTGTTTGGTTTAGTTTTGCTGTGGCTGACATTGCCAATGGTTGCCGAGGTAAGCACTGAATTGTTTGCCGACGCTTTTGATCGTATGCGTTTCTTCATAGGTCAATGAGGGACTATTAATGGCCGAAGACAACCAATCGTCAGCTGAAAAGTCGGAAGAACCCACACCGAAAAGCTTAGAAAAAGCCAGGGAAGATGGGGATACGGTTCGCTCGCGCGAATTGAACACCACCGCCATATTAATGACCGGTGCTGCTGGAATTTTGATGTTTGGGCCATTTATGGCTAACTCCTTAAGTAGAGTAATGGCATACAACCTGAGTCTTCCCGCCGGTCCATTAGAGGACTCCATGCTGCTTACACACTTTAATGAATCTGTGCTGCAAGCGTTGCTGGGCTTGTTGCCATTTTTTATGTTGCTGTTAGTGGCGGCAATTTTAGGACCGAACCTACTCGGAGGTTGGAACTGTACTTTTAAGGCCATCACTCCCAAGGCTAGCCGTCTCAATCCTATGTCAGGATTGGCTCGTATGTTTGGGCCGAAAGCGCTAATGGAATTACTGAAAGCAGTGGCCAAGGTAGCGGTTGTCGCTACCATCGCGCTGATAGTTCTAGCTACTAATACCGAAAGTCTGCTCAGCATTCAGCGTGAATCCGCTATCGACGCAATGACTCACGCGACTACCGTAATCGGCTGGGCATTTCTTTTTATGCCCTGTGCAATGATTCTTATCACAGCGATCGATATACCTTTTCAAATCAGGCAACACACGCAAAAACTCAAAATGACTATGCAACAAGTCAAAGATGAGATGAAAGACACCGATGGACGCCCGGAAGTAAAACAAAAAATCAAGCAATTGCAGCAGCAGGTTGCAATGAATCGAATGATGCAGGATCTGCCAATGGCAGATGTCGTTATCACCAATCCAGATCACTATTCGGTGGCTTTGCGCTATGACCAAACGCAGGAATCCGCTCCTCGTTTGTTAGCCAAGGGTGTTGACCTGGTGGCACTGAAGATCAAGGAAACTGCGAATGAGCATGAGATTCCAATTGTCAGTGCGCCGCCATTAGCGCGGGCGATTTACTTTAATACCAATATTGGTGAAGAAATACCGACCGGACTCTATGTGGCCGTCGCACAAGTTCTTGCCTATATTCATCAGCTGCGAGAATGGGCTCGCGGAAAAGCGAAGAAGCCGAAATTGAATGAAACCTACGACATACCAGTAGGATTGCAACACGAGTAAACAGATTCCAGGAAGGAACCGGAAAAAACAAGGAAGTAAGAATGAATTATCCCGTAAGTCTGGAAAAAGACAATTTTCTTGAGAATGCTCGTGGCTTAGCCCGCGGCAACTTGGGCATTCCAATACTACTGCTGATCATATTGGCAATGATGACATTGCCCATGCCGCCGTTCCTGCTGGATATCTTTTTTACTTTTAACATTACCATTGCACTTGTAGTTTTGTGTGTGGCTGTTTATGCCATGCGACCACTAGACTTTGCGGTTTTTCCAACCATTCTGCTGGTAGCCACTTTGCTGCGACTTGCCTTGAACGTGGCTTCCACTCGCGTGGTACTGCTGCACGGTCATGAGGGAGGGAGTGCGGCCGGTAAAGTTATCGAGTCATTTGGTGAAGTTATTATCGGTGGGAACTATGCAGTTGGTTTAATCGTTTTCATCATCTTAATCATCATTAACTTTGTAGTTGTCACTAAAGGTGCAGGACGCATCGCAGAGGTTAGTGCGCGTTTTACTCTCGATGCCATGCCCGGCAAGCAAATGGCAGTCGATGCTGATCTGAATGCAGGCGTTGTTGATCAGGAAGAGGCGCGCCAGAGGCGACAGGAGATTACCCAGGAAGCAGATTTTTATGGTGCGATGGATGGTGCCAGTAAGTTTGTTAAAGGGGATGCGATCGCCGGCATTCTAATTCTACTGATTAATTTAGTCGGTGGTTTAGCCATTGGCATGATGCAGTATGAATTAGATTTTACCTCGGCCGTCGAACGTTACGCATTGCTAACAATCGGGGATGGACTGGTTGCCCAAATACCCGCCTTAGTTCTATCTACTTCTGCTGCCATCATGGTTACTCGTAATAACAATTCAGAAATGATGGGACAGCAAGTAGTAAGACAAATGTTTTCCGGTCCCCGTGCACCTGGAATTGCCTCAGCAATTCTTTTTGTCATGGGAATCGTGCCAGGTATGCCACATTTTGCCTTCCTTGGTTTGTCTGCGTTAGCAGCGGCGGGGGCCATGTATATTCATTACTACGGTGCCTACAACGAACTACAGGAAAATGATGAGTCCGATTCCGAAGAAGGCGAGGATGAAGCAGCTGAAGTAGACCCTGAGGAAATCACCTGGCAAGACGTTACACCGGTGGATTCCATTGGTCTGGAAGTTGGTTATCGGCTTATTCCACTCGTTGATAAAACTCAGGGTGGGGAGTTATTGGCGCGGATTAAAGGCATACGTAAAAAGCTATCCCAGGATTTGGGATTTCTTATTCCATCGGTTCACATTCGTGACAACTTAGATTTAGCACCTAACGAATACAAGATAAGCCTGTCTGGAGTCACCGTCGGTACCGCTGAGGTATTTCCCGAAAGGGATATGGCCATCAATCCAGGCCAGGTGTACGGCAAAATTCAGGGTATAGAAACCACCGATCCTGCTTTCGGTCTGGAAGCCTTATGGATCGAAAAATCCCAAAAAGAACAAGCGGAGTCATTGGGTTATACCGTCGTCGACAGTAGCACGGTTATTGCAACCCATTTGAACAGCATTTTGCAAAACCATGCACATGAAATATTAGGCCACGAAGAAGTGCAGCAATTGCTGAGTTTGTTGGCACAGCAATCGCCTAAATTAGCGGAAGAACTGCCGGATATCGTGAATTCGAACATTGTATTGAGAATCTTGCAGAACTTGCTGGCTGAACAGGTTCCGATCCGGGATATGTGGACAATCGCTGAAACTTTGGCGGCTCATGGAGGCAAAAGTCAAGATACTGTCGTTTTGACGGCCGCTGTCCGAGTCTCTCTAAATCGGGTAATCACTCAAAGTATCTATGGTGACAGGCCTGAGCTACCTGTAATCACGCTGGACAGCGATTTGGAACAGATATTGCTTAAATCACTACAGCAATCCGCCCAGAGTAGCGGTGATCAGGAACCCAGCATAACGATTGAGCCAAAACTGGCTGAATCGCTGCAAAAGTCATTGGTCGAATCTGCTCAGAAGCAAGAGGTTGCCGGAGATCCTGCAGTGTTATTGGTGGGTGCGCCTTTGAGACCGATGATGAGTCGATTTGCACGCTTCACCATAGATGGATTACGGGTGTTGTCCTATCAAGAAATTCCGGATAACAAACAAGTAACAATCGTCGCCAGTGTAGGAAGCGATAAATAGATTAAAAACAGATTTTCTCTAACGGATTGCTACTGTCGAATGACGAATTAAAAGAACGCAATCCGGCTATGAAGTTAATCGTCAAAAAAGAAATTTAGTTTAGCAGTACGAACGAAAAACGGAATTTGAGTAGTAAACAAAAAATAGGGAGCAGGCTACAGCATGGCAGTTAAGAGATTTTACGCAGCAGACATGCACACAGCGCTATATAAAATCCGCAATCAGTTGGGAGCGGATGCAGTAATTTTGGCCACTCGACAACTAGCAGATGGAGTTGAAGTGAGTGCAGTCGCTGGTCTCACTGACTCTGTGATTAATTCAAATCTGCTTAAATCAGAATCGAATGATTCTGGCAGCTCACTGCAGAAAGATAACTGGGCTTTGAATTCGATTAGTGGATTTGAAGAAGAACAGTCTGTGCTGCATTCGGAGTTAGGTAGTATCTGCAGCTTGTTACAAAATTGGATGGACTCCCAGGGTTGGGATAGCTTTGCGACTAAGTCACCAATGCACGCAAAGCTTTGGGAACGATATCGGGCTATTGGTATCGAGCCAGAACACATTAACTCACTTCTCTCGGTTATTTCATCCGAACACGACGTTAAGAAGGCCTGGCAGTTAAGCCTGGCTCAATTAAGTCGGACTATCCCGGTTGCTTCGGAAGAATTAATTCAAACGGGCGGAGTATTTGCTTTTCTGGGAGCTACCGGCGTAGGCAAGACAACTACGATAGGGAAATTAGCAACGCGCTATGTATTACAGCATGGTGCCGACAGTGTAGCGCTCGTTACAACAGACAGATATCGCATCGCTGCTCATGAACAGCTGCGGACTCTTGGAAAAATTCTGGGTCTCAGTGTTCACGCAGTAGACGATGAAAACGATCTGGAATCAGTTCTTCACAGCTTGCGCGGGAAACAACTCGTGCTAATTGATACCGCTGGAATTAACTCCACTCATAAGAATTTTAATCAGCAGTTTGAATTAATTCGCACAACTCAAACTCAAATAAAGCCGTTTTTAGTCCTCGCCGCTACTAGTCAAATTCAGGTTCAGCGAGCCGAACTGAGTGCTTATTCCGCACTTAAGCCAGTAGCAGCGATTGTTACAAAAACCGATGAAGCAGCGAGTTTGGGTGAAAGTCTGAGTCTATTAATTTCCAGTGGATTACCAATCGCCTATCAGGCTAATGGGCAATCTATTCCAGAAGATATAAGCGTTGCTAATACGCATCAGCTTATTAACGACGCCGTAACAATTTCACGGCAAAAACCCGTAAACAAGGAACAAATGATTGCCGGCTTTAGTGCGGTACTTGCCAACACAGGTTCTAGGGAAGCGCATGCTGCCAGTGTGAATTAGTAAGTACTCGGTACCAGGAACGGTATTCAGGCAATCAAATGTAAACAGGAGATTGGTTCAGGGATGAATAAAGGAAAACCTATACAGGTTATAGCAGTTACAGGAGGTAAGGGAGGAGTTGGTAAAATCAATCTTTCTGTGAATTTGAGTTTGGCTTTGTCCGAACTTGATAAGCGTGTGGTACTGATGGATGTAGATTTAGGGTTAGCAAATGTTGACCTGCTATTAGGAGTGAAAGCGAATAAAAATATTTCAGATGTTCTGACAGGGGAATGTGAGTTACAGGACATTTTGATAAACGCAACCGGGGGCATAAAAGTGATACCAGCTTCGTCTGGCACACAAGAAATGGCGTCAATGGGGCCGCAGGAACACGCTGCTCTTATTAACGCTTTCAGTAGTCTTGATGATGAGATGGATGTACTTGTTATTGACACTGCCGCAGGTATTTCCGACACGGTCATAAGTTTCGTCCGTGCTTCTCAGGAGATTATCTTGGTGGTTTGTGACGAGCCTTCATCTATTACCGATGCTTATGCGCTAATAAAAATTCTGAATCGTGATTATGCAATACAACGATTTAGGGTTGTGGCCAATATGACAAGGTCTGATAAGGAAGGTCGGAACATATTTAATAAGCTTGTTCATGTTACGGATCGATTTTTGGATGTGAGCCTGCAGTTTGCAGGAGAAATTCCATTCGATGATTCTGTCCGTAAAGCAGTGAAAAAGCAGAAGGCTACATTAGAAGCATTCCCTGTTTGCAAATCTTCCATGGCTTACAAAAAGCTCGCCAGGACTGTTAGTGAATGGCCCGTTATGGACCAACCGCGCGGTCATATGGAGTTTTTTGTTGAGCGTTTGGTGTCGAATCCGATGAGTATGCAATGAATTTTAAAAGCAGCACATGGGAAAACGCACCCGAATTAGAATAAAACGGGATGACTGATCATGAGTTCAGCAACAGGGGCTTCCGTATACAATAACCTACAGACCGATGGCGAAGTGACAGATGAACATCTGAATGAAGTGGTAGATCGTTATGCGCCACTCGTAAAACGCATCGCTCATCATCTGTTGTTAAGAATGCCAGCGAGTGTTCAGATCGATGATCTGATTCAATCTGGCATGATTGGATTGCTTGAGGCCGCAAAAAAATACGACGTGTCTAAGGGCGCGAGTTTCGAGACCTATGCAGGGATTCGAATTCGGGGCTCTATGCTCGACGAGGTTCGAAAAGGGGACTGGGCACCTCGATCTGTACACCGAAAATCGCGAAAAGTGGCAGAAGCAATAAAAGCCATTGAAGCGCGCACAGGTAAAGATGCAAAAGACCCGGACATCGCCAAAGAGTTAGAAATTGATCTCACTGCGTATTACGCCATTCTTCAGGATGCATCTGGATCACGTCTATTCAGTTTTGACGACATTATGGAAGGTGACGATTCGGCAATTGAGCTTGCCGCGGGAGAACTTCCAGGCCCGTGTGATGGACTGCAACGGGATACCTTTAAAGCACATCTGGCCAAGGCTATTGATGGCTTGCCCGACAGAGAGAAATTGGTTTTGGCACTTTATTATGATGAAGAGCTAAACCTTAAAGAGATCGGCGAAGTGATCGGCGTTAGTGAATCTCGTGTAAGCCAAATTCACAGCCAGGCAGCAATGCGATTGCGAGCACGCCTATCGGAATGGAACTAAGTTAACGCTGCGGCAGGATCGCCGCAGCCCTGAGTCAAGGAGAGACCCATGTCTACATATTTTACTGATTCTTTCTTCTATTTATTACTTGCTATAAATGCATCTGTGATTTGCTTGATGCTAATAAGCAAGGTGCGGCGCTTGCAGCTTCAAATAACTAAATTGGAAAATGCTTATCGCGCTGAAGTCGCTCGACTACATAAAAACTTTCATGGCGTGCTGAGTCGCCTGCAATTAGCGGAAGAGCAAATCGACCATACGGCACAGAGACAAGATCAGATACCAACTAATAAATCCGTAGAAACTAACTTCAATCAAGCGACAAGACTATTGGATATGGGCGTGGACTCTGAGCAGTTGTCACATGGATTTGGCCTGTCTGAAGCTGAGGCGAATTTGATGTCTCTTATTCATAAGAAACAAGAAATCCTGAAAGACGTGGCTTAAACTGCTTTACCGTAAAATTCCTGAATTCTTAACAGCTGCAGTTGACGTGTTCGACTGCGCTCAATTGCCTGGTCTATTTCGGGGCCATAAATCTCGTACCAGCTCATTGAACCAGGTATTTCGCCAGTAAGATGGTAGATGTTAACTTTTAGCAGACGATAAAAAAGTTGAAAGTCTTTTTCACTATTGTGTAGAAAACTGGCTGTTGCCAAAATCTGTTTTTCGCTGACTTCCAGGTCAATGCTGCCATCCATTTGTCGAATGATCGACATGTTGGCGCGAGCATCTTTCTCTATTTCTTCATACCCAGCAAAGTCATCTCGAATTTGTTGGAGTAAGTCAGCGCCAGAGCGAGCATCCAGAGTGTCATGCAGCGTTGAGAAAGTGTAAACGCTGAAGGCTATCCCTAAAAGGTTAAACACAGTTATCACCAAGGCAGAAAGCTTTATGAGTTTGTACTTTGTGTCGAGTGAGTTTCTGCGAATGCTGATCGTGTCGGTCATTAGTTTGCGCGCTAACGTGAGGCTTCGATTACTTCAGTGGGTTCCATTTCGCTTTCCATTTCAGTATCTTCTACTTGATCGCCGGGATTTACACTGATGTTTAGTTCTCGTTGTTTACTGGTTGCGATAGCTATATCGAGTTTCGTTGAAAAATCTTCACGCCAACTGCGTGATCCACTAATCATTTCTGCCAGGCCATGAACTGCAATTTTGGAAGTTTCAAGAAAGTACTGATAATCCTGTTCCTGGTTGAGAAGGATTTGCTCTAACTCTGCGAATTTTGCCTGGTCAACACTTGGGTCGATGGCATGGAGGCGTTCACCGATGGTTTCCATCAAATGGTTATGAAATTCCACTGCCAGGTTAAGGCTTTCGTACTCATCACTTACCAACCTTGAGAGATTTGTCATCTCCATAAGAGGTTCCTGAGTAACTGTAACGACGCGACCACTTAGGCTGACATAGGTAAATCCGGCAGTGGCTATTAGCAGAAAAGTTGTTATTCCAGCAGCTACTATGAAATTGAACTGTCCCTTGGCCTTGGATTCCAGTAATTCCAGGGGATCCTGCTCAGTGCTTTGTTCTTCTTGAGTCTCTTCTTCAGCCATTGCAATACTCTCGCGTAATCCGCTTCTTTAAGCATAGTAGAAGCAGCGAAAATCGTGGCTCTGCTGGCTAAAATCATCGACCCGCCGATGTAGTAAAAAGGGTGGATTTTGGTGCTGACGGGCTATAATCCCGCATCTTAAGGAAATTGCTCCTGACAGGCAGTAGTCGAGTATTAGATGGTAGCTGTAGAAACTGAATCCGGATTGGCAGAAACATCGAGACTTACCATGCTTAATGGCGAGTCGCTGTTTTGTGAAAGGGATGACCGCGTATTGTTCGAGAACCTGGATTTTTCCCTCCGCGAAGGGCAGGTATTGCAGATCAAAGGCTCCAACGGCAGTGGAAAAACCACCTTGTTGCGCATCCTTTGTGGCCTAAACGACAGCTATGAAGGCAAAATCTTTTGGTACGGTGATCCCATCGAAGAAAAGGTTGAGCAGTATTATTCATCCCTCATCTACATTGGTCACCGCGTTGGTGTAAACAAGGTGCTTACGCCTGTGGAAAACCTGCGATGGAGCTGCAGTTTGCAGCAGCAAGTGGCGGACGAAGAAATTTACGCTGCGCTGGCGAAAGTTGGACTCAGAGGATTTGAAGAATCTCAATGCTTTACCTTGTCCGCCGGACAGCAGCAACGGGTTTCACTGGCAAAATTATTGTTAAGTCATGCCAAGTTGTGGGTGCTGGATGAACCGTTTACGACATTGGATGCCAGTGGTGTAAAACAACTGGAAGGGTGGCTCAGAGATCACGCCGACAAGGGCGGGGCAGTAATGGTTACGACTCACCACAGCCTGTCGGTGACAGATTTACAAATGCTGGATTTGGGATAGGAACTGGTCATCGTGAATCAGCAGGCAACGACAGGACAGGCGTTTCGAGCAACCTTAAAAAGGGATTTAATCATCGCCTATAAAAGGAAGAACGATTTGGTGAATCCATTTATGTTTTTCCTGATCGTAGCGACCTTGTTTCCTATCGGAATCTCTCCAGGTCCGGACCGACTTGGAGAAATTGCAGCGGGCGTACTTTGGATATCTGCCCTGTTAGCGTCTCTGTTGGCCATGGATAATTTATATCGCAGCGATTATGAAGACGGCTCACTGGAACAACTTCTGCTCAGTCCTCATCCTTTGTACTTCCTTGTCCTGGCTAAAAACATCAGTCATTGGTTAGTCAGTGGTTTGCCGGTGGTGTTGGTTTCTCCACTGATTGCTTACATGCTTAATCTGCCCGATGCGGCCTATGCTGCGCTATTTATTACCCTCCTGCTTGGCACTCCGGTACTGAGTCTCCTGGGTTCAATTGGCGTTGCCCTCACCGTGGGATTGGGCAGTCGCGGGCTAATTCTCGCTGTGATTACTCTGCCACTGAGTGTGCCAGTTTTAATAGCCGGAACACTGACTGTGCAAGAGACGCTGAACGGTGCTTCCTTGGGAGGTTACCTGGCGATAATGGGAGCGATGTTATTAGCGGCACTTACCTTAGCTCCGCTGGCATCTTCCGCTGCTCTGCGTATTAGCGTGAACTAGTAGCTAAATTCTATAGAAAGCGAACTAATATTGTGATTACCCCGTAATTACAATGAGTTACAATACGTTACAAGGCCCGATATTGGGGCCATGGTATATTTAATCGGTCTTTTCAGGGAGCGATAGAAGCAGAAATTCTATGTGGTTGTGGTTCTCGAAATTAGGATCCCCCAAGTGGTTTTATGAGCTGTCAGGTAGGTGGTTACCCTGGCTGGTCATTCCCATGGCTCTGCTGCTGATAGTAGGGATAGTTTGGGCTTTGTTGTTCGTTCCCCCTGATTACCAGCAGGGCAATACCATCCGCATCATGTATATTCATGTGCCATTCGCCAGCATCTCTCTAGCCTTCTTTCCGCTGATGGCGGTGGCTGGGACTATAACCCTGGTATGGCGCATGAAACTGGCGGATATGGTTGCTAAACAAGCTGCGCCCTTAGGTGCCTGGTTTACCGCACTGGCTTTGGCATCGGGCTCAATTTGGGGTAGCGATATTTGGGGTACCTGGTGGATATGGGATGGCCGCCTGACTTCCATGCTCTTACAGTTCTTTCTATTAATAGGGGTGATTTCATTAAGGTCTGCGCTGGAAGATACGGATGCGGCGGCGAAAGCCTGTGCCGTACTATCGATAGTTGGTTGTATTAATGTTTTTGTGATCAAGTTTTCGGTAGATTGGTGGAATACCCTGCATCAGCCAGCGGGTGATTTTAGTCTGTCAGATGAAGCGGCGAATCCTCCCGAGGTGTGGGTTCCGCTGGTAATCATGATAGTAGCAATATACTTATTTTTTGCAGTGAGTCTGATTTTATCCACCCGTAATGAAATACTGCAGAGAGAAAGACGGGCACAATGGGTGCAAGAATTAGTGGAGGGCCATTAGGCCGCGTCAACAATGTTTGAAACTATACAGTTCTCCAGCTTAGGTGAATTTTTCGAAATGGGCGGCTATGCCTTTAACGTATGGTCTGTCTATATGTTGTTCATATTGTTCTTTTTCATCAATCTGTATTTTCCATTGCTTAAAAAGAAGCAGATCATACGTGAACAAAAACGCCGCTTAGTCGTTAGTAAAGAATCAACAATTGAAATTAGTGAAACGTAACGGGCCACTCGGAGAGATTTGTGAAACCGCATAGACAAAAAAAGTTAGGCATCATTCTTTTTATTGCCCTTGGCCTTAGCGTTTCGGTTGGATTGATCTTGTATGCCATGACTCAGAATATAAACCTGTTCTACACTCCAACTCAGGTTGCACTGGGTGAAGTGGACGTGGGACAGCGATTTCGCATTGGCGGCATGGTTAAAGAAGGCAGTCTGGTATCGGCAGACGATAGTTTACAGGTGCGATTTGAAACTACCGATTATGTTCATGCAGTGCCAATTCAATATGAAGGCATATTGCCCGATCTGTTCCGTGAAGGTCAGGGCATAGTGGCCGAAGGCACAGTCGATGTAGCGGGCGTTTTTCATGCGTCGAGAGTATTGGCAAAACATGACGAAAACTATATGTCTCAGGAAGTGAAAGCAGCCCTGGACGCTGCTGGAGTTGATACTGAAAATCATCCTACTGCCTTAGTGCAACCGGAAAGCTAAATGATTCCTGAGCTAGGACAGTTCTCTCTTATTCTCGCATTCTGCTTAAGTATTTTACTTGGCACCTTGCCAATTATTGGTGCTGCACGAAACAATGTTTTGTGGATGAGTCTGGCAAGACCTCTCGCTGCGGGAGTCTTTGTTTTTCTCGGTCTCAGTATCGGTATTCTCGCCTACGCTTTTGCCACCGACGATTTTTCGGTACAAATTGTTGCCGCGCAATCGAATTCGCTTCTACCCATGCACTATAAGCTCACTGCGCTTTGGGGTGGCCACGAAGGATCTTTTCTATTGTGGACATTCATGCTCTCAGGCTGGATGCTGGCAGTTAGCATTTACAGCAAAAGCATGCCGATTGAGTTTGTTTCCAGAGTACTCGGCGTGCTCGGCGTACTCTGCGTTGCCTATATACTTTTCATGCTGGCCACGTCGAATCCCTTTATGCGCATCGTGCCTTTGCCACCGGCAGACGGATCAGATTTAAATACCGCCTTACAAGATTTTGGATTTATCGTTCATCCTCCTACCTTATACATGGGGTATGTGGGATTTTCTGTCGTCTTTGCTTTTGCCATAGCGGCCTTACTGAGTGGTCGATTAGATGCGGCATGGGCGCGTTGGTCTCGTCCTTGGGCAAACATCGCCTGGGCTGTGCTCACTATCGGCATTGCCCTGGGTAGTTGGTGGGCTTATTACGAATTAGGTTGGGGAGGCTGGTGGGCCTGGGATCCAGTGGAGAATCCACCGTTAATTACCTGGCTTTTTGGTACTGCGCTGATTCACTCTCTAGCGGTCACGGAGAAGCGTGGTGTATTTAAAAGCTGGACCGTACTCCTGGCAATACTCGCCTTCTCTGGAAGTTTACTTGGGACATTCATAACCCGTTCGGGGTTACTAACCTCGGTGCATGCTTTTGCGACTGATCCCACCAGAGGCGTCTTCATTCTGGGAATCTTAGGGCTAGCCGTTGGCGGTTCCTTGTTACTTTATGCCTTTCGCGCCCCATTGATGAAAAGTGAATTTGGATTTGGTTTAGTGTCTAGAGAAGTTTTTCTCCTAACCAATAATGTGTTGTTGGTGGTAGCCGCCGCCTCGGTATTCCTCGGCACACTGTTTCCAATGGTGTATCAAGCCTTAACCGATGATTTGATTTCAATTGGCCCACCTTACTTTAACTTCATATTCGTTCCATTGATGATTATCTTAGTGCTCTTCCTCGGGGTTGGACCTATGAGTCGGTGGAAGCGCACTTCAACCGCTTACTTGTTTCAACAAGTAGCCAAGTTGGCAATAGCGAGTTTGGTCATCGGCGTTGTGTTGCCACTGCTTGTGCTCTTTGAGTTCTCCCTTGCTGCAACAGTATCTGTTGCATTGGCCGCCTGGATCGTCTTAACCATGGGCAAAGATATTGCAAACAAAATTGCCAACAAAGACTCCGTCGCAAAAGGTTTGCGTTCCCTTCCTTTGAGTTATTACGGGATGCAAACCGCGCATATTGGTGTCGCGATCATGCTAATCGGCATAGGGCTTACCAGTTACTTCAGTTCTGAGCGCAGTGTGTTGTTAAATCCGGGTGAATCGGTGGAGCTGGGTTCCTACTCATTTCAGTTTGAAGGCAGCGAAGCATTTCGGGGGCCAAACTATATTGGCGACAGAGCCACCTTTCTGGTCAGTAGAAATGGAAATTCTCTACCGTCACTTTATCCGGAGCGTCGAATTTATCTCGCCAGCGGGACGCCTTCAACTGAAATGGCGATCGATGCTGGTTTCCTGCGTGATTTGTTTATTACCCTGGGGGAAGAAAAAGAAGGTGGAGGATGGACTATGACAGTCTATGTAAAACCTTTTATAAGATGGATTTGGTTAGGTTCCATATTTATGGCCCTGGGTGGCACTGTAGCAGCATTCGATAAACGCTATCGCAGATTAAGACAACGCAAGTCGGCGCAAGAAAAAGAGCAGCTTGGTGCATTGCAGCCAACGGCAACCTAGTTATGAGTAATTTGAAGTTTTATATTCCAGCGGTAGCTTTTCTAGCCATAGCAGGGTTGTTATGGCGGGGACTCTACTTAGATACTCGCACATTGCCTTCGATGCTAATCGATAAGCCGATGCCGTCGTTCGCACTTGCCACTGTTGATGGTGAAGCAGTTTCCAATATCGATTTGCCCGATCAAATTTTCCTGCTTAACGTTTGGGGCAGCTATTGCCTGCCTTGCCTGGTTGAGCATCCAACCTTTATGCGACTCTCCGAAGAAGGTGAAATTCCTGTGGTTGGAGTCAATTACAAAGACCGCAATGAATTGGCGCAAGATTGGTTAGAAACGAACGGTAATCCATTCTCCTTCAGTATTGAGGATCTCGATGGGCGTTTTGGTATCGATCTTGGCGTCTATGGAGCGCCTGAGACTTATCTGGTCGATTCTGACGGCGTCATTCGTTATCGCCATGTCAGTGTGCTCGATGAAACGGTTTGGCAGGAAGAATTTATTCCCGCGATCACAGAACTGAGAGCGGAATCCAATTAGGTATAGGCAATACCAGACCAAGATTATGATACTTAGATTCAATAGCTGCTTTTGTGCACTTGCCCTACTGTTTGTCTTAATTTCGAGCGAGCAAACAGTTGCGCAAGTAGATACCTTCGAATTCGATAACGATGTGCAGCAACAACGCTTTCGAACTCTGTCGGACGAATTGCGCTGCCCCATGTGTCAAAACACAAATCTTAGTGGTTCCACCGGGGGAGTCGCAGAAGATTTGCGGCGGGAAATTCATCGGATGATTTTGGAGGGTATGTCAGATAGAGAAATCGAGCAGTTTATGTTTGAACGCTACGGTGATTTCATTTTCTATCGACCTCGCTTAACGGCTCAAACCGTATTACTTTGGTTTGGTCCGATAATTTTCCTGCTAATTGGAGGTCTCGTTGCAAGGAGTGTTTTTCGTCGTGCCAGGGAAGTCGGTGAAACGGAAGTTGCTCTTAATGATGATCAAAAAGCCCGACTTAACAAACTAGTCGGCAACAAATAGTTAACTGAGCGAGCATATATTTTGTTTTGGATCCTTACAGTTGTTCTCTTTCTACTAGCGGCGCTATTCGTATTGCTGCCACTCTGGCGCGGCCGCAACAAAGAGAATCGAGATGTCGAACTAAGAAGAGAAGCCAATGTTGCTCTGTTTCATGAGAGGCAGGAAGATTTCAAACTGGAATTAGCGGCAGGCAACTTGGATCAACAACAATTCGATCAGCTAATCGCAGAACTGCAACACACACTACTAAGCGATGTCTCTTCTTTGGAGTCTGCTCAGCAACAAGATTCGAACAAGAAAAAGTCAGATAAAAATCAAAAAGAATCAGCAGAGCAAGAATCTTTCTATTCCCTGAATTTCATGGTTCCAGTTGTTCTTGCATTAATGTTTCCAGTTGTTGCGTATGGGCTTTATGACCGCTGGGGCTATCTCAGTGATGTCGAGATGATGGATCTGTATCAACGCACTGTCGACAATCGCGATGATCTGGAAGAAGCGCAGGCCCTCATCGTCAGTTTAGGGGAGTCGGTGCAAGAGAATGACGACCAACCCTGGACCTGGTACTTCCTCGCAGAAAATTTTGCCAACATTGGCATGTTTAACGAAGCCGAAATCGGTTATTTGCGATCAGCCGACTTACTCGAAGAAACGCCGGAAAAAGCTTTGGTGCTCGGACGGTTTGCTATGGCGATGTACATCAATGCCGACTTACAGTTCACACCTGAAATTCTGGACGTCATCGAACAGGCCCGAGACATCAATCCGAATGAAATTTCAATCTTGCAGTTATTAGCATCCGATGCCGCTGAAAACCAAAACTATGATGCGGCCATCGAATATTGGCGCCTACTCATTCAAGCCAATCCGAATTCGGAACAGGCGCAGCAACTTAGAATGAATATCGCGGCTGCCCAGCAAATTATGGCCCAGGAAAATCCTGACGCAGCAACAGGTCCAATAATTGCGGTGAATGTATCTCTTGCTGAAGGGCTGGAACTTAATGAGAACTTGCGGGTTTTTATTGCTGCTCGCAATGCAGAACGAGAAGGAGTGCCACCACTGGCAGCTACTACTTTAGTGGTAGGTAATCTACCCATGACTATAAGGTTGGACAACAGTTCAGCGGTGGGTCCATTTAACCTATCGACCGCGGAAAATGTCTACGTGTCAGCTCTAGTATCCTATGCTGGAGTTGCAACTCCTCAGGCGGGCGATTACCGGGTCGTTTCTGAAAGCTTCACACACAACAATGAGCTTGCTGAAATAAATCTAGTTATCGCCGAACAAGTCGAATAGTAATCGGCGGTATATTCTCTTATTCACACCATGTATTGGACCGAGTTTCTAACAATCGCAATTGCGCATCTGTTTGCCGTGGCATCTCCCGGACCAGATTTTGCCGTGGTTTTGCGCCAATGTGTTTCATCTGGCACGCGGGCAGGATTGTGGACTAGTTTCGGCGTTGGCAGTGGTATTTTGTTGCATGTCACTTACTGTGTGTTGGGAGTTGCAGTGCTTCTTTCGCAATCACCTTCCTTGTTTAATACGATGAAGTACCTGGCAGCCTTATATTTGTTATACCTCGGCGTTCAATCTATACGTGAATCTATAAACCAGCCGGCCAATGTTGAACCGACTACTGCTAACGTCAGTGTCGAGCCTAAGAAGGCTTTCGTGCTTGGCTTTCTTACTAATGGACTAAATCCCAAGGCGACATTGTTTTTTCTAGCTCTTTTTACTGTCGTCATCAGTCCAGAAACACCAACCTCAATGCAGATCGTCTACGGCATTTATCTCGCCATCGCTACCTTCGCCTGGTTTGCCATGTTGTCGAAAGTTCTAGGCAGAGACAATGTACGTGCCTGGCTACTGCGCGCAGGTGCCTGGTTCGAACGAGGAATGGGCGCAGTATTGATCATTCTGGCTGTACAGATTGCGCTGAATGCAAGGTAAAAAGTTAATGTCTTTCAATAGATTAGGGGACCTAATTCGAGTTTTAGCGTGCATCAATTGGCTAAGGTGAGATATAGTTGAGCTCTTGAGAAAATACTAATGTCTGAGCAAGTAAACAAACTAGTAGACAATTTTGGCCGCCACATCGATTACATCAGGTTATCGGTGACGGACCGTTGTGACTTCCGTTGCGTTTATTGCATGACGGAGGACATGACCTTTTTGCCCAGGTCTGAAATTCTTTCTCTGGAAGAGCTTTACCTGGTGGCGAAAGCATTTACCGAACTAGGCGTAAAAAAGATTCGACTTACCGGGGGAGAGCCTATGGTAAGAACGGATGTGATGAGCTTAATTGAAAAACTCGGTGCCTTGCCTGGTCTGGAAGAACTCTTGCTTACGACCAATGGCGCTCAATTAGATAAGTATGCGCCGGCATTAAAATCAGCTGGCGTCAATCGCATAAACATCAGTATCGATAGCCTGGACGCAGAAAGATTTAAACGCATCTCAAGAGTCGGGAAACTTGAAAAAGTATTAGCTGGTATTGAGGCTGCACGTGCAGCAGAATTTGATCGGATTCGATTGAATTCAGTCATCATGCGTGGCTATAACGAAGATGAAGTAATCCCGCTTACTGAATACGCTCTCGATCGCAATATTGATATTGCCTTTATTGAAGAGATGCCTCTCGGTGAAGCTTCCGACCATGATCGCGAAGATACGACCTGCAGTAATGAATGGGTTAGAAATGTAATTGAAGAAAAATACGAATTGCTAAACAGCACCGCGAAAACCGCCGGACCTTCGCGCTATGTTCAGGTGGTCAATAAACCCAGTTGCATAGGATTTATTTCACCTGTAACTCACAACTTTTGTGAAGATTGTAATCGTGTTCGAGTAACCGTCGAAGGGCGGCTTCTGCTCTGTCTGGGTAATGAGCATTCCATCGATTTGCGAGACATCTTACGCGACGAAGCTAAGAGCCACGATGATCTTAAACAAGCGATAGTGGCATCGATGGATATAAAACCGGAACGGCACTATTTCTATGATAAGGACCATGAGCAACCAGTCCGCCTTATGAATATGACCGGTGGCTAAGGAAAATGAAGGCGGAGACACCTCTTAGTATCGCAGTTGTCACGGTTTCCGATACTCGCACCGACGAAACAGATAAGTCCGGCAATGTCCTGGTGGATTTTCTGCAGGGAGCAGGGCACTCACTGCATTCAAAGCAAATCGTTAAAGATGATGTCTATGATCTTAGGGCAATCGTCTCAACTCTAATTGCAGATTCTTCGGTCAATGCAATTCTAACCACTGGTGGCACAGGATTTACGCCGAGAGATAATACGCAACAAGCACTGCAACCCTTGTTTGATGTGCACATCGAAGGTTTTGGAGAATTGTTTCGACAACTCTCTTATGAAGAAATTGGTTCTTCGACCGTGCAATCAAGAGTGTTCGGTGGGCTAGCAAACAGCACCATCGTTTTTTGTCTGCCGGGTTCTCCGGGTGCCTGTAAGACCGGTTGGGAAAAGATCATCGCTGAGCAATTAGATAGCTCACACAAACCCTGCAACTTCGTCGACAAACTAAATATCTAATCCCTTAATTCACGCAGTAATATCGATAGA
Organism: Pseudomonadales bacterium; assembly: GCA_012103535.1. Taxonomy (GTDB): domain Bacteria; phylum Pseudomonadota; class Gammaproteobacteria; order Pseudomonadales; family Pseudohongiellaceae; genus UBA9145. The sequence goes on from WLWQ01000001.1 coordinate 103,844, forward strand.
ACCACTGGGTGGTTTTTTGTCTTTGTCTTGCTTTTCAGGAATATTCTGGCGTTTGCGTTTCAGATTTGAATTCGAGTCTTGAACTTTGTTTTCAAAATTAGTGGTGGCGTTAGTCACATCCAACTTGTCGCCATTCTTGCGGCGCACAGGTACCGGTCGGATGCTGGGGGGAGGATTGACTTGCATTTGGCTACTCCACTGCGAGCTTTCAGGGAATAGGTACTACTTATCCTATTAATTGGATGTCAGATAGGCAGAACGGGCCTGACTGTCTGAATCATTTCAATAGTAAGTATAGGAAGAAAAATCGAGTTTGGAGGGGAAAAAGAGTTTTTAGTGCTGCGGATAGATAAACACCAGCACCAGGCTGTTTGCTTGGGCTGGTGTTCAGTAGGTACTGCTATTTGAAGGACTTTGCATATTGCCCCCTTCTAGTTGGTTTATATCGCGGCGTAAACAATCGCGACAGGCACGGCTAGGGCGGCTGCTACTAAGGCAACGCTAACCAAGGTAGCTTCTACGACTGGCCGAGCTTTTCTCATTGCTTTGCTCATCATAATCTCCTTATTGAATGATTTTTGGGTTAAAAAGTTGATGCGATCGCCATAACACGGCGCGTATGGTAACACAAGATGTCCTTTAAAGTAACACTTTTGAGTAAAATCGCACATTTGTAATAAAAAGTAGCAAATGTTGATCAATAATTAACCAAATAAAAATAAAATCTATTAATAACAATGAGATATGAAAGTCTTTTTATTTTTTTTAGTGTCACAATTGATAACACATGAGGCCCATAACGTACTGATTATGATTACTAATTTCTCTAATGCTCAAAAATTCTAAAAACTGTGATTCATATCACAGTCGTAACTAATGGTAACAGTTACTAAAATCCAAGCAAAAGCCCAGAGGAGGTTTTAAACTTTTAGCATGAGTTGGGTTTTGAAAACTTAGCAATTGATCGATGACAGGGAGTCGAAATGCAGTTCAAAACAAAATGTGCCACCTGTAATAGCTTGCGCTTAAGCTTCTGTATCGGTCTTTTCTTGGTAGCTACTATGCTAATTACCGGAATTCACCCATAACTCAATTCGCTACAATAGCGGCATGAAAGATAAGAAGCCGCTGCTACAGTCCCCTTTGAATGGCAAAACCATCGCTCTCTCTGAGAGCCGTCAGTTAGATGTGCTTGCTGCCCTGTTTGAACGGCGGCAGGCCAGAGTTCTACGAGTACCTCTAGTCACCATTCTCGATTCGCCAGACCAGGAAGCAGTGAGTAAATGGTTGCGTTGCTTTATCGAGGAGCCGCCGGGGATTTTGGTATTACTTACCGGTGAAGGCTTGCGTCGCTTAGTGGCGGCCGCAGACCGTAGCGGCATTCGGCAACAGTTCATTGCAGTGCTTGCAGATGTAGTAAAGGTTTGCCGCGGTCCTAAACCAGGGAGGGCATTAAAAGAAATCGGATTGGACGCAAACCTAGTTGGAACCACGCCCACAACCGAAGGAATAATCGAATCCCTGAAGTCATTGCAATTAAGCGGTGCTGTTGTTGCAGTTCAGCTTTATGGGATGGAGCCAAATTTGCCACTCATAGAGTTTTTGGAAAACGCTAATGTCGGTGTAATTCATAGGGTCGCACCTTATATTTATGCGGCGGACAGTGATGCCGAACAAGTGAAGCAGCTAATCGCACAATTACAGAAAGGTGAAGTTGATCTACTTGCCTTTACCAGTAAATCCCAGGTTAAAAGATTGTTTTCTGTAGCAGCGGAGCATGATTTGCAGGAGGCGCTTAATGCGGGACTAGCTACAACCCCAGTTGCTGCAATTGGTCCCGTAGTGGAGCGAGAACTGATTAAGTTCAATGTGAAAGTAAGTGTCACGCCAGATTCCCAATATTTCATGAAGCCTCTTGTTCGTGCCGCAGAATCGCTCTTTAGCTAAGATATTCGATCGACTAGTTTCCTGGCGTAGCAGCCGTTAGAATTGCACGCTTTCCTGCGAAATCGAGACTGACTTAATGCGAATCATGACCCTAAACTGTAATGGAATCAGAGCCGCCGCGCGCAAAGGCTTTTTCGATTGGCTACAAACTCAAGACTTTGATGCAGTTTGCCTCCAGGAAACTAAAGCTCAGATTGATCAACTCTCTGATCCAATATTCCACCCTGACAATTACCACTGCCATTACTATGACGCGCTTAAAAAAGGCTATTCAGGTACCGCTCTCTATTCGAAGCGTGAGCCTAAAAAAATTAGTCGAGGATTGGGATTCGAAATTGCAGATACTGAAGGTAGATATATTCAGGCAGACTTTGATGGCTTGAGCATTGCATCGTTATATCTTCCTTCAGGTTCTGCAGGGGAAGAGCGCCAGCGCAGAAAGATGCATTTTATGGATGATTACATGCAACACATGAAATCCTTACGCAGAAAAAGAAGAGAATTCATTATCTGTGCCGACTGGAACATCTGTCATAAGGAAATCGATCTCAAAAACTGGCGCCCCAATCAGAAAAATTCTGGTTTTTTGCCTGAAGAAAGACAATGGCTTGATGAACTCTATGATGATGTTGGCTATGTCGATGCTTTTCGGGTTGTGAACGAAGAGGAAGACCAGTATTCCTGGTGGTCGAATAGGGGCCAGGCCAGGGCCAACAACGTGGGATGGAGACTGGACTATCACGTTGTTACTCCAGGTTTAAAGGATAAAATTAAATCGGCCGAAATCTATACTGAACAGAACTTTTCAGATCATGCGCCTGTCATACTGGAATACAGTCTTTAGCCGAGTCCGATCGATAATTTGTGAATAGATTTAAAATGAAACCGATATCCAAATACCTAAATAAAATAGCTCTAATCGTTACGTTAATGCTGGTGACATTGCCAGCCCATGCCCAGCTGGAAGTAGTAATAGATACTTCGAAAGGTGTGATTCGCGCTGAGCTGAACGAAAGAGCAGCCCCAACCACGGTTGCGAATTTTGTCAATCTTGTCATGCGGGGATTCTATGACGGGCTGACATTTCACCGTGTCGAACGAAATTTTATGGTGCAGGGGGGCGACCCACTAGGGAATGGCACGGGTGGTCCTGGTTATCAATTTCGCGGAGAAATTATTCTCAAACATAATCAGCCGGGTATCTTATCTATGGCAAATTCCGGGCCCGGCACTGACGGCAGCCAATTTTTTATCACTCACCTGGCCACACCGCACCTGGATGGATTGCATTCGGTTTTTGGACGAGTTACCGATGGGCAACAAGTTGTTTATCAAATTCGAAGAAGAGATGTAATTAATTCAATTACGATTGAAGGTGATCCTTCTGACGTATTTTCTAGACGCAGCGAACAGCTAACGGAATGGAATGAAATTTTAGATCAACTATATCCCGAGTTAAAAGCCGCGCCTGCATCAACTGCAAATTAAGTGCCTACAAAACTTTTTTAAACGGCTTAACTGTTACTTTTTTATATACGCCAGCGGCAACATAGGGGTCTGCGTCTGCCCATGCCTGGGCCTGTTCAAGGCTATCAAATTCCGCGATTACCAAGCTGCCACTAAAACCCGCCTCGCCAGGTTCTTCGCTATCAACTGCCGGATGAGGGCCGGCGGCCAGCAATCTTTTTTGCTGCGCGAGTTGATTCAAGCGATCTAGGTGAGCTGGTCGTGCAGACTTTCTTTTTTCCAGGCTGTTGTCCACATCTTCGCTCATGATTGCGTAGTACATGAGTTTTACTCGAGGTTAAACAGATTCTTCTGATGTCGAATCGGAAGTATTTTCATCTTCTTCGACTTCAATGTATTTAGCCAGCAGTGGCATTTGTGCAAACACAAAAACAAAAGTAAGAATTAGATTGCCAAATACTTTGAATTGAATCCAGGCTGCTTCGCTGAGGGTAAAAGCGACCACCAAATTTATTATTCCCAGTACGATGAAATAGTAAATCCAATAGTTATTGAGTTTATGCCAAAGTTCTTTCGGTGCTTCTAGGGTGTGACCCATCATATGTTCGATTGCAGGCTTCTCACTAATGAATCGAGAAGCAAAAAATATGCTGGCAAATATCCAGTTAACTATCGGTGCTTTCCACTTGAGAAAAGTAACGCTTTGAAAGGTAATAGTGAGGGTGCAGAAAAATACTACACCTCCCAAAGTAATCCATTGAAACTTATCGAGGCGTTTCTGTACCAGAAACAATGTTCCGTAAACCAATATCGAAACCACCAATAGCACTTCCGCTGCGCTAAAGATTCCTCCCACAGTTCGTTCAAACCCGGCAATGGATACGACACGTTCATCCATAGTCCAAACGGTGAAAAAAACTAATAAGGGGATGTAGTCGAGAAACTGCTTCATTGGAGCCCTTCAGTACGGCATTAAGCCGCGCCATCTTAATTCATTTGTTGATTACTGTCTGCTTTTATCAGCTGGTTGTAATAGAATCTCACTCCTTTTTAGGAGCCGGATAATCAGAGTTTATGCGGCATGAGCGGTGAATGGCTGAATTCCTGCAAGTACATCCGGTCAATCCGGAACCCAGAGTAGTAAAGCAGGCAGTAGAGATACTGCTGAAGGGTGGTGTGATCGTCTATCCGACAGATTCAACCTATGCTCTTGGCTGCCATATCGGCGATAAATCAGCGCTGGAGAGAATTCGGCGCATACGGCAGTTAGATACACGTCATAATTTCACCTTGGTCTGTAGCGATCTCTCATCACTCGCTAGCTATGCCAAGGTACACAACAGTGCTTACCGAATATTAAAAGCTTACACACCAGGCCCTTACACATTTATTTTGAAAGCGACGGCGGAAGTTCCGCGTCGACTTATGCATCCGAAGCGCAAGACGATTGGACTGAGAGTTCCTGAAAATCAAATAGCTCAATCCTTGCTAACCATGCTCGGTGAGCCAATCATGAGCACCAGCCTCATCTTGCCGGATGAAGAAGAACGCTTAGTCGATCCTTACGAAATGCGTTTAAAGATTGGCAAATTGGTCGATCTCATAATAGATGGAGGAGCCTGCGGCCTGGAACCCACTACCATGATAGATTTGGTTGAAGGAGTTCCTGAAGTAATGCGTGTAGGAAAGGGTGATCCCGAACCATTCCAATAGGTGCGGAATTACTTCATTAAACTTATCCTGATTAATCAGGGGAAATGTCAATTTAGGAGTTTGGATTGTCAACGGTAAATTCTCAGCAGCGTGTGCTTTCTGGAATGCGGCCAACCGGTCAATTGCATTTGGGGCATTTACACGGGGTACTCAATAACTGGGTGCAACTTCAGCATGAATATGAGTGCTTCTTTTTCGTTGCGGATTGGCACGCCCTAACTACGCACTACGGTGAACCCACGATATTTGAACAACACACCATCGATATGGTCATCGATTGGTTAGCTGTGGGTGTTAATCCAGGATCGGCTGCATTATTTGTCCAATCAAAAGTTCCGGAGCATGCAGAACTGCATTTGCTGCTTTCTATGACCACACCTTTAGGCTGGTTGGAGAGGGTGCCCAGTTACAAAGATCAGCAAGAGAAATTGCAGGAAAAGGAATTAGGAACCTATGGCTTCCTGGGGTATCCACTTCTACAGGCGGCGGACATATTAATTTACCGGGCAGGCTTTGTACCTGTTGGTGAAGATCAAGTCGCACATGTGGAATTAACGCGGGAGGTGGCTCGTCGTTTTAATCACATTTATGGCCGCGAACCTGGATTCGAAGAAAATGCCTTAGCGGCAATTAAGAAAATGGGTAAGAAGGCAGCGAAACTCTATTCGCAATTGCGCACTTCGTTTCAAGAGCAGGGCGATCAAGAAGCGTTGGAAAAAGCCAAGGCGCTAGTTTCCGAACAGCAAAACATCTCATTAGGGGATCGGGAAAGGTTATACGGTTATCTCGAAGGGGGTGGGAAAATGATTCTGGCGGAACCCCAATCCTTACTAACCCCTTCTTCAAAAATGCCTGGATTAGATGGTCAAAAAATGTCCAAATCCTATAACAATACGATCAGTTTACGGGAGCCCTTGGAAGAAGTTGAAAAGAAGATCAGCACGATGCCGACTGATCCGGCTCGAGTACGTTTAACCGATCCTGGGGATCCAGAAAAATGTCCGGTCTGGCAGCTGCATCAGACTTACTCCGATGAAAAAACCAAAGACTGGGTAGTAGAAGGCTGTAAGAGCGCTGGCATCGGTTGCCTGGAATGCAAAAAGCCCGTGATTAATGCGGTCGTGTCGGAATTAGAACCCATTCAGAAGGAAGCTGAGCAATATGTGAAAGATCCTGACATGGTGAGGTCGATTATTGCAGAGGGAAACGAGACCGCGCGGGACCGGGCCAAGGAAACTCTTGCCGAGGTACGTACAGCCATGGGATTAACGAGCTGGTAAGTGACTAAAAACGCCGCGAACCGTGAGCTTTTCCTAGGCAATTGAGGTAAAATGCGGCCTATAGCTGAGTTACACGGACCACTAGATTGACGATTACTGGTACCGACACCGGATCCGATAACCTTGATCCCCAAGGGGAGTCAGATTCCCCTCCAGAAAATAACCCTCTTAGTCAGCAGTTAGAAAATACTGAAGACAATGCCGATCCAGAGCAGACCGAGCTGCCACTAGCTTATGTCGATGGTGAAGCCATTACCGAGGTGCCGAAGGATCTTTATATTCCACCGGATGCTCTGGAGATTTTTCTCGAGGCCTTTGAAGGACCCCTCGACCTACTGCTGTACCTAATAAAGCGCCAGAACATAGATATCCTTGAAATCAACGTGGCTGATATCACTGATCAGTACATGGCCTATGTGGAGCTGATGCAGGCGAGTCAATTTGAGTTGGCGGCAGAATATCTTGTCATGGCTGCCATGTTGGCTGAAATCAAATCCCGAATTCTATTACCCCGGCAGGATGACGAGGAAGCGGAAGAAGGTGATCCGCGGATGGAACTTATCAGGCGCTTGCAAGAGTATGAGCGTTATAAGCAGGCAGCTGAAGATATTAACGAACTGCCACGGATGGATAGGAACATTCATCGAGCGGGAGCGGCACTGCCAGAGATTGAGCGGATAACGCCAGATCCAGATGTCGATCTGCAGGAAATTTTAATTGCCCTTTCCGGGGTCTTAAAAAGGGCAGATATGTTTGAGCACCATCACATTCAATTCGAAACCCTTTCAACCCGGGAGAAAATGTCCGAGATCATGGTGCGCTTGTCAGATCACAAATTTGTACCGCTAGCTTCATTATTATCCAAAGACGAAGGTCGTTTGGGAGTGGTTGTGACATTTCTGGCAGTAATGGAACTGATGAAAGATTCAATGGTCGAGATTGTGCAATCAGACCCCTTTGGACCAATACACTTAAAGTCTAGAAGTTAAGGAGAGGCTGTAGTGGCAAGTGATGTCGACAATAAGGTGAAGATGATCGTTGAGGGTTTGTTACTCGCCGCCGGGCGGCCACTGACCCTGGACAATATTGCACAAGTCTTCTCCAAGAGAGAGCGCCCCGACAAGAAGGAATTGAAAACTGTATTGCAGGCTATTGCAGAGGAATGTGATGGTCGTGGTTTCGAACTTAAAGAAGTTGCATCTGGTTATCGCTTTCAGGTTAAGCAAGAACTCAGTGAATGGGTAGCAAAGCTTTGGGAAGAGAAACCACCGCGCTATACCAGGGCCTTATTGGAGACTCTGTCTTTAATTGCTTATCGACAACCAATTACCCGTGGCGATATCGAAGAAATTCGAGGTGTCAGTGTTAGTCCTAATATTATTAGAACCCTCATCGATCGAGATTGGATTCGAGTTGTAGGGCACCGAGATGTTCCCGGAAGACCTGCAATGTTTGCCATTACCAAGCTTTTCCTGGACTATTTCAATTTAAAGAGCCTGCAAGGATTACCTCCATTGTCAGAGGTAAAGGAACTAGAGCCACCTGAGCCTGAGTTCGATTTAAATGAAGAATTATTACAGTCTCGGATTCTCGAACTGCCGGATGAGAACGCTGATGAAGAGAGTCGAGCCCTTACCGCTGCAGAAGAAGCAGAACTTATAGCCGAAGAAGAAGCAGTAGAGCTTGCAAAGAAGCCACTGGACGAAATTTTGCGCATGGGAGTGCCGGAAGAGCTGCTGGAAAAAGAAGAATCCGATGAAGCTGAAGAGGCCGAGGACGAAGTGGCTGAAGAAGAACCCGACGAAGAGATTGACGACGATGAAGATGACTTGGACATCGGCCTAACGGACGATGACATCGCCGCCAATGAAGAATTTGAAAGAAATTTGCGCAAGAATTCTGACAGCGAAGATTCCGAAGAAGAAACGAACGAAGAAATTGAAGATGTTGAACATGAATCTAATGTAATCCCGCTGCACGGAAATAAGAATCAAGTTCAGGATGAAGATATTACTGAGTTTGAATTTACTGAAGTTGAAGACGCAAATTCCGTTGAGGACGAGCAAGAGGAAATTGAAGACGGCTCAGCTGCAATAGAATTTGTAATTGAAGACAGTCTTCCTGATGAAGGTTTTAGCGAAGACACTAATGAGATTAATTATATTGGCGATGATCACGATGAAAATCGTTAGCAGCCACAAATTATTCTAGCCGCCCTAATCTTTCCAAAACACAATTCATATGTCTGAAAAATTGCAGAAAGTGCTTGCCCGAGCTGGTTTCGGTTCGCGTCGCGAAATTGAGTCCTGGATAGCCGAGGGTAGGATAAGAGTAAACGGGAAGATTGCGGAAATCGGCGCCAGAGTGGATGACGACGATAAAATAGTCGTCGATGGAAAGAAGCTAGCCCCGCAGAAAAAGATTCGTCATGACAGGAGGGTAATCCTCTACAACAAGCCTGAAGATGAAATTTGTACGCGCAAAGACCCAGAAGGCAGACCTACAGTGTTCGACAAATTGCCTCCATTGAAGCACGGTCGGTGGGTATCGATAGGCAGACTCGATATAAATACTAGCGGATTACTGCTGTTTACTACCGACGGCGAACTGGCTAATAAACTGACCCACCCAAGCTCCATGGTGGAAAGAGAGTATGCGGTCAGAGTAATGGGAGAGGTTACGCCAGCCATGGTTCAAAGCATGCATGAGGGCATCATTATCGATGACCATCTGTGCCGCTTCACTGACATTCAATACTTCGCAGGAGAAGGGATTAATCAGTGGTACCACGTTGTTGTTATGGAAGGAAGAAACAGGGAAGTGCGGAAGTTATGGGAATCCCAGGGTCTGAAAGTAAGCAGACTAAAGCGCGTTCGCTTTGGTCCCATATTTATTCCGAGCACGGTAAGAAAAGGCGAGTATCAAGAACTCGCCAAGAATGAAGTCGAAAAATTAGTTAAGTTTGTTAACGCGCAGACTTAAGCATTTGGTTCTTGGCACGCTCAACCAGGCTTTTTACGGAGTCTGTTCCGGTTAAGGTAGAAAATCCAGACGAAACTTCCAGGCCATAGCCATCGTCTTCGTTAAATGCCTTGCGCAGAGATCGTTCTATTCGTTTTGCTATGGGTCTGGCACCCGAAGCATCATTATGCATGATAAGTCGAAATTCCTTACCTCCACTGCGAAATAGTCTATCCGTATTTCGGCACACGTCGTAGACAACGTCTTTGATGGTGTTGACTATATTTAGTGGCAGTTTTGTTGTTTTCTTTTGAGCGCTGCACTCAAAATGTAGTGTTAATAGAGACAAGGAATGATTGTGTCGTTTTGCCAGTTCGATTTCTCGAACTAGCGTGTGTTCTAGTAAAACTTTGTCGCCAATATTAGCAACAGGTTCTGCTATTGCCTGTTCAACTGCATCCAAGTATTTAAGTGCATTGCCAATCGGAATTAACAGAAGAATTACAAAGCTTTCAATTTGCTGTAATTCTTCTTCGCTGAAACGTTTGCTGCGTTTAAAGACGAGTTCACCAAAACTGGTTTCATTATTGATGAGTCGATAACCACAACTGTGACCACTTTGCCTGCCCAATTTTAACTTGAGATCGCGTTCATCTTCCTGATAGTAAATCCCGTCTACTTTGACAAAGTCATTGAGACTTTCCAAAAACTTGTTCAGCATTAGTTCCAGGTCTAATGTTGATTGCAAACAGGTAATCAGCTGCAGCTTGTCTTCTTCAATTGAAGACAGACATGTTTGTGAGTTTAGCTGTGCCGAATTGCGCCTGTTTTGTTGGCTCTTATCGATTGACTGAATTGAAACGACCATGTTAATTCTCTCGTAACTTCCTTCGCTTGTTATATGCCTGAAACTTGATTTTTGCCTGAGTCTTTTGCTTTATAGAGGGCCTTGTCTGCACGGCGGAAAAAACTGTCTCTGCTATCGGACTGCTTTAACGCAGTGGCACCAATACTGACCGTAACGCTTAATGACTCTCCGGCTATTTCAACTTCATTCTCTTCTATTGCCTCTCGAAGCCGCTGGGCGATGACTAGTGCCCCTGGCAGATTGGTTTCATTGAGAAGAACGACGAACTCTTCGCCGCCGTATCGAAAAGATAAATCGGTTTGGCGGTTTATATCATTCAAGACACTGACTAATTCCTTAAGAACGAGATCACCGGTTTTATGCCCCAATTTGTCATTAATGTTTTTGAAATCATCCACATCTATGAGTAACAATGAGAGAGGAGATCGATGCCTTTTAGCTAGTTCAATTTCTCTTCGTAGAGTACTGTCGAGTGCAATCCTGTTGCCAGCGCCAGTCAATGGATCGGTTAATGAGGCAATGATGGCTTCGCGATATTGCAAGGCGTTGCGAAGCGGACAGATTAAGGTTCCTAGTACATCTTCTATTAGCTCAAGGTCAAATTCGGTAAAACGCTTGCCGCGATAAAAATTCAATTCGCCCAAATAGTCGTTTTGAGTAATCAGTCGATAGCCGCAGCTATGTGTCGCTTTACGGCCGGTGTTTAATCTGATTTTTCGGCTTTCATTAAAGTAACTTAGACCATTTAGTTCAATTACGGACTGTAGTTCATCGTGAAAAATCCCGAGTACCTGTTCCAGTTCCAGACTGCTTTGTAAAATCGAACTAAGTTTGAATTTTAGTTGTTGATACTTGTCCTGCTCGAGCTCGACGTCACGATTGCGCGTAACACGTTTCGCACTATTGAATTCAATAGTGTTCGAACTCGTTAGTGGTGTGGCCATGATTTCCTCCTGGCTTTGACAGCTCTATCTAGAGCTGAGTAATCCATTACTACTTTGAGCTAATAGCTACAAAGCGATTACTGTGCCAATTTCACGGTCTTTGTGTTTTCTGTTGTTTTTTCAGTAGGTTAACGAGCGTGGCAAGCTCTTGTCGCCGAGAATGGGCGGCAAGGAATGTTAATGTTTTGGAGGCCTTACTTTGAAAGCGGCAAATAATTGCCGGGATCGAAACCTTTAGCATCGATAGCCTGTCCATGAATCGATTGCGCCGCTTCACTGAATAGATACAGATAGACTGGCATTAGAGATTCCGCCGTTGGCTGTGAATCAGGATTCTCGGCCGGATAGGCAGCTTGGCGCATGGCGGTTTTGGTTGCTCCAGGATTTAAGCTATTTACCCGAATCGCGCTGGTTTTTTCTAATTCTTCTGCCAGGGTTTGCATGAGCCCTTCGACAGCAAATTTAGATACAGAATAAGCTCCCCAATGGGCGCGGCCTTTGCGGCCTACACTGGATGAAATAAAGAGAAGTCGGGCATCTTCAGAGAGTCGCAAACTAGGGAGTAAAGCTTTAGTTAGCATAAAAGCAGAGTGCAAATTGACTTGTATTGTGTCCTTCCAAGTTTCTGTGGGATAAAACTCGATAGGAACTCGAGCCCCAAGTACTCCTGCATTAAGTAATAACCCATCCAACTGAGCAAAATTCTCAGCCACGGATTCGCTGAGTTCCTGGTAGTTGTTTTCATCAGCAGAATTAAAGTCAATCGGCTGAATCGTTACTTTGCCAGGATTTATTGCTTCAATTTCGTCATACAACTGCTCTAACTTTTCCTGAGAGCTGCCCAGCAAAATGAGATTGGCGCCGTGCTGGGCAAAACTTTTCGCACAGCATTTTCCAATGCCATCACTCGCCCCGGTTACTAAAATATTTCTATTTTCCAATAAATCTTTTGGGGCTTCATAATCAAACATAGCGCTACGCAAAGGTTAATATATTAAGTAAGGGTTTAATCTGGTCAGACTGCTGCACGATAAAATCTGCATACCATTCTTCAACTTTAGAACTGGAATTCAAATAACCATAGGCAGCTGCTATGGCAATTACATCAGCATTTTTCGCCGCCTGAATATCCCGTAAATGATCACCAATATAAACAGTCTTATCGGTTTCGCAGTTGAGCTTTTCGCAAGCGAGAAGAATGGGTTCTGGATGAGGTTTACGGTTTTCTACGTGATCGGGGCAAACCAGGACACCGCAGCGTTCATTGAGTGTCAGTTTGTTCAACAAGGCGCTGGCGTATAGTTCAGGCTTATTAGTGACTATTCCCCACGGAATACTGTTTTCTTCCAATTGCTCTAATAATTGGTTCAAGCCGGGATAGAGCAATGATTCAGTGATTTCGATCTGTTCCTGGTAAAGATCCAGGAGTCTTTGATTTAGCGTGGCGAATTCTTTTGCGTCTTCTTCGATTTGGAAGGCCAGCTTTACTAAAGCGCGAGCTCCGTCTGATACGGTTTGATAAATGAGTTCTGAATCTATAGGAGGCTTTTGTTGTTCAGCCAAAAGCTTGTTTACAACTTTAATGAAGTCTGGTGCTGTATCAATCAGAGTTCCGTCTAAATCGAACAACACACATTCTATGGATGTTTGAAGAGTCACAATACTACTCTTAGTTGGCAGGTTTCTCGAAGAAGGCAATGTAATTTACATCGACATTTTCTTCCAGAAAATAACGTTTAGTGAGTGGGTTGTAGCCCATTCCAATTTGACCTCTTAAGTCTAATCCGCTCTCCCGACACCACCTAGCAAGTTCAGAGGGGCGAATAAACCTAGCGTAATCATGAGTTCCCCTTGGTATAAGGCTTAATAAGTATTCTGCTGCGACAATGGCAAAGAGATATGACTTGGGATTACGATTAATCGTTGAAAAGAATACCAGGCCTCCGGGTTTAACCAGGTTAAAGCAAGCGGCAGCCACTGAACTGGGTTCCGGAACGTGTTCCAACATCTCCAGACAAGTAACCACATCGAATTGTTCTGGCTCTGCTAGCGCCATTTCTTCAGCGGATGATTTTCGGTAATCAATGTTCAGCTTGCTTTCCAGTTGATGCAGCCTGGCTACGGATAACGATGCATCCGCCAGATCGATCGCTGTCACCTTGGCGCAATGATGGGCCATAGATTCCGCCAGAATTCCTCCACCACAACCAATATCAAGCACTGATTTGCCGGCGAGGTTAATCTGTCTGCTTATGTAATTCATTCGAAGTGGATTAATTTCATGCAGCGGTTTGAACTCGCTGTTTGGATCCCACCAGCGTGAGGCTAGTTCTTCAAACTTTTTGATCTCGAGTTCGTCGACATTTTCCATGCTAGTGATTCTATCCTGCAGCGACTTTTGATTGCCAACTGAGTGCTGACTGATAAATTTTATCTCTTTCCAAGGTAAGCAAGTTGCCATCTTCTAATAGAGGCATTCCTGCACACCAAACATGGCTAACCTGAGTTGAATTAACAGCATAGACCAAATGGGAAAGGGGATTGTTTACCGGCTGAGAGTTAAATGCATCCAAATTAATTGCGCTGATGTCGCCATATTTACCCACTTCGAGGCTGCCAATTTCTGCATCTAAACCAAGTGCTTTCGCCCCATTTATAGTCGACATTTCAAGCGCAGTTGCAGCGGGAACCGCACCCGCGTCTCCGCTAACCGCTTTCGCCATGAGTGCGGCAGATCGCATTTCAGTAAACATATCTAAATCATTGTTACTGGCGGCGCCGTCAGTACCCAGGCCAACGTTAATGCCCTTGTCTAATAATTTCGCCACCGGGCAAAATCCGCTGGCAAGTTTCATGTTGGATTCTGGGCAATGCAAGACATGTGCTCCATGTTGAGCAAGTAAATTCATCTCATCATCATTGAGTTGAGTTGCATGTATGCAATTGAGACGCGGTGTTAACAAGCCGAGTTCGTGTAGACGTTGGATCGGTCTCCTACCATCGCTTGCCACTGCGTCTTTAACCTCTTGCGCAGTTTCATGCACATGCATATGCACCGGCAGGTCTAGTTCTTCAGCTAAGACGCCTAATTTTTGCAGAGGAGCATCAGAAACGGTGTAGGGCGCATGGGGACCAAACGCAGTAGAAACTAACTCATTATCCCGATAATCATCGTGGAGCTGAGTCGCTTTGAGAATATATTCGTCAGCATCCTGTGCCCACACAGTTGGGAAATCTAATACAGGGCTAGCCAATTGCACGCGGACATGAGCGGCAATTGCGGCTCTGGCAACTTCATCAGGGAAAAAATACATATCGGCAAAACAGGTGGTGCCAGATCTAATCATTTCTGCAATGGCAAGAGTCGCGCCATCGAATACGAACTGACGATCCACCAAGCTGCCTTCAAGGGGCCAGATTTTCTCTTCCAGCCATTCTTTTAAGGGGATGTCATCGGCAGCTCCACGCAATAGCGCCATCGGTGTATGGCCGTGAGCATTGACGAGCCCAGGGATGAGGGCGTGATTAACCAAGCTGATAATGTTATCAGATTGATGTTGTTCGCAGATGCTGTCGGCGGGTCCTAAAGCAAGAATTTTTTTGTCTTTAAGAGCAATGGCGTGATCGTTTAGTACCTGTCCGCGAGGGACCACAGGAATTATCCATTTCGCCTTAATTATTAGATCAACTTCCATAAACTAACCGCACTCCAGCAGACTTTAAATCAAGTTTGAATTGTGCAAATTTTGACGAAATTTCCGCTCAATTTTTGCTTCAAAACTGGGCCGGGATTATACCTGTAAATTGATAAAATAGCGCGTTCCAAAACCCCTGCTAAAAACTCTTCTAAGGTGTTGATATATAAAAGAAAAAATACAACCCAAATTTCCCTTTTCAGTATCTTTTTACGGTTGGTTTATGGTAGAATTTGCACTTCGTTTCAAAGCCGAAATTTTGCTTATTTTTTGAGCTGGAAATCAGCTGAAAATAGGCTAAAAATTGAGAAGTTCGGCCGTTAAAAATACCAATGGATAATAAAAATTCTCTTACAAATAGCACAACACAACTACCCTCAATCAGCTCTGTTGTACCCATCACTCTTTTAGGAAAAAGCTAATCTATGTCTGAGTTTGCCAAACAGGTTTTGCCTGTCGCATTAGAAAGTGAAATGCGTGAATCTTATCTGGCCTATGCGATGAGCGTAATCGTAGGACGTGCTTTGCCGGATGTAAGAGATGGCTTAAAACCGGTGCACAGACGTGTGCTATTTGCCATGAATGTGCTGTCGAATGACTACAACAAGCCTTATAAGAAATCGGCGCGTGTGGTCGGAGATGTTATTGGTAAATATCACCCCCATGGCGATTCAGCTGTTTACGACACAATCGTCCGCTTAGCACAGAATTTTTCATTACGTTATCCCTTGGTAGATGGTCAGGGAAATTTTGGTTCCATTGACGGCGATGCTGCTGCTGCCATGCGTTACACCGAAATTCGTATGGCCAAGATTGCTCATGATTTATTATCAGACCTCGATAAGGACACGGTTGATTTCTCGCCAAATTACGATGCCACTGAAGACATCCCAGACGTGCTGCCAACTCAGATTCCCAATCTCCTGGTTAATGGCTCATCTGGTATTGCTGTGGGAATGGCAACCAATATCCCTCCCCACAATCTTACTGAAGTGGTGAATGGAGCGCTGGCGTTATTAGACGACTCTGATCTCGAAGTCGATGCCCTGATGGAGCACATCCAAGGTCCCGATTTTCCAACGGCAGGAATTATTAATGGTAAAGCCGGCATCATTCAGGCTTATCGCACAGGCCGCGGTCGAATCTATGTTCGAGCCAAGGCAGATGTTATTACGAATGAAAAATCGGGCAAAGAAAGTATTATCGTTACGGAAATTCCTTACCAGTTAAATAAATCAAAACTGATCGAACGTATTGCTGAATTAGTTAAAGAGAAAAAGATTGAGGGCATTACCGAACTGCGGGATGAATCGGATAAAGATGGCTTAAGAATCGTTATTGAACTCCGGAAAGGAGAAATGGGTGATGTAGTCCTAAACAACCTTTATGCCCAAACCCAAATGCAATCGGTATTTGGCATAAATATGGTTGCCCTGGTGGACGGACAGCCGCGGCTATTAAATTTGAAAGAAGTGCTAGATGCGTTCATTAGACATCGCCGCGAAGTTGTTTCCCGACGCACGGCATACTTACTGCGCAAAGCCAGAGAAAGAGGGCACATACTGGAAGGGCTAGCAGTAGCTCTGGCAAACATCGATGCGGTTATAGAACTAATTAAAAGCTCACCTACCTCAGCGGAAGCTAAAGAAAAATTACTGGGAAGATCCTGGAAGTCTGATAGCGTGCTGGCAATGTTGGGTGAAGTTGGACCCGATGCCTGCCGTCCAGATGAATTGGAAGAACGTTACGGACTCAAAGATCAAGAATATTTTCTTTCCCCTGAGCAAGCCCAAGCGATTCTTGAATTGCGCCTACATCGCTTAACCGGGCTGGAGCATGAGAAGCTCATTAATGACTACAAGGAATTGCTGAAACAAATTGCCGATTACATCGATATTCTTGAAAACCAGTCACGGCTATTGAGTGTTGTTAGAGAAGAGTTAGAACAAGTCCAGAAAGAATATGGGGACGAAAGACGAACCGAAATTGTTGGTTCGCAACAAGATCTCACCATAGAGGATTTGATTACAGAAGAAGATCGCGTTGTTACCATATCTCAAAGCGGCTATGCCAAGACTCAGCCCTTAGCAGACTATACAGCGCAACGCCGCGGCGGTATGGGAAAAGCTGCTGCGTCGGTTAAGGACGAAGATTTCGTAGAGCATCTGTTGATAGCAAGCACCCATGACACTTTATTGTGCTTCAGCAGCGTAGGTAAGGTTTATTGGCTCAAGGTATTTCTAATTCCGGTTGCAAGTCGTACTTCTCGCGGCAAGCCAATCATAAATATATTGCCTCTGGAAGAGGGCGAGCGGATTACTAGTATGTTGCCGGTTAAAGAATATGATGATGAGCATTTTGTCTTCATGGCCACTGCCGACGGTACGGTAAAGAAAACCGGTCTAAATAATTTCGCTCGGCAACCTAGCGTAGGACTTAGAGCGATTGAATTAGAAGAAGGGGACGAGCTTGTAGGGACAGCAATTACCGATGGCGAAAAAGACGTCATGCTGGTTAGCAGTAGTGGCAAAACAATACGCTTTAAAGAAGACGACGTTAGACCGATGGGAAGAACTGCTCGAGGTGTTCGCGGCATAAAGATGGCATCAGGATTCCGAATGATTTCCCTGATTATTCCTGATGACAACAAGCAAGTATTAACAGTAAGTGAAAACGGCTATGGAAAACGCACAAACATTTCTGATTACCCAGTTTACGGTCGCGGAGGGCAGGGAGTTATCGGGATCCAAACCAGTGACAGAAATGGTGCAGTGGTTGGTGCCGTGCAAGTGTCAGAGAATGACGAAATTATGCTGATTTCAGATAAGGGCACGCTGGTTCGTACTCGCGTAGAGGAAGTCTCAGTGCAGGGGCGAAATACTCAGGGAGTCCGCCTAATCAAACTTAAACAAGGCGAGAAACTTGTTGGACTGGAACAAGTCGATGAGCCTGAAGATGAGCTAATTGAATCTGCACAGGATTCTGAATAAGCTTTACTCTTAGAAATTTTCTACATCGTATAAATTCTACTTCGACATATCCAAATGCTCTAAGGAGCAAAGCTTGAACGATCGAGTAAAAGTTGCATATCTGGGACCCGAGGGGACTTTTTCCCAGGCCGCTGTCGTAAATCACTTCGGTAAAGACTGTCATCTACAGGACTGTAATAGCATTGATGATGTATTCACTGCCGTTGCTTCTAAAAAGGTGAATTACGGTGTGGTGCCGGTGGAAAACTCTACCGAAGGCGCGGTAAACAATACTCAGGATTGCTTGATTGATAGCAAGCTGCAGATCGTTGGCGAAGAGATCGTTCCAATCGACCACAATTTGTTAACTCATCCTGACACAGAACTAAGTAGCGTTAAGAAAATCGCCTCGCACAAACAATCCCTGGCTCAATGCCGAAATTGGATTCAGCAAAATTTTCCCAACGTGGAACTAGTTGAGTGTTCCAGTAATGCCCAGGCTGCAAAACTCGCTTTAGAAGACTCTTCAGTGGCAGCGATTGCAGGAGCATTAGCGGCTGATGTTTATGGGCTTCGCGCCCAAACAGAGAAGATTCAGGATCAAGAACACAACAGCACCCGCTTTCTGGTATTGGCTAACCACGGCACTGAGCCCAGTGGCAACGATAAAACCAGTGTATTGATCTATGCAGAGAACAAGCCAGGTGCATTGTTCAGAATATTAGAGCCATTTGAAAATCTTCAGGTCAGTCTGACGAAGATCGAAACACGTCCAGCAAAAATTGAAGCCTGGGCTTATGTTTTTTTTATTGATTTCGAAGGCCATGTTAACGACGAGATAGTCGTCGAACTGTTCGGCAGACTACAAACCTGTACGGCAGAGATTAAAGTACTCGGTTCATATCCTGCGTTTGAAATCAGTAACTAGTGAAATAAGAGTAGGCTATAGATTGTCTGAACTAGTCACCAAGCAAATTCTAATTATTGGGCTCGGTTTAATAGGCGGCAGTATTGCTCGTGGGCTGAAAAAAGCATCAAGTGAAATTGTTATTAGTGCTTGTGATACGAACGAAATAGCACTGAAAAACGCGTTGCAAGAGGGGGTCATCGATCACGCCGGATCGCTGCAAGAGCTGTGTCCCAAGGCAGACGTTCTTGTAATTGCACTTCCAACCCTAACCACTGTTGAGCTAATCCCTGAAATTGCCGCACTGAGCAACGCAAATTGTATCGTCACAGATGTAGCGAGTGTTAAGTCGGCAGTAGTAGCTGCGGCGCGAAAACAATTCGATTCCTTTCAGCAACGTTTCGTTCCAGGCCATCCAATAGCTGGCTCTGAGCAAAGTGGGTATCAGGCCTCTAGCGCCGAGCTTTTTAAAGATCGAAACGTCATTCTCACTCCCCACGAACATTGTTCCTGTGCTGCCGTAGCGCAAATTAATGAGCTATGGAGGCTGCTGCATGCAAACGTATTAGGAATGGAACTAAGCAAGCATGATGAAATTCTAGCTGCGACTAGCCATCTCCCTCATCTACTTGCCTATGCAATAGTCGATGCGCTGGCCGATCAGCAGCAGAGTGAAAATATATTTCGCTATGCCGCCGGTGGCTTTGCCGATTTCAGTCGGCTGGCCTCAAGTAACGCTAAAATGTGGTCTGACATTTTTATTGCAAATGCCGATGCGACGGTTGCAGTATTGGATAAGTATATTGATCGACTGCAGGTATTCAGAGAGCGAATAACCAATGCCGAGCACGATACATTGGTTGAAAATTTTTCGAATGCGAAAATTGTTAGGGATGAATTCATTGGAAAGTATTTTGGTGGCAAAGTGAGTCATAACGATTCCAAATCGATAATCAACTACCTGGTAGAACCAGGCAGTAAGATTAGCGGAAGTATTCGTGTTCCAGGTGATAAGTCCATTTCTCATCGCGCAATTATCTTAGGGTCGATTGCAGAAGGGACCACTAAAGTATCAGGTTTTCTCGAGGGAGAGGACGCACTTAATACACTCAAAGCATTTCAAGAAATGGGGGTTACCATAATTGGGCCTGATAATGGTGAACTAACCATCTATGGTGTTGGCATAGATGGTCTTAAGGCGCCAAGAGTCCCATTAAACATGGGAAATTCCGGCACTGCGATGCGTCTTATGGCTGGATTGTTAGCCGCGCAACAATTCGATAGCGAATTGTTGGGAGACGAATCACTAAATCAAAGGCCAATGGCGAGAGTCATCGATCCCTTGACAGAAATGGGGGCAGAAATTGCATCTGTCGACAATGGTAAGCCACCACTGAAAATTTCCGGTAGAACATTAAAGGGAATCGAATATTCAATGAAGATAGCCAGTGCACAGGTTAAATCCTGTTTGCTGCTGGCCGGGCTCTATGCTGAAGGCGATACCTCGGTTAGCGAACCGGCATCATGTCGAGATCATACCGAGCGCATGTTAAAAGGTTTTGGATACTCCCTTGCCCAGGATGAAAGTACAAGAACAACCAAAATATCTGGTGGTGGCACATTGCAAGGAACGAGTATTGATGTGCCAGCAGACATTTCATCGGCAGCATTTTTCCTGGTTGCGGCGACGATTACCCCCGGGGCAACATTGTGTTTGGAGCACGTCGGAATAAATCCAACTCGAAATGGAATAATCAATTTGCTGCGAGCGATGGGCGCCGAGATCGAACTTTCGAACAAACGAAAAATCGGCGGAGAGCCGGTCGCCGACTTATTGGTTTCATATTCACAGCTAAAGGGAATTACCGTTCCTGAAAATCAAATTCCATTGGCGATCGATGAGTTTCCTGTCTTTTTTGTCGCAGCTGCTTGTGCTGAAGGCGTAACCGAACTTCGAGGCGCCGAAGAATTGCGGGTCAAAGAAAGTGATCGAATTGAAGCCATGGCTATTGGTTTGCGCACTTTGGGTGTAGAAGTTGAAACCTTTGTTGATGGAATTCGTATTCAAGGAGGTCCGATTGGCGGTGGAAGGGTAGAAAGCTTTGGCGATCATCGTATTGCCATGGCATTTGTTATCGCAGGATTAAGAGCATCGGCACCGATTGAAATAAACGATTGCGCAAACGTAGCCACTTCGTTTCCTGGTTTTATCAGTACTGCGCAGCAGGCAGGGATCAAAGTTAGCGAACGCGAATGTGGTGCGGATGAGTGAGATTCCGGTAATAGCGATTGACGGACCTTCAGGCTCGGGAAAGGGAACCATAGCCGAGCAGGTCGCGAAACAGCTCGGATTTGGCCTATTGGATAGTGGTGCCCTCTATCGCATCCTGGGAATTGCCGCCCACAAGGCCAATCTGGATCTGGCGAATCATAGCCAAGTTGCTGATTTAGCTAGAACTTTGGAAATAGAATTTGGAAGTAATGGCCCAGGTTCAGTAATTCTCAATGGAGAAGACGTCTCCGCTGCTATCCGTACCGATCTTGGCAGCGACCTTGCCTCACAGGTAGGGGCAATACCAGCCGCTCGAGATGCACTGTTTGAACGGCAGTTACAATTCCGAAATGCACCCGGATTAGTAGCCGATGGTCGCGACATGGGAACGGTGGTTTTTCCTGATGCAAGCCTCAAAATTTTCCTCACAGCAAGCGTTTCTGAAAGGGCGCAAAGGCGATATAAGCAGTTGATTGCTAAGGGTATTGATGCTATTCTGCGAGACCTAAAAGAGCGGGATAAGCGGGACACAGAGCGTCCTGTATCACCCCTCAAACCCGCTGAAGACGCTGTAATCCTAGATTCATCTGATCTCACCATTGAAGAAGTGGTGGATCAAGTATTGGTTCTATTTGCAGCAAAACGCAGCTGAGAGTTCTCCAAAAACTTTTGTTTGTTGTTCGTATCACCAGCATTGGCGATCAGCAAACAATCATTAACTGCCCCACGATTACTGGATTGTGGTTAGTTGCAATATACGTTAAAACTATATTGTAACATGCTGTATTTGTTGGATTTATTATGAGCGAAAATTTTGCGGGTCTGTTTGAACAGAGCCTCATCGAAATAGACATGACCCCTGGTGCCATCGTAACTGGTACCGTTATAGACATAGATACTGGTTGGGTCACAGTACATGCCGGCCTCAAATCTGAAGGCGTAATTCCCCGCGTACAATTTCTCGATGACCAGGGCAATCTCTCTCTCGAAGTTGGAGATGAGGTAAAAGTTGCATTGGAAACCGTCGAAGACGGATTTGGTGAGACTCGTCTCTCCAGAGAGAAAGCCAAGCGTGCGGAATCCTGGATGGAATTAGAAGCCGCCTACGAAAAGAATGACATCGTAACTGGCGTCATCAATGGCAAGGTTAAAGGTGGATTTACTGTCGATCTTAACAATATCCGAGCTTTTCTACCGGGATCACTGGTAGACGTGCGGCCAGTCCGCGATACCTTACATCTTGAAGGTCAGCAACTTGAATTTCGATTGATTAAACTCGATCGTAAACGCAACAACGTAGTGGTTTCCCGCCGTGCAGTGCTCGAATCTGTTAGCACTGAAGAGCGCGATGCTTTATTGGAAAAACTGCAAGAAGGCATGTCTGTTAAAGGTATTGTTAAAAACCTAACAGACTACGGTGCATTCGTAGACTTAGGTGGTGTTGACGGTCTCTTGCACATTACCGACATGAGTTGGAAGCGAATCAAGCATCCAAATAAAATCGTCAATGTTGGGGATGAAATAGATGTTAAGGTCCTCAAATATGACCGCGATCGTAATCGTGTTTCCCTCGGTTTAAAACAACTGGGAGAAGATCCTTGGCAAGCTATCAAGCAGCGCTATCCAGAAAATACGCAAGTCAAAGCAGTCGTTACTAATCTAACTGACTACGGATGTTTTGCGGAATTAGAGGAAGGTGTGGAAGGTTTGGTGCACGTCTCTGAAATGGATTGGACTAATAAAAA
The DNA here is from genome assembly GCA_012103535.1 of Pseudomonadales bacterium. GTDB lineage: Bacteria > Pseudomonadota > Gammaproteobacteria > Pseudomonadales > Pseudohongiellaceae > UBA9145. The sequence goes on from WLWQ01000001.1 coordinate 126,612, forward strand.
TATCCACCCTTCAAAAGTTGTTCAACTCGGCGATGAAATCGATGTCATGGTTTTAGATATCGATGAAGAGCGTCGACGAATTTCCCTCGGCATCAAGCAGTGCTTCCAGAATCCTTGGGATGGATTTGCGGAAAACTTCAAGAAGGGCGATAAAATTTCTGGAAACATTAAGTCAATTACCGATTTCGGAATTTTCATTGGCTTAGACGGTAATATCGATGGACTTGTACATCTGTCTGATATTTCCTGGGACGAAACCGGTGAAGAAGCCGTTCGCAACTACAAGAAAGGCGATGAAATTGAAACAGTCATCCTGTCCATTGATCCGGAGAGAGAACGAATTTCTCTGGGCGTAAAGCAATTGGAAGATGATCCGTTCATGAACTATGTGTCTGAATTTGAAAAAGGCAGCATAGTAAAAGGAACAGTAACTGTCATCGAAGCGAAATCAGCGACTATTACGATGCAAGAAGGCGTAGAAGGAAACTTGCGAGCCTCAGAGATTAGTAGAGATAAGATTGAAGATGCTCGCAATGCGCTTAATGAAGGCGAAGAAATCGAAGTGAAGATCGTCAGTATTGATCGCAAGAACCGAGTGATTAGTTTATCGGTTAAAGCTATCGCAATTGATGATGAGAAGACTGCAGTGCAGGACCATAAGAAACAGGACGCCAGCGATGTATCACCGGGCACCATTGGTGATTTGATTAAGGCAGAAATGGATAAGAGTTAGCTGCAGGCCTAACAGAGGTTAGCAGTAGGCCTAAGAAGAGTTAGCAGTAGGCCTAACTATTTGATTGTGTTAGGCTTTGAGCTCTCACAAGAGAGCTTAGGACACTCTAAAGAGTGTCCTAAGTGCTGACTTTAGAATTCAAGTTAGATTGTTTGAATACGATTTGGGGTATAGGGGAGAACTATGACTAAGTCTGAACTGATCGACCGCATTGCCGGTAAACAAACCCAGTTGTCATCGAAAGATGTGGAGTTAGCGGTCAAAGCGATTCTGGAATACATGTCTCAGGTTTTAGCCGAGGGCGGTAGAATCGAAATTAGAGGATTTGGCAGTTTTTCGCTGCATTACCGAGTACCGAGAATTGGACGTAATCCAAAGACTGGAACTCCAGTAGCTTTAAGTGGTAAATACGTGCCGCACTTCAAGCCAGGAAAAGAGCTAAGAGATCGGGTCAACACTAGCATGTTGGCTGAGCAACAAGTGCTTTAGACTTTTCGATAGGCTTTAAAGAATAAAGCGGCATAGCCTATGGGTTATGCCGTTTTTCTTTCAGCAGATTTATTCTGAACGAATCTAGCTCCACGCCAAGGCAGGAATTTAAGAGATGCGAAAGATTTCCAATCTGCTTTCTGATTTATTTCTAATTCTGGTTTTTACCGCCAGTATTACTTTTTCTTACTTCAATACGACTCCCGTGCAAATTTCAGTTGGGGCTTGGGAGTTTCCCGCTCAACCGGTTTCCATCTGGATAATCGGTGCCTTTGTCATTGGTGGGACAATCGGATTGTTACTTGGAATGGGAATATTCAAAAATCTCAAATCGAAGTCCGAAATTAAAAGATTGAGCAAGCAGCTCGCTGAAGCTAAACAGGAAGTGTCTCAGCTCAGAGCGATGAGCTTAAAGGATCTGTAAACCGTGGATAGTTTAGGAATCTATTTTTTATTGCTTATAGCAGTAATTGCAGGATGGATTCTTGGGCGACTGTCCGCGCCAAAATCCTCCACTACTGTTCAGGAAACTAAAGATATCTTTGCGGATTATTTCGTCGGTTTAAATTATCTCCTTAACGATGAACCGGATGAGGCTATTGATACCTTCATAAAGGCACTGGAAATAAATAGCGACACGGTGGAAACCCATTTAGCACTGGGAGCATTATTGCGGAGACGAGGCAAAGTAGACAAAGCGATTAAAGTGCACCAAGCCCTACTGGCTCGGCCTGGACTCGACAAACTATTTTCTGATTCCACGCGCTTGCAACTTGCCATCGACTATATCTCGGCGGGGCTTCTTGATAGAGCAGAGAGACTGCTTAAAGAAATACTGGAGGAAGGCTCTAGCGTAAAATGGGACGCACTCAAGCACTTAATTACTATCTATCAAACCGAAAAAGAATGGGTTAAGGCTATCGAGTGTTCATCGCAGCTGCTGACTAGTAGTAATCACAAGCGTGACAATGAGATTCGAGCTGCGGCAGCGCATAACTGCTGTGAACTGACAGAACAGTTACTGAGAGATAATCAAAATGCGAAAGCAAAGGAGCAGATCAAAAAAGCTTTCGCTTTCGATCGGAAGAATGTGCGGGCATCACTGTTACTAGCTCAGATTGAACAAAGACTTGGCAACTTCAAGGCAGCGATCAAAGAACTAGTAAGAATTCGCACTAATAATCCTGAGTTTATTAGTCAGGTCTTAGGTCCTTTGGCGGAATGTTATGAACAGATTCAAAACATGCCTGAATATGAAAAATTGCTCACCAACACTCTACCGGAAGAACCGGATGTAAGCGTAGTTCTGGCGCTCTCGGACCTAGTCAAACATCGCGCAGGTGATGAGGCAGCAATCGAGTTTCTTAATAACTATTTAACCCGTAAGCCATCACTTACAGGTCTGGTAGAGTTACTGAAACTTCAAATTCCTCGCGCCGACGCTGCTGTTAGTAGTAATTTGAATCTTCTCCAGCAGATGATTGACAAGTTAGTTCGCAAAAAGCCTGCCTATCAGTGTAACCATTGTGGTTATGAATCCAGGTCTCTCTATTGGCTGTGCCCCAGTTGTCAAAAATGGGACAAGATCAAACCGATTTTAGAGGCGGGAGGTGCCTGAATTGGTGTAAAATACTCTTCCGCAGGCATTGCGGTCTTCAATGCAGTAAATGAAGAAAAGAGGAAGCCCACCCCAAGTGAGCAAAAACATAATCATCGCCCTTGATTTCGATTCTGGAGATCAGGCACTTAAGTTTCTCGATCGTCTTGATCCCAATCTATGTAGAGTCAAAGTTGGTAAAGAGCTATTTACCGCTAGCGGTCCACAACTCGTAAAAGAAATCGTGTCGCGAAATTTTGATGTCTTCCTCGATTTAAAGTTTCACGATATCCCAAACACGGTAGCAAGAGCTGTGTCAGTGGCAGCTGATCTAGGGGTGTGGATGCTTAACGTGCATGCTTCCGGTGGCAAGGCGATGTTGGAAGGGGCGCGGGAATCATTAGAACCATTCGGCGAACAAAGGCCGCTCTTAATTGGCGTTACTGTCCTAACCAGTTTATCAAAGGAAGATCTGGAACAAATTGGAGTGCCCACTAATCCTGAAGAACAAGTTAGTAAACTCGCATTTCTTGCCCGCGATGCTGGTCTCGATGGTGTCGTGTGCTCCGCCGCCGAGACTAGATTACTTAGAGCTCAATTGCCCGACGGTTTTATTCTGGTAACTCCGGGTATAAGACGTCCGGAAGACGCCAGCGGCGATCAAAAACGGGTCGTTGGTCCAGCGGAAGCCATTCAGAATGGGAGCAATTACCTTGTGGTTGGACGACCCATTACTCGCGCCGATTCTCCCAATGCAGCGCTAGTGGAATTTAATTCTGCCGTGGCTAGCGTTAGCTAACTTCTCTGCTAGACTATTTTTCTCAGTATTGGATAGTGGCTCCAATACCTTTCATAAGTAATAAGGAAATTATTATGAAACGACTAGCTGTTTTACCAGCAGTATTCGCTGCTTTACTCTTTGCTTTTACCCCTGTTGCTCAGGCCGCCGATGCACCGCAATCGACGACAGAGGAAATTTCCCAGTTGGACATTAACAGTGCCAATGCCGAATCTATCGCCAGCGCATTAGATGGCATAGGGTTGGTTAAGGCTCGAGACATCGTAGCTTACCGTGAGATGTTTGGCAGTTTCCGATCGGTAGAGGAATTAGCAGAGGTACGTGGCGTAGGTATGGCGACTGTGGATAAAAATCGACACAAAATAGTCATTCTGAGCGACTAACTGCGGTCTATAAGGCACTTTCATTATTTGATGAAAGTGCCTGATTTTTCTAGTAAAAAAGTAACTCCTTTCTATATAATAAGCGCCTCTTAAAAAGGACAGAGGTGACGATTAATGCCGTTGCTGCCGCTTGTCGCTGTGGTGTTTCTAGCGGCAATATTAATCACCTGGTTATTGCAAAAAAAAGCGGCCCGACTCCGTTTACTCGATGCTCCCATTGCTCGTAGTGCTCATTCCAATCCGACACCAAAAGGAGGAGGGCTCAGTATTTTCCTTTTGGTCGGCATCGCTACCATTTATTTCTACTTAAATGGCGATATTCCGTTAACTGAATTTCTCGCACTGACAGCGGCGTTCGTTATTGGACTGTTGGGATTAATTGATGATTTAGTTAGCCTGCGCTTGCGCTGGCGACTGCCAGTTCAATTCCTGGCAGCTTGTTGGGTGGTTTATTGGCTCGGTGGAGTCGCTCCTATCGATTTCGCTCTTTTTGTTCTATCGAATCCTCTAATGCTTAGTGCCATGGGCGTCTTCGCCTTGATTTGGTTGCTAAATCTCTACAACTTTATGGACGGAATTGACGGAATTGCAACAACTGAGCTGATTTTTGTAAACGTTATGTCATTATTCCTCGTTATAAATAGCAGTGATCAAGTAGTTAGCCTTTTATCGGCTATTTTGCTCGCGGCAGGGGCCGGATTCCTGGTTTGGAATTGGGCTCCAGCGAAGATATTTCTGGGTGATGTGGGTAGCAGCTTTATCGGCTTCATTCTGGGGATATTGGCGTTACTTACGATGCAGCATGAAAGCTTAACGGTATGGACCTGGTTTATCTTGTTAGGCGTCTTTGTAGTAGATGCGACTGTTACATTAGCAGTGCGGTGTGTAAACGGTCAGAGTTGGTATGAAGGTCATGCCAGCCATGCCTACCAAAATGCTGCACGCCGGTATAAGAGTCACGCGAAAGTGACGATAAGAGTAGTAGTAATAAATTGCTTCTGGTTGGCACCGATGGCGTGGCTGTCAGTGCAACGACCAGAATTTGGGGCCTTAATCTGTGTTATCGCCCTGGGACCGTTGATATTGCTGGCTAAGAAATTAAAGGCCGGAACATTGATCGAGTTCGCAAATTAGAGGAAATGGCCTGACAGGGATTAAGACTTTTATTCTAGTCTTCAACAAAAGGCCAATTTCGCAATTCAGGGCTAGAATAAAAGCGTAATCAGGATGATTTAGGGGAACAATATGCAGCTATTTACGATTCCAGTATCGCGATCCATTAAACAGGCGTTGATGATGCTGGCCGACAGCATAATGATCGTGCTGGCATTGGCTTTCTCTTTTGAATTATTAGGTAAAGAATTCCTCGCACAAGAACAGATTTTCTATTTTTATCTCGCAGTAGCCACTGCACTAAGCATTCTGGTTTTTATCCGCATAGGTTTGTATCGAGCCATTGTTCTTTACATGGGGTTGCAATCTGGATTCGTGGTCCTGCAAGGCGTAACGATTTCTAGTTGTTTGCTAGCGGCATCTTATTTTTTCTCACAAACCCCGCAATCTTCTGATTATTCGATATTGCCAATTTTCTGGATGATTGCGCTCCTCTTTATAGGAGGCAGCCGATTTGTAGCTAAAGTAATTCTTCTAAGCCTGATTCAAAATTTTCGTCCAAAAGAACCTGTCATTATTTACGGCGCCGGCAGTTCTGGCATGCAACTGGTCGTTGCGCTGCAGAACGGAGAGCAATATTTGCCGGTGGCATTCGTTGACGACAGTCATCGCATGTTAGGTAGCACGGTGCATGGCATTAGAGTCTATAGCCCAAATTCTCTATACGAATTAATAGAGAGCTATGCAGTTCGACAGATCTTATTAGCGATTCCTTCGGCAACTCATGCTGAGAGAAAGGAAATTTTAAATCGATTGGAGCATTTGCCAGTACATGTAAAAACCGTACCTGATTTGTTTGACATGGTTTCAGGCAAAGTTGGGGTAGATGAGATTCGCGATATCGATATCGAAGATCTCTTAGGACGGGATATTGTGCCACCCAATCCTGAACTCCTGGGGGCTTGTATTAACGGACAATCTGTAATGGTTACTGGTGCTGGTGGTTCCATCGGCTCCGAACTCTGTCGTCAAATTATTAATATTAATCCTGCTCGAGTCATACTTTTAGATTCCTTCGAATTCGGGCTCTATGAAGTTGAAAGTGAGCTTAGAGAAACTCTGCGCACTATCGAAAATGGCGACAAGATTGAAGTCATAGCGCTGCTCGGATCGGTTTGTAATCGTGCGCAAATGGAAAATGCCATAAAGAGTTTCGCTGTAGATACTGTCTATCATGTGGCAGCTTACAAGCAAGTCCCAATGGTGGAGAAAAATATTGTAGAAGGCGCGCAAAATAATATATTTGGCACCTTGGTCTCGGCCCAGGCTGCGGAAAAATACAATGTCAAAAACTTCGTTTTGATCTCAACTGACAAAGCGGTACGCCCGACTAATTTCATGGGAGCTACGAAAAGATTTGCCGAGCAAGTCTTGCAGGCATTAGCACAAAGGGAAAGTTGTACTAAGTTCAGTATGGTGAGATTCGGAAATGTGCTGGGTTCTTCAGGATCCGTAGTGCCGCTGTTTAGAAGGCAGATTAGTACCGGTGGTCCCGTAACTGTAACTCACCCTGAAGTAACTCGATATTTCATGACAGTGCAGGAAGCAGCACAATTAGTTATCCAAGCAGGATCCATGGCTACCGGTGGCGATGTTTTCGTACTCGATATGCACGAACCAATTCGCATCGTTGACCTTGCCAAGAAAATGGTCCACTTGATGGGTTACGATATTAAGGATGAGAATTCTTATCGCGGCGATATTGCCATCGAGTATACTGGACTACGTCCAGGTGAAAAACTCTACGAAGAGTTACTAATCGGCGAATCAGTTACTGGGACAGAACATCCAAAAATTATGCGGGCTGAAGAAGAAACTCTTAGCTGGGAATCACTGGAGATTTTGATTAATCGATTAGAGACAGCCTGTAAGTTTATCGACCTTCCCGAAATTAGAGCGGCACTCATGGAAGCAGTTGACGGCTTTGAGCCGAAGGAAGAGGCGAGTGATCCACTCTGGGAAGTCTACTACGCTAATGGTAGTAACCGCACATCCCAGAGCGGAGACGATCAGGAGCAGAAGGTTACTCCTCTTTTTAAGGAATAACTTAGAGCGTCGCTCCGCAAGTATTCTTATTCTTCTCTACTTGCAGAAATTATGGTTACTGTCTCTAGTGGTACATTCTGATATCCACTTTGTGTACCAGTTGCAACTCGCGCTATTTCATCAACTACTTCCATGCCTTCGATAACCATCCCAAATGCCGCATAACCAAAGCCTGAAGGGCTTGGATTGCTGTGGTCAAGGTTTGAATTGGTACTGTGATTAATAAAGAACTGAGAAGTCGCGCTGTCGACTACGCCGGTGCGAGCCATAGCAATAGTGCCCCTTGTATTGGAGAGACCCAGATCAGCTTCATTCTTGATCGCTTCATAAGTTGATAGCTGATTCATATCGGGTCTAAATCCACCACCCTGAATCATGAATCCACTGATCACTCTGTGGAAAATCAATCCGTCATAAAGCCCGTTGTCCACGTATCTGAGGAAATTCTCTACGGTTATTGGGGTTAAGTCAGGCCGTAACTCGATCTTTATTGTGCCTTTAGAAGTTTCCATCACGACGACAGGATTATCCTGCGCGAACAGGGTGCTGCTAAAGGTAAGAAGGGCGGCTAACACTAGCGCTCGCATAGTTATTCTCCTACTAAGAAGGCGGTACAAATAAGGTCGCTACTATACAATATTTCCAAGCGCCTTAACCACAGGTGAATGACCGGGGGGAAGCATAGAGCCAGGACTTATGAATTCTAAGGACGAAATTAGATTAGATAGATAGAGAGGAAAATGGCTGCCCAACCTGGACTCGAACCAGGAACCAAGTGATTAACAGTCACCTACTCTACCATTGAGCTATTGGGCAGCAATACTTAGATTTTTAATCGAGTATAGCTCGAAAAGGCGCGTAGTCTAATGAGAAATGAAATCTTGGTCAACACTTGCCGTGAGTCGAAAGAGTTTCTGGTGTAATCTTAAGGGTTCGCTTCGGAGCTTCCACGGATCATGGAAAAACAATTCAAAATCGAATCAAGTTTCGGCCCAGCTGGTGACCAACCAGACGCAATAAAACAACTGGTCGAGGGTTTGAATGATGGGCTCCATGCCCAAACTCTTCTCGGAGTAACTGGTTCGGGAAAGACTTTTACGATCGCCAATGTAATCGAGCAAGTGCAGCGGCCAACATTGGTAATGGCGCCAAACAAAACATTGGCCGCTCAGTTATACGGTGAGTTTAAAGAGTTTTTTCCCCATAACTCAGTAGAGTATTTTGTTTCCTATTACGACTACTATCAACCTGAAGCCTATGTTCCATCTTCGGACCTCTATATCGAAAAAGATGCATCGATCAATGACCACATTGAACAAATGCGCTTATCCGCTACCAAAGCATTGTTAGAACGTCAGGATGTCGTCGTAGTCGCTACGGTTTCAGCCATATACGGATTAGGAGATCCAAATTCTTACCTGCAGATGGTAGTGCACTTAGACAGAGGCGATAGCATCGATCAGCGGCAGTTGCTGAAACGACTAGCTGACCTGCAATACACTCGCAACGATATGGAGCTTCGACGTGCAACCTATCGCGTGCGGGGGGATGTAATTGATATATATCCGGCGGAGTCAGAGAGAGATGCTATTCGTATCGAGTTATACGATGACGAAATAGAAAAATTGTCTTTTTTCGATCCGTTAACTGGCAGCGTTATTAAGGAGGTGCCGAGACTCACTGTCTTTCCTAAATCACACTATGTAACCCCAAGAGAAAGATTGTTAGGAACCTTAGACACGATTAAAGAAGAACTCAAAGAGCGCTTAGAGCAATTAAATCAAAACAACAAGCTGGTGGAGGCTCAGCGCCTGGAACAACGCACAAAATACGATTTGGAAATGATCCGGGAGCTCGGTTACTGCAACGGTATCGAAAACTATTCCAGATACCTATCAGGTAGAGAGTCAGGCCAGCCTCCGCCAACTCTCTACGATTATCTTCCGGATAACGCACTAGTAATTTCTGACGAATCCCATGTATCAATTCCACAGCTGGGAGCGATGTACAAAGGCGACAGATCGCGTAAAGAAACCTTGGTTGAATATGGATTCCGCCTGCCTTCGGCGTTAGATAATAGACCGCTGCGCTTCGAAGAATGGGAATCCCTAACTCCGCAAATTATTTTCGTTTCAGCTACACCGGGTCCATATGAGGACCAGCATGAAGGTCAACAAGTGCGTCAAGTGGTAAGACCGACCGGCCTAGTGGATCCAGAGTTGGAAGTGAGACCAGCTTCGACGCAAGTAGATGATCTGTTATCAGAAATCCATCGTGTGGTTTCGCAACAGGAGCGAGTCTTGGTAACGGTGCTAACTAAACGTATGGCTGAAGACCTGACCGATTTTTTGGCAGAACATGATGTGCGCGTACGTTATCTCCATTCGGACATCGAAACTGTTGAGCGCTCTGAAATACTCCGAGACCTTCGTTTGGGTAACTTTGATGTCTTAGTCGGGATTAATCTTTTAAGAGAGGGATTGGACATTCCTGAAGTTTCCTTAGTGGCAGTGTTCGATGCTGACAAGGAAGGATTTTTACGCTCGGAGCGCTCCTTAATTCAAACTGTCGGAAGGGCGGCACGAAATATTAATGGCAGAGCGATTCTCTATGCTGACGTAATTACCGGATCCATGCAGAGAGCGATGGATGAATCCAGGCGTCGTCGCGACACTCAGCTGGAATACAATAAAGACCACAACATCACGCCAATCGGTGTAAAGAAGAAAGTCTTAGATGTCATGGAAGGTGCTTATGCAGCTCCTGGATCTCGAGGTCGACAACGTACCCGAGCAGTTGCCGAGAAAGCGGGGCAATACTCCCGCTTCGATTTTTCAGACCCAAAACAGGTACAGCAGGAAATTGGACAGCTCGAAACCCTAATGTACGAGCAAGCTAAAAACTTGGCTTTCGAAGAGGCGGCGGCCACACGGGACCGGATCGCCGAGCTAAAGAATCAGCTCTTAAAACAATAATTTTAAAGGAAAAATCCATCGACACTCGGGCGAGTAATTCCGTATAATCGCCACTCTTTTCTATCGGGATCGAGGCTGGCCGAATATTAAAATAGCTCTTGAGCATCAAGTATTTGTAGGCCCCGTAAAAGGTGTGAAGTATAGGCGCGTAGCTCAGTTGGTTAGAGCGCTACCTTGACATGGTAGAGGTCACCAGTTCGAATCTGGTCGTGCCTACCATTCCATAGAAGTACAAAAATCACTCGATTGACTATCATATAACCATATAGCTTGTGGTGATGAAGTCGTTATTGAATGGTCGAAACAGGATTTGAACCGAAATGCCACAGGTAACTTTACCAGACGGTAGCCAACGGGATTATGAAAATCCGGTTACCGTTACGGAAATTGCAGAATCGATTGGTGCCGGTCTTGCCAAAGCAGCTTTGGCAGGGCGAGTTGACGGGATCCTGGTAGATACTTCTTATCTTGTTAACGCTGATGCTGAAGTCGCTATAGTCACTGAGCGAGACGAAGATGGCATAGAGGTGATACGGCATTCTTGCGCCCATTTGATGGCACAAGCAGTTCAGCGTTTGTTCCCAAAAGCTCAAGTAACAATTGGTCCAGTTATTGAAGATGGATTTTTCTATGACTTTGCCTTCGAGCGGCCTTTTACCCCGGAAGACCTGGCTGAGATTGAAAAGACCATGGGAGCGATCGTTAAAGAGAACTTAGAAGTAAAAAGGTCTGTCTTACCCAGAAAAGAGGCAATTCAACTCTTTAAGGAAATGGGCGAAGACTACAAAGTTGAAATCATCGAATCCATACCTGGCGAAGAAGATCTTTCCTTTTACCGGCAAGGTGATTTTATCGACCTCTGCCGCGGACCTCACGTTCCTAGCACGGGAAAATTCAAGGCCTTCAAATTAACTAATGTTGCTGGTGCCTACTGGCGCGGCGATTCCGATAATGAAATGTTACAGCGGGTCTATGGCACCGCCTGGGGATCCAAGAAAGATCTAAATCTCTATTTGCAGCGACTTGAAGAAGCTGAAAAACGGGATCACCGTAAACTGGGCAAACAGCTCGACCTGTTTCACTTTCAGGAAGAAGCACCCGGTATGGCTTTTTGGCATCCCAAAGGATGGCAAATTTATCAAGTAATCCAGGATTACATGCAGCAAGTTCAAAATGAGAACAAGTATAAGGAGATTAATACTCCACAACTTGTTGACTATTCTCTTTGGGAAAAGTCAGGGCACGCATCCAAGTTTGCCGATGAAATGTTCAGCGTGGAATCCGAAAATCGCATGTATGCGATTAAACCGATGAATTGTCCCTGCCATATACAGATTTTTAACCAGGGATTAAAAAGCTATCGCGATCTTCCGCTGCGGTTTGCTGAGTTTGGTTCCTGCCATCGTTATGAGCCCTCTGGCAGTATGCATGGCCTTATGCGGGTAAGAAGTTTCGTGCAAGATGATGGGCACATTTTCTGCACAGAAGATCAAATTCAGGCGGAAGTGGCAGATTTTATGGAACTGCTCTTCTCGGTTTATCGGGATTTTGGCTTCGACGAAGTTATTTTGCGTTTGTCCACACGCCCGGAAAAGCGAGTAGGATCCGACGAGCTATGGGATAAAGCCGAACAATCCCTTAAAGATGCCCTGAATGCCACAGAACTACCGTGGGAGTTGGTACCTGGAGAAGGGGCATTCTATGGACCAAAGATAGAATACTCGCTTAAGGACTGCATGGGGCGGATTCAGCAATGTGGCACGATCCAGGTTGATTTCTTCTTGCCAGAGCGCTTAGGCGCGCAATATGTGGCGGAAGACAGTAGTCGCCAAACCCCGGTTATGTTGCATCGTGCAATTTTGGGCTCATTCGAACGTTTTATCGGTGTATTGATCGAACATTTCGCTGGGGCCATGCCGACCTGGTTGGCACCAGAACAGGCAGTGATTCTGAATATCACTGACAAGCAGTCTGATTATTGCCAGAAATTGCAAGAATCCTTGAAAAATAAAGGGTTTAGAGTCGTCTTGGACTTGAGAAATGAAAAGATCGGCTTTAAAATCCGCGAGCACACTTTGCAGAAGGTTCCCTATCTTCTTGTAGTAGGAGATAAGGAAGTGGAATCAAATTCTGTTGCGGTTCGAACGCGCAGAGGTGAAGACCTGGGATCGATGACATTCGATGAGTTTTGTACTCACTTAAGCCAGGACATCGCCCGCTTTGGCCGCAGTGAAAACAACCAAGTGAATTAAGGAATACATATATTGGTAAGCATTGAAAAGCAGTCTGAGTGCTCCCGCGCATTATGAGGGGCAGTTCCAAAAAGCCGATTATCAATGAATTCATTGAGGCTGATAAAGTACGCCTGGTTGGAGCTGATGGCAGTCAAGCTGGTGTTGTATCCATCGAAGATGCTCGGGCGGCTGCGGCAGATGCGAAACTCGACCTAGTGCTAATAGCGCCAGATGCAGATCCTGTAGTCTGCAAAATAATGGATTATGGCAAGCACGTCTTCGATTTGAAGAAGCAGAAAGCTGCAAACAAGAAAAAGCAGCGGCGAGTTCATGTAAAAGAAATAAAATTTCGACCAGGGACGGAAGAAGGGGATTATCAGGTAAAACTACGCAACCTGGTACGTTTCCTTTCAGATGGCGACAAGGCCAAGGTTTCATTGCGATTCCGCGGTCGTGAATTAGCCCATCAACATCTTGGGCAGGAGCTAGTAGAAAGAATCAGAGATGATCTTTCGGAATACGGCACTGTGGAACAGGAACCCAAGATGGAAGGCCGGCAAATCGTAATGGTGTTAGCTCCGGTCAAGAAGCGCTAGCTACTGCAAGGGTCAGTGTCCATTGATCCAGGTGGATTAATGGACACTGACCTTTTTTGGTAGTTGGGTATTTATTAAAAGCACATTTGTAAAATAACTATGTGCAAATGCGGAGTTCGAAAATAATGGTTGGAAAACTAAAAACCCACCGTGGTGCTGCGAAACGGTTTAAGAAAACTGGTTCCGGTTTCAAGCGCAAAAGCGCATTCAAGAGTCATATCCTGACCAAAATGACAACTAAGCGTAAGCGCCAATTGCGCGGTACGACCTCTGTCGATAAAGCAGACGTACCAGCAGTTAAGCGCATGTTACGTGATAACTAATTTTAGTCGATAAGGAGAATTTAAATGGCTCGAGTCAAACGAGGCGTTGTTGCAAATCGACGTCACAAAAAAGTTTTAAAAGAAGCGAAAGGCTACTACGGCGCACGTAGCCGTGTGTTCAGAGTAGCTAAACAAGCTGTAACGAAAGCAGGTCAATACGCTTATCGTGACCGCCGTGCAAAGAAGCGTGTATTCAGATCTTTATGGATTACGCGGATAAATGCACAAGCCCGTGAAAGTGGTATTAGCTACAGTCAATTGATTGCTGGATTGAAGAAAGCAAGTATTGAAATTGACCGCAGGGTTCTAGCGGATTTAGCAGTTCACGACAAAGCAGCATTTTCTGCCATAGTAGACCAAGCAAAAGCTAGCCTGGCTGCCTAAAAACGGAACGGCTCATGGCTGATACCGATTCCCTTCTTGCTGAGGCATTGCAAGCAATCAGCGCAGCAAATGATGAAGCTGCGCTGGAGACTCTGCGTGTCCAGTATCTTGGCAAGAAAGGAAGTTTTACTGCGTTACTGAAATCTCTTGGCCAGCTTCCTGCTGAAGAGCGGCCTGCTGCTGGTGAAAAAATCAATCTTGCTAAAACTCAACTGCAAGAAGCAATCGATGCCCACAGAGCCGATTTAGTACGAGCTAGTCTTAGCGCGAAACTAAGTTCAGAAAAGATAGATGTTACCTTGCCGGGTCGTAGGCAAAATAGCGGTGGTTTGCACCCAATAACAATTACCATTGATCGCATTACCGATATCTTTCGAGCGGCGGGCTATGATGTAGCCGTTGGGCCTGAAATCGAAGATGACTATCACAACTTCGAAGCACTCAATATTCCAGCTCATCATCCCGCACGGGCTATGCACGACACCTTTTATGTGAGTCCAGGCACAGTATTAAGAACTCATACATCGCCGGTTCAAGTACATGTCATGGAAAATGGCGAAGCACCGTTTAAGATGATATGCCCCGGTAAAGTGTACCGTTGTGATTCCGATTTAACCCACACTCCCATGTTTCACCAGGTAGAAGGACTACTGGTTGACGAGCACGTCACGTTCGCAGATTTGAAAGGTACGGTAGTTAGTTTTCTCCATGCTTTTTTCGAAACTGATCTGCCGGTCAGATTCAGACCTTCCTATTTTCCTTTTACCGAACCTTCGGCAGAAGCAGACATGGGTTGTGTCAGCTGTGGCGGAAGCGGTTGTCGAATTTGCGGCAACACTGGTTGGCTGGAAGTAATGGGCTGCGGCATGGTGCACCCAAGAGTATTGGAAATGTCTGGCGTAGACACATCGAAATACAATGGCTTTGCATTTGGTTTAGGGGTGGAACGTCTCGCGATGCTGCGCTATGACGTGAGTGATCTACGGACTTATTTCGAAAACGATATTCGGTTTTTACGGCAATTTAACTAGCAGGATGCGTGCAGAGTGATTTTTAGCAATAGTTGGCTAAAAGAATGGGTAGACCATCAACTAGATACTGAAGAGCTGATGGAAAATCTCACCATGGCTGGACTGGAAGTGGATGGATCCGCTGCAGTTGCCCGTGATTTTTCCGGCATTGTTGTTGGGGAAGTGCAGGAAGTTAATCCACATCCTGATGCAGATAAACTCAGTGTATGCACTGTTAGTGACGGTAAGGATACATTTCAAGTTGTTTGCGGGGCACCAAACGTTCGAGCAGGTATGCAGGTGCCATTCGCGAAAGTCGGTTCTGAAGTCATCATTCCAGAAGAAGATAAACCGTTTTCCATAAAAGCAGCCAAACTTCGAGGCGTAGAGTCCAATGGCATGCTTTGCTCTGCGGAAGAATTGGGTCTGGAAGAAAAATCAGAAGGTCTACTGGAACTCCCTGAAAATTCGTCAATCGGAGAGGATGTTCGAACAGCCTTAGATCTGGACGATGCGAGTATAGAATTAGACCTGACGCCTAATCGAGGCGACTGTTTAGGAATGGTTGGCTTGGCCCGTGAGGTAGGTGTGCTTACGCGTACCAACATCCGGGAACCAGAATTAAATCCAGTTGCGGCGGTTCATGATGAAGAGTTTCCAATAGCCATTTCAGCCAAAGACGAATGCCCCAGGTATTTAGGGCGAATCATCAAGAACATAAACCTGAATTCAGCTTCTCCGTTTTGGATACAGGAAAAATTGCGCAGGTCTGGCTTACGCAGTATCGATCCTATAGTCGATGTGACGAATTTCGTTTTGATGGAGTTAGGTCAGCCTATGCACGCGTTTGACTACGCCAAGTTAAGTGGTGGTATCGATGTGCGCATGGCCAATGAAAAGGAAAAACTAACGCTGCTAGACGGTAAAGAGATCACGCTTAATCCAGAAGTATTGGTTATTGCGGATCATAAAAAAGCGGTAGCAATGGCTGGCATTATGGGCGGCCTGGACACTTCTGTAACCGAAGCAACTAAAGATGTTTTTCTCGAATGTGCTTTCTTTGCACCGCTTGCCGTTGCTGGAAAGGCGCGATCATTTGGTATGCATACCGATGCCTCCCATCGTTATGAGCGTGGTGTCGACCATCAGTTGCAACACCGAGCAATGGAAAGGGCAACTGAACTATTACTGGATATAGT
Organism: Pseudomonadales bacterium; assembly: GCA_012103535.1. GTDB lineage: Bacteria > Pseudomonadota > Gammaproteobacteria > Pseudomonadales > Pseudohongiellaceae > UBA9145. The sequence continues at coordinate 142,553 of WLWQ01000001.1, forward strand.
TGGAGGAGAGCCCGGCCCGATTACTGAGGCAGTAGGGAATTTGCCCGAAGCAGTCCAGGTACAACTTAATTACCAGAGTGTAAGTGGTCAGTTAGGTGTTGAGATCGCTCGAGATGAAATTCGGGAAATTCTAGAACGACTCGGTTTCATTGTTCTGGAAGAAAATGAGCAGGCAATCAATGTACAAGTCCCTTCCTATCGCTTCGATGTGAGTATCGAGGCAGATTTGATAGAAGAACTAGCCAGAATCTATGGCTATAACAATGTGCCGGAAACCAAGGGAATGGGTCAGCAGATTCTGGCTTCCGTGCCAGAGGCAGAGCTGCCGCTGCGCAGAGTACGCTATCAATTGGCCGCCATGGGTTATCAGGAAGTCGTAACTTACTCCTTTATCGATCCAGCACTGTCGAAAATGATCTTGGGAACAGAGATAGAATCTGTTCCTTTGCAAAATCCTATTTCCGAAGATATGTCGGTAATGCGTGGAAGTTTGCTGCCTGGCTTGCTTAGTTCTTTTCAGTACAACGCAAATCGCCAACAAAGTCGTCTGAGGCTCTTCGAATCTGGCTTAGTGTTTCAAAAATCAGGGTCGGAATTACTGCAAAAGACCATGATTGGTGGTTTGATCGCAGGTAATAGAAAACCTGATAATTGGAATATTAACAAAGAGATAAGTGATTTTTATGATCTAAAAGGTGATATTGAATTGTTGCTGAGTCTTAAGGGTCAGAATGCGACCGTGAGCTTTGTGGCAACAGAAAAACCCGGGATTCATCCGGGCCAATGTGCACGTATTATTAGCGAAGAAGGTAATGAAATTGGTTACCTCGGGGCTCTGCATCCTGCTGTGGCGCAGGAATTAGACCTGGATACTGCTGTATTTGTCTTCGAATTAGACCTCGATGAACTACAACAGGCGGTAATTCCCAGGGCAACGACCCTATCAAAGTACCCGGAAGTAAGTCGCGATTTGGCCATTGTCATCGATGAAAATGTGAGTTCCGGAGAGATCCTGGCAAATGTCGAGAAAAACGCCGGAGAGTTCCTGGTAGGCTCAAGAATATTTGATGTTTATCAAGGGGATGCGGTCACAAAAGGCAAAAAAAGTATTGCTTTGGGGTTGACGTGGCAGCATCCTTCACGCACTCTTAGTGACGACGAGATAAATACAATAATTAGTAATTGCGTCAACGCACTACAAGAACAATTTAATGCAAATTTGCGGAATTAAGCTGGGGAATTGATTATGGCCGATGGAGCACTCACAAAGGCCGATATGGCTGAACGCCTATTTGAGGAACTCGGACTAAATAAGCGCGTAGCCAAGGAAGTAGTAGAGCAATTTTTTGAGGAAATTCGCTTATCTCTGGAGCGAAATGAGCAAGTGAAATTGTCTGGATACGGCAATTTTGACCTAAGAGATAAGAAGCAGCGTCCCGGAAGAAATCCGAAAACCGGTGAAGAAATCCCCATCAAGGCCAGAAGAGTAGTAACGTTCAGGCCCGGTCAAAAACTTAAGGCGAGAGTAGAAGGATATGCTGGAACCGAAGAATAACGACGAATTACCCCCAATTCCTCCAAAACGCTATTTCACTATCGGTGAAGTAGGTGAACTTTGTGCAGTAAAGCCACACGTGCTGCGCTATTGGGAAGCAGAATTCCCGCAGTTAAAGCCAGTAAAGCGCCGCGGCAATCGCCGTTACTACCAGCGCCAGGACGTAGTTCTAATTCGCCAAATAAAGAGTCTCCTCTACGAACAGGGTTACACCATCGGTGGGGCTCGGCAGAAGATGAGCGATGATCCTGAAGAAGTCGCGAAGTCCAGTGTGAATTCTAGCGAGATCAAGTCACTCGTTACCGATCTTGAGAGTGTGATTGCTAAGTTGTAGCAACCCGCAAAAATACTCCGTTAAAATCTAATCTCTTTGAATCGATCAAATTCGGGGCGTAGCGCAGTCTAGTAGCACACTACACTGGCAGGAACTCAACTAGAAAAGAAGTAGCAACAAATCATCTATTTTCGATAGAATCTTATCGCTTTGAATCGGGGTGTAGCGCAGCCTGGTAGCGCACCACACTGGGGGTGTGGTGGTCGTCGGTTCAAATCCGGCCACCCCGACCAATATTTTATTAAATTCAGTCTGCGCCTATAACTCTATCGGAGTTAATTAGCTTATCGAATAGATAGGCCATTGCGACTCCAACCATCTCAAGAACAATTTCCTACAACAAAGCCGGCTGATTACCACACCCCGAAGTCGGATCATTTTTATTACCCTGATTCCATGGCATGTATCTGTCTTCAACTTCATGCAGATATTCCATGATCGCCTCAGTGGCATAAAACTGCACGGTTCTGCCAGTGCTTAAAGAAAGTAAATCAAGTCTATTGTAGATATCGTCAGGTAAGTCCAGTGTGAGCATGATAAATCCCTTTTCGTTTTTGCATTACGGTTAGAAAGTAGTTGAATACGTCCTTGTATTCATAAAAGCATTCCCTGCTTGGATTTAACTATATGCTCTCTAGAAAAATAGAGGAGGTGACAAAATATTTACAAATGGTTGACAGAATATGACAGCCAATTGCGAAGAGGTATGTTGGGTAACAATATTAGGAGTGGCTTATTTGAGGACACAATAATAAGTTACAAAATGAAAACCGGATAACACATTGAGCTAATTTAAGACGCGATACCCTCGACCAATTAAACAACGCTTGATTACCATCTCCCGTTCGCGGAGGCCTTCTCCCACACCCCGTGCTCCGCCAGCAACGGCACCAACACCAGCGCCACGCTTTGCGGTGTCGCTATTGCCCAATACGGCGCCAAACACACCGCCAACGACGGCACCTGCTGCAGCACCTGTTCCTGCTTTGCGTGCGATCTCTACTTCGTCTGCATACTGCTGGCACTCGATGAGATCCTGGTCATATTGCGCCAAGTTAACCCCCCGGGATTCTATAATCGGATTATTACCAGTAAGGTCTTCCACAGTAGCGCACCCAAGAAATACTGCAGGAACTAAAATTATTACGCCTAGAATCTTCATAAAATCCTCCTGTTGCATTAATAAGTAAAACGCAATAAACCTGATTAGGTTTACAAGAGATAGACTAATCTGAAAAAGCTGAGCTGAAGTTTAATGGTAGGAAATTAACCGATTAAGAGGTGCTTAGTTTTCTGCCGCTCCAATCTTATCGGAATACAAGAAGTAAATGATGAACAAGCTTATGAAGAGCTGAAACATAAACGATTCGCTGGCTTCAAAGTAATGACCGAGGAAGCCTATTAGTCCAAGCAAGAACGCGGTGGTAGTTATTATTGCAACGACAGCTTCAACGCTAAACCCTCTTCTCAATAATTGGTGATGAAGGTGGTCAGTGCCAGGAGAGAATGGAGAGATACCTTTCTGTGGTCGCTTGATAAGTAGATTGACAGTATCAAACAAAGGGAGGGTCAAAAACCAAAGCGCGTAAACAGGCTCAAACGTTGGGGTTTCGCCTTGGGTAGATTCAATGAATAACCAAGCAAGCATAAAACCTAACATGGTGCTGCCGGCATCTCCTAAATAAACTAAAGCCTTACGCTTCCAGGGGCGACGAAAATTCAAACTGAGAAACGCGATAATCGAAAAAATTATCATTACTATAAAACTGGTCGTTACAATGTCACCGCGAATAAATGAAAGGAGTGCAATAAATCCCAATGCAACAATGACTAGTCCTCCAGACAAGCCATCGATGCCGTCGGACATATTGACTGCATTGATCACACCAACGGTGGCAAAAATTGTAACAGGAATTGCTAATGCGCCCAGTTCCAGTGAGCCAACGTATACCAAATCACCTAAGGAAGTTAACTGAACGCCTGCAACGACCGCCATAACAAGCGCTACTAAAGCATGACCGGTCATGCGCGCGATGACGGTTAGCTCTTTGGCGTCATCAATTGTGCCAATAAATAAAACTAAGGCCGAAAGGCTAAGAAATGGCGCGAACTGGGATAGAGCTGAAGGTGTAAAAAAAGATGCTAACAGTATGCCTAGGAAGATTCCTAGGCCGCCAACAAGGGGAGTAGCAGAGATATGAGTTTTGTGACCACCTGGAATATCGATTAAGCCCACTTTTCCTGCTAGAGGTTTCAATGCGAACAATGAAACACCTGTTATGAAAAATGAGCCAGCTAATACAATCAAATTCATTGGGTTTTGTTTCTCTTTTTATTATTCTCTATACCTTAAGTATGCCTGTCTCCTTGTTAATACTTTATGGCATTCCCAAAACTAGCTGACTTTGAGTTGATGTTAAAACCTGGACATCCAGGATGCCGTCATTATTAAAGTCGAATACTCTGTAGGCGACACCTGATGCGTCTGCATTTAGTTGATGATACACAGCGTCACTAAACTCAATATTGCTAACCACATAGCTCGGCCTAAAATCGCCTACACCAGGAATTGTAATTACGCCTGTTGTTCGATCTGCCAAGACGTCGTATCCGAATCCTTGCACTGAATCGAAGAAGGCGTCATCAGCTATAACTGGTAACAAATCTTGTGCACCACCATTTGGGTAATTAACGGTGAACAGATAATTCACGTCAGATTCGTCGCCGGATGCCGGACCGAAAAAGGTGGCTGATCCCGCATTCGAATCACCTGAGTTTTCAACATCTTCGAATCCAAAAGTTGCATATGCAGTAATGGTGCCGTCACTCAATGTCATGCTGCCACCTTCGAGTAAGGTGATTGTTGCTCCGATATCTTCTACACCATCAATGAATGAGAATACATCTGCTGCCGCTGGTGATAACTCTATTGAAACGTTTCCGCTTACAAGAACAATGTTGCCATTAGGAAGGTAAGAAGCCCCCTGAGCGGTATTGCTTGGCACTATAGATACTGCGACGATATGCGCTGTCACATTGTCCGTGCCATGACTTGCAAATGAAAAATCAGTGTTACTGCCGGTCCCTGTATTATTAAGCGCAGATAGATCTGACCGCAGGTTTAGAAGATCGTCAGGGATAACACCTGTAAGATTAAAATTTATTGAATGTTGAATACTATCTACAGTTCCTATATCAAAAACTGTTTCAATTATTTCCTCAGTGCTTTGCCCGGCAATTTGTAATAGTACGTATGCAAAGCTCTGCACAGCTTCTTGTGCAGTTGCATCTGGCTCAATTTTTATTTCAGTATCAGCTGCATCAACTAAAGCTGTAATTTGAGTCAAAACTTCAGTTGCTACTGCTCCGTCATCAGCAGTAATTAGGCCGTTTAACAAAGTCTCGGTAGATTCCACTAAGTCTTCCACAGAAGCAGCTGAAAGATCAGAATCTCCAACAAGTCCAACAACATCCGTTAGGATATTAACAGTGTCGTCTACTACTTGATCTTGTTCGGAATTAGACAAATCATCAAGATTGTCAAATACAGTTCCCACAGTCTGCAAAACCGATCCCACGTTTTCTGCTACATCATCCGGATCCGCATCGCTTAATCCAACAAGAGTATCCACCGCAGCGGTACCAGAACCGGAAAAGTTAAGTCCCAATTCACTGTCTGCATCACCGTCTGCCAGTAAATCAGCAATGTCATCACCAACATCTGTTAAATCATCTATCGCTCCGGAGATTTCTTCAGAAGTTGCGCCTTCATCTAAATCGTTGATTGCTGCATCAGCATCATCCAATCCTTCTTGGGCTATCTCGGTATCGGCTACACATTCTCCGTCAACTAAGGTTTCACCTGCGTCACATGTGGGATCTTGGCTACCGCCACCGCCACCGCCAAAACTTAGAGATCCGGTAAGTTTCTGGCTGGTAACGTCCAAAACGGCATTATCACCAGCACCAATTACAAATTCACTGCTCGCTGCAGTAAAGGACATGCCTCCTGAATGTTGGAAATCATAATTGGTGCCTGCGGTTCTGGCTAATATTACTGTGTAGTCGTAACTGAGCCCGGTGTTGTCGAGACTAGTCACGATGTCTCCGAGAATTCCCATTTCGCCCTCAATGAGAGCAATTTGGCCGGCAGCATCAAAGCTCAAAGAGTTGTCGTCAAAATTAACGGAACCGCCGCTTGCTACCGAAGTTTCTGCTTGTGTTGCTCCAGATGCATCACGACCATAAATTTTCACAGTCGGCGTGGTCAGAGTTCCAGTCAAATTGTCCGAACCGTCAAACGCCAACACTATGCCAGGTATCAAGACTTCTAGTCTTCTCATGCTCGACTGTTCGTCAATCACGATTCCTGCGGTGAATGTGCCAGTCGTGCTTGTTATTGCTGTGCCAGATACTCCAAATGTGAAGGTTGGAATAGTTAAAGTCCCGGAAGTAGGCACTCCCGAGACGTGGGGAATAATGCCGGTCGAAGGAACACTGACAGTTGAATTAAAACTAGTTCCTGCCACAGATACTGTAAATTCGTCGCTCGCTAGATTCAGAACCTGGGCTGCGGCAGTGTTGCTGAGGCCAAGTAGCACAAGAAATATCGTGCTCAACTTTAAGGTTGAATATGCTCGCGGAAAGAAAGAAATTCGATAAACGGAAGTCAGCATGCCCATAGAAGTTACCTTGAGGAGAAATATTTTCTTATTTACTAGCGTGTTACAGCGATACAGCTCTAACTATTACTAACGCCCTAGTTCCATTTTGGTTGATTGCGTTTAAGCAAAAGTTTCCTGCGCTAATTTTCTGTATAATCTAACATGTATTTAACTGAATTCTAAGTGATTTTCTATTGTTTTTTAGAAACGATAACCCAGTTCTAGGCCAATGTACCCATAGGGTTCAGAAGAAAAGGATTCACTAAGTGGGTTGTTAAAGTGGGGAAGTTTTCCGAGGAATTGATTAGAGAACAAATTGCCGGAGACGCTTGCACTGAATTCTGGAGTAATCCAATAGGAGATTTTAGCATTGAGCGTGTGGTTGCCATCTTCGTGAGAGGTCGCAGAACTGGTCAAGAAGCCCGGCAATCCAGTGGGTGCGACCAATGGATCGCGGTTAAAACTCGAATCATTGATGTCGATGTACTCGTAGCTGATAGATGCTGGTAGGCGAGGTGTTATTCGTAAGTTAAGGCTAGCACCTAAATACAGATAGCTTTCTTCGAGCGAAAATTCCTGTTTGAACAAATTTCTAATTGTGCCGTTTTCGGCATTAGTTGAGGTGCCTGACTTCGCATCACTTTGTCCATAACCCAGCCAAAAACTGGTGACACCGATTTGATCAAGGTAGCGGGAAAAAAGGAGCCGAATCGTCCAGCCCTCATCTTTAAGATCATCTACAGAAAAAATTGTTGGGTCAGAAAAGAAAACTGTCAGATTTGAGAAGTTTATTTGATCAATTGTGACATCAAAGTCATCGGATTCATTCCTATAGGCTGTTGCCTGAATTGATAGGGCAGTTTGGAGATTGTCGGGATTCAACAATTTCGATTCGAAAAGAGTCCACTTGAAGCCGATCTCTTGCAGGGTCGTATCTAAGGATTCATTGATATCGACTATGTTGACTGATTGAACTTCTCCGAGATCGACTGTTAAAGACTGGTCTTGATAGCGAGCAAATGCAGAGATAGTTTCTGTGATTCCATAGTGCAATTCGATAGCACTACCTGCTAAGTCACCGCTGTCTCCAACAAGTCGACGATTGTTTGCTATTAGATCTTCGCGGATATTTAAGACATCAATTGTGTCATTAACTGCCAAACCAGCAATTGAAAACTCAAATTCACCTGCAGTAGCAGTGTATGCAGACGTGTTGTCTCGATTGATCCACCCAAGCGGGGTGTCTGCCCAAGACTTAGTCATGAAACAAACCAAGACGCCAGCTATAAACAAATTTTCTAAGGATATTGGAAACTTTTTCATCTTAAAGCGATCAATATTTAATCGATTCTGCCTGCAAAAGGGCTCACAAGTTGCTGGAAATTAAGTGGATTGTCAATCTGAATTAGTTGATTAGCGAGACTGGGAAAAATGTGAGTTTTATTGGGCTCCAGCGCTATTTTTTTAGCTTCTTCGGCCGATTTAAATTGTTATTAATGCTTTTAATCATATAGAATTCCGCGCCATTCAAATGCTGAATTCAATCGATAGTTTTTTTGTGCAATTTTCAGTCAACTTGGTTAGACATATCACCTGTCCCCCTGCAAAAAATCAGCGACTTAATCCGAGGCAGCGATGCGCCTGAAGAGTATTAAGTTAGCTGGATTTAAATCCTTCGTAGATCCGACAACAATAAACTTCCCTTCAAATTTAGGTGCCGTCGTAGGTCCTAATGGCTGCGGCAAGTCGAACGTGATCGATGCGGTGCGTTGGGTCATGGGCGAGAGCTCTGCCAAGAATCTCCGCGGCGAAAGCATGACGGACGTTATCTTCAATGGTTCCAGCGCCCGTAAACCGGTTGGCCAGGCCAGTGTCGAGCTGATCTTCGATAACCACGACCGTAAATTGACAGGCGAATACGCTAACTTCAATGAAGTCTCGATTAAACGCAAGGTAGATCGGGAAGCGCATTCCACTTATTCATTGAATGGCACGGTGTGTCGACGCCGTGACATCACTGACATATTTCTTGGTACCGGACTTGGTGCCAGGAGCTATTCCATTATCGAGCAAGGCATGGTGTCCCGGCTGATCGAGTCGAAGCCGGAAGAACTACGCGTCTTTATAGAAGAAGCAGCGGGGATTTCTAAGTATAAAGAAAGAAGAAAAGAAACAGAGCGCCGCATTAAGCGTACCAAGGAAAACCTGGAACGCCTGGCAGATATCCGCGATGAATTGGAGCGCCAGCTGCAACATTTGAAACGGCAATCAGTTGCTGCAGAAAAATACGGCGAGCTCAAGCAGCAAGAAAGAGAAACGACAGCCAATCTCAATGCTTTACGGTGGCGCAGCCTGGATGAACAAATCCCCGAGAATCAGGAATCGATTAATTCCTTGGAACTGGGTATCGAATCCAAGATCGCAGATCAGCGAGAGTTCGATGCGAAGATCGAGAAGCATTTAGCAGACAATGCAGACCTGACCGATGCCCTGGGCGAAGTACAGGCAAGGTTTTACAGCCTGGGGAACGATATTGCTCGAATCGAACAATCTATCGAGCACCACATGGAAAAAGTCGATCAGCTCAAATTGGATTTGTCGGAAACCCGGGAAGGATGGACACAAACTCAGGAAGAGCTGGATATTGATCTGCGCAAGATTACGCAGTTGGATGCCGAGCTCAAGACGGTGACACCAGAATTGGAATCTGCTCAGACAATGGAAGTGGAGTCCTCGAAATTATTGGCCGAAGCGGAACAAGCCCTGCAGCTATGGCAGCTGGAATGGGACGAGTTCAATCAGCGCGCAGAGGAGCCGCGACAAACCGCTGAAGTTGAGCAATCCCGCATACAGCAACTGGAAAACATCGTCGACCGGGGGCTTCAGCGCAAGCAAAACCTGGAAGAAGAGCTTAAGCAGTTGGAGCATGCACCGGTAGACAGTAATTATGAAGCTCAGCATCAGTTGGCCGGTGAAATTGAAAAAACTATCGAAGCGCTGCAATCAGATTCCAAAACCCTGCTCACCAGCATCGAAGAAAAGCGTAAAGAATTGAATGCTTCTAATGAAGAATTGGATTCCGTTAGAAGCGAACTGCAAACCAGTAAAGGAAGACAGGCCTCCTTAGAAGCGCTGCAACAGGCTGCCTTAGGGCAAGACAATCAGGAAATTAACACCTGGCTCAAATTCAAAGGTCTGGATAACCAAATTCGACTGGCAGAGAGCCTACACATCGAATCTGGCTGGGAAACTGCTGTGGAAGCAGTTTTAGGTGATTCCCTACAGGCAATTTGTGTCGAAGGTCTGGATCAGGTTGAACAGCTGTTGTCAGATTTACCCAAAGGGAAGCTGGCTTTAATTGATGTATCTCGTACGTCAGCGGGCAACGAGCCTAATTCAGTCCTGACGTCTCTCACCAGCAAAGTTCGCGGTGACTGGGACATCAGTGAATTGCTACGCAATATCTATATCGCCAATAACATTACTGAGGCCCTGCAGGGCCGCTCGAGCCTGGGAAATAACGAATCTATTATCACTCGCGATGGCGTTTGGTTAGGTCAAAATTGGATTCAGGTTCGCAATAAGACGAGTCAGGACTCCATCGTCGAACGGCGTGGTTTGATTGCTGATTTATTCCGTAAAATCAAAGTATTAACTGATCAATCTCAAAACCTTTCTCAAAGAAGAAGCGAGCTTCGAATTGAGCTCGAGCAGAAGGAAACTGAACGTGACACAGCGCAGACTGATTTAGCTGAAAAGACCAAGCAACTTGGCGAGATTAAGTCTGAAATTAGTGCGCAGCAGGCAAAAGAAGAAGAGGCGGTGGCGCGGAAAGAGCGCATTCGTAAGGAATTAGAAGAACTGGGCAAACAGATAGCTGCTGAAGAAGAAAACACCGCTGAAGCCCGGGCCAGATTGCAGAAAGCCCTGGATAGCATGGCTGAGGATGTTGGTAGTCGAGAAGAGTTAGAAGAAGCCCGTGAAAAAACTCAGAAGGCTTTAGAAAATACACGGGAAAAAGCTAGGAATGACAAAGATTTAGCACATGAACTTGCACTGAAACAACAATCTCTACAGGCACAGTTGCAATCTACCCGTGAAACCATGGACCGGATGGCTAGTCAGGTACAGCGTTCAAAGGAGCGAATCGAGTCTCTTGCCAGCCAAATCGAGGAATCTGATCAACCTCTCGAGGAAATGCGCACTGAATTGGAAGTATTGTTAGGACAGCGCCTAGAAGTAGAGAAAGAGCTGGGAGTGGCTAAGAGTCGAGTTGAAGAGAACGAGCATAGGATTCGTAGCCTGGAGCAGGACAGAAACCAGCTCCAGGAAAGCCAGAACAAGCTACGAGAAGAACTGATGCAGGCCCGTCTTAAGAGTGAAGGTGCCTCAGTTAAGCGCGATGGCGTGCTGGAACAACTCAAAGAAGCTCAGTTTGAATTAGAAGAAGTTCTCAAAAATCTGCCGGAAGATATCGAAGAGCAGCAGTGCGAACTCGATCTGGAAAAACTATCTAATCGGATCCAGCGCCTGGGACCGATTAATTTGGCTGCCATCGACGAATACGAACAACAAAGCGAGCGTAAGGTCTATCTCGATCGGCAAAATGAGGATCTGGTTAAGGCTCTTAACACTTTGCAGAACGCGATTCGCAAGATCGACAAAGAAACTCGAAAGCGCTTTAAGGAAACCTTTGACAAGATAAATGCAGGTTTACAGAGCCTGTTTCCTCGCGTATTTGGCGGCGGCCATGCCTATCTGGATATGACCGGTGATGATTTATTGGATACCGGCGTTACCATCATGGCGCGGCCTCCGGGTAAACGAAACAGTACGATTCATCTGCTATCCGGTGGTGAGAAAGCAATGACTGCTATTGCTCTGGTGTTCTCAATTTTCCATCTGAACCCATCACCTTTCTGCATGTTAGATGAGGTTGATGCACCATTGGATGATGCAAACGTGGGTCGTTATGCCAACCTTGTTAAAGAAATGTCGGCAAACCTGCAATTTATTTTTATTACTCATAACAAGATCACCATGGAAATGGCCAACCAGCTTCTTGGCGTCACTATGCATGAGGCTGGAGTATCCAGAATCGTGGCAGTAGACATTGACGAGGCCGCTGAATTAGCTGCAATGTAACCCTCTATATTTTTTGCTGTTTGGTCCCGTTTCTAAGCTAAAGAAATTCCAGTAACTGTAAGATAATATTAAAAATTTTCTACTAATAGTTGCTTCAATTCGTTGATTAAATGAGCCCGCGCGAACTGATAATATTTTTGCTAGGCCTCGCCATCGTGGCTGTGATTCTGCGTGGGCTTTATGTCGCTATGCAGGCTCGCCGCGGGCAGATCAAACTATCTATCGATAAGAACATTCCCCAAGACATAGATCTCGACGCTCTCGAATTAGCAGAGTTGCCAGGGGGCGGAGCGCGCGTCGTAGAACGCTCGCTGGCAGCGGTGAATACTCAGAACAGCGCTATCGAAGCGGCTAATGAACGTGCAGCCTCGCTTGGCTTGGGGACAGCAGATGCCGAGGAAGAATCAATTCCAGTCTTAATGGATCCGGTTGAGCTAAACGATGAAATCGCTGCAGAGGATGATGCTGAAGATTACGATCAGTTTTCCTCAGAGGCCAGAGATTCCCAAGCAGAACCAATCGGATACGAAGACCCAGATTCAGTCTTGTTTGATTACGCTGAAGATGAAGAAGCAAGCACTAGCAAGGACGATGAATACGCCGATGATGACCTAGAAGAAGATACTCAGCGGCCCATGTATCGCGAAGACAATATGTCTTCAGTTATGCCTGATTACCCAGAGGACGAATGGGGCGATGACGATGATGAAGACGAAGAAGAGATACCAGAAGGATTTCATGAAGAGGACTTCGGGGGAGCCTCTTTTGCAGAGGATGATTGGGCGCCAGCTGCTGCAGAACCACAAAAACAAGAAGAAGAGTTAGACGAAGAGTTTGCTACGGATGAAGAAATTATTGCCGCATTCAAAGGGAGACAGGCTGCCAGCTCGGCGCCAGACGACACAGAAGAAGTATTTGACGACATTGATGGTTACGACTTCGACGATGACGATGAAGAGCAAGTAGATGCCATAGAAGAAAGACATGAACCCTCCATAGGCGAATCGTTTGAAGATTCTTTGGATGAGTTTTCCATGACTGCAGGAGACCGAATTGGCTATAACGCGCCTCAAAAAGCCGAATCTGGGCAACCAGAGCTCTTCGACGAGGAAGTAATACAAGAAGATGAAGGGGCTAGCGATACCAAGGAAAAATCTGGATTTAGATCCCTGCTTTCTGCCTTCGGTAAGTCGAATAAAGCAGATGACACAGATGGAGCCGATACCAGTGTTGAAGACTCTGAGGAGAGTGATTCGTTTGAAGCGGACGCGCTCGACCAGTCTTTTAATGGTAGAAAGATATCGAGTATAGAAGATGCTACAACAGCGAGAGTTGATGATGAAGAATCGCAGCAGTACGCCGAAGTAGACGCTGAGCAAGATGCCATTCAACAATCTGAAGTGATAGTTCTAAACGTCGTGGCTCGAGAAAACAGGGCATTTGACGGCAATGATTTACTCCAGGTATTGATCACTGCCGGCCTTAAGTTTGGAGAGATGAATATATTTCATCATCGCTTAAACAATGACAACAAAGGACCAGTAATATTCAGCGTCGCCAATATTCTTAATCCAGGGACTTTTAATCTCAATGATATGGAAGAATTCTCAACCATTGGTATAAGTCTGTTCCTGGCCCTTCCCACCCAAATTAATAATCTACAAGCCTTTGAGCAGATGCTGGGCGTGGCACAACAAGTTCGTGGGGCTCTTGACGGAGAGCTAAAAGACGATCATCGTAATGTCATGACTGCGCAAACCATAGAGCATTATCGCCAGCGCATCAGAGATTTCGAGCTGCGCCAATTAAAAGCTGCTGGCAGTCGCGCTTAAATTTACAGTGCTAATTCATGACAGTTCCTGCAAAAATTAAACGGGAAGTTGCTTCTCTACGTGAGCAAATAGAACATCATAATCGACTGTATCATTCTCTAGATACTCCGGAGATTCCAGATGCGGATTATGATGCCTTGTTGCTGCGTCTCGAGGAACTAGAAAAAGAATACGATCTAGCCACGTCAGACTCTCCAACACAGCGAGTTGGAAGCACTCCTCTTAGTCAATTTAGCCAAGTCACTCATGAAATCGCCATGCTCTCTCTGGACAAAGTGTTCGGCGAGCAGGAATTAAAAGATTTTGAGAATAGAATAAAAAAGCGTTTGGATTCTGATGAAGAACTTGCTTATAGCTGCGAGCCTAAGGTGGATGGTGTTGCAGTCAGTTTGCTCTATGAAAATGGTGATTTGATCCGAGCCGCAACTCGCGGTGATGGCGTTACCGGTGAGGATATCACTCACAATGTTAGAACCATCAGATCAATTCCATTGCAGCTGAGTGATGTGAAGAAAAAGTCTCGCCTGGAAGTAAGAGGTGAAATTTTTCTGAGCAAGCCTGGTTTCGAGGCGCTAAACAAGAGAGCGCAAAAAGAAGGCACTAAGATTTTCGTTAATCCACGGAATACTGCCGCGGGTGCCGTGCGGCAATTAGACTCCAAAGCTACTGCAAAGATTCCTCTGGAAATGTATTGCTACAGTGTGGGAATTGTCGAAGGCATAAAGTTACCTGATGAGCTAAGTGGGATTTTCAATGAGTTGGCCGGTTTTGGATTGCCAGTAAACCCAGATCGAAAGACAGAGCAGGGCATCGACGGCTGTTTAGATTACTGCATGTCGCTATTAGAAAAACGCAATGACTTGATCTACGAAATAGATGGCGCAGTGATTAAAGTCGACAATCTGACTACTCAAAGGTCGCTCGGCCAGAACGCTAAGAGTCCCCGTTGGGCCATGGCCTATAAATTCCCAGCCGAAGAAAAATCCACCACGGTTTTAGACGTTGAGTTTCAAGTAGGGAGAACTGGCACTATTACCCCGGTTGCAAGATTGGATCCTGTGTTCGTTGGCGGAGTTACAGTAAGTAATACAACTCTGCATAATATGGATGAAATAGAACGGCTAGGATTAAGAATTGGGGATACCGTTGTAGTGCGAAGAGCAGGGGATGTCATCCCCAAGGTGGTTAAGGTTCTTAACCCAAAGGAGAATAAGAAACCAAGGAAGATTAAGCTACCTGCCAAATGTCCAGCCTGCAGTTCACCGATTGAAAAAGACGGTGAAGTCTTATTTCGATGCAGCGCTGGGATAATTTGTCCTGCGCAACAAAAAGAATCTATTAAGCATTTTGCCTCCCGGACGGCGATGGATATCGAAGGGCTGGGCAGTAAGTTAGTGGAGCAACTGGTTGATGAAGGTTTAATTGAAAGTGTCGCTGATATCTATACCTTAACTACAGAGCAGTTGGCGGATCTTGAGAGAATGGGTACCAAGTCTGCGCAAAACTTAGTGGATGCCATTGTCAAAAGTAAAAAGACGACCTTGCCGCGTTTTCTTTTTGGCTTAGGCATTCGAGAAGTTGGTGATGCTACCGCACTGTCGTTGGTTAATCATTTCGGTGATATCGATCCCATTGCCGCAGCGAGTCCTGAAGAGCTGGAAAAAGTGGCAGACATTGGGCCAATAGTGGCACAGCACATCGCTGCCTTTTTCGGTAATAGAAACAATTTGGCGTTGATTAAGAAACTAAGGAAAGCCGGAATAAACTGGCCAAGCGTCGACGTAAGTGCGGCTGAAAAACCATTAGAAGGACAAACGTTTGTGCTAACCGGTACGCTAGAAGCTATGCCCCGGAATGAAGCAAAAGCGCAGCTGCTTGGCCTGGGAGCGAAAGTGGCTGGTAGTGTCTCTAAAAACACGGATTGCGTGGTAGCGGGGCCTGGAGCGGGCTCTAAACGCACAAAAGCGGAAGAATTAGGGGTAAAAATCATCGATGAAGGGGAATTTTTAGCCTTTCTTGATGATCTAAGTTAGTAGGGTCGAGCTCTCTGATATTTCATCGATTTCGGTCGATAATTATAAATACGGAGAGACAAGTGTTTACAGAGAACTTTACATTGAAACTGCGCCGCATTTCAGGCTTTTCCGCCAGGAGTCTGTTGTTGGTGCTTACGAGCAGCATTCTCGCTGCATGTGTTGCTTCGCAACCGAACAACATCACCAATGTTTGCTCAATCTTTGAAGACAGACGTGGCTGGTTTCGCGCTGCAAAATCTTCCGAGGATCGTTGGGGAATCCCTATTGAAGTCAATATGGCTTTCATCTATCAAGAATCCAGTTTTAAAGCGCGAGCCAAGCCTGAGCGTACTCGTGTACTCTGGGTGTTGCCGGGGCCGAGGCCATCATCGGCATATGGTTATGCCCAGGCGCTAGACAGTACCTGGAATGAGTACCAATCAACTTCTGGTAATGGTGGAGCATCCCGCGCTGATTTCGACGATGCTATCGATTTTGTCGCCTGGTATAACGCAAATTCCAGACGCATAAGCAACATCTCTACATTTGACGCGCGCAATTTGTATTTTGCCTACCATGAAGGTAACGGCGGTTATCAACGGGGCACCCATCGCAATAAACAATGGCTGATTGATGCGGCTAATAGGGTACAGTCAAATTCGGAGCGATTTGCCAGTCAATTGAGCAGCTGTCGGCGCGATCTAGAGAAAAATTGGTTTCAACGTCTCCTTTCCTAGTAAACTTCCCAAAGTGTTTTAATAATTATTTCCAAGATAGATCTCAATTCACGGTAGTACATAGTAAGCATGAGTTGGTGGGGCAAGGTAGTAGGCGGAACTTTCGGGTTCATGATGGGCGGTCCATTAGGCGCATTGTTGGGAGCGGCTCTGGGCAACTATTTTGATGGCGGTCTTGATGCCATAAGTCTCGATGATTCACTCGGTCTTGGCGCCACCGAAAGAGTCCAGTCGGTCTTCTTTACAACTACCTTTGCGATGATGGGCTATATCGCAAAATCTGACGGCAAAGTCACCAAAGATGAGATCGCTATGGCCGAACAGGTCATGCAGCAAATGCGACTCAATCAGCAGCAGCGCACCGTGGCTATCAATCTCTTCAATGAAGGAAAGAAGCCACACTTTCCTGTACACGAAGTGCTTGCGCAATTCAAAAGAGAGAGTTTCCGGCGCCGCAACCTGGTGCAAATGTTTTTGGAAATTGTGGTGTCTACAGCCTTTGCCGATGGCCATTTAGATACTCGAGAACAACATATGCTAGAAGATATTGCCAGTGATCTTGGTTACACCCAGAATCAATTCAACGATCTTCTATCCAGACTTACCGGGCAGGCCCATTTTGCAGAACAAGTTTCTGCTGAAGAAAAGCTCGTAGCAGCTTACGAACTGCTGGGAATTCCGGAAAATGCCAACGACGCTGAGGTGAAGAAAGCCTACCGTAGGCAAATGAATCAGCATCACCCTGATAAGCTGGTAGCGAAAGGAATGCCGGAAGAGATGATGGATATTGCGACCCAGAAAACTCAAGCCATTAAGGCCGCTTACGAGCTAATCAAAACTCACCGGAATTAAGAATTAACGAAATGTTTCGTTAATGTCTCGGAGTACTTCGTTACCGGGGCAAAGGTCGTGGTTGGTAAGTCGATTAAAGGGTTTGTCGACAGTATCCTGGAGCTCGTGAAGGTCAGAGGTGGATTGGTTTATGTAGAGCAGGCCCGTCGCTATTTTCCCTTTCTTCTTGTGTTGGTTAATGTGATGAAGCGCATTTTCTTTATCGTAGGGGTCGTAATTTGTTCCTGTCTTATGCAGATGAATTACCGATCCATCGTGCAAGGTTATTTCTTTTTCCTTGCCGGCATCATAGCTGGTGGTAATTTCCTTACGCATTGGAACGAAATCCACTTCGCTTAAAGCAATATAATTTTCCCAGGTGTTTTTGTAACCATGGGTCGAAGATTCTGTGTTGTTAAAGGTAACGCAAGGAGAAACAACATCGATAAAAGCGAATCCCTTATGGGTTAGTCCAGCCTGCAATAATGGAATCAATTGCTGCTTGTCGCCTGAAAACGAACGAGCAACAAAACTCGCGCCGAGTTCAATTGCCAGAGTCGCCATATCAATATTGTCATAGAGGCTTTCTTCACCGGATTTGGTTTTTGAACCTAGATCAGCAGTAGCCGACAATTGACCTTTGGTTAAGCCGTAAGTGCCATTATTGGCCACTATATAAAGCATGTTGATGCGGCGACGGACGATGTGACAAAACTGACCTAGACCAATGGACGCGCTATCGCCATCACCTGAAATTCCTACATAGAACAGTTCTTTATTCGCCAGGTTTGCTCCGGTGGCTACAGAAGGCATGCGGCCGTGTACCGAATTGAATCCATGAGCCTTGCTTAGAAAGTACGAAGGGATCTTGGAAGAACATCCGATGCCTGAGATCTTTGCAACTCTATGAGGTTCAAGACTCATATCTGCCGCAGCTTGGATAATGGCAGCACTGATAGAATCATGTCCGCAACCACCACATAGAGTGGTCAATGTGCCTTCATAATCACGCCGAGTCAGGCCAATCTCATTTGGTTCGAGATTGGGGTGTTGAAATTTCGGTTTACTGATATAACTCATCGTGTCGATTGTCCAATATCGTTTGTCATTTCTAGTTCATTACGCAGGTACGTCTTTAGCATCTTCCAGGGCAGGCATGGAGTCCAGGATCTCTCGCTCGATATGTTGAGCCGTAATGAGCACACCGTTGTAGCTCAGGATGGAATGCATCTGCTCTTCATTGGCATTGCATTCGATCTTCAATAAACTTTTCAATTGTGCGTCGCGGTTTTGTTCAATGACATAGACCAAATCATGGCTGTCTATGAATTCTTTGATATTTTCATGAAACGGAAAGGCTCTTATTCTTAAGGTGTCCAGTACCACTCCTTTCTTCGCCAGGCTACCTAGCACTTCCTGAATGGCGCTCAAAGTGGTACCTAGAAAGATCATGCCCAAACGATTTTTTGCCATGTCGGAAATTTCTGGTTCCGGCAGATATTTGACTGCGGTCTTAAACTTCAGCGCAATTCGATCCATTACTTCGGCGTAGACATCGCCGTCTTCAGTATAAGCCGCATTGGCGTCATGGGAGCTGCCACGGGTAAAATAGCTGCCTTTATGCGGGTGAGTGCCAGGATAGGTGCGATAGGGTATGCCATCACCGTCAACATCTTGATAACGACCGAACTTTTCGATTTCCTCTAATTGCTCTTCAGATAAAACCTTTCCTCGATCATAGCTTCTGCCGTCATCCCAAACTAACCTGTCACAGACCTGTTCGTTCATACCTAATTCCAGGTCGCTCATGACAATCACAGGCGTTTGTAATCGGTCGGCGATATCGAAAGCTTCGGCTGCATTCTCGAAGCACTCTTTTGGTGTAGAAGGAAATAGAAGTATTTGTTTAGTATCACCATGGGAAGCATAGGCACAGCTTAGTATGTCACCTTGCTGGGTTCTGGTAGGCATCCCGGTAGAAGGTCCAACCCGCTGAATATTAAATAACACCACAGGTACTTCAGAAAAATAGGCGAGTCCCAAAAATTCCTGCATCAGTGAGACGCCAGGGCCGGACGAGGCTGTAAATGCGCGTGCGCCATTCCAGCCCGCACCAATTGCTATTCCGATTGCAGCTAATTCATCTTCAGCCTGAATGATGGAGTATTTGTTTTTACCCGAGCCAGGATCAATTCGCAGTCGCTTACAATACTTACCGAAGGAATCAACTACCGAAGTTGAAGGCGTTAAGGGATACCAGGAAGCGATTGTTGCGCCGCCGTATACACAGCCGAGACCAACGGCAGTATTGCCATCGATAAGAACCTTATTGGTGTTTTTGTCAGAAGCTTTTAAGCGTAGTGGAAGAGGGCAGTCAAAATTTTCACTCGCGTATTGATGGCCTAATTCCAAAGCATGAATGTTAGGAAGAATTAGTTTTTCTTTGCCGCGAAATTGATCGCTCACCAAACCTGTGAGTATCTTAAAATCGATATTTAGAAACGCGGCTAAGGCTCCAACATAGACAATGTTTTTGAACAATTGACGCTGTGCTGGTTTATCAAATTCTCTTAGACAAATATCTTTCAATGGAATCGGGAGATAGTTGACATCGTCACGAATCAACTCTTTGTTTAGTGATTTGGATGCATCAAACAGCACGAATCCACCGGGTACAACGCTCTTAATGTCATCCTTAATAGTCTGTTCATTCATCGCCACCATCAGATCAACGCCTTCGCGTCGGCCCAAATAGGAATCTTCCGAAATACGTACTTCATACCAAGTGGGCAATCCCTGAATATTTGATGGGAAGATGTTGTGTGGACTGACTGGAATTCCCATGCGGAAAACTGCTTTAGCGAACATATTGTTTGCACTTGCTGAGCCAGAACCGTTTACATTGGCGAACTTAACCACAAAGTCATTAACCTTGGGCATCGCCTTTACTTTGGTGGAATGAACTAACTCTGGCACGCGTTCTCAGCCTTGGCAGTGTTAAACAGGTATTTTCTCATATCCCAGGCACTGGTTGGGCAGCGCTCAGCGCATAGTCCGCAGTGTAAGCAAAGATCCTCGTTCTTAGCCATGATGCGCCCAGTTTCAAGCAAGTCGGACACATATATATCCTGCGCAAGATTTTCTGCAGGAGCTAGCATGTTTTGGCGCAAGTTGGATTCTTCCGCATTGCCAGTAAATGTTATGCAGTCAGTAGGGCAGATATCGACGCAAGCGTCACACTCGATACAGAGTTGGTCGGTAAACACGGTTTGTACGTCACAATTCAGGCAACGCATGGTTTCACCGAAGGCTAGCTCTTCATCGAAGCCCAATTCGACTTCCATGTTTATGTCATTAAGCGTTTGTTCTTTGGCGGCGTGAGGGACGATGTATCTCACATCATTGCTGATGTCGTTGTCGTATGACCATTGATGAATTCCCATTTTCTGGCTATCAAGAGTCGTTAACGGGTTTGGTCTAACGTTTATGTCCTGATTGTTGCAGGAAAGATGAATAGACAGCGCAGCGTCGTGACCATGAGCAACAGCAGTAATAATATTGTCTGGGCCTAAGGCGGCATCGCCACCGAAGAACACCTTTTCGTGGGTCGATTGAAACGTGGTTTTATTAAGTATTGGTAATTCCCATTTGTCGAATTCAATTCCAAGGTCGCGTTCAATCAAGGGGAAGCTGTTGTCCTGGCCGATTGCGCATAGCACATCGTCGCAGGGAATGACAATCGGATCTTCACCAGTGGGTATTAGTAAGCGGCGGCCGTTTTCGTCATATTCCTTTTTCACCTTTTCGAATTCCATGGCGACGAGTTTGCCGTCTTCAATAATGTATTGCTTGGGCACATGAAAATTGACTATAGGAATATCTTCGTTCATCGCGTCTTCGATTTCCCAGGGTGACGCTTTCATTTCGTCGAAGCCGCTGCGAACCACCACGGTGACATCTTCACCACCCAAGCGTTTCGAGGTTCGGCAACAATCCATCGCCGTATTTCCTCCACCAAGAACGATGACTTGTTTGCCGACTCTATCGATGTGCTCAAATGCGACGCTCGCTAACCATTCGATTCCAGTATGGATGTTTTCTTTGGCTTCTTCGTAGCCAGGAAGATCGAGGTGCTTACCGAGAGGGGCGCCGGTTCCAACGAAAACTGCGTCAAAGCCTTCCTTGAGTAATTCCTTCATGCTGGAAATTTCTTCGCCGAAGCGGCAATTAATTCCCATATCAAGAATGTAGTGAAGTTCTTCTTCTAAGACTTCTCCCGGTAATCTGAACCGAGGTATTTGAGTGCGCATTGCTCCGCCGCTCAATTCATCTTTTTCAAACAGGGTAATTTCATAGCCTAAAGGGAGCAGATCTCGAGCAACCGTTAAGGAGGCAGGACCTGCACCAATAAGAGCAATATGTTTTCCATTCTTCTTTTTAGGAACTGCAGGCAGTCTATGTTTGATGTCAGATTTATAATCAGCGGCTACTCGCTTTAAGCGGCAAATCGCTACGGGTTGTTCTTCGATGCGAACACGACGGCATGCTGGTTCACAAGGGCGGTCACAAGTTCTACCGAGAATTCCAGGAAACACATTCGATTGCCAATTGATCATATAGGCATCGGAATAGCGCTTTTCTGCTATCAGTCTAATGTACTCAGGTACAGGGGTATGAGCAGGGCAGGCCCATTGGCAGTCCACGACTTTGTGGAAGTAATCTGGATCGGCGATATCGGTTGGCTTCATTTCTTAGTATGCCTGGAGAACTGGCTGTCTCGCTAAATCTGGCCTCTCAGGTGCGGCCCTAGTATATGTAAATGAATCACAATTGTAAGTACTTTATGAAATGCTCGTTTTTGTCTTTGATTCCAACAATTTGCTGTAAATTTGGAGGCTTGCGATATAAGGATATTGGTGCAGCGAATCCAGGAATTTTTGACCAAGTTTTTTGTCTGTTAATTTGTCTTTAACTGCTATTTCTATTTCGACACCTTCCTCCAAATAGTGAAGCTGGATTGATTCGATTTCGTCTTCCAACTTTAATTCCTGCCATTTTGAACGGATGATTTCCAGTAACTCTTCCCGCCCAGGTAAATGGGTCTGATGGGTTCCGGGTAAAAGCTTGGAATCGTGTATTTCTGGATCGATATGGACTACGACATCAGCGATATCACTAAAGGATCCGCAGAGTGCTTTCGTCACTTTTTCCCCCAGCTGATGACCCTCGGAAACAGAGATTCTAGGGTTGACCGCCAAACTTGCTTCCAAAATAATTTTGCCACCGGATTGGCGGCTACGGAGATGGGTGATGCCGATAATGCCGTCAATCGCTTGAATGCAATCCTCAATTTGCGTGCGACGTTGCTTAGGAATAGAGGTATCGACTAATTCTTTCAGGCTGTCAGCACAGAGTTCCCAGGCAATCTTCGCGATTATCAGCGCAACGAAAATTCCGGCCACGGTATCCATCCAGGGATATCCCTGCTGAGCGGCGACAATGCCGATTAACACAGCAATCGATGAAATCGCATCTGTTCGACTGTGCCAGGCGTTGGCTTTAAGCAGACTCGAATTCAAGCGATTCGCAACACGCATGGTGTATTGGTAGATCCATTCTTTACTCGCAATCGATACGAGTGCGATGGCGACGCCGGAAATAGCAGGAATCGGAATGTCAGCAGTATCCCTTAGTCGTTGATAACTGTCGTAAAGCAAGATGCCTGCAGTAGTGAAAAAAACAATTCCCATGGCGATAGTGCCAAGTGTCTCAAAACGACCATGTCCATACTGATGTTCTTCATCGGGAGAGGTGTTTGAGATTCGCGCCACGATGAGGACGAAAATGTCGGTAATGACATCAGTAATGGAATGAATGCCATCGGTAATCAGTGCAAAAGATTGGGTTAGAACACCCCCGACGATTTTGCCGATTCCCAAAAACAGATCGAGCCACATCCCAACTAAGGTCACTCGCGTGGCTTCTTGCTTAGCTGAAACAGCAGACATTACAGATCAGATAGAATGGAAACAGAAGGGTGAATTTGGAAGTTTTTTGCTGGCAGAAAAAAAGCCCAACAACCATTGGTGCTGGGCTTAATATACTATCAAGGGAGAGATAAATGAAACAAAACCCACAATTTTGTATGACATCTACCTACACTAACTCAGACTAATGCTTATCCTGAAAGTTCCCGAAAAAGGTCGAAAAAAGTGCCTTTTTTGTAGGATTTTTTAGTTTCCAATTGTGTGAAGCTAACCCTTTGTTATTCCTATATATTCTCTATGGATAAACCCATGGAATTGAGAGTATCAGTGGCTTCACGATTGGTAATAATGCCAATGCTGGCGGTTTCCTTGTCAAAATAGCGCTCGGCAACTGCGCGGAGGTCATTCAATGTAGTACTCAGTACTCGCTGACGAAAGGCCATGCGGTGCTCCAGACTCCGTCCAAATAGCCGGTTATAGAAAGCCTGTTTCGCCTCTCCGGCAGGTGAAGAGGGCTTATCCATCGTCGCGATCACGCCGAGAATCGCTTCCTCAAGTTGATGCTCAGGCTGTTTCTCGTTAAGCAGCCATTGAATCGAAGCATCGAAATCGTTCAAGGATTCTTCGAGGCGGGGGTCTCGGTATGAGAAGAACCGAAAGGAAGCAGAATTTGCGTCCTGACTTGCACCGCCGCCGTAGGCTCCTCCTTGTTCACGTATAGCGCGATGTAAAAAGCCATTACGCAGATAGCCAGCCAAAACATGCAGCGTTGCGTTGTCGGTATGACTGGACGGTACTGTTGGATAGGCTTTTGCGCAAAAATTTACCTGGGTCGCGGTGGTCCAGGCCTCGGTGACTTGTTCTCGAATGGAAGCTAATTCGAGCTTCTCAAAATTTCCAGTGCTTAAGTTTGAATCCCAACTCCCATCGATATCATTTAGAATTTTTTCCCTGCTTGCTTCTTCGTCAATGGACAAGAGTCGCTTGTCAGCACTAAGAACAATCTGATGCAATTCTTTAAACTTGGATAATAATGAAGTGCAAGTATTAGGATCGCTTAAACCATCCCGCAATTGCTTGAGCTGTCTGATCCCCGCTAGTCCACCGAAATTGTGCGCTAAATTAGCAGTGGGATTCATTTTGCTGCAGGCCAGATTCATTGCCAGGCTGTGGCCATGACCGGTAATGCTGTTTTCTTTGCGTGCACAGATTTGTTCAATCAATTCCGTAAGCCGCTGGCTTTCATCAAACCGAACTTCAGTTAGGGTTTGGCGCAGCAACTCAGTTAGTTCTTTGTGATTAGCAGAGAGCGACTTCGAAGAAAAGCTGACATAACCACTGACTGCCTGTTCGTAACTGAGTTCACTCCGAATACTGCTAAAGCAATTAATGCCGCCGCTTATCTGGGATTGCCAGACCTGAACCTCCGCGTAGTCTTTGCTGCCTACGCCCAGTTCGGGTAGACAGCTAGTATATAGAGGCAAGACCTCTAGCAGGCTGCTATCAATTTGCGGCAAATCTATGACAATTTGTTGATAGCTCAAGCCATTGGTTCCCTGCCCGAAGTAGTTGCATTCCAAATTTGAATTGGAAAGCTGGTGTTGTGTACAACTTGGCTCTAGTAAAGTAGAAGGCACATCGGACAGTCCGACCTTCGGTAACAAACCAGGATCGTCTTCCTGCATTTGTCTTTCAGCTAATGCTTTTGAACGGCTAATTATCTGACTAATTTGATCTGGGGTGAGTGCTGTCTTTATATCAGTAAGGCGAGCCTTTTCGGCCTCGACTTTTTCCATTGCGAGGTTTGGATCTGGAATTAGAGTCAAAGTAATCCGATGGGGATTATTCAATAAGAATTCTTTTATTAATGCAGGTATGAATGACGAATCTTTGATCGCTTCTCTTAACTCATCCAAAACCGGATCAATGTTTAGCAAACTAATTGGGTCGCCGCGGTGCAGGGCAGTTGATAAACCCATCAATATCAATTGCAGTCCATAGGGATAGCTGTCGCCAGAAATTTCTCGTTGGTTTAATTCCAATTGATGCAGCGCCGCTTCGACCTGATCCATTGGAATGCCGTTGTTGACCACTTCTTCCAAGGTGCTAACGATTAGTTCTTCGATATCCGTCGTATTGTCTGAATTGCATCCTTCCAGCCCAGCCATGAAGCTCATTTCGCGACTGGAGTCCTCAAGGCCACACATAGGCGAGGGTGCGCTACCTAGATCGGAAGTTTCTAAAGCCTTTAATAGAGGGCTCGCACTATTGTCCAGCAATACGCTGGATAGTAATTGCGCCTTAAATACTTCACTTAGGTCAGTGCTGTACCCAAGCAACCATCCCATCACAATGTGAGATTTATTGGCCTCATCATTATCCGCCGCATAGGGCTCTTCAAAGCGAAGGGGCTCGCTGTACCTTTGCTCATCGCCAACCTCTATATTGACATCTAACTTTTCAAATTTTGATAAGGCAAGGTCTTCGAACTGAGTCTGGTGCTCATGGGCGGGGATATTTCCAAAAGTCATGAATACACTGTTACTCGGATGGTAATGGCTCTGATAAAAGGATTTGAGTTGCTGGTAACTTAAGTTTGGAATGTCGTCGGGCTCTCCACCGCTGTTATAGTGATAGGTTGTGGTTGGATAGAGATACTTGCTCATGGTCTGCCACAGAACGCTATTTGTGGAACTCATGGCACCTTTCATTTCATTAAAGACGACACCTTTATATTGCAACTCTGAGTCCGCGTCTTCCATTTCTGCAAACTCGAGTCGATGACCTTCTTGCGAGAAGTCTAATTCATCAAGCCGAGAGAAGAATGTAGCATCCAGGTAGACATTAAGCAGATTGTTAAAATCCTTTTTGTTTTTCGAAGCGAATGGATAGGCTGTCCAATCGCTACTGGTAAACGCATTCATAAATGTCTGCAAAGATCTGCGAATCATCATGAAAAATGGATCTCGAACTGGAAAGCGTTCGCTGCCACATAAAGCCGTGTGTTCCAGTATGTGGGCAACGCCAGTGGAGTCCATTGGGACCGTTCTAAAGGCTACTAGAAACACGTTTTCCGTGTTGTCACTGGCCAAGTGATAGTGAAGCGCACCGGTTTCGCGATGTACGTATTTATCCATCACGATGTTAAGAGACGGAATATGCTCGCTCTCTAGCCATTCGAATGCGGGATGAAACTGGTCGGGTTTATAAACAGAGGAATTCTGAGTCGGTTCGGCGCTGCTCACATCTGTCATGGGAAATGAAAATCCTTTGTTTTAAAAAGAAGAGACCAGTCTGCAATATTAACTAACTGGTGGAGATTCCAAACTAAAGACGCCTAGTTTACCTGAGCGCAAATCATTAAGTAATGTCTCAGCGACTTTGTGGTAGATAATGTTGCCTCCTTTGCCGATAGCGCCAGCAGAACTGCCAATTGTCTCGAAGACTTGCTCAGGGGTTTGGATAGTTTTACCCAGCTTATATCGACGCCTTAGTGCTTTATCTTCTTGCTTCAATAGATACTCTACTGTAAACCAGGCTAC
This sequence comes from Pseudomonadales bacterium, assembly GCA_012103535.1. Lineage (GTDB taxonomy): Bacteria > Pseudomonadota > Gammaproteobacteria > Pseudomonadales > Pseudohongiellaceae > UBA9145. Next base: position 169,195 of record WLWQ01000001.1, read on the forward strand.
ATCTTCGATATCGAGGGCGGTATTTCTAATAGTACCCAGGGCGGCGAGCTTGTAGGCGGCTTCCTGATCTTCCAGTTTAGGCCACATTAATCCAGGCGTGTCTATCAGGTAGACATTGTCTTTCAGCTTAATGCGCTGCTGGCCTTTGGTGATAGCCGGCTCATTCCCAGTTTTTGCTATTTTACGGCCACACAAAGTATTGAGAAATGTTGATTTGCCAACATTAGGAATACCGCTGATGATTATTTCTAAGCTATCTCCACTAGACTTTTCCTTAACTCGATCGATAACAATTGCCAGTAGCTTTTCGGCAGAGATTGGATTGTGCATTGAATTGATTAAGCAGGAATTGGATGATTGGGATTGAAAGTATTTATGCCAGTGGTTTGTGGTGTTGCTATTGGCTAGATCAGCCTTGTTAAGTATGTAAATTCTAGGCAAGTTTGTGGCTATAGAAGAGAGCAGAGGATTGCGACTGGCATTTGGCACGCGCGCGTCTAGCAATTCAATTATCAAGTCTGAGTTTTTTGCGAGTTTACTCAGCTCCTTCTTCGCTTTGTTCATGTGTCCTGGATACCAGGAGATAGTCATTCGGGAAATCCTTCACTTTGCTAAATGAGTTATAATCAATGCGCCTTTAATCTGTGATGATAAATCTTAATGTAGCCATGAGCGTACAAGAAGTTATTGAATCCAAAATCTCTACCAACTTGAATCCGCAATATTTCATTGTGGAAAATGAAAGCCATATGCACGGTGGCCCTGCTACAGAATCACACTTTAAGTTAACGGTAGTCGCTACGGATTTTGAAGACATGTCCTTAGTAAAGCGACATCAAAATCTTTATAAGATACTGGCCGAGGAGTTAGCGGGAAGTGTGCACGCTCTCGCTCTTCATTTATATACGCCCGCTGAATGGCAGGCACGCCATGGATCGATACCTGAATCCCCTGATTGCCGTGGTGGCAGTAAATCCGCTCAATAAAAGTCGTTTTTTTCAATCCTGATAATTGCTTAGAACTATTTGTTATTTAGATCAAAAATTGAGCAATCCTCGTAGACTGGCAACTTTCAGGAAAATGCAGGGTCAAAATCGACGAATCTCCTAAGCAAAAAACGACTATTGTGATATCCTCGTAATGGTCGATAAATAGACAAATACCCCTATATCTCAAGGACTTGGAGAGTTTTTAGCTAAATTTCTAACTTCTTAGAATTCAGTTAGATGAGGTAAGTAGTTAACTTTGTTTATCATGCAATCTGTCTAAGTCTGAAATTCCAATTTTCCGGCTGAAACAGAAAAACGGGTAGGTTTTAACCAGATTGACTATGAGTACGTCAGTAAAGGGGAAACCGTTTTGGACTCAGCTGTTGACCCAGCTAAGGAACCAGGACGACAGCCGAAAAATTGAATTATCAGTGGCTGCCGCAGTCTCTATTGCGATGGTAGGGCTGATAGTCACTGTGCAGAATTTGGCGAGTCATGGCAAATCAGTCGAAGATGCTATCGTCGATATCCCTCCCATTACCGTCTTTCCAGATTTCGCATCGATCACAGAAATCCCAGTAAAGAAACAACAGTTCTTCGATTACCTTGAAGACTTTGTCGTTGCGGAAAATATTTCAATATCCCAAACGCGAAATGAGTTAACGCGTTATGTTGATATTGCGAACAGCGGCGTTGGATTTTCAGAACGTGAACGTGAGTGGGTTTTTAATCTCGCCAATCGTTACCGCATCGAATCCGGAAAGTTATCAGAGCAAGAAATTGTCAATGAGTTAATGCTACGTGTAGATGTATTACCAGTTTCTTTAGCTCTTGCTCAGGCTGCCAATGAATCTGCCTGGGGAACATCTCGCTTTGCCTTAGAGGGGAACAACATCTTCGGGCAATGGTGCTATGAGCAAGGCTGTGGAATAGTCCCAGCACGACGCCGCTCGGGTGCGAATCATGAGGTGAAATCTTTCGACTCTGTTGCAAAATCTGTTGAGGCTTATTTTCTGAACATTAATACTCAGCCAGCCTATTCTTATCTGCGCGATTTACGCTCGCGCATGCGCGCGAGAAATTTGCGGCTCGATCCTATGTCGTTAGCACTTGGCTTAGGTAGATATTCCGAGCGGGGCGATCATTATGTCGACGAGGTGCAGAACATTATTTTGCAAAACGATCTGCGTAAACGAGATGCCAGCCTCGACGTATAATTTTCTAGTCTGGTTTAATCCACTGCACTGAATACCAATAGAATCTTCTTTCTCCAGGAACCGGCGCTGTGCATATGTAACGCCAGCGTCTGCCTCGATATTCTTCCGTTGCACTGATTTTTACTACGCCATTTTCTCGGTCTGTCCACTCCATTGGTATTGGCTGGCTATTAGCGAAGCAGCCAATTTGGGAAAGGTTGTAATTGCCAGGATTAAATTGCAGGGTAACACTGGGATTGCGCACTGAGGTTACCGGTGACTCAGGCTCTAACAATTCAACATCAAAAGCCTTGGTATCGAATTTCGTCCGCGCGGTTTCCAGATTTGCGTATATCGATGCTAGCGGAAATCTTGGTAACGCAAGAAAGTCTGAATTGAAACCTACAGCACCAGAATTTTGGGCCAGCCCGACGAAGTCATGCTGCGACAAAAGATTCTTAACTGCAGGGTCAAATTCACCATAAGGGTATGCCAGGTAGCGGTGGGATTGCTCAGTTTCCTCAAGGATTCTTTGTTCTGATTCGAGTAGTTCAGTTTCCAGTCTGGCAATCCAAGCCTCATCACTCTCGTTTCCCTCTCTTTCCAGCATGTAAGGATGCTCTACCATATGGTTCGCGATGAGAACGCCGGCATCAGACATTTCCTGGACTTGATTCCAGCTCATGTAGTTACGCTGTTCTCGCTCTATGGGCCCTGTGCTTAAAAACAAGGTAAATGGAAAGCCATAGGATTGGAGCATTGGAAATGCTGTGTCATAAATGGAGGTGTAGCCATCGTCGAAAGTAATCGCGACTGCTTTGTCAGGCAGTGTTTCCTTGTTCTTAAGTCCTTCGATCATTTCATCGAGAGGAATGACGTTAAAGTCATTGTCTCGGAGGTAGTCTAGATGACCGCGAAAGGCTTCAGGGGAGATGCTGGTGGAAGGCGGGGTATCTGTAGCAACGTGGTGATAGAGCAGAATGACACCATGACTTTCAGCAGCAGCTGAGTAGGCAGATTGCGCCAAAATAAGTAGGAAGATGAAGCAAAATCGCATATAGGTCTAAGTCCTGATTTAGAACTCAAATAATACCTCATATTAGCGACTCTGACTCGCTCTGGACGTGCTTCTTTAATAGCTGTCACGACGGTATAATGCGCCCCTCTGTTTGATCCAGGCTTATAGAAATCCTATACGGAGTAGAAACATGATTTATTCAGGCAAAGCACTTAGTGTTGATGTGTTGCCTTCCGGCGTTGCCAATTTAGTTTTCGACTTAGAAGACTCTTCAGTTAACAAATTCAATCAGCAGACATTACGGGAATTACAGGAAGCGGTCGCAGCCTTGCAAGATGCAAAAGTCTCCGGTGTGATTTTTTCCAGTGCTAAGCCTGCCTTTATTGTCGGAGCGGATATTACTGAGTTTACGGCCATGTTCTCCGATTCGGAGGAGTCAATCCTGGGATGGTTGCAAGAAGGCAATAAAATTTTCAGCGATATTGAAGATCTGCCAATACCTACAGTATCTGCGATAAACGGTGTCGCACTTGGAGGAGGCTTTGAGTTGGCAGTGTCTACTGATTATCGAATTGGTACCGCCAAAGCAGTAGTGGGATTTCCTGAAGTTAAATTAGGAATATTGCCTGGATTCGGTGGCACGGTTCGCTTGCCGCGTCTGATTGGTGCCGATAATGCCAACCAATGGATTAGTAGTGGTTCTCATGTCAGAGCAGATCAAGCGCTTAATGAAGGTGCACTTGACGCTATCGTTGATGAAGAGAAGTTAATTGCCGCCTGTGAGGATTTTATTGCTCAATGTAATGCCGGCAAACTCGATCATAATAAAGTGCGGGCCGCGAAAAATTCTCCGCTGGGATTGACACCAATCGAATTAAACGTTGCCTTCGAAACAGCCAAGGCAATGGTCGCCGCGCAGGCCGGCCCGCATTACCCAGCCCCGATTACCGCGGTGCTAGTAATGCAAGAAGCTTCTACTGCGGATCGGGCTGGAGCACTGGAAATTGAGCACAAGGGATTTGTGAAATTGGCTAAAACCGAAGTGGCTGCGAATTTAGTGCAGATGTTTCTCAACGATCAATTTCTTGCAGGAGCAGCCAAGAAACAACTCGCCAATGCGAAAGAGGTTAGAACAGCAGGTGTCTTAGGGGCAGGCATTATGGGTGGGGGTATTGCTTATCAATCTTCCCTTAAGGGCACGCCGATAATCATGAAAGACATCGCCCAGGAAGGCATTGATCTAGGAATGGCTGAGGCCAGGAAGCTTCTGGAAAAACGTGTGGCTCGCGGCAGATTAGATACCGGTAAGATGATTTCTGTCCTATCTGATATCACGCCGACCCTGGATTACGACGGATTCGAAAACGCCGACATTATCGTAGAAGCTATCGTCGAAAACACTGGAATCAAACAAAGTGTCCTGGCAGAGCTGGAATCTTTAGTGAGTGATGACACCATCATTGCGTCTAACACCTCTACCATCTCAATCGATGAATTAGCCACCGCGCTTAAACGACCCGAAAATTTTTGTGGCATGCACTTCTTTAATCCAGTCCCAGTGATGCCTTTGGTAGAAGTCATTAGAGGCGAGAAGAGCAGTGCAGCCACTATCGCCACTACAGTGGCTTATGCGAAGAAAATGGGTAAGACACCAATTGTTGTAAACAATTGCCCAGGCTTTCTTGTAAACAGAATTTTATTTCCCTATTTCGGTGCTTTTTCCCGGCTTATTCACGACGGTGCCGATTTCAATCAGATCGATAAGGCCATGGAACGCTTCGGTTGGCCCATGGGCCCTGCTTATCTGCTTGATGTTGTTGGTGTCGATACGGCTGTGCATTGTCAGGACGTCATGGCGAATGGATTTCCACGCATGAATCTTGATTTCGATAGTGCCATCGACAAACTCTACCAGCAAAAAGATCTCGGTCAGAAAACCGGCAAGGGTTTCTATCTGTATGAGAAAGATAAGCGCGGCAAGCCCAAGAAATTACCGAATCCAGAAATAGAGGCTTTGATTTCTTCGGTGCAGCCTAGTTCCAGAGAATTCACCGATGAAGAAATCGTAGAGCGCATGATGGTGGCCATGTGTATCGAAACTGCACGCTGTGTTGAAGACAACATTGTCGGTACAGCTATCGAGGCGGATATGGGATTAATTTTGGGATTAGGCTTCCCAGCATTTAGAGGCGGCGCTTTGCGCTACGTAGATAGCCTCGGTGTTAGTAATTTCTGTCAGATCGCTGAGAAATATTCAGAAATGGGAGAGCTCTATACGCCCACAGAAACAATGATAGAGAAGGGCGCCGCAGGCGAAACCTATTACGGCTAAGAAGGCTAGCAAGAGGATTTTAAAATGAGTTTGAACGCAAGAGATGCAGTTATCGTTGATGGAATAAGAACTCCTATGGCCCGATCCAAAGCAGGTGCCTACCGTAACGTTAGGGCTGAAGAACTGTCGGCACGATTGATTAATGCGCTGTTTGAAAGAAATCCCGATGCATCACCAGAGGAAACGGAAGATGTGATATGGGGCTGTGTTAATCAAACTTTGGAGCAGGGTTGGAACGTGGCAAGAAATGCGGCGCTGATGTCGGTATTGCCACATTCAGTTTGCGCCCAAACGGTAAACCGCCTCTGTGGCTCTTCCATGTCCGCGCTACATACTGCAGCAACCGCGATCCAGAGTGACAATGGGGACCAATTTATTGTTGGCGGCGTTGAACACATGGGTCATGTTGGCATGACCCATGGTATAGATCCTAATCCGAGAGCATCCAAGCATATTGCTAAAGCATCCTGGATGATGGGTGTTACCGCAGAAGTGCTTGCAAAAATGCATGGGATAGGTCGCGAACAACAAGACGAATTCGCAGTGCGATCACATAGTCTCGCTGAGCAAGCCAGGATCGGAGGTGGATTTGATAATGAAATCGTTCCTATCGAGGGTCACAATGCAGATGGTTTTAAGTCACTAATCGAAGAGGATGAAACTATTCGTCCGGATACCAGTGTGGAAGGATTGGCGCAGTTACGACCAGTATTTGATCCGGCTAACGGTACGGTGACCGCAGGTACTTCTTCACAGATTTCGGATGGAGCATCTGCGATGCTGATGATGTCCGCAGAAAAAGCTCAAGCTTTGAACTTGAATATCAGGGCAAAAGTAAAATCCATGGCCTATGCCGGCGTCGATCCATCGATCATGGGTTACGGACCGGTTCCAGCCAGCCAGAAAGCACTGAAAAAAGCTGGGCTCTCTATCGATGACATTGAATGTGTCGAGTTAAATGAGGCTTTTGCTGCGCAATCTCTACCAGTTCTAAAAGACTTGAAACTTATCGATTCTCTCGATGACAAAGTTAATCTGCGGGGAGGTGCAATTGCATTGGGTCATCCCCTGGGTTGTTCTGGAACTCGTATCGCGACAACTCTGTTAAACAACATGGAAGCCCAGGATGTAAGCATTGGTTTAGCCACTATGTGTATTGGATTAGGACAGGGTATTGCTACGGTCTTCGAAAGAGTCTAGAAGGATTGCTACCTAACAATGGCTTCACAGACAGATCAATTAAAGCTTAATCGTTGCAGGAAAAACCTGCGGCGAGATGTAGGCCATGCTATCGCTGACTTCAATATGATTGAAGACGGCGATCTGATTTTGGTATGTCTGTCTGGAGGCAAAGACTCTTACACTCTGTTGGAAATTTTAACGAACCTGCAAAAACATGCTCCGATCGATTTCAAAATTCACGCAGTAAATCTCGATCAGAAGCAACCAGAATTTCCGGAAGAAGTGCTTCCCAGTTATCTCGACTCAATCGGAATCGACTACAAGATATTAGAGCAAGATACTTACTCTATCATTACTGAGAAAGTTCCAGAGGGGAAAACCTATTGCGGACTTTGCTCACGATTAAGGCGAGGCATTCTCTATAACTATGCGGATTCAATTGGGGCCGACAAAATCGCCCTCGGACATCATCGAGATGATATTGTTGAGACTCTTTTCCTGAATATGTTCTATGGGGGCAAGCTCAAAGCAATGCCGCCCAAATTGTTAAGCGACGATAAGCGCAATGTCGTTATCCGCCCTTTGGCCTATTGTAAAGAAAGTGAAATTACAAAGTTTTCGGAACTAATGGATTTCCCAATTATTCCCTGCAACCTATGTGGGAGTCAGGATAATCTGCAAAGGCAGGCGATTAAGTCTATGTTGCAGGAATGGGAAAAACAAAATCCGGGCCGTATCGAATCTATATTTAGAAGTATTGCGAATGTGTCATTATCGCAGCTAGCGGACACGAACTTGTTTCCATTTCAGGAGCTGCGTAAGAAAGGAGAGTCTGACCTTCAACTCGATGTTGTTGAGTTGGTCTGATTGTCTAACAGTTTCGATATTTCCCGTCTTTCTTTACCCGTTTTTCACATTCCCGGGTAAAATTCTGACAAGCGATCGCTTTCGAATTTGATGGATTCGGAATGGCATGACACTGGGCCATTTCAGAGCGAAGTTCCGAATCACTCAGCGCCGCAATTTCGGTGAGCGGACCGCAAGCAATAAGAAACAAAAGAACTGCCGTGTAGGAAAAATTCCGTAGTCTGGTGTTTTGCATCGGTAGTTATAAATTTCCTAAAATAAATACGCTTATAGATAATGATAGTTCACTCCCAGGAACAGACTAATAGCTGATGTTTTCTAACAGTTACTGTCACATAATGAATCGCAATAAGAATAAAAACCAAGAAGGATGAATAGTTTTGGAGATTCCTTACGCCGAACTGTCTGAAGAGGCATTGCGAGGCATAATCGAAGAGTTTGTTTCTCGCGAAGGCACGGATTATGGTGATAGAGAATATTCACTGGAAGATAAAATCCAGCATGTAAAACGCCAATTAGAGTCGGGGGAAGTGAAGGTGTTCTTTGATTCTGAGAGTGAGACTTGTAACTTGATCAGAATGAATTGAAACGTCTAGCCAGTAGCAAAATTCTCTATGGCTTTCTGTTCCTTGGCATAGAGCAACCACTGGCCAATGACTTCTTTGGTTTGAATTAAAAACGCTTCATCGCCTTGCTGTGTTTCTAGCACTTTTTCGGCTAATTCCTGACCGGCTATTGCTAGAGTTTCGATAATTCTTTTAAGGGTAAATGAATCCAGGTTTAGTGGAAATAAATCGCTGGATTGTGGGGAATTGTTTGCGCCGCGTTGTATGAATGGATTGGGTGCAATAATATTTTGAACCCGTAAGGCCAGAGAGGGATTGTGATTTCGCAGCAGTTTTACCGTAAATTGCAGGGAATCGCGTTCGAAAACATTTGCACCTATGCAATGAAAGTCATGCTGTGATTCGCACTTGATCATGCCCGTTATTTCTGTGTTTGCCCCGTAGAATGTATAAACCGATTAGCCGACAAAATTCGATTAACTGGTTGAGAGATAGTATCCTCCTGCGTTGCCTGGGGTACAACTACCAAAAAGTTATATGGCGCCATGTCGAAAGAGCCAAATGAACTAAATGAAGCTGACGGGTCGGCACCAGCGAAACTGGAGCTGGATGCCAGGGGCTTATATTGCCCGGAGCCGGTGATGCTTTTGCATAATAAAATTAGAGATATTGCGGCGGGTGAGACATTAAAACTCACGGCAACTGATCCCTCGACCACCAGAGATGTACCTAAGTTTTGTATGTATTTGGGTCATGAATTGGTCTCTCATAGCCAGCAGGGAGAACTGTACTTCTACCTCATCAAAAAGAAGCAAGAATAATCTCTTCAAGTGACTTCCCAGCACCCTCAAGTTTATTTAGTCGACGTTTCTATCTATATTTTCCAAGCGCATTTTTCGCCCTTTGTTGAGAGCTTCGACGATAAGGGTGAGGAATTGAGTGCCTTGTTTGGCTTTACTCAATTTCTTTTACAATTTCTGCGTCGAACTAAACCTGTCCACCTGGCTGTGGCTCACGACGAAAGCCTATTCTGCGGATTTAGACACGACTTATGTTCCAACTACAAATCTAATCGAGAACTCCCTGACGAAAATTTGGAAATGCAGCTCAATGGTTGTGGAGAGGTCTGCTCGATTCTTGGACTATCTTCCTTCTCCAGCAAGGTATACGAGGCCGACGACATCATTGGTTCTTTAGCCTACGGTGTGCGCAAGCTTAATGCCGAAGCCCAGGTAACTATCGTATCCAGAGATAAGGATCTGGCCCAGTTAATTAAGTCGGAGCAGGATTGTATTTGGGATTACAACAACAATAGTCGCCGTTTCCGAAAAGACATAGTGGAGGAATTCGGAGTTCTCCCCGATCAGTTCCCTGACTATCTTGGATTAGTAGGGGATTCAGTCGACTGCATTTCAGGCGTGCCTGGTGTGGGCCCGGTAAAGGCCAAGGCACTTTTGCAGGAATTTCAGGATCTGGACGAAATTTACGCCAACTTGGAAAAAGTGCCTTCACTGGAGGTAAGAGGGGCCAAAGGATTGGCAAAAGCACTTGCTGAAAATCGTGAGTTGGCAGATTTAAGCAAACAACTCGCCACCATTGTCTGTGAAGTTTCTGAGGCGAGCGAGTCGTTCGGGTCAGTGTCATTCGAACACCTGGAACTCGATAAACCTGATGTAGAAAAATTTTCAGATTTTTTGGCGCAGTATCGATTCCGAGATTCAGATAGAAATCGCTTACTGGGACTACTCAATAATTTGAGTGGTGAGTGATTCTAACAACATGAAAATTGTTGCCGATGCAGACCTTTTTCAAATATCCACTCTTTTTGGCCATCTGGGTAATCTCGAATTAGTGCCCGGTAGAGAGATAGAATCGAGGCACCTAACAGACGCAGATGCACTAATCGTTCGCTCTATTACCGATGTATCCGAAGAATTGTTACAAGGCAGTTCAATTCAATTTGTTGGTTCTGCCACAAGCGGACTCGATCACATAGATTCAGAGTATCTTAGCGAGAATGGAATACATCTTGCCGATGCCAAAGGAAGTAATGCTAATGCCGTGGTTGACTATTGCTTCGCTGCACTGGACCAGCTTGGTTATCTAGACCAGGCGCGCTTGAATGGACTTCGTGTTGGTATTGTTGGTTACGGCGCAATTGGTAGCTTACTCGCCAACAAACTTGCCACACTTGGGGCTAGCATAAAAGTCAATGACCCTCCGCTTGAGCAAGATAAATCGCAAGCATATAATTTTGGATTTTCGTCTTTAGAAGAGATAGCGAATTGTGACGTGGTATCGCTGCATACACCCCTGTCAAAATCTGGAGAATTTCCTACTGAAAATCTGATCAAACTTGGTTTCTTAGACCAACTTCCGCAACAGGCATTGCTACTCAACAGCTGTCGAGGTGGCGTAGTAGACGAGAGGGCAGTGTTAGCGCTAATGGAAGATCGCCCCGATTTACAATTTGTATTTGATGTTTGGGATAACGAACCACAGGTGTCGGAAGAATTGGTTGCGCGAGTGGATATCGCTACTCCTCATATCGCTGGTTATTCCCTCGAATCTAAACTCAAAGCGGTATCCTGTTTGCGTGATGATTTTGTAAGTTTTTTTGAATTGGAAAAGACCGCCAACAAAAATGAAACAGAAGTGGAAGAAAAGAAGCCTATTAAAGTAACAAATATCAGCGAAGTTCTAGAGCAGAGCTTTTCCATTGCGGAGCTAAGTGATGAGTTCAAAGAAGCAGCCTCTAACAAAAGAGTGTTTGAATTCTTTGACCAGGCCCGCAAAGAATTACTAAAGCGCAGAGAATTGAAGAGCCTGGCACTGCGAGGACAATGTGACGATGACTTTGAAATAGCAGTATTGGAACAATTAGGCGTAACAGTTAACTAAGCTACGTTTTAAGCTAGGTTAGGACCTGTAATGGGCCAGAACGTTACCGATTCGCTTAATGGCAGAATGCAGTTCATCTTCTCTCGGTAAGAACACAATTCGAAGATGCTGGGTGTCTTTAATGTTGAAGGCACTGCCCTGAACCAGCAATATTTTTTCCTGGTCGAGAATGTCTAAGATTAGTTGCACGTCATTATCAATTTTGTAAATAGCTGGATCTAATTTAGGAAATAGATAGATCGCACCTTTGGGTTTGACACAGCTAACACCAGGAATTTCGTTCAGTAAATTCCAGGTTATGTCCCGTTGTTGTTTTAAGCGACCGCCAGGCAAGATCAATTCATTGATGCTTTGGTATCCGCCAAGAGCAGTTTGCACCGCAAATTGCGCCGGCACGTTTGCACAGAGACGCATATTAGTCAGAATTTCCAAACCTTCGATGTAGCTAGTTGCTAAATGTTTTGGTCCGCTCAATATCATCCAGCCCGATCTGAAACCGGCAAGGCGATAGGATTTGGATAGACCGTTGAAGCTAACGGTAAATACATCATCGCTTAAGGAAGCCAAAGGAATAAATTCGGCATCGTCGTAAACGATTTTGCTATAAATCTCATCGGCAAAAATGATTAGATTGTTTCTGCGAGCGAGTTCAACCAGTTCCAACAATATTTCTTGGCTATACACAGATCCAGTTGGATTGTTGGGGTTAATAATAACGATGGCGCGAGTGCGCGAGTTTATTTTCGATTCGATGTCTGCAATGGAAGGAAACCAGTCTGATTCTTCATCGCAAAGGTAGTGAACTGGATTGCCACCACTCAGGCTAACCGAGGCGGTCCAAAGCGGATAATCTGGTGATGGAATTAATACTTCGTCACCATCATTAATCAGAGCCTGCATGGACATCGTAATCAATTCGCTGACACCGTTGCCCAGGTAAATATCGTCAATTTCTACATGAGGAACATTGAGTCGCTGGCACTCCTGCATTATTGCCTTGCGCGCAGAATAGAGTCCTTTGGAATCACTGTAGCCCTGAGCGGCAGACAGATTGTGGATAACGTCATAGAGTATTTCATCGGGTGCGTTGAAGCCGAAAGGCGCAGGGTTACCAATATTCAGTTTTAGAATCTGGTGGCCTTCTTCTTCCAGGCGTTTGGCTTCCTCGAGCACTGGGCCGCGTATGTCGTAACAGACATTGTTCAGCTTGTCTGATTGCTCGATGCTATCCATTGAGGTTTCTGTGATTGATTCGATCTGTTCCATTTCAGTGTAGTCGGCCGATTGAGCTGTGAGCTAACAAAAAATATAATCTGTACAAAAATGTATTTCGAGTTCTTGTTTCTTAAAACTTCTTTAGTATACAGTAAGTTACAAACGATACCTAGAGTTCATAGTTAATTAAATAGTTAATCAAATATTGAGGCGAAAAGGAAAACACATGTCTGACAAACCAGAGTCTGGAGATAAAATCGTTAAAACTGATGAAGAATGGCGCCAGGAACTGGACTCCGAGAGCTATCGTGTCCTGCGGGGAAAAGGCACGGAGCGGGCATTTACCGGGGAATACAATGACCTGAAGGAGCAGGGCATGTATAACTGCGCTGCCTGCGGAGAGCCCTTGTTTTCCTCAGACACGAAATATGATTCTGGTTCCGGTTGGCCCAGTTTTTTCAAACCTGCAGACTCAGGCAATGTCTCTGAAATAGCTGATAACTCCCATGGCATGAATCGAACCGAAGTGGTCTGCAGCAAATGCGACTCCCATCTTGGGCATGTTTTTCCCGATGGCCCGCCAGAGACGGGAATGCGCTACTGTATAAACTCGGTGTCGCTCGATTTTGAGAAAGAAGAATAGGGGTAAAATTTAGCCAATAAAAAAGGGGCCAAGTAGCCCCTTTTTTGATTCTAGAACCGCTTATCTTTCGATAGTGTAGATTCCGTCTACATGGTTAAACTGATTCAGCTCATCGATGAGATCGAAACCACCAACAAATGCATCAGCATTTACTCCAGTAAACACACCGCCAAGGTTAGCATCGATTGAATTACTGATGATGCCGCCTGGATCTGACAAGGTGCCACCTATGGCATTGAGATCGACCATGCCATTATTCACAGTTCCAGCAAAATCGATGTCCCAGGCTTGAGAGCCAGCAACTTCAACCTGGAGGTTACCATTGCTAATAGCACCGCTATCGAAATCTACATCGAGTCCCGCCACTAACTGAGTAACATCCCCAGCGTTACCGCTACCGATAAAAGAAGAGGCGAGGGTAGAACCGTATGAGGCAGAACCCTGCAAGTTTGCAACTGGAGTAGGTGTCACATTAGCAACATGGCCAGAGGTTTGTAGTTCAACCTGATCGCCTGCACCTTCATTAACAACAACCCAGTTGTCTTCGATTGGGTTATCCCAGTCGCCCCAGGAGACGTTTTGAGTTTCGACTGTTGACTCTGGAGCGCTCAAGGTAGATGAAGGGCCAACGTAAGCACCTTCTCCACCTATTAATATAGTGCCGTAAAGTGCGTGTTGATAATTATCAGCTGCAGCAGAACTCAAAACTTCTAATGTAAATCCTAGTGCGACACCACCGTCACTTCCATACGATGTAGAATTACCAGTGAAATAGCCATTAGCGGAACCAGTTAAATCTGAACCTGAAGCAAGCAGGGGAGTGCCCAATTCCAAGTTCTCTAATGTATTTATTCCTGAAGGATCCACAGCAAGATTTAAGAAAGGACTTCCAATAGCATTTAATGAACCAAGAATATCTGCAGACCATTTAGCATGTACATCATTTGCATCATCGAGGACCGATAGTAAAACAAGATTTCCATCAATTAAGCCATTCGAAAAATCAATATCGAAAGTAAATTCTGTCGATGCATTTGATGCATCAATACTCCAGAATTCTGGAGAATCAAAAACACCGGGAGAGGATTCTAGCGTCCGCTGATAACTACCTTGCAAGGCAATAATGTTTGTACTGGCTAAGTTTCCGCCGTATCGATAGATATCAGTCAGGGGAAGAGTTCCTGACATTGCATCAGCTATGAACCAATAAGCTTCATGACCATCATCGTCTTCAAAAGATGTTTCAGCTCCACCGGCTGAACCATAGTTATAGCGATGGAATATTTCTGCATTCGGTGCGCTAAATGCTCCACCGGCTGATGAAACTCCCCATGCGCCCCATTGCTCTATTCCATAAGAGGAATAAGATGTGACAGAGTTAGTTGAAGTAGGCGAATACCCATCTCCTTCAATTATAGACTCTGAGCCAAACGCAAAAGGTAAACCAAATGAACTCGCACTAAACGGTCTTGCCGCAAATATTGGCTCATCAGGTGCCCCAGGATCGGGCAAGACTGAACCGCCAAAAATTCCAGTAAAGTGATGACCGGGTTTTGAAGTTGCAGTAACGAAAATACCTGATTTGGTAAAGCCGCTATTGATTTGTGCGGCCTCTAAGAAATCATCTTCAGTGACTGTAAATCCACCTAGTATAAAGTTGGTTGAATCCGCAGAATCATGGAGATTGAATCCACCTACAAGTCCCATACCTTCAGCGCCGACAGTCATTTCAGTGAATATGCCTAGCAAGTCACCCTTTATAGATCGACCTGTAGATACACCCATGTCATCAAGAATATCAGTAGCGGTGAATCCACTACCATCACCAAATTGGAAGCTAGATAAGGTGTCTCCTTCACCTGCATCTAATGCGCTAATAAGACCTCCAAAGTTTACTACCCACTCTTCAGTATCCTCTCCACTTACCAAAGCTCGGAATTCGCTGTCAGTAATTAGGCCAGAGGAAAAATCAATGTCGAAGAAAACTTTAACAGCATCAATGGTTCCCAAAGCGGATTCACCTGGTTCATTCCAGAAACCTTCTTTTTGGTTATGAGAAGCAAATGATGTAAATGTATAAGTTCCAGAGTAAAGATTTGTATTAAGAACATCGTTATCTTCCACTGTAAATACAAATAGTGGATTTGGAGCAGTTGAAAACGATTCGAAATCATCAACAACATCTAATAACAGTTCTCCGTCATTACTATTCGAAGAAGCATTCCATAACCACCATTTAGCATCTTCTGATCCGCCAGGACTCGCCGCAATCGCTGGAGAACCTACTCCAGTCTCGGTCATTAAGTCGAGGATAAAGCTGGGATCATCGCTAAAGAAATTATTATTGGTTAATGTAAAGTCAGTATCCGACTCAAAACTAATAACATCAGCACCTAAGGCAGCTGCTTCTGTAGGCGTTCTAGCACGGCCAATAAAACTTAACGGTTCATTATCGAGTTCAGAAGCAGTAGGTGGTAATAGAGCAAAGCCAAATGCATTGAAATTCGATGCTGAGTAGGTATTGTAATCGAATGGTTGTTTTAACAGAGTGGCGCCAATAATAACCTGCCCGCCATAGTCTTCTTCGAAACCGAAGCCAAGGGTGAAGCCTAGATTTCCTGCCGTATTCCCGACCACGAATCCAGATACGTAACCATCGAAGCTAGAACTCCCTCCGTCTATATCTCCTGTAACGGGGAATCGATCTAGAATGCCAAAAGAAAGGTCTGCTCCATTTAACTCTCCAGGATCTAAAGACCAAATTTCAACTGGATCTATGCAGCCTGATGGTCCAATGCACATGTCAAAAACGAATGAGTTTAAAACTACGGTACCAGTTGAAAGATCTACGCTGAACTGGCTGTCAATTTGAGTTACGCCAGCGTCTTCACCATATTCGTCGATTGCAAAGAAGTTTCCTGTAGACCCAAAGAATACAGTTCCAGCAGCTGTGAGAACGCTCAATGGTGTGGGAGGTGCTGATGCAAATATTCCCACTGGGTGCAGATTATCGAGAGTATCCGGATCAATTCCTTCATCATCGAACAAGTTGAATTGTTCTAGGTCGGTCCAGAATCCCCAAGCCACACCAAATCCTAATTCACCTACATCTTCACTTAATATAAAAAAGTCAGAGGAATCGATTGGATCTGCTCTTAAAACACCTAGAGTATTTCCATCTGGCATTCGAGCGTTTGCAGGAGTTGTTTCTCCAAAGAGAAAGTATTCATCATCAGGATCACTTAATGCTCCAACTTCGAAATCGAAACCGAAGCCTTCGCCGCCCAACATAGTGAATCCTATTCTATCGTTAAGAGAAATGAACTCATCGACGCTTGGCATTTCCCATTCTAGAAGTGCTACTCCGCCTAAATATGCGGGAAGTAGTGGATCAGATCCTGAGTCTTCACCGCCAAGAGAGAATCCTGAAAACAAACCGGTTTTGTGAGATTCTGTTCCAGCGAAAACTCCGTTGAAGATTCCTCCAAATCCATAGTTAGTTGTGCCACCATCTGGGCTGTAAGTCCCGCTAATTGTTGCACTCATAATTTTTTTAGATGTGTCGATATTCAAATCTGGCACATCTAAGCTTCCCATCCACTCTGAATCCGCGTCATCGCAGCTATCACCACCAAGACAGAAATAGAACATCGAATCGTCGACAACGAAGGTATCAAAATCGAATTCTATAAATCCCCAAAACTCTGTAACTTCAGCCCCATCTGATGAGATAAATGCATACTCATCGGTGGCTAAGAAGCGTTTCATCCCGCTAAGAGAGTTTATGGTAGGAACGACGGAAACCAACCAAGCGCCGTCATTTGGCGTTCGAGTAGAGAGATCTAAGCCGCTCTCGCCGGACTCAACTAGAAGGGGTCCAGATTCTCCTGCAAACCACCACCCCCAAGCTGCGTCATAGTTGTATTCAATTGAACTTAAAAATGATTGAAAATGATTTGAAGAGGCGTCTTCTTCTCTAACTAGCCAGTAATCATCAGTCAAACTAGGTGGAGTAGTTGCGTTAGCACCAGATTCTAGATTTTCGACTATTAGAGGTGATCCACCTGTGCCATCTGTTGCAGATCCCAAAACACTATGTGTGCCAATAAAAGTTGTTGGACCCTCATCAGGAAAGATTGCAAATCCTACATTGTTAAGTTGCGCTGCTTCAGTTTGAGTCAGACGATTAGGGTCGCCCTCTGCAAAAAGTATTGAACCACCAATCACTGTTCCTGCAGTCGTTAGGCGGAATCCACCTACAAACTCTTCGCCGTCGGTTCCTATAAAGGAACCACTAAACGTTCCTGAAGTAATAGGTACCGGCTCAGCTGGAAATGCTGCGAAGTAGTCACCGTCGAGATCAACAAGATCTATTGCTCCAAGTACAATTGGATAGGAATCTGTAGAAGATGCTGTCCAAATTGAAGATGGCGCATCGCAACCACCGGCTCCGTAACAAATTTCAAAATACAAATCATTCATTGTGCCAGAATCAAGATTTAGACTTACATCAAGTAAACCAAAAGCTTCCGTCGGCACTGAAGCGGCAAATTCTGCATTGTTTGCTAGTAGCAAATCGATGGCTTCGTATACTTTGTTACCGGTCAAATTCGCAATAGGCGTGGGTGTAAAAGTTGCCCAGAGTACTTCTCCGTTTTTTGCTGCCGTATCAAGATCATCGTAGGAATCTTTATAGTGAGTTACGCTGCTGCCTTCGCCGGCACTCCATATTCCCCAAAGCAGATCAGTTTCTGAGGCGACAGGGGATTCGAATCCCGTTGCTGCGGTGTTTTGCCGAATAACATCAAATTGGAAAGAAGGCCAATAATCACTGCTTGCGAAAGATGGTGAATTCGAGCTAGAAATGATTGGACTTCCAGCGGAGCCATCGGAGGCAGGGCCTTGGAAAATTGCATCCTCAGAGAGACCGCCAGCACTGTCTAAATTAAAAACAGTGAACCCACGTAAAGTCATGGATTCTCTTTCAGCTGTAGACAGAACAAAGTTAGTCGGGCCGCTGTCTTGAAAGAGCACTGCACCGACTATTGATTCATCTGGAGTAGCGCCAGATGCGGGAATAACTCCTTCATCTTCAAACTGCTCAAATGCGAACGTAAGTACGAAACCTGGTTCAGAATCGATCTGTTCTGCAAAGTGGCCAGTGAAGTAACCGTGTTGGCGTACATAACCATCAGAACTGGTGCTCCAGTTTTCAACTAATACACTGTTAAAAACGAGACCGCCAAATGGAATTATCCAAGTCCCAAGTCCATAGCCATCAGTTCCATCTGCGTCTACGTCTAGATTTCCATCAGCGATCTGACCAATGCCATTGCCGAGATCGAAGTCGATTTGAAAATCACCACTTACGGTAAACCCTGACGGTTCCTGAGAACCCTTAACAAGGTGATATCCGAAAGTTTCGTATTTACGAGTTCCTGTAAAGTCGGCGACTTCAAACGGAGCAACAGAGACTAGTACAACCCATCCTTCTTGCTCAGAAATTGTTGCAGATTGATCAGAATTATTTGAATAGGCTTCTTTTTCTAAGGGATCTCCTGAATCGAAATCCCAAGCTGCCCAGTCCAAATCAAAACCATGCTCTCCCGGGCCAAAGGCATCCGGTAGTCGGTTGAAGCGAACAACATCGAAAGCTTGTGATGCAGTGAATCCGAACGGATTGTTCGTCGTTGTAGAAACAAACAAGCCATCGCTTTCATCAGTGATGAATTCACCATCTTCGGTGAAGTCTGAGGTAATACCTGATATTACGCCTCGGCCGTTGTGTGCGATTGCACCTGCACGCTCCAATGAACCTATTTCACTGCTGCTTAATTGTTGAGGCAGGATTATTGGCGGTTCAGGTTCTTGTTCAGGCTCTGGCTCTGGCTCAGGTTCGGGCTCAGGCTCTGGTTCGTCGGGAGTAGTGATGTCTGGTTCAGGTTCAGGTTCTGGCTCCGGTTCTGGCTCCGGCTCAGGTTCTGGCTCAGGTTCTGGTTCTGGTTCTGGTTCAGGCTCTGGTTCTGGTTCAGGCTCTGGTTCTGGTTCAGGCTCTGGTTCAGGCTCCGGTTCGGATGTGTCGTCATCGTCTTGAGCACAGATTTCTTCCTTACTGTTTGCTGCACAGGCAATGGTGCCATCGCCCTGAGTTTCATTGTCGTTGGTTACCAGGTTGTTCGATGACTGAGTAACCGCGCCCGCACCACTAGTATCAACCCCAGTGGTTGCCGTTGTATCAGTTGGGGTAGGAATTGGAGGAGCTAACGAATCGCCAGCGCCTCCTGCATCTCCGCCACCAGCATCGCCGCCTGCGTCTCCACCGTCAGTATTGTCTCCACCTGCGGCACCACCAGAGTCTGCTCCATCATCTGCAGCTCCGTCATCGGCACCATCGTCTGCAGCACCGTCATCGGCGCCATCATCCGCAGCGCCATCACCACCATCGCCGTCGTCTCCGTCGCCATCACCTCCATCGCCATCATCTCCGCCACCATCATCCCCGTCTCCGCCTTCATCTTCAGAGTCGTCAACGGATAAGACTGCAATGTCACCTAGTTGGACAGGGGGGTCTAACAGCCCTGTTGCAGCGACATTAGGGTCATCTGCAACCGCAAAATCATAGTCAGCTCCAACACCTAGCTGCAACGATCCACCGTTATTGTCTACCTGGGTACCACCATCGTAGACACCGGTATAAAGTGCACCAGCATCAATCACACCTTCGTGGTCAGTACCACGGATACCAATGGTGGCAAATTCTGTTTCTACACTGTAGGCATCGAGATTTTGCTCACCGATGGAGCCGGTAATCGTTCTAAATCCACCTTCGATAAGTCGCATGGTGGAAACATCGGTCTGAGCATTTTCTTCAAAGGTATAAGCGACGATTTCAAACTGAGTGTTTTCTTTAAGCGAAACGATTGCGCTATCAGTCATGCGGATTTGAGCAAAAGCCGCAGCGTCGGTAACAATTACATCGCCTACAAAGATTTCAGAACGTCGAGCCAGCTCTCGAGAACTGCCAGTGGTATCAACTGCAGTTACCTGACCACTGGTAGCAACAACTCGACCGGCAAGATCGTCGTCTTGCTGGGCATAGTTGCCTGGTGAATAAAGTGCAATGCACAACAACATAAAGTTGTAGCACATCCGTTCCGTAAATCGCTTGTAGTAAATCTTCATAATCTTTGCTCAATAATTGATGAAGCCATAGTGCTAAGTTGGCAATACTGTCGCTAAGTTAAAACTGGTATCTGAATCCTGCTTGATACTTAAGTCGAGAATAATCGTATAACTCGATGTTGCTGCCATTGTCGGTATAGGAAACTTCACCAGTTATCATTAAGTTTCTTTGTAACTGCCAGAACCAACCGAGTGCCAAAGTCTCCATGTCATCTTCTCTTGTTGTGTCAAAAAACACAGGATGATTAGAGTCATGTTCAACGTCTTGCATCGAGGCTCTCAAGTACGGTGTGTGTTGGGCGTTCATCCGATAGAGAAGGCTGTAGGCAAGCCCTGTGAATTTTCTGCCATTGTGCTCACCACCGTCGGGATTTTCGGGATCTTAATCTGCGTGATAAACATTAAAAGTATGGGTGTAGGGGCCTGCAATCTTAGTCAAGCCACCAGTAATCAACGCCTGATTGACGTCGCGTAGATCATTCAAGTCACCACCATTGCTGGTGTCATAACGCAGTTTATTGTAAGAACTTGCAAGAGTTTGATACCAGCCGTTGCTTCCAACTCGTTGCCAGGATGCGGTGAGTCCAAGAGCGCTCTGGAATCCATCCTCATCCAGATTAACTTGTGATGCGGTGGCTCCGATTTTGAATCGGTTAACTTCATTACCCCAGTTATAGGCTATTTCGCCACGCAGATTGTCGATATCGAACTGATCAGTTTCGAAGTTGTCCAGATGCATTAGGTTAACAGTCGCACTCAATGATCTATCACGAGTGAATGGGTAGTTGTAGGCCATGGTAACGGTGGTATTCATGAAATTATCATCCGTTTCCTGCCCATTGGGATTAAGTTCTATTTCCCCAATAAGTGGTGTATCGATTAAAGAGTTACTCGTGGCACTGTTTATGTTGTCGTCGGAGCCGATTACGGAGGAAATTGTCCAGTTAATCGTGGCTTGTTGAGCGTCTCGCCTTGCATCGATTAGGAGAAGAAAAGCTTCGATATTTTGCTGCACATTCGCTGGAGGGCTGGTTTCCAGTACCAGATTAAACAAGTTCTCAGATGCCGTAAGATTATTAGTGACGAAATAGGATCTCGCCAACTCAAGTCGAGCACGTTCTCTTAGAATTCCATCCTGGGCGGTAGTCGCGACCCGTTCCAATGCGAAAACTGCCTCGTTGGGAGCGCCAGATTCGAGTGCTGAAAGGCCGTACAGGAAATCGAATTCAGGATCGCCTTCCCATTCTTCGAGATTGGCGTTGCCTAAATTGAATGCTTCTTGAAACTGCCCGGCTGAAATTAAGTTGTCCATTTCTGCGTTTGGTGATTCTTGTTCCGCTGCAAAGAGATGAAACTGAAAACCCAAAACTGCAATCGGTACGAGTAGCCTTAAGTGCTTTTTCATTGTTTTGTCCGTTTTTCTTTTTACAATCTTTAGACGATGGACTTACCGCTTTAAATCAGCGGAAATTCAGAGCTGACGGTGCATTCACGCACTCCGCATTGTACCAAAAAGCATGCGTAAGTCTTACTTTACTCCTACATTCTGTCGATTCAAGCAGCCTTTTCTTACACATGATAGATTTGTGAACCCCGTCAAATTAACACTGTTCTTTTTAACGGTTTTGGGGAAATTTTTGAATCAATTTTTGGAATGATTTGAGCTTGGTTAGGAATGCTGATTAAAAATTGATCAATTCGTGCTGTATATGACTTTGCGCTCGCGGAGACACAAAGATTTTTAGCGATAGAGCTAGGGCAATACTTGGGATTGTTGCGGGCAATAGGATGTTCTGAGCACTAAAATTCCCGCGCATTTCGTGATTAGCCCCACCTGAAACGAAAATATCAATAAAAACAATTAGATGGAGACGAAAAAATCTAAATAACTCAAAGAAGTCGTGGTGGTCGTGACCGCATAAGGGCCGGTTTTGTTAAATTATTTCTTGTGCTCGTGCTTGTGTAAGTCGAAATCACAGGGGTGGTGACTAAAACTCTGAAAATCTGAAGACGTTGAGTATTCATGGGTATCGATTACATGGAAAACCTTGGCATCAACAAATACTTGAACCAGATCGCCATCCAATAGGCCTTTGTCCGCCTCACTTACCAGGATATCGATCGCTTTGTCGGCGTTCATGGCGGGCTTATAGGGGCGATCGGAGGCAGTTAATGCGTCATAGATGTCGCATATCGTCATTATCTTGGAGGGTAAGGGAATCTCATCCTCTTTCATGCCGTAGGGATAGCCACTGCCGTCTAGTTTTTCGTGCTGAGCCGCTGCAATGGTAGGAATATTCTGAAATTCCTTTGTCCAGGGAATGTGATTCAAAAAGTTCTGTGTGTGTACCACGTGTGATTCGATCTCTTTTCTTTCCGTTGGTGAAAGACTGCCTTTCGGAATAGACAGTAGAGCAAATTCTTCGGAAGTTAAGATAGCCAGTTCTTCATCTGAACTGTCTAATCTGAATTCTTTAATCTTATCTAGCATGTCTCGGTTGTCTTGTTTTAGAACGGTTGGTTCATTAACTTCAGAGATCGCTCGATAAAATTCGTGCAACATGTCTATGTCGTGATCGAGTTGATTATCAATGTTGCCAAGGCGGGCAGAATCAGGGCCGCCATTTTGATACATGGCAAGTTTTTGTGTTAAAGCCTGATTCTTTAAGCGTTCCTGTGCGAGTCGCATTCGAAACTGAATTAATTCAAGACTGCCAGCCGTTAGTTTCTTTTCTTTTACTAATACAGATTCCCTGACACCAACCTTGCCAAAGTCGTGCAGTAGGGCTGCGTACTTTAACTCTCTTACTTCAGTTTCTGTGAAACGAATATTGCGTAAACGTGTGAGATTTGAAACTGATACAGATTTTGCCAGGTCCACACACAAGTCAGCCACCCGGAATGAGTGACCGCTAGTGGTAGGATCGCGTTGTTCAATTGCTGAAACTGAAGCATTAACGAAGCCTTCGAACAGGGCTTTAATGTCGTTTTGCAGTATAGTATTTTCAATTGCAATACCGGCCTGACTCGCTAACGCTTGCAGTAATACGTTGATATCGCTATCGAAAGCGAGCGTATAAGCCAGCGCAGATTTTTCATCGGAAATTTTTAGAGAGCGTGCTTTCTTCCTGTTTATAAACTGCAGGACACCAATAACTTCCTTCTGTTTATTGGTGAGTGGAATCGCGAATATGGACTTAGTCCTATAACCACTTTTTCTATCAAATGATTGGTTGAACTTATAAGGCACATTGCTCGATAGCTGGTAGGCGTCAGGTATATTTAATTCGCTATCACTTGAAGCAACGTAGCCAGCAATTGAAGATTCATCCATAGGAAAACGCATCTCTTCAAATGGCAAATCCAAGGAATCGTTTTGAGTTAACTTAAAAATTAGCTCACGTTCGTGGTCGTTTATTTCATTAATCAAATAAAGAGATGCGGCATCACAACAGGCAATGTTTTGGCCTTCGGTAAGAATCTTTGTAAGCAGAGTCATCAAATCATCTTCTGCTGACAAGGAAATACTAATGTCTGCGAGTTTACTTAGATACCGAAAGCTGGTGTCTTGTAATCGTGCTTTCTCTGTTTTTTCACTCTTCAGGACCCATTGGTAACAAGCCATTTCCAGTAATTTCATGGTTTGCCGATAGGGCAGCGCATTTGTCAGAAATAAATCAGCATCGACTTCCATTGAATCGGTAGCCAACAATATTGCCTCGGGAAATTGTTCCGCCCATTGGTCATATTCCATGTCTCGCAGGAGGTGGTGGTCTAGCAATATCAAGGCAGGGTTATAGCGTTGTGCGGCGGTAACAGACACTATTTCTGTAGGAATGATCAGCTTTGATTGCAGATCATTCCAGACAGCAGCATTTGCATAACCAGGGCCGTAGCCTATGGTAATAGTGCGTTGATTATCGGCGAATGAATTCATGTCAGAATAGTGTTGGCGCGACGAGCTAGCGCGAGTTTAACGCAGGCCCCCTATTAGGGATAGTCCATACCCTTAAATATGACGGGTATAAAGATCCAGTTAAATAGCTTAACTACGAACAGTTATTAGTAAGTATGGAAGAGTTATCAGCGTGGCTGGAGCTTTTCTTTAAGTTGCTGCATAAAACGATCGAGATTGCTCTCTGCTTCAGAGCGATAACGGAAAGGGCCTATTTCGTCCCCCTCGCGGGTCCTGAAATACCAGAGATTCTGGTCACTGAATATGCGGTCACTTCGATCGGGAGCGTCGGATTTTAGCGGATCTTGTTGGCGAGCTGCAGACATCGTTGTTGTAATTGCTTTTATATAACTCTCAGGGAGTATCGATATCGTTGGTCTCCGCTAGCTTAAGGCTACTGCTAATGTTAATTAGCCCCAACTATTTGTCGGCAGGTAACCTTAAGCTAACGAGTATGGGCACAGTAAACGTAGCCTAATCCATTTTGAAGAGCGCAAAATGTATGCCACGCAGGTTTTGCTCACTTCTGTGATTAACATTTAACCAAGTCAATTTTCCCCTAATAATCATGTAGATACGGTGATTTTTGAAAATTCGCGGACCATCTGTTTTTCCCGATGAAACAAGTAGATAGCTGGGTTTCTTAAAAGTTAAGAAATATTCTGCGGAATTTTAATTTACAAAATAAGAGCAAATATTTTAGGAATTGATCATTTTTTGTACAGTTTCTAGGGATTCCTCATCATTGATATTGAAGAAATCTAAATCACTATCACGCTGCACCTTGATCAACTGGCTGTTGAGCCGTGGCATTACTAACTTCGGCCCATAGAGACCGTCACCAATCGCTTCTTCAATTAAATCGACACACGAGAGAGACCAAATGGAAAAAAGAGGCTGTACTTGATTATCGCACTCACAGTAAACGACCTCGCAGTGGTTAGTGACAAATTCTTGCCAAAGTTGCGGAATCAGCTTTTCAGGGAAGAAAGGGACATCGCCAGGTACACACAGCAACGCGTCGGGCAATTTCGTTGCCTGATCTTCTAAAATCCATCTCATGGCACTATGGATTCCAATTAGCGGGCCTTGGTAATTGTTTTCTGCATCTGCAATGAGCGGCAGATTCAAATAGCGGTAGTCATCCTGATTATGATTGACGCTAAGGACCACCTGAGACACTGCATGCTGAATTCTCTGCAAACTCCATTCGATCAAAGGAGTGTTGCTAAGCTTAACAAGCGGTTTGTTTAAATTTTCCATTCGAGATCCCCGGCCACCGGCCAGGATTACTGCGAATAATTTCTGATTTTTTGATTGCATGAGTATTAAGTAATTTTAATAAATTTTTGTGGTGCACAGCTGCAGGCAGAGTGTAGGTGAGAGAGTGCGAAAAGCTCAATCGTTCGTAGATGAAAAACCCGCTGTTTGACTGTATTTACATTAATTTTGCTGGCGGCTGAGCAACGATTGCAGTTGCACTTTCTATATGGGAAAATCGCGCACTTCGCGGGCCTGGTGAGTCGTAGATAACTTATTGAAATAGTTAATAATAAGAGTCTAAACTCTCTATTTTCCCCCAACTGCTTCGAGTCGTTTTGTCATTAATATTCACTCAGCGTAAGAATTAAACAAGTCATGAATGTGATTCATGAATAGTCAGAGGTAATACATGCAGGTTTCAGTTGAAACTACTGAAGGATTAGAACGAAAAATGACCGTTGCTGTTCCCAGCGAACAGGTGGATTCAGCGGTTAATGCGCGCTTGCAAGAGGCGGCAAAAACGGTCCGCCTAAATGGTTTTCGAAAAGGCAAAGTGCCTTTCAAGGTAGTGAAAAGTAAATTTGGCAAAGGCGTTCGTGAAGAAGTGGTGAGCGAACTGATGAGCCGCACTTATTATGATGCGCTTACTCAGGAAAGTTTAAAGCCAGCCGGTCAGCCAAAGATTGAGCCGATCCATATGGAAGAAGAGAAAGACTTAGAGTTTGTCGCCACCTTTGAAGTGTATCCGGAAATCTCCGTGCCAGATTTTTCAGCGCTAGAAATTGAGCGTTTAAATGCAGAAGTCACTGACAATGATATCGATGAAATGATCGAAACATTGCGCGAGCAGCGTCAGACGTGGGAAGTTGTGGAACGAGAAGCTGCCGATCAGGACATGGTGGATATCGATTACCTTGGTAAGAAAGACAGCGAAGAGTTTGAAGGCGGTGCTGCGCAAGGCGCTAGCTTAGTGCTGGGATCGGATCGAATGATTCCAGGATTCGAAGCGGGCATCGTTGGCAAAAAAGCCGGCGACGAATTTACCATACCCTTGGATTTTCCAGAGGAATACCACAGCAAGGACTTAGCAGGTCAATCAGTGGAATTCGATATCACGGTAAACTCTGTCAGTGCGCAAGTGCTGCCTGAAGTCGATGAAGAGTTCTATAAGAGCTTTGGTGTCGAGGAAGGTGGGGTAGATGCATTTCGTGAAGAAGTAGCCGGCAACATGAAGCGCGAGATGAGCACCGCCAGTCGGAACAAACTGAAAAACAAAATTATGGACGCGTTATTGAACGAAGTTGATGTTAGCGTGCCCGATGCCTTGCTAAGTACCGAAATTCAACAATTGAAGGGCCAGGCCATGCAGCAGATGGGTGGCGGCCAGGGATCGGATCCATCGATGCTGCCGGATGATCTGTTTATTGAACAGGCGAAGCGCAGAATAGTGCTTGGTTTAGTGCTTGGAGAAGTCATTAAGGAGCAGAATGTTCAGGCAGATCCCGCCAAAGTGAGAGAACAGGTTGAAGAGTTAGCTTCAACTTATGAATCTCCAGACGATGTAATTAACTGGTATTACGGCAATAAAGAACAACTTGCAACTATCGAATCCGCAGTCATTGAAGATCAGGTTTTCGACTACATAATAGAAGAAGCCGCGGTTAACGATAAGCAAGTTAGCTATCAGGATGTGATTAAAGCGGAGCCTCGGGAAACCGAGACAGAAACCGTCGAAAGCGAAAGCTAGAGATTGTTAGAAATTCACTAAATTCGGCGGATTCTGGCGCGATGCGGTCTACACTTGAAGAGTGTGACTCCATGCCAGTCACAGCGTCTATTTATAAAGGAATAACCAGATATGCCAATTTCCCAGCCACCTAGTGCAGCGCTTGTACCAATAGTCGTAGAGCAGACTGCCCGTGGTGAACGATCCTATGATATTTATTCACGACTGCTTAAAGACCGTGTCATATTTATGACCGGTGTCGTCGAGGATCACATGGCGAATCTAATAGTTGCGCAGCTGTTATTCCTTGAATCTGAAAATCCCGATAAAGACATTCATTTGTACATAAATTCACCAGGAGGTTCGGTAACTGCCGGGTTATCAATCTATGACACCATGCAGTTCATACAACCAGACGTGAGTACGATGTGTATCGGGCAGGCAGCAAGCATGGGAGCTATGTTGTTGGCAGGTGGCGCTAAGGGAAAACGGCTGGCACTGCCGCACTCCAGAATGATGATCCATCAGCCCAGCGGAGGAGCCCAGGGCCAGGCATCAGATATTGAGATTCAAGCCAATGAAATCATTAAATTACGTAAACAACTTAATATATTACTTGCAGAACATACCGGGCAGACCGAAGAAACTATAGCCCGAGACACTGAGCGCGATAACTTTATGGGTGCGCATGAGGCTCAGGAATACGGATTAGTGGATAAAGTAATTGAGCGAAGAGTAGATAATAAGGTGAGTGGGGAGTCGGAAACCGACTAAATGCGGTGGTTTCCCTTGCATTTACCAACCAATGCCTTCATTTTATTTAGCTGTAACAGCAGTATTTTTGCGGCTTTGCGAGGGAATGTCTGGAATTGAGCGATTCAGCGCAGGTCAGTACTGAAAGATTGGCAGAAGATCTACCTTATTGGTTTACAAAAACACTCGGAATAACAGTTAGTTAGATAAATAAATGTCAGACGATCGATATAACAAAGGCGACGACAACGGCAAACTGCTGTATTGCTCCTTTTGTGGCAAAAGCCAGCATGAAGTTCGCAAGCTAATTGCCGGGCCGTCTGTATTCGTCTGCGATGAATGTGTAGATCTTTGTAACGACATTATTCGGGAAGAGATTCAAGAAAAAGAGTCTGAAACCACCACCCGTAAATTACCCATCCCCGAAGAAATCAAAAATACCCTCGATGAATACGTGATTGGTCAGGAAAGCGCCAAGAAGGTACTTTCGGTAGCGGTGTATAACCACTACAAGCGCCTAAACTATGATAAAGCCGCCAATGGCGACGTCGAGCTAAGTAAAAGCAATATCTTGATGGTTGGGCCAACTGGAACCGGTAAGACACTGCTAGCCGAAACCTTAGCAAGACTTTTAGACGTGCCCTTTACCATCGCCGATGCAACCACCTTGACCGAAGCGGGTTATGTGGGTGAAGACGTTGAAAACATAATTCAAAAGTTACTGCAGAAGTGTGACTATGACGTTGAAAAGGCACAGATCGGTATTGTCTATATCGATGAAATCGACAAAATTTCCCGCAAATCTGATAACCCTTCTATCACTCGAGACGTTTCTGGCGAGGGTGTGCAGCAAGCACTGCTTAAATTGATAGAAGGAACCATCGCTTCGGTACCGCCCCAGGGTGGACGAAAACACCCCCAGCAGGAGTTTTTGCAGGTGGATACCGCCAACATCTTATTCGTTTGTGGCGGTGCATTTGCTGGATTGGAGAAGATTATTCGCGATCGATCGGATCGAAGTGGCATCGGTTTTACTGCAGAAGTTCGATCCCAGGACAACGATCAGAAAGTTGGTGAAACTTTGCGCGATGTTGAGCCGGAAGATCTGGTTAAGTATGGGCTTATCCCTGAGTTTGTCGGTCGACTCCCTATGATCGCCACCCTCGATGAGCTCGATCTGGATGCGCTGGTAAGAATAATTCGCGAACCAAAAAATTCTCTTACCAAGCAGTATTCGAAACTCTTCGATATGGAAGAGGTTGAAATTCAGTTCCGTGATGATGCTTTACGTGCAATTGCTAAAAAAGCTAAGGAACGCAAAACCGGAGCCCGTGGTCTAAGATCCATAATGGAAGCGGTGCTTTTAGACACGATGTACAAAATCCCTTCGCTGGAGAATGTCAGTAAAGTCATAATTGACTCTGCTGTCATCGAAGGAGAATCTGAACCGTTACTAATGTATGAGAATTTAGAACAGCCGAGCAAATCAGCTGTCGACGAGTAATCTCATTAGCGTTTCAGAGGCCTTGATTTTTTGCAGGCTTGGCACCATTTATTAAGTTCGGTTTAATGCAATCAAGAGTGTATTCAGCATGCCTGCGGAAGTAGTAAGCAACACAACTTTCCCACTTTTACCATTACGTGATGTAGTGGTTTACCCTCAAATCGTCCAGCCCTTATTCGTTGGTCGTCCCAAATCCATCAAAGCGCTTGAAATTGCCATGGCTAGTGACAAACAAGTGCTGCTGGTTGCGCAGAAGAACGCGTCAGAAGATGAGCCAGGGGTAGATGACCTTTTCACGATTGGAACGGTAGCCACCATACTGCAATTGATTCGATTGCCAGATGGCACGGTTAAGGTTTTGGTAGAAGGTTTGGATCGCGCGAAAATTAAAAATGTAGTTTTCGAATCTGATCATTTTAAAGCTGAAACCAATGTACTGGCCCCGGAAGATATTCCAGAGAAAGAATCTTCCCTGCTGATTAGATCGCTGTTGTCGCAGTTTGATCAGTATGTACAGCTCAGCAAAAAAATCCCGCCAGAAGTAATGACTTCAATTTTCAGTATCGATGAACCTGGGCGTCTGGTGGACACCATAGCTTCGCATATGTCATTGCAATTACAGGAAAAACAGAACCTGTTGGAACTGTCAGGACTGCAAGGCCGCATTGAACACTTGATGGCACTAATCGAATCGGAAATTGATCTGTTTCAAGTTGAAAAACGCATACGTGGCCGCGTTAAGAAACAGATGGAAAAGAGTCAGCGTGAGTACTATCTGAATGAGCAAATGAAAGCCATTCAGAAAGAAATGGGCGAATTAGAAGATGTTCCTAACGAAGCGGAAGAACTGAAACAGCGCATCGATGATGCTGGCATGCCCAAAGATGCCAAGGAAAAAGCCCTAGCCGAACTCAATAAATTGAAGCTGATGTCGCCAATGTCATCGGAAGCATCAGTCGTTCGCACTTATCTTGATTGGATGATCAACATCCCCTGGAAGAAACGTTCCAAGGTACGGATGGATTTAACCAAAGCGGAAGACATTCTTGAAAACGATCATTATGGATTAAAAGAAGTCAAAGAGCGGATTCTGGAATATTTAGCAGTTCAGAAACGCGTCAAAAAGCTAAAGGGTCCAATCCTCTGTTTAGTTGGCCCTCCTGGAGTTGGTAAGACTTCATTGGGTGAATCTATTGCTCGCGCCACTAATCGTAAATTCGTCAGAATGGCCTTGGGTGGAGTTCGCGATGAGGCTGAAATTAGAGGTCACCGCCGTACTTATATTGGTTCTCTGCCAGGCAAACTGTTGCAGAAACTCTCGAAAGTAGGGGTACGCAACCCGTTATTCTTGTTAGATGAAATCGACAAGATGGGTATGGATCACCGTGGTGATCCTGCATCTGCGCTACTGGAAGTATTAGATCCGGAGCAGAACCATAGCTTTAACGACCACTACCTGGAAGTAGATTACGATTTATCAGATGTCATGTTTGTCTGTACTTCCAACAGCATGAATATTCCGGAACCGCTATTAGATCGAATGGAAGTCATTCGCATCCCTGGCTATACCGAAGATGAAAAAGTAAACATCGCTGAACGCTATCTCGTTCCCAAGCAGATGAAAAATAATGGTTTAAAGGATGATGAATTAGAAATTAATAGAGAACCGATACGAGATCTGATTCGTTACTACACGCGTGAAGCTGGTGTCCGAGGTCTTGAGCGGGAAATAGCGAAAATTTGCCGCAAGGTCGTCAAAGAAAGTTCCTTATCGAAAGAGACAGACTCGGTGACGTTGACACCAGAGATTCTAGAAAAATATTCTGGTGTGCAAAAATTCGACTACGGCAAAGCGGAAGAAGACAACAGGATCGGTCAGGTAAACGGACTCGCCTGGACTCAAGTTGGTGGTGAATTATTAACCATCGAAGCAATTGCCGTCGAGGGTAAAGGCAAGACAATTAAAACAGGCTCTCTTGGTGATGTAATGCAAGAGTCTATTCAAGCTGCCTTTACTGTCGTGCGAAGTAGAGCGCGGACACTCGGACTTGACACAAACTTTCACGAGAAATTTGATCTACATATTCATGTTCCTGAGGGAGCAACGCCAAAAGATGGTCCTAGCGCGGGTGTTGGTATGTGCACGGCACTAGTATCAGTGCTGACAAACATCCCTGTTAAAGCGAATGTGGCCATGACCGGAGAAATTACCTTACGTGGACAAGTTCTCCGTATCGGTGGTTTAAAGGAGAAACTGCTTGCCGCTCATCGTGGAAACATTAAAACAGTCATCATTCCTGCCGACAATGAAAGGGATCTAGCAGAAATTCCGGATAACATTAAAGCCGATCTGGAAGTGATACCTGTTCGATGGATCGATGAAGTGCTAGAGGACGCATTACAATATCAACCTACGCCATTGAAAGAAGAGAAAAAGAAGAAGGCAAAGAAGGAAAGCAAGCAGGAAGATATTGAACCGGGTAGTGACGAAAAACACATAAATACCCACTAAATACGCGTGTTTCCGGTTGACAGAGCTTTCTGGCGCTTGGTATAAAGAATTGGTCTTACAGGGCGTAAGCGACTCTTTCGGGTAAAGAATTAAAATCAATTCAGGGGTCAATATCCTTCTTAATTTTTTGTGAAATTCTCAATTTGCAAACCCAACATTTCGAAACTATTCGGTTATAAGATTTAGGAAAAAATTGACATACTTAGACAAAAACAACTTCTAATTTTTAAAAGGGGATAACGTGAATAAATCAGAACTAATAGATGCTGTTGCTGCTAGTGCGGACCTTCCAAAAGCTACTGCCGGCCGAGCTATTGACGCAATGATTGATGCGATAACGGATTCATTAAAGAAAGAAGATCCGGTTGTACTTGTAGGTTTTGGTACGTTTGCTACTAAGAATAGAGCAGCACGTACTGGTCGTAATCCCCAGACAGGTGCTCCAATCGAAATTAAGGCGGCACGCGTGCCTAGCTTTAAAGCAGGTAAAGCATTAAAAGATGCAGTAAATACATAACTGAGTAAAATCTCAGTTTAGTTATTCAGCATACAGACTATTTTGTAGTGCTGCACAATCAGCTAGACTTGGCGGCCGAAATTGAAAGGCTCTCGAGTCCGGCTGATTGACCCGCTAAGAAAAGTACTCATAGAGCACAAGTGGGTTTAAGAATTAAGGGCGCATCAATGATGCGCCTTTTTACGTTTAAAGCAGATTGCTAAAACCGATAGATTAAGAACCGAAACGAAAGCTAACTGAAGCTGGAAAAAGTTATGTTGCAAGATATTAGAGACAACTCTCAAGGCGTCATTGCCAAGATTATTATTGGATTAATCGTGGCAGTATTCGCCTTGTTTGGTGTTGAATCGATAATAGGTGGATTCGTCCAGTCTCCGCCGGTCGCAGAAGTTAATGGCGAAGAAATTACCCAGATTCAGCTAGATCAAAGTACCCAGAATCTCCTCAACTCGATAGGCGGAGGCTTAGAGGGAATTGACCAGGGCTTACTGGAATCCATCGCTTTAAATCAGCTAATCGAAGAGACTATGTTGCGACAGCATGCGCTGGACTCGTCCATGGCGATTTCCAGTGCACGTATTGATCGAAACATCCTGGAAACCCCAAATTTTCAAATCGATGGAGTCTTTAATTCCGATCTGGCGATTCGCACTATGGCAGCGCAGGGACTCAATGTTCCACTCTATAGACAATCACTTGCTCAGAGTATGCTGCTATCGCAGGTGGCAAGCGCATTTTCCAGTTCAAATTTCATCACCGAATCTGAATTAGACAAGATTGCCCAGTTAACGGCGCAATCCAGAGATTTTCGATATGTTTCTGTGACACTTGGAACCAGAACATTGGGCACTGCGATCAGCGATGAAGAGATCGCAGAGTATTATGAAAATAGTCCTGATGAGTTTCCTGAAGAAGAAACTGTAGTGGCCCAGTACGTAATGCTCGACAAAGACGTTATTTCTCAAGAACTTGATGTCGATGAAAGTGAACTACGGGCCCAATACGATGCTGAAAGATCAGAATTCGAAGGTTCTTCCGAAAAAAGAGCGTCACATATTCTTTTTGAAGTAGGCGGTGATCTTTCCGAAGATCAGGCATTGGAACTCGCCTCTACTGTCCAACTGCGTATTGCTGATGGAGAAGACTTCGCTGCATTAGCCTTGGAATTTTCTAGCGATGTCGTGTCTGCAGAAGACGGTGGTGACATAGGTTATACCGATGGCAGCGCATTTCCTCCAGAAATCGAAGAAGCTCTCGAAGTTTTAACTCTTGATGAAATATCAGATCCAGTTGTAACAGAATTCGGCGTGCATCTCGTCAAGCTAACTGAAGATGCAGAAAACATATTCGCTTCTTTTGAAGAAGCGCGCGACCGAATCGAAAGAGCATTAAAGAGTTCTGAAGTCGAATTGATTTATGCTGAGCGTTTACAAGATCTTTCAAACCTTGCATTCGAAACCGGTGACCTACAAACAATATCTGAAGAACTTGAATTAGCGATTATGCTAAGCGACGCTATTCCCCGCAGTGGTGGTAGCAATGTTTTTTCCAATCAAAATGTCATGGCAGCAGCGTTTTCTGATGAAGTGCTGGTCGATGGAAACAATAGCGATGTAATCGAGCTCAACGATACGCAATCTGTCGTTGTAAGAGTAAGCGCATTTAATGAGGCGGCAGTTTCTCCGCTGGAAGAAGTTCAGCCCGAAATTGCAGTCATCTTACGAACCCAAATGGAAAGAGAAGCAGTGCAAGAGATTGGTGAGCAACTTGCGACTGCAGCAGAAGCTGGGGAAGGATTAGAGCAATTGCTAATCGATAACGAACTGGAATGGATCGAAGAAACAGAGGTTGATCGCAATGCGTTCACTGTAAATCGACAGATTTTAAATGAAGCGTTCGCATTACCAAGACCTGAAAACGGCCCAGAAAGAGCGAGTCTAACGCTCGATAATGGGACTTTTGCATTACTTGAACTAACGCAGGTTACTGAAGGCACAATTGATTCGATACCAGAAGGAGAGCGCGATGGGCTAGTGGTATCTGTGGCCGCTGACCTTGGAAACAGTGAATTTCAAGCCTATATGAATACGTTAAGAGAGAATTCTGATATTCAGGCTAATCTGGAAGATCCTGCGCTGTAACAATAAATAGCTTATTCGTTTTCCAGATCGTTTAGAGATCCCATGGCGGTAGTATTGAAACCGCCATCGACATAAAGTATCTCGCCACTAATACCTGACGCCAAATCAGAGCATAGAAACGCCGCAGAATTTCCCACTTCGTCAATGGTGACGTTTCTTCTGAGAGGAGTTTGCTTGGCATTGTGTTCAAGCATTTTCCGAAAGCTTTTAATTCCAGACGCGGCTAAGGTTCGAATAGGCCCTGCTGAAATAGCATTCACTCTAGTGCCTTCAGGCCCCAAATCGGCGGCCATATAGCGCACGTTAGCCTCCAGGCTCGCTTTTGCTAATCCCATGACATTGTAATGTGGAAGGCTGCGCATGGCTCCAAGATAACTGAGAGTTAATAACGAACCGTTTCTGCCTTGCATTAACTTTCTACCCTGTTGTGCTAGCGCTACAAAACTGTAGGAACTAATTTCGTGAGCAGTTAGAAAGCCTTCTCGCGTGGTAACGTCGACGTAGTTTCCACCTAGTTCAGTATTAGGAGCATACGCCAGGCAGTGAACAATTCCGTCGAGACCATCCCAGCTTTTTCCAAGTTCGGAAAACAAATCACTAATTTGATTATCGTCTGTAACATCGCAGGGATAAACAAGTTCTGAATCCCATCCTTCGGCAAAGCCGATAACACGACCTTTTAATTTCTCATTCTGAAAAGTAAACGCGAGCTCAGCGCCTTCTCTATGCATCGCCGCCGCAATGCCGGAAGCAATAGAGAGCTTGCTAGCAACTCCTAAGACTAAAATACGTTTACCAGCGAGAAAACCCATAACAGTTAATCCTTGTGATTTAGTAAAAGCTCTGTTCTAAGCTTCTTTAATTAGTGATTCCCAACTTCTGGTCTTAAATGCAAACAGCCCTATTACAATGCCTGCCGCAATTGTAAAGAAAGCGATATAAAGATACAGATTCGGCATCTGCTGGATATTTTCCGGGTCGAAATTTCCAGCAACCAGGCCAGCAACTACATTGCCGATGGAGTAGGTTAAGGTGAATACCCCCATCATCTGGCCAGCGAAGCGGCGTGGTGAGAGTTTACTTACTGCACTTAAGGCGACCGGACTTAGGCAAAGCTCGCCGACTGTGTGCAGAAAATAGGTGGCCACTAGCCAATAGGGCGCAGCGAGCATACCTGATGCAGCAACCTGCGCTGCAAAAAACATGACGATAAATCCTGTGGCCATGATGATCAAACCGATGGCACATTTAAATCCATAGTTTGTGCTGACCAGGGTCTTCCCGAGGTTTATCCAGAGTGCCGCAAAGAAAGGCGACAGAATGACAATAAAAAAGGAATTTGCTGATTGAAACCAGGCTGGAGGAATCTCGAACGTACCAATGATTCGGTCGGTGTAATCGCGGCCAAAAAGATTTAGTGATGACCCTGCTTGTTCAAATCCGGCCCAGAAAAATGTAGAAGCAATACAAACCAGAAAAAGAGCGCCTAAGGATTTTTTCTCATTGCTATCTAAATCGGCAAATGAATACATACCCGCGTAATATGCAAGAAACACTACGGTGATTGTGAACGCCACATACTGAGCCAGAGTGACAGGATTGATGGTTATAGATCCGGTAAGTATTAGTAAGGTAAGGAGTCCAATTCCAGCAGCGCCAGCAAGAATGGCGAAGTGACTATTTCTTCGTCCTTGGTCAGATAGGGGTTGTGTAGGCTCTGCGCCTTCACCGTGTAACTTAAAGAGTGTTAGTCGAAACTGGACTAATCCAAATGCCATACCAATGGCGGCAGCGCCAAAAGCCCAGTGATAACCCACATTAACCTGTAACCAGCCACACACGATGTAACCGATGATTGAGCCGAGGTTAATACCCATATAGTAGAGGGCGTAGCCGGCGTCTCTACGTGAATCATCTCGACTGTAAAGCTGTCCAACCAGGGCGCCGATGTTTGGTTTTAGCAAACCGGTGCCCATTACGACAAAGATGAGACCGATAAAGAAGGTATTGTCACTGGGGATGGCTAACAGGATATGGCCAACCATAATTATGATGCCGCCATACCAGACTGCTTGCTGGCCGCCAATTAAACGGTCGGCAATCCAACCTCCAGGAAGCCCCATAAAGTAAACTGCTCCGGTATAAAGACCGTAGATGGCGGTAGCGGAAGCAACGGTAATTCCTAAACCGCCTTCCTGCATGCTCAGCGTCATAAACAATACCAAGAGAGCTCGCATACCGTAGTAACTCATGCGCTCCCACATCTCGGTGAAGAACAGGGTGGAAAGACCGGCTGGATGGCCGAAGAAGGATTCGTCGCTTACTCGATTGAGGGTAGTGTCAGTCATAATTAATTAAGATTACTCTCTGGTGGGATTATTCTTATAAACTGTCCGGGGAAAATTAGATCTTGCGGATTCATTTCATTCCAATTCAGCAGATCGTTAAGATCTATTCTAAATCTGTTAGCGATCTCATGCATAGAGTCACCGCGACGAACTCGGTACTCTTCGGCCCCGGCATTTATGGAAACCTCTGAGGCTGGTGGTTCTGCATCTAATGCAAATTCGAGATTTAATTCCTGTCCTGGCTGCAAAACTGATTCCAAGCCAATGTTATTCCACGCAGCAATTTGTGCAGAGCGCAGATCGAACTTTCTCGCAATGTTCCAAAGATTATCACCTCTTCGCACGGTGTATATATTTGGTGTGGGTAGTACTCGTCTGCCACTTTGATTGCCCCGGCTAAAATTCGCCAACAAGGAAAGATTAGTAGTTCGTGGAACTAATAAAGAATCTCCGGCAACAATTCGTGAGCCTTGCAACTGATTGACTGTCTGTAATACATCAACTCGAGTACCGAGCTTTTGTGCGATACCACCAAGTGTATCTCCCGGTCGGATTTCATATCTATCCCAGGTAACGAATTGATCGGGTCCGAGTTGGGCAATACCTAATTGCAGTAATTCTGCATTTTTAATGGGTACTGCAATCACTTGCGGATTGTCTGGGTGCGTGGCCCATTGCAGATAACCCGGGTTAAGACTTCTCAACTCGCTGTAGTCTAGTTGTGCTAGCCGAGCAGCTTGGGTCAGGTCAATCTGTGAATCGACTTCAACCAACACCAGGGACTCCTCATTAGCTATAGGAGCTAACTCTACGCCATAGCTTGAGCTGTCGGAAACCAGCTTCGCCAGAGCAAGTATTTTTGGCACATGGGAGCGCGTTTCATTGGCTAATCGAAGCGACCAGAAATCCGCGCTTTCACGGGTCAGGCCAGCACGGCGAATAGCCCTGCTCACATTGCCCTGGCCAGTATTATAAGCCGCCAGTGCGAGTAACCAGTCTTGATTAAATTCCTGATAGAGTTGTTCGAGATAATCCAGAGCTGCTACGGTAGAAGCGCGGGGATCCCTGCGGCCGTCGTACCACCAATCCTGTTGTAAACCAAAACTTCGAGCAGTCGGACCTATAAATTGCCACAGGCCAACTGCGTGTTCTGGCGAATAGGCATTAGGATTAAAGGTGCTTTCTACAATTGGAATCAGTGCGAGTTCCATTGGGAGTTCGCGCCTTTCTATTTCTCCAACTATCCAGAACAAAAAGGGTTGGGCGCGTTCAGAAATGCGATCGAAGTAGGCTTGATTGTCTATGTAGTTTGTTAATTGCTGTTCTACTGCCGCATGATCATAGTGTACTGTTAGTAAGAAACTCGCCCGCAATCTATCCCATAAATTGTCGAAGCTCTCGATGACATCATCTTCTTCGATTTCCAATACCGGAGAATTAATCGCTTGCTCTATGGCCTGCGCTTCACTAATCGGTTCGGTAATAACTGCCACTGATTCCAGGGATTCGATGACAGGAGGCACTGTAGTTTGGCAGGCAGCTAATAAAAATACTGCAAGCAATGACAGGGTTGTGCGAGTTAGGGATTTACTACTTGGGTTTGACATAGGCATGCTTAGACAAGGAAAACTTAGAAGTTATCCTTCCAATTCCTTATTGCTGCAAATACTTCAATTTCATCATCAAGGGGCTTTCCTAGTCTGTTTGATGCACTTTCAGTTAGAGCCGGCTGATCACAACGTAAAAAAGGATTGGTCTCCAGTTCCATTTGAAGGCTAGATGGCAGCGTAGGAACTCCCTGTTCACGTTTAGCTCGTTCTTCTTCAATTCTAGACAAAAGAATAGAGTTTAAGGAATCAGCAGCCTGGGCAAACTTTAGATTCGCCATAGTGTATTCATGAGTGCAATACACGC
Organism: Pseudomonadales bacterium; assembly: GCA_012103535.1. GTDB lineage: Bacteria > Pseudomonadota > Gammaproteobacteria > Pseudomonadales > Pseudohongiellaceae > UBA9145. Next base: position 207,919 of record WLWQ01000001.1, read on the forward strand.
TGGTGGAACTCTTCAATGAGGAGAGTTTACTGAGAGACTTGTGCATCATGGCTGGGGTTCCTTCGAATAAGCGGCCACAACCTGCGGCGAATAAGGTATCACCACAAAAAAGAGCTGGCGGGTCCATCTCGTCGCAATAGTAGGCAATATGATCGAGCGTGTGACCTGGTACTTCTAAGACAGAAAATTCGTGCCCAAATAAGTTTGCCGAATCGCCTTCATGCAAAAAAATGTCAATTCCTTTGATACCACTCGGTTCCGGTCCGTAAACCGTGGGTGCATATTTCGAAATAAGGGTTTTCAGCCCCCCGACATGATCGGGGTGATGATGAGTGATGAAAATGTCGGTCAATTCCAGTTGATTCGATTCAAGGTAGTCAATCACTGGTTTGGGATCACCTGGATCCACCACACAGGCGTGTTTCTGATCAGCATCTACGAGTGCCCAAATATAGTTATCTGAAAAAGCAGGTATCGGGTGTATCTTATTGATATTATTCGAAATAATAGTCACAAATTTGTCGCTAAGCTTTCTACGGAACCGACATAATATAGGGTATCGAGCCGATTACAAGCATGGGAAACAGGAGGGCTTTGATGGCGACTTGCTGCGATCAGAGATATCATTTAGCTAATCGGATAATTGCAGTCATCCATGAATCTATTTTCCAAGCATGAGACCCGTCGGCGCTTAATCAAAGGGCTGCCAGACTCAGATCTACTCCCTACCTTAGTGAGTCAGTGGTATCAGACCCCTCAAGGCACAGCCGTTTTAGAGGCGGAAAAAGCCATCGCTGCACCTATTATTTCTCGCTTGTTTGGTTATCACATCCTGCAAGTAGGCCCCAATGAAGAAATCTCGCTAATTGATGATAGTCCGGTTGGTCATAAGATAATTTTCGCACCGAGTTGGCGGCCCGGCACGCGCCAGGCAGTCGCAGATATCGAAGAACTACCGCTGGCGACCGATAGTATTGATGTAGTAGTTGTGCATCATGCTTTGGATTTTACTGATGATAGCCATCGCTTGTTGCGAGAAGTTACCAGGGTATTGCGTCCTGGCGGACATATGCTGATCATCGGTTTCAATCCATTGAGCTATTGGGGATTCTGGCGATTATTCAAACGTAAGATTCACATTCCCTGGCGAGGAAGATTTATTTCCAAGCGACGACTAAGTGATTGGCTTCAATTGTTAGATCTGCAGGTTGGCTCTATTAACTACGGTTTGCACTTTCTGCCACTAAAGTTTTCTGGATTGCTTGGACAGGCTCAGAAAATAGAAAAACTCGGCAAGAAGTTTCGCAGTCCAATTGGTGGTGCTTATTTTATACTCTGTGTGAAACAAGTCGCTCCGATTACTCCTATTGTGCCCAAGTGGCGACCTCTTCGAACACCAGCAACGGTAATTCCTGCGGCTGAAAATGTAAGAGCAAAAATACATTAATTGCATGAGTTACTTGTGTCGGAATTAGTCGAAATGTATACAGATGGAGCCTGTCGCGGCAATCCTGGTAAAGGTGGCTGGGGAGTGCTTCTTCGTTACGGTGATGCAGAAAAAACACTGCACGGCGGTGAAGAGATGACCACCAATAATCGAATGGAGCTAACTGCCGTTATAAAAGGGCTAGAAGCGTTAAATAAATCTTGTCAGATAAAGATCACCACGGATTCCAAATATGTACTAACTGGAATTACGGAATGGATGGCTAATTGGAAGAAACGCAATTGGCGCACTGCTAACAAAAAGCCGGTATTAAATGTAGAGCTGTGGCAAAAGTTAGATGAGTTAGTAGTACAACATGAAATAGAATGGGAGTGGGTGAAAGGGCATAGTGGTCATCCAGAAAATGAGATTGCCGACCAACTTGCGAACCAGGGAATTGACGAGCTCTAGTAGCTGAAAAAAAAATAAGATATGCGCCAAATCGTTCTCGATACAGAAACCACCGGTCTCGATCCTCAGCAAGGTCATCGCATCATTGAAATTGGTTGCGTCGAAATTCAAAATCGGCGCCTGACTGGCAATCACTTTCAGGTCTATCTCAACCCCGAAAGAGAAATTGATGAGGCGGCTATCGAGGTGCACGGACTTACCGCTGATTTTTTATCCGATAAACCACGCTTTCAACAAATCGAACAGGAATTCATCGATTTCGTTAATGGGGCAGAGCTGATTATCCACAACGCTCCGTTCGATGTTGGATTCCTGGATAGCGAACTGGACCAGACCAAATCTAAAAATTTAAAGCTAGCCCAGTTCTGCACGGTACTGGATACGCTGGTGTTCGCCAGAGAAAAACATCCTGGGCAGCGCAATAGTCTGGATGCTCTGTGTAAACGTTATGAGGTAGACAACACCCAGCGGACTCTGCACGGTGCCTTACTGGATGCCGAAATTCTTGCTGATGTGTACCTGACAATGACAAGTGGGCAATCGAGTTTGTCTCTTAAAGAGGAGCCCGCCGAGGCAGCGATTGAAAATCGGAAACAACGTCATCTAGATCCTAATCGGCCGCGTATCCCGGTGCTCAGCGCCAGCCCGGAAGAGCTCAAGCATCATCAGGCGCGCTTAGAGGATATTGATAAGCAAAGCGCTGAAGGCTGTCTATGGCTGCAACTTGAAGCAGAGGCTTAGGTTGATTGAAGAACACCGCACCCCAAAAGAGGTGCGGTGTTTTTTTATGTGTGAAGATCTTGTAATGCCTGTCTTAATAAATTCTGGCGCGTTATCGAATAAATGATTAGCTTAGCGCAATGAGTAATCGAAGTTTTTTTCTGCAACGAGAAAGTCTGGTCGGGTCCGACAAATTAGTATTGTTCTGCGAAAACAGAATCGTGGTTAAGGGCGACGAGTTTCTCTGGCTACAAGAACAAGTAATCGACTTATTGCCAGAAGATTCGGAATTCTTGTTGGTTGATCACAATGGTGAGCATTTTGTAGCCGCACATACTTCTGAGGACATTGCGGAAGTTGTGGCGGCGGAAAGCCGCAGTTTAAGAAGTCTGTTATTCATTGAGGGCGAATCTGATTTTTCTGTAGCAGGGAAGGCTAGCCAGATTATGTCCTGGTATCGCACTCATCGTTATTGCGGTGTATGTGGCAGCAAAACTTCACAACATGAACAGCAACGGGCACTGTTGTGTGCAAATTGCGGAGAACAATATTTCCCGCGCATAAATCCCTGTGCGATTGTTTTGGTGACCAAAGGCCGAGAGATACTGTTGGCTCGAAGCGCTCGCTTCAAAACAGGGTTCTATAGTTGTCTGGCTGGATTTATTGAAGTAGGAGAGTCAGCTGAAGACACAGTGCTGCGAGAAGTAAAAGAAGAATCTGGGGTAGAAGTGGATAATATTCGATACGTGAAAAGCCAATCCTGGCCGTTTCCTTCGCAATTAATGCTTGGCTTTCATGCCGACTACAAGTCCGGAGATATCGTACCCGAGCCTGGCGAAATCGAAGAAGCCGATTTCTACGATATCGATGATTTACCGGCAGTTCCGTCTCCGGATATCAGTGTGGCAGGGGAACTCATTCAGATTTACGTCGAACAAGTCAGAAAAGGCGAAATTTGAATTATTTTCAATTTGGTGGAAAATGCAGCCCCTGACTGTTGTGTCTGCAAACTAGGAGCTTATTTTGGAATATCTTATTGATTACGGCATGTTTTTAGCTAAGGCCGCGACTATCGTCATCGCAATAGTCATCGTTGTTGGTGCCATTGCTGCCACCGGATCGAAGCAGAAGAAATCTGGTAAAAAAGGCTCCCTCAAAATAACGCGCCTCAATGATCATCTGGAAGAGATGCGCGAGACTTTGCGCAAATCCGTATTAGATAAAGATCATCTCAAAGTTGTGCATAAGGAAGAAAAGAAACAGGCTAAAGCAGAACAAAAAGATCGAAAAGCCCAGATAAAGCAAGAACAACAATCTGAAACAACTGAAGATGATCAAAGGAAAAAGCGTGTCTACGTTTTAAACTTTAAAGGGAATTTGGCGGCCGATGCCGTCGCCTCATTGCGGGAAGAAATTACCGCCATTCTTTCTATGGCAGAAACTAAGGACGAGGTAATCCTCAGGCTGGAAAGTCCGGGAGGAATGGTACACGCATACGGTCTGGCATCCTCTCAGCTGGTTCGAATTAAGAATGAAAAAATCCCATTAACTATTTGCGTCGACAAAGTAGCGGCCAGCGGCGGCTATATGATGGCCTGCCTCGCAGACAGATTGGTTGCAGCTCCCTTTGCCATCATTGGGTCAATAGGTGTTCTGGTTCAACTTCCAAATTTTAATCGTGTACTGAAGAAACTGGATGTCGATTATGAACAAATAAGTGCGGGAGAATATAAGCGCACTTTATCAGTCTTTGGGGAAATCACTGAGAAAGGAAGAGAAAAAGTTCAGGAAGATGTGGAAAATATTCACGATATTTTTAAGCACTGGGTAAAAGACCACCGACCCAGCATTGAAATCGATAAGATATCCACTGGAGAAACGTGGGTAGGCACTCAGGCAAAAGAGCGCTATATGGTGGATGAAATAAAAACAAGTGATGAGTGTGTGGTTGAAGCCTGCGCTGATGCTGAGGTTTTTGAAGTTGAGTTCGAATTTAAAAAATCCATACAAGAGAAAATTGGTGGAGTATTGGAAGAGTCGTCTTCAAGATTCGTAAGTCGCTGGTTTGAACGATCTACCAACGATATCTACCAGTAAACTAATAGCGTTATAAGTAATACGGGAAGTGTATGTCTGAGCAAGTCTTTAAAGCCTTAGTAGTCAGTGAAGTTGCAGATAAAGAATTTAGTTCTGAAGTTGTAGAAAGAAACCAGTCAGAACTTCCCGCTGGTGAAGTGTTGATTAGAGTCGAATACTCATCACTCAACTACAAAGATGCTCTTTCCGCCAGCGGCAGTAAAGCAGTAACCAGAGAGTATCCTCATACCCCAGGAATTGACGCAGCAGGTAGAGTTGAATCGTCGAGTAGTAGTGAGTTTAGTGCTGGCGATGAGGTGATCGTAATCGGTTATGACCTGGGCATGAATACTCCGGGAGGCTTTGGGCAATACATACAGGTACCAGCAAATTGGGTTGTGGCCTGCCCTGAAGGATTAATCTTAAGAGACAGTATGGTTCTGGGAACTGCAGGATTTACCGCAGCGCTTTGTGTTGAAAAGCTCCTGGCAAATGGGCTAGCTGTAGAAGACGGAGAAGTGTTAGTTACAGGTGCAACTGGAGGCGTGGGAATTATTGCTGTAGCGCTCCTCGCCAAATTGGGATTTGATGTTGTGGCCAGCACAGGAAAAGCAGAGGCAGCGGTTTTTCTGCAAGAGATGGGTGCAAAGTCAGTTATCGATAGGAATGAACTGGCCGAAGCTAATACACGACCAATGCTAAAAGAAAGATGGGCCGGTGCTGTAGACGTTGTTGGAGGGGATACGCTTTTCAATGTGGTCAAGTCGCTTAAATACGGAGCCAGTGTTGCCGCTTGCGGCTTGGTACAATCTCCAATGTTTCAGGCTTCAGTATTACCTTTTATCCTGCGGGGGGTGAATCTTTTGGGAGTGGATTCGGTAGAGCTGCCTTTAGAAACTAAAGCAAGAGTCTGGAATCAGTTAGGTGGCGAATGGAAACTGCATGGACTGGATGCGATAGTGAGTGAAATCGGAATGGAGGATTTGCAATCGAGTTTAGACCAGGTATTGAAAGGTCAGGCGCAGGGTAGATTTCTACTTAATTTGAATGTCTAATCGCGTCGCAATCTCGGTGATAGAGCAATCGGAGTTGGGCAGAACATTACTACTACATAAGATGAGATAAGAAAGGTGATAATCGCCGCACCTTGAATTACCAGCGATGCTACTTCACCTATCATTCCCGATTGCGCTGCAACAAACGCAATCAACAAAGAAAACTCGCTAATTTGTCCTAGTCTAAGCCCAGCATCCCAGGCGAGTCGATTACGCTCGCTAAATCTTCTTAATAAGTAATGAAATACTATTGGCTTTAATGATAAGGCGAGCACAGCTAGTAGCAGCGCAGGAGCAATTATCTGTGAAAGCAGCGAAATATTAAACTGAGCACCCAGTGAGAAGAAGAAGAGGATTAAGAAGAAATCTCGAAGCGGTTTTAAGCTGTAAGCGATAAACAATGCGATTGGGCTAGTGGCGAGAGATACTCCAGCAACGAAAGCGCCAATTTCGGCGGAAAGACCCATTACCGAAGCCAATTCAGAAAGACCTAGGCACCAACCAATGGCCAGTAAAAATATATACTCTTTAAAGTGGTCAAATTTGCCAATCAGTTTAACCAAGATATAGCGCGTGCTTACATAAGCGATCACCAAAAGAATAGGAAAGGCGACTAATACTCGAAGCGCATTGGCTTGCTCAATGTTTCCTGAATCCAGAAACGCAAGAATAAAAATCGCAATGAAGTCCTGTAACAACAGTATGCCAACCATAAGCTCGCCCATGTGCTTTTGGTGTAAGACTGTAGTCGGCAATAATTTAATCCCGATAATTGTGCTGGAAAAAATCATGGCGAAGCCGATCACCAGGCTTTCTGCCTGAGAAAACGAGAATAAAATTCCTGTGCTATAACCCAATGCAACGAATAACAACGAGCTGGCGAGAGTAATTAGAAACGTATTTTTTAATGTGGCGATTAACTTGCTCGGTTGCATGTCCAAACCGAGTAAGAACAGCAGAAAGATAATCCCAAACTCCGCAATATCAGTTAGTAGAGAGGCATCAGATATCAGTTCTAGCCCATAGGGGCCAAGAATCACGCCGATAACGATATAAGCGACTAACAGGGGTTGACGCAGGAATAGCGCAAGCGTTGATAGCAGCGCCGCGCCACTAAAAATAAGAAAGAAACTAAATAGGAGAGAGTCTGATTCCATAGTGCCACAGAGTCGGAATTGCTGACTCGATTATTGTTAACTACCCCGAAAATTACACTAAATACTGAGCAATATGCAGCTTATCGGCGCCGGAACAGGGGAACTGGTTCTACAATCGAAGACTGATAGCCGATTTCGAAGTCGGTGAATGCGGCCAAGCACGCTTCAGAGTCCTGGTCGTATCGAATTTGAAAAGCATCAAAGCCGCAGCGTGCCATATAAAACAATTGATCTCTTAAGACATCGCCAATAGCTCTAACTTCACCATCAAATCCCATTATCTCTCTGAGTTCTCTGGCGTTAGTGTAGGATCTGCCATCGGAGAAAACGGGAAAGTTGAGCGCGATCAAAGGGAACTGGCTTAGGTCGCTGTCAATATCATTGACATTCTCGTCACTGTCTAACCAGATAGAGATATCACCGTCATACTCTTCCAGCTCTTCACGGTATAACTTCCAGAATTCAAGCGGCACGATAAAGTTTTTCCCGGGAACGGCGCGCAATATTTCGGGGCCCGAGGCTTCACTCAACACGGTCCAAATATCTTGGGTTATTTCTCCATTCTTAATCAGCTTTGGCATAAACTTTTTCCTTGAATGGATCGATGCCGACGCGCTTATAGGTTTCTAGAAAAGATTCATCTGTCGTTTTCTGAGCTTCATAGACATTCACGATTTTTCTAACTACTGCCGGAATCTCTTCCTGGGCGAATGATGGGCCGATTATTTTTCCGAGACTAGCCTCATTCTTTGAAGAACCACCGAGGGATACCTGATAGAACTCCTCACCTTTTTTATCCACGCCGAGTATGCCGATATTGCCGACATGATGATGCCCGCAGGCATTCATGCAGCCGGAAATATTGATGCGTAGTTCACCGAGCGCTTTTAATTCTTCGATATCTTCAAACTCTCGTTGAATTGATTCTGCGATTGGAATGGATTTGGCATTTGCCAGCGCGCAAAAATCGCCGCCGGGGCAACAAATCATGTCTGTTAACAAACCGAGATTCATGCTCGCTAAAGATCTCTCTTTGAGTTTATGCCAAAAAGAAAAGAGCTTAGATTGTTCGACATCGGCAAAGACAATGTTTTGATGGTGGGTTACGCGCACCTCACCGAAACTGAATTCGTCGGCCAGGTCTGCAATATAGTCCAGTTGATTATCGGTGACATCGCCAGGAGCAATACCGGTTTCTTTTAAACAGGCAGTAACAATTGCATATCCAGGTTTTTTATGAGGTCGAACATTTTGTTGAAACCAGCCATTGAATAAAACATTACTCTTTAATGCTTGGGACAATTCTTCAGGGCTGTCTTCTGCCTCTACGTACGCCGGATCAACAAAATAGGATTTGCAGCGCTCAATTTCTTCATCTGTTAATGTCTGTGGCCCGTCTTTAATTCTTTCCCATTCGGCATGCACTTGAGTGCGAAATTCCTCGATGCCGGTTTCGCGAACCAATATTTTTATTCTGGCTTTGTATTTGTTATCGCGGCGACCGTGGCGGTTATAGACGCGAAGTATTGCTTCAAGAGCAGTTAATAAGTGCTTCTTTTCTACGTAATCGAAGACTTCCTGGCCAATAACTGGGGTTCTTCCTAATCCACCACCGGCAAGTATTCGAAAACCTACCTCATCATTGTGGCCTTTTACTAAATAGACACCGATATCGTGAACTTGAGTTGCAGCCTGATCATCTTTTGTACCGCAAACCGCGATCTTGAATTTTCTCGGCAAGAAGGCAAATTCAGGATGAAAAGTTGACCATTGCCTTATTATTTCGCAATAGGCCCTGCTGTCTTCTAGCTCATCTTCAGCAACACCTGCAAATTGATCGGTGGTGGTATTGCGAATGCAATTTCCACTAGTTTGAATTGCATGCATTTCTACTTCAGCTAAGTGCGCCAGGAGATCAGGTACATCTTCCAGTGCCGGCCAATTAAATTGAACGTTCTGGCGAGTAGTGAGGTGCCCATAACCCTTGTCGTAATGACGAGCTATAAAAGCGAGCTTGCGCAATTGAGTCGAGGAAAGTAGTCCATAGGGGACTGCAATCCGCAACATCGGTGCCAGGCGTTGAATATAAAGTCCGTTTTGCAGCCTTAAGGGCAAAAATTCCGCATCGCTAAGTTGGCCATCGAGGTAGCGCGCAGTCTGGTCGCGAAATTGCGCAACTCGATCCGCTAGCATTTGATGATCGTATTTGTCGTACTGATACATAGAGCAGGGTATTGCTTTGTCTTGTGGGCACTCATTGTAAACAATGGTGCCTGTTATATCATTTATCCCGTTACACAATATTACAGATTTGGAGAGAGTAATCGGGTCAGTGTTTCAACCGGACTTCCTTTTCTGTTCGCCAGATCTTCGATTTGCTCAGGAGTGATTTTACCAACAGAGAAATAGCGCGCTTCAGGATGTGAAATATAGAATCCGCTTACTGAGGCAGCAGGGAACATGGCATAACTTTCTGTCAGTGAAACATCTATGGCTCGTTCGGCATCCAGCAGAGCAAATAAAGTTTCTTTTTCCGAATGATCTGGGCAAGCAGGATAGCCAGGCGCTGGACGGATGCCCTGGTACTGCTCACTGATTAGTTCATCATTGCTGAGGGTTTCTTCCGGCACGTAAGCCCAAAATTCTTTCCTGACGCGTTCGTGCATATGCTCAGCAAAGGCCTCAGCGAGTCTGTCCGCAAGTGCTTTAACCAGAATGGCAGAGTAGTCGTTATTTTCTTTTTCGTAAGCTGCTGCCAGTTCATCCGCACCAATGCCTGCAGTTACAACAAAGCCACCTACATAGTCGCGGATTTTACTTTCTTTAGGCGCCACATAATCAGCCAGACACAAATTTGATAACTCATCCCCTTTAGTGATTTGTTGCCTTAAGAAATGCAAAGTTGCAATGTTTTCGCCCGAGCCGTTTGCGTTTACTAATTCAACGTCGTTACTTCCTTTCCTATTTGCTGGCCAGAATCCAATGACGGCTTTTGCTGTCAATAATTTTTCATCGACGATGCGCTGCAGAAGATTCTGCGCATCGTTAAACAGTTCGGTGGCGGCTTCTCCAACTTTTTCATCTTCGAAAATGGCCGGATACTTTCCAGCGAGCTGCCAGGTAATAAAGAATGGAGTCCAATCTATATAGGGAATTAGTTCTTCCAGAGGGTATTCATCGAATATCTTGGTTCCGCTAAACGCAGGTTCCGCTGGGGCGTGGCTAGACCAATCCAAAGACAATTGATTGGCATTAGCATCACTGTAACTAAGTAGTTGTCGCTTCGATGTTCTATTGGCGGTGCGTTCTCTAATAGTGGAGTACTCAGCCCTGATTTCTGTGCAGTATTTTTCCTTTTGTACACTATTGAGTAATGTACTAACTACTGAAACACTTCGGGAAGCATCCGGCACATAAATCACATTGTCGTTTTCATACTGCTGTTCAATTTTAACTGCAGTATGTGCTTTAGAAGTTGTGGCACCACCAATCAGCAAAGGAATGGAAAATTCTCGACGTTGCATCTCGCTAGCAACATGTACCATTTCATCCAATGAGGGAGTAATTAATCCACTGAGCCCTACGATGTCGACGTTTTCTTTTTCGGCCGTGTCCAGGATTTTTTCGCTGGGCACCATTACGCCTAGATCGATAACGTCATAGTTATTACAGCCAAGCACGACCCCGACGATGTTTTTGCCGATATCGTGGACATCGCCTTTCACAGTTGCCATTAGAATCTTGCCTTTGCTCTCGATAACATCGCCACTGTTCTCATCTTCAATATAAGGCAGTAAGTAAGCTACAGCTTGTTTCATTACTCGAGCGCTTTTAACGACCTGTGGTAGAAACATCTTGCCGCTACCGAATAGATCTCCTACTTCATCCATCCCTCTCATCAGGGGGCCTTCGATAACTTCGATCGGTCGCGTCGCCTGTTGTCGAGCCGATTCAGTATCTTCTTCGATAAATTTGGAGATGCCTTTTACCAGGGCGTAACTAAGTCGATCTTCTACAGGCTTTTCGCGCCAGGTAAGATCTTCCGTTTGTGCTTCACTACCGGAGCCACTTACAGACTGGGCCAGCTGCATTAGGTTCTCGGTGGCGTTTTCAGAACGGTTCAGAATGACGTCTTCTACCGCAGTCTTGAGTTTCTCGGGTATTTCATCATAAACAGTAAGTTGGCCAGCGTTGACAATTCCCATCGTCAGGCCAGCTCTAACTGCGTAGTAGAGAAAGACTGAATGAATCGCTTCTCTTACCGCGTTGTTTCCGCGGAATGAAAAAGAGACGTTGCTGATACCACCAGAAATTTGCGCGCCTGGAAGATTGGCCTTAATAAATTTACAGCTCTCGATAAAGTCCACAGCATAGTTGTTATGTTCTTCTATACCCGTGGCTACGGCAAAAACATTAGGATCAAAAATTATGTCCTGGGCTGGAAAATCCAATTTGTCTCGAAGCAGGTGATAGGAGCGACTGCAGATTTTATTCTTGCGTTCCTGGCTGTCCGCCTGACCCGTTTCATCAAATGCCATTACTATTACCGCAGCACCATAGCGCAAACAGAGATTAGCCTTCTCGAGAAAGTCTTCTTCGCCTTCCTTGAGGCTGATTGAATTTACAACCGCCTTACCCTGGCAACATTTAAGCCCAGTTTCGATGATTTCCCATTTGGAGGAATCGAGCATTAATGGCACTTTGCATATATCTGGTTCTGCTGCCACAAGTTTTAAAAACTTTTCCATGGCGGCTTCTGAGTCCAGCATGCCTTCGTCCATATTGATGTCGATGATTTGCGCACCGGCTTCCACTTGTTGGCTGGCAACCTCTAGCGCCTCGTCATAATTCTCGTCGCGAATAAGTCTTGCGAACTTTGCTGAGCCCGTAACATTGGTGCGTTCGCCTACATTGACGAACAACGATTGCTCAGTAATGTTAAAAGCTTCAAGTCCACTGAGACGGCAGGCAGGACTGAGTTCTGGTATTTTTCTAGGCGAATAGTTTGCAACAGTTTCTACGATAGCTTTGATATGCTCTGGCGTCGTTCCGCAGCAGCCCCCAACAATATTGACGAATCCTTTTTCTGCAAATTCGCCAATTATCTTTGCCATCTCAGCTGGCGATTGATCGTATTCTCCAAACTCATTAGGTAGACCTGCATTGGGGTGGGTGGAGACGAAACAATTACTGATAGCTGCAGTTTCTTCTACATGGGGTCTTAGCTGTTCGGCGCCAAGTGCACAATTAAAGCCAATGGATAGGGGGCGGGCATGCACTACTGAATTACAAAAGGCTTCTACGGTTTGACCGGACAGCGTTCTGCCGCTGCCATCAGTAATTGTTCCTGAGATCATTAGTGGCAGCGCTTTATCCAGATCGAGGAAGCATTGTTGCGTGGCATAGATTGCTGCTTTAGCGTTAAGGGTATCGAATGCAGTTTCAATCATGATTATATCCGCGCCACCTTCGACTAATCCCTTACAAGACAGGTAATAATCATCCACCAGCAGATCGAAACTGGTATTGCGAAATCCTGGATCGTTTACAGCAGGCGAGATTGATGCGGTTTTGCTGGTTGGTCCTAATACACCGGCAACAAAACGCGGTCGATCAGGATTCTGGGCGGTAACCTGATCGCAAACTTCCCTGGCTATCTTGGCCGCGTCAAAGTTCAGATCGTAGGTGATTTCTTCCAGGTGGTAGTCAGCCTGAGAGCTCTTGGTTGAATTGAAGGTATTAGTTTCAATTATGTCCGATCCCGCGTCGAGATAGGCGCGGTGAATCTGTTTAATGACAACGGGCTGAGTTAGGGTGAGTAGATCGTTATTTCCTGCAAGGTCATGGGGGTGATCGGCGAAGCGCGATCCCCTAAATTCGTCATCAGTTAGCTGTCTGGCCTGAATCATCGTACCCATAGCACCATCCAGCACCAGGATTCGATCCTGTAATGCGCTACGCAGTGCTATTTCAATTTCAGATTGATTCATGGCTTAAGCTGTCCGGTCTCTTCAAAAAAGTTCGCAATTTTACCAGATGCCGCTAACCACGCTAGTTCTAAATAACCGAGCAATTCACTCAAGTATTCAATTTAGGTGCTGAATCTAGTAGAATCTACTAATCAACTCACTATTTAGAGATACCTATGGTTAGCATCACAGACCCCGCACAAGAATACCTGGCAGAATTGCTTAAGAAGCAAGATGTAGAAGGCATTGCAGTGCGAATTTTCATACTGGATGCAGGAACCCCAAGAGCTGAAACCTGCATTTCATTTTGTCGGCCAGGAGAAGAAAAAGCGGACGACGAAGTGAAACAATATAAAGGCTTCGATGCCTTTATCGACCAGCATAGTATACCTTTTCTGGAAGACGCGGTAATTGATTTTCAGAAGGACTCTATGGGTGGTCAGCTAACCATCAAGGCTCCAAACTCGAGGATGCCGAAGCTCACTGAAGATAGCCCGCTGGAAGATCGAGTAAATTACATCCTCTATAATGAAATCAATCCGGGATTAGCTGCTCATGGTGGACACGTTTCATTGGAGGAAATCTTCGAAAGCAGCGTTGCGGTGCTGCGCTTTGGTGGTGGTTGCCAGGGTTGCGGCATGGTAGATGTCACGCTCAAAGATGGCGTCGAAAAGTCATTGATGTCGCAAATCCCTCAGCTTACTGAGGTGAGGGACGTTACTGACCACTCGGTAAAGGAAAATGCCTACTACCAGTAAATGCTAGTCTGGGTAGGCAGCTTCAAGTGCGGAGTAGACTTCATCTTTGAACTGCAATTGACTTGAATCGAGAGAGTCGATGATTTCCACTAAGTATTCATTATCTTCTCTGCCATTCCATATTTTCTGATAAGTACCTTCCTTGTAACCCCTATCTTGGCGGAACATGTTTAACACGTTCTTTCCTACGTACTGACAATAAAGTTCTTCCCAGCTAATCTCACAGTCCTTCATGATTGATTCGAACAGTGCGAGTTCAATTCGCCTGGAAACGGAAAGTGCGATCAGCAATTCGAATTTTGAAATTAAGTCCAGCTGCTCAATTACATACTGCTTATTGTCAAAATCAATAACGTCCTGCGACTCGCTATCACTTAATAGAGTGGTTAAAGCAGCGAGCGACTGATCCTGGTTTGCGCCGTTTTTCAATAAAATCTCAGATAAGATGAAATGCCATATATCGATCAGCTCCATCTGCAATTGAGGCAGGTCTTTCTCCTGTTTTTTCCACCATTTCCAACCATGGTGCTCGATGGCTTCTGCGCCTTCGATAACCACTGCTCTCAAGTAAGGATAGCGGGCTTCAACCCAGTTCGGATCAACTTTTGCGTTCATGCTCGCCTGCAGCATGAGCATAGTAGAGGCCTGTTCAGTTAACAGCATGGATTTTTATGATAGTTTGAGAAGGGGCAGCCTGCTTGCAGATAATTACTTACTCAGCTGCAACTGCCTGTAGTTTTGCCTGTTTAGCCAAAGTGCTAAGCATTTCTTTGCGACTGCGCAACATATCGTTATACGACTTACGAGCAGCGACAACTTCGGCATCATTTTCATCGGAAGCGTCCAGCTCATTTAACCAAGCTTCTAACACTTCGATCTCACTGGTAAGTTGAGCTGTACCTTCTTCAATCAGCCTTTGGTCAATGCTGACGTTATCTGTTGAGTCAGATTGGTCTTTGCTCATAGTAAATCCTTGTAGTCCCCGGTAGCCCATGTCGAGCTGATTTTATACACTGGCCTAATGGCTTTGTTTGCTAAACTGCTCGCGCCTTCTTATTTTTTAAAATTTGCTGTTCTTAAGGGCGCTCTATCGAAAACTAGTAAGGTCTTCAGACAGTTACTGCCATTTGATAGAGATATATCGGCAGCGCTTCAGGATGTCATAGACCTTAGAAGTGGTCAAGATTCAAAAAGCTATGGTGCCGGTGCTTTATATTACTTTTTGAGCTTAGCTTGCCGCAGCCGGTTAGACATGGCTGGTAAAGCCGTTCCACCAAGTCTCATGCAAAGAGTGGGGATGGTTATGCTGGCTAGGGCGGCCCCAGAGAGAAAGCATTAGTTTAACGTCACTTTTACGAATTAAGCGCAAGTTCGCATAGCCCAGGAGATCGTAATCCATGTTCAGGCCGTCCAATTCTTCCAAAGCAAGTAGCTTTAACTGAGCAAGTGATAAGTGCTGAGAGCTGGCGGATTTTTCATGCAAGATTTCTGCAACAACAGCAATACGATAGAGCTCCTTTAAGAGGATGTCAGCTTGAGGTTCTTCTGGAGAAATATCTTTCAGCTTTCCTCGCAGAATTATCGTGGCTTGATTGTATGCGCTCCAAGGAGGAAATTCTTGTTCGCAGATAGCCATTGCTTCATCCAAATTCCCCTCGGTTTTCAGCGCCGCAACTTCATTCATCCAGCCACTGAGATTGGATTTTTCGCAATCTGAAACTGAATCCATGTCTGCGTCCATTTGGCTGTTTATTGGGTTGTTGTTTATCTCGGCTCCGTCGAGAGGCGGAAGCGGGATAGAACGTTCTGCATTAATATAAGCTTCAAAATTTTGATACTTGTGTAAGCAGTAAACGGTCACCAATAACAAGGTTATTGCGAAAACAATTGAAATAAGTGCAACCACGATCAATTCCTTCTGCGACTAATAAAAATTTCCATTTAATGTACTAATACCTTTTCTTCTGCCAGTCAGTTTGTTTCTGCTCAAGCGCTTCCCATTCGGCTAAAACGCGCGCATCTGGAAGAGCTTCATCGATACTGCTGCGGTCTGAATTTTCAGCAGTAACTCCCGACTGTAGTTGTTCCACTTTGCGTGCGAAGTAGTTGGTGCGCTCGGTGCTAGTGCCTTGGTCTGAACTCTGTTGTATGCGACTCAGGGCGGTTGAGAAGTAGTGTAAGGCTAGATTTTTGTTATTGCCGTTTAGTGCTTGTAATGCAGCTTCATTATAGGTATCTAGTGTTACCTCTAACATGATCTTTCTCACAATTCCTAAATGATTTGTAGCCGATTTTCTGTCCAATGAGCCTTAATTGTGAAAATCGAGAATCAATGTGTGTAAATCTATTAATAGGTATTTGCATTCTTTTAGTTCGGAGTAGCTGATTTCTGGGGTGCCGGTATCTTCCCTAGCGTCCTTTTTTAGTAAGTCATCGAGGGTTTGTTTAACCCTTACAATTTGTTCATCAAGATTTTTACTTCCGGAAAGCTGGTTAAGATGCTTAAGGCTGTCGATGATGCTGGCGTAAATAAGTACTTTAAGGGTTTTCTGAAGATAATTTGGCGGGAGGCCAAAAATCATATTGTCCAGTTTTCGAATGCGCTCTTTGTATTTGCCTAGTTGTTGGGCACGCAGAGTATCTTGACGTTCCTGGCTTTTGCTCAGATAACCTAAAGCTGCCACCAGTGTGGAGGCCAAGATTATTCCAGCAAGTACTAAAGGCGTCATTTCCTGCTCCCTGAATGACTATCACGCACCAAGGCGAAAGATCCTGCTCTCACCGCAAAAATAAGCTGCTTACTAAAATTGTAGTAATAACTGGGGAATTTAAAAGTTAGTCCTTGACTGCAATCTCTAAGCTTCTTAGAATCCCCCGCTTCGTGAATCTGCTACCTCAGCAGCCATTCTGTCCCCTTCGTCTAGAGGCCTAGGACACCGGGTTTTCATCCCGGCAACAGGGGTTCGAAACCCCTAGGGGACGCCATTTCAAAGCCTGGCTAAGTCCGGGCTTTTTTACGCGTAGGCATTTATTTAAAACTGGGATTTGATTCCCCAAATTCAGCGCGCCATACTTCTGCGTTGTTGTGCTACAGGAAATAGTAGTGACTGTTGCAATTTCAATTCGAGATCTTCACAAGACCTATGCGAACGGCTTCCAGGCACTCAAGGGTATTTCTCTTGAGGTGGAGCAGGGGGATTTCTTTGCCTTGCTCGGTCCAAATGGTGCAGGCAAGTCGACTACCATCGGCGTTATCTCGACTTTGGTGAAGCGTAGCGCCGGTGATGTCCAAGTGTTTGGTAAAAACGTGGACACCCATGTTTACGAGACCAAGCTCGATCTCGGTGTTGTTCCCCAGGAAATTAACTTCAATCAATTCGAGAAAGTTCAGGACATCGTAATAACTCAGGCTGGCTACTACGGACTGCCACGAAAACAAGCCCAGGAGCGGGCAGAGACGTACTTACGTAAATTAGGGCTTTGGGAGAAACGCAACGATCGTTCGCGCTCGTTGTCCGGAGGCATGAAGAGAAGATTAATGATAGCCCGCGCATTGGCGCACGAACCTCGGTTGCTAATACTGGACGAACCAACAGCAGGCGTTGATATAGAATTACGTCGTTCCATGTGGGAATTTCTTACCGAGATAAATGCTAGCGGCACCACCATAATACTGACGACTCATTACCTGGAAGAAGCCGAACAGTTATGTCGAAATATTGCGATTATTGATGAGGGATTGATAATCGAGAACACCAACATGAAAAAACTGCTCACTGAGTTGGATTCGCAAACGTTTATCTTTGACTCCGTAGCAACAATCAGTGAATCACCTCAGCTTGCACTTGACAATGTTTGCGTACGCAAAGTCGACGACAAAAGTATTGAAGTTACGGTATCGCATGGGCGAAACATTAATGAGGTTTTTGCTGCCCTGGGTGATAAAGGAATTATCGTTTCCAGTATGCGCAACAAGACCAACCGTCTCGAGCAGCTGTTTCTTTCTCGATTGAATGAGAATGGGGCGAAGTAACAGATGTTTTCCGATCATAGATACATTGCGTTCGAAACGATTGTAATAAAGGAAGTAAGAAGATTTTCCCGTATTTGGTTGCAGACCCTTGTGCCCCCGGCAATTACCATCGGATTGTACTTCGTGATTTTTGGAAACTTGGTCGGGCGTCGGATTGGTGAAATGGGTGGATTTCAATACATGGAATTCATTGTTCCCGGACTAATAATGATGAGCGTTATTCAAAATTCCTATTCGAATGTCGTATCTAGTTTTTTTAGTCAGAAGTTTCAAAAGACTGTCGAAGAATTATTAGTGGCACCGGTGCCTAATTACGTCATTCTATCTGGCGTTATCGTAGGTGGTATGGCGAGAGGTTT
Source organism: Pseudomonadales bacterium (assembly GCA_012103535.1). Taxonomy (GTDB): domain Bacteria; phylum Pseudomonadota; class Gammaproteobacteria; order Pseudomonadales; family Pseudohongiellaceae; genus UBA9145. Next base: position 225,943 of record WLWQ01000001.1, read on the forward strand.
AGCCGTCGGCGTAATCGTTACTACAATGTCTTTGTTCTTCGCCGACCTGTCAATTCAATATCCGCTAATTACTGTTCTTACAATTCTACTAACTTCGATGTTGTTCTCGTTGATGGGTTTTATCAATGCGGTGTTTGCCAATAGCTTTGATGATATTTCAATAATTCCAACCTTTATCCTTACGCCGCTAATATATTTAGGTGGTGTGTTTTATTCGGTGCAACTGTTGCCAAGCTTCTGGCAGATAGTTTCCGGATTGAATCCAATATTTTATATGGTCAATACATTTCGCTATGGAATCTTAGGCAGTTCCGATGTGAATGTTTATTGGGCATTTCTCATACTTGGTGTTTTCATAGTGGGGCTCTATACAAGCTGTATCTGGTTACTCCGTAATGGCAACGGCATACGCTCGTAGGCAGTCCATGGAAAAAAACCCATTAGGCGAACAAACTGAATATCCGCAAAAATACAATCCGGATATTCTCTATCCTATTCCGCGCTGGCCCGCGCGCTCTCTGCTTGATATTGACAAGAAAATCAAGATGTACGGGATCGACCATTGGCATGCTTATGAAATTTCCTGGTTGAACAAAGACGGTAAACCTGAAGTTCGCATGGCCGAATTTTTCTTTAATGCTGACTCTGAGAATATTGTTGAATCTAAATCATTAAAGCTTTATTTAAATTCATTTAACGCTGAACAATTTGCTAATGAAAAAGAAGTGGAGCAAAACATAGTTACCGACCTGTCCAAAGTGAGCCAGTCAGAAGTAAAAGTAGTCTTACAAAATTTAAATGTCGCCAGCCTGGATGAGACGAGTACAAGGATAGGGGTTTCTATCGATAAAGAATCGGTTGGAACTATAGAGAAAGAGCCTAACGAACAATTGTTGTCAGTCACTGAGGATGTGGCGTTCGACGAAGAATTGCATTCGGATTTGTTTCGGTCGAATTGCCCCGTTACCGGCCAGCCTGATTGGGCGAGTATTCATATCGAGTACACCGGTCCTCAGATCGATCGATCCAACTTGCTAACTTATTTATGCTCGTTTCGCTCCCACCAGGGCTATCATGAAGAATGTGCCGAGAGAATATTTCGAGATATTTCTCTGCAGTGCAAGCCCACAGAGCTAAAGCTCTCTCTAAATTTTCTCAGACGAGGAGGGATAGACATAAACGTGTATCGCAGTACCGAAGTAATGACATCAGACATGGTCATTCCGAGACTGGCAAGACAATAGGAAACTTGTACCAATACAAACTCTAGTTTAGAGTACGCGCCAAATTACGGTGAGGTGTCCGAGTGGCCGAAGGAGCACGCCTGGAAAGTGTGTAAGTCGTAAGGCTTCGAGAGTTCGAATCTCTCCCTCACCGCCAACTAAAAAAACCAACATTAGCTGGTTTTTTTAGTTGGTTGTTTGGGAGAGTAGAGAGCACCCTAGCGGTTCGACTAAATGCGAGAGCATTTTGGACAGCCGCAGGCTGCCCGCAGGGCGAAAGATTTAGCTAAGCTAAATCTCGAGTCAATCCCTCCGGCCTCCGAATACAACTCGAAATAAGTTAAGGTGCAATCATAAAGCTTAACGAAAATCTGAATCCCCCCACCCACTCATCGCATCCCACTTCCCATTTCTCCCCAATAAGCTAGTATCTCTCCTCTCGAATAGATTTGGTCAAAATCATGAAACTTTTAAAGCCCGCACTAATACTTGTTAGTAGTCTCTTTATTGCCAATCCCGCAACCTCCCAAAACATCGACTGGCCCAGCTACGGCGGCGACAACGGCTCTAGAAAATACATACCGTTTGAACAAATTTCGGCTGAAAATGTCAATCAGCTAACAACAGTTTGGTCCTGGGATAGCGTCGACAATGAAACAGTTGCAGCAAATATCGCAGGCGGAAATTCCAGAGCAGTACCGGCTTCTTATAAGGCTACACCCATAGTTATAGATGGCGTTATGTTCGCACCAACTTCATTCGGGCGAGTGGTTGCTCTTGATGCGAAAACTGGCGCACAGCGCTGGATGTTCGATACGCGTGCTTGGGAAGCAGGCCGACCACCGAATTTAGGATACAACACCCGGGGTGTAGCGTATTGGGAAGGCAATAATAAGCGCCGGATTTTGTTTGCAACTAACGATTCTTTTTTGTGGTCGTTAAATGCGGAAACCGGCCAGCCAGATTCTGGATTCGGAGACAATGGGCGAGTTGATCTTAGTCTCGGACTGGGGAGAGAAATCGATAAGGAACAGTATGGCGTTGTCTCACCCGTATTAGTCACTAATGACAAAGCAATTGTGAATTCAATTGTTAATGATGGTCCCAGCAGCATACAGACACCGCCAGGACATATACGTGCATTTAATCCGGAAACCGGAGAATTGGAGTGGATGTTCAAGACCATTCCACAAGTCGGTGAATTCGGTAACGAAACTTGGGAAGACGGCTCTTGGGAATATTCTGGTAGCACTAACTCTTGGTCGATCATGAGTGCGGATGATGAACTGGGAATCGCCTACATTCCGACAGGAACTCCAACTAACGACTGGTATGGAGGTATGCGTAAGGGCGATAACTTATTCGCAGAAAGTTTGGTTGCAATTGACGTCAGTAGCGGCGAACGGGTTTGGCATTTCCAAATGGTTCATCACGGAGTATGGGATTATGATTTGCCCGCTGCACCAACTCTGGTGGATATCAATGTGAATGGTCGCCAGATCAAGGCCGTCGCACAGATTTCGAAACAAGGTTTCACCTACGTTTTTGATCGTGTTAGCGGAGAGCCGGTTTGGCCGATAGAGGAAAGGGAAGTTCCTCAGAGTACCGTGCCTGGTGAAAGCCTTTCCCTTACTCAACCATTTCCAACCAAACCCCCAGCTTTTGAACCACAGGGTATCAGCGATGGGACTCTCATAGATTTTACAACGGAGTTGCGCCAGGAAGCGTTACAGAATATCGAAAAGTATGATTATGGGCCGCTGTTCACGCCCCCATCTCTGCGCGGCGCGATTCAGTTTCCTGGCTGGGCTGGAGGAGGCGAATGGCGAGGTGCTGCATTTGATCCTGATACCGGAATGTATTACGTTCCTTCTGCTTCCGGCCCCATCGTTGTACAGCTTATTGAAGCAAGGCGTGGGCGGGAAGAAATGCAATACGTTCGTGGCGGTGATAGATCAGTTGGCGGACCGCAAGAGCTACCACTAACTAAACCACCTTATGGTCGTATTACGGCAATCGATTTGAACAGCGGTGATAATGCCTGGATCGTGCCTCACGGTGAAGGTATTCGACAACGCATTATTGATATGGGGATACTTGACCCCGGGCCAGTCGGAACCGTTGACAACGCAGGGCCAGGACCCTTGCTTACAAAAACCTTATTGTTTATGGCTCAGCGAGACAATGGTCGCAATTTGCTTCGAGCATTTGATAAAGCCTCGGGTGAAGTTATTCACGAAATTGAGCTACCACTGCCACCAACTGGTACGCCCATGTCCTACATGGTTGATGGTAAGCAGTACGTGACAATCGCTGTTGGCGGGGGTCAGGATTCCAGGTTAGTTAGTCTGGCTCTGCCTTAATTAGCGCCTGCTGACTAAACTATTACTGGTAAAAAGGGCGGCTTGTTTTGGACTATTTATTACTCCATAATCCGCCGCTGCATCGATCAGGGTCTATGCTATTATGCTTTATGGTATCTCTTGTCGGTCCCCGCGCAATGATAGGTTATGAACTCCGCCAGGCCCGGAAGGGAGCAACGGTAGTAGCTGACTCATGTGCCGTGGTGTGGCTGGCAAGAGCTGCCACCTGTTGAAGCAATTTTTCGCTTTCTGGGACAAACGCATTACTGAATTGAACTTCGTAAAGCCCGAACACCATAAGAATTAATCAATGAGCTATCAAGTACTCGCTCGCAAATGGCGACCTTCAAACTTTTCTGAAGTTGCAGGCCAGGCGCATGTTCTTAAATCGTTAATAAACGCTCTTGATAATCAACGCCTGCATCATGCTTATCTGTTTACAGGTACTCGTGGCGTTGGAAAAACTACTCTCGCCAGAATCCTTGCCAAATGTCTCAACTGTGATGAGGGAATAAGCTCTACGCCTTGTGGTAGCTGTGATGCCTGCACAGAAATTAACGAAGGTCGCTTTATAGATTTAATCGAAGTCGACGCAGCTTCTCGCACCAAAGTTGAAGACACCAGAGAACTCTTGGAAAACGTGCAGTATTCACCTGCACGTGGACGTTTTAAGGTATACCTGATAGACGAAGTACATATGCTCTCCAATCACAGTTTTAATGCATTGCTAAAAACTTTGGAAGAGCCGCCACCCCACGTTAAATTTTTATTTGCTACAACGGATCCGCAAAAACTTCCCGTAACAATTCTTTCCCGCTGCCTGCAGTTTAATTTAAAGAATCTGAGTCCACAGATAATTGTCGAGTACTTGAAAAAAGTACTAGCCGAAGAGTCGATCGAATACGACGACGAAGCTCTGTGGCAAATAGCTGGAGCGGCAAGTGGAAGTATGCGTGATGCACTGACTTTGATTGATCAAGGTATTTCGTATTGTCAGGGAAGCATTAAGGCTGCGGGTATCGTTGAAATGCTTGGAGTTCCTGAGCAACATCAGGTGTTCGCGTTGCTGGAAGCAATGTCTGTCCGCGATGTAGAAAAGCTTATCGAAATCATTGGCCAGATTTCTGATCAAACACCGGATTACGGCCATACTCTAGATAGTTTGTTGTCCGCGTTGCACAGGCTGGCAATAGCGCAATCTGTGCCCGAAGCTGTAAATAATAGCTTTGGTGATCGAGAGAAGATTCAAGAATTAGCCGCAAAGTTTTCGGCTGAAGATTTGCAGCTCTATTATCAAATAGGCTCGAAAGGCAGAGACGAACTTCGGTTTGCTATGGAGATTAAATCAGCATTCGAAATGCTGCTGCTGCGGATGCTAATTTTTTCGCCTTCATTCACCGAAGAAAAGACTGAACTCCCAACTTCAGATTCTCAAAAAAAAAAGAATGATACTGATCGAGTAGCGCCAGATCCGCAGCAAGAGCCTCAGCAGCATGTGGAAGTAGAGAGCCAAGAATCTAAAGAAGAAACTTTGGTTCAAGAAAAAGAGTTAGCCCCAAGCGTAGAAACCAAACCTGAACCAATCGACATTGATAGTAGTGCGATTAGCCATGAAAAATGGTTGGAGCTCTATACCCAGCTCGGTATTAACGGCATCGCTGCAAACGTCCTGGCAAACACTGAATTCAAAGCTAAAAAAGGACAGGACTATCATTTTCTTTTAAGTGAAGATCAAAGTGCGGTTTACAGTGAAGAATTGTTGCCCAAGCTTTCAATAGCCCTTAGTGATTTGCTAGGAGAAGAAGTCAAAGTAAACATTGAAATTGGAAAAGTTGAAAAAGAAACTCCTGCCATGTTATTGCAACGGTTAAAAAGAGAAGCGCGGGATGAAATGATCGATGAATTTGAGAATGATGAAAATGTGCAGGAAATGCTAAAGCATTTTTCTGCCAAGTTAGCTAAAGAGAGCATCGCTCCGATCAAAGAGTAAAGAGATGACAGACTTAAACGAATTAATGAAGCAAGCTAAACAAATGCAGGAGCAATTCCAGAAAGCCCAGGAAGAGCTCGCCAATGTAGTTGTAACTGGAGAGGCAGGTGCAGGGCTGGTAAAAGTTGAGATGAATGGCCGCCACGATGTCGTTAGAGTTGATTTGAATGACAGCTTGCTTTCTGAAGACAAGGAAGTCATAGAAGACCTTCTTGCCGCAGCAGTGAATGACGCGGTTCGAAAACTGGATGACAAGAAGAAGGATTCAATTGGAGGCATGGCTGGAAACTTCACTATGCCGGAAGGATTTAAGTTTCCGTTTTAGATTATGAATTCAAGCCCGCTTATCGATCAACTCATTGAAGCCTTTCGCTGTTTGCCCGGTGTCGGACCTAAATCCGCACAACGCATGACATTACATTTGCTCGAACGTAACAGAGAAGGCGGTACCAAACTTAGTGAATCACTAGCAGCCGCACTGGAAGCGGTAGGAAACTGCCAGCAGTGCCGGACATTAACGGAAGAAGATGTCTGTCGAATCTGTTCGAGTAATTCTCGGAATCGCAAAATTTGTTGCGTAGTCGAATCCCCTGCCGATATTTTTGCCATCGAGCAGTCTGGTACTTTTCGTGGTATATATTTCGTACTAATGGGGCATCTTTCCCCAATTGATGGAATCGGTCCCGAGCAGTTGGGAATCAATCAGCTTCTGGAAAAAGTAGAGAATGAAGAATTAGAAGAAGTCATAATAGCTTGCAATCCCACCGTAGAAGGCGATGCCACTGCCTACTATATTGCCGAACAACTAAAAACTTTAGCCGTAACTGTTTCCAGAATTGCCCACGGCGTACCTGTGGGTGGGGAGCTAGAATTTGTTGACGGGGGCACCTTAAGCCATGCCTTCACTGGAAGAAAAATAATGGAAAGTAGCTAGGGCATGTTAACTGCAGATGGCAGTCAAATCTGTTTAGTAGAAAGTCAGCAAGAATTCGAAGCCCTTTGTACAGCTTGGTCAGCACGGGATTGTTTGGCCATCGACACTGAATTTATTCGAACTAATACCTTCTATCCGAAAATAGGTCTCTTGCAGCTGAATGACACTACCGCAAGTTATCTGATCGATCCGCACTGCATTAGCAATTGGGTAAAATTTACAGCGTTGTTTAACAACGAGGCTACTGAATTCTGTGTGCACTCCTGTAGTGAAGATTTGAATTTATTGCAGACAAGTCTTGCGACTGTACCTAATAAGATATTTGATTCGCAATTAGCGGCGGCTTTTCTAGGGCTGGGTTTTTCTCTCAGTTATCAAGCGCTGGTTAAGTTGCTTCTGGGGCAGGATATACCTAAAGATGAGACAAGATCTGATTGGTTAAAAAGGCCACTAAGCAGTACTCAATTAGAATATGCTGCCAATGATGTTTGCTATTTGTTGACATTAAGAGATGCGCTATTGGAGCAATTACAATCTAAAAATGTTTTTGCTTGGTTTGAAGAAGAGTGTGCACTGCAAATAAAGATAGCCACCGAATATGAAAATCAAGCAAGTTGGAGAAACACTTATACTACGATTAGCAATGCCTGGAAGTTGGATGACGAAAAACTTGAACGGCTGCAACAACTTTGTTTTTGGAGAGAATTAAAAGCGCGGGAGCGAAACAAGCCGAGAAACTGGATAGCGAAAGATAGTGATCTGTTTAGCGTTGCCAACCAAAACGAATCTGAACTCTCAACAGAATCCTTGGAAAACTTAAGTCTAAGTGACAGAAGAATTATTGCGCGCTACGGCGCAGAAATAGTTGAGCTAATAAATTCGCCATTACCAGACCAAGGCGTGGTTGATCGAACATTGTTAAATTTCCCTTTACGACCACCACTTCGAAAGAAATTGAAGTCATGCCAGGCAGTTGTTGCAGTATTAGCTGAAAAGTTGTCGATGGCCCCGGGATTATTGGCACGTAAACGATTGTTGCAGGACCTATTGCGCGATTACGAAAATCATGGCGAACTTAGGTGGCAAGGGGAGCTTGCAGGTTGGCGTCGTGAGCTGTTAGAACCGGAAATTAAACCACTCTTTAGCTAGGTGTTAGTATCGGGATCATGGATAAGGATGTACGAAACAAGTTCTGGGAATTACCTTTAGAGGAGCTAAGCACGAAAGAATGGGAATTACTGTGCGATGGTTGCGGGCGTTGCTGCCTTAAGAAGATTCAAGACGAAGAAACTGAAGAATTATTCTGGACTAGAATTGCCTGCCGATTTCTAGATGAAAGCAGTTGCCGCTGCACGAACTATTCGGAGCGCACGACCGTAGTTCCCACTTGTTTAAATGTAAAAGAAATGTACCAGGAAAACCTCAATTGGATGCCCGATACCTGTGCCTATCGTTTAAGAGCTGAAGACAAGCCATTGTATAGCTGGCATCCACTGTTGGCAGAGTCCAATGCCGCTATTGTTGAAGCAGGAGTGTCGGTATTGGGTAAAACGCTTTCAGAAGAGTTCGTTCATCCCTCCGGTTATCAAGAGCATGTTATCCGCTGGGTGGAATCTTAAATCATGGATGCGGAAAGCAATTACTGGCTGATCTGGCTAATCTATTTGGCTGCTAGTGCAGGCTTCTACTGGGTATTCTGGTTGCTCACTCGCTTTCAGGTAGCGAAATGGAGCAGCTACTCGCTACGGGCAGTGGCTGCTGCAGTTATTTTGACTCCCTGGTATGCGAGTGCGCAGGGGGAGACTATGGCTCCGGCGCTTATGGTGATGACGCTGGATCTGATAACCATTGGTACCGAAGCCGCAGCGCGCTCAGCAATTCCCCTTCTACTAGCCATTATTGCCGCAGAAATAGCAGCAACACTCTTTTATTTGATTCTGAAGCGTCACAGAAAACTCAAAAAAAATCACAAAATACTGAATAAAAACAAATAAATAGAAGTTTTTTTTGAAGTATTTTTTCGAAATTGTAATCATTCCTCTCTTTCCCGGACGGCAATTTTCTGGTTGAATTTGCCTCACACTAAACTTTAAATTATTAATTGTTCATCAAAAACAATGGGTTAGCACCAAGAGGTTCATTATGGGTTATTTCACTTCTTTGGTTTTTATTATGATAGTTGTTGGTGCTGCTGGCGGCGTCATCAACTATTACACGGTTTCAAACAAACCTTTAGGCGATTTCAGCCAGTTAGTAAGGTTTATATTCCTGGGGATCGGCGTCACCTTCCTCGTTCCCTTCGTGCTGAGCGTCTTTGGCAGCACCTTAATTGTCGCTAGCGAAGGAAATCCGGCAAATCTACTCAATTACGTGGCGATTTGTCTGGCGGTAGCAATTATTCCCAGATTCTTTGTCACCAGTGTCTCGGATAATGTAATGGCGGAAGCCAAGCTCACCAGTGATAAGGTGGATTTATTGCAGTATCAGCTGCGACAGCTTCAAGAAGAACTCCTTCCTCTGATCGATACAGAAACTGAAGATGATTCTCTCGCTGAAGCGGGTGCCGTTAATGCGCCTAATCCGGACGAGCTTGATTCTACTTCTTCCAAAGTGCTTAAAACTTTGGGCTGTGGACGCTTTATTTACCGTTCACTCACTGGTTTGTGTCAGGAAGCGGACACCGACGAATCGACAATGGTCAAAACCTTAAGCTTTCTTACTTTAAAGTCATTAGCCGGAAAGGTTGGTGGTAGGAAAGGGGTGCGCTGGTATATCACTGAACGCGGTCGAAAGTTAATTGAAGTAAACGCTTAATGGTAAATTAAGACAAATGCGGAGCGGGTATTACCCGCTTTGCTTTTGTCAGCTAATCCTGCCCTCTATCCCAGAGTTTTTCTGTATTAATACCCACCTGCGCCGTACAATACGCGCATTTTTTTGAACGTAGTGGAACAATTCAATGAACTTTACCGGCACTGAAGAATACGTAGCCACCGACGAGCTGCAACTAGCGGTCAATGCAGCCATCCAGTTACAAAAACCACTGTTGATTAAGGGTGAGCCTGGCACTGGAAAAACCATGTTGGCTGAACAAATCGCCAAAGCATTGGATTTGCCACTAATTCAATGGCATATCAAATCCACCACCAAGGCTCAACAAGGACTGTATGAATACGATGCGGTGTCTCGATTAAGAGATTCCCAACTCGGTGAAGAAAAAGTTCACGACATTTCCAACTACATTATACAAGGTAAGATTTGGCAGGCTTTTCATTCTGATGCGCAATCCGTACTGCTAATCGATGAGATCGATAAGGCGGACATCGAATTCCCTAATGATCTACTACTTGAATTAGACAAGATGGAATTCTTTGTTTACGAAACCAAGGAATTGATCAAAGCCAGAACTCGACCCATTGTCGTGATCACTAGTAACAATGAAAAAGAGCTACCTGACGCTTTCTTGCGACGCTGCTTTTTTCATTACATTGAATTTCCAGACACATTAACGATGGAAAAAATTGTTAACGTGCATTATCCAAATATTAAGAAAGACCTGGTAAGTCAGGCGATGGATGTTTTCTTTGATGTTCGAAAAATCCCTGGTCTAAAGAAAAAGCCTTCGACATCTGAATTGATCGATTGGCTGAAGCTGCTAATGGCCGATGACATTCCTACCGATATACTTAAGAATCATGAAGCGAAGAATGCTATTCCACCTCTTTATGGCGCTCTATTAAAGAACGAACAAGATGTTCATTTGTTGGAGAAGCTAGCCTTTATGCATCGAGCCAAGCGTTAATGCTGATAAATTTTTTCATGACACTCAAGCAAGAACGACTACCTGTGTCGTTCACAGAGTTATTTACTCTACTTGAATGCCTGAAACAAAATGTGATCTTCGGCAATGTCGACGATTTTTATTACCTTTCTCGCCTCTGTTTCGTAAAAGACGAAAAAAACTTCGATAAGTTTGATCTAGCGTTCGCCAAATACTTTGAGAATTTTGAAGTGCTTGACGATCTTTCGCTTTATGAAATTCCGGATGAATGGCTGCGTAAACAATTGGAATCGATGCTAAGCGACGAGGAAAAAGCCAAGATCGAAGCATTAGGTGGACTTGATAAGCTCATGGAAGAGTTCAAAAAACGTATGGAAGAGCAGCAGAAGCGCCACCAGGGCGGCAACAAGTGGATAGGTATCGGCGGCACTTCGCCCTTTGGAGCTTATGGATATAATCCTGAGGGAATACGCATTGGCCAGGATGAAGGAAGAAACCAGCGAGCTGTGAAAGTATGGGATCGACGTAATTATCGAGATTTGGATGATTCCGTTGAAATAGGCACCCGCAACATAAAGCTGGCTTTACGGCGTCTGCGCAAGTTCGCCAGAACCGGTGCTGCAGAAGAGTTAGACATGGATGACACCATTTCTTCCACGGCAAGAAATGCTGGCTTACTGGATATAAAAATGGTGCCTGAGCGCCATAACGCGGTAAAAGTTTTGCTTTTCTTTGATGTGGGTGGGTCAATGGATCCCCACGTAAAACTGTGTGAAGAGTTGTTTTCAGCGGCCAGAAGCGAATTCAAACATCTCAAGTATTACTATTTTCATAATTTTCTTTACGAATCCGTTTGGACAAAGAGTCAACGGAGACATGCAGAAACGACTTCCACTTTTGAAATCATTAATAAGTATTCAAAAGATTACAAAGTAATTTTTGTCGGCGATGCCACCATGGCACCTTACGAAGTTACTCATATAGGTGGGAGTATTGAACACTACAATGAAGAAGCTGGCGCTACCTGGATCAAGAAAGTCACTGATGCCTATGATCACATGATCTGGATTAATCCAACTCCTAAAGATTATTGGGAGCACAGTTATTCGATAGAGGTGGTAAGGGAGCTAGTTGAAGACCGGATGTTTCCCCTAACAGTGAAAGGTCTTGAAGAAGCAATGACGGTACTAACTAAGTAATTCCATGATAGAGCCATTAGCCAAAGGCCTTCGGCCAGAAAAATACAACTCGATAAATGAAGTAATCAACTTTATGGTTGATGAGCATGCTTCGTTACCTGCGTTTAGTTGTTTTGGGCGAACTTTAAGTTTTAAAGAATTAGACGATCTAAGCAGTCGCTTTGCGACTTATCTACAGCAGGAAACCGATTTGGAAGTGGGTGATCGAATAGCGATTCAATTGCCGAATCTACTTCAATTTCCAATTGTGTTTTATGGGGCAATTAAGGCAGGCCTGGTAGTAGTAAATACCAATCCTCTTTATACAGCCAATGAAATGGAGCATCAATTTAAGGACTCTGGGGTTAAAGCAATAGTTATTCTGGAAAGTTTTTGCGACAAACTAGAGCAGGTTTTAAGCAAGACTGCGATTTCCACGATTATCGTAGCCAGGCTCGGTGATCTTCAACCTGGATTGAAAAAGCATGTCTTAAACCTTGGCGCAAAATACCTGAAGAAAATGGTACCGGCATACAGTTTGTCAAATGCCATTCCGTTTATGAGAACGATAAGTGCGGCTGATCAATACTCGGTTCCAACTAATAGTGGAGCAGGGGACGATGTTGCGCTTATTCTTTACACCGGTGGCACAACTGGTTTTGCTAAAGGGGCCATGCTTAGCCACAACAATTTGATCGCCAATATGATGCAGTTGCGTGCTCGTTGCTTATTGGTAATTCGAGATAAAACTGAAAACATTGCTGCACCATTACCGCTTTACCACAGTTACGCCTTTCTTCTTCACTGCCTGGCAATGCCATATGCGGGTAACCACAACATATTAGTCACCAATCCGCGTGATTTAGATTCGCTCTTCAAACTGTTAAAGAACACGAGGGTAAATGGTTTTGTCGGAATAAATACTCTCTACTTGGCAATGTTAAGACACAAAGAAATTGCCGCTGTTGATTTTAGTGATATGAAATTTTGCGGAGCAGGCGGTATGCCAATGTCTACCTCGGTGGCTGAGGAATGGGAGAATGTTACGGGTTGCGAAATCATTGAGGGCTATGGTCTAACTGAATGTTCGCCGGTGGTCTCTGTGAATATACCGGGCGAGGTAAAACTCGGCACCGTTGGCCCTTTAGTGCCGGAAACTGAAATGCGTGTTGTGGACGACTCTGGAGTCGATGTTCTGTTCGGTGAACGTGGAGAGCTTTGGATTAGAGGCCCTCAGGTAATGCTCGGTTACTGGCAGAAAGAAGACGCCAGCAAAGATACTATAACCGAAGACGGATGGTTAAAAACCGGCGATTATGTTGAGATCACTGAGGATGGCTGTATTACCATCGTCGATCGGAAAAAGGACATGATTCTTGTATCCGGATTTAATGTATTTCCAAACGAAGTTGAAGACTGGGTAAATCGGCATCCAGATGTACTTGAATGCGCAGCGATTGGTGTACCCAATGAACGAACTGGTGAAGCTATTAAGCTTTTTGTAGTTCCCAAAGATAGTGAAGTATTGATTGAGGATCTTACCAGCCATTGTAAAGATGGATTAACGGCATACAAGATTCCTCGCGAATTTTCCTTTGTTAAGGATTTGCCGAAATCTAATATTGGCAAAATTTTGCGTCGAGAGTTACGCGATTAAAATAAACTCGAATCTCTATGCCTTTCGAACCGAGAACAGGCGGTGCTCAATTCCTTAAAACAAGAATTAGACCAATGTCAGCATGGCGACAAGTTTCGCCTTGCCAGAAAAATTCGCGAGCTTGAAAAAGCGCAATTACCTAAGTCAGAAAATCAATCTCGGGTTAAGAAAATTGCAGCAGAGATAAATGCGTCGAAAGCTGCATGTTCAAAACGGTCTGAATCGATCCCCCAGGAAATTCATTTTCCTGACGAATTACCTATCTCTGCAAAAACGGAAGAAATTGAACGATTACTTCTAAAACATCAGGTATTGGTTATTGCCGGAGACACCGGTTCCGGAAAAACCACACAAATACCAAAAATTTGTTTAAAGGCGGGGCTGGGCCGGAAAGGTCTTATCGGTCATACACAACCACGAAGGTTGGCAGCCTTCTCGGTAGCGAATCGAATAGCGGAGGAACTAAATACTGAGCTAGGCCAGGGCGTTGGCTATCAGATACGCTTCAAAGAAACGATTTCAGATTCGAGCTATTTGAAATTGATGACCGACGGAATACTTCTTGCTGAAATACAGAATGATAGATTTCTCAATAAATACGACATAATTATCATCGATGAAGCCCATGAAAGATCTCTCAATATTGATTTTCTTCTTGGTTACCTAAAGCAGCTGCTAAAAAAACGCACCGAGCTCAAGTTGATTATTACTTCTGCCACGATCGACGTTGAAAAATTTGCGCGCCATTTTTCCGATGCGCCCATTGTGTCAGTTTCAGGAAGGACTTATCCGGTTGATGTCCTTTACCAACCGATTGGTGCAAGCAACGATGAGGTCGAGGATCAAGACCAAATCGACGGCATCATTCAAGCATTAAATACAATTGTCGAAGAAGATCAGCGCAAGAACTCTATCAGCGGCGATACCCTGGTTTTTCTCAGCAGCGAACGAGATATTCGAGAATCTGCAAAAGCTATAAGAAAGCGAAAATTTCCGCACACGGATGTGTTACCGCTTTACTCTCGTTTGCGGCAATCTGAGCAAGCGAAAATATTCACTCCCCATAAAGGGCGAAGAGTCGTACTCGCAACCAATGTTGCAGAAACATCAATAACAGTTCCTGGCATCAAATATGTCATCGATACCGGGGTCGCTCGAATTAGTCGTTACAGTATTCAAAGTAAAGTTCAAAGACTTCCTATCGAAGCGGTTTCTCAGGCGAGCGCGGATCAACGCAAAGGAAGATGTGGGCGAATATCCGCTGGAATCTGTATAAGGCTGTATTCAGAACAAGACTATCATTCCCGCCCGAAATATACCGACCCGGAAATAAAACGAACAAATCTTGCTTCGGTAATATTGCAAATGCTCGCGCTCCGCTTAGGTGATGTTGAGCAATTCCCCTATCTAGAGCCACCAGAACGGAAAGCAATCAATGATGGCTTCAAACTCCTGATCGAATTAAACGCGATCAACCAGCAACGCTCTTTAACAGCGACCGGGAGACAGATGGCAAAGTTACCGGTTGATCCAAAGCTTGCTCGGATGCTGGTAGTCGCAAACTCTCAGTCCTGTTTACGGGAACTTCTTATAATCGTGAGTGCACTTAGTATTCAAGATCCAAGGGAATTATCCGGTGAAAACAGGCAGCAGGCGCAAGAACGCCTTGCCGTCTATTCCCACAGTGATTCAGATTTTCTTAGCCTGGTTCAGCTCTGGGAAGACTTCGAGTCAAAACGCCAATCATATTCTCAGAATCAATTGAAAAAGCATTGTAAAACCAGTTTCCTTTCATACATGCGCATGCGTGAATGGCGCGAAGTTCACCGTCAGTTGCTGGTAACTTGTCAACAGCTGGGTTATCGCCTGAATAGAGAAGCTGGAAGCTATGAAGCAATTCATAAATCCATTATTGCTGGCTCACTGAATCAAATTGCCAGCAAATTTGATGCGCGAGTCTATTTAGGAACTCGCAACAGAAAATTTTCTATTTTCTCGTCTTCAGTAGTAGCAAAAGGAAAATCCAAATGGATCGTCACGGGAGAATTGATTGAAACTTCCCAAACCTTTGCATCGATGGCCGCGAAAATTCAGCCGCAGTGGGTGGAGTCAATGGCGCTGCACCTGGTCAAGCGAGAATACTTTGATCCTCACTGGAGCAAGAAGACGCAAGCGGTAATGGCTTATGAAAAGGTGCAACTCTATGGCTTGACCATCATTGAAAAAACACTGGTAAATTATGCGGATTTCGATATTGATAAGGCGAGAAGCCTATTTATAAATGAAGGGCTAGTAGCAGGAGAATTGTCGAGCAATCTTAAATTCATCGGTGCAAATCAACAGTTTCTGGAGTCGCTGGCCAAAGAAGAAGAAAAAATTAGACGTCCGGATCTATATGTTGGCGAACGAGATATTGCAAAGTTTTATGAAGAAAGAATTCCAGAGGATATTTGTTCTACCCAAAAATTAGAATCCTGGATAGGCCATGCCAGCGAAGTAGAAAAGCAGGCTCTATTGATGACTCGGGAGAAACTATTAAGCAATGAGTCGACTCACGACCGCATTGCTAGTTATCCTGACCACACTCCGGTATTAAAAAATCGCCTTAGCATAGATTATGTCTTTGATCCTGGCTCATCTCGCGATGGAGCGACCATTCAGATTCCGCAGAAGATTCTTAATCAGATTGAACAAGCTGACATCGACTGGGCGGTACCGGGAATTATCAGAGAAAAATGCGTTACTTTGCTTAAAGGCTTACCAAAATCCATTAGAAAGAAATTAATTCCTATCAGTGGATTGGTCGATGAAATCATACCGGGTATGTCTTCTTCTGATGGTGAGTTGGTGGCTTCGCTGATTTCACAAGTTGCACGCCACAAGAGCGTCAGGCTGTCAGCGACGGATTTTGCCGCGATTGAACTGCCTGGCCATTTGCGAATCAAAATTGAAGTTACTGATGAGATAGGTAATGAAGTTGGCTTTGCTGAAGATCTAGCAAAGCTAAAAGCTGATTTGCTCTCGAGTGACTCGCAACAAGAAAAAGTTCAGCGCGATGACATACTTCATGAAATTCAGCAGCGCGGCTTAAAGGATTGGGATATAGACAATCTACCAACACAGGTTGAGATAGGGGAGGATCTGGTGCTGATCCGCTATCCGGCCTTTGTAGATTGTGAGGACTCAGTGGCTATTGAGCTTTTTGCCGACCAGGAAGAGGCTAATAGCTGGCACCTGCAAGGCTTGATTCGTTTGTTTATGCTGCGCAGTGTCGCGCAACGTAATCTCCTGCGAAAGAGATTTGCGCAGTTTCTCAAAGACTATGCACTGTTGATTCCACCACATCTAAAGGAATCAGTGGATGACGCGACTTCGCAAGCCTACGTGGTAGCGTTCGACCTGGAAAATGTAAAGCCTAAGAATAAGCAGGAATTTTCGAACCAGCTCAATCAAGGCAAATCCAAACTGCATAGTGCGGGTGAGAGGATTGCAGATATTCTCGCTCAAACACTAAAGACCAGATTTGAAATATTGAAACAATTGAGTAACTACCAATCCAATGAACTTGACTATTTTGTGCGCGATGTTGAGCAACAATTAGGCAATTTAATGACAGAAAAATTATTTTCCGATGCGAGTATTGAATGGTTGGAGCAGTATCCAAGATACTTGAATGCCATTGCGGCGCGCTTGGACAAAGCGCCGCACCTAGGTGAGAAAGATAAAGAGTTAACCGAAGAGCTCGATAATTACTGGCGTAAATATGAGGATTTGATCCAACAACGTGAGATCAAGCGTACCCAGGAGATAATCCATTTCAGGTGGATGCTGGAGGAATACCGAGTGTCGCTGTTCGCGCAATCACTAGGCACTAAAATTCCGGTGTCCGTAAAGCGATTAGACAAACAACTCGAGCGCATCAAGAGCTAGCTTACGCACAAGCAAGACCGTATCAGGATGAGACCATTGACTTGTAATCCTCTCTATCGCAAAGTAGACGCTGTGAACATAGCATCCGCAGTTAGCAGTAGTTGGAAACCGTCGCTCGCATTTTCTTTCTTCTTTCTTCTCCTAGTTTTCCTCTCTCCAGTCGTCAGTGCACAAACCTATGACCCATGGCGAGAGGGCAACCAACGCGTCTTTGCTTTTAATGACTTTTTCGATCAGTTGTTAGTGCGTCCAATTGCTTCCACCTACACCTTTTTCATGCCCAGAGTGGTGCGGCAAGGGGTAGGCAACTTCTTCAGCAATGTTCGCGATGTAAATGTTGCTGTTAATGATTTGCTCCAATTCAAGTTTCAAGATGCGCTTTCTGATTCCGGAAGAATTTTGATTAATACAACGATTGGAGTTTGGGGTCTTATCGATGTCGCTAGTGACCTTGGACTTGAAAAACACGAAGAAGACTTTGGGCAGACATTAGGAGCCTGGGGTGTCGGCAGTGGGCCCTATGTTGTTCTCCCAGTATTTGGTGCCAGCAATCTGCGGGATTCATTTGGATTGGTTCTCGATACAGTTTTTAACCCCCTGCAGTATATTGACGAACCATCGGCGAAGTTGTCGCTGTTCGTGGTTGAAGAAATAGATTCCTGATCGGCACTCCTGGCGCTGGATGAATTGATAAGCGGCGATAAGTACTTATTCATTCGCGAGGCTTATATCCAAAACAGAGAATACCTTGTAAATGACGGGCAAATCGAAGATGAATTTGGCAGTTTCTAACGGATTTAAAGGCGAGATTCTTATTTTTAATCTACACTCTAATGAAGTGCGCTGCGGCATTATGAATACCGCTGCTATTAAGCTAAAAGCGCAATAATAAAAAGACCAGTATTAATTATGCCGTCCGATGTATCTACTATTACTCCCACTTCAGCCAGATTGTTGGTTATCGATGACGATTCTGCCGTTCGTAAGAATATCTGCAGCTTTCTTCAAGATAGCGGCTTCGATGTAATCGAAGCAGAAAACGGAACGGTTGGAGTTTCCTTATACGGCTCTGAACAACCTGACCTAGTGCTTTGTGATTTGCGGATGCCTGATGTTGATGGCTTAGATGTCATTCGCAGTGTTTCTACAGCCAGCAGTAATACCCCGGTAATTGTGATTTCTGGCATGGGGGAAATCCAGGATGTAGTCCAGGCATTGAGATTAGGTGCGGCTGATTACCTAATGAAGCCGATTAAAGATTTGGAAGTCCTCGAACATTCGATTCGGCGCAGTCTTAAGCAAGCTGAATTAATCTATGAAAACGAGCAATACAGTAATCAATTAGAAAATTCGAACCAACAATTACGGCAATCATTAGATTTGCTAAGAGTAGATCAGCAAGCTGGCCGCTTGGTTCAAACCAGGCTCCTGCCGCGGACTCCCTATAAAACAAAAGACTTTATTTGTAAGCATAAAATAGTCCCATCGCTCTATCTGAGTGGCGATTTTGTCGATTATTGGAGTACCGAAGATGGAAAGCTGCTTTTTTATATTGCAGATGTTTCAGGTCATGGAGCGTCATCTGCTTTTGTTACGGTGTTGTTTACCTATCTGGCCAAAGACATAGCAAGGCGTCAATTTAGAAAGCACCGCCAAGTAGGTGCAGGAAACGTGCTAACTCGACTTAACCAGGAAATCTTCAAAGCTAATTTACAAAAACACGTAACGGCGTTCTTTGGTGTAATTGATCCCGATTCAAACACTTTGCATTACTCGTCGGCCGGGCATTATCCAATGCCGATAATTGGCAATGGCAAGGAATACAAGTATCTCGAGGCGCGAACCTTTCCAATCGGAGTGAAGCAAGACACGGAGTACGAAGAGATAACTATTGATCTTTCTGGGAATTTTTCCATTAGCTTATTTTCGGATGGAGTGCTCGAATTGATTGATTTGCCTTCTCTGGAAGACAAAGACAAAGCTATTTGCGACATTGTTGCCAAAAACAAAGGGAATTTCGAAGGAGTGTATGAGGCTTTAGATCTTGATAAAGTTAAGGACGCACCAGACGACGTAGCTTTTCTCTCGATTGAAGTATTAAGTCACTGATCAATCGTTTCTTACTTTTAACTTAGACTTTATAAAGTCACTGTGAGATACATAGATCAGATCCGAAATCTTCCGAATTAAATGTTCTTCATATTTGTCCAATTGCTCATCTGAAAATGCAATTCGCCACATATTTTCTATAAGGCGGACTTTCTCCTCGTAGTCATATTCATCGTTTATCAGTCGAGTAAACTCAAAAAGGGATGTGGCCTGCTGTGCTTCAGTTTCGGCTAACTCTACTAGCTCATTCAGCTCTTCTTCTGAAACATCTAGACTTTCACGCATTACTTCAAGAAATTCCGCAGTCTCTCTTGCGTCTAACTCGTGATCGCTTTTGATTACTTCGATCAGCAGGGCTGCGCTGGCTAAATCAATTTTCTGTACGGAGGATTGGTTTTCTTCTTCGGTGTGAGCAAGTTTCGATTCAAAGAAATTTTTTATGGAATTGAGCATAACAACTTCTACTTCGGGGAAAGACTAATTTTGCCACAGTAATTGGCCAAATTGTGACTAGTTTGTCACAGACGGTGAGATAACAATCTCACTTTACAAAGGCCAATGCATTTCTTAATACGTCTAGCCCCGCGTTTTGCTTGTGGCTGTTCTCGCTTAGATACCTTCGGTATTGTTTGCCACCTTTTTGACCTTTAAAAAGGCCGGGTAAATGACGGCTAATATGTTTTAACGGGGTTCCTCGATCTAGCTCCAGCTCGATATAGGGCAGGTAATCTAGCAGATATTCGGACCTTGATTTCTGCGATTGATTCTGACCATAAACTTCGTGATCTACCCGGTGGAGGATATAAGGATTCTGATAGGCTTCACGGCCCAGCATAATCCCGTCAACTTTTTCCAAGAGCGAATGAACAGAATCCAAGTCGGTAATACCGCCGTTTAATATGATTTCCAGATTTGGGAAGTTTTCTTTGACAGCAAACACTCTCTCATAATTTAAGGGCGGAATTTCTCTGTTCTCTTTTGGGCTCAATCCGTTCAGTATGGCTTTTCTCGCATGAATAATGAATGTCTTACATTTCTGCGCCGCAATTGTCTCAATAAATGTCATTAATTCCTCTTCCGAATCTTGGTCATCGATTCCTATCCTGCTTTTTACCGTAACAGGAACCGAGACAGCCTCCATCATTGCAGAAACACATTCGGCAACAAGGGGTGGGTCTGCCATCAGACAGGCGCCAAAAGAACCAGATTGCACGCGATCGCTGGGGCAACCCACATTGAGATTTATTTCATCAAATCCCGCAGCTTCGCCGAGCCGTGCCCCCTTCGCCAATTCTTCAGGATCTGAGCCACCAATTTGCAGCGCAACCGGGTGTTCATTGGGATCGTGCTGCAGAAGATAGTTGGCATCCCCGTGCTCAAGTGCTGCGCTCGTTACCATCTCTGTATAGAGCAGGGCGCATTTACTGAATTGACGCAAGAAGATCCGATCGTGACGATCAGTCCAATCCATCATTGGGGCTACACAAAATTTGTGACTAAGCATGCTTTAGATAATCGTACATTGGTGGTCCGTATTTAGCTTCGGCTCTTATTCAAGTCAAGCGCTCGGCTGCTGATAACCTGTCTAGGTAGGGACAGCGAACCCAATTCCGAAATAGGAAATGAAAGGGAATCGCGTATAATCACCGCCTTTATTTTTTGGCGCCAATTAAAACACAATGAGCGAAATCAGAACACGTATAGCCCCGTCGCCAACGGGTGACCCCCATGTTGGTACGGCTTATATTGCCTTGTTTAACCGCTGCTTTGCACACCAGCAGAGCGGCAAGTTTGTGCTTCGCATCGAAGATACTGATCAGGCTCGCAGTAGTGCGCAATCAGAACAAGATATTTTCGCAGCACTTAGATGGCTGGGATTGGATTGGGACGAAGGGCCAGACAAGGGTGGAGATTTCGGACCTTATAGACAGAGTGAACGATCTTCGATTTATTCAAACCACATAAAAACCCTCTTGGATAATGGCAGTGCCTTTCATTGTTTTTGTTCTGCTGAACGGCTTCAACAAGTTCGAACTGAGCAAATGGCAAACAAACAACAGTTAGGCTACGACGGTCACTGTCTGCGTTTGCCTGCCGAAGAAGTGCAATCCAAATTAGCTGCTGGTGAAGAAAATGTCATTCGGATGAAAATTCCAGATTCGGGTGATTGCGTATTCACCGACAAGTTGCGCGGTGAGGTTCGTATTAGTTGGGAACAAATTGACATGCAGGTGCTGATTAAGTCTGATGGCCTGCCTACATACCATTTCGCAAATGTAGTAGACGATCATCTGATGGCTATCACTCATGTAATACGTGGAGAAGAATGGATTAACTCAGTCCCGAAGCACGTATTACTCTATCAATATTTTGATTGGGATCCGCCGGTGTTTTGTCATATGCCATTGCTGCGTAACCCTGATAAAAGCAAATTAAGCAAACGCAAAAATCCAACCAGTATTGGTTACTACAGGGCGATGGGCTACTTACCTGAGGCTGTTGTTAACTATCTAGGGATGATGGGTTGGTCTATGCCTTCAGGTGAAGAAAAATTTTCTTTGAATGAAATGACGAATGAATTTGATTTAAGCCGTGTATCTCTGGGCGGACCAATATTTGATATCGAAAAACTCGACTGGCTTAATGGTAAATATATCCGCGAAGATTTAGATGATGCCGAGTTCGCCAATCAATTCGCAAGTTGGGCATTTCAAGCAGAAAAACTGGCAGCGATTATTCCTCTAATTAAGCAGCGAGTTGAGCGCTTTAGCGACGTTGTAAATCTTGCCCAGTTTTTTATAAGTGCGGACGTTAAAATATCGACTGAGAGTTTCGAGCATAAATCGCTGTCAGTGAATAGCAATTTGAAGATTCTACAATTTGCTCTGTGGCGACTCGAGACAGTAAGTGATTGGAATCGCGAAGAAATCGAATCTGCATTGCAAGATCTTGCCAACAAACTGGAATTGAAGATTAGAGATTTTCTATTTCCCCTATTTGTAGCGGTAACTGGAAATGCAGTATCGATTTCGGTGATCGAGTCAATTGCGATATTAGGAATTGATATTACTCGCGCACGACTTCGTCAGGCCATAACAGTGCTTGGTGGGATTTCAAAAAAAGCAGCAAAGAATTTGGAAAAGGAATATCGCCAACTTGGATAGCACTGATTTGCTAGTGGAGTGTGTTTGACAGCCTCGGACGAGGTGCTTAGAATTCGCCTTCCTTCGCGAATCACGATTTCTTTATGGGGCCTTAGCTCAGCTGGGAGAGCGCAACACTGGCAGTGTTGAGGTCACCGGTTCGATCCCGGTAGGCTCCACCATTTTAAGCGTAAAAAATCATCCCTGATTTTTTACTTCATCGTCTCAAAGACATTGGCGCAAATTTGCGAATTTGCTGATGTTTTTGTTCCTCGCATTCGCTAAAAGCGAATGTCGCTCATCCCTGAGCTCACTCAGAGTATTTTTCTAAATCGCGATTAACAGCTATACGCAGAAACTGTATAAAAATTGAGGTTAGATTTAGTCGGGATAGTCTCTTTTGGTGTGACCTTTGTAGAGTTGGCGGGGGCGGCCGATTCGGTAGGGTTCGCTTAGCATTTCATGCCAGTGAGCAATCCATCCTGGTGTTCGGCCAGTGGCAAAGATAACTGTGAATAGACTGGTGGGAATGCCGATGGCTTTTAAGATAATGCCAGAATAAAAATCGACATTTGGAAATAGTTTGCGTTCGATGAAGTACTCGTCTTCTAATGCGATTTTTTCCAGCTTTCGAGCAATTCGGAACAGAGGGTCATCGTCGCTGCCGATTTCATCAAGGACTTCTGCACAGATACCACGAATCACTGTCGCCCGGGGATCATGATTTTTGTAGACTCGATGACCGAATCCCATTAAGCGAAAAGGGTCGTCCTTATCTTTTGATCTTAGAATAAATTCTTCAATGCGTGACTCGTCCCCAATTTCATAGAGCATTTCCAGTACAGCTTCATTGGCACCGCCATGGGCTGGACCCCAGAGTGCAGCGATTCCAGACGCAATGCAGGCATAAGGATTAGTGCCAGTTGATCCCGCTAAACGCACCGTAGATGTTGAGGCGTTCTGTTCGTGGTCAGCATGGAGCAGAAATAGGGTGTCCATGGCTTTGGCGATGGTTGCGCTGACCTTTGGCGACTCGCAGGGAGTGCTAAACATCATATGCACAAAGTTTTCTGCCAGGCTCATGTCGTTTTGCGGATACATGAACGGCTGACCAATGCCGTGCTTGTAACACATGGCTGCCAGTGTAGGCATCTTAGCAATGACACGAATGGCTGCCTGCATCCTGTGATCAGGATTATCGATGTCTAATTGATCGTGATAGAAGGCGGAAAGAGCCCCGACTACGCCACACAACATAGCCATGGGGTGGGCAGTGCGTGGAAATCCTTTGAAGAACAGGTGAATTTGTTCGTCCACCATCGTGTGATAACGAATTTCATTCTCAAACGCTTTCCTTTCACTATCGTCAGGAAGTTCGCCCTTCAGCAATAAGTAACAGACTTCCAGGAAATTCGACTTTTCTGCTAACTGTTCTATGGGATAACCGCGATGGAGCAAAACGCCGGCGCCACCATCAATATAGGTAATGTCTGAATCGCAAGCTGCAGTCGAGACGAAACCAGGGTCATAGGTGAAAATTCCCTGACTCACCAAACTCCGGACATCGACCACATCAGGGCCAGTACTGCCTTCATAAACGGGTAGTTCGATCGCTTCATCCTTCCCGTCAATGGTTAACTGGGCCTTTCTTTCACTCATGCCAAACTCCTGTGATTATTTTTCTGTGGCGTGCAAAAACTTTAAAAAACAGATACTTAGAGGTTCTAACGTTATTATGTATCTAGTCAGTATGGGACCGAACAGGGACGGCAATACTAGGAAGAGACCCCTTGCTTTGTCAAATTTTTGTCTCGCTAAAACGGTTATGAAACCTGCGTTTTGCGCGAGTTTCGGCAAGTTTCTTGCTGCTTAAATCCCCGTCTATTGGCTCCTTTTTTTTGAATTTGTGCTACACCAATTAGAGGGGATTGGAGAATTTCAGAGGATGAAAAACCATGGAGACAAAATATTGTCATTATTAGGTGTGGGGCCGGCGGATTTATTGAATTCACAGGGGCTTCAGACTATACTTTGAACGGTTAGAAATTCCCAATTTGTGTAATTATTTCAATTAGTTTGCGGATTTTAATCAGATTCGCAAACAGTATTTTGCGGTTGCTTAAAAGTCGTAGCAAAAAGGCCAAAAGTGAAAGATTCTAGACCCGTAAATCTTGATATCACCACCATAAAATTCCCTCTGGCAGCTATTGCTTCCATACTGCATCGTATTTCCGGAATTGGCCTATTTTTTGGCGTTGGAATCCTCCTTTATTTCCTGCAATTGTCGCTAGCTTCTGAGGCTGGTTTTAACCAGGTACTGGAGCTTTTCGAAAATTCTCTAATCAAATTATTAATCTGGCTAATTATGGCTGCGGTTTTCTACCACCTGATCGCGGGCATAAAGCATCTTTTACTTGATGCAGGGATTGGCGAGTCAAAGCAAGGTGCGAAAACTGGTGCCACCGTAACTCTCGTACTCTTTCTCATTGCTGCAGCGTTTGGCGGGATCTGGCTATGGTAACCAGCGTCACTAATTTAAGTCGCTCAGGTCTCTCCGATTGGATTATTCAGCGAGTCAGCGCCGTACTTCTGGCTGCATACACCCTATGTATTCTGGGGAATCTCTTAATGAACCCGGATCTTGATTATCAATCCTGGCGCGCATTATTCGATTCCAACGTTATGCGTGTGTTTAGCCTTATCACCTTGGCTGCCTTATGCGCCCATGCCTGGATCGGAATGTGGATCGTCTCCACCGATTACATGACTTCACTGCAGTTCGGCAAAGCTGCCACCTTCATCCGCCTAATTTTCCAAGTCGGAATTGTGTTGATCGTAGCGGTGTATTTGATCTGGGGTATACAGATTTTTTGGGGAAACTAAATGACTGGCCTGCGTAGTATTTCATTTGATGCGGTAATCGTTGGTGGAGGCGGTGCAGGAATGCGTGCTGCCTTACAACTCTCGCAGTCTGGTTACAAAACTGCTGTTATCTCAAAAGTATTTCCTACTCGCTCCCATACAGTTTCCGCTCAGGGTGGAATTACCTGTGCCATTGCCAGTGCAGATCCAAATGACGATTGGCGTTGGCATATGTATGACACGGTAAAGGGATCCGACTATATCGGTGATCAGGATGCAATCGAGTACATGTGCAGCGAGGGCCCGCAAACAGTTTTCGAATTGGAACACATGGGGCTGCCATTTTCTCGAACAGAGAATGGGCGCATCTACCAGCGACCCTTTGGCGGACAATCTAAAGATTTTGGAAAAGGTGGACAGGCAGCTCGAACTTGTGCCGCTGCAGACCGAACCGGCCACGCTTTGCTGCACGCCTTGTATCAGGGAAATTTAAAGAACAACACCGTTTTCTTTAACGAATGGTATGCAACTGATCTGGTTAAAAATCAGGATGGCGCCATCGCAGGCGTTATTGCAATCAACATGGAAAGCGGTGAAACCGTCTTTGTAAACTCCAAAGCGACAGTATTCGCGACTGGTGGTGCCGGCAGAATTTATGCATCCACAACTAATGCCCTAATCAATACCGGCGATGGTGTTGGTATGGCATTACGTGCCGGGTATCCCATGCAAGACATGGAAATGTGGCAGTTCCATCCCACCGGAATTCACGGCGCAGGAGTGCTGGTTACAGAAGGTTGTCGAGGTGAGGGTGGCTATTTAGTTAACAAAGATGGCGAACGTTTTATGGAACGCTATGCGCCGACAGCTAAAGACCTCGCCGGTAGAGACGTTGTTGCTCGCTCAATGGTATTGGAGATATTGGAAGGACGCGGCTGTGGTGAAGATGGCGATCACGTCATGCTTAAACTCGATCATCTGGGCGAAGAAGTGCTCAATGCGAAATTGCCTGGAATTTTGGAGCTGTCGCGGACATTCGCCCACGCAGATCCAATTAAAGAACCCATTCCGGTCGTTCCAACCTGTCATTACATGATGGGAGGCATACCAACAAATGTTCATGGCCAGGCTCTAACTCAAAACACTAATGGCGAAGATGAAGTGATTCCGGGTTTGTTTGCGGTAGGTGAAGTAGCTTGTGTCTCTGTACACGGTGCTAATCGTTTAGGTGGTAATAGCCTGCTTGATCTGGTGGTGTTTGGTCGCGCTGCAGGCAAGCACATTGAAGAGATGTTGGCGCAAGGATTAGAGCAACGTGTTGCTAGTGAATCGGATATCGATACTGCCATGGCAAGACTTAACCGTCTGAACGAATCGAGCAGCGGTGAAAGCATTCCTGAATTACGCACTGAATTGCAAAATATTATGCAGAATCATTTTGGCGTATTTCGAAAAGGCGATTTCATGCAGGACGGCATTAAGAAATTAGAAGTGCTACGAGAACGCATCGCAAACGTGAATCTCGAAGACAAGAGTCAGACATTTAATACCGCTCGCATCGAGGCCTTGGAATTAGAAAACCTTTTCGAAGTTGCTGAAGCCACCGCAATAGCTGCTGAGGCGCGAAACGAAAGTAGAGGAGCTCATGCTCGTGATGACTATCGTGAGCGCGATGATGAAAACTGGCTGTGTCATTCCATGTATTACCCAATTGATAAGAGTGTCGGAAAACGAGGCGTCAATTTTAAACCCAAGACAGTGGATACCTTCGAGCCACAAATAAGAACTTATTAGGAACTATCGTGTTAGTTAGTATTTATCGCTACAACCCAGAAACTGACGATAAGCCTGCAATGCAGGATATTGAAGTTGAGATACCGGCAGGCAAAGACTTGATGGTGCTCGATGTGTTGGCTCTCGCTAAAGAGAAAGATCCTAGCGTCGCTTATCGCCGCTCTTGTCGAGAAGGCGTGTGCGGTTCTGATGGAATGAATATCAACGGCACCAATGGGCTTGCTTGTATTACTCCCATTTCCGAAGCAGTTAAACCAGGGCAAAAATTAGTGTTACGTCCACTACCAGGCCTACCTGTAATTCGTGATTTAGTGGTGGACTTGGCGATCTTCTATAAGCAATTTGAAAAGGTAAAACCTTTTCTGATAAATGACGAACCGGCACCGGCAATCGAACGGCTGCAATCACCAGAAGACAGAGCAAAACTTGATGGACTTTACGAGTGCATACTGTGTGCTTGTTGCAGTACTAACTGTCCTTCTTTCTGGTGGAATCCAGACAAATTTATTGGCCCAGCTGGACTGCTTCAAGCTTATCGATTCTTGGCTGACAGTCGAGACACTGCAGCAGCGGAACGCCTGGCTGATCTCGATGATCCGTTTAGCGTTTTTCGTTGTCGTGGAATCATGAATTGCGTTGCAGTTTGCCCGAAAGGATTAAATCCAACCCGCGCAATCGGACATATCAGGAGTATGTTGATCTCGCAAGGAACGTAGTTACCCGAACGGAATCGTGACAATGCAGATGAATGATTATCTGTTATTGGAGTATCAGAGGATATTGATATGCAAGATAATAT
Source organism: Pseudomonadales bacterium (assembly GCA_012103535.1). GTDB lineage: Bacteria > Pseudomonadota > Gammaproteobacteria > Pseudomonadales > Pseudohongiellaceae > UBA9145. The sequence continues at coordinate 253,706 of WLWQ01000001.1, forward strand.
GATGGAAATAATGTGGAGCACTGGACACCTTTCTGGTTCCAATGCCGAATATGTAGAAGAACTCTACGAGCAATTTCTGTCCGATCCAGATTCCATACCTCAGCAGTGGAGAGATTTTTTTGAGTCACTTCCAGCTACCAATGGCTCAAATACTACGGAAGTTTCTCACGCTGAAATTAAAAAAGACTTTGAAGCCTTAGCTAAAGTCAGTCGCTATAAACAAGTTTTAAGCAATGACGCTGTTGTTAATTCGGAACATGAAAGTAAGCAAGTTCAGGTCTTACAATTAATTAGCTCTTATCGCGTAAGAGGGCATCAAAAAGCGGCATTGGATCCCCTCGCTCTAATGCATCGCGAACGAGTCCCTGATCTCGAGCTTGAATTTCACGATCTTTCTCCGATTGATTCATCAACAATATTTCAAACCGGATCTTTGTTTATTAGCAAAGACAAAGCGCCTCTAAAAGAAATCGTAGAAATCCTGGAACGCATTTACTGTAACTCCATTGGTTATGAGTTTATGCACATCGTGAATTTAGAAGAGAAGCAACGGATTCAACAACGCATAGAAAGCAACGATGGCCGACCAGTCTTTGAAAACGAAGTTAAGCGCCATTTATTAGAGCGCTTATCTGCTGCTGAAGGTTTAGAAAAACACCTGGATTCAAAATATCCCGGCACGAAGCGATTTGGTTTGGAGGGCGGTGAGAGTTTAATTCCTGCCTTAGACGAGATTATTCAGCGAGCGGGCAAATATGGAGCCAAAGAGATCGTGCTCGGTATGGCGCATCGCGGACGTCTTAATGTACTGGTAAATATCCTTGGTAAGAATCCAGCAGAGCTGTTTGATGAGTTCGAAGGCAAGGCGGTTTATCAGAGTTCTGGTGATGTTAAATATCATCAGGGATTTTCTTCCAACATCATGACTGCTGGCGGCGAGCTCCATATGGCAATGGCGTTCAATCCGTCTCACTTAGAGATTGTTTCGCCTGTAGTGGAAGGTTCGGTTCGTGCTCGCCAATCAAGGCGCGACGACAAAGAAGGAAAGATGGTGTTACCCATCATTGTCCATGGCGATGCCGCAATTGCTGGACAGGGCGTAGTCATGGAAACATTTCAGATGTCCCAGACTCGGGCTTATTCAACTGGAGGTACTGTCCATTTCGTCGTAAACAATCAGGTCGGTTTCACCACCAGCCGTCAAGATGATGCGAGATCGACTGAATATTGCACCGATGTTGCGAAGATGGTGCAGGCACCAATCTTCCATGTAAATGCAGATGATCCCGAAGCAGTTCTATTCGTTACTCAACTTGCCTTAGATTTTCGCTATCAGTTTAAGAAAGATGTGGTCATCGACCTGGTTTGTTATCGCCGTCGAGGACATAACGAAACTGATGAGGCGTCTATTACACAGCCACTAATGTATGCGGCTATTAAGCAGCACAAGACCACTAGAACAATCTATGCAGAGCAGCTCGCTGCTGAGAGCGTCATCACATTGAATGACTCCGATGCAATGAATAAATCCTTTCGAGCTGAGCTTGATTCAGGAACCCATGTAGTTAAAAGCCTGGTCAAAGAGCCGTCCATTGAATTGTTTGTGGATTGGAGCCCTTATCTAGGCCACGATTGGAGTCCTTATTTCAATACTTCAATACCTCTCAATAATCTACAGGCACTTGCTAGAAAATTAGTTGAAATACCAAATGGATTTACCCTGCAACGGCAAGTAAAGAAGTTATTTGATGATCGATCCAAAATGGCTGAAGGTGAGATTCCAGTAGACTGGGGTTTTGCTGAATCTTTAGCTTACGCAAGTGTATTAACCAGTGGAAATAAAGTACGCATTACTGGTCAAGATGTGGGACGTGGCACTTTTACTCACCGCCATGCTGTTGTGCATGACAACAAGACTGGTGAAGCACATATTCCATTACAAAACATTGAAAAAGATCAGGGCTCTTTTACCATTTATGATTCATTGCTATCTGAAGCCGCTGTATTGGCTTTCGAATATGGGTACTCCACTACGACACCAAACGCCTTGGTGATTTGGGAAGCGCAGTTCGGAGATTTTGCCAATTCAGCCCAGGTCGTAATCGATCAGTTTATTACCAGTGGAGAACACAAATGGTCGCGCCTCTGTGGCTTAACTTTACTCCTACCTCATGGCTACGAAGGGCAGGGCCCAGAGCATTCTTCTGCGCGTCTGGAGCGATTCCTGCAACTTAGTGCTGAGCACAATATTCAGGTTTGTTTACCGACTACCTCTGCGCAAGTTTTTCACATGCTGCGTAAACAAGTGCTTTGCCCATTGCGTAAACCGTTGATAGTTATGTCACCTAAAAGCCTACTCCGGCATAAAGAATCTGTTTCGTCATTGGAAGAAATGGCGGAGAGCAGTTTTCAGGTAATTATTGATGAGACTGATGGATTCAATCCAGACACTATAGAGAAAGTTGTTATCTGTAGCGGTAAGGTCTATTACGACTTGCGTGCGGAGCGCCGTAAACGAGAACTGACAAATATAGCGATAGTTCGATTAGAGCAATTGTATCCATTTCCGCAGCAAGATTTTGAAGATTGCTTACTTCAGTACAAAAACGCGAAGAGCATTGTCTGGTGTCAAGAAGAACCGATGAATCAGGGCGCCTGGTATTCCAGTCAGCACCATATCCGTCGTGTGCTCCACGAACATCGTCCAGAAATCTGGCTTGAGTATGCAGGCCGCGACGCTTCGGCGGCAGCGGCCGCAGGTTATCCTGCGCTACATTTGAGTCAGCAACAGAAATTTATTGATGAGGCATTAAGCTAGTCATGACAATCGAAATTAAAGCACCAACTCTCCCAGAATCTGTGCCAGATGGAACAATCGCAACCTGGTATAAAAATATTGGCGACAATGTTAGTCAAGATGAACTGCTAGTTGATATCGAAACCGACAAGGTCGTTATCGAAGTAGTGTCACCAACTGACGGCGTACTGCAGGAAATCATTAAGAATGCCGGGGATACTATTGTAAGTAACGAATCTATAGGGGCTGTCCAGGAAGGGGCTGGTGCAGCGCCTGCTGCACAACCTGAACCTGCTGCTACTGAAGTAAGTGAATCAGCAGGCGCTGATCCGATAGTAAGCCCCGCAGCGAAAAAACTAATCGAAGAAAATAATCTTAGCGCTGAGGCAATCAGCGGTAGCGGCAAAGACGGCCGCATCACAAAAGAAGATGTTGTGAATCATTTGAGTGCACCGGCAGCTGCGGCGCCCAGTGTATCTTCATCACCGCAACCATTGACAGATTCTGCTGCTGGCAGAATCGAAGAAAGAGTGCCAATGAGTCGACTGCGGACAACTGTCGCAAAACGCTTACTGCAGGCGACTCAAACAACAGCAATGTTGACGACGTTCAATGAAGTCAACATGCAACCCATCATGAATATACGCAGCAAGTACAAAGAAGAATTCGAGAAAACTCACGAAGGAGTGCGCCTCGGCTTTATGTCATTCTTTGTCAGGGCCTCTATTGAAGCCTTAAAGCGTTTTCCGGCGGTCAATGCATCTCTCGACGGCAACGACGTTATTTATCACGGTTATCAAGACATTGGTGTTGCTGTAGGTGGGCCTAGAGGACTGGTAGTGGCGGTACTTCGTAATGCCGACAATATGGGATTGGCTCAGATAGAAAAAGAAATACGTGAGTTTGGTGCGAAAGCACAGGATGGAAAACTTTCGATAGAAGAAATGATAGGTGGCACCTTTACAATTTCAAATGGAGGTGTCTTCGGTTCATTGCTATCGACTCCAATACTAAATCCGCCACAAACTGCAGTGCTAGGTATGCACAAGATTCAAGAACGACCAATGGCAGTGAACGGTGAAGTAGCAGTATTACCCATGATGTATCTGGCGCTTTCCTACGACCATCAAATGATCGATGGCAAAGAAGCGGTTCAGTTTCTGGTAACAATTAAAGAGTTGCTAGAAGATCCAACCCGACTTCTATTGGAAATTTAAGTACGCTTTTTGAGGTTTGTATGAGTAAAGAATACGACGTTGTAGTAATTGGATCTGGTCCAGCAGGTTACGTGGCAGCAATTCGCTGCGCTCAGCTTGGGTTTTCGACTGCTTGTATTGAGAAGTGGCTCAACAAGGATAACAAAACTGTTTACGGCGGCACTTGCTTAATTGTCGGTTGTATTCCATCGAAAGCGCTATTGGATACGTCCCATAAATATGTCGAAGCGCAAGAACATTTCGCCGTTCATGGAATTAAGGTGAGCAAGGTAGGCATGGATGTGCCTGCCATGATCGAGCGTAAGGACAAGGTAGTTACCCAACTTACCCAGGGTGTAAAAGGATTATTTACAGCCAATAAGGTCGAGGGAATAGCCGGCACTGGTAAGCTAATTAGTGCAAACAAGATTTTGGTAAGCGGCCATGATGGTAAACAGGAAGAGTTAGCAGCCAAGCACGTAATTATCGCTGCAGGCTCGATTCCTATAGATATTCCCCCAACACCGGTCGACCAAGAAACAATTGTAGATTCCACCGGGGCGCTCGAATTTCAGGAAGTGCCAAAACGCTTAGGTGTCATCGGTGCTGGTGTTATCGGTCTGGAACTGGGTAGCGTTTGGGCTCGCTTAGGATCTGAAGTAGTTGTTCTAGAAGCACTCGATGAGTTTTTACCGATGGTAGATCGTCAAGTGGCGAAGGAAGCGCAAAAGATTCTGACCAAGCAAGGGCTCGACATTAAAATGGGCGCCAGGGTAACCGGTAGCAAACTCAGCAAAGGCGCAAAGAAATCCGTAACCGTCGAATACACCGATAAAGACGGCGAACAGAAAGCTCAATTCGACAAGCTCATAGTAGCGGTAGGTCGTAAGCCATTTACAGAAGATCTTATCGATCCTGCTGTGGGAATTGAATTCGATGAACGCGGCTTCATCAAGGTCGATGATCAATGTGCAACTAACATACCCGGTGTCTATGCCTGTGGGGACGTGGTCAGAGGACCGATGTTGGCGCACAAAGGCATGGAAGAAGGAGTCATGGTTGCAGAGCGTATCGCCGAGAAGAAGACTCAGGTCAACTACGATCTCGTACCATCGGTTATCTACACCCATCCTGAAATAGCCTGGGTCGGTAAGAATGAAGAGGAACTTAAGGCAGCCGGAGTTGATTACAAAGTGGGTGTATTCCCTTTCGCAGCCAATGGACGGGCATTAGCGGCAAACGACGCAGATGGATTGATTAAGACAATTGCCGATGCCAAGACTGACCGCATATTAGGTTGTCACATTATTGGTCCTAGTGCGGCCGATTTGTTACAGCAAATGGTCATCGCTATGGAATTTAGCGCTAGCGCCGAAGACATAGGATTGACGATGTTTTCACATCCTGCATTATCAGAAGGTGTGCACGAAGCAGCACTGGCCGCAAACGGCCACGCGATCCACATTGGAAATCGTAAGCGCCGTAAATAAATATTTATAGTAGAAGCAAGACTGAATCTAATAAAAGACAAGAACCAACCTAAAAAGTTTTCCCAAGACATGGAGCTCAAATGAACTTACACGAATATCAGGCGAAACAACTTTTTGCCGAATACGGCCTGCCTGTATCACAGGGAATCGCTGTTGATTCGGCCGAAGAAGCCGCCGCTGCTACCGCGACGATCGGTGGCGATAAATGGGTTGTTAAAGTACAAGTTCATGCCGGCGGTCGTGGCAAGGCCGGGGGAGTTCAGTTAGTAGACAACGCGGACGAAGCGAAAGCTTTCGCCGAAAAATGGTTGGGAAAGAACCTGGTGACCTTTCAGACAGACGCAAATGGTCAGCCAGTAAACAAAATATTCGTAGAAGCCTGTACCGATATTGCTCAGGAGCTTTACCTGGGAGCTGTGGTCGATCGTTCTACGCGACGAATCGTGTTCATGGCTTCTGTCGAAGGTGGAGTTGAGATTGAAAAAGTTGCCGCAGAAACTCCGGAAAAAATACTTAAGGCAACTATTGATCCTTTAACTGGACCTCAGCCCTACCAAGGCAGAGATCTTGCCTTTCGACTCGGCCTCTCTGGCGGTCAAATTAAACAGTTCACTCAGCTGTTTATGGGATTAGCGAAACTCTTTACCGATCTCGATCTTGCTTTGCTAGAAATAAACCCTTTAGTAGTAACAGCGGAGGACAATATTCATTGTCTCGATGGCAAGATAAATATTGACGGCAATGCGCTCTACCGACAGCCAAAATTGCAAGAAATGCAAGATCCATCGCAAGAAGACGAGCGGGAAGTGCAAGCGGCACAGTGGGATCTAAACTATGTCGCATTGGACGGCAATATCGGCTGTATGGTGAATGGTGCCGGCCTGGCCATGGGCACCATGGACATCGTACAACTTCATGGCGGCAGCCCGGCCAATTTTCTCGATGTAGGTGGCGGTGCTACCAAGGAACGAGTAACCGAAGCTTTCAAAATTATTCTCTCAGATGAAAATGTCGCTGCTGTCCTGGTAAACATTTTCGGCGGCATCGTGCGCTGCGATTTAATTGCCGAAGGAGTTATCGGCGCTGTCGAAGAAGTCGGTGTGGAAGTCCCAGTCGTTGTTCGACTGGAAGGCAACAACGCCGATGTAGGCAGGAAAGTGCTGAAAGAAAGTGGGCTGAACATTATTGCAGCTAACAGTCTGGCAGATGCGGCGGAAAAAGTTGTCGCTGCTGCAGGAGGTGCACAATGAGTATCTTAGTCAATAAAAGCACCAAAGTGATTTGTCAGGGATTTACAGGTTCCCAGGGAACATTCCATTCCGAACAAGCGATCGAATACGGAACGCAAATGGTTGGTGGTGTTACTCCCGGAAAAGGTGGGCAAACGCACCTGAATTTACCAGTTTTCAATACAGTGGCTGAAGCCTCTAATGAAACCGGCGCGGATGCATCGGTGATTTATGTGCCGGCACCATTCTGTAAGGACTCAATTCTTGAAGCAGCTGATGCAGGAATCAAACTCATCGTTTGTATTACTGAAGGGATTCCAACCCTGGATATGCTCATTGCCAAGGAAAAATGCGATCGTGCAGGCGTGCGTTTAATCGGACCCAATTGCCCGGGAGTAATTACGCCAGGCGAATGTAAGATTGGCATTATGCCCGGTCATATCCATCTCCCTGGTAAAGTCGGCATCGTTTCTCGTTCCGGCACTCTTACTTATGAAGCTGTAAAACAAACTACCGATCATGGTTTTGGCCAATCCTCTTGCATAGGCATAGGCGGGGATCCAATTCCTGGTTCAAATTTCATCGATATCCTGGGAATGTTTGAGGCTGATGCTCAAACTGAAGCCATCGTAATGATCGGTGAAATTGGCGGCACCGCAGAAGAAGAAGCCGCTGCCTTCATCAAAGCCAATGTCACCAAACCAGTTGTCGCATACATTGCTGGCGTAACAGCACCTCCTGGGAAGCGAATGGGCCATGCCGGTGCCATCATTTCTGGGGGAAAAGGGACCGCGGATGAGAAGTTCGCTGCCCTTAATGACGCCGGTGTAAAAACAGTCCGAAGCCTTGCAGAAATTGGCAACGGATTGAGCGAAATTACTGGCTGGTAAGGCTCCTATCTGTTAAAAACTTCACATCTTTTTCTTACTGCGTTTTTAGTCGAACTTTTGCCGCGCAAAAAGTTCTAATAGCTTAAGGTAGTGTGTTAGGCTTAGCTGCAAATTCGGCTTCAAACGCTGAATTTCAGGGACTATTTGGCAGTGGGATTTTATCCAATTGTCAAGGTCGGGCGGATAGTTACTAAGCTTCTCAATTCAGTAAAAATTGAGTAGAACGGTAACTCTCGTTCGGCATTTTTCAAGGAGAACTGTCGACCTCAAGCGATTTGAAAAATCATGGAATACTTGGGCAGTTTAAGTAGGTAAGGAAGGAAAATAAAAAATAGTTATTCGCGTCTATCTAGCGACGATACACCCTTTATCGCCATACCTAGCTAGACCGGAATTATTAACAAAATAATAGGATGGCACATGAATAACCGTCGAATTACCCAGGTGGGCATGTCTGCTCTGGCAATGCTCATGTCGTGCTTCTTGGGAGTTGCGCAAGCTGCGGAAATTCTTGTCAATAGCGACGTTATTGATCAAGCAATGGATGTAGTAGCACAGAAGTATGTAGCTTCTGCTGAATCGCAGGAAGAAATCACCAGACTTCAAAACAGCGCAAGTTCCAATTTCGAAGATTTTAAGCGCGCAAATGACACATTGGAGACGCTACTAGTTTTAAATGCTGGCTGGCGTATGCAAATTTCAGGTCAAGAAGAGCAAATAGCAACGCTTGATGAATCAATTGCCGGGGTTGAAGAAATTACGCAAGGTATCCCGTTGTTGATGGAAAAAATGCTTTCCAGTCTCACGCAGTATATCGAGTTAGATTATCCGTTCCATGTGAGCGAAAGAGCTGCCCGACTACAATTTGCTAGAGACGCCATAGATAATCCAGACGTTTCTATAGCGGAGAAATTTCGTCAGGTACTGGTAATGTATCAAACCGAAACTTCTTACGGCCGAACAATCGAAACCTACCCGGAAACCATCAACCTTAACGGTACGGATCGCGATGTTAATATCGCCCGGATTGGACGGGTTGCGTTGCTCTACCAGACTACGGATCGGCAAGAAACCGGTGCCTGGGACAATAGAGCTCGCCAATGGGTAGCCTTGGATCCAGGTGAATATCGCACCCAAGTACAAGGTGCTATTCGCGTAGCTTCACAGCTGGATGCACCGCGTATTGTTGAGCTACCAGTATTAGCTCCGGAGGCCGCGCAATGAAAAAGTTAATAAACATTACAGGCCTGTTAACGGCAGCAGTATTTGCTTTCGGATCTGCTCAGGTAGCAGCTCAGGCAACTTCATTATCAAATCTTTTAGAGCTGGTTGAGAATGATCGGGTCGCCGAATCTGAGGACTATCTCGCCCGCGTGCGTGAGTTTGAACAGAATGCCGCCCGTCAGCAGGAGATTCTTGATACAACCAACGAACGGATTGCAACTGAAGAAACGAGTTCAACTCAATTGAGTGACGAGTTTGAAGCAAATCAGATCATTCTTGCCGACAAGCGAGAGATTCTCCGTGATCGTCGTGGAGATTTGAATGAGCTGTTTGGTACTTTGCAAGGCGTTGCGGGTGACTTCTTAAGTAATTTCCAAAATTCACTAATCAGTGCGCAACACACAGGAAGATCGGCACAGCTCGAAGAGATTATTGAGCGAGCGGGATCAACCGTTGAGCAACTCAATGTTGATGAAATGGAGCGTTTTTGGTTCTTCATGCATCAGGAACTGACTGAGTCTGGCCGCGTTGTCTCCTTCAATGCCGATGTAACACTTCCTAATGGTGATACTGCCAACCGCAGTGTGGTAAGAATCGGTGCGTTTAACGCTATCTCCGACGGTGAATACCTAAGTTACAACGGAGATATTGGTCACTTGCAAGTATTGCCGCGTCAGCCAGAAGCTTCAATTATGGGTACTGCCGAAGCATTACAAGGCTCATCTAGCGGATTCACCAGAGTGGGTATCGATCCAACTGGTGGTGTGGGAGGCCAGGTTATGGCCAATCTCGTTAACTTTCCAACGGTTGAGGAACAGGTTCGTAACAACTCAGGTACGATCGGATTCATCATCATTGGAGTTGGTATTGTCGGTATCTTAATCGCATTCTTCCGACTGTTAATGCTGTCCCTGATCTCTATCAAAGTTCGAACACAGCTGAAGCGGGATAAGCCAACCAAGAACAATCCATTAGGTCGCGTCTTGATGGTAGCAGAAGCAAATCCAAGCGCTGATACTGAAACGCTGGAACTGAAGCTCGGTGAAGCAATTCTGCAGGAAACACCTGCATTAGAAAGTATGCTCACACTAATCAAGATGATTGCCACTATCGCACCACTGGGAGGTCTACTGGGTACGGTTACCGGTATGATCCAGGTGTTCCAGCAAATCACAGTTTACGGTGCTGGTGACCCAACCATCATGGCGGGGGGTATTTCTCAAGCCTTGATGACTACGGTGCTTGGTATTGTTGTAGCGATTCCTACTATTTTTATGCATACAGTAGTAAAGAGTCGTAGTGACAACATCATTCATATTCTGGAAGAACAGGCGACCGGTATGATCGCTGAAAAGGCAGAGCGGATAGCCAATAGCCGGACTTAATTCCAGAGGGGAATAACATGTATTTTGCCTTTTTAGATATATTGGATGCGGTAGGTACCTTTATGCAAAGGGGAGGGCCGGTGCTTTGGGTAATTGCCTGGCTCCTCCTGATTAAATGGTCTCTGGTGTTTGAGCGTATCTGGTATCTCAATACAACACATAAGAAGAATGTAAAAAACACTTTAGCGGCTTGGAATGCGCGCACCGATACACAGTCCTGGAGCGCGCACCAAATTCGTACGATGATGATTTCAAAGATTTCATTGGATATGCGAAATACGCTCCCAATCATTGAAGTATTAGTCACGATCTGCCCTCTGCTAGGGCTCATTGGCACGGTGACTGGCATGATCGAAGTTTTCTTCGTCATGGCTGTTAGCGGCGGCGGTGATGCAAAGTCCATGGCAGGCGGGGTATCTAAAGCAACCATTCCAACAATGGCAGGAATGGTTGGTGCAATCTCGGGCATCTTCGCGTTTAACTATCTGAAAGGAAAAGTGGATCGCGATTTGGAATTGCTCGAAGACCATTTACCAATATCCCATGAATAAATGGTGATCTGATTAAAGGCTAACAAATATGAAATCAGGATTAATGAAAAAGAAGGCACAAGAGGAAGCGGGTGAGATTGATCTCACTCCAATGCTCGATGTGGTCTTCATTCTTCTTATCTTTTTTATTGTTACTTCAGTTTTCGTAACTGAAGCAGGAATCGATGTAACTAAACCTGAAGCATCAACTGTCGAAGATACTTCAGGAGACTTGATTCTAATCGCGGTTGGAGCTGGGGGCGATATCTGGATTGACGGTGACCAGATTGATCCGCGCTTTATTCGCTCTCGCTTCGAACTTCGTTTGGCCGATGCGCCTAACTCGGCGGTAATTATCCAAGCGGATCAGAATGCGAATAACGAACAAGTGATGCTAATTTTAGAAGCAGCACGTGAATCGAACATAGAAAACGTCAGTATTTCAGCGGAGGCTTAACAAGATGATATTTGTCAGATGGGTTATTTCCATGCTAATGGCCGGCGGTATTACTCTTGGTCTTTTCTATTTCATGCAATTCTTAATTGCGACCGGTGAGGCATTCGATGAGCGCGTATCGGTGGTGAAAATTGTTGATGCGACCATGCCGGAAATCGAGTTGGAAGTGATCGAGGAGATCGATAAACCAGAGCCGATTGAAGAACTTCAGCAAGAGCAACCTGAAATTCAAGATCGTCAAACTAATCTCGATACTGGACCTTCACTAAATATTGAAAGAGCATCGGTTGAGATCGATACCGGTTTGGAGTTATCCAATGCTTCGATTTCAGCTACCGACGGTGATTATCTCCCGTTAGTAGCAATTGCTCCCCAATATCCCACTAGAGCAGCCCAGCGTGGCATCGAAGGTTGGTGCCTGGTAAGTTTTACCGTGGATGGCTTGGGTAATGTTGTGGAAGAGACAATTACTGTAGTTGATGCCGAACCACCAAATATATTTGATCGATCTTCCCAAAGAGCTGCCGCACGCTTTAAATTTCAACCTCGAGTAGAAGATGGCCAGGGTGTTGAAGTATCGGGCGTACAGTACTTGTTCCGTTATCAACTGGAGGACAACTAAGTATGCGAATGGAAAACAAACTTAAGCTTAGTTTCCTTATAGCTGTATTAGCGATTCCGGTCTTGCCAGTGCAATTAGCATTGGCGGGAGAGGAACAGCGCGCGCCACCAGAGGCGCGTACCGCTGGAACCCTCGGTCCACAGGTCATGCGTGCCATTAGCGAAATTCAGGAATTGATGAATCCCGAAGATGAAGATGATGAACCTGATCTCGCTGCTGCGAAAGTAGAATTGGATGAACTTCGAGAGCGCCGTTGGGAGCGCATGAATGATTTTGAGAAGCAAACCCTGCTTAACTTTTACACTAACTATTGGTTAACCCTCGAAAACTATCCTGAAGCCATTAGTACCTTTGAAGAATCGCTCACTATCGAAGAGTTGCGTGAAGATACGCGTATGAGAACTCTCAAGTCTCTAGGTCAGTTAACAGCGGCCGAAGAACGGTGGAGAGATTCTATCCGGTATTACGAGTTTTGGCGCGAAAGATCGCTGGAAGAAGACGATATCGTATACAGAGGATTGTCTTATGCTCATTACCAGGAAGATGAGATTCCTCAAGCACTTCCCTATTGGATTAACTACATGGAGTTGCTGTTAGACCGTGGAGAGGTATTGGGTCGAGATGATTATTCCTATCTCAATGGCCTCTATTTTCAATTGGAAGACTTCCCTAATGCCTTAGACCTTACCAAGACAATGATCGTGTTGTTTGATGATCAAACGGACTGGATGAACTTAAGCGCTGTCTACGCCAGTCTAGATGATGAAGATAGAAGGGTACGATCTCTAAACGTTGCTTATTTAAAAGGAATGGTAGACGACGAGAATCGGTTTCTGAATCTTGGTCAATCTATGGGGGGAATCGAAGTGCCGTATAGCGGCACAAAAATCCTCAACGACGGGTTAAACAAAGAGATAATCGAAGAGACAGAAGAAAATCTGACTACATTGTCACAGATGTATTTAATCGCTGCGGATTATGAAGCAGCACTTGCGCCCGCGTTGAGAGTTGCTGAAATGTCGGAAAGCGGAGATGGCTATGATACTTACGGCTACATTCACTATTTGTTAGCTAACTATCAAGAAGCCTCAGATGCGTTTCAAATGGCTATCGATAAAGGTGAATTGAGTAATAGAGCTGATACCTTCCTATTTCTAGCTCGCTCATTACTGGAGCTAGACGACTTCGAGGGTGCTCTAGCGGCCGCTCGCCAATCAGCTGATGCTGGTAACGACGCCGATCAACGCTCTGCTAATGATTATATTGGATTCATAGAAAGCACTCAGGAGCGTTACAATATCATCGAGGAGCGAAAGGCCACTGCCATCGATTTCTATCGACCCTATCCGTCGCTACTGTAATGAAAATATTGATTTGACAGCGCTAAGCGCTTGAAAATCTAAGAAATGACCCTATAAAAGAGCCTGACCTATGCGGTCAGGCTTTTTTTTGCATGAATATCGGAGATATAGAAATGACAGTAAGTACTGGATCAGAAACCCTCGGTTTCGAAACAGAAGCGAAACAGCTACTACATTTGATGATCCATTCTCTCTATAGCAATAAAGAAATATTTCTACGGGAACTAATTTCTAATGCTTCTGATGCAGCCGATAAGCTGCGCTTCGAAGCTCTCTCAAATCCTGAGCTGTATGAAAATGATTCCGAACTCGGCGTACAGATTGATTTTAATGAAAAGAAAAAAACAATAACTATTTCTGATAATGGCATCGGCATGACGCGAGATGAAGTTATCTCGCATTTGGGAACCATCGCAAAATCAGGAACTGCTCAATTCCTCGAATCATTGACCGGTGATCAGCAAAAAGATTCACAACTTATCGGTCAGTTTGGCGTAGGTTTCTATTCTGCATTTATCGTAGCCGATGAAGTAGAAGTACTTACACGAAAAGCAGGAATTAGCGCAGATGAAGCTACCCTGTGGAAGTCCAAAGGTGAAGCAGAGTACACCATCGAAAATGCGAACAAGGAGCAGAGGGGAACAGCTGTAACCTTACACCTAAAGAAAGAAGCGAAAGAGTATGCAGAAAGCTTTCGACTGCGCAGTATTGTTAAAAAGTATGCTGATCACATCTCCATACCAGTAATGATGGAAAAGCAGGAAATGCCTTCAGAGGAAGATGAGGCTGAAGCTGAAACTAAACAGAAGCCCAAGCAAGAAAAAGAATACGAAGCCGTGAACGATGCCAAGGCCTTATGGACGCGTTCCCGCACTGAAGTTAAAGACGAAGAATACAAAGAATTTTACAAACACATTAGCCACGATTTTGAAGATCCACTGGAATGGAGTCATAACAAAGTTGAGGGCAAACTCGAATACACCAGCCTATTGTATCTACCTGGAAGAGCACCTTTCGATCTGTGGAATAGAGAAGCTGCTCGAGGATTGAAACTCTATGTGCAACGAGTTTTTATCATGGATGATGCGGAACAGTTCCTGCCATTGTATTTACGATTCATGAAGGGAGTTATAGATTCCAATGACATATCTCTCAATGTCTCCAGAGAGATTTTGCAGAAAGACCCTGTCGTTGATTCGATGCGTAGTGCGCTAACAAAAAGAGCACTAGATATGCTCACAAAGCTGCGTAAGAAAGACAAAGAGAAGTACAACGAATTCTGGAAGCAGTTTGGCCAAACTTTAAAAGAAGGCCCGGCGGAAGACTTCAGCAATAAAGAGAAAGTTGCCAAACTCTTACAATTTACTACGACGCATTCAGAAACTGATGAACAGGAAGGAAACCTGGACGAATATATCGCCCGCATGCAGGAAGGTCAGGACAAGATCTATTTTCTTGTAGCGGATTCACTCAAAGCTGCAAGGAACAGCCCCCATTTGGAAATCTTCAAGAAGAAAGGGATCGAAGTTATCTTGATGCATGAACGTATCGATGAATGGTTGATGGGTCATCTTAATGAATTCGACGGTAAACAGTTTCAGGATATTTCTCGCGGAGAATTAGACCTGGGCAAACTCGAAGATAAGGATGACAAAAAACAACAAGAAGAATCTGAGAAAGAGTTTGCGGATCTGGTTACTCGCATTAAAGACAATTTGGGAGACCAGGTTAAAGAAGTGCGAGTTACGCATCGGCTGACAGATTCACCAGCCTGTCTCGCGATAGATGAGCACGATATGGGAGCTCAAATGCGAAAGATCATGGAAGCCTCAGGCCAGGCTGTTCCCGAATCCAAACCGATATTCGAAATCAATCCTGAGCACCCATTGCTGGCTAAATTGGACAAGGAAGCTGACGAAGAACGGTTCGGTGACCTCGTAGCGGTGCTATTCGGTCAGGCAAGTCTGGCGGAAGGGGGTCAGATTGAAGATCCAGGTGAGTTCTCTACTCGACTTAATAAGTTGCTATTGGAGCTCACCGACTAAGAGTTTTCATAGCACTACATTTGCTCAAGGGTTTCAATACCTAACAGGTCGAGCCCTTGTTGCAGTGTATAGGCAGTTAAGCTGGCTAGTGCCAATCGAGAATCCTTTAGTGAGTTATCAGCCTTTAAGATTGGGCATGCTTCGTAAAAACGCATAAACAAGCCTGCCAATTCAAAGAGATAATTGCATAGCTGATTAGGAAAACAGTCTTCGGAAACTGCCTGGACAATTTCAGAGAATTGCAAAATCTTCAGTAACAGTAAGCGCTCTTCCGATTCTGAAATGCTGGTAATTTTTGCTGTAAAATCCTGCGCCTCTTCTTTCCGTAATATCGATTTGATTCTGGCGTATGCGTACATCAAATAGGGTGCAGTATTGCCCTCAAATGAGAGCATGGTAGACCATTCAAAAATATAGTCTGAAGTTCTATTTTTTGAGAGGTCGGCATACTTCACGGCAGCGATGCCGACTTTTTCTGCAATAGAATGACGCAGAGACTCGTCAAGTTCTGGATTCTTCTCTGAAACTAAATCAAACGCTCGCCTTACAGATTCATCCAGTAGATCAACTAATTTAACAATATCGCCTGAACGCGTCTTAAACGGTTTGCCATCGCTGCCCATCATTGTGCCGTAAGCAATATGCTCCAATGATATTTTTTCCGTGGCGATGTCCGACTTCTTGGCTACTGCAAAAACTTGTTGGAAATGTAGTGACTGCCTCGCGTCAACTACATATAGGGAGCGATCAACATTTAATTGCTGTGAACGCAATTTAATCGCTGCCAGATCTGTAGTGGAATACAAATAGCCACCGTCAGATTTTTGAATGATGACCGGTAATGGACTTCCGTCTTTGCCGACGAATTCTGGCAAGAATACACACTTTGCTCCGTCGGATTCGGCGAGCAACTCTTTCCGTTCTAGTTCAGCAACAATGTTTTCTAATTCATCGTTATATCGACTTTCTGCATCGAGATCGTCTCGAGTGAGAGTTATGTTTAATTTTTCGTAAATGGCTTCGCAATGCGCAAGAGATTCCTCGATAAACTGTTGCCAGACTCGATTGTATTCGGGATCTCCGCCTTGTAGTTTAACGACGCTTAAGCGGGCAGTGTTTGCAAATTCCTCATCGGAATCAAAGCGATCTTTCGCAGCTCGATAAAACTCCTCCAAATCGGATAATTGAGCAGGTAGTTCGCTTTCATCTTGGGTGCGAACTTCCTGTAAATAAGCGATCAACATCCCAAATTGAGTTCCCCAATCGCCAACATGATTCTGGCGAATAATTTTGTGTCCGCACTTTTCGAGAACTCTTACTAAGCTATCACCGATAATGGTGCCGCGGAGATGTCCAACATGCATTTCTTTAGCGAGATTTGGAGACGAATAATCGACAACTATTGTTTTTGGGTTTTGACTCGAGGCAACTAAAGACTGCGGATCAGTTAAAGCTGAATTCGCTCTATGCAGAAGAGCATCGGGATTTAAGCGTATGTTGATAAAGCCCGGACCAGCAATCTCATAGGATTCAACAAGTTCATTTTTTCGTACTTCTAATTTTTCAATGACAATAGCCGCTAATTCCCTTGGATTGGTTTTAAGCTGTTTTGCAATTGCCATGATTCCGTTGGCCTGGTAATCACCAAACTCGGGTTTCGAAGTGGTAATCACATTGGCGTTGCAGTCATCAATGCCTGACGCTAAAGCGAGCGCCGACTCAATCTCGTTGTTTAGTAACTGTTTAATGGTGTCCATGTGGAGAAAACTTTTAAAACTGCCGTCTCAAAAAAGGAGGGGATTGTACACCATCTAGGATTAAACAGATTATTGTAGAATGCATGCCGCAAGACTTTTATCGGCTTAAGAATCTGTTGTCGATTGCCGTTGGTTTTGAAGAGAGATGGCTGAATCGCAAAAAAATCAAAGTAAGACGAGAGAGCAGGTTCGGTCAGTCCGAATAACTGAGCGGCATGATGGTCAGCGTCTCGATAATTTTCTCATTCGGGAGCTAAAAGGCGTACCCAGGACCCGAATTTACAGAATTATTCGCAGAGGCGAAGTCAGGGTCAATAAAAAGCGCTGTAAGCCTGATTTTAAACTCAGTGTTGGGGATGAAGTTCGAATCCCGCCCGTGCGTGAAGGCAAAAGGTCAATTCCCAGCAAAATCAGCCCCGCCATAGCTGAATTGCTGCAAAGCAGTGTATTGCTGGAAACGGACCTACTATTGGTCATCAACAAGCCAGCAGGCTTGTCGGTCCATGGGGGCTCTGGAGTTCGCCTCGGCATCATCGAAGCCTTGCGCCAGATGAAACAGGAGTGGCGTCATGCAGAGCTTGCTCACCGCCTTGACCGGGACACTTCCGGATGCCTAATAATTGCCAAAAAAGCTAATGCTTTAAAGCAGATACAAGATGAATTTAAAGGAAAACGTGTAGAGAAAATCTATCATGCGCTAGTCCATGGTCAGTGGCCTGAAGAGATCGTAGAGATCAGTGCACCTTTGCGGAAAAATCAGCTTAGTTCTGGTGAACGCATCGTCCAGGTTAGCGCAGACGGCAAATCGGCAGAAACCCGCTTTACGGTGCTTGAGCGCTATGCAATGGCTAGCCTGTTAGAAGTTAGTCCCACCACCGGGCGAACCCATCAGATTCGAGTTCATTGCCAATATGCTGGGTATCCTATCCTGGGAGATCAAAAATACGGCCCCAAATCGATGCAAAATGAATTAAAACCCATTAAAAAGCTTTGTCTTCACGCTGCAAAAATACGTTTTTCAGATCCCGCTTCAGATGGCTGGCTGGAAGTTGAAGCCCTTGGGATAAAATCTTCAGAGGCGTTAAATCTGAATTATGATTTATATATTTAAAACAATGAGATAACGGTAATAGATAAACTATCACATTACCTAATATTTTTTTGACAGAAGCACTCACGAAGCCTATTATTGCGCGCCTATGTCAGAGAGCCTTATTCCAACTTATGTTGATACACGAAAGGTCTTTCTGCAGCTGGAAAAGATTAGCGGTAAGGTCGCTTTGGAAAAACTCCCTAGATTCCTGGATTCCTTGGCGAACAACCAGGGCACGGTGGATGTAGAGCTTGGTTTTTCCATCAATCAATCAAATCAGAGAGTTATAGAAGGAAATCTGTTGGCGCAGGTAGAAGTTACCTTGAGCCTTTAGCGATTCGATTGGAGGACGACATAAGCTTGGCACTGTTTGCGGAAGAGGCTGCAGTGGCCAATCTGAACCCTAAATATGATCCGTGGATCTGTGATGACTTTAAGCTGGTGCTGGCTGGATTAATCGAAGAACAACTTATGCTGTGCATGCCTATTGTGAACTTTCACGAAGACAAGGCTTGCCTGGACAAACTGGGCTACAAAAAGATCAAAATTGGGCCAACGGATGAAGAATCGATCGATTCAGATGAAAATCCTTTTGCTGTGCTTAAAGCACTTAAAAAATAGAATTTAACTGTTTGAAACATAAAGATATATAGATTTTTATTAGGAGCAACTAATGGCTGTTCAAAAGAGCAAAGTGACCCGTTCAAGACGAAATAAGCGGCGCACACATGACTCACTCTCTGGACCCACTTTGTCTACCGACAAAACCACCGGTGAAGTGCACCGTCGTCATCACGTTACTGCTGATGGCTTCTATAAAGGCAAGAAAGTACTGGATCTCGGCGACGAGTAATTGGGCTTGGTAAAGCGCATAGCTGTTGATGCTATGGGCGGTGACGGTGGGGTTGAATTAACAATCCCTGCCGCAGCGCAAGCGCTAGAAAAATTCTCTGATATTGTGCTCACTCTGGTTGGTAATGAAGACCAGATTAAATCCCTGTTGCCCCAAAATTTAGCGACGACTGACCGAGTTCAGATCGTGCATGCGCCAGACGTTATTACTGATGAAGATAAACCCGGCAATGTCCTCCGCAGTGGCAAGGCATCTTCTATGTATGTGGCGGCAGAGCTGGCCAAGGACGAGAAAGTCCAAGCTATGGTAAGCGCAGGTAATACTGGTGCTCTACTCATGATTGGAAGACATCTGCTTAAAACTATTCCCGGAATTCACAAGCCTGCCATTGTGGCAACGATTCCTGGGGCAAGCAGGCAGGCTTTTCTATTAGATGTTGGAGCCAATCCCGATTGCTCGGCTCAGCAACTCTTCGAATTTGCCGTCATGGGCTCAGTATTGGCCGAATCACTGGATGCAAGCTCTGCACGGGTTGGATTACTCAATATAGGAGCGGAACAATTCAAAGGTACTGACATAGTCAGGCAGACCTCGGAGAAACTGGAGCAGTGTGAAGAAATTGACTATGTAGGTTTTGTTGAAGCGAATGAATTGTTTGAAGGCAAAGCAGATGTAGTTGTGTGTGATGGTTACGTCGGGAACGTAACTATAAAATCCAGTGCAGGCGTGGCCAACGTGGTTAAAAAATTGCTGGCGGAAGGCATCGACAACAATTCACTGTTAGATTCACCTTCAACTTCCGTACTTACTCGATTGACTGCACGGATAAATCCACAACGGTTTAATGGTGCGAGTTTATTAGGATTGCAAGGCAGTATTATTAAAAGCCATGGCAATGCAACTCAGGAAGGATTTGCGTATGCCATTCAGCAAGCTATGACTGAAATAGAAAATGCTGTGCCTCAATTGATTGCTAAAAAAGTAGCTGCCATTATTGAAGCTAACTAAGCTCGCGCTTGCGGTTAACATTTTGAGCTCTTATAAAGAGCGCTAAGCAATAAATCGCTGACTGCGCATTTGCGCTAACAAAAATAAACGCATTGTGACTAAAACCGCAACTAGTCCAATAGGTAAGGTATGCAAAAATTTGGATTCGTATTCCCCGGGCAGGGCTCACAAAAACTGGGCATGCTATCGGACCTCGCTTCTCGATCACCCGTAATTGAATCGACCTTTAAAGAAGCGTCTGAGATTTTGCAGCAAGACTTATGGGAAATTTGTCAGCAGGATAGCAACAATGTCCTCGATCAAACTCATATAACACAGCCTGTGCTGTTAACGGCATCTATTGCTATTTGGAGAACATGGAACGAACTCTCTCCACTGCGACCTTCGATTCTGGCTGGCCACAGCCTTGGCGAATATTCAGCCTTGGTCTGTGCGAATTCCATAAGCTTTCAGGACGCTCTAAGTATTGTGCACCATAGAGGTCAGTTCATGCAGGCCGCTGTACCTGCGGGCGAGGGCAAAATGGCCGCTATAGTGGGATTGGAAAATTATCAAATTGATGAAATTTGTGACGAAGCTGAAGAAGTGGGCGTGGTATCTGCAGCAAATTTCAATTCTCCCGGACAAACGGTAATTGCTGGCGAAGCGACCGCTGTCGATAGGGCTATAGAATTGTGTAAAGAAGCTGGTGCTAAACGTGCTTTGCCACTAAATGTAAGTGTTCCTTCTCACTGCGCACTGATGCGGCCTGCAGCGGATAAGCTAAAGGAAGAACTTGCATCGATTGAAGTCAGAACGCCGGATATTGCAGTGGTGCAAAACGTAAACGCAGAGATCTGTGAAGATCCTGAACAAATCAAGAACAATCTTACCAAGCAACTCTATGCATCCGTACTTTGGGTAGATTGTGTGCAACTTATCTATAAAGCCGGTGTAAATAGGGTGGTCGAATGTGGTCCCGGCAAAGTTCTGAGTGGTTTAATCAGGCGCATCGAATCTGATGTGCATTGTTTTGGAAGTGATGATTCGGCGAGTTTAGATAGCGCTATTGCCGAAATGTCGGCGTAGGATTCTGGGAATGCATTTAATTAGGGAGAATGATTAGATGAGTGATCCAAAAGTGGCACTCGTTACCGGGGCAAGTCGAGGCATTGGAAAAGCAATTGCGTTAGAGCTGGCTCAGCAAGGGTGTACAGTAATTGGCACTGCTACGACTGATGCTGGAGCGAATGCTATAAGTGAATACTTAGCTGCAGTCGGAGCCACTGGCGCAGGATTTAGTGCAAATGTTGCGGATGATGAGTCTGTAGCAAGCTTAGTGGAAAGGATTATCGAAAATCACGGCGCGCCTAACATTCTGATAAACAACGCAGGAATAACCCGCGATAACTTACTGATGCGTATGAAAGATGATGAGTGGCATGAAGTTATCAATACTAATCTGAGTTCTATGTATCGAGTCTGCAAAGCTTGCGTCAAAGGTATGACAAGAGCGCGTTGGGGGCGAATAATCAATATTTCTTCTGTGGTTGGATCAAGTGGTAATCCGGGGCAGTCCAATTATTGTGCTTCTAAAGCAGGTATAGAAGGTTTTACTCGATCACTTGCCAAAGAAATTGGCTCTAGGGGTATTACCGTAAATTCAGTTGCCCCAGGATTTATCGACACCGATATGACCCGTGAGTTACCGGAACAACAAACCGAAGCATTGCTTGCCCAGATCCCGCTGGGTCGACTCGGGCAAGCGGAAGAAATAGCCTCGGTAGTCGGTTTTTTAGCCTCTGATAAAGGTGCTTATGTAACTGGAGAAACACTTCATGTAAATGGCGGAATGTACATGGCGTAAAGGAAAAATTGAGGCGTTTTTTACCGCTGAATAGTTTGCTCAGGAATTGATTAAAAATTAAGCAAATACTGAACAAATTTAAATTGTAATTTAAACATTACAACTACCCAAAATAGAGGTAAAATCGCGTCTCTTAATTACACGGTTGACCCGCAGCGACACAATCGTGACAGAGAGGCTTAGAAAAAAGCCTTACGAAACAAAGTATTAGGAGCTAATAAAAGATATGAGTAGCATTGAAGAGCGCGTTAAGAAAATTGTCTGCGAACAGCTTGGCGTTAAGGAAGACGAAGTAAAACCTTCTGCTTCATTTGTGGAAGATTTAGGCGCTGATTCTTTAGATACCGTCGAATTGGTTATGGCTTTGGAAGAGGAATTTGAAACTGAAATTCCAGATGAGGAAGCTGAAAAAATCACAACAGTCCAGCTCGCCTGCGACTATATCAACCAACACCTCTAAGTTTTAATTAATGCAAGTACCGAAGCTACTCTAGAGTATTCTGGAGTAGCTTTTGTTTATTTTACGCGCAGCAATTGAGATAGGAGACCAACTTGAGTAGTAGAAGAGTTGTCGTTACCGGATTGGGTTTAATTACACCGCTTGGTAATGATGTAAACACTTCATGGAACGCGCTAAAAAATGGGAAGAGCGGCATTGGCATGCTCGACCATTTCGACGTTAGCGGTTTTAGTACTCAATTCGGTGGTCCAATTAAGGACTTCGATTGCACTGAGTACATGGAGCGCAAAGATGCAAGACGCATGGATGAGTTCATGCAATACGGCATTGCTGCAGGTGTGCAAGCGATTAATGATTCTGGAGTTGATGTTGAGGCAATAAATACCGAACGGGCAGGAGTTGCAATTGGCTCGGGTATTGGCGGTATCAAGACTATTGAAGATACCGCATTGCAAATTAGAGATTCTGGCCCCCGTAAAGTTTCTCCATTCTTTGTACCTGGATCTGTTATCAACATGATCGCCGGTAATTTATCTATACGCTATGGCTTACGGGGACCAAATATAGCTGTAGTCACAGCCTGCACGACTGGCACTCATAACATCGGAATTGCAGCTAACATGATCACTAACGATCAAGCAGATTTCATGTTGGTGGGTGGAGCTGAAATGTCGACTTCCCCAGTTGGATTAGGGGGCTTTTGTGCGGCGCGATCGCTTTCCACACGTAACGATGATCCACAAATAGCGAGTCGTCCTTGGGACAAAGATCGTGATGGCTTTGTTTTAAGTGATGGTGCCGGCATGATGGTTCTAGAGGAACTAGAGCATGCCAGAAATCGTGGCGCAAATATCTATGCGGAAATTTCCGGGTTCGGCATGAGTGGTGACGCTTATCACATGACGGCTCCTTCGGAAGGTGGAACTGGCGCAGCACTCTGTATGCAGAACGCACTCCGCAGTGCGCAAATGAATCCTGATCAAGTCGATTATGTTAATGCTCATGGAACCTCCACGCCTGCTGGAGATATAACTGAAACAAAAGCTATTAAGTCAGTCTTCGGTGACCATGCGAGTAAGCTCGCGGTAAGTTCATCGAAGTCGATGATAGGACATCTGCTTGGAGCTTCTGGTGCGGTCGAAGCGATAATTTGTGTACTCTCATTAAGAGACGAGATAATTACCCCAACAATAAATCTGGACAATCCTGATGACGGCTGCGATCTAGATTATGTTCCCCATACCGCAAGGGATCAGGCAGTCAACGTAGTATTGTCAAATTCTTTTGGTTTCGGTGGTACCAACGGCAGCCTTATTTTCTCCCGATTCGCTTAAATTTTCCTTACCCCTCATAGCGCTTCCCAAGGTACTCCGAAGTAAAGATAAACGTTGCAGTCTGGTCGTGATAATACCTAGATAAAATGGTAACGTTTCATTGGGTCTCGAGCGAAACATCTAACATGTCATTTACTAGTGTTGAATACTGGCTGCAAAGGAAATGGTTGCTGGCTGCAATACTCGCTCTGCTGGTCCCGCTTCTCTCCTTGCTTTATTTCTTCAGCAAACTCAATCAGCCCATGCCTATTTCTAACGAGAATATTGTTTTCGAAGTAGAGCCTGGAAGTTCACTGACCAGAGTTGCGAATGAATTAGAAGCACAGGGCTTGATTGATTCTCCATGGATATTAACTCTTTATGCCCGCTTCCAAGGCAATGCCAGCTCAATTCAATCAGGAGAGTATGAGTTAAGTGCTGGTATTACTCCTGCTGGGTTCCTGAACGAAATGGTGACTGGTAATACGCTTCAATACAGAGTGACCTTAGTTGAAGGTTGGACTCTAGAGCAGGCGGTTAATGAACTTTGGAGTAATGCTAATATTCGAAGAGCGCTGAACAGCAGCGCTGTTGACTCGGTAGCTGAGCAATTGGAATTAGACTATGGATCGGCGGAAGGCTTGTTTTATCCGGACACCTATTTCTTTACTAAGGGTGCTACTGATAGCGATATATTGCGAAGGGCCAATCAGAGATTAAAGGAAGTTCTCGCTGAAGCCTGGGATCGAAGACTCGGCGCCTTACCTTACAATGATGCTTATGAAGCTCTGATAATGGCCTCGATAATCGAAAAAGAATCTGCTGTAGGTAGTGAGCGAGGACATATAGCCGGGGTTTTTGTTCGTCGACTCGAACAGGGAATGCGTCTGCAATCGGACCCAACTGTTATCTACGGTATGGGAGAGAACTACGATGGTGATATCAGGCGCGCAGATCTACTTGAAGAAACTGCTTACAATACTTATCGTATAAACGGCTTACCCCCAACGCCGATTGCAATGGCAGGAGTTGATTCCATCAATGCGAGCTTAAATCCTTTGCCATCAGAGTATCTTTATTTCGTTGCCCGTGGCGATGGTTCTCATTACTTCTCAAGTAGCCTTGAAGAACATAATGCGGCTGTTAGTCGATTCCAATTACAACAGCAGACTCCTTCGCAGTAAAAGGAACAGATTATGGCAAAGGGAAAATTCATTACTATTGAAGGTGTCGAGGGAGTGGGTAAGAGCACCAATATTGATGCCATTAAAAAATATCTAGATTCAAAAAACATTCCCTTTATTGTTACAAGAGAGCCAGGTGGAACTCTTTTAGCAGAAAAAATTAGAGAATTGCTTTTAAAAATAGACGATGACTCTCCGGTAGAACTTTGCGAACTGCTGTTGGTCTTTGCGGCACGCGCTCAACATTTAGAAAAAGTTATTAGTCCTGCCTTAGCCAATGGAGATTGGGTGATTTGTGATCGATTTACAGATGCAACCTATGCCTATCAGGGCGGCGGAAGAGGTCTGGATGTTTCTGTAATTGCGGAACTCGAAACTATGGTGCAAGGGAGTCTTCGACCTGATCTCACAATAATTCTGGACCTGGATCCGGAAACAGGTTTATCCAGGGCAAAAAACAGGGGCGAATTAGATAGATTTGAAAATGAACAAAAAGAGTTTTTTGAAAAAGTTAGAGCTATGTACTTAAACATTGCCGAGCAACAACCAGATCGCTGTGCAGTCATTGATGCTGGCAATGATATTGAACAAGTTAGCGCTGCAATTCTAAGTGAAATAACGAGAAGGTTGAGCGTAGAATCATGAAACTCGAAGAGCATCCTCCTTTTCCTTGGCAACAATCGATGTGGGGGACTCTTTGTTCACAGTTTGAATCACAACAGCTTGCTCATGCGTTTATGATTTCGGGTTCTCTTGGCACAGGGAAAAAATTATTCGTCAGGGAGTTTGCAAAATTTGTCATGTGCATGTCTCCAGACAAGGGCTTGGCCTGCGGTGAGTGTCGAAGTTGTTTGTTTGGAGAGGAGTCAGGTCACCCAGATATTTCGCTGATCGAAGTTGAAGATGGCAGCCGTGATATCAAAATTGAACAAATACGCGGACTATCTAATTTTTTATCACAAACCAGTCATGCAGGTAGGGCGAAGATTGCAATTATTGCTGATGCGCATCGCATGAATTTCGCCGCCGCCAATGCACTGCTTAAAACATTAGAAGAGCCCACAGCGCATACTTATTTATTCCTCGTTTCGCATTTGCCTGGTTCATTACCTGCAACCATTCGCAGTCGTTGCCAGAAGCTTTTCATGCCTATTCCAACTGCCGAAGTAGCTATCGACTGGATAAAGCGCCATTTGGCCGACCAGGAGGATCCCAAGGCCCATGCGCTGGCAGCGCGCAATTGTCCCTTGCTTGCGCTGGAACTCGCACAATCGGGGGGCCTGGAGAATCAAATACAGTTTTTACAGAAACTGAAGCAACTCTCTGTGGGTAAAACCAGCATTCAAGCGACGGCAACACTGGCTGTAAAACTGGGCGAGCAGGCGGTAATCGGGTATTTACTAGAAGTTTCGACTATTCTAATTAAATATCTCTTAACAAATCAGCAACCTAGTGAGAGCGAGTCGGAATATCAGGATTTGCTTGCATGGTTTCGCAGGGATGGCGTGGCCTCAGCGCAGATGCCCAGAAGGCTAATGCAGTTTTATGGCCTTGCGGTGGAAGCTCAGCGACAACTCATGAGCGGTTCCAATCCCAATCCCCAGCTGATAATGGAGTCATTGCTGTGGCGCTGGAGTCAGCTAAGTGTGCTCCGGCAAGCAGCCTAAGCTTTGCCCCGATTAGGCGAGGCACCGGAACAGGGAAGGAGTTATCACCAGGTGTCGGGTCACGGAGTACTTTCACTCAATATTAAGGACAAAGCCGTCCTCTATGCCGCCTATATGCCTTTTCTTAAGTGCGGGGGCATATTTATCCCTACCAATAAAACCTATGAAGTCGGCAATGAAGTCTTCATGCTGCTGAAATTGCTGGAAGAACCCGAAAAAATACCTGTAGCTGGAACAGTAGTGTGGGTGACTCCAGCCAGAGCCCAAGGAACCCGGGTTCGCGGCATTGGCATTCAATTCAATGACCCCGAAGGCGCCGCCAAAGCCAAGATTGAGAATGTGCTGGCGGGACAACTGGATTCAGCTACACCAACACATACGATGTAGTCCTTATCTATCTGTTTTAACACATAAAAATGCCTGAAACCGGGGCAGGTTTCAGGCAAATACCATTAGGAGTAACACATATAAAGGAATAATTCGGAACTCAGTGAGTTCCTCTGAAGTAAAGACTAAGACGGGTTCTTTGAATTCACTTCAGTACCCTAAGTAAAGACCAATTCTGGGAAATTTCCAGTTTTCCCGTCATTTTCCTAACTATTTTGCCCAATACCTCGGAAGGGCCCTAAATTCGGGCAGTAGCGCTATTCCAATAGTGCGGTAATGTGATTGCCAATCGCCAAACTGGCAGTGAGAGCAGGGGATTCCATACCAAAAAGCTGAATTAGGCCCTCGATTCCGTGAATTGAGCGATCCTGAATCTCAAAATCTCCTGCAATCTCGCCAGGGCCAGCTATTTTCGGTCGTATCCCCGAATAGGCTGGCTGCAACTTCTGGGCGGAAATGGCGGGGAAATAACGGGAGATAGCTTCCGCAAATGCCACGGACTTCTGTGCATCGATCGCGTAGTTTTGCGTGTTTACGTATTCGGTATCTGGCCCGAACCGCAACTGACCACCGATATCAAGAGTCGAGTGAATACCTAAGCCCGTATGGTTGGCTTCCGGCATTGGGTAAATCAGATGACTAAAGGGGCTAATCCCAACATAACTAAAATAATCACCCTTACAGAGATGAATTTGAGGTATCAGTGCCGGATCCACGCCCTCAGTCTTACCAGCAAGCTTTTGCGCCTCAAGCCCAGCACAATTGACGAATTTGCTGCAGCGAAATTGATAACTCTCCTTTTTGTTGGCGTGAATTAACGTGGCATTAACAGAGAAGCCTTCAGTAGTGGAGTTCACTGACTCGATTTGGGTGTAAGGCGCAAAAGTCACACCACGTGACTCTGCCAGGTGCAGCAGATTCTGCATATAGGAATGACTATCAATAATGCCGGTCGATGGTGAGAGCAGGGCAGCACTTCCGTTGACTTCCGGCTCAATTTTCTTGAGTTGCTCTTTATCTATCTCAGTTAAATCATCGACACCATTGCGTAGCGCCTTCTCTTTAATTGCGGAGAGTGCTTCTTCTTCTCCTTTCTGCGCAACGATGAGTTTTCCCAATTTCTTATGGGGAAGTTGAAACTTGGACAAATGCTCATAAAGTAAATGCTTGCCCTCAACACAATGTTTCGCTTTTAGACTATCTGTTGCGTAGTAGATTCCCGCATGGATAACTTCGCTATTTCGGCTGCTGGTCTGAGTGCCGAAATTTGCTTCACTATCGACTAGCAAGACGCTTTTGTTCTTAAACTTTGGTGACTCGCAAAGTCGATAGGCTGCAGCTAATCCCAGGACGCCGGCGCCAACAATCACTACTTCGAAATTATCCACTTGAACTTGCACTCGTTTCTAGCATTCGGTTTTTTAGAAAGGAGTATACTGCTTTATTCATTGAATAAAAGTTGTTACTCGATTCCTCCAAGTCACTATTTTTCCAGCAGCTACTCGCTCTTGCTATATCTCGCCATATTGTCGCTACCAGGGGAACCATTGCGCTATAGTAGATAAGGGTCAGTTGTATTATTTATATGTTGAAATTTTCTAGCTGACTAAAGCAGGAGGGAAAATAGGTGTGGTTTATAGGTCTATGCTTGCTTGAGTAGGTACTATCGGCACTATCAAATTCTGCTCAAACATATAAGAGTCAGTAATTTCCAACTCAATTGAAGATACATTTTCTCCGGCTCTGCTAACCACAATGTGGTATCGACCTGGAGCGAAATTGTCTGTTCGATACAAACCAAATTGATCCGTATAGATTTCTCCAACAGGCTGTAATTCGCTGTTTAAGACAATAAGGCGTTCATTAACAAGGTTTGTACCTTCTTCATCTCGTACCCGACCAGCAACCGAATACTTTACTTCGAGATTAAGTGGTACTTCTGTTGCCGCTGATTTGTCCAGTCTTACCCAAAAATTCTGATCGACCTTTGGAGAAAGTTCCATGGGCAGATAGCGGGAGTCGATTGAGATTTTATGCAGACCGGGATTTAAACCTTCTATATAGTAGCGACCCGCCTGCACTTTGGCAGTATAGGTATTGCCGTTAATAAGCAATTCTATACGGTCAATATCGTAGTCAGAAGATATCTTTTCGCCTCCGAGCAATAGTTCACCTGTGAGTGCGGCATCAGTAGTGGCGGCGCTACTCGAGTCAGCTGGGACGATTCTGTTCTGGGCAACTGCAAAATCGAAGGTCACGTGCCATTGTAAAAATAGTTTGCTGTCCGATTCAGAAAATTCCAATTCGCGTTTTCCTTGAGACAGTCGTAGTTGTGAATTCATGCCTGGGATAAATGTTGCTTCCCATTCCACAGCGTAACCAACACTATCTTCATTGTTTACCATGGCAAGTTGTAAAGAGCCATAGCGAGGATTGTCGAAATGACTAACGAGGCCCATTTCAAGTCGACTGCCCATTTCCTCATCGGAATTAAAACTTGCGTAGTATTCACGACCTGTACTACTGCGACGGCGATAGTCGAGCAAATGGCTATTATTTTCATAGGCATATCGCACTGTGTCTCGCTGGCTTGCGGTGAATCGTGAATCGACTCGATACTCGCCCTCGCTATTAGGACGGGCGCTGATGGTTAAATTTCTGCGATTCGTCCAGCTCGCAGTAGGTAAAAGGAATCGATGCAGCTCGTGATTTGTTGAAGTGTCTTTGCCCACCAGGCCTAAACTCAAATTGTCATTTACCTGATAGCGAAAACTCAATGAGCGCGACCATTGTCGAGATGCGTCAACTGCTTCGTCGATTTCTTGAGTAAAACTAGAGTCGAATGAATCAAATGCATCGTCAAGGAATAGGCCATTGGTATAATCTGTAAGAAATAAGTCATTTGAAGGATTCAAGGAATTCTCTTCAGACTTCATATTGAATTCTCTAGCAGAAACGTCTAGTCGCCAGATATCGTTACCACCTTCAATATCCATACCAACTGAACTGCGATCCTGTATATCTGCAACACCGAGTGAAGCAAACCATTGACTGGAGAATGCCATCGAGAGCGCTGCTTCAGTACCAAATTGTTTTCCAACTTGTTGTCGGCCAAGTTCAATTGTCAAATCTTCAGTTAAGCCGTAGCGCCATTGTGCTGCGGTGGAGGCTCCCAATGAATCACGGCGGTTATCCAAAACGTTTCCGTGTTGCCCCAATGCAGTAAACACACTGTGCTGACCATCAGCTAGTAACTCAATTCCACTACGTCTGGAGAAATCTTGAGTATCCAATAACGCGCCACTTCTGTTATCAAGAATGAAGACTAAAACTTCTGAGTATCCTCGAGTAGGTAGTTCTACTTCAGGAAAATCATAGCTACCATCCAAGCGCACACGAGCTCGCGCTTCCACGCGGCCATCAACCCGCAATTCAGCAACCGTTCCGGGTGCTGCCATTCCTGAAATGTCGCGTACACCATTTGCAATTCTACGGGTTCCGTTAGCGCGGGTTATGTCTACATTTCCAGCTGTCGGCAACGGCGCATTACTGTAGAGGTACTGCACTCCAGTTTGTTCGATCGTTGGTAATAAAGGATGAAGTGAGTAATCGGAATTACCAACCAGAGACAGGGCATTTCCATAGTCTTTGGTCCAGAAATATTAAGAAGGAATTGCTTCTCCATTACTGAGTTGTTCGGCTCGGAAACGCCAACCACCACCAGCTAAATTGCCTGCAAAGAAATACTCACCGTTAATATTCTGACCTGCATCGTTGGAGACGAAGTACAAATCTGATCGCATGTTGCGAATGGCTGCAGTCGGAGGAACGAAGTCAGGATCGGGTATGTCGAAGCTGAGATATTGGTTCTGCGGATTAAGTGACCAGGGTAGTTCCAGGTATAAGGCGAAGCTGGATTGATCGAAGTTAACTTCAATCATTAGTTTTTCCGCCAGCGCCGTTTCCGTAATCATGACCTGACCATCAACCAGACGTAAATCCTGTTGGTCGATCTCAGCCGGACCACCGGGAGTATTTACCCTTATTGATTTCGCGGTTGCTGCATTGGGATCGATACTCGCTCCCACGCTTTCTAGAATGGTAACCAAAGGCAACAGATATTCATCGCCATCATGAGCAGCTATAAGAGCGGGTTGTTCTTCATCATCGACAAATAATCCCAACAATTGCTTGCTGAAATTCATTTCGAAAGAAGAAACTGGTTCGAGTTCAGAACTATCGATAACGTAGATTGACTGAGGGCTGGGATCACTGGATGTGCTTTGCGCGAATTGCACTTGAGTGCTCTTAGTGTCTTCAGATTCTGCAGAAAAGCTGCCGATATTGCTCAGTTCAGCTTGATCAGATTCTGCAGAATCCGCCGCATTAAGTTGAGCCAGCATTAATGCGAGGGGATCAGCATCCGAAACGATAAGCTCGTCAGCAAGGGGAGTTGACTTCGATTCAATGTCAGCGGTGTTTGTATCCTGTACCACATAGTTAGCGATTGGTTTTGCTACAACTACCATGGTCGTAGGGCCGGGTGTAGCAATCTTCGCAGCTGGTCTTATTCGATCAAGCTCAAGCGTTGATTCTGGTAAGTAGTGCCTTTGCTCGGCAAAAGCTGCGGTTGCTGCTGCACGTAACTGAGCAGAATTAGGAATTTGAATTTGAGGTTCAATATTTTCTGGCAACCCATAAGAATCTATAGTTAATTTGTATTCGCTAGGAGATGAGTGGTTACTAACTTGGCTGTTAGACTGAAATTTGATGTCAATGTCGGCTGCACTAGAAACTAAGGGCGCCAGAGCATTTGCGATTTCTATTGAACTGGCGGGAGCTTGACTCGCTCTATGCAATTTTACTTCATTGTGTTCTTCATCTACGGTTGGATTAATCTGAGTTATTGCAAGTCTCCAGGAATCAGGATTTGAAGTTTGGGCGCTAACTACTGGAGTACTTACTAACTGATTCGGTGCTTGCTGGCTTTGGATAAATGCAGACCAGCCCAATTCGTTAGCGTCTGGCAAACTCTCGCCAAAAGAAAATGACGAGAAAAACATGCTCGAAATGACAATTAACGCAGCTCTGTGAAATTGAATACGCATCGCAAGACATCAAATCTGCTTAAGCACAGTTGAAAAACTGAAGCCATATAACACACGAAACCGGCATGAAGCCGGTAGTCGTTGTTGTACAGATTTGGAACTTAGGTTGAGCATGTTTAGTCAACCGAGCTCACTAGAGGAGGGGCGTCAGGCAGTCCAGTAACTCTGAACTCTGCGGGATCATCATCGACCGAATCATCAATCAAGTGCTTGGTAAAACTAAGGGCATCATTGATTTCCAATTGCGCAAAGCCAGCATTAAGCTGAATGGTAAATTCGCCTGTCTCTTCTAATTCAATTGGCAATGGAATATTACGTCGATTGCCCGGCAGAATTACTGATGGAGGTAAGTTGCCTGCAAAGAAATCCACGGTATCTTGATTCTCGGGATTTACTGCTCGCAGCATCTTCAATGCTTCTTCGCTACCTGGGAATTCAGCCGTTGGCCAAATGCCATAGTTGCCAGAAAGACGGGAATGGGTATTGCCATCATTAGAAAGTTCTATGTTTAACCTGTCACCGGTTCTAGTAACTCCCAAACCGTGCAGCTCTGCGCTTTCAATTGATTCCCCAACGTGGGCATAGATTGGCAGGCCATAGCGCATCTTCATTCTAATTTCTGTATTGTCAGGATCTGCTCGTGGAGGAAGCTCTTCTTCTATGAAGATGATTGCTCTGTATTCTCCCTGTTGCGGTTGCAGTCGCGGCATGATCGCCCAGCGTATTGTCTGAGGAGAACCGGGGGGAACGGTAACGCGCAATGGATTGATTACAATCCATTGATCCAGTGAAGACTCTGTAGGAGGCGCTACAATAATTTGATTGTCATCATTCAATACCCAGTTACTCACTGACAAACTCAATGAAAGCGGCTCGTCACTCAAGTTCTGAACTAATAGGGATTGTGTTTCGCCACCAGCTTCGTCGAAAACAATTTGATATCTATCTGGGGATATACCCATGCGTGGAGCAGGTTGAGCACTGCTGCTGACGCTAAAAAATATGAGTAGTGCTGCCAGCACTATCTGGGCTGTCACTAGAACAGCATTGATTACTTCAATTTTTCCCCAAGGATGTTTCATATATTTCCTCGTACATTTACACAAACACTGACGTCTGCTCGATGAATTCCTGCCATGCTTAGTTGCATGAAATCCGTGTAACGAAATTGCAAATGGCCCCTGAGTCTTCTTAGGGACCTCGGGTTTCCACCGTACCATTGAGCGTTAGTGCCCAAATCTGCAACTGCAAGCGTAACGACGGAAGCTGCGCCACCATTAATATGTGAGGCTTGACCCCCAGCAACGGTGACTACCAGCTCAAGATTTAAGTTGTTTCTGTTATTGAATTCATACATTCCTCGAGGAAATCTAGCTTCCCAGACTCTTCTCTCTCGGCGACGAACTTGCGAGCTGCCAATCCCATTGTCAGGGAATGCAGAACTACTTAGTCCATTAACTGCATATTCGCTTCCAGTCCAGTTAGCGGATTGAATGCCAGGGCCGACTATTGAGACGTCAATATCATTTCTTCGATTGCCGGTAATCTCTCTGACTCTTACGTCTCTGAGTTCAACGGCTCCATTATTTTCATCAAATGCCACGACGATCCCATCGTTATCACAAACCTGAGCTTGTGCTAATGAAGGTATAACAAGCAGAAAAAACGCCAGCACAACTTTAACTGGCGTTTTCTTGTACTTATAAAGAAGTACATTGCTTGTGTTAGTCACAATCGTCATGAACTAAACCCTTTTTATGGGGTTGGTACGACTGTAATAGTGATCGTATCTGACGCTACTGTAGGATCAGCCAATGCGAGCAAATCAACATCAAACTGCAAATCACCTACGTTAGAACCTGAAGTAAGTGTCAAAGATGAAGCAACGCCACCAGAACCAGCTAGATCAGAAGTTGCACTGGCTGCTACAAAGTCACCACCACCTTGAGTGATAGTTGCGTCCAGAGTTCCAGCGCCGCCAACTAATGAGCGAACGCCCCAAGCGTTGTTAATGTCGAAGCTAATTGTTGTAGTTAAGGCTGCGGGAGCACCATCGGTAGCAATGTCAGCATCTGCTGTTATTGAACCAAGTGCTGCAGTAAGAGTCGGAGTTGGCGCTGCGACAACATTACACTCGACTCCAGGAGCATCTACGCTACAACCCGCAGGTGCGTCCATACCAGTTGCGGAAGCGAAGCTCGCTGCATCAACTGTTATAGGAATATTGTCATAGTAATAAAGAATAAGTAGTGGGGGAAAATCTATATCGACTGATACGGTTCCACTAGCGGCGAAAGTCTAAGGTGCTGCAAGAGCGACCGCCATGGAACCAACGATGAGTCCCGTTTTCGTCACACGTTTGATTTGATCTTTCAATGATTTCATTAATCAATTCCTCTCTATCATTTCAATAGGATTAAAAATTTACAGGTTTAAAAAATTTAGTTTTTAGTTCGAAGCAATCTGGTGAAAGACAATTTCGTTCTAAGTGATGCAAATTTTATTGCCTGAATAAGATGAGTAACGGACTTATGTCACATTCGCCAGGGCACAACAGGGTAGAAATACCGGCACTAATCCCGGCTAAGGTCTTAAATTGGTGACATTTTTTGACCACATTAAACACAAAGTGCCACATATCCCACGATTATTTTGGGGAATAAGTAGGAATTTTTTAGGTCAATTGGACTATAAGTGTAACCCAGTTCGAACATCGAACCGGAGTGTGAACTGGGTCTAATTTTTGAAAAGAGAATATTGCTTAGAAAGCTATTTTCTCGAGCTGAGCGATATTTTTTTAGTCTTCGAGTGAACAGCTAATTCAGAGATAGTAGTTCTTACTATTGGCTGCTGCTTACGATGTTACGAAAGGTCAGATTCACTCGTGCTTCCTGTAAGTGTTTGACTTTGGGTAAGCGATGTTCCCAGTGGGTTTGCAGGGTACTCCCCATCACCAGCAGACTACCGTTTTGCAAGTTAAGCCTGATTTTCTCTGTCTTATCCCGGGTTTTGCGTCTTAACTGGAACTCACGTGCTGCTCCAAGGCTGACCGAAGCGATTATAGGAGAAGGGCCAAGTTCTGCCTCGTCGTCGGCATGCCAGGCCACAGAATCTCTGCCATCCCGATAGTAATTAAGCAGCACAGAATTGAAGGTGAGGGATGTGAGCTCTTGTATTCGTCGCCGAATAAGTAGAACTTCTTCACTCCAATCAATGGGTTGCAGGCGAATGCCAGAGTAACCATAAACGCTGCCTCTTTCTCCCATCCAGCATTGCAGTCTCGGCACCGGTATTTCGCGCCCTCCAATTCGCAGCTTGTCTTGCTGCCAGGGGATACCCGCGCTTAATCGTTGCAGCAGCAGTTCGGCTTCATCTTTTTGCCAGGCACAGGGGTATTCACGAATTGAAGCATCACCTAAGTCACAATCTTCAAAATGCGCCGGATTTGTCTGATCTTCAAAGAGATTATTTTGCATAACATCAGGTATTCTGGGGCTTCTAGCTGGTGCATAATGCGCCTCTCAAAACCCATCGATTGCAGTAAGGATAACCTAGCTTGGAAGAATTTGATTACGACCTATTTGTCATAGGCGCCGGTTCTGGCGGTGTTAGAGCCTGTCGCATTGCGGCAAGCCTCGGTGCAAGAGTTGCCGTGGCTGAGGAACGCTACTTTGGGGGCACTTGTGTGAATGTCGGCTGCGTGCCGAAAAAGCTATTCAGCTATGCAGCGCATTATCGGGATGACGTAGAAGACAGCCGCGGTTTTGGCTGGGAAATAC
This sequence comes from Pseudomonadales bacterium, assembly GCA_012103535.1. Lineage (GTDB taxonomy): Bacteria > Pseudomonadota > Gammaproteobacteria > Pseudomonadales > Pseudohongiellaceae > UBA9145. The sequence goes on from WLWQ01000001.1 coordinate 289,387, forward strand.
CAGAAATGTCTTTCAATTGGCAGACTCTTCTGAAAAATAAAAACAATGAAATTAATCGCTTAAACGGTATATATAAAGCAATACTTGATAATAACCAGGTGCAGGTGTTTCAAGCACGAGCGCGTATAAAAGATGGCCATACTGTAGAAGTCGACGGTAAAACTGTCTCCACGAAATACATCTTAATTGCCACCGGTGGCTGGCCCTGGATACCAGATTATGAAGGTGCCGAATATGCAATTACCTCCAATGACGTGTTTCACATGGCAGAACTCCCCAAACGCCTGTTAGTTGTCGGTGGGGGTTATATATCTGTTGAATTTGCCAGCATCTTTTCACGGCTTGGCTGCGAAACCACTCTTAGCTACCGCGGAGACCTGTTATTGCGCGGCTTTGACGAAGAAATACGGCATTTTATTACGGCTGAAATTGGCCATGATATACCACTAAAACTCGAAACAAATATCGATAAAATACGTAAACATGACAAAGGCTTACGAGCGTTCCTTGACTCAGGAGATGAAATTGAAGTCGATTGTGTATTGTCAGCGACCGGTAGGAAGCCACTGACAGCGGACTTGGGCTTGGAATCCGTCAATATTGAACTGGCAAAAAATGGCGCTGTGGTTGTAGATGACCATTTCCAGACCAGCGAGCCCAGTATTTATGCGGTAGGTGATGTGATTGATCGGGTTGCCTTGACCCCGGTTGCCTTAGCTGAAGGTCAGATCGTCGCCAGAACGCTGTTTTCCGGTGATTCTAAGGACATGAGCTACCAAAATATACCCACAGCGGTGTTTTGCCACCCCAATTTGGGCACCTGTGGATTGACTGAACAAGCAGCACAAAATCAAGGGCTTAACGTGGATATCTATGTTGCTACAGTAAAACAGCTAAAACATACACTAAGCGGCCGTGATGAGATGGCCATGATTAAGCTGGTGGTTGAACAGCAATCTGACCGGGTAATTGGTTTACATATGGTAGGCCCGGATGCTGGTGAACTGGTACAGGGTTTTGCCGTAGCGATGAATGCAGGGGCAACTAAAGCCGATTTTGACCAAACCATAGGGATCCATCCCACCTTAGCGGAAGAGTTCGTCACTATGCGCACTAAACGTAAAGAACATTAATGGTTATAAAGTACAGATTTGCTCAAAAGGCGATGAATCATGGTCTAGGGCGCGAATGACCATATTTAAAGGATTGACGTTATTTCCGGTAATAAAAATTACCGGAAAATAGAGAATAATGTATTAGGTCCGAAAAGCCCTATTACCAGAACACTTGGACATGATCACTTGTCGGACTAGCCCCTGAAATTAACGGTGTTCATGTATTTCCCCAGTTATCTAAGAAGCTGATACCGCCTACCATTAGTGTTCGCGCAAAGAAGAAACGTTAAACGTACGAACCGCTATGGAATTGAAGGACCACCTAAACCCTGCAAAGTGTGTCTATTGCTCATACGAAAACGGCAACACTCAAACAGAATCAATCATTATCGCCCTTGAATCGGCCATCGATGAATGCCATCGCCTGGGACAAGATCACGTGTTATTGGACTATCAAAGCCGCACCAGTTACCCAGCGGCGGTCGAACACATCATTGTGGCTACCGAATTGGCCAATTTGTACAGAAAACATCTGGCAACCGATGGCAATCCCATCAAATTTGCTCTATTTACTCGTAAGAATTTGATTACTAGGAATTTTCAACCAGGCTTAGACATTGCCCGGCTAGAAGACATTGATCTAATCAATACAGACGATGAGGCTGAAATACTGGTCTGGCTGAATGACTAGAGAATTTTCATAGTATACTTATGAAAGACCCGGTATCTGTTTGAAAAGATGGGATATTTCAGTATTTCCAATCAACAGATCGAAGTGTGCTCCCTGCCCGTTACTAAGTTCAGCTCTCTCATTTAATAGCCATTGCAGGCACTTGTATTGATGGGAAAACGTCTGCTGCTCCCAGTCTTCATCAGCAATAGTGGTTTTGAATTGCTGTTGCTGGTTTTTCGCGGCCTTAGCGTTTGCCAGTAAATAAGGAACATAGACTGCACCGACCTCCTTAAGAATGGCACTTAGGCTCGGTGGAAGTTCTGTATCTGCCTCAGAATTTATGATCCAGTCATTGTCCATCAGCTCAAAGCCTGACAGGTCTTCCATCACTTCAGTCCAGGCATGTACACGCGGCGCGTGTTCCAGGACCAGCTGCTGTGAGGTTGGGTCAAATAAGGCCAGGCAGGTAAGTTGACCATAGACAGCGAAATCACAGCTGGCTGGTCTTTTACCAAGCAGAAAAGCGAATGAATTCAGATGATTATCTAATAAACCTAAAAACCTTTGAAAACTATCCTCGATGGTGGTTCGGGTGACAGGGTTTGAACCAACATAACGTAAGCGGGAAATCTGCAAATCTGAGATTTCCTGGCTTCTTTCCGCCATTAACTCATCAGACGCCGTTATATTGTTCCACCTGGGTAACATCTGCCCTGCCTTCTTGATATCTGGCTCATAGGTCCATCGGTAATGGAACATAGCTTTGGTCAGCCATTCGTCGCCGTAATCTTCCAGAATTGAATTGATGAGCCCAAATGCAGGCGCAGCGGGAATTACGGAGCGATCCGCTGAGAGTGACTCGAACTCCCGAATCAGAGGGGTGGAATCACAGACTGCTACTTCCTCACCATTCTCATCTCTGCCATAGAATGTAGGCAATAGAGGCACTTTCGGCATAGGTCGAGCACGGTAGCGATCTCCATCCCCATCTGTGGCAACTCGATGTCTGGAACCAGGCAGTAGATGGTGCCGAATTCTTCGATAGCGCAGCAGCGCCAGCATCTTCCGGGTATAGGGAGATCCGGGAACACCCATAAGTTCCAATGGTTCTTGATACTTAACCATAATTAAAACCTATAATTTCTTGTTTTTATTGAATAATGAAGATACGAAGGCGAGCAGATTTGAGTCTGCTTGCCTTACAAATCAGACGATTACTGGTTTTCAGCCGCTTCTTGTCGCTCTAGCTCTCGCGCGCCGGCAAGGATGCCTGACAGGGCATAGTTTCCCTCGTGACAAGCGTATTCATACATGGATTCCTGGATTGGACGGGAGTTAAACATCAATTCCCCAGTGAAAGGCTGGCTGAACACGCTGGGATCTTCAACAGTGAAGCTGTATAAGATTTCACTGCTAGAAGTACGGCTAAACCTTTCAATTACCGTTAAATTCTCAGATGCACCACGGAAATTTTGCTGAGGGTTAAAGCCCTTGGTTTCCACCACCAGGGTATCACCGTCCCAATGACCCACCGAATCCCCCATCCATTTCCTCATATCTTCTAAATGCTCACTGTCATCGAGGCGAATAATACGTGCATCATGGGCCATCTCCGAAAGAATCATGAAGTAATCATCTGTTTGTACGAATTGGTAATTGTTGTTGTACATTACCGGCAACATGGGTGGCCCGGAGTGGGAACCAAAAGACAATAAACAACGTTCCGCTAAGGGCCGACCTTCAGGACCATCATAAGGGCCTGGGCCGTTAGGATCTCTGCGGAACCTGGCTCTGGGGTCTCCTGCGTAGGGAATCTGCCCATCGGGGGGATCAACAATAATAGAGGACCGGTATTCTCCGTTTATCATCTGAATATGCGTGCCTAGATCCTTCCAGAATTCGTTATAGCCGTCTTCAGTATTGCCATCATCTCCCGCCTGCGCGCCAGCACCAGCACCTCTGTCGGGATCGCTGTCGGCAAATTCAGCATCAAGAAAGTCCTGATGCCCGGCTTCCAAACGTGCGACTTGTTCTTGAGTTAATGCACTCTGTTCTCCGAACTCTCTATTGCGTGTTAACGGAGTTAGGGTTTTGTTGGTCCATACTCCTTGCAAATCAGGTTTGCCATCTGCCGTGCGTGGCGCTTCCCAGTTTTGCGCATTCGCTACGGTGGCAAGGGTCAGAGATAGAAAAACCCCTCCGATTTTCCAGGCGAATCTGACCATTTTCTACTCCTCAATCATCTGCTTGTATTAGTAACTTAACGCGAAGTATTACTTTTTACATCCCGCGAGTTCGGCGCTGCATTAAAAGGTATCCAATCACACCTGACAGAGGAAGCTGACTAGTCGAATTTATCTATGTATCGACCGCTTTTTCCAACTTGCTACGACTATACTCAATAGTAAGGATTGCGCGGGCAGGATGCCAATGGTTAGCGAACTTGAAAGAACAATGCAAGCCAAACGCCGGCGCATGATTCAGACGACAAATTTTTTGTTGTTTTTAACGATGTGTGCCTTCGTGGTGTTTCGCTTTATACAGCTTGGTCTATCACATCCCCCCTATCCAGCAATAATGTGCGCGATATTGACTCTCGCGAACTCAATGTACCTCTATCGAAATGGCTCGCTGAAAATTGCCTGTGGATTGATGGCTGCAGCCTTACTCTTCGGTTTGGGGGCTTCCAGCATGAACAATGGGGCGTTTGCAGGACCGACGGTTTTGCTTGGTACTGTGTTTCCAATCCTGGCTGTCTTGCTTGTAAGTTCATTGGCAGGTTGGATTGCCATGGGCTTGGTCATGGCTATTCTGTCCCTGCTCTTCGTGCTGGAATTGAATGGTCAGATCTTACCGAGTCCCCTGGACGAGCAAGGACTCCTAATCGCTCGGTTTTTAGCTATAGTTTCAACAGTTTCTATAGGTACCTGGGTTGCGGTTATTTTCGCCAAGTACCAGCAAGAACTGATACAGATAATTAACAACCAGGCCAATACCGATCATTTAACAGGTCTCGCCAACCGGCGAGCCTTAGCGGCTGCTTTACTGCAAGAAACTGGTAGAGCCCGACGTAACGACACTTACTTATAAATCATCATGACCGATGTGGATCATTTCAAACGTTACAACGACGTGAACGGACATCCTGCGGGTGATCAATGTTTAATCAATGTTGCTCAAACTTTAACCAGTTGCGCTAAACGACCTACGGATTTCATCGGCCGGTTTGGCGGTGGGGAATTCATTGTTGTTTTGCCCGACACAGAACACGCCGGCGCTTGTAAAGTAGCGAACAAGATTCGACAAGACATCTTGCAGCGGAAAATGCCGTACGAGGCAAATAGTCTGGAATATGTAAGCCTCACTCTAGGAGTTGTCACGGTGCGTGGGAGTCACATCAAAAGTATCCAACAACTTACAAAAGAAGCTGATAAGGCTTTGTACTACGGCAAGAGCCAGGGTCGAAATTGCGTAATCGGTATCAGCTTAAATGAACCAGAAGAATGCCATCCGGTTCCAGAATATATGAAGTGTGCTTAATGAGGAAAAGGAATAAAAGCCTAGATTTATAATGCAAGATCTAGTGAGGCTAGTATTTCTTTTACTACCTCAAAATATCTTTTTAGCTTGCAGATATTCCACAGCTTTTTTGCAAAATTATCTAGTTAGAACGGCCTGCTATAAACGAATTTATTAATAGGCAAACAAAGTTTAATACCGCCACGATTTATTTTGATATTCACCACATACTTAGTGGTAAATTAGGATTTCAAAACTGAAATATTACTGAAGAGCCAATGTCTATCAACGAACTCAACAATATTGCCCTGGTGGGAATGGACTGGTCGAACAAACTGAGAGAAATCGATGTTGATATGCATTTATGGAATAAGATTTGTCAGTGGCACGGTGATGAAGAAAAAGCACTTAAATGGGTACAGTTGCAGATAAAACTAATTAGCAATCGCCATCCAGAACGAACGGGTTTAAGTCAAATCATCTCATCCATAGCCTTTGTAGAAATGGCGAACCCCGATCATCGAGTACAGCACTCCGTTCAGTTTCCAGTGACATCTACGCATGAGGAACATGCCCAATCCAATTTCGGGGCTGGCGCGGCCGGTACTTGAAACAACATAGAGCCTTCACTCTTCCCTCTATCTCGGTTTTTCCTTCCCCTCCTATTCTTAGTCGTTGCCAGCACAAGCTCCACGGCCATAATTCTCCGTAGCAGACCATAGGCCCAAAAATCGATTCGGTAAGGCATCAAGTTATGTGCTTCTCTAACCGACTAATCATAGGTAAGGCCTGCGTCGATCTCAATTTCGCTTGATAAAACTCTACAGTCGGTGCAAACTCTCTTTGTCTTTTCTTATTATTTACATAACGTTAATAGCGATAATTAATGCAGAACATTAAATCTCCTGCCGCATTTTTCGATACTTTGGAGGAAATGCCCAATCCTTTTAAGAATTCGGTGACCACCCTCTCCCATCTTATCGAGGATGCCCCGGCAGATGCGCTAACTGACTACCAGTATGCTAGTGAGTTCATCTTCAGCTATCGTGGCAGCCCAGACACGTTCAGCACCTACCGTCGAGAGATTGAACATTTTCTCCATTGGTGTTGGATCGTAGCAAAAAAGTCGCTAAATCAGATTCTTCGGGAAGACATAGAGAACTATGTAGAATTCGCGAAACAGCCACCTGCGACCTGGATAGGCAAGAAAAACGTTGCGCGCTTCCTGCAGCGCAATGGTGAAAGAGTACCCAACAAGCAATGGCGCCCCTATGTATCCCCAGGGGGCGAATACGTGAAATCCCAGGCTGCTATTCAATCTTTATTCAGCGTATTAAGTAGCTACTTTAACTTCTTGATTCAAGAGAACTATATTTCAGCGAACCCAGTTTCTCAGATACGCCAGAAGAGCAAATTTATACGCAAACAACAGTCCCAGGGAAAAATTCGTCGCTTATCCCCACTGCAATGGGAATTTGTTGTTGATGCCGCTGAATCACTGGCAAAACAAGATCCAGCTGGCCATGAACGCACCCTATTCGTGATGAATGCCTTATATGCCATGTATTTGCGCATCTCTGAATTGGTGGAAACAAACCGTTGGCAACCGCAAATGGGCCATTTTCAGCCGGATCAGGAAGGAAATTGGTGGTTCATCACCGTTGGCAAAGGAAATAAAGAACGGGAGATATCAGTCTCTGACGCGATGCTCGAGGCTCTCAAGTGTTACCGCCTCTCACGGGGTTTGCCTGCACTTCCCGCTCCTGGGGAATCCAGTCCCTTAGTGCACAAAACCCGAGGCAAGGGCGGCATTACCAGTACCCGCCAAATTCGAGGAATCGTCCAGACTTGCTTCGATCTGGCAGCCGAAAAGATGCGCAAAGAAGGGTTTATCGAGGACGCAGATCGCTTGGGCACTGCTACCGTTCACTGGCTACGCCATACTGGTATCTCAGATGATGTGAAGCACCGCCCTAGAGAGCATGTTAGAGACGATGCAGGGCATGGCTCTAGTGCAATTACAGATCGATATATAGACGTCGAACGAGCCGAAAGACATGCCACAGCACGGCACAAAATTATTCGCTGAAGGCGCCGTATTTCGCTTGATCGGACTATTCTTAATATTACAGAAAATTACTTCTATCAACCTGCGATTTAGCTTAGTCTCTAGAATTGCCGAATTGGCTGAACAGGATTAGCGCAAATCCCTGTCTCATTGACTTAGGAAGATTTTTTTTGCGAGGAATTATGCAAACCACAAAGTCCCCACTAGTCCGAAATTTCTACTTAGCTGCACTCCCAATATTCTGCCTTTTCACCTCTTTTATTTCCGCACAGGAAGAGCTAAATCAACTCAATACAGTTCTCGACATCGATGCCTTGTATACGCCAATTTCCAGCCAGGAAATATATGGTGAAACGGCAATCGATTTGCTCGAAGAGTTGCAAACCAAACATTATGCCGCGGTAGAGATTGACGACAATTTTTCCTCCATCGCCTTCGATCACTATCTTGATGCACTCGATGGTTCCAACCTTTATTTTCTTAGAGATGATATCGATGAGCTAAGCGTCTACCGCTATACCCTTGATGATTCTCTAAAAGCAGGCAGTGTCGAGCCAGGTTTTGAAATCTACAACCGATATTATATGCGAGTGTTGGAAAGGCTTATCTACGCCGTCAATCGTGTCGAAAACAGCATCCCCGAGATGGACTTCACCTTAAATGAATCTATAGATATTGATCGCGAAGATTCGCCCTATGCATCCAGCACCGAAGAATTAGATGAGATCTGGCGACTAAGATTAAAAAATAGTGTGCTCAGCTTAAAGCTTGCCGGTGATACCAATGACGAAATCCAGGAAAAGCTTTCCAAACGATACCGCAATCAACTCAGTCAAATTCTAAAAACGAATGAGCGGGATATCTTTCAAGCCTATCTATCGACGGTAGCAAAAACCGTTGACCCCCATACCGCCTATTTTTCTCCAAGGGACTCTGAAAATTTCAACATGGGTCTGTCTCTTTCTTTACAAGGAATCGGAGCGCAACTAACCACTGAAGAAGAATACACAAAGGTTGTAGAACTTATTAAAGGTGGACCTGCCGAGCGCGGCAATGAACTGCGCGAAGGTGATCGTATTATCGGTATCGGTCAGGGCGTTGATGGCGGTATTCAGGATGTGGTTGGCATGCGCCTGGATGATGTGGTGTCGCAAATTCGCGGCGAAAAAGGCACTGTGGTTAGACTCAATGTTATTCCGGCAGATGCCGTCACTGAATCCAGCGCAACCATCGTTGATATTACCCGCGACACAGTTAAGTTAGAAGATCAGTCGGCTAAGCAAGAAGTTATAGAACTAAGTTATAACAATGAGACTTATAAAATTGGCATTATCGATTTACCAACATTCTATTTCGATTTCGAAGCGGCAGCACGGGGCGAAGAAGACTTCAAGAGTTCCACTCGTGACGTTCGCAATTTACTGGAAGAGTTAAAAGAAGAAGAAGTCGATGCAGTGGTTGTTGATCTCCGCAATAACGGAGGCGGTAGCCTAAGTGAGGCAAACCAGCTAGTAGGACTATTCATTGAAACCGGTGCAACTGTGCAGATTCGCTACTCAGGAATTCGCAACGGATTCACTCGGCCATTCGGAGATAATGATCCTGAGGTTGCTTACAATGGACCATTAGCTGTTTTAGTGAATCGTACTAGCGCGTCTGCTTCAGAGATTTTCGCAGGTGCTATTCAAGATTATCAACGGGGTATCGTTCTCGGCGGTCAAACTTTTGGCAAGGGAACCGTGCAAGAAATTATCCCGATGGATTATGGCCAGGTAAAACTTACTCGTTCTAAGTTTTATCGAATTTCAGGAGCGAGCACACAGCACCGTGGAGTGATTCCTGATATTGAATTTCCAGATTTCTACGACGCCTATGAAGACATAGGTGAAAGCAGTCTCGATGGTGCTCTGCCCTGGGATACTGTAAGACCAGTAGAATATAGAACTTACCATGCAATACAGACGCTACTACCTGAACTACGTTCTTTATATGAAGAGCGCGCCAGTACTTCTCCCGATTTCATTTATCTAGAGGGTCAAATCGAACGTACTCGAGAATTGCGCGAACGAGAAACCCTTTCATTAAATGAAACCGTGGTTAAGCAGCAAAGAGAAGACAGTCGACGCGAAGAATTTGATGCAGAAAATATGCGTCGCGCCTTGAAGGGAATTCCTCTTAGAGAATGGGTGGACGAAGAAGCTGAAGAAGAGACTCCTGCCCTGGCGAATGACGACACTACCACTCTAGCCGATAACGACGAAGATGCTGCAGATGAAGAATATGAAGACGATCCGCTCATCCTCGAAAGCGGTCGCATCCTGGCGGATTTCATTTCATTGAATCAACGACGCATAAGTTCGGTTGACGACATCCCTACCCGTCGCTGAAACACTCTCCTACCTTTCCTCCTAACAAAAAAAAGGCCCTCCGAAGAGGGCCTATGAGCGGGGTCGAGCTCAAGGAGGATTCAATCAATTTGTAGTTGATTGAGTTTCTATTAAACCAATTGAATCTGGCTCTGCGATTGTTCAATAAGGGCGATGTGGGGGTTAATTGTGGCGGGAATGTGGCAGGGTTTGGGGATTGGATTTATTCGAATTGGCTGGAAGGCAGCAGATAACCTTAGCCGGAGAGATTGATTCGTAATTGAGCTTAGCTCAATTTCTCACCCTTTCAGGGCAGTCTGCGGCTGTCCAAACTGCTGACGCAGTTTGTCGAACTGCGAGAGTTCTCTTACTCTCCTCATCCGCCCGTTAATTATGTGAATAATAATAGAGCGGAGTTCTTAATAGGCGGAGTGCAGGGAGCTCGAGCAGAGTATGGCGGAGGAGGAGAGATTCGAACTCTCGGAGGGCTTTCACCCTCGCTGGTTTTCAAGACCAGTGCATTCAACCGCTCTGCCACCCCTCCGCGGTAGGGGCAGAATCTTACACTAATCGTAGCTCCAGTTAAATAAGGCCTCGGCGCTGATTTTGGGCTTTTTCTGGATATCGAAAAGCGTTGATTTTGGCACCCTAGGGGGTATGATAATTTCTCTGAACGACACTGGTTCTGTGCTTGTAAGCCATTGAAATAACAAGTCAGAACCCCAATATGGAAATAAAGCAAAACAACACTTGGTCGTTAATTTAACTACAATACACAAAGACGTTATTTATGTTTATCACTGCTGGAGATCTCGATGAACGAAGTTGATTTAAATATTGCTCAAAGCCAGGAATCGGTATTAGCAGTTAATAAGGTTCTCAAGAACACTTATTTGCTTCTGGGCATGACACTCGCTTTCAGTGCATTTACTGCGCTGTTAAGTTTTAACGCCCCTGCTTTGCATCCGTGGATGTTTTTAATTGGCGCTTACGGATTCTTATTTGCAACCCACCGCCTTGCTAACAGCCCCTGGGGATTGGTCACAACTTTTGGCTTCACTGGATTCATTGGTTTTGGAGTTGGACCGCTTATAGGTTTCCTCCTTTCCAGTCAGTCAAGTAGTGAAGTTGTAATGACTGCTTTAGGTGGAACTGCATTTATTTTCTTCGGCTTGTCTGGTTGGGTATTAGCATCGAGAAAGGATTTCTCTTTCTTGCGCGGATTCATAGCTGCAGGTTGTTTCGTGCTAATTGCGGCAATCATTATAAGCCTCATATGGCAAATACCTGCTCTGCAACTGGCAATGTCAGTTGCCTTTATGTTTTTCTCAAGCGCTGTAATTCTCTATCAGACTAGCGAGATAATTCATGGAGGTGAACGAAACTACATATTGGCCACTATCACTTTGTATGTTTCGCTCTACAACATATTCATGAGCCTGATTCATTTGTTAATGGCTTTCTCAGGTGACGACTAAAAATTAAATTCATTCTAAAGAAGCCCCGGCTTGGCTGGGGCTTTTTGTTTCAATACTAAAGATTTCAATTCTAACGTGAAATTTTCAATAGTCGTTTACGCGGCACCCTACTCTTCCGAAGCTGCTTCGACAGCATACAATTTTACTAAAACTATTTTAGAAGAAGGCCATGAAATTTTTCGCCTGTTCTTTTTTTCCGACGGTGTCCACAATGCGAACAGGCTCGCAATAACACCTCAAGATGAAGTAAATCTGCAATCTAAATGGGATAGCTTAATCAGTAACCATGAACTGGATTCTGTAGTTTGTGTTACTTCCGCTATTAGGCGCGGAGTTATTAATCAACAAGAAGCAGATCGACACGATCTTTCAGCCACAAGTATAAGTGACAGTTCCGAAATTGCGGGATTAGGCCAACTAATTGACGCAGCGATTAAATCCGACCGCATTGTGAACTTTGGCTAAGCAATGAGTAACAACTCTTCACAATCATTTACCTTCGTCAGCCGCACTGCACCCTATGGGAGCAATCGTCCTCAACTTTGTCTGGATGCGGCACTAGCGGCAGCTGTTTTCGAACAGAAGGTTAACTATGTCTTTTTAAACGATGGCGTCTATCAGCTTTTAAAGCATCAGGATGCTGAAGCGATTAATACAAAAACTCTTGGCAATGCCTTAGAGACTCTCGATCTTTACGGCATAGAAAATGTTTATGTCTGTAAAGATTCTTTAGCGCAAAGAGCCCTGACTGCCGATGATTTAGTGATCAAGGCAATACACATAGCGAGTGATGAATTAAAAACCATCCTGGCGGAAAGTGATTCGGTTTTTAATTTATGAGCAGCCTCCATACCATCAGCCGTTCCCCTCGATCTCAACTTCTAGAAAGTTGTTTAGCTTCCATAAGTGATGATGACGCCATTCTCTTTATCGAAGACGGTGTCTATCATTGCGCAAACCAGGATTTGCTAAGCAAGATCCCTGCAAAGATAAACTGCTTCGGATTGAAAGAAGACATCAGTGCCAGGGGATTAAAAGTTGCTGAAGAATCCAGTTTAGATATTGCAAACTACCGCAAGTTTGTAGAGCTTTGTACTCAATATGACAAAGTCATTAGTTGGTTCTAGCAATGGGAATTACACCTGCCCTCGATAAGGAAGGCTACTTAAAAGAACTCGACGATTGGGACGAAGAAGTCGCTGCATTTCTGGCTCAGCAGGAAAATATTAAGCTCGGCCCCTCTCATTGGGAAGTCATCAAGCTGTTAAGAAATTTTTATCGGCGCCATCAGATGTCTCCCGCAACTCGGGCGTTAATAAGTCTGGTAAAGCGAGAGCTAGGTTCCGATAAAGGGCGAAGTGTCTATCTAATGAAGCTTTTCCGCGGATCGCCTGCCAAGACTGCAAGCAAGATAGCAGGATTGCCAAAGCCTGATAATTGCCTTTAAGGCTCGTACCAGTTTAGGGTTTCCCTCAGGCTTACAACTCTTCCAATTATAATTATTGTTGGTGCTTTCAATCCGGCTTGCTCAATTAGCGCAGGCATCGACTCTAAGTCTGCGGATACCACCTGCTGGGTTTTAGTTGTGCCCTGCTGTACCACTGCAATTGGCATCTCTGGATCCATGCCATGCTCTATGAGCTTTGTGCAAATTGTAGTAATACCAAGCAAGCCCATATAGAACACCAGAGTTTCATGTTCCCGGACTAGATTCTCCCAGTCGAGTTCCAACACTCCTGCCTGCAAATGACCGGTAAGAAAGCGCACAGATTGGGCGTGGTCGCGGTGAGTTAAGGGAATGCCAGCATAGGAGGCACAGCCCGAAGCCGCCGTTATTCCAGGAACTATTTGAAAGGGAATATTAGCTTTAGCTAAAGATTCAATTTCCTCGCCCCCGCGGCCAAAAATAAACGGATCGCCTCCCTTCAATCGCAGCACTCTTTTCCCTTCTTGCGCGAGGCGAACTAGCATTTCATTGATAGTTTCCTGCTCCACCGAATGCTTAGCCCGTGCTTTTCCAACATGAATTTTTTCAGCATCGGGTCGAAGCTTATCCATAACTTCCTGAGAAACCAGGCGGTCATAAAGTATTACATCAGCCTTGTGCATCAGGCGTAATGCGCGCAAGGTGAGCAGATCTGGATCACCTGGCCCTGCTCCCACCAAATAAACCTCGCCCTGTGCAGCAGTTCCCGCTGATTGCTCCAAGAAATTTTCGATCAGCTTTGTTGCATCATCCATCCTGCCGCTATAGACCAATTCACTCAGCTCAGTCTCCAGTAACATTTCCCAGAAACGAAGACGATCAGAAAATTCGGAAAATTTTTCCCGAACCTGTGCGCGGTAGCTGCCAAGGAGTTCCGCGAGTTGCCCTTCCCTGCCAGGAATAAAAATCTCGTTGAGCTCTTTTATTTTACGAGTTAGAACAGGAGATCTACCGCTGGATGAAATCGCAACAACTACCGGCGACCTGTCGACAATGGCTGGCATGATGAAGGAGCAGAGTGCAGGTTTATCGACAACGTTAACTGGAATATTTTTATCGTTGGCTATGTTCGCTACGAAGGAGTTTGTTTTTTCACTATCGGTAGCTGCAATAACGAGACTGGCGTCGTCAATGTGCTCTGGAGAGAACTCTGATTCAATGCAGTTACAAAGAGAGTCTTTAGCAAGCCCGATAATTTCCGAACTAAATTGAGGTGCAACTATGGTGAGCCTGGCATTGGCTTTAAGGAGAAGATTCGCTTTCCTCCAGGCGACTTCCCCTCCGCCAATTATTACGCAATGCCGTTCCCTAATGTTCAGAAATAGTGGCAGGAATTCCATTACTGCAGCGTCTCAATACCATTCATATAAGGTTTAAGTGCATCAGGAATGTGAATACGACCGGCCTCATCCTGAAAATTTTCCATGATTGCTACTAAAGTTCTGCCTACAGCCAGGCCAGAACCGTTTAATGTGTGCACCATTTCTGGCTTGCCAGTATCAGGATTTCGCCAACGTGCCTGCATTCGCCTAGCTTGAAAATCGCCGTAACAACTGCAAGAAGAAATTTCACGATAAGTATCTTGGGAAGGCAACCAAACTTCCAGGTCGTAAGTTTTGGCAGAACCAAAGCCCAGGTCACCGCCACACAAAATCACTTTTCGATAAGCTAATCCAAGACGTTGCAGAATGACTTCCGCGTGATGAGTTAATTCTTCTAGAGCGGATCTCGATTCCTGAGGCTTTACTATTTGCACCAGCTCGACCTTCTCAAATTGATGCTGTCTGATCATCCCTTTGGTATCTTTTCCATAACTCCCTGCCTCAGATCTAAAACAAGGAGTATGGGCAGCAAATTTCAATGGCAATGAATCTGCTTCTAGAATTTCATCACGCACTAAATTTGTCACTGGAACTTCAGCCGTAGGAATCAAATAAAACGCGGGATCATGCTCCAGTTTAAAAAGATCTTCTTCAAATTTGGGTAATTGTGAAGTTCCGAGTAAAGAGTCAGCATTAACGATGTAAGGGACGTTTACTTCCGTATAACCATGCTCGTTGGTATGAATATCCAGCATGAATTGAATAAGGGCTCGATGCAGTTTTGCCATCTGTCCCTGCATAACAACAAACCTGGCTCCGGTAATTTTCGCAGCCGTGGCAAAATCGAGCCCATGATCCAAAGCTTCACCTAGCTCCGCATGGTCTTTGATTTCGAAGTTGTGCTTAACTGCTTCTCCCCAGGTTTCCACCAGCACGTTAGCATTCTCATCATCTCCCGCAGGAACTTCATCATCTGGCACGTTGGGTACGCCGAGCAAGTAATCTGTTAACTCTTGCTGTAACTCATCTAATTTATGTTTCTTGATTTCAAGTTCGGACTTAATCGTTTCCATGCCGGCGAGTATTTCAGACACGTCTTCGCCGGCTGCTTTCGCCTTACCGATAGATTTAGACTTGGAATTGCGTTCATTCTGCAGAGCTTCTGTTTCCAGCTGCAATTTCTTGCGCTGACTATCCAAGGTAGTCAGTTTTTCAATATCCAGATCAAACTTTTTAATCCGCAGTTTTTCTGCGACTAATTCCGGTTCAGTTCGAATCCGTTTCGGATCTAACATTTTCTATTCCTAAATTGCTTAGAGCACGACTCTTGTAAACTGCATGCCAACATAGGCTGCAAACAGACAAGCCACAACACTGCTTAAAACATAAAAAAGAGCGGTATTGTAGTTACCTTGTTGAAACAACAAAAGAGCATCCAGAGAAAATGTGGAGAATGTCGTCATTGCCCCTTAAAATCCCACAATTAATAACTGTCGCCATTGCTCTGCTAATTCGAGTTTTTCTGCAAATACTACGAATAAAACGCCAATTAAAAAACTTCCCAACAAATTTACAGTAAAGGTTCCCAGGGGAAATGCTGAGCCACTAATTCTCTCCATCGATTCCCTTATCCAATAACGAGACACCGAACCAAGAGCCCCACCTATAGCGACTGCAATATAAGTATTCATGAATTATCCTGGATTGATCAATTAGTGGTGTTTTCAATCACGTCGATGCCAACGGGTGGCTCGAATACAAACAAACTGTCGGCCAGGTTATGGTTTTTTTCGATATCCCTGAACTGCCAAACGGTTTGCTCTCCGTTTTTGTTATCGAGATGAATCATGTCGAGATTGGTGGCGATAAAGCTGATCGTAATTTGTTCATAAACGCTATCGAGCGCGAGGGGAGTTAATTCGAAATTAGCAGCTTCATCGTCACTTACTAATTCAATGGTATATTCTTCGGCAAGATTATCAGTGCGGCCATTCAGTAATTGCGCGGCTAATTCAGAATCATCGTTGTCCCAGTCTTCAATGACTACCTGTTCCAAATCGGGTTGATAGTTCCAGAGATAAGTTCCATCAGTAACAATTAATTCGGGAAACGGATCGATAGTTTCCCAATAGAAGCCATCGGGCTTTTTCAAATGCATTTGAATTTCGCTTTCCTCCAGCACGCCGCCGTCTGATTCGACGATGAGTTGCAGAACATTAGCGGACAAGGTGTCGATACCCTGTAACAGTCCATCGAGTTCATCGATCGCAGGACTTTGCCCAAACGCTGGGGAAAGACTGATTAAAGCAACAACGATAGCTACTATTCGGGACATTAAACTCACACAAAACCAGTGTTAATCGCGGGGAGGTGGAGGTGCGATAACTTCTCTAGAGCCGTTACTGCTCATTTCTGACACTACCCCGGCAGCTTCCATCGATTCTATCATGCGTGCTGCGCGGTTATAGCCAATACGGAGTTTGCGCTGTACTGCTGAAATTGACGCTTTCCTGGACTCTGTGACAAAACGAACTGCCTCATCATAGAGCTCATCTCCATCTTCCCCATTACTGCCACTCTCGGCACCATAGGAACCTGGCTCCAGATCATCATTCGTCTGAGTGACCGCATCTATATAGACCGGCTGACCGCGCTGTTTCCAGTCAGCCACAACACGATGGACTTCTTCATCGCTGACAAAAGCACCATGTACACGAGTCGGAACACCGCCTCCAGGTGGCAAGAAAAGCATGTCGCCATGACCTAACAATTGTTCTGCGCCACCTTCACCGAGAATGGTTCGAGAATCTACTTTCGACTGCACCATGAAAGACAAACGGGTTGGGACATTCGCTTTGATTAGACCAGTAAGCACATCTACTGAGGGTCTTTGGGTGGCCAGGACTAGATGAATTCCGGCAGCACGTGCTTTTTGTGCAATTCTGGCAATGAGCTCTTCAACCTTCTTGCCCACCACCATCATCATGTCTGCCAGCTCGTCAACGATTACGACAATGCAGGGTAATGCTTCCAATTCAGGTGCTGTTTGTTCTTCCTCGAGCAGCATTGGATCTGCTTGCCAGGTTGGGTCGATAATGGGTTTGCCAGATTTCTTGGCGTCGGTAACTTTTTTGTTGAAGCCGGTTAAATTCCGTACTCCGAGCGAAGACATGAGTTTGTAGCGTCTTTCCATTTCCGACACGCACCAGCGCAAGCCATTGGCCGCATCTTTCATGTCGGTGATCACTGGAGTCAGCAAATGCGGAATGCCATCGTACACAGACAATTCCAACATTTTGGGATCAATCATGATCATCCGTACCTGCTCTGGAGTCGATTTGAAGAGCAGGCTTAGTATCATGGCATTGATACCAACAGATTTACCGGAGCCCGTAGTGCCTGCTACCAGAAGATGAGGCATCTTCGCCAGATCCACGATCACCGGTTTACCGACGATATCGTGGCCTAGAGCCATACTTAAGGTTGAGCCGGCGCGGTCGAAATCGGCAGATGAAAGTACCTGGCTGAGTTGAATAACCTCTCGCTTTTCATTGGGAATCTCGATACCTATAACTGTTTTTCCAGGTATCACTTCAACCACACGGACGGACACGACTGCTAGTGATCGAGCCAGGTCTTTGACTAAATTGCTTATGCGACTGACTTTAACGCCCGCCGCAGGTTGGACTTCGAAACGCGTAATCACCGGCCCAGGATTCACTGCAGTCACTTCGATCTCAATGCCAAAGTCCTTTAATTTCAGTTCCAGCAGCTTGGACATGGCTTCCAGGGATTCCTTGGAGAAGCCAGAGTCATTGGTTTCCTGCCAGGCGTCCAATAAACCAATCGCGGGAAGCTCCTTAACCGATGAAGCGGCAAACAGCGTACCCTGCCGTTCTTTCTCGACTCTGGGACTCTTGGTGACCTTTTTCTTGGGTGGCGCCTTGATAGTTGGTGGTGCCCGCTTCTTCTCCTTTGCGATGTGAATATCGAGCACCTTCTTGCGGGATTCCAATCTTTTTTTAGTGGCGAGCTCCTGTTTCTTCTGTTCTATCCATTTTTGCGTTTTGGCAACGGTCCAGCTGCTGATGCCGATGGTCCATGCCCCCAATGTATCGATCACTGCTAACCAGGAAATGGTTACAGTAATTGTCAGTCCGAACAAAAAGATAGCGAAAAATAATAATGTACTGCCTAAAGAAGCCAGTACCGGAACACTGAGATCCACGACTAATGAGCCAACAACTCCACCGGCTAAATAAGGAATACCTTCCGCAATTTCAAAATGCAGTGTCGCCAGCCCACAGGCTGAGATAGTGAGCAAGAAAAAGCCTAGGGATTTCAAGCCAAACAGCGGCCAGGAAAATTCAGATTCCAGCTCGGTTTCACGAAACGAGGTATAAACCTTATAGGCAAGCAAGGCCGGAAAGCTATAGGCCAAATAACCCAACAAATGCAACAAAATGTCTGCAATCCAGGCGCCGTATACGCCTACCGCGTTATCGACCGAATCACCGCTACCGGTGGTGGTAAATCCAGGATCGCCAGGTGCATAGCTCAACAGAGCAATTATTAGAAATAAGGCCAGCAGAAAATACACGATCAGCGTACCTTCTCGCACCAGACGCTGCATGAGTGAGCTCACCTCAGTCTCTTGATTCGATTTTGACACCGCTGCATTTCTCAATTTATTCAGGCACCTGCACGTAGTTTATAGAAGCGTTTCTAGAATAGTTAGATGACACTTCAAGAGAATCGTTCAGTAAAAATTTTGATTCCCAATTATGTCCTTAGGTTATCGGGCGTTGAGCGCAGAAAATAAGGGGCTAGTAGCGAATAATCTTACTTAAATCAGTAGAATAGCGTGCAGGGTTTAATTCTTGGCAATTGCCATTACATACAGGAAAACGGGAAATACAAGCTCCCATAAGGAAGTCATTTTTATGAGTGAAGTAAAACACCATCGCCTGATAATTCTAGGCTCTGGGCCAGCGGGTTATACCGCCGCTGTCTACGCCGCCAGAGCCAATCTCGATCCAGTGGTTATCACCGGGCTAGTGGCCGGTGGCCAACTTACTACCACTACCGATGTAGACAATTGGCCTGGCGACGTTGAAGGGTTGCAGGGTCCGGATTTGATGGAGCGGATGAAAAGTCACGCAGAAAAGTTTGAAACTGAGGTTATTTTTGACCACATCAATGAAGTGGACCTGAATACTCGTCCCTTCAAGTTAAGCGGTGATTCTGCGCAATATACTTGTGATGCCTTGATAATCGCGACTGGCGCGTCAGCACAGTATCTTGGTTTGGATTCAGAAGAGGCTTTTATGGGCAAAGGCGTCAGCGCCTGTGCAACCTGTGATGGATTTTTCTACCGCAATAAGCCGGTGGCAGTAATCGGTGGCGGCAACACGGCAGTTGAAGAGGCCCTTTATCTTTCCAATATCTGTTCCCATGTCACGTTGGTGCACCGAAGAGATGCCTTGCGTGCGGAAAAAATTCTACAGAAGAAACTGTTTGAACGGGTAGATGAAGGCAAGGTAACTATCGCCTGGGATCATGAGCTGAATGAAGTGCTCGGAGACGACATGGGGGTTACCGGCATAAACATCAAACACGCCCAAAATGGCGAATTCTCCAAACTCGACGTGGATGGCGTATTCATTGCCATTGGTCACGTGCCTAATTCCGAGATTTTTCAGGAGCAACTGCAAATGAGAAATGGCTATGTCGTGGTTAATACAGGCCTGACTGGAAATGCCACAGAAACCTCGGTGCCAGGAGTTTTTGCCGCTGGTGATATCGCGGATCAGGTGTATCGGCAAGCGGTAACCAGTGCCGGTTTTGGCTGTATGGCCGCTCTGGACGCAGAAAAATTTCTGGATGATTAGTAGCTGTCATGCCCCTACCCTGGTTAGAACCAGAAGACATTGGATTCCCGCCAGTAGAGCAAGCGCTTAAAGAGCCAAATGGACTCCTGGCGGCCGGCGGCAGCCTCGATCAAGCCTGGCTTTTAAGGGCTTATAGCGAAGGTATTTTCCCCTGGTATGAAACCGGACAGCCGATTCTCTGGTGGTCTCCAGATCCGCGCCTGGTATTGACCCCCGACACGCTCAACGTGTCACGTAGCCTCAAAAAACTTATTAAAAAACATAGTTTTGAGGTAACTTTCGACACTAGTTTCACAGAAGTAATCCAACACTGTGCCGAAGCCCGACGTGGCGGCGCAGGCACCTGGATTACCGATGACATGCAAGCGGCATACGTCACCTTGCACGAGCAGGGCTATGCGCATTCTGTTGAAGTATGGGCAGGAGCAGATCTGGTTGGTGGACTTTATGGCATTGCCTTAGGTAAGGTTTTCTTTGGCGAATCTATGTTCAGCAAGGAAGACAACACTTCGAAGCTCGCCCTGGTGTACCTGATTCGACAAATTTCGCGGTGGGGATTTGAGCTGATTGACTGTCAGGTATCGAGCGAACATTTGTTTACCCTGGGTGCCGTGGAAATCTCCCGAACTGAATTTCTACAACGATTAAACAAATTACTAAAGCATGAAGATAAGAATGGAAAGTGGTCTTTAGAAGCGGACTTAATGACTTCCCAATATGAACACTAATTCAAAAGTAATCAGTTCCGTCAGGTTGTTTCGTACATCCCCGCACCCTTGTAGCTATAAAGAAGATCAAAGAGCGGCAACCGTATTTGTCGATCCTGATCTAGTTATCGATAAATCCCTCAATAGTAAGTTAAGCGAACTCGGTTATCGTCGCAGTGGCGCCCACCTTTATCGACCGGATTGTGATTTTTGCAGCGCCTGTATTTCTTGCAGAATTCCTGTTGATCATTTCACGATGAAGCGAGCACACAAAAAAATTTGGAGCAATAATCAAGACTTGGAAATCATTGAAAGAAATGACTTAACCTGTGACGAGTCTTTTAAATTGTATGAGCGCTATATCAACACCCGTCACGCAGATGGCGACATGTATCCTGCGACACCAGAGCAATTCGAGGCATTCATAAAAACCAAAACAGTGGATACGCGCTTCTATCTGTTTTTCAAGCAGCAAAAGCTAATCGCTGTCAGTGTCACAGATATGCTGGAACAAGGCCTTTCGGCGGTATACACGTTTTTCGAACCGGCGGAATCAAAACGCTCTCTCGGCATTTATTCCATTCTGCAGCAAGTCAAAACTGCAACTGAGATGAATCTACCTTATGTATTTCTCGGATACTGGATAAAGAATTGCCAAAAAATGGAATACAAGAGCAAGTTCAGGCCTCTGGAAATGCTGGTAGATGGTAATTGGATCTTGGTGAAATAAGCCGCCTCCAGGCCCTATACTGCTTTGCTTCTCTTCTAAATTCCGGCACAATGCGGCCGCTGAATAACAATTGAGGATATTCATGGCGAAAGAAGATCAAATTGAAATGGAAGGCGAAGTGGTTGATACCCTTCCGAATACCATGTTTCGAGTGAAACTCGAAAATGGTCATATCGTGACTGCCCATATCTCAGGAAAAATGCGAAAGAATTACATTCGAATTTTAACTGGCGATCAGGTCAGGGTTGAGTTGACGCCTTATGATCTGACTAAAGGTCGCATTACCTACCGCGCTCGATAAGCCTGCCCTTAAATCAAAGACTTGTATTCAAATAGAAGAGTTAGCTTTTAGCCTGACTGAGCTCTTTCCGTTCCGGTTTTGTGCGACTTTTTATGTCGAGAGTAATGTCATCCTCTGCTGAGATGTAAACGTCGCCACCGTTATCTGCCAGTTCACCAAAGAGAATATCTTCGGCAAGTGCTTTCTTCAGTTTCTCCTGAATCAACCTCGCCAATGGACGTGCGCCCATAGATTCGCTGTATCCGTGTTCAATGAACCAATCCACAGCTGCTTCGTCGACGTGCAGCAGGACTTTCTTTTCATCCAGTTGCACTTGAAGATTGACCAGAAACTTATCCACTACCGTGCGAATCGTTTCTGGCGCTAATATACCGAACTGCACAATCGCGTCGAGACGATTTCTAAACTCTGGCGTAAAAGCCTTCTTAATTATTTCCATGCCATCGGTGCTGTGATCCTGCTCGGTAAATCCGATAGATGCCCGTGCCATTTCTTGTGCGCCCGCATTGGTAGTCATAATTAGAATGACATTGCGGAAGTCTGCCCTACGACCATTGTTGTCTGTTAGGGTGCCATGATCCATCACTTGCAGAAGCAAGTTAAAAACATCTGGGTGTGCTTTCTCTATTTCATCTAATAACAACACACAGTGTGGATTCTTGGTTATGGCTTCAGTCATTAAGCCACCCTGGTCAAAACCAACATAACCTGGAGGCGCGCCAATTAAGCGCGACACCGTATGCCGTTCCATGTACTCAGACATATCGAAACGGACTAATTCGATTCCCATAATTTTTGCGAGTTGTCTACTGACTTCGGTTTTACCAACCCCAGTAGGACCTGAAAACAGGAATGAACCGATTGGTTTTTCTCCCTCATTCAATCCAGCGCGGGAAAGTTTTATCGCTGTAGATAAAGTATCGATCGCCTTGTCTTGTCCGAACACAACCATCTTCAAGTTAGATTCCAAACTCTTGAGCGCATCGATGTCAGAACTCGAAACATGCTTCGGCGGAATCTTGGCGATAGTCGCGACGACTTTTTCCATGTCTGTGACTTGAATTAGTTTCTTACGTTTACTGCTTGGTTGTAATCGTTGGAAGGCACCAGCTTCATCTATTACATCAATTGCCTTATCCGGCATGTAGCGATCGTTAATATAACGACCAGCTAATTCCGAAGCTGCCTTAAGAGCCTTGTCGCTGTAACGAAGGTCGTGATGCTCTTCGAAACGAGACTTTAGCCCTTTCAGTATTTTATAGGTTGTATCGATATCCGGCTCGTCAACATCAATCTTTTGAAAGCGACGAGAAAGAGCGCGATCCTTTTCGAAGATGCCACGATACTCTTGATAAGTAGTAGATCCGATGCAACGAAGGTGGCCGGAAGTTAATACTGGCTTTAATAAGTTCGATGCATCCATGACGCCGCCTGACGCCGCACCCGCACCAATAATAGTGTGAATCTCGTCGATAAATAAAATAGCGTGTTCGTTCTTCTTAAGTTCCGCTAACAATGCTTTGAAACGCTTTTCAAAGTCACCTCTGTATTTAGTGCCAGCTAACAAGGCACCTAGATCTAAGGAATAAATAACACTTTCTTTCAGTACTTCCGGAACATCATTCTCAATAATTAATTTTGCCAATCCTTCCGCGACCGCTGTTTTACCGACACCAGACTCACCTACTAAGAGTGGATTGTTTTTGCGTCGTCGAGACAACACTTGTACAACTCGAGTGACTTCGTCTTCACGACCAATAAGAGGATCAATTCTGCCTGCTTCTGCTTCAGCATTTAGATTTGTGGCAAAACTGTCCAGAGGATTCGCTGAAGTATCTGGAACTGTTTCTTCTTCTTGTTGTTCTGCCGGAGATTCGTTGCCACCAGCATGACCAGGTATTTTCGAAATACCATGCGTAATAAAATTAACTACATCGATACGAGCAATATCTTGTTGCTTAAGAAAATATACTGCCTGACTCTCTTGCTCACTGAAGATTGCCACTAATACATTGGCGCCAGTCACTTCTCTCTTGCCTGATGATTGCACGTGAAACACTGCCCGTTGCAACACGCGCTGGAATCCTAAAGTTGGTTGTGTTTCGCGAGTAGTTTCAGATTCTGGTATGAGCGGGGTTGTGGCATCGACGAAATCAACAAGCTCACCTCTAAGTCGGCTTAAGTCACAATCGCGAGCAAGTAACACACTTGAAGCTACTTCATTATCAAGTAACGCCAACAAAAGATGCTCCACCGTCATGAATTCATGACGCTTTCTTCTCGCACCTTTAAATGCACTATTTAGAGTTGCTTCAAGATCTTTGCTTAACATAGTTCGCCTTCGGTTCTCGTTTACTGTGCGAGCTTCTTAACCTATCTGTCAACTTCAACAGAACAAAGAAGAGGTTGCTCACACTCACGCGAATAATCATTCACTTGAGCAGATTTGGTTTCAGCAACGTCTTTACTGTATACACCACAAACACCCTTTCCTTCTGTGTGTACCTTCAACATTATCTGAGTTGCTTTTTCAACATTCATATTGAAAAAAGAGCGTAGCACATCGACGACAAAGTCCATTGGGGTGTAGTCGTCATTTATTAAAATTACTTTGTACAGCGGGGGTTGCTTTAGCTTGGGTTTTTCCGTAGTCGTGGCAAAACCCGCATCATGATCCTCATCCCCGTCATCCTGGGAATTGTTGGGATCCATTGGCAATCCGCTTAATTTTAAGTCTAGTAGATGTTTGTTCGGCATACTAAGTTCTGGCGCTAACAAATCAGTATTTTGTGTCACTGTGCGAGTGAATATATTGCGTTAGTTTACAGCTTATGGAAAGGCCTTTATCCACTTCGCAGAAGCTTCTAAAGAACAATCCGATTATACCTTTAAATAAGACTATTTCTGTGAAATTCAAGCGCTTACAGTGGTTCAAGAGTTCGCCATTGGCGGCGGGAAGCTTTGACATTGATGCAATGATGGTGTATAGCATCGGATAGTGGTTGAACCACCATTAAAAAATTACAAAAAATAATAAGAAGTACGGAGTTATTCCAATGAGTACCGGGCAAGTTAAATGGTTCAATAACGCAAAAGGATTTGGGTTCATTTTACCTGATGACGGTGGCGACGATTTATTCGCACACTATTCTGCGATCGGAATGGAAGGCTACAAAACCTTGAAGGCGGGTCAACTAGTGTCATTTGACACAATCCAGGGACCCAAAGGTTTGCATGCAGCAAATATAAAACCCGTTTCGGAGTCAGCTCCTGAAAAAGCTGAAGAAGTCAGTACCGAAGAGGTCACTGCAGAATCGCCAAGCGAAGTAACAACTGCTGACTCCGAATAATCCAAGCGAGATCACTCGCGGTATTTTTCTGGAATCACATTCACACCTTGCGTGAGAGTAGCTTACGACTAAAAGTTGAAGCTGCGTGGTATCTTTTATTGCATGTCAAAACTGTTACTTCTAAACAAACCATTCGGGGTTCTGTCACAATTTCGCAGCGATGGCGAGCAACAAACCCTTGCTAGTTTTATCCAGCAAAAAGGCTTCTACCCTGCCGGAAGACTGGATAAAGATTCTGAAGGATTATTGCTTCTTACTGACGATGGCAAGTTGCAGCAAAAAATATCTGACCCTAAATTTAAATTTACCAAGACCTATCTCGCTCAAGTTGAGGGATTGATTTCCGCTGCTGCATTATTACAACTGGAACAGGGCGTCGAATTAAAAGACGGTAAAACCAGACCCGCAATCGCTCGCGGGGTTAAAGAACCAGAATTTTTTTGGCCGCGGAAGCCACCGATTCGTTATCGTAAAAACATCCCAACCAGTTGGATCGAGTTAACAATTACGGAAGGGAAAAATAGACAAATAAGGCGTATGACTGCGGCGGTTGGTTACCCTACTCTGCGTCTCGTGCGAATAGCTGTGGGTGACTGGACGCTCAATGACTTGGAGCCGGGTTTTTACCGAGAGCTGGAGGTTTAAGAGTCTTTCCAGGTGTCTATGGCGTCGGCATCAGACTGGCGACTTTCAATCCACTCTACTCCTGATTCCGTTGCTTGCCTCTTCCAGAAAGGTGCTTCACTCTTCAGGAAATCCATAATAAAACGCGCTGCATCGAAAGCGTTTTGACGATGAGCACTGGCAGTACCGACGAAGACAATCTGATCGTTAGGATTTAAAGCCCCCACACGGTGAATCACCCGCGTATCCAACAGAGACCATTTCTCATTCGCCGTATCCACAATGGATTGCAAACTCTTCTCTGTCATTCCCGGATAGTGCTCAAGAAAAAGTGACTGAATCTTTTCCGATTCAGTTTCCCCATGATCATAGACTTCCCGCACCAGGCCGGTAAAAGTCACAATTGCCCCGGCATCACCTGCTCTCTTCCGTATCAACTCGTACTCGTGAGCAATATCAAAATCATCGGCTTGTACAGAAATCATGGCTGGGCTGTTTTTAATTGATTAGCCACCGGTCATTGGTGGGAAAAAGGCGATTTCATCATTTTCAGACAATTTATAACTTCTATCTACAACTGTCTGATTTACTGCGACTAGTACTTTGTTATTGGTATTGATAACAGCGTTGAACTTTGGATCGGTGGTTTGCAGATGAGAAATTAATTCATCAATGCTGGCAACTCCATCGGGTAAAGAAATCTGCTCTTTATCCTTTTCGAGTTGTTCTCTTATGCTGGCAAAATAGTGAATCTGAATCATGATTAGCGCTTAGACCGCCTTCTGATAATGACCACTGCGGCCACCTTTCTTTTCGATTAAGCTAATTCCACCGATAGTCATTTCTTTGTCCACTCCTTTGCACATATCGTAAATGGTGAGGGCCGCTACCGAAACCGCGGTAAGCGCTTCCATTTCTACGCCAGTTGGTCCGTTTACTTTACAGATTGCATCGATAACTACTCGATTGTTCGGCCGATCCAATTCCAACTCCACATCTACAGAGGACAACATCAGGGGATGGCACAACGGAATAAGCTGCGAACAATTCTTAGCGGCTTGAATACCGGCAATTCTTGCCACCGAAATAACATCCCCTTTTTTATGACCACCTTGCGCTATCAACTCCAGCGTTTCAGCAGCCATGGTGATATCACCTCGAGCGACAGCAATCCGCTGGGTCGATGTTTTGTCACCAACATCCACCATTTTCGCCTTTCCCTGTTCGTCGATATGGGTTAATTCGCTCATGTTGTCTAAATAGCCGTACTAATTGGATCTACAGATTGTATTCAATATTCGACCTTTAACTCACGCTGAAGGCACGCTATTGCTTGAACTTCTATTATCCTTTAATCCCTACTTAAGCTAAAGCCATTGCTTAGAAAATAAATGAATAAATCAATTTATAACATTGATCAGCAAGTAAATTAATGATTAGATTCTCGACTTTTTTAGCAATTTACAGACAATGAGCGACGCCCCCCATATCACTGTAGCCTGTGTAATCCCCCGCGAAGGAAGATTCCTGCTGGTACGGGAGAAATCAGCGGGTCAAATCGTTTATAATCAACCTGCTGGTCACCTCGAGCCCGGAGAATCCCTGATCTCCGCCGCAGAAAGAGAAACTCGAGAGGAAACTGGCTGGCAAGTCGAAATCGCGCGCTTTCTCGGAATTTATCAATACACAGCACCTAATAATGGCATCAGCTATGTGCGTCATTGTTTCGTTGCCAATCCAATTGCTGAAATAGAGAATGCCGAGCTTGATCTGGACATTCTCGATAGTTGCTGGTTGAGCCTGGAAGAAATTGAAACTCTCGAATCACAACTCAGAAGCCCGCTGGTGCTTAAGGTCATTCAAGATTTTATGACAGGAAACAGCTACCCATTGTCACTGCTTCACCCAGAAAACCGATTAATCCAATAACACAGGAGCACAGTATTGTCAGAATCATCATCCAGTGTAATCATTGGCATGTCGGGTGGCGTGGATTCTTCGGTGGCTGCTTATCTACTGCAGCAACAGGGGTATCGAGTGGAAGGCCTGTTCATGAAGAACTGGGAGGAAGATGACGGTACCGAATACTGTACCGCCAAAGCGGACCTGGCGGACGCCCAGTCTGTCTGCGACAAGCTTGGCATCCATCTACATACGGCAAACTTTTCCGCTGAATATTGGGACAATGTGTTCGAACATTTTCTAAAAGAATACAGCGCTGGCCGAACCCCGAATCCTGACGTCCTTTGTAATCGAGAGATAAAATTCAAGGCCTTTCTCGAATATGCCAGTGAACTAGGCGCTGATTACATCGCCACAGGTCACTATGTGCGCAGGCAAGATAAAGGTGAAGAAACTCATCTGCTCAAAGGAACCGATGACAACAAAGATCAAAGCTATTTCCTTTGCGAAGTTAATGAAGCTTGCCTGCATAAGAGTCTGTTTCCTCTCGGAGAATTACCTAAGACTGAAGTGCGTAATATTGCTTCAGATTTAAATCTTCAGACCCATGACAAAAAAGACAGCACAGGAATTTGTTTTATTGGAGAACGCAAATTTAAAGACTTTCTGGAACAATACCTGCCTGCGCAACCAGGAAATATAGAAACCATTGATGGCGAACAGCTAGGTAGTCACTCCGGCCTGATGTTTTATACCTACGGTCAACGCCAGGGTCTCGGTATCGGCGGCAGGCAAAACAAATCCGAAGCAGCCTGGTACGTGGTAGACAAAAATTTAGAGCGAAACGTTTTAATAGTTGCGCAAGGAAATGAAAACAAAGACCTTTTCTCTTCGCGCTTAACAGCGCGAGCACCGCTATGGATAAACCTGAAAGAACCGGAGCTACCCTTATCCTGCACTGCAAAGATACGTTATCGCCAAGCGGATCAAGAATGTCAGGTAAAAGCCTTGGCAGACGAACAAGTTGAAGTAATATTCGAACAAGCTCAGCGTGCGGTAACACCGGGCCAGTATATTGTGTTTTATGAAAATGACCGTTGCCTGGGAGGGGCAATCATTGAACAGTTCTGCCGATAAATTTAATCGCTGGGAATATCAGAATATTGCCATGGTAGCGGTCGCCCAGTGCGCATCACTGGTGAATTCTCTTGCCGTTAAAGGCAAGGCTCCGCAATCTGAGTTGATAGCCTGTATAAATTCCTTGCTGATAGTCAATCCGAATTCCGTAGATGACATCTACCCCAATATTGCCGACTTGAATCTCGGACTGCGCACAGTTCAGGAAGTCTTCAGTAATGATCGGAGTCGGGAAAATGCCGAAATTATGCGCTACACACTAGGAATGCTGCTGCTTCGCAACAAGTTCAACGGCAGTCAACAATTGCAATCGGCCGTCAGGCATGGATTGGAATTCATTGATCCCCTCGAGTTCATAGATGATGAAGCTTCGGAACAGAGTGAGAGCGCATTAATCCAACAAGACCGTATATTCGAGCAGCTTGCCAAACTCTATCAAGATACAATTAGCACCCTTTCTTACCGCATTCAGGTTCAAGGTCAGGTGGAGAATCTGAAAAACGAAAACGTTGCGAATCGCATTAGGGCTTTGTTGCTGGGTGGTATTCGTTCTGCCGTGCTTTGGTATCAACTTGGTGGGCGCCGCTGGCGCTTAGTTTTTTACCGCAAGCGCGTGCAAGAAACCGCAGGAAACATTCGACGTAAGCTTCTAACTACAATCTAGAAATTAAGTAATTCAGGAAATACCTATGACAGAGTTGCAGTCTAATCCCCTCTTATCCTTATCCCCATTGGATGGCCGTTATCGGAATAAGTGTGAGGAACTGGCGCCATTTTTCAGTGAGTTCGGATTAATGCGCTATCGCGTACTCGTGGAAATCAAATGGCTGCAAAAATTAGCTGCAACTCAATCAATTTCTGAATTGGAACAAATAAGTGAAGAGGATATTGCGAGTCTTAACAGTCTATACGCTGAGTTTTCAATCGATGATGCTCAGCGCATTAAAGATATAGAGAAGGAAACTAATCATGATGTTAAGGCTGTAGAGTATTTTATTAAAGAGAAGCTTCAAGGTCAGGCATCGCTACAAACTCATTTGGAGTTTGTGCATTTTGCTTGTACCTCGGAAGACATTAACAATCTTGCCTATGGGCTCATGCTTAAGGAAGGTCGAGATCAGGTCTTACTGGTAGTCATGGAAGAGATTATTAGCAAGCTAGCATCATTGGCACACGAGTTTGCGCAACAACCATTGTTATCCCGAACTCATGGCCAACCAGCGTCACCAACCACGGTTGGTAAAGAATTCGCCAATGTCGTTCATCGCTTGCGCCGGCAAAAAGCGCAAATAGCCAACGCAGAAGTGCTTGGCAAGATTAATGGCGCGGTAGGAAATTTTAATGCGCATCTCTCGGCCTATCCCGAAATTGATTGGCAAACTATCGCCGCAGAATTCGTCACCGAATTGGGACTCACCTGGAATCCTTATACGACTCAGATCGAACCCCACGACTATGTCGCAGAGCTACTTAATGGATTCTCAAGGTTTAACACAGTGCTTTTTGATTTCAATCGAGATATCTGGAGTTATATTTCGCTGAATTTTTTCAAACAGAAAACTGTTGCAGGGGAAATCGGTTCCTCAACCATGCCCCATAAGGTGAACCCAATTGATTTTGAAAATTCTGAAGGAAATCTAGGGCTTGCCAATGCAATCTTGCAGCATCTCTCCAATAAATTACCGGTATCGCGCTGGCAAAGAGATCTGACCGACTCCACCGTGCTTAGAAATCTAGGTACAGGCTTCGCCTATAGCTTGATTGCTTATCGAGCTAATTTGAAAGGTCTCAGTAAATTAGAGCTAAATGCTCAAGCAATTGATGATGATATAGACGGCTGCTGGGAAATACTGGCGGAGCCCATTCAAACCGTCATGCGCCGCTATCGCATCGACAAACCCTATGAGAAGCTCAAGGAACTTACCCGCGGGAAAAGCATCGACAAGACTGCGATCCAGGCGTTTATTACTGGATTAGACATCCCTGATTCAGCCAAACAGCAATTGCTGGAATTAAGCCCTAGAACTTATCTAGGCAATGCCATCGATCAGGCCTCTAGTATTTGAGCTCACCCAAACTAAGCCCCCTGTTTGATCCTGCTGCCTTCCAGCAATCACACTGGCAGCAGCGGCCGCTGCTGCTCAAGCAATTGATTGAGTTTCAGGATCCACTGAGCGCCGATGAGCTAGCTGGGCTAGCTTGCGAAGAAGGTATCGAAAGCCGCCTGGTTCGCGGAGAAGCGAACTGGCAATTGCAGCAAGGCCCAATTCCAGAGTCTGAATTAACCCAATTACCGCCAAGCTCCTGGGCTTTGCTAGTGCAGAGTGTGGACCTATTATTCAGTGAATTCAAAGCGTTAAAGGACTTATTTCAATTCATCCCTAGTTGGCGCTTGGAAGATGTCATGGCATCCTTTGCCGCCCCTGGTGGTGGCGTGGGACCCCATTTCGATTACTACGATGTGTTTCTGATACAAGGCGCAGGACAGCGCAGATGGCGGCTAGGGAAGAAGTGTGACTCGAGTACACCGGTCAGCACCGAATCCGGCTTGTTATTGCTCAAAGACTTTGAGCAAGTCGAGGACTAAGTCCTCAATCCGGGTGATGTCCTCTATATTCCGCCTCAATACGCCCATTGGGGCGAGGCAATATCGGAAAGCTTCTGCTATTCCGTGGGATTTCGAGCACCTTCCAGCGCTGACATGCTGGAAGGGTTCAGTGATGCATTGATCGCCAGAATTGATCCCTCCAGCCGCTTTACCGATTCTCCTTCCACGACTCGTGAGAACAGCCATGAAATTAGCGTTCAAGACTTGAACGCCGCATTTTCACTGCTCCAGAACGAATTGTCCGATCAATCGAGTTTTTGTAAGTGGTTTGGGGCCTACATGACCCAACCGAAATACCCGGACTTATTTTCAATTGCAGATCCCTTACCCACTGCCGAGGAAGTTCTGGCGGCTATACAGAGCAATAAGGCAGAGATAGCACTCAATCCTGGCTCTCGGCTTGCGTTCACTCGATTAGAAGAGGAAGACGCCCTGTGGCTGTTTGTGGACGGGCGTGTCTATGGCCTGCCAAGAGTATTAGGTAATGCTATTTCTAAACTATGTGAGTTAACTCATTTAAACAATGAGCTTTTCATTGAATTTTCAAATCATGATGAGCTGCTGAATGTGCTTCTGGACATGTTGCGAGAAGGATCTTTACTGCTGCTTGAGCCAGCAGAGCCTGACTAATCCCTGCCTACAGCGATAATTCTCGATTACTGGCTTCGATAAACTTCTGACGCAGCTCATCGTAGCTGTTTACCGCCGGGAACTGAGGAAATTCCTCGATCACATTATCTGGCGCCCGAAACAGTATCCCCGCATCGGCTTCTCCCAGCATAGTGGTGTCGTTATAGGAATCACCCGCGGCAATGACTCTAAAATTCAATCCATGAAACGCGATTACACATTGGCGCTTAGGATCCTTCTGCCGTAATTTGTAATCGACAATTGCCCCCGAATCATCTGCTACCAGGCGGTGGCAAAACAAAGTCGGGAAATTCAATTGGCGCATCAGAGGATGAGAGAATTCATAAAAAGTATCTGACAAAATGATAAGTTGGAAGCGCTCTTTAAGCCAATTCACGAAGTCCAGGGCTCCTTCCATGGGAGACATGGTCGCAATGACTTCCTGGATATCTGGCAGCCCTAGATTGTGTTCCTGTAAAAGCCGCAAGCGCTGCTGCATCAATTCATCATAGTCAGGGATATCACGGGTCGTGGCCCGCAACGCGTCAATTCCAGTCTTTTCCGCAAATCCGATCCAGATTTCCGGTATTAGTACTCCTTCCAAATCAAGGCAGGCTAATTCCATGGCTCCTACAGCTCCTCTAACGCAGCTCCGCTGGTGTTTTGACAGGCGACAATTTAACAGAACAACTCTGCCCGGGACAGACACTGAGGCGCTCTACCGGGCAAATATCTAGATATAGAGCTATTTTGCCATTGAGCGTCTACATTTAGTGTGCTACTTCTATTTAGACAGTCTAAGTACTTAATTTCATTGAATTTTTCACGTGGAACATCAGCTAGCGTTCCACAGTAAAATCAGTCAATTAGGGCGCTACTTTACCCACTTGGACAAATAGTCGAGAATTAGCCCCCTTTCCCATCCCCTAGAAATCAATGGTGAATACCGCAACCATGCTAGATCAAAAGGAAGTTGAAGCGCTGAATGACGCCCTCAGAGACGCTGAGCCTAAGGAAATACTGAATAAGCTACTAGACCGCGTCCCTAACACGGCAATCTCCTTCAGCGGCGCGGAGGACGTGTTATTAATAGAGCTCTGTAAAACGCATGCCAGTCCTCCCGCCATATTTACCCTGGATACCGGCAGACTCCATCCCGAGACCTATCGCTTTATCGAACGGGTTCGAGATCACTACAATCAACCGATTGAGGCCCTTTTTCCCGATTCAACTGCTGTCAATAATTTGGTTAAATACAAAGGCTTATACAGTTTTTATAACAACGGTCATGAAGAGTGCTGCGAAATAAGAAAAGTGCAGCCACTACGCACAAAATTAGCCGGATTGGATGCCTGGATAACTGGTCAACGCAGAGATCAGAGCCCTACCCGAGTGGAGGTTCCTGTGATCGAGATCGATCCTACTTTTTCCACGGATCAACACCAGGTAATAAAGGTTAACCCCCTGGCCAATTGGACCTCAGCGCAGGTTTGGGAGTATATCCGCATGTTCGATGTGCCCTATAACGAACTACACGATCGCGGCTACGTGAGTATCGGCTGTGAGCCATGTACCAAGGCGATTGGGCCAAATCAGCACGAACGTGAGGGTCGCTGGTGGTGGGAGGAAGCTACCATTAAGGAATGTGGCCTGCACCGCGGCAATATCCAGGAAAATTCCTAGTCAGGCAAAAAAAAGCCCGGCATTGCCGGGCCTTCTAAAAATACGAAAATCAATGAGTTGGGAGCGATATATCTTTAAAGAGATCATCTAGCTCTGCTTTCGTGTGGCGATAGGTAGTTTCCTGGATCAGATCCTTTGTCAGGTGGGGAGCAAACATCTCAATAAAGTCGTACATGTAGCCACGCATGAAGCTTCCCCGTCTGAAACCGATCTTGGTAATACTAGGCTCAAACAGGTGACTAGCGTCGATTGCCACGAGATCTTCATCAACCGCAGGGTCATGAGCCATCCCAGCAACAATCCCCACCCCTAATCCGAGTCTGACATAAGTCTTGATGACATCTGCATCAGCGGCGGTAAACACCACCTTTGGTGCCAGGGCTTTCTCTGTGAATGCCTCGTCTAATTTTGACCTTCCAGTAAAGCCAAAGGTATAGGTTACAAGTGGAAATCTTGTTAAATCTTCAATAGTTAATTCAGATACTTGAGTTAAAGGATGAGATTTAGGTAGCAATATTGCTCGATTCCAGCTGTAACAAGGCATCATCACCAAATCACTGAATAATTCCAGCGCTTCGGTGGCGATAGCGAAGTCTGCTGTTCCATCTGCTGCTAACTCAGAAATCTGCATTGGAGTACCCTGATGCATATGCAGGGCAACGTCCGGGAATTTGTCGATAAATTGGCTGATAACCGGCGGCAGGACGTAGCGACATTGAGTATGGGTAGTGGCTACAGCTAAACTGCCCTTCTTCTCATCACAGAATTCTTGAGCAACAGACTTGATACTTTCGACCTTACGGATAATTTCTCCGGCGGTTTTCAAAATCGACTCGCCGGCCGGGGTAATTCGGGTCAAGTGCTTTCCGCTGCGAGAGAAGATCTCTACTCCAAGTTCATCTTCCAACAGCCTGATCTGTTTACTAATTCCTGGTTGCGACGTGTAAAGGCTTTGCGCTGTTTGTGAGACATTTAGATCATGATGGGCAACTTCCCATATATAGCGCAATTGTTGCAGTTTCATATTTCCTCCGGTCGGCATATCAATAGCATAGATATCTTCTTATGCTATTTAGTTATTAAAATATGCCAAAATATTCCTTTTAAGAATAGATAAAAGATTTTACTTTTTCCAACCCGTTTGCCGTGATCTTTAGATCGCCGACTGCTTATTAATTAATGTAGACCAACATGGAATTCTTGCTGCATATTTTGGCCGGTGCCGGCGTAGGTTTTGCCATCGGCCTGACAGGGGTTGGCGGGGGAACGCTGATGACCCCGTTACTGCTGGTTTTCGGCTATCCCGCACCGGTCGCAATAGGCACTGACCTACTCTACGCTGCCATCACAAAAGCAGGTGGCGCAGTCAGCCACCATCGCCGGGGTAACGTAGACTGGAAAATAGTCTTCTTGCTGGCCGTAGGCAGTATCCCGGTCTCAATCTTGCTCCATATCTTTTTTCTCGATGTCAGTTTCCAGGAATCTCCTGAGTTCGAAAGCCTGCTTACCTTTAGCTTAGGTGTGATGTTAATAGTGACGGCTATTATATTGATATTTAGAGATAAAATGAGAAAAGGCGCAGTTGAAGAAAGACCAGAATTCGTCATGGCACCCATACACAAACACCGGCCAACGGTCACCTGGGTGATGGGATTGTTGCTTGGCGCTTGCGTAACGCTATCTTCGGTCGGCGCTGGAGCCTTTGGCGCGGCTATTCTCCTGACCATTTACTCCCAAACGTCTGCAGTAAGGATTATTGGCACCGACATAGCTCATGCCGTACCACTGACTTTTTTCGCCGGATTAGGCTATTTAATCAGTGGCTATGTGGATCTGGTTTTATTACTCAGCTTATTGATTGGATCACTACCGGCGATTCATTTGGGTACGAAGGTGAGCAGTCAGGTGTCGGATAAGATGTTGCAGCGGATACTGACCATTATTCTGCTGGGCTTAGGGAGCTATTATAGCTTAATTTAATGTTTTACTTCATAAATAGAATATATCTTATTGTATTTAATTTTATTCATTTGCCACTCCGTGAGGCACATGACCGGTAGCGACATGGTTGCTGGCGGATTCACAATGCCCTTGCTGGTCATCAAAGAACACATCTGCATCAAACGCCTGGAGGAATTCGCCTTTATCCAGCCCCCCAAGAAACAAGGATTCATCAATCCTGATGTTCCACGCCCTGAGAGTTCTTACTACCCGTTCGTGAGCTGGCGCGGCCCGCGCCGTTACCAGGCAGGTGCGAATGGGGACCTCTCCGGCTGAAAATGCCTGCTGGATCTGCTGCAGAGATGCTAAAAACGGCTTAAACGGTCCGCCACTAAGGGGATCATTAGCAGCTTCAAGTTCATTTTTAGTAAAAACCTCTAAGCCTTTGTCTTTAAATATTTTTTCAGACTCATCTGAGAACAAGACAGCGTCCCCATCGAAGGCAATCTTCAGACTTTCACGGTCAGCCACGGACTTTTTCGAGGGCAGAATGGTAGCGGCGGCCACCCCCAACTCCAGGGCCTGGCGGACATCTGCCCCGTCTGCCGAGAGAAA
The DNA here is from genome assembly GCA_012103535.1 of Pseudomonadales bacterium. Taxonomy (GTDB): domain Bacteria; phylum Pseudomonadota; class Gammaproteobacteria; order Pseudomonadales; family Pseudohongiellaceae; genus UBA9145. The sequence continues at coordinate 325,533 of WLWQ01000001.1, forward strand.
CAGATGACTATTGAAGGCTGAAATGTAGCGATAAGGGCTGTCACCACCGCAAAATGCCGCTCTACTGATATCCAAATGGTAGTGCTGAATCGAATTGAACACCCTAAGCCCGGTATCTGCGGAGTTCCTGGAAAGAAGGATTACCTCCACCGGCGATTCTTCCAGAAGCGCATTCAAGTTAAGCAACTTCTTCACCAGGGGAAAGGCTTCTCCTGGTTCCAGCGCTTCCTCTTCCCGAGTTATCTGATACTGTTGGTAAGCATCCAGCCCCTCCTCCTCATAAACTCGATGACTTTCAGTCATATCGAACAAAGCACGGGAAGAAATCGCGATAACTAGCGGATCTATCTTAGGGTTTTTTGAATCAGACAATCTGGATACTCACTATAAACTGGCCACGTTCAGTGCTTGAGCCACCTAGCAAAGTTAAGTGGTCAAAAATCTCCCGTGGATTCGCCTAATCCCTGTCAAAACAATGGCGAAGATGACCCTATCGTACTACACCTATATATAGAGTGAGAAAGTTGAGTCAGAACTCAATCCAGCTTGGATAGAGATACACCAAAGGACCGGTTTTATGTCTGCAATTCCTTCCGAAGACATCCTCGATCAAACAGAAATCGTCTTTTCAGTGCTGCCGACGCTGGATGCAACTATCGAAGAATCGAATGTTACCGAAGAAGCTCCCGAACAAAGTGAGCTGCCACAGCACGTCGAATATTTGAAAAACAAACTAAAACTGCAGCAGCGCCGCAAAAAGATAATTTCCGAAGAAGAAAGTCGCCTGGCTAATCTCAACCGGGCTCTGGCAAATACAGAATCCCTTAATGGCGAAACCCAGCAACTAAATGTTCAAGCTGCGGTGCTAATGGGCGCATTAAATAAACTGCAGCAAGAACTGCAACAGGCAAGCTCTGCGAAAGATTCCTTACTCGAAGAAATTAGTACGCTAAAGAAGGAAAGTCTTTCTATTAAAGCAGATCTGGCTCAGACCCAAGGTGAAACAAGTTCCCAAGTTTAGATTACTCAATAAAATAATTCCCAGGCGCAGGAGCTGATTAACTTATTGCAGCTTCAGCTACAGACTGCAGAAACTCAGCAAAGCGATAGCAAAGAACAGAGTGCGGCCTTAAAAGAAATCTTAAATAGCAGCCAACTACAGCAGCAAGAAATTGGCAACATGGCTGCTGACTTCAGTACTGCCAGTGAAGAGGCAGAAGCGTTTATCCAGCGAGCACAAATAAGCAAATCAGAAAATGAAGACAATGCTCGAAAGCTCAATAAAATAGTCGAGATAAATCAGAATAAAAGCCGAGAGTTAGAAGGCTTAGTGGAATCGTTTTCCGAACTGAGGGAAGAATTGATCTTCGAACGGAATCAGCAGTCTGAGTTAAATGAAAAATCCAAAAACCACATCGCTCAAACAGAAAAACTAAATCAACAGCAAGCTACCCTTATTGAATTGGGTAACTCGCGCATTGAGGAATTGGAACAGGAGCTGCAAGAAACCCTGGTGCTTAACAAAAAGACCCAGGAAAAGCTCAATGCGACTGAAAGCAAATTCAGCGAAGCAGTGGAATCCCATGAAAAACTGCGAGCTTCCTACGGCAAGGCCGTAAGGTTACTTAAACAAAATGAAGCTTCCCTGGCCGACGCAAAATCTGTAGTGGCAGAATCCAAACAGCAAAATGTTGGATTCAACTCGGCACTGGAAAATTTTCAACATTCCACTGACCAATCTCAGCAGTTAGTTTTGCGCTCCCAGACCTCCTTGCAAAAACTTTTCTCGAGGAACGAATTGTTAGAGAGGGAAAACAGGCTTTTAAGTGATCGAGTTAATGCAATGTCTGTTAAAAAGCCACTTAATGTCGGCACGTCTATTGGGGAGATTGACGATGTGCAATTAGGGGACATCAGCCGCGAACCAGTGATAAACGATGATAATAAGAACAGCTTCTATCGACTAATGACCTTGCTAGCTATAATCCTACCCCTAAGCTTTATCGCTCATTCAGTAATTACCAATGTCGGCGCCCAGGAAATGCAGCCTCCAGTTGCAGAAGTCTCTGAGCTCGCTACTCCACTCAGCTTTGAGCGCAACCTCCTAGAGTCACAGACTTTCACTCCAACAAGCGCGCTCTCGGCCGATAGTTTGAGCAGCAAGCTTCGCTAACTTTCCGACCAGGCACATTCTAATTTGAGCATCGGCATTTACGGTCAGCGTGGATTCTGGTCATGGCACTATTAAAAAACTCAAAAGACAAGCCTATTGGGCTCATCCTTTCTGGAGGAGGTTCCAGAGCCGCCTACCAAATCGGGGTCTTACGCGCTGTAGCTAATATTTTACCTAAACATTCTCCCAATCCGTTTCAAGTCATAGAAGGCACATCTGCTGGCGCCCTCAACGCTGTTTCTCTCGCAACTCACGCCCACCGCCTCCGGACCGGGGTAAGAATCCTGGAAAACATCTGGAAAAATATTCGTAGCGACCAAATTTATGATCCAGAGTCGGGCAATCTCTTAAGTAGTGCGTCCAGTGTTTTACTCTCCATGCTCAGTGGTAAACCCAATGAGAATTCGGTATCTCTGCTGGATAACGAACCGCTTAGCCATTTGCTCGCCAGGGTCATCAAGTTCGACAAGATCCAGCACAATATCGACATTGGCCTACTGGACGCCGTGAGTGTTACTGCTTCGGCTTACAGTACCGGCGAATCTGTTTCTTTTTACCAGGCTGTGAAAGGGATTAAGGATTGGGAGGGGCCGCATCGAATCGGCTTGCGAACCCGAATTCAGCTCAATCATCTAATGGCCTCAACGGCGATTCCAATAATCTTCCCTTCGGTATATATTGATAATCAATACTATGGCGATGGTGCCGTTAGACAATTAGCACCAACGAGCACTGCAATTCACTTAGGTGCCCGCAGAATTTTCGCCATCGGTGTTAGTGGCAATCGCACCAAGGCGCCGCTAGAAGATGAAATGTTTGAGCAACCATCTCTCATGCAAATTGTTGGGCATATTTTAAACAGTGCCTTCGTGGATACATTAGAAAACGATTTGGAATTTCTCAGTCACATGAATGAAGTCATTCCCCATGTTCCGCCAGGTGTACTGGAAGAAAGAAATATTCCAATGAACGAAGTAGATTTGTTGGACATTTCCCCCTCTAAGGAATTGAATTTATTGGCAATGGAATACTATGACGAATTACCGAAGCCAATGTCACGCTACATAAAATCAGAATCGTCCGGCACTATGCTGAGCCTGATTTTGTTCGAACGAGGTTTTTGCACGGCTCTATGGCAACTGGGGTTTGACGATGCCATGGCCAAGGAAACTGAAATTCGGGAGTTCTTCACGCAAGAATAGCTACTCTGCGTGATAACAGGCTCCGGTTCCTGCAATCCCACAATAGCCTTTCGGGTTCTTCGCTAAATACTGCTGGTGGTAATCTTCAGCATAATAAAACTCATCTAACTGACTGACTTCAGTAGTGATACCGGAATACCCTTTCTCGGTCAGTGCAGATTGAAATTTACTTTTGCTGTTATTCGCGGCCAGCAGCTGTTGCTCTGTCGAAGTATAAATGGCAGAGCGGTATTGAGTTCCCCTGTCATTACCCTGTTGCATACCCTGGGTCGGATTATGTGATTCCCAAAAAACAGTAAGCAGATCTTCGTAACTGCAGGCACCAGGATCGAAATAGACCAGGACCACTTCGGTATGACCGGTCATCCCTGAACACACATCTTCGTAGGTCGGGTTCACAGTAATGCCACCGGCATAGCCGACCGCTGTGCTAAATACACCCGGTATCTGCCAGAAAAGTCGTTCGGCGCCCCAAAAACAACCCAAGCCAAAAACTGCGCTGGCTAGATGTTCCGGAACCGGTGCTGAAATAGGATTTCCATTAACGAAATGTTCCCGCTTAAATCGCAGCGGTTCCGCTCTATCCGGCAATGCCGTTTCCTTAGTTGGCAACTCAAGTGGTTTATTAGTTAAACCAAATAACATACAGACTTTCCTGTGTTTTGTAGCTGTATTGAATGATTATATTGATTGCGGCATGATGCAGCGAACTTGCTATGTATTGGATAGCGTACACCAATAGACCGAATAAGCTAAGAACCCGCGCTGTAAATATTCGATTTCATTTACCAGCAGAAAAACTAATAATCTCCAAACCCGAGAAGTCTAAGAAATAGAGGTGTTCATGTTCATCAGCCCGAAACGCAGTGGTCCCGCACTTACCATCACAGCAATCCTGTCACTATCCTTAACCTGCATTAACAGTTCTCAGGCAAATCCATTGGACCTGACTCAGCAATTCACTAACAACAAGCCACATCAAGTAGCCGATATGAACGATCAACCGGAACCTCTCGCTAATAACAACATCACTCCTTTTGAAATCTCTATCTCAGATGAAGATTTGCTCGATCTGCAGCAAAGATTGCAGCGTACTCGCCTGCCCGATCAGCTCGACAATGTTTCCTGGGAATATGGCACTGATCTTGACTACATGCGGGAAATTCTTGGTTACTGGCAAGATGGATTCGATTGGCGTGAACAAGAAAGGCAATTAAATCAGTTTGATCAATTCAAAACCGAAATTGATGGATTAAGTATGCACTTCATTCACCAACGCTCAAATAATTCCGATGCGATTCCTCTGATGATTGTCCATGGCTGGCCCGGCTCCGTTTCCGAATTTACCCAGATCATTGGACCCTTAACCGATCCCGTGGCCCATGGTGGCAATGTCTCCGATTCATTTCATGTCATAGCGCCATCATTGCCCGGTTTTGGCTTCAGCGATGCAGCCTCCGAACCCGGCTACTCACCGGAAAGAATCGCTCTGGTGCTCGCGGACTTGATGGAGCGCATCGGCTACCAGCAGTACGCCATTGCAGGTGGAGACTGGGGAGCAATTATCAATCGACATCTGGCAAATCACTACCCTGATCGGCTAATCGGCATGCATTCGAACATGATTCTGGCGGGCCCACCTGCCGATGAAGAGCAACGTTCAAATGTTACTGATGCAGAAGATAATAGCCGTCGGACCCGGCAGGCCTACATGGCCAATGAAGTGGCATATCAACAAATTCAAGGCACTAAACCTCAAACCTTAGGTTACGGATTAAATGATTCGCCGATGGGACTGGCGGCATGGATTATCGAAAAATTTCATGGCTGGACCGACATGCCCCAGGGCGCGGATGGTTATCTCGATAACCATTTCAATAAAGATCAATTGTTAACCAATGTTTCCATTTATTGGTTCACCAACAGTATTACTTCATCCACACGCATCTATTATGAAAATCGTAATACTCCGGCACAAAAGGAAATGGGATTTATTGACGTTCCTACTGGCGCCGCTATCTTTCCTGCTGAGCTTTTTATCGTACCAAGAGCCTGGGCCGAAGCCGCTTATGACTTGAGACATTGGTCGGTGATGGAAGAAGGCGGTCATTTTGCTGCACTGGAAAAGCCAGACCTCTATCTTAATGACGTTCGGGAGTTTTTCCGATTACTGCGCTAGCTTAAACTGCCGCAATAATAATCAAATAAAGTAACTATCGGGACCAGAGTTAAACATGACTGACATAACACAATCACAAGCTAATGAAACAAAAGGAGTTCTGGCCTGGATAGAGAGATCCGGCAACAAACTCCCGGATCCAGTATTTATTTTTCTCTGGTGTATTGCTGCAGTAATGGTCATCAGTGTCATTGCGGCATTGTTTGGCATGTCGGCGCTGCATCCAACTGCAGTTGATGCCGCGGGTAATGCTTTAGTGGTCAATGCCGAAAGTTTACTTTCAGCGACTAATATTCAACGCCTGTTGGTGGAAATGCCGTCAACCTTCACCAGCTTCCATCCATTGGGCTATGTCCTGGTGGTTATGTTGGGGGCCGGCGTTGCAGAAAGATCCGGCTTGTTTGCAGTGGCTATGAGCGGGGCTATGGCCAAGGCACCCCAGTCGATGCTAACTCCCGCTATAGCATTGATTGCCATGCTCGGAAATTTAGCCGCCGATGCCGCCTATGTAGTCTTAATCCCCCTGGCGGGCGTGGTATACGCAGCAGCCGGTCGTCACCCGATAGCAGGTATTGCTGCCGCATTTGCTGGTGTTTCCGGAGGATTTTCCGCAAATTTAATTCCCGGTCAGCTAGAACCCTTACTATTCGGTATTACAGAAGCAGCTGCCGAAACACTCGATCCCTCATGGAATGCCAATTTGCTTGGTAATTGGTACTTCATCGCTGTCATGACCTTCGTATTCCTACCGGTGATCTGGTATGTCACCGATAAAATTGTCGAGCCTCGGCTTGCACCAATTGTGCCCGGAGAGGCAGAAAGCAGTACCGCAGGCATGATTAAGGCACCGCATTCGAAACTCGAAGATAATGAAGTTCGAGGCTTGCGCCGTGCTGGCCTCGCCTGCCTCGGAGTTATCTTGTTCTGGGTTGTACTTTGCATAGCGCCAGGTACACCTTTAATAGAAGACAACGCCACTGGCGTGGCGAAATATGACCCTCTATTACAGTCATTAGTCGCAGGATTTTTTATTATCTTTCTTGCTGCAGGCTGGGCTTATGGTAGCGGCTCCGGCACAATAGAAGATCATCGTGATGTAGTTCGCATGATGAGCGAAGCAATGGGTGATCTTGCGTACTACCTGGTATTAGCATTTACCGCTGCACATTTCGTCGCCATGTTTAACTGGTCTAACCTCGGGCTAATCTTTGCAATCAATGGTGCCGCTGTTCTACAGGGGTCAAATCTCCCAGATTCAATTTTGTTGGCGTTCATTATTCTTTTCGGTGCCACGATAAACTTATTTGTCGGTTCAGCCAGTGCCAAGTGGGCGCTACTCGCACCCGTGCTCGTACCAATGTTAATGTTAATTGGTATCAGCCCAGAGATGAGCCAAGCGGCTTATCGTGTCGGTGATGGTGCTACCAATATCATTACTCCGTTAATGCCCTACTTCCCATTAATTCTAGTTTTTTGTCAGCGCTGGCAAAAAGAATTTGGTCTCGGAAGTTTAGCTGCAACCATGCTCCCCTATTCACTATTACTCCTGGCCTCAGGATTAGTCATGACAGTTATATGGGTAATATTAGGAATACCGCTGGGTCCTAATGCCCCAGTTGAATTTACTTTGTAAACAAAGCCTGCTTGAGAGATTTTGTTTTACTCAAATTTAGGACATTAGAATGATTCGAATATTTTTAGCATTTATAAGCACGTTCCTGATTAGTTTCAGCCTGGCTCAAGAAATAGACTACCCCGATTCCTTCGACGATAGGATGCAATTGTTTCCCGACGCTATGGGTGATTTCCATTGGGAAATCTCTTCAGACAACGAACTCGCGCAAGCCTATTTCAACCAGGGTTTCCAATTGATGTACTCCTTTGCGAAAGATGATGCGGCGCGTTCATTTCAGGCGTCACATCTAGCAGATCCGGATTGTGCAGTCTGCTGGTGGGGCGAAGCCTGGGCATGGGGATCTTATCTTAACGGCGCCATGACCACGGCTCAGACTCCGCGAGCTTATTTCACCCTGCAACAGGCTCTGGCTCGAATCGACAGCGCAACCGAAAAAGAAGCGGACATGATTCGCGCTCTAGCGGTACGTTATGTGGAAGATTTCGATCCTCAGACTCGGCGCGAACAGGACGAAGCTTATGCCGCCGCCATGGCTGCTGTAGCAGCGAAATATCCCGATGATCTCGACCTGGTAACTTTATATGGAGACGCCTTGTTTTTGTTAGAAGAGCGGCGTGGCTATCGCAGCCTGGAAGATCCTAATGTGATACGCCTCCATAACGTCTTACTCTCGGTACTCGAGAAAGACATTCGCCATCCAGGTGCCTGTCATCTCCTAGTCCATGCAACAGAGTCTACGCCGACCCCGGAACTGGCTGCTCCCTGCGCACGTTACTTGGGCAACACCATTCCCGGTGCAAGTCACATCAATCACATGCCAAGTCATACCTGGAACGAAATGGGTCTATGGCACGATGCGGTCCGTTCTAACACTATCGCCTGGCACTCGGACCAAAGAGCTGCCATAGGTAAAGGCTTTGCAATTTATCCAACCCATAATCTAACCATGCTGTATTACGCCGCAAGCATGGGGGGCGAAAGCGCTGCCGCCATTCAAGCAGCCAAAGATCTGGCAAAACTTAATCGCAACACGGCGATGCTCTCGCTTGCTTTGGTACGCTTCGGTCGTTTTGATGAAGTGCTAGAGGTAACTGATAAACCTAACGGCGAGATAAATCTCAGTATGTATGACTTTTCTCAAGGTTATGCGGCGCTAAAAACTGGCGATATGGAACAGGCGAAAGCAGCATCTGACTCACTCTGGGAATTAACAGAAACCACAACCTCACGCTTCCGCTTTCATGATGGCAAAGACATTGTTGGCACCATGGCCGGTATTCTTGAAGGTGAAATAGCCTGGACTGAGGGCAACCTTGAAGCTGCTGCTGATGCATTTCGTCGCGCTACAGATTATTACGACAATCTGAACTACGACGAACCAGAACCATTACCATTTTCACCGCGACACTGGTTAGGCGCTGTCTATATGGAACTGGGTGCTTATGACAATGCCCTGGCTCAATATCGTCAGGATCTCGAAGAGCACCCCCATAACATTTGGGGATTGTGGGGAGTACAGCGGGCCCTAAATAGCTTGGGAGATGCAGACTCGGTTATTGACCAGGACTTATATGAAGCCTTCTCTTACGCGGACATCTGGATACCTAATACCAAGCATTAAGTAATTTTTCAGCTTAAGCGGAGTTTCTGGACGCATTAATATTGCCAAAGAGACTCCGCACAATCATGTTTTCGTAGAGCTCTATCTGCTCGCTATTCGCAGCCGAATCATCAGCAAGCTCCTTAATTTGCATCAGGGCGAATTGCTGGATAATTAAAAGCGGTAAAACAACTCTCTGTCTCAAGCCAATACTGTAACGACTACCTGGATGATCTTCCAATAATACTGTTTGACCTGACACCTTCAGAGCCATCTCTCTGCTAAGTAAAAACTCATCGTGTATTAGATGCCAGAAATCTCCAAACTGCGCGTCTTCCTTCATGTAATCGGTTAAGGCAAAGTTGGCTTTACTCATGCTCTGCATGCTGTTGCCAACGAGAGCGCGGAAAAAACCAGAGCTTTGGTAGAGCGAGATGCAATCTTCAAGTTGACCTTGTTCCTCCATTACTCTCAATGCCGTACCGAGACCGAAATACCCCGGCACATTCTGTTTTAGTTGCCCCCAGGCACCAACAAAAGGTATGGCCCGCAAATCCTCGAAGCGTAATTCTTTTTGCGACCCTCTTTTTGCTGGTCTGCTGCCAATATTGGATTGAGCATAGAAATGTAAGGTACTCATCTGTTCTAGATAAGGTAAAAACAGTGGATGGGATTTAAAAGCGAGATACTTCTCATGACCGAGTCGAGCAAGCTCCGCCATTAACTTTCGCTGTTCAGAACTGAATTCACGCTCTGCTCGGTCGTAAAGATTATTTTCCATTCCCGCCGCTAACAACTGGCGCAAATTGTGGGTCGCACTTAATTGAGTCCCGTAATAGGAACTGATGGTCTGCCCCTGCACCGTCAGTTGAATTTGATTCGATTCAATATTTTTACCTAAAGCTGCATAAAACTTATAAGTACTGCCGCCACCACGAGCAGGCGGGCCGCCGCGGCCATCGAAAAAACGTACCTCGATGTTATGGGCTCTGGATACTTCAGTTAGAGATTCTTTGGCTGCATAAATTGCCCAGTTCGCCATTAGGTAGCCGCCGTCCTTGGTGCCATCGGAAAAGCCGAGCATGACAGTTTGTTTCGCGCCGCGCTTAGTTAAGTGTTGCCGATAGGAAGGTAATTCATAGAGAGTGGTCATGTTAGGACCGGCACTCTTTAAGTCATCGATGGTTTCGAATAGTGGAACGATATCGACGCTTAGTTCTTCGAGATCCCATCCAGACAGAGCAAACAAAGCGATCAAGCGGGCAACATCCACCGGCCCTCTACAATTACTAATAATGTAACGGTGACAAGATCGTTCACCATTAGCCTTCTGGATATCACGAATTGTTTGTAGTGACTCGATTGTATCGATAGTAATTGGATCAGAGAGACGGTCAACTTCAACGACTTGAGAGACATCCAGTAGTGCATTTACTTTCTCTTGCTCACTTAAACTAGTGAATCCTTGAGGAAGAATTTCTGAATTTAACTCCAGGATATGATCCAGGGCTCGCGTCAGCATTCGCGAATCCTGACGAATATCTAAACTGGCAAAATGAAAACCGAACGCGGCAATTTTTCGCTTGAACGAAATCAGGCGATCTACAAACAGACCTTGATACTTTTCCGCTAATAAATTTTGAATCTCATCTAGTTCTTTAATTAACTCCTGAGGAGAATCAAAACTAGTCTCAAGCTCATGGGTCAATTCCTGGTGGAATCGTTTTTCAATTGCCTCCACCTTAGTAGCCACACCAGTAAAGCTTAAGCGTCGCTTTAGCTCGCGCACATCCCTGTGATAGCACTCGATTATTCTTGCTCTAAGTTTCTCGGTGACTTGCCGAGTTATAGACGTGGTTACGAAGGGATTACCATCACGATCGCCACCCGGCCAAAAACCGATGCTTAGCAGTTGCTCTAAATCTGCCTCGCGAAAACTTTGGTAATCATGCAGGTAGTCTAAGATTTCTCCAATTGCCGGGTAAAATACATTTCCCAGATACCAGGTGAGTTGCCCAGCTTCATCCAGAGGTGTCGGTTTTTCCTTCTGATAGAAAGGAGTGTTCCCTAGCTGCTGCAATAATTCTCTGGCTAATCCGATATCATTGGATTTAATCGCCTCGGTCAGATCGGTGATAATTCCCAGCACTGCGCCAGGATAAAATTGGGTAGGGTGAGCGGTCAGTATTACCCGCGCGCCAAACGAAGAAAGAATCTGTTTTAAATCCTGTTGCTTCCCTTCTGCTTCGACTCGTTCCGTAAGCTGTCTTAGTTTATTGGATTCTTCGGTGCGATGAATTTCTGTATAGGCTGCATCTTCTAATGCGTCAATCAGTACGACCTGCCTCTCCACGTACTGAATGACCTTAAAAAGAAACTGCGCCTGGGTTTGCCTATCCAGGTCTGGTCGATGAGATTTGAAAAACTCATCCAATATTTCGGTAGGATTGAGGCCTTGCTGCAAACCAGCGTGACTGGCTTCTTCCAGCAATGGAAGTAAGAGACCGGTTTGCTCAACTGCATCCAATGGAAGTGTCAGAAATAGACTATTGTAGAGCTGATATTTCAGCTCTACGAGATTTTCATAGTGGTCTTTTACCGGGCTATCGGACATCGAGTATCAGGAAGTATTTAAAGTTTAACTGCAATTCTTAGAATTGTGCCCTAAGAATTTCCGGTGGTTCAGCATCGGCGAAATGAGGCTGCACTACGAATAATTCATCCCCTACAACAGCCGCCGTTGTACCCTGGCCTTCGAAACTCGCCATGCCAGAAAGACGTGCTGAGTTCCAATGATCATCGCTGTGGTACTTCATAACAGCACTTCTATTGTTTGAAGTTGATACCAGCCCGCCATCGGCAGCCCATACCAATCCGTCTCCGCCAGCAGCTGGATAATCGAGGTCCACCAAAGACCACCTGTTAGGACTATTGAGAGGAATTTTTATTAGCTCTCCCCCTGCCGATGAAACTGCAATTAAATACCCGGCCTGATGATACTCAATTCCATTCAAGTACAATCCAGAATCACTGCCGAAATCTACCAATACACTTGCTTCGTAATATTGATTAACACTATAGATGACAGCCAGGCTTGTATCAGTAACAAACATAGTACCCGCCGAGCTAACCGTTACATCATTCGCAAAATAAGAAGCGTCCGCCGAAGGATTCTCAACAACCGCAGCAAGATCTACCATTGCGAGCTGTTCACCACTGCTTAAATCATAAACTCCAAGCATTGCCGCGCCCGGCCCTGGCGCTCCGAAACTTTGAGAGTTTGCTACGAGCAGGCGATTACGCTCTTCGTCCACTTCAATTCCCACGCTAGCAACAAGATCTGGATTGCTTATTGCTGGAATCACCTGACCAGAGTTGGTGATTTCATAGATCGTACCATCAGCAAGAGAGCCCGTTAAAAATCTGTTATTGGCAATGTCGTACTCGATACCTTCGGGTATGAACCCACCACGCTCGGCAATGATTCGATCAGGAATTCCGCTACCGGTAGTCGCAGCACAGGCAGTAAGCAGACTTATGCCAAAAACAGTAATACCGCTACGGAATAGAATTTTTAATAAAGACAAAACAACGCTCCTCAGCTGCAAGAAATTCGCTTCAGCGTTGATTGTACTCTGAAATTGCCATGACAAACTTCCAAACCTGACTAGAAGTCACTGTGGAACACTTTAGTTAGAGCTCAGGCTTTGCTTTAATCCGCACTTCCATCCGCAGCGAAACCTTAATCCAATGCAATTTCCTTATCTTCGAGCCTGCAAATCGTCACTTTTCTCCGCCTTCTGTTGTCTTTCATTACCGCTAACTGCCCTGGGGGCCGATTCTGAACTGGATCCTCAGGCTGCTGCAGACGGGGCAGAATGGTTCTGGAATTTGGTAATCGCCATCTTTGTCATCGCTGTTTCAGCTGCCAGTGCAGCATTGCCTATTGCCGCGATCAGACAATGGCATGGGAAATGGCGCATTAGCGCGATTGCGCCATTGGCTATTCTGCTGCTTTGGATTGCCGTGATCGTCGTAGCGCGACTGGATTCAAGCGACGCCCATAGGCTCTGGCCCTTCGAAATTTTCGCCTGGGCGATGCTTAACATGATTTATATGGTGGCTGTGATGACAGTCAAGCGAGTACTAGATAAAGAAGATCAGAAAAACTCTATATCTGATTGATTTTAATATCTTTATTTTTCAATAGCCCAGGCCTCATAGCCCCCGTCCAGGCTGTAAGCCTCTGCAAAACCCTGTTCCGCAAAGTAAGCAGCTGCACTTTGGCTCATGTGCCCGTGATAGCAATAAACTAACAATGGGGCGTCTAAATCAGCATTGTCGACGAATTCCTGCAAGTTGGCGTTATGTAGATGCACCGCATTGTCTATGCGCCCCTGGCCAAAGGCTTCATCGTCGCGGATATCGACGATTTGTACGCTTTTAACAGGTGCGGCCGTGGCAGAATTCAGCAGAAGCTGCTTAGCTTCTTCAATACCAATCCTTTTAAAGCTCACTATCTCTCTCCAATCACACTGTCTTGGCTGCAGCAACATAACAGATTCATCTCTACATCGCCTGAATTACCGGACATTCTGCGCGGTGTTTCCCAACAAGCTGACTATGTTGATCCTTTATATTGCTTATACTGTCTAATTATACAGTTGACACATATCATACAGTCTAATTATACTGCCCAACCTTAGTTAAATGCAGTCACGGAATAACATGCTAAATAGTAAGCAACTAATTGAAATTACGGGAATTTCAAGAGCTACCCTCAATAACTATGTGGCTCTTGGCATACTGACCAATCCCGTTGTTAAACAGCCCGCTGGCGAGGCTGGCCGTGCCACCCGCTTGGGTTACTTCGAAGACGACGCAATAGACTGTATAAAAAAAGTTCAAGAGCTTAAAAAAGAGGGACTGACAATGGCTCAAATCGCAGATGAAATTGGCACTAAGAGCGAGGCTTTGAGCCCTGTCCCAAAATCTCTTAAGCAGGCAATGAAAACGTCCTCGGCTGGTGAGCAGGGATCGCTCACCGACCTTTCTTTGGAAGCGTCGATAGACAACTTCCCTGGCCCTGCCTACATGGTAAACAACAACTTTGAGTTAATCTGGTGGAACGAGAAAGCCGCTGATTCATTCTTTTCACACGGCAATGATTTACCAGGTGACCTGGAATCCCGTAACTTGTTAAAGCTATTGTTCAATACACCGGTAGCAAGAGATACGGAAAACCTGCAGGAAATTTTGAAGCCCCACATGGCGGCAGGTAAAAAGCGACTATCTCAACAAGCGCTGATTAAAATTTATTCTGCACTGGATGCACGGCAGTTAAGTATCTTGAAAGACATGTATGAGGATGTTGAACCAGTGGGTAAGGAACCTATGGTTCACTACCCTGCCATTCTCCCTGTTAAAGATGGTGAACCACAGCTCTGCGATCTTTATGTCTGTTTCTATCGCGAGGGTATTCTATTTACCTTTAGCCCTGTCGTTCTGAACGATGACTTCTTATTGGATTTTCTCAGTAAGCGTAATCATGTCATCAACGAACTCTTGAAGAAGCGTAAACCCTACCTAACAAACGTCACGGTAATGGTTGCCGATGTACAGAATTCCACTCGAATTTGTTCGGAATTGCCGGCTGAAGAATATTTCGAATTGATAAACAACATCTGGCAGGAAAGCGAACCAATTTTCCGGAAGTACTACGGTACTTACGGCAAACACGCTGGCGATGGCATGGTCTACTACTTCTTTCCACAGCCGGACTGTGACTACAAGTTAAACGCCATTCGCTGTTCTCTGGAATTACAGAACATGATGAAAGGCATTACCCAAAAATGGCAGGCGAAGAAAGGCTGGTTTGCTGATATTCATCTGAATATTGGCTTAAACGAAGGTCAGGAATGGTTCGGAAGCTACCACGCTGGCGGTCACGTTGAATTTACTGTGCTCGGAGAAACCATAAACTACGCTTCACGCGTCAGTGATTTTGCGCGAAATGGTTCAGTCTGGGCGACTAAGAACATGCTCAATCAGATCCCAGCGAAAAAGCGTAAGAACATTACCTTTGGCATTACTCGGAAGACCACTAAGCAGGAGTCGGTGTTTGTTACTGATACCTATGCGAGTTTAGGTAGTCTGTTAGATGAAGATCACCAAGGGAATACGAAGTTCCGCGACATAGAAATGTTACCTATTACCGAGGTACGTGATTTTCGAATAGCGCTGGACTAATCCCCTTCTAATCCTTGCTAACACGCTGAAAAAGTAAAGGGCTCTCTAATCAAGGGCCCTTTATTTTTTAACCACCTCAAACTAATTCAAAGCACGAACAAACCAACCAGCAAGAATCCAATTGTCGCAAAACCAGCGGCTATCAATGCATAAGGCAATTGTGTACGCACATGGTCGATATGATCCGTTGCCGACGCCATCGATGCGACTACCGTTGTGTCACTAATGGGCGAAGCATGGTCTCCAAACACGGAGCCAGATAGAACTGCTGCGAGGAACAGTGCCGGATCGAGGTCCAGGGATAGGGATATCTGAATCGCTAATGGAATCATAATGGCGAAGGTGCCCCAACTTGATCCAATTGAAAATGCAATCACACTCGAGATCAAGAACAACAAAGGTAGCATCAGCGCTAAGGGAATAGACTCTTCTGCCAACGCTGCAACATAGACGCCAGTTCCTAGAGAATTCGCGACGTCACCAAGCGCCAAGGCAAACAATAGAATCATTGCGACCGGTAACAAACCACCTGCACCTTTTAGGAATGTGTGCATGAGTTCATCCACGCTGCTGCGCTTTTCTGCAAGAACAATCATCCAGGCAGTTAATAAAGCAAAAAGCACTGACCACAAAACAGAGGTTGATCCCGACCCATCACTGATCACACCATCACCGGTTATGTATAAACTTATTGGCATAGTTAAAACCATAGCAGCGATAGGAACGATCATGTAGCGCGCTTTGTCATTGGGGCCGCTGGCCTCCTGCGATGATAGGATAGACGGGTCAACCATAGGAGTTGCGTTAGGCCATAAAAGCTCCCCCCGTTCAGTTCTTTCCTGTGCTGCGCGCATGGGTCCAATATTAATGTTGCGCCAGATTACAAAGGCCGAAAATAAAACCACGATGATCGGATACAAATTGAAAGGAATTGCAGCGATGAATACTTGCAGTGGATTCTCGATGCTGGCAGATGCAGTGAGACTAATTATTATCGCGCCCCATGCATTCAAGGGAATCATGATGCAGATGGGCGCGGAAGTTGAATCGATGATATAGGCCAGCTTTTCCCGTGCAACTTTATAGCGATCAAACAATGGTCTTGAAATAGAACCGGCAACCAGTAAGGTGATGTTCGATTCAATAAATACGACCACGCCAGTGAAATAGGCTAACCACTTCGCCTTACTGGGCTTGTCCACCCAACTTTTCGATTCAAGCAGGTGAATAAAACCCCGCACTCCCCCTGCCTTCTCTATTGTCGCTATAAGTCCGCCAATCACTAAGGTAAAAATGAGTACCCGGGTATCGCCGGCGTCACTGAATACATTAATGACCCCTTCAATGCCTAGCGCCAGACCCGAGAGCGGATTCACACTCGCCAGGATGCAGTAGCCGATCCAGATACCAATGCTTAGTGAAATAATTACCTGGCGTGTGGCAATGGCGAGGATAATCGCAAACAGTGGCGGGACGATCGATAAAAAATTCGGCTCGTACATGGAAGTCACAATCCTTGCTAAGGCCAATCCGGTGGCTGTCGACTTATACACTATTGGAAGCGTGAGTATAGAGAATCACTC
Source organism: Pseudomonadales bacterium (assembly GCA_012103535.1). Classification (GTDB taxonomy): domain Bacteria; phylum Pseudomonadota; class Gammaproteobacteria; order Pseudomonadales; family Pseudohongiellaceae; genus UBA9145. The sequence goes on from WLWQ01000001.1 coordinate 342,155, forward strand.
CCCATCCTGTAATCGTTCAATCCAGCCGATTTCATTAGGAAAGTAATGGTCTGGCATAGGGAATTGTGGTACATCTATGCCTGTTTCTTGAACACTTAGCCAATCTTTATTCCGAAAGGAGGATTGAGATATGGATCGCCGCAAGTTTCTAAGCAATATGAGCGCAGCAACAGTAGCCTCCATCGCAGGCGCCGCTACCCTGACAGAAAAGGCGGACGCCCTGGAAGATGCCATGAGCGTCGAATTAGATAAGCGCATAGCAACCCCCTGGTTTTGCAGCATCGACCCTACTCCGGAGCCAGTTGCCGGCGACACCAGACCTTGGTATCAGCATGATGACCCGCGTCTTCCAGAGATGCCAGAGGCCCCGACATTAATAGATTTCTTTAAGTTGCGCTTCGCGCCTGCGAATCATGTCTTGCAGAGTGCGCGACTTGCTAAGAACAATGGCATGGATGAAAAGGTGATTCTCGCCTGCCTGCTACATGATATTTGCGTAGGAAATTTTATTCGTACCGATCACGGTTACTGGTGCGCGCAGATGATTGCACCCTATGTGGACGAAGAAATAGCCTGGGCAATTGAAAAGCATCAGGCCCTAAGATTCTTCCCTGACGAGTCTGTAGGTTATGAGTATCCCGAAGCCTATATTCGATTCTTCGGCGCAGACTACAAGCCTGAGCCCTATATCGTTCAAGCCTGGGAAGAAGCGAAGAAACACCGTTGGTATATGACTTCACGCCTCATCACCTTGAACGATCTGTATTCATTTGAGGACGGTGTCGTGGTGGATGTCGATGATTTCACCGACATCATCAGTAGACATTTTAAACAACCGAAGGAAGGTTTGGGCTTCGACGGATCACCTGTCGCTCACATGTGGCGCAGCATGATCTGGCCAAATAACTTCCTCTAAGATTGAAACACGAGCGAGGTGCTCGCATAGCGCCTCGCTCGCTTCCCTTCATAGATTAGTCTCCCCAAATGCAGAGCAAGCAATTAACTGTCCAAGCTTATCTCGCCGAGCTGCCGGAAGAACGGCAGGAAGCCATGACAAATCTACGCAATGTAATTGTGGAAAACCTACCCGCTGGTTTCGAAGAAGTAATGAATGGTATGCCGAGTTATGTAGTGCCCCTTTCTACATTCCCTGACGGCTACCATTGCACTGCCGACACGCCACTACCATTCTTAAGTTTTGCATCGCAGAAGAATTTTGTCGCTCTCTATCACTTCGGTATGTATGTCGATCAGGAATTGATGAAATGGTTTGTTGCAGAATATCCGAAGCACGTTTCAACGAAACTGGACATAGGGAAAAGTTGTGTAAGATTTAAGAAAATTGATCAACTACCTTTTGAATTGATCGGACAGCTCGCCGCGAAGCGAACTGTCCGATCAATGGGTAGAAAGCTATAAGAAGGCTATAAGTAAGTAGGCAAACAGATAAGTAGATAAATAGCCTCGTAGAATTAGCCTCTGCGAATCTCGACATCCCCAACACCCAATTCTACTTCCATGATTTTGTCGCCTTCACCATGATAATAAGAATCGGCACTGATGAAGTTGCGCTCATTATCCGAACCACCTTCAAATCCACTGATTCTTGAATCGCCGACTCCGGCATTGGCGTGGATTAGATCATAATCATCTGCACTCACATCGATGCGCACCGAGCCTACACCGAGTTCCATGTCGAGGCTATTGGTGAAGTCTTCTATATGAACATCGCCTACGCCCATATCAAGTTCGAGTTCCAGTTTGGCCGGCAGTCTGATTCTCCAATCCTGCTCAATGTCCTGCTCTCTGAGTCCAATATAGACTCGCGGTCCGGAACCATCGATTTCGAGTTCAATATCTTCGACATCTTTACTGCGAAACGAGAACCACCTTCTTTGGGCTGTGATATCTACTTCTAACTGAATCTCATCACCATCATAGGTTTCAATATCCAGTTCTCCAACGGAAATATCCAAATGCAGTTTTTCCAGATCAGAAGCGTCGATAACCTGTGTAATATGTTTAAAAGAATCTGCAATGACAGCAGAAAAGAAAAGCAGAGATATTGCCAGTAGAGCGGCTTTTACGGCTTTCATATTCATCCCCTGTTATTTGATTGAGCGCGAGACTGCCTGTATTTCTAATTAGACGCTCTAAGCGCCAGAAAGTTACAGTCCCCGGTATATTTCACCACCGGTTCCCAGCACCCAAGGTATACCCTCCGGATCTACGCTAATTTGGCGAGCCGAGCCGAATACCTGCACCCAGAAATTTCCATTCCAACGAAAGATGTCATGACCACCACTACCACTGCTGGTGCCAATCACCCAGACCGAACCGTCCGCACCAATTCCAATATCCCGCGCCCCGCCTGGACGCTTAATCCAGCGGCCTCTGATCAACTCATATATATCGTCGGTGTGATCAACTACCCAGGGGGTTCCAAAGGGATCCACGTCAATACGCACTGCCGAGCCGCTAGTCCTTTCCCAGTCATAGCCATCCCATCGATAAATTCCGCCACCGGCAGCGATCCAAACTGTTCCATCTGCCCCTATTCCCACATCTCTAGCGTCACCTTGCAGTCGAGTCCAGCCGCCACCGTTCCAATAATAAATTTGGTGCGAGTCATTAACTATCCAGGGATTGCCATAAGGGTCTACATCGATACGCACCGCTGCCCCGTCTACACGTTGCCAGTCGAAACCAGTCCAAAAATAGATACCATATCCGCCTGGTCTTTCATCAGTACCAATAACCCAGACAGAACCATCCGCTCCGATACCAATATCACTTGCCCCACCTTCGAGTCGCTGCCAGTCAGGCTGGATACTGGAACTGTCCAAGCTGTTTTTGTTCTGGGCTAAGTTTTCACCGTAATCATTTAGTTCAAAACTTGTTTCGCCACTTTGATGCAATTCAATCCAGTAAGAGAGTCCATCAATAATCACATCAGGCACGAAAAGATAGCCGTCAAAGAAAGAACTCGCATACAGCTCGGGAGCAATAGAGGTTTCACTGTAAGCGATAAGTTCAAACTCCGGCGGATCGAGATTTGGTATCAGATGTAATTCCAATCGATAGAAACTGCCATCGACTTCAACATAGGGGATTATAAAAATGTCATTATCGAAGGTGCCTTCTTGGGCGAAGCTATTTGTCCCTAGCAACAGAGCAACTGTTAGACACAAAGTATTAAAAGCACGGGAAGATCGGCCAATACTGCTTAAGGTATTGGAATTAATGACTTGATGATTGCTCAGCGATTGTTTTGGTTTGTGAGATCGCAACATGTGTTGCACCTGGCTCAATAATTTTCATCTAACGATAGACTTAACTAGCTGAACTGAAGATTAATTACTCATATTTTATACGTTATGAAACTAGGCAAATACTTAGAAGCAATAAGAGATTTCTTAATATCGACCCTTGTATTTCTATTCCGCTAAAAGGATCAATCTAGCTCTACCTCGGAAATAGAAACAGATAAGCTATCCATAGAAAGGTAACAATCTTTACATTCTTGAACCACCCACACTGCTTTAGTTGAAGCACAATGCTATACAAATTGTAAACAATTATATGTTATTGTTTTAGTATGACATTCGAAATTAAAGACCTAGCCGGCTTAAGCCAGCCTCTCACTAGATTGATAGAAGTCATTTCTGCAGGAATTGGCAATATCTCTGGACCTTACTTATTGAAAAGTAATGCAAGAGCAAAAGCTGAAGAAATAAAGTTGCTCACTGATGCATTAGAAAAATCTAATCTTAGACAATTAGGTTTCCAAATTGAATCACAATCACCTCAATTGACAATTGGCACAAAAACCGAAAAATTAGAATTAACTAAGCTACAAGACATAGACAGAATCCGGAGTCGCATCGAACATCAGCTAAGATCAGAGCAAGAAAACATAGAAAGTATCACTTCCGAATCAGCACTGGAATTGGCAAAAATATCAGACGTGCCAGAAGAAACTCCAGAGTTAGAATGGATTTCACGGTTTTTTAGTATCGCTGAGGAAGTTAGCTCTGAAGATATGCAAGTAATTTGGGGCAAAATTTTAGCAGGGGAAATTAAACAGCCAGGTGCATTCTCTTTATGCACACTGGAAGTTCTTAGAAATTTGTCGCGAACAGAAGCCAATTTATTTAATAACGTTAGCAATTTTACTTTTCGAAATGGGTCTCTGAGAGAAGGTATTATTCCCACAGTTTTCAATTCTGAGATGCAATCATGTGGAATATCATTCGGTGAATTCACAAAACTTGTAGATTGCGGCTTAATCTACCCTAATGAAATGACCAAGGTTTTTTTTGATGGAGCTGAATTAGGGGAAACAGGAATATTTGAAAGCTCAGGGCACTCGATAGTATTTAAATCCACAGAGACGTCCGTCGCGTTTGAACTCGAAAACTGGAGATTAACAAATGCAGGCACTGAATTGCTTTCACTTACGGAAAACAACCCTAAAATTTCATTTTTACAAATGCTAAAATCCGACATTAAATCATTTGGTTTAGATTGTTCAATCGTAAAAAATTTAGTGCGTACTACAGACTCATTTACCGCCGAGATTGTTGAATAAATAGGAATTAAACTCTACCAAAGTAACCAGTATAATTTGATATAGATATCTATAACTATTGTTGGTTTTTCCAATATTGAGCACCTAAAGCAATAATTAGCAAATGATAATGCTTTAGAATCAGATTGATTGATTTGTAGATTAAGTTTGAAGAAATTCGGTTTCTGTATGTGAGTTTTTTAGAAACCTTGACATTAGAGCCAGCATGCTACCTTTTAACTACTTAAATTATTTCTAATGCGCTCTTTTTTTCCATAGATTAATGATGCATTACACCCAATATTTTAAAGAATATCAGTTAAATCTATCGAGGTTTGTAAAATACCATACAATTCCAGTTTTCGTAGAAGCTGTCCTATAGTTAGCCCTAATTTTTCAGCACATTTGTGAAGGTCAAATGAATAGTGGCTGGCCAACGCCTCAATTAGTGGTATTTCAAATTTTGCCAATTCTCCGTTATTCAGTTTTTTATATTCATCACTTTCTCTGAATTCAGTGTACATGTTTAGACTTGACTCAATATGCTCCTTATAACTTTGAGTATATTTAGATTCTTTTTTGATAGGTGTTATTCCGCTCTTAGGGCTTTTTTCCTCAGTTTCATAATTCGAAATTCTTCTTAAGCGAATTTCTACTACTACATCGTCGCAGACATCATTCGTTGGGTATTTATATTCATCTTTTCGGGTATCGCTATTAGCTGAGTATTTGAGCTCGTTTGATTTGCTGCGAAGTCCATCGGCTTTATTACGCATACTCTATTAATCCAGAAATAATCTATTGGTAAGAGTTCAAAATGATTTTTGCCTGAACAAAAACATTGCACTTTAAAAAGAACATAAAAACACTTTATAGACTGCCCTTTATTTCATCTATCGTCCCAAAGCAAGACTCCTTTAGTTATTTCGTTTGTTTATAACAAAGACGTTTTTTATGTCAAAATATTGACGTTTTTGATTGTAATAACGCCCTCCTATTCGTAAATAAAGCCACTCTGATACCTTTGATTTTCTGACTTCTTTGATACACTATTTTTTCACGCATTTTTGTTTAAACTGCCTACCTAGCTTTTTCCTTTTCTTGTCAACCCTGTTCATAAAATCATATTGAGCTTCTAGCCATTCTTGACCCTTGCTCTGTGCTAGCAGAGCCAAAATCTTATCTTCTGAACCCTGCCCTCCCTTTTCAAGATTGATCTCGTGCAGAACAAGAGCTAAATTCTCAGGCCAATCTGAGCCTCCTAAATTGACGGGAAGTATGTGATCTATAGAGAAGATTTTTGGGCTTCGCTCCAGCTTGTCACCTGAGTAATAACATTTCCCCTCTTGAATCCGATACAGTTCTTCGATCACTTCTTGGTCGTGAAATCCTCCAGCCTCGACCAATCTTTGCTTACGTAGCTTGTCCTTGCGCTTATTCTTGGCGCTCGACCGAACTCTAAGCTCCATCTTGGTTGCTAAATCATAGTCAGGGTAAAAAAATTTAATCGACTTGAGTTCCTTGGGCAATTCCACCAATGGAACACTGTCAGTGAACACAATTTCATTGAGAAAAATAGATTCTGACTTATAAAAACTCGAGGACTCTATAAGTTCTTCCCAGCAAGGTTTGCTAATAGCCTCCCTACCGGCAATTTCAATCACATAACCATTTTCTGGGTGGAAGTCTTTGTGGCTGTCCCAGCTAACGAGATAGCCAACTGATAATAGTTCACTTACACGGTCGCCGAGATTGCTTTCGGAAAAATAATCCACGATTTTATTATACTGTTGCCAACTCTATTGGAAAACAATGGAACTTACGTCGGTGTAGATATGCGAATCTAGCAAAATACTTGGGGATATTTATAACTTTAAGTAGAATTTCTCAACTTGCATCAATCGTTAAGTTTAAAAGTTAATAGTGTCCTTTGCTATTCATAAAGAATGGGGACACTCATAACTTAACAACGTTTATAACGAGTTTTTAAATTGCTAAGTTATGAGTGTCCCCAAGAATCTGCTTATCAGTTCTTCTATTGGGCTATCTTCAATCGCACAATCTTCGAGTCCCGTTGAAATATAGTACTCCTAAAGTGATTGTTTCTGATCATCACTAAATTACCGCTGTTCACTTTCGAATTGGGACAAATATGATCGGTTTAACCCGATATCTTTAGCTATCTTTGCTTGTAACAAATTTAGGGATTCACGAGCTGATTTAAGATCCTGGCCTGTTAGTATTTCAATCATTTATAACTCCTTGGTTATCTGAATTAGCAATTGTTAAACAATGTTTAACTTCCAGAAGTTTCACCCAGTTTTTAATATTAAATAATGGTTTTGGTGGCTACGGTGATTCGTCAATTTGGTATTTCTGAAACTTTTGTACCGTTTGTTCTAGGAATGTGTTTGACAATGTAATACACTGTATGTATTAACATGGGTATATATACAGTATAAATTTGATTCTATGACAGCTAATGGCGTTAGAATTCAATGAATAGATAGTGCCCTTAACTGTTAATTAAATATGCATACTAAATTGGAGTAATCAGCAATGAGTAAGAAAACAACACATGTGGTTCACAACCCTGAAGGAGGATGGGATGTTAAAAAAGGCGGTGCTGGCCGCGCATCAAAGCATTTCGATACTAAACGAAAAGCAATCGATTGGGGACGAAGTGTAAGCAAAAATCAAGGTAGTGAATTTTACATCCATGGAGCAAATGGGAAAATTCAACAAAAAGATAGCCATGGAAACGACGACTTTCCGCCAAAAGGGTAAAGAATTTGCAAGGTTTATTAGAAAGTATTAATCCAAAACATGAAGGACGCAATTAATGCAAGTAGAAGAATTGTATGATTTATGCCATTGGATAGACCGGGAAATTGTTCAAGAAGAAATATCTCAACTATACGCCGAGCTTCACCAGGTCTTGAACCAAAATATTCAGCCAAATCAAGCTAAACTGCCGTTTGAGAAGCAAAGGGATAAGCTATTTAACGCATTGGAACTAGTATCGCTTTCAGAGCTGCCTACTGCGCAAATCGAAATTCTCAATAAAATTGGGATTGCCAAAAATGTAGGTACAGATGGTAAAAAGAAATTAGAAAATGCTTTGTACATTAACGCTTTAGATCTAGCGAGTGCTGCTCAAGTAGTTTCAGAATCTCTAAATAGCATTAATGACGGTGTTAACTGGTCTAAACAGATGCTAACTCCGCTTAATAGGATTGTTGAAGAAGAGGAAGTTGAGTCAATTATTCTAGAATCAGGTAAAGTTTTATTAAGAATACGGTTTGCAAATCATGCAAAAATTTCCAATCTTTCGGACTTTAAAGATTGGGGGAAAGCTTGGTGGGAAATTGCTCGCGGAGTAACGATGGCTCACGGAGATGCACCTGAAAGCTTTGAAATCATTGGCGCAAGCAAGGGCTCTATAATCCTGAGCTTGGTTACAGCATATGCAATGGCAAAAACTACTAGCGGCATTATTATGGAAGCGCTGAAAGTAGTTGAAAAAATATACGACATTAAGGAGTTGGCCCAACGAGTAAAGCACCTGGAGTTATCAAACCAAGATGCAGAAAAAGTGGTAAATAAAGCCGCCACTGATGAAAAAGCAGCTGGCCTAGAGCATATTTTAAATTCTGCCATTGCCGAAATCGGTCTGGACAAGGAAAAACAAGCTAATGAGATAACGGAACTAACAAAGTCTATAAAGAAACTAGTTGATTTCTTGGATAAGGGTGGCTCCGTAGATTTCGTACTGCCAGACCAATCAGCGGACGAAGATGAAAGTCTAGAGGAAGAGAGAAAGACTCTTGAATCACGATTTCAAGAAGTGAGAATGTTAGAAAAAAAATTATTACAGCTTGAACATCAAGCAAAAGAGGAAGATGGAATTCCTCGTGAAGATTAAACCGAAATTATGTGTCTACGATAAGTCTACAATTTATTATTTTCATTACTCATCGATCCAACTGTTTATTACACATCCATTGTTTTATTGGTGCCCGGGGCCGGAATCGAACCGGCACGGTGTTTCCACCGAGGGATTTTAAGTCCCTTGCGTCTACCAATTTCGCCACCCGGGCATGTGTTAGGTGGGCTTACTTTAATAATGGAGGCTGGGGTCGGAATCGAACCGGCGTACACGGAGTTGCAGTCCGCTGCATAACCACTCTGCCACCCAGCCTATTAAATTTTTATCTGCTTCCGACAAGTAACGGTCGGAATGATTCGCAATTGAACTCAGTTCAATTACTCACCCCTGCGGGGCAGCCGACGGCTGTCTGCGCTGCGATGCAGCTTTCGAACCGGCGTACACGGAGTTGCAGTCCGCTGCATAACCACTCTGCCACCCAGCCTATAAATTTCTGTTTTACTTCCAACCTGTATCCGGTCGGAATGATTCGCAATTGAACTTAGTTCAATTACTCACCCCTACGGGGCAGCTTACAGCTGTGGCCTACACGGATGTAGGTCTGCCGGAATCGCCGGGAGCGAATTCCGGCCAGCGCTGCTAACGCAGCTTTCAAACCGGCGTACACGGAGTTGCAGTCCGCTGCATAACCACTCTTCCGGCTCGCTGATAAAACGCTCGCGTTACGCGAAACTCAAAACTAACGCTTTAACAACGTTTCGCTACACCCACCCAGCCACACTAAATTAATTTCCAAGCTGCCAGAAGACGGCGAACTATACCAATACTCAAAAGATTGAGCATGTGTGTCGATTAAAAAAACTGAACTATCGAGAGGAAAATTGGAGCGGGAAACGAGATTCGAACTCGCGACCCCGACCTTGGCAAGGTCGTGCTCTACCAACTGAGCTATTCCCGCTTAAGACTTACAACAATTATGGCAGTTTTCATTCCTTACGCAATTAACTACTTGGAATTACCTGGGTTACCAGCACCGCCATAAAAGAGGCGCTTATTCTAATGTCAAACCAATGCGAGTCAAGGAAGAATCAGCTTTCCTTAAAGGATCTCCAGGCATTCATGCAGTAATGCGCCATCGAATAAAGACTGATTAACGCAGCGACATGAATCCCATAAAAGCCAAATTGCCAAACCCATTGTGCAGAATCATCGCTATAAAGCAGCAAGGCTGTCATTGCCAACATCTGTACCGTTGTTTTTAGCTTGCCGGAAAAGGCAACAGCCACCGCCTTCCGCTTGCCTTGGCTCGCCATCCATTCCCGCAGAGCAGAGATTAGAATTTCTCGGGAAATAATGATGATGGTGGCGACTAATAAAGCCGGATAAACCGCTACCAACATAATGAGCACTGTGACTACTAACAACTTGTCAGCCACTGGATCGATAAACGCACCGAATTCCGAAGTTAATCCAAGTTTGCGTGCGACATAACCATCGAGCCAATCACTAAAACTGGCGACTGCAAACAAAATTGCAGCCCACAAATTGGCCGAGGGAAAATTGGCGTAATAACAGGCTATAACTGCTGGAATTAGCAGTAGTCTAAGGTAAGTTACCAGGTTGGCCCAATTCATAGCTCAGTACTGAAAATTTATATCGAATTGAAACAGACTGTTATACTCTAAAAATGAAGTCGAATGTTAGGTTAGTGCTTGCTCACGTTTCTACCAAAAAGAACTGTGATGCATTCGACATTAATTGTTATGTAGGTATGCATATATGTTTTCGGCCAATTTCTTACTAATCCCAGAAACTTTTGCTATTTCTCCTTCGCTCGCTTTGCGAATCTCTTGTTGACCGCCAAAATGTTTCAATAACTCTCTTCTTCGTTTTGGTCCGAGTCCCGGAATTGATTCCAGCGTTGATTGCTTTCTCGCTTTTGCCCGCCGTTGACGATGACCGGTGATGGCAAATCGATGGGCCTCATCCCTGATTTGCTGCAATAGGTGCAAAGCAGGCGATTCCGTAGGCATGGCAATCTCCCGGTAGCCCGCTTCAGTATCGAGATACAGAGTTTCTTGCCCCGCTCTGCGGCTAATGCCCTTGGCAATGCCTAGCAAACAGATCTCTGGCAGAGAGAATTTCTCCAGAACTCCCTTAGCCTGGGTCAGCTGCCCTTTGCCGCCATCGATAAGCAGAATATCCGGAATCTTGCCCTCGCCTTTGCTAAGCCGGGTAAAACGCCGGTCTAGCACCTGTTCCATGGCCCCGTAATCATCCCCTGGAGTGACATCCTTGATGTTGAAGCGGCGGTAATCTGCTTTTACTGCGCCGTTCTCATCAAATACCACACAGGAGGCCACGGTGCCTTCGCCTGCGGTATGGCTGATATCGAAGCACTCGATCCGTGCTGGCTGGGAATCTAACTTAATAGCGTCTTGTAACTGCTTGAAACGTTTCTGGATATTCTGTTTATCACTAATATGGGCTTGAAGGGATTGAGCGGCATTGGTATGGGCTAGCTGAACCCATTTAGCACGATGCCCCCGCACCCTTTGGGAAAGCTTAATTTTGCGTCCTGCGACGTAGCTCAAGGCTTCCTGCAGGCTCTCCCCGTCTTCTAATGTAGTGGGCACGATAATCTCTAGGGGTATATTGGCGGCCTTGTCGTCACCCAGGTAGTTTTGCGAAATAAAGGCGCCGAGCACGTCCGCTGGAGATTCTGCTAGCTTGAAGCGAGGATAGTAGCCTTTACTGCCAATTATGCGTCCACCACGAACGTAGATGGCGTGAACACACACATAGGGTTGCTGGAGTTCTGCCGCCAATACATCCGCATCATTGCCCTGGTTCGCGACATATTGCTCTTCCTGAATCCTGCGCAGATCGATGATCTGGTCCCTGATCAGCGCGGCTTTTTCAAATGCTTCAGATTCTGCCGCTAACTTCATGTTTTTAGTCAGTTCTTTGGTGAGGAGCTGGCTTTTTCCTTGCAGAAACAAGGTTGAATAGTGAACATCCTGAGCGTAGTCCTCGGGTTTGATCAGATCGACGCAGGGAGCCGTGCAGCGCTTGATCTGATACTGCAGGCAGGGTCGTGAGCGATTCTTAAAATAGCTGTCCTCACATTGCCTTACGCGAAATACTTTCTGCAACACTTGAAGAGTTTCACGGGTAGCATGAGCGCTAGGATAGGGTCCGAAGAAACGACCTGAGCGCTTACGGCTGCCGCGGTAGAAAGCCAGGCGCGGATAGGTATCGGACTCGGTTAAAAGAATATAAGGGTAAGACTTATCGTCCCGCAGCTGGATGTTATAAACGGGACGTTGCTCTTTAATCAGACTTTGTTCGAGCAACAACGCTTCCGTGTCGCTATTAGTGACCGTGACCTCGATGGAAGCGATTTTTTCCACCATCGCCATGGTGCGCGACGCCAATCCCGAAGCCCTAAAATAACTTCCAACACGATTTTTCAAATTGCGGGCTTTGCCGACATACAGAACATCACCATCGGCACCAATCATACGATACACCCCGGGACGTCGCGTTAAAGACGCCAGGTAATTTTTAGGATCGAATTTTTCGGGAGCTTCTGTGGCCATAAACCGCCAAATCCACCTGAACGGTCAGGCCTGGGTGAGGCCAACCTGGGTCAGGCTAAATAGAAGCTTGGGAGATTAGCTGAAGCTCAGTGGGGTCTCAACTGGCAACACGATCCAGCTGGGGAAGTTTTTCTAAATCCCGGGCATCGTCGGTAAGACCATGTTTCACTGCAAGAATAGTTAACTCAACATCACTGCGTATGCCAAGTTTTTCAAAAATGCGGTAGCGATAACTGTAGACAGTTTTAGGACTTAGATCGAGATACTGAGAAATTTGACTAACTTTCTTTCCGTCAGTAAGCATTTGAGCAATCTGCATCTCTCGGCGCGAAAGCTTGTCGAACAAAGAGCCGCCCTTCTGATTGAATGGATCCAGTGCTAATTGCGTAGCCACTTCAGGGGTTACGTAGTGCTGTCCGTCCTGCACCATGCGCACCGCCTTAAGCATTTCTTCAACGCCAACGCTCTTCGTTATGAAGGACATGGCACCAGCTCTCAGCATCTGCGAAGGAATAACACCTGACGCAACAGAAGACATCGCTATGATCTTGATTTGGGGTGATATTTTAACCAGGCTATGGGTAGCTTCTATGCCCCCGATGCCTGGCATACGGGCATCCATCAGGACAATGTCGGGGGCGTGATGTTTAACGAATTCTACCGCTTCTTCGCCACTCCCGGCTTCTCCTATCACATACATATCGTCTTCATCGCCAAGCATGCGCGCGACACCAGCACGAACTAATTCGTGATCGTCGACCAGAAGGATTGAAATTTTTGCTTCGGAAAAAGTAGTTGAATTTAGTTTCATTGTTCTAATTATTCTCTCAGCGTGACCCACCAGAATGGCGATAACTCAATTAGTAGCACAGCGGTTCAACAGTGTTCAAATTTTAATCAATAAAACGGGAACTGGTTCACATTCTTTGCCTAATCCCAATGACAATTTTTGAAAATTGTCATTGTCAGTAAAGGTAATTCATTAGTGTTCATTTAGAGAATTTGCACTTCCGGTTCTAAGGCAATTCCGAATTTTTCCAGCACCGAGCTGCTCATCTCTTGTGCTAGTAAAAGTATGTCTTCGCCACTGGCTTCCCCTGGATTTACCAAAACCAGAGCATGATTGTTATGAACTTTTGCCCGACCTCTACTGCGCCCTTTCCAGCCCAATTTATCCAAGAGCCAGGCCGCCGGTATTTTAGTCAGGCCTTCTTCCTCAATGTCGAAGTTCGGCAGTCCCGGTAACTGCTCACTCAATGCAGCGTATTTCTCCTGAGAAATAGTCGGATTCTTAAAAAAGCTACCGGCATTCCCTAACTCAGCAGGGTCAGGTAATTTCTCACGGCGGATACTGCAAACGGTTTCAAATACAGTCTGGGGGTTCGGTTCAGTATCTTTCAATCGTTCCGTCAGCGCCTGGTAACTCAGATTAGGCTCCCACTGCTTACTTAATTCTAAGGTCACATCAATGACGATATATCGGCCCCTTCCGCCACTCTTGAAGACGCTGTCACGATAGGCAAATTCACACTGAGATTTATCCATGCTTAGCCAACGATTTTCTTCCCGATCATAGGCCGTTAATTCCACAAAATAATTGGCAATCTCAGCGCCATAGGCACCGATGTTTTGAATCGGTGCTGCACCAACTGTTCCTGGAATAAGCGCAAGATTTTCAAGCCCATACAGGTTTTTATTCAAGCATGTACTTACGAAGTTATGCCAATTTTCGCCGGCCGCTACCCGTACTCGCTCAAACTCTGCAGAAGCTGATTCCAGCCACTCTACTCCCTGGTTCCCGATATGGACCACCAAACCCGGGAAGTCTCTGATAAGGAGCACATTGCTACCACTCCCTAGTACCTGGATCGGGAGGTTTTCTTGCTGGGCATAGCTCAGTGCTTCTTCCAGATCATTACGATTCGCAATGGACGTGAAAAAAGCCGCACTGGCCTGCACTCCAAAGCTGTTATAAGCCTGGAGACTTTTTGATTGGGCTATTGCCATGGGTTATTGATCGGCGGGCAAACTGTGCTGCTTAACGATATGGGCCAATAAATTATTGCTGGCTTCTTCCACCAGATCCAATACCAGCTCAAAGCCCTGAGCGCCACTGTAATAGGGATCTGGCACCGCATCGTATTCAGATCCGCCGAAGTGCAGAAACAACTGCAGATTTTGCTGGTATTGCGCAGGGCACTGCTTCTCCAGGTCGCGCAGATTGGTGCTATCCATAGCCAGGATATAATCGAAGCGCTGAAAATCAGTCGATTCCACCTGGCGGGCCCGCTGTTTGCTCAAATCATAGCCCCGTTGCGCCGCGACCTCGAGTGATCGAGGATCAGGCGGCTGGCCGATATGCCAGTCGCCGGTTCCAGCAGAGTCTACTTTAATATAATTAGATAAGCCTTTGTCATATATATACTTTTCAAACACGCCATGAGCCGTTGGCGAACGGCAAATATTGCCCAGGCAGACCATTAGTACCTGAATAGTTGTGGATTTCGGCGCCATTGATTCTAGACCGCTGCCAGGGCCGCGCGAACTGCTTCCAGATCCTTCTCGGTATCAACACCAGCGGGAATTTGTTCGCTGCTCACCTCTACGTGGACTTTTACCCCATTGAAAAGCGCACGTAATTGCTCCAGTTTTTCTGAAATTTCGAGCTCCGACGGCGGCCACTGCACGAAGTCATTCAATACACTGACTCGATAGGCATAGATACCTACGTGCCGGAAGCAGTTCTGCGCAGAAGCACTGGCCTGATAAGGGATAGTTGCGCGACTGAAATATAAAGCATTCCCTTTGGCATCCATAACCACCTTCACTGCGTTTGGATCTTCCACTTCTTCCTGAGAAGACATCACTTCACAGAGTGTTGCCATGCCGACATCGGCTTTGGCACTTAAATTATTTGCAACCTGGTTGATTACTGTTGGTGGAATTAGTGGTTCATCAGCTTGTACATTAACCACTAATTCATCACTGGATAACGCGAGTTGAGTAGTTACTTCCTGAATTCGATCAGTGCCCGAACGATGAGAGTCAGCAGTCATAAAGACTTTAGCGCCAAACTGTTCTGCAACTTTTTGAATGCGCTCATCGTCGGTTGCAATGCAAACTTGCTTCGCATCACTACTGCAGGCTCGCTCGTAGGTATGTTGCAACATAGGCTTACCGCATAAATCCAATAATGGTTTACCGGGCAAGCGTTGTGCAGCATAACGAGCAGGAATGATGACCGTAAAGCTCACTAGAATTTTTCCCGCTCTTCTAAAGTAATCTCTCGTGCTTCTTCGCTTAGCATAACTGGCACGTCATCTTTAATTGGAAACGCCAACGCATCGCCTAAACAAATAAGTTCCTGGGAATCTTTATCGTAGTGCAAATTCCCTTTGCAGAGTGGGCAAACCAAAATACCTAACAATTTTTTGTCTAACATTGCAGTTTCATGTTCCCGTCAGTTGCTGTCATTAATAGAGTCTTTTACTTTTTTTGTAAACTCATTTAAGAATGCCGCTTGCAAATTAACTTCAGCCTGCAAGTACCAGAAGTTGTTTTTCGCAAAGTCCTCGCACTTAACCGCATCTTTTTCCGTCATTACAACCGGTTGGTTATTGTCGATTTCGGCCTTAACAAAATCGTCAAGCGAGAATGGGTGATGATCGGGAAAAGTAAATTGTTCAACCAGGTATGGCAACTTCTCCAAGGCGGTATAGAAGCGCGCCGGATTTCCTATACCGCAAACCGCCTGTAGAGTATTTCCCATATTAAACGGAGCGCCACTAAATGGCCGCTTTTCTCCCGTAGCAAGATTCACTAAAAATTTTGGCTCCATCTCCATTGCAGAGGCTTCTTTGCGCACTTCAGTTCCATCTGCACCATTTACTATAATAAAGTCGACAGAATCTAAGCGGGAAACTGATTCCCGTAACGGGCCGGCAGGCAAACATAGACCATTGCCAAAGCGTCTATGCCCATCTACAACTACTATCTCTATGTCACGAAACAGTTTGTAGTGTTGTAAGCCATCATCACTGAGAACAACATCTACCTGTTCCCTGCTTAATAAATGTTGCAATGCCGAGTTTCTATCAGGATCAACAACAACTGGACACTTGGTGTTACGAGCAATTAGTAGCGCTTCGTCGCCGACAACAGCGGGACTATCATTGCCGCCTACCAACATTGGATAATTTGCAGCTTTACCGCCAAAACCTCTGCTAATGATACCCGGGTGTATTCCCTGCGTTTTTAAATGCTGGCAAAGAGCGATTAGTAATGGTGTTTTACCGGTGCCACCTACTGTGATGTTGCCTACTACTACGATTGGAACGGACACAGAGTCCGGTCGTGTGTTGATTGATTGCAAGGATCTGCGCAGAGCTGCCAGGCCTTGAAACACAATCGCCAATGGCCACAATAAGATTAGCCACCCTGCTTTCCTATACCAGGCTCGTTCCAGGAAATTCATTCAAGCGTTGCCGTATCGTTCTCCGAAAACTGAATCGAATGCAATCTAGCGTAATGACCACCCTGACTCAGTAATTGCGCGTGTGCTCCTGATTCTACGATCTTTCCCTGCTCCAAGACCAATATCAAATCGGCATTTTCAATGGTAGAAAGGCGATGGGCGATCACGAATGTTGTTCTTCCCTTGATCAAGGTTTCCAAGGCATCCTGAATATGTTGTTCGGACTTGGAATCCAGGGCGGAAGTTGCTTCGTCAAAAATTAAGATTGGCGCATCCTTAAGCAAAGCACGAGCGATGGCAATGCGTTGTCGCTGCCCTCCCGATAAGAGACTGGCATCGTCCCCAACCTGGGTATTCAGACCATCCGGTAAATTGCGAATGAATTCCATGGCGTGAGCATTTTCTGCAGCGGTTGTTATCCTATCTGAGTCTAATTCTTTTTCACCGTAGGCAATATTTTCCGCAACGGTGCCATTGAAAAGCACAACCTGTTGAGTAACCACTGAGATTTGATCCCGCAGGTTGGATAACTTGTAATCAGACAATAGTCTGCCATCTAAAGAAATTTTACCGGAATTTATTTCGTAGAAGCGCGGGATTAAACTCACCAAACTGGACTTACCACTGCCAGACTTTCCGACTAGCGCGATAGTTTGTCCTGGTTGAACGCTGAAACTCACATCTTCCAAAGCCTTTGCTGAATCGTTATAGGCAAAGTTTACGTTTTCAAACTTAATGTCGCCTTGAGCTCGTTCTAGTGTAAATGAGCCATCGTCAATTTCAGGTTGTTCGTCCAGCAAGGTGAAGATGCTATATGCCGCCGACAAACCTCTTTGTATGACAGCATTTATTTGGGTGAGTTGACGAATTGGTTTCGCCAATAACCCGGCAGCACCAAGAAATGCAACAAAGTCACCTGCAGATTTATCGGCGAAAAAATCCGGCGACATCGCCAACCAAACCAAAAGCGCCAAAGCCATACTTACTATGAGTTGCACCAATGGCGTACTGGCACTTCGAGTCATTGCCATTTTCATATTCTGCCGACGATTTCTCTCGCTCGCTTGCAGCAAACGATCACTGACAAAATCATCCGCGTTAAATGTGCGAATAACTCGATGTCCTTTAATAGTCTCATTGGTTATTTGAGTAACATCCCCCATCGAATCTTGCATTTGTGTGCTGTAACGACGAAAGCGTTTCGAAGCGAGACTCACAATTCCCGAGACGAACGGTGCGATTATCAGAAACGTTAAACTCAGTTGCCAATCGACTATAAACAAATAAATAAGCAAACCTAAAACGGTAAACCCTTCTCTTACGATTACAGCAACCGCATTCGATGCAGCTCCGGTTATCTGAGTGACGTCGTAAGTAAATTTAGAAACCAATTTTCCCGATGTGGTTTTATCGAAGTAACTTGCAGGTAGCGTAATCAGATGATCGATTAGTTCACAGCGCAATTTGTGAATCACATGATTGGCAATGGACGCCAGGGAATAGCTACCCATAAAACCGCCTAGACCGCGCACTATGACAATCAAAATACAAAGTAAGGGACTTAGTATTCTTAGCTCTTCGTAGTTTTCAGAATTTATCGCGTCGATAGTTAGACCTAACCACCAGGTTGTTGCTGGTGTTGTCGCAGCAAAAATAATGTACCCGAGTATGCTACCTACGATAGCGAGCTGATAAACCTTCACATAGGTAAAGAGTCTGCGATAGAGCTGCCAGCCCTGATATTTTGGGTCACTGAGTTTAGACTTTGCCATTAGCGGTTTGTTGGGGTGTTTCCAGACTGTTCAAGGTCTTCTGGTCGTTGCGTGGCGATATTTAAGCGCGTGAAGCCCGACTGACCGATTGCATCCATGGCGGTCACCACAGATTGATGGGTAGCTTCTGCGTCGGCAATCAAGATAATCGGCAAGTTGCGATCACCGCCGGACTCTAACTCTAGTCCTCGTACCAAAGTTTCAATACGGTTGTTCACCAGCGCCCTGCCATTAATCGCATAGTTTCCTTCCCGTGCTACAACAATTTCTATTTGCGTGGGTTCATTCTCGGCAGTCTCTGCGTTCGCTTCCGGCAGGTTTACCAACAGTCTGGTTTCTCGACTAAAAGTGGTGGTCACCATAAAGAAAATAAGCAACAAGAACACCACATCAATGAGTGGCGTAATATTGATGGAAAGTTCGTCTCTAACTGTGCGCTTAAATTTCAATTTACTGTTTTACTTCTACTCGCCGATCGCTGTGGATCGCGTCGACTAATTTAATGGATTCCTGCTCCAGACTAAGAACCAGAGAATCAACTTTACGGGTAAAGTAGCGATGAAACATATAGGTAGGAATGGCGACAGTTAAACCTGCCGCTGTCGTAATCAGCGCCTCAGAGATTCCTCCCGCCAGAGCATTAGCGTTTCCCGTTCCCTGCAGCATAATTTCACCAAACACCGTAATCATTCCAACCACAGTGCCGAGCAACCCCAACAGTGGAGTAATCGCCGCAATGGTGCCCAGCGTGTTCAAATATCGCTCCATGTCGTGAACTACCAGCGCCGCAGTCTGCTCGATGCTGTCAATCATGGCCGTTCGCCCATATTTAGAAGTGAGCAGGCCCGCCGCAAGAATTTGGCCGAGGGGGGAAGACAGACGCAACTCCCGCAGCTTGGTCGAATCCAATTGATTGTTCTTCAACCACGTCCACACCTGAGCCAGCACGTATTTTGGTGAAATACGGGCGGCACTTAATGTCCAGAATCTTTCAATGACGATGGCGATAGCCACGATGGAACACAGCAGGATCGGAAACATCAGCCATCCACCTGCTCTCACTATCTCTATCACTTAAAACCTCCGTCTAATCGGCGCGATAGATTACCATAATCGCCGCCTGCCACTGTAGTTAGAGATATCGGCATTCTATGGGAATGCCTGATGGCGCCAATATCTTGGATGCTGCCGTCGAAAGCTGCTAACCCCTGAGGCGGTATTGTCCTGCCTAAATTCGAAACTAATCATCCCCAGTTCTGCGGTGGAATATCCTACAGCTTTATAGCTTAAATACTTTTCCTGAATTTCAACCGCGGGATGACCAAATTGACTCTTATAAGCTGCCGAGTACACCACTTGCTCTGGCAGGACTCGCTTGATAAAGGCATAGCTGGACGAGGTTTTACTCCCGTGATGCGGCGCGATGAGAACCGTACTTGCTAATAGTTCTTTATAGTGAGCGCTTAAATCATATTCTGCTTCAGCTTCAATATCTCCTGGAAGTAGTACACTGCCCCCAACGCCGCTAACTTTTAAAACGCAAGATCCGTTGTTGCTATTGCGATAATCGAAAGAGCCGGATTGATTCAGAAATTGAAACTTTACTCCATCCCATTCCCATTTCACTTTTTCCTCACATAGCTCAGCAATAGCGCTTTCTATTTCTACAGAACCGCTAATAAATATTTTCCTAACCTGAACTTCTTTTAGTACAGCTGCGGCACCGCCGCTATGATCATTATCGCCATGACTAATTACCAGGGCACTTAAACTTCTAATATTTCGTTTTCGAAGAAAGGGAATTATTGAAGAGTTTGCGACATTATTCTGTGCATCCAAGCCTGCTCCGGTATCGTAAAGCAGCGTCTGATTTTGGGTTTCAGTAAGGACCGCCAATCCCTGCCCAACATCGAATATTGTCAAGGTAAATTCTCCAGGCAACGTTCTCTCACTAACTGGCAGAAACATGGTTAGCAGCAAAGGTAAACTCAATGTTTTAATTTTTTTCTGAACAGGTACAAGCAATAGCAAGAGTCCTAATGCCGTTAGCAACAGCACAACTAAGTTACCAATTGATACTCGAATTAATCCTTCAGCTGGAAGTATGCTTGTCAAAAAATAAAAGAAAGAAAATAGCTGACTAAAAATCCAATCGATGGGCTCAATCAATAACGAAGTAAGTTCTGCAGAGACAAATATTGCAGGAATCAGGAGAAGGCAAGAGGTACCAGAAGCAATCCCACAACAGGAATTGCGAACAAATTTACCAAAGGTGCGGCAATAGAAACTTGTCCTAACTAAAAACTCAACGGCCCAAGCAATCCAAGCCAAACTTTCCACTGTGAACTAATCAAATTTCTCAGGTAACTTTCTCGTTGCGAAGGAGAAGATCCAGAAAAAAACAACAACACTGCGACTGCGACAAAGGAAAACCAGAATCCCGGATTCTGACCCGCCAGAGGGTTTGCGCTCAGGACTAGCGCCATGGCTAGAGTCAATCTTAAATCCCAGCCCAACTTGCGTTGCCAGCTCGAGCAAACCATCACGGTGCAAATCATGATAAGTGCGCGTTGCGTAGATAAAGAAAAATTCGCCAGATAGGCATAGAAAATTGCGGCTGTCAGTGCAAATACAGTGCTCGCAATCTGAAGAGAAACTACCGAGAACAGGGCCGGAAAAAACCTGAAAACCAATTTCGAAATAAAGTAGGCAATACCAGTTACCAGACCGATATGCAGGCCGGAAATTACCCAGAGATGATTTGTGCCGGTTTTAGAGAAGAGATCCCACAATTCACTCTCAATTTCGCCTTTATGCCCTAAGGTGAGAGCAACAATCAGATTGTTGTAGTTCGACCCTGTTAAAGCGCGTTTAAGCCTTGCATGGATCCTGGCTCGCAATGACAGTGAATCGATTATCAAATGCTCGCTGTCCGGCCGCACATAGCCAGTAGCGTTCAAGCCTCGCTGCAGTGACCATGCTTCAAAATCAAATCCGCCGGTATTGGCAAGTCCCCGTGGCTGCTTAAGTCGAACCGTGAACCCCCAACGCTGACCACCCTCAATTTCTTGCTCGCCAAAATAATCCAGGCGGATTTTCCGACGCACAAAATCCGTTGAGCTTCTTATGATTTCAAACTCGAACCGTTGACCCAACTCATTACGTACCGGCAGTCCCAGGACACGCCCTTCGACGGCAAAGTCCACGCCTTCCAATAACACGGGCAAGCGTTCGGATAACTGTTGGCCACCCCACACTGCCTGCCAACTAATGCCAAGTAAAAACGTAACAAGGAAACAGAGCATTAGTCGCTTTGGCGAACTTGAAATAATCGAGGCGCAGGCCAGCAACGCCAATAGGCAAAAAAGCAGCCCTGGCTTTCCGACTTGCAGCGCAGCAATTGGTAAATAACTACCGCTTAAAATTCCCAGACAATAAGCAACCAGCAGCAAGCGCATCGATACCTCAATTCCTTGAGGCAAGCTAGGTCAGGATTTTGGAAAATGCCTAATTTTACGGAGAATTATTCTGCGCGCAGCGCTTCGGCTGGCTGAATAGCTGCGGCGCGTTTCGCTGGATAGATAGTGGCGAGCAGCGCCAATACAAATACACCAAGAATAACAAAGAAAACGTCGACGAAACTGAGTTGCGAAGGCAAGAAATCGATAGGATAGACTTCGGCGTTTAGAAATTGTATCGAGAATAGCTCTTCAATAAATTCCGCCAGATTAGTTATCTGTAGTGAACCGATAATACCAAGCACTAATCCAAGAGCGATTCCCAGCGCACCGATCAAGCATCCTTGCCACATAAATATACGATTGATCAGTTTCGGACTCGCACCCAGAGTACGCAAAATCGCAATATCACCAGTCTTGTCCCGCACGATCATGATGAGGCTAACGATTAAGTTAAATGCAGCCACGCCTACCAGTAACCACAACATGAAACTGATAATAGTGCGCGAGAAGCGAATATTTTCATAAATTGCACCGAATTGCGCGGTCCAGCTTGATGTACTCACGGTATTCGGCAATTCTGCTGCGAGTTGCAGTCGGGTCGTGTCGGCCTGCAAGACGTCATTGGTTCTTACCCGCAAACCATTGAACGGCGCTCGCAAGCGAAACAGGGCGCGAGCCGCGGCGATGTTTATCAGCACCAATTCGTTATCCAATTCCTGGCTGCCTACACGAAATATTCCCACCACCTCAAACTGACGAAAGTTTGCTAATGGCGTCAGCGGATTTAAGGAAATTGAAGGCGAATACAAGTCGACTGGATCCCCAAGCCCTACTTCGAGGCGTTCAGCCAAAGTCTCACCAATGACAATTCCCCAACGTTCGTTTTCCAGCGCGGCCAAACTGCCTGCGTTGATAAAGCGATCCAATGCCGAAACCGTAGGTTCGAGCTCAGCGTTAATGCCGTTTACCAATACACCTTTGTTGCTTTGCTCAGTTGCTACGACACCCGCAACTTCAATAACCGGCGCCGATGAAACAACCGTCTCTGATGAATAAGTGGTTTGCGCGATCTCTTGCCAGGCTGCACTGCTCAAATTTTCATTCGACGACACCGTGACATGGGGAACGATACCTAAAATGTTCTCCCGCATTTCCCGGTCGAATCCATTCATAACAGAGAGAACCGTAATAAGAATACCGATACCTAAAGCCAGGCCTAAGATAGAGATCGCAGACATGAAAGACACTAAATGGGAACGCTTGCCAACGCTGACATAGCGCATAGCGATAAACTTGGGAATGGAGATTGACTGATCACTCATGCAGTTGCCCGTCCTCCAACACCAACTTTCGCTCCATGGAGTTAGCCAGTCCTTCGTCATGAGTAACCACGATAAAGCTTGTCAATAGCACCTGATTGAGTTCAAGCATTAAGCCTTGAATTTCCTCGGCTGTATGGCGATCTAAATTACCCGTTGGTTCATCCAGCAATACACACTGCGGCTCAGTTACCAATGCTCTGGCGATGGCCACGCGTTGCCGTTCACCGCCAGACAATTCTCCGGATTTATGCTCTCCCCGTTGGCCCAATCCAACCCGTTGCAACATCTTCGTCGCTCTTTCCGTTGCTGCCTCAACTGACAGCCCGCCAATCAGCAAGGGCATACAAACGTTTTCAAGTGCTGTGAATTCTCCAAGCAGATGATGAAACTGATAGACGAAACCCAGATACTTATTGCGAAGATACCCCCTCTCCGTTTCATCAACCGTAGCTAGATTTTTCCCGGCAACGAAGACAGAACCACTCGATGGCAGATCCAATCCCCCTAACAAGTTTAATAGGGTGGTCTTACCTGAGCCGGAACTGCCGACAATTGCAACCTGATCGCCTGGCAGAATTTCGAGATTAACATCGGTGAGAACCTCAACTACCTGAGGTCCCTGGGAATAGATCTTCTGCAGCTTGCTGCAACTAATTACCGCTTGATCATTACTCATCTACAAGCAATCCCTGTTTTTAGCTTTATTCATAGCGTAATACTTCTGCAGGCTGAATCTTGCTGGCGCGATAAGCAGGATAAAGGGTAGCGAGAAAACTAATAAGCAAGGCTGCAGAACAAACCAATAACACTTCTGAAAAATTCACCTGAGTCTGTAAGTGAGAGATAAAGTAAACATTGCCGTTACTTAGCATGGAATTTATTAGACGCTCGAGCATTAAACTTAGATCGGTAATATTATTCGCCAGCAGAATCCCTAACAGAGCACCAACCAGGGTGCCAAAAATTCCAGCGACCATCCCCTGTAACATAAAAATTTTCATAACACTTGCACGGCTGGCACCCATCGTTCTTAAGATTGCTATGTCTGCACTTTTGTCTGACACCACCATGACCAGGGTTGATATAATATTTACCGCACCGATTACCACGATCATCAATAGCATGAAGCCAGTGAGGATTTTTTCCATGTTCAGGGCATTGAATAAATTAGCTTGCGCCTCATTCCAGGGAACGATCTCGCTCGCATCTGTATCAGAAAATGTTGATCGGGCGATGGCTTCGGCCTGGAAAACATCATTAACTTTTAAACGCAGCTGAACGTCTATACCACCATCGTTGGCAAATAATTCCCGAGCCGGTTGCAGATTAATTAACGCAATATTGTTATTGCTGTAGATTCCAAAATCGGCGAAGCCTATAACTCTAAAACCCTGCGCATCAGAAAGTGATCGTTCTAGTAAACTGCCTAATGCCGTCGCAGAAATCTCTTCACTGCTATAGATTCCCAATGCACCAGCCAGCTGGGTGCCCAAGACAATGCCATTTTCAGTTTCGCCCAATAATTCAAGCAGTTCTCGATAACGCTCGTTAGGATTGTCCACCACCTCAGCTTCCAATTCCGGAACAACTCCCCGTAGACGAATAAACTGATTGGCACCTTGATACCTGACCGCAGCTTCACCTTCCAAGAACGGAGCTGCTGCTAGAATGTCAGGCGTCGATTCTGCTCTGGCTACTTGTTGCTGCCAGGTATCGGCCATCGACTCTCCGGAAATAGTGACATGAGGCACCGACTTCAATGCCTCTCCTCGCATGGTGGTAATTGATCCGTTTATAACCGACAGTGCCACGATCAGAATCAACACACCCAGACTCACTCCAAGCATGGAAATAAAGGACACGAAGGAAAGGAAGAAGTTATGTTTCTTCGTCAGAGAATAACGCAGGCCCACGAACAGTGAGAATGGTTTAAACATGCTGATCAGTTTGCAGCTTGTTACTGGAAAAGGCAACGCGCCCCATCAGAATAGAAATAGGATGGGGCGATAGTTGAATACTTAAAGCTGATCTGAATGACGTTGCAATAAGCGTTGCACGGTTTTAAAGCTAATCGGCATAACCGGGGTTGAAACTTCACTGGAAATAGCACGTAAGGATTTGCCCTGCTTTTTCAAATCCATAATCTTTTTCAGAACCCGCTGCTCCATTGGATTTTCAATGAGCCTGCCATTTTCATGAATCATGTAGCCGAATGGTCTGCTTCCGCCGAGGTAACGACCTTGTTTTCGCTGTCGTTGTTTAACACCTTTAATGCGTTCTGCTGATTTTCGTTTTTCCAGCGAAGAGAACAACAAGGCAATTTTTTCAAAATTTACATTGAAATCTGAACTGGTAATGTCACCGCCTAATTCAACGACGTGCAGTTGAACGTTTTTGTCTTTTAATCCGCGGATTAATTTAACTGCCTCCTGACTGGAGCTAACAATGCGTTCAAGTTTGCTGCACAAAATGACATCACCGGGCTGCATCATACCCATGAGCCGTTTACCGCTCTCCCGTTTACGAAATTCCAGACTCCAACTGCAGTTTGAATCCCGTAAGGTCTCGGTCAGATACCAGCGCTGCCCTAAACAGTAGGTCTGTACGGAAAGTAGTTCTGGTTCAAGAATTGCTTCGAGCTCGCCCGGCTCGAGTGTTGCCTCTAACTCGGAAGTTCGGCAATAAGAATAGATAGTCATTATTTTTGTCCCCGCCCCAAAATACGCTGTACTTCGCGAAATCGGCGGCGAAGCCCAGACATGGCAACGGTTATCCGCCACCAGAAATTCAATAGTCACCTCAAAGATGCAACGCGGCCAGCAAACTTTTTCTTAGTTTTAATGGTCTATGTGTCTGCGTGTTGGCAAAGCCACGTGGGCGAGTATTTTAACCACAGGCCTTTTTCATAATCAAGCAGGGGATTTATCGCTCTCTGATACCCGCCCGAGATCTCTGGCTATGCTGCATGCTATTGTTTTTATGAGGTTTTCTCTACTAAAAAACCATCACAAAAGTTGTTATAAAAGGTCCGCAGTGCTATATTGCGTCGCCATGCATACCCCCTACTAGGTGCTGGTAGTGCAGATCTGGATCGCTGCAAGCTTGTGCAACGAGCGATCAGACCAAGAGTTTCAGAATCGCCTGCATTAATGCGTAATTCTGAAAATCGAGCAATTAGCCGATATAGGCTATCAACAGGCTCGCATCTTCTTAAGACTAGCTAAAGGAGCTAGCAGGCAGTGCCAAGCCTTGTTGTAAGGAATGTGAGAAATCCATGCCTCAGGCAGGATTAAAACTTAAGTCTTTTAAAGACAGCAAGAGAGAACTCAGGAATTCAAATTCGAACGCCCGGCTCACACTAAAAGTCTAAAGCGGGGCGCATAAAAAAAATCAGTATAGACAGGCTAAACACAGTTAAATCAATAAGTTATATGATATACATACCACCCATTGAGGGTCGAATAATCAGCTGAATTCCCGTGTAAACGGACAGCGCCACTTATTGTTAGATAGTCTCAAATAGTGATTTAAGACCACGAACACCGCTTCGTTAGGTATCTCTGTTCAGCCACAATGCTGATCAGAAAACTCGAATTTCCCTCCTGCGTTTGCTCTCTGTTACTAATACGGAAAGTAAACAAATCATGAAAAGAATGTTAATAAACGCGACGCAAGAAGAAGAATTGCGCGTCGCCCTCGTCGATGGTCAGCGTCTTTACGATCTGGACATCGAAAACCGCACACGAGTTCAAAAGAAAGCAAATATCTACAAAGGCAAAGTCACCAGGGTCGAACCTAGTTTAGAGGCAGCATTTGTAGACTTCGGCGCCGAGCGCCATGGTTTCCTTCCGCTGAAGGAAATATCCCGCCAGTACTACAAGAAAGACGCAAAAGGTAATGGCGACAGAAGCACCATTAAGGAGCTAATTCCTGAAGGTACGGAAGTAATCGTTCAGGTTGAGAAGGAAGAGCGGGGCAACAAAGGCGCCGCGCTGACCACCTACATCAGTCTGGCCGGACGCTACCTGGTTTTAATGCCCAATAATCCCAAGGCCGGCGGTATTTCCCGTCGCATTGAGGGAGATGATCGCTCAGAGATCCGAGAGGCATTGCGCAGTCTGAATATTCCTGACGGTATGGGAATGATTGTCCGTACTGCAGGGGTTGGTAAACAACAGGAAGAGTTGCAATGGGATTTGGACTATCTGTTAGCCCTGTGGCAATCCATAAAAGAGGCCGCCAAAGAAAAAACCGCGCCCTTTCTTGTCTATCAGGAAAGCAACGTAATAATCCGTACTATTCGAGATTATCTACGTAAAGAAATCGGTGAAGTACTGTTCGATACTGAAGAGTCTTATCAGGAGGCCATTTCCTTTATTAATCAGGTTATGCCTCAGTATGAAAATCGCATAAAGCTGTATTCGGACAAACTGCCCCTCTTCAATCGCTATCAAATTGAAAGCCAGATCGAGAGTGCCTTTGAACGGGAAGTGAAACTTCCGTCCGGAGGATCGGTAGTCATCGATCCGACCGAAGCACTCATTTCAATCGACATAAACTCATCTCGCGCAACCCGCGGTTCCGATATCGAAGAAACCGCACTGAACACTAACCTGGAAGCGGCGGACGAAATTGCTCGCCAACTCAGGTTGCGGGACATGGGCGGATTAGTGGTCATCGATTTCATCGATATGACATCTAATCGAAATCAACGAGAAGTAGAAAATCGAATGCGAGAGGCATTGGAATCTGATCGAGCACGTGTACAGGTCGGACGAATCTCCCGTTTTGGTTTATTGGAAATGTCGCGCCAGAGGCTGCGACCTTCCCTTGGCGAAACCAGCGCGATTGTTTGTCCACGCTGTAGCGGCCAGGGAACAATCAGGGATGTGGAATCATTGTCGCTATCAATCCTGCGCATTCTCCAGGAAGAAGCGAATAAGCAGAAGAGTCAGGAAGTGCGCGCCACTGTGCCACTGATTGTTTCGTCTTACTTGCTGAATGAGAAACGTCGCGCTATCTCCGAAATTGAAGACCAGAGCAAGACCAAAATCCTCATCAAACCAAGTCCTGAAATGGAAACGCCGCATTATGAGATAACCGGTGTTAACCAACACGCTCAAACTTATGAAGTTGATGCAACTTCCGATCCAGAGCCCGCACCGAATCTGAAGCCAGCAGCAGATTCGGTCAGCAGCGTACCAGCTGCTCGAACGCCCCCACCTAAGAAAGGCTTGTTAGCAAAACTGGCCGAATGGCTATTTGGCGGCGGCACGAAGAAGCAGGAGAAGCCGAAAAGCCGCAAGCGACCACAACAGAATCGTAATCGCAGTCGCCAGGGGAATCGTCAGGGACAGCAGGCCCGCGGTAATCAGCAGCGCAATGAGAGACGGGATAGTCAAAACCGCCAGGGCAACCAGCAACGGCGCAAGCAGCAACCGAAAAAAGGTCAGGATTCAGAGCAGAATGCCAAGCCGAACGAAGACAAGAAGCAGAACCGTAACGCCCAGGGCGGAGATCGCCAAGAGCGCCAGGAAAAATCGGATCGAGGCGATAAGGCGCAACGTCGCCCTGCGAATAAGCGTTCGAAAAATACTAATCAGCGCCGCCGCGGTCCTCGACCGGAGAATGCCGATAAAGCTGCTGCGGCTAATAAGCCAGATCAAAAGCAACGCAACACACCTAAGGCGCAGGCGGAAGAAAAATCTGCTGAAGTTGCTGCGGTGCAAGAATCTGCAAATACCACAGCGGTTGAAAATACTGCAACGCAGCCACCAGTGGTAACAGAAACAACTGCGCCTGTGGCTGCATCAGAGCCAGTAGCAAGCAAGACCGAAAGCCCGCAAGATGCTACGCCAACTTCAGTTGAAGCGACTGCAGCAACTACACCGCCCCCTGCAGATAGCAGTTTGGATATTGGTTTAGGTGACGCAGTATCAACAGCCGAAAGCAGTTCCGAATCTCAGCCTGGACAGGAATCTGTTGCGGACGAAGCTTCATCAGAAACAAGCACAGCAGCTGCCGACGATTCTGTGTTGGAAGACTTGTCATTCATGCCGAGAAATACAGCCGACACAGAAGCCGCTGTTGAGCCAGGCGCACAACAAGCTGCTCCTACTAACGAAGCAGTTGCAGCGGTTATCGAATCGACGGAAAGCGCAAATGAGTCGAGCGCTGCAGCAGAAACAACCCAACTGGATCCGCCAGCGACTTCGACCAGTGTTGCCAGTGATGAATCGGTAACATTCGATATCGGCTCCTTGGAAGAGCCAGCTGCCACAGCTACAGCGGAATCAGCAGCAGAAAGCTCATCTGGGATGTTCAGTGGACGAGCCCCCAACGATCACGGGAAGTAAAACGTCGACAACAGGACCAGTCTTCTGGAGAGTAATAAAAAAGCCCGGGAAACCGGGCTTTTTTATGAAACCTGGTATTGTTAGAGAGCCTGCTCCAACTCCGGCAAGGCTTTGAACAGATCTGCTACCAGACCATAGTCGGCTACCTGGAAAATAGGCGCCTCTTCGTCTTTATTAATCGCTACGATTACCTTACTGTCCTTCATCCCTGCCAGGTGCTGAATCGCCCCTGAAATCCCAACCGCAATGTAAAGATCTGGAGCAACGATTTTTCCAGTCTGTCCCACTTGATAATCGTTAGGCACGAAACCGGCATCGACTGCTGCTCTCGACGCACCGATGGCTGCACCCAATTTGTCAGCTACTTTTTCGAGCAGGACAAAATTCTCTCCATCCTGCATCCCTCGGCCTCCAGAAATGATGATTGAAGCAGATGTCAGTTCCGGTCGCTCTGAAACGGAAAGTTGTTCTCCAATAAATTGCGCTGCTGCTTGTTCAACGATGAAATCGGAACTCTCCATACTTGCTGATCCGCCGGCTTCGGCGTCGGCAAAGGCCGTCGTTCTTACGGTAATTACTTTAATAGGATCGGAAGATTGAACCGTTGCCAGGGCATTGCCCGCATAAATAGGACGGACAAAAGTATTTTCAGATTTAACCTCAACGATGTCGGAAATTTGGGCAACATCCAATAGCGCAGCAACTCTAGGTAATAAATTTTTACCGGTTGTCGATGCTGCTGCCAGAACATGGCTGTAGTTCTTGCCTAGGTCCGCCACCAGAGGAGCAACGCTTTCGGCGAGTTGATGCTCATAACAAGCGTTGTTTGCATGGATTACTTTTGCAACAGCATTAATTTGAGCAGCGGCAGCAGCAACTCCATCACTATTACTGCCAGCCACCAACACATCGATATCATCACCAATGGCCACCGCCGCAGAAACGGCATTCAATGTTCCTGACTTTAGAGAGCTATTGTCGTGTTCCGCAATTACTAATATAGACATGATTCGTTTTGCCCCTAAATCACTTTCGCTTCATTGCGAAGTTTATCTACCAACGCTTCTACTGACTCTACTTTGATGCCAGCCGTGCGTTCCGGTGGTGGTTCCACACTCAATGTCTGCAAATTGGTGCTCACATCCACACCCAGATCAGCCGGCGTGAATGTATCAATTGGCTTCTTTTTCGCCTTCATGATGTTAGGCAGCGAAGCGTAACGTGGTTCATTAAGTCTTAGGTCGGTAGTTACGATTGCAGGAAGATTGAGCAAGACTGTCTGCTCACCACCATCTATTTCGCGACTGACTTCGATCTTTCCATCTTTTAATTCTGCATTGCAGGCAAACGTACCTTGAGGGTAATTGCATAACGCTGCCAGCATTTGCCCAACCTGATTATTATCAGTATCGATTGAGAGCTTGCCTAAGATCACAAGATCGACCTGCTCCTTCTCAATAATCGATTTGAAAATTTTTGCTATAGCCAACGGATCTACATGCTCATCCGTCTCAACCAGAATGCCACGATCAGATCCCAGTGCCAGCGCCGTTCGAATTTGCTCCTGGCACACCGACGGGCCAATTGAGACTGCAATTATTTCTTCTGCAGCTCCCGCTTCTTTTATTCTAATCGCTTCCTCAACGGCGATTTCACAAAATGGGTTTATCGCCATTTTTGCATTCGCCAAATCTACCCCGGTGTTATCAGACTTAACCCTGACCTTTACGTTTGCGTCTACAACGCGCTTAACACCAACAAGAATCTTCATGGATTCTCCATCCTAAAAATAAACAGAGTGTTGTTTGAAAGACCGGTAGGAATTCCATCATCCGGTCCAAAAAAAGGGGGCTAATAATGCCGTTTTTGCCCAATCAGGTCAAATTCCAGCGGCCCTTCCCCAGCGTTCGAGGATTATTCTGTTAGTGCCATCCACATTCGCCAAAAGTGACAGGATGCTGGATTCAACTAGACTGAAAAGAAGCAGGACTACAAATGCTAGCGCTCAAATCAGGGTTTGGAGACTTTCGATGAAAAAGCTCAAAGCAACTACCTTTCGATTAGTAATTACAAGTTTTTTGCTCGGGTTAAGCGGTTTTGGATTTCTCACGGCACCAGCTGGTTTGGCTGGCGCCGAAGTCGCAAGCAGTACGGTAAAAGCGGCAGATGTTAGCCTCGAAACATCCAAAGAAGCGGCAATCTTCGTCCGCGATAAATCTGTTCAAGGTTATGAGATCTCCTCCGAATTTGTGCAGGAAAAATCTATCCAGGGCTATGAATACACAGCGGACCTATTTGGAGACTTGACCATCTATTTAAGAAAGGTAGCAAGGCGCGGAGACATTGCGGAAGATATAGAATTAGACCCGGAAGAAACCTCAACAACCATCGTAGTACAGCAGACAGCAAATGAAGACGAGCCTTAAAGTCGAGTTTTAGTCGGCGCTTCCCAGGCTAAAGAATTCACCAGCACTCCAGACACCCAGCACATTGCGGCCGTCGATTTTTCTTTCTTCTCCGGCTTCTACCAGACGATAGAAAACCGCTCGATTTATCAGGGCATTTAGCCCGCTGCGAACATGCACAATGGGATGTGGTTCATTCGACGACCCGCTGCTCGTTACCTCAATTCGATGATCTTTGTCTGACGTCAGCGTTTCATCAGTATTCGTTGTGAATAGGATTTGCTGATTCTCGTGACTTTCAAGTACTTCCATCTGATTAACCACCATTGGGCAGTCTTCAACTTGAATTCTCACTTTTTCTACTGGGGTCACCAGAAAGTACTCTAGGCTCTCCCCTTTTTCTCCCTCCTTTCCTTCCGCTGGGCCGCGCATAAGAATACTGGAAAAGAGTTGCACCATGGCGGGGCGGCGAATTGGCTTACCCTCATGGAACCAGGTGCCATCACGGGCAATTCGCATATCGATATCACCGCAAAATGGAGGATTCCAGAGATGAACAGGCGCTGGCCCCCTGCTCTTTATTTGCGCCGCAAATTCAAAGGGATCGATGTAAGCTGCTGACTTTTGCTGCGCTTGCGACTTGGAGTCTGTAATCCTGCTATCCCGAACTCATGGCTAATTTGGAGAAATAATCCGAAAGCGTTGGCAAGATGAGATTCGCTGGCTGGTCACCGTAAAGACTGAATAAACCACTACCGGCCTCAACCTGGACAAAATCCACCAAATCACCGCTCGCTACATCGAGAATAATAATCTGCACCGCCGCCCTATCCAAGCCAAATCCAGCAACAATCTGCTGATTAGAGTGATTGCGCAGTGAGTAGAAAATCTCAGCCCAAGTGCCCAACTTGTCATCCCAGACCAGCAATTTCGGATAAATCACGAATTGGCTCCCGGCCATCTTTGCCGACGCCAGAGAGTTGTTTAGAGACTCTGGATACAGACCTCCACGCACAGCACTGAAATGGTCGGTAATTGCCTGTTCCACCAATTGAGACAGGCCAGCTGCGCCGTCTATGCTCATGGCAGCGAGGTCATTGTTTTTAGCTACATAAAAACTAGAATCTCGCGGCAGTACCCAGCGACTATTGCGCTCTACTTGATTGAGTGGAGCTATGCCAGCGAACTGTGCCAGCTGATGGGATTCGTGATAAACCGTGTTCAAGGTGGAACAGCTATTGAGTAGCAACAAACTCAGGGCAATAAAACGAAAAGACATAGATCTACCTTCCTTGTAGAGCGAATATTCATCCAAACTGCATGATTTCCACAGTATTTTGACGAGGAAACAAGACTAGTCCGGTCTCAGATTTAGACTGCATTTCCTACTACACTTTTTAAAGCATAGAACGCGCCACGTAGCCTGGCTAATTTCTTTTAGCAGCGCTGTTTCTTATACCGAAATGCTCTCTTTGTTTTTTAGTCAGCTGCTATAGTTAATTACAAGAAGATGCATTGCCTAGCAATAATCGTCTTAGCTTCGACTGAATTGATTCATTGAAGTTTCACAGGGAAGTTCATTCAAGGATGAGTTTCATGTGCCACAGGAAGTGGCAACGGAAGCGCCTTTAGTGTCATTGAAGTCAGGATGACTGAGACACGAATAGGACAGGAAGAATCTGATCAAGGGTTGATCGGTTCTTCACTAGGGATACGGCAATGGCCGGTGGTACACTTGGTGTTCAATTTTAAACAATACCAGGCGCACACCGACATTGCTTCATGCCTGACCAAATCGCAGTTACGGCATTCGCCGAATTATTTAAACAAAACCTCCCGTTACTGGATGTAAGAGCACCCACAGAATTTAGCCGTGGTGCGTTTCCTCTTGCACGCAACATTCCTCTACTTGATGACGCAGAAAGAAAAGCCGTAGGCATACGCTACAAAGAAGCCGGGCAAGCGGCTGCCATAGCCTTGGGCGAAGAACTGGTATCCGGCGATATCCGCGACCAGCGACTGCAGCTTTGGAGTGAGTTCATTAACACTAATCCAAGCGCAGCGATTTACTGCTTCAGAGGCGGCTTAAGATCGACGACGGTACAGAATTGGTTGCATTCAGAAGGAATCAAGGTAGCTACCGTTACAGGTGGTTATAAAGAACTGAGACGATTTTGTATAAACACGCTGGAACGAATCAGCCAGCAACAAAAATATATCGTGATCGGCGGGAAAACTGGTTGTGCGAAAACTCACCTGCTACAACAACTGAGCAACGCCATCGACCTGGAAGGTAATGCCAACCACCGAGGCTCTGCCTTCGGACGTCGCACCTCAGAGCAGCCCAATCAAATAAACTTCGAGAATCAGCTGGCAATCGACGCAATCAAACTCGACTACGACCAGGCCAACAAAATATTTATTGAAGATGAGAGCAAAGCTATTGGCTCTCTCAGTGTCCCCTCAACTATGCACCTGCAAATGAGTTCTTCACCCCTGGCGATCATCGAAGAACCATTCGATTGTAGAGTGGATACGATTCTCAACGATTACATCTTTTCGAATTACCATGAATACAAATCAATGGCACCTGAGCGCTATACTGAGCTCTTTGCTGAATCATTGCTGGCGTCGCTAATGCGCATTCGACGCCGGCTTGGCGAAGAGCATTTTGCTGATATTAAAAAAATTATGGAAGGAGCGCTCGCCGAATCAAATTTGGAGCAGAGCACTGAACTTCATCGCAGCTGGATTTCCAAATTATTAAAGGACTATTACGACCCTATGTATGATTATCAACTGGGAAAGAAATCTCATCGCATCGTATTTCGCGGCAACAAAACGGAGTTTCTTAGCTGGGTCAAAGGCATAGATAGAACGGTTTGATACAGTCAACATGGTAATCAATCGCATCAATCTGCAACAAATTCTGCCGCATCTGCAAACGGGCAGCACGCTGCTTGTTCCTAATCTACGCATAAAAGATGCGATCTTGAGTCAGTACCTGACATCACTGGATCAAGCAGTGCTTCCTACTCCGAAAGTAGTGCCGGTGGATGTGTTTATCAAAGAATGCTGGGAAACTAATGCGCAGCAAAAAGTGCAACCCTGCAATGAGCAGCAAATACTCTCCCCCGGCGAAGAGTATTTACTATGGAATCGAGTCCTGGCAGCGGCGCAAGAATCAATCCCCTTATTAAATCCGGATGAGACTGCAGATACAGTAGCTCACAGCTATCAACTGGCCCGTCAATGGCTCCATGCAGATACAGTCAAGCAAGAACTCGCTAAAAATTCAGGCTTAGCTGATGTCTCTGCCTTTGCACAATGGATAGAAGAATTTCACTCACTGTGCGAAAAATTTCAATCAATTAGTTTAGTAGATGCAATAGCCACGCTTACTGAGCTCTTGCAAGATCAACGATTAACTGACTTCCCGGGAAAAATTGTACTGGTCAACTTCTATGATCCTCCCCCGCTTTATCAAAAGTTTTTTGCGGCGATGCCCAATCTTGAAACTGTCCTAACTATTGATGCGCAAGCGAGCGGGGAAATCCCCGGTAAACAGCGATTTGAATTCGAGAACATAAATAGCGAAATACGTGCCTGTGCCAAGTGGGCTAAAAAGCAGCTAGAAAGTAATCCCCATACTCATCTCGGCATCATTAGTTGCAATAAAGATCCGGATCGACAAAAGCTAGAACTGGCCTTGAGAGATGAGCTCGAGCCGGAATCCCTCTATAAAGACTACACAGCTCATCCCAATTTCAATTCCTCCAGTAATCCAAAAAGATTAGCAGATAGCGCCATGGTTCATGATGCTCTGCTAATTCTTGGTTTGGGCAATGAACGACACGACGTAGAAGACCTTATTCGGCTACTGCAGTCCCCGTTTCTTACGGCAAAGGAAGCGTCCGTAGATTCTACTCTTGCAGCAGATGGTGAACGTGAAGCTCGTCTGAATTTAGTTCGCCATTTGCGCCGCAGGGCACAAGCAAGCATAGGGAGTCGCGAATTATCTTATCTGGTTGAATATACAGGACAGGCCTACCACTGCAAAGTTCTGGCCTCGCAACTGGTAAAACTCAGAACCGAGACTAGGAAAATCAAAAACAGAGCCTCGCCACGACAATGGAGCGAATTATTCCAACGTTCGCTTTCACTGTTTTCCTGGCCAGGTAGATTAAGCTCGAAAGACGATTATCAATTATTAAAACAATGGCGAAGCTTACTTTCACAATTCGGCAGAACAGCGAATGTACTACCAGCACTAAACTATCATTCTGCACTGACTGTATTGCGTCTACTCTGCACCCGCACTGCTCAACACAATCAATTCAATGCCAGCCAGCCAATATCTTTTTATACCATCGAAGAAGCCATTGGCCTCGAATTCGAGCATGTCTGGTTGCTTGGCTTAAACGATCAGCAATGGCCTGAACCTGTCACTCCCTCGCCATTTCTACCTTATGCCACACAAAAAGAAGCTGGTATTCCCGGCAGTCACAGTGAAGTACAAATAAAAAATGCCAGGAATCGATTTGCCCAATTGCTGGCGTCCGCTCGTGTTTCAGTACAAGCGAGTTATTTCAAGAGCGATGGCGAGCAGGAATTCAGAGGCAGTAGTTTTATCCAGGACTTTCCAATTAAAGAAATCGAAGCTGGAAATATTCAACTATTGAACAATAAAGCGTTGAGCCAGATTGATTCCTTATCAATGGAAACGATCACAGACGATCCATTGCCTTTAAAGCAGGAGGAAGAGATTAGCGGTGGCGCCAGTTTAATCAGCGACCAATCCAACTGCCCGTTTCGAGCGTTCGCAAAACACCGTTTACGCGTAGATGCTGAATCAGCAATCGAAGCCGGACTTAGCAAAATGGCACGGGGTAGCGCTATCCATATTGCTTTAGAGTCTCTGTTCGAACGAATCGACTCCAGTATCGAACTGAATGCATTGACCGATGCTGAAATTTTACTGCTACTTCAAAGCGCTTCCGCAAAAGCTATTGATTATCTTGTCAGTCGCTTCCGCGACATCATGACTCCAGGATTTCAACGAATCGAGCAACAGCGAATACACAATCTTCTGAACAAATTCGTTCAAGCCGAGAAAGCACGACCTCCCTTCAAGGTGCTTTTGAGAGAGCATGCCTTAGGCCAACGCATTGATAACTTATCTCTTAATATTCGAATCGATCGCATCGACCGCTTGGAAAACGATGCTTTGCTATTGGTGGACTACAAGACCGGGAAATACACCGTTTCTTCAAAGAGCTGGCTGGACGATAGGCCTGAAGACATGCAACTCCCCCTCTATTACGTCATCGCAGATAACAATGAATTACAGCCGGTCGATGCTGTGGGCATTGCCCACATCAATGCCGAGAAAATTGGACACTCAGGTGTTGCCGCTACAAATAGTTTCTCTAAAGAAGTGAAGCCAATCGAAGAAGAAAGATGGTCTGAATTATCCTGGTCACAGACTACAGAATCCTGGGCAATCAAAGTGCAGCTCTTTGCCGCTGAATTTAACCGCGGTGATTGCGCTGTGAGTCCAGTTGACACCACAAAAACTTGCACCTATTGCGGTTTGCAATCCTTATGCAGAATTCAGGAATTGACTGACAATGATGTGCTGGCAGCCGAGGGCGAAAATTGATAGCTGCTCAACTTTCCGATCAGGCTGCCAGAGATGAGGCCCTGGATATAGCTCAATCTTTCATTGTTCAGGCTCCAGCGGGTTCCGGAAAAACAGGCTTGTTGACGCTGAGATTTCTGCGGCTGTTGACCGTGATCGAGCAACCCGAACAGGTATTGGCAATCACTTTTACTCGCAAAGCGGCGAGCGAAATGCGCGCCCGCATTGTGCAGACATTGTTTTGGGCCAAGGAAGTTGAACAGCAAGCTATCACTATTGAAAATCCTTATGATCAGCAACGCTTCCAAATAGCCTCCGAAGTATTAGACAGAGATGAAGAATTGCAATGGCATTTGTTAATAAATCCATCCCGCTTGCGCATACAAACTATTGATAGCTTCTGTTACTACCTTGCCAGCCAGCTGCCTGTGTTAAGTCAACTCGGTGGAAATCCAAACATTTCAGAAGACGTCGACCTCTGTTTTCGAGATGCAATCGAAAACACACTGCTACAGCTCGATGCCGACAACGCCATCAGTGCAGACATTGAGTGTATTCAGGTTCATCTCGATAACGACATAAGCCGGCTAGAGCGCTTACTAAAAGATTTACTGAGCAAGCGTGAGCAATGGCTGCCCTATATATTTGAAATAGGAAATAGCAGTAACGACGCCAGAGCCTACTTACAATCCTGTCTGGACGAGCTAATAAAAGAATCTGTGGTAGAAGCCACCATAGGCTTAGAGCCCTATCAGGACTCGGTCATTGAGCTAACGAATTTCGCACTGGAAAACCTGCAACAAGCAGAACAATCCCAACACGACAATATCGAAGCACTGTCCACACTGCCCTCTTTTTCTGAAGATGACATGGAACGTTGGGGTCTGATTGTAAATCTGTTGCTAACTCAAAGCGGCAGTTGGCGTCGGGTAGTCGATAAACGTAATGGATTTCCCGCCGGGGAAAAGGAAGACAAAGATCGCGATGCGCTGTGCAAATTACGCAAACAACAATTTGCCAAATTGCGAGATCAACTTTTAGATAATGATGATCTACTGGAATCCGTAAACTACTTGCGCTTGCTGCCAAAATCTTCGACCGATGATCAGCAATGGGAATTCTTAAGTTCACTAACCCGAGTACTTGCTCAACTCAGCAGTGAACTCTTGCTTTCTTTTCGTCGCTATCGGGTGATCGACTACACAGAAATAGGAGCTGCGGCTCGAGCAGCTTTAGGCACAGATACTGCACCAACTGATTTGGCATTGGCTCTGGATCATAACATCCAACATATATTAGTGGATGAGTTTCAAGATACCTCGCAATTACAGCTCGACATACTGCAACAGTTAACCGCTGGCTGGGAACAAGACGACCAACATTCATTGTTCCTGGTTGGTGATGCCATGCAGTCCTGTTACAGCTTTCGCAACGCCAATGTGGGAATTTATTTGAACGTGCAACAAAACGGATTGCACCAGGTAAAAGTTAAAGCACTGGAACTTAATGCCAATTTTCGCTCCGACGCAGGTATAGTCGATTGGGTAAATAGACACTTCATTACCGCATTCCCCCATGAACCCAATTCATCTCGAGGAGCAGTTCCTTACACAAGCTCGACCGCAGTTAACCCAGCAGCCATTAAAGAACCGGTCTCTACTGAAATAATCACCTATGGAAATAGCGAGCGACTAATAGCAAGGGAAGCAGAGGCACTAAAAGTTGTTGAGCACATTAAGGCCATCAGAAATCAATCACAGCGCGAGAGCATTGCCATACTCGTGCGTAGTCGAGGTCACCTGGACCTAATTATTCAGGAACTTCGCAACAATAATATCGAATGGGAATCCACCGATATTGACCGCATGGGTGCAATGCAGATTATTGAAGACTTATTAAGCCTCACCAGAGCACTGCTAAATCCCTATGATCATCTCTCCTGGCTAGCACTATTGCGGGCTCCCTGGCTGGGATTGCAGTTATTGGATGTACACACCATCGCTCAGCATGCTCAAAACAATAGTGTGTGGGATGCCCTTAACAATCCCGAAGTAATAGCTTCTCTCACCGATGATGGCAGAGCGCGCTTGAAAAGTTTTGTCGAAGGCCTTTCCTATGGCATGAAGTATCGATTTCGCACCTCGCTGCGGTATTTAGTTGAAACCACCTGGTGTTTGCTGCGGGGGCCTGCCGCGATGGCTTCCGGTCGAGACATTGCCTGCGCTGCTCACTATTTCAATCTGTTAAGCGAGCAAGAGATTGCCGGCAGCCTGGACAATATTGGGAAATTTCACGAGCAGGTTTTTGATTCTTTCATTCCTGCACAAACGCAACGGGTTACTACTAAAGAAGTCTCGTCAGTGCAGTTGTTAACCATGCACAAAGCCAAGGGCTTGGAATTTGACCATGTCATTATTCCCGGCCTGGCAAACCGACCGAGAAGTGATGACAAGCCGCTGTTTAGTTGGCTCGAAAGACTGAACAATAATGGACAGAACCGCTTATTCGTATCGGCACTCACCGCAACAGGCGCTGAAGAAGATAGTTTGTATACGCTAATGCGTCATGAGAAACAGCATAAAACGATGCTGGAAAACACCCGCTTGCTCTACATCGCCATTACTCGGGCAAAAAAATCCGTAAAACTTTTTGCTACCGCTCAATTAAACAGTAAACAGGAATTACAAATTCCATCGCAGAGTTTATTGAATCGGCTGTGGCGGGAATTACAGCGGGAAGCGCTTGAATTGCAGATCACTCCACTCGAATCTGTAGCTGCACAATGTGAGTCACCCGGTAATTATTCGGATCCACTGCCTTCTCCCACCCCGCTAAAACGCTTCAGCAATATGCCAGAGTTGAACGAATCCGAGCGTGGACACTTAATCAAATTAGACAAAGAATCAGATTTCGAAAATCTAACTGTCGATGAAGATCATGCCATAGAACAGGCACTAAGCTCTCAGATTGGCCAGCTGATCCACAACGAACTAGAGCACTACGCAAATCGTGAGGACAAGGCATCGTACGTAGCGGATCTTGCAGAAAACCTGCCGTATTGGGAATTGCAGATAAGACATATTGCTCCTTCAAAACAAATACTGGAAGAATCTCTGAAATTTATCGCAAGTACAGTTCGGCAAACCGTTTTAGAAGAATCCCTTGATTGGATTTTCGACAATAAGCAGACCGACTGCCAAAGCGAATACTCGATCACTTCACTGAAGTACGGAAAAATGCAAACCCACATTGTTGATCGCACCCTAGTAGATTCGAACAATGTTCGTTGGATAATAGATTACAAAACCGGCGTTCCCGGAAATGAAGATGAGTCAGAGTTTATTGAGAAGCAGCAAACGAAATACCAGCCTCAACTTCAACGCTACAAAGATTTGTTCAATCAATTGGAAACCAGAGAAACCAAAACGGCGCTTTTGTTCACTGCCATTCCGAAACTGGTAGAAGTATAGAGTGTGCCTTTGCTAGTTAAAAGTTACTTGTCGGAATCGGCAACCGCGAAAATGCCCGCAGCATTCCGCAGATAACCCTTATAATCCATGCCGTAGCCATACAGATAACGATCCTCAACTTCCAGACCGACAAAGTCTGCTTTAAGGTCTGTAAGTTTACGATCATGAACTTTATCTACCAATACTGCTGTGTACACTGCTTGCGTGTTTTGCTCCTGGCAATAGTTGACGATACTTTCGAGAGTAGCTCCTTCATCCAGGATGTCATCGATGACTACAACGACTCGACCCTCCAATGAATGTGCAGGATAGTTCTTCCACTGCAAATCGGCACCGCTGGTTTCGCCGCGATAACGAGTGGCATGGATGTAATCGAGCTGTAGCGGAAATTGCAGCCGTGTTGCGAGCTTGCCAGTTAGAATTAAACCGCCGTTCATTACGCAGATCAGCAGAGGATTTTTAGTCGCAACTTTATCGCTTATTTGCCTGGCAAGGTCATCTATTGCCGCCTCAACTTCTTTTTCAGAGTGAAGACAGTCTGCACGCTCTGTGACTTTTACAATTTCCTCAGGAGTTATTTCTCCCATCGAAGGACTTCCTAGGAATTCGAGCCGGGTATTAGCGCTTCGATCCCGTCGATCGTGGTAGTTGGGAAGGCAAAATCAGCATCATGGGAGTGCACAATATCGATAATCTTTAACATGACATCCTGCTTGATTTCATGGAAACGAATCCAGTTCGTCGTTTTAGTAAACGTATAGATGAAAAAATCCAGTGACGAAGCGCCATAGCTATTGAGATTTACAATGAGAGTTTGGTTGGCGTCTATTTCTTCGTGGTTTTGCAACATAGACTTCACGTCCTCAATAATCGTCCCAACCTTAGAGGCATCCTGATAGCGCAGACCAATGGTCTCTTTGATTCTGCGATTACTCATACGGGAAGGATTTTCCAGCGCCAAAGTATTGAAGACAGAATTTGGCACATAGAGAGGACGCTTATCGAAAGTACGAACAATAGTTAAGCGCCAACCGATACTTTCAACTGTACCTTCGATATTTCGATCGGGAGAACGAATCCAATCACCGACCGCGAAGGGTCGATCAAGGTAAATCATTAATCCGCCAAAAAAATTCGCGAGTAAATCCTGCGCCGCAAAACCTACTGCCAGACCACCAACACCGCCAAAAGCTAAAAGCGCAGTTATTTCTATACCAATTGTGGGTAACGCCACTAGCGCCGCTGAAATTACCACGGATAGTCGTAGCAATTTCGCCAAGGCATGGAGTGTGGTTGGATCGAAGCGCGTTTGTTCTGAGCTCGGCTCTTTCTTCAGGTTGTCCAGTATTCTGGCTTCGGCGAGACTAATGAACTGCACTAAAAAATAGGTAATAAGTACGATAAAGGTTATCTGGCGCACCAAATCCAGATTGCTGGCAGAGAACAATTCAGTTTGCAGATAACCATCGCTTATTTGTATGGCCCACAGCAAACCGAAGATCAAGATAAACCAGGAGAGCGGATTGTGGGCTGCTTCGAACAAAGCATCGTCCCAAACGTTTTCGGTTTTTTCTAAGTGTCGACCCAGTATCTTGAGCATGCGCATGGCGATATAGCGTACGATCAAGGTAACAGTGACGACTGCAAAGACCTCAACTCCCCAATTAAGCCCACCTAAACTTTCTAACGAAAACCAATCCACAACCCTTTCCACAACCCTATCCTCTCACTAAGCTGTTATTAACGATTCTACGATTTCTTTTGCTTCTTGCCATTTTGCTTCTGCGTATAAATTTGCGATTTCAGCTGCTGGCTCGGCTCGCATCTGTGCAATTCTATTATTCGCGGGAATCTCTTCTTGCTCAATCCAATCGGCAACTTCAATTGCTGACTGTCGATCGTTGCAAACTAATATCATGTCACAGCCAGCTTCGATTGCCAGCCTGGCACGGTCCACTGCTGCACCTGCAGAGTGTGCCGCGGCCATGGACAAATCGTCTGAAAAAACTACGCCGTCAAAATTCATTTCGTCTCTAATTTTTTCCTGAACCCAAATTTTAGAATAACCAGCACATTGACTGTCAATTGCAGGA
The DNA here is from genome assembly GCA_012103535.1 of Pseudomonadales bacterium. Lineage (GTDB taxonomy): Bacteria > Pseudomonadota > Gammaproteobacteria > Pseudomonadales > Pseudohongiellaceae > UBA9145. The sequence goes on from WLWQ01000001.1 coordinate 385,210, forward strand.
TATTTAACGTGAGCGGGCATTAAGCCATCTAAGCTTGAAGCAAGTTCAGCAAACACGCGGTAATCATTTTCCAGCAGCTCTTCTCGCGACCTGTCATCACAGGGAAGTTCATCGTGGGAATCTGCCTCCACCGTTCCATGTCCTGGAAAGTGTTTACCTGTGCATTTCATACCAGCCAGTCTCATTCCATCAATATAGGATGTTGCCAGCTCAATAACTTCATCGGGATTACTGCTAAAGGCCCGATCGCCAATCACTTTACTAGTGGAAGTACGAAGGTCCAGAACTGGCGCAAAGCTTATATCGATACCAAAGTGTAATACTTCTGCAGCCATTGCCCAGCCACATAGCTTGGCCTTTTCGAGTCCGGCAGATTTGTCAGCAGCGAAAACTTTACCAATAGTATGCAGCGCCGGCAGTCGTAAAAAGCCTTCTCTGAATCTTTGCACTCTCCCCCCTTCCTGATCCACAGCAATTAGAATATCTCCACGAATTTCCCTTACCGATGTTATTAGCTGTTCTAGTTGTGCAGGTGATTCGTAGTTACGAGCAAATAGAATGAGTCCGCCCACTGCAGATCGTTGCAGAAGATCACTTTCGAACTCGGTAAGTACGGTTCCCTCTAGATCTAGCATAAGAACGCCGAGGGTATTGGAGTGATTGTTCATTGCCTAGCTACTGCCTGGAAAAATGGGATTATCACAGAAGTTTTAACTAAGAAGAATAGTTTTATAAACGGTTCAAAGGTTTAGATGTCAGTGTTAATTCTTAAACTAAGCTTGTCACAATTTTCCTGAAATATTGCTTTCTTTTTGTAAAGGAATGTATCTATAGTAGGACCAACAAATGTAGTCAATAATAATGACAGGAGATAAGTAAGAGCAGTCGATTTCCTTAAACTCGGGGTAACAGTCATGAATAATCTCATGCCTGAAGTATCCGCTTGGTACCAGGATGTTGTTAGCGGAAGTTTATTTGAAGTAGTCGCAATCGATGAAGCTAGCGGCACCATCGAATACCAATTGGTGGATGGTGAAGTTGGTGAATATGATTCCGCAACCTGGAAACAACTCTATCTCTCTTCCGCCGAAGCTCCCGAAGATTGGCGCAGCCCTTACGAACTCAACTCAGAAGATCAAGTTTACTCGGATCAGACCCTGATTACCGAAAACTTCTCCGGCGCCCTGTCTGATATCGAACCGGATCTGATGGATTTAGGCGACGACTTTCAGATTCTCTGAATTCACGCTATTCCTGGCCCATCTTGCCAGCCCTCTTGCGGGCGTGCCTGTAGTTTAAGCAATCTCCTAAAGTTCTCTTGAGATCAACAGATAACTGTATATAATTACAGTTGTCTGCTAACGAAGGGCCTGGAGAGGACTACACGATGCACAAGTTAACTTCCCGTCAGGAAGAAATACTCGCCTATATCAAGGACTACCTGCAGGACACAGGTTTCCCCCCAACCCGCCAGGAAATTGCCCACAAGATGGGCTTTAAGTCACCTAATGCTGCCGAAGAGCATTTGCGGGCTCTGGCACGAAAAGGTGCCATCGAGATGATGCCCGGTACTTCTCGTGGCCTGCGTCTGCCCATTAACGAACAATTAGGCTTGCCTATAATTGGCCAGGTCGCAGCTGGCAGCCCAATCCTGGCCGAAGAATCCATCGCCGATTATTGTGATATTCCGCCGGAGCTGTTTCAGCCAAAAGCGGACTACCTGCTCACAGTTAAGGGTACCAGTATGGTGGATGTGGGGATTTACGAAGACGATTTGCTGGCAGTCCACAAAACCGATCAAGCCAATAATGGCGACATCGTAGTGGCCCGCATTGATGACGAAGTCACGGTTAAGCGCCTCGAAACAAGTCGCAGCAAGTTCAAATTGAATCTAATTGCAGAAAATGCGGAGTTTGATCCCATTGAAGTGGATTTGCGCAGCAGCGATTTTGCAATTGAAGGAATCAGTGTCGGGGTAATACGTCGCAGCGTCTAACTCTTATTGAAGCGGCACTCTAGGGCCGCTTAATTATTTCTTTTTCTTCGCTGCTTTTTTTCTTGGCGACTTCTTTTTCGCTGGTTTTTCTATATCCCATTTTCCATCGCGATAAAAAGCCTTCCAACCGGTCGCTTTCTTGTCCACTTCGGTCTGAACGTATTGCTCTTTGGTCTTGCGACTGTAACGCACCAGGGTTTTGTTACCCTTATCGTCCTCGGTCGGCGCATCGAACAAAAAAGTATACTTAGGATCGATTTCCTTTTTGTGGGGCAGCAATTCTTCCACTAGTGGTGCTCGAGTTTCGCGATTGCGTGGAAATTTGCTGGCGGCCAGAAACAAACCAGAAGCACCATCCCGCAATACGTAATGATCTTCGACGGTTTCGCATTCCAATTCAGGCATTGCTACTGGATCCATCTTAGGCGGAGCTGCCTCACCGTTACGCAATAACTTTCTGGTGTTCTTACAGTCTTCACTACTGCAACCGAAGTACTTGCCAAAACGACCAGTCTTGAGTTGCATATCAGCGCCGCACTTATCACATTCGATAACTGGTCCGTCGTAGCCTCGAATCTTAAATTCGCCGTGTTCTACTTCAAAACCCAGACAATCAGGATTGTTGCCACAAACGTGCAGTTTGCGTTTTTCATCAATCAAGTAGGCGTCCATTGCGGTATTGCATAATTTGCAGCGATGCTTGCTCCGCAACTGAATGTTTTCCTGCGCTTCTGCTTCTTCCGCCGTATCGGTTCTTATCGCCTCTTCACCTGGAGTAAGGTTTACAGTGCACTTGCAGCGTTCCTTTGGAGGCAGGGAATAGCCTGAGCAGCCAAGAAATACACCGGTAGACGCGGTCCGAATCTGCATAGCGCGACCGCACTGCGGACAGGGAATGTCCGTATCGGTGGGGTCGTTTTTGCGCATGCCGCCTTCTGCGGCTTCGGCTTTGGCTAACTGGCTGGTAAATCCTTCGAAGAAATCGTTCAGCAATTTCTTCCAATCTTTGTCACCGGACGCGACCTCGTCCAACGAATCTTCCATCTTCGCCGTAAAATCGTAATCCATTAGATCGCTAAAGCTTTCCTGTAGCCGCTCAGCCACGATATCGCCCATCTTCAAAGCGTAGAAGCGTTTGCTTTCGACCTTTACGTAACCGCGATCCTGAATCGTTGAAATAATGGAGGCATAGGTAGAAGGACGACCGATGTCCCGCTTCTCGAGCTCCTTTACCAGACTCGCTTCGGTGAAGCGCGCCGGCGGCTTAGTAAAATTTTGGAAAGGTTCCAATTGCTTCAAATCCAATAGCTGGCCGACTTCCACATCGGGCAGCACCACATCTTCTTCTTTGGATAGCATCACTCTTAGGTAGCCATCGAATTGCATGATGCGACCTTTGGTACGCAAATGAAATTTGTCTGCAGCTACAGTAATGCTGCTACTAAGGTACTTAGCCGGCGGCATCTGACAGGCGACAAAGAATTGCCAGATTAATGTGTATAGCCGAACGGCATCAGGCTCCATTCCCATTAGGGTCTCAGCCTGTACTTTGACATCGGTAGGTCGAATCGCTTCGTGAGCTTCTTGAGCGCCTTCTTTAGAGCTATAGAATTGGGGTTTCTCCGGCAAATACTTTTCACCGAAGCTGTTTTTAATATGATCGCGACACATGGCTATAGCGTCATCACTTAGATGCGTCGAGTCCGTACGCATATAGGTAATATATCCAGCCTCATACAGACGCTGCGCCATCATCATGGTTTTCTTCACTCCAAAACCAAGCCTGGTGCTAGCCGCCTGCTGTAGAGTAGAAGTAATTAGCGGAGGTCGAGCCTTGGAAGAAGTTGGTCGATCGTCCCGTTTTAGTACTTTGAATTCTGTCGCATTTAAAATTTCAAGGGCGGCATCGGTATCAGCCTTATTATTCGGCCGAAAGTTAGCTCCTTCTTCTTTTATTACCTGACAGCGCAGCTTTGCTGCATCCTTCGTTTCCAGATTGGCATAGACTTCCCAATACTCATCCGGAATAAAGGCACGGATCTCGCGTTCTCGCTCAACCACCAGACGCACGGCTACGGACTGTACCCTACCTGCAGACAGGCCTCTGGCAACTTTGGACCACAGCAGCGGTGATACCATAAAGCCGACGACACGATCGAGAAACCTGCGGGCTTGCTGCGCTTCAACATAGCGCATGTCCACATCACCGGGCTCAGCGAAGGCATCTGCGATCGCACGCTTGGTGATTTCGTTGAAGACTACTCGTTTATACCGATCTGGATCTCCGCCAATGGATTCCTTCAAATGCCAGGCAATGGCTTCCCCTTCTCTATCCAAATCAGTAGCGAGGTAGATGTTGTCAGCGTTTTTGGCGATTTTCTTCAGCTCATTAACGACTTTTTCTTTGCCGGGTAAAATCTGGTAATTAGCCTTCCAGTCTTTATCGGGATCGATTCCCATTCGGGTCACAAGTTGTTGTTTCGCCTTCTTTTTCTTGTAGGCAACTTTTTCTTCAGGCTTCATCTTGCGGGTAAGAGCCGCCGCGGCCGCACGGGCCTTGGTATCGATCGCCTTACCATTGCCACTGGTGGGCAAGTCGCGAATGTGCCCAACGCTGGACTTAACCACGAATTCTGGCCCCAAGTACTTATTAATAGTCTTGGCTTTAGCTGGCGACTCTACGATTACGAGTGATTTAGTCATTTACTAACTTTATGTGAATTCTCATGCTGAAAATTTGATCAAGCCTATACTGCTGACCCAGGCAGCGCACATATATAAGGGCAAGATTCCAATCGGTCAAGTTTTCTCTTAAAAAAAAGTGTAGAGCATTTCTCAAAAATTATTACTTATTCGCAGTTCCAGATCTTGATCTGTCTGTATTTTTGCCAGGCTGGCGGCATTGGAAATAATTAGGTGAAGGGCACACCAACCCTGGAGTTTGGAATAGAATTCTCTCCCTAAAACATTTGTTCCAGGACGCTGCTAATCAGTGCTACTTGGCACCTATTAATTAAATTGGATTAATTACTCAGAAAATTGAGAAATGAAATTATAGAGCTAAATTTCGATTTCGTGCAGCCAGTCGAAATTGTCAGAGATTTCACCTTTTTGTATGCCTACTAAAAGGTCATAGAGCTTCTGCATAATTGGGCCAACTGTTTGACCATCCTGATAGATGTTATGCCAATCATCATCGAACCAAATTTTTCCAACCGGCGATAGAACCGCTGCTGTTCCGCAAGCGCCTGCCTCATCGAAATTAGCAAACTCGGCGCGCAAATCGATAGGTCTTTCTTCTGTTTCCATGTTTAGACTTTTTGCAGCCAGCTCCATGATTGAGCGTCGAGTTATACTCGGCAGTATGGCGTTAGAAGCTGGCGTAAGCAGCTTTCCATCCTTGGAAGCGATGATTATATTTGCGGAACCTGCTTCATCTATATAGCGATGCTCCGCTGCATCGAGATAGAGTGCTTCGTTCGCACCCAGCTCTTTTGCTTTGCGTGTTGCCAACAAGCCTCCGGCATAATTCGCCCCGGCTTTAAAACTACCCGTACCATTGGGGGCAGCTCGATCTATTTCCGATACGGCCAGGCTGATAACGGCTAACCCTGCTTCCTTATAGTAAGGACCTACGGGAGAGACAAAGACACGAAACTCATATTCCGGAGCGGGATTTAGCCCTAAATTCTCACCCACTCCAATTAGCATTGGCCTTATATATAAAGAAGCACCAGAACCGTAAGGAGGAATCCATGCATAATTGGCACGCACAGTTTCTTCGATTGCATTAAGGAACAGCGCTTCTGGTACCTCAGGCATTAGCAATCGCGGTGCGGTGCGATTCATTCGCTCACAGTTTAGTTTCGGCCTGAACAGGAGTACTCGGCCATCTTCAGCAGTCTGGGCCTTCATGCCTTCAAAACATTGCTGGGCATAATGCAAGGAAGGCGCACCTTCATGAATTGAGATATTTTCATCACTCACTAACTGACCTTCGCCCCACTCTCCATTCTCATGAAAAGCAGTAAAGCGATAATCAGTCTTGACGTACTGAAATCCCAGTTCAGCCCAATTAAGTGCTTTCTTATTCACTTTTGCGTCCAATGTTTTGCCTTCCGTTCCCGCGCGCAGCCGTATTATCCGGTATAAACCCGGTAATATCTAGGCAGGATATGGCAGGAAAAAGTTCCATGGGATAGACTCTGGCGCGTTTATTAGCAATGACTTCACCATGCAGTTAATCGATATCGGCGCCAATCTTACTCACCAATCATTTGAAAATAATTTCGAACAAGTGGTTGCAAATGCCCGTGCTGCAAATCTTCGCCATATCATTTTAACTGGCACCGATTTACCCAGCAGCGAAGCGGCGCAACTCTTGGCAACTGAACAGCCTGAGTTTTTTAGCAGTACTGTCGGCTTTCATCCTCACATTGCCGAATCGGTAAAAAAAGTGCATCTCGACACTGCAAAAAAATTAACTACCGCTAAATCTGTCGTTGCCATCGGTGAAACTGGATTGGACTTTAATCGCAACTTCTCACCGAAAGAAGATCAACTAAAGATTTTTGAACATCACCTGCAACTTGCAAGCGAAATTCAAAAGCCAGTGTTCTTACATCAGCGCGATGCTCACGAAGATTTTCTGAATCTTTTAAAAAAATACCGCGCAAAAATTGTTGGTGGTGTCGTGCATTGTTTTACTGATACTGAAGAAGCGCTACGAGACTATTTGGAGCTGGACATGTACATCGGTGTTACTGGTTGGGTATGCGATGAAAGAAGAGGACAGGATTTGCAAAAGGCAGTAGGGATAATTCCAAGCGATAGGCTACTCATAGAGACTGATTCGCCCTATTTATTACCGCGCAGTCTTAAACCCAAGCCAAAATCCCGCCGCAACGAACCAGCCCACCTAATTGAAGTCGCAAAAGCTATAGCACTCCATAGCGGCCGTTCCCTGGAAGAAGTCGCCCAGTCCACCACAGACAACGCAATTCGGCTGTTTCAGCTACCAATTTTGTAATAAAAGCGTAAAAACGCGCTCTTTTTCACATTCTTCTGCGGTTATTGCCATCTTTTTTGTTGATTTATTAACCATTTACCGGGTTTTTGCTATATTTTAGGCAACCTTAGTGTGTCGCCGAATTGAGCGATAGGAAGGATCTTGAATAAAAGGGCATTTCTTGAAGGGTTTTTCACCGCCAGCACCGTTGCTTTTGGCGGGCACTTCATGTGGCAGCGAGTCAGCCAGCAAGACTCGCTCATCGCCCCAGCTGCGCCCATCGCTCGTGAATCAAGTACACCAACTACGCAAAAGCCAGATGCTTTCGAACTCACTCCAGTGGAGCTGGAAGCCACACAGCCAATTCAGGGCATTCCTACCCCTGCCCCAGTAACCGAAGTCGTTAGTTCAAGTAACGACATAAACATTGAAAGTCTAAGCGACGATGAAGTCGATAGCTATTTACGCAAGATTAGAAATTTTGATGCGATTTTTGCCAGCGATATTTATCTAGATCCACGCTATGAAAGTATGCTGATAAACACGGCCGCACATATGAGCCGAGTAGAATCCTACATCGGCCATGGTAATTTCAACCTGATGAGTTTTGATGAAATGCTACAGAGTGGTCGAAACTTTTCTTACATCGGCGCTTTCGGCCCTGAAGAATTAAATTTCCTGGAAGAAGTCTTTTTTGCTAATCCGAGTCGTTACGGATTTTTTGGAAAGAAAATCAGTCGCGAGATAACGGAGTCGATAGCCCGCAATGAAGTTGCAAAGATTGAAGATAGCGGACATTTTTTGTTGCGAGGTGAATCACTAAAACTTTATGACCAAATTAAAAATGATGTCGGCGATGAAGTTATTTTAACTTCTGGTGTGCGTTCAATCGTTAAACAAATGCACTTATTTTTAGCTAAAACTATCGAAGCAAATGGAAACTTATCTCGTGCTTCTCGATCCTTAGCGCCCCCAGGACATTCCTATCATGGTGTCGGAGATTTCGATATCGGTAAAATTGGCTTGGGTGAAAGAAACTTCACCGCTGATTTTTCTACTACAGAAGAATACAAAAGGATTGCCGGATTGGGCTATGTGGATATTCGTTATCCGACAGACAATTTGTTTGGTGTTCGCTTTGAGCCCTGGCACATTAAAATAAGCTAAGTAAATCCTCCAGCTGAAAAGGCCAGCCAAGCTCCTCCTCCGATGTCTTATTCTTCACTACCGGAATTTTAATTCCATACAATTCAACCAAGGCTTCATCTGTACTGATGTCTATAGATTCCAAGAAAAAGGATTGCGACTTCTGCAATTCAAAGAGCATTTGCTCTGCAAATTCACACAGATGACAACCATCGGTGGTGTAGAGAATCAAAGTTTTCATGGAAGCGAAGAATGTCAGGACCCACAACAAGAATCAATCGATTCGTTTGACTCCAATTAATCGATTCTGTTTATCGAAGTGTAGATCAAATGAGCCAGAGACTCCTTCGTGAGTTACAAATTCACGCAAGGCAGAACCCGGAAACTGCACGCTTAAGCCGCCTTCAGCCATCGCATAAACGTCCCGCGCATGACCGGCGTACAGTGCAATGTAGCGCTCAGCAGGGATTTCCAATTCGACTCTTAACTTTGCCACTTTTTCGCCACTATGGAATCTTAGTTTTTATGCGCGGTTGTCTGAGCCAGATTTAACAGCTCCCTGAGAGCCACAGAAAACATGGAATAGTCAGGCTGGGTTTCTGCCTGTAACTGCGTCAACATCTTACCGGCTCGGCTTAACGCTTCTTGATTGGCACTGACCCAACCATTCACCATGGTTTTCGCATTCGATGAACTCTGTTTAGCGCTAACAACGTTGTACGTAAGTGCCCGCTGCTGCCAGGCAAGATCATCCAAATAGGTTTCTCGAGCCAACGCCTGCCAGTAGTTAGCCACTGGCAGTTGATTGATAATCTTGCCTAACCAGTTAAGCTGAAGTTGCTCTCCAACGGAATAATAAATATCAACAACAGTTGCCAACTTTTCACCGCTGTTGCTGCTTATTTCGATAAAACTCGTGGCTGAAAATAAGAAATCACAACGGCATATCTCGGTAGCGAGCTCAGGCGGCACATTATGACTTGCCAAATGCTCCATCTTGTCTTCAAACATCTGCTTAAAGTCGGGCGGAAGTTTACCCGGCAGCATTCTTCGGCACTGATTTACCTTTTGGGTAAAGAATGCAACTTCAGTTTCGAAGCAGAGCTTTGATCTGCGATTACGCAACAGCCAGCGAGTAACGCGCCGCATTAGTCGAATCAGGCGAGACATCATCTCGGCCTGAATACCTGCGTCAATTGTATAATCCAGGGATTCAATCTGTTTCCAGCTTTGCTCTATCTGAAAAATATCCTTGGCTATGACTGCCGCCTTAATAACTTCACCAATAGTACTGCCGGTAGAATCCACCATACGATAAATAAAGCTTGGCCCGAGCAAATTCACTACCGAGTTTGCTAGTTGCGTTGCAATTATTTCCTTACGTAATGGATGCTCATGAATAGTTTGCTTATAGGTTCTGACTAGCTTTTCCGGAAACGCGCTGTACAAATAGGGCAACAGATAATTTTCGTCGATGTAATCAATATCGTTGAGTTGCGCCTTTAAGTGCATCTTCATATAGGAAGTCACTACAGAGATTTCTGGGCGAGTCAGGTATTGTTCTTTCGCGGTGCGTTCTTCCAGCTCGTCTTCACTCGGCAGAAACTCCAGAGCTCTATCCAGTCCGGCATTGTTTTCCAAGTAGCCAATCAGGTCGGCGTACTCTTTATTACGAATCTCCATTTGAGTAAAAGCAACACCGATCGCCTGAACCTGACTGTAATTATTGGCCAGCACCAGTTCTGAAACATCGTCGGTCATGGATTCAAGAAGTTTATTGCGGCGCGGAGTCGTTAAGCGTTTGTCCGCCAGTACCTTGTTCAGCAAAATTTTGATATTGACTTCATGGTCTGAACAATCAACACCTGCCGAGTTATCTATAAAATCTGTGAGGGATACACCTTGATGTAATCCGAATTCCACTCGAGCCGCCTGCGTTAATCCAAGATTGCCACCTTCACCAATTGCTCTACAGCGAAGATCAGCGCCATTGACTCGCAATATGTCATTGGCTTTGTCGCCAACATCACTATGACTTTCCGTGGTCGCTTTAATGTAGGTACCAATCCCGCCATTCCAAATCAGATCGACAGGGCTGGAAAGTAACAGGCTGATCAATTTATCTGGAGTGACAGAATCTTGCTCGATAGCAAAGCGGGCTTTCATTTCTGGACTTACAACGATTGATTTCGCCTTGCGAGAAAATACACCGCCACCTTTGGAAATTAATTTCGAATTGTAATCGGCCCAGCTCGACCTGGGTTTCTTAAAGAGACGATTTCGCTCTTGAAAACTGCGAGCGGATTTCGGGTTCGGATCGACAAAGATATGGAGATGATTAAATGCAGCCACTAAACAGATATGCTTGGAAAGTAACATGCCGTTACCGAACACGTCACCTGACATATCGCCAATACCCACCACGGAGAAGTCTTGCTCCTGAACATTGACTCCTATTTCGCGAAAATGACGCTGGACCGAAACCCAGGCACCTTTAGCAGTTATCCCCATTGCCTTGTGGTCGTAGCCATTACTACCGCCAGAGGCGAATCCATCGCCAAGCCAAAAACCGTATTGATCAGCGATCCCATTAGCGATATCTGAAAATGTTGCCGTGCCTTTATCCGCTGCAACTACTAAATAAGGATCATCTTCGTCACGCCGCACTACTTCGACTGGAGGAACTAATTTTAAGTCAACAATGTTATCGGTAATGTCTAATAACCCACTTATAAAGGTTTTATAGCTCGCCACGCCAAGTTGCATAAAAGATTCGCGATCAGGCGCAGACTCTTTAACATAGAATCCGCCTTTCGCTCCAACCGGAACAATGACTGAGTTTTTTACCTGTTGTGCCTTAACCAGGCCTAGCACTTCGGTGCGATAGTCTTCACTTCTGTCTGACCAGCGTAATCCTCCACGGGCAACTCGACCACCACGCAGATGCACACCTTCAACTTTTCGTGAAAATACAAAGATCTCGAATTTGGGTTTGGGCAATGGAATGCCATCGATATTTTCGGGGCTGAACTTAAAGGAAAAGTAATCCTTTATCTGCCCGCTACTGTCTTTTTGAAAATAGTTTGTTCGTAGCGTCGCATCAATCAGATTTAGATAGCCGCGCAGTACACTGTCCTCAGCAAGGTTAGCTACATTGTCGATGGTAGAGAGTATACTTTTCTTAGTCGAAGCTGATTGTTTTCGAGCCGCTGCAGTAGCTTTCGGATCGAACAAACCATAAAAATACTGAACCAGTTGTTTGGCAATGTGTTTATGCTCTGAGAGGGTTTCGGCAATAAACTGCGGTGTGTAACCAAACTGAATCTGTTTTAAATAAGCAGCATAGGCGCGTAACAACGCCGAATCTCTCCAATTGATTCCAGCAGTAACTACCAATGCATTAAAGCTGTCATCATCTATTTTCTGTAACCAGATTGCATTAAAGGCTTCTTCGAAATTTTGCTTGAGCACAGCTGTAAACTTTCCCACACCTGAATTCTTTTTATAAAGCGAAAAATCATGCAGCCAAACTTCATTCTCGCATTCCGGTTCGAGTTTGAATGCTTTCTCGCTAATTATATTCAGGCCCAGGTTTTCCAAAATTGGAGCGACGTCTGACAAGAGAAGCTGATGCTGGTAACTAAAAATTTTGAAACTAAGTTCTGCTCCAACTTCGGAGGAACTAGTATCCAAATCCAAGGCGAGATTCTTATTGGCAACCACATTGTCGATGCGAGCAATGTCTTTAACAGCCTCTTCGGCGCTATAAGCTTCCTTATAGCCTGGCGAATAACAGTCCGCATAAATTTCATGCAAGCGCTCGGCTTCCTGGTCAAGATAACGCCGCTGCAAGGCCTCAAGGAAATAATCCTCCCAAGGGGTAATGACTGAAACCATCTTGGCATTCAATGCCGCAAGATCGAATTTAACCTTGTGGATATTTGGCACTCTTAGAATGAAATGAATTCTAGCCAGGGTGGATTCGGAGAAATAAGTAGTGAACTCTACTTCCTCGCCTTGTAACTCTTTTTCCAAGAAGTCCTGAATACCAATGCGAACTTTGGTGTTGTAAATATCTCTCGGAATGTAAGCCAGACAGGAAAAGAATTTGCCATAGGAGTCTCTGCGTATGAATAGCTTACTGGTTCGAGTCTCCTGGATTTGAGTTATTTCCAGGGCTGTATTAAACAGTTGATCCTTGCTTATTTGAAATAGCTCATCCCGCGGAAAGACATTTATGACCTGTAGCAAATCCTTAATGCTATGGCCATTCGGTGCAAAGCCGGATTGGTCTAGCACAGCATTTACCTTTTTGCGCACCAGCGGTATGTCCAGGGCGGCTCGGTAATATACTGAGGAGGTATAGAGACCGACAAAACGATGCTCTACTGCAACATTGCCCTTGTCATCAAACTCTTTAACGATGACATAGTCATAGTAGGCGGGTCGGTGAATCTTCGAACGTGTCGCTGATTTTGCAAAACTACAAATTGTCTTCTTTAGGATTAAGTCGCCAGTACCCTTGGGTAAATTTTTAAGGGCCGCCCGAGCTTTCAAACCAGATTTGTATTTTGAAATTCCCAGCAGAGATTTCTTCTGCAGCTCGATTAGCGCGCCACTCTTAGGCTTCTTGACCTTGTATTCTTCATAACCCAGGAAGGTAAAATGATTATCCACGAGCCAGGAAAGGAATTCGCTGGACTCTTTGATTTCTGCATTGGTAACTGGCAGATTCTTCCCACTACCAAGTAACGACTCCCGCACGTCAACCGCTTTCTTACACATTGCTTGGTAATCCTTAACAGCAATGGCAACGTGTTTGAGAGTGTCTCGAATTTCTTTCTCGATGACTCGACACTGGGCATCATTGATAAAAGCACAATTGATGCAGCTGACTGCTTCACCGGTATAGCCTGCAAGTTTAGCGGTGGAAATGTTTTTCAGTTTACCCGCCGTTGTTCTGCCTTTTCCAACACGATCTACCTGAAAGACAGCATTATTCACATTGCGAATAATGACACCGGTGCGATTTAAACTTTGGCGAATCGAATCCACCAGAAAGGGCATATCATCGACAAGGATATAAATGCTGGTTCCAGTCTGTCGACTTTCAACTTTATCCAGTTTGCGCTGGATGAATTGAACTTTAGGCGAGTTTAGTTTGCGAACTTGAACAAATTTCCATGCATCGACTAAGGAATCATAGATTTCTTGCTCGGTAAATTTTCCCAACTCTGATCTGGATGAGCTGGCAAAGAACTGTTTCGCGAACAAGCCAATCTTGTCGGCCTTAGCCTTGGAAAAATTCTTCTTTATTTTCTGATAAATCGGGACCAGCAAGACACTGTCCACATTCGGTTGTATGCTCATGGAATCACCCCTTTTTAGCCCGACAAGAAGAGTATTTAAAGCGGATGTTGTAGTGGTAATATTGGCTCATGTAGGCCAATGACAAAACCGGCTACATCCCTTAAGTTCCGCTACATTCCGATACAATCTTCGCCTAGACATCCCTCATAAAACGTTTACAATCCCTGACTTCGCGCTAAGTGCTCCATCGACTATAGAGAATTATTAATATGAGCCATCATGGAATAATAACAGAACTCAAAAACTGGTTATCTCAACAAATTATAGGACAGGAGCGCTTACTTGATCGTTTGTTAATTGCATTATTGGCCGATGGGCATTTATTAGTCGAAGGTGCCCCTGGACTTGCCAAGACCAAAGCAATTAAAGATTTGTCCCGCGCCATCGAAGGCGATTTCCATAGAATTCAATTTACTCCCGACTTATTACCAAGTGATATAACCGGTACTGAAGTATTTCGACCAGAAGACGGTTCATTTCGATTCCAGCAGGGTCCAATTTTTCATAACCTGGTACTAGCGGACGAAATCAACCGAGCGCCAGCGAAGGTGCAATCGGCATTGTTAGAAGCGATGGGAGAACATCAGGTTAGTGTTGGCCGCGAATCATTTACCCTGCCTCCACTATTTCTTGTTATGGCAACTCAGAACCCAATTGAGCAGGAAGGTACCTACCCACTTCCAGAAGCCCAATTGGATAGATTTCTGATGCACGTGACTATCGACTATCCGGTTATCGAAGCAGAGAGAGACATACTCCACCTGGTCAGGAACGAAGCGCAGAACAAACTAGCGGAACCACCGAAACAAGTAGCCCAGCAGGATTTATTCGCAGCACGGCAAGAAATCCTCGCCATGCACATGGCTCCAGAGGTAGAGGAATACATAATTCAGCTCATCATGGCATCGCGCCAACCCGAGCTATATGGCGAAGATCTGGCTTCATGGTTGGAGTACGGAGCGAGCCCAAGGGGAACAATTTCCCTGGACCGATGCGCCCGCGCACACTCCTGGATTCAGGGCCGAGATTTCGTCAGCCCCGACGACGTTCAGGAAATCATGTTCGATGTGTTGCGCCACAGAATACTTTTAAGCTTTGAAGCTGAAGCCAGCGGCATTACTCCAGACAAGGTATTAGAGACCATTCGCGAACGCGTGCCATCTGCTTAACCTCGTCGGGATAAGCCAATGTCGGCGAAGCCGCAAATTGACCCCCAACACACCCGCTATCAGAGCAAAGGGGCTGTAATCAGCCTGCAACAGCTGCTGATTCAGCGCTATGCGGCCAAAACCCTGGAATATATTGCCCATACCCGATCCATCGCTGGCATCTCTGGACTGCATTTATCCAAGATGAGAGGCCGTGGCATCGATTTTGAGGAGTTTCGGCCCTATCAGCCCGGTGATGACATCAGATTGATCGATTGGCGTGTCACCGCGCGTACAAACCGTCCTTTTACAAAAGTGTTCCGAGAAGAACGGGAACGTCCCGTCATAATTGCGGTAGATCAGACCCATAATATGTATTTTGGTAGTCAGACTGCCTTCAAATCGGTGATTGCGGCCCAGGCTGCCGCGGTTTTTTGTTGGCTAGCTATCGATAACGGCGACCGTGTCGGTGGCCTCGTCTTCTCTGATGTTGAAGCGAATCTGGTGCGCCCGAAGCGCAGTCGCCGCTCGGCCCTGCATCTTCTCAATCAGGTCTTCGAATACAATCAGAGGCTGACGGAAGTCAAAGATCCAGAGACACAGATCCCGGAAGACCCCAGTTTTAAGCCTGGCCTCGCCCATGCGCTAGGACAAATTCGTCGCATAACCAAACCTGGCAGTGCTTTGTATGTAATATCTGATTTTGTGACGCTGGACGATAAGGCACTGCAATATCTCAACCAGCTCTCACGCCATAACAATGTTATTTGCTGTTTGGTCTACGACACGCTGGAAGAATCCTTGCCAGTACCTGGTATCTACAGCATCACCGACGGTAGTCGTAAAGGAGCCTTGAATACCCATAACAGCAAGGCGAGAATTCGTTATCGGGAGCAATTTCATGAGCGCATGGATCGGTTAACCACCGAACTCGATAAACTACAGATCCAACTGATCAAGATGCGAACCAACCAATTAGTGGTGGAGCAAATTCGACAATGGATAGCGAAGAGCTATTAGCCCAGCTCGCAGACATTCATCTGCCAGCCGAAGTAAGCTATTGGCCACCTGCCCCGGGCTGGTGGATATTAGCGCTATTGCTATTGGTGGCTGTGGTCTACTTTGTTCGCCGCATGGTTCAGCTGCGTAATCTTCGCCAAGTTTGTCAACACGCCTTAGCTGAATTAGATAGATGCTATAAGAGTTTCGCCGGGGCCAATGGGGATCCGGGCAGCGTGCGTTTACGCTACGTAAACGAGTTTAATTCTGTGATGCGTCGTGTCGCCCTCGTGCATTTTCCTCAGGCCAACGTAGCCAGCTTGGGCGGGGATGCCTGGGTTGATTTTATCCGGCAAAAAGGAGACTCTTCCGGGCTAAATGACGAAATCGCTGCAGCCCTCAGTTTTGGGCGCTTCCAGACACAATGTGACGTCGATGTGGATGCCATGAACAATCTCGGGCAGGCATGGATCACCAGTCTCTATTTAGGTAATCAGACCGATCCTCAGCAAGAGGAAGCGAGTGACTGATGCTTGAATTCACCTGGCCATGGGCTTTTCTCGCCCTTCCTTTACCCTTTCTTATTTATAGGCTGATAGCCCGTGCTCCTCGGCAAGACGCCGCACTCTATGTTCCTTTCTTTAGCGTGCTCTCCCGACTGCAGTCTGATAACGAGAATCTAACCAGTGGACGCCTGCTTAATCTGATTTTTTGCACACTGATCTGGTTGCTTATCGTATTGGCCGCAAGTCGACCACAATGGTTAGGGGAACCGGTTCAATTACCTTCTACAGGTCGTGACTTAATGTTGTCCGTCGATATTTCAGGCAGCATGGAAGCGCAGGACATGGTGGTTGGTAATCGGCAGGCATCCCGCATCGACGTGGTGAAAGCAGTTGTCGGTGATTTCGTCGAGCGTCGGGAAGGCGATCGCCTCGGGCTCATTCTGTTTGCCGCCCATGCCTATATTCAAGCACCCCTGACTTTTGATCGTGAAACTGTTGGTACTTTATTAGAAGAAGCAGAAATCGGCATTATCGAAGAATCTGCCACCGCTATCGGTGACGCCATTGGGCTAGCGGTTATTCATTTACGCACACGCCCTGAAAACAGTCGCGTTTTAGTCTTACTTACCGATGGCGTAAATAATGCCGGCGCCGTATCACCTGAGCAGGCTGGCCAGCTGGCGCAACAGGAAAATATTAAAATTTACACCATAGGCATAGGCGCCGATCAGGTAGTTCAGCGAACCTTTTTTGGTGCTCGTGCGATCAATCCTTCAGCAGAGTTAGATGAAGCCGTGCTTACCCGCATCGCAGAAGCAACCGGCGGTCGCTATTTTCGAGCGAGAGACGTTAATGACCTGGTAGATATCTACGAAGAACTAGATCTTCTCGAAACAATTGAGCAGGATGAACAGACTTATCGTCCCACCAGAGTCCTGTTTTACTGGCCCCTCGGTTCAGCACTAATTATTAGCTTTATTCTTGCCCTGGTTTCTATTCCCTGGATGTCACTCACCGGCAGAGCGCGGATTGAAGATTTCGAAGAAGATGATGAGGCTGAACTCGCAACGAGCGGAGGGAATGCCTGATGGACATTCTTATTCCCGCAACCATCGTTCAAGATTTTCATTTTCTGCGACCGATCTGGTTGCTTGCCCTGGTGCCGGCGATAATTTTCTTTTTCGCTATGTGGCGCATAAATACCGTGGTCACCGCCTGGGATAAGGCAATCGATAAAAGTCTGCTTCCTTACCTTCTAGATAGAAGCAAGAACGCAGCACAACGCACTCCACTTCTGCTCCTGTTTTCTGCCTGGGTATTATCGACTATTGCCATGGCTGGACCGGTTTGGGAACAGTTACCACAGCCGGTGCAAAAGAGAGAGGACGCTCTGGTTATTGTTATGGATTTATCCTTATCCATGTTCGCGCCGGATCACAATCCGAGCCGGCTGGATTTATCCAAGCGCAAACTCAGAGATATCCTGGCACTAAGGGAAGAAGGACAGACTGCGCTTGTGGTCTATGCTGGAGATTCTCACGTAGTAACGCCGCTGACTGATGATGTGGTAACCATCGATGCGCTAGTGCCCTCGCTAAGCCCAAACATCATGCCTTTATTTGGTAGCAACCCAATGTCCGCCATCGATATGGCAATTGATCTTTTAGATGATGTTGAAGCGACTGATGGACGAATTTTGCTGATGACCGATGGTATTAGTGGCTTTGATCAAGAACTGTTAATAACCGAACAGATTCAGGAAACCGATTACGAATTACTGGTAATGGGCATAGGTACTGAAGCAGGCGCCCCGATCCGAACCAGTGATGGCAGTTTCTTAACCGATGAAACTGGAGCGATGGTAGTTCCAACTCTCAATAAGAATGTATTGCAGTCATTATCCAATCGCGTCAACGGCCGCTATCACGATATACAACTCTCCGATGCAGACCTGGCTTTCCTATTGGCTGAGAACCCGCTTTTAGACAATGAAGAATTAACCGAAGTCGAAGAAGAATTCGATGTCTGGTATGAAGTTGGGCCTTTCTTACTTTTACTGGTACTTCCACTTGCGGCGATGACTTTTAGACGCGGTTGGTTGTTCAGTATTGTGCTACTCACCGGAACGGGTTTGATGTTTCCAAGCCAACCGGCACAAGCTTTTGAGTGGCGAGACTTGTGGAAAACCAAAGATCAACAAGCGGCCGAGGCATATCAAGCGGAAGATCATCAACTCGCCGCCGCCTTATTCGATTCCAGTGACTGGCGCGGCGCTGCTAGCTATCGTGCACAAGACTATGAATCGGCCATTGCTGCCTTTAGTTCCAGTAACACGCCTGATGGAAACTATAACCGCGGCAACGCCTTAGCCTTAGCGGGCAACTATGCCGAAGCCATTGCCGCCTACGATCTTGCAATCGAACTTCAGCCAGACCATGAAGATGCTATTAGCAATAAAGAAATAATTGAACAACTGTTGGAAGAACAAGAATCAGAACAGGGAGAAAACCAGGACGGCGAGAATCAGGAAAATCAATCCGAACAGAATTCTCAAAACGAATCTGAAGAACAAAACCAGAATTCAGAGAATCAGGATCAAGAAAGCCAGGAAGGCAATGAAGACCAGCAACAACAGGAGCAACAAAACGAAGCGCCTGAAGAACAGGATAGTTCAGAGTCCAATAGCGAACAGAATACGCCCAGCCAAACTTCCAATGAGGAATTCGAGGAACAACAATCTCTCGAACAATGGTTACGTAGAATTGAAGATGATCCCGGCGAATTATTACGGCGTAAATTTCGTTATCAGTACCGCCAGCGGCAGCTGAATGGCACAGCCAACAGTGTACAGAGTGGAGGCCAGATTTGGTAAAACCACTTAACAAAGTTTTACATTGCTTTCTCTTCTCACTGTTAATTCTGGGATCTACTGCAGCAGCGCAGGAAGTCGAGGTTTCTGTCGATCGTAACGAAGTCGCTCGCGGCGAAACTTTGACTTATACCATTCGTGTTTACGATCAACGTCAAGGTATGCAATTAGACTTGACCCCTCTTACAGGTGATTTCGATGTCCTGGGCACTCGCACCTCGAGTCAGATTCGCAGCGTGAATGGTGCAGTCGAATCCTGGACGGATTACATCGTAACTCTGTTTCCGCTGACTGAGGGTGAGTTAACTATCCCATCCATTGAAGTCAACAACGCAGAAATTGATCCCATCGTGGTATCGGTAGTTAATGAAGGACCGCGCTCTAACCAGGACGGCGATGAACTTTTTCTTGAAATAGATGTGAATAAAGAAACTGTTTACGTGCAAGAGCAGCTGCTTTTTACAGTAAGACTCTTCTATACCATCAACGGTATCCGAAATCCGCAGTTTACTGAATTGGAGATGGAAGATACTGTCATTCAGCTAATTGGCTCACCGAATCAGTACGAGCAGATAATCGAAGAAGAGCGTAACGGCTCAATTGAGCCAGTTCGATACGGTGTTTACGAGAAACGCTACGTCATCTTTCCACAACGCAGCGGTCCTCTGGAGATACCAGACATCCTGTTTAGAGGTGAAGTTACTGACGGCTCAAGCAATTTCGTATTCAGAAACTTAAATACCAGGCGCGTGACTGCGTTTATCGATGGCATCACCATCAACGTCGACGAAAGACCCGCTGCGGCCCAGCAGAGTGACTATTGGTTACCTGTGACCAATTTAACGCTGGAAGAAGAATTCAGCTCCGATATCACCAACCTTAGAGTGGGCGATTCGGTAGTTCGAACCATTACAATGGTAGCGGATGGTCTCGATGGTGCCGTACTTCCACCGTTTAGCCCGGAAGAAATCGAAGGCATGAATGTTTATCCGGATCCACCGGATATTCAACGCACCTTTGTTGAAGGAAGTATCGTCGGGACACGTATCGAAACCACAACGCTGGTTCCAACCACTGCCGGCGAATTGGAAATTCCGCAAATCATAATCCAATGGTGGAACGTGGATAGCAATCAGCTGGAGTCCACTGTGGTTCCTGCCACCCGTATTGAGATCGCTACCATTGAAGGCGAGCTACCGTCAGAGCAGGCTGTTGTCAGCACAGAGAATATCGAAGACTTGCTCGCCGCAGTTCCAGTTGTCGATCAAGACATGATCGATGCTCAAGCCGCGGCAGAATTCATTGAGGTGGATGCTTCTTGGATGAATTATTTTATTGCCCTGGCTTTTGCCATAGTTATTTACAGTATTTTCCGTCTCCTCATTGCTCCTAATAGCGAACAAATTGCGGCCTTCATTAAGAGTCGCAAAGAAAGAATTGACGCAAAATACAGTCCTGAAAATAACGAAAACGTTGCCTTCAAGCAATTGCGTGCAGCCTGTCGTGGCGCAGACGCGAACAAAATACGGGAAACTCTCATTCAGTGGTGTGACCATTATTTGGATAGCAGAACCGTGCTAACCATGGAAGACATACTACAGCAAAGAGAATCTACCGAGTTGCATGTTTTTGTGGAACAAATTCAAGCCTCTTTGTTTAACAATGCCAGTAGTGACTCCGCAGCGGGTCCTTTAGTACCCGCAGAACTTATTACTGCAGTTACACAATTGCGAAAAATCAAACTGCACCACGACAAACTGGAAGCGAAGCAACAGCGCTTTGCTCTACCCCCACTCTATAAAACGTAATTCAAATTCCTGAGAGAAACTTGCCAGTGAGTTCACGCCTCGTCTATTCCACCGAGGGCAACAACCTTTGTTCAAAGTGCGGAAAAGTCTTGCACAAGTGCAAATGCGGGGAATCCAACCGTGCCCAAGATAGCGATGGCGTGCTTAGAATTTCACGGGAGACAAAAGGTCGTAAGGGAGCCGGAGTAACCATAATCAGAGGACTAATCGGCACGGCCGCTGAACTCAAGCAAATCTCCAAGCAACTTAAATCTCGTTGTGGAGTTGGCGGCACTATCAAAGATGGAGTTTTGGAGATTCAAGGAGACCAGCGGCTGCCTGCCAAAGAGTTTTTCGAATCCAGTGGAAAAAGAGTAAAGCTCGTTGGCGGTTAGTTAGGCGGTTCTGCCAATTTTGGCAAGCGGTGACACTTTATAGCGCAATTGACTTATCATCGCCTTCAGTTCTTTCAGGCGAGAATGCTGTTGCGGAGTTGACGACACTTCCGGTTCATAGCTCAATTGCATATAGAGCGCGGTTAACTCGTTCATAATCTCAGCTAACTCAGGGCGCTCAGCGATTACTCTATCGCGATAGTCCAGTGGTCCTTCGCCACGTTTACGAGCGAGGCCAACCTTTTCCAATTCTTTGCTTACAGATAAATAAAGCTTAACTACGGGATCACGTCGCGAACTGGAATCGACTCTGATAATAGTAATACCCACCGCAACGATAACTATGCCCACCATTGTAATTAGAAATATCAACACCTTGCTCTCGGTGACTTCTCCAAATAATTCCTGGAACAGGTCGAATTGAATTTCTTCATCATAATTCACTACGCGTCTATTCCATTCGTATTCCAGTGCATCGAATCTCAAGCGCAACATATTAAAAAACCCAACGCTACCAAAAGTTGCTAAGAGCGACTCATCTAAAAAGCCAGGATCTTCTCTTAAGGCAGCTTCGGCACCTTCAAGGATTCGCACCGGGGATACTGCACCGGTCGGGTCGAAGCGCACCCAGCCCTCGCCATCCAACCATACTTCATTCCAGGCATGGGCGTTATATTGATAAACAATCATATAATCTTCGTAAGGATTAGTTTCAGCACCCTGATAACCGACAACCACCCGAGCCGGTATTCCTACCGCACGCATTAAAAAAGCAAATGCGCTAGCGTAATGTTCACAAAAACCTTCCATAGTATTAAACAGAAATTCATCAACTCGATTTTCGCCAAGCAGTGCAGGATTTAATGTGTAGTAGTATTCGTTAGTAGCGAAATAATTAAGTAGAGCCATCGCATAATCACGATCAGAATCAACTGATGCTCTTAATTCACGAGCAAAACGAAGGCTTTCCTCATTTCCTTCATCTGGCAATTCAATATTGTTACGACGAGGACTGCTAGTGAGCAATATATCTGTCTGGTTGTTTATATAGGATTGAATATCGTAACTAATACGTTGAGTGACCAGGCCGTTGTTGAACATCTCGAAATTTCTACTGCGAAAAATTCCATCGCTGACAGGTTCAGCCAGATGCAGTCCATAAAGCCATGGCTGTTGAGTTGGCTCCATGATCACGTTGTAGCGGAACGGCATGCCATTGGTGTCCATACGGCCATCCCAATTAAAGCGAAAATTTGCAAAGGCCGCCGCATTTCCATAGGCAGAGGTAGAGCGAGTTCGGCGCCAGGTATCGCCATCAAAATCATCTAACACGAGGCCACGCCAATACAATAACTCATTGGGTAGAGTTACCGAATCTTCAAACTGTACGCGAAAAGCCAAGCCTCCATTACGCACTAATCGACTGATATCACCAGGTGACATTTCATCTGATACGCCTGTACCAGCGGCAGAATTTTGAGTTGGCACTGCCCAAAGTGGAGCAATTCGAGGAAACAGCAAAAACAGCACAATCGTCAGCGGCACCGCTTGCAGTGTTATTTTCATTGCCAAGCGCGCTGTACCTCTGCCGTCGATTGACAGAGGCGATTTGTTAAGGGCAATCATGGCGCTGACTATGACAACTATTACGATTGCGATGTAAGCCGAAGTTACTACACCCTGTGAATACAAGAATGAGACCATTGACATAACAAAGCACAATGAAAGCACTACATAGATGTCTCGCTTGTGCTGCATTTCAATCAGTTTAAATACAAAGCCCAGGGCCAACAAACTTGCCGCACTATCCAGACCCAAACCAATAGAGCGCATCTGGGTTGCCGAAACCAAGAGCGTGAAGATCACAGCGGCAACACGAACTTTGCGCCCCGGATAACTCAGCTTGCCAGTGAAAATCAGTATGCGCCAGATTATGCAAACTACAGCGATTACCGTCACCCAATAAGGCATGCGGAAAGTCTGGGGAATTATCACCATGACTACTGACGCGAGGACCCAAACTAACGCGGATCTTGGAATTTGATAATTAATGTCCATTCAATTTACTTGAGGCTCTACTGAGTTCCAAACAAAGCTAATGCTCGCAACAATTTCACTTTATGTTCTGGACCGGTATCTGGAGCAATTTCAGTGCCCGGCATTTTTAGACCAAAAGGGGTTTTGCTTTTAGACAGCTTTAGTACACAGAAACAGAGACGTGATAAGCGTTCCTCTGTATTGAATCCATAAAACATGTCCCAATCCAACCAGATATTGCTATCTACATAATCGACGAATTGCTTAACATGCATGCCCTGACCACGAGCCAAATTTTTCCATGCTACCTGTCGCAGTGAATCTCCAGGCACATACTCCCTCAATCCGTAATAGTCTTCGCTGCCTTCTTTACTTATGGCTGAATCATCATTGCCTGAGGATCCTGTATTAAATTGATTCATTACGAAGGGCGCCGGTCGTGGATACACCAGGCAATGCAAATCTAAATCGATGATGGACCATGCTCGGCAAAGACCCAGCGGAAAATAAGTGCTTACCCTTAAGAACGGCGCCTTAAAGTCACCTCTCCTATCGGCCTTAATAAAAACATCCACCACGTCACGATCTTGCGCAAGTAAATCAGCATGAGTAATTACAGATCCGTCAAAATTAAGCTCTAGCGATTCGTGCTTTTTGCTCGGTAGGCGTGATATCTCAACTCTAAAAGCCGCCTCTTCGCCACAATAAACTGCGGGAGATGAATGGCTATGCAAGCTAAGTTGATTCAAATTATTAAACGTATGGAGAATAGCCAGGATGAAAATGCTTACCATGAGAAAAGTTAAGCCAAAAGCCAAACTCACTGCATAGTTTATGGCGGCAATGAAGACCAGACAGGTTGCGAACAAATACATCATGCCATTAGCGGAAGGCAGAATATAAATGTTACGTCGATGCAGTGTTGCTTTTTCCTGGGCAGGAATACGGGTAGCCAGCCATTGCTGATAGTTTTCTTTCCAACTTGCTCGAATACTTAATGCCATGTTTTGTCCTGGATTTTTGCAACCCGGAAGACGTCGTGACCGACGGTTATTCTATGACATCAACTTCGTTAAGTAGGCGCTGTACTAGCGAGGCACCTGTATGGCCGTCCTCGTCGGTAGATGCACGCAGCCTGTGCTCAACGACTGGGGGCAGAATTGTTTGAACATCTTCCGGTACGACGTGGTTGCGACCGCACATTAGCGCCCAGGTTTTTGCCGCCCGCATGATGGATAAACTGCCCCGGGGCGAAAGCCCGAAATGGAATTCGTCTTTGCCGCGAGTAAAATTAATGAGTCGTTGCACATAATCAAGTAATGATTCGCTGGCTTTTACCTCAGCGGATTGCCGCCGGAATTCCGCAACTTCTTCTGTAGAAAGACACTGCTTAATTCCTTCGACTTTGTCTCGCTCAGTATTCATTTCAAATAACTCCCGTTCGGCACGCTGATCGGGATAGCCAATGCGCAAACGCATTAAGAAGCGGTCTAGCTGAGATTCAGGTAAGGGGTAAGTTCCTGCTAAGGAGACAGGATTCTGAGTCGCGATTACAAAAAACGGTTCAGGTAACTCTCGGGTTTCCCCTTCCACGGTAACCTGGCGCTCTTCCATTGCTTCCAATAACGCACTTTGAGTCTTGGGAGTTATGCGATTAATTTCGTCTGCCAGAACGAGCTGACTGAATATCGGGCCAGGGTGAAAATTAAACTCACTGGATTTCTGATCAAAGATCGAAATTCCCAATATATCCGCCGGCAGTAAGTCGCTGGTAAATTGAATTCGGTTGTATTTTAAATGCAGCGCCTTTGCCAGAGCGTAAGACAAAGTTGTCTTGCCCATTCCTGGCAAATCTTCGATCAATAAATGGCCACCGGAAAAAAGACAACAGAGTGCCAGTCGGATTTGATGATCCTTTCCAAGCAAGGCTTTGCTTACTTCATTAACCGTCACCTGCACCTGATGCGAGAATTTATTCTCTACAACATGAGTGAGCGCAGTTTTGGATTCTTTATCAAGATTAACCGAAAACATAATTGAAGCGTTCCTGTGTCCTTACCAAGCTGCTTGTATTAAACGTCTGTGTTTAAGTCTGCTACAAGATTTTGTTGCCGCGCTTGACCGCCCTTCTTTTTCCCATTTTTAGCAGCATCACTACGCATATTCTCCAGCCGCTTTAAGTAGACTTCATCAACATCACTGGTTACGTATTCACCGTTAAAGACGGAGCATTCATACTGACTAATATCCGGATTTCCTTCGGCAGCTGCCGCAACGAGATCGTCCAAATCCTGATATATCAACCAATCGGCGCCTATTAGCTCCTCGATTTCTTTATCGGTCTTACCAGCAGCGATTAGCTCGGAAGCGGCAGGCATATCTATACCATAGACGTTAGGATAGCGAATTGCAGGGGCAGCAGACGCAAAATACACCTTTTTCGCCCCGGCATCCCGCGCCATTTGGATAATTTGCTTGCAGGTGGTACCCCTAACAATGGAATCGTCCACCAATAAAACGTTTTTGCCTTTAAATTCTAATTCGATAGCATTCAGTTTTTGCCGTACTGATTTCTTACGCTGACTCTGACCAGGCATAATAAATGTACGGCCTATATAGCGATTCTTTACGAAACCCTCTCGAAATTTAATGCCAAGCCTGTTGGCAAGTTCCAGAGCTGATGTCCGACTGGTATCAGGAATTGGAATAACTACATCAATGTCATTCTCGGGACGTAGTCTTTGCAATTTGTCAGCTAATTTTTCACCCATGCGCAAACGAGCTTTGTAGACAGAAATACTATCCATCAAGGAATCAGGACGAGCAAAATAAACATGTTCGAAGATACAAGGCGTATGGGTACCAGGCTCAGTACAAACTTTCGTAAAAAGATTATTGTTTACGTCGATATATACCGCCTCACCAGGTGCCACGTCTCTTTCTACTGTAAAGCCCTGTGAATCCAATGCCACACTTTCGGAGGCAATCATGTATTCCTTGCCCCGCTCAGTTTGCCTGCTTCCAAAAACCAGTGGGCGAATTCCGTGCTTATCGCGGAATCCCATAATTCCGTAACCCGTAATCATTACCACCGCCGCAAATCCACCCCGACAACGCTCGAAGACGCCAGAGACTGCGGTGAAAATCGCTTCAGGGCTAGGTTCTATCTTTTCTTGCTTTTGTAATTCATGGGCTAAAACATTCAGCAAGACTTCAGAATCTGAATCCGTATTGATGTGACGTAAGTCTTCCTTAAATAAATCCCGGCTCAATTCTGATGTGTTGGTGAGATTTCCATTGTGAGCCAATGCAAGGCCGTAAGGAGAATTTACATAAAATGGTTGTGCGAGGGCCGGGCTGGAACTGCCGGCTGTAGGGTAGCGAACATGACCAATTCCCATTTGCCCAGTTAACCTGCGCATATGCCGCGTTCGAAACACATCCTTGACAAGACCGTTGTCTTTTCGCAGATTCAATTTGCCATTATCACTGGTCATTATGCCTGCTGCATCCTGACCACGATGTTGTAAAACAGTTAGTGTGTCATAGAGACAAACACCAACATCATCACTAGTAACTACCCCAACCAAACCGCACATAGATTGCTCCGCGCTATCCCCAACCAGATCTTCGTTGCTACTGTGTCAAATTGACACTGTTGAAATCTTCGATAAAAATCCGGGACCATTCGATCATAGCCAAACCGTAAGGAATAAGTGTCGATTGCTGCCATTGCTCAGTTTCCGATAGAAACACGCCGGAAATAAACAATATCACCAGAACAATTATTACTCCCCGAGCTACGCCAAATACTCCTCCCAAAAGTCTATCTGCAAGCTTTAATCCTGTAATCGTCAGCAACTTCGAAAATAAGTGGTTAAGTAGAGTCCCCAGCATCATAACCACCACGAATATCATGGCAAATGCCGCCACATACCTAACACTGCTGTTTTCGATTACATTAACTAAAATTTCCGATAAAGCCGCACTGTATACTCTGGCCACCAGCAAAGCTGCGATCCAGGTCAACAATGACAAAACTTCTTTAACCAACCCCCGCCATAAACCAAAGGCACAAGACAGAGTAGTCACTATTAAAATGGCTGTATCTACTCCGTTCATTCTGAGTTAGCTATCCCTTCAAAGCTGCTCAATTTCGAAACGGACTATGTCGCCGGCTAGGCGAAATTGATCTTGTAGCTCTTCTTTATATTGATCTACTAAATTGCGATCCAACCAGGGACCAACGAATACACTCGTCAGACTGCCCTGAGTGTTCCTTATATTTCGAGTATAGGCTTTGTATCCCGATGCCTGGAGTCGGTCCATCAAGTTGTTGGCATTTTCTTCCTGGGCGAACGATCCCAGGCGAACACTCCAACCTTGAGGCAACCCGGCTGCATCTAATTGCGGTATTTCTCGAGTGAATGCAGGTTCGGAGGTGGTAACTTGAACCGTATCTTCGTTAGTTTCTTCAGGGATAGCTGCCTCAGCAGACTCTTCTGGGTCAGCTTCAATAGAATCGGCGACGATGACCGGTCGATCCTGAGTTGGCTCAGGCAGAATAGGAATTATGGGTTCTGCGGGGACGCGGCTGGATAATTGAGTCTGATAACTACCCTGCCCATCAAAAATAATAGGTAAGAAAATTAATGCTAGAGCGAGTAGTACGACGGTACCTACGATTCGCTGCTTAGTGCCTTGGTTCAATCTGGAGAGTCCCCGACTAAACTAACAGTAGTGCGCTTTATGTTGGATCGCTGCTGCAATCTTTATCCTGCTGTTTTGCTCAATTCTCGAACAGCGGCTACGGTAAAAAACGAACCAACGACTACAACCATGGATTCCTTTCCTGGGTTCGCCGCTTCGAATTCAACGCTTGTTTTGCAAGCTTGACCATAGGCAGTTGCTACTGAATCCTGCCTGAATAATCGTTTCGTGCCACCGCTTTGTTCGAGCCTGCCCGCCGCCTCTTCGAGAGGCATGCACCGGGGTTCTTCGACCTGCGCAATATACCAGATGTCCACCCAGGATTCTAAGGCTGCGACCATTCCTTCTATATCTTTATCTGCCATCACAGCCATCACTACAGATATTTGAGAAAGCTTAGGATTTTGCTTTCTTTCATGCTGCAAGTGATCCGCTAAAGCCAGCATTGCGGCGGGATTATGCGCCACGTCCAGGATCACCGAAGTGCTGGTCTGGACATCTATTCGATGCTCCTGCCGACCAGCACAATGCAAGCCTTGCAAGGCGGTTTTGATACTGGCCTCAGGCAACTCCAGGTCCAGAAGAAACAAAGCTTGCAGAGCGAGAGCTGCGTTATTCTTAGCTAATTGAATATTGGGTAAAGCCGACTGACGGTCTGTGTATCCATGCTTATACCCCCGCCAGTTCCAGGAGCCATCCAGCTCCCCTTCAGCCCAATCAAATTGATCTCCCAGTAAATAAACTGGGGCGTGCATTTGCCTTGCTCGCTGGATTATTTTAACGACAGGTATTCTATCGCCATAAACCAAGGGCACATTACTGCGTAATATCCCGGCTTTTTCGGCACCGATTAGGTCGAGGCTATCTCCCAACCAGTCCTGATGATCCAAGGCAATTGAAGAGATAACAGTGACGTCCCCATCAACAATATTTACGGCGTCTAGCCTGCCCCCTAATCCGACTTCCAAGAGAACGACATCGAGCTCTGCATTACAAAATATCCACAATGCAGCCAGGGTCGAGAATTCGAAATAGCTGAGAGAGATTCCTTCCCTGCCAGCTTCGACTCGAGCGAATGCCGAACACAGCAAACTTTCATTCGCTTCAATGCCATTAACTTTTATGCGTTCGGCAAAATGTTGAATGTGTGGCGAGGTATAACTTGCCACACGATATCCCGCCTCTAGCAGAATAGTTTCCATAGTAGTTATACATGACCCCTTTCCATTGGTGCCAGCAACTACAACAACTTGAGGCGCAGGTTTCTGCAACCCAATGTTCTCGGCTACGGATCGGATTCGATCCAGACCTAACTCGATTTCACGAGGATGAATGGTGGAAATGTAACGCAACCAATAGTCCAGATCATGAACTTCGGCAAGGTTGTTAGGCATTAAGACCCTGTGGATTTGTAATGAAGCAGTTTGCCTAGAATAGAAGCGATCTTATCTCTCATGTCGCGACGATGAATAATCATGTCGATCGCTCCGTGCTCCAACAGGAATTCGCTGCGTTGAAATCCCTCCGGGAGTTTTACTCTAACGGTCTGGCGAATCACATCAGGACCAGTAAATCCTACCAGCGCATTTGGCTCCGCAATGTTTACGTCGCCCAGCATGGCCAAGCTAGCGGAAACACCGCCATAAACCGGATCAACCAAGACCGAGATATAAGGCAGCGATTGTTGTTTAAGCTTTTCCAGCGCAGCGGAGGTTTTCGCCATTTGCATCAAAGAAACCAGGGCTTCCTGCATGCGCGCACCACCACTGGTAGAAAAACAAATTAGCGGTAGGTTTTCGGCGATACAGGTATTCACTGCCTGGGTGAATTTTTCTCCTACCACCGCTCCCATGGAGCCACCGATAAAACCAAACTCAAAGGCAGCCACAACGACGCGAACCCCCTTTACCTGCCCCTTAACCACTACTAGCGCATCTTTTTCACCGGTTCCCTTCTGGGCAGTAGCTATCCGATCTTTATAACGCTTGAGATCCTTGAATTTCAGTATATCTACCGGCTCAATTTCGGCATTCAACTCAGTCTGCTCTCCGGGATCCAAAAACAGCTCAATGCGGCGCCGTGCGGTAATTCTCAAGTGATGTTCGCACTTAGGACAAACATCCGCGTTTTCCGTTAAGGATTTTTTATAGAGCATGGCTTCACAGCGCGGACATTTCTTCCAAACTCCTTCTGGAACCGACGCCCGCTTCTTACTCTCTGCTCCATCTTTGGCAATGGAAGGTAAAATTTTGTCAATCCAACTCACAAATATTCCCTATTATTTCAAATAGTTAACTAGCACTGTTAACAGCCTGTCTAACTTCTTTAATGATATCAGTGGTAGCCGTAATCTGCTCCAATGATATCGCGTCGAGCCCTGTCAATTCGCCAATTCTTGCTACCAGGGCACTGCCGATGACTACCCCATCGGACTGCTGCGCCATCGCCCTGGCACTATCGCCATCTTTTATACCAAAGCCAATAACAATGGGTAAATCGGTCAATTTTCGCAATGCCTCGATATTCTTCTGCACTGACGCATGATCAGTGAGTGCAGCACCAGTTACGCCCTTTAGTGACACATAGTAGAGGTAGCCTGTTGAGTGCTGTGCGATTGTCACTGCACGATCCGGATGCGTAGTAGGTGCAACCAGGTAAATAGTATCTATAGAAGCGTTCCGCAGCATCTGGTGCAATGTTGTGGATTCCGCTGGCGGCATATCGACTACCAGCACTCCATCGACATCGACATCAACTGCGCGCTGGGTAAAAGCTTCGTAACCCATGGTTTCGATCGGATTAAGGTAGCCCATCAATACAATTGGGGTGACTTGATCCTGTTGCCTGAACTCATTCACAATTTGCAGCGTATCAGCCAGGCTCGTGCCCTGCGCGAGAGATCTTTCTACTCCCCGCTGAATGACTGGACCGTCAGAAGATGGATCGCTAAATGGTATGCCTAATTCGATAATATCTGCTCCGCAATCTACCAGGGAATGCATGAGCTTCTTGGTTGTCTCTAAATTGGGATCGCCAGCGACAAGATAAGGGATAAGTAATTTACTTCCTTTCTGCAGGGCTCGTTGAGTTACAGCAGCAATACGACTCATAAGTAGTTACAGTGTGATCCCTTCAATCTTGGCAACAGTTTCAATGTCTTTATCACCACGGCCAGACAGATTGATGATCAGGCAATGAGAATTATCCATATCGGCCGCGAGTTTCATGCCATAAGCAACGGCATGGCTACTTTCCAAGGCTGGAATAATACCTTCCAAACGAGTGAGTTTATGGAACGCATCCAAAGCCTCTGCATCGGTTGCGGCGACATACTTCACTCTTTCCAAGTCCTTGAGCCACGCATGTTCCGGACCCACGCCAGGATAATCCAATCCGGCAGAGACAGAGTGTGTTTCTTTGATCTGACCAGCATCATCGGTCATTAAGTAAGTGCGATTGCCGTGCAAAACCCCTGGCACGCCCGCATTTAATGGAGCTGCATGCTCACCAGTATCAAGCCCTCTTCCACCAGCTTCGACACCAATCATTGCTACCTGCTCATCTTCTAAAAAAGGATGAAACAGACCGATGGCATTGGAACCTCCGCCGACGCAGGCAATTAAGGTATCTGGCAAACGTCCGATTTGTTCTAGAGATTGGGCTCTGGCTTCTCGTCCAATTACGCATTGAAAATCTCGCACCAGTTGCGGGTAAGGATGAGGACCGGCAACAGTTCCAATTATGTAGTAGGTGTTATCAACATTCGTAGCCCAATCGCGCAAGGCTTCATTCATAGCGTCTTTAAGTGTGCGAGAGCCAGAATCAACTGAAACTACATTGGCCCCAAGCAGCTTCATTCGATAAACATTTGGAGCCTGTCTTACAATATCTTCCGCACCCATATAGACATGGCATTCTAAACCCAACCGTGCAGCGACTGTTGCGCTCGCTACACCATGCTGGCCGGCACCAGTTTCAGCAATGATTCGGGATTTACCCATGTGCTTGGCTAAAAGCGCCTGGCCAATTGTGTTGTTTACTTTATGGGCACCGGTATGATTTAAATCTTCGCGCTTTAAATAAATTTGTGCACCGCCACAATGGGAAGTCAGGCGTTCAGCAAAATACAGTGGTGAAGGTCTACCAACATAATGTTTTAACTGACTATCATACTCGCGCCAGAAATCCTCGTTGCTAGAAAGTTCCTGATATACCGCCTGCAATTCTTCCACGGCGGCAATAAGCGTTTCCCCTACGAAAATTCCCCCATAGGGACCGAAATGACCAGATTCGTCTGGCCCATCAAAAGTCATTGAATTTAATTCTGCCTCAGACACTTCTGGCTCCTTCAATAAAGGCATTCACTTTCTCTAAATCTTTCACACCGTGACTCTTTTCCACACCACTGCTTACATCAACACCAAAGGGATGAATCTGTGCAACTGCGGTTTGCACATTCTCTACAGAAAGCCCACCCGCAACTACTATTTTTTGTTCAGTTTCGTTTACAATTTTTTTCGCAATTTCCCAGTCAAAAACCTTACCTGTGCCACCTGGCGCTTGTTCACTAAAGCTA
The DNA here is from genome assembly GCA_012103535.1 of Pseudomonadales bacterium. Classification (GTDB taxonomy): domain Bacteria; phylum Pseudomonadota; class Gammaproteobacteria; order Pseudomonadales; family Pseudohongiellaceae; genus UBA9145. The sequence goes on from WLWQ01000001.1 coordinate 417,757, forward strand.
TCTAACATAATCATTTTGGCAGACTTGTAATGATCGATTTCCAATTCAACCGCGTTACTTCCTTTAACTCGAAATACTTTCATATATGGCATTTCGAAAGATTCGCAAAACTCCACAGATTCGGATCCGTGAAACTGCAACATATCGATACGCTTTGAATCCAATACAGCCTGAACCTCAGATTTACTAGGATCAACAAAAAGTGCTACCACTTCCGTTTTCCCTTCAATCCCATCGGTTATGTTTCTAATACTCTCTAAATCTATTGCGCGTGGACTAGGTGGGTAAAAATTCAGACCGATCGCGTCTGCGCCATAACCAAGAGCAGCCATTGCATCGCTATTTCGAGTGATGCCGCAAATTTTAATCCAGAGTTGAGACAAGGCAGGTCAGCTTCGTCGTGAAAGCCCGATATGTTAGCAAATTTGATGCAATCAGCCTAGCTGGGGTGCTTATTCAAGCAAGCTTATAGTCCAGGAAAAGAGGCAGCCTTTTATCGGTTGCGAGACCATTTTCCTGCGGGTAATCGACTGCAACCAGGTAGAGTCCATCAGGAGGTGCTGTTACTCCAGCCAGGTTACGATCTTTTTCTTCCAGCAGTTCCCTGATCCAATTTGAAGACTGCTCTCCTCTACCAATCGCCATTAATGCTCCAGCGATATTGCGCACCATGTGTTGCAAAAACGCATTGGCCTTTATGTCGAAAATAAGGAATGGCCCCTGTTCAAACAGGCGGGCGTGGGCAACAAATCGATTGGGGCTTTTCGATTGGCAGCCTGCAGCGCGAAAGCTCGAAAAATCCTGCTCCCCTAATAAGTGTTGAGCAGCTTCATGCATAATCTCTACATGCAAAGATTGCCTGCTATGGGTCACTTTATTTCGCAATACCGTTGAAGCAATCTTGCTCGTGTAGATAACGTAATAGTACTGCCTCGCCGTAGCAGAAAAGCGGGCATGAAAAGTATCGTCTACAGCTTGTGCCCATTGCACTCGGATCGCTTCAGGCAGCAAACTATTTACACCCATAGTCCAGGCTTTATTGCCACGATCGATCGGCGTATCGAAATGAACTACCTGACAAGTCGCGTGTACGCCCGCGTCTGTGCGGCCGGCACAAGTTGTCGTAATAGGTGAGTCTGCTACTTGCGAAAGTGCGTGTTCTAAGGCTCCTTGTATTGTGGGCAATTCAGGAGATGCTTGTTTCTGCCAGCCGGAAAATGCTGAGCCATCATATTCCACAGCCAGGGCGATGCGTTGGCTACTAATACTGGAGGGGGATTGTGATGCTGACATTCGGCCTGGAGCCGAATTATTCGGCAGGATTATCGAGGGTGGCTACTAACTCTTCAGCTTCTTTCACCTGCTCATCGCTACCTTCTTTAATTACTTCTTGGAGAATTTCTTTCGCGCCTTCGGCGTCACCCATCTTCTGGTAAGCATAAGCCAGTTCAAGTTTAGTCGCAGTTTCATCATCGTCAGATAAGAGGTCAACTTCTTCTGCTTCACCGACAGACTCGATTTCTATTTCTTCATCGTCGGAAAGAAAGCCCAGATCATCCAGATCGTCTTCCTCCTCTTCTTCAACTACCGCAGGTTCTGCTAAATCTTCGCCATCATCGCTTCCTAAATCGATTTCTATGTCATCGGAGTCATCCACGGCTACGGCTACTGCTTCAACTTCTTCGACTTCTATTGCACTCTCGGCATCTAGATCAATGACGTCGTCGTTGTCATCAGCGCCTTCAACTGAAACTTCTGGAAGATCTTCTGCGGCGGCGGTTTCTAAATCAAAGTCGAAGTCATCGTCTACAGAATCCAAACTGTCTTCGACTGCATCAGTTTCAGCCGCTGCTTCTTCAGAAGGACTATCAACCGAATCAGAGTCGTCTTCAATATCGAAACTAACCTCTTCGATATCTTCTTCTGCCACTTCTGCTTCCGCAGGAGCTTCAGCCACCTCTGGTGAAGCAGCATCATCATCCAAATCGAAATCAAATGATTCAATATCTTCTACTGGGGCTTCTTCTTCCTCGGCACTGTCCTTGATTTCTTCTTTGTCGAATTCGAAATCAAGACTGTTTTCATCGTCCTCGGCAGAGGCTTCGCTAGACCCTTCTTCTTTGTCCGCCGCTTCCTCCGCTGCTCCTTCCTGACCTGGCAGATCATCAGTATCGAAAGAGAAAGTCTCCATTTCGATATCTTCTTCCTCTTCCGGAGCTGCATCAGCTACGTCAGTATCAGCATCAAACTCAAGGGCATCGATCTCGAGGTCGTCTGCGTCCTTGCTGGCACCAGCTGACAGCTCAGCATCATCGCTATCTGTTGAATCCATTTCGAATTCGTCTAATTCAGCGCTAGTCTCTGTCTCACCATCCTCTGTCTCATCATCGGCTTCACTGGCTGCTGATTCAGCAACTTCATCTTCTACCAAGTCATTCAGTAAATCTTCTTCTGCCGACTCTGCTTCTGCCGACTCTGCTTCACCCGCTGCATCAGAGTCTTCCGCTGCGGCGGCGTCATCTCCTCCACCGAGATCAAAAGTCATGTCGACGCCGCCAGGCTCTTCAAAATCCAGGTCTTCTGCACTCTCTTCATCTGACTTTTCTGCTGCAGATTCTTCTTCTTTCTGTGCAGCATCGTCGGTCGCTGCGTCTAAATCAAAACCATCATCGAATGTATCCAGGTCTATGCCTAAATCATCCAGAAACGATGCGCTTTCCTCAGTTTTTTGCGGTTCGGCTTTTGCTGGTTCCTTACCTTCTTCTTCGGTTTCTGCCTCAGTGGTATCTGCTTCAGCCGCCGCTTCAGTTTGGAAAGTACTTCTTAAAATTTCTACCTGGCGATCCAAGACTGGACTCATTGCTGCTGCAATGATTTCGGCGTGGGCTTCGAAGGCATCGGTATCTTCTTGAGTTGCGAGAATTTCCAGTAGTTTGATACGCGCTTCATGATCTTCCGGCTCTGCAGTGAGCGCTTCATTTAGCATCGTGGCGACTTCATCCAACTGACTCTCGGCAATCAGTTCATTTGCCTTTCCAATCAGAGCATTTTCTTCCGATTCAGCGGCGGATTCTTCATCATCGCCGATGATTTCATCCAGCTCAGTATCAAGATCGCCTTCACCGAATTCTGCGGCGACTGCTGCGTCACCGTTATTTTCTGAATCTACTGCTTCGTCATCGACACCATCACTTGGGAATTCCTTCTCTGCCATTTCGTCGAGATCTTCATCGTCTAAACCGGCTGCTCTATTGCGGCGCAGAAGTAGAACTACGATCAACAGAATGACCAAGATGATGCCGAACAGCATCATTAAAGTATTGCCAGTGAGGATGCGCATTACATCACTCATTAAGCCACCATGGCTGGATTGCGGCGGCTCGGCGATATCTGCTTCGATGGCAGCTTGAGCGGCGGTCACGGCAGCATCTGCTTCAGCCTGGACAGCTGCCTCGGCAAGCTGTTCCTGTAACTGGGCTAGTTGCAGATCCTGCAGTTGAATAATTTCTTGAGAAGCATCTATTTGGGATTCCAGGTCCGCCAAGCGTGAATCGAGTTCTTCTCTTTCAATCCGCGCTCTGTCTGCCTCTTCCTGGCGCAGAGCAAGTTGATTCTCTAGCTCAGCGATTCGCCGATCTAACTCTGCATTCTCTTCATCGTCCGACTCACCGGCACCACTGGCAGCATCGATTGCATCCGGATCGCCAGTGACAACACTCAGTTGTCCTTGTTGTTCTGCCTGCTCGGGTGGCTCATCTTGAGTCGGTGGTGCTAGCGGTTGTACATCGGCGATCTGCTGGTTTTGACGATTCACTTCGTCAATGGCTTCCCGCGCATCTATGTTTTGTATTTCATCCAGCGTCGGTATTCTAAGCACCTCGCCGCTGCGCATCTGATTTATGTTGTCGTCAGAAAAAGCGTCAGGATTCAATTCCTGTAGAGCCAACATAGTCTGTTGAATAGATACGGAGGTATCAGGTCTAACTCTTAAAGCAATATCAGACAGGGTGTCAGAAACCGAAGTTGTAATAGTTTCAGGTTTAGCAGGTGCTGGTTCTTCGACATCTGCAACGGCTTCTTCTTCGATGACCTCTTCGACAGGTTCATCCTCAACTGCTGCCACGTCTTCTACCGGTGGCTCTTCTGGCTCCACTGGCTCATCTGCTAATTCTGTCGGCGTCGGTTCAATTTCTTCGTTTACCGGTGCAGGTTCGTCTTCTACCGGCGCTGGAGTCTGATCTTGGATAACTTCAGGTTCAAGAACTGGCGCTACTGAAGGAGTAACCGGTGGAGTAACTGGAGCTGACACAGCAGGAGTCTGATCGACAAAAGGCTGTGAAGGAGCTTGCTGGTCAGCGTCAGGACTCTGCAATATCGGACTTATTGGTGCCCGCACGTCATCAATTTGCTCGTCCTGAAATACCGGAAGATCGAGTAAGACCGTGTGTTCGCTCAGCAAGCGACCATTCGGCCAGCGCGTTTCCAAGATGAAACTAAGAAAGGGTTCTCGAACTATCTGGTTTGAAGTCAGGGTGACGTAGTCGCCCTGGGGAGTCGATTCTATGTTAAAGCGGATATTGGTGAGAAAAATAACCCGTTCAATATTGAAGCGCTCGAAATCATCTGCAGATGCCATCTGCACCGTTACGTCCTGCAGACGAGTATCACCAAGCTGCAAGATTTCAATACGCACCCTGAGAGGTTGATTCAGACTGGATTCGACACTGACGGTGCCGAGTCCCAGGGCAAAGACCTGTGTCGCCATGCTACACAGCAGCATGGTTAAAATGACGACGGATTTACGTAGCATCTTCCCTTTTTCTCTCAACGGAACTTCCAGCTTTCCTAGGATTTCCCTGGTTGACTCTTGAGCTCTAATTCTTAGGTTAGTAAATACTGCAAAATTTAACTAAAAATATTTAATTTTGTTTCTTCACTAGAGCTTGCAAGTATTCATTATAAGTAGCTTTTTATCAACTCTTCGGCTATTTGCACTGAGTTCAAAGCCGCTCCTTTTCGCACGTTATCGGCCACCACCCAAAGATTTACACCGTTGGGAAAAGAGATATCCTGCCGAATTCTCCCTACGAAAACTGAGTCCTGGCCCGCAGAATCGTTAACTGCAGTGGGGTAGCCGCCGTCTTTACGCTCGTCGATAACGGTAATTCCGGCCGCTTTTTCCAGCAATTCCCTGACTTCCCCTTCGCTTATAGGCTTTTCAGTCTCGATCTGGACAGCCTCGGAATGCCCGTAAAACACTGGTACCCGTACGCAGGTAGCCGAAACCTGAATACTGTCATCAGCAAAGATCTTGCGGGTTTCCCAGTTCATCTTCATCTCTTCTTTGGTGTAGCCGTTGTCCATAAAATCATCAATCTGGGGTAGCGCATTAAAGGCGATCTGCCTGGGGTATACCTCACATTCCGCTTCGCGGCCGTTGAGTAGCTCTGCAGTTTGCTTCGCCAGCTCCTGTACTGCAGCTTTGCCAGTACCAGATACTGCCTGATAGGTGGCAACACTAATTCGCTTAATACCGGCCGCATCGTGGATCGGCTTTAGTGCTAATAACATCTGGATCGTCGAGCAATTGGGGTTGGCGATGATATTGCGATTTCGATAGTCGGCAATTTTGTCGGCATTCACCTCCGGAACCACTAGCGGAATATCGTCGTCATACCGAAAATAGGAAGTGTTATCGATAACGATACAGCCCGCAGCGCCTGCCTTTGGGGCATATTCAGCAGACACGCTTCCCCCCGCGGAGAACAGTCCGATTTGAGCCTTGGAAAAGTCGAATTCCGCCAAATTGCCCACGGTAACTGGTTTGTTTTTGTACATAACGGTCGTCCCCGCAGAGCGCTCGCTAGCCAGGGGATAGAGTTCATTAACCGGAAAGTCACGCTGTGCCAATATTTCCAGCATGGCTTCCCCAACTGCGCCTGTTGCGCCAACTACAGCAACATTGAAATTACTCATGGTTCTCTCTTTTGACCGTGTCAGTTCTAAGTAAAGGGTCTAACTTGTTGAAAATACGGTGTTTACGAAGTCTCTGGGGTAGTAAAGTACCAGGGAGAAGCTGCTCGCCACTGTGCTTCAAATGCCTGAATTTCAGTAGCATCTTCGAGGGTTATGCCAATGTCGTCCAAACCATGCAATAAGCAGTGTTTGCGAAATTCATCCACAGTAAATTCTAGGGTAGATCCATCGGGTTTGCTGATGGTTTGGGACGCCAAATCAATTTCAAGTTCATAGCCTTCAGTGCTCTCGACCTCCTGAAATAGCTGATCCACCGCGGCCCGCTCTAATACGATAGGGAGCAAGCCATTCTTAAAGCAATTATTGAAAAAGATATCTGCGTAGCTGGGAGCAATAATGACTCGAAATCCGTAGTCATCCAGTGCCCAGGGGGCGTGCTCGCGGGAGGATCCACAACCAAAATTATCGCGCCCAAGTAAAACACTACAGCCCTGATAACGCGGCTGGTTGAGGACAAAATCAGGGTTTATAGGCCGCTGACTATTATCACTATCAGGCTCCCCTTTATCGAGATAACGATGTTCGTCGAACAGGTTTACACCGAAGCCAGAGCGCTTGATGGATTTAAGGAATTGCTTGGGAATAATAAAGTCTGTATCCACATTTGCACGATCCAGTGGAAGCACCAAGCCCTTCTCTACAATAAATTTCTTCATATAAAACTCTTATCTTATTGAAATAATTAATAATTTAACTATTAAAAATTCTTAACTATTTATTTCTCGTATATCAACGAAATGGCCATGAATTGCTGCTGCCGCTGCCATTGCCGGACTCACCAGATGGGTGCGCCCTCCGAATCCCTGACGGCCTTCAAAGTTCCGATTCGAAGTCGATGCACAATGTTTTCCTTCTCCAAGCTGGTCTGCGTTCATTGCCAGGCACATAGAGCATCCGGGTTCACGCCATTCCAAACCGGCCGCTTTGAAAATCTCGTGCAAACCCTCTTTCTCCGCCTGCTGCTTGACCAATCCCGATCCGGGCACAACCATTGCCAGTTCTACGTTATCTGCCACTTTCTTGCCGGCTACAACTTGAGCCGCTTCCCGCAGATCCTCGATCCGGGAATTGGTGCAAGAGCCGATGAATACGCAATCCAGCTTGATGTCGCTTATGGGAGTGCCGCCCGTCAAGCCCATGTATTGCAAGGCTTGCTCGATATTGCTGCGCTTGATGCTGTCTGCCTCAGAAGCCGGATCCGGGATGCTGCCAGTCACTGGTGCCACCATTTCCGGCGATGTTCCCCAAGTGACCTGGGGTTCAATCGATGCCGCTTCGAGCTCGATGATGCGATCAAATTCGGCATCGGAATCTGAGACCAGATCCAGCCAGGCAGCCGCAGCCTGGTCCCACAGTTCGCCATGAGGCGCGAAGGGCCTGTCTTTAATGTATTCCAGGGTCTTTTCGTCCACCGCAATCAATCCAGCACGGGCTCCCGCTTCAATAGCCATGTTGCACACTGTCATGCGCCCTTCGATGGATAGTGATTGGATAGCTTCTCCTGCAAATTCAATGGTATAGCCAGTTCCTCCTGCAGTACCGATTTCACCGATTATGGCCAGTACCACGTCTTTGGCTGTCACCCCCGGATTGAGACTGCCATTCACACGCACCAGCATATTCTGCATTTTCTTTTGCATCAGACACTGGGTTGCCAGCACATGCTCGACCTCTGACGTGCCGATACCATGAGCTAATGCGCCCAGTGCCCCATGGGTAGAGGTGTGGGAATCGCCACAAACAATGGTCATACCCGGTAAAGTGGCGCCCTGTTCAGGGCCTACAACGTGAACGATACCTTGACGTAAATCATTCATTTCAAGCTCGAAGATATTGAATTCCCTACAGTTTGCATCGAGCGTTTCTACTTGGATCTTGGAAACTGGATCCTTTATACCTGCCAATCCCTGACTTCTCTCATCGCTGGTAGTAGGAATGTTGTGATCCGGGACTGCCAAATTGGCCCCCGCACGCCAGGGTGACCGCCCCGCAAGGCGCAAGCCTTCGAAGGCCTGTGGTGATGTCACTTCATGGATGAGGTGCCGATCAATATAGATTAATGCAGTGCCGTCATCTCGTTGTTTTACTAGATGAGCATCCCAAATTTTGTCGTAGAGAGTCTTGCCACTCATGTTCTTAACCAACTTAATAGAAGATATAAACTAAATGGTATAACTTGCTGTTATATATAATAAAATACTTTGAATTAGCTGAAATTCTAGGCTTAGGTAGAGCTAGGTTTGCGGGTTTCCCCGATCTGGCCTCGATCCCTGAGTAGATGATCCATGAGCACTAGCGCCAGCATGGCTTCCGCAATTGGAGTTGCACGAATACCCACGCAGGGATCATGACGGCCAGTGGTGACCACTTCATCCGCTTCGCCGCGTATATTAATCGATTTTCCCGGTATCCGGATACTGGAAGTAGGCTTCAAGGCAATACTGGCAACAATATCCTGGCCACTGGAAATGCCCCCTAGTACCCCTCCTGCATTGTTTCCTTCGAATCCGTCCTGGGTAATTTCATCCCGATGCTCGCTTCCCTTTTGTTCAACCGAATCGAAGCCAGCGCCGATTTCGACCCCTTTCACTGCATTAATACTCATTAATGCCTTGGCGATATCTGCGTCTAAGCGATCAAATATAGGCTCACCCAAGCCAGCAGGAACATTACGAGCCTGCACGCAGATGCGCGCACCAATGGAATTACCCTCTTTCCCGAGGGCAGCCATAAACTCCTCCATTTCTTGAACCTTACCTGGATCCGGGCAGAAGAACGGATTCCGTTCTATCTCGGCAAAATCGACTGTGTCTATTTTAATAGGCCCAAGTTGGCTCAGATATCCCTGAATAGAGATGCCCAATGTTTGTTGCATGTATTTCTTCGCGATGGCACCAGCCGCAACGCGCATAGCAGTCTCTCGCGCAGATGCCCGTCCTCCACCGCGATAATCCCTAATTCCGTACTTCTTCCAATAGGTGTAGTCGGCATGAGCCGGTCGGAACTGGTCCTTTATTTTGCTGTAGTCTTTCGGTCGTTGGTCAGTATTCTCGATTATTAAGCCAATTGGTGTTCCGGTTGTTTTTCCTTCGAACACACCGGATAAAATTTTTACTGCATCATCTTCGCGTCGTTGTGTCGTGAATCGAGATTGGCCAGGTTTACGTCGGTCCAGGTCCGCCTGCATGTCGGCTTCACTTAATTCCAATCCGGGCGGACAGCCGTCAACCACGCAGCCGAGTGCAGGACCATGACTCTCGCCAAAGCTGGTTACTGTAAACAACTTACCGAATGTATTACCTGACATAGGAACGGCCGTTAGTTTTGAAGCAGATTAGTTGCAAACAAGTCTGAGAATAGAGATGCAAATAAAAAGGTGGCGCATTGTACACTAATTAAACTCCTCGCTGTACTGCTCGAGCTGCGCACGACTTAAAGCAAATACACCTTCACCGCCGTTTGCAAACTCCAACCAAAGAAACGGAACCGTACTATAGCGTTGTGCTAACAATTCTGCAGAGTAACCTACTTCCATAATCAGCAAACCATCCGCGCTCAAATGTGTTGCTGCTTCTCTGATGATCTTAACTGGTAAATCCAAGCCTTCCTGATCACTTACCAATCCTCTATGCGGCTCGGCCTTGAATTCCAATGGTAGCGATTCATATTCCTTTTGAGATACATAAGGTGGGTTACACAAAATTAAGTCATAGGATTTTTCTATGCTGGCAAATAGATCGGAGCGAATAGTCTCAACTCGTGCGGCAAGCTCATGCAGTTTGATATTGTTCTGCGCGAGCTCTAAAGCTGCAGTATCAATATCCGCTAAATCAACCTGTGAATTCGTAAGATAATTGGCGGTGGCAATTCCAATGCAACCACCTCCGCAACAAAGATCCAAAACTCGATTAGGCTCATCGTTAAGCAATGGCTGGAATCTATTAATTATCAATTCCGCCATTGGTGATCGTGGAACAAGAGCCCGTTCATCACAATAGAATTTAAGATCAGCGAACCAGGCTTCATTTAACAAATACGCTACCGGTATGTGTTGTTCTATTCTTTTCTTTACCAGTTTATTGAGAATTAAGAGCTCATCTTCTTTGATCTTTCGGTTTACCTGATCCAACTTTTCCTGAAAGCTAATACCCAAAGCTCCATACACCAAATAGACCGCCTCATCCAACGCATTGTCGGTTCCATGACCGAAGAATATTTGCGCTGCCTCGAACTGATCTTTGATTTCTTCGATGTAGTGAATTAGTTCCAAAACTTCTCTACCACTCTTCTCAATACAGGCTAAAAAAACTTTACCATCACTAATAGTTATCGTAGGGTAGCGTCCTCTTTAAAGTACTTACGAGCTTTATTTCGATGGAAGACGCCTACCTGAAAATCTTGCAAGAAATCGGTGAAAATCCCGACCGTGACGGTCTAAGGGATACACCGAAACGCGCAGCCAAGGCCATGGGGTTTCTAATGCAGGGCTACCAGATGGATATCGACCAGGTGATAAATAATGCCCTGTTCGATTCAGATTCTGACGAAATGGTAATCGTTAAAGATATTGAACTCTATTCAATGTGCGAACACCATATGCTGCCCTTTATTGGAAAGTGCCACGTTGCTTATCTTCCTGCTGGCAAAGTTATTGGACTTTCAAAAATAGCCCGGTTAGTGGATGTGTTCGCAAGACGGCTTCAAATTCAGGAACATCTGACCAATGAAATTGCCAACTGCATTCTTGATAAGACTAGCGCTGCCGGCGCAGCCGTAATTATTGAAGCGCAGCATATGTGCATGATGATGCGCGGAGTGGAAAAGCAAAACTCGGTGATGACGACTTCAAGCATGCTCGGTGCATTCAGAAACAGCCCAAGCACCAGAAATGAATTCTTGTTATTGATCAGCTAGTGTCGATTTTACTGCAATACTAACTCTACTCGGTCGTCACAAACATCCTCATTACAACTTGGAGCTAACGGTCCGACTCCCCTGGCAATAATTCTATTACCGTCAATCCCTCTACCAATAAGCAACTGCCTTAATACATTAGCTCGTTGCTGAGAGCGTTGCAGCAAAGTATCTACATCATCTTGACCGCTCAGGTGTGCAACCAGAAAGATGCGCAGTGACGGATCGGTCTGGAGTAGATTTACAGTCGAAGACAAATCAGAGTCATCGGTTAATCCCAAATCATTTTCGAAATCAATATCGGGGATTACTATCGAACCCTGTTCTTGCAGGCTTGAAATAAATGCCGTAGGACTAATGATGTCTATACGGGTTTGAGCGCCGCCGATTTCGATGACTTCGAAGTAGGCATACAGCCGCCTGTTACCTCGCGTGATGATATAGAGGGCAATATGTGGAGCTGATTCAACATCAGGCCCGGCTCGCATTGCTATGTAAAATTGATTTCTTTCTGGCCCGTATAGAATGCGATTTCTAAAAATATCATTGGCCCAGTAGTTACTGCTGCCACACTCTCTTCCGGCGCAGGTAAATAATTCGCCGTAGTCCAACTCTTGAATCTGTTCGCGAAAATACGCATAAACGTCTTGGCCGTTAAATTCATTAGAAACTTCGTAGACGATTTTTGTTACATCGCCTCTAAGCCGTTCAGAAATTTCAGGAGAAACCAATCCTCGGGTTCTTTGCAGGCTGCCCAGGACCAGGCGGTAATTTACATCTTCCTCAAATTCCACTTCCGTAATTTCAGAATCTGGGAATTTCGGGAAGAGCGGATGATCTCGAAAATTGCTGGTTTGCGCAGATAGCGTTGAGCTGAGGAACAGAAGCAGCAAGCTCGCCGAAACCACAAGTGTTTTTTCTAAGCCAGGCTTAATCATGGTACAAGTCATGGTGTTGATTATGGTATTGGTTATGGTTCTAGGACGTATTTCAATTCTCCGCAGCCAGGGGCCACAATGTCCATCATAACGCAAAGTACGTTACTGGTGTCTACCTGACGGCTGGTCTCCATGGTTCCATCTACCAATAATGATACTAAGTGGGACATTAGTGGGTTGTGACCTACCAGAATTACGTGTTCGTCCTGGTTCTCTTCCAACAGGTTTAGCACATCGTAGGGGTCGGAGTCGGGAGTGATCAAAGGAGATTCTTCGAATTCGATACTGGGGAAGGCTAATTTAAAATCGGCCGCCGTTTGTTTCGCTCTTTCATAGGGACTTACAAAGCCCTTATCAAGCAATGGAGACTGCAAAAAGAATTTCTTAACCACGGCACGATTCTGAGCAATTCCTTCAGGCGTAAGCTCGCGTTCTGCATCAGAACTCGCCCTGCGATCGGCGATACCATGACGAACAAGATAAACTAACATAAGCTTGAAGACACCGATGCAGACCGCTAAGTGTCTTTATCTCCTCCTGTTCCGTTTGTTGTGTTATCAGTTTTCGGCTTTTTAGGAGTGGATTTTTTCTTTGCTGCTTTTTTGGCTGGGGATTTTTTCGCGGCAGTTTTCTTCGTCGCCGTTTTGCTCGATCCGCTTTCGTCATTGCCATCATCGTCACCAACGCTGGGAAAATCCGAAAATGGGAATGGTTTATCTTCCGAACCGTAAAGCAAAAATTTTAGTATCTGATAAATATATTGTGCTAATGCCCCACTGAAATCTTTTAAATTGGAATTCGCTTCTCCAGCTATTAAAGAGAAAAGAGCCTGCGCAATCATGATCACCAATATTACCGGCGCAATTATCAAATAGAGGACAACGGCGAATGCGATCATAAACAGTACACGTATCCACGAATTCGGTTCCCGTAGGTTGTCTACTATTTCATCAAGTTCTTCCGACATTTTTATCCCTCGGTAGCATTTAAAATTTTCTCCTCGCTCGCCTCAAATTCTACATCAAGTGCCTGCTCACTGAGCATTAATGAAGAAACAATATTGCGGATGGATTCGTTTTCATAAATGATTTTATACAATCCAGTTGCCAGCGGCATGTATACCCCGAGTTCATCCGCCTTTTCTTTTACTAATTTTACGGTATTCACGCCTTCAGCTACCTGCCCTATTTCCTCTGTAGCATCTTCGACCGATTTGCCAGCTCCCAAGGCCTGGCCTACTCGGTAATTGCGACTAAGTGGAGTAGAACAAGTTACAACCAAATCGCCGACTCCGGCAAGGCCCAGAAAAGTCATGGGATCGGCGCCGAGCTCACTACCAAAGCGGGCCATCTCCGTGAGGCTGCGAGTGACCAACATGCTGTTGGTGTTATAGCCCATGCCCAACTGAGCTGCCAATCCGGCGATAATGGCATAGATGTTTTTTAGCGATCCGCCTAATTCCACGCCGAACATGTCGTCGTTTGTGTAAACCCTGAAAGTTTCTGAACGAAGAATTTCTTTTACTGTTTCCCTGACTTGTTCATTATTACTGGCAATTACGGTACCAGTAAGGTGATTACTAGCGATTTCCTTTGCCAGGTTTGGACCACTTAGCACACCGACTTTTGCGCTGGGTGCTTCTTCGAGAAGTATCTGACTCATCAGTCGAAAAGTATCTGGCTCGATACCTTTAGTGGTACTGATCAACATTGCGTCTGTCGGAGAAAAATTTACAATCTGCTTCACTACTTCGCGAAAAGAGGAGCTGGGAACAGCCACGAAGATTACGCTCGCGGAGGTAACTGCATTTTCCATACTCTCAGTAGCGACGACTTTTTCGTTGAGTTCATAGCCCGGCAAATACTGCGCGTTTTCATGATCTCTGTTTACCTGCTCAACTAATTCACTACTGCGCATCCAGAACAGTACATCGTGACCATTTTTAGCAATAATATTTGCGATTACAGTACCAAAACTGCCGCCACCAATAACTGATATCTTGCTCAAAGTATCTGTATCCCTGCTCTTTTTAGTGCGCGCTCATGATAGTCCGATTGGGTAGTAGAACCAAGCAATCTCCACCTCTAGGCTGGTTTACGGCTCACATGAAGTGATATTGGCCATCTTACATCACGCTGTGACTCACTATCCCAGGCGGCAACAAATTCAGCCTCAATCAATTCGAGTGGAGATGAGCCTTTGTCTGCCATATAGCGCTGAACCGCCGACCAGGAATGGTAATAATTCAAAACGTCCTGGGCGCTCCATTTGCAAATTATTTCGAAAGAAGGCGATTCAATGTTAGTGAAAGGAAAGTGAATATCTTGGTAGCGTGTTTCTACGTAGCATCTTTCCGTTGGCCAATATTTCCCGACAATGTCACTGTAGAGATGCGCAGTGATCTCATCACAGCGTGGATTGATTTCGTGTAAGCCATAACTCCAAACTGCCAATACACCATCTGCTTTTAATACACGCCTGGTGGATTCAAAAAACTTATCAATATCAAACCAGTGAATCGCTTGGGCGACGGTTATCAGATCGGCACTGCTGTCTGCGATATCAGGATTTTCTGCCGGCATCACCTGGTACTCTAGATTTTCTTTGAACTGACCCTGCTCTATTTGTTCACTGCTCGCGTCAGTCGCAAGCACTTTATTAAAGTAAGGTGACAAGCCGGTAGCCGCCTGTCCATTCCCAGTAGCACAATCCCAAGCTAATTCATTGCTAGAACAAAGTTTCGCCAAATATTTAAACAAGGATTCGGGATAAGTTGGCCTGGCAGCAGCATAAGAATTCGCGTGGCCGGAAAAGTGGTCTTTAAAGCTCATTGCACAGAATTGATGAACGCAATTCGATTCGTTTGAAAAAACACCAGCACATCATAAATGCGATCGGCAACTGCTCGCGGCGTAATGGAAGCGCCAACGAATTGATCATATTCATTAACATCTTCGATAGTTTGCCAGCTAAGTCTCTGAATATCTCGCATTGAACTGCCGCTAAATCCTCTCATCCACTGCGACTGGATAACATCAATTACACCGAAATCTTCATTCGACTCAAGATCTTCCAAAACTCGGGCAGCACCTATCCGGCCAAACATATCAATTGAAACCAACAAGTCGACAGTTCCATTAAAACCATCTTCTGCTATTGCAGGTAGCGCCACTGCGATTACTTCTTCATTTTCCACCGCAATATAGGCCACGCGATCGCGAATTAATCCAAGCAAATGAGTATTGATTAAATCGTTTTCTGTGCCGGAATTTGAAATGGAATAGGAATGGAAACTAAGCTCGCGATTAGTATCGCTTGCCGTAAAAAACTGTAGCAAATTTTGCTGGTCGAATTTTTGCCTGCTAGCAACCACGGCACCATTACTAAGAATTGTAAACAGGAGCAGCACTACTATCGCAATTAAGCCGATAGAGATTGTTGGCAATTTGGACATATTGCTGCCCTGGGTTTTAGGATTGACCTTCTACTTAAAGAATATAGGTCGAGATTGTTTCGATGATTGAGACAACTGGTGTCGGGTAAACTCCAAGCACAACCAGGAGCACTAATAGAAATGCTAAAACTGCATGGGAACTCAAATTGTTTCCAACAGCAACATCGAACCTCTGCTCTTCATCATCGGTAAGCAACATTCGATAAACGATTCTTAAATAGTAATACAAACCTATCCCGCTGCCGATAATCAGCACTGCCAGGAGCACCCATAATGCCGCTTCTACACCGGCAAAAAAGATATAGAACTTACCAATAAAGCCAACGGTTAAAGGAATACCGGCCAGCGATAGCAGCATTCCAGTGAATACCACTGCTAACCAGGGGCTACGCCAGAACAGTCCTTTGTAGTCATCGATACTGTCGAATTCTCTTTCGCTGGAGGAGACCACTGAAGCTACTCCAAAGGCACCGGCAGACATAATTACATAGGCCACTAGATAGAACGTCACCGCTTCTACACTGATCGAGCCTTGCACGAAATAGCTTGCCACTAATGCGATGAGTAAATATCCCATGTGCGCAATGGAAGAATAAGCAAGGATTCGCTTCAAGTTATCCTGCAGCAATGCCAGGAGATTACCAGCCAAGATGGAAGCCGTTGCAACCAATGAAACTACCAACACGAATGATTCGAAGGTAAGCGCTTCGGAAGCTTCAATAAAACGCAGCAATACGACAAACATAGCCGCCTTGCCGATGGTGGCAAGATACGTTGTGGCCGGGAGTGGAGAGCCTTCGTAGACATCGGGTGTCCACATATGAAAAGGCGCCAGGGAGAGCTTAAAGGCGATACCGATAAACACCAGAATAAGCGCCGCGATTGTGAAACCTGCACTTAGTCCTTCTGTCACATTTGCAACATTGACTACGCTGGCAAACTGCAGAGTTCCGGTTTGTGCATACACCAGCGCAATGCCAAACAGTAATATTCCGGAAGCAGCAGCGGATAGCACCAAGTATTTAACTGACGCTTCCAATGGAAACTTAGCAGATTTTTCGCTATGCACCGGATAAGCCACCATGCCATACAGCGACATGCTTAATGTTTCCAGTCCGAGAATGGTACTAACAAAATGATTGCTACTAACCATAACAATGGCGCCAATTGTGGCGATACCAAGCAGCAGGAAATATTCTTCTTTATTGTCATCCAGGTCTGCAAGATAGGGATAACTGAAAATGGCAATGAACATGGCAGTCGCACAAGTCACAATGATAAAGAACAAGCTGTATTGATCTAAGATCATTAGCGGCGTAACTTGCGAGTTAGTGGTCGGCATTAAAAATGCCGCACTTAAAGTTGCGATCAGCAAGCCTGCGATCGTGATTACCGCGGTGAGGGTATAGTTTCTTTTTATACCAATAGCAGTCATCGCTACCACAACAGTGCCCGTTGTAATTAGCAACGGCAGTAATGGTATTAAGTCAGCAAGAGTTATATTCATTGTTAATTCTGTACCACGGCAGCGAAGAGTTCCTCGGTGCCGTTTAATAATTCAAGTAGTACCGGTTGCGACATTGCCAAAAAGGATTGCGGGTACATACCCATCCATACCAGGCCAATCATCATGGCGCCAAAATAGACCATCTCTCTGCGGGTTAAGTCAGTCAGATGACTATCATCGAACTCTGAATTTTTGTATTCACCATGGAATATTTTCTGAATTACCCAGAGTGAATACACTGAAGCTAAGATAAGCCCAAAAGCCGAAACAACTGTCAAAGTTATATTTGCCTGGAAAGCGCCAAGCAGAGCCAGAAATTCGCCAATGAAGTTGCCTAATCCAGGCATGCCCAGGGCGGCTACAGAAAAGAATAGCGCCACTACCGCCATGCGCGGCACTTTGGCCCAAAAGCCACCCATGTCCGGCATGCTGCGGGTATGAATACGATGCTGCAAACCGCCGGCTAACATGAACAATGCCGCTGCACTGAGTCCGTGGGCCAGCATGGTCATGACTGCGCCCTGCAAGGCTTGTTCGTTCCAGGCGTAAACACCAAGAGTGACAAAACCCATATGGCTGACACTGGTATAGGCAATCAGGCGTTTTATGTCCGTCTGGGCAAAGGCGACTTTGGCACAGTACAAAATACTGATGGCAGCGAGTGTCATCGCAATCGGCGCAAAACTCATGGACGCTTCTGGAAACAATGGCACTGCAAATCGGATCAAGCCGTAAGCGCCGGTCTTTAACAACACCCCAGCCAGAATCACACTACCGGCAGTGGGGGCTTGACTATGTGCGTCCGGAAGCCAGGCATGAAATGGTACTGAAGGTAACTTGGTAGTAAAGGCGATGAAGAAACCCAACATGATCCACATTTCCAGTGAACCACTGGTTTGAACAGTCAGCAGATCGTGATAATTAAAACTAATTACGCCATTTTGTACGTAATGGAAATAGGCCAATGCCAGGATAGATACCAGCATCAACATGCCGGTTACCTGGGTGAAGATAAAAAACTTCATGGCGGCATAGTTCTTATTCTCGTGCCCCCAGATAGCAATGATGAAGTACATCGGAATCAACATTACTTCCCAGAAGAAGAAAAACAAAAACAAGTCTAAGGCGGCGAATACGCCAAGCACCCCCGCCAGGGTCCACAACAAATTAAAATAGAAAAATCCCGACCGCTCTTTAATTTCATCCCAGGCCGATCCAACGGCAATTACACCGAGGAAACCGGTGAGCAAAAGCAATAAAACACTTAATCCATCTGCAGCCAGATAAAAGGAAATGCCGAAGCGAGGAATCCAATCGGCTTCGACCGAGGCTACCCAGCCACCGCTGCTCGGTTCTGCTCCGAGTAAAGTCAGCATGAGGGCTAGATCTAACAAGACAGTGATTAAAGCAATTAACCGGGGAAAGTTTGGATTGATGCGCTCCGATAACCAGGCGATTACACCACCGACAAATAGAATGCTGATTAGCCAGACTAGAATCACAGCATTACTCCCACGGTGATTAACACCACCACGCCTGCAGCAATACTGAGGGCATACCAGCGTATGTAACCAGTCTGCGTTTTGACAATCATGCTGTTTGCGGCGCGGGAAATTTCGACGATCAAGGCGTAGAAACCATCCACTAAGTCGGCTTTGTTAATTCTTGCCAACCAGAGAAAAGGAAAGACGAATACGCGATCGTATAACCAGTCAAATCCCCAACCACTGTGCCAGAATTTGTGCAGTGTCTGCGCTAAAGAGCTGGCCATAAGTTTTTCGACCGACCAAATCTTGAAATAGAAGAATGCCGCGCTGATGCCGATTCCGATGAGTGGCACAGCAATCATAAAGCCGTGCATTAAGGTTGATACATGATGCTCTTCATGCTGACCAAACACTGCGTCTAACGGAATAGCGAAAAAGCCACCAACTAAAGAAAGAATCATTAAGAGGATAAGCGGACCATTCATGTTCCAGCCGCCATATTCTTTCTCAGGTGGATGAGCAGCTTTGCTCTCACCGAAGAACACAATAAAGAAGAGACGAAAGGTATAAATGCCGGTTAAGAATGCGCCCAACACACCGCCGAAAAAGAAAATCATTCCTGGACCTTCAAGTCCGTGCGCAGCGATTAATATCTCGTCTTTACTGAAGTAACCGGAGGTAAAAGGGAAAGCAGTGAGAGCCAATGATCCGATGAGGAAAGAAAAGAAAGACACCGGTAATTTTTTACGCAGCGCTCCCATCTTAAATATGTCTTGTTCATGGTGCAGACTTAAGATCACTGAACCCGAAGCAAGGAACAATAAGGCCTTAAAGAAAGCATGGGTCATTAAATGGAAAATTCCGGCCGACCATGCACCGACCCCTAAAGCCAGGAACATATAGCCGATTTGGCTCATCGTTGAAAAAGCCAGTATTCGTTTTATGTCTGACTGAGTGAGCGCAATAAAACCAGCCAGAAGCAGGGTTATCAAACCAATCCAGGCCACCAGCATTTGCACACTCGGAGCCAACTCAAACAAAATGTGCGTACGGGCGATCAAATAGACCCCTGCCGTGACCATAGTAGCGGCATGGATTAATGCACTGATCGGTGTCGGGCCAGCCATCGCATCTGGCAACCAGGTTTGCAGTGGCAATTGCGCTGATTTTCCTACCGCACCACCTAACAGCAGGAGTGCCGCCGCTACTGCCAAGCCATTCCCAACTTCCCACTCTAATTCAGCAGCGTGAAGCATGTCCTGAATGTTCAGAGTGCCTAACTCGGCAAACAAGAGAAAGAGGCCAAGCGCCATCGCGGTGTCGCCAACTCGGGTCACGACGAAGGCCTTGCGCGCGGCATAACCGTTATCGGGGTTGGTATACCAGAAACCGATTAATAAATAAGAACAGAGACCTACACCTTCCCAGCCCAGATAGAGCAGAACGAGATTGTCCCCCAACACCAGCATTAGCATGGCGGCGACAAATAAATTCATATAAGAGAAGAAGCGGCTATAGCTGGGGTCATCAGCCATATAACCGGTTGCATACATGTGTATTAAGAAACCTACGCCAGTGATAACTAACATCATTACTAGAGACAGGCCGTCTAAATAAAAATTAAATCCAGGAGTGAAGTCGCCAACCGCCATCCAGGTCCAGACTTCTTTGACAAAATAATCTTCGCCACTGGCAAGAAACTGCGCTGCAATAATGGCGGCGGTTAAAAACGATAAGCCGACGCTACCAGCGCCGATAATCGCAACGATATTTTTCGGAAGTCGACCCGAAGTCAGCACTAGCGCAAGAAAGCCTAGTAAGGGGTAAGTGGGAAGTAACCAGATAAATTCCTGCATTTAATCTAGCCCTTCATCTCACTCAGTACGTTTATGTCGACAGTTTTATAGCGACGAAACATTTGTATAATCAATCCAAGTCCTACCGCGACTTCTGCCGCAGCCAAAGTAAGAATCATTAGAAACATGATCTGACCTTCAGCATGACCCCAACGTGCTGCCGCAACGATGAATGCCAGTCCGCCAGCATTGAGCATGATTTCTAAAGACATCAGAACAAACACGATATTGCGTCGAGTTAATACGCCGATTAATCCTATGGAGAACAAAATTGCCGCCAGGATTAGTCCGTGTTCTACAGGTATCGATTCCATTTTTTCTAAACTACTCTTCGATTTTTCCTAATACTGTTCAATTACTTCGTTTTTGCTAAGTGATAAGCCGCAACCAAACCTGCCAGCAGCAGTATGGATGCCAACTCAACTGCCAACACATAAGGCCCAAATAACAATGCACTTACTTCCATGACGCCCACTTGCGCTGGAACTATGTCGTAATCAATCTGACGCATAACATTGACTAATTGGCCTAATAAAATCGCCGACATGATTGATGGTGCGATCCAGCCGCGCGGCGTTAGCCATTTCCGTTCCTGGTCGCGGGTATGTTGCCCCAGGTTTAACATCATGATGACAAACAAGAACAACACCATAATTGCCCCGGCATAGACGATGGCTTCTAATACGGCCGCAAAAGGTGCGCCTAATACGTAAAAGATAACCGCTACAGCCAGGAGCGAGAGAATTAAATACAGCAGGCCATGCACGATGTTGGTCTGCAGAATGACGGCAACCGTGGCAATCACGGCAATAATGGCGGCGATGTAAAACAGTGCTATCACGGTAACAAACTCCTTACATCTACTGGAGGCGCTTCATTCAGCGCTTCCCCTTTGTCCTTACCTTCAATCTTCTTGCCGGCAACACGATAGAAATTGTAATCGTGATATTTACCGGTTCCTTCGATCAGTAGATCTTCTTTTTCCCAGACCATGTCCTGGCGAACATACTCGGCCATTTCGAAATCCGGTGTTAATTGGATTGCATTGGTTGGGCAGGCTTCTTCGCAGAATCCACACATGATGCAACGAGAAAAATTGATGCGGAAAAATTCCGGGTACCAGCGACCGTCTTCCATCTCTCCTTTTTGCAGTGCAATACAATCAACCGGACAAGCCACAGCACAAAGATTGCAAGCCACACAGCGTTCTTCGCCGTCTGGATCACGGCTTAAAATTATTCGGCCACGCCAGCGCGGAAACATGTATGGCTGCTGATCAGGATATTCCACTGTGTCTTTCTTTTGGAATAATTTTATAAACACTAACCAGAGCGTTCTTATCTGACTGAGTAGCGTGTCGACAATTAACTTAATCATGATGTCACCCAGGCCCTACTGTGTGCTCAATATAATTACACCGGTTACCAAAAGGTTAACCAGCGATAACGGTAATAAGAATAACCAGCCATAGCTCATTAATTGGTCATAACGCGGTCGCGGCACGGCGGCACGCATTAGAATAAAGAATCCAATAAATGCTGAGGCTTTTACAAAAAACCATATGATAGGTGGTAGAAAGGATGGGCCTAACCAACCACCAAAAAATAGAACTGTTATTAACGATGAGATCAATACCAGGCCAATATATTCTGCAACGAAGAACATGCCGAATTTCATGCCGGAATATTCTGTGTGATATCCCGCACAGATTTCTTGCTCAGCCTCAGGAATGTCAAACGGCAATCGATGACTCTCGGCCACACCTGCGATCAAGAAAATGACGAATCCGATAAACTGAGGAATGATGTACCAGCCATCTGTCTGTGCCTCGACAATCTCTCGCATGTTAAAGCTGCCAGTTAAGGCCACTACACCCAAGAGCGAGATCCCCATAAAGACTTCATAACTCACCATCTGTGCAGCAGCTCGAAGACTACCGAGTAAGGCGTACTTATTGTCAGAAGACAAGCCGCCTAACATAACGCTATAAGCACCAAGTGATGCCATAGCTAAGACAAATAGAACCCCAATATTGGAATCGATTACGCCGATGTCTGGCGCGAAAGGAATAACGGCAAAACTTAACAGCACCGCCGACATAATAATGCCAGGTGCGATGACGAAACTGAATTTGTCCGCAAAGGGTGGTATCCAATCTTCTTTGGTGAAAATCTTAATCATGTCGGCAACGACCTGGAGCGAACCAAACCAACCCACGCGATTTGGTCCCAAGCGCTCTTGCCAAAAACCCAAGAGGCGTCGTTCCACAGTAATTAACATCGCTGCGGTGCCAATTACTACTAGCAAGATTAGTCCTATGGTTAAAGGTGATCCTATTTCCAGACTCATGCTTGAGCCTCCTCAAATAAATCACTCACGATAAGTCCCTGAATGCCTCGGCGTACATTGGCATTCGCCGCTTTGCTTAGAGCAACACTGTCACCTAGTGCGTGACGATCGATTTCATTATCACCGCAATAAATCGCTACTGTGCCCTCTTTCATCTTGGAACGAATGCAAGCTATAGCTACATTCCCATTTCCATCAAGGCTTACAGTCTCTCCATGATCAACGCCTAAGGATTTCGCATCTGCCGGTGCAATGGCGACATAAGCATCGGTCATACGGTGTTGAATAGTTGAAGATTTTGCACTGAGCTCATCGCTGCCAAATATTTGATAGGCAATGGCAACTTGGAGCTGACCATCGTCACTGCCAGCAGCAACTTCAAGGTAGCTACCCGAATCGTTTCTTTCGATGAGCAATTCACCGGTGTGCCCTTGTTTCAGCTCACCATTTATTTCTTCCTGGAATTTGCTAATGGATTGATTGGAATTCCACGCTGGTGCCCAGGCAGCTCCCAATACGCTAGCGTCTTTTGTCGCTGGGACACCTTCCATTGAAAACGCCAGGATCGATTGGTCATCCACTGGTTGTTTTGGTTCATGCACATTCAGATTGGCCTTCATCGCTGTGCGACCACTGTAGCGATGCGACTGACGCGGAATCTTCATTCCCGCGACGAACTCATTCAGACCTGGCAATAAATCATCCAGCTTGTCGAAATTGGCAGCTTCTTCTGCGCAGCGATTGATTAAGGAATCAATATCGCCGCGTTGTTGCTCACTTAACCAGCGCCAGGCTGGAAGTGCAGCGGCGTGATTACGATGAACCTGAAAACTGAGTTGTGCTCTACCTTCGTAATTAACGTAGGTTGCTTCATGTTCTGAAAAACTGGTTCCAGGCAATATAGTGCTCGCCTTGGCAGTGGTCGCTGTCGGCATCTGATCGATAACCAGTGCAGCTTTAGCCTTGTCTAACGCAGCATCCACTGACTTGTGGGCAGCGCGCCGATAAAGATCATTTTCCAACACGATAACTTTGCTGGCAGAACCGCTTTGCAACTTGTCCAATGCGGAGCCAAGCGTATTGCTGCTGTTTACCAGCATGCTCATTCCGATCGTATTTACTTCTGGCACTACCAGGCATAAATCAATAGCCTCACCACGGGTTTCATGCAATGCCCTGGCGATATTAGCTGCCGCCTGAATAAGCCCTATGTTTCCGGCCGAACTACCGGCAATAACCAAAGGTCGTTTTGCATTCGCTAACTGTTCTGCAATTCGCGCTATGGCTTCTTCTTCACCACTCGCGGATGGCGCCTTATCAGAAATTTTATTTGCGATTGCCGCACCCATATTCGCTAACTGCGCTGGTGCATCTATAACCAGGTCAGAAGCAATATCATCCAATCGAGTTGCATAACTGCTTAAAATAGCCAGCGGTGAACGGTCGTGCTGTGCCAACTCTCTAACTGCAGCGTCTTGCCAGCTCGGGATATGACATCCTTCGGCGAGTTCTTTCGCTTTGTTTCTAACTGATTGACGCAGCGCTAAAGCAATTCTAGGCGCAACGTTGGTAAGATCTTCGCCTAGAACAACGACTGCATCTGCTAGTTCGATTTCCCGCACCGATGGCGCATTAAACGCCTTGTCTCTAGCCAGCGACAGGATTAGTTGCGTCGCCTCATGCTCTTCATCTGCAATTCCGGAATAGAAGTTTTCATCACCGACTAAGCAGCGAAGCGCGAAATTTGATTCATTGCTGGCTCTTGGGCTGGCAATACCAATGACACCTGACCCCTTAAAACTATTGATAGTTGGCTGCAGTTCTCCAGCAGGAACCACTTCCATTTCAGAACCGTTCCTGGTTAGAGGCACCTTGATTCGATCATCGCTATTTACATAGTCGAAGCCGAAACGGCCTCGGTCACAAATAAAGTAACCGTTAACTTCAGAATTGTAGCGATTAACAATACGCCGCAGAGAACCATAACGTTCTCCTGGCGTGGTGTTGCAGCCTACCGAACAGCCAGTACAAACACTCGGTGCAACTTGCAGATCCCACTTTCGGGTATAGTGTTCGCTAAACGCCTTATCGGTAAATACTCCGGTGGGACAAACCTCAACCAGGTTGCCACTGAATTCGCTTTCCAGCACCCCTTCTTCATGTCGCCCAAAATAAGTATGGTGATGAGCAGCTTGCACCGATAGATCCGTGCCACCAGCGTAATCATCGTAAAAACGTACGCAGCGATAGCAGGTGATACAACGATTCATTTCATGATTGATAAACGGACCGAGGTATTGGTTGCGGTGAGTCACCTTCTTCTTGTCATAGCGACGATAGTTGTGTCCGGACATTTGGGTCATGTCTTGTAGATGACACTCACCACCTTCTTCGCACACAGGACAGTCATGGGGATGACTGATCATTAGACTTTCAATAACTCGCTCGCGCATGTCTTTCGCCTGCGGATCTTCGATGGAGATAATGGATCCTTCCGTCGCGGGCGTCATACAGGCCATGACCAACATACCGTCTTTGTCATCGGCGTCTCGATATTGTTTAACTGCGCACTGACGACAGGCTCCTACTGATCCCATGCAAGGGTGCCAGCAGAAGTAAGGCAGGTCGAGACCCTGCGACAGACATTCCTGTAACAGATTGTTATCGGGATTTACTTCGTATTCGATCCCATCAATAACAACTTTGGCCATTTATTACTCCACTATCCTCTTAGCTCTAACTATGGCTTACAACAAACATCAATGTTTGTAAGGACAACATTTTTCTTTGATGTGTCGGTCAAAATCTTCAGCAAAGATTTTTAGCCCACTACCCAGTGGGGCTGTTGCACCGGGAGCTAGAGCACAAAAAGTGCGACCCGGCCCCAAGTAATCCACATGCTCATGTAAAATCTGTAAATCTTTTTCTGTTCCACGCCCGGTTTCAAATTCATTAAATATTTCATCGACCCAGGGGAGCCCATCTCTGCAGGGCGTACAAAATCCACAGGACTCATGGGCAAAAAATTTCATCAAGTTTCCAATCATGCCTACCGGACAGGTTTTGTCATCAAGCAATATCATTGTTCCAGTAGCGAGTCGGCTGCCGACTTTCGCCACCTCATCGTAGTCAAATTGCAAATCCAAATGTTCAGGCAGCATAAAATCTGTTGAACCGCCGCCTGGAAGAAATGCTCGTAGTTCATATCCATCCTGCATGCCGCCACCGTATTGTTCGATGACTTCTCGGATGGTTACACCCAATGGCAGCTCCCAACAGCCTGGCGTCTTAACCCTGCCACTGATGCCAAAAAGTTTTGTGCCGTGATCATTGCCTTTGGTTAAGCCGTGATACCAATCCACACCGTAGCTAAGGATGCCAGGTAAATTACAGACGGTTTCAACGTTATTAACGATAGTTGGCTTACCCCAGAGTCCACTTACTTGTGGAAACGGCGGTTTGGCTCTTGGATTTGCGCGCTTACCTTCTAAGGCATTTAGCAGCGCGGTTTCTTCACCGCAGATGTAACGACCAGCACTGGTGTGCAAGATGATGTCTAGATCGAAACCAGTTCCGAGAATGTTCTTGCCTAAATAGCCCTTGTCGTAAGCTTCGCTAATTGCTTTCTTTAACGCGTATTCAGAAGCCTTGTATTCTCCCCGCAAGAAGATATAGGCGGTACTGGCCTGAATGGTATAGGAACCGATGATCATGCCTTCCAACATGAGGTGGGGATCACCTTCCATTAGCAAGCGATCTTTAAACGTACCGGGTTCCATCTCATCAGCATTAACGACAAAGTATTTTTGCTTAGGAGAGTTTTCACCTTGAGGAACAAAACTCCACTTCAAGCCAGTTGGAAAGCCAGCGCCTCCTCTTCCTTTTAATCCGGAATCTTTAACCAATTGCAAAACATCTTCCGGACTCAGTCCAGCAGCGATGGCCTTTATACTCTGATAGCCCTCGTTAGCTTCATAGGCGGCTATGTCCAGCGGAGGCCGAGACATGTCGATGTTTTTTGTTAAAGGTTTACTTTCCACGTTGTTCCCGTTTCGTTCGCTATTCTTTGCTTCTGTAATCCGTAAAAATCTGATCTATCTTTTCAGCTGTTAAATTTCTATGGAGATCATCGCCAACCATCATCACCGGCGCTCGATCACAGTCACCTAAGCAAGGCACTGGCAAAAAAGTAAAATCACCGTCTTCGGTAGTACCACCGAAATCCACACCTAGCTTTTCATTGATATGGGCGCGCATGTCATCGCATCCCATGATCCAGCAACTCACGCTATTGCAAAAAAGAATGACTTTCTTGCCTACTGGCTGTCGATAAACCAGATTAAAAAACGTCGCCACACTTTCCAAGTCAGCAACTGGAATTTCAAGATACTTGGAAATTGCCTGCATGCTTTCATCAGAAACCCAACCTTGATGTTTCTGCACAATTTTCAGCGCTTCCAGACCTACTGCCTGCTTGTCAGGATAGAGCTCCATTTCATGCTCAATTTCCTTGATCTCTGCGTCAGTCAATTGGCGCGCTTTGGTCGCGCTGCTGGCGATTAGATCTGCACTCATCGGTCCACGTCCGCCATTACAAAATCAATACTGGCAATGATGGCAATCAAATCCGCCACCATGAAACCACGGCTTATTTCTGGAATCATTTGCAGATGCGCAAATGATGGAGTACGAATTCGAGTTCGGTATGAAGTAGTGTTGCCATCGGAAACCAAGTAGTAACTATTAATACCCTTGGTTCCTTCGATCGCCATGGTCACTTCATTGGGAGGAATCACCGGCCCCCAGCTCACACTTAAGAAGTGATTGATCAAGGTTTCGATATCCTGCATGGTTTTTTCTTTGCGCGGTGGCGTCGTTAGCGGATGGTCAGCTTTGTAGTCTCCACTCGGCATATTGTCGACGCATTGTTTGATAATGCGTAGGCTCTGGCGCATTTCTTCAACACGAATAGCGCAGCGATCATAACAATCACCGTTAACCGCAATTGGCACATCGAATTCAAAATTTTCGTAACCGCTATAAGGGCGATCCTTACGGAAATCCCATTCCAATCCTGTTGCTCTTAAACCAGCACCAGTTACTCCCCAATCAAACGCCTGCTGCGTGTTGTAGCAACCGACACCCTGGGTACGGCGTTTTAAGATGCCGTTTTCCATCACCATCTTGTCGTACTCGTCAATACGAGGCGGGATAAAATCGAGCAGCTCTTTAACTCGCACATCCCAGCCTTCCGGCAAATCTTGTGCAACACCGCCAATACGAAACCAACCAGGATGCATACGTGCACCGCAAATCGATTCGATAATATTAAAGATGCGTTCACGTTCTACAAACATGTAGAAAATAGGTGACAGTTGTCCCACATCCTGTGCAAACGTGCCGTAAAAAAGCAGATGGCTACAGATTCGAAACATCTCCACGAGCATGACTCGAATCGTCTTAACTCGTTCCGGAACTTGAATGCCTGCCATTTTTTCGACTGCCATGACATAGGGCAGATTGTTCATTACACCGCCGAGATAATCGATGCGATCGGTATAGGGAATATAGGTATGCCAGGATTGGCGTTCACCCATTTTCTCGGCACCACGATGGTGGTAGCCAATATCTGGCACCGCATCTACCAGGATCTCACCGTCCAATTGCACCGCGATACGAAACGCTCCGTGCACACTGGGGTGGTTTGGACCCAGGTTTAAAAACATGAATTCGGAATTATCGGACTCCCGCTTCATGCCCCACTCTTCTGGCTTAAACAACAACGCTTGCTGCTCGTACTCGGCGGCTTCGTCTTCTAAGGAAAACGGCTCCATTTCCGTAGCCCGAGCCGGATGTTCCTTTCTTAAGGCATGTCCCTTCCAGGTAGGAGGAAGAACAATTCGATAGAGGTTGGGATGGCCGTCAAAATTTATCCCGAACATGTCCCAGGTTTCACGCTCATACCAGTTGGCAGCAGGCCACAGGCCGATAATGCTTGGAATATTGAGATCTGCATCCATTAGCGGCACTTTTATGCGGAAATCACAGTTTCCAGAAAAGGACATCAGGTGATAAACCACCGTAAATTCTGAATCTGGCTGATCTTCACGATGAACACGCAGGCGTTCATCGATAGCAGTAATGTCGAACAACATCTCAAATCGGGGATTGGTTTCGTCCCGCAGGGTGCGCAACAAGGCAACCAGTTGCTGGCGATCCACCCATACAGTAGGCATGCCTCCGCAAGTAGCCTGCTCTGCCAGGATTCGGTCACCGAAATCATGGCGCAGCTTCTCCAGCAATCCTGCGGATTGGCTGTCTATACTGACTGTTTGCGCGCTGGCTTCCATCTTACTATTTACTTTAATTTATCTAGTTAACTAGTTGTTATAATTTATTTTATACTTCGTTAGGTGGCCGTAATTCAGTGGCAGCTATGCGTTCTGGACCACGGACTTCTCGCTGCACAGGATGCGCTTCTTTCTGAATAATTCCCTGGTCGTTGATTACCCAGCTGAGGGGTCGACGCTCACGGGCGATAGACTCCTGTAAAAGTATCAATCCCTGCAGCAAAGCCTCTGGTCGCGGCGGACAGCCGGAAACATACACGTCCACTGGTAGAAATTTGTCTACGCCCTGTACCACCGAGTAAATGTCATACATGCCGCCTGAATTGGCGCAGGAACCCATGGAAATTACCCATTTGGGTTCTAGCAATTGGTCATACAGCAGTCTCACTACCGGAGCCATCTTGCGGAACACAGTTCCTGCAATCACGATCATGTCCGCCTGGCGTGGCGTTCCACGAATGACCTCGGCGCCGAATCGAGCCAGGTCGTGCCGTGCGGTAAAAGCTGTGGCCATTTCTACGTAACAGCAGGACAGGCCAAAGTTAAATGGCCAGACCGAATTTTTTCGACCCCAGGCCACCATATCTTCAAGCTTCGCCATTACCACGTTCTGGCGAATAAAATCATCTACCGCACTCCCTCCAGGTTGAGGTGAAGCGGAATCTTCTACCGACTGCAGTTGCCAATTCATAGTTTAAATTCCTTCCGGTTTACAACCCCACCAGGACCTTTGAGCTCTTGTAACTCTCGCTTTTGAATTTCTGTTCGCCAATCCAGGGCACCGATGCGCCACAAATAGAAAAGCGCCACGATTAAGATAAAGATGAACACGCTAATTTCGATAAAACCGGGCCAACCTGCTTCCCGCACTGCCACCGCCCAGGCAAACAGAAACACCACTTCCAGATCGAAGATAATGAAGAGGATAGCGGTAAGGTAAAAGTGTACGGAAATGCGGAATTGAGCTGATCCGACTGAAATGATGCCTGATTCGAAAGGCGTATTTTTATATTTGCGATTGATGCGCTGGCCGAGAAAGAAAGACAGACCCAGCATGGTAACGACCACCGCAAGTACGATTGCGGAGAAAAAAAGAAATGGCCGTAATCCATCCAAAAAGCTAACAGTCTGTTCCAAGCTCTACTCCAGTCTCTGAATGATCAAGCAAGCAGCGAAGCGTAATTGCAGGGAATGTTTTGGAACTCACTCGTAGGCAGGGCGAATAACTGATTAGTCTTTTTGCTTTCGTTCTTATTTTCAGGGGGAGTTTGTCCCCGAATGCTGTCTGAACGACGAATAGCAATGGTACTAAGTACCAGGGACTGAATGTCACTTCCCATAGTGTTGTCTTGCAACTTATTTTGAATCGTTTTTTGCGCTTGTTTCTCGCTGCGCATGAGCACTGCGAGGCGGCCTTTTGAGCGGTTGGAAATGTACACGGATAGGTCCTCGATAGCAAGTGGTTTCGCTCTGCGTAGCCGATTCAGGTCTTTGTTTTTAGTGTTCTTTTCCGTCAATTTATTGACTGTGTTCTTGATCCTGATCCAGGTCAAAAAACCCGCATTAAAATCTGCTTGTTTTTCGCTCAGTATAGTTGGGAAATTAAATATTTCCGGATCAAAAAACTCGATTCAGGCCATCGAGGGCAGCCGTTCGATAGGCTTCCGCCATGGTGGGGTAATTGAAGGTAGTCGTTAGAAAGTATTTCATCGTATTGGCCGCACCGGGTTGTCCCATGATCGCTTGACCGATATGAACGATTTCTGACGCCTGGTCGCCGAAACAATGGATGCCGAGAATCTCTAAGGTTTCGAAATGAAAGATTAGCTTTAGCATTCCAACCTGTTCGCCGGTGATCTGTGCGCGAGCTGTATTCTTGAAAAATGCTTTACCAACTTCATAGGGAATCTTCTCCGCCGTCAATTCGGCTTCGGTTTTTCCGAGAGTACTGATTTCCGGAATCGTGTAGATGCCGGTGGCAACTTCTTCCACTGGAGAACACTCGTCCGGAGCAAAAATCGCGTTGCTAGCGGCACGTCCCTGATCATAAGCCGCGCCAGCCAGTGCCGGCCAACCAACAACATCACCAGCTGCGTAGATATTCTTCGCTTTGGTTTGATAGCGCTTGTTAATTTCAATTTGGCCGCGGGAATTGGTGATTACACCAACATTTTTTAAGCCAAGATTCTGGGTATTGCCGGCACGCCCATTGGCCCATAAGAGAATATCGCTCTTAATTTTCTTGCCTGACTGTAAATAGGTAACGATATGATCATCGTGATACTCAATATGTTCATACTCTTCGTTGTGCCGACTGCGCACCCCAACATTCCTTAAGTGGTAAGCCAGGGCGTCGCTTATCTCTGTATCGAGAAACGTGAGCAAGGAATCCTCGGGATTTATGAGTTCAACTTTGGAGCCTAGACCACCAAATATAGACGCATATTCACAGCCAATGACTCCGGCTCCGATCACCGTCACCTTACGCGGGGAATGATCTAATCCCAGAATCGTGTCGCTATCGAACATCAATGGATGATCGAATTTGATTTTAGGGGGGTGGTAGGGTCTTGATCCGGTGGCAATGACAAAGTAATCCGCGGATAACTTCTTCCTTTTGCCGATCAGTTTAATCGTATGCTTATCTAAAAAACTGGCTCTGCCTTTAAAGATGGGAATGTGATTCCTTTCATAAAAATCGGAACGCATTCGTACCTGTTCGTAGACGACTCGGTCAGCGTGATTAAGAATCTGCTGAAAGCTCAATTTCCTGGCATCACCAAAATCTCGGAACATGGGATTAGTATTGAATGCCATCACTTGTTTAACGGAATGACGAAGGGCCTTAGATGGGATCGTCGCTAAATGAGTACAACTGCCCCCTACTTGCTCGAGGTCACAAATGACACCGACACGCTTGCCTTTTTTCTTGGTATTCATTGCGGCCGCCTCACCAGCGGGACCACTGCCGATTACCAAAAGATCAAAACGTTCAGATTGCTTTTTCTTTGCCATAGCACGTCGGTTAAGAAGATTTAAAGTTGTACAACTAAGTATAGCGGTTAGTTGCTAGTTGTTGATGTAAGGCTCAAACCCGGGACTTATATAGTGATCGAGCGCTGCATTATCAACCCGATAGATCAAATACGCATCTATATTCATCCTTGTAATAAGCGCTCTTGCCTGCTCCGGTCCGAGAATCATAAGCGCCGTTGCGTAGGCATCAGCCCATGCGGCAGATTCGTGGATAACGAAGGCGGCAGTTAAGTTGTGTGATACTGGCCTTCCCGTACGTGGATCGATTTCATGGGAGTAGCGCTCGCCATCGATTTCAAAAAAGTTTCGGTAATCACCAGACCCTGCTAATGCGAAAGTTTCGCCCCGGTTTGATAGAACTTCGTATACCTGCACCGGACCTTCCTGTGGAGTCTCGATCGCAGGTATCCAATCTTCATCGTTGCGTTTGCTGCCACTAACTTTGATCTCACCACCGATTTCAATGAAATAGTCGTTAACATTATTCGATTCAATCAAGTTGGCAACTTGATCAACGGCATATCCCTTCGCGATGCCGCTTAAATCAACATAGATGTCTCTCGATTTTCTAATCTGTCCCCGTGTCGCATCGATCGTGAGATTTGCTACACCAACATTTTCTAATGCAGCATTAATCTCTTCATCGCTGGGAACACCTTCAATGAGCAGCAAATCATCAGGTCCAAAGCCCCACAAATTTACCAGCGGACCGATAGTGACATCGAATGCGCCCCCAGTGTTTGCAGAAAGCTCTTTTGCCAGCAAAAATACAGTGCGCAGATGATCTGACGCGACAAAAGGCACGTTGACACTGTGTTGGTTAAAGCGACTCAGCTCAGAACTGCTGG
Organism: Pseudomonadales bacterium; assembly: GCA_012103535.1. GTDB lineage: Bacteria > Pseudomonadota > Gammaproteobacteria > Pseudomonadales > Pseudohongiellaceae > UBA9145. Next base: position 450,532 of record WLWQ01000001.1, read on the forward strand.
CATAGGTCGAAAATACCTCGCGATCCAAGGTGGCGAGTAAAGCTGCCACTTCTACACTAAGCGCTTCACTGGAAGTGTCTGCAGGAATATTCACCAACTGCACTTCATAGCTCGTACCCATGGTGAAACCGGAAAATCTTTCCACCGAACTTTCGGTTCCGGGCAACAAAAAGATCGCACCCAGAATTAGTACAAGGAAGCAAATAGAAAAGCTATGGCGACGAAATATTTCGTTCATAGAACACTTTCAACATTGGATACATTGAGCACGTGATGCGTGCGAGAGTTTCTAGAGAAGGACTATTCTCTATGAATTCCAGGCAAAATAGAAATCAGCTTCCCCAGGTATGAGAGAGCCTACTCGTCCTGCGGGTAAACCTGAAACTTCACGCCCGCCATCTTATAGACCATCCGCCCTACCTGGCAGCAGTAACCGAATTCATTGTCATACCAGAGATAAAGCACACAGTGGTTTTCTCTAACGATGGTGGCATTGGAATCCACTATTCCTGCTTCACGGGTTCCGACGAAGTCTGAGGAGACAGCATCGGGGGATTGAGTAAAGCTAATCTGATTTTGTAGTTTCGAATGCAGCGCAATATCCCGGAGAAATTCATTCAGCTCATCTTTCGTGGTTGTTTGCGATAGGGTGAGATTCATGATTGCCATTGAGACATTAGGAATCGGAACCCGAACGGCATTACCGGTTAACTTTCCTTCCAGCTCTGGTACTGCTTTCACTACCGCTTTGGCCGCACCAGTTTCAGTAAGCACCATATTGAGTGCGGCAGATCTGCCGCGCCGGCTGCCCTTGTGATAATTGTCGATCAGGTTTTGGTCATTCGTATAGGCATGCACCGTTTCAACGTGGCCGTGCTCGATGCCAAATTTGTCATTCACAACTTTTAGAACGGGAGCAATTGCATTAGTAGTGCAGGAAGCAGCCGTAATGATTTTATCGTCTGGCTTCATTTGGTCATCATTTATGCCATACACGATGTTTTTGATATTACCTTTTCCTGGCGCTGTCAAAATGACTTTAGATGCGCCCTTCGCTTTCAAGTGCAAACTCAGGCCTTCTTCATCACGCCACATGCCGGTATTGTCGATAATAAGCGCGTCATCGATGTCATAGTCGTTGTAATTTATTTCTTCAGGCGAGTTCGCATAAATCACTTTGATAACATTGCCATTGGCAATAAGGCATTTGTTTTCTTCGTCGACACGGACAGTTCCTTGAAATGCTCCATGCACAGAATCGGCGGTAAACAGACTTGCTCGTTTATCGAGATCTCCCGGGCCCGCGGGTCGCACCACGATTGCTTTAAGGCGCATGACTTCGCCTGTGGAAGTGCGTTCTATTAGTAAGCGCGCCATCAAACGGCCGATGCGACCAAAACCATAGAGCACGACGTCCTGGGATTTTTCTATTGGGCTCTCTTTAACGCCATCCAGATAAGCCATTTCGTTTTTTACGAATTCATCTACGGAAAGTGCATCGGCTCCTTTCTCATCTTGATGTTCCATGAAGCGAACGGTTAGCTTGCCCAGATCGATTTGCGCGTGCCAGAGGTCGAGCTTGGCCATGGCCAATAACACCGTGTGAGTTTCGAATTCTGACATTTCATTGCGCTCGACCTGGCGCACGAAACGGTGAGATTTCATGATGAACGTTACCGAGCGATTATGTAGAGGACGGCCGTAGATAAAAACGCCAACGTTGCGCTGGCTAAATAGTCGACCGATTACGGGAATCATCTCCTGCACCAAAGCTTCGCGCTGTTTCCAGTCTCCGAAGTAATCATCTACGTTAGGACGTTCCACGAATTCCCCTTAAGAATAGTGCCTTTTACTGGCTGCCGGATTTTTGAAGGCGGGTATTATCGTGTGAAAGGTTTGCCTATGCAACAAAGTGAACTCCCGCCTTGGAATGATGAAAATAATCGACCGGATCGGCCAACATATTAGGACAAATGAACAAACAGATTTGGCCTGCTCGGTGGGCTTCGTAATTATTAGTCAGAAGTCTTAGAGAATTGAGCTACAATTCGCAGTCCGTCACTTTCCCTGGAATGCTTCGTCTTAATTTCAAAGAATTTCGATTTTCGGCAACAGATTCGTGTTGAATTCGTTGACCGCACGATACGGTGAGTATGAATTCCATCCAACATCCAACCATCCCTGGCGATGCTTACGAGAGCTGTTACTGGCAAGGAACCGAGGGTTGCGCCAGCAGCCTGGCGCTCTGCAATGCCGCGGCCCATGCCGACGGGCCGATATTATTGCTCTGCGAAAACAATGAAGTCGTCGAGCAGTCAATTCGGGAACTAAAGTATTTCTGTGCTGCTCACAAAGACCTCCCGGTATTTTCCTTACCGGATTGGGAAACGCTTCCCTATGACAATTTCTCACCCCACCAGGACATAATTTCTGAACGGCTCAGCGCCCTCTTTCATTTACCGCAACTCACACGAGGCATCCTGGTTTTATCGATAACCAGTCTTATGCATCGCTTGCCGCCTCATCAATACATCGCGGCAAACAGTCTGGATTTGAAAGTTGGGCAACAATTAGCAATAGAGCAAATTCGGGAGCAACTTACCCTGGCCGGTTATCAATCTGTTGATTCGGTATTCGAGCACGGAGAGTTTGCAGTGCGGGGATCGATTATCGATATCTTCCCCATGGGTTCATTAGTTCCCTACCGAATTGACCTCTTCGATGATGAGATAGAAACCTTAAGAACCTTCGATCCTGAAACCCAACGATCAGAGCATCAGGTTGAGGAAATAAAGCTACTTCCTGGTCGTGAATATCCGTTAGATGAGGCCGGCATTGCCGCCTTCCGCAATCGCTTTCACGAACTATCCGACATAGATCTACGGCAGTGCCCCCTGTATCAGGATGTTAGTGACGGCATCAACTCACCAGGGCTTGAATACTACCTTTCGCTATTCTTCGATGAGTTGAATACCCTCTTTGACTTTATGCCTGACAATACCATCGTCTTGAAACTGGGAGATATAAAAGCTGCCGGTGACCAATTTTGGCAAGACATTCATAACCGCTATGAAGATCGACTAATCGATCGCTATAGACCAATCTTAAATCCGGAAGATGTTTTCGTTCCTGTAGATCAGATTCTTTCTAAAACCAAGAACTATCGTCAGATCGAATTCAAAGTGCACGCTAATGCTTTAGATCTTGGCAGTACTTCACTTCCTGATTTAGCCAGCAATCCCCGCTTAGCTAAACCCTTTACTTCTGTCGAACAATTTCTCGCTGCGCAAGATTCCCGCACACTATTTTGCGCAGAATCTGCTGGCCGAAGGGAAACCCTGATCGAATTACTTAAACAGATCGGTATCCAGCCGCAACCGGTAGATCACTGGTCAGAATTTGTTGCTGGAAACTACAAAATAGCAATTGCGGTGGCACCACTCGATCATGGCATGTGGCTGCAGAAGGAGAACCTGGCACTTATTACCGAGACGCAGTTATTTGGCGATAGAGTCGCGCAACGTCGGCGCAGGAAAAAAACTCAAAATAATACCGACTTTATTGTTAAGAGCCTTACTGAATTGCGAATTAACGATGCCGTGGTTCATATCGATCACGGCGTTGGGCGCTATCGCGGCCTGCAAACTATAACCACCGATGGTCAAACCACTGAGTTTCTTACGCTGGAGTATGCAAACGAAGCGAAACTCTATGTTCCTGTCGCCTCATTAAATTTGATCAGTCGTTATAGCGGTGCGGAACAAGAATCAGCACCAATCAACCATCTCGGTACCGATCACTGGCAAAAAACCAAACGCAAAGCAGCAGAAAAAATACATGATGTAGCGACTGAACTTCTGGAGATATATGCCCAACGAATGGCACGTAAAGGCTATAACTATGCATTAGACCAAGAAGAATACGACAAATTTTCCGCTACATTTCCTTTTGAGGAAACACCTGACCAGGAAAATTCGATTGCAGCTGTTATTGACGACATGAACAGTAAACTTTCCATGGATCGATTGGTTTGCGGTGACGTAGGCTTTGGCAAAACTGAAGTCGCGATGCGCGCAGCTTTTATCGCCGCACAAAACAATAAGCAGGTTGCCTTGCTGGTGCCCACAACCCTTCTGGCGCAACAGCACTATGAGAGCTTTAAAGACCGCTTTGCTAATTGGCCTATCGTGGTGGATGTTGTATCCAGATTTAAATCTGCTGCAGAGCAGAATAAGACATTGGAAAAAGTTGCGGCAGGAAATATCGATATCTTGATCGGTACACACAAACTTCTACATGCGGAAATTGACTACAGTAATTTAGGGCTGCTTATAATCGACGAAGAACATCGATTTGGCGTCAGGCAAAAAGAAAAGCTGAAAGCGATTCGGGCCAATGTAGATATTCTTACTTTAACTGCAACCCCAATTCCTCGCACTCTGAATATGGCGCTTTCTGGTATTCGCGATCTCTCACTAATCGTAACTCCACCTGCCCGTCGACTCTCTGTAAAAACTTTCGTCAGAGAACAACAAGACAGCCTCGTCATAGAAGCTGTATCTCGTGAGTTACTGCGAGGAGGCCAGGTCTTCTATTTACATAATGAGGTGAAATCAATAGATAGAGCAGCAGAACACTTGCGAGAAATTATTCCTCAAGCACGCATCTGCGTTGCACACGGCCAGATGGCTGAACGTGATTTAGAAAAAGTCATGGCCGATTTCTATCACAAGCGATGTAACATTCTGGTCTGTACCACCATTATTGAAACTGGAATCGACATTCCCAGCGCCAACACGATTCTAATTCATCGAGCTGATAAATTTGGCCTGGCGCAATTGCATCAACTAAGAGGACGAGTTGGTCGCTCTCATCACCAGGCCTACGCCTATTTATTGTTGCCGAGCCAAAGTAGACTCAATCGCGATGCGCAGAAAAGAATCGAAGCAATTCAGGCGGCCACTACCCTGGGAGCAGGTTTCACTCTCGCCAGTCATGACCTGGAAATACGCGGCGCAGGAGAATTGCTTGGGGACGAACAGAGTGGACATATGCAAAAAATCGGCTTTTCCCTTTACACAGAACTATTAGAAGAAGCGGTAGATGCAATCAAGGCCGGTAGGACACCCAGCCCGGAATTGGATCTCGACAAATCCATCGAAGTTAATCTGCGTATACCTGCATTAATTCCAGAAGACTATCTTCCAGACGTTCACACTCGATTAATTATGTATAAACGAATTTCCTCCTCCCGCGATGAAGAAGAATTGCAGGAATTACAGATTGAGATGATTGATCGCTTCGGTTTGTTACCGGAACCATTAAAGCTATTGTTCCGTCTAACAGAATTAAAACTAAGAGCGCAAAGATTTGGTATAAAGAAGATAGATGCCAATGTCAGCTCTGGAAGAATAGAGTTCAAACCAGCAACAGAAGTAGATCCGCTGTCTTTGGTACAGCTCATCCAAGATGATCCAATGCATTTTAAACTAGGTGGTGCAAATCAATTACAATTCTCTCACGATAGTAATGACGCAGATGCAAAACTGATATTTATTAATTCCGTATTGGATAAATTTAAGTTGTCGGAACAGCGAGCGGCTTAGAGTAGTACAACGATTTGAATAAAATGAAAAAACTATTGCTTCAATTTTCTATTCTGGTCGCTACATTAACGACCAGTTCTGCAGTGTTTAGTCAAGAGAGATGGTTCAAGATTGAACTTTCTATCTTCACTAACGAGAACTCGACTGATCGCATAGAAGAAGAGTGGCAGGCAGAACGCATGGAATTAACGTATCCGGGCCAGCTGCGAAGATTGAACAAACTGTCAGATCTGTTACTTGCAGATAATCTACAACTAAGCGCTTTAGACAATTTTGCATCCACCACGGATGAAGACCTATTAGCACCTGAAGAGATTCAAGCACAGATTCGCGCGGAGTCAATCGCAGCTGTAGGACCATTACCCGCTACCCAAAACAGCGGATTTAAAATATTCGATTTTCAGCGAGAAGATTTTCTGCAGCTACCTACTGCCGAGAGCGACTTTCAACAAACCAACAGAACCTTGGAAAGATCCGCAGACCATCGCCTTCTTTTCCATGGTTTATGGCGACAGGCAGTGCTGCAACCAGATGATTCCATTCCAATCTACATTGAAGGTGGCCTTGCCTACGGGGATCAGCATGAACTTCAAGGAAGTCTGACTATTCGCTTTAATGATAATGAGGATCGGGTTGTCATCGATACCAACCTCTGGCTTACTGAATTCAGCTTCGTTGAAAATACTAATAACGATTGGCAGCTTCCAATAATTCCCACAGCAGTAAGAAGCGACCCAACACTAAGCAGTGACTTGCGTTATTACCCAATTCAGATTTACCAAATGGAACAGAGTCGAGAAATGCGTAGCACTGAGTTTCATTACCTTGATCACCCAGCCCTTGGAATTGTGATTCTAGTGGAGCCCTTTGAAATTCCTGAAGCCCCTCTCCCTACTCCTGGTTTTTAGTTGGCGTCGATAAAGTTTTTGAGTACTTCCATGACGAAGCCCATTCCTTCCTTTACATGGGCTTCGATTTCAGACATTAAAATTTCTTTCTCACCGAGACCTGCGGCCCAGTTCACTGAGAGTGCCAACATGGCGTAGTCGAGTTTTATTTCTCTGGCTAATGCGGCTTCGGGCATGCCAGTCATTCCCACCACATCACAACCGTCTCGTTGTAAGCGTTTTATTTCAGCGGCTGTTTCCAGGCGCGGTCCCTGCATACAGCCATACACGCCATGCTTTAAGAGCAATTTGCTGCCACCTTGTGTCGTATTCACACTTTCAAAGGCAATCTGCAGCTCACTTCGCAATTCCTTGGAGAAAGGCTCAGTGAAATCGATGTGAGTGACAAACTCTAAATCTTCTTCAAAGAAGGTAGCGGCCCGACTGTGGGAGTAATCGATAATCTGGTCTGGAATGGCAAAATTGCCGGGGCCTGTGTCAGGATGAATTCCGCCAACGGCATTGACGGCGATAATCTTATCTACCCCTACCATCTGCAAGGCCCAGACATTGGCTCGATAGTTAATTTTGTGGGGTGGGATCACATGGCCTTTTCCATGGCGAGGTAGAAATGCCACAGTTTGGTCACCATACTGGTAGAGTTCTACAACAACGCGCTTGTCAGAGAAAGGAGTAGCAACACGTTTAAATCCTGCCGCTTTGAATCCTTCGATCTGAGAAAGACCTGTACCACCTATGATCGCTAACATGCTGTTCGTTGAGTCGCTGCCAATACTAATAAAAGCGCAAGAACATTAAACCAGCTGGTGCAGCACCGCAATAGTAGGTATAGCAATCGCTACGAGATTATGAATAAAGAGTTGAGTGGCTTGGAAGAGCTACATCGCCAGGAGGTGGAGGGCCTCCTGACGGCATGTTCGAAATCTAGGCGAGCCAATCAAGGCTTGGCGAAGATTGTTTTTATCGAGTAGCTAGTTTAATTATTATCTATTTTTCCCAAATTACCAGTAACCGGACCCCATCGCTGAATCAAAATGCAATACGTTTCACAAAATGCTCGGTTTTCTTCATGCAAACGCTATCGCTATAGTCTGGAAAGGAGTTGGAATGACGGTCATGGTCGCGTTTTATTCATTGGATTAAATCCTTCCACGGCGGATCATAGAAAAGATGACCCAACAATCCGAAGATGTGTTGGTTTCGCCAAATCCTGGGGATATAACTCTATGGAAATCGTTAATCTGTTCGCCTACCGCGCAACCTATCCCGAGGATCTTAAAGCTGCCCCTAATCCCATCGGCGCAGCCAACGACAAATGGATTCGAGTCGCTCAGAAGCGCAGCGATAAGACCATTGCCTGCTGGGGATCAATTGAAATGGGTCGTCAAAGAGCCGCCACCGTCCTAAAAACCCTGGATGACCCTTACTGCTTAAAAATTAACCAGACTTCTGAACCCGCCCACCCCTTGTATCTACGCGCTGATTTGCGGCCATTTCCCTACGTATTTGAAAGCAGAGCCGAGGCCTAAGAATGGCGTTGCTAACGAAACTAGCCCAGTCCTTATGGCCTACAGCAGGAATAAGCCTCACCTGGAGAAAATTACTCTATCGCCAACTCTGTAAAGGCGATGCGACCCCGAATTTTCCTTTTTCCAAGGATTTTTTTGGGCTTAGCTATGAAGGAAATCTCAATAACAGCATCGAAGCGAACATCCTTTTCTATGGGGCTTTCGAAAAACCCCTCCTCTATTTTTTACGAGATACCTGGCTAAACCTAAGCGCGGACAATGCTGTCGGGCAAAAACAGGCTTTTGTCGATATTGGAGCTAATATCGGTCAGCACTCCCTCTTTATGTCTAACTATGCAGATAGAGTCTTCGCCTTCGAGCCTTTTTCTGCCGTGAGTTCCAAGCTAAAGCGCCATATTTCCTTAAACACTATCGATAACATTCAACTCGAGGAAACCGCATTAAGTGACCAGTCAGAGGCGTTGGAGTTTTATGCACCTACCGGGCGCAATCAGGGAATCGGCTCCTTCGATGCCAGCACGGCGACCAAGGGAAATGTTGCCACCAGCAATTTGAATCTGATTAGAGGTGACGAGTTTTTTAGTGATCAGACCCAGTACTCACTAGATCTGATAAAGATTGATGTGGAGGGATTTGAGAAAAAGGTGATCGCTGGGCTGCAAAATACGCTGCGCTCCCAACGTCCAGTAGTGGTGTGTGAAATTAGATATGGCCAGGAGCTCTCTTTCTCTGGCCTCGATGATCTCTTGGCGCTGTTGCCCGAAGACTATGAACTTCGCCGCTTCGACACCCGCAATCCAGACGGTTCCAAGGCCAAAAAGCGTGGCTCAAAAGCGAAACACAGCGGATTTTATCGAATAGTGCCTTTTTCTGGCTGGCGTGAATCAGGTCAGGACGATGTTATTGCGGTACCGACAGAGAAAAAGCTGTTAATTCCGGGGTTTAGCGCCGAATCAGAATGAATCGCACAAAAAAAACGGCCTAGCGCTAAGAACTCAATCCTAGCCTAGACCACTTAGGTATGTTGCTGATTATATTGTCGTCCTTACTGTAGGTATCTTTAGTAAATTGTTGTTTTTTGGAGGAATTGAGGGGTTTTCGAATATTTCGGTTGAGTAGGCAAGTGCGGCCGTGCTTTGGCCGTTCTGCACAATAGGTGATCTGTCGGGAGGACTGACTCTGAAATTAGCTGAGCTAATTTCTTCGCCCTAAAGGGCAGCCTGCGGCTGTCCTGCGCGCTACGCGCTTGTCGAACCGGGAGGTGAGAGTTAACTCCTGGGCAAGCCATACTAAAAAGGACCCTATTGGGTCCTTTTTAGTATGGTGCGCCCGGGAGGACTCGAACCTCCAACCCCCGGCTTAGAAGGCCGGTGCTCTATCCGGTTGAGCTACGGGCGCAGATATTTTTAATGGCTGGTGTTTGAAAGGCGCGTATTTTACACGATTCGGGGCTATGAACCATGAGGGTTTGCTGCGGATCTAAATGAGGCGTCTATCTGGTTTGTTCTTATCTTCGTCTGCATCGCGGTGGGAATGGGGAGTGCCGTAGCAATTTAAGCCGGTATACATTCCTGCCATTACCAGGGACAGGTTCTTATAAGCCGCTGCCAATTTGGCGATAAGGCCTTTCTTGTCAGAATTCGGCGCAAACGGGGCTTCTACGTTTAAGTCCGCAACTGCGATTCGTTCGCCATCGATGGTCTTTTGTTTGTGCTTGGTCATAGGCTCACTAGCTTTCTCACTAGTATTGACCGAACTATGCCCTATCTGGTTGCAAGCTTGAAGTAAGAAGTGACGAGAAAATGGGGTGACTGACGGGGTTTGAACCCGCGACAACCGGAGTCACAGTCCGGGGCTCTACCAACTGAGCTACAGTCACCATTGAGCAGATAGTCATTTGACTCTTATTATGCCTTCAAAAATTGGTCGGGGTAGAGAGATTTGAACTCCCGACATCTTGCTCCCAAAGCAAGCGCGCTACCAGACTGCGCTATACCCCGATATCTTCATGACACTATTTAAGAGGACGGCATATTACTCGCGTCATTTAGGTCCGTCAATTAGTGATTTGACCACGGTTTACCTTAAGTTTCAGCGCCTGGCAGCCCAGCAAAACAAATTAAATACGCGCAATTGAACTCAACTAAATAGACACATCCATGTATTTTTCGGTCAAACTTGAAAAAGGTTTATCTTTCTATGCGCCAACCACTGCCGTCGGCTCCATCTTCAACCACAACTTTCATCGCCGCTAACTGGTCTCGAATTTCATCGGCACGATTCCAATTCTTATCCGCTCTGGCTTGTTCTCTTTCGGCAATAAGCTGATCGATTGCAGCAGCATCTAATTCAACCGACTGATCGCTCTGGAGAAAATCCGCTGGATTCGATTGCAGAACCCCCAGGATACCGCCTAGTCTCACTAACAATTTGCCAAGTTGATTAGCCAGGTCGCTATCTGCATGCTTTTGCTTATTGATTTCAGTCACCAACTCAAACAACACAGCGAATGCTTCGGCCGTATTAAAGTCGTCATCCATTGCCGCCAGGAATGCCTTTTCGAATCGACTATTGGTTAGTGATTTCGCGCTTTCAATCTCTAAATCTTGCAGTGCAATATAGAAACGTTCCAGTGCTTTTGCGGATTGTTGCAGACTCTGCTCGGAGTAGTTAATTGGACTGCGATAGTGGCTAGCGATCAACAGATGTCTAACGACTTCCGGGCTATATTTTTTTATTACTTCTCTTACAGTAAAAAAATTGCCGAGCGATTTTGACATTTTTTCATTGTCTACCCGCAGCGGTCCATTATGCATCCAGAGGTTGGCGAACTTGGAATCGTTAGCACATTCGGATTGAGCAATTTCGTTCTCATGATGAGGAAACAACAGATCTGTTCCGCCGCCATGAATATCGAAGTTATTTCCCAGTGTACTGTTAGACATAGCTGAACATTCGATGTGCCAACCCGGTCGACCATAGCCCCAGGGTGAGTCCCAACCGACACCGTCATCAGGTGATGATTTCCATAACACAAAGTCTCTGGGATCTTGCTTTAGCTCGCCAACTTCGATGCGCGCCCCGTCCAATAATTCGTCCATTTTCTTTTTCGACAGTTTTCCGTAATCGGGAAATCGCATCACCGAAAAATAAACGTCACCATTGTCTGCACGATAAGCAAACTCTTTTTCGATCAAGACCTCGATCATGGCAACGATCTGATCAATATGGCTAGTGGCACGGGGTTCTTGATCTGGCGGCAAGATAGCCAGAGCTTTTTCGTCTTCATGCATGGATTCGATGAAGCGCTCGGTCAGATCTGAAAACAATTCATTGTTTTCATTTGCTCGCTGCAAAATTTTGTCATCGATGTCGGTTATGTTGCGAACATAGGTCACATCGAATCCGCGAGCACGCAAATAACGCACGATGACATCGAAGGCGACTAACATGCGTGCATGACCTAAGTGGGTATAGTCGTAAACCGTTAGTCCACAGACGTAGAGTCGAACCTTACCTTCTTCGATTGGGCGAAATTCTTCTTTCGCCTGAGTCATTGTATTGTAGATTTGCAACATCTTACTTTTAGTCCTAACTGGACCAGGAGTCCCGCAAGGTAATGGTACGATTGAACACGGGATTTGTTTCGGTGCTGTCCTTCCGATCTATGCAGAAGTAACCTTCCCGCTCAAATTGAAAATTTTCTGAATCACTTTCCGCGAACACTGAAGGTTCCACGACACATTCAGTAAGCTCAATCAGCGATGTTGGATTAAGACAATCCCGATAGTCTTCGATCTCTTTGGATTCTGGATTTTCAACATTGAATAATCGATCGTAGAGACGTACAGTTGCCTTAACGCCCTCAGTAGTTGACACCCAATGAACCACTCCTTTGACTTTTCTCCCTTCTGGTTTCTTTCCAAGGGTATCTTTATCCACTGTACACTTTAACTCGCTTATTTCTCCGTCGGCGCCCTTAATCACTTCAGTGCATTTAATGACGTAAGAACCTCTTAACCTGACTTCACCTTCAGGTATCAAGCGCTTGAATCCTGCCGGTGGTTCTTCTTCAAAATCAGCTCTGTCGATATAGATTTCTCGCGTAAAGGGAACTTCCCTTCTACCCATCGATTCCTCTTTGGGATGATTCTGTAAACTCAGTATTTCCCTATGCTCTGGCTCAAGATTGACCAATGTCACCCGCAGCGGATTGAGCACACACATCGCACGGGGAGCGCTTTTATCCAAATCATCTCTGATGGCATGCTCCAACATACTCATGTCGACGACACTTTCTGAACGGCTAACCCCTACACTTTCACAAAAGTTGCGGATCGATCTGGCAGTAAAGCCCCGTCTGCGCATACCTGCCAGGGTTGGCATACGAGGATCATCCCATCCTTCTATTACTCCAGTATCGACCATTTCTTTTAGATTACGCTTACCCATCATGGTGTAGTTGAGTTTTAACTTGGCAAACTCTGTTTGTTCAGGCAGTACGTAGTTAATAGCCTGCCCTTCCAAGTCACTGACATTGCTAAGTGATGCAATATCCAGATTATGCAGAATCCAATCATAGAGAGGTCGATGATCTTCAAATTCCAGGGTGCATAGAGAATGAGTTATGTTCTCGATCGCATCAGAGATGCAATGGGTGTAGTCATAAGTAGGGTAAATACACCATTCCTTACCGGTTTGATGATGCGCAATATGCCGAATTCGGTATAAAACCGGATCCCGCATGTTTATGTTCGGGGAAGCCATATCGATCTTGGCCCGCAAGGAATAATTACCATCCTCGAATTCCCCCGCTCGCATTCGAGCGAATAAATCAAGATTCTCCTCAATAGAGCGCTCTCGATCAGGACTATTGGTTCCTGGCTCGGTCAAGCTACCGCGATACTCCCGTGCCTGTTCCGCACTTAGGCTATCGACGTAAGCCAGACCCTTTTCTATGAGCTGGACGGCGAAATCATATAAGCGCTCAAAGTAACCGGACGAGTAACGCACCTCATCATTCCAGTGAAAACCCAGCCAATTGATGTTGTCCTTTATGGCATCGACGTATTCCTGGCTCTCTTTTGCCGGATTAGTGTCGTCGAAGCGCAAATTACAGAGCCCACCGTTCTCCGCAGCGACCGAGAAGTTCAAACATATCGATTTGGCATGACCAATATGCAAATATCCGTTCGGCTCTGGCGGAAATCGCGTGTGCACACGACCCTCATGCTTATTGGAAGCAAGATCCTGAGCAATCTTGTTGCGTATAAAATTTGAGGGAGTCCCAGCTTCAGAAGAGCTACGACTATCCTTTTCTAACTCGGCCATTAACTAAATCTTTGCGTTCGCTGGTGAGGATTAGTGAAAAAACTCGGGGCTTTCGAGAGATTTGTAAAAACCTTATTATAACTGCTCAACCTAAAACCATTAAACAAAACTTACCAAGGATTCGCTTTCAGGGAGTAATAATGATTGTTTTCAAGACAAATTACGGCTCAATCACCATCGAGCTGGATTTCGACAAGGCCCCCAAGTCTGCTGCCAACTTTAAGCAATATGCACAAGATGGCTTCTATGATGGCACTATTTTCCACCGAGTCATCGATGGTTTTATGGTACAAGGCGGCGGATTTGAACCTGGAATGACTCAGAAAGAAAGTGGTGATTCTATCGAAAATGAAGCGGATAACGGATTATCTAACCTCACTGGCACCGTTGCCATGGCGCGTACCTCTGACCCCCATTCCGCGACTTCCCAATTCTTCATCAACGTCTCGGATAATCTATTTCTCGATCATCGCGGTAAAACCGATCAGACCTGGGGCTATGCAGTAATTGGCCGGGTCGTCGATGGCATGGATGCGGTCAACAAGATTAAGGCCTGCGATACTGGCTCCAACGGCGGCCATCAAGACGTGCCAGTCGACGATGTGGTTATCGAATCAACTGAAGTGCAAGAAGACTGATTTTGCCTGACCGCGTTTTACTCATCTCTGATTTACATCTGGAAGAGCAAAGGCCGGACATTACTGCTGCCTTTAAGCGCTTTCTGCTGAATAACCAGGGACAATGTTCCCAACTTTTTATTTTGGGAGATCTTTTCGAAGTTTGGATTGGAGATGATGCTCAATCCCAGCTTGCTGAAGAAATCGCTGCCTCCTTAAGTGCGTTTAATGAGGCAGGCAGCGCAATCTATCTCATGCATGGCAACAGAGATTTTCTGTTAGGTGATTCCTATGCAAAAGCATGTGGAGCAGAACTTATTCCCGAACACTATGTGCTTGCTCTGGAAAAGCAAGAATTTTTGCTACTCCATGGCGACAGCCTTTGTACTGACGATACGGATTATCAGGAATTTCGTTCGATGGTCAGGAACCCCAGCTGGCAGGAAGCGTTTCTCGCCAAGACTATTGAAGAGCGTGTCACCTATGCGCAAGAAGCTCGCCGTCAGAGCCAACTGGCCACTGGCGCAAAGCCAACAGAAATAATGGATGTGAATAACGCTGCAGTACAAGCGCTCTTTGCCGAAAACCAACAGCAAATTGTTATTCATGGCCACACCCACAGACCGGCCATACACAGTGTCGCCTTGAACTCTTCCGCTGCAAAAGAATTAGCCGGACAGAGAATCGTATTGGGGGATTGGGATAAATATATTTGGTACGCAGAAATCCATGGTAGCGAAGTAGAGTTGCACTCCACTCCTCTGACTTCCTAACAGAGTCTCTCTAAGCAGAATTTTCAGAGCTGGTGCGCGGTAGTTCGAAGTAGCGATCGAAATGTGCCTGGCAGAGCACCAGCAACTCCTGTTCGATCAGCTCACAGAGCTGTTCCAGAGAATGTTGCTCGTATGGCGGCAAGGTATAGGCGCCATAATCTTTTAAATTTTCAATCTGTCGATGATTTTTCTTTAGCAAATTGTGTAGCCAGCAATAGGGGGATAATTCATCATCAAATGGAATACTCGCTCGCTCTAAACCTGATTTTAGATTGGGCACCGAGAAGATTCGAAGCTTGTTTTCCAGTATTTGGCAAATCAACTTCTCAATGCGTTTTAAAACTGCGTCCTTGCTCGCCGCATCATAAGCATTCCAATTAATCACTTCGAAGGAATAGCGCTTGCAACCACGGCAGACCGCATCACCCAATGACGTGGTGGAACAAATTCCGATACAAGGCGTTTTAGGATTATTCATTAATGAAACTAGTGTGCAGGTAAAGCATTAGTCGTAAAACCGAAAGAAGACTTTAGCAAGTCTGAATGATTTGTACAGCAGCGAAATTACTGGCCCGCGAGTGCTCTCCGCCCCCTTCACACCGGGCTCTCAACTGGATTTTTACGTGAATTTACAATAGAATACGTGCACGATTTAAACGACTGCTTTGTCTCTGAAATGCATTTTTTTGCGGTAAATGCCGTAATTAATTTAAGCGATATAAAGCAGCCTGCTTACGAAATTCCACCTGTAAGTGATTCCTGGTAAAGCCACTCTAGCAATTTGCCTAGAGTTAAGTTCTTTACGCTTAACAAACTCGCTTACAGCAAAAAGTATGAGGAGTAACTCGTGTTAGAAGAGTATAGAAAACACGTAAACGAACGAGCTGAATTAGGAGTGGTACCGAAACCCCTATCAGCCGAACAAGTGGCCGGATTGGTTGAGCTATTGAAAGAGCCTCCAGCCGGTGAAGAAGAATTTATCCTGGACCTGATTTCTAATCGCGTTCCACCTGGTGTAGATGAAGCAGCCTACGTTAAGGCCGCTTTTCTTTCCGCACTGGCCAAGGGTGAAGCCCAATCTCCATTGCTTGATAGGGAGTTAGCCATAGAACTCTTAGGCACCATGTTAGGTGGCTACAACATTTCAACTCTGGTGGAACTATTGGATGACTCCGAATTGGCTACCAACGCCGCAGATGAGCTCTGCCATACTTTGCTGATGTTTGACGCCTTCCATGATGTTGCGGAAAAAGCCAAGAATGGCAATGTCGAAGCACAACGAGTCTTAACTTCCTGGGCTGATGCAGATTGGTTTACCAATAAACCAGAAATTCCAGAAAAACTTACCGTCGCCGTTTTTAAAGTACCCGGCGAAACCAATACTGATGATCTTTCTCCTGCTCAGGATGCCTGGTCCCGACCTGATATCCCATTGCATGCTAAAGCCTTGTACAAGAATCCGCGGGAAGGCGTGACTAATGCCGAACAACAAATTAACGAATTAGAAGAAACCGGTTTTCCAGTCGCTCTCGTAGGCGATGTCATGGGCACTGGCTCTTCCCGCAAGTCAGCCACCAATTCCGTGCTCTGGTACATCGGTGACGATCTTCCACATATTCCTAACAAGCGTGATGGCGGTGTCTGTATCGGAGGGAAAATTGCCCCGATATTCTTTAACACCATGGAAGATGCAGGTGCTCTACCGTTCGAATGTGATGTGGATGGACTAAACACCGGGGACATTATCGACATCGATGTGTATGCCGGAAAAATTACCCGCCATGATTCAGGAGAACTGGTCACTGAGTTCGAACTTAAGACTGAAGTGCTTCTGGATGAAGTGCGAGCCGGCGGACGAATTCCACTTATTATCGGCCGCGGCTTAACCCAACGGGCAAGAGAAGAGCTAGAGCTAGGACCCTCAGAAGTTTTTCGCTCTCCGGTGCAGGCCCAGGAGTCTGACAAAGGCTTTACCCTGGCGCAGAAGATGGTTGGCAAGGCTTGCGGAGTAGAAGGTATACGTCCAGGCAGTTACTGTGAGCCAAGGATGACTACTGTTGGTAGCCAGGACACTACCGGCCCGATGACTCGAGACGAATTAAAAGACTTGGCTTGTCTTGGCTTTTCCGCCGATCTTGTTATGCAATCTTTCTGTCATACTGCCGCCTATCCAAAACCGGTGGATATAGAAACCCAGCATACGCTGCCAGACTTTATTCAGACTCGAGGTGGTGTTTCCTTGCGACCTGGTGATGGCATTATTCACTCCTGGTTAAATCGAATGCTATTGCCCGATACGGTCGGTACCGGTGGTGACTCCCACACTCGATTTCCTATCGGCATATCCTTTCCAGCCGGATCGGGTTTGGTAGCCTTCGCCGCTGCCACCGGGGTGATGCCTTTAGATATGCCGGAATCGGTATTGGTTCGATTTACTGGAGAGATGCAGCCTGGAATTACCCTGCGTGATCTGGTTAACGCAATTCCTTACGCAGCCATTCAGAGCGGTGACCTCACTCTCGAGAAGAAAGGTAAGAAAAATATTTTCTCCGGCCGCATTCTCGAAATTGAAGGACTGCCGGACTTAAAAGTTGAGCAAGCGTTTGAAATTTCCGACGCTTCAGCGGAGCGATCTGCTGGTGGCTGTACTATTCGCTTGAACAAAGAACCCATCATTGAATACTTCAAATCTAATGTAACCCTGCTGCGCTGGATGATCGCCAATGGTTATCAGGATGCACGCACGCTTGAACGAAGAGCAAAAGCCATGGAAGAGTGGCTGGAAAATCCGCAGTTGATGGAAGCTGATGCGGATGCCGAATATCACAAGATCATTGAAATAGATCTGAATGAAATTAAGGAACCTCTATTAGCCTGCCCTAATGATCCGGACGATATCAAAACCTTATCGGCAGTACAGGGAACGACCATCGATGAGGTGTTTATTGGTTCCTGCATGACGAACATCGGTCACTTCAGAGCTGCTGCCGAAGTCTTGAAGCAAGTAGACGGCTCTCTACCTACTCGACTATGGATCGCACCACCTACGAAAATGGATGAACATCAATTGACGGAAGAAGGTGTTTACAATGTCTTCGGCGTAGCCGGAGCCAGAACCGAAATGCCCGGTTGTTCATTGTGTATGGGTAATCAGGCACGGGTAGCAGCGAACTCAACGGTTGTTTCGACCTCCACTCGTAATTTTCCCAATCGCTTAGGACAAGGAGCGAATGTATTCCTGGCTTCTTCAGAATTAGCAGCGGTTAGCTCAGCCATGGGTAAAATTCCAAACATGGAGGAATACATGAAGTACATGTCGACCATAGACACTATGGAAGACGACATTTATCGCTACTTGAACTTCGACCAGATAGAAGAATTCATGGAAGCTTCTGAAAGAGCGAAGAGTATTCCACTGACGAACATTCAAAACGTCGCTTAGCACAAAATAAAAAAAGGGTGCCAAGGCACCCTTTTTTATTTTCAAATATAGTTAATCTATACCTTGCTCTTTTCCACAACCTCATAAGCATCTTTGGACAACTCAGCACATGCTTTAATCCGCTGTAGTTGCGCCTGCATTAGTGCCTGTCGGTTACTGTCGAATTTTCTCCAGCGCGTTAGCGGCGTCAACAATCTCGCCGCGATCTGTGGATTCAATTTATCCAATTCCAAGATTCGGTCTGCAAGAAATTCATAGCCCTCACCATTCGCCGCATGAAATCCAATATGATTCTGACCACAGAAAGCCCCAATTAGTGAGCGCACCTTGTTAGGGTTTTTTATATCGAAGGCTTCGTGTTCCAGTAGTGATTTTACTCGCTCCAAATTACCAGCTATTTGGCAAGTTGCCTGAATCGCGAACCATTGATCCACCACTAGTGGTTCATGCTGCCATTGCTCATAGAAACTTTCGAGTGCTTGTTGACCATAACTCTGACCTACACTGCTGGAACTGTTCACCAGGCAACGCAATGCAGCAGCCTGATCTGTCATATTGACTGCATTAGAGAACTGTTCGTAACAAGTAGTCAGTAAAGCTTCGTCTTCGGTTCTTACCAAATATCCCAATGCCAGGTTTTTCAATGCTCTACGCGCAATAGAGGGAGCATCGGCCTGGTAAGGCTCGTCCAGATTGTTGTTCTCATAAATTTGCGCAAACGATGCTTTAAACTTATTGGCATGATGGTTGGCCAAGGACTCTCGTGCCTTATGAATAGAATCCACATCGGCGACAGTTGCTTGTTCAATTAAGAATCCTTCTGTAGGGAGTGCCAGCAGATGAGCCAACATCGCCTGGTCTACACCCGCGTCCTCGACAGCGCTTTGTAATACTCCCTCAAACGCCTTTTCAGCTATCTCCGGCACCGCGGGGGATTCTGCGACCTGGAGTTCGTCGAGCACTTCGATTGCTAATAGTTGCGAAGCATTCCAGCGGTTAAAGCCGTCACTATCATGGACCATAAGAAAATAGAGATCTTCCCTTGCGTAGGGATACTGCATCCGCACCGGCGCACTAAAACTTCGCAACAGTGAAGGAATTGGTCGTTCAGAAATATTTTCAAACACGAATTTCTGCCTGGCATCGGTGACTGGCAATACGACTTCTTTGCTATTACTGAGGTCACCTCTATCCTTTACCTTTAATTCGAGTTCATTTCCCTGTTGATCCAACAAACCCATTTTTAAGGGAATAAGAAATGGTTCTTTCTGAGCCTGCCCAGGTGTAGGAGAACAATCTTGTTCAAGCATTAAGGTGAATGTGTTTTCTGTCTCGTTGTAGTCACCCGAAATATTAAGAGTTGGTGTGCCCGCTTGACTGTACCAGCGTCGAAATTGCCTTAAATCGATACCGCTGGCTTCTTCCATGGCCAATACAAAATCTTCTGTGGTCACGGCTTGGCCATCATGACGGTCAAAATAGAGATCAGATCCTTTTCGAAAATTATCCGGCCCCAGTATTTGACTAATCATGCGCACCACTTCCGCGCCCTTCTCATAAATAGTCACAGTGTAGAAGTTGGATATTTCCATGTAGGAATCTGGCCGCACCGAATGGGCCATGGGTCCACCATCTTCCGCAAATTGAACAGTCTTTAGAAAGGCGACGTCTTCTACCCGTTTTACCGTTCTCGATCCCATATCAGCTGAGAATTCCGAATCGCGAAAAACCGTAAATCCTTCTTTCAAACTTAATTGAAACCAATCACGACAAGTAACTCTATTACCCGACCAATTGTGAAAGTACTCATGAGCCACTACCGCTTCGACCCGCTGAAAAGCGAGGTCGGTCGTTGTCAGTGGATTCGCCAGGACGCAGGAGGTGTTAAAAATATTAAGGCCTTTGTTTTCCATTGCGCCCATATTGAAATCATCAACTGCTACAATCATGAAGATATCCAAGTCATACTCTCGACCATAGATTTCTTCATCCCAGCCCATGGCATTCTTCAATGACAACATGGCATGGTCACATTTATCCAAATCCTTGGCCTCGACAAAAATCTGCAGTGCAATCTCACGACCGCTGCAGGTTGTAAAACTATCATCGAGACTAACCAGGTCTCCCGCCACCAAAGCGAATAGATAACTGGGTTTCTTAAAGGGATCTTCCCATTGCACCCAGTGCCTGGAGGAATCACTGTCCACTGCACCGCTACCAACATTGTTGCCATTGGAAAGGAGGATCGGGTACCTGGTTTTGTCGGCGGAAATTTTCGTGATGAAGGACGACATCACATCTGGTCGATCCAGGTAATAAGTAATACGCCTGAAGCCTTCGGCCTCACACTGCGTGCAGAACATTTTCTTGGATTTATAAAGCCCTTCCAGAGCAGTATTGTTCTGCGGTTCGATTCTAGTATGACACTCCAATTGAAAATCAGTTGGCTGGCGCGCCAGTAATTCACTTAATCTTGGAATCGTTAATTGCTCATCGGCGAGCAAGTACTCTTGCTCTGTCAGCTCTTTTCCATCGAGTAAAAGTTTTTCCAGAACCAGGTCATGTCCGTGCAATACCAGGGTGTCTGCTTCCTCTGACTTGCTTGCCGGATTAAGTCTAAACTGCAACCGGGAAACTACCGTCGCATGATCCTCATAAAGGTCGAATTCCAGATCCGTGGAGTCGATTAAGAAATTAGGTGGCTGGTAGTCTTTGAGGTAGGTTGTTCGAGCCTGCGCGTCTTTCATCGCCCATTAATCCTTTTAGTGGCTAAGTTTTATTTCATATCCTGAGAAACGGCGAAGATTAATTACGCCACCATCGAATATCAGGTACTGCCCTTTTATTCCGAGAAGCTTCGCTTCAATTTTCGGATCCTTGTCGAAATTGAAGGATGCTATTTTTTCCGGATAACTAGTTACCGGGTATTTGATTTCAACCGGATCGATGCCATTCAATACACTAATCGCAAAAAAGCCGAATTGATCCTCCAACTCTTTAATCTCAGCTTCGCATTCTTCAACTAAGCGCTTACTTTCAGCAATCATGTCCAGCGGCTTGGCATCCCCTTTCAACATATCGCGCCAATTTGTCTTATCTGCTACATGCTGTTTGAACATCACCTCTAACGCACCAGACTGAAGGCGGCTCCTAACTCGAATTACTGCCAGTGCTTGGGTGGCTCCCTGATCAATCCAGCGTGTGGGTACTTGAGTTGCGCGGGTTATGCCAACTTTCAATCCCGATGAATTCGCTAAATAAACAATATGATCTTGCATGCAATACTTTTCACCCCAGGCAGGTTCTCGACAGGTGCCCTGATCGAAGTGACATTTTTCCGGGTGGATAATGCATGAATCGCACTGTGCTAATTTTTGAAAACAGGGATAGCAATAGCCTTGATTAAAACTCTTATTGGTTTTTCGTCCGCAATGTACACAGAAAATATTGCCGCTATGCTCCAACTTAATTTTCTTTTTGATAAGCGGATTCAGCGGAATGTCAGCTTCGCCCAGAGGAATCTTGTATCCCACTGGTTGCTCAAGGCGAGATTTCATTTTGCGTAGCGTTCCTTCTGCAATCGCCTTCATGATTGTTCTCTGCTTCCTTTGGATTGAAGATTTAAAACCACGGTCTCTGCATCTCCTGATTCGCAAGTATTGAGTTTCTTCCCAGTTCGGGCGCTTTCCGGAAGTTCCCGGGCCTCATAGAGTATGAGTAGTTGCATACTATTCTCAAGTTGATCCTGAGTAAGTTTATTGCCATCGGCCCACTTTCCCAGCTCAATTGCAGTTTTGATCGAGGCATAAACTTCGGGAGTGAGCTGATGCAGCAATTCTTCCAGTGATTCCGGATTTTGCGCGAGCAATGTTTGTGTATCAATCAAATCTAATTCCTTCAAGTCCCATCAACTAACGACTGCGACCTACAACTTCTCTTTTTAATATGACCCGATAGTAAAATACGGTCAGCAATCCAATAACTAATCCTGATACCAATCCACCTACATGGGCGGCAGTAGCGATCCAGGATGACGCGACAATCTCCATCAATACCAGCGCCACCACGAAGAATACGAACATGTTCGTATTTATCAAGAGGTAGCTACGGGCCATCAGGCTATGTATAACCCAGGTATACCCTACCAGACCATAGACGACTCCAGACATTCCTCCAAAATTATTGAATTCAATCGCGAGATATTGAGTAGTGTTACTGACGAAGGAAGTTATAACAACTAGCAGCAGGAACATCCAAATTGGCTGAATCGCTTCTAATTGCCGGCCGAAATACCAGAGCCACAGCATGTTAAACACCAGATGCAATTCACCAAAATGCAGGAACATGGGAGTGAGAGTGCCCGCGGCAATTTCAAAACTTGTAATATCTGTTATTAGCGCGCCCAAACTCGACGTCGCAATCAAGGGATAAAAGAGAAAACTTAATCGAGAAACTTCACTACCCAATGAAGTAACTATGGCGACAACAATGGAGATTAGTACCAGAGATATTGTTACTGGGCTCTGAATGAAGGCAGATAGAAACTTATAAAGATATTGTTGTGCTTGATTCGATGAATGGCTTGTAGTTACTCGCTGTTGTTCTAGCAATTCTCTTCCGTCGAGGTAACTTTGCAATGACTCTTTGATGAAGGCAGCCTCCCGATCACCCTCGACATAAATCGATTGCACGCCGGATTCTTCTACAATGCGATGCTTTAGCCCTTGCTGACGCAAGAAATGACTGTAACTTAAAAGGTCGATATCTAGACTAAGACTGGCGGCCTTAATCATCAGATCGCACCAGGCGACTACCCCACCCTAACTTGCTGCGACAGGCCTGATAAAAACTATGGCTGGGAGGATGAATCAAGTGTAACGGCACAGATTTCTTCGTCACATAAATTTCATCGCCTGCCGAAGCGGTGTAACGAACGTCACCGTCGCAGCTAAGCTGGGGCTGAAGAGATTCTTTAGCAGAGACAACTATCTTAATTTCACAGTCACCGTCGATCACGATCGGACGACTATTGAGTGAATGGGGGTACATCGGTACTAAGACCACTGCGTTCAAATCCGGATGCATAATTGGCCCACCCGCTGATAACGCATAAGCCGTCGAGCCCGTTGGCGTTGCAACTATTAAGCCGTCGGATTCCTGACTGTAAACGAATCTGTCATTAACGAATAATTCAAACTCGATCATCTGCGCGGCTTTGCCTGGATGTAAAACCACATCGTTTAAAGCTGAGCCTAGTGGTTTTTTCTCTCCGCCCTCGTTAACAACTGCGTCTAATAGGAATCTCTTTTCGACCGTATATTTTCCGGACAATACCTCATCCAGCTGAGATTCAATTTCGTCAGGCAATATATCAGTGAGAAATCCTAATTTTCCTCGATTAATTCCAATAACGGGTACACCTTCAGAGGCAACGTGCTTGGCCACGTTTAACATACTGCCGTCACCACCAACGACCACAACCAAATCACAACTCGCACTCAATTGCATTCGCGTGCCGACATCCACAGTTACATTTTCCATTAACTCAGAAGTCTCGTCGTCCATCATGACGGAAAGATTTTTAGCCTGCAGGTAAGTGATTAGCCTGGACAGAGAAGCAACAACGCCGCTATGCCCTGGTCTACCTACGAGTCCTATGCGCTTAAATTCAGACATTCTTTGTTCTGCGTGTAATGA
This sequence comes from Pseudomonadales bacterium, assembly GCA_012103535.1. Lineage (GTDB taxonomy): Bacteria > Pseudomonadota > Gammaproteobacteria > Pseudomonadales > Pseudohongiellaceae > UBA9145. The sequence continues at coordinate 474,435 of WLWQ01000001.1, forward strand.
TTGGATTTATTGATGAGCTAAACTCTGCGCCCACATTGGTCAATAAACGCGCCATTATATCACGAGTACGTGGATTTGAGGGCCACACAATGGCGCCATTTTATCGAAATATTCATAGTTTACAGTCGCCTACGAGCAGAGACTTCGAGTAGAATGCCCCACTCACAGCGATAGCATTGGTACACCGACAGACAGGTCGAATGTTAGATGACAGTTAAAGCATTAAATGACAACACCATAATAGGAGTATTAGGACTGGGCTATGTAGGCCTTCCGCTTGCCCATGCCTTTGCCGCACATTTTAAAACTGTGGGATTCGACATCGACAACAAAAGAGTCGAAGAAATCAATAACGGCATAGCCAATAGCCTGGCGCTATCAGCAGAAGAGCTCAAAGCTAACACCAATATCGAATACACAACTGAAGCCGAGCGCTTAAAAGGCTGTGATATCTACATTGTTACTGCGCCAACACCGGTTGACGCTCAAAATCAACCTGACCTGGAGCCTGTACTGCAGGCAACTCGACAAATAGCTCAGTATCTATCAGCTGGCGATACGGTAATTTTCGAGTCAACTGTTTATCCCGGCGCAACCGAAGAAGAATGCGTACCCATCTTAGAGTCTGTTTCTGGATTGCAATTTAATAAAGAATTTTTTGTTGGCTATAGTCCTGAAAGAATAAATCCAGGTGACAACAATCATTCATTGACCCAAATAGTAAAAGTGACGTCTGGCTCTTCTCCTGAGTCGGCGCAGATGATCGACGATCTCTATCAAAAAATTATTACAGCAGGGACTCATAGTGCAAGCTCAATTAGAGTCGCAGAAGCTGCCAAAGTAATTGAAAACACGCAAAGAGATTTAAACATTGCATTAGTGAACGAACTCGCGGTGTTATTCGATAAATTGGAAATCGATACCAATGATGTATTAGCTGCAGCAGGCAGCAAATGGAATTTTTTGCCTTTTTCTCCTGGCTTAGTCGGCGGTCATTGCATTGGAGTAGACCCTTACTACTTGACCTACAAAGCGCAACAAGTTGGCCACAATCCGGATGTGATTCTTGCCGGTAGAAGAATTAACGACTCTATGGGCAGCTATGTAGCCGAACGGGTTGTGCGTTTAATGCTCTCAAAACAAATTCACATACTCGGCTCAAAAATACTGATTATGGGTTATGCCTTTAAGGAGAACTGTCCCGATACCAGAAATACGCGAGTAGAAGACATAGCATCGACGCTACTGGCGTATCACGCTGAAGTTCAAATTTACGATCCCTGGGTAGATAGCTCAGACTCTGAGCACTTAATTAGTGAACCGGAAAATGAAAGTTATGACGCGGTCATTGTAGCTGTGGCCCATCAACAATTCATCGACAGCGGTATCGATTATGTTAAAAGTATGAGCAAAAAAAATTCAGTCATTTTTGACGTTAAACATATATTCGATAGCTCCCAAGTAGACGGCAGTCTTTAACCCATGAAAGTTTTAGTGACAGGCAGTGCTGGATTTATCGGTCACGCGCTTTCTACGCGCCTACTGGATCGTGGCGACGAGGTGATCGGAGTTGATAATTTAAACGACTACTATGATGTTAATTTAAAACAAGCTCGTCTTGGCATGTTAACAACGAATGCCGCTTTCACCGACGTTCGTTGCGAATTAGAAGATGCCGACGGGCTGAACAATGCATTCAAACAATATCGCCCCGATCGAGTTGTAAATCTCGCTGCTCAGGCGGGAGTACGCTATTCCCTCGATAACCCACAGGCTTATGTAAGCGCGAATTTAGTCGGCTTTGTAAATATTCTGGAAGCTTGCCGCCACCATGAAGTCGAACACCTGGTATACGCCTCCAGCAGTTCCGTCTATGGTGCCAACACTACCCTACCTTTTTCGGTTAAACATAATATTGATCATCCCATCAGCCTCTATGCCGCCAGTAAAAAAGCCAATGAACTACTGGCACACACCTACAGCCACCTATTCGAACTACCTACAACTGGATTGCGCTTTTTTACTGTCTATGGCCCCTGGGGTCGACCGGATATGTCTTTGTTTAAATTTACCAAAGCCATATTGGAAGATCGGCCGATTGAAGTGTTCAATCACGGCAAACATCAACGAGACTTTACTTTTATCGATGATATTGTCGAAGGGGTAATCAGAATCTTAGATAAAGTCGCCACAGCCAATCCCGACTGGGACAGTGGCAATCCAGAACCGGCAACCAGCAGCGCTCCTTTTCGCTTGTATAACATTGGCAGCAATAATCCTATCGAGTTAATGCGCTATATCGAACTACTGGAATCTTGTATCGGAAAGACAGCGGAAAAAGAATTTCTGCCCATGCAAGCTGGAGATGTACCAGCGACCTACGCCGATGTCGATGCGCTGATTGAAGATATAGGCTATAAACCTTCAACTCCGATTGAAGAAGGCGTTAAGAAATTTGTCGATTGGTACCGTGACTTTTACCAGGTGTAAGCAGACTAGGAATAAACGCCACCACTATGCAGCGCGATAACTTCACTGCCCCGCTCGATTTCCCCTAACTCAATCATTTGCTTTAATCCCCAGAATAATTTTCCTGTATAGACAGGTTCGATCGGCATCGATGACGATTGCTGCCATTCGCTTAGAAATCCATTCAATTCTGGATTGCTCTTAGCGTAACCACCGCCATGAAATCTCTCTTCTATTTTCCATGGCACCTTGTTCAGATTCTGTTCCGGGAAATAATTACTAAGATTAGTTTCTATCTCACTACTTAGGTAGCCACTTGCTTTTAGCACCGAAAATCCCAAAACTTCAGTAGCCTGAATATTTCTTTCGGCAATTCCCGCAATTAATCCGCTCATGGTCGCAGCTGTTCCACAAGCTAGCGCGAGAATCCTGCTTTCGCCGCTGTTACCCGGAGGTAGAAAATTTACTATTTCTTTGCAGCCTAATACTCCAAGTCTATTGCTGCCCCCCTCTGGAATTACATAAGCATCCGCGTAATTCTCCTGTAGTTCAGTTAAGAAGCTTTCAGTGTGCTTCAAGCGATAAGATGTGCGATCCATAGGCACTAAATGCATGCCTTGTTCCTGAGCAAACTGCAGAACTGGATTCAGTGGCTCGGTTAATTCCCCTCGAACAAGCCCAATAGTCTTAAAGCCAAAACGCTTACCCGCTGCTGCCAGTGCCCGCAAGTGATTGGAATAGGCGCCACCAAAACTGAGCAATACATTCTTTCCTTGTTGCCGGGCTTGCTCAAGATTAAGCCTTAACTTAAACCACTTGTTGCCACCCAAATGCGGATGAAGCAGATCTAAGCGCAGGACCTTTAATCCTATCTGTTTACGGATACACCATTTCAAGGTTAAAGATTCAATGCTGGGTTGTTTATGTTGAAACTGGATAGTCATGGCATAGAGAACTCAGCCAGCCAAATAAAATCGGAAGCAGGAGACAGAAACATAAAAGACGATCACAAAGAATCCAGCGGCTTCGTTTCGTGAGACTGATGCTCATCGCAAGAGTATTAGTAGAGAAAAGTGGCGGACCGGACGGGACTCGAACCCGCGACCTCTGGCGTGACAGGCCAGCATTCTAACCAACTGAACTACCGGTCCACTTTGTATTACCTGCGATAAATAGACTTATTTATAGCATGGTTTGGTGGGTGGTGAGGGATTTGAACCCCCGACATTCGCCTTGTAAGGGCGACGCTCTCCCAACTGAGCTAACCACCCGACACAGGAGAACGCGAATTGTACCGACTTAAGTCTTCATGTCAACAACGGCGCTGCTTTCAGCAAGGTTTACCACTGTTCTCAAGCGCTTACTTCGAGGTGTGAGTAAAGGCGCCATCCCAGTCTTCCGGCAACTCTACTTCTCGCAGCGTCTCGACTCTTTCAAGGTAAACTTTATAGAGCAAGGTATCAGGTTCTTCCTCTAATAGTGCCTTGAACTTCTGCTCGGCCGCGTCCCAATTTTGTTGGTGATAGGCTTCCAGCGCTGCGTGATACTCCTCCACCTTTGCCTTCAATTCTTCGCTAGCATCTCGCAGCTCACACATTGGCTCATAACATTCGATTGCTTCATGTTTACCTTTTACTTTGACGCGATCGATAGAGCGAAACAGGTACTCATCTTCTAAAGGAATTGCAGTTCCCTGACCGACCAGTAATTTAATGCCGTAAAATTTGGTGAGACCTTCCAAGCGGGAGCCCAGGTTTACGGCATCACCTAGAACCGTGTAAGAGCGCCGATATGCTGAACCCATATCACCAACGTTCATCATTCCCGAATTTACCCCACAACCGATGGCCACTTCTGGATATTCCTTTGCCTCAAAATAGGGTTTCATTTCTTCGACTTTTTCCAACATTTCGATCGACGCCTTGAGGGCATTGGAGCGGTGATTCGGGTCATCGAGAGGCGCACCCCAGAAGGCCATTACCATATCCCCAACGTACTTATCGACAGTTCCATTGTGCTTAAAGATAATTTCGGTAATTGGTGTAAAAAACTCATTGAGTAAAGTTTTCAATTCAGTTGCACTTAGTGCTTCCGAGATGGTGGTGAAATTACGAATATCACAGAAAAATACTGTTAACTCCTTACTTTCACCGTCAAAAGTATAGTTATCGGGATCTTCCAACATAGAATCGATATGGGCAGGTGGAACATATTGATCGAACATACCCTTAATCGTTTTTCGAGTCTGACTTTCTGCCAGAAATCCATAAACCATGTTTACTGCAGTAATTCCCAAAATTAGAAACAGCAATAGCACCATGGAAAAATCCATTTTGTACAAGGCCCATAACTGAAAATTCGACCATAGCAATCCTGCGACCAATAGCACCGCGGTAATTGACATGGAGGTAGCCCCCATAAACGGAAATGCTATGGCCATGCCTAATCCGAGTATCAGAATAATGACAAACAAGGCTCCGGATTCCCAATCCGGTTTATAGGGAAACTGAATATTGGAATCTTGCACGAAACCAGAAAACATCGATTCCGTCGACGACTCATTGGAATCCACTTCGAATGTGGTAAATGAGTTTAATAAGCCATTAAGCATATTGGCATGCACTTCCACTCCAGGATAAACCCGTTGCAGTAGCATCGCTCGAATATCCCCAAGGCCGGGCGCACTGGTACCAATTAAGACAAAACTCGCCTGCAGGGCTTCCTTCTCTTCTTCACTTAAGTTGTCGCGCAATACATCCGTGGCAGAGATGTAAGGAAAGTGTTCATTATCCCCTAGCGATGAATTCCCCACATAGGGAACCAATACCTGACCCAATCGGTCCGTAGGTATTTCAAAAGAAAACTGACCTGAGCCAATTCGAATTGCACGGATAACTTCGTTGTCACTGTAACGTTCCGTGACTACTTCATAATTTTCAATGAAATTAAACACCCGAATCATTTCCAGTGACAGGGTTGGGTAGAGCTCAGTACCGAAGCGGACAATAAGTGGAACTCTTCTGACAATGCCATCGCCGTCCGGTTGTTGATTCATACTGCCATTACCAGCTGCAGCATCTTGCAAGGTTTTTAAATTGCCGGTGAAACCTGTCATGTCCCGCACTGATATTTCTTCAGCTAACGTGGAATCGATATCGACTATCGAATCCGGTAATTCGTTATAAGCAGCAGTTGTCTGTGGATTAAAATTAATAGCCAGGACAGTATCGATTCCACTCCGCATGGCATTGGCGAAATATTGATCCGCATCGATTTGCGGCTCTATTTCTTTCAGGGTTTCGTTAAAGCGGGGGTCGACCTGATCTAAATCAATGGGTTCTAACAGGTCACGAATACTTCGATCGGGTTCGGGAAAGGTAATATCGAATCCAACGACTACTACGCCAGCATCCCGCAGTTTTTCAGTGAGCTGACCTACTTTTATGCGATTCCAGGGATGCTGACCTTCTGCCTGCAGACTTCGCTCGTCCAGATCGACTATGACAACCTTATTAAATTCAGGCTTCTCTGCCTTTGGCATGACAGAGAGTCGTTGGTCATAGACTAGATACTCCAGACGGAGCACAAAATTCTGAACGACTAATGGGGCGCCTAATTGCAGCCAGAGCACAAAGACTACAAAGAATATGCCCAGGTAAGTAGGTAGTCTTTTGTCTTCAATGATGAAGCGCCATATGCGCTTGAGAGGATTCGCTGACGTCATTGAAAATCGAGGCCTAGTGCCTCTCCTTGTTATTGTTTTCAAGGCATTATATGCCAATGGGACTGTACATAAAACGAAACAGTCGGTACCATTTCCGCCCTTTTTCCAGATCAGAAATACCTGGCTTCAATGCTGATATACAAAGAATTTACCTTCGAAGCAGCACATCGCCTGCCGAATGTTCCTGCCGAGCACAAATGCGCCCGGCTGCATGGTCATTCGTTTGCAGTAAAAGTGAGTGTGGAGGGAGAAGTCGGTGCTAGTAGCGGCTGGGTAATGGACTACGCTGACATATCGGCTGCGTTTAAGCCCATAAGAAAACAGCTTGATCACTATTATCTGAATGAAATTGCTGGCTTGGAAAATCCAACAAGCGAAAATATTGCGCACTGGATTTGGGCAAGATTAAAACCGACGCTGCCAGAACTTTGTGCAATTGAAGTTAAAGAAACTTGCACCAGCGGTTGCATCTATACTGGCGAAGACTAGCTTGCGCTTGTAGCCAGTTTGACTGGGTCCAATGATTCATCAGATAGCATTGATGCCGACACTGCAAGCCGATTTTTCACTAATTTCTTGCCGGCCATGAATTCTTTTGGTCTGCCCACACAATCTGCGGCGATAACGATCCCGTCTTTCAAATAGAAAAGTGCAAATCCAGATTCGTTATCCAAAGATGGCTCACCCCGCACTACTATTTCCTCCGCACCCTGACTCAAACCAACCATTTGCAATTTAATATGGTATTGATCTGACCAGAACCATGGCACCGCATCGTATACCTGTTGTTTGCCAGCAATATTTGCAGCAGCACATCGAGCCTGATCATTTGCATTCTGTACCGATTCCAATCTGATCAAGCGCTCGTAGACGGTACTTGGATGTAAAGTGCAATCGCCGGCAGAATAAATGTGTTCGTCACTGGTTTGTGCGTATTCATTGACTACAATCCCCCGATCTACTTCGAGGCCAGCTGCTTCTGCAATTCCCGTATTTGGACTAACACCTACTCCGATAATAACCACATCCGCTGGCAAGCTGGTTCCATCCTGGCACACTACTTTCTCTACTTTTTCTTTTCCTTCGATGCTCTCGACTGCAGTTCCAGTGAGAATGCTTACTCCGGCTTGTTCGTGCAGCGCCTGAATATAAGCTGACATGTGTTCGCTGGTTACCCGCTGTAATATTCGATCTGTTAACTCGATTACAGTAACAGTTAATCCCAACTTATTTAACACCGCAGCCGTCTCTAGACCAATGTAACCTGCGCCAATGATCACCGCGTGTTTTTTTGGCTCCAGCAAAGGAGTGATTTGAGATACATCGGCCGCAGTTCGGACATAAAAAACATTTTCTAAAGAAGCGCCAAGAGGAATAGTATTCACTTTGGAGCCGGTGCAAATTGCCAGTTTGTCGTAGCTTACTTCCTGCCCATTACTCAAACTTACGGTCTGTGCAGCTTTATGTACTTGCAATGCCGTCACGCCAAGTTCTAAATCAATATTATTGTCGGCAAACATTTTCTCCGGTCGAAGTCGCATCGCATCCAATAGTTTTTCCCCAGCCAGATGCTCCTTCGACAAAGGTGGTCGATGGTAAGGCAATTCCTTTTCCGCGCCGATCAAACTTATATTGCCTTCCCAAGCTTCTTTCCTTAGCTGCATTGCCAATGAAACCCCAGCATGGCTGGCACCAATTACTACGCAGTGTATATCTTTCATTCTTACTTTCCATTAAATTCTGCATGCTCAGGCAGCTGCCAATCGATAGGCGTATTACCCTGCTTTACTAAATACTCATTCGCTTTTGAAAAATGCTTATTGCCAAAAAATCCTCTGCTGGCAGAGAGTGGTGAAGGATGCGGTGATTGCAATACCAGGTGTTTTTCCCGATCGATCATGGCCCCTTTCTTTTGGGCATAACTTCCCCAGAGTAAAAACACCAATCCTTGCTTTTCCCGATTCAGTACATCGACGATAGCATCGGTAAATTTCTCCCAACCTTTCCCCTGATGTGAGGCAGCTTTATGCGCTTCAACCGTTAACACCGCATTTAATAAAAGTACGCCCTGCTGAGCCCAATAAGTAAGACAACCATGGGCCGGTGGATTAATTTCCAAATCAGCCTTTAGCTCTTTATAGATATTGACTAGCGAAGGAGGAATATCGATACCAAGCTTTACAGAAAAACACAGTCCGTGAGCCTGACCTGATCCGTGATAGGGATCCTGGCCAAGTATAACTACCTTCGTTTTGTCGATGGCAGTGAAATCCAGAGCACTAAATATTTCGTTGCCAGGAGGATAAACGCGCTTGCCAGCCTGCTTTTGCTGCAATAAAAATTCTCTGAGCTGCACCATGTAGTCAGCCGAGAACTCGTCGGCAAGTGCATGCTTCCAGGATTGTTCAAGCTTGATTTCTCGTGAATCCTTGGCTGCGGAATCAATCACTGTCGTGCTGCGGGCGCATGTGTGGAAAGAACAGTACGTCTTTGATAGAAGGCGCATCGGTAAAAAGCATGACTAACCTGTCAATACCAATTCCCTCACCTGCGGTAGGCGGCATCCCATATTCCAGTGCAGTGACGTAATCTTCATCGAAATGCATCGCTTCCTTATCGCCAGAATCTTTTTGCGCTACCTGATCTTTGAACCTTTCCGCCTGGTCTTCTGGATCGTTTAATTCGGAAAAGCCATTGGCCAATTCTCTACCGCCAATTATCAGCTCAAATCTATCGGTAACTTCGGGGTGTCCTTCTTTACGTCTGGCTAATGGTGATACCTCGATTGGGTATTCAGTAATAAAGGTTGGCTGATCCAGCTGCCCTTCTACTTTTTGCTCGAAGATTTCCATCACAATCTTTCCTCGAGGCCAATTGTCATCGAAATTCACTTCAAGCTTATTGGCAGTTCCTATTACTGCTTCATTAGTTGCTAAATCACTTGCTTGAACATTGCAGAATTGAACAATTGATTCTTGCACAGTTAATCGCGCGAAAGGCTTGGAGAAATCATACTCCGTTCCCTGGTAAGTTATGGTTGTCGATCCAATCACTTCCATGGCAATGCGCCGGAATAAATCTTCAGTTAAATCCATTAGGTCGTGGTAGCGAGCATAGGATTGATAAAACTCTAACATAGTGAATTCTGGATTATGTCGAGTTGAAAGCCCTTCGTTTCTAAAATTTCGATTTAACTCAAAAACTTTTTCGAATCCACCAACAATTAAACGCTTCAAAAAAAGTTCTGGCGCGACCCTCAGGTACATATCCTGATCCAGCGCATTATGATGAGTGATGAAGGGTCTTGCGGTAGCTCCCCCCGGTATCACTTGCATCATTGGAGTTTCTACTTCCATAAAACCTAATTCTTCAAAGTAATACCGAATAAATTTGACAATGCGGGAGCGAACCTCAAAAATTGATCTCGATTCCTCGTTAACTATTAAATCAACGTAACGTTGCCGGTACCGCATCTCGGTATCGGTTAGTCCTTTGTATTTGTCGGGAAGCGGTCGCAATGACTTCGCAAGCAGTTGAAAATCAGCGACACGGAGCGTCAATTCTCCCTGATTGGTTTTAAAAACCTGACCTTCAGCACCGATGATGTCGCCGAGATCCAGAGCCTTTAGCTCTGCTGCCTTATCTTCGGAGTAAGATTTATTATTCATATAAAGCTGGATCTGATGGGCGCCATCCTGAAGCACCACAAAAGGGCCACGCATACGAATAATTCTACCGGCAACGGAAGTCTGAACTGCCAGCTCCTCCAACTCGGGTTTTTCTTTGTCGGCATAGTCCCTGACTAAATCCCCAGCAGCAGACTTTCGCTCAAAATTATTGGGATAGGCTTCCCTTTGTTCGCGAATACTGGAGATCTTCTCCCGCCGTTGCGCAATTAGCTTATTCTCATCTTCAAGATGCTCTTCGTTGCTCTGTTCGTCACTCATGTGATTGTTTACAGCCCCATTTTCAAACTTGCTTCGATAAATTTATCCAAATCCCCATCCAGTACTGCACCTGTATTAGACACTTCGATATTTGTTCTCAAATCTTTAATGCGAGAAGAGTCCAAAACATAAGATCGGATCTGGCTACCCCAACCTATATCGGCTTTAGCTTCTTCCACAGATTGTGCTTCTTCTTTTCTTTTTAGCTCTTCTAACTCATAGAGTTTTGCTTTGAGCTGCTTTATCGCTAGCTCTTTATTCTTATGCTGCGATCGTTGACTCTGACATTGCACGACCAGGCCAGATGGCTCATGGGTTAATCGTACTGCCGAATCGGTTTTATTGACATGTTGACCGCCAGCCCCGCTCGATCGGTAAGTATCGATGCGCACATCCGACATGTCCAAATCAACTTCTATATCATCATTTATTTCCGGAGAAACGAATACGGATGCAAAGGATGTGTGCCTGCGGTTTCCCGAATCGAATGGTGACTTTCGCACTAGCCGATGTACGCCAGTTTCAGTGCGCAACCAACCAAAAGCGAATTCTCCGCTAATTTGAATCGTGGCACTTTTAATGCCAGCCACGTCGCCACCGGACACTTCAACCAATTGGGTTGTAAAGCCTTTGTTCTCACCCCAGCGTAAATACATGCGCAGCAGCATTTCTGCCCAGTCCTGGGCTTCAGTCCCTCCAGAACCTGCCTGAATGTCTAAATAGGCATTGTTTTCGTCCATCTGGCCGGAGAACATGCGACGGAATTCCAGCGTCTCAAGTCGCACGGTCAAACCATCGAGGTCTTTATTAGCTTCTTCAAATAGTTCTTCGTCGGATTCTTCGAGGGCAAGCCTCAGGATCTCTTCAACTTCATTGATACCAGAATAGAGTTTGTCGATGGTGTGCACTATAACTTTGAGGTTAGATCGCTCTTTTCCCAATGCCTGAGTGTATTCCGGTTTTTCCCAAACTGCGGAGTCTCCTAACTCCAATTCCACTTCTGCCAATCGGTCCTTCTTTACTTCGTAGTCAAAGATACCCCCTGAGACTATCAGTACGACTACCTAGCTCCTTCAACTGACTCAATTGACTGTTAATTTCCAGCATTAAACTACCTACTACCTGGCTCGAGAAAATGCGCATTTTACCCTAACAGCACTGCAATGCCAGTGCATACATGACGGTCACCAAGTCGTGCGCCACAATCTCCATGGTTTTTAACAGCTATTTCTTCTAAACAAGGCCTTTTTCACAATGCAGTGGTCTAAAGCGCGATCCCCGTAAAAACCTATTCGGGACTATAATTTTATAAAATAATTATTAATCATAAGCAGAAGCACCTCTCTAGTTACTCAGATGGATCTAAGTAAAGAAGAAACCAAGGTCACTTTGGAAGCTCTAGGCCAGCGCTATAAAAACTTGCGCACACGGCCACAACGCGCGTCAAATTCTTCCAGTGAACGCGCCGATTACGAATCCACGATCAAATTGATTAATATTACGATCAAGAAGATCCTTGCTTACAAAGAAGAACAATTTCCTGAAGAAGAACTGGAGTCGGTTGAAGAAATCGAAAATCCGGAATCCGATGAAAATCAGCGAGATTACTCCGAGTTCCGATTGCTATTGGTGGACGACGATGTCGGCGACCGCGGCAAAGTTCGTTCGGTCTTGAAGGAGCAGGGGTTCGAAATTTTTGACGAAGCTGATGATGGTCACAACGCCATTGCTCAGATAAAGGAAAAAGCCAAACCCTATGACTTGGTGTTATGCGATCTGAATATGCCGACAATCTCCGGATTAGACGTATTGAAGCTCGTTCGCCAGGAAGAAAAATTCTCCAGCATGCCTTTCATAATGCTGAGCAAGAAAGGCAACAAAAAACAGTTTGAAGAGGCGGTACAGGCAGGCGTTAATGGCTACATCGTCAAACCCATAACCGCTGAAAATTTACTGCCAAAGATTGACTTGTTGCTGCAATAGTTATTCGAAGTACCGCTAGTTCCCCCGCAATTGCGTCCTGACATTTACAAATGCATGATAGGCGCTTTGCTGCAAATCATGCCTAAATGAAATTAAGCCACCCACGATTGTCCTGGCTGGATTCAGGACATCCCTATTCGGAGGATTATGCTGACATTTATTTTTCAGCTGACGATCCCATGGCGGAAAGCCAGCATGTTTTTCTCAATGGCACGCATTTACGCGAGCGACTCAAAGTCCATAAGGAAAAAGTCTTTACTGTGGGGGAAATTGGCTTTGGCAGTGGTCTAAATTTTCTGCAAACCTGGAAGCTGTGGCGAGAGCTCAACTCAAATAATACTACATTGCACTACATCGCTTTCGAAAAGCACCTTCTACACAAAGATGACTTGCAGCACATCTTCAAACTATGGCCTGATTTATCTGAGTCCAGTGAACGATTGTTGGCTCAATTTCCTGTCGCAAGCAGTGGCTGCCATCGTTTGATTCTGGAAAATGGCTTAATACTGGACTTGCACTTCGGCGAAGCGCTGGATCGTTTAAGCAAACTGGATAAACGCAGCGGCATCAACAGCTGGTTCCTGGATGGCTTCGCGCCGAAAAACAATGTAGATCTGTGGCAACCAGCATTGCTGACTGAAATCGCCCGGCTTAGCAATATAGGAACTACTCTAGCGAGCTACAGTGTCGCTGGTGATTTTCGTCGTGGATTAGAGTCTCTGGGATTCATGACCGAAAAACTCGAGGGATTTGGCAGTAAACGACACATGTTGAGCGCAGTTTTCAAAACCCCTATTCCAACTCATAAGAATCCTGAAAATGACTCACAGCAGGCCTGGAACCGGCTTCCAGGCAGTGAATTGCAGAACAACAATCCTAGTATCGCTATTATCGGTGCAGGTCTGGCTGGCTGCAGCCTGGCCTATAGTCTTTCTCTGCGAGGTCTGAAATCCACCTTGATTGAGTCAGGCAGCACGATAGCCGCTGGCGCTTCCGCCATTCCTCAATTCGCGCTGCGACCTCGTTTGTTTCAAACGCATTCAGCCCTCGCCGAGTTTTATTTACAAAGCTATCTATTTTCAATTCGACAATTGAATGAATTGAGCCAACGGCTGGAATTGCAATGGCACTCATGCGGAGTATTGCAACTACAGGAAGCACTGAATAAAAAGTCAGCGCTTAATTTCGATCGAATTGAAGAACTTTATTCTTCATCGATTGTTGAGTGTATTGAGGCAGCTCCTGTGCATCCGCTTCTTGACAGGCGCATTGATTCTGCTTTGTATTTTCCTGATGGCGGTTGGATCAATCCAGAACACTTATGCACTATTTGTCTGGAAGCTAGCGGTGCAAAAGTTCGCGTGAATACCGAAATAGTCACATTGAAACGCAGAGATGAAAAATGGATTGTTCAGGAGAAAAACGGCGAAGACAATCAATTTGACTACGTGTTACTTGCAAACAGCGACGGAATATCGAATTTTGAACAAACGCAAAATTTGCCTCTCGAAATTAGTGCCGGGCAAGTGTCTGTATTTGCTTCTGCAGGTTCAATCATGAATATTGATAAAGTTATCTGTGGCGATCGATCTCTGTTCCCTGCGGCGGAAACTAATCCCGGAGGACATCTGATTGCTGCCAGTTACAGACGGAATTCAGATTTACAGCTACTTAAGCAAGACGATGAGCAAAATGTAAATGCGGTGCAAGAACTCTTGAATGAAGAACATCAACTGAGTAAGGAATTACTTTCATCCCAGGTAGCGCTTCGAACAAATACCGTCGACAAATCACCCTTAGTCGGTCAACTTCCAAATCTACCTGTTATTAGGGAGCGCTATGCTGAGCTGAGCTCAAATGCCAAAATGACATTCGATCCCGATAACACTTACGGTAACTATTTTCCTGGACTGTACATATCAGCCGCCCATGGCTCCAATGGTCTCGCAACTTCTCTATTAAGCGCGGAAATTGTCGCAAGTTTACTTTGCAATGAGCAATTGCCAGTGACTGCAGAAATATTGGATGAATTAAATCCGGTAAGGTTTGCTATACGGGACTTGAAGAGACAGATCGATTAGCGGTTATAAAAAGCCGTTACTACTTTTGTCAGTTTCTCTGCGTCTTTAGCGCCAACCAATTCTCGAATCGAATGCATGCCAAAGCTGGCAATTCCTATGTCGACGGTTTTTATACCTAGCTCAGCGGCAGTTATTGGTCCGATAGTTGATCCACATGCCATATCGCTGCGCATGACGAATGACTGGTAAGGGATTTTGCACTTATTACACACCGATTTAAAAAGGGCGATCGATTGACTGTTGCTTGCATAACGTTGATTCGCGTTAATTTTTATAACCGGTCCGGCATTTAGTTGTGGTGAATGCTTGTCGTCATGTTTATCAGCATAATTCGGATGGATACCGTGGGCATTGTCGATGGACCACAGATCTGAATTATGAATTGTTCTCTCCATAGCATCAGCGGCTGTTGCTGACTGCTGAACAATTCTTTCCAGTACTGATTTGAGAAAGGGACCTTGAGCGCCTGAGGTCGAGGCACTACCAACTTCTTCATGATCGTTGCAAACAACCACGCTGGTAAATTTAGAATTACTCTTTATTAGCGCCTTGCTGGCCAGAAAGCAGCTCAGCAGATTATCTAGTCGAGCTGATGCGATAAAATCTTGATTGAGTCCAACCAGGTTAGGTGCCTGAGTGTCGTATAGAAACAACTCATGGGACAGTATCGAATTAGCATTGCGATTGCTTGCTTACGCAAAGTCTTTAAAAGTAAATCATCAAAACTGAATTTGGATTTTTCACCCAATTGCATGAGAATCGGCGGTAACTCTTTCTGTCTATTTATCTTATGCCCTTCATTAGCCGTTCGATCTAAATGAATAGCTAGGCTTGGAATAAATCCAACCGGATCTTCAAAGTCGACTAAGCTGGATTTGAGCTCTCCTTTCTTAGTTTGAAAATCCACCCTACCGGCAATTGAGAGATCGCGATCAAACCAGGGATGCAATAAGGCACCACCGTAGACTTCAACACCAAGCTGCAAGTATTGCTGTTTTCGTATCTCAGGAGTCGGTTTGATTTTTAAACAAGGACTGTCGGTGTGGGCGCCAGTAATTCTTAAGCCATTCGCAACTGGATCCCCTTGCCCAGTCTTAAAAGCGATTAGCGCAGAATCGTTGCGAGTTACGAAATAACTAGCTTTCTCTTCCAGATCCCAATGCTCACTCTCATCCAATTGCACAAAACCATTGTCTTTGAGATTTTGCGCTAGATTGGCAACTGCGTGAAATGGGGTTGGTGATTGCTGCAAAAACTGCAGCAATTCACCGTTAAAAGAGGAGCCGCTCATCAGTTGTTACTTCAGAGCTAGTTAATTTCCAATAGCTCTACTTCAAAAATCAAAGCAGAATTTGGAGGAATGGCAGGAGTTGGTGACGATTCGCCGTAAGCCATATCTGGATGAATGTATAGGCGCCATTTATCACCCACTGTCATCAATTGCAGCGCTTCGGTCCAGCCAGCAATCACTTGTGAAACACCGAACAACGCGGGTTCACCCCGCTCTACTGAGCTATCAAATACA
This sequence comes from Pseudomonadales bacterium, assembly GCA_012103535.1. Taxonomy (GTDB): domain Bacteria; phylum Pseudomonadota; class Gammaproteobacteria; order Pseudomonadales; family Pseudohongiellaceae; genus UBA9145. The sequence goes on from WLWQ01000001.1 coordinate 490,164, forward strand.
CTGCCGTCTGTCAGCGTGCCGTGATAGTGCGCTAACGCTGAGTTATTCGGTGTTGGCGAGACATCACCGGAACCTGATGTCATGATTTCGTACTGCAAACCTGACTCCAGAACAACCACACCATCTCTCTGGGCATTGTCTGCCAGAAAGGCTTCACTAGCGGCAAGGGTTTCAACTAGCGCCGCTTGAGCAGCGTCCTGCTGGCGTTGCATATAGGCTTGCAGCGCCGCCATCATTTCTGCTTGTTCTAATTTAGGTTCACCGGAAATTGCATCCAACATTCCCGCTACAAAAGCGTTGAGATCGATGCCAGCTACAATCTGCTGCGCTACTAAATTCTGACCAATATTTGCGCCAATAGAATAGGCAATTTTGTTTTCCTCATTCTCCAGGTCAATGTCTCCCTGGGCGAATAGCGGCGAACTTAGGGCCAACAGCAATGTAGCAATAAGTATCTGACCACCTGCTTTAATTGTTTTCATACCAATTTCCTTCAATTCATTGGAAAATCACCAGAGTAAACCCTCATTTATTCTGGCTTTTCACGAGGCAACGAGTTGCGCATACTAACTGGGAAATCGGCCAATTACCAGCGGAGCAAAGTGGGATTTTGACGGTCTAAACTCTGGAAAAACAACTATTTAAGTGACAATACTTATCGACTATGCAAGCTAGCAAACTGAGTGTCTTATTCCCTTTTTTAGTCTCATTTTTGAGCTCCTGCTCCAATGAGTTTGTAGTCTCAATAAATGAGCAAGCTGTTTATGATCCTGAAGGTAGATTGCTTGCGGGAGAAGTGGCGGATGCGGATCTGCAAGGATGTATCAATTTAGCTTTGCAGCAGCAAAATATTTCAAGCAGTGTCGAATTGACAGTGCTTTCCTGCGCAAACTCAGAAATCAGCGACTTAAACAACATTGGCCAATTAGTTAGTCTGCGATTTTTAGATTTAGGTAACAACAATATTTCCAATATAACGCCACTGGAAGACTTGCCAGTATTAAGTGGAATCAATTTGGTAAATAATCAAATTACCGATATCGGGCCATTGTTTAACATGCCCGGCTTGAGTTCGGTTAACTTGGCAGGGAACAACAGAATCTCCTGCGATGAACTCGAAGCATTACAGGAAAGAATCGGCAGCAACTTAACGCCACCGGTTAGCTGCAACGATTAAGGACTGCTAGGAATACCACTATGAAAACGAAAGTTCTCATCAGGAGAACTAATTAGTCGATTTTCCACCTGGCGAAACTCTTCAATTCTTGCGCTAATGTCTTGATCAGCATAAAGCCGCGCAAGCTCCAAATAATCCTCAAAATGACGCGCCTCGGATTTAAGCAGGCTTTTATAGAATTTTGCTAATTCTTCATCCAGATGCGGCCCAATTTTCGCAAAGCGCTCACAAGATCTGGCTTCGATGAAAGCGCCTGCTATCAAGGTATCAATCAATCGTTGTTGTTCGTCACCGTTAAACAGGGCACGTAAGCCAGCAGCATAACGTGAAGGACCAAGCCTGATGTACTTGATATGTCGCGCTGCCATGATTTCCACGACTTGCTGAAAATGCAGCAGCTCTTCCCTGGCTAGTTGCGACATCTTGGTTAACAACTCTGGTCGCGTGGTGTAGCGGTACATTAGATTCATGGCAGTGGCAGCTGCTTTCTTTTCACAATTAGCGTGATCGATAAGCAGATGATCCTGCTTATTTTTTGCAGCAGCAATCCAGGCTGAAGGAGTTTCGCAAGAAAGAAATTCTAGAATTGAACTCATGGCTTATTACAGACCAGCTTCCTTAAGCTAGTGACGAGTCTTACCCTCGATTTCATCATCACTTTCAATTTCGTTTTGTTTTTTCGAAAGTGCTTCCGAATCATCTTCTAGCGCCGTAGTCAGTTTGGCGGATTTTTGTTTTTTGGAGGTCTTCGCGCCTAATTGCTTTAGCGATTCAGCGCGTTTTACTAAATTACCGCGACCGGAAAGTAACTTATTATGCGCTTTTTCGAAACTCTTTTTACTCGCATCAATGCGCTGCCCTACTTCATCAAGGTCATCAACAAAAGCTACAAACTTGTCATACAAAGCACCAGCTTTCTCAGCGATTTCATTTGCGTTTTGGTTTTGTTGCGCCAGGCGCCAGAGGTTTTGAACCGTCTTCAAGGTAGTTAACAAAGTCGTTGGCACCACGAAAATAATGTTGCGCTCAAAAGCAAATTGAAAAAGTTCAGGATCTTCTTGCAGGGCACTGGAGTAAGCTGCTTCGATGGGCATAAAAAGAAACACATAATCCAGCGAATTTACACCTGCCAGATTCTGATAATCTTTACTCGACAATAGCTTCACATGATTTCTTATAGAACTGACATGTTGCTTGAGCGATTTTTGCTTATTTGTTGCCTCTTCCGCTGCGCAATAGGCATCCCATGCCTTAAGCGACACTTTCGAGTCAATAATAATATCTCTTGATTCTGGAAGATGAACAATCACATCGGGTTGCGCCTTGCCGCCCTCTTCATCTTTCAGGCTAACCTGGACTTCATATTCCCGACCTTTAGCCAGGCCGGATTTTTCCAGAATAGATTCGAGTACAAATTCCCCCCAACTTCCCTGGGCTTTGTTGTCCCCTTTGAGGGCATTAGTCAGGTTTACTGCTTCTTCACTGATGCGCGTATTGAGCTTTTGTAGATTCTCTATTTCTTTTGCGAGGGAGAACCGTTCTTTCGATTCCTTGTCGTAGGTTTCTTCGACCCGCTTTTCAAAATTCTGAATTTTTTCCTGCAGTGGTGAAAGCACTGCACTTAGAGTTTCTTTATTCGTTGCAGTAAATTTCTTGGATTTGTCTTCAAAAATTTCGTTGGCAATATTTTTAAAGGCGCTGCCTAATTGCTCGCGGGACTCATTAAGCAATGAAAGTTTTTCATCGAACTGCTTCCGCTCTAATTCCAAACTGGTTTTAAGCGCTGCAAGCTCTTCTCGATAGGATTGAATTTCGCCTTTTAAGGAAGAATTTTCATTCACGGTTTGCCCATGGCTTTCCTGCAAGAGTTCTAGCTCAGATTGTCTCGCTGCCAGACGCTCGCTTGCAGAAACTTCACCGAGCCGGGATTCTTGCAATTGCTTAACCAACACAGCAATTGCCACCAGGGCTGCGAGCAGCAAGCCGAAGCTAGCAATCAGTGCGATAGTTTCCATGGTTTAAAGGCTTGTTAGTGATGACACTAACTTAGATTGTCATTGATAACTTGCAACAGTTCTTCAGTGAGCTGGATGGATTCGTCTGAAATTTCCAAGGCCTCTGTTACAACATTAATTACGCTCTCTGTTTGCTCGAGGCGCACACTAAAATCTTTAACTTCGGCAATTTCCTCATCACTGGAACCAAACCAACGACCAATAAGACTTGGCTCGTCGTCTTCGTCAATTATTCCAGCAAATTGCACGTTAAAAAATGACTGGTCTCTGTCGCTGTTTACGATTGTGATTTCAGCGCTTTCCAAGGCCTGCCTAACCTGCACCCAGGCCCGATTGTAATCTACTTTGAGTTCCAGCATTGGCTCGCCAGAATCATCCTCGATCAAATTCGCTTTCGATTCAGCTTCGATGCTTCCTGCTAACAAGCTGGCAGACGAGGCTTGATAGACATCGTTTCTGTCTGCCAAATATTGCGATACTGAAGTCAGGATTTGTCTTTCTAAATCTGGTGAATTGGATTCATCAGGCCAACTCACTGCAGCCGGGACAGGATCAGCATTTAGATTCTCATAGTGCAGCACATAAATTTCGGAAAAGCCTGAATGCAATCCTGGCTCTATCTTAATCTGGTATTTATGCCTTTTTTCATCGTCACTGCCGACTTCAACCCAGGAAGTTTCCATAACGCCGTTACTTGGGTCTTCAAAATCCAAAACAATTCGTAGCTCAGTCCAGTAGTCTCTTACTAACGGCCAAACTTGTCCTGGTGTTGCGTCGATTACGATCCAGCGACTATCAGACAGACTCTGAATAATCACCCCTTCTCTTCTGCGGGTTTCGATAGGCTTAGGCATTGGAACGTCTTCTAATGCCGTTAAGGAAGAAAATCTTTCAGGAATGACATACAGCTGGTCTAAGGTATAGCTGTCCAGCTGATTTGGAATTTCCATCTGCGGGGCGGTACGCGCATCGAGATAATCATCATCAGGATTCGGAAAGAGACCTTCATCTCCCAACATATAATTGCAGGAATTAAGCACGGTCAAACCGGCTAATACCAATAAGTTTCTAGTATTCAATCTTTGTTTCCCTTATCAGGCGGCTTCTGGAAATGAAATGCCCGCCTGTTCTAAAGCATCTGATACTTGGACGTGATACTTCACGTCAAGTTCCACTAGCGGTAATCGAATTCCTGGCTCAATTAGACCCATTTTTGCAAGGGCCCATTTCACTGGGATTGGATTCGCTTCGAGGAATAAATTCTCATGTAGCGCTGCCAGCTTGCTATCCACAGCAGCCGCGACGGCAAAATCTCCGGCTAAGGCTTTACCGCACATTTCAGCCATTAGGCTCGGTGCGACGTTTGCAGTTACCGAAATAGTTCCAACCGCCCCACCTTTCATCAAAGCCAGGGTTATAGCGTCTTCACCGCTATACACCGCCAATCGATCACCACATCTATCCACTAATTCGTGACCGCGAGGAATATCTCCGGTTGCATCCTTAATCCCCACAATATTCTCAAAACCTGCCAATCGCTCGACAGTCTCTACACTCATGTCACAAGCAGTACGACCCGGCACATTATAGAGAATCTGCGGTATATCAACTGCTTCGGCCACAGCCTTAAAATGTTGATAGAGTCCTTCCTGCGAGGGTTTATTGTAATAGGGGGTTACCAATAAGGCGGCATCGGCCCCGTGCTGGGCCGCAGATCGAGTAAAATAAAGCGCCTCATCGGTGGAGTTAGAGCCGGTTCCGGCAATTACCGGGATGCGTTTGTTCGCCACCTCGACACAATGGGCCACAAGATCACAGTGCTCTTCCATGCTCAGTGTCGCCGATTCACCAGTGGTACCCACTACAACTATTGCGCTGGTTCCAGCATCTACATGCCAGTCTACCAGGCGATCGAACGCCAGAAGATCCATGGAGCCATCTCCATGCATGGGCGTCACAATCGCGACAATACTGCCTTTTAAATCTGTGGACATAGTTACAAGCTCAATAATCCGCAGACTTTACCATATCAGCAAATCTGGGACCAAAAGTTGAGGTTCTCAATCCGGTAGTGGTTTGGATTGGACTCGACTCGGCCAGGCATTGATGATGGCCTTAATCAGCGTGGCTAATGGAATGGCAAAGAATACCCCCGCCAGTCCCCACAGCCCTCCGAAAAAGAGAACTGCAGCGATGATTGCCACGGGGTGAAGATTTACAGCTTCTGAAAATATAACAGGCACTAACACATTACCGTCTACTACCTGCAAAATTAGGTAGGCGATTAATACGGTGTAAAATTCCCCGCCAATTCCCCATTGCACATAGGCGACTGCCGCAACGGGAATAGTTACTGCAGTGGCGCCGATATAGGGAACGATAACAGAGAGCCCAACCAAGACAGAAAGTAATAAGGCGTAATTGATTCCCACTACGACAAAAACTAGGTAAGCAACACTACCGACAATAATTATCTCAACAACTTTACCCCGGATGTAATTGGCGATTTGCTCATCCATCTCTAACCAGATCGCTCTCATTAGCGGTCTATTACGTGGCAAGAAATTCCCAACCCAAAGCACTAATTGCTCTCTATCTTTCATCATAAAAAACACAAGAATTGGAACCAGTACCAAAAAGATAAACCAGGCAAACAGGCTAGGCAGGCTGGCAATAGAAAATTCCAGAATCGTCTGACCGAATCCTCCAATCTCGCCACTTATTCCATCGATAACTTGTTGTATCCACTGGTCGGAGAAAACATTGGGATAATTTTCTGGAAGAGCTCTTAACGCGTCCTGCCATTGATTCACTAAATTTGGAAGTTCATCTAACAAGCGTCTTAACTGATTCCACACCTGCGGCAAGACAAAAAAGAGCATCATAATAAAGATGCCAAAAAATAAGACATAGACGATAACGAAGGCAAGGCGATCGGACACACCGTAGCGCAACAGCAAATTGACCAGACCCTGCATCAAGTAACTAATGATTATCGCTGCTATGAGTGGCGCCAGGATGCTGCCAAGAAAAAGCAGCGCAACTAATCCCACTGTGAGCAAGATAACCAGTATTATCGATTCTTCATCATGAAAGTAACGATCGAAGAAATCGTTGAGCAGTTTTTTCATGGAATAGTTTTGCCTTCGGACTTAGCCTTTCTTAATCCAGTAGAAATAAGCACTTTCATCCTTGTGAAAATCTAGAATTTGGTGATCACTTTGCTCAACGAACAAGTGAAAATCTTTTTCGGAACCAGGATCGGTCGCCACCACTTTTAATATCTGCTGAGACTCCATGTTATTGAGTGCCAATTTGGCTTTCAGCAGAGGCATGGGACAAGCCAGACCAGTTAAATCCAGCTCTATGTCGGGGTTTATGTTCATTGCATTATTTTAGCAATCAATACGGCCATATTCATATGGCTCTGAGGCTATAGGAATATGGCTCTTAGGTCCTATGACTATGATCTTAGTCGACGGATTTGAGCGATAACTTACTCTTTTTATAGGACTATTTATGGTAATCTGAGTACTGGAGAGGATGTTTCTAAACTATGAGCAAAACCCTTCAACAATTACTGATCGCCAGCTTTGGCTTCTTAATAAGTATTTCGACTGCTTATAGCCAAAATTTGCCTTCATTGGGTGATCGCATCTCGGGCACGATTTCGCTGGACCAGGAATATAGCATGGGTCAGCAATTTCTTGCGCAGATTCGTCGTAGTGCCCCAACCATTCCCGATGCGGTTTTGATGAATTACTTGGAGAATGTCACTTATAAACTCGCCTCTCGTAGTCAACTAAAGGATCATCGCCTTTCCTTCGTTATTATCGATAGTGAAGAACTAAACGCTTTTGCCGCCCCCGGGGGCATCATCGGGGTCAACACCGGCTTGTTTCTTAACGCTCGCACGGAAGCTGAGTTTGCCTCGGTTATGGCTCATGAGATTGCCCATGTGAGTCAAAGGCACTTCGCCCGTGGCGTAGATCAGGCGCAATCAGGCCAAGTAGGTCAGCTAGCCTCATTACTGGCCAGCGTACTAATTATGGCTACTTCGCAAGCAGAACATGGCATGGCTGCAATTACCGCAGTGCAAGGACGTGCCGTTGAAAATCAATTGAGATTCAGTCGCAGCAATGAAGCTGAAGCAGATCGTGTTGGTCAGGACAATATGTTTGCTGCCGGATTTGATCCTGAAGCGATGGGTTCACTCTTTGAAAATTTACAGGCAATCTCTCGATTCAGAAGCAGACCTCCTGAGTTTCTACTTTCGCACCCGGTAACAGAATCACGCATTGCTGATGCTCGTGGTCGCTCGATTCGCTATCCACAACGTGAATATGGCGTAAATCGGGAATATCAAATAAATCGTACTCGTGTTCTTGGTCACTATGCCTCGGACAAAACTGCACTCATACCCGAATACCAACGCCTGCTAGATGAAAGTACTAGTGACTTTACCCGTGATACTAATCGCTATGGATTGGTGATTGCCTATTACGAGAACGAACAATACGCAGCTGCGTCTAGAACTTTATTGCCTTTATTAGATAAAGACCCCAATCGAATTAGCTACGTAGTTACCATGGCCGAAATTTTGACTGAACAGAATGAACCAAGACAGGCAATGGAATTTCTATCAAGACATTTAGAAATCAATCCCAATAATCACGCACTGACCATGGCTTATGCGACCGCATTAATCGAAGCTCGTTCTTACACGGCGGCGGCGGAAATGCTAGAGGCTCATGCTGCAATCCGTGAAAGCGATCACCATCTCTGGTATCAACTCGCAGAAACCTGGGGCCAGGCAGGAAACATCAGTAAGGTACATCAGGCGCGGGCTGAATACTTCATGCTCATGTACGATTTTCGAAGTGCACGGGAACAACTGCAGTTTGCACTTAGAATTGAATCAGATAATGGTGCTGCGGCGGCTGAACAGGCTCGGCTACGACAAAAAGTTACTGAAGTTGAACAGCGTATGCTGGAATTGTCCGAGCAATAGATTTACTGCCGCTCAATTCCAGTAATTCCTGACCGCATTCTTTTTCAACCGTTAAGCCTTTCCTTTCACTTGCAGTCTATTCTTGCTGGCAAAATCTAACATTCGTTGTAAGGGGACCATAGCTTGTTGCGCCAACTTCGGCTCGACGTAAATCTCGTTAGACGTGTTAACTAAAGAGTTCAGCATCGACTGCAAGGAATTCATCGCCATCCAGGGACAGTGCGCGCAACTACGACAGGTTGCATCGTTGCCTGCAGTAGGTGCAATAATAAAATTCTTATCCGGGGCAACCTGTTGCAACTTGTGAAATATACCTTTGTCAGTTGCAACAATTATTTCTTTGTTAGGAACACTCTTTGCTGCATTGATAATTTGTGTCGTGGAGCCGACCACATCTGCAATCTCCAACACTGAAGACGGCGATTCAGGATGCGCCAGCACCGCCGCATCTGGATACATTTGCAACATGTCTCCAAGTCCACGGGACTTAAATTCCTCATGCACAATGCAGGCGGCATTCCACAGCAGCATGTCAGCGCCGGTAGTTTTCTGGATGTAGGAGCCCAGATGCTTGTCCGGTGCCCAGAGGATTTTTTCTCCCTTTGACATTAAGTGCTCGACCACTTCCAAGGCAATACTGGAAGTTACTACCCAGTCCGATCTCGCTTTTACTGCGGCAGAGGTATTGGCATAAACAACCACCTTTCTCTCTGGATTGGCATCACAAAAAGCAGAAAACTCATCGATGGGACAGGCGATGTCTAAGGAGCAGGTTGCTTCCAATGTCGGCATAATCACCGTCTTCTCTGGGTTGAGAATTTTTGCAGACTCCCCCATAAATTTTACGCCCGCCACGATCAAAACATCGGCATTGGAGTCGCGACCAAACCGTGCCATCTCCAAACTATCACCAACAAATCCATCGGTATCTTCAGCTAGGTCCTGTACAAGTGGATCAGTGTAGTAATGCGCAACCAATTTCGCATTTTTCTTCGCCATCAACTCTTTTGTCTGCGCTAGCAATGCTTCGCGCTCATTGCTTGAGAGTTCTTCTGGGGGTTCAGCACGATCGAGAAAGTCACGCACAACAGTCAAATCGGCTGCCAGGGAATCCATTTCAGAGTTTGGGTTTAAATCTGTCATATAGATCGGAAAAAGTAGTCTAAAAGCCTATTTTAACACAAAGCATTGGGCTTACTTCTTAGTGCACAATCGAGACAGGCACAGAGATTGAAACATTACTCGTTCGACTGGGCAGAGGCTGGGAGTCAGAGAAAACGGAAACAGGACTTTCTAGAATTTGTTAAGCGGAATATGCGAAACTGCCATCAGAGCAGCACACTTGACGACATCCCATCCCAAGAAGGAGAAAACAAGTGAGTGAATATAAGTTTCTGATTAATCCAGCAGGAAGCAATTTTAGTTATCAGGATTTGAAATACGTTTTTGAGCAAAACTTTGCTTTTTTGGAACTAGCTTCTGGCTATACCTTTGCCCCATTGGAAGAAACTGACGAACCGGCTGGATCGATTTTGCCAGATGCCAAAGTGATTGGCTTTCTTCCTTCTAGCGAGTTTCCCAACCTGACTTTTTTGGCACTGGCTAAGCGCGGGATAATGTTCAATATTGGAGCCACTGGGACTTACGATCTCTCTGAAATTCGAGGGCTTGGACTGCACGAACTCGGTCATAACCTGAGAATGCGCCACACTGATAATCCTTATTCTGTCATGTCCATGTTCCGTTTTAGAACCAAAGCCGACAAAAGTTTGTTATGGCGGGCTGATTTATTGAGGCTGCATGACGTCGAGCCAAAAACCCCAAACCCTGTCGGCTGGGTGAGTGTCGATAAAGAACTGAACGTGATGATTCCCGCTGTGCAGTATGGAGGCTCTCAGTGGTGTGTCAGGCTTAAGCACCTAAGCGGCGCTACTTTCATTGCGGATAAATATTATGAGGCTGATGACGGAGTGTCCATGGAAGAAAAAGCCGTCCTCACCAGCGATGACCAGCTACACCTTTCTGATGTGTCTTACCTGGGATTTAGTTATCCCAGTGTTCGTTTTCAAATTACTCCAGATTTCAAATTTAACCTTATCACGGAATAAGTTACATCAACTAACCCAGGCAACCGAAGGGCTGACCGAACGGGCATCAAGAAAACGCGGAGGGGGAAAGAGAAAAATGGTGGGCCGTGTGCGACTCGAACGCACGACCAATTGGTTAAAAGCCAACTGCTCTACCGACTGAGCTAACGGCCCACGCGGGCGACATGGTACTACCAAATTAAAAAAACTCAAGCGAAGATCGTATTTTTTACAATGCTTTAGGCATATCGCGTTGGATCTTCCACGCCGGCATCTGAAAATCCCTTCTTGCGGAATCTACAACTATCGCATTTACCGCAAGCCCGACCTTGCTTATTTGCCTGGTAGCAGGAAATGGTATTGCTATAGTCGACACCTAAACGTAGCCCACTTTTTATGATTTCTGCTTTACTCAAATCGATGAGTGGAGTTTCGATTCGAATTTCTCTACCTTCTACTCCAGTCTTGGTTGCTAAGTTCACCAGGTTTTGAAATGCGGCAATAAATGCAGGCCGACAGTCTGGATAGCCAGAATAATCCAATGCATTAACTCCGATATAGATTGATTTTGCTTCTAATACTTCCGCCCAGGCCAGCGCGTAAGAAAGAAATACGGTGTTGCGGGCCGGGACATAAGTAACTGGAATACCGGCACTCTCTTCTTCAGGTACTTCGATCGCCTCGTCCGTTAAAGCAGATCCACCTAGCTCGCCAATATTGAGTTCAATAATTTTGTGCTCTTCGACTTGAGTTGTTTGTGCAATTTTCTTCGCTGCATTCAGTTCACTGTTCGAGCGTTGCCCATAATCGAAACTCAAAGCATAACAAGCGAAATTTTGTGCTCTGGCAATTGCCAGGCAAGTTGCAGAATCAAGTCCTCCGGATACTAGAACTATCGCTTTTTTGGATTTTGTATTCATTAATTAACAGTGCTTACTGGAAAGTAAAGCTCATCTTCCTGGCTCATCTGCCCATAAAATTTTATGCAATTGCAACTGAACCCGGATTTTCAATTTGTCGTCCAATACCCATTGTGCAAGATCCGCTCCCTGGAGTTGCTCGAAGGAAGGAGAAAATAGCACCTCACTCACTTTGCTAAGCAAATCGAATTGATCCATTTTAGCTTTTGCCCACTCATAATCGGTTCGGTCACAGATTACAAATTTAACCTGGTCTTTTTCTCTGAGGTAGGACACATTTTCGTATTGATTTCGATCACACTCTGAAGAGCCAGGTGTCTTCAGATCCAATACGATAGAAACTCGATCATCAATAGCTTGTATTGGCATGGCACCACTGGTTTCAAGCGATACCTGAAATTCTTCATCGCACAGTTTACTTAACAAGGCTTCGCAGTTTGGTTGCGCCAGCGGCTCTCCACCTGTAACCGTTACAAAGCCACAATCGTAGCCGCGAACCTGCTCAAGGATTTTCTCCAAAGTTTCGACATCACCACCTTCAAAGGCGTAAGCTGTATCACAATACTGACAACGCAGTGGACACCCAGTCAGGCGCACAAAAACTGTCGGTATGCCAACGGTTTTCGCTTCGCCCTGAAGGGAATGAAATATCTCCGTGATTCTTAAAGTAGCGTCGGTGGTCATTTTCTGCACGAGTCGACAAAGCCCGGTATTAAGAGCTGGTCTAATTAATAAGGAATTAGTCTAACTGTAAAAGGCGGGTATCGGCGAGACTTGCGGCACCAGTGTTCTCAAATCGTCGCGTTATTTCGTTGAGTAGTTGACGTGCCTGAGGAATATTGCCCAAACCCTGGTAGGCCAGTGCCAGGCCATACATAGCATCGGGTAGTTTCGCCGAATCGTCATAGCGATTAAGAATAATTTCGTAGGAATCTTTCGCTTCATTGTATCGATTCAGATAGAGGTAAGCCTGACCTTTCCAATAGTGGGCATTGGTTACAAACCGACCTTCTGGATAGATGCTCAGATACTGATCAAACTCGGCAATGGATAGTTCAAAGCTGGAGTTGATTACGGAGTCATAGGCCATTTGGTAAAGCTGCTGTTCGCTTAATACTGCAGGCTGCAGTGTTGCTCTGCCAGTACCTCGATTAGTACTTCTTGGAGTCGCAATCGAATTATTGTTGCCAGCGCTATTGGTAATAGGTGCAGCACTTAATCCTGATGAAGGTCTTTCGTTAACAGGATTAGTTAATCCGGGACTGTTATTCGTCGCTGAATTATTAACAGCAGGTGGCGTTATTGGTGCCGAATTAGTTGGAGTGTTCGTTGCAACAGCACTGGATTCCAGAGTGCTGAGTCGGTCATCAACATTAGTGTAGCGGCTGAGTGAATCACGTTGCAGCTTGCGTAATTCGAAGCCCTGCTCTTCTATTAATCCGCGCAGCGCCTGAACCTCTGTTCGCAGCTGTTGATTTTGTTCTAGCAATAACGACAAAGCATCATTGTTAGAAGAAGGAGCAGAAGAAGTAGATTGAGATTGTTGTCCAGGAGTGAAACCCTGAGATTCCACCACTGTACCGCCCACCTGCGCTGTAGCTGCAGATGCAAAAATACTCGCGAGAATTCCAACTTGTATTTTGCTGACTACAGCGCTTAGGGTTCTATTCATAAAGGCTATCGAGCGACGATCTCCACTCGACGATTGCGGCTATAGGCATTTTCAGTCTGACCCGATTGGGCAGGCCGCTCTTCACCATAGCTGACAACCTCGATTTGAGAACGAGACGCACCATTAACAATAAAATAATTGAGAATACCGTTAGCTCGACGCTCACCGAGAGCCAAGTTGTATTCACGAGTACCGCGCTCATCAGCATGACCTTCTAAGCGCACACGCTTACTTGGATTCGCTGCCAAATCACGAGCATGGTAAGTCAAAGTTTCGCGATCTGCTGGCTGAAACTCTGCCACGTCAAAATCAAAGTAGAAAACTGTCTCTCGAAGCGCGGCCTGAGCTCTGATTTGATCCTGGGTTAATTGGCCACTGCTCGAACCAGCGCTGGAAGAAGCTGAGCCACTGCTGCTGCTAGATGAACTCTGACCACTACTATCTGCTGAGCCATCGTCCGTTTCGCTAGTTGAGCTACACGCGCCTAACGCGAATAGCGATACCACTAGCAGGCTCACTTTAAAAAATTGATTAAGTTGCTTTCCCACTCTTTGAGTCCTCCAAAGACTTTTGTCGTTATATTTGAAAATCAGTAGCTATTTAATTTAAGAACGGGGACCAGGCAGGCTCCCGTACATCGCCCTGCGAGGATGGTAAACGGAACTTCACACGGCCGTCAATGGATACGGCGTCTAGCACCCCCCTCCCGTTAAACTTTGTTGCATACATAATCATGCTCCCGTTAGGGGCCACACTGGGAGATTCGTCTAATGAAGTGTCCGTGAGTGTGATCACTCTCAGGGTTTCTACGTTCAAAATCGCTATCTGGTACCTGGGATCTCTGCTTTCCCGCCGAACATGCACTAGATTCACGCCATCTGGGAGAAATTTAGGCTTCATACACTGATCGCAGTCAAATGTGAGCCTTTCCACGTTATAGGAAGGCGCGCCTATCTCCAGGCGGTATACCTGGGGCCTACCGGTGCGATCTGACATAAAAACTATATGGCTCCCATCTGGAGTCCAGCTGGGTTCTGTATCGATGGCAGGATGCTGGGTGATTCGCATCAGCTGGTTAGTATTCAGGTCCTGCACGTAGATTTCAGGGTCACCGTCCTTAGAGAGCACCATAGCCAGCTTGGTGCCATCTGGAGACCACACCGGACTACTATTTATGTTGGGGAAATTAGTTATCTGGCGTCGTTGCCCGGTAGCAATGTTCTGTATGTAAATTCGTGGGAAATCAGTCTCAAATGACACATAGGCCACATCCTGGCCATTTGGTGACCAGCTAGGGGACATGATTGGCTCGCCTGACTCCAGCAGGATTTGTGGCCGCGCTCCGTCATAGTCAGCCTTTTCAAGCCGAAACAAGCTCATTCCCGGCCCTGCATTCTCTGCCACTATATAGAGTATCTGCGAGGTAAAGGCGCCAGGCACACCAGTGACCTGTTCAAACACCACATTACTTATGGTGTGCCCGATATCTCTGAGCTGAGTGACACTGCCGGTTAAGACCTCGCCAGCCAGTTTTATTTCCCGGTTAATATCAAAGAATTCATACTGGACCTGAACTAACTGACTGCCAGGCTGTTGGTTGATTTTGCCTATTAAAAGATAGTCCTGTGCCAGGATGCGCCAGTCTCGATAGAACACTTGCTGTTCCTCACTGGGCATACTGAGCATATTGTCCCGTGAGAGGGAGCGGAATTCTCCAACCTGCTCCAAGTCATTAATAACGATTTGAGCAACGTCTTCACTGAATACGCCGCCACTTTCGTTAGTAAACGGCACGATTGCGATGGGAATCGGGTTATCCACCCCCTGAGTTATCTGAATACTGAGCTCTGCATTAGCTGATAGAGAGCAAAGAGCAAAAATTGCCCCTAATAAAGAAGTGCGTAGTTTCAATTCAACAAATCCTCTGGTTGAAAAATGAGAGACAGAGTTCTGAAATTTGCATTAAAAACATTAATCGGCAAACTCCGTAATTCTGTGAACGGAGCGGCACTGTAAACCGCATTTTCCGCAGATCTATCGAACGCTGGATCGCCGCTGGATTCGGTAATTCTAGCATCCAAAAGTTCCCCGGTGGGCAGCATGTTTATCTGCAGAATCGCACGCATGCCGTTCCTTGCACTGGGTGGTCTATTCCACACTTGCTGAACTGCACCTTGAATTAAACCGGTAGCGCTTTGCACTAATTCAAATTCGGTGCGGGCAGCTTCTGCGGAGGCGGCTTCTGCTACTTCTTGTTGGCGCCGTCTATCCGCTTCTTCTTGCTGGCGTCGGCGCTCTGCTTCTGCCAATTCTCGCTGTCTTTGTTCGTCCAATTCCCGTTGTTCTGTTTCTCTTTGTCTTTCTAAATCTAGCTGGCGCTGCCTTTCTAATTCCTCTCGCTCGATCAATGCTTGCCTTGCTTGTTCTCGTTCTGCTTCTTCTCTCTGCCGCTCGAGTTCGGCCTGCCTTTCTTCTTGCTGTTGCTGCTGCCTTTGTTCTTCCTCACGCGCTATCCGTTCCTGTTCCATCCGTTCTATGCGTTGTCTTTCTAGATTCCGTTCGTTTCTAACTTGGGGGTTTTCATCAATGAACAGGGCTTTAATGATTGTCGGTTGTATCAGTTCCATCGCCTCAGATTGACTGCCCGACTGCAAATATATAACCAGGGTAAGAATACAAATGTGCAACCCCAATGCGGCTATCAGAGAAAATGGGTAGCCGTTGTAAATGACTAAATTGTTAAAGGCACTATTCATAGAAACTCAACACAGAAACCTGGAGCTACAAACTTTCTAATGGTTTGGTAATAAAATTTAGATTAGTGACACCAGCCTGGTTAAGGGTAGTAATCAGCGTAATCATTCCCCCCCAGCTCGCTTCAGAATCTCCTTCGAGAAGAACCTGAATACTTGGATTTGCTTCTACTATCTGGCTCACTCGCAGGCTGACAGTTCCCAAATCCATTGACTCCCGGTCATCACCGGTGGCACCTATACTGAGAAAGTACTCACCATTAGACGTTATAAAAACCACGAGAGTTTCGAGATTTTCATCGATATCCAACGGTTCGTTGTTTGCCTGCGGTAAATCGACTTCGATGCCTTGATTGAGCATCGGCGCAGTGAGCATAAAAACAACCAACAAAACCAGCATGACATCAATTAATGGAACGACATTAATATCATTAACCAATTTGCGCTTTTTGCGGGCTATGGTTTCCATAAAGGGATGCTCATTTGGAACTACGAATTGCTATGAACTTGCCGGTGCAAGATGCTGGAAAATTCGTCGGAAAAGGTGATGTAACTGCTGGTTACATAGTCCAGAGTAGACGAATAGCGGTTAAAAGCTACCACAGCCGGAATCGCAGCAAACAAGCCAATTGCTGTTGCCAGCAAGGCTTCGGCGATACCCGGTGCGAGCACTAAAATTGAAGCTTGCGCCTGGCTAGCTATGGCCAAAAAAGTGTTCATTATGCCGATCACCGTACCAAACAGTCCGATATAAACTGACACTGATCCGATCGTTGCAAGAATAGGTAAGTGCTTCTCAAGTTTCTCTTCTTCTCGTGAAAAGGCAACGCGCATGGCGCGCTGCGCACCTTCCATAATAGCTTCGCCATCAACAGCACCCTGTTGCCGCAGGCGCATGAATTCTTTGAATCCCGCGCGAAAGATATTTTCCATGCCGACAATTTGAATGCTGTCCTGCTGCATCTGGCTGCCTTCTTTATAAAGCTGGCTCAAATCCATACCGGACCAGAATCGTTGTTCGAAACTGAAAACGCCTCTACGGGCTGCAGACAAAACCAACCAACGCTGAATAATAATGATCCAGGAAACAATAGAAGTAATGATTAAGATGAGAAATACCAGTTGCACAGGCAGGCTGGCATTCAGCATTAATTCAATTGGATTAAATCCTTCGTTCACCCAGCGCTCTCCGCATTCGAATTTGAGGGATAGACATAGATTATGACAATAAAACTCCGCAGGAAATCCGCGGGTTTCAGGGGTTTATTCGGCCAAAATGTGAAATAGTTTCGTGAAAACGCATTTAACCTTCTAAAACTAGCTTCGAGACGATAAAAACAGACACAAAGCTGGTCAATTGTGGCCAAATAAAGGCAATTGCCTGGATTTTGTAAGGCTGTGCGTCAAACTAAATAGTGAGGTAAAACAGCTTTGCTTAATGGGTTTGATCGTTAGAGAAAAGATCTTCTACTTGTTGCGATGGTTTGATGCCAAAATGGCGATAGGCGTATTGAGTCACTACCCTGCCCCTGGGCGTTCGCATGATAAAACCCTGCTGAATCAGATAGGGTTCCAACACATCTTCGATCGTATCCCGCTCTTCACTAATTGCCGCAGCAAGACTATCGATTCCTACCGGTCCCCCTTCAAATTTTTCGATCATCGTCATTAGTAAGCGCCTATCCATATGATCGAAACCATTTTTATCGATGCTTAACATATCCAACGCACTGCTGGCACAGTCGAGGTTCACCGTGCCATCTTCCTTAACCTCTGAATAATCTCTGACCCGTCTCAGTAAGCGATTAGCAATCCGTGGCGTGCCACGTGAGCGTTTGGCAATTTCCATCGCGCCTTCCGCATCAATGCTAGTGCCAATAATCTCTGCCGAACGGCGCACGATGCTGGAAAGTTCTTCGATAGAGTAAAACTCCAAACGTTGAATGATGCCAAAACGATCTCGTAGTGGTGAGGTTAATAAGCCCGCTCTGGTGGTGGCTCCCACTAAGGTAAACGGCGGCAAATCCAATTTAATCGATCGTGCTGCCGGTCCTTCACCAATCATGATATCCAACTGATAGTCTTCCATAGCCGGATAAAGTATTTCTTCGATAGCCGGATTAAGACGGTGAATTTCATCGATAAAAAGAACATCGCCAGACTCTAGATTCGTCAACATGGCGGCAAGATCACCGGCTTTTTCTAAAACCGGTCCCGATGTTGTCTTTATTGCCACATCCAATTCATGGGCGATGATGTTGGCCAATGTGGTTTTCCCCAGGCCAGGCGGACCAAATACCAGAGTGTGGTCTAAGGCTTCGCTGCGATTTCTTGCAGCACTTATAAAGATGTCCATTTGATCTTTAACATCTTGCTGCCCAACATAGTCCTTTAAATATATTGGGCGAATCGCTCGATCCTGAGAATCTTCTAACTCTTTTGATTCGGGAGATATCAGTCTTTCTTCTTCCATGGTTAAGCCATACTCTTTAATGACAAGCGAATCAGCTCTTCACTGTCAGTAGTCTCAGGGTGAACTTTTAACACTTGAGCAATCGCTCTTGCAGCCTGCGGTGGTTTATAACCCAAGCCAACCAATGCTGTTTCGGCATCTTTGGTGATAGATGATGGAGTCGTTGTTACGTCACTGCTTGTTGTCGCCGCATCTCCTGCATCCCATTCCGCTAGTCGGTCGCGCATTTCAATGATTAGGCGTTCTGCCGTTTTTTTACCAATGCCGGGCATGTTCACCATGGCATTAACATCATTGTTGCGCACGGTACGCACGAATTCATCCGCTTCCATTCCCGACAATATTGCCAAGGCCATTTTGGGCCCAACACCATTGACTCGAATTAAGGCTCGAAACATGGTTTTGTCTTTACTGTCATAGAAGCCATACAACAATTGTGCATCTTCGCGCACTACAAAATGGGTGTGCAATAGCAGGTCCTGGCCGAGATCCGGCAGTTGGTACAAAGTACTCATAGGCACTTGCAATTCATAGGTGATGCCGCCTACTTCCACCAATATTTCCGGTGGATTTTTTTCTACTAACTTGCCGCGAATTTGTCCAATCACTTACTGCTAACCTACCTGCGAAGTCTTTTTCGGCTAAATGATTTTGCACCGGCCATGCGGATCAAACTGGTTTGGGTATTGGCATGACAAATAGCAACCGCCAGTGCGTCTGCCGCATCTTCGGCAATGTTATCACTGATCGACAACAGTGCTTTAACCATATGTTGGACCTGCGCCTTGTCGGCTCCCCCTGCACCTACTACTGCCTGTTTAACTTTTCGTGCCGAGTATTCTGCAACCGGAAGATCGTGGGATAAACAAGCGGTCATGGCCGAGCCCCTGGCCTGTCCAAGTTTTAGTGCAGAGGCTGCATTACGCCCCATAAACACTTCTTCTATGGCGGCTTCCTGCGGCACATGCTGTTCGATTACTGCGCAAAGGTCATTAAAAATCGTCTTTAGTCGATCTGGTAGCGGCGCAGATTCAGTGCGAATACATCCAGCATCGATATATTCCAGTTTGTTACCGACAGAATTGATAAGACCGTATCCGGTAATCCGCGAACCTGGATCGATGCCTAAAATTATGGCCATTAAATTCTCTTGGGAATACCAACTACTTGTAAGGTTTTATCGGCAATTAGAGCTGAGAAGCTATCTCTTCTGAGATATTGGCATTGGAATAGACATTTTGTACGTCATCCAGATCTTCCAAATGTTCGACCAGCGTTAACAAGGTCTGGGCAGTATCTAAATCTAAATCCACCTCAGTCGAAGCAAGCATGGTCATTTCGGCCCGCTCAGCTAGCAAACCGCTGGCTTTGAGTCCGTCTTGCACGGTGCCGAAGGTTTCCAAAGTTGTCATTACATCAATACTGCCATCTTCGTTGGTAACCACATCGTGAGCACCAGCATCGAGAGCAGCTTCCATTATTTGCTCCTCATCACTGCCAACGGCAAAACTAATGACACCGGTTTTCTCGAATAGATACGCTACCGAGCCGTTAGTGCCCAGACTTCCACCAAATTTTGTAAAGCCATGACGAACTTCTGCCACAGTTCGGTTCTTGTTATCAGTGAGGGTTTCACAGAGTATTGCAACTCCGCCAGGACCATAACCTTCATACACCAATTCTTCGAGACTATCGCTCTCAGCCGTGCCAGCTCCTCTGGCGATTGCTCGGTCAATAGTATCCCGAGTCATGTTAGCGCCGAGCGCTTTATCGACTACTGCCCGCAATCTTGGATTGTCTGCAGGATTGCCTCCACCCAGTTTTGCGGCAACAGTTAACTCGCGGATAATTTTTGTAAAGACCTTCCCACGCTTGGCATCTTGCCCAGCTTTACGGTGCTTTATATTGGCCCATTTACTATGACCCGCCATGATCTACTCCAAATCTAAGCGAACTAAGTCGAAGGTTTTTGTTCCCGCAAACGAATATTGAGTTCGCGTAATTGCTTGGCTGAGACTGCGCCTGGCGCATCCGTTAATGGACAGGAGGCGGATTGAGTCTTTGGAAAGGCGATAACTTCCCTGATTGAACTCGATCCAGTCATTAACATAATTAGCCGGTCAAAGCCGAAGGCGATTCCACCGTGTGGAGGACAGCCATAAGATAATGCGCCTAGTAGGAAGCCAAACTTTTCTTGGGCTTCTTCGTCACTAATTCCCAGCGCCTTAAACACAGCCTGTTGCACAGTAGGCTGATTAATACGAATAGAACCACCACCTAGCTCGGTGCCATTCAAAACCATATCGTAGGCGCGGGACAAAGCAGATTTAGGATCGTTCTCTAGTGTTTCTGCGTCACAGGCTGGTGCTGTGAAAGGATGATGTAATGAAGTTAGATTACCCTCTCCATCTTCTTCAAACATTGGAAAATCTATAACCCACAGCGGCGCCCACTCATCCTTAACTAAATCCAGATCTTCGGCGACTTTGATGCGCAGCGCGCCCATGGCTTCATTGACGATCTTTTCCTTGTCTGCACCAAAGAAAATTATGTCACCACTCTCCGCGTTTAACGTAGAGAGCAAGGATTCAATCACCTCAGTTCCCATGAATTTAAGAATTGGGGATTGCAATCCTTCGATACCAGCATCCAGATCATTGACCTTAATCCAGGCTAAACCGCGGGCACCGTAGATGCCGACGTACTCGGTATAGGCATCGATAATTTTGCGAGTCAGCGAGCCCCCTTGTGGAACACGTAAGGCCACCACTCTGCTATCGGGATCGTTTGCCGGACCACTAAACACTTTAAATTCTACCGACTTCATAAGATCGGCTATATCAACTAACTCCAAATCAATGCGTAAGTCGGGCTTGTCTGAACCATAGCGACGCATAGCTTCAGCATGGGAAATTTGAGGAAATTCTCCAAACTCAACGCCCATTAACGACTTAAAGGTATGACGGATCATCTCTTCCATGATTTCCATTATCTGGTTTTCATCCATGAACGAGGTTTCAACATCAATCTGTGTAAACTCAGGTTGGCGATCCGCGCGCAAATCTTCGTCGCGAAAACACTTCGCAATCTGATAATAACGATCCATGCCGGATGCCATCAGGATTTGCTTGAACAATTGCGGTGACTGCGGCAGCGCAAAAAATCGATTCGGATGGGTTCGACTAGGCACTAGGTAGTCGCGGGCCCCTTCCGGAGTAGCTTTGGTTAGCAAGGGCGTCTCAATATCCAGGAATCCATTGCTATCGAGAAAATTACGAATGGTATTTGCAACCTTGGAACGAAAACGCAGCTTGGCTGCCATTTCTGGTCTGCGCAGATCGATATAACGATAATGCAATCTGACATCTTCACCTACCTCAGCATGCTCGTCTAATTGCATAGGTGGCGATTCAGCGGCATTGAGTACTACCAACTCTTTGCCCAAAATCTCAATTCTTCCAGTGGGCATTTCCTCATTGATAGTGCCCTCTGGCCGGAGACGCACTCTACCTTTTACCTGAATCACGAATTCGTTACGCACGCCTTCGGCAATAGCAAAGCTTTCCACGGTATCTGGGTCGTAAACTACCTGCGAGATACCTTCTCGATCACGCACGTCTAAAAAGATTACACCGCCATGATCGCGGCGTCGGTGGACCCAACCACAGAGAGATACATCCTGGTCGACGTGGGATTCGTTTAATTCGCCACAATAGTGACTTCGCATAATTAATTCCTGTTAACTACTTTCAGCTGCCCTTGAATTTAGAGTTCTAGCTGGCCTTTTTTTGAGTGGAACTCGAGGATTCGCTTTTGGCTGACTTAGACTCAGACTTCGTAGCGCTCTTCTCTGACTTTGAGGGTTTTGCCTCTGCACTGGCTTTTTTAGTGTCGGTACCCTCTTTTGTATTATCTTTTGTGCTGCCTTCTTCGCTTCCCTTTTTACTCTCTTTACTCGCCGCTGAGTCAGATTCAGCAAGTTGTTTCTTATCGCCGGTTTTAAAATCGGTTTCGTACCAGCCTGCACCTTTCAGTCGAAAGCTCGCGGCGGAGAGTAATTTCTTGAGAGAAGCTTGATTACATTCGGGACAGTCCTGCAATGGATCGTCACTAATTTTTTGCAATGCTTCTAGTCTGTGAGCGCACTGCTCACATTGATATTCATATATTGGCATGTCACCAGCTCTTTCTCAGTTCCCTAACGGTCCAGTTCCTGTGATTCGATCTTTCTAATGCATCCGGCTCACTGCAACTGCCTTAAGGTGACCTAATCGGTAAAAAACAGCCGCTAAAATCAGCCCCAGCCGGTAAAAACCGGCGATTATACCTTATATAGTCCGCGCCGCACCCCTGCATTTAAGAAATCGGAACTACGCCCGAACGGGCTAAAGGAATGAGATTTTCGGTGCCAGCGCAAAGACACGCTCTGCTGTAAAAGGATTGCGAAACGAGAATTACTAACAATTTTTCATAACAAGCGCTGCCAGACTAAACCCGACCACAATAGAAATAGAAATTTTGGCAAAAGCAAAAACAATCCTTAAAAGAATTTAATTTTGAATTCCGTTCTTTAAAGACGCGAATATTTGCAAGTCATGCACTTGGTTTGTTACTTAAAGTAAATTTTTAAGCTGAAAGTGGAAGAGAAATTCAACCCAAAAACAAATTTGTTAAGATTTAACTGACAAAGATTTAGACTATTTTTACTGATGTTTTCTAAATCGTGATGCAAATTAACAAAGTCATTATTAATGCTTGCTAGGTGTTAGTGAATGATTTATAAATACACCCCCTGAGTGGCTGTAAGGGAATTAATTTCTCATTGCATTTCACACACAAACATAAACGTTTCCTTTCCAGGAAATTGATCCACTAACACTGTTACTATAAAAGAGATTGGGCATGGCTGTTAAAAAATCATCTAAAAAAGCTGCAACACGCAGAAAAGCGAGTACCGCTACCGCAAAAAAAGCTCCGGCTATACAAAAGAAATACACTAAGACTGAAATCCTGAATGAAATTGCTGCAAACACAAGCGTAAGCAAAAAAGAAGTAGCGGCGGTTTTAGAAGAACTAGCAGTTGTAATCGAACGTCATATTAAAAAGCGTGCTGTGGGTGAATTTACTTTACCAGGCTTGCTTAAAATTAAATCAGTAGTACGCCCAGCACGACCTGCTCGCAAAGGCGTACCCAATCCATTTCGCCCCGGCGAACTTATGGACATTCCCCGCAAACCTGCCTCAACCCGAGTTAAGGTACTGCCTCTGAAAAAACTCAAAGAGTTTGCACTGTAACGTAGCTGCAATTAAGGGGAAGTGCGTCGAGATCGCTCGTGCATTACTCCAAATCAGTTGTTAAATTAGAAAGGCAGCCAATGGCTGCCTTTCTTTTTCTAAGAACTGCTTAGTCGGAACATACTCGATGCGCACCAGCAAATTTTTACTCGCAACAATTAAAGAGACCCCAGCCGATGCTGAGATAATCAGTCATCAATTAATGGTGCGCGCTGGATTAATAAGAAAACTTGCGAGTGGCTTATATAGCTGGCTGCCACTTGGATTTAAAGTTCTAAACAAAGTGACCCAGATTGTCCGTGAAGAAATGGATAAATCAGGTGCCATGGAAGTAGTCATGCCAGTTGTGCAGCCTTCCGAGCTATGGGAAGAGTCCGGTCGCTGGCAAGGTATGGGTCCAGAATTATTGCGTTTTCAGGATCGGCATGAGCGGGATTTTTGCCTGGGCCCAACCCATGAGGAAGTAATAACCGATATCGTTCGCAGCGAATACAGCAGCTATAAGCAGTTACCAGCGATCTTGTATCAAATCCAATCGAAATTTCGTGATGAACGCAGGCCGCGCTTCGGCATCATGCGCTCCCGCGAATTCATCATGAAGGACGCCTACTCTTTTCATAAGGATGAAGAGTCATTGCAACAAACCTATGAAGTCATGCACCAGACTTACTGCAATATCTTCTCGCGACTGGGTTTGGATTATCGACCTGTTATTGCCGATTCCGGCAATATTGGCGGGAGTACTTCTCACGAATTTCACGTGCTCGCAGATTCCGGCGAAGATGAAATCGTCTTTAGCAGTGACAGCAACTACGCAGCCAATAGAGAGCTAGCCGAAGGAGGCCTTGCTAGCCCTAACGCCGATGAGGAATCGCTCGAGCAGCAAACAGTAGACACTGGTGATGCCACGACCATTGATCAAGTATCTGCATTACTCCACATTGAACCAACGAAAATGGTGAAAACCTTACTCGTGCATGGCGCCGATAAAGAAGGTAATCGCACTGATGACCTGGTTGCGCTCCTACTCCGAGGCGATCAAGAACTCAATGAAACTAAAGCGCAAAAACTAGACGGTGTTGCTGCACCCCTTCATTTTGCCGATGACGATTCAATTAAGAAGACAATAGGCTGCCCTCCTGGCTGCATTGGACCGCAAAATCTCAGCATAAGAATCATTGCGGATCATAGTGTGACCGACTTAAAGAACTTTGCCTGCGGCGCAAACACCGAAGGCAAACACATCACTAATCAAAATTGGTCTGATCAGTGCAAATTCAATGATTCAGCCGATATCAGAAAAATCCAGGAAGGAGATCCCAGCCCAGATGGACAGGGAACACTTTCCATTAAACGTGGCATCGAAGTCGGGCACATCTTTCAACTGGGTAAAAAATACAGCGAAGCTTTAAACGCCACGGTGCTAGATGAAAATGGCAAAGCTGTCGTTATGCCAATGGGCTGTTATGGTATTGGTGTAACTCGAATCGTTGCCGCCTGCATCGAGCAGAGCCATGATGACAAAGGCATAATCTGGCCGGAAAACATAACTCCATTTCATTTAATTGTGGTCCAGATAGATGCTCACAAATCGGATCAAGTGAAAGCATACTCAGAACAGATTTACGCTGACGCTCAAGCGCTGGGACTGGAAGTACTGTTAGACGACAGGGATAAAAAGACCAGCCCAGGTGTTAAATTTGCCGAATCTGAATTGATTGGAATTCCACATCGTGTGGTGGTTTCACCAAGGTCTCTTGCCGATAACGTGGTGGAATACACCAGCCGCAGCAGCGGTGAGAAACAGCAAATCGACAAAGATTCTCTGCTAGATTTTATTGCCAACACGGTAAACTCCCAAACTTCTGACTAATAGCGAATCTCGAAACTCGCTAAACCGGGATCGTCACAGTTCTCCAGTTCCGCCGAATCAACTCGGGCTAACTCAGGCCCCTGAGTCAACCAGGCCTGCATTTTCTTTAAGTTCGGCTCACTTCCGGCAATTAATACTTCAACGTGTCCGGCGGAAGTATTGCGACACCAACCACTAAGGCCAAGCTGTTGTGCCATGCGCTGGGTTTCGGCACGAAAAAATACCCCTTGCACCCTGCCTTTAACGATTCCTGTCAATGCCTGATTAGATTGATTCATGTCTCACATTGATGAATGACTAATACCGTCTTTACGTCGATTCCGTTATCTTATACCACTTGATTTGAAAATTTTCTGGTTGCAGATGGCATTACAATTCGACCGAATCCAAAGTTCTATCGATGAGCAGCGCAAACAAGCGCAGTTCTGGTTATGGCAATCTGAACTGAGCGATGCCTCGCTCCCCAAACGCTTTCTGATCAAATTTTGTCAGATTTTTATTGCCGTAATGCGAGACCTTGTACAAGGTCAACTCTCATTGAGGGCGATGAGCCTTGTATTCACCACGGTCATTGGAATCTTCCCGTTACTCGCAATTACTTTCGCGGTACTAAAAAGTCTGGGTGTCCATAATAGAATGGAACCCACCTTGCTGACTCTCCTGCAACCTTTAGGAGAGCGTGCCAACGAACTGACGGCAGATGTGCTTACCTATGTCGATAATCTGCAGCTTGAACTAATAGGCATAACAAGTGTCGGTCTCTTAATTTATCTCGCTTTGGACATGATGCGGAAAATTGAGTCTTCCTTTAATTACATATGGGCAGTAAAACATGGCCGTTCCTGGTCGAGCAGAGTTAGCGAGTACCTTTTCGCCGTAATTGTTAGTCCCTTACTGTTATTCCTTTCCATTGGCATAACATCTACTGTAAATACCAATTTCTTTGAGCGCTTCTTGCAAGATTTGATTTACGGTGGCCTGGTGCTTGAGCTTCTCGCGCTAATTGCACCAATTCTTTTGATGTCATTAGCATTCGCTTTTGCCTACGGATTTCTCCCTAACACGAAAGTACAATTTAGTTCCGCATTCATCGGAGGGTTCGTAACAACCATTATTTGGAAACTCATGGGTTCGGTATTCCAGGGCTTTTTTGTGGCCGCTTCACGAGAAAATATTTATCTCGCTTTCGCAACCGCTATTGCCATCATGTTTTTCATTTACATTGGTTGGCTGGTAGCTCTAATTGGCAGCAGCATTGCTTTTTATCACCAAAATCCCGGTAAATCGAGAACAGGTCGAGAACAAATAGCCTTAAGTATTTCGCAGCAAGAACAACTAAGCCTCGCCATTGCTACCAGCATAATCCGACGTTTTTCCGAGGGTCAAGAACCCCTTAGTGAAGATCAGCTCGCTGCATCGCTACGTTGCTCCGGACTTGCAATCGAAAATGCCATAGAAAATTTGCAGAAGATAAACTTAATTACTGCCACCAATGATAACCCGCCCCGCTATTTGCCGACCCATTCGGTAACGGATTGCACGATAGTTGAAATTTGGCAGGCTATTCGAAATCTGAATACTGATGAAATTAGCCAGCTGACTAATTCGTCGGATTTAGAATTAATCCAAAATTTTCAATCTGAGTTAGAATCAGTTGTCAGTCGAGAACTCGGCACAAAGAAATTTATTTAGACTATTGCAAAGAAATACCAGATCAGGAATCGATATGGAGCCCATCAAAATTTATCACAATCCACGCTGTTCAAAATCGAGGGCTGCTTTAGCACTTCTGGAAGAAAATGAAGTCAATTCAGAGATTGTCTATTATCTGGAAGCGCCTCCTACTAGTGACGAATTAAATGACCTCTTAAAAAAGCTGGGTGTCGGCATCCGCGACATTATCCGCACCAGCGAACCCGAATATGGGGAACTTGGCTTGGATGATGACAGTCTCAGCGAAACAATCGTCTTCGATATTGTTTGCAAGCATCCAAAACTTATTCAAAGGCCTATCGTGACTAAGGGAAAGCAAGCGATCCTTGGCAGGCCGCCAGAAAATGTACTCGCCCTTTTGGATATGCAGGAATAAACCATGTCCAAACCTTATGTGTTGGTGCTGTACTACAGTCGCTATGGCGCGACCGAAAAAATGGCGCAGCTGATCGGGCGTGGCATCGAAGAAGTAGCGGGTGTAGAAGCACGAATTCGCACGGTAGCGCCAGTTTCTCCTGACACAGAAGCCAGTGAGCCCGAGGTTCCAGAGTCCGGCGCCATCTATTGCACTGAAGATGATCTAAGAAATTGCCAAGGCCTGGTATTGGGTAGTCCAACCCGATTTGGAAATATGGCCGCGCCGTTAAAATACTTTATCGATAGTAGCGGCGCTTTGTGGGCATCAGGAGCCTTGATAGACAAACCCTTTGGCGCTTTTACTTCGACCGCATCCATGCATGGCGGCCAGGAATCGACGCTACTCACCATGGCTCTGCCTCTGCTACATCACGGCATGCTCTATTGTGGAATTCCCTATTCAGAAACCGCACTAAACACCACCGAAACTGGTGGCACTCCCTATGGTGCCAGTCATCTGGCGGGACCGCAAAGTAATCAGGGAATCAGCAGTCACGAAAGTGAACTTTGCATTGCTTTAGGTAGACGTGTTGCAAGTATGAGTTTAAAACTAGCCAGTTAAATCCGCTTCTTTTCGATTATTTCCGATTACAAAAAGCGCAATGAAACCAACAGAAAGCAATTTGGAACCTAAGATGGCAAGCTATCGGTGGACCGCGCTTGCTTGTTTATACGGCTTAATTCTTTTTTTCGCCTATTTATCTTATCAAGCGTTGCCTTCTCCAAATCTAACCAGCTTGTTTATCTGGTTAGTTCAGATCCTTCCTCTGTTGCTTTTTGCCCCTGGACTGCATCTCAATATTGCACGAGCCAATATCTGGTTGAGCTTTATCGTTCTACTCTATTTCGTTCATGGCGTATTAGTGGCTTTCGATACAGAAAGGACAATCTTGGGACTAATCGAGATTTCTCTTTGTGTTGGTCTCTTTAGTTCACTCGTGCTGCTAGTAAAGAAACAACAAGCACCGCAATAGATTGAATTACCAACCCATAGTTTCCTTAACTAGAGGGATAGTCAGCCTGCGTTTTTCCACCAGGGAAACCTGATCCAGTTTATTGAGCAATTCCATCAGTTGATCGATACTGCGATTGGAGCGGCGGTAGATAAACTCTGCCGTAGCATTATTGAGTTCCATGCCTCTTTGCTGCGCGCGAAATTTCAATGCCTCAATGGCTTGCTCATCGTTCAACGATTCAAGTTTGAAAACAGGAATTGACTGCAATCTCGAACCCAGATCTTTTAAGCTGATTGCTAATTCCTGCGGTGAGCAATCCGCCGCAAAGACCAGGCTCGAACCGTTCACTTTAGCTTCATTAAAGAAATTGAAAAGCGCAAGCTCCCATTCAGTATTGCCGATGATGAATTGAACATCATCCAAACAAACCACATCTAAGGCGGTCAATCCTTCGAACAGTGAAGGAGAAAGATTCTCGATCTCAGTTAGCGGAATATAGATGGTTGAGTTTTGCGCCGCAGATTCCTTATGACAAAGGGATTGTAAAAGATGAGTACGACCAGAATCCTTCGACCCCCAGATATAAAGCATGGAAAATGAATTTTGCAACTCCGTAAGCAGCGCGCGATTAGCCTCGACTACATGGAAATTTTCAAATTTCGCATCGTCGTCTAAGTTTATGCCGAGAGTCAGTTGGACAGGATTAGGGTTGCTCATACACTATCGAGTCCAACGATAATGCAGTACACCACGGGAACCTGCTTGCGAACTTTGAATTGGCAACAGATCTCGATCGAGAGCAATCATTTCGAATAATTGAGCGGAGTCTCCTACCAGACCGAGTTCTAATTCCAGGCGTTCTCCATCCAGGGCAGCCATACTGACACTATCCACTAAACCCAAACCGCTTACGTAGGTAAGTAATGCCGAATAGGCACTTAGGTCACTTATTCCTTCAACTCTTAAGCGCACAATTTGCTGGGTAGTGGTTTCTGGCACGATGGCAAAATAGCTGGCTAGCTGATTGGTTATCCGATCGAGTGGTGCATGCAGATAGGCATTCAAATCTTCTTCAAAGCCATCGAATACTTCGGCTTCTCCCTGAAAAATAAACTGCCACAGACCCACTAATTCCCCACTCGCAGTAAAGTGCAGTCGCCCGGTTAAGATACTATCAGCGCCATAGCGCTCACTCGCTGTGGTTATCGCCGCTTCTTCTAGTGCCCACACGACATCTTCTGAAAGATTGCGTCGATCTTCGAAATCTAACACTGGAAATATGATTGGTATTGCTCTTTGCGCCGCGAATTCCTGCATATAGCTGATGATTTGTAGATTGCTTTCCGAGGTCAGCATGGTGCGTTCACCCGCGGCATTCTGCAGTGCCATCCAAACTAAAACACTGGGACGATTGCTGTCCCAAACCGGTATAGCAGCACTCGCCAGCAACTCATCGATAAGTGAATCTGCAAAATTCACTTCAATAAAGCGCTGTTCCACAGTTGGTGCGAGTAAGGGCTGAGTGTCAGGCGCGATAGAATTCGGTGGCAGTGGTAGCGCCACGAGCTCGCTGCTATAACTGATGGCCTCCACGTAGCTTTGCGCATTATCCAATGCTTCTTCGATACTGGGATGTTCAAGCCATCGATGCTCTCCGGTCACTTTCAGTATGACCGCTTCGAGTGCCTCGCGAAACGCTCGGTTTCTTTCAGTGTCACTCTCATTATTTACCGCGACGCGGTGGTCATAGAGCCCGGTAACCTGCAGTGCTGTGACCGCAGGGAACCAGAGTGAAAACAGCAACGCTAAAGCTACGATTTTCCGGCAATGATTGAGTGTTGCTACAAGCATAATGAAGATTTTACTTTAATTCTTGCAAGGTCGCATAAATAAAGACTTTTCCCAGCAATAGTCACTGACTCCGTCGGCGCTTCTTGCTACACTTCTCGCCTGTTTTAAATGCTGAATTACTAGCAGGCAGATTCCACGAATGACCCTCGAAGACGACCCGGAAGATTCGAATTCAAACGAATCCTTAAGCTATCGGGACGCAGGCGTTGACATCGATGCAGGCAATGCATTGGTGGAAGAAATTAAGGATGTCACGAAACGCACTTTTCGGCCCGAAGTCCTCTCAGATTTGGGTGGGTTCGGTGCGCTCTGCGAAATTCCCACTAAATACAAAGCGCCTGTATTAGTCTCAGCAACCGACGGTGTTGGTACCAAGCTGAAGTTAGCCATGATGCTGAATAAGCACGACACCATCGGCATCGATCTTGTCGCGATGTGTGTAAACGATCTTATTGTATGCGGTGCGGAACCCCTCTTCTTCCTCGACTATTACGCCACCGGCGGACTTAATGTTGCAACGGCGAAATCAGTAGTTACCGGCATAGGCGCTGGCTGTGAAATGGCCGGATGTGCACTAATTGGAGGTGAAACTGCGGAAATGCCCGGCATGTATTCAGGCGAAGACTATGACGTCGCTGGATTTGCCGTTGGCGTGGTAGAGAAGTCCGAGATTATTGACCAGTCTCGCGTAGCAATTGGCGACTGCTTAATCGGGCTAAAATCTTCCGGGCCCCACTCCAATGGTTATTCTCTTATTCGCAAGATTGTGGAAGTAACGAATGCCGATTTAGAAGCAGCGTTTGCAGGCAGCAGTTTGGGAGAAACCCTACTCACGCCAACTACGATCTATGTCAAAACATTGCAAGAATTAGCGGCTAAGGTACAAATTAATGCATTGGCCCATATAACCGGTGGTGGCTTGCTGGAAAATATTCCACGAGTGTTACCGGCCAATGCCCAGGCAAAACTAAATTTGGCCAGTTGGGAGCGACCGGCCATTTTTGACTGGTTACAAGAACAGGGAAATGTTGCAGAAAACGAAATGCACCGAACCTTTAATTGCGGTATTGGTATGGTAGTTTGTGTAGCAAGCGACGAAGTTGAAACGGCATTATCAGTTCTAAATAGCGATAGCGATTCTGCTATGGTGATTGGAGAAATCAGCGCCCGTCCCGAAGATGAAGATGCGGTCTCCTTAAGCTAAGGATATTCTGGTTAATTAGACTTCAGTATGGAACAAACTAACTGTCATATCGTTGTCCTTATTTCTGGAAGCGGCACAAACCTGCAAGCCCTAATCGATGCAAGCCTCTCGTCGAATTTCAAAATCAGCGCGGTAATTTCTAATCGACCTGGCGCTTTCGGTCTGCAGCGCGCACAACGAGACGATATTCCCACTCGGGTAATAGATCACACGGAATTCGCTTCAAGAGATGATTTTGACAAAGCTTTGGGTGAGACCATTGAAGAAATCGGCCCAGAACTTATCGTATTAGCGGGATTCATGCGCATTCTTGGAAGCGATTTCGTAAGCCTATTTGAAGGTAGAATTCTTAATATTCATCCCTCTCTTTTACCAAAATTTCCAGGCATAAATACTCATCAGCGTGCGCTTGAGGCCGGCGAAAAAGAGCACGGAGTATCGGTTCATTTTGTCACAGTAGATTTGGATGGCGGACCGGTAATCGCCCAGGAGCGGGTGCCGGTGCTTAAAGAAGACACGATCGATGATTTGGCAGCTCGAGTTTTAGAAAAAGAACATATTATTTATCCTAAAGTAGTTAGTTGGTTCGCTAGCGGCCGTTTGCAGATGCAAGCTGGCAAAGCGATGCTTGATCACGAGGAGCTTCCACCTACTGGCGTCATTGTCCATCCCTGATGCAAACATTCTACCGCGCCACCATGCTGCTTTTATTCTTTGTCCTTAACAGCATTAGCAGCGCGCAAACTCCTACTCAATATTCAATCGAATACCAGGCCAGCGCCAATGGCATTGCGGCTACAGCCAATCGCTCTCTGCAAGTCCAAGCAGATCAAACATTTCGCCTTTCCAACACCCTCGAAGCCTCATTAGGCGGCCTACTCGTGGCCAGAATTGAACAAGTCAGTACTTTAGATTCCATCGACGAAGAAGTTAAACCGATTAACTATAGCTATCAGCAAAGCGGGCTTAGCCCTGAAACTCAAGCCATCAATTACAATTGGGACGCACTGGTGGCAATTAGCGCGGAAGATGATGAGAGCTGGACTGTCGATTTGATGCCCAACACTTATGACCAGTTAAGCCATCAATTGGCACTACGTGAAGCAATTATTGCAGACACTGACAAGCTTGAGTTTGCAGTCATCGATGAAGACGAAATTGAAATTCACCGCTATCAAGTCGTAGGAAAGGAGATCGTAACTACTCCTCTCGGTAATTTCGAAAGCACTAAAGTAGAACGCATTCGAGATTCCAGCGACTCAAGAAACACTTTTTTCTGGTTAGCAGATGATTGGCAATTCGTTTTGATAAGAATGGAGCAATCTAATTCCGGATTGACAGTTGTCTTGGAATTACAATCTGGCACTGTGGAAGGCGCAGTCATTGAGCCGCTAAACTAGCTCAATGCTTCCGTTATCGATCAGGCAGAAGCGGCCTTGTCGCTTGGAGCATCAAGCTGATCGGTTCCATTGCCGCTCTCGTCATCACTTGGAGACGCCACTGAGGTTTCTTCATTCTGCTTTTTTTGCAAACTGTACTTGCGCATTTTTTCAACCAATGTTGTGCGCCTTATATGCAAGCGGTCGGCAGCCCTGGCAACAACTCCACCGCTGTCATCGAGGGCCTGCCCAATCAGATCTTTTTCTAAATTCGCCAGATACTCTTTTAAATCTAATCCATGCAGAGGTAAAAGAGATTGCTGATTGTTATCTGCACTAGTTGCAGCAGGCGAATCACCAAGACTAACGACAGCACTGCTTTTTTCTTCGGCCGCACTTACCTGGCCGATTTCTTCATCACTGAGATGGCGAAATTTTTTCGGCAGATCGTTAATTCCGACAATGCCGTGGGGGTAAAGAATCGCCATGCGTTCCACCAGGTTTGCAAGTTCTCGCACATTACCTAGCCAGGGGTGACGACATAGAGAGGCGATTGCGCCGGAATTAAATCGAACCGAACCACGTTTCTCTGCTTCCATGATTGTTATCAATTCATTCAGCAATAGCGGAACGTCTTCTGCTCGTTCCCGCAGCGAAGGCATTTCTATAGGAAAGACGTTGATTCGATAATAGAGATCTTGCCTGAACTCGCCTTCATCGATCATTTTTTCCAAATCTTTGTGGGTGGCAGCAAGTATGCGCACATCGGTTTGAATGGTCTTTACTCCACCGATCCGCTCAAAACTCCTTTCTTGCAAAACGCGTAAGAGTTTTACCTGCATGTTAAGTGGCATGTCGCCAATTTCATCGAGGAACAGAGTGCCCCCATCGGCTAACTCGAAACGTCCAGCGCGGGAAGAGATTGCACCGGTAAAGGCACCCTTCTCGTGCCCAAACAATTCACTTTCCAACAATTCACGCGGAATCGCCCCGCAATTTATTGGTACAAACGGTTTGTCAGCTCGCGCAGAGTTTAAGTGGAGATTGCGTGCCACCACCTCTTTTCCAGTACCAGACTCGCCAGTAATTAACACACTGACTTCGGTATTGGCCACCTGACCCATCATGTGACGCACTCGCTGAATAGAGCTACTTTTTCCGACCAGGCTACGAAACATGTTGTAGTCTTTTACACCATCGAAATCCCGCAGACGGTTGTAATGTTCGTGGAAAATTTTTGCCTTATGCAGAGCATCCAATAAAGGTTGATAGCTCAAGTTAGTTTCAAGCGTCGCCGTAACTCGGGTAAGTAATTCAGAATCCAAAAATTCAGGCAATTCATGTTCGCCCACGAGTACAAACGGTGTACCTGCTTCCCACTGATGAACATCTGCCAAGAGTTGTTCTAATGGAATGAAGTCACAAACACCGATGATCGCCACTGCAATTTGTGCAGCTTGCTCAACAGATTCAGTGGTTCGGGAATGCCAGCTGCTGGAAGTAGCTGTGATAATTTCTTCACCCAGAAAAGAGAGCACCGTCTCGAGATCATGGCGAGAGCGCTCATTATCATCGATCAGTAATATTCTGGCCTCTTCAACCATTTTGTTGCTTCACTTCCTGCGAGAGATTTAAGCGGAGTTTCTTAGATTCGTTCGACGTCCTCGGTGTAGCTTGGAGTTGGGGTGAAATTTAGTGGATGGATCACCGCAATAAGCTGTCAATCGAATCTGTATGAACTCCACAATTAGACATTGTAGACGTTTTTTAGTCAATTTTTAGAAGAAATTGACTATTCTAATTAACTGCTTATAAGTGATTAAAAATTGATCGATATTCTAACTAGTGGATTGGCTCGATTTCATCCCATGAAGACTTCACGGTAGCCATAAGTTCAGTTACCTCATCGACCATTGCCATGTCGTTTTTTAAATTCGCTTCAAGCAATCTGCGCTGCATATAGTCGTAGAGGCTATCGAGGTTCTCTGCGATATCTTTGCCCTTGTCATCATCAAGACTTTCCTGCAATCCAGCGACTATGGAGATGGCCTTGCCAAGCAGAATGCCTTTCTGCTCAATATTTTTTGCCTGATGAGCTGCTTTCGCTTGAGACATGCGTTCGATTGCGCCGGCCATTAGCATTTGTATTAAACGGTGCGGACTGGCACCTTCAACCACACTTTCAGTATTAATTTTTTTATATTGCGCTAACGCAGCTTGTTTCGAATACATAGTTTCTTCCTTGAGCTCAACTCAAAACTTGTTAATTGTCGTCACTACTTGATGGATTCACCAAGTTTTCCAATAAGCGTAACTGCGAAGACAAAAAGTCTGCAGTGGTGTTCAGATTTGAAATAATTAAATCGTTGGCAAGGAAAGATGCACGCAAGCGTTCTTCTGAGTTTTCCAGTCTTTCTTCAAGCTCGACTCTTTCTTCCGAGATGTCTTCGAGTTCCTGATTCAATGCTGAAGTACGATTGCTTAACAATCCTCCGGGATCTAAGAAAGAATCCATTAACTGATCCAATTGATCCGCAATACCTCTAACAAAACTCACTGAACCGCGGGCTCCTAAGGCACTCCCACTTACTTTGACTCTGACTCCTGCGGAGTCATCAGGCTGGCCCTGCGCCGCCGATCCGGTTGCACCGTTTACACCGATTCCTGGAGTGAAGCCGAATATGCTTGCCGCGCTACCAGCAATATCGCTAATCGATACCGATGACGAAGGTCCTGTGGTATTGGAAATTATGCCGAATCCACCGGTAATCGTGTCGTAATCAACATTGACGCTAACGCCCGCAATAAGAAGTAAGGGATTGTTGTTTATGGCAGATTCGAGACTCGCCGCAACTACTGTGGGATCTGGGTTTAGTATTGTGCCAAGAGTAATGGCGCTGGATGAAATGCCATCGACGGTCACTCTGAATGTGTCGGCTGTCGTGCTTAACGAAAGATTGCCAACGGCTGTATTGAGATAGAAGCCAGGCTTTGCCGGAACATTCCCGGTTTGTGCGCGCAACAGCTGGCCACTTCCACTCGCATCGATGCCATTGATCTTTCCTACCACATCGCTTCCGTCTACGGCAGTGGTTACTGTGCCATCGCCAATGAATAGCCCAAGTTTATTCGCTGCATTGGTACTAATGTCATCAAACTCAATAACATCCGATTGATCGTCGGTTGAAAACACGAATCGTCCTAGCCCACTAGACGAATCATAGGCATAGTCGATCGTGACAGTTTTTTCATCTCGCCCAGTGTACGCCGCTGCTGTCAATTCAAACCCATCGGTTCCATAGTCAGTGGTATCAGTAATCCCCAACTCTGCGTTTGCAGTTGCATCGGAATTTGTAATCGCAATCGATGTGCTCGCTCCAGTATCGGAACTTCGGGTTAATACCAATTGATCACTGCCATCCAGGCTGGCGGTCACTCTATTGCCTATGCCTGCCGCGTCCAATGCGTTTTGCACTTCCAGAACAGTGGCATCACGATCCGCGGTAAGCGTACTTATTGTTATTGATATTGCTGTTTCACTATCGACAGAAATGTCGAAGCTGGCGTTAGTCGTGGCAAAATCGAAGCCAGCGACATTCAAGGCGGCATTACCGGTCATGAACGCGCCGGATCCATTAGATACTACATCTAAAGTCGCACTATCCCCGGTTGCCACAGTAGAAAAAATAACTTGATCATTTGCATCCATGCTGGCGGTAACAACACCATTTAGCGCAGTGCCATCGATGGCGTCCTGAATTGCTGCCAGTGAGTTTGCCAATGTACCTGGAGTCTCTCCGCCGAAGGAAGTAGTAGCCGAATCTCCATTAACTGTAACAACGACTTCACTCGAGCCACCATCCACAGAAAAAGTCATGGTGCGATTCGCCGCCGAAAAGTCCATTCCCGCTACTAAAGTTTCTCCAGCGGGTGTACTCGCCGTTTGCGCCAAAAATGCGCCATCACTACTAAGTTGACTGCTTATCTCTGCGATTATGTCATCGGGCTTATCGTACGTTGCCGGCGACCCCGAACTACCTGGAATAGTTATCAAGCCGGTACTGATGCCATCAATATCCAGACTAAAACTCGTTTTCGCATCCAGAACCAGTGCGGTGGTAAAATCTTCTGAACTCAAGCCGGTTGCTGTAGCTAGCCCGGCTAACTGATTCGTCTGGTAAGGTCCTTGAGTCGAAAGTAAAAAGCCAAAGTCGTTTGCAACATTGGCATCTGTTGCAGTGAAAACTATTTCTGAACTCGACCCGTAAATATTGGAGGCAAGATCAAATCGATTAGCGGCACTGTTGTAAGTCACGGTAACCGAGTGGTTGCCATACTGATAAGTCGAATCACTATTTATTTGTTGCTGAATTTGTTCTGCAAGATCCGCCGCAGTGACATAGGTAGCTTGGGATAAAGAGATATTGGCAGAAAGACCATTTAAGCGGACTGTGAAATTATCATTGTCATCATCGATGACAATATTGCCAGCGGCTAAAGCGGGACGACCATAGGCCTGATAAGTACCTACCGTAGCCAGCGCATCAATTTCAACGGCGTAGGTTCCAGGTTGCGTTTCAGCGCTGGAAGATACGTATTGAATTTGCGCATCTGTTGTAGATCCTGCATTAGCGAACAAAGCCTTGATCGTATCGGGATCATCAGCGTATTTGTCTTGAAATACAGTGCTATCAAATGCCAGCTGGAACTCATTGTTCTGGTCAGTGGTAATACCAACTTCCGACAAAGAACGTATCGAGCCGGTCAATCCTGTGACTGCCGAGCGCAGCAATGAATTTATACCTGATGTCACCGTGCGAAGTGTTGAATCGCCGATAAGAATGGATCCCTGCCCGTTTAATCCAAGCGATGGATCAAAAGCAGTAAGATCGTCGGCTAATAATTTCAATTCATTATAGGCATCGACAAAAGATTGAATATTTTCTACTAGTACACTCGGATCCTTTTCAACTGTAATCGTAACGGGCCCACTGGTAGCACCTTTTAGATTGAGCGTAGTACCACTTATAACACCGGCGACTAAATTGGAACCGCGGGTCACAGACAAACCGTTTACCGTTAGATTGGCATCTTGTGCGGCAATGGTTTGTGACATGCGCACCTGACCAGTAACAATTCCTTCATTAGTATCGAGTCCGAAGCCATCCAGGCCCGCAGCGTTGGACACGCTCAAGCCTAATTCAGCTGAAGCCGCTGTGCCGCTTACGTCTATCGCCGACAAGTCAATTGTTGCCGCTGATCCATCAGCAGTGTGGGTAAATACCAATTCATCAGAGGCACTTAGACTTGCGACAACATCGCTATCCAGACCTGCTGTCACCAATGCGGCGTTAATCAGATCTATTGTTTCTTGTCGACTTGCAGTCGCAGTATTTAGGGTAATCGCTTGAGCACCACCGCCATCGATTGCAATACTAAAGGTGGCATTGTTAGCAGAGAAGTCGAAACCGTCACTGATTGTCGTACCCCCGGTAATCGTTGCAGCATTACCATCGTTGGTAATTTCAAGGGTTGCATCGAAACCTGTAGCCAGTGATGTAAAGACCAGCCGATCAGACTCATCACTTACGACAATTTCTCCGGCTGTAAATCCCTCTGCAGCTAGCTCGGCATCAAGTGCCGACTGCACAGCAGCCACGACTTCTGCCGTAGTATCAATTAAAGGATCACTGGCAACGACTACGGTCAGCGCGGTTCCATTCAGATTAAGGGTAAAAGCTTTGTTCGCCGTATCTAAGCCAGCTCCGGTAGATAGGTCCGTAGTTCCGGTTGCGGTAACCGCACTGAGCGAATTGGTTTCACTGTCTAGGTTGTAATTAAAGGCCCGAATTGCATCGTCGCCGGTTGCAACCACTTCGAGCGCGTTTTCTTCTCCACCTTCTTCAGCGGTGAATAGCAATCTAAATCCCGACCCATCATCAACAATACTGGCTTGCACACCAAAATCTTCGGCATTGATCGCATCGCGGATTCCGGCCAGAGTATTGTTCGTTGAATCGATGGTAACTGTTTTCGTTTGTGCGTCAGGATTAACCGTAAAGCTTTCGTAATTCTCACTGCCATCAAAACTTATGCTGCCGAATCGAAACGTAAGCTCACCGCTGCCAATCACTTCATCGAGTGCGCTATAGGCTTCACTTGCTACCGAATGACTTTGGGCAAGCTGACTTACTTCTACGACATAGGTTCCAGCAACGGCAACGGAGCTAGCCGTGGCCGAAACAAAACTGCTGTTGGTTGAATTTGCGCTGCTCGCGCTAAAACTTGAAGGAAGTGACAGAGTCTGAAGCGCAGAACTAAAACTGGAAACCGAGCTGGTAATTTCACCATAAGCTGAAATCTTCGCTTCAACAATTTCTTGTTCCGTGTCTAGTCTGAGTTCGGTTGGTTCCCGTTCCGCGGCAATAATATCGTCAACCAGTTCACTGGTTAACAAGCCTGAACCCACTCCTAATGACTGTATAGAAGCCATAGTCTGTCAACATCCACTGTTGTGAGTAGTTCATGAGGAACTACACTGCTGGCTTTAATAACGTAAAAGCCGATCCCTTTCTGTAGCACAAAAAATTATGCCAGCTGCAAACGCCTGAGTATTCATTTCCGCTTGTTAGTGCCTTATATTAAAGCTAACAATCTTCAATGCTTTACTCCCCTCTTTAGAGGGTCGCGCCTGAGCTGGCTAAGTCATCCGCTTTTGGCGGAAAGTACTAGTCGCTTAGACTACTAAACTTGTGCACTAAATAATCGTAATGGTTCTTGATCATTCAATTTACGTGCCAGATCGACTACTTCTTCACCAGGTATTTCCCTAATCAATTCCCTGGAATGTCGACTTATAACTTTTACTATTGATACGCCTGCTTCTTCATTGACTGCGAACTCTAGATCACGTCTTTCGTTCTGTACATAATCATTAAGTCTCGTCACTGCGGTCGCAATCGTATCGTTCCGGAGTTGCTCCCTATCGTTCTCAGAACTATGAGCTCCTGTTGCTAAATCAGCTTCAGGGTCCCCGCTGTATCCAGTCTTATCTGCCGTAACATTCTGTGGCTCAATGTGCTGGGCATACTGTTCAACAAGGTTCTGCCGTGCTCTTTCGGTTGCATCGGGCGGCAATATTTTGCCGCTCTTTGCCACCTTAACGATAGAACTTCCGGAATTCGGGTTAGACGCCACATCAGATTTATTAATACTACTCATGACGTGCCTCGTTCTCAGAGTCTATTGGTTCGAGGTTTCCCCCGAACCAATAGAGTTACCACTAAATCCGGATTTCGACTCCTTTATTACTGAAGTAGAGCCAGAACCTGCTGAGACGAAGCATTGGCCTGTGCCAGAATCGATATACCAGCTTGCTGGAGTACCTGAGATCTGGACAGTTCCGCAGTTTCGACCGCAAAGTCTGCATCCGTGATTCTGGAATTCGCTGCAGTTAAGTTCTCAGCCGTAATAGTGAGATTTCCTACAGTAGATTCCAGACGATTTTGAATCGCACCCAATCCTGCTCGTTGCGAACTTACAGTTGCAATTGCATTATCGAGGGCAAGAATCGCCGCTTCGGCACCAGCTACGCTAGTGATGTCGAGATCAGCCAGGAATTGACCATCTTCTGAGCCACCGTAAGTACCGGCAACCAGTCCAAGACCAGCTAGCCCGGAAGAACCGTTAGTGCCCCCAGAGATTGAGAATTCCTTGGCAGAATTTAGCGTTACAGTTGAAGCAGTAGTTTCAGCAACACTTGCAAAATCTACACTTCCGCCTGCGAAGTCTGCTTCACCGATTCCATCGCGTGACACGCTTAGACCAACATTCGAACCTGTGAATGTAGTGCCAAGATTGTCGATCGCAATCGAAATGTTTCGACCATCAGACGCAGTTAAACGGATATAGCCACCAGCGTCAGTTGCAAGAACACCTGTTTGACCGCTGATGCCATTGATTGCAGCGATTGCATCGGTACGGTTAGTTTCTCCGTCAGGTCCTAATGCAAGAGTTCCAGTGGCAAAACCGTTGATGTGGATAACACCTTGGTCGCCATCTGCATTTCGAGCAGTAGTACCTTCAGTAGAAGAACCACCATCCACAACAGTTGCATTAACCATCGCACTAACGCCAGTGTCAGAAGACGCAGCGTTAATCGCAGCGGCGATTGCTATACCACTAGCAGCTTTGTCGCTGCTGGCAGCCAGGTCATTTGATGCAGAGTCACTAGAGCCAGTTGAAGAAGAAATAGTTACACCATTAATCTTCAAATCACCTTCTGTCAAAGCATTCAGATTAACCGCAGCTTGTGTTGCAGTACCTGTAATAGCAGGCGTATGGTCGTATGAACCAGCGGAAAGACCTAAGTACTCAAGCGCATTGCTTGCACCACCAACAAGAGACAAGTCTGTGGTTCCATCGCTTGCAGTAATAGTGAACTGGTTAGTTGTTGCGTTAAAGCTGGCATCAAGTCCAGAGAATGAATTGATGTATTCAGCCAGTACGCTACCACCATCATCTCCCGGGGTGTCGTAGACATCACCGTTAGCTGCGGTTGGAACTGCACGTAGATCGACAGTTATATCTGATCCACCCAGGTTGTAGGTGAAATTATAATTGCCGTCAGTACCACTGTCGCTTCCATCAACAAATCCTGTGACTGTTGTACCCTCAGCCAAGGAACTGATAGTAACTTCGGAACTCGCGCCAAATGCACTGGAAGTAAGTTCGAGAGTACCGCCATTATTTACTGCAGTGATTAAGCTACCACCAGCAAAGAGTTGAGCGTTCAATTCATCTCGAACACCATCAACATCTGAGTAATCAGTATCCAATGTGATACTTACGGAGGTTGTTCCATCCGTAATATCGAACGTGGTTACCTGGCCAGTAAAATCACCAGATGCTGTGGCAGCACCACCGGCAACAGTCTGAGCCGCAGCTTCATCAGTGAAGGTAGAGAATTCACCTGTACCACCATTAACGTAACCACCACTAATCAAAGCACTGTCAGTATCGACACCAGTAACAGTTCCACTGACCGCATCGACTGCTCCAGCTGCTTTCGCATCCGCGCCAATGTTGTTAAGTGCAACAACTCCAGCTGCAGTGTCAGTGTTGATTCGACCATCAGTAAAACCAAAGTTAGTTGCCTGAGTCGCGGCATCGGTACCGGCGCTAGCAACATAGTTGGCCAACTGAACAGAACCACCCGTTTCTGCATTAACTCGCGAAAATACCAATCGAGTACGGGCAGCGTTGAAGCTCGCCTCAACAATTCCAGCGGCTCCGGCATTAGCGATATCTGCATTTAATTCATCTACTACGCGCTGCGCATCATCAGGATCTGCAGTGAAATCTGCGTACAATGCGTTACTAAAATCAGTATCGATTACTAATGTATAAGTACCGTTATCTGAAGCAGTAGTTGCGTCGGCAACTATTAAATCAAATTGTGCAGTACCTGTTCCGCTGTAATCGCCTGCAACGAAATCCGCGTTTCCTTGGATTGAGGCAGCAACTGCCGCAGTGGCTGTAAGTGCTGCACGTCCGGCTTGACCACCTCGAGCTGCGTTAGTATCGCTGTCTAGAGGAGTATTACCTGTACCGACAGTGTCAGTTGTTTCTAAACCTAAGGCTGCTTGTACAGTTGTAGCACCACCAGGAGCTGAACCAACGATAACCTCGTCTAACTGTAAATCACCGGCTTCAGCAGTTGTTCGACGGAAACCAAGTTTGTCGCCATCAAGTACAAATGCTTCAGCTGCAAGACTGCCTGAGAGCGAAGTATTGATATCGTCAACCAGGTCTTGAAGAGTCTGCGAACGATAATCTTCGCTAAGAGTTACCGTTGTGCTGCCATCTTCAAACGTGCTGGTTGCACCAGAGATAACCAGATCAAACGTTGTATCTCCAGCTGAGAAATTGGCATTAGCAAGATCTACTGACACACCACCAGTAATTGTTGCCGCTAATGGTCCTGTATCACCCACGTCAGAGGTAACTTCTGCACGCGATGAACGAGAAGTGGAGTTAACTGCAGCTGTGTTGGCAGCGAATGAACCTTCAACCAGACCAGCATTCGCTAAAGTACCAGTTCCTGCAGTAACAACTACCGCCGAAGTTCCATCAGATGAAGTTAGTGTATAACCACCTTCAGTAACAGCATTTGCAGTTAGGCCCGTGCTGGCAGCAGTTAGATCGTTTGAAGCATCAGCTGCAAAGCTTAATGCAATGTTTCGACCATCAGCAGCAGTCAGCGTTACACCGCCGGCGCTACTACCAGAATCAGAGGCAACTACGCCTGTTTCTGCTGAGTGTGCATTAATAGCGGTTACAACCGCTGCACGGTCTGCTGAAGCATCAACATCACCAGTGGCGATTGAAATAGTTACGCCATTTAGCTCGATAGTACCTGATGTTGCACCAGCACCTGATCCGCTAATGGACATAGAAGTACCAGTAGCTGTGTTTTCTAACACAGTGGCTTCTACACCAGTTTGATCAGATACTTTATTAATTGCTGCAGCTTTTGCAATGGCAGAAGCGGCAGAATTGGCAGTCGATGCACTGTCGTCAGCCGCAGTAGATGCGCCAACCACTACACCATTAATTACCAGGTCACCATTGTCCAGTGCGCTTGAGCTTCCCAAAGCACTGACACCTGCTGACTTGCCGCCACCGAGTGAATCGGCAGTTAGTTCAGAAATGCCGAAACTAACTGTTTCTCCGACGTTGGCGCCTATCTGGAATGTAGCATTGAAATCACCGTCAAGGAGATTAATGCCGTTAAAAGTTGTTTGCTCACCTGTTCGAGAAATTTCTGCAACTAGCTGAGATACTTCTGCTTGTAGCGCTTCGCGGTCTACTTCACTGT
Organism: Pseudomonadales bacterium; assembly: GCA_012103535.1. Taxonomy (GTDB): domain Bacteria; phylum Pseudomonadota; class Gammaproteobacteria; order Pseudomonadales; family Pseudohongiellaceae; genus UBA9145. The sequence continues at coordinate 533,839 of WLWQ01000001.1, forward strand.
TGGTTGCGTTAGCAGACTGAATGGCCAGTTCTCGAATTCGCTGCAGGTTATCGGTCATTGTGCCCAAGGCACCGTCTGCAGTTTGAGCAAGAGATACACCATCTCCCACATTCCGAATAGCAACATTCAAACCTCGAATTTGCGATGAGAATCTGGTTGAAATAGCGAGCCCTGCCGCGTCATCTTTAGAACTGTTAATACGCAGTCCTGAAGACAATCTGGTCAAAGCCTGTTGGTTCGCAGATTGCGAGCGGTTTAAGTTTCGCTGCGCTGTAAGCGAGGCGATGTTGGTATTGATAATTTGTGGCATAGCCAAAACTCCTTGTTAGCGTGCTTCATTCCTCTGTCCATCAGAGGTGAAATCACAAATATGGAAATCAATACCTATTTACTGCATGAGGATTGATTTCCGGTCCTTACATTTAATGAATGCTGTAACTACCTACTATCCATTAACTTTTCTATGCAACAATGGTTAACGGCGGCCTCTTTAAAAATTAAAAGAATGTTATTTCCCTAAAGCGCTAATTAATAAAAGACTTTGTTATAAAGATATTTAATCGAGGTAAAGTGAGGATTATCAGTACACAAACACCAGTTTTACTGCTTCAAGTAATTACTCTTGTTATTACCAAATCAGGTATTATTATTAAATAGTCTTAAAGAATTTAAGCTGAGAATTCGGCTTCTGGAGCGACCTATGAGCGATACTTCACTTACCGGCACCTGCTTATGTGAGGCGGTAAAAATTAGCACTACAAGCCCTCTGAATAAGGTAGAAGTCTGCCATTGCAGCATGTGTCGTAAATGGGGTTCAGGGCCGTGTTTTTCGATGAACGCAGGCAGCGATGTAACAATTCAGGGGAGCGATTCGATCGCCAGCTATCAATCCTCAGAGTGGGCAGAGAGAGCATTCTGTAAAAAATGCGGCACACACCTTTATTACTTGTTTAAGGGCCCTAACCATTACCTGGTAACGCCGGGATTATTCACCGATTTAAATCCAGAGTTTGATATGCAAATCTTTATCGATGAGAAACCGGAATACTATTGTTTTAGCAATGACACCAAGAACTTAACTGGCGAAGAAGTCATTGCTATGTTTGCAGAAGAGTAAAGCAATCGAAGCTAAGGCAAATAGATACGAAAGGCTCCCCCAGCCATGGTAGAGTCGTTATCTACTTCGATGTAACCGACACGATCGTTATTACGATGCATCTCAGCAACTTTAGCTGAGAAGTACAGCCCCAAACCTGTGCTTCCAGTATTGAAATTAATTCGAGTCAGGTATTCTCCTGGTTCCTTGCAGAGCTCTTTCGGAAAACCATTGCCATCGTCTTCAATAGTGATTCTCAAATAGCCGTTAACTAGCTCTACCGCAATGCGCATCTTGCTTTTGGTATAGCGTATTGTATTTACAAATACATTGTTGAACACGCTCTTCAATAACATCGAATCGAAATACCAGCAAAGATCTGGATCACAATCGACTTCCACTTCAACCTGTTTCATGGTTAGCAGTGTTTCATGTGCCAGCAATTCATCCTCAATAAAATCATTAACAAGGCCTTCTTCGATGGCAGAAAACAGACGCTGATTCTCCAATCGATAAATGCTCAATAAATGCATCATATCGTTGTTAATGCGCGAAGCTTCATAATTCAGTACCACCGCTCTCCTGTTTTCCTCTTCAGTTTGCGGTGGATTGGCAGTCATAAATTCATCTAGAGAACTCAACAGCAAGCCAACGGAGTTTTTAACGTCGTGAACAGCAGAACCAAATGCTACTGAAAAATCTAATGGTTGTTTTTCCATCATTCGTGTCCTGTTAGTTTTCCATCGAAGGACCGCCACTTAGCGCGTCGAATCTTTGCGAGAGATTTTTGTAACGAGCAAAATGACGGCTGTCTTCTTGAAGCTCACCAATGCACTCCAGACATTGTTCGCTTTGTTTCTTGAAGGATTTAGTGACTTTTTCCGTTTCCATGTAACGCAATAATGCCTGTGTGAGGTTCAGATTAACCACAACGCTCTTCGGTGAAAGCCGCGATGCTTCTGAGAAAATCTTAATCGAATCTTCAAGCTTGTCATTCTCGTAGAGCTCGGCGCCCTGCTCGTTTAGCTCACTCGCACGCCCACCTAATTCACCTGCTTTAGAGTTTGCAACCAGGGTGCGGATGTGCAGTTTCCGTGTTTCTTTCACATCATCTCGATTTAGAAGCCCAAGCAATATTCTATGGGCCTTTTCTTCATCACCGAGAGCTAATAGCGTTTGACCCATATCGAACAGGGCACTGGCGCTTAACAAATCTATCTCAATTCGATCTCCAGATTCGATCTCAGACATTACTGACAATGCGCGTTCCGGATTCTGCTGATTTAGATATAACCTAACGTTAACCAAATCTTTTCGAGTTTCAGTTTCTTCTTTAGGTTCGAAACGGTCATCCAGTTCCGCTAATACCTTGTGGGCTTCAACAGCCTTGGTGGAATCGTAGCGAGACAAGTCGCCATCCATACTATCTGTAATAGCGCTAGCCAGTTTGAAGTAACCGTCTGGAGATTCTTCAATAGAGTGTTTAGCCGAGCGTAGAGCACTGCGATAAGCCTTGCTGGCAAATTCAAAATCCTCATTGATGGCGCAAATGTCGCCAAGAGAATTCTGTCGAGCTACAGAATTGGGAGACAGTTTTGCGGCATGAGAAAGATGCACCTGAACTTCTTTCAGATTGTTGAGTTTTTCATGACATACAGCCAGCAAGTCGTAAGCCGGAACACAATTCGTATTGAGCACGAGCACCTGCTGCAGTTCATCGATAGCCTTTTCATATTCTTCGAGATGAATATAAGTTTTGGCTAATCCCAACAAAGCCCAATCGAGTACTCTTTTTTTCAAAAACCCCTTATAGACAGCTTTTGCATCATTGTATTGTTTAAGCTTTACATGTAGCTCGGCAGCTGTTTTCAAACACCAGGAATGATGACGCGGATGTCGTTCAGCGGATTCATGACAGTATACAATTGCCTTTTCAAGATCACCCTCTTCGATGCAGGTGTTTATATCCATCAAGCAGGTTTGCTTATCCATTAGACGATCGAGCTTGCGGCGCAATACTGCTTCATTAAACGGCTTAGCTATATAACCTTCCGGCTCCGACTCGATTGCACCCAGCACCACTTCGCGACTGGTTTCCGCAGTAATCATGATGAATATACAGTCGTGGCGAACCTGCTTGTAATGTCTTAATTCTTGCAGTAATTGTTGGCCGTTCTTACCTTCGCCCATATTGTAGTCACAGAAAATAATGTCGAAACTATGGTCGGCACAAAGTGCAATAGCGTCTTTGGGGTTTTGCGCTAACTCGATATTGGCAAAACCGATGCCCTGGAGGGCTTTGCGCATGAACTGAAGGTGTTGATCGAAATCGTCGACGACAAGCACGTATTTGTTGCCGTAATCTATCCTAGAAAGCGGTTGACTCGAATTGCTCACTTTGTCCACTACCCTGTGTTACTTAGACAATGAATCTATTCCATAAGACTAGTACAGTTTTCCGAGTCACAGAGGAATTCTCAGTCTGTAAATAGACTGGAACTGAAGGAAAAAGTGGCGAGATATAAAAATCAGTTATCGGTAAGAATTTACTGATTCATTTTCATTTTTAAGGTTGTATGGGAAATACCCCCAAACCCGGCTGCAATCACTGTATTTTTTTCATTGATCGCAGGTTCAGAAGCTGAATCACTCAATTGGAATTGGGAACAACCGAGCTTTTTGCTATGTAAGATCGCGTTCCAGATCGAACTATGCAGCATTGGTCGATCTGGACAATTGGACAATGCGGAGCCTGTCAAATAGTGACAAGTGTTCTCCGTGTAAGCGAACAGACTACTGGCAACGAGCTGCCCCTGCAGTCGACTCTGTACCAGAAAAGCCGAACCATGCTTCACTAATTCTTCATAGGTGCGCCACAAGGCGCGGTCGGGTTGCTGTGGGATCGTCTCAACTAAATGCAAGGACTGCAAAAATTGTGATGCAGTCTGATTAAACAACTCACCACAAATAATTTCGGTTCTCAGATGATCGAGCCCCCAACGAATATATCCTCGGTAAGTTTTTTTAACGTTCCTAAGTAGCTCCCGGTTCGAACTATTCAAATCCAAGACTTGCGTGGGATGAATAGTTGGTTGCGCACCATGCTCAAGTAGCACTTGCGACACTGGCGACATGATTCCGCAGCTCACTGGATCTAGATAGGCAAGCGAGTCAGGCTGCAGCTCCTCAATTAGATAACTAATATGTTCCTGTAATAAGCGAATTGCTTCGGGTTGGAAGTTATTGGATGGCTGCACCAGCGTTTTCTTATTTACATGGGTTGCGGCATCTAGTCCGAAATAGCCCATGTGTTTCTTACCACTTTCATCTGTATGCAGAGTAAGACTGCAACCAAACACTGGTTGTTCTTCCGAGACTACGAGAAAGGAACGGTCTGTAAACTGAGAATTGGTCGTTTTTTCCGGACGGTCAAATTTTTGCAGCGCATAGAGAGGATGTTGCAGAGGATCATTGGCAAACAAGGTAGTCCAATAATTCGCAAATTTTGAATCTGTAGATTCAATTACTGTATGCATCATGCTCCTTCTCTTTCTCGCCGGATCGCGTCCTGCTTTATACGGGAATTCAGACTATAAGTCTGATCACCAATCAAAATCTATTCTCAAATTGATCCCACAGAATCTGTGTCATATAAATTGCCGACTAATCGTAGACTTAACAACGACATAGCAAATCTGTGATGGTGGATTGTAAGCATGGTATTGAATTGCAAAAAAGTCGAATTTTTTTGGGGTTTTTCTGGGAAAAAATCAGTGCTTAGTTGCTTCTTCAAAAGCGAATTCTTGGACTTAAAAAAGGCTAAAACGCGAACATTGAACTACATTAAAAGAATAAACCGGTGAGGAAAGCTAGATGGAAGTGATAGCCGTAGCTCAGCTCGATCGATTGATTTGTAAGATCGAACGAATGGATTCCCGTAAATCATTGGAAGTTCTGCTAAATCAGACCACACTGCTAAAGCAATGTCACAACGTTGATCATTGGGTGTTTATGGCAGATGTAGAGGGAATCAAGCGTGTACCACCGCAGATTCAAGACTTTCTAGGGATCAAACTCGTTACCAGCCTTAAAGGCGATCCCCTGGATGAGTTCTATCAAGCGGCATCGATTCCACGACGTAAATCCGAGTCACCATTCTTTAATCCCACCGTAGTTCGTGTGATTCCTGGAGCCAATGAACCCGATCCCGATTTGATTGATGCGATGATCGAAAACCATCGTGATCGTGGCTTGGATTATTGCCGCAGCGAAGCGTCAGACGACGGTCTTAATCCCTTCATCGAGCTAATGAGCTTCAGCTCTTTGGATGAAGCCTGGCGAGAAGCCTTGCTGCCGGATGACAGAGAGAACATCACACCGTACATATATCGCCAACATCAAAGATTAAATGTGGGAACTTATCGATTACAGGATAGCCAAGCCCAAGGTTTTCAATCTCTATTGGCATAACAGCACATACTTTTAGACTAACAAGGAAGATTTCACTCCGATGGATTCGGCACCGAACGACAGAGCTAAAATTTGGCAAGATATACTTATTTCCTCTCAACAAATGGAAGAAGTGGCGCAAAAAAATGAGTGGCAAAAACTCACCCGTCTAATCGCGTCAAGACAGAAATTGTTAAATCAGTTTTTCAGTGAGCCCGTAGCGCGAAATCAAGTTCGTAACCTGGAAAAAATTCGTGCAGACATCAAAATAATCCTTGAGCACGACGAGCGTACCCGCAAACTTTCCGAAGCAAACAACTCCACCCTTCTTAAAGGTATTCGAGCTCTCAACAAGGGCAAACTTGCCGCAAAGAGCTATCAGTGAGATAGCCCTGCATCGATTCTGGACTATCGCCCCAATTTAACGAAGAAAATTGAACAGGGATAGACCACTGACCCTGGCAAAGCTCGCTTGCGCGGCCTCAAGAATGAAAGTTTCCTGGCTCAGTTGACTCACCGCTTCGGCAAAATCTAAATCCTGCAGCTCGGCGAGGGAACTTTGTGTCGCCAATCTAATGTCCTCATTCGTAGTTTTGATATTGTCTACAAGACTAAGACGAGCCCCAACAGATGATTGCCCTTCTAGCAAGTTTGTCTGCGCAGTATCGAGATTACCTAATGCGACGGCTATATTCTCAGTAAGCAATGCCCGATCCTCTGACGAATCGGTAAGTGTCTTTAGCTGGGAACTAAATTCTTCTAAAGTTGAAAGAAGTCCCTTCTTATTCGTAGAAGAAACCATAAACGTATCACCCGCCGCCGGTGCACCGCTTATTCTTACGCCGGCACCAGCAAACTGAATGAGCTCTCCGGATTGAAAAGCTATATTTTCTTTGAGTACGCGCCCGTCAGAAACTTGCTTAATGGTATAAGTCAGTGCTGGGGGAGACACTTCGTCTAATGGCCTGAATTCAATTACCACATCCTCAGGATAGAAGGCATCAAACTGTTCCTGATCCAACACCACTGCTGAGCCAATTGAGGAGGGCGGGATGGCACTATTGCGTGGATTAGCCCGCACCGAAAGTGTATTCACTGCACTAGGAATATCTTCGAACAAGCGTTTTCCAGAATCATTTGCGGTAACGAAACTACTAGGACCGAGCTGAATTGTTCGCTGTCCCTCATCGCCTCGATACTGGTATCTTCCATCCGCGTTCTTCGTATAGGGTTGCTCGCCGGCCTGTAATCCGGCAAAGACAAAATTGCCATTACCATCCCGGCTGTTCATTGCCGTAACCATTGACTCGACGATTCCGTCAATCTCAATTGCAACGAATCTTCGCTGTTCTGCGTCGATGGCACCATCCCCAGCTTGAATAACGAGTTCCTGTGCTCGCTGTAAGAGTTCGTTGATGTTCGACAAAGCAACATCTTCTCGTTCTAAACGATTCTGTAAGTTATTGGCATTGTTGTTATACAAGGCGTTCAACTCGAGCTCTTGAGTAAGTTGAAAAATTCGGGTTGCAGCTACTGGATCGTCGCCGGGAGTTAACACTCTTTTTCCGGTTGCGATCTGCTGTTGAGTTTTGTTCACGCTGGACTGGACGTCCAGCAGGCTGTTTAAACCCTGATTATGTATTTGAATTGTTGAAAATCTAACGGACATAATTCATTCCCACTCTTTACAAATTCAGAATCGCATCGAATAAGTCACGCGCAATCGATATAAGTTGGGCAGATGCATTGTAATGTTGTTCGAACTTAATCAAGTTCGCTGCCTCTTCATCGATATTTACACCTGCAACAGATTGCAACGCTGCTTCCGATTGACGTAGTAAACTTTCACTAGCTTCCTGGCTGATTCTCGACTGATTGGTCAAAATTCCAATTTCTTCTACCATCTGCCCGTAGGCACTTAGCAATCCCAAATTGCCATTTGAAAGTATCTGTTTATTGCTTAGCGCCACCATGGCATGGGCGTTGGTATTATCTGTGGAGCCATCAGTATTGAAATCGATTAAAAAAGTATCTCCAGTTACTGGTAGCCCATTACCACCGAGACCGCTGTTAAGAAAAATCTGGTATCCCGTGTAGTTGTCAATGGCCTCTGGTTCAGATCCAAACAAACCATCTTCACGACTACTAGCCAAAGTGGTATTCGCAGCTAACTGCACATCAATACTGCCGCCAACTGTAGCAACTGAAGTAAATAACTCGCCATGATCGGTACCGGGAAAGATCATGCCGTAACTTCCATTAACATCTGTTATGCTAATTTGTGATGTTTCCCCATGCGTGGAAGATAAAATAGTCAGGAAACCAGACTCATTAATACCTACTTGCACTGGATCCAGGCCTGCAGCGACCAGGCTCGTATTGATTGCGTTTCTAACTATATTTACTACCCCTGCACCCCCTTGCTCTGAGCCAACAGAAGTACCGGTTACTGGAAATACGTTGGTAGATACATCTCCAGTTGGATTTGAAACTGTGATTGAAGTAGACAATCCTGCGTCGACAGTAGTAAGCGTCATTTGATTCGACCCATTCATCCCAACTGTAACGATGTTCGGTCCAAGTGTTGCATCAATCTGTTGTTGAAAAAGATCAACGATTCCTTGTGGTGCCGAACTGAATGGTGTTGGTGCCAAGGTTGTATCGACACCAGACACATCAATAAATGCCGTTGGGTATCCCGCCACCGTCAGCTCAAAAGAATTTGGTAGAGCGGTTAAATTTACCCCACCGGAAATATCAACGGTGTTGGTAAAGGTTGCTGGAATCCCAGTCTGACCAATTAGCGTTACTTGTACCGGTGGATTTCCATCTACTGCCAACATGAAATCGTGCGGTCCGTTGATATCAAAATTGACGCCTGCGTTCACATCGGCCGCACCCGTGACGGTAGCCTGGGTACCGGTTAGCTGCGCACCTGTTGCTGTGCCATTTATGACAACATTCTGAGTTCCTACTGCAGCAGTAACGCTGATACTGGCATCAGGCCCAACGTCGGTAGAGACAAATTGAATCGCGCCGGTAGTATCCAGCTCTGCCCTTACTATTCCGGCTAGACCAGTTGGCCCAATGGAAGCTGTGATCTGAGTATTAATAGCAGCGACAATTGCCGGACCGGATCCAGCCGAGTAATTTTGGTTCAAGATGATTGAATCATTGAAAACTCCGTTCACTGCAAGACTGAAGGTGCCATTAACTCCGGTAAAATCGAATGGATCAATAGTCGCGATGCCGCCACCAAGTATTGCAGGCTGATCACCCAAATCCGGGCCTGAAACCACCAAAGGCGAAATTCCCAGCAAATCATCCTGGCTTACATTACTGATATTAATTTTACGCGTAGGATCCATCGCTTCGAGAATGATTGTCCCTCTTTCACTGCGAGTAACTCTAACCACGCCTGCACCTAATGCCGAATCAATATCCGCCTGTAGTGCCGACTCAACATCGATGTGATTCACAGAACCTGGAGTTAGGGTAACTGTAGTGGATCCAAAGCCTAAATCGATATCGAAACTGCTGTTTACCGGTGCATCGTAACCCGCACTGAGATCTGCTTTGCCTATGATGTTGCGCAGATCGCCATCTCTCAATTTGATTGAATCACCACCATTACCTGTCACCTCAACGGTGAGATCGACTCCAGTCGATGAGCGTATGGTGAGCGTTTCTCCATCGCTGCTTGCGGTGATTCCCATTTCCTGCAATACCGAACTTAAATTAATACTATCTCTCAAAAAATCGGCGTCTGGAGGGTCAGGTATCTCTCTATTTTGAGTAAGCAAGTCGCTAGCGAGATCGACGCCGTTTAGCAATACATTCAGAGGTAAGCCGCTACCGTCAGAGGTAAAATCATAAAGTTGTAACTGACTCGACGCAATAGCGGTTACACCATCAAGAGCAGAAAGTTGAGCCGCCAGAGTACTAGCACTTTGATTGAGAGAGGTCTCTAATGTCGACTCAGTCGAATAGCCGGAAATAGGATCGGTTCGTGTGATGGAAATGACTTCATCGAGATAACCATTACTAAACTCCAAGAGACGTGCTATGCCGCTGCCAGATTTCAAACTACTAAGCGTTGTTCCACCTACTTCATCTGGAAACACCGCGTTGAGCGCACCTGGCACAAAAGACCGGTTATTCAATGGCGGATGTAGCGAAACAGGATTAGCTGGATCACTGTAATCAAGCACGTCATAAGTAGAAGGTGAAGTGAATTTAATTTAATTATTACTGGCGGATTGAGTTGTCCAGGAATCGTATTGAAACTCGGTGTATTTACATCAGATACTAGTGTCGAAGCAATAAATGCCCCACCTTGATTTCCAATTCCAGTTTCCGTGCGGATTGGAGAAGCAAGGGCAAATGCTTCCGGTCTGTTCACCAGCACATCTAGATTGCTGATCACACCTCTAATGGGCTGAATCATATAATTGTCGCCAGCCTGAAAACTGCCACTTTTAAAATTAATAGTAAATCCATCAACGGAAATCTGATCGGGCAACTTTCCTCCCAAGATACCTTGACTAACCAACGTGTTATCTTCAGGGCGCACCAGGGAAAAGCGCTTACCAGGTCCAGGGAAAACTAGTTTGTAGTCGCTGGTTGTAAGCTGTGAAAGATCATCGATGTCGACAGAGAGCTGTCTGTCAGCGGGTAGGGGATTTCTTGCATCAACCCGCACTCGGTTGTTACTCAACACCGGATCATTAATGTCAGTAAAAATACTATTGCCCAGGTTTCCTTCCAGATCCACTCCCAATAATTGCTGCCGATTGATTGAATCTGTTAGCGCGAGCGCAATTCGACCTAAAGCGTTTAATGCCGGATCCAATGCTTCTTTGCGAAATCGCAGCACACCGCCTACTTCCCCGCCGGTTATTTGCGAGGTTACTGCCTGGGGTTTGTTGTTTATCATAAAAGCCAGATCGGCTCGTGATGGATCTTGCAGCCCATCAATAGCAACTAACTCTGCCGGTTGTGGACCAATAACCAAGCCCTGACCTTCACCAATAAACACGCTCATGGAAAGATCAGAATGTATCGTTGTGTTCACATCAACGATCTCTGCGAGCTCGTTGAGCAATTGATCTCGCCGATCTAACAGATCATTCGGCATAGCGCCATTAGCCAAGCCATCAGATGCCGATATTGACCGATTAAGTTCAGCGATTTCGGTTCCGATAGTTGTAATCCGTCTTGCATAGGAATCTAACTGACTATTTAGTGCTTCATTCTGATTTAATATTTTTGTCTCGGCTGATCCGAACCTGTCCAGCATTAAGCTCGTTTGCGTAAGCAGTAGTTGCCTGCTTTCTAATCCAGAAGGATTGTTAGCGACGCCGTTAAGGGCTTCAAAAAAATCTTCCATGCTGGCGGCAATACTGGTGGAAGGATCCGCCAATAAATTATCGATCTGGCTCACATTGGCCAGGTATTGCTCAAATTCACCGAGCACCGAAAGGTCATTTGTTACCTGGTCGATGAGGTATTGTTGCGTGTTACGAAAAATGGAACTTACGGTGACACCGGATCCGACGTAACCTACACCATTGAATTGAGGCAGGGTCGTCTCAGACGAAACCGACTGCCGGCTATAACCTTCGGTATTGGCATTGACAATGTTCTGGCCAGCGATAGAGAGCGCTAGCTGACTAAGCTTTAAACCGGAAACCGCTGTATTAATTAATCCTGCCAAGATCTACTCCTTAAACCTCAGCCTGCGTGTTTGAAAGCGTCATGGAAAACAGCTCGCTATTTAGAATTTCCGCAATTTTTCTGCCGTAATTAGGATCAGTCGCATATCCGGCCTTTTGCAATTCAGCTGCAAAATTTTCTGGATCCGCGGCTTGATCCAATGCATTTTGATAACGGGGATTAGATTTAAGAAAGTCGACATAATCATCGAAACTTCTTTGATAGGAATCGTAGCGTCTGAATTTCGCTTGCTGCATTTCTGCTAAACCATTTTTAAATTCCACGGTCGCAGTCTTTGCCACTGGACCCTGCCAACTCGCATCTGATTTGATACTAAAGAGATTAAAACTATTTCCACCTTGAGAATCTTTCACGATCTTAGATCCCCAACCCGTTTCTAGTGCCGATTGGGCCAACAGCATTTTAGGATCCGCTCCAATTTTTGCGGCTGCCTCTTTCGCTAAAGGAAGTAGCTCTTCAATAAATTGCTGTGGCGATGAAAATTGATTCGGATTAACTTTTTCCAGATCGGTCTTGATTTCATCAGCTTGCTGGGGTTGTTCCAACTCGTACTGGTGCATGAGTTGACGATAGAGAACATCAGCTAAACCTAAGCCTTTGCCCTGAGCCAAATGCAGGCTCATTTGATCGTCAAAATTCTGTTGATGGAAATCTAATTCATTGCTGCTTATATAGTTTCCTTCAGAAAACACTTTGGTGCTCTCGCGCATAGACTTAAGCATCATGTTGACAAACACAGCCTCAAATTGCTGAGCAACCTGCTTTAAACCTTCAGCCGAATCTTTACGACCTGTCGCCTTAATCGCATTAAGGCCAGAAAGGCTTGTGTAAACATCATTGGTATTGATGTGTGATTCCATGTCGACTAACTCTTTCGAATCACTAGATAACGATTAGATCAGCTTTCAATGCGCCGGCCTGCTTTAGGGCCTCGAGAATTGCTGCTAAATCTCCTGGCGCAGCACCTACTGCATTAATAGCCGAAACAATCTCCGAGAGAGTCGGTCCCGGATTAAACATGAACATGCGATTACTCTCCTGATCTACCTGTAACTCTGAATCAGGCACGACCACAGTATCTCCTTGACCGAATTGATTGGGTTGACTGATGTCGAAGAATTCCGAAATGGTCACGGTCAAACTGCCATGGGTAACCGCCGCCGGCGATACGCGAACCTGATCACCGATAACAATGGTGCCGGTGCGGGAATTAACAATAACTCTGGCCACCGCTTCACCTGGTGCAACTTGAATATTTTCCAGTTCTGAAACGAAAGCCACTCGTGCCTGCAGATCAATGGGCGCACTAACCTGGATCGAAACTGCATCCAATGCCTGAGCACTGTCTGGCCCTAACATTTCATTGATGGCACTGCTTACTCTGCGTGCCGTGGTGAAATCTGCATTTCGAAGGTTGAAGACGATCTTGTCCCCTTCAGCAAAGGCAGTAGGTACTTCTTGCACAACATTAGCACCACCAGGTATGCGCCCTACGCTAGGAACATTAATGGTAATGCGGGAACCATCGGCACCGCCGACGCCTAATCCACCAACGACAAGATTTCCTTGAGCCATGGCATAGATCTGACCATCCACTCCCTGTAAGAGTGTGCGTTCGAGACTTCCACCACGCAAACTGGTGGCGTTCGCTAAGGAAGAAACAGTGACATCAATTGTCTGACCAGGTTTAGTAAATGCTGGCAATTCTGCCTGCACCGAAACCACTGCTACATTCTTAAGCTGGAAGTTCTGACCTGGGCTCAACGGTATGCCAAATTGATTGATAAAAGCGCGAAACGATTCGGCAGTGAACGGTGCCTGAGTTGTTTGATCTCCGGTACCATCCAATCCCGTTACCAGGCCGATACCTGTTAAAGAGTTTGATTGCACTCCCTGCAGTGTCGCTATGTCTTTAATGCGCTCTGCGTAAGAAAGTGGCGGCACCAGTACTAAGGCGACAAAAACGAATAAACTTACAATATTAATCAGGCGATTCATTGAAATTCCTTTTTCTATAATTCTTTCTGTTCTTGCAATTAATTACTGAACTAGAACGGCCAAACATCGCTTACAAAAAAGCGAGATAACCAACTGGCCCGGTTGGCATTGGCCAATTCACCTGTTTCGCTATAGGCAATGCGAACATCGGCGATACGGGTCGAATCAACCATGTTTTCCGGGGTGATATCTTCCTTTCTTACTAAGCCACTGATACGAATAAATTCGTTGCCACGACTTAGCTCTAACCATTTTTCACCCCGAACTTCCAACACTCCATTTGGCAGAACTCCTGCTACTGAAACCGTAATACTGCCACTGAGTTGATTGCTTATACCGGCATCGGCTTCACCACTAAAGTCGACACTGCTACTAACACTGCCATTCAATTCAATTCCCGTCCCGAGAAAGCCATTGCCTGCGACAGTTTGATCAGAAACCGAGCTGTCATTGGTTTTCGAAAAAGTAGTGTTAGATGATTTACTCGCCGTAGTAGATTCATTTAGCACCACAGTCAATATGTCACCAACGCGATGCGCGCGACGCTGATAGAGATCGACAGCAAAGCCATCTCGATAGATTGATCCCGTAGGTGTTGGCGAAACAACCGGACTGCGCACGTAAACAGGCGCAAATTTCGGATCATCTGGACTTGCTTCGATTGATTTACTCGGCACATGACATGCGGCGAGAAAAAATCCAAGACCTGAGATTGTTAAAGCGTAACCGATTTTTTTAGTCATCCTGACTTAGCTCCTTGTTACTACTTCGCTTTAAAGATTCTGACTAATAAACTGCAACATCTGATCGGCAGTTGAAATGACTCGAGAGTTCAATTCATAAGCTCGCTGAGTCGTTATCATATTGACTAGCTCTTCAACCACTTCGACGTTCGAATTTTCTAGAGCTCCCTGCACCAATGAGCCAGCACCATTTTGTCCTGGAGTTTGTTGAGTAGGAGTTCCGCTAGAGGCAGTTTCCTGAAAGAGATTGCTGCCAAGTGCCTGCAATCCTGCTGGATTTATAAAATCTATCAGGTTAATTGTGCCAAGGTTTGTCGGCGCGGCCTCACCTGTTACAGCCGCAGTAACGATGCCGTCGGTACCGATAGTTATAGTACTGGCGTTTTCAGGTACATCGATTTGCGGTTGCAACACTAAACCAGACGAATTAACAATCTGACCATCCTGATTCAAATGGAATTGCCCATCACGGGTGTAGGCCGAAGTACCATCTGGCATTAAGATTTCAAAAAATCCTCGACCATTAATAGCTACGTCATAACTTTCTTCAGTTGTTTGCAGCGCACCCTGACTAAACACTTTTTGCGTACCAACGGTTCTGACACCAGTACCTAATTGCAAACCGCTAGGTAACTGTGTGTCTTGAGTGGAGTTTGCTCCGGGTTGCCGTTGAATCTGATAGAGCAAGTCTTCGAATACAACTCGATCACGTTTGAATCCGTTCGTTGCAACGTTTGAAAGATTGTTTGAAAGACTCGTTAGCTTTTTGTCTTGGGCGCTTAGTCCTGTCTTTGAAACATAGAGTGCTGCATGCATAGTAACTTCCTTTTTCTAAATCCTTGACCGATTTGCGGCTAGCTCTGCCAATTCCGGCTAAATTTCCTGTTTCTACTAACTTTCTATTAACTAACTTTCTACTACCTTACTTGCAATAGCTGTGCCGAAGCTTCGGAATTTTCCTCGGCAGTGCGAATGAGCTTGATATTCATTTCGAAATTACGGGAGAGACTTATCATCTCTACCATGGCATCGACCACATTGACGTTACTCGCTTCGACAAAACCGGACTGCACACGAACCGCGCCGTCTGCCAGTTCTGGTACACCGTCATTGCGCCGTAGCAGTCCATCGCTGCCTTTTACCAACATTTCCGTATCTGGATTAACCAACTTAATTCGATCGAAAGCGGTTATCGCTTCTGCGCCCTGACCCTGTTCAAGCACGGAGATAGTGCCATCAGTTCCGATTTCAATTTTTTGATTCGGTGGTATCGCGATGGGGCCGGCATTGCCAATTACCGGCAAACCACTGCCGTTTACTAATTCGCCAAATGCAGTTAACTGTAAATCACCAGCGCGCGTATAGGCTTCGCTACCGTCTGCTGTTTGTACCGCCAGAAACCCATCGCCGCTAATGGCGATGTCTAACTCATTGCCAGTTTCCATTAAAGGGCCCTGAGTAAAATCCGTCGCATTAGGCTGCAAGACGTTATAAAAACGCGTTTCGAAACCTTCCCCTTCAACCTGCTCGGTTCTTGCCTGAATTAAATCTGCACGAAAACCTGTGGTGCTGGCATTAGCGAGATTGTTCGCTTGCACGGCCTGTGCCGCCATATTCTGGCTAGCACCGGTCATGCCTATGTAAATCGCTTTATCCATGAATTACTCCTGCTCGGATTTAAAACCGCAATCGCGCGAAACTATAACTACAAGTTAATGATGGTTTGGGTGGTTGAGTCCGCCGCTTCAATAATTTGCGCAGCAGCCTGGAAGTTTCGCTGCGAGATAATCATTTTTACCAACTGATCGGAGAGATCCACATTGGAATCTTCCAGCGCACCCGACTGAATAACGCCGAGACCCGCTGTACCTGCGCCACTGGCAGTAGCCGCTCCTGATTCAGCAGTTTCCGCAAAGCGCGTTCCTCCGATGTTCGCGAGACCGGAAGGATCTGCGAAATCAGTAAGTGCCACTTCTCCCAATATCTGTGATTGACCATTCGAGAATCTGGCGAAGATTATTCCTTTGATATCAATATCCAGCCCTACTAACTGTCCCTTTGAGTAACCATCTTGCACGTTAGAATTGACTGCAAAATCACCACCAAATTGGGTCATTTCACTTAGATCGATTTCAAAATTGGAATTACTGTCTTCACCTACAACGCTCGAATCGTCAGGTACGGGTCCCGCTGCTCCATTGGTTGTATTGCCGTTTTGATCTCTTGGGGTCCAGTTGGTAATGAAGATTGGATCGTTCTGATCATCGTAGCGACCATTTTGATCAAAGATTACGGTGTGACGAGCAAGTGATGCCTCATCGGGATTATTCGGATCGAAGCCCACATCCTCACCATCGATTTGAAAATAGACACTCCAGACACCGCCCTGAACATCAACGCCATTTACATCACGCTCCTTAACAAAATATTGAGTTAAGGTATGCTGATTACCGACACTGTCATAAATTGCCAGAGCGGTTGAACGAAAATAGGTGTCAGGGTCTGCTGGATCAAAGGTATTCAATTCAAATTCAGTACCAGTGAGCGCCGAAGCATCCGAGATGTTGCCAAATATAGAACCAACGGTAGCAGCGATATCATCGCCATTGGCATCCACAGCAGCGTCAGTAAAGGTAACCCCTTCATCCAATGTAAAGTCCACTATTCCACCAACCACGATAGAGTCCTGGTTTAAGTTGGAGAGGTTTGCGATTTGTTGTTCGTCTGCCGATGTAGGAGCAACGTTCGGTTCACCGGTAACCGAATCCCTTACGGAACCAGATACCGTGATAGAGCCTAGACCGTTATTACCCCCACTAAAAGTCAGGTCCAATCCATTGTTTTCAGTAATCTCCAGAATGTCATCTCCCACTGCATTTTGCATAATGCGGGCTGACAGATTTCCGGTAGAGGCATTTATCTGCGAAGCCAGGTCTGCCAGGCGACCGGAGGAGTCGGCTTCCGCTGATTCGAATGAAATTCCGTTAATGGCAAAACGTAGCGGTAGATTGGTATCTATATTTACACTCTGGCCTGAACCCAGGTTCTCCGGATCCCCGCGGTTGGTAGCGGTAATGTAAGAAACCGTGGTTGCATCTGCAGTTACACCACTCACATTCGCAAAAAGCTGTGCTACTTCGTTAGCCGATGAACCAGCGGGAACGGTCATGAGTTGGCGATTATTGGAAACATCATTAACTTCAATTACTTCAGATTCGAAGCCATTAGTTAACGCGTCTGCTCCGGTGTTATCGATTTCACTGCCTTGAAAACTAACAAAGGTATTAAAGTCAACCGCTGGGCCACTGCCAAGCTGCACACCGCCAGGTAGCGCAGTCGTATCTTCAAAAACAGAAGGTGAAGGCAACGGCGCTGGCGCCGTTACTGTAATAGAAATCTGTGACGCCGGACCTGCATCTGTAGTTTCAACAACTAGAAACCCTGTGGTCGGATCGATTCGCGCAACTACTTCTTCGTTGCCAGGGCTAAATGAAAAGTTTGTATCCGTATTAATTGCATTCTGAATGCCATTAATTACTGCAGTGCCGTTGGTATAGTTTGACGTTAATGCTATTGGGTTTGAGGTAACTATCGGCCCACCACCAACTGAATAAGCAATTGTCATGGTATAGGGTGTTCCACCAATGCCGCCATCAAAATTGAAACCGTTGCTGATATCAATGTCGCCCGTTGCCTGAGCTGTTGTACTGTCACTGACAACTTGCAGGGCAGATTCAATCGGGTCGGTAATTTCGAAAACTATATCGCCGCCGGCGCCAATCGAAACCTGTACGTCGCCTGGTAATGTGGAAGCATTTATCTGACTCTGTATTTCATCCTCTAAGGCTTCCAGACCAGACTCCGGATGATCACCCAAGTTGCCTGCTGGAGCTCCGCCGGAGGAGTAATCTGAATTCAAACTAATCTGTTGTGATTGAGCGCCAACGGTGACTGTGAAAGTAGTCGAATTACCACCAGAAAAATCCAGGTTAGCTACATCGAGCGAACCCTGACGACGTGCTGTTTCGAAACTAACGATCTGATCAAAGTTAACACTGCCTACCGTGGTAATTATTGGATCAATCTGTAAGTTGCTTGCTCCCTCATCAGTGGCGACGAATCTAATCGTCCCATCTGGATCGATGGATACATTCACTCGCCCTGCCAACGCTGGAGATCCATCTATTTGAGACTGAATATTGTCTTCCAAAGCCTCGTTGCCGGATCCTGAGCCACCGCCTAAGGCTAATGCAGCAGAACTGCTGTTGCTGTAATCCTGATCGATAACGATATCGCGAGAATCCCCATCAAGCGTTAAGCGGAAGCCTGTTGGTGGAGCGGTTGTACCGCTGGCTGAAGTTCCTGCCGTTACAATGTTTTGTGCTAAACCTTCCACCAGATTGCCAATAGTAATATTCGAACTCGAACCAGTTGCCGCCGTTGTTAATACCAGACGGTTATTCTGGGCAGTTACGATTACATTGTTGGGTGGGGCAAGTGCTCCATCTAATTCTGTCTGTACATGAGCGATAAGAGTGGCTTCATCGGCGGTATCAGCACCACTTAAGTCGATAGCCTGAAACGCGCCACCATTAACTGAAATTGAGAATCCCTGATTACCGCCTGCACTGGCAAAATTCAATCCACCGGAGATATTAAAAGAACCAATGGTAGAAGCCGCAGTTGTGCCGGAGAAATCTATACCGGCAGTTGATAAGCTGCCGCGAACTTCAGCAGCTCGCGCCGATTGCACACCGCCGCGGGGAATGCCTGATGTTCCATTGTTACTTGCTAAGTTAGTGCCAACAATTGAAGAAGGTGAGGCGCTGGCATCAAGATTGATCACACTTTCAATTTCGGTAGTTGCTCTGGGAGATATCTCGCCAGTAGTAACCACCAGATCAGTAAGTGGACCACCACCGCTGGCATCGCCGTTTGCGGTTGGCGCAAAACCCTGAAGGCGCTCTCCACTACTATTAATAATGTGCCCGTCTTTGTCTGTTCCAAATGCTCCTGCTCGGGTATAGGCTAGTCCACTTTCACCTTTTAAGACAAAGAATCCCTTGCCATTAATGGCCAGATCTAGCGCATTACCCGTAAAACTTATATTCCCCTGTGAGAAATCCTGGGCAATATTCTGCAGTGTTACACCACTTCCTTGCTGAGTTGAACCGCCTCCAACAGAAGCAGCAAATACATCGCCAAATTCTGTTCGCGATTTCTTAAAACCAATGGTACTTGCATTAGCAATATTGTTACCGGTGATATTGATTTCTTCTGAAGCTGCGTTTAATCCGCTTAAGCCAATGTTAAAGCTCATAAGATTCCTTCCTCGATACGGCGTTAATTAATTTGAATTACTTCAGACATGGACGTAGGTCCTATGCCCGCTAAATTTAGAGTGAGTGAACCACCAGGTTCGATGGTGACACTGTTTACGTTACTGCTGAGAAAGACTGGCGCCTCTTCAACAATGCCATCACTGGCGGAGCTAACCACAAATTTGTAAACACCAGGTGGATAGCGCACACCGCTGGCATTTTCACCTGTCCAGATAAATTCATTGCGCCCTGGAGATGTCTGTGCCAACTCGAAGTTGTCAACCAACGCGCCGGACTGGTCGTACACTGAAAGTGTTGCGTCGTCCGCGCCTGCCGGCAGATCAGCAAGAATACTTACCGCGCCATCATCACCTAACAGGGTGACATTGCTGGCAACATGCACCGGCCTTCCCACCAGGGAAGTTGCTTGTAAATGCTGCGAAGACATAAAACTATTGGCAAAACTGTCGAAACTTCCCGAAAGTTTCTGTGCTTCTTCGAGAGATGAAAATTGCGCCAATTGCGCAACGAATTCACCGTTTTCCTGCGGGCTTAATGGATCCTGATTCTCAAGCTGTGTAACCAGCAATTTCAGAAATTCGTCCCTGCCTAGATTTGATTCTTTTGGCGTTTCCTTAATTGCAAAGTCATTGAGAATCGAACTAAGTCCTGCACCACTTACATCACTCATATCAGCCTCCTGCCGACACTTCCTTACTCAAAGAATCCTTATCAGGATTCCTTCACTGTTCTATTTACTGACCAAGGGTTAAAACCCGCTGCATCATTGTTTTTGTTGCGTTCATAACATCTACGTTCGCCTGAAACGTACGCGATGCAGAAATCATGTTTGTCATCTCTTCTACTACATTGACGTTCGGGTAGAAGACATAGCCCTCTTCGTCTGCCAAAGGATGTTCGGGTTCATAGCGCGCCTGCAAAGGCTTATCGCTTTCCACGATACCTTTGACATGCACACCAATTTTGCCTTCGCTGCCATCGAATGAATCACCAGCAAACTGAGCAGCATTTATTTTGGCTTGCACCGCAGAGAAAACGGGATACCTGGCTCGGTAGGCTTCATCTTCACTGCCCGCCGCAGTTTCTGCATTAGCAAGATTACTGGCGGTAGTATTGAGCCGAACTGTTTGAGCGCTCATTCCCGTGCCAGCGATATCAAAAATATTTCCTAAACTCATCGATAATCTTTCCTTTTTGCTTCTCTTTTAACTTCTCTATTACCTTCTCTGCGTTTACTCACCACGCAATGCCTTAATTAGCCCGGTAAATTTTCCATTCAGAAATTGAAAACTGGCCTGGTGCTCCAGCGCGTTGCGGGCAAAGGCTGCATTTTCCTGCTGGGCATCTACGGTATTACCATCCATCGATGCCTGAGCTGGAACTCGGTAAGACAAGGTTACTTTGGTCGCACTACTGGAATGATCTCCAAATGCCATATGACTAGCATGGGACGTCTGCATTCGCGGTAAATCAGAAAACTCGGTCTGGGCAGACAAGACTTTTTGAAAATCAATATCCCTGGCTTTGAAACCAGGGGTGTCCGCATTCGCGATGTTATTCGCCAATACTTCAGTGCGCTTGTTGCGCAAAACCAAAGCTTGTTCGTGTATTCCCAGTGCGCTTTCGAAACTTATTGCCATAGCAGTTCTTCTTTAGCCGTGTTCCAAGTGTTCTCGCTATTCTTTTCTTAACGAGTTTCTTTACTTAACGAACAATATCAGAGCAAGCCGTGTGCCAACTACCGCTGGTGCTCGGAAAAGAGAGTGTTTCGGGATCTCAAGGGCAAAAAACCGGCAATCCGTTTCCGGTTTTGAGGAGATGATGGGAGAGAATTGCCGCTTTAGTTAGGGCCGCGAATTCATAAGAAATTTCTTCGGCATTTTATGAAATTCGCACCTACACTCTTTAATAAATACGCTATTTAGCGGAATGCACTACAAGGATTGGTGTATGAAAAATCGATCGGACGCATTTCTCCTCGGATTTTTAGTCTTCTTTGCCGTCGCGCTAATGCCAAAAACATTCGCAGCAACGGATCCCCACAGCGAATTGCGCAATCTCGTCAATCAGTATCTGGAAGATCTGCATGACAATGGCCTCAATCAACAATCCCGAATCGAAGTTTCTGTGGGATATATTGATCCCCGCTTGCGCTTACCCACCTGTGATCAGGAATTAGAGCTAAGTCTGAATGGCAGTCAGCGGGCTGTAGGGAAAATTCAGGTTCAGGTGCAGTGCAATGGCGTGGCACCCTGGCGCAAATTTGTTCCAGCCGAGGTAAAGGTATATCAAGCAATTCTCGTGGCCAGTTCAAATTTGCCTCGCGGCACCCTGATTGATACTCACCATTTCTCGGTGATGGAAACCGACGTCGCCACCTTACGCCGAACCCCGATTCTGAACCCAGAATCAGCCCTGGACATGGAGTTGAAGTATTCGCTAACGGCTGGTACCGCGATTTCTCAGGAGATCTTGCAACGACCCAAAGTCATTAAACGGGGAGACCTTGTTCAGCTCATTGCAGAGACCGAAGCGCTGCTCATTAGACAGCAGGGAGAGGCCCTGCAGGACGGCGAAGTAGGCAAGACAATTAATGTCCGGAACAACAGTTCAAACCTGACTGTACAGGCAACTGTGGTTTCTGCAGGAAGAGTAAAAATTCAATTATAACAATATGTTATAGAAATAAATTAATGTTAGGTAATGTTATAACTCAGCTTTATAAAGAAAGCGCAAAGTTTGAACTAAATCGACTTAAAGATATCGAAATTCTAGTCGTTATAATTTAGACCCGCTGCGCTTGGGCCTGGCTAATCTGGCGCTATTTACTTAGATTTACAGGTGCCTAAAACCATAAGGCTGAGTAGCTGGAGCACACAACGGTTGTGCAAACTTAGGGAATAGAAGCATGCTTGCATGCTCGTAGTTGCATTTTTAATGCAAGTAAATTGAAGCATTTGGACGCATAGGAAGTGTTGTAGCAGTGAATAAGATAGGCCCAAATACTACTCAAACCCCTCCTGAAAACAGGAACGCCAAGAATAGCGTAGTCTCCAGCATCGGTGGGCAGCGTCGCTCGGTTTCTCAATCCCAAGCGACTCCCTCCAAAGATACGGTTGCCTTTAGTAATCAAGCAATCGACATGAATGTGCTCGAATCTCGCATTAAGCAGCTACCAGATATAGACGCTGCCCGCGTAGTCGAACTGCACAATCGCATAATGGCTGGCGAGTATGAAATTGATTCCGAGCGACTCGCAGGCAAGATTCTTGACTTGGAATCCTCGATTGATTCTTAGTGTCTCAATATTTAACCCTTCTTAAGCTAATTCAGGCTGAATATAGACTGGGGCTGACTCTCCAGGATTGTTTGGTTAATGAAAGACAACAGCTGGAATCCCAGGATCTAGCGCTGTTGCAGATTTCTTTGTGCAAAAAAGCCGAGCTGCTGACGGAAATCGAAGCAGCGAGGGAAACGCGGAATGCGTATTTAGCCAGAATTGGCGTTGTGGCGAATCCGGAAGAGCTGATTGTTCATCTGGAGAAACTCGAAGATTCCTCCGCTACCGCCTGCGTTGAAGCCTTGCAAGAATGTCAGGAAAGTTTCAATTTATCCAAAAAATACAATGAGTTAAATGGTTTACTTATTGTGAACTCAAGAAAACGCAATGCCCATAAGCTGGACATCCTCAAAGGCGTTCACGAAGAGCAGAAAATTTACAATGCCAGGGGCCAGACCTCCCCTGCAGGCTCTCAGCATTCCAGAAAATTAGCCTAAGTCAGGCCTCGTCCCATCCAAGCGGCGGATTCAATGCCTCTAATCTGGGCAAATCTTCCGGTCGATCCACATCCCACAAGGTCTCCAAGACAGAGTAACTGAGATTTAGGGCCTCAATTCGGGCGACGGTCTGCTCGAATACTCGACTGGAACCCCAATCAATTCCAGTAAATAGAGCCGGATAGACAGCCCTCAAACCTATTAAGACGTAACCCCCATCTACCGCAGGGCCCAGCACTACCTCACTGCCTTCGGCCAATTTCTCTAGAGCATTTTCCAGGTAGCTTGCATCGTAGCCGGGGCAGTCGGAACCGAGGATTATTATGGAATTTACGCCCTGTTGTTCCAACGTGAGTGCCGCCGAGCGCGCCATTTTTTCTCCTAAATCTTCGCCTTCCTGAAGACATATATTCTTTTTATTACAAAGAGTTAAAAAGAATTCATTAGAAACATCAGCAGAAACCCAGAGCTGCCAGGGAGCGAGCCTACTCGAATTCAGTAATGTGGCAACGCGAGACGTCATTGCCTGGTGCAGAAGAAGACTCTTCTCTTCTCCCAATACCGGCTCTAATCGGGTTTTCACCTCTCCCAGGACAGGCGCTTTTGCGTACAGCAATATCCGGCTGCCGGGGTGGCGAAATCGCAGTTCTGCATTAATCCCTGCTTCTTTTTCACCAGCGTCGCCACTCTGGCTCGGGTAATAAAGCTTGGCGAGCGAAGCTGGACTCACGCCCAGAAAAAACAGTAGTCGCAGCCACCACATAAAAACAACTGTGCGCACAACACCATGCCTCTCCCAGCGCCGCGAAGAAGTAACAACAAAGGAATCAATAACGATCGGTTTGCGAATACGTCGTAGTGATTTACTCAAAGCAACGTCTTCCATTAATGGAAGTGCTGGAAACCCCTGCACTTGCTCAAATAAGGCCTTAGTAACAAACAATGATTGGTCACCGGTGCATACTCGAGTTAGCGTCGCACGCTTGTTCATGTTCGAGCTAATGATTTTGAATGCCAGGGACGACTTATCGAATTTTAAATTGAACCTCCCCCATTTGAGCTGGCTATCGCCAATGGCTTCATCGATTAGCACCTTGGCATTAGCCGGCAGAGTCGTATCGATGTGCAAGAACAATAAGAGCTTGCCCTGCGCCAGTTCGGCTCCAGCGTTCATTTGCAGAGCTCTTCCAGATCCGCATTTGACAAGCTTGTCCACAAGCGGAGTTGCAAGGGCAACGGTAGCGTCGCTTGAGCCACCGTCTACCAGGATGATTTCACAGTTTTCGTCCCTAAGAGATTGCAGATGGGTTAGGCGATCAACTACACACTCCTGTTCATCAAGAACTGGAATAATGATGGAGAGAGTATTCACAGATTAGGAGAGAGAATTAACTTTCGAGCGCGCCGCCGCAACTGCTTCCCTGGCCTGCGGTACAACCAAAACAATGCTCACCGATAACAATGGGATTATTGGCAAGGTCTTGGTCGAGGAGATCGACCAGATGAGTTTTGGGCTTGCCCTGTGCAATTAATGGCATTTTTAACATCTGATTAAAATCACAATCATAAACATAACCTTGATAATCAATGCTAAGCAAATTGCGGCACATGACGGTATCTAAATTTTCTTCTCGGTAACTGTCTCGCAGTATGGTCATGTATTCCTGATACAGACCTTTTGAAAGCAGCATGCCGCCGAAGCGGCTAATGGGCATATTGGTAATCGTAAACAGTTGGTTAAACACGATGCCATGTTCGGCTTTTAGTTCTCGCTGGTAGTCCTCTTCCAATCCATCCTGCGCTGGCGGCAAATTTAAACCATCCGGATTAAACACAAGATTTAACTGCTTATCATTATCAACACCGTAGCCGAGTGCGTTTAATTTTTTAAGCGCAGCAACGCTCTCCCAATAGACGTTTTTACCCCGTTGTTTTTCAACATTCTGTTCCATGTAACAAGGCAGAGAAGCTGTGACAGTGACCCCCTGCTCTGCCAAAAATTCAGCCATGTCTTCAAATCCTGGCTCTTCGAGAATAGTGAGATTACAACGATCGATAACTTCGATACCCGTTTTACGGGCTTCCCGTACCAGGTATTTAAAATGCTCATTTAACTCAGGTGCACCACCAGTGAGATCCAGGATTTTGACCGGATGTTTATGAATAAAATCCAGCACCAGCTCGATGCCCTCCCGGTCCATTTGTTCGGTCCGAGTTGGACCAGCATTTACATGACAGTGCGTGCAGCTGAGATTGCACTTATAACCGAGGTTGACCTGAAGTGTTTCCAGCACACTTCGATTAATCGCAGGAAAATCTGTTTTTAGCAGTAAGGGGCGCGTATCAAGCATTCGTTCTTCTTCTTTTAAATAGCTGGCCCTGAGAAGACCTGTCTGGCACCCATTTTATGACAAGGGAGTAGCCAACGCATTGCTTTCCGTAGCAGCGAATTCCAACAGCCATTATGTGGCCTACTCTTGAAAAAGAGACTGCTAGACTTAGTAAAAACCGGCAAAAATTCAGGTATCGGCCGAGAATGTGATCTGGGACGCAACTTACTGAATTCCGTGGGATTAAGCTAAGATTAAGTGTAAAGAAAGGAAAATACCGAAAGATAGATTCGGTAAGGAAAATAGTGTGTTTCCGATCTTGTATTACAGGGGCTGTTGGTTTTTAATACGCGGCCGATATTAGCCGTAAGTACGCCGACAGCGGTTTATAGCAGGGAGCTGACGGCAGGAAGTATGTAATCTGCTGGTTGGCAGGTGGTAAAGCATAAGTGAATGCGAAGAATTTCTATATTGTAGCGACAGCTCCGAACGAGCCGAGCCTTCAAGTCAAAATCTCAGGACCCTACCTGACCCAACAAGCTGCCCAAGCGGATTTAGCCGCAGCCATCGATGAAGCTGTGGATATTGATCCAAGCGCAAAAGACTACCAATACAGCATTTCTCACGTCGAAAGCCGCAAACCTGGTGTCATCCAGCACATGGCTGCGCACGCATAGTCTGATCTCAATCAAACCCTAATACCCGTCATATTGGCCGACTCTCGGCTAAGCGTGTAAACTATCTAAGTTACGCACTGATTTTCCCCATAAAATTAGAGCGAGTTTTTACACTTTTTTGCAATAAAGATCGGCTCACGGCTTTCTATAATAGTCATAACAAGAGAAATCAGGTCGAGCCAAACCTGACTTATTGACCAACATAGAACGACAGAGAGGTTCTTTTGAAAAAGCTTAGCTCACTTCACCACATCAGCATTATTGAATCCCGCGGCACGAATTGTGCCTGGGTACGCATTAAGTATGATGGCAAAAGTTTTCAACAGTCTTTTCCCTTTAAGAAATATGGCGGAAAGAAAAAAGCGATTGACGCTGCAAAGAAAAAGCGCGATCAGGAAGGCAAGAAGATCTACGGCACCAACTGGCCTTATGCCAAATACAGTCCACGAAAGATTTCTCCATTAAACAGTTCCGGAGAAATCGGCGTTAGTTACTCAGAAAAAGATCACAGCTGGGTAGCGACTTGGCAGGAAGGCAAAGGTGTTCGCCGCAAACAGAAAAACGCTTATTTCTCTATAAATAAATACGGAGAAGCCTAAGCGAAAAAGCTTGCCGTTAAAGCCCGAAAGGATGCAGTAAAAGCAAATCGCATTCACTAATTCTATATATTCCTAAAAAAGAATTAGCGAAATTGGATGCACTCAAACTTTGATGAATCGAAGTTTGTTCAACTTACTTGTTGCTCTTAACTGGCTTCTCGAGACTTAATTTAACTGTGGCGGTTGCGGCGCAGTCCAGATCTCATTGTTATCGAGCAGTTCGGCGTAGACTAAATTCGCATCGAAATTCAATCGATCGACGCCAAACACTTCGAATAAGGCTTCAAAGCTAGCCAACGCCTCATCGGTATCGTTATCGATTGCTACAACCAAATCATCCAGCGCTTCTGAATTGGAGAGTGCTTGAGCAGTGTGCATAAGTCCGGCATCGCGCATACCCGATATCAAAACGACTTGCGTATCTATGCTGGCAGGAAAAGTTGAGAACATGCCGTAGTCTTTAAACGGCTCACCTTCCTCAGGTAGTCCGGCATCACTGGTGTAATACTCCTCAGTTTGCGTATTGAGCAACTCGTCAAAACTGCGTCCGATGCTCAATCCCGATGCAGCGAATGTCATGTCAGTGAGCTTTTCTAAAGCCGAGAGATAACCAATGTAAACGATATGGTTTTCTCTGATATCGGCAGTAGTTAAATCCGACATCATGGTGATGTTAACCGTCTTACCACTCTCCTGCAGGATAGGCACGATACGCGCTAAGGCGAAGGCGCTACCTTCAGGCATGTAACTCAAATCGAGATCCAGGTAATTTTCAGCTCTTTCAAAATCGGTAAACTGGAGCTCTTCCAGATCGATACTTGAGTTCACACTAAATTCGCGAACCATGCGGGCGATATTGCCGTTGGCATTAAGCTCACCAAAGATATAGTAATCACCCATAACAAGTAGTATGGGTTGATCATCTTGCAGCACACTATCCCAAACGGGATGCTCAGCAGCAACCTGGGTAGCTTGAATAGAACTATTTTGATTTCCGGAAAGCATGTATATCAAGTTAACAGCTAACAAGACGACTGCCGCGGCTAGCAATCCTGTATTTAAGTTAAACGAGAAATGTTGTTTGCTCGGTACAGATGCCGAAGTAACATTTGCTGATTTTTGTTGCGCAGCAATAGTGTACTGCCCTTTCGGTATAACGATTCGATAAGCAGCGTCGTGTTCATAGCTTTCGTAATAGCTGTCTAATTTTTTCCGCAGTTGGTGGACATAAACCCGCACAGTTGAATCAGCGGATACATCAAAATCTTCTCCGCGATCCAGAACTTCCACTGCGAGCTCAATCTCTTTTGGCGATTTCCCTGAAAGCGAACATTGGACCAAATATTCCAAAAGAGCAGAGTAGTGCTTCGAACGCCCAAGAACGCCCGAAGACACAATTCGTTCACACAGACCCATCAGTTCTTCGTTGCTGAACGCTTCGTTTATCCCACACAGGGAAGGCTTGTTGTTGCTATTAGTTTGCATGCTCACATGTTACCGAATATTCAGGCGTCGAATTGTAGCAGTTTTAGTCAAAGGCAGGGGCAGCAAACATGCGCGCGCAATCACGAATATCAGTTGGCCAGTTGTCAGTCTCTTCACTAAATCGAGCACCATCACCAGCATACAAGGCACGAATCGCTTCCTCGAAGCCAGACAGGTCACCACCGATGGCATACATAAAGCGATTTGCCGCGTCCTGGGCATGCTTTTTCTTGTCTATCTCAGTGCTTTCCTTGCGCTCAGCATCGATCAAGCGACGGATAGTGGCCGAGGCCCCTCCCCGCTGAGTTTCCAGCCACTGCCAGTGTCTCGGCAGCAAAGTAATCTCCCTCCCTTCCACGCCGAGCTTGGGGCGCCCTCGCCCTCTTTTCGGCGTTTCAGCGGCGTCTGCATTGGTAGTTTTTAATCCGGGTATATTTTCTACCTGGAATCTCGCAACAACCTCGGCATCGCTCCCAGTTAGATCAATATCTATTTCCTGGCCTGAAGTTCCATTGAATAGTAAGAAAGTAGCAATATCATTCTGTTTTTCATAGCCTTTTAAGCTCAAAGCTATATCCACTAGTTTCCCACTAGCGACCAGCTTTCCACTAGAAAATGCGTAGTAATCTGATAAGTAATCCATGTTTATTTCCCACAGATGAATCTATTAGCAATTATTATACCCGGGTAGTATTAAAATTGAAACACGACGGATAAAGCTACCGCAATGGAAACAGTTGGATGAGAAAAAAGCGAATTAGATCTGGATTGAGGAAAATAGAAAGGAAAAAGCTAATGCTAGCTTTTGATAAGGAGGGATTTCAGCTTGTCGTTAAACTCAATATCACCTTCCATGGCGTAGTGCTCGTGGTTGGTTTCGATACTATTCAGATCATAGAGATAGTTCACCATGGTGCCACGGGATTGATTAAGCCCTTTTTCGCTCAGATCAGCTGAAGTGTTGAGTTGATGGACAGACGCGCCGTTACCTAGGTGGAAACGGGCCACAGGATCGGTTGGATATTTTCCTTTCTTGGCTTGCAGCAGGTAATTGAGCACCGCTTTGCGAATGTACTCCGAATGTTCTTCGATTGATTCTGCATTCTTTGGTACTTGATTAACCAATTCTTTGAGTTCAGCCAGCTCAGGCAACTCTTCCTCCGAAGCAGTATCTAGCCATCTCTGCAAACCAGGGATTGGAGATAGCGTTACGAAGGTTTTGATCGAAGGAAACTCACCTTGGAGTTCCTGTACTACTTGCTTGATTAGAAAATTCCCAAATGAAATATTCTTTAAGCCGGGTTGGCAATTACTAATACTATAAAAAGTAGCAGTGTTGTATTCAGAGGAATCGACGACACCTACGCCTTTGTCTTCCAAAATAGAATTGATAGAACTCGGTATCTCTTTAGTGAGTGCAACCTCTACGAATATTAACGGTTCATCGATTAGAGCTGGATGAAAGAACGCAAAGCAGCGCCGGTTGGGCGGATCGATACGACTACGCAAATCATCCCAGTCTTTAATCTCATGAACCGCCTCGTAGCGGATAATTCTTTCTAGGATTGCAGCCGATGTAGACCAGTTAACCGTTTGCAACACCAAGAATCCCCGACCAAACCAGGAAGAGAATAAGCGCACGAAGTCTTCATCGACGGCTTTTAGTTCCGGGTGCTCTCTTAGATTTTTAAGGAGATCTGTACGCATACTCACCAAATCATGAGTCGCATCAGGCGTGGAATTGAGTCGACGCAGTAACTCATGCCGTTGAGGCTCTGCCGCTTTAGAGAGTTTGTTTAGATTTGCGCTAGAAGGATCGGAATCATAAACATCAAATGCCAACTTAACCATGGCTTGGTTGGCATTGAAGTTTTGTTCGAGATCCTGAAAAAATGCGAGCTTCTGTTCATCATCTAACTCAGCATAATGATCAAGCACTTGCCGAGCAGTCACGATTCCGGAAACCTCACCTACCGTTCCCATGAGCTTTTCTACAAGCTCATCGATAGATGCTTCTTCACTACTGGTGAAGAATAGTCCACGCTGCACTTTAACCAGGCCGCTTAGGAAATCTTGGAATCTACCGAACGCCATTATTCACTCCACTGAAAGATTCAAAATATAGTCTATAAAATTCCGGGAGAGCTCTTAGCAGTTCATTTGAAGGTATAGGCAAATCTTTGAAAAAACGTAGAACATTGTAATTGCGATTTATAATAGTTGCAGCAGTCAAGTAGATAATCTTAAGATATAGCCAAGCAGACTGATTCTCGGCATACCAGCACTCTAACTCACCTTTGTATGGAGTAATAACTTCATCATGAAAATACTCATACGAGTGGCCGGAATTCTTCATGATTATGTCTTCGTTTCTAAAAAACAAAGCTGCTACTCCTGTCACGCCTGGAAATAGTTCACTAATTGCCTTTTTGACATGGTCTTCATATAAGTCAAAGTGAACTTTTGCTTGAGGCCGTGGACCAACAAAACTCATATCGTTCTTAAGTATATTTACTAGCTGGGGTAGCTCATTAACCTTTGTTCTTCTCAGAAAGTTGCCAAAAGGTAATATTCTTGGGTCATTATCTCGGGTTAGGTATCCTCCAGGCAAATTTGGACTGTTTTCTAACATAGTAGCAAATTTGTATACGTAAAATTCGCGCCCACCAATTCCAACCCTTTTCTGACGATAAAAAACTTTGTGTTCTCCAGTAAAGAGTAAACCGATAATGGCGCATAAAAACACCCAAGACAGACAAACAAATCCCAGCAGCGCAAAAAAAATATCTAGTAATCTAATCATAAACAGTCGATAAACGTACAGTTGGCAGATACCAGTTGATGGAATAGTATGATACTGAATACATTACAGCTAGCAAGATGGTGGGAACTTATGAGCGAAAGCCTAGATAGAACATTAGTAGTAGGTGGTGCAGGATATGTAGGCTCTGTACTAGTTAAGCGCTTACTTCGAGAAGGGAACTGTGTAACAGTTTTAGATAACCTCTTATACAACAATGACTTGTCGCTACATGATGTTATTGATCACCCAAAATTAACTTTCATAAACGGTGACTTAAGAAACATTGATGATTTTTCTCGATCTTTAACTGGCATTCGTAATGTAGTATTGCTTGCCGCACTTGTAGGTGATCCGATCTCGAAAAAATACCCTGATATGGCACATAGTGTCAATGAAGAAGGCGCCATCGCCCTAATTAATAATCTAAACGGCAAGGGCATTGACAAATTTGTATTTTTGTCAACTTGCAGCAATTATGGATTGCAAGATACCGATGAACTAACCACTGAAACAGCAGAGCTAAAGCCCCTCTCTGTCTATGCTAAAAATAAAGTCGCTGTAGAAGAATATCTTTTATCTCAAGAGCAGAACTTGGACTATTGCTTCACTATACTTAGATGTGCAACCGCATTCGGCACTTCTGGTAGAATGCGATTCGATTTAACTGTATCAGAATTTTGTCGTGAGTTTACAATAAATGGAAGTTTTCTAATCTACGACGAAGATACTTGGCGTCCTTACTGCCATGTTGAAGATATATGTAAGGCCATAATCACGGTATTGTCAGCCAAGTCCGAATTAGTAAATTCAGAAGTTTTCAATGTTGGCAGCGATTCCGGAAATTTTACAAAAAAGATGGTTGTGGAAGAAATTCTAAAGCATTTGCCAGATGCAGTTGCTCACTATAAAGAAGATGGATTTGATCCCAGAAACTATCGAGTCTCATTCCACAAAATCCAGAATACTCTAGGATTTAGTTGTGACTATAAAGTTGAAGATGTAATTCCAAAATTAGTATTTGCTCTAAGCAATGGAATGTTTAGTGATTTTGAAGATCGCCGTAATTTCTATGGGAATTATGAAATAATTATATGATGTACAAGATTTACCGTGGCGTTTTCATTGTAAATAGAAACAAATAGTGCTCCATTCTATTTGATAGCTGGCAACTGAACCAAATCATTTAGCTTTGTTCAAAACTTTTGCAGGATTACCTGCAACAACAGCAGATGATTCGACGTCACGGGTTACCACTGCTCCTATTCCAATCAGAGCTTCTTCGCCGATAACAATTTTTTGTTTAACACTTGTGTTAGGAGCTATCCAGGCATTCTTTCCAATTTCTACACCACCACTTAATTCAGCACAGGCCGTAATCAGTGTTCCTTCTCCGACATTGCAGTTGTGCGCAATATGTACGAGATTATCAGTTTTTACTTGCTTACCAAGAATAGTATCTCCCAACGTACCTCGTACTACACTATTCAGTGATCCGATTTCGACTTCGTCCTCGATCCTTACTCCACCCAAATGAACAAATTTTATAGGAACTTTATTGAGACCACGTTCATAACCAAAACCATCGGAACCAATAGTGGTACTAGCACCAACAAAACAGTTCATTCCGACAATAGTACCTGCCTTAACGACTACATTGTGATCTAAATGAGTACCTGCTCCAATTCTAACACCTCTTTCTATAACTACATTTTGTCCCAATGTGACAGTCGGATGTATATCAGCATCAAAGTTATAAAGGTCAAATCCAATCTCAACAAAAATATTTCTTAGAATCCTAATAAAGTCAAATCGCGGATTCTCGCTCGCCAAAACATTCGGAAGGTTTAGATCGGTGGGCCCGATGTACATTACATTTTCGCTTACTTCCATCTTGCTCGAAGTTATGAACGACAGTGATCTATTCCCAGCTTTGTTCGCTGGAGCCACATTGTCAATTACCATATCTACTAATTTGCCGATTGGAAGATTCAGGCTATTAGCGACCCATTCTGAATTGACTTCCTTTGTTAGTTTATAACCCATCTCAACACCTCAAAGCTTTCTGCGTAATCCGCGCCAATTTGAGTGCCTCGGGATCTGGCGAGAGAGTAGATGAATTCTTTTGACATGTATCCTCTATGTGCCTGCGATTCATAACACGCCAAAGCTTCAACTTTCCTCTGCACGTCGCGTTCGCGAAGCTTTATAAAGGATGTTGTGTCAAAAGAGAGATTGTTCCACATCAGTTCATAACTCAATATTGTTGTCTCCTTAAACGCTCTTAACCCTTCTTCGGCAATGGTTTTGTGATCCTGGTGAATGTCTTTTAGAGACGGCATAAGCACCAAATCAAATTGGTTAATATTTCTTAGCTCAATCAGGGACTCTAATATTTCTTGGCGATAATAGTTTAGTTTCCTCACTGGGTAGTCATACAAAATTAGGTTTTCACTATCAATTCCTAATAGTGCTGTTGCGGCTTTAACTTCGGTTTTTAGGATATCTCTTGGCAAATGATCTGGCACGGATTCTTCAGCAGTGGAAAATGCGGCGTAAGAAACTACGGAACCCTCTTCTACTAATTTTGATATTGCGCCGCCTGCACCTAGTTCCCCATCATCAGTATGAGGAGACAAAACAAGTACATTGTTAAACAATCTGTTCACTCAACATCCCCCTATACAAATCGTCTAGTTCACGCTCCATAATTTTCCAGTTATATTTTTGTTCAACAGCTTTCCTTCCACTAGCTCCAAGCTGAATTCTAAATTCTCTATTTCGTAGCAGTTCATTAACAACATTTGCGATGTCATGATGATTTGAAACGTCTACATTAACACCACAATTAGTCTTTCTGTTAAATTCAATCCATTCACCAAAGTCTGGCATTACAACTGCAATACTACGTTCCATATACTCAAACAACTTGATTGCAAAACTCAGATAGTACTGACCAACATTGTGATATAGTATCAATCCTAGTGATGAACGAGTATACAGCTGCAGGATTTCTTCATGAGTCAGCAATCCTAAGTATTCAATCCTCTCCCACGCTGGGTGTGTTCGTGCTCTTTGTTCAGTTTCTTTTGAATCGAAGCCACCTGCTAGTACCAATGTTGCATCTTCAAATAGAAGAGATGCGTCTAACATACTGAAAAGGCCGCGCTCTTGAGACAACCCGCCTGCGTATACAACATTGTAAGGATGTTTTTTAGCATTCGACTCGATAGAAGAGAATTCTCTGCAGCGAACAAAGTTTGCAATTAACCTTGTTTCTTTATTAACCGTCCGATATTTTTTCTGCATAGTAGGTTGCGGCACACACAATGCGTCAAACATCCTGCAAGCAATACTCTCAGTGAATTCAAATGCCTTGGATATCGGAATCCTCAGAAATCTAGGTATCCAGGATTTGTGAAGAATCTGTATAGAAAGATTCTCATGAATATCATAGACCACGTGTTTTCCGCGAATTTTTAAAAGTAGGCCGAAGAATATTAACTCAGGATCATGGAAATGATAAATATCAGCATCTAATTGCCTGGCGCGCAGGTAGACGTTTACCGTGCTAACAAAAAACCTTGCGAAACGGCCATTTTTCTTTCCAACATCTAGGATGTTGACGCCAGATTTAGTCTCGTTACCCTTTCCATCAGCCACAATCAAAAATGTTTCATATCCACGAGTGGCCAAGCTTGATGCCTGATACTTAAATATTCTTGTATCAAAGCGCATGTGAGCAGATGTTAAATGTACAATCCTTACCATTTTAAATATTTCTTTACTATTTCTATAGCACTAACAATTTCAGACATTTTCATTTTTTGGGCTATAAATCTACACTTCGATTCAAATCTTTGTAGCCGCTCAGCAAACTTCATTTCATTTCGCAATTAGTAAGATATTCTGCACGAAGAGATATACTGTGATCAGTATTAGCCTCGATCAATCTTTTGTATGTATATCAGGGAGTGACTAGATCTATGTACGCTTATGAAATCCTCATTTGTGGCTCCCATTTTTTTGTAAAACGCATTAGCTCTATCTAATTGTTGACCAACAACTATTACAAATTCTTTAACTCTTCGCGTTTCGAATTCCCTAATTAGCTGCTTGTATAAAGAAGAAGCGACTCCAGATCCCTTAGCATTTGCTTCAACTGATATGCTCAGTAATTCCGCATCGGGTAGAGACTGTCTTCGATTACTTTTAGTGTGTCTGAATATTTCGAATATTTTAACGAGCTTCGAATAGCTAAATAGAACTGGGAATAGCGAATTCAGTAATTTCCACGGACTTCTGAATATACTCCTATAAATAGATCGCATACTCGTCGTTCCTGAAACAAAACCGAGCAAACTTCCCTCCTCATAATGTGTGATTAAAATCCCGTGGTCTGATTCGTCAATTGATCTGTACAACAATGCTAAAAAATTCTCTCCTAGCGATGGAAGAAATCCATGTTGCATAGACCGAATGTGTAGATTGGCAACATCCCGATAACGATTTTCAATCATATTGGGTTCAAATTAACAAAATGTATCCAAATTAGTTAGAAATTTACTGTATGCAGAACTAACTAGGCTTTCCCCCCTAGCATGCCATCAGGTACTGAAGATGGTAAATTAGCTACGCGATCGACGAGCCATGTTGAATTTTCTAGAGAATCATGCTGGCAGGAGCTATACATGGGAAGATCTGACATTAAGCACCAAATAGGCCGTGTCATTATGTCGTGAGAATTTGTATATTGAATAAATTCATCGCGCTGAGCCCTTGAATCCAGAATCAGACAGTTAAGCCAGTAATTACTTTTCGTACCTTCTCGCTCCACTTTGAATTCGATTCCTTGAGACTGAAAATATTCTGAGTATTCATAAGATACTTTGCGTTTGATATCGATCATTTCATGGATTAATTCCATTTGAGCGCATCCTAATGCAGCATTTAAGTTCGGCAAACGATAGTTATACCCTATTTCATCATGTATATATTCAACTGGGTGTGGGACTTTTGCTGTGGTTGTTAAGTGTTTTGCTTGCGAGGCAAGCTCCGCATTATTACTAACTAACATACCTCCACCACCTGTTGTAACGAGCTTATTGCCATTAAAACTGAAAACAGAAGCATAACCACTTCCGCCTGTATGTTTGTCACCGATATAACTACCAAGGGCTTCAGCAGCATCTTCAATTACTGGAATCGAATAATCATTGCATATAGCCACGATCTCATCTACTCGGCAGGGATGTCCAAATGTATGCATAGGCACACAGGCGGCTATGCGTCGTCCTGAGATTTTATTTACGATGAATCCTTCTTTTTGAACCGCGAATTCCTGTAAGAAATTTCGTAATGCAACAGGTGACATACCCATGCTGTCCTTGTCCACATCAACAAATACTGGGTTTGCACCCAAATAATTTATAGCATTACATGTAGCCACAAATGTAAGAGCCTGCGTAATCACCTCATCATCACTTACAACTTTTACAAGTCTCAATGCTAGATGAAGTGCTGATGTTCCATTAACTACGGCAACAGAATTCCTAATTCCTGTAAAATTACTGACTGTAGCTTCAAAATCATTAACTTTCTGTCCAGCCGTGGAAACAAAGTTTGAGTCAATACAATCACTGAGATAGTTTTTTTCATTTCCAGCAAAGATCGGCCGATGAAGAGGAATATAACCTTCTCCATATATTTCGCGAATGAAACTTGTAATCTTTTCGTAGTTCATATTTTAGGATTTTATGACGTCATTTAGTATATTCACATACCATTTTGACCCTATGAGTTGATCTGAAAATTGAGGCAGAAGAGCACAATTAGGAAATATTTATATAGCATCTCTTTCCTTTTCTAAAACTATTTCACAACACTATATTTAGAATAATAATTACAGCAGGCTGAAAATTATTTCATTCTCAATCAGTGCATTCCTATTCCGTAAATGTATATTTCTCATCGACAGACAAGCCGCTCAAGCTCACGAAGATAACTTTTGGCCAATTTCGAATATGTTCTATTCTGATTTATCCATTTTTTGCCATTTTCCCCTATCTCTAGCCGAGCATGCTGTTCCATATTGACGAAATCTTCAATTGCCTCTTTAAGTTTATTGGCATCATTTGAGGGAACAAAAACACCCGAGTTAGCTTCATTAAGCATAGATTGATATCCTGAGTAAGAAGCTACAATTGGTTTTCCTGATCGCATATAATCAACCAACTTATTCATAGATTGCCCATAATCCCATACTTCGGAATTATGAGTCGCGAGATAAAGAATATCGCAATGCTTTAAAAACTTAGGAATCATTTTTTCACTGATTCTAGACATGAATGTAACGTTTGAATTTTCACTCATCCGGTTTTCGTATTCACTCTTTAGGTCACCACTTCCTACAAGAACAAAATGTATGTCCGCTCGCTCTCTTAAAAGCTCTATGCAAGACATTAAAGACTCTAAGGGATTAGAAGTACCCATACTCCCTGCGTAACCAACGATGGTTTTATCGTATGGAAAATAGTCTGCTAGATCATCGGAATTTACTTGTACACCTTTTTTGTCATTAGCATCGAATCCCAAGGGTGAACAAAAAAATGGTCGTTCGTATTTGAGTATTTTCCTAACATGGATATCTAGTCTAGGCATTGTACCTACTATTAGATCTGATTTCTTATAACCAAATTTTTCTACGGCAGCTAAAAGAACTACCAATGGATGAATCCTACTAAATCCACCTTCAGCCACCATAGTCAACGGCCAAATATCACGAACCTCAAACACAAGAAAAGCCTTATATTTTTTCTTTAGATAATATCCGTAAATTATTGAAAGTAGTGACAGAGAAGAAACAATCAAAACATCCGGTGCTTGTAGTTCCTTCCTATCCATTCGAAATAAACCAATCTCAAAATCGAGCCAGCTGACTACTCTAGAAACGGAGGCGCTCTTTTCATATTTTTTAGTTTTTATCCAATGAACGTCAACATCTTTAACAGTTTCGGAATTGTAGCGTTGACTAGTTGCGGGAAACAAAGCGTTGTGGTTCGCATCTGAAGTAAAAAGTATAGTCTTGTGCCCTGCTTTCTGAAACTCTTGAGCAAGATAAAATAGTCTTGCCCCAATCCCGTACTTTGGCAAACACGCATACTTTGAAATGCACCAAATATTCATTATGTTAGTAATTACCAACAAATCCAGGAAACTTTAACACTTCGAATCGAATTACAAGCTCGCGCCCCATCCAATTCATCAATATCTGACGAAGTAAAATCGGTAAGATACAATATTGAAACAACTCAACAAACTCCACTGATCAATTGAACTAAAGCGTTCTTACAAATTGTGACAGAAACCGTTCCAGAATCTCGACTTGCTGAGGAATGACCGTCGAGATTTTTATTACAAAAAGTGCTAATCATTGGGTATGGAATACATATTTTTTGTAGGCGACTAACATTCTACTTTCTTGGCTTTCCCAAGAATATTTATCGGCAATTAGATCCAAGCTATCTGCTATCTCTAATTTGCTTTTGTTATCAAGCTTTTGCAATGCTAGTAATAGAGATTCTGGAGTAAGCTCGGGAATGACAAAACCTATTCCGGTTCCTTCGACTATTTCTGCCATCTCTTCAGAATCATTTACGATAACCGGTAGGCGCGCCATTACATATTCAAAAAATTTATTGGGTAGACAGTAGCGATCATTTAGTGAAGGATTATCAATATATGCTATTCCAACATCTGCTGAAGATGTATAGTCCAAAACACTTTCGGGAGGTGCCGCTTTCTGGAAGAAGATATTCTTGTTCTTTGACGCGTACTGGTTGATTAGCACATCTAGTTGACCAAAACCCATGCACACAAGCACCCAATCAGTTTCTTCAATCTGTGAGAATACTTCAAGAAGCTGCTCAATACCTCTACCAGCAAATAAACCGCCTTGATAAATCAGTATTCGCTGATCTCCTTTAATATGTAACTCATCTCTGAGCAAATTTGATTTTTTTGGAGCACGACTATAGGGACAATTTAGAATTGTAACGGTATTGTCTATGCCATACTTGGCGCGATACCAATTCTCAATTTTCCAGCCCACAAGAATCACTAAGTCCGCATGCGATACAAATACTCGTTCTACTATTTTAGATAGGATCTTTTTTAGACCTTTCCTTCCATTAGTTTCGGTTTCAAGTTCGTGAGTATCGTAAACAAGCCTTGCTTTGCACACCAACTTAATTAGAGCCGCTTGAGGAAGTAATGCCACATTATGAACGTTTACGAGACGAACATTATTCTTCCAAGCAAATATCAATATCTTTGTTGAATATTCTAAAAGCTTGAGCAATTGGAAAGGTAAGATTTTAGGTAGAGATTTTGTTACAAGAGGTACACGCCAAATTGTTCTGTTAGCATCAATTTCTTCGCACTCAGGCTCACCGCCTTGATTTAACGCAACAACAATAATCTTTTCTATTTCCGCAAACTCTGATAGAAATCTAGTTTCTTTCAGAATTCTACTCGGGTGGTTATAGGGACTCGCCGTAATATGTATGTTTTTCAAAGTGTTAAGAATTATGCGTAAAGTTTAGGAATTCGATTTATGACGTGAATTGTATCGACGAAATCAATCTCAACGGCTTGAAGATACCACTTGATACTTTCATAACGAGGTCTATTTTCGTCATGGACTAAATCCAATGCTTTGTCTCGAGAAATTGCTCCTTCTCTAATCTGATTGCTTCTAAAAGTATCATGCTCAGTAAAACCAGCTACTGTGAAATAAATGTAATTGTAAAATGCAGCTGTAGCGTCACCTATTCGCCAAGTCGTCTGCGTGTCCTCCGATATCTCCCAGTTATACATTGCTAAAGTCTCATCTACTGTTGTTTCATTCCACTCCCAAAAATCGTACACATGAAAATAGTCGGTTTTTTTATGTAAGCTTCGCCAATATTCCCCCGATAACGTGTCATAGATAGAACTATTAAAGTAACCAGGGTTACGAATCATTTGGTAGATTCTTTTAGAATGATACTTTAGTTGCGCTAATCCTCCGCTATTGTATACACGCATTTCTTCGAATGCAGGTGGAATTCCTAGAAATCCAGTTTTAAAATGAGTAACCTCAAGTGGATTGATCCCCCACAAATTTAGGCTTATTCCTGTTTGTTTTTTAACTGT
This sequence comes from Pseudomonadales bacterium, assembly GCA_012103535.1. Taxonomy (GTDB): domain Bacteria; phylum Pseudomonadota; class Gammaproteobacteria; order Pseudomonadales; family Pseudohongiellaceae; genus UBA9145. The sequence goes on from WLWQ01000001.1 coordinate 574,066, forward strand.
CTCAACATGTCTGAAAAAATGTTTATCCCCTGCTGTTAATAAACTGATCATGCCAAGATGTGGATTATTGAGCCAGGCAGTTAGGTTTTTCCGGATATTAGATCGCTTAAGCTCGATGTCAGCTGCGACAATTATATTTTCCACAGAAAGAGCAGCACACATCCTACTTATGTTTCGCCTACCCAAATCGGAGATCATTCCCCAATCATAGGTATACGCAATTGGATTCATTCCAAGCTCTTTTACAATTAAATGCAATCCATAACAACTATCCCTTCCGCCGGAAAAAGGAACAATACAATCTGCTTCGCCTTTTCTTCGATATGGTAGAACTAAGTCTTCAAGAATCTTAACGGGCTTAGGCTGATTTCTAATAGTATTGTTATGGCAATAATTACAAATCCCTTCTTGATCAAATCTAATGAATGGCATCGTTTCCGGCAGAATGCAACGAGTACATCTTAATAAGTCAGGCTTACGATATTTTAGTAAGTTTTCTTCCCCACTTATTGGTATCACCTCAGGCAGAAAATTTGGCCTACTTTTACTGTTTGCAAAATGAAGTTCAATTTCCTTTCTACTAATGGGAATAGCTATTTCTGTTGCGTGAATTACCTGTGTCACTATATCGCAGTTAATTTCATGCAGAGGAAAAGACTCGGATGAGAAAAATTTGTCATTCCCTTTAGTTCCAATGTACAAACTTCCGTTGTTAGAAAATAGCCATAGAACGCCTTCTGTTACCATAAATACAGCTGCGGAAATCACTCCTTCACAAACTGAAAATAAAGTGCTTGCAACGGAATCTAACTTAGCACCTTTTTCTTTTTCTTCTTTTACTATTACTGGAATAATTTCCGTGTCTACAGATAACTGCCGAGCTGTTTTTCGCTGTTTCCAGAGCTCGTCTGCATTACAGATAATTCCATTATGGATTGTGACAACCTCATCTCTTACAACAGGTTGATTATCCTCAATACCATTAGTTGCCAACCGGCTATGTCCACCAACAAGCTTAGAATTTGCGATATTTGATTTAGTTACGAGACTACTTAGGGGAGAGTCGCTCCTGAGCACTCTATAGTTTTCACCTTCAAAGAGAATAAGCCCAGATGAATCGCGGCCTCTTTGTTCCGCATAATGAGCAAGTAATTGCAATTCGGTGAATCTTTGTTCATCTCCAGACAGTATTGCACCAAAAATTCCGCACATATCAATTCCTAACTAGATAACAATTCAGTAAATTCACATTTTTTTCGTAAAACATCTCATTCGCACCAAAAGCATGAGCAGCGCAAATCACACAAATAGTATTTTTGTATGCTCTCTCTAATAGACAACTAATAGGTGAGACATTAGTAGACTAAATGCCACCTAAGACACACGACAGATCTAGATTCGTTACAGAGTTCCAAGGAATCTATTAGCATTAGTCCCTACAACCCAATAAATACGGAAGCGCTTCTATATCGCAAAGCACGAAATCTCTTCTGTTTTGAAATTTAAGGCGCTAATAGAGAATAAAGTATTCGCCAAATTAGTGTTCGCGAATTCGCTTTAAACGAACAATCCCTCGACTTGAAATGAACAGCAACGTCATCACAATAGTCAGAAGCAATAAAAGGTAGAAGTCTATGATGAAAGTACTTAAGCCAGTTGTCGAGAGTTCTATAAAATGCAATATCACCCATACTAAAAATGCAACGAGAATAGGAGTCATTGGTAGTCGCATAATGAAGAGATTAAACCAGTACAATAGAAATCCAACAAAAAATGGTGGGATTATTACTCCTAAAAAACCAAAGTTGGCATACATTTCACCCCAAAAAAATGTTGGCATTGAACCTACAACACCGCGCGCAGCGTCTTGAGGAGTGACAATACTCATTACCTCAACTGTCAATCGAAACGGTGTATATGGTAACAGTCCCCCAGGATTAGGAAATGTCGTGCCATAGAGAAAACTAATGCTCTCTGGAAAGATCTCCAAGTAGTGATATAGACCTTGCATCTGACCGGTAAACATTCTTGAAAATGTTCGCTGCATTCCATCAATCACGTCTTGAGCCCCAGTGAACAACCAAAAACTGATGCCCATTACTAAGAATAGTACGGGAACTCCCATAACGACATATTTGACACGTATGTAGCCACTCTTTCTTAGAAAGACGTAAATCAAAAATAGCCCAATTAACTGCCCCATAAATGGTCCTTTTTCAATCGCGGCTAACATCGAAAATGAAGTGACAACAAATATCATTGCAAAAAGCAACAAATTTCCGAATCTGGGCTTCAAAAGATACATCGCAAAAGATGAATAAAGCGTCACAACCATTAAGTCTCGCATGAACAGCTTGTACCAATGATAATTTCCAGAAAATGCATTTCCCATCTCTGATCTAAGTTGTTCAGACGTGAATTCCGAATTTACAAACTCAAGGACGGAAAGAAGGGCTATATTTCCTAAGCCTATAATTTCTACATATCTAAATAAAACTAAGGAACTAACAATAAATAGCAGAAGTACTATTAACCTTTGAAGATCAAGGAAGTTTTCTGAGGTATGACTATGCGGACTGAATTTGTGCCAATCGCAAATTGGACCAAAACATCTTTTTGCAGTGATAAATCCAACAATTAGTAATGTAATCGTGATCGATGAATAAAAAAATACCATCCACATTACTGACTTATCTTGAACAAAAGACGCCCTATAATCATCAAGCCCAAAAAAGAGTATGGGAAATCCAATGTATTGAAACACATATATTCCTATTAATAGAAATGAAGGAATAGTTACTCTAAGAAGGCTTATATCCGCAACCCTTAGCAATAGATGCCAGAATATGGGTAATAACACCCAGATCGCTGCAAATAGCACATCTTCTATCATTATCAAAAACTATATACTCTATTAAAAATTCTGTCAGTTAAGCATGGCTTCAAATATATTTCGCTGAATACACGTTTCAAGAGAGGAGTTGTGCCACAGCAAAGTAAATTTTCCGCCGACCTTCCGACAATTCAATGCCAATTGCCTGCAATACTCAACAGCCTCTTGCCCTAATTCTAAATTCATATAATTGTGATCAAATATACTACTGTCCATAACAACCAATGGTCTCTGTTTTAAGGACATGATTTCCCCATTAACAGCGTCAAACATGGTGTATTCGTGGCAAGTTCCGCAACGAAAGCCTGCATGATCCGCATAGCCAAGAGATGCGTCGTAGTTGAGTCCTGCGTCGTTCAAAATGCACATAGTCAAAGGCTGTTTCCAGCGTAAATAGTGCATGCGCCCGCCCCACTCTTCCTGCTCTATTTCTTCTGACATGCAAATTCTCTTAAGGAGTTTAAACTCTTGGTTTACAGTATCCTGTTTTTGATAAGCATTGTAGCTCGGGTGCAATCCAATTTTGTGACCGCGGCTGTGGATATTCTTCAACAACTTTCGAATTTCTAGATTCTCTAGATCATAGTCTGCGTCTAATACATTCTCAGTTCGACCGCAAATAAAGTTAAAAGTACTGCTAATACTAAATCGTTCCAATTGGTCCATAATCCAATCAAAAGTGTTAAATGGATCTAATCTCAATTCTCCTGATCGAACTGCATTCCAAGTTATATAGCGCTTGAAACCGACTGAAATATTCCTTCTTTTGACGAAATCTCCAAAAACTTGCCTAACAATGTTTGCTCGAGAAACGTACAGATAGCGAAAAGGCCTATCGACATCATGTGAGAGCTCAATCTCAAATCGATGATTCTTTATCTTAATTTCTGGCCATTGTTGCAATATTACTTGCCTCAAAATATCTAGCCACTCATCGACAACGGGTCGCTCTAAATAATTGTGGAGATACGCGTTTGATAAGTTTGCTGCGAATCGGCCATGTCGGTCCAAGTCTGTTCGTTCAATTTCTTCTATTCGAGCAAACATCCAATACGTCAATCCAAGAATGTCATAATGGATAACATGTTCGTTGTTACGTTTTTCAATAAGCGGGAGCTCTAAACTATTTACACCAGGCGATGGTAATGGAGACCCTAGAATCGGCACCCAACCTTCAGCTTTTGCATCCCATAGCGTGCAGGGAGAATCGGATCGATTTTCAGAGAATCCCAGTACTAAAGAATCAAAAACTATACACCCTTTTTCTCCATCAAGACTAAGGACCATTCCTTGATCTGAGAATTCTAGATTCCACAAATTGCCAAAACGCTCAGCACAAATAAGCTCAAGCCATTTCAAAAGCTCTAAGTTTTTTCTTTCGAATTGCACTGAAATTCCCTAACTAGTACTGGAGCGCCATTGCTAATTGTTATCTGAAGCATGTAGACTGTAAATGAATACATTCCTGGTTATCAGATAGAAGAATTGGAATGACAATTGGTTTGGAAAATAGAGTGCATCGACTAAATCGTACAATCGTCAATACGTTTTCCGATTTCTAGTTGCTGTTTAAATGATATTTTTAGTAGATTCTAAAAAATTGAATGAGCTTAAACTTCAAAATATTTCTAACATGATTCCCTGAGTCGAAATCTCACTGCAGCAATAAATAAAGCAAGGATATTACGAATCAAAATCCTAAAATTCCTAGTTTTGATAGCCTTAATAATCTGTGATTGCTGAATATTGTATTTACGAGTTTTTCGTAATCTAATATTGCTAACTTTTAATGATACTAAAGCTCTTCTTAGATCCTTTTCAGTGTTCTCACATTCCACATCTACAATTACGTTTCCAAACTCTGACAATAAATGCGCATCGCTTCCGGAATAAGTAGTAAGTTTATATTTGTTAGCTAGCTGACTCGCTTGCTCATCATAATAGTCTGAACAACGTTGATTATAAGTCTCAATCAAATCCATATTACCTGCTATTTCCTCAATCCTTTCAGTTCGATGCCCTTGGTAAGGATGAGGGAATAGTAGAAGTCCTTCCTGTTCATTGACGTTATTTACAAATCCGTCGAGATCTCGCTCTTCAATTTCATTTGAAATGAACGCAGCAATTACGTCACCATATTCGGTACAATATTCAGCTGCTATAGGAGCGATAAGAGGTAGTCCTAGCTCCTTGATTCGCCTGCGAAGAGCCAAGCTGCCGTCTATAGTGTCATGATCGGTTAGAATAAGAAATCCAATTTCATTCTTAAGAGCAAAACTGATTATAGAATCTATTTTCACGTTAGAATCATACGAATAACAGGAGTGGAAATGAATAATGCCTCTCATCGCAATGACCTAAATGCATTTCGAATAGATACCGCCAGAGTAACAATGAGTTTCATAACAGCGGGCTTTGGATCCGTGACAAGCCAAAGATTGCTCTTGACTCTAGGGTCGACTATACAGCCTAGAACATCACAAAATCTTCGAAGGCTGACTGTTGCATGCCGTAGATCTCCATCGAGTGGCCAGTAATATTTTTTCCCAATAATGTATTTGCCAGCGGGTTTGACATATTCTCCTGCACCGAGCCGAATGAGATTAGCAGGAAAGTTTAAACCAGCAGCGTGACCTAGATCATATGATCCCCAAAACTTCGCATTAATTTCCATCAAGACTAAGTCGCCATTTGGCTTTTCTTTGAATTCCACCATAGCAACTCCGTTCCAATCGAGCCTCTTTAGAATTTTGTGAGCGAGTATTGACAAGTTCTCATTACTAATAGTAATAGCAGCAGTACTGGATCCCCCACTGGGTGGGGCTTCTCTTAACCGCTTATGCTGGTATGAAGATATTTTTTCCCCTTTGTAATAAAGAGCAAATTCACCAACGCCATCTCCTTCAATATATTCTTGGATCATTGGCAATCCTGTAGTCTCATCATACTCATGCAATTCACATAACTTTCTGTACTTTTTAAGTAAATCTTGCTTATTAAATGCATAATCAACGATATTTGCCCCCACTTCATACAACCATTTAATAACGCACGGATACGGAATTTCCCCCGCTAAAACTTCTATTTCTTCAATATCTTGAGGGTAATAAGTTTCTGGTATTGGTATTTCACAATCTATAGCCTTGTCGTAAGTAAGCTGTTTTGAACATGCAATTTTTAACTGTTTCCTTGTTGGAATTACGAGTTCTACTTTCGAAAACGAATCTCTATGATCTGAAAAAAACTGTGTTGAAATTATTCCGACAGGGATAATACTATCTATACTGTTTTTTTGAATATATCCTAGAATACACTTAACGGATAACCGATCTAAATATAAAAAACCACTCGTGAATTTACTGAATTTACATGTATCCCATTTGCTGGAAACAACGACATGCACCTTATTGCCTTCTTGGGCCAGTGACCGAACTATGCCTAGTGTGTTCTTTTGCGCTCCCTCCGTTACGAGAACAGATTTCTTTGCAGTATTTGGAGCATCAATATTCGGGCGCATTAACTTCGTATTAATACAAGAAAATAGATTGCGCTGATGCGCGGGAATTTTTTACCTAGCCAAGTATCTAGTCTGTCAGCAATTGGAAACAATCCAAAATTGCACAAAAATTTCTGTAATCCTTCGTTATAGATAAGAACGCCTATACCTCTTCTTTCAATTATGCTAAATCGAGCACTAGTAACAATATTCTCAATATCTGTACATGAAAATTTCCAATGCCTCGCAAGTTCCTCGAAATCGTAATTTCCTGACGCCGGGGGTTTTCCTTTCAATTTTCGTACAATTTTGACTGCATAATATATCAAGCGGGAATATTGCCAATAAAGGCTATTTATATTCGGCATTGAGAAGATCAAGCAACCCCCACGCACACATACGCGGCTAATTTCTTGTATGGCTTTGCGGTAATCGGGAACATGCTCCAATACCTCACTACAAACTATGAACTGTACAGACTCGTTAGCCAGTGGAATCATTTGCAAATCAACTTGTTGCGCATCGACAATTTGCGATAAGTTACCTGTCTCAGCCTTGATATTTTTTTTCAAGGACGAAAGCTCATCCGCCGAATATTCAAACGAGTACACCTTTCTAAATTTTTTTGCCAATAACAAAGAATTAGGACCTTTGCCTGATCCAGCATCTAAGGCAATATTGCAACTACCATCATACTTATCTATGTTTTCACTTATATATTTTATACGAGCACGGTGTTGGTATCGCCATAAACTTTCTAATCTTCTATAGTCATGAAACCGATCCATGAATGAGTTCCCATAAACATCACCAACAGGATCATCTTGACTTACACCTTTATTTTTCAAATATCTGACTCAAATAATTGCTTTTAATATTGCAACAGAAAGATAAGGAGACCGAGCAACTCAATAATGATCTACAATGTAATCCATTCCTATTTATTCAACTCAGTTCGTCATGTACTTTCTATGTTTTGAAGAACGTAGTATCAAAAATAAAAATACTCCATAGAGGATTACTTCATGAATCACATATAGCATAAGAAAAAAGTTGAAATCTAAATCGTATATAAAATAGAACAAAGAAGCCAAGGATACGAAATATAGAAGTTGCCAAAATGCGCCTCTCTTAACATTGTTCTCTAGGCTAAATACGGCACTTAGTGGACTTATAGCGAAACGAACCACGGCAACTATTGAAAGTAAGCCTGCAATTTCACCAGCTTCTACCCATTCATCACCAAATACGATTGAAAAAATCATTGGTCCCCAAAAAATCATTAAGGCAACCAAAGGGGAACCGAACAATACCAGTAATAGAAATGTATTCAGCACATATTTTTGGAGGTCTTCAGGTTTTTCAATACTAATTGTTGTGATTTTTTTAAAAAACACCTGGAAAATAGCGCTTGAAAATAATGTTAATGGAGCACTGAGAATTCGAATCGTTAAACTATAAATTCCAGTTACTGTTACACCAAATGCACTAGTAATAACGAAAACGGGCAATTGAGTAGCAATATTATTTATTAGAGAGGCTCCGCTAGAAAAGAGTGGGAAGTCTTTATACCTTTTAGCGTTCTTTAAGATACCATGAATCGATGAATTTCGAATAGAATTCAAAAACTCTGTTCTAGACAGCATATAGAGTGAAAATGCGCCCACACCCTGACCAGACACACTTCCAACCACCAACCCATTTGGCTGCGACACTCCAATTCCCAGAATTATCTGCATTGTTGCCGATGAGCCACTAATTGCCACACTGCTAGAGGCAATATTCTTATAGACCTCTTTCCTAGTATTCCAATAATTTAGTGTTTGATAAAATCCTGTCAATAATAGGCTTATTGGCAGCAGGTAAAGTAATTCCTGGATCTCTGAATTCCCAAGAGCCTTTACCAAAGAATATCCAAAAGTCTGAATAAGCAAATATGAAAGAATGCTTAATACAACTGATATTGAAAGGCATAATACTACTACATTCGCTGCATCAGTTTCTTTTTTTGGCGACACTATTGCAAGTTCGTATCGCCCAGTTGAAATTACTGCGAGTATCGCAACAATTGCCGAGTAGGTAGCAAAGGTTCCAAAATCTTCTGGCGAATAAATTCGGGTGAGTATTGGGCTTACCGAAATCAAAATCGCTTGAGCAATACCTGTACCAGTTAGCAGAGTAAGGACACTCAAACTAGTCTGTGTTCGACTACTTTTATCGAAATTCATTAAGAAAGAAATAGTAATTTAGTAGAGCTATACGAACAAAACACAGCAAATAAGAAGCACTTGAATATGCAAAACACTTTGTGTAATCGTCAAAAGCGAATCAAACTTCCAGTACTAGTTATATTGCGTATCATTAATGGCCTCAGCTAATGATGATGTTACATTGACTATATCTTTTTGAGACAAGAAAGCATTCATAGGCAGACTTAAAACTACTTTACTTACGGATTCCGAAACCTCAAAACTGCCTTGCCTTTCGCACACTGATTGATAGCATTCTTGTTTATGAATTGGTAACGGATAATGAACTGCTGTTGGTATACCTTTACTCAACAATCTATCTCGAACAATGTTTCGATTTTCCACTTTAATAGTATATTGCGCAAATACACTTGTTCGATCTTGCAGAATGCACGGAGGTATGTCTTGACTTATGAGTTCTGACAATAATTCGGAATAACTGTTCGCCACTGATTCTCGTAGTTCTATTTCATTCTCATAGTGAGGCAGCTTTGCAAGAAGCACAGCAGCTTGGATTGTATCTAATCTACCAGCTATTCCAGTTAACTTATGTTGATATCGTTTGCTTTGCCCATGAACACGCATCATTCTAATTCTTTCAGCATACTCGCTGTTATTAGTAAGCACTGCACCACCATCTCCATAACAACCTAATGGTTTAGACGGAAAGAAGCTTGTTGTATATACATCGCAGTATTGCACTTCACTTTTGCCTTTGTATGTTGCGCCAAAGCTTTGAGCGCCATCAACAATTACCTTTAAATCATGGGAGACGGCTACTTTTCGGATTTCATCCAAATCCGAGGGCTGACCATACAAACTAACAGGAATAATTGCTCTAGTGTTTTCAGTAATTGCCTCTTCCACTTTGGAAGAGTCTATGTTGTATGTGACCGGATCAATATCTACGAAGATTGGAGTGGCTTGCAATAGCGTTATAGTTTCAGCTGTCGCAATAAAACTAAAAGGAGATGTAATAACTTCATCCCCAGGTTTAATACCAATTGCCATCAATGCAAGAGTCAGTGCGTCAGTGCCACTAGAACACGAAATTGCATGATTTGAATTAGTAAACTCTGATAGCTCAGATTCTAATTCTGAGATCTCACTACCCATGATGTAGTTCGATTTATTCAATACTTGATGAATACGTTCATCGATATCAGTTTTATAAAGCTGATATTGGTGCTGGAGGTTTGCGAAATCTACTTTCAAGTTTTAGATTGTTGATTGTCAATCGCTGTTAAACGATTTCCATCTAACCGATATTTCTGTTGGGTATTGGGGCATATTACTTCGTGCTGCCCATTTAACGGAAGGTCTAGTTTTTCTCCAAATTCACTTATCCAGCCAATCTGTTTTGCCGGGACTCCTACAACTAATGCATATGGTTTTACATCTTTGTTAGCTAATGCCCCTGCCCCTACAAATGCATATTCGCCAATAGTTACTCCGCAAATAATTGTGCAATTGGCCCCAAGCGTTGCTCCACGCTTAATCAGAGTGTTGCGATACTCATCCTTACGCTCGATCTGTGCTCGCGGGTTGTATACATTCGTGAATACCATGCTTGGTCCGCAAAATACATCCTCTTCTAGCGTAACATTGTCGTAAATCGAAACGTTATTCTGAACCTTGCAGTTATCGGCGATCTTAGCTTTGTTTCCGACGAATACGTTTTGACCAATAGTGCAATTCATTCCTATTGTTGCTCCGCCACAAACATGAGCAAAATGCCAAATGCGACTTCCTTCACCTATAATGGCATCCTCATCAATTATCGCTGTTTTGTGAACGGTGTATTTCACTTACACTTTTAGAAAGGGGTGAAACTCCCCTTTTAATCCAATTGGCTTTTGGTCACGAATACTAGCTACTGTTTCTATCGCGATACGATTTTCTTCTAGACCGAATCCATTTCCCGCTAATATTTCCTCATAGCTACGAGTATGCAAGTCAACGAATCCCCCTGAAAACTCTATTTCCTCTCCGTCCACTGTGATTGAACGATAAGTTCGTTCCTCATTTTCGCGAAGTTCTTTTGGCACATCGCTAACTTCGATTGAAAGAAACCAACGCACCCTAGCTTTTTCATACTCTAAATAACCAGCAGTCTTAGTCGGGGTTGAATAATGAACGACATTTTCCTGTAAGGGCCCAAATATGAAATGGAGCATGTCATAGAAATGCACACCTATGTTGGTTGCTATTCCGCCTGACTTATCATCATTGCCCTTCCAAGATTGAAGATACCAATTGCCGCGCGATGTTACATAAGTCAAATCAACTTCATGCTTTGTAGCAATAGGCTCGCAATTAACTTTTTCCCTCAACTCCAATATTGATGGGTGCAAACGTAATTGCAATATGGAATTTACTTTCTTGCCTGTATCATTTTCCAAATCAATCAGACCATCGATATTCCAGGAATTAAGGACTAGTGGCTTTTCACAGATTGCATCTGCGCCGCTGCGCAGTGCAAATCGCGTGTGAGAATCATGAAGGTAGTTTGGCGAGCAAATAGAAACATAATCTAAAGTCTGCGCAAGACTGGCTCTATGGAGTTTATCTATATGGCGATCGAATCGTTCAAACTCTGTAAAAAAATATGTATCAGGAAAGTAACTATCGATGATTCCTACTGAATCATTAGGATCTAATGCTGCAATTAGTTGGTTACCAGTATCTTTAATTGCTTTCATGTGTCTCGGTGCGATATAGCCGCCCACACCTATAATTGCAAATTTCTTACTACTCACACGCTTATTCCGTCTTAATTTTTACCGTTCTGCGATCACTAATGGCACTGCGCACTAACACAATTAGAACAGCCAACAGTCCTCCAATTAGAGTACCTACGACGCAAATTAATGCTCGCCTAGGCCTTATTTTGTCTTGAGGGATTACCGCCGGATCAATCACCCGGAAAATATAATCATCTCGAACGTCAGCCAGCATTACTACTCGCATTTGCGAATTTATTAGATCATAGAAAACTCTTTGCATTTCTACTAATTGTGTAGTTCCTATTTGATTTTGCAAATACGAAATAGCACTATTTGCTTCTTCCAAATCTCGCTCCTTCATAATCTTATTAATTTCTTCAACCATGAGATTTACCCAAAGCTGTGCCTGTTCAGGGTCATGCCACTCAATAGAAATTGTTATCATGCCAGACTCTCTATTTTCTGAAACTGACAAAATTTCACTATAGACACGATAAGCATCCCAATCAGTAGGCGTATCAATTTGCCACTCATCTTCTAGCTCATTGTATACAGTCGAATCTATAATATTTCTTCGTTCTTGATTGCTCCATCTACCCGCCATTAGAGGAACAAGAATATTGTGCCTTTCAATAAAATCCCGAATGAATTCCCGAGACTCTAAGATAGCGATAGAAGTACTGACTTTGTCTTCGACTCCGCTTCCTACCTCTACTCCAATTAAGCCAGCGGCTGGCCCTAGCTGATTTATCAGTGGGTTGTTAGTCTGCCTAAACTCAGCTGGAGCTAGAAGGGACTCCGCTCGATAGATCTCAGTGACTGACAATGAATAAGTAATAGATAATATTGCGAATGCTGAAGTAATTCCTATTATTTGCCATTTGTTTGAGAATAACAGGCTGAAAATCTCCCACAGATTTATTTCGTCATAGGCTCGATTGTTTGATATTGGATTGCTTTCCATTTCTGAAGCCTCTACAAAAGTTGCATACTTTCGCTGTGGGGAGATTCGTTAACAAAAATATAGGAAAATATTAATTTCATCTTCTGATTAGGTGATTTTTTACTTCTTCTCTAAAACTATTAATATGGACTTAGTCACTACTAAATTGCCCAAATTAATTCGTTGCATACTAATTTAATTACGGCATGGGAAATGTTTTTCAAGCTTTCTTGACTCTATTCATAAGTTCATCGAAAACTTTAGTAGACTGACAATTCCTACTTAATGTTTTTGTGAGGTACATGACAAGAGTTTCTCACTGCTGATTCCTAAACAAGACAAGCGTTAGTGTTTGATTCTCCAATATTGCAGAATTGCAGCTAATTTTGGACACTATTTATTGCAAGGACGCTAGTAGCCAGATTAAATAATATCTGCGATACACTCGCCCATGTGGTGAAATAGTCTGTTGGCTCAATATCAAACGGAACAACAATAGTATCTCCAGCTTCAAGGTCAGAAGCATTGCGGTCAAAGAACCATCTGGAGTCCCCAAAAGTAACAACCTGGCCATTCGCTTTAATAATATAAGTTCGACCAGCATCAGATCGTTGAGTCAATCCTCCGCTCAAGTTAATGTATTCCTCTACTCCAAGGGCAGGATCGAAAACGTGCGATGTAGGATAATTAACTTCTCCCAATATGGTAATTTCCTGGCGCGTTCTTGGTATGAATAGTTGGTCTCCATTCCTGGCGATAACATCTAAGTTATCATTTCCTGCCATCAAACCTGGTAGATCTATTACTAATCTTCCTAATGGATCTGCTTCTTCAACTTGCTCTATGAGATCTTCTCCAATACTCAATACATCTCCCTGATCTTCGCCATCCTCTTCAAGCGCCACAGCAGCGATATCGCTCTCTAGTTCTTCTTGATACTGCGCCAATAACTCTCTTTCTCGCTCTCTCAATTCTGCTCTTAAGAGAACACTTGCGTTAGCATCTGCAAACGAAGTGAGCCCACCAGCGCGTGAGATTACAGATGAAAGGGAATCGCCTTTTGCGATCGAATAAGTTCCTGGAGACACTACCTCCCCTGCTAGTTCGATTGCTTCAGGTTCTACCCAGTTAGGAAGCTGACGCAATACCAAATTATCAAACTCGCGAAGTTCTAAGTTTCTGCCATTAACTGTTGAGCTTATGAGGTTTACATCAATATGATCTATTTGCCTCCCGGAATCACCAGATACAAAATAGCGAGTCATCTCAGCCTCGGTTGTTAACGCGCTTTCACTAAGTCCTCCCGCAGATCGAATAAGCCCTTCAACTGTCATTCCATCGTAAAGTGGATATTCTCCTGGAAACTTTACCTGTCCTGAGGCTTGTACAATTTTGGATCGCTCAGCTGAATCTGCCTGGGATTGCAATTGGTTTATGACATTTTGCAATAGCCCAGTGCGCGGTTCGTTTGCATCAAAAACGAGCAGGGTATCCCCTCTTTCGATAGCTATATTTGTTTCGATACTTATTGTTCCCGTAGTAGCATCATGAACTTCGATGTTTCCTTGGTTATCTTGAATCCTTACTACTAATGCAAAATCCGAATCTGCATTTTCCAGCATTCCACCCGCAGAATTAACAATATCTCCAACAGTCATGCTTTCGGTGAACGGGTAAAGGCCGGGAAATCGTACATTGCCTTGCACTTCAATTAAAGCTGCCAGGTTATCGAAACTGGCTTGCTCATTTAGTTCGATTATTAGGTCTTCTAGATTCTCTTCACGCGATTCAGTTGCCCCAAAAGTTATGATTCGATCGCGAGGCTCTAACAGTAAGTCAGCATCGGAATTTGGATTAGTTAGCGCCTCTCCTAAACTCAGTTTCATGACTTGGAAAATTCTTGTGGGCTGCTGTTCGCGAACTATCAAAGCGTAATTAAGATCTGGATTCGGAAGTAACGCTGAAATAGATCCAATGACATCGGACACTCTCAAATCTTCACGCCACTGAAATCCACCAGGTCTTTGCAAGTGCCCCTCGGTAATTACGACATTTTCCAATTGATCAAGAACTGGATTAATTTGAATAAGATCACCATTGCGAACCTGTTCCGCTTGGCCTAACGGTCCTGCTAAATCCACATCCACAACTGTTCTCAATCCTTGCCCATCAATACGTTCAATTCTTGAAGCTTGAGGATAAGCTGTTGGCAACAGACCACCTGCAAGCATTAAAACTTCTAAAGTGGTTGATTCGTCTTTAATCTCATAGATCGCAGGCCGTATAACTTCCCCAGAAACTGCTACGGTTGGGCCAATTGGCGGAATAAAAAGAACATCATCTGGCAACAATCTTTGGTCGGCACTTGTATCGCCTTCCAGTAGAAGATCATATAGGTCTAACTCCGCAACAGTTTCACCTTGCCTTCTCAATTGTATGTTTCGAAGAGAGCCAACATTTGTAATTCCACCACTTACAAACAGTGCGTTAGTCATAGTAGAGAGGCCGCTGACAGTATAAGAACCAGGGCGAAAAGCCTCACCTAAAACGAAGATTCGAATGGATCGGAGGTTTCCAAGTGTAATTGCCGCTTGTTGCCCAATAAGTTGTGTACTAACTATTTCATCAATTTGAGCTCTTAAGTCATCAAAACTTAATCCTGAGACAGCAATTGGCCCAATCTCAGGTAAGAGTAGGACTCCTTCTCTCGTGATTACCAACTCGTGAGTCACATTTTGCTGGCCATACAACTGAATGATGACATTATCACCAGGGCCCATGACGTAATTTGCAGGAACAGGAATGTCAGTAGCTGGCGCAAATGTAGTTGGAGAACCCGCAAATAAACTGTATCCAAATTGTTCAAGCTGAGAACTATTTGTAGGAGTGGTACCTTCTTCTGCTAAATCAGCATCATCAGCTTGTTGCTCAATTTGAAAGTTTCTTTCAATCGCATTTGAATTAATTGTTTGCGGCGCTCGCGCTCGCGGCTCAACGTCTAGTGGCTCTGCAATTTGCTCTTGAGTAAGCGCAGGTGAGCTCAAACTATCTAACAGCGCCTGTCTTTGTGCAGGTGTTAGAGCTTGCAGCTGCGCCATCTGTTCGGGAGTCAGATTGATGTTCTGCGCACCAACCTGATTTACTCCTACAGCAAGCGAAAGCAAAAACAAAATTTTAGAAGCTAATGAAAGGCAGAGATTTAGATTTGGAGTTCTCTTCATTGTGTTGTGTGCACTCAGGTAATTTCTTTCTTCTTTATATAGGTATTTACTAATGGGAGCCCAATTTGTTCAGGTTCTGATTGTTGATCTTAATGGTTTGCCGATATTACCGACATTAACTGCCTAATTCTATTATCGTTTTTTAGAATTGTTGTGAATTTAAAAGCAACTATTTTGCTTCGTTTTGCAGTTGCTCTATTTCAGTTTTGATTTGCTCATATTCCTGCATTTTTCGCTTTAAAAAGCGAACAGTAACTTTGGTTTTTTGCTCTACACCAGATGGAGTTAAAAGGTAGAGATAACCAGCTTTATTAGGATTTTCCTTAAAATTTCTTGCCTTCACCCATCCCTTATCAACCAATGCTCGCAGACAATAATTTAGCTTGCCCAAACTGATTCCAAGGGATTTCGAAAGTTCACGCTGGGATTGATTTGGGTTCTCTTCTATGGATTTTAGAATTTTATAGGTTATTTCATCTTGCATAGGATGATCTCCAGTTACTTCTGGATTCACTAGTTTGAAAAATTATTAAAATCAATGAGATAGGAGTGTTTTAGAATCTAAATCAGCATTCATTTATCGACTTGGGAAATACTAAACGTATTGAGGGATTTCGAGATCTTCTTTATTCAGTAACGCGCGAGTTTGCTTGCCAATGATGTCTAATAGCACCGAAACCCGGTGTACACCCTTAGATTCTTGGAATATGCAGCGGTAACCGGAGAATGGGCCCTGTTCAATCTCCAATACATCTCCTTTGTTCCAAGATACTTCCTTAACTATTTGAAATTTATCGCTATTTTCATTCCTTACTAGCTCCACAATTAGCGATTCCGGTATTGACTGAGGAACTCCGCCGAATCGAACGATTCCACAGACCCCTATAGTCGACCTTATAGGGCTCCAATCATCGAATTTTTGGTCGAGCTCGATAAATAGATACCTGGGAAAGAATGGCTCTATTCGGGATCTAATATCAGAACCCTTACGAAATTGGACCTCAATCTTTGGCAGATAGGTTGTATAGCCTTGGCGTTCAAGCTGGTGCTTGGCAACGTCTTCCTGGCGTGGTTTTGAGTAAACCAAGTACCAATGCTTATCAGCGTTCGAATTGTTCGGTGCCGGATTGAATGAGTTCATTTCTTTTTATTTTCAGATAGTTACGACTTTTAGTTTAAGCCCCGTCTTTCAAGCCATCGAATCTAAGGCACGCTACCGCCAGCAATCTCGCAATTTTGCAGAATGTGCTGTTTTTTTGTCTTTTTATGGCAACTTCAACTGAGGATTATCCTCAATCTGCAGTTGCAGTTTACGCCGTTTATTTTCGTGTTCAAGTCTTGAACGCTCTTCAATTTGAACTCTTTTGTGTCATAAATATTTCTGTTTGTATTGATAAACTCGCACTTACAATCACTGGAAATTAATAGCAAATGAAAATAACGATATTTGGGGCTGGCTATGTTGGCCTGGTCGCAGCTGCCTGCTTCGCTGAGGTGGGTCACCATGTTCTCTGCATGGACGTTGATAGCAAGAAAATTGAAGGATTGCGCGAAGGAATAGTGCCAATTTATGAGCCAGGGCTAAAAGAGCTAGTCCTGGAGAATGGAAAATCGGGGCAGCTGAGTTTCTCTGACGATGTTAAAACCGCCATTGAGCACAGTCAGTTGATTCTTATTGCAGTAGGCACCCCTCCCGACGAAGATGGCTCGGCTAATTTAAGCCAAGTATTAGAAGTTGCCGCTAGCATTGGGAAATACATGGAGAATTCAAAAATCGTGGTGACTAAATCCACCGTCCCAGTTGGCACTTCAGACAAAGTTCATGCAGCTGTTGCACGGGAATTAGCCATTAGAAATGAAGATATTGAATGCTCTGTTGCTTCAAATCCCGAATTTCTCAAAGAAGGTGCTGCTGTAGCTGATTTCATGAAACCGGACCGCATCATTGTGGGCGCTGATATTGAGGAGCCAAAACAAGTACTTAAAGAGCTGTATGCACCTTTCAATCGAAACTCTGATCGCATGGTCTATATGGACATCCGGTCCGCTGAACTCACTAAGTATGCGGCCAATGCCATGCTTGCCACCAAGATCAGTTTTATCAATGAAATTGCGAACTTAGCAGAGAATCTTGGTGCTGATATTGAACAAATAAGGAAAGGCATCGGATCAGATCCTCGAATTGGCTATCAGTATATCTATCCAGGGTGCGGCTATGGTGGCTCCTGCTTTCCAAAAGACGTGGCCGCACTGGTTGAGTTTGCGAAGGAATTTGAAAGCCCAGTAACTGTACTAGAAGCGGTTGCGTGCGCAAATCAATATCAGAAGACAAGGCTATATTCTCTTATAAATCAGCATTTTGAGGGGAATTTAGAAGGCAAAAAACTAGCATTCTGGGGATTATCCTTTAAACCACACACCAACGATATGCGAGAAGCCCCGAGTCGCGTACTTTTAGAAGCTTTATGGTCACAGGGAGTGTCAATTGAGGCATTTGATCCTGCTGCTATGTTTGAAGCTGAGCGTATTTACGGGCAGCGTGAAGACTTCAGATTAGTAGGTACGGCCAATGCAGCCCTTCCCGACGCGGATGCCTTGGTCATCTGCACCGAATGGCAACACTTCCGCGCTCCTGATTTCGAATTAATCCGCGACAATCTTAAGAATCCAGTGATTTTTGATGGCCGGAACCTCTACGATCCAGAGCAAATGCGGGCACTGGGTATTATCTATTACGGTATTGGGCGGGGAGAATCTGTTAAAAAGCATTAAATTGTCGACAATTATATTGAATTAGCTGCAATACTTAGGCAAAATCTCTGTATTCCTTATTTTTTGTTGACAATACCCTTCCATGGCAGCCGAAACAGCTAACGCACTGAATGCAAAGTCCTCCACTCTCGCTGATGATGTGTTCGATCAGATTCGAACTGCCATTGTTAAAGGCGAATTAGCGCCTGGCTCGAAGATCAACGAACCCCAGCTGAGCAAGCAATACGGAATTAGCCGCGGGCCACTGCGGGAGGCTATTCGGCGCCTGGAGGGCTGTAAGCTGGTTGAGATTAAGCCTAATGTTGGGGCTAATATCGTTTCGCTGAATATCTCTCAACTTATTGAAATATATGAAATTCGAGAATCTCTAGAGGGGCTGGCTTGCCGCCTTGCTGCAACCAATGCCACTGCAGAGGATTATCTGCGGCTACGTGAGCTGCTAACGCAGCATGAGGAGCAGATTCAGTCTGAAAATGGGCTTCGGTACTACCAGCGGGAGGGAGATCTGGATTTTCATTTTCAAATCGTCCGTCTTAGTGGCAATGCGCGGCTATTCGACATTCTCTGTGGTGAGCTCTATCACTTGCTGCGTATGTATCGGGTGCAGACTGCCAATGAGCCTTCTCGCCCTATCCAGGCATTCAAAGAGCACTATCAGATTGTTGACGCTATCGAGCAGGCGGATGGGGAATTGGCTGAGTTATTGATGAATCGACATATTGCCAATGCTCGAAAAGCATTGATGAGCAGAATAGAGCAAGAATAGACGTTGGGAACTAAGTGTGATAGGCATCACATATTTTTTATATATTAAAAACAGTGAGTTATATACTAAATTGAAACTAAATAGACACTAAAATAGTAGCTTATTATGGAGTTTGGAATTTGGATGATTAAATACGGTGACACAAAAAGGATTTGCCGATTTTAGGGGCTTGTAGCCCGGTTCAGTGTCGCTGCGAAATTGGAATGTGATCTAGTTCAAAGTAATTTACATATTTAAAATCAAATAGTTATAGTGCATTTTTATTGGAATAGTTATGAAAAATAAATCTCCTGGAGCGCTTTTCCGCGAAGCGCTGGAAAAACACCAGCCATTACAGATCGTGGGCACCATAAATGCCTACTGCGCTATGTTGGCTGAGGACGCCGGGCATAAGGCGATTTACTTATCAGGTGGTGGCGTGGCGAATGCGTCTTACGGCCTACCCGACTTAGGCATTACTAGTCTTAATGACGTTATTACTGACGTTGAGCGAATCTGTAATGCCACCGACGTGCCTCTTTTGGTGGATATCGATACCGGCTGGGGTGGCGCTTTTAATATTGCCCGCTCGATTAAAGCCATGGAAAAGGCTGGCGCTGCAGCGGTGCATATCGAGGATCAGGTATCGCAGAAGCGCTGTGGGCACCGGCCTAATAAGGCCATTGTTAGCCAGGCGGAGATGGTTGATCGGATTAAGGCTGCTTCAGATGCGAAAATTGATGATGATTTTGTCATTATGGCGCGGACCGATGCCCTGGCGGTAGAAGGCATGGAAGCAGCCGTTGAGCGAGCTGTGGCTTGTGTGGAAGCTGGTGCAGACGCCATTTTCCCTGAAGCGATCCTTGAATTAGAGCAATATCGTCAGTTTGCGGATGCGGTTAAAGTCCCGATACTGGCGAATATCACAGAATTTGGGAATACCCCCCTATTCAACTGTACGGAACTCAATGAAGCCGGAGTGGCAATGGTGCTGTATCCATTAAGTGCATTCCGAGCTATGAGTAAGGCTGCCCTGGACGTCTATCAGACTATATCTATCAATGGGGACCAGACGGCGATTGTAGATAGAATGCAGACCCGAACAGAGCTGTATGAGGTGTTGGGTTATCATGCCTATGAAGACAAATTAGATGCGCTTTTCGAAGGCAAATCCTAGTAATAACAAAGAGTTATTAGACTTTAATCAACTGAATACGAAGAAACTGCTGACGCTCAATTTGTTAGACTGATTTGAGTAAGATATCCGGCAGATTCAGCGCAAAAAGGACATGGAGATAGAGAATGGCAGATAAGAAGCTAGGTGGGGCTGGCCTGCGTGGACAGGTTGCAGGAGAAACCTCACTTTGTACCGTAGGCAAGACGGGCACCGGACTGACCTATAGGGGATTGGATATCTCGGTATTGGCTGAGAAGGCCAAATTCGAAGAAGTGGCCTATTTGCTACTTCGAGGGCAGCTACCGACGCAAGATCAGTTAGATACTTATACTAATAAGATCAAATCTTTACGAGCATTACCTGAAGAACTAAAAGACGCCCTAGAAAGAATCCCTGCTTCTGCCCATCCTATGGACGTCATGCGCACTGGATGCTCGATGTTAGGAAATCTGGAGCCTGAAGGCTTGTTCGACAGACAGGATGAGGTAATTGACCGGCTCCTGGCAGCTCTACCCTCCATAATTTGCTACTGGTATTGCTACTCCCATGAGGGCAAACGCATCGAAACTGCCCTGGATGATGACTCCATTGGCGCCCATTTCCTGCACATGCTCCTGGGAGAGTCGCCTACTGATTTATTCAGTCAGGTCATGAACGTTTCACTGATTCTTTATGCAGAGCATGAATTTAATGCTTCTACCTTTACCGCCCGGGTCTGCGCTTCCACCTTATCCGATATGCACAGCTGCGTTACTGGTGCCATTGGTACCCTGCGCGGCCCGCTCCATGGAGGGGCTAATGAAGCGGCCATGGCTATGATTGAGAACTGGCAAACACCAGATGAAGCTGAACAAGCCCTACTCGGCATGCTCGAGCGGAAAGAGACGATTATGGGTTTCGGCCATGCCATCTACCGAGAATCTGACCCAAGGAATGTGGTTATTAAGACCTGGGCAGAAAAATTAGCCGCAGAAGCAGGAGATTCCGTGCTCTACCCGGTCTCAGTCCGCTGCGAAGAAGTGATGTGGCGGGAAAAGAAGCTCTTCTGTAATGCCGACTTCTTCCATGCGGCGGCTTATCACTTCATGGGCATACCGACCAAGCTGTTTACCCCGATCTTTGTCATGTCGCGGGTTACGGGCTGGGCTGCTCACGTGAAAGAACAGCGGGCCAATAATCGAATAATTCGCCCTAGCGCCGAATACACCGGCCCTGAAACCGCTGATTGGGTCGATATAGCTGATCGCTAGTTCTAGTACAGTACATTACACATAACAAAATTATATTAACTCTATGAATTTAAAGGTTATTTAAGTGTCTCAAAATGTTGAATTAAACACCCGTCCAGAGCCAGATCAGGTGCTTGTGGACATCGCTAATTACGTCTGTGATTACGAAATAGACTCCACCGAAGCTTATGACACCGCCAGAAACTGCCTTATGGACACCCTGGGCTGTGGTTTTCTCGCGCTTCGATTCCCTGAATGCACGAAATTACTGGGACCACTGGTGGAAGGTACGGTTGTGCCAAACGGGGCGCGGGTTCCAGGGACTCAATTTCGCCTGGATCCGGTTAAAGCCGCCTGGGATATTGGCTGCGTTATTCGCTGGCTGGACTATAACGACACCTGGCTCGCCGCCGAGTGGGGCCACCCCAGCGATAACCTGGGCGCAATCCTCGCGGTCGCGGATTATCTCTCTCAAACCCGCATTAGCGAAGGTAAACCTCCTCTGCTAATGCATGACGTACTCACTGCCATGATTAAGGCCCATGAGATTCAGGGTGTATTGGCCCTGGAGAATAGCTTTAATCGAGTCGGTCTATGCCACGTTTTGCTGGTGAGGATTGCTTCTACCGCAGTTGCTACCCGTATGCTTGGGGGTACACGAGAGCAGATTATCGATGCCCTTTCCCAAGCCTGGCTGGATGGTTCAAGCTTGCGCACCTATCGGCACGCGCCTAATGCTGGCCCTCGTAAGTCCTGGGCTGCAGGAGATGCTACTTCCCGGGCTGTTCGGCTTGCAGACCTGACTTTACGGGGCGAAATTGGTTATCCCAGTGTTTTATCTGCGTCTACCTGGGGCTTTTATGATGTTTCCTTTAAGGGTAATTCTTTTTCATTTACAAGAACTTATGAAAGCTACGTCATGGAAAACATCCTATTTAAGATATCATTCCCGGCCGAATTTCACTCGCAGACTGCCGCTGAAGCTGCGGTTAGGCTCTACCTTCAAGTAAAAGACCGCCTTGGCGAGATTGAAAAGATCGTAATCCACACCCATGAGTCCGCAATCCGCATAATCTCTAAGGTTGGCCCGCTTAATAACCCAGCCGATAGAGATCATTGCTTACAGTACATGACTGCGGTACCGCTGGCTTTCGGCAACCTGGTAGCAGAGCACTATGAAGACAGCTTCCATGCGGCTCATCCGATAATCGATGAGCTCAGGGAGAAGATGGAAATCCATGAAAATCCTACTTACACCAAGGAATATCTAGAACCGGAAAAACGTAGCATTGCCAATGCCTTACAGGTGTATTTTAAAGACGGTAATTGCACTGAGAAGGTTGAAATCGACTATCCGGTAGGTCATCGCAGACGCCGCGAAGAAGGCATTCCCTTATTGGAAGCCAAATTCCAGGCAAATCTCGCTACCCGCTTTCCTGCACCCCGCTGTGAGCAGATCTATGACTTGCTTAAAGACCAGGAAAAGCTGGAGAGCACACCTGTTAACGAATTTATGGACATTCTGGCTATTTAGTGCGTAAACCCTGTGAAACATGCGGGCTTAGGCTGTCTAAGTCCGCAATCCACCCTGGTTCAAGCCTCAATTGATCCGCACTTATCTTCTGCTACAACGTACACGAATTCTGCATTTGCGCGCTTATAGACTAAAAATAAAATGGCAATTGCCGTTATACCGTCTATAACTAAGAGAAAGCGAGACCATTGATGCTTTCAGCCCGAGAAAATCAGTAAATGTCTACACTGTACAGTTCTCGGGGCTTTCACTGGTTTTTCCAATCGCATAAGCCCTTATAGTACTTACTAACGTTCGAGCTAGTCGCTCTTAATGTCGAAAATCACATTTACAATATAAGCCTCTAACCTACCGTTCGTTTTCTGTAGGCTTCCTAGAATTTACATTAGGTTTAAATGTGATCGGCATCACATTTGATCCCACCCTATTTTTGGTAATTCCAACAGCCCACAATCCGCGTTTCTCAGGCATGCTGCGCTTGAAATTTAGCGCCCCCGCCCGCATTAAGTAATACGTAGCCAGTGCTCATTAGAGGCCGGCTACCGCGCCTGATCTTTAGATAGGCATTTAACTTTCCATATTGCTTACTCGCCTGTAATTAGGGCACTTATTAGGATATGACTATGAGAAATTTTGACTTTTCACCCCTTTATAGATCCGCCGTTGGATTCGATCACCTTTCTTCCCTACTGGATTCAGTATCGAGAGCGGAATCTACTTCATCGAGCTACCCTCCCTACAACATCGAATTAATCGATAAGGACCAGTACCGCATCTCTATGGCAGTTGCAGGGTTTGTAGAAGATGAACTCGATATTCAGACCGAAAAACAAACACTTACTGTAAAAGGCAAGAAATTAGATGAAGAAGCAGGCCGAAATTACCTTCATCAAGGCATTGCCGCGAGGAATTTTGAGCGCCGTTTTCAGTTAGCCGACCATGTCGAGATAACTGCAGCGAGATTAGCGAATGGATTACTGCATATTGACCTAGTACGTGAGATGCCAGAGGCAATGAAACCGAAGTCTATTCCGATTAAAAACGGCGACAACAAGCTGATTGACGTCAACCAACAAGACGCAGCTTAAGAATCAGCCATAGGGCTTCTGTCGGGGCCCATCGTCTAAAGGCCAATATCCCGTAACAATTGCGGGAATTGGCTTTTTTATACTTAGCAGCCTGTTCCGATGAGCTTGTTCCTGGTTTTTTAGAATAATCTGTAAACCTTTTTTCACTTTGCTTCGTTTAACTAGGTAAGAGAGCGCCAAAGATGGCTAAAAGGCACTAAAACGAATCACAAAGGTTGAAACAACGATGAAACTGTTAACTGGAACTCCACAAAGCTTCACCGAAGCATTCAAACACTATATGTGCATACGCATGCAATTTAGGAGCACTGTGCTAAATGACGCTTTCGGAGTAGACAACAAACCAAATCAAGTAAATATTTGCAGCGCCAAGCACTAACTCACATTATTCTTAATGTGAGTCTTGGCACTTTCACATAACCGAATTTTTGCTTTAGAAAGAACTAACGAAGAATAGAACGATCAATCGAGCATATGTACAACCAAACCGCTCTTTAGTTTAGGCTCAAACCAGGTAGATTTCGGCGGCATCACTTCATTAGCATCGGCGATAGCCATTAAACTTTCAATCGATGTTGCGTACAAAGCAATAGCAGCTTCCCACTCTCCACTATTCACACGTTTCTCTAATTCTGTAAGCCCACGTATACCACCTACGAAATCGACACGCTTGTCGGTACGTTGATCTTTGATGTTTAACAGCGGCGTTAAAATTTGATTCTGCATAATGCTAACGTCTAAAGAGTTCACTGGATCATCTTTATCTATTCCACTTAGCAGTTCTGCTTTCGCCGTTAACTTTATCCAATTGTTGTTAGTGTAAAGTGCGAATTCGCCAGCTTGTTTCGGTTTTGCAGCACTGTGGTCGGCTACTTTTTCTACATTAAAATCTTCAGCCAATACAGAGAGAAATTCTTCCGCACTCAAGCCGTTCAAATCCTTCAATATGCGGTTGTAATCCAGAATCTGCATTTGGTTGTGGGGAAAAAGAACCACCAGGAAATAGTTATATGACTCAGATCCGCTGTGGGACTCATTACGTTTTTGATAGAGGTGCTTCACTCGACTCGCAGCGGCAGAACGATGATGACCATCGGCAACATACAAACAATCCACACTATCGAAGGCGGCCTCTATGGCAGCCGACACCGTTACATCTTCAATAACCCAAAAGGTATGCTTGGTTCCATCGTCGGCGGTAAAGTCATACTCAGGAGTGGTTTCGACAATTTGTGATATCAACTCATTGACTGAATCTTCTGATTTATAAGTCAGAAAAACCGGACCAACCTGCGCGCCTAAAGCATCCATATGATTTACGCGATCGTCTTCTTTGTCGGGTCGGGTAAATTCATGCTTTTTAATCAAGTTTTTTTCATAGGCTTCAACGGACGCTGCGGCTACCAGTCCGATTTGTGAGTGAGTTCCCATCACTTGCCTGTAGACGTAAAATTTTTCCTCGCCATCTTGTTGCAGTATTCCTTCCTCTATAAAGCGCTGCAGGTTTTCGCTGCCCTTGGCGTAAACAGATTCATCGAAGGCATGAACACTACTATCAACATCGATTTCAGGTTTATTGATGTGCAGAAAGCTATGGGGGTTATCTTTGGCAATCTCCAGAGCCTCTTCTCTGTTAATTACATCATAAGGATGAGACGCCACTTGTGGGGCGAGTTCGCGAGTAGGTCTAAGCCCACGAAAAGGTTTTATTAGCTTCATTAATGGTTCTAACTACTAGGTTTAAGTTTATTTCTTTCCAAAGGTAAATATTCCGGTCCAATCTTCTGCCGGCTGATTGTTCTTAAAATAGGTTATTCGATCCAAGAATACCTGATAGAGCGTTTTGTACTCACAGGATTTGGAGAGCTCCGAAAATTTTTCTTCTGCAACCAGCCAGCTCTTATGCCGGTAACTTTGCAGTGCATCAGCATACCAGTCCAGCTCTTCCCTTTCGGCTTTGGTAATTGACTCCGGTTTAGCAATCAGTTCATAGATTCGAACTGACTCCTGCTTGCCAGCAACTCTTACTTCATCGATTTCTCGATAGTCAAATTCAGGGGCTGCGTTTTTACTCGCTTCACTAACGATATTTGTTACGCCATAGTGACGAGTGAGGCTCTCCAACCTGGCGGAAAGATTTACCGTGTCCCCTATCACGGAATAATTCAGCCTGTTTTCAGAGCCTAGATTTCCGGCGACTACCAGGCCGGTATTCACACCAACACAGGCGCTCAACATGCCGTCCATCTTTCCTAAGGCAGCAATAATCTCTATGGCCGCATTCATGGCATTTCTGGCATCGTTTTCGCCTTTAATCGGTGCGCCGAAAAGCGCCATCACGGCATCTCCCTGGTATTTATCAACCACACCGCTGTGAGCCTCTATGATGTCTGAAATCGTGCTCAATACTTTATTCAACTCTTCCAATACCTGACGCGGCGGCAAGCCTTCGCAAAAGCTAGTAAATCCTCTAATGTCTGAAAACACAATAGTTATGTCGCGCTCTTCCCCACCGAGTTCGATAGGATTGTTCAGTAGCTCTTCCGCTATTTCATGGGATACTACTTTTCCCAGCAAATCTCTAACTTTTTCTTTCTCTGCTAAACCTACCGCCATAGAGTTAACGGAATCAGCCAAGGTGCCCAATTCGTCTCGGGAACGGATATCCGCTTGCATGTCGTAATCACCTTTCTCTATGCGCTGCACAATAGTTGCCAATCGAGTCAGCGGATTAGAGATCGATCGAGCAAGAAAAATAACCGCAATTAGGCTTATGACAATGATTAGCGCATAAAACTGAATCAAGAGCTGACGAGATTGAACTACATTTTCGTTGTTCTCATCATAGGAGCGCTGAATTACTGCGATGATCTGCACCGGATCGTTAGCACTACCGAAGAGCGGCCGTAAGAGAGTCGTAAATTCTTCTTCGATAAAATCGATGCGCTGCAACGAGTTAAAAACTTGCGGAGAAACAATTAGTTGCTCTGCCAATAGCTCGCGTTGATCGTCCGGTAATGTGGATTCAATAACTTCAAGTGAAGAATCATTGGATAAGCGTACGATACTTAGATCCGAAACAACGGTGTCTTTTACTTCTGTGACGAAATCACTATCGAGTGCAAAGCCTCCAATAATCCAGGCGACCTGGCGTGGCAAATAAAGAGGAAGCGCGATGACCTGATAAGGATTGTCTTCGATGGTCAATATGGCCTCGGCGATGCCATCTTCGCTTAAGTCGGCACGATCAACTAGTTCCTTCCATCCACCTTCTAATGCAACAAATCCTTGCAGCTCTGTATCGACCACAACATTAAGTTCAAGATCGACAATCATGATCATGTCGCCACTTTCCAAGGATCTGTCTAAAACGTTGAGTGCAGCATCAAACAGAGTCGCAGGATCGTTCGCTGCATAGGCTGTTCGAAAACCGAAATCCCAAGTCAAACTGTTAAAGACTGTGATAAGCGTTGCGGCTTGTTGTTCGCGTGTGTCATCGAATACAGCGGCGCCTAACTCCAGGTAAGTATTTATGGTTTCTTCTGTATATTCCTCATTATTAGAATTAACGTAATAGAAAATCCCACCCAACACAGGAATTAGCAGAGCAAGTAGGAAGCTTATTAATCGCGACCTGAAACTGGAAAAACCGATGACGGGGTTAGTAGTGGTCACGTTTGCCTATCGATAGCGATTACGATTGGCAGAGGGTGCCCGACGCACTCGACGATCCCGAACAAGTTCTAATTCAATCTGTAAATCCAGAGACGCTGTTCCAGTAACAGTAATGGTTTGTGTAGAGCCGCTACTTTCTGCCAGACGAGGATGCCAGATGCTTAACTCAAACTCTCCTTCGGGAAGAGAATCAAGCTGCGCTATTCCTGAATCATCACTAATAGCGACTAATGATGTTTCCCCTATATAGATGTATGCCAACATCCAGTCGTGAATATTACATCCTATTTCCACTACTCCAGGCGTTTCGAACGTTTCCACGAAATCGTTATTTTCACGACGACCGTAGAGCGGAATATTGAAAGTCTTCGCGGGAGAAAAGGAATAGACGTGATGCAAGATGTCATCACTGTTAGGAAATGATATTTGGCTGCCTGCTACTGCGGTGGTGATGGTTGGAACAAACTCTTTATCGATTTGATCGACCTGGTTTGAGGTAGTTTCCCCATAGGCACTTTTCAATTCATCTGGCAGGAGTATTTCAATTACCGCGCCGGGAATCGGTTCTCCCTCATTGCTTGTTACAGAAACCGTCAGGCTCTGTCCAAATACCGAAGCAGAGCAACAGAAGACTATAATTGCTGAAAATATTCGATTCATATTGCTAGATACTTTTTTAAAATCCTTGGGTAAAAGTTACCGAGACAATCGAGTTTTCGTAGTCGCGGTTGCCCGTTGCACGAATGTCATGCCAGCTGTAACCCACATCAAAAGAAGAATCTCTACCAATAGGCAAACTGACACCCAAGGACCACTCGTCAGTGTCCGCTTCCAATTGGTATCCAAACCAGGGATTGGGAAATGCCGGATCGGAATAGAAGGCATCGGAGATTTTATAAAGATCTTGTCCTGGTTGGGTGGTGCTGGCTACAGTAGCGCCATCGATGTGGCGATAGCCTCCTGAAGCTAGAATCCCATTTTCAAAAGTATATTCTAGCTCGAGAAAAACACTGGATGAATCATATTCAAATAATTCATATGGAAGTCGAGCTGTCGGATCATAACCAAAGGCTGATATTGCCGGATCGTCAGGCAAAGAATCCGCCCTGCTCTCTTGATAGTCGATGCCCCCGTAGACAAACCATGCGGGCCCTAAGCGCTTTTGATAGTTAATTTCGATTCCATAGAGGTCGTTATCCCGTGCTTCACCACGAAACTCTTCCCTGGTTGCACTCAAAATCGCTCCAAACCTCCCAGCGTAGGCACCAAAACCCAGTTTATGACTGAAATTTGCACTTATACCGAGTCCCTGACTGTCGAATCCTCCGAGATCATTAAGTCTACGGGCAAATACATTGGATGAGAGTGTTACCGTGTCATTCAATCCCAGTTGATAGAGTTTGCCCGCACTCAGGTCGAATCTTACAAAATGCGAATCCAATTCATGAATACTGTCCAGACCTCGAGGCACATTGTCTTCGTTGCCAGCAGAAACACTAAACTGATAAAAAGAATTTGCGCTGACATTATTTGAACTTAGCGCAGAAACGAAAAGTAAAATAGGAAGTCTTTTGTAAATGCCAGATTTGATTTTAATCTTGTCCATCCCGACCCAGGGGCAAAGTCAGTCCTTTCCCGAGCTGTTGCTTAGTGCGAAGTATAATGCAATTAGAGAGACAATAGATTGACTGGATTTATTTCCCTTCGATTGACAAAAATTTCACTGACTTTGCCAGGATGTGCTGGATTTCGTTTGAGGAGAATCCCCTGGACTCAAAAAAGCGCAGTAGTTTCCTGTGCTGCTTGCCACCAAATTCCAGTTGCTTGGAATCACCCAGCTTTTTGTCGATTAGACGTTGTGCAATTTCTGTCCAGTCATCGTCGTCGATGTAGAGATGGTTGCTGATAATATCGGGATGAACTCGTCTTGATGATAAATCTGCCCTGATATGCCGATAGCCGAATCCTCTGGATTTACGATAGCGAATAAAGGATTCCGAAAACCTTTCATCAGATTGCAGCTTTTCTTGCTGCAGCTGACTGAGCGCCTCTTCCAGATCGTTGATTACCAGTTCTGGATATTTTATGAGCAGTTTTTGTTTGAGTTCGAAAAAAGAGTGTTCCCGGCGAGCCAAGAAATCCATGGCGGCCCGCCGGAGAACGGGGACATCAGGAGATCGCATAATGCTTAAGACTGCGATCCGAGTTTATATTCGACATTCCACTCTTTTGCATTTTGCGAATAGTAATTGAGTATTTCGCTAAACGAGCCCTCACTCGTTCTGAACCGTTATGATCGTCCATGCTCCCTTTGACATAGGTTCCGCTATGTCTGCGGTCGCGAGCACGACCATAACGGTTCATAACTTCGCGATCATCTCGCTTTCCTAAGCACCATGCGATCTTGTGTTATCAATTTTACTGCTTAAGCGTTGCTAGGAGGCGTTCTTCGTTTTGGCATCTGCCAATACGACAACATCATCACTTGCGGCTATGGCGTCTTCATCGCTTTGTTCATCATCTCCGCCTAATAGCTGGCTGCGAATCTGCGTTTCGATTTCGTTTGCTACTTCGGCGTTTTCTTCGAGGTACATTGCGACGTTTTTCTTACCCTGGCCGATCTTTTCACCTTGATAGGCATACCAGGCGCCAGACTTTTCGATCAGACCCTGTTTAACGCCCAGATCGATAACCTCACCCAGGTGGTGAATGCCCTTCCCATACATTATCTGGAATTCAGTTTGTCTGAACGGCGGTGCAACTTTGTTCTTAACGACTTTAACGCGTGTTTCGTTGCCGACGACTTCGTCTCCTTCTTTGATAGAGCCGATACGGCGAATATCTAGTCTTACTGATGAGTAAAACTTAAGGGCATTACCACCAGTAGTTGTTTCCGGCGATCCAAACATCACACCAATCTTCATTCGAATCTGGTTAATGAAAATCACCAGCGTATTGGAATTCTTAATATTGGCAGTCATCTTGCGTAAAGCCTGAGACATCAGTCGAGCCTGCAAACCCATGTGGGTATCGCCCATATCCCCTTCGATTTCGGCTTTTGGTGTCAAGGCTGCTACGGAGTCGATTACCACCACATCCAGAGCACCTGAGCGCACCACCATGTCGCAGATCTCAAGAGCCTGCTCACCAGTATCTGGTTGGCTCACTAACAGGTTGTCCACATCTACACCGAGATTCTCGGCATAAATCGGATCGAGGGCGTGCTCGGCATCGATAAAGGCACAGCTACCACCCGCTTTCTGCGCTTCCGCAATAACCTGCAAGGTTAAAGTAGTCTTACCGGATGATTCCGGGCCATAGATTTCAACGATGCGACCGCGCGGGAGACCGCCTATGCCTAGCGCAACGTCCAGGCCTAAAGAACCAGTTGAGACAGATGGAATCGCTTCGCGCTCGGTATCGCCGAGACGCATCATGGAGCCCTTGCCAAATTGTCTTTCGATTTGTGACAGCGCCGCTGCCAGTGCTTTTTCTTTGTTGCTTTCGCTTTTGCTGTTATCTTCAATCATAGTTGTTTCCTTGGTATTTCCTTACAACTGATGCTGGTTCCTTGAGTAATGCAGTTGTTACTTAGCTCAAGCTTGAGCCATAAAAGTAGCCTGTCCCCAACTACTTGCTAAACTTTTTGCGAAATTATTCAGTAATTTACTGAATTGAATTCTCTCTTGACTCACTTACTCGATTTACTCGACTAATTGGTCGGCTAAGTTGGATATTGACCACTGCTTGCACCACCATCTTGATCAAGCGATCACCTAGCTGTTTATTTCAACCAGGGTGCTGGCAGCGGGCTGTAAAGCACAGTGGGCAATATCCAACCTAGCTACGTTCATGTTTCAGCAAGTCCTTAGCACTACTTGTTAAATTCTTGTCTGATCTTTGGCTCTACTTGCTGACTCAGTTAGTTTCCTAACAAACACTGTATATATGAACAGTGGCGATTAAATCAAAATATTACTGTATATACAACCAGTATATTGGCAAATTTTACGATTCCTTTAGAAATTATCTCAGGACACTAATTTGATCACTCCCGCCAGCGCCGCCTCGACCGTGGCCAGTCTTACCGCGCGTCGATCCCCGGTGAATTGAAAGCATCGAGCGCTGGCTTTATCCTCCCATTGCCAGGCGATCCATACCGTACCTACCGGTTTTTCCACACTGCCTCCATCTGGCCCAGCAACACCGCTCACTGCAACGGCTACATTGGCGCGACTATTCTGCAGCGCACCCTGAGTCATCGCTAAGACAGTTTCCTCGCTCACCGCACCCGGGCCATCAAGCTTAAAATACCCAGCGGGAACCTCAAGCAGGCGCTGTTTTGCCTCGTTGGAATAAGTGACAAAACCGGTATCAAACCAGGCAGAACTGCCAGCAAGATCGGTTAATGATTGAGCAATCCATCCGCCGGTACAGGATTCGGCCGTGGACATAATTAACTTCTTGGCAATAAAGACTTGTGCGAGTAGCTGCACCTGCTCGCCAATTGAAGTTTCTGCGGTAGACATACTTTCCATGTTATCGACTACAGTGGAGGAAACCAACTTTGTGGCGATGGAAGTAAGCGCTAATGATTAGCAGCGAATAAAGTCCAAGTAGAAAGTCAAACCGTGTAGAATCGCCTGCTTGTAAACAAAAATCTTCATTTCAGTTTAAGACCTTGGGCGAAGCGCAAAAACACACACCGATGATGCAGCAATACCTGCGCATCAAGGCAAAAAACCAAGACAACTTATTGTTCTATCGCATGGGAGACTTTTATGAGCTCTTCTATGACGATGCCAAAGCTGCCGCCGACGTTCTCGATATCACCTTAACCGCCAGAGGCAAGTCTTCCGGCCAGCCTATTCCCATGTGTGGCATTCCCTTTCACGCCGTAGATAGATATTTAGTTAAGCTGGTGGATGCAGGAATCTCAGTCGCTATCTGCGAACAAATTGGTGATCCAGCGACTAGCAAAGGACCGGTAGAGAGAGAAGTAGTACGGATTATCACTCCCGGTACCGTAAGTGATGAAGCGCTGCTAGACGAGCGGCGGGATAATTGTCTGCTGTCGATCTGCGGCGCTGAAATTTCAAAAGGTAAAGATGCAGGGCTGCACTATGGCATTGCATACATGAATATAAGCAGTGGCCGCTTTGTCTTGAGTGAAGTCACTGGCAGTGCAGCACTCAACACGGAGATCGAAAGAATAAAACCCGCTGAAATTTTAATCAGCGATGACCTTGTGGACGCCGATGCAAAAATTAGTCATCCGGCAATACGTAAGCGCCCGGTATGGGAATTCGAACTGGATAATTCGAATCGAATTCTTTGTGAGCATTTCAACACGAAAGATCTCAGCGCTTTCGATTGCGACGACATGAGTGTTGCTGTTCAGGCCGCGGGCTGCTTAATTCAATACGCGCGAGAAACGCAAAAATCTGAATTACCCCATATCCAGGGGATACAGGTAGAACAATTATCAGACAGCGTTATTCTCGACGCGGCGAGTCGCAGAAACCTGGAAATAGATACGAATTTAGCTGGTGGCAGACAGAACACACTGCTGTCAGTTTTGGATTCAAGCTCTACTGCAATGGGCAGTCGCCTCCTTACCCGCTGGCTAAATCGACCACTACGGGATAAATCCCGATTGCAAACTAGACAGCAGGTAGTCGGTGGGCTAATCGAAGATTATCAATTCGAAGCAATTGCAGAGACCTTAAAAAGCATCGGCGATTTAGAACGAATTCTGGCCCGGCTCGGATTGCGCTCAGCACGACCGAGAGATCTTGCCAAGCTAAGAGACAGTTATGCCTTACTGCCGCAATTGCAAGATCAACTCGGCAACAATTCAGATAAATCAATAACACAACTCGCAGAACGGATTTCCACCTTCCCCGAACAAACTGCATTACTACAACGAGCGATCGAAGAAAATCCACCGGTAGTCATTCGTGAAGGTGGCGTTATCGCAGAAGGTTACGATGAAGAATTAGATGAACTAAGAAATCTCAGTAGCAATGCCGGACAATATTTGGTCGACCTGGAGGTGAGAGAGAAAGAACGCACCGGACTAAGCACCTTAAAAGTCGGTTTTAATCGCGTTCACGGCTATTACATAGAAGTCAGTAAAGGGCAGGCAGAAGCAGAACTTCCTGCCGAATACATTCGTCGCCAGACTTTAAAAAATGCAGAAAGGTTTATCACTCCGGAACTTAAGGAATTCGAAGACAAAGTACTCAGCGCAAAGAGCAAAGCACTTACTCGGGAAAAAGCGCTTTATGAAGAACTGTTAAATTTACTGGCAACAGACTTAGCCCTACTTATAAAAAGTGCTGAAGCAATTGCAGAACTCGATGTACTCAATTGCTTTGCAGATCGAGCGGTAAACTTAAATTACGTTTTACCAGAATTATCAGCAGAACCTGGAATCGTATTAGAAAATGGTCGCCATCCAGTCGTTGAAACAGTTTTAGACGAAGACTTTATTGCCAATGATCTCTGTTTGAACGATCAACAAAAAATGCTGATTATTACTGGCCCAAATATGGGTGGTAAATCTACTTATATGCGGCAAACCGCACTTATTGTGCTGCTGGCTTTGTGTGGTAGTTATGTTCCTGCGTCGGCGGCAACAATTGGCCCAATCGACAGAATTTTTACTCGAATCGGATCTTCCGATGATCTCGCCGGGGGCCGCTCAACCTTCATGGTTGAAATGACGGAAACGGCAAACATTCTTCACAATGCGACACCGAACAGTCTGGTGTTAATGGATGAGATTGGCAGGGGCACCAGTACCTTTGATGGCCTATCCCTCGCCTGGGCAGCAGCGGTTTATATCGCCGAACGCTTATCTGCTTATACGCTTTTTGCCACCCACTATTTTGAACTAACCAGCCTGCCTGAGAGCTATCAAACCATCATTAATGTACATCTCGATGCTATCGAGCATGAGAATGGAATCGTCTTCTTGCACGCCGTTAAATCCGGTCCGGCGAGCCAGAGTTATGGTTTACAGGTCGCTCAATTAGCGGGAATTCCAGCTTCAGTTATCGATAAAGCTCGCGATAAATTAGGACAGCTGGAGACGGACGCAGGAACGGCTCCTGCCGTACCAACTGAACAGGTAAAGACAAAGTCCCCCAACCAGGGAGAACTGTTCGGCGCGGCTCCACACCCGGCAGTAGAGTTTTTGGAAAAGCTTAACCCTGACGAGATTACCGCGAAGGAAGCCCTGTCCATACTCTATGAATTGAAGAATAAAACGAAATAAGCGGCGAATTTGTGCCCTTCTAGCTTGAGAAAAGTAAGGGAAAAGCTGGTAGAATGCCTGCCGTTTCGCAGAGATCGCTTAGCGTTAAAGAACGTACGGAGAAGAAATGACTTTTGTAGTTGGTGAAAATTGCATTCGTTGCAAGCATACAGACTGTGTTGAGGTTTGCCCGGTAGATTGTTTCTACGAGGGGCCTAATTTTCTCGTCATACACCCGGATGAGTGTATCGATTGCGCATTGTGTGAACCAGAATGCCCTGTAGATGCTATTTATGCAGAAGACGAATTACCGGAAGACCAGCAGAAATTCCTACCATTGAATACTGAGCTCGCGGAAAACTGGCCCAATATCACCGAGAAGAAAGATCCTCTACCCGATGCCGAAGAGTGGACGGATAAACCTGACAAATTACAGTATCTAGAACGCTAGAGACAAAAATATAAACCGCTGCCAATGGCAGCGGTTTTTTTATGCAAATAATTCGAGCTAACCTAGAACATTGTCCGCGGTCAGGCCCTGGTTCTCCATGATTTCTCTAAGTCGAGCCAGTCCTTCTACTTGAATTTGCCGAACTCTTTCACGGGTCAATCCAATTTCTCGACCGACATCTTCCAGCGTACCAATTGGATGTCCGCGCAATCCAAAACGCCGCGTTAGTACTTCACGATGTTTGACCGAGAGATCATCCAACCATTGGTCCATGCTCTTCAACAAATCTGATTCCTGCAACACCGAACAGGGATCGGATTCATTATGGTCAGCAACCGTTTCGAGGATGGATCTTTCCGACTCCACACTCATGGGCGTATCCACTGAACTGATGCGCTCATTTAGCGTCATCATCTTTTTCACGTCCTCTACCGGACGATCGAGTAAGTCGGCGATTTCCTGATGAGTTGGTTCATGGTCGAGTTTTTGTGAAAGCTCGCGCGCCGCGCGCAAGTAAACATTCAATTCTTTAACCACATGAATTGGCAGACGAATAGTTCTGGTTTGATTCATGATGGCTCTTTCGATGTTCTGTCGAATCCACCAGGTAGCGTAAGTAGAAAATCGAAAGCCTTTTTCCGGATCGAATTTTTCTACTGCTCTTATAAGTCCGAGATTACCTTCTTCGATAAGATCTAATAATGACAATCCACGGTTAACATAACGACGAGAAATTTTAACGACGAGTCGTAAGTTACTTTCGATCATTCGCTTACGGCTCGCTTCATCACCTTTCAAGGCTTTGCGTGCGAAATAAACTTCTTCTTCGGCTGTTAACAGTGGCGAGTAGCCAATCTCATTGAGATACAATCTGGTTGCATCGAGATTTAAATTATTTTCAGATTCTGCGGAAGCAGCGGTGCTGTATTCGTCCCAATTTTTTGGGGAAGCAACTGGACTGCGTGCAGCTAAATCAAATGATTGCTTATTTGAACTCTTACTCGAAGCCTTCTTAGGTTTTCCGGAAAGCATAGCATCTATATCAAACGTTTCCATGTTGTACTCTCCCTGTGGAGTTCTATCCTAACGTCCTGTTAGTTTTTCTAAATGAAAACTACTCTCATAACTCTTTGAGGTCTCAAATCGCGTCGTAATATTCCATTCACTACTATCTGTAACGACTGCTGCTAGTCGAAAATTTAAGAAGTTTTTGTTCTTAAAATTTTTTGTTTAATTAAAAGGAAAAAAGTAGGGCAAAATGTTTCTGGGCAAGAAACTCTAACTCATTGAATATATTAAAGTTAAAGCGGAATAAAAAACGAAAGATTTATCGCCTGGGAAGTAATCCGGCGGGATCAACGGACTGGCCATCGACACGAATTTCGAAATGGAGCATGGCTACTCCATTTGAATTTTGACCAATTTCAGCAATTTTTTCCCCCGCCGTTACCTTCGATCCCTCACCAACCAGCATTGCACTATTATGGGCATAGGCACTTAAATATTTGTCGCTGTGACGAATGATTATTAAATTTCCGCTTCCTTGTACCCCTCTTCCTGAATAAACCACGTCGCCGCCACTCGCCGCAAAAACTGGTTCACCCATTTGACCACCGATATCAATTCCCTTGCTTACGTCTGCCTGAAATCCTCTAACGATTCTGCCTTGATGTGGCCAGTGCCACTCCGGTTCTCGATTCGAACCAATCGTTTGACGAATTAATCCGCCGACATTCCCTAAGCTGCCCTGGGATCGCGCTACGGAATTATTGTTAACCGCAGTTCCTAATTGACTGTTGCGTTCAGTTTGATTGTCCACTACCCGGCTTACATCCAGATTAATATCCTGGTCGATAAAAATAGTGTAAGGAGGATTTAAACCATTAGCTCTTGCCAGCGCGCGAAAATCTAAATGATATTGGAAGGCGATAGACATTAAATTATCACCGGCACGGACTCGATGGGTTTGCCCTGGAGAAATATTTGAAGCCGAGGAAACTGCTGCGCTTACATTCGGTTCTGCTGTCGTAGTAGTACGCCGACGAATCGGTTGATTTAGTTCGGAATTGACAATTGTCGGCCGACTTTCCCGTACGCGATAACTGCCACTAGGCGTATCACTGCTGACGATTATCGGCGCATTGATTACCTGGCGCTCGCCCTGCTCAGATACAGGCGCCTGATAATTATTACCGCATCCCAACAAGATCATGCCGGTGCAGCAAAGTATGATCGATTTTCCCATTACTATTGGCTTCATGTTTTCATTTCTTCATTCATTAGACGCTACCAGCAGCGTTTTTGTTAAACAATGAATGCAGTAAAGTAACCGCCGCTACCCCTCCTATAAATGCAACGATGGATAGCATTAGCCAAGGGGAATTTCCGGTTATCTCTGTATAGTTTAACGGCCAGATATTCGAGCTTTGTAATGGATGTTGATCGCCGGCGCTATCTGTATAGAGGCTGACTACCTGCTTCCACGGCCACAGCACGTAAATAGAGCCCAATAGCATGCCGGTAATGGCCGCAAAACTGATCTCATGGTAATGCTTCAAGAGCCAGGCCAGTACCCGAGAAAATGCTAACAATCCAAGCAGACATCCTGCAACGAAGACGGCAATGTAGAGGAATTCGAATTCCACCAAAGCCGTAAGCATAAATTGGTAGATGCCCAGTAATAGCAAGATGAAGGCGCCGGAGAGCCCGGGCAGGATCATTGCGCATATCCCTATCGCCCCACAAATAAATATGTAGACCAAATTCACTTCGGCCACTCGCGGTTCCAGGCCACCTATTAATACTGATAGGGCTGCGCCAATGATCAGCGCCGGCCAGATTGAGAATTTGTCTAATTTGAATTCAGACTTTAGTATCCAGGTCGAAGCCAATACCAGACCAATGAAAAAAGCCATCAATGGCTCAGGGTAGCTATCCAATAAATAGAGAACCGTATTTGCAGAGATCAGCAATCCGGTCAATGCACCGAGTGCAACGATGAGTAAGAAATTACCGTCGACGTGTTGCCAGGATTTTGCGGGCTGATTCGAGATTAAAAGTTTCAATGCTTCGAGATCAATCGATCGAATTGCAAAGATTAGCCGCTCATAGATATTGGTAATGACGGCAATAGTTCCACCGGAAACTCCAGGCATGGAATCTCCCAATCCCATAGCGATTCCCTTAAGGAATAAAACCAGGCCTTCCAAATTAAGAACGGATTTATTGCCTGAAGCCTGGGATTTTTCAGCCATGTCGAATTTAGTGTTGTAGTTGACCCATTAACAGCGGAACAAAACGAACAGCATCTAAGAGAGTTTCAGAAAACTCATCATCGTTTCTCGTAACTAATTTGAGTTCCTGTCGATCATCACCACCTACAGGAATAACCAAACGACCGCCCTCAGGATTTAGCTGCTGCAATAACTCGTTCGGTATTTGTTGCGGTGCAGCGGTTGTTATGATCGCATCGAATGGTGCTTTCTGCTCCCAACCCAGACTGCCGTCGTCGTGTTTATATTCAATATTGCGTAAGCGCAAAGTCTTGAGGTTTTTCTTGGCCCTGTCTAACAAGGGCTTGATACGTTCTATGGTGTAAACTTTCTTTGCTAATTGAGCGATGATTGCCGTCTGATATCCACAGCCCGTTCCAA
This sequence comes from Pseudomonadales bacterium, assembly GCA_012103535.1. Taxonomy (GTDB): domain Bacteria; phylum Pseudomonadota; class Gammaproteobacteria; order Pseudomonadales; family Pseudohongiellaceae; genus UBA9145. The sequence goes on from WLWQ01000001.1 coordinate 613,179, forward strand.
TTTCCAAAACGGAATCCATCGGTCCTGATGTCACCATGGCTTCGGTCATGCGCGCCACTATATAAGGTTGAGAAATGGTTTGGTTGTGACCAATAGGAAGGGCTACGTCTTCATAAGCGCGATGAGCGAGAGCCTCATCGAGAAATATATGTCTTGGCGTGGAACGAATCACGTCCAGCACTTCCATACTGCTAATACCCTGATCCATCAATCGCCCCAACAAGCGTTCTCGTGTGCGCTGGGAAGTCATGCCTATACCACTCAAATTTTGCTTCACTTATTCCTTCACCTTTTTTTTCCTATTCTCATTCCCATCTCATTCCGTAATACAGATTTCACGCAGTAGACTGGTGGCATAAGCACCACGTCGTAGTGCAAATTCTAGCTTTAGGGTTCGGTCATCGAGCCATGACCAGTCTATTTTTTCTGCCGTAAATCTTAGCGGTCGGCGCGAGGCCTTTGCTCCCAAATTGCCCAGCGACTCGATGATGACAGAGAATTCTTCAAGTACCGCATCTTCCATATCGGCAGCTTCTGCGCTGCTTATATACCTATCTTTTGGGTCTATCGCACCGGGTAAGGGTCCGGTGATGTGAATATCAAATGTTCGCAAGCGCTCCGCCAAGGAATCCGTCCATCCTGCTTGATCAACAACAAAATTCCGATCGGTTCCATTTAGATTAAGCACATCCCCACTCAGGTATTTATTCCAGTTATTTTTACTAATTCTTTCCGACAACAACTGATTAAATAAATAGGCACGAGCGGCTGAAATCACCATGCTGCGTTTAAATCGTTTTTTACTTTTGCTGCTATGACTGTCCGTTGCTTCCTGTATTACCTCACTGAGTTGGTGCAGATTACTAAGCTCTCTGCCAAATCTTTGTTGTCCAAAATAATTTGGAATGCCGAACTCGGTGATTCGTGCAAGATTTGTCTCAAACTCTTCTTTATTGCCACTGCACTCTCTTAAGGTAATTTCGAAATGGTTTAGTTTATGGCTCCCAATTTTTAGTTTCCGACTGTTGCGCTGCGTCGAGACTATCTGCAAATTATCTTTCTCAAAATTGGAAAGCAACGAAGTATTATTCGATTCCAAGGGGACGCTAAACCACTGTGTACATTCTCCACGCCTATCTTTCATTCCCGCATACCCAACTGCGGCAACTTTTTGTTGAGTACTGGAAGCCAATTTTTTTGCGACTTCTATCGTCGATAAATTTGTTTTTTTAACTTGCAAATACAAATGCTCGCCGCTTCCGGTAAGTTCGAATCCCAGATCCTCTGTGACCGTAAAATCGGAAAATTTCTGTTTTAGTTTGGCGCTCACCGATGGCGGCACGGTAAGGTAGGTAAGGCTCTCCAATCCTTTCCAATTCGATTCAAGCTGAACAGCCTTATTTAGCATGGGCTTCCATCAGAATGACGGCGTGACAAGCAATACCTTCTTCCCGGCCAATATAACCCAGGCGCTCGGTGGTGGTGGCTTTCAAATTTACTCGATCCGAATCCAGACTCAATAATGCGCAGAGATTCGCAGCCATCTCCTGGCGATATTCAGCCAATCTTGGAACCTGTGCAATTACGGTTACATCGAGTGAAATGATGCGCATCTGTTTCTTATCAGCAATTTGTAAGACTTGCTCTAAGAATTGAGAACTATCAGCATCAGCATATTCTTCGTCTGTATCAGGAAAGTGTTGACCGATATCGCCCGCTGCGCAGGCACCCAGAATCCCATCGCAAACTGCATGCAGAATCACGTCACCATCGGAATGGGCGACTAGAGAATACTCTTCAGGAAGTTGAACACCAGCAAGTTTCAGCGGCTTGTCAGCTTGATAGGACTCGGCGTATCGATGCACATCGATACCATGCCCTATTCTCAATAAATCATTCACTATTCACTGTCTCCGGCTGTTAAAAAATACTCTGCGTACTGTAAATCTGACTCATGGGTAATTTTTATGTTGGACTTGTGGCCTGGAATTACTTTCGGTTGCAAGCCTAGTGCTTCAACCGCACTTGCTTCATCAGTAACTGCTAGATTTTCTGCTATGGCGTGACAAAGGGCTTTGTGCAATAGATCAAAGCGGAACATCTGAGGGGTCAAGGCAAACCAAAGGTCGCCTCGATCCACTGTACTAAGCACAGCGCTTTCATCATTCACTCGTTTCACGGTGCTATCGATTGGTGCACCCAATAATCCACCAACATCATCGCCTTGCAGACTTTCAATCAAGCGCGCTATGTCTTCATTTTGGACGCAGGGTCTAACTGCATCATGCACCAGAATCCAATCATCCGGGCTGGCCCGATCTGCCAGGGAGTTAAGACCATTTAGTACTGAATTGAATCTTTCTTCCCCGCCTTCAACTGTTGAGACGCGCGCATTACTGTAGTCAAGATTCACCCAATACTCATCTTGCGGATGCAGTACTACCACCAGATGTTCAATGTCCGGATTGCCTAACAATCGATTGATGGAATGCAAGAGTACAGGAGTACCACAGAGAGAATGATACTGTTTGGGTGTACTCGATCCCATGCGGCGACCGATGCCAGCGGCTGGCAAAATAGCCCAAATTTTCATATTGAATTCAACTCTAATCCACTTGGTGACTGCAGATTAGTTGTTACTAGCTATAAGATTTAATTTAATCGACGAGTAAATAGAAGGTTTCCCCTTCCTCAATCATGCCCAACTCAGACCTGGCTCTTTCTTCTACGGCTTCCAGCCCGGTTTTTAGATCGACCACTTCAATTTCTAACAGACGATTACGTTCTTCCAGTTCTGAATTACTCTGACGCTGTGCCTCGAGTTCCGTCTGCAACATATTTAGTGCCCGCACACTGCCGTCTCCAAGCCACAATTGAAATTGGAGAATAAGAAAAACAATGATCAAGAAACCGTATAAGATTTTCATATCAACTGATTTATCCGGTGAACTGGGAAAACTCCTTTATTCCATTGTAAACCGACGCACTACCTAATTCTTCTTCTATTCTGAGTAATCTGTTGTATTTGGCAACACGGTCTGAGCGACACAGGGAGCCCGTTTTTATCTGACCGGCGGCGGTAGCGACGGCCAAATCCGCTATTGTGGTGTCTTCCGTTTCTCCCGATCGATGAGAAATTACCGCGGTATAGGCTGCATCTTTCGCCATATTTATGGCTGCTAAAGTCTCGGTAAGCGATCCAATCTGGTTAAACTTGATCAGGATTGAATTCGCTATATTCTCGTCTATGCCGCGCTTCAAGATGCTGGTATTAGTAACGAACAAATCATCGCCAACTAATTGAACTGTATCGCCTATTTTGCCCGATAATTTAGCCCATCCATCCCAGTCCGACTCATCCATACCGTCTTCTATGGAGAGAATAGGATAGTTTTCGCTCAATCCCTGTAAATAGTCTGCGAAACCCTCCGAATCGAATGATTTGCTCTCACCGCTTAAATTGTACTTTCCGTCTTCGTAGAACTCAGATGCGGCGCAATCCAGGGCCAGATGAATATCCTCACCAGGCTTAAACCCAGCCTTCTCGATCGCCGTCATAATGGCATCGAGAGCAGCAGAATTTGAAGGTAAATTGGGCGCAAAACCACCTTCATCTCCGACTGCTGTGTTAAGCCCTTGGGCATTGAGCACCGACTTTAGCGCATGGAAAATTTCAGCGCCGTAACGCAGGGCTTCACGAAAGGAATCGGCGCCAGTAGGTTGTACCATGAATTCCTGAATATCGACATTATTGTCTGCGTGTTCTCCACCGTTAACAATATTCATCATGGGCACCGGCAATGTAAACTTACCGTCGTTGCCATTTAATCTAGCGAAATGTTGATAAAGTGGTACACCAGTATCAACTGCTGCGGCTTTGGCAGCTGCTAATGAAACTGCAAGAATTGCATTTGCACCCAGTTCGGATTTATTTTCGGTACCATCTAAATCCAGCATCAATTGATCAAGGTTTTCTTGATCGATAGCCGATTTTCCAACAAGTACGTCTCTAATTTTCGTATTCACATTGTGCACGGCACTCAATACACCCTTGCCTAAATAACGCTCCGGATCCTTATCTCTCAACTCCAATGCTTCGCGAGAACCTGTAGACGCACCGGAAGGAGCACAGGCAGTGCCAAACGCACCACTACTCAAATGTACATCGGCTTCGATGGTGGGATTACCGCGAGAATCCAATACTTCGCGCGCATTGATTTCAGTTATTTCAGACATGTAAATACCTTAAAGAGACAAAAATAAAATGGTGTGGATTAAGCCGTATCTATGGCTGCTTGAGATTTGATGAGGTCATCCAGGGCTTTAAGTTGCGCCAGGAATGGTTTGAGTTGGTCTAACTTGAGTGCACAAGGCCCATCACAGAGTGCATTGTCCGGGTCTGGGTGAGTTTCTAGAAAAAGTCCGGCAATACCCTGACTTATGCCCGCCTTAGCCAATGCGGTTACTTCACTCCTGCGCCCATCGGCACTATTCGCGAGGCCACCGGGCTTCTGCAGAGAATGAGTAACATCGAAGATCAGGGGATACTGAAATTGCTTCATGACTGAAAATCCCAGCATGTCCACCACCAGATTGTTGTAACCAAAACTGCTGCCCCGCTCGCAAAGCATCAGTTTGTCATTACCGGCATTCTCAAATTTTTGCAGTATGTGTCCCATTTCCTGCGGTGCTAAAAACTGTGCCTTTTTGATGTTTATGACAGCATTAGTCTTGGCCATGGCAACAACCAGATCGGTCTGTCGCGACAAAAATGCAGGTAGTTGCAACACCTCGGCTACTTCACTCACAGCCTGCGCTTGCTGAGGCTCGTGCACATCGGTAATAACTGGCACTTCAAACTGTGATTTGACTTCCGCCAACCAACTTAGACCTTCGTCTAAACCAGGACCACGATAGGAATCGATTGAAGATCGATTCGCTTTATCGAATGAAGCCTTAAAAACAAAGGGAATACCGAGCTCATTGCAGACGGTTTTGCATTGCTCTGCAACTTTTAAAGTTATATCGCGCGTTTCTAAAACATTCACACCACCGAAAAGTGTAAACGGCAATTCGTTTGCAACAGCAATGTCGGCAATATTTATTTGCTTAGTACTCATGAATCAATTTGGTTGCAGAATAGTCTCAAGCTTGCGCAGTCTTCGCAGCAGCAATCTTAGGTTGAGGAGGCGCCAGTGCATCATCCTGATCTGTCTGTTTCTCACTATGAGTAACCGCTGCACTGATAAATCCGGTAAAAAGAGGATGTCCTTCTCTTGGTGTGGAAGTAAATTCCGGATGAAACTGGCAACCGACAAACCAGGGGTGATCGGCTACCTCGACAACTTCGACCAACATGTCATCCGCTGATTTCCCAACCAGTTTTAAGCCGGCATCGCTAAGGGTTTCTAAAAAATCATTATTAAACTCATAACGATGTCGATGGCGCTCGACGATTTCTTCAGAACCATAACACTCAAAGGTTTTCGAATCCTTTTGCAAAATACATTTCTGAGCGCCGAGACGCATGGTGCCACCAAGGTCGGAGTTTTCATCCCGGTATTCGGTGCCACCAGTAGAAGTCGTCCATTCGCTAATTAAGGCAATAACTGGATTAGGGGAGTCACTATCAAACTCGGTGCTATTTGCTCCTTCGAGCCCGGCGATATTGCGGGCAAAGTCGATCACCGCAGCCTGCAATCCCAAGCAGATGCCAAGAAAGGGGATTTTATTTTCACGGGCATACTGTGTCGCCAAGATTTTTCCTTCAAAACCTCTCTCGCCAAATCCGCCAGGTATCAAGATGGCATCGTGGCCTTCGAGCAAGCCAACTCCCTGCTCCATGACATCGGTGGAATCGATGTAAGTAATGTTGACCTTGGTGCGGGTTTGAATACCGGCATGGGTGATCGCTTCGTTGAGCGATTTGTAGGCGTCTAACAATTCCATGTATTTACCTACCATCGCTAGCTTTATTTCACGCTCAGGATTTAGCTGTGCGTCGACTACCCGATCCCATTCAGAAAAGTCTGCCTTGGGACATTCCAGATTTAGCTTGCGAATTACAATTTCATCGAGGCCTGCAGCGCCCAAAATCGAAGGAATGCGATAAATAGTGTCGGTATCCGGCAGGGATACGACAGAAGGAAATTCGACGTTAGTAAACAGTGCAATCTTTTTGCGAGCTGATTCTTCAAGCTCCTGTTCTGAGCGACAAACCAGGATGTCTGGTTGAATACCTATAGAACGAAGCTCTTTCACCGAGTGCTGGGTCGGCTTGGTTTTAGTCTCTCCAGCCGTGCTTATGTAGGGAACGAGAGTTAAATGAAGGTAGAGCGCTTTTTCCGAACCAAGCTCAACTCTTAGTTGTCTCACCGCTTCAAGAAACGGTTGGGATTCAATGTCACCTACAGTTCCGCCAATTTCCACCAATGCCACATCGGCTTCACCTGCGCCTTCAATAACTCTTTTCTTAATTTCGTCGGTGATGTGAGGAATAACTTGTATGGTGGCGCCGAGATAATCCCCACGCCGTTCTCGTTTCAGCACTTCCTCATAAACGCGACCAGTCGTAAAGTTATTGTTCTGCCGCATGGTTATCCGGCTGAAGCGCTCATAGTGACCAAGATCTAGATCGGTTTCTGCCCCATCCTCGGTAACATACACTTCGCCATGTTGAAACGGGCTCATGGTGCCGGGATCCACATTGATGTAGGGATCCAGCTTGAGCATGGTGATTTTGAGGCCTCGTGCTTCCAGAATTGCAGCGAGTGATGCAGAAGTAATACCCTTCCCCAGCGAGGAAACTACGCCACCGGTAATAAAGATAAAACGAGTCATTTGGGCCCCATCTAATTAATGCGAGTCAGCTAGGCACTAACTCTTGCAGATGGAGTTACAGCTTACCAGAAGGGGCTTTCAACCACAATGTGAACCTCTGCCAAGCGCAATCTAATCTTCTGAATTAGAAGGAATACGTTCAGGTAACTAAAGTGAAAATCCCCAGAGACCTAGGCTTCTCCCCTTTCCCAACTAAGTTCAAAACCGGGCTCACCGTCAGCCGCCGCTGCGGTCTCGGCGATGCCAATGCCAGGAATACAAATTAATTCGTTGTCCCTGTAAATTAGCGGTATCCGATCCCGCCACCAGGGTTCGATGCTCGCTTCTTGCAACAGCTTCTTCAGACTTTTGGTAGGGCGACCCTGCAGCTGGCAAGATTCACTGCCCTGCCTGAATCGAATGTCTAAGCAATCCAGAAGGTGCTTTGCTAATCCTCGCCCGGAAACTTCTTTTGCCTTTAGCCTGCCACTGCCCTGAATTGTGATTTCAGGGGAATCCAGAGGCAACCAGCTCAAAGACTCTGGGGAAGTGGGTTGATTCACAAGTAAATACAATTGATCTTGAAAACGTCCCACCGAATAACCGTCAACAGCAAACACGCCTTCCGCGGATTTTTCGGAAGCTGCAAATTCATTTACCAGTTGTTGTAGTGAATTCCAGCCTAAATCCGGTAATCCAGCTCTTTCTATCCAATACCGAATGGCATTTCTTTGCCGAGCCTGGCTAAGCTGCTTTAAGCCTTCGATCGAAATTGTTTCTGAGCTAGTAGTCTGCAGTTTATCTAAATCGGAAATCGCCAAATCCGCCAACATTTCATTGGCTTCGGCAATGAGCTGCTGGGATTTATGCCAACTCAAACGGTAGTTGGGCCAACGGGTTTCTATGGCGGGCAGGATTTCCTGCCGCAAATAGTTACGATCAAATTGAATGTCCTGGTTCGATGCATCATCTATCCATTCCAATCTTTCTGCTATTGCGTAGTCGTGCAGCTCACTTCGCTTTAGCTCGAGTAAGGGTCGAAATAATTCACCAGCTGCAAACTGCCTGCGCTGCGGAATCGCAGCAAGACCTTTTAAACTGGCTCCGCGATTCAAGCGAAACAGCAGTGTTTCCAATTGATCATCCAAATGATGTGCCAGTAATAGCACTTCATCTGCTTGCAATTGAGATTCGAATACCCGATAGCGCGCCTCTCTTGCCCTATTTTCGATTCCTGAACTAATGTTGCTATCTGAACCAAGATCAATTTTTTCACAGTGTAATTCGATTCCGAAATTCGAGCAGGTGCTTGCGCAGAATTTCTGCCATTGATCAGCTTCTCCCTGCAAGCCATGATTAACATGCACGGCTCGAACAGTTGCCTCAGGAAAACTTGATGCACATAGTTTTTGCATTGCGCTAAGCAATACAATCGAGTCCATCCCGCCGCTTAATCCAATCAAAAAAGATTTCTTTAGCGGGAGCGGATCTAAAGTTTGCCGCAAATACTCTAAGTCGAATTTCATTCAGTAATGAGTGTTCAGGCGTAAGAGGATTGAGAGTCTAACGGAATCGAGATTTAAAAGTTAGTAACGAAGGAGGACTAGGTTGCTATACCGTAGCTCATAAGTCGCTGATAGCGGCGGTCCACCAATTCATTGATATCCATCGCAACCAGGCGGTCTACCTGATCTATTAATGCCTGTTTAATGTTTTCCGAGGTAGCAGCAATGTCTCGATGGGCACCACCTAAAGGTTCGGCAATCGTTTCATCGACTATTCCTAACTCCTCCAGACGTTCAGAAGTCACGCCCATGGCATCGGCGGCAGCGGAAGCATACTCAGAAGACTTCCAAAGAATTGTGGCGCAACCTTCAGGAGTAATTACGGTATAGGTGGAGTACTTCAACATATTCAGCTGATCGGCCACACCAATTGCGATAGCGCCGCCTGAATTCGCCTCACCAGTAACGGTAGCAATAAGCGGCGTGCGAACACGGGACATCATCGCCATGTTTTCTGCTATCGCTTCGTTAATACCTCTTTCTTCAGAATCCATTCCTGGATAGGCGCCAGGTGTATCAATAAAACTTAGCACAGGTATCTTGTATTGCTCAGCTAGCTGGATAAGCCTTCTCGCTTTTCGATAACCTTCGGGCCTTGGCATACCAAAATTATGCCGAACTTTTTCTTTCGTGCCTCGGCCTTTCTGATGACCTATTACCATTACAGGCCGACCCTCTAGCCGAGCCAAGCCACCCACTATAGCCTGATCGTCAGCAAAGAGGCGGTCACCATGTAATTCGTCAAATTCGGTAAAGATATGTTCGACGTAATCCATTGTGTAGGGGCGCAATGGATGACGAGCAACCTGAGAAATTTGCCAGGGAGACAAATTAGAATATATTTTTTCGGTTAGCGTAGTACTTTTATCTTTGAGATTTTGAATCTCTTCAGAAATATTTAATTCATTGTCTGATCCCACCAAGCGCAATTCACTAATCTTGGCTTCTAACTCAGCAATGGGTTGTTCAAATTCGAGGTAATTCGGGTCCATTATTGCAACAAGAACCAATGTCGGTTCCGCACTTCTCCAGTAGTTCGTTTGTTAGTTAAGAGACGTCGTCTGCTTATAATCAATTTTGACCTGTTCCTTGCCGTACTCCATTCTTAAGCGCTGCAAGAGATCGTCGGTCGGAGACACGATCCAATTTTGTGGGAATATTATATCTCCTTTCGCGCCAGGACGCTGATAATTGATGACAACCTGACAGCCCTCATGGGTGGGCTGTGATTGCTCAGCTCCCGTTTCGATTTCCGCGACTGTTGTAGATTGTTCGAGCTCCGCCGGTTCTTTTCGATAAGGCGCCAAAATGTTCGCCAGATGCTCACAAAACCCGGTTTGTAGCACATCAGCATTGAGATTTAACGCCAGTCTATTGGCGAACTTCTTCCGTGCCTGTGCCAGAGTCATGACCTGCTTGGCCCTTCCCCGCATGCCCCCTGTATAGTCATCGACACTCACCGTGCATTCCACGATCAGTATCAAGTCTTTCTGAATCAACTCGCGATACTTTTCATATTCCTTGGCGAAAAGAGACACCTCAAAGCGCCCACTGCGATCATCCAGCGTGAGAAAAGCAATAGTATCCCCGGCTTTACTTTTCATCGTGCGAAATCCATGGAGTAAGCCTGCTACTAACTGAGCACCTCGCTCTGGTCGCAAATTCGATATTCTATCTTTGGTGACGTGGGCCAGTTCCGGCAAAAATTCGTCAATGGGATGTCCGGACAGATACAAACCGAGAGTATCTTTTTCTGCGGAGAGTCGTTCTTGTTCCGCCCAGGGCTTAAAACTGCGACGATTTTCCAATGCGGTTTCGATTTCCGGTTCGGTCGGTGCAATTTCACCGAATAAATCCTCTACGCCACTGGCCTTATTATGACTACTCTGTTCCGCCGCCTTCATTGCTTCCGGTAGCACAACGCTCAAATACGCTCTGGAATGATCGAAATTTCCTTCCACAAGATTGTCCAGGGCGCCGGAACGTATTAACGCTTCCATAGTGCGCTTGTTGACTGTTTGCGAATCAATGCGCTGACACATATCCAGCAAGCCGGTGAAGGGTTTTTCCTGTCGCGCCTTAAGCAGGTTTTCCACAGGGCCCTCACCAAGACCTTTAATCGCACCAAGCCCATAAACAATTTCGCCGTTGTCGTTAACTGTAAAGTTAAACTGACCAACATTGACATCAGGAGGAATAATGACTAATTCCATTGAACGGCATTCGTCGATAAGGGTCACAATCTTGTCGGTGTTCTGCATATCTGCCGACAGAACCGCTGCCATAAAATAGGCAGGATAATGTGCTTTCAACCACGCAGTCTGATAGGAAACCAAGGCATAAGCGGCAGAGTGAGATTTGTTAAATCCGTAACCAGCAAATTTTTCCATTAAATCGAAAATCGATTCCGCCAGTGCTTCATCAATACCGTTTGCCACTGCGCCATCAGTAAAAGTGGCTCGTTGTTTCTCCATTACTGCCGGGTCTTTCTTACCCATGGCTTTACGCAATATGTCAGCACCGCCCAGGGTGTAATTGGCCAGCACCTGAGCAATCTGCATAACCTGCTCTTGATAAAGAATGACACCGTAGGTATTGGCCAGTACATGCTCCAGCTCAGAATGGGGATAAACCACGCGGGTGCGACCGTGTTTACGGTCGATAAAGTCATCTACCATGCCTGATTGCAGTGGTCCCGGCCTGAATAAGGCCACCAAGGCGATAATGTCTTCGAAGCAGTTGGGGACCAAGCGCTTGATTAGCTCCTTCATGCCCCGGGATTCCAACTGGAATACAGCTGTAGTTTCACCACGTTGTAACAAGCGGTAGACGATATCATCGTCGAGAGGTAAGGAGTTGATGTCGATGGGCTTTTGTCCAGGTGCAGACTGCTCATTAATCATCTTTACTGCCCAATCGATGATGGTGAGCGTACGCAAGCCAAGGAAATCGAATTTAACCAGTCCTGCCGTTTCGACATCATTCTTATCAAACTGGGTAACGAGCCCTTCCCCGGATTCGTCGCAGTAAAGCGGAGTAAAGTCAGTAAGCTTGGTCGGAGCGATGACTACACCACCAGCATGTTTTCCAACGTTTCTGGTAATACCCTCTAACTTGTAAGCCATCTCCATGATTTCCTGAGCATCATCATCGCTTGCAACGAACTCTCCTAACAATGGTTCTACGTCGAAGGCTTTCTTGAGCGTCATGCCAGGTTCAAATGGAATGAGTTTGGACAGTTTATCCGCAAGTGCATAAGGCTTGCTTTGAACTCGTGCCACATCTCGGACCACCGCTTTCGCTGCCATGGTACCGAAGGTGATAATCTGTGAGACTGCATCCTTGCCATACAATTCTGCGACATGTTGGATCACCCGGTCGCGACCCTCCATGCAAAAATCCACATCAAAATCCGGCATGGATACTCGCTCCGGATTTAAAAATCTCTCAAACAGTAAATCGTATCTCAGTGGATCCAAATCCGTTATGCCAAGAGCATATGCAACAATGGAACCTGCACCGGATCCGCGTCCGGGCCCCACCGGTATCTGCGAATCTTTCGCCCATTGGATAAATTCCATGACGATGAGGAAGTAACCGGCAAATCCCATCTGATTGATAATGCCCAATTCCAATTCAAGACGTTCACGGTAAGGATCAGTTAGTTCTTTATTCTGCGCTTCATCTCCAAACAATCGTTGTAGACGATCGTCCAGTCCTTCTTCACTGAGCTGGCAAAGAAAGTCATCAAGCGCCACATTTTCTGGCGCAGGGTAATTTGGAAGGTGAGGAATTCCTAATTCCAGAGCAAGATTACAGCGCTTCACAATCTCACAAGCATTGTCCAGCGCTTCTGGAATGTCTTTAAACAATGCCGACATTTCTTCGGCGCTTTTTAAATATTGTTGATCGGTGTAGTTGTGCGGCCTGCGAGGATCATCCAGCGTGCGCCGCTCGTTAATACAAACTCTGACTTCGTGGGCATCGTAGTCATCTTTGGCGATAAATCTAACGTCGTTGGTAGCGACTACTGGGCATTGTGCTTCGATGGCCAGATTCACCGCTGCCTCTATGTAGGCTGCTTCGTCAGCCTTACCCACCCGCTGCAATTCCAGATAGAAGGATTCAGGAAACAGATTGCGCCATTTTTCCAATAAGGATTGTGCCAGGTCCTGCTCATCGCTTAGCAGCGCGCTACCAATGTCACTGTGTTGGGCCCCCGACAAGGCAATTAGACCCTCAGTAAAGCCTTCTAACTTATCAATATGCAGTATTGGTTCGCCATGTGATTCAGATTCTGTATAGAGCGCTGAAATAATATTGGTTATGTTCAAATACCCTGTACGATTTTTAACCAGCAAAACCAGGCGAGTGCGTGCGCCGACGTCATTAACAACCAACACATCGACGCCACAGATTGGTTTTATCCCGGTCTTAAGAGCCCCACTGTAAAACTTTATAAGGCCAAATAGATTTGAAAGATCGGTAATAGCAACCGCAGGCATTTTATGTTGCTGCAGGCAGGCAATTAAGGGAGGGATGGTGACCAGTCCGTCACTGATTGAAAATTCTGTATGTAATCGAAGATGGATAAAAGATTGCTTAGAGGGAGATTCAGACATTCGTCACTTTCTACAACAAAAACGCTTGGCGTCCACTAAAAATAACAATGCTAAATATACCTTCTAGGCGATTTTTCTGCACAGAGTTATTTAAGTAAATTCGCCACCGGCGCAAATGAGCGCCGATGTAAAACACAGGGGCCCAAAGATCTTAATGCTTCAAGATGGGCATTCGTTGGATAACCCTTGTGGCGGGCGAAACCGTAGCCTGGATAGGACTCTTCGAAAGCCACCATTTCACGATCTCGAGTAACCTTGGCAATAATAGAAGCAGCCGCGATTTCAGCGACTCTCGAATCACCTTTGACTACCGCCTGAGACGAATAGTGCCACTTCGGCAATTGATTTCCATCGACGTAAACAAACTCGGGTTGCGTCGATAGGCCTTGAACCGCTCTTGCCATTGCCAACAAGCTGGCTCGAAGTATATTGGAGGCATCGATTTCTTCTACACTAGCGCGGGCAACACTAATGCCGAGTGCGCATTCTTTGATGAGCGCGAAACAATGGAGCCGTTGCTTCTCGCTGAGTTTTTTTGAATCATTCAGGCCTGGTATGGGTATCTTTGGGTCGAGGATAACAGCTGCAGCTACAACATCACCCGCCAGCGGCCCTCTGCCTACTTCATCGACGCCGGCAATTACTCGCTCATGGTCAATCTGGAACTCGAATTCATTCTGCATAGAAAAAAGGTTCGTCTTCCCCATACTAGATTTCTAGCATTTTAGAGATAGCCGCCGCTGCCTTGTTTGATGCGCCACCCCTAAGTGAGGCATGAATTTCTGCAAAAGTACCCAGTGCTTCGTCAAAGGAATCTGGTTGCTTTATAAAGCTATCGATCTCTGCCACCAAATTATTAACTGTAACGTCGTTTTGCAGATACTCCGGAATCACTTTTTTGCCTGCCAACAGATTAGGTAATCCCACAAAGGGTACCTGCAGTAATCGAGAACCGATGGCATAGGTAATTGGTGCAAGCTTGTAACAAATAATCATTGGCCTACGCAGCAATAATCCTTCCAATGTCGCAGTACCTGAAGCCATCACTACCAGATCAGAAACGCTAATTGCTTTATGGGAATTATCGACAAGACGAAACTGTTCACTTTCAAATATGTTCGCCGCTTTTAGATAATTGCTTATCTGGGCCTTAGCTTCAATGCCACTGTAGGGAATTATGAATTTAAGCTGTGAATGGCGGCGCAGCAAATTGATGGCTGCCTCAAGAAATGTCGCTGTGAGTCGTTTTATTTCTCCTCCGCGGCTTCCTGGCATTAAGGTAATGACCTGTTCATTGTCTCTAATACCGAATTCGGCCCGGTAAATAGATTTATTGTCTTCAAAACTAATCTGGTCGGCTAGTGGATGCCCAACACAGGCCACCGGCACATCATGTTGCTTGTAAATTTCAGTTTCAAAGGGAAACAGCGTCAACATTAAGTCGATACTTCGCTTAATTTTAAAGATTCGTTTTTGCCGGTAAGCCCATACACTGGGACTGACGTAATGTACGGTCTTTATGCCTTGGGCATGCAGCTTGGAAGCTAACCTGAGATTAAAATCCGGCGAATCGATACCAATAAATGCGACGGGCTTCTCTTCGAGAATGCGCTTTTCTAAACGGTTTTTTAAGCGAATTAATTCTGGTAAGCGGCCAAGTGGTTCGACAAATCCCATTACCGATAAGCGATCCATTGGGGTCAAAGACTCGCAGCCCAATTCCAACATCGAGGGACCACCGACGCCAAAAAACTCAGCGTCAGGATAGTGTTCGCGGAGGGCTTTAATTAGCGAAGCACCAAGAATGTCGCCTGATTTTTCTCCTGCTACGATGGCAAAACGTATCGGCTTAGTCATTCCTGGATTTTACTAGAAGTGATAGAGCTTATCGGTGTATACCTTTTTCTGACGACTCCAATGAATCGATAAGTATCTGCAAGGTTTCACAACCCTCACGCATTGCCTTTAGCTGGTCAATGGCTTCCTGCAGGCTGTAATTTCTTTTGTAAATTACCTTAAAGGCTTCGCGAAGATCGGCAATGGTTTCTTTATCAAAACCCCGTCTCTCCAAGCCGATAGTATTTATACTTCGAACAGTCGCTGGCCGACCGCTTACAATCATAAATGCCGGAATATCATTGGTGATATGAGTCATACCGCCGATCATGGCGTGAGCACCGACTTTCAAAAACTGGTTAACGCCAGCATATCCGCCGAGAATGGCCCAATCTCCTACTTGAACATGACCAGAGATTCCGACGTTGTTTGCAAATACCGTGTTATCTCCAACATTACAATCATGGGCAACATGTACATAAGGCATCTGTAGATTGTTGTTGCCTATTTTAGTCAAACCACCCCCGGCACCAGTCCCTCTATGAGCAGTAACACCTTCTCGGAATATGTTGTTGTCGCCAATTTCGAGCCAGGTTTCCTCACCTTCAAATTTTCTATCGGAAGGATCTTCCCCGATGGAGCAAAATTGAAATAATCGATTATTCGATCCCATGCGGGTATTTTTTCGAATCACTATATGTGATTCAAGGATAGTGCCTGTCCCGATGCTGACATTTTCCCCAACTATGCACCAGGGACCGATACGAACGCCTGGTTCAATTTCTGCGCTGGGATGAATCTGTGCAGACGAATCGATTAAATCATTCGACATCAACTTTCCTCTCTGCGCACAAAATTTTCATTGTGCCTACCAACTCGTCTCCCACGGACGCTTCAGCAGAAAATCTGTATATTCCACGCCGATTGGTAATGATCGTAGCTTTCAACGTGAGTTGATCACCCGGTACCACAGGTCGGCGTAAACGCACTTCATCTGCACCGACAAAATAATAGAGATAACCGTCCTTTGGTTTTTTCTCCTGGCTTTTAAATCCGAGTACACCGGCAACTTGCGCAAGCGCCTCTATTATCAATACGCCAGGCATTATGGGTTGCCCTGGAAAATGGCCTACAAAAAAAGGTTCATTTACAGTGACGTTCTTATAACCAACTATGGACTTCCCCAAATCCATTTCCACGATGCGGTCAACCAACAAAAACGGATAGCGCTGTGGCAGGTATTCTTTTATTTCTTCAACATCCAGTAACATAATTTAACTCAGCTTCAATAAACCAGTTGAGGAGCAATCTAATTAATTCTTATCGGTTGGATTTTCTAATTCCTTCAATCGCTTGGCAATACTATCTAATTGCTGGAAACGTATATTGCTACGTTTCCATTGCGAAGTCTTCATATGCCAGGTACCAGATGAGTAGATACCAGGCTCGGTGATCGATTCACTAACTAATGACATGGCACTAACTTGAACTTTGTCAGCGATATTAATATGGCCCACTGCTCCAGATGCGCCTCCCATTACACAGTATTTACCAATGGTTACGCTGCCTGCGATCCCAGTACAGCCGCATATCACGGAATGCTCGCCAATTTTACAGTTGTGGCCAATTTGGACTTGGTTGTCTATTTTCACTCCATCGCTAATTACAGTATCTTCCAGCGCTCCTCGATCTATGGTTGTACAAGAACCAATGTCGACATCATTCCCAATTAAAACGCTGCCTAGCTGTCGAATCTTAACTGATTTCTTACCATCGAAGGCGAAACCAAATCCATCTGCGCCGATAACAGTACCGGAGTGAATGATGACATTGTTTCCCACGTTGACGCGGTGATAAATTGAAACATTGCTGTGGAGAAAACAATTTTTACCTAGCGTGACGTTTTCCCCGAGAAAACAACCAGATCCAATTACACAATCAGCACCGAGTTTAGCGCCAGGTTCAATAACCACATTAGGTCCCACATACGCAGTATCAGGAATTTCTACGGAAGAATGAATAGTAGCGCTGGGATGCACTGACGGCTCATAAGCAGGCGAGTCATCGAACAGTGCTGTTGCTTCTGCAAAACTCACGTAGGGCGACTCAGAAATAAGAGCACTCGCCTGACATGCATCAGCGAATTTGGCATCTACAATAACAGCAGAAGCATTACAAGATTCTAATTGGTTTATATAGGATGGATTGCTTAGAAAGCTTAACTGGCCAGGAGTTGCATTTTTAAGCGTGGCGAGACTATGGATGGCACATTGCTCGTCGCCGACCAGTTTTAAATTTAAGAGGGAAGCTAGCTCACCAAGTGTATAACTCTTATTATGTGCCACCTGACACTATCCGCGAATAAGCTGTGCAATTACTCTTCAGAAGATCGCTGTTCATTCTCATTCAATTTCGCAGTAACTCGAGCAGTGATATCTAATACCGGCGCGAAGTAAGGCGCAGAATCGACATTCAGTATCAAATCAAAGCCACCCTCAGCAACAACATCAGTAACAGCCGCGGCCAATTCTTCTTGCATACTTGCCAAGAACTCTTGATTCTTTTCTTGCAAAGCTTGCTGAACTCGTTCTTGAATTAGCTGTAGCTGTACTTGCAAATCTTGAGCGTCGGAATTCATCCGACGTATTTCGTCTTCAGTCATTACAGCTTCATTTTGCTGATACTCTTCCTGCAATGCCTGTAATTGTTCTGTGAGTTCATTTGCTCGCTGTTCATCTTGAGAAAATTCTTGCTCAAGCTCTTCTTGAACTACTCTCGCAGCATCTGAATTAAATAGCGCCTGTAGCGCATTAAGCACACCGATTTTTGTGTCCTGAGCAAATGCGCCTTGAGCAAAAAGCATAAGACTCAATGCAACTATTAAACTCTTTACAGTTTTCACGATTCTTCTCCAATTCAATCTTGTAAAGCTGAACTCTTAATCAGCCTGTTTGCTATAAACTTTAATTTCTTTATCCAGATTTCCAAGCTTTTAGTCTTTTAGAAACCGGTCCCTACAGTGAAATCAAATGTCTTTGTATCATCCCCTTCTTTATCTCCAAAGGGCACTGCCGCGTAAAACGTCAAAGGACCAAACGGTGACAGATAAGTCACACTTACTCCTGCAGCATAACGCAATTCCCCAACATCAAAATTTGCGCAATTGTTTAGTAATGATTGGCGCTCAGTACATGAAGTTGAAAACACGTTTCCGGCGTCAATAAAAAAAGCTGATCTTACTTGATTTCTATCAGGGACAAACGGCAAAGGAAACAATAGCTCCAAAGACGCTGTGGTCAGTATATTACCACCAAAGCTGTCAAAATCCTCATCTAGAAAGAAATTTTGTACTGCCAGTTGGACCTGAGGATCGCCATCTGGACCCAGGATTAGATTGCCTAGCTCGTCACGGTATGCCTGAGTTTCGTAGCCGACTTCATTGCTAATTAGCGCAGTACCATCGGGATTTATAATGATATCGCCATTTTCGTCTTTCAACAGGGAAATACCAGATTCTGTGAGATATGCCGCGCCCGGCGTACTACGAGGACCCAAACTGTTTTCTTCATAACCTCGTAATTGGCCACCACCCCGGATCAAGCCGCCCGCAAAGAAATTATTGAAAAAAGGCAACTCATCGGAATCGCCGTAACCAACGCCTATTCCCAAATTCGTTCTTAATCCAATCACCCATTCTCGATTTTGACTGATGGGCCAGAAAATCTGATTGGAATAGTTCAAGCGGGCATATTGCAGATCACTTCCCGGAAGAGTGACTTCGAGATTGACCTGATGCAATGCTCCGTCATTTGCCAACTGCCCACGATTAAGTGTATTTCTAAACCAATTCCCAGTAATTGTGAAGTTATCAAATTCATCCCCGAACTTATCGACAAAACCAGGATCAGGATTTAACCGTAATTGGTCATCAGAAAGGTCATTCACATCACCAAGGACGGAATCCATAACAGGACCATCGAATGGATTAGCGTTTAGTGGCGTAATTACATAACTGTTTACATCTGGAAACAATTTGGGACTGGATTCGATTTCCTGAACCGAACCAAAACCGGAACTCAATTCAGTATGAGTAAATCCCACATCAAATCCCAAGACCTGTATCTCACTAAGGGGATAACTAAAGCTTAAAGACCCACCGAATGAAGTCGTATTAAAACTGGAAACGTTAAATGGCGAATCGATTTCTTGCGCGAAAAGATTAAATCCACGACTTACACCATCAGCTGTAAAATAAGGATCGAGATACTGAAAGTTTAAGCCTTTAATAAATCGACTTCGGTTGACACCAATTCCAATTGTTCGACCGGTTCCTAAAAAGTTGGCTGCCTGTAAATTTGAACTTATAAAGAAATCGCCACCACCACCGGTGCCCACCGAGAAACTTATCGCGCCAAAATTTTGCTCAAGCACATTGTAATTAACATCTATCTGATCTTCTGTGCCCGGTACTTCTTCTGTTTCAACTTCGACAGTTTCAAAATATCCCAGTCGTTCCAAACGAACTTTGGATTGCTCAATTGCAAGACTTGATGCAGGTGCACTTTCTAATTGACGCATCTCGCGACGCATAACATCATCGGCAGTAGAAACGTTACCTGCGAATCCAATTCGATTTACATAAGTGCGGTTACCAGGATCTATAAAAAATGTAACTTCGACAGTATCGCCGTCTTCATCAACTTCTGGTACTCCAGTGGCTTCTGCAAAGGCATAGCCAAGATTTCCCAGGAACTGCACCATGATTTCCTCGGTGCCGGTTACCAACGCTTGAGAATAGATCTGGCCGGGACGAATAAATATTGCAGCCCTTAAAAGGTTTTCTGCATCGACTAAATCACCAGCGAGATCGACTTCCGACACGACATATTGCTTGCCTTCGGTAAGATTTACGGTGATGTAAACTTCTTCTCTATTTGGCGTAATAGAGATCGGGAAGGAATCGATATTGAATTCAACAAACCCGTTATCAAGATAGAAAGATTCCAGTCTTTCTAAATCACCACCGAATTGCTCGCGAGAATAAAGGTCTTTTCTACTCAGAAACATGTACCAGGGCTTGGTACCTAACTCAAAAAGATCCAGCAATTCTTCTTCTTCAAACGTTTCATTACCAACAACATTAATGTGACGGATACGCGATTCTTCGCCTTCATTAATATCCAAACTAATCGCAACACGATTACGAGGAAGATCTTCTACGTCGATTTCAACCGAGGCGCCATAACGACCTCGAGATGAATAAACCTCCTGAATCCCTTGCTGTATCGCCTCCAATGCGGCTCGCGTAAAAATCTGGCCTTCTGCGATTTCGGCCTGCGCCATATTGTCGAGGATGTCTTCTGTTTCCAGAACACTGTTTCCTTCAATAGATATTTCCGCTACCGATGGTCGTTCGAGAACAGTAATTACTAAGACATTGCCTTCACGGGAAATTTCGATCTCATCGAAATACTCAGATTGGACTAGCGCGCGAATTGTCTGAGCGCTATTCGCAGCATTGCTTTCATCACCGATACCTAACGGCAGCAGATTATAAATAATGCCAGGGGAAATTCGCTGATAACCATCAACGATGATATCGGCGATTATAAAGTTTTGATTTTGTGCATGGACGGCGTTGGAACTACCCAAAACCACCAGCAAACAAAAAACCCATTTTTTCATTTGTAATGCTTACTCAAATCTATTGTTTTTACTTGGCGGCGGGTTATAGCAAACTTCGTTTCAGTATTCTTATAAAAGGCGACTAAAGTCGTTATATATAGCCAGTACCATGATACCGGAAATCATTAGCAGTCCTAATTGCAGACCCCAGGTCTGTATCCTTTCTGGAACTGGTCTACGAATTACCGCTTCAATCATGTAGTACAGCAGATGTCCCCCGTCTAAAACCGGGATTGGTAATAAATTAAGTACTCCAAGTGAAATACTTAACAGTGCCAGGAATCCCAGATACACATCTAAACCGTAAGTTGCTGTTTGCCCCGCTACTTGAGCTATCGTTATTGGCCCATTGATATTCTTTACAGAAATCAAACCAATAATCATTTTCTTGACTGAATCAAGAACAAAGACCGATTTATCCCAAGTCTCTTGCAGCGCCGGCTGAATTGCAGCGATAGGTCCATAACGAATCTCTCGTTGCATCTCCGGAGGCAAAATCTCAGACAAGCTGGTCTGTAGCACTTCAGCACCGATTCTTCCCGCTGCAGTACCATCTTCAAGCCTGATAAGATCTGGTCGAAGTTCGAGCGTAGTCTCGCTCTCACCACGTTGGACCACGACATCCAATTCGAGTTCCGGATTTGCCCGAATCACTTCAACCCAATGGGTCCAGCCTCTAATGCGCTCACCATTGGCTCTTAAAATTTCATCCCCTGGAAGCAGACCACCACGCTCGGCAGGACCACCAGGTATTACACCGGCGATGCGTGCCGGAATTTCATACTGAACAATGCCCAAGTTTGCGGCTGGGTTTGGTTCGGTATCCCCACCCATCCAGGCATTAATTGGAATTGCAACGTCTCTGCTCGTGCTGGAATCGACAGGATCAATAGTCAGCACTAAGTTTCCGGTTTCACCCATACGCCCTAGCATCTGCAGAGTAACTTGTTGCCAGATAATTGTTTCTTCGCCGTCTACTGCGAGAATTTCATCTCCTTCTTGTAAACCTGCAAACGCTGCGGGGGATTCGTTCAACACGCCCTTAACAACTGGCGCGATACCGTTAACACCATAGGAAATGTTAATGACCCAAAAAACGAAAATCGCCAACAAGAAGTTGGCAATTGGTCCGGCGGCGACGATGGCAAATCTCTGCCAGAGCGGTTTATAGGCAAATGAAACACTGCGTTGGCTAACTGGTGTGCCTGCTTTGTCAGTGACAGTAGTATCTTCCTGCCCCAACATCTTTACATAGCCACCCAAGGGAATTGGAGCGATGACGTATTCAACACCATCCTTACCAATCCAGGTCTTGGCCGCTTTACCAAAGCCGATAGAAAATCGCAGTACCTTAACGCCGCAGCGACGAGCTACCCAAAAATGACCAAATTCGTGAATCGTCACAAGAATTCCTAATGTGACTAACAGGGCAATGGCGCTGATAATAAATTGCAAAATCATGGCTAGGACTGCAAAAAGGCCGATTGCCGGCCTTTTAGATTGTTAAAATTCCTTTAAAATCAATTCTTTAGATAAGTTTCTAGCACGCTTATCGGTGTCTTGAATAATAGCGAGACTTGCCGCTGCTTCACAAGGTATTTTCGACATAACTTCCTCAATTATTAGGGAAATTTCCGAAAACCTGAGCTTTTCTTCAAGAAAAGCCGCTACTGCAATTTCATTCGCTGCATTAAGTATAGCGGATGCAGTACCACCTTGGTTGGCTGCTTCCATGCCAAGACGCAGACAAGGAAAACGCTCAAGATCTGGTTTGCGAAAATGCAGTTCCCCCACTTCGGCTAAATCCAACGGCTTGGTAGTTGTATCCATGCGCTGGGGATAGGCCATACCGTAGGCAATTGGGATGCGCATGTCCGGATTAGCCATTTGTGCCAAAACCGAACCATCTCGGTAATGCACAAATGAATGCACGATGCTCTGCGGATGTATAAGCACTTCGATTTGTTCGGGAGGCAATCGAAACAAATGGTGTGCTTCTATAAATTCCAAGCCTTTATTCATCATAGTGGCAGAATCAACAGATATTTTTCTGCCCATCTCCCATTTAGGATGCTTGCAGGCCTGAGCTGGAGTAACACTGGTAAAATCGTTTAAGGGAAGATCGAGAAAGGGTCCCCCGGAAGCCGTTAGAACGATTTTTTTGACATGTTCAAACTGCTTCCCGTTAATGCCATTGTTCGATGTCGGCAGACATTGAAAAATTGCATTGTGTTCACTATCGATGGGAATTACCTGAGCACCTGAGCTGGCCGCAGACTCCATGAATAAATCACCCGACATTACCAAGGCTTCTTTATTCGCTAATAAAAGTCGTTTACCGCTGTTTACTGCAGCCAAGGACGAAGCAAGTCCAGCAGCGCCAACAATTGCCGCCATCACGATATCTACTTGATCTGCAGATGCGATCTCATCCAGTGCCTGAGAGCCTACTTCTAGTTTCGTATCGCATTTCGCTTGTGCTAGTTGTTCGGCAAAAGCGTCGGCAAGAGATTCATTAGCTAAAACAGCAACTGTGGGATTAAATTCCTCGCATTGCTTTAGCAATAACTCGGCATTGCTGTAAGCACTAATAGCATGAAGACTATAATCGGAAGAATTGCGAATGACGTCTAGAGTACTTTCTCCGATTGACCCGGTTGAACCGAGCAGCGTGACTTGCTTTACCGACATTGAGCTAATTACCTCACTCAATAATCAGAAAAGTAAGTACGAAAATTGGAGTGACCGCCAATAAGCCGTCGACACGATCAAGAATTCCACCGTGCCCAGGCAGAATCACTCCACTGTCTTTAAGGCCGCGATTGCGTTTTAACATGCTCTCTAATAAGTCACCAATCACGTCTAACATAGCTACCGAAAGACTTAGCAGCAGGAGCACAACGAACTGATACAGTGTGAGTTCGAATAAATAGTTGTGTATGAACCAGACCAGTATCGCTCCAACAACAAAGCAGGCCCCTAATCCGCCCCAAACTCCTTCCCAGGTTTTATTTGGACTGAGTTTTGGAGCTAATTTCTTTTTCCCAATACCTTTGCCGACAAAATAGGCGCCAATGTCTGCGGCAGCTACCAGCACAAACAATCCCAGCACCAGAAAGCCCTGCGGTTCGATATATTTTAATTGTATGACACCAGTCCAAGTGGGAATTAATGTCAGCAATCCCATCAGAGCTATTTTGGACTTGTCATTCCAATGACTAGCATTCTCAGGATAACCTTTCAGCATCAGCAACGCCAAAGCCCAGAACAACACTCCTAAGCCCAAAATAATGGCAACTCGATTGCTGTTCATAGCATCAGAATCCGGAGTAATTCCAAGGAAAAAATAGAGCGCAAGAATCATAGAAGCCAAAGTAGCCAGGTAAGACATTTTTGATACTTGCTGACTTAGTCCAATAAAGCCACACCACTCCCAACTAGCGAGCAGCACAGCTGCAGTTATGAATATTGAGTAAGAAAATGAATCAAGCAGAACGGTAACAGCAATAAACAAAAGCGCAATGATGATAGCTGTAATAATGCGTTGCTTTAGCACCTTAGTTTTCTGCATCCTTTACGTTGTCATGCAGCCCATAGCGCCGCTGTCTCGATGTAAAGTCATCCAGAGCCAACTGTAACTGTGCTTCATCAAAATCTGGCCAGTAACAATCAGTAAAATACAATTCAGTGTAGGCGAACTGCCACAACAAGAAATTACTGATACGACTTTCTCCACCGGTTCGAATACACAGATCTGGATCAGGATATTCATTCAAGCTGGTAAAGCTCTGCACTAAGTCGATAGTGACCTCATTAGGATCGATTTCGCCAGCTTTAACTTTTTCCGCGATAGTTTTACTGGCATTCGCTATATCCCATCTTCCACCGTAATCGGCTGCGACAATTACTGTGGTCCCAGTATTTTTTTCAGTCAGGGCTTCGACTTCAGCCATGTTGGTTAATAATTTGGACGAGAATTCTGAGCGATTTCCGATAAACCTTAAGCGCACATTATTTTTATGCAACTGCTTGATTTCTTTACGCTTTAACACAGTTAAAAATAGCGCCATCAGGCCCTGAACTTCTTTAGTTGGGCGCAGCCAATTTTCACTGCTGAAAGCGAAAAGCGTGAGGTAGTTTATGCCACGACGGACACAGGAATTGACGATCTCTCGAGCAGCTTCCGCACCATGACGATGTCCTGACTTCGGCTGCAAACCTTTTGCTCGAGCCCAGCGATTATTTCCATCCATGATGATGGCAATGTGTTCAGGTAATTTGTCTGTTGGGTCAGGTGTCATATTTAATTGGCTTTTGCTGCGTCGACTACCTGAAAAGTGCGGAACTAGTAATAAATAGGCTTGTGCAAATTAGAACGACAGCAAATCAGTTTCTTTGACCTGAAAAGCAGATTCAATGGCAGCAATGTACTTATCAGTAAGTTTTTGTACTTGCTCTTCTGCTCTTCGCCGTTCGTCTTCGCTAATTTCTTTTTCTTTTTCCAATTCTTTGAAATCAGAATTCGCATCACGACGAATGTTTCGGATAGCTACCCGCGCATTTTCTGCTTCGTTCTTTGCCTGCTTCGTGTATTCGCGGCGGGTTTCTTCTGTAAGTGGAGGCATTGGTACACGGATCGTGTCACCGTTATTGGAAGGATTTAAGCCAAGGTCAGATTTCAAGATCGACTTTTCGATCTCGCTGATTTGATTTTTCTCCCAGGGAGAAATTATCAAAGAGCGACCTTCTTCGACGTTTACATTGGCTAACTGATTCAGCGGTGTATCTGCACCATAATAAGAAACCATTATGCTATCGAGTATGCTTGGATGTGCTCGGCCTGTTCGAATTTTCTTGAAGGCCTCTTCGAGTGAAGCAACACTCTTCTGCATTCGCTCTTCGGCGTCTTCTATAATTTCGTCGATCATGGTCTTTTCCTTCTGCTAAGCCCTATGTAAACGCAGTTATTCAATCAGGGTGCCATCAGGTTTACCCATTACATTGTCCAGCAATGCTCCTGGACGAGTCATATTGAACACTTTGATGGGGACTTGGTGGTCTCGACTCAGACAAATAGCCGTAAGATCCATCACTCCCAGTTTCTTCTCTAACACTTCGTCATAGGTGAGCTTATCAAACTTTTTAGCATCAGCATTAGTTTCTGGATCCGCCGAATACACGCCGTCTACTTTTGTAGCCTTAAGAATAAGATCGGCGTCTATCTCAATGCCGCGTAAACAAGCCGCAGAATCAGTTGTGAAAAAAGGATTTCCAGTTCCCGCCGAGAAGATAACCACATCTGCAGCATTCAAATAGCGAAGTGCGTTTCTGCGATCGTAATGCTCTACCACTCCGCTCATGGGTATGGCTGACATTACGCGGGTTGGAATATTTGCTCGTTCCAGGGCATCGCGCATCGCCAAGGCATTCATAACCGTTGCCAACATGCCCATATGATCGCCAGTTACCCGTTCCATACCAGCGGCATGCAAGCGCGCGCCACGAAACAGGTTACCACCACCAATTACCATGCCGACCTGAACACCAAGACCTACCAACTGACCCACTTCCACCGCCATACGATCAAGCACTTTCGGATCTATGCCGAATTCAGCATCTCCTGTTAGCGCTTCCCCGCTGAGCTTAAGCAGTATGCGATTGTATTTGCGATCTGTCTTAGGCATTTTTTGTTTAATAGTTTTCCTGGTCTTATCCGTTTAGTTGAGCGGCGACTTCGGCAGCAAAATCATCGTCTTCTTTTTCGATTCCATCACCGACCTCGTATCGTACAAACTGCACGATTTCCGCACCTGCTTCTTTCAACAGATCCACAACCTTTGTGTCTGGATCTTTTACGAAGGGTTGTTCCAACAGGCTAACTTCGGCGACAAACTTGCGCAGCCGTCCACTAATCATTTTTTCCACGATTTCTTCAGGTTTACCACTTTCTCTTGCATGAGCCGAATAAATTTCTGATTCCTTGGCAAGAACATCTTCAGGCACGTCTTCAGGCCGAACGACCATTGGATTAACTGCAGCGACATGCATGGCAATATCCCGAGCGAGCGTTTCGTCTCCTCCTTGCAATGAAATCAAGACCGCAATCTTATTGTTACTGTGCACATAGCTTTCGACTATGCCCTGATTTGCGTCATCGAATTGCAGGCGCGCTACGCGGCGAACATTGATGTTCTCACCGATCTTCTGTACGAGTGCTTGACGCGTATCTTCTAATCCAGCGTCTAATAATGCGGGGACGTCGGCATCACTATTGGAAAATGCCAATTCCAAACCTTGCTGAGCAAATGCCAGAAAGTTTTCGTCTCGTGCAACGAAATCAGTTTCACTATTAACTTCAATGACTACGCCGTAGTTGCCATCTTCTGCAATTTTTGTCATCACCACGCCTTCTGCGGCAACGCGACTGGCTTTCTTTGCTGCTTTTAAACCACTGGCCTTGCGCAGATCTTCGATGGCTTTTTCCATATCGCCAGCTGCTTCCGCTAACGCCTTCTTACAATCCATCATTCCTAAGCCAGTACGCTCACGCAATTCTTTAACCATACTCGCAGTAATAGTTGTCATTGTTTTGCCTCGTTCCTTAATCTAACGAAGTAGAGCACTTCGCTACTGTATTCATTTGTAAAAAGGGGGCTACACGCCCCCTTACTGTCTTCTCATCTAGTCTTTAACTAGATTTGATACCGCAGATGTGAGGAAACTTCCTGCAAATTACTTTGCCTTTTTGGCAGCAGCTTTTTTCTTAGCTGGTGCTTTTTTGGCAGGCGCTTTCTTCGCAGGTGCCTTCTTTGCGGGTGCTTTTTTCTTTGCAGGTGCCTTCTTCTTAGCAGGGGCTTTTTTCTTTGCCGGTGTCTTTTTCTTGGCCGGTGCCTTAGCTGCTTTTGCAGGTTTCTCTTCTGCCTTGGCTTCTACAGCCGGGGCTTCTTCTGTTACTTCTACTGTTACTTCTTCGGCTGCGTCTTCTGCTGCTGCTTCTTCGGTAGGAGCCTCAACTTCAGCAGTTTCATCCACCGCGGCTTCCTCGACAGGCGCCTCTGCTGTGGCTTCTTCTGCAGCGGCCTCTACTTCAGCCGGCTCTTCTTTTGCATCCGTAGCAGCTGCTTTAGCTGCCGGTTCATCGTCATCGACTTCGATGAATTCACCTTGACCTGGACCACTGCGTGCACGGCCCTCGACACAGGCATCGGCTACCGAGGTGGCATAGAGCTGAATCGCGCGAATAGCATCGTCGTTGCCTGGAATCACGTAGTTAACGCCTTCCGGGTTGCTGTTGGTATCGACTACACCAATAACAGGAATTCGAAGATTGTTGGCTTCTGTCACCACGATGCGCTCATGGTCAACATCGATAACAAAAAGTGCGTCTGGCAAACCGCCCATGTCTTTAATCCCACCGATGCTGCGTTCCAATTTCTCTTTAGCACGCTTCAGCATTAGTGCTTCTTTTTTAGTAAGACGATTAAAAGTGCCATCCTGTTCCTGGGTTTCCAGTTCTTTGAGACGCTTTATTGAGCCACGAATGGTTTTGTAATTCGTTAGCATGCCTCCTAACCAACGATGGTTAACATAGGGCATTCCAGCACGTTCAGCCTGCTCTCGAACTATTTTGGCTGCCGCTCTTTTGGTACCTACGAAAAGAATTTTCTTCTTCTTGTCAGCAAGATCAGCAATTTCCTCCAGCGCTGAATTTAACGCCGGTACGGTATGCTCGAGATTGATTATGTGGATTTTATTGCGAGAGCCAAATATGTAGGGCTCCATTTTTGGATTCCAGTAGCGACACTGGTGTCCGAAATGCACTCCTGCACGGAGCATTTCTTTCATGCTTACAGTCATTTTGTATCCTTCGGTTCGGGTTAGGCCTCCATACACCCCATGAATCAACCCGAGCTACCAGTAAAATCGGTTGCTAGGGCACCCAGACCACATGTGACGGTGTATGTGCGACGTTAAGTTAGTATTTATGCACTTTCTGCGGGTAATTTAAGAGCTACCCACAGAGCGCGCCGCTTTATACCATAATCCGCCCTCTTCCGAAAGCCATTGCAGGCCATATTAAATCCCTTTCAGGACGCAGAAATACTGGTGTTTACTCGCCTTTAGCAACTGCCTCCAACTGTATTCTCGCGGTGTCCTGCTTTAAAATAGCCAGCTTTTGCAAGACTAAGAAGTATCTGGATTTCCTGGGAGCATGACAATTCATATAAAAACCGCCGATGATGTCGCCAAAATGCGGGTGGCAGGCAAATTAGCATCCGAAGTTCTTGAGATGATTGGGCCCCATGTGCAGCCAGGGGTTAGTACCGGGGAACTGGACCGTATTTGTCATAAATACATCGTTGAAGAACAAGACGCCGTTCCTGCGCCGCTTAATTACAATGGATTCCCGAAATCCATTTGTACGTCAGTAAATCACGTTATCTGCCATGGCATTCCTAGCGACGGCAAGATCCTTAAAGCTGGCGACATCCTTAATATAGACATAACTGTCATTAAAGATGGCTTCCATGGTGATACCAGCAAAATGTTTTGCGTGGGCGAAGTGCCGGACCATGCCAAACGATTGATTCGGATTACTCAGGAGTGTCTCTATAAGGCCATCGAAATCGTTCGCCCAGGTATCACTTTGGGCGACATCGGTCATGTCATTCAGCAACATGGCGAAGCCAATAATTATTCAATTGTGCGTGAGTATTGCGGTCATGGAATCGGTCGAATTTTCCATGAAGAGCCTCAGGTTTTACATTATGGCAAGCCTAATACCGGCACCCAGATAGTCGAAGGCATGACCTTCACTATCGAACCCATGCTCAACGCAGGCACTCGTTATACAAAACTTTCACGCAAAGATGGTTGGACAGTAACCACTAAAGATCGCCGCCTCTCGGCGCAATGGGAGCACACATTGGCTGTAGGCAATGCCGGTTGTGAAGTGCTAACTCGACGTTCAGATGAAGCACTGTGAGTGAAATCGAGTTTGATACCAATGATGCGGAAATAGCGACCGATTTTCTCGCAGACACTGAGCTGCTCGATATTGCCCAACTTCGAGCTGCTGTAGCGGATGCAGGTAGCCCCATCCCGCTACTAAAAAATGCACTACAGCAGTCATCCGAAGTCCTTCATTCACGCTACAAACAAAATCTAAACATAAGCAACATAGTTTGCGGCCGTGCCTGGGTGGTCGATGAAATATTGCGTTTGGCCTGGCAAGCTCAAAACTGGCCAGATCCGAATAACATTAGCCTGGTGGCAGTAGGCGGTTACGGTCGTGGTGAGTTACTTCCCCACTCTGACATCGACCTTCTCTTGCTGATTCGCAAGAATCGAGACACGAAGAAATACAAAAATTACATAAGCTCCTTCCTTACCATGTTATGGGACATTGGCTTAGAGCCTGGTCACAGTGTCCGTTCAGCTCGCCAGTGCAAACAAGAAGCAGTGAAGGACATTACCGTTGCTACGGCTCTTATGGAATCCAGACTTTTAGTTGGGCCGGACGATTTGCATACACTTATGTATGCAGCAACGAACAACAAACGCGTTTGGCCGATTAAAAAATTCGTAAGTGCCAAGATCGATGAACAAGTCGCACGTCACGGAAAATATCATGACGTTGATTACGCACTAGAACCCAATGTTAAAACTTCCCCCGGGGGACTCCGCGACATTCAGACCATTGCCTGGGTGACTAAGCGTCACTTCGGCGCCAGCTCATTTAAAGATCTGGTCACCCTTGGCTTTCTCAAAGAATCTGAAGAAACAATGATAAATAAAGGACAGCAGTTTCTTTGGAAATTGCGCTATGGCTTGCACTACCTGGAAGGACGCAGCGAAGATCGCTTGTTGTTTGACAAGCAACGGGAACTCGCCCAATTGTTTGAGTACAAGGACGATGAGAATAGTCTCGGTGTCGAAAAATTAATGAAGCAGTACTATCGGGTTGTGGGAACTTTGCGTGAGTTAAATGACGTGTTGTTGCAGCACCTGGATGAGGTCATATTAAGAGCCGGCGAGAAAGAGAAAATCAAACCGCTTAACAAGAGATTTCAAATACGCAACGACTATATCGAAGTCGTGCATCCGCAAGTATTCGAGCGCAATCCTTCAGCATTAATAGAAGTCTTCGTGCTGATGGGAGACAACCCACAAATCAAAGGCATTCGAGCCTCGACTATTCGACTGTTACGAGAAAATCGACGTTTAATCGATGACGATTTTCGTCAGGACATTCGTAATGTGACTCTATTCATCGAATTACTGCGCACGCAAAACCACATGACCCTGCATCTTCGCCGCATGGCTCGATACGGCATCCTCGGTCGCTATCTGCCGGAGTTTGGGCAAATTACCGGGCAGATGCAGCACGATTTATTCCATATCTACACGGTCGATGCCCATACACTGCAAGTCGTAGAAAACATGCGCAAGTTCCGCTTACCACAAGCCGCAGAATTGTTTCCCGTTGCCGCCCACATCTTTAAAGGCTTGCCGAAAGTAGAACTACTTTATATAGCCGGTCTCTATCACGACATTGCAAAAGGTCGAGGCGGTGATCACTCTGAGCTCGGCAAAGTAGATGCCGTAAATTTTTGCGATAGACACAGACTGAGTAGTTGGGATGCCAGCCTGGTGTCATGGTTGGTCGATAAGCACCTACTCATGTCTATGACGGCTCAGCGCAAAGACGCCAACGATCCTGAAGTAATCAAAGAATTTGCTGAGTTAATGGGCGACAAGCTGCACCTTGATTACCTCTATGCAATGACAGTAGCCGATATCTGCGCAACCAATCCAGAATTATGGAATAGCTGGCGAGCTACTTTATTGCGTCAACTCTACCTGAACACGAAGCGGGCATTTCGCCGCGGCCTGGAAAATCCGATAAATCGCCAGGAACGCATCGCAGATAAGAAAGAAACTGCACAGGCAAAACTGCTGGAAAGAGGATTGAACGAAGCTCAAATCGAGGGTGTGTGGTCTCTGGCTGACGATGAATACTTTCTGCGCGAATCAACCGCCAACATTGTCTGGCATACAGAAGGCATTGCGAGTTTTAACGGCGACGGCCCATTAATTCTTATCCAGGACATAAGTGAAAGCACAGAAGGCGAAGGGGCAACTCAAATTTTTATCTATACCACCAATGCGGACTTTCTCTTTGCCAATAGTACTGCGGCGTTTGAAAAACTAAACCTGAACATCTACGGTGCGCGTATTTTTACTTCTTCCAACGATCATTGTATGGATACTTTTACGGTGCTGGAAAACAATGGTCACCCAGTTGGGAACAATCCAAAGCGGAGAGAAGAAATTGAAAACATGCTTATTGAACACTTGCAGTCTGGAAACAAAGCCATCGCCCCCGCCCGATTCCGTTGGTCCCGCAAAGATAAATATTTTGCCAAATCGATCGAAGTAACTTTCGTTAATACGCCAGAGAAAGATTATTCAACCTTAGAAGTTAATTGTCCTGACCAACCAGGAATTCTTGCATCTGTTGGCAAAATTTTGGCTGTCAACGATGTCAATCTGAAAGACGCCCGGATAACCACTCTGGGAGAACGGGTAGAAGACTTGTTCTTTATTACTGACAAAGACGGTCAGCCAATTGAAGAAACGACTCTTGTCGAAAAAATTCAAGCGGAAATTAAAACTGAACTTGAAGAACGGATGGTGGCTTAAAAGTGATTACTCTGTTCGGCATCAACAATTGCGACACTGTCAAAAAAACCAAAAAGTGGCTGGAAGAGCAAGGTGCAGAATACAACTTTCATGATTACAAGAAGCTTGGTTGTTCCGAGGAGCTCGCGAAACAATTTCTTGAGCAATTCGAATTGAAAGAAGTAATTAATACGCGTGGGACAACCTGGCGCAAACTTTCCGATGAAGACAAGAGCACACTAAATCCCAAATCCGCGGTGGTTTTGATGCAAACTCAGCCATCGATCATCAAGCGCCCCATTCTCGATATCGATGGGCAATGGGTGATAGGATTCGATACCGAATTACTCTCCACCTTAATTGAATAATTAGCATACCTGGATCACAACCATGAGTGGAACCAACTTACATAGTTTTGCGCTTGGGATCGCCTCAAGAAATGCAAATGGCGAAATCATTGAAGTTTATTACCCCCTGCCTCAACTAAATCCAGCGGCTGGCCCCGCGGAAATAATTCTCGAGCACAGTCGTGAAATTGACGGCAATGGCTACTGTGAGCTCTCTCAGCAATCCTTACAAGCACTGGGAAAAGCATTTTCCGCAGCAGGAGAATCAGCACATAACGCTATTGCGCAAAAGTTGGCGACGAGTAATAAAACGCAAATTTTGACTGTATTGAGAGACGATAGCGCTCCAAATTCCATTCCCGAAGCATTCTTAAAATTGCATTTGCTTTCCCACCGCCTGGCCAAGCCTCACGAACTTAACTTAGATGGCGTATTCGGCGTATTAAAGAATTTAGCCTGGACCAATCAAGGCGCAATAGACCTGGCTGATCTTCCCGCTCGTCAACTGGATGCACGTGTAAACGATGAGTCTTTCGACGTGTACTCTGTTGATAAGTTTCCGAAGATGACCAGCTATGTTGTACCCACCGGCGTACGCATTGCCGATACCGCTCGGATTCGACTAGGTGCTCATATTGGCGAAGGCACCACGGTAATGCATGAGGGATTTGTGAACTTCAATGCGGGTACTGAAGGAACTGCAATGATTGAAGGAAGAATCTCTGCTGGCGTAGTGGTCGGGGAGAATAGTGATTTAGGGGGTGGCTGTAGCACCATGGGAACCCTATCCGGTGGTGGCACTGAAATAATAAGCGTTGGCAAAAACTGTTTAATCGGAGCCAATGCCGGTATTGGTTTTCCATTAGCCGATGGTTGTATAGTCGAGGCAGGGCTTTATGTCACAGCGGGCACTAAAATAAACCTGCTGGATGCTAATGGCGAGCTTATAAAAACTGCCAAGGCAAAAGAGATTAGAGAGATCGAAAATTTACTGTTTCGACGCAACTCCCTAAGCGGCGCCGTAGAATGTGTGCCCATTAAGAATGCCATCAGTCTTAATGAAGAGCTTCACGCCCACAATTAGGATTAATTATGTCTGCCACACTGGATTTGGCAAAACAACTGATCGCGCGAAGATCAATCACTCCCGATGATAACGGTTGTCAGCAACTAATTGCAGAGCGCTTGAGCGCTTTGGGATTCTCAATTCAACTCTACCCCTTTAATGATGTCTCGAATCTGTGGGCGGAAATTGGAGAAAGCGGCCCGCTTTTCGTATTTGCCGGCCACACTGACGTGGTTCCTCCTGGCCCTCTCGAAGAATGGTCCTATGATCCGTTTACACCGACGGAGCAGGATGAGTTTCTCTATGGTCGAGGCTCAGCGGATATGAAATCCAGCCTGGCTGCCATGATTACCGCAACAGAAAAATTTCTAAGGGAAGACAGTTTGAATTTCCGCCTGGGTTTTCTAATCACGAGCGATGAAGAAGGCCAGGCTATAAACGGCACTCGAAAAGTCATAGAAACATTTAATAGCGAGAACAAAAAGATCGATTACTGCCTGGTTGGAGAACCAAGTAGCACAGAAAAATTAGGCGATACCATAAAGGTCGGCAGACGTGGCTCATTAAGCTGCAAACTGAAGATTATCGGTATAAAGGGTCATGTAGCTTATCCACAGCTGGCATCCAATCCTATCCATAACGCCCTCCCGGCATTGGCAGAATTAACGAATGCCGAATGGGACAGCGGCAATGACAGTTTTCCACCAACCAGCTTTCAAATATCTAACATTCATGCTGGCGTGGGTGCCAACAACGTTATTCCAGACACGATGGAAGTTGACTTTAATCTGCGTTATTCCACAGAACTGGATGCCGAAACAATTAAAACAAGGGTGCAATCGATACTAGACAAGGACGAGTTTGAATATGAGATTAATTGGCATCTTTCGGGAGAACCCTTCCTTACTTCAGCACCAGAATTAATCGACTTAGTCGCGAGCAGTGTCGCTGAAGAGACTGGAATTGACCCTGAACGAACTACCAGTGGCGGCACTTCCGATGGTCGCTTTATCTCACCTGCAGGAGCTCAGGTCGTCGAATTTGGACCCTGCAATGCCACTATTCACAAAATTAACGAACGCATTCGAATTAGTGATATCGATTTATTAGCCAATGTCTACGAATCAGTCTTGCAGCGAATGGTTCAGTTGAGCAAGTAAACATCAAAGCGACTGCTACTCCCTTTAAAACTTAGATTTGGCTCACGATCGCTGATAAAGGGTGAATTTTTCGCTCGCTTCACAACAATACGCTCAATGGCAATAGCTTCAGCTTCAGCAAACAGTGCCTCTCCGTTAGCATTCTTTCCTACTACATCCTGTAAATAAGTCATCCCCTTCTTCGCTTGCGCAGAATTCGATTTCGCTGGAAACATGGGATCCAAATAAACTACCTGAACCTGTTCGATCTGGATATCAGGCTGTAGAAAGTTTTCGTGACGAATTTCCAATGCAGATAATGCATCAGCCTGCGTTTTGCCTAATTGCACATAACGCTCAATGCCATCACTGAGTAAGGCAAAAACTATTGGGTTTTGTTCAAGTGCCATTACAAAACAGCCGGCGATCGTAAATAAAAAACTATCCGTTCCTAATCCGGCGGTAGCATCAAGAATAGTGGGACGTTTGCCCTTGCCTACGCCCGCAGCTTTTAAAAGGTTTTGCTTGAACAGTGCATCGCTGGCACGCCGCTGTAATTGCGTAAAATCTACGCTCAGTGGCCCAGGAGCAATTTTAGCTGTGGACTGAAGAGAAAGAGCGCTATCTTCATAATAAAGAATAAAATGCGCATTGAATTGAGGAGCTTCTTGCAGATGACACAAAGGCAGATCAAGAGTTTGCTGCAGACTTAACTCTGCAGAATTGGGCTCAATATTGTTATAGGCAATAACAATCTTTGCCTGCTTCATAAGGCAACGGTAAGTATGAATAAAAACAAGGCGAGACCTAGTCGATAAATTACGAAAGGCAGGAATCCGACTCGTTCGATAAGCCGCATAAAATAATGAATACAAGCAAAGGCCACTATTCCAGAAACCACAATGCCATAGCTCAAGGGAATTAATTGTTCAGAGACTGATTCGTTATTGATCAGATCAATACTACGCAACAAAAAGCTGCCGAAAATTATTGGAATCGCCAGTAGAAAAGATATTTTTGCCGAAGCCTGGCGCGAAAGTTGGCAGAACAAGGCGGCCGTCATGGTAATACCAGACCTCGATGTGCCGGGGATCAAAGCAAGAGCCTGGGCAATTCCGATTAGTAATCCATGTTTCCAGTTCAAATCTGATAAGGTATTTGTCCTTGCGCCTACCTGGTCAGAATACCAGAGCAAAATTGCAAATAATGCTGAAGTTGAAGCCAGCACGATTCCCGACCTGGCATAATTTTCGACAATCTCATTAGCGAAAAATCCTGCCACGGCTCCAGGAATTGTGGCGATAATTATTATCCAGGCTAACTTACTTTCTTCACTGGCTTGCTGACCTGTTATTTGCCGTAACCAAGCCATAAATAGAGATAGAACATCATGGCGAAAATAAAATAACACCGCAAACAACGTTCCTAAATGCACGGCGACATCGAAGGTTAGGCCTTGATCGGGCCAATCCAGAATCAACGAAGGCAAAATCAAATGTGCGGAGGATGAAATCGGTAGAAACTCAGTTATACCCTGAATTATTGCCAGTATTGTTAATTGCAGGTAACTGAGATCCATGACAACTCGATTATGAACGGTAGTCCAATTGTTCTTTAACGTAGTTTGGTAACAACTCTTCTGCTTGCACAGTTTCTTCCCTGGCTAGTTTTTCCAATGCAAATTCACAAAGATCTTCCATGGAAGCATCCAGATCAACTTTGCAATCAGCTAGTTCGATGCCCAATTTCGCTTCCAGGGTTTCTTTGTCCTGCCAGCCCGGACCAATTCCTAATAAGCTCTTCGTGGAAAAATTTGGTAATTCTTCTGCACTGTCATTGAATTCAACGACACGTTCCTGGTTTTGTAGCAGGACATTAGTGCCATTTCTACTATAGGCACCGAAATACACTTCTTGTTCCCTGGCTGGCAAACACACTAGAAACATTTCATGCTCAAATTGTTGACTCGCAGCATGAGCTAAGAGTGCGAGAGAAGAAATCCCTATAAGCGGCGTTGAGTTTGCCATACTCAAGCCTTGTGCCACACCAAGACCTATACGTAGCCCTGTGAACGAACCTGGTCCCGTTACAGTAGCAATCGCATCAAGCTGAGAAATATCCAGCAGTGCCTCGCTTAGCGCTTGCTGTATTAGTGGCAGTAATCGCTGTGCGGCAAGTCGCGGTTTTTCAGTTTTGTATTCTTGAAATTTCCCATCGACGGAAAGTGCTACCTTGGTAGTAGAAGAGGAGCTATCGATGGCAAGTAACTTTGGCATGTAGGTTAACTGCGCGAATGATACAGATACGAAAAATCCCTCTTGATTGAATCAAGAGGGATTTTTTAAGGTGACGAGTTCTCATCTGCCGTCTGGATACTCACAGAACTGCCGGCAGATACTATGGCTAAAACTCGTTCCAGCTAGGGCTTAACGCTTCCTGCGTGCTGCCTTTTTCTTTCTAGCTGGAGCTTTCCTTTTCTTAGCAGCTTTACGCTTTGCTGGCTTGCGCTTGGCCTTTTTCTTGGCTTTGCGCTTCGCTGGCTTACGCTTGGCTACTTTCTTCTTAGCCTTTTTCTTGGCCGCTTTACGCTTCGCTGGCTTGCGCTTAGCTGCCTTTTTCTTGGCTTTGCGCTTCGCTGGCTTACGTTTCGCTGTTTTCTTCTTGGCTTTCTTCTTAGCCGCTTTACGCTTCGCTGGCTTACGCTTGGCTACCTTCTTCTTAGCCTTTTTCTTAGCCGCTTTACGCTTTGCTGGCTTACGCTTAGCTACTTTTCGCTTCGCTGCCTTTTTAGCTGCAGATCTGCGTTTCACTTTACGCTTTGCCTTTTTCTTCGCTGCTTTGCGCTTGGCTGGCTTACGCTTGGCTACTTTCTTTTTAGCCTTCTTCTTGGCGGCTTTGCGTTTTGCTGGCTTGCGCTTAGCTGCCTTCTTCTTGGCTTTGCGCTTCGCTGGCTTACGCTTCGCTGCTTTCTTCTTAGTTTTCTTCTTGGCTTTCTTCTTAGCCGCTTTACGCTTGGCCGGCTTACGCTTAGCTGCCTTACGCTTGGCTACCTTCTTCTTAGCCTTCTTCTTGGCGGCTTTGCGCTTTGCTGGCTTACGCTTAGCTACTTTACGCTTCGCGGCTTTCTTTGCAGCCGATCTACGTTTTACTGCTTTTTTCTTCTTAGCTTTCTTCTTAGTTTTCTTCTTAGCGGCTTTACGCTTAGCCGGCTTGCGCTTAGCGGCCTTTTTCTTGGCTGCTTTTTTCTTAGCCTTCTTCTTGGCTGGTTTGCGCTTAGCTGCCTTACGCTTGGCTACCTTCTTCTTAGCCTTACGTTTTACAGCCTTTTTCTTCGTTGCTTTCCTTCGAACTACTTTCTTCTTGGCTGCTTTACGTTTCACTGCCTTCTTCTTAGCCACCTTCCGTTTAGCAGGTGCCTTTTTCTTTTTTGCTGCTTTTTTCTTAGCCATAGGTTTCCCCGTCATTTTCCGATTTAAAGATTTCCTTTTTGCCGCCTTTCGAGCTGCTGTCTTTGCTTTGGCAGCAGCCTTCTTGGTAGCGCTTCTCTCCTTTACAGCTGCTTTTTTAGCGGCAATCCTTGCCTTCAAAGCAGCTTTTCGAGCTCGCTTAGCGACTCTCGTCGTTTCTGCTTTAGCTCTCTTCCTTTTCCATTTAGCGATGAAAGCGTTAACCGCTTTCTCTAAATCTGCGTCAGCTTGTACTTGTTCTTCGAGTTTTTTAGCTTTAGACCTCAGTGCAGTTTCAACTGCTCTGGCTTTTGCTTTTGCTGTTCGTATTTTGGCGTTAAGTGAAGCAGCTTTGGCTGCAACTTTTCGAGAGGCGTTTTGTGCAGTAACCGCCGCTTTCTTTTTTACGGCAGTCTTAGTCTTGCTGGCAGCTTTCTTAGCTGCAGCTGCTTTTTTTCTCGCAGATGCAGCTTTTTTTAACGCTGCTCCAGCTTCTTTTTGTAGTTTAGCTACCGCGGCGTTTGCTCTTTTCAAAGCGGGACTATTAATATTTTTAGTCTTCGCCTTTTTCTTAGCAGAAGCTTTCATACTTGTTTTAACTTTCGGCACTTATTAAAAACCCCGAGAAATTTAATCACGGTTGCTTAAGTTAACAATCGAACTCACTGCTTGCGCGCAACATATCACAAATTTTATCTGGCTTACTACAAAACTTATAATTTTAAAGAACGTTTTTCGTTTAAGCATGCAAAAAACACCACTTCTACATGGTATCCAAAACATATTTCGCTTATTAAATAGAAAACTTTAAGAAAACAACTTAAAAACATTAAAAAAAATTTCCTATAAACGGCAATTAGTTTGCCAACTTTAGTTTCTAACCACGCTTTTTTTAAGAATAAACAACAAATTTGTTGTTTTTTTAACTTAAAACTAAAAAAATTAACCAATAACTAAGATTACTAACTAATTTTTCGTAAAATCTGTGTTCTAACTCGCATAAAAACAAAAAACCCGGCATTTACGCCGGGTTTTTTGTTTTTAAAGAAAAGATTTTTTAATTTAGCGCTGCAATGATTTCGTTTTTAATTTCATCAACACTCGCAACACCATTTACTTTAATAACGCTTACATTACTACTTGAGTTAGATAATTCTGTGTAAAAATTAACCAATGGTTTTGTTTGTTCATGATAAACCGCCAATCTTTTTCGCACAGTGTCTTCTTTATCATCATCTCGTTGAATAAGATCTTCTCCGCTTTCGTCGTCCTTACCTTCTGCTTTCGGGGGATTGTAGACAACATGGTAAACACGTCCTGAATCGAGATGAACTCTTCTACCGCTTAATCTTTTAACAATTTCATCGTCAGGCACATCGATTTCCAGGACTACATCTATTTCAACTTTTTCATCAACCATTACCTGCGCTTGCGGAATCGTACGAGGAAAGCCGTCGAATAAAAATCCGTTGGCACAATCTTGTTGCTGAATACGTTCTTTAACTAACGCGATAATTATGTCATCGGTAACTAAGCCTCCCGACGCCATCACCTGTTCTACTTGCAGCCCTAACTCAGTTTTAGCCTTTACTGCTGCGCGCAACATATCGCCTGTTGAAATTTGGGGTATACCGAACTTTTCAGTGATGAACTGTGCTTGCGTGCCTTTACCGGCCCCAGGCGCCCCCAATAATATGATTCTCATTAATAACTCCTATTCGCTTTTAACATTGAAAATCAGCTATAAACCGTTAACTTTTGCTTGTTCCCACAATTGATTAAGGTCATCTAGACTCGATTCCGCTACTGATTTACCTTCTTTATTTAGTCTTGATTCTATCCACTTAAATCTGTTTTCAAACTTGGTATTGGCATCGCGCAGTGTTAACTCTGGATCGACACCGGTGTGGCGCGCGACATTAACAGCGGCAAACAGCACATCACCGAGTTCTGACTGAATTGCCTCGTGCTCTCCATCTTTTATCGCTTCTTCCAGCTCTTCTATTTCTTCTTTTAACTTAGCAACGACTGGAGATAACTCCTGCCAATCAAAACCAACTTTTGCAGCACGCTTTTGTAATTTTAGCGCCCTAGCTAACGCAGGAAACGCACGAGGAACATCATTCAGAATACTTTCCGCTTCAGTTCCGCTGTCCGCAGATGATTTTCTTAAAAACTTGTTCTCTTTTTCCTGCTTCTTAATCGCTTCCCAGTTAACGACAACCTGTTCGGAAGAAATATCTGACTTTGTGCCAAAATTTGTCACCTGGCCTTCAGGAAACACATGAGGGTGTCGTCTTACCAATTTATTGGTAATTGCATTTGCAACATCATCAAAATTAAACAGCCCTTCTTCTTGCGCAATTTGCGCATAAAAAACCACCTGGAAGAGTAAATCACCCAACTCATCTTCCAATTCCACCATATCTTGTTTCTCAATGGCATCCACTACTTCATACACTTCTTCAAGTGTAAAAGGTATTAGTGATTCAATAGATTGTTCTAAATCCCAAGGACAACCATTGTCTTTGTCCCTCAACATGCTCATCAGTGCAATAAGTTTTCCAATAGCACTTTTTCTATCGAATTCTGTAATACTCATAGCAACAGTTCAGAGCTCTTTAGACTCAAGGATGAATTCAGCCATGGATTCAACATGGGTCGTGTGGGGAAACATATCCATTACTCCAACGGAATTCAATTTGTATCCTCGCGCA
Organism: Pseudomonadales bacterium; assembly: GCA_012103535.1. Classification (GTDB taxonomy): domain Bacteria; phylum Pseudomonadota; class Gammaproteobacteria; order Pseudomonadales; family Pseudohongiellaceae; genus UBA9145. The sequence goes on from WLWQ01000001.1 coordinate 654,106, forward strand.
ATTAACTCCGCGGCATCTCTTGCTAGCGTAGCTGGATTACAGGAAATATATAAAATCTTATTAGCACCCAGCTTGGCAATTTGAGAAATGATTTCAAGAGCACCAGAGCGCGGTGGATCAAGCAGTATTTTTGTAAAAGGCTGTTTAAGCCAAGCTTTTGCATCAATGTTAGCGGTTAAATCCGCGGCAAAAAATTCCGCGTTATCGATACCATTGTGTTCTGCGTTTTCCTGCCCTCGTTTAACCATCTCTTCGCTTCCTTCAATGCCAACTACTGCCTGACAATGTTTAGCAATGGGAAGAGTAAAGTTGCCCAATCCACAAAAAAGGTCGAGAACCACATCTTCATCGGTGAGATTCAACATTGAGACTGCTCGACTGACAATCGAACGATTGATTTCAGCGTTTACCTGGGTGAAATCCATCGGATGAAAAGACACACACAGATCAAATTCAGGTAAGAAATAGTGCAGCCTTTCCGCTGACTCGGTGGGATATAGCTTAAATACGCTATCGATCCCTGCTGGTTGCAGGTAGACATCGATATTTTCAGACTCGGCAAATTCGCAAATTAGTTCTTTATCGTCTTCACAAAGCGCTTTTAAGTGTCGAATCACCAATGCGACTTGCAGTTCTTCCATTGATTCACGGGTTTTTTCTCCTACTGCCACTTCTATTTGCGGAATATCCGAATTCGCTTTCAACCCAATAAGAAAATCTCGTAGCGGTTGAATGAGTCTGGCGAATTCTTGAGCCAAAACCTGGCAATCATTCATGTCGGTTATAAAGCTGCTGTATTTCTCCCTGAAACCAACCAGTACGCCGCCTTTTTTAACAACTTTACGCACAGCTAAACGCGCCTTGCGCCGGTAATGGGTAGTATTGGCTTTTATTTGTGGAAGTAGCTGAAAACTGTCTGCAGCTAAATTAGTTGTACGTTGCAGATGTTCAAGCAATACAGATTCTTTGAAATCTAACTGCCTGTCTGTATCCCAATGTTGTAAGGAACAACCACCGCAGATCGGCGTAAATTCACAGGGAGGATTAACCCGGCTCGCCGACGGGGAAACGACCTCTTCTACTTTTAACTCTGAAAACTGACTGCGATTACGCACGTAAAGCGCTGAAACTGTTTCGCCTTCCAGCGCACCATCTACAAAGGCAACCTTACCGTCTATATGGCCTATACCTCTTCCTTCATGACTCATAGCAGAAACATCGAGGGTAATCGCCTCGGCAGGCAGTCGATTTCTGCGCCTGCGTCGACTACTCATGAAGAATTTGAATTTGCGTCTGAAGTGGGTTCACTAGCTCGAAGAAAACACGCCAGTGGAGAGATAACGATCTCCGCGATCACAGATAATGGCCACAATGGTGGCATTCTCTATTTGCTTGGATAATTGCAATGCGGCAAATACCGCGCCCCCTGAAGATACGCCGCAAAATATCCCTTCTTCGATGGCCAAGGCGCGCATAGTGTCCTCGGCATCTTTTTGTTCCACATCGATAACTTCATCGACCCGCGAGCGATCGAAAATTTTAGGTAGATATTCTTGAGGCCAGCGACGGATTCCTGGAATGCGAGAGCCATCCTTGGGTTGCAAACCAATAATTTGAACAGCAGGATTTTGCTCTTTGAGATAACGGGATACACCCATAATAGTGCCGGTAGTCCCCATGGAACTCACAAAATGGGTGATTTCGCCTTTCGTGTCACGCCAGATTTCAGGACCGGTGCGCATGTAATGCGCATTAGGATTGTCCTGATTGGCGAATTGATCCAGAACTTTTCCTTTCCCTTCTTGCTGCATTTTAAGCGCAAGATCTCTAGCTCCTTCCATGCCTTCTTGTTCGGTTACCAGAATGAGTTCCGCGCCGTAGGCCACCATGGACGATTTACGCTCAGCGCTTAAATTATCAGGCATGATGAGCGTCATCTTGTAGCCTTTAATGGCAGCCACCATGGCCAAGGCAATACCTGTGTTGCCACTAGTGGCTTCGATTAATCTATCGCCGGGTACAATTTCACCACGTAATTCAGCTTGTTGAATCATGCTCAATGCGGGACGGTCTTTTACGGATCCAGCCGGATTATTACCTTCCAGCTTAGCTAAGACGCTGTTACTGGATTGACCAGGAAGCCTTTGTAATCTGACCAGTGGCGTATTACCAATCAGACTTTCGATGGTTGGGTAAGACATCTCTAAAGCTTGTATCTTGCGGGGTGAAGGAAAGCGCTGAATTCTACACGGAATAGAAGGTGCTATAAAGTGAAGCCAGAAGCGCAAGCCTCGGTTAAATAACTAGCGTTGCGAGGTAAACAGGGAGCGACTATTCAGCGGCTTATCTCCTAAATGTGCTCCCAACGCGAGTCGAAGTAGGTGTTTTGCCGCCGTCGCAGCAGTTTTGTCTGCCAAATTGAGTTCCCGCAAGGCGATAAGATCATAGCCACGAAAAATGCGTGGATTATTTCCTTCGTCTTCAGATATTTCTGTCAGTTCGAATCCAACATCTGGAGTAAATCGATAGTAGCAATCCTGATCGATTGGTTGATGGCTCAAATAGTCTTCATCCAGATTAATGGCGTATCCCAATTCGGCGAGTAAGCCCAATTCAAATTTGCGCAATATAATTTCCATGTTTGAATCTCCCTGCAGAGCTACCAGGGTGTCTTGATAGTTTTTATAGAGCGATTTATGTTCTTCATGGTTATGCAGCAACCGGCACAAGATTTCATTAACGTACAAGCCGCTAAATAGTCTTTCTCCCTGCAATAAGATTGCACCGTGCCCTGCTTCTACCGCGCCAACTGTTTTTACTTCGCCGCGCCCAGTAAAGGAAATGAGCAATGGGTGGAACGCCTGAAGCAATGATCGATATTTTGATTTTTCACGGCGAGCACCTTTTGCTACGGCTCTAACTCGGCCGTAATCCAAGGTGAAAAAGTCGACCAATAGACTTGTATTCTGGAAGGGGATGCTATGTAAAACGTAGGCTGGTTGCAGTTGTACTCGAGATTCCATGGCGACAGGCTAATCAATCCATATAACCGAGGCTTTGCAAGGCTCTCTCGTCATCTGCCCAACCACTCTTAACTTTAACCCAAAGGTTTAACATTACTTTTGTCTCGAAGGCAGCTTCCATGTCTTCACGGGCCGAGCTTCCGATGCGTTTTAATCTATCTCCGTCTTTCCCCACCACTATTCTTTTCTGACCGGGCTTGTCCACCAGGATTAAGCCATGGATGTGCAGTACGGCCCCCTCCTGTTGAAATTTTTCGATCTCTACTGTTACTTCGTAAGGGAGTTCATCGCCTAACTGTCGGGTAACTTTCTCTCGAATTAACTCTGCTGCCAAAAACCGCGAACTGCGATCGGTTATCTGATCTTCAGGGAATAGAAATTCACTCTCAGGTAAGTAATTTTTAACCAGGTTTTCGATGTTCTCGAGATTGTGCCCACCCAGGGCGGATACCGGAACTATTTCAACAAAGTCGTGCTGTTTAGCAAGTTTATCGATATGTGGTAGCAAGGTATTTTTATCCTTGACCAAATCAATCTTATTAATCAACAACAAAACCGGCGTCTTTGTATTTTTCAATAACTCCAATACGCGTTTATCCCCTTCGTTAAAATTCGTTTTTTCAATTAGAAAGAGAATTACGTCGACATCATTCACCACGCTTACCACGGTGTCATTCATTACTCGGTTGAGTGTTTTTTCCTGATTTGCATGCAGCCCTGGTGTATCGACATAAATACATTGATGTTGCTGATCACTGCTAATTCCAAGGATACGGTGGCGAGTAGTTTGCGGTTTGCGCGAGGTGATACTTAATTTTTGCTTTAGCAAGTGGTTAAGCAGTGTGGACTTGCCTACGTTAGGTCTACCGACGATAGCAATTAATCCGCAATGAGTTTTCGTAGTGTCAGGGTTGGTGCTCAATTCGCTGCCTCGAGTACGGCCAGCATGTGCAGTGCGGCTTCCTGTTCCGCAAGACGTTTACTGCTACCTGTTCCTTGCTGAGGCTTACTGTGTGCTTCCACCTTACATTCCACAAAAAACGTTTGCTGATGTGCCTCGCCGGTAATGTCGACAACAGCGTATTCTGGCAATTTTAATCCCTGTGCCTGCATTAACTCCTGTAACCTGGTTTTGGCGTCCTTTTGTTGTTCCAGTGACGAATTGGAATCTACCCTGTCCTTAATCCAGTTTTGGATTAAATGCTTGCAGGGCTCAATTCCACCATCGAGATAGATTGCAGCGATCAAGGCCTCAATGGCATCGGCGAGAATCGAATCCCGTTCATCTCCCCCGCTCTTACGTTCGCCACTGCCAAGCTGAATAAATTCTTTGAGATTAATTTCCCTGGCTATGGCTGCAAGAGTAGTTTTATTAACTAACATCGCCCGCAGGCGACTCAATTCGCCTTCGTCGGCATCCGGCTGATTTTCGAAGAGAACTTCTGCAACAACATAGCCTAACAAGGAATCGCCTAGAAATTCTAAGCGTTCATTGTTGAGTTTATTGGCGCTACGGTGGGTTAATGCGAGATTGGCTAAATCCGGATCCGAAAATTGATGATTTAGAAGATTTTGAAGTTTGTCAAAGTCTATTGCCATCTATTATTGCAATGTTTCGTCGAAGGCAGCGATTACATCAAGATTCGCCACCATTTCAACCCGGGTCTCGTAAGCAATCATGATAACTGCTGCACCATTCTCTTTACGCAGACGAATATTATTTAAATCAAATCCTTGAACTTGATTGATGCGCAAATTATTTGCCACGGAATTTCGTATCTCTTGCAGTGTCATATTGTCAGCCTGACCATTGTCGATCAGTTCCTGACAAAATCCAGTAACCATGTTGTGATCGAGGTAAATCGGCGCAACTTTAAATCCAACTGTGAATAACAGTGTGATCATAATGAGCATCATCAATATTCCATAAAATGATGCGCCACGTTGTTTACTTAGTCTATTTGATTGCAATGTTTTCATGACTTTGCTCACAGAAGTTACGTTTGACCGCAGAGAGGGAATTTCCCAAATTAAGCTCTTTATATCGGCATTTCCGCTACAAACGTCACAATTTTCGATTTTCTAATTTATGCGCTGATTCCTGGCAAATGTAGGTATATTCAGCCCTGGCTCTTTGTGCATCCAGACAGCGATTGCTTTGCCTACAATGTCCTCTTCAGGTACAGCACCCCATTCCCTGCTGTCGCTGGAATTGTCACGATTGTCACCCATCATGAAATAGTGGCCATTGGGGATTATCCAATTGGTTCTAGTCCGGCGGCCGCCAGCGGCGTCAATATGCTGGGTCGAATGTTCAATGCCGCCGATAGTTTCGGCATGCAGTGTTCCCGGCAAATCGCCGATACTGGTTTCTACCAGAATATTTTCCACATATTCCGTGCTTACCAATTCACCGTTTATATAGAGATTCTTGTCCTCATAGCGGACAGTATCACCGGGAAGACCAATAACGCGCTTGATGTAGTATTTATTCTCATGTGGCGGAATAAATACCATGACCTCACCCCGTTGCGGATCATCCACATCCATAATTTTAGTACCAATTACCGGGAGTCGTATGCCATATGCGTATTTATTTACCAGAATGAAATCCCCTACCTCGAGAGTAGGAATCATAGATCCGGTGGGAATCTGAAAAGGTTCGATTAGAAAAGAACGTAGCACTAGTACGATTAACAATACCGGGAAGAATGATTTGGCATATTCGATGACCAGCGGTTCCTGTGCTAGTTCCTCGAGCGCTTGGCTAATGTCTTCCTCGCTCCGCCCTTTAAGCTGAGTTTTCTTGTAATTCTCGATAGCTTCCAAACGCCCTTTCTTAATCAGCAGGCTATCTAGTAACCACAGCGCACCACAAAAGACGACGAGCGAAACTAACACTAATGAAAAATCAATATCCATAGAAGGCAAGAACCTAGCATTTATAAATCAAGATGTGTGTCACTAATCTGCACTGCGAATCACGAATCAACTTTAAGCACAGCCAAAAACGCTTCTTGGGGCACTTCTACGTTACCCACTTTCTTCATACGCTTTTTGCCTGCTTTCTGCTTCTCTAACAATTTCTTCTTGCGCGTTATGTCTCCGCCATAGCATTTTGCCGTCACGTTCTTACGCAATGCCTTTACAGTTTGGCGCGCAATTATCTGGCCACCGATAGCTGCCTGTATTGCCACATCATAAAGCTGTCGGGGAATCAATTCTTTCATCTTTTCGGTTAACAATCTTCCCTTCGAATGGGCATGGTCTCGATGCACAATCAACGCCAGTGCATCTACTTTATCGCCGTTAATAAGAATATCTAAACGCACCAGGTTTGAAGGTTCAAATCTTATAAAATGGTAATCCAGTGAAGCATAACCACGACTCACCGACTTCAGACGATCAAAAAAATCTAACACTACTTCGTTCATCGGTATCTCATAATTTAATGAGACCTGGTTGCCGATAAACTGCATATCCTTTTGTACGCCACGTTTTTCTACACAGAGGGTGATTACACTGCCAAGATGTTCCTGTGGCACCAATATATTTGCCAGCACGATCGGTTCCCGCATTTCTTCAATATTGTTTACCGCCGGTAATCGTGATGGGCTATCCACCCTGACCGTTTCTCCGCTGGATAACTCAACTTCATAAATCACCGTGGGAGCGGTCGTGATCAAGGAAAGATTGTACTCACGCTCGAGCCGTTCCTGAATGATCTCCATATGCAGCATGCCCAGGAAACCACAACGAAAACCAAACCCTAATGCATCGGAATTTTCCGGTTCATAAAAGAGCGAGGCATCATTTAAGGTAAGCTTCGAAAGTGCGTCACGAAAATTCTCGAAATCATCAGACGATACAGGGAATAACCCTGCGTACACCTGCGGCTGAATTTTTCGAAAGCCAGCGAGAGAATCAACGTCTGGAGTGCTAGCAAGCGTTAAGGTGTCGCCAACCGGCGCCCCGTGAATATCTTTAATGCCAGCAACAACGAAGCCTACTTCGCCAGCAGCCAGGCAATCCAGTTCCTGGCGTTTTGGCGTGAACACTCCAACACTGTCGACGACGTGCGCTTTGCCGATGGATTTGGCAATTATTTTATTGCCTTTACCCAATTGTCCGGCCATCACTCTTACTAACGACACTACGCCCAAATAATTATCAAACCAGGAGTCGATTATTAATGCTTGTAAGTCTTCATCTCTGTCACCAACTGGAGGTGGAACTTTGGCGATAATCTCTTCCAAGATATCAACCACCCCCATTCCTGTTTTAGCGCTCGCCGCCACTGCTTCAGTCGCGTCCAAGCCAATTATTTCTTCAATCTCCATGCGCACCCGGTCGGGTTCTGCCTGCGGCAAGTCCATCTTGTTTAATACTGGAATTACTTCCAGACCCTGCTCAATAGCGGTGTAGCAGGTTGCCACAGATTGAGCTTCTACACCTTGTCCAGCATCGACTACCAATAAGGCACCTTCGCAGGCGGCAAGGGAGCGGGAAACTTCATAGGTAAAATCCACATGTCCTGGCGTATCGATAAAGTTAAGCTGATAGCGCTTGCCATCTTTAGCTTCGTGATGCAGCGTAACGCTTTGTGCCTTTATCGTAATTCCTCTTTCGCGCTCAATATCCAGGCTATCAAGAATTTGTGTATCCATTTCTCGATCGCTTAATCCGCCACACAATTGAATAAACCGATCGGCGAGCGTCGACTTACCGTGATCGATATGCGCAATGATAGAAAAATTTCGGATATGACTTAGATCAGACACTTGCCTAGCCCGACAAAAATAAAAGTTGTTAAGGTTTAAAAGACTGAGGAGGTCTGATTAGGGATTCAGTTCCAATGCCATGGTCGTGCCCTGGCCTTCGCGAATAATGCGAATAGGAACATATCCCGACCCAGGTAATTGATCTGCGATCTCAGCAAATTCCTCGGCAGAAGTAACTTCGCGCCGGTTCAAGGCGACAATTACGTCTCCTTCCGCCAAGCCTGCTTCACGGCCAGGACCATCACCGATTTCTGCAATGCGCACACCCGAGATACCTGCAACCTGTTGCGTCTCTTCACTTAGTTCAGTGACACGAAAGCCCAATGGGTTGCGTCGATCCGGAGCTGGTTCCTGTGACACAGAAGCGACTATGTTAGTCGGTGAACTTGCGAGTTCAACAGAACGATTTAAGAATTCGCCGTTGCGAAAGATCTCAACTTCGGCGACCGTTCCCGGACGATATTGCCCTACGTAAAAAGGCAGGTCGGTGTAATGCTCGATTTCGTGATCATTAAAACGCAGGATTATATCTTCGTTAAGAATGCCGCTGCTTGCAGCCGGCGAATCTGCTTGCACTTCATCTACAAATGCACCTCGAGGTCTTTCCATACCAAATATCTCCGCGAGCGCGTAGTCAACTTCTCGCATACGTACTCCGAGCAATCCCCGCTCGACTCGACCAGTTTCCCTGAGTTGATTTACTATATTCAGTGCAACATTACTGGGGATAGAAAATGAAATGCCATTTGATCCACCGGTACTGCTTAAAATCTGCGAATTAATGCCAATTACTTCGCCATCCAGGTTAAACAAGGGGCCGCCAGAGTTACCTTGATTAATAGCTACATCGGTCTGAATGAAAGACATGTAATTGTAAGAAGAACGCCCCGGGACTGATCGACCTTGGGCACTGACTATCCCGGCAGCAGCGGAGAACTCCAGGCCAAAAGGTGACCCTATTGCCAACACCCATTCGCCTACTCGAATTGCGTCCGAGTCGCCAAAGCTCACGTAAGGTAGATCGCCGGCACCGACTTTCAATAATGCCAAATCGGAGGGTTCGTCCAATCCTATTATTTCGGCGTCATAGACGCGCCGATCATTAAGATGAACCTTAATTTCATCGGCGCCCGCAATGACATGATTATTCGTAATCACATAGCCATCTTCGGAGATAATGAAGCCAGACCCTACAGCCCCGCGCTGACGCACTTCTGGCAGGCCTTCAATATCCAAGTCTGGTTCTTGTCCAGGATTTAAGCGACGTAATAGATCTTCCAATTCCTGATCGCCAACCGGTGAGCGCGCCTCGACAGAGCGAATGGTTGAGATTTCCACAATGGTTGGAGCATTTTGCTCCACTAAATCTGCAAAATTAGGCAGTTCTGCTGCACTCGATTTTGCAGCGCTCAGGAGTATTAGTGCGCTGGCTCCTAAGACCTGAAGAAAAGTGGTTCGATTCTGCAACATCAATCTCATAGGTTAGTTCCGCTATCCGGGAATATTGTAAGTCTCGACGCCTGAATCCTGGATGGCCAGGATCAAACAGACCGCAACTTTATCATATTGCAGGTTTAAACTCACAGCTGGAAATCACATGGACTTCCTGCTATTGCAGAGAAATAGAGGGTTTTAGCGAGAGATGGCCTAGTAAATTCTACTGATCTTCGCGGGCCTGAAGCTCATTGACCAGGCGATATAGCGGCGAATCTTGAATATGCTCCACGTAAGGTGGCTCTTCCTCATCGATTTCAATTCCGCTCAGGTATTCCCTTAGCAGTTGCTGTGCCTGGGGGTCGATTTCAATTGAGTTGCTTTCTGCGAGTAAAGTAGAAGCCGCTAAAGCAGCCTGCTCGGCAACTGCTTCTGCTTGATTCGCCAATTCTGGCGCTGGTGACTGCTGCAGATTGGTTTGCACTGCCACAATAAATACAGCCGCAACTGAGGCTGCGATGGCCATCTTCGTCAGATTTTGCTGCCAATTGGAAAATCGAGGGGTGGAAAGAGCTGGTTCTGTGTCGATCTGTTCCTGAATACGAGCGCTGAGACTGCTACTTACAGGAATTGCTTCTTCATGCAGTAAGGCCTGGGCAAGGTTGTAACGTTCCCAGGTTTCCCGCATTTCAGGATTTGATTCGTAGGATTTTAACAAACGACGTAATTCAAGGTCGTCTGCTTCATTGTCCAACAAGGCGGACAATGCCTCCTGTTCGTGCTCGCTCATACTGTAACCCCTTTTCGCCACCCTATTTTTATTTATGTTGGTGGTTTAATGCAAATGTGAGCTAAAACTCACAACAAATCCCGAATCTTCTTATCGATCGCTTCCCTGGCTCTGAATATTCGAGATCTAACTGTTCCTACCGGGCAATCCATGACCTCAGTAATGTCTTCGTAACTCAATCCAGAGAATTCACGCAAGGTAAATGCAGTGCGTAAATCTTCTGGCAACTCTTCTATCGCATCAGTGATAGCTTGTTTCAATTTGGCCGTAGCCAAACTGCCTTCAGGATTTTCAATCTCTCTGAGAACAGTTCCAATTTCACTTACTTCTGCCTCATCGACTTCCAGATCAGTGGCCGGTGGCCGTCGGTTCCTGGAAACCAGATGATTCTTAGCCGTATTTACTGCTATTCGATAGAGCCAGGTATAAAAGGCACTGTCTCCGCGAAACAACGGTAAGGCTCGATAAGCCTTGATGAATGCCTCCTGGCAAACATCTTCCACTTCCTGTGCATCGTGGATAAAGCGTCCAATTAGTGCAGCGACTCGGTGTTGATATCTAAGAACCAACATATCGAATGCGTTCTTATTCCCGCTCAAGACCCTGTCAACCAATTGTTGATCAGTATCTTCTGCCATTCGTCCCTTCTCCATTATTGCTGATGCTTACTTCAATCACCATGAGGAACAAATGCGTACATCCTGAGGAATAGACAGTAAGTGATTACAAAAGTTCTCTGAATATTGAAAATTATGTGACTATTTAGAAAAATCGATTTCACTGTTTTACATCCTAATAGAGAATTGGCAGAAAGGATTGTTGCTTAATATTTAAAATTTTGACCTCCACCGCCCAATATCCAATGACTTCCAGCAGCAGATTGGCGCAAAGTAGATCCTGAGCAACTAAATATAAATTATATATTTCAATAGGTTAGATGCAAAAAGATAAAGCAGTTACAGTTTGCACCTTAATTTTCCTGCGGCTATTGGTAAAGCAATCATGAGCCAGTTGCAGACAGATATTGAGCGGCAAGCAGATATTTTAATCATCGGCAGTGGCGCTGCCGGGCTAACTCTTGCCCTCAGAAGCGCTGATTTTGCGAAAGTGACCGTTCTCAGCAAAGGGGATTTGCGCGAAGGCGCTACGTTCTATGCTCAGGGTGGAATCGCTGCGGTATTGGATGAAACAGACAGTATCGAATCCCATGTGGAAGATACGCTGACTGCCGGTGTAGATCTGTGCCACAAAGCCATAGTTGAGTACATGGTTTCACGCAGCGCGGAAGCGGTAAGCTGGTTAGTTGAACAGGGCGTCCCGTTTACGACGAAAACTGAGAAAAAGGCAAAAAGCGCAATTAAATCAAATAGCGATGACGCGGAGTTAAGTTCCCTGCACTTAACTCAGGAAGGGGGTCACAGCCACCGGCGCATCATCCACGCCACCGATGCCACAGGCAAAGCTGTATTCGAAACCTTGCAAAACCGCGCTCAGGCGCACCCTAACATCACCTTATTGGAAGGGTGTACCGCCGTGGATTTAGTGACACAAACACCTGAGAACGGCTCACAGCCCGTCTGCGTGGGAGTTTATGTGCTAAATCAGGAATCTTCGAAGGTAGAAGCGATTCGAGCCAAATTTGTCGCGCTTGCCACCGGGGGTGCCAGCAAAGCTTATCTGTACACAACCAATCCTGATGGAGCCAGTGGTGATGGTATAGCTATGGCTTGGCGGGCGGGTTGTCGCGTAGCAAATATGGAATTCAATCAATTTCATCCTACCTGTTTGTATCATCCCCATGCGAAGTCCTTTTTGATCACCGAAGCTTTGCGTGGAGAAGGTGCCAAACTTGAATTGCCCGATGGCACTCGCTTCATGTCGCGTTTTGACGAAAGAGCAGAGTTGGCGCCTCGGGATATCGTCGCTCGTGCCATTGACTATGAGATGAAGCGCATTGGTTGTGATTGTGTTTACCTTAATATCACTCACCAACCGGCGCAGTTCGTCATCGATCACTTTCCAACTATCTATCGACGCTGCCTGGAATTTGGCATTGATATAACAAAAGAAAGAATTCCTGTGGTACCCGCCGCTCATTACACCTGCGGTGGAGTTGTGGTCAACGCCCAGGGAGAAACCGACATAAAGAATTTGTATGCCATTGGTGAAACCAGTTTCAGCGGATTACATGGAGCGAATCGCATGGCGAGCAATTCCTTATTGGAATGTTTCGTAGTCGCCTTTGGAGCCGCTCACAGTATCGAAGAAAAAATCGCCAACACAAACTATGTACAAGAAATTACTGAATGGGATGAGAGTCGGGTTACAGATTCCGATGATGAAGTACTCGTGTCACACAACTGGGATGAAATTCGCCGCTTCATGTGGGACTTTGTTGGCATAGTACGTAACAGCAAACGCTTGGAACGGGCGGACCGGCGGATTAAATTGCTAAGGGAAGAAGTTCGGGATTACTACATCAAACACAAGGTCACTAATGATAATCTGGAGCTGAGGAATTTGGCGCTGGTTTCAGAACTGATTATTAGCTGTGCACTACAGCGAAAAGAAAGCCGAGGCTTGCATTATACCCTCGATTACCCGAACACCCTGTCCGCTGCCAGCGACACGGTTCTTTCTCCGAGCAAACCTCACTGAGCTCAATCAGTTCACGGGCAGGTTTTCGAAGCGCAGAAACCTCCTAAATTGCAGCCATTCTGGCTTACACAATGAATCGGGGAAGAACATTAAACGGAAATTTCCATGATTTTCCGCGGGAAAGTCGACTGTGATTAGGAATTCACTAAAGAATCGCATTCTCGGAGCAGCAGTTTCAATAGCCTTATCTTCAATAAACAACTGCCAGCTGTTACCGTTATAGCTTATGCGCTGGACTCTTAGCTTCGTCTGAAAATAGTTAGTCAAATAGTCAATGCACAGGGCAGCGACAAAAATACCCAAGGCCAACAAACTGAGTTTCGGCAAATCGATTAAGGTTAAGGAATAAAAAGCGGCTAAGAAAATAAGTAATGCCAGCGCAAATTCAATCCTTGAATTTTTGAGATGCAACACCATAGATAAACTAGCGCGAAAAGCAAAAGCTTAGTTCTGTTTTTTATTGTGCGCTAAAATTTTCGCGATTATATTTTCGTATTCTTGATTCTGAGGTTTAGCTGTTCCCATGAGCCAGGAAAAGAGATCTTGATCTTCTTCGTCTAGTAGCTCTGTATATAACACTTGTTCTTGGTAAGTGAGATTACTGAATTCCTCTTTGACGAATGGCACCAATAATAGATCGAGCTCCAACATTCCCCGTCGGCTATGCCAGAATATTTTTTGCTTATCCAGTTCCTGCATAAGATAATTTTATAACAGCATAGTCAAAGTTAAACTAATGCTTTATTTAATTGTTTACTAGGATACCCTGTTTTCACAATGCAAGTAGTTGAACTAAACAGTTTTGAATTTGTCCGCGTGAGTGGCCCCGACACCATAGAGTTTCTGCAAGGGCAATTAACCTGCAATATGGAAGCCCTTTCTCATGAGAAGTCTCTAGATGGTGCGCTTTGTAACTTAAAAGGCCGCGTAATTGCGGACTTTCAGATTGCATTGCAGCAGGAAGATTGCATCTTGCGCACTACCGGTTCTACATCGCAGGCTTTGCTAACCACTCTCTCCAAGTACGCCGTATTTTCCAAGGTCGAATTAGGCAATGACGAGCAGAATGTGCGCGCTTTTGGGTTTCTCGGCGCTGACTCCACAGATTTTCTCATTGGGAAATTTAACTCACTACCAGAACACGCCAACGATAGTGTCTCCATTCCCAGTGGTATCTTGTTGCGTCTCCCTGGCGATATTCCGCGCTTTGAGTTGTGGTGCACCGACGCGGAGCTCAGTACTGAGATTGAAAGAGAATTTACTATCGATTCCGATCTGAGCAACTGGCATAGGCAGGATGTTAAAGCAGGGATCATCCATGTAGACAGTTCTGCATCGGAAGAATACACGCCGCAGCTATTGAACTACGATCTATCTGGAATCATCGATTTTAACAAAGGTTGCTATACCGGTCAGGAAGTCGTGGCCCGAATGTTTTATCGAGGCAAGCCGAAAAAGCGGCTATATCTGCTTGCTGGCCCCGAACTAATCGATGCTAATGAAGAGCTCCAGCAGTTAGAAGGAGAAGGTGTAAAAACAGCGGAAGTTATGACCGTAAGTAATAACACTACCGATTCCGGCGAACCAAACCTGGTTTTGGCTATTCTTAATACATCAGCGGTGGAAAATCAGGCGAATTTTGCATTCTCAAGTAAGCCGGAATCTTTCCTGCAATTACAATCCTTGCCCTATACTTAAGGTACCGCTATAGAAGCGTCTTAAACTTAAGGGTCGAATAATGGATGTCAGTGCTGACGACATCAAGGTAGAGTTGCTCGACGCTCTGGAAAAAGACCAGCTGGTTCTCCCCACCCTTCCGGAAATTGCCTTAAAGGTCAGGGAAGCTGCTCATGATCCGCTCACCGACATCAAACGCCTGCAAGAACTTTTGGGCAGCGACGCAGCACTTTCTGCTCGGGTTGTGCGAGTTGCTAACAGCCCCTTAGTCCGTGGCTATCAAACCATTGAACATCTGCAGGCAGCATTGAGCCGCCTTGGCGTCACCTATAGCTGTAACCTGGTAATGGGATTGGCCATGGAACAAATGTTTCAGGCTACCAATGAATTCGTCGACGAAAAGCTTAGGCAGGTTTGGTCCCGAGGTGCTGAGGTGGCGGCAATTGCTAATGTACTAGCCCAGCACTACACCAAGCTCGAACCGGATAAAGCCACCTTAGCAGGCTTGACCCACGAAATCGGAGTTCTCCCAATTCTTACTTATGCCGAAGAACATGAAGAGCTTCTAGAACCAGAAAACAGCGCCTTATTAGACCGAGTGATTCGCGAAGTAGGTCCCGAGCTAGGGGTAAGAATATTGCAATCCTGGAAATTTCACCCCGCACTAGCCATGGTTCCAGTGCAACATTTGAACTATCGCCGCAACAGTGCCGCTACTGACTATGTCGACGTAGTAATCGTGGCCCGTCTGCAAAGCTATGGTTATGAAGATATAGGAGATGAATCACCGGACTGGCAGCACATACCAGCCTTTAATAAGTTGGGATTGGAAATTTCAGAAGAATCCATGGAACTTACTGGAATCAATGAAGAAGAAATTGACTTGGCTGCGGTGGCTTTACAATAAACTAGCGGGCAGAAAAATTCCCTTGCCGAGTAAATGATTCCCACATGCAGTCCATCATGGAGAAATCTACGTTTTCCAGCATCTGAACTAAATCGATTCGATGGGCAATCTCATCATCCGAAATCTCCTCACGTTCGAGGATCTTTTTGTTCATCCAGATAGCATCCTTAACACCCATTAAGTAAAGCAGCGCATCGGGCTCATCTTTGACCCTGCGGATGTGAATTGCGCGAACGCCGTATTCGGCAATTTTCTTGAGGCAATCATTGCGATCACTAAAGCCCACGGCAAACTCAATGGGCACCAGACTATCACCAGAGACTGGATCGGAATGATCAGCCCTCGCTCTGCGAAAGTCACTTAGCTTGACTACTTGTCCCATAGAATCGTCCTTCGGCTTTTAATAATTCTTGTTGGACTGCTGGAAAACAATTGTTTGTTTCTTGAAGCTATTGCTTTCCAATAGTGAGCAATACTGGTCCTGATTCATGAAGGCGTCAACATATTGATTTTAATAAGGAATTATTTTACAAATTTTAATTTTACAATTACTAATAACTAAAAAATGATGGGGAATTTCAATTATGAAATTGCAGTTTTGCTGTCTTTTTTGCAGTAAGAGTAGGGCTTATTACCCCCTGGTTTAAGGTAAGAATTTTTTAGAAGTATTGCTTATAGAAGTTTGCAGAACGTATGACGTCCCCGGCCGGGTTCAAACCTGAACACTGTTCCTTAGGAGGGATGACAATCAGAAAGAAGCACTCAAATTGAAGAGCGGGTTAATTACTGAAACGTGCTTGGGTTTTCGCTATCCAGTTGTGGGACCGAAGGTCCCTGAGAGTGTGGTGTCCCCGGCAGGGGTCGAACCTGCAACCTGCCCCTTAGGAGGGATGACAATCAGAAAGAAGCACTCAAGTTGAAGAGCGAAACAAATACTGAAACGTGCTTGGGTTTTCGCTAACCAGTTGTGGGACCGAAGGTCCCTCAGAGTTTGGTGTCCCCGGCAGGGGTCGAACCTGCAACCTGCCCCTTAGGAGGGATGACAATCAGAAAGAAGCACTCAAGTTGAAGAGCGAAACAAATACTGAAACGAGTTAGGGTTTTCGCTATCCAGTTGTGGGACCGAAGGTCCCTCAGAGTTTGGTGTCCCCGGCAGGGGTCGAACCTGCAACCTGCCCCTTAGGAGGGATGACAATCAGAAAGAAGCACTCAAGTTGAAGAGCGAAACAAATACTGAAACGAGTTAGGGTTTTCGCTATCCAGTTGTGGGACCGAAGGTCCCTCAGAGTTTGGTGTCCCCGGCAGGGGTCGAACCTGCAACCTGCCCCTTAGGAGGGATGACAATCAAAAAGAAGCACTCAAGTTGAAGAGCGGGTCACATACTGAAACGTGCTTAGGTTTTCGCTATCCAGTTGTGGGACCGAAGGTCCCTCAGAGTTTGGTGTCCCCGGCAGGGGTCGAACCTGCAACCTGCCCCTTAGGAGGGATGACAATCAGAAAGAAGCACTCAAGTTGAAGAGCGGGTTAATTACTGAAACGTGCTTGGGTTTTCGCTATCCAGTTGTGGGACCGAAGGTCCCTGAGAGTTTGGTGTCCCCGGCAGGGGTCGAACCTGCAACCTGCCCCTTAGGAGGGGGCTGCGCTATCCAGTTGTGCCACGGGGACTCAGGCGCGTAAGTATTTCAATCAGGCAGCAGACGGTCAACAAAGTTCTATGCTAGTGTTCGCGCTTTCGCGTGAGCTGCGGAGCAATGGGAAAATTAGACATTCAAGCTAAGAGCTTCAGCGAGCTTTCCAACTCAGAGCTCTATGCCCTCTTGCGCCTTCGAGCGGAAGTCTTTGTCCTTGAGCAAGAATGCGCCTACCAGGATCTTGATAACTACGATCAAAAAGCAATACATATTTGCGCTTATCAAGGAGAAGACCTCGTTGCCTATACCCGCCTGCTTGCACCTGGCGTGAAATATTCAGGTGCCTCAATCGGCAGGGTCGTTACTGCAGCAACGGTACGAAAAAACGGCTATGGGAAAGAAATATTGGTTTTCTCCATCAATCACAGTAAGCAACACTGGCCTTCTACCGCTATTACAATTTCTGCGCAGGAATATCTGGAAAATTTCTATAAAGAATTAGGTTTTAAAACAATGTCAGAGCCTTACATGGAGGATGGTATTCCCCACGTAGAAATGACATTAGGTGGCAGTCAGTAAGCCTTGAACATCGTCGTATTGTTCTAAGGTTGAATCGTTCTGTTCTGGTTTTAAAACACTTATGACAACAATCGCTATCGAGGCAAATAGAAATCCAGGAACGATTTCGTACAAATCAAAAATCCCGCCTGACACATTGGACCATAGCACGACAGTTACGGCACCGATAATCATTCCAGCTACTGCTGACATTGCAGTCATACTGCGCCAAAAAAGCGAAAACACGATAACAGGCCCGAAGGCTGCGCCGAAACCTGCCCAGGCGTAACTAACAAGATCCAAAACCCGGCTTTCCCGATCACTTGCGATTGCTAACGCTAATAGCGCAATTGCAATTACAGCAATTCGACTTACTAGTAAAAGTTCTTTTTCCGATGCGTCTTTACGCACAAATACGCGATAAAAGTCTTCACTGATAACACTGGATGAGACTAATAATTGGGAATCAATCGTCGACATGATCGCTGATAAAATTGCCGCTGTGATGATGCCTGCCACCCAGGGATTAAACACGCTCTGGCTCAGCGCGATGAACACAGTTTCGGGATTAGCCAAGGGCTGATCCGAAAAATAGGCTATTCCTGCAAGTCCCGTTGATACAGAACCCATTAACACGATAATCATCCAAGTCATCGCGATGCGGCGGGCAGAATCAAGTTTCAAGGGGCTCTCTGCCGCCATAAAACGCGCCAGAATATGTGGCTGCCCGACATAACCAAGTCCCCAGGCAATGAGCGAAACGAATCCAATTAT
This sequence comes from Pseudomonadales bacterium, assembly GCA_012103535.1. Taxonomy (GTDB): domain Bacteria; phylum Pseudomonadota; class Gammaproteobacteria; order Pseudomonadales; family Pseudohongiellaceae; genus UBA9145. The sequence goes on from WLWQ01000001.1 coordinate 672,339, forward strand.
CGTCATGTTGGCGAAGAGACTTGTGCTTTCAGGATTGGCGAGTTGCATCTGATCCATGACGATATTGGCACCCCCTGCTGCGTTAATTACAGCTAATGGAGCAATCAATAGTGCAGCCAACATTAGTAGAGCTTGTATTGCGTCGGTCCAGACAACCGCGAGAAATCCGCCGACAAAGGTGTACGCGACGATAATAAATGCACCAGCCAACAAGGCCGTGCTGTATTGCAAACCGAAACTGTTTTCGAACAGTATCGCTCCTCCAACCAAACCGGAGGCAGTGTAAAAAGTAAAAAACAGCAATATGACAACAGCCGAGATTACCCTGAGAACTCTACTCGCATCATTGAAACGGTTTTCAAAATAGTCAGGTAGAGTTAGAGAATTGTTGGCTTCCTGACTAAAAACACGGAGTGGTTTTGCGACGAACAGCCAGTTGAAGTAAGCGCCAATGACTAATCCTATTCCAATCCATACTTCACTAATCCCTGCTAGATAGATAGCGCCAGGTAGCCCTAATAATAACCAGCCACTCATATCTGAAGCGCCGACACTTAGCGCCGTTACTACGGAACCTAATGTTCGACCACCGAGAATGTAGTCACCCAGATTATGAGTGCGCCGATACGCTTTTATCCCGATAAAGAGAATTAGAAGTAAATAGGCAATGAAGGTGACTAAGAGAGGAACATCGAAACTCATTTACTGCTTTGCCTGTTGGATTGGGCATTACTGCGTTAGCTGATCAGACTCATCCTATACTAATCAACAATCTATTGGGAATAGTCGTTCCTATGCTTCACATTGTCGGTTAAATACTGAATAAACTCCCAATCCAATCCATTGCCGTCAATGTAATACACCCGCCTTCTATAGGGATGCTCGTTTAGCGCCGATGGATCAGCCGGATCATAACCGGCAGCAGCTAAGCGGGTCATGAGCGCATCGATATCCTCCACGACGAGACCTATATGCCTTAGCTCTTTAGGAATTCTGGTTCCTTTGACCTCAGTCAGCGCTATATAGCTATTGTCGTCACCAAAATGCGCCCAACGTCCAAATCCAACTGCATCGCCACTACCTCGACAAGCTAACTCCGGTAATGCGGATCGCAGAAAAGCGGCAGTTTTCTCAATAGAATCCACATTTACGTGAATATGCTCAAGTATTTGCATTACTATATTCTCCTTTACTAAAGAAATTGCTTATTTAATAAAGTATTTACTTTACTAATATATTTACCCCATGTAAATAATTAAAGAAAGTAAATACTTTGTTTAAAATGCCGATAGCCGCTCTACAGAGGATAAATTCATGGATTTAGCCAAATCCCAGGAACAGATACTGCACCGGTTGAAGACCAGAGGGCCGCAATCGGTAAAAATATTGTCAAATCAATTAGATATGACAACTATGGGAGTACGCCAGCACCTCGCAGACCTGGAGAATAAAGGCCTGGCAACGCCAACTCGGGAGGAAAAGCAGACCAGAGGCCGCCCTGTCCATCTGTGGCGTCTCACCCAGTCCGGCCACCAGCGCTTCCCTGACGGCCACTCACAGATTACTCTGGAACTAATCGATGTAATTCGAGAGGATCTTGGCGAAGACAGCCTGAATCAGCTAATTGATAGTCGCAACGAACAGCTTAAGCAACACTATTTACGTGAGCTACAGGCTGTAGGGAGCGACCTTCAAGCGCAAATTCAGCGACTCTCTGAGTTACGCAGCGAGGAAGGCTATATGGCTGAAGTCCGGCTAGTGCCAGATGGCTGGCTGCTTATTGAAAACCACTGCCCTATTTGCGCCGCCGCCGAGAAATGCCAGCAATTTTGCCGCTCCGAGCTCAATTGCTTCCAGGAGCTATTCGCCAGGACAGCCACAGTAGAGCGTATCGACCACTTATTAGCCGGCGCTCGACGCTGTGCATACAAATTAAGTCCCAACTAAGTTGACCAGTTCACAAATTGACTGCATTAATCTGTATATACTGTTGGCACATCATCAGTAGCAAGAAATACCTGCTATAGTATTGAAGTAACTAGTTTTTTTTCCAATTTTAGAGATCCCTATGATTAATCGAATCCTGCAATTATTCCTCGTGCTTTCTGTTGGTATCGTGTTGTTTTTTGGTGTTACTCCAAAAATTATTGGTTTAGGAATCAGAGACGCCACCGTCACCAGTTTAATCAACCTGGTGCCCCCCGAATCGCAAGGACAAGTACGAATTACTGAATCTCAATTCGACAACGGCTGGTTTAGCAGCACAGCAACGATAGATATAGGCTTGGTAGCTCTGGGAATGGACGATTCACTGACAGCCAAACTCGATTTAGAAATCGAGCATGGTCCATTCTTTCTGACTGACGAAGGCCCCAGAATGGGCCTTGCTCGCGCGCGAATTATTCCAGGATTTAATAGCCAAGAGTTAACTCAAGCGCTTACGGAAATTCCATTCGAAATACCTTCAGTGGATATCAGCATGTTCGTGCCATTTGATCAGTCATTGACGGTTGATCTGGATGTGGCACCAGTAAATTACAACCAAGACGATGGGGTTGTTACATTCGCAGGTATGAACGGCAACCTGAGTGTAAACGCCGATCAATCCGCGCAATTATCAATCTCAGTAGGCAACATGTTTGCCCAAGACAATGAATCTCAAATTGGATTTACCCTCGCCGGCATAGAAGTTGAGAGTCACACCGCACAGATGAATGATTTGTTGGCGCCGAGTAGTGTGCTGTTGGCAATTCCAGCAATAAGCGCTACCGGCCCGTTTGCCTTCAACGTTACCGATATGTCGTCAAACGCCCGCATGCAAGCATCGACGATTCCCCAAGCAATCGATATTTACCAAGACCTTCGAATCGGTAACATCGAAAGTGACCTGCCTGTTCAATCACTTAGTTGGACCGCGGAATTTAATGAAATTCAGAATGAACTGTTCAGAAGTTACTACGAATTAATCGGAACTATTCAATCGCAGATGAATACCAACCCCAGTGCCGTCATGACGACTGCAGATCAGTTTGGCGAAGATATGGCGCTGCTGTTTATTCAGAATAGCCTGGTGTTAAACAATCTCGTTCAAGCAAATGTCTACGGCGGAGATCATTCAATAGACTTCCGCATCGATTGGGAAGGCTTGCCGGATCTAACCGATCTAGAGAATCCCGAGTTCGAGGAATTGGCCAATGCCTTGGCAATCCTAATCGAAATGTCGTTCGATGAACGAGCAATTATGAGTAGCCAATTTGCAGAAATGGTCGACCCTTATGTTCAGGAAGGTTATTTTGTAGTTGAGAACGGCCGCATCATGCTTAGCGCTTCCCTGGAAAACGGTGTGCTTAGCGTAAACGGAGAAGAAGTTCCCATCGACCAGTTTTTCTGATTCTATTCGCCCAATAAGTGCCACTAATGACAACAACAAAGGCAACAAGGTCGATTCCCAAGGGACACAGCGAGAATCCTCCTAAGCTCTACTCTTATCCTAAATATTGGGCGGAGTGCTTCGGCACCGCACCATTCTTGCCTATGTCTAAGCAAGAGATGGAAGAATTAGGCTGGGATAGTTGCGACATTATCATCGTCACTGCCGATGCCTATGTGGATCACCCTAGCTTTGGTATGGCTGTAGTCGGCAGATTACTAGAGGCTCAGGGATTTCGAGTAGGCATCATTTCGCAACCAGAATGGGATAGCAGCGAAGCATTTACTGTCTTAGGTAAACCAAATCTCTTTTTTGGAATTACTGGCGGCAACATGGATTCATTGATCAATCGCTACACCGCCGATCTAAGAATGCGCAGTGATGACGCTTACACTCCTAATGCTGAACCAGGCAAAAGGCCCGATCGTTCTGTCATTGTTTACAGTCAACGTTGTCGTGAAGCTTATTACGATACACCTATTGTAATAGGAGGTATCGAGGCGAGTTTACGTCGTATTGCCCAATATGATTATTGGAGTAACAAAGTTCGCCGATCCATTCTAGTAGATGCAAATGCAGACATTCTTTTATTTGGCAACGCAGAACGAGCCTTGGCAGAACTTGCCCATCAACTTGCCAATGGTAAAACTGTTGAAGAATTGTGGGATCTGCGAGGTAGTGCGCTAATCGCAAACGAAATACCTAACAACTGGACCGAAATTGATTCAACTCGCATAGATTGGCCAGCGAAGATCGATAAAATTCCCAATCCCTATGATTTTCATAACAAACAAAATGTGGAAAAAACTACTAATACCGATTCTGCTAGTCCAGTAAAAATAATTCCATTACCGCTGCAACGAAAAGAAAATTTCGATCCTAAATTGAGTTACATTCGATTACCTTCCTTTAACAAAGTGATAAACGATGCTGCCTTGTATGCCCATGCATCACGGGTACTACACCAAGAAGCAAATCCTTATAACGGCAAAGCCTTGGTACAAAAGCATGGAACTCAAGATGTTTGGGTAAACCCACCGCCCATTCCTTTAGAAACCGATGAGATGGATTGGGTGTTTGACTTACCTTATCAACGCAAACCTCATCCGAGTTATGGCAATGCGCGAATTCCCGCTTATGACATGATCAAAACCTCGGTAAACATCATGCGAGGCTGTTTTGGCGGTTGTACCTTTTGCTCAATCACAGAACATGAGGGCCGGATAATTCAGAGCAGATCCGAAGATTCTATAATCAGAGAAATCGAAAAAATACGAGATCAAGTACCTGGATTTACCGGCACGATTTCCGATTTGGGCGGACCGACTGCAAACATGTACAAACTCAATTGCAAGTCACCGACAATACAGAAATCTTGTAAAAGGCTTTCCTGTGTCTATCCGACAATTTGCAAACATCTGAATACGGACCACAGCCCGACAACGCAACTATATCGAAGAGCGCGCTCCGTTCCCGGCGTAAAACGAGTGGCCGTAGCATCAGGATTACGCTACGACTTAGCATTAAAAGATCCTGAATATATTCAAGAACTGGTCACACACCATGTCGGTGGGTATTTGAAAATCGCACCAGAACATAGCGAAGATAAGACCCTGAGCAAGATGATGAAACCCGGTATCTCTGCCTATGATGAGTTCAAAATCCTTTTTGACAAATTTTCCAAGCAGGCTGGGAAAGAGCAATACCTAATACCTTATTTCATTGCGGCACATCCTGGTTGTAATGCAGAAGACATGATGAATTTGAGCCTGTGGTTGAAACAACATGATTTCAAACCGGATCAAGTGCAGACCTTTTACCCTTCACCAATGGCCTTGGCGACGGCAATGTACTATTCGGAGAAAAATCCTCTGGAAAAAGTTCGTTATAAAAGCGAGAAATTAAATGTTTGCAAAGAACTGGACCAACGTCGATTGCAAAAAGCGTTCCTGAGATACCACGACGAAAAAAACTGGCCGCTATTGCGTAAAGCACTTAAAGAATTAGGCAGAAGTGACTTAATTGGTACAGGAGAAAAACATTTAATTCCACCGGACAGTAGTTCAGAAAAGCGAGTCGGCAAGAAAAGAAGTCATAAAAAATCGAGTCGCGGGCGCAACCGAAGTTAAGATTCTACTACCAGATTAATCTCTTCCAATATTTTCCAATCATTGCCTACTAACTGAACCAATAGTTTCTTGAATGTATTGTCACTGTAAGTTGGAGATTCATAGGCTAACCAGAAGTGCACTTCATAGACACCGTTTTCCTCGGCGATTAATTGGAATTCTGACAGTTCCAATCTGATCCAAACTGCATTGCTAATGACCCGCTGCCTGTTTGCCCGCCATGCACTTTGCGTGTCCTGATAGCGGGGCGCAAATTCATCGTGATAATAAGAGAAGTAGTCTGGTAATGATTGTGACTGCCAGGCATTAACCCAAGCTTCAACACTTACTTGTATCGACTGAATAACGGACTCTTCATTGGTTTCTATTGCATCGACTTCTAATTCTTCTATTGCGTCAGTTTCTACAATATCTGCAACAGTGATTTCTAGAGTCTCTTCATCTTCACTTGGACCGTCGACTGTAGCAATCGGTTCTGCACTCAACGTTACAGGATCCTCTTCAACTACGACGTTTGCAGAAAGCACAATCGCAGAATCTGCGGAATCTTCTTCTTCCAGAGTTAAAACCCTACGCTCTCTTGGTTCCACAGGAGCCGAAGTTGTCGCTTCCTCATCTGCGTTTTCAAGCAAAGACTCATACTGTGGTTCTGCTATTTCTGCTGCTAACACGCCACGTTCGGCAGCTGTTACTAAAGCCAAATTCGAATCAGAAACTGGAACTTCTTCAAGCTGCTCCGTAATTGTCGGATCATCCGCTTGATTATTTGCCAGTACTGCTGCACTGGGTTGTGCAGGCGTTTCAGTCTCGGCTGTATTTTCGAATACAGCTTCTTCATCGGCTTCGTTTTGCGCGGCGATTAAATCGGTTGAACTTGAAGTATCTGGATTGGAATTAATTTGTTGATAAAGAAATCCAAGTGATGCAATCGCCAATACCGCAAACACTGGAATAAACACCATTAGCTGATTGTTGTCTCGAAAACCAGTACTGGGAAGATTCTGATTCGCCGATGCTCCTTTGATAAGGCTCGATAACTCATATTTACTAATTGGCGATAATTCAGTTTTTCCGAGGCGGGATTCAACCATTAATCTACAGATCGCAGTGGCCGGTTCCGGATACCCTTTGCAGGATTTATAAAAATAATTCATCGCCGTAGGTTCGAGTTGCAAACCAGGCATACCCGCTTTGTCCAAATAGGTAACGAAAAACAGATTTAATGTTTCCGGGTCCATCGGCTCTAAATAAAATTTGTGAGACACTTGTAACAGCAACGATTTGAATTCTGAATTACTTAATAAGCGCTGTTCTAATGAAATATCTCCACACAAAACAACATTAGGCATGCGTTTTGCCCCAGTCTGAACTTCAGCGAGTCGATAAATTTCGATCAAAGTAATATCGGTTAATAAATGAGCATCATCAAAGATAAGAATAAGCGGCTTATCATCATTATCGATTAATGCATCCTCAAGCACCCTGGCAAAGTTGGTGAGATTCGGTAGATCAAGTTCCCGCGCCAGCATAGTGCGGAGCATCTCAGGAGATTCGATAGCATAGTCAAAATGCACAACCCGATAATCTTTGCGGCGCATGTATTGCGCCAATTTGTCGCAGAGCGTGCTTTTGCCAGAATGAGCTGGCCCCATTAACTTAATAAAGGCTTCTGGAGTAGCGAGAGAGTCGTGCAGGCCCTGCAATATCTGCTGATAGGGACCGCCACTGAAGTAAAATTTATTTTGCTGCATGACCACTTAGGTTATCGTCACCAACTCCATTATTTTTGCTTATTTTTGATTCTAAGTTCAATGTTAGTCAATATACCGCGGAGTATATTCATCTCCATCACATCGATTCGAATGCGACTAAATAGTCTACGCATGCGCTGCATGAGCTGACGGGGATTTTCCGGATCATGGAAATCTATCGCTACCATTACTCGTTCAAGATGATTATAGAAATGTTCTACTTGCTCCCCTGTTGCCTTCTCTTGATCCCAGAACCCATCTTCTTTAACTTCGCTATTATCTGATTCCGCTGCAAAGGCTTTACGCAATTCATAACTAATAACCATTACTGCAGCTGCGAGATTTAAAGAACTGTAATTCTCATTAGTCGGAATCTGCACATGATAATGACAGAGTTGCAATTCATCGTTGTTAAGACCCGCGTCCTCTCTGCCAAAAACCAATGCAACTTTATTGCGGTCAATTTCAGCAAGCACTTTTGCTGCAGTTTGTTCAGGGCTTAACATGGGCCAGGGGATTTTTCTTGATCGTGCACTTGTACCAATAACGAGACTGCAGTCCGCAATGGCTGCCTCGAGGCTATCAAATATTTGCGCGGACTCAATAATATCTATCGCTGAAGCAGCTCTACCTACTGCAACGCCACTGGGAAAATCTTCCGGGTCTACCAGGGCGAGATTAGATAGACCCATATTTTTCATGGCTCGTGCGCTTGCGCCAATATTTCCCGGATGGGAAGTATTGACCAGCACAACCTTGATCTCCTGCAACTCTCCCACCGGAGGCACCTAATGATTTATGAGCGGAAGAATCATTATATCAGTAACTTATTCCTCTCTATGCAGGAATTACTCATACTGCTTCTTTGTGTTCAAGGCCTTTGCTATCATTGCCCACCTTCAGCTCCAGCCTAAGCAGAGCTACTGTTCTTTACTCATTTCGGATTCTTCAATGCAGGCAATGGTTAACATTGCGCTTCGCGCAGCTCGATCTGCGGCCGAAGCGCTGATTCAAACAAGTGACAGACTGGATCGAATCCGTGTCATTGACAGCGATCCATCGAACTTTGTTTCTTCTGCAGATGAGGAAGCCGAATCTACAATTATTTACCACCTGCATAAAGCTTTCCCGCAGCATTCTATTCGAACTCGGCTCGGTGAAAACATTGAAGGCACAGCAGGTGAACCAACCTGGCTAGTTGATCCCCTTGTTGGGAGTCTTAATTTTAGCCGAGGTATCGATCCTTATGGCATTGTCATCGCCTGCGAAATAGAAGGAAGTGTTGCCCATTCGGTACTCTTAATACCTGCACTAAATGAAGAATTTACAGCTTCCCGTGGTACTGGCGCCCAATTAAACAATCGCAGAATTCGCGTTAGCGCTGAAAAGAAAGCTGAGTACCCGATGTTTGCACTCGACGCGGAAATAAATTCAGCTCAGCTGTCCGCTTTTATCAGCACGTTAAATATCAATAGCGCGTCTTTCCGCATGTCTGGTTGTTGCGCGATTGATATGGCTAATACAGCTGCCGGCCGCTTTTCCGGAGGTTGGTGTATCAATCGTGGCTCGATTTGGCAAACTGCAGTTAAACTTCTGTTAACAGAAGCGGGATCACTGCTAGGAACGGAAGATGGCAATCCCGATATCAGCGCTTCATCGGAACTAATTTTCGCCGGTCCGAAAGTATTCAAAACTCTCGTAAAATTGCGCCAGTCAGTAGCCCAGTAAATGCCGCAATTGAAACTTTATGTGTCTAATGCAATAAAGTCTTTAATATACGGTATATTGAAAGACAGTTGAGAGAATACGCGGGTTACAGTGTAGCCAGCGAAATCGCTAACAAGGTGTGAGCTGAACTTTTCCGCTCATTAATTTGAGCCCCAGCAATCAAGGTAGTCGTCTTTCGATGTCAGGAAAGGCTAAGCACAACACACATAATCTAATCGACGGCCCCATACAGCAATCGCTGGTACGCATGACCATGCCTATGATTATTGGCATGCTAATGCTATTCACCTTCAGCCTGGTGGATACCTGGTTCATCAGTTTTCTCGGCACCGAATCTCTCACCGCCATTAGCTTCACTTTCCCAGTTACCTTTTTCGTTATGAGCCTGGCTATCGGCCTGGGGATTGGAGCATCTGCTGTAGTTGGGAAATTCCTTGGCGCCTCGCAACATGAAAAGGCGAAAGAAGCAGCGACCGTTATCAATTACATTTCATTTGGTCTCGCCTGCATAACGGTCGCTTTATGCTGGACCTTCATGGATCAGATTTTCACTTTAATGGGTGCCAGTGAAAGATTATTGGTTCTTATTCGAGAGTATATGGTGGTTTGGTTTGCAGGCTCAGTTTTAGTGGTCTGCATTATGACGGGCAACAGCGTGTTAAGAGCCTGTGGCGACACTAAAACACCGAGCATTTTAATGGCAGCCGCAGGTCTAATGAACGCCATCTTAGATCCACTGTTAATTTTTGGTGTTGGCCCATTCCCTGAATTGGGCATTCAAGGTGCAGCCTGGGCGACAGTAATTGCCTGGACTACAGGCTTCAGCTACCTGTTTTACTTGCTCATTTTCAAAGTGGAAATGGTCAGCCGCTCTATTCCAAGCCGCGAAGTTATGCAGTCATCAGGACGAGACATGTTACGCATCGGCATTCCTGCCGCCGGTGCCAACATGATGACCCCGCTTGCCGCTGGGATCATGACCGCTATCGCAGCAGGATTTGGCGATACCGCTGTTGCGGCTTTCGGTGTGGGCGCCAGAATCGAACCTATTGCAACTCTGTTGGTTCTGGCGATGTCCTCTTCACTTCCTCCGATCATCAGTCAGAATTTTGGTGCTACCCGCATAGACCGCGTGGAAGAAGCTTATCGCATCGCCACAAAATTTATTCTGGGCTGGCAATTATTAATCTATGTTGTGTTAGCTATAGGTGCAGGTTTGATTGCTGGGTTTTTCTCAGATGATCCGGAAGTAGTCCGAGCGATCCGCTTGTTTGTTTGGATCATGCCTGTTGGTTATGGCCTGCAGGGCATTATCATATTGACTAACTCTTCCTTGAACGCCATGCACAAACCACTGAGTGCGCTCTATCTAAGTATTGCCCGCTTCTTTGTGTTCTATGTACCACTCGCCTATGTAGGCAGCATTTACTTTGGCTTGTTTGGTTTCTTTGCGGGTGCAGTTTGCGGCAATTTTCTGATGGCGATGATTTCCTGGCGCACTTTTAATCGCGCCATTTCTGGTGAGCATCAGTTAAAAGAAAAAACTGCCTAGGAACTTTCTAAGGCTAGAGAGATTAGAAAGCTAGGATCTAAAGAGATTACGCACAGTATCAATCAGTCCGCCTTCTTGATTCTGCACAGCCGCTGGGTTTATTGGGGCTTCCTCAGTTGCTTCACTATCGCTCTGTTCTTCGACTAAATTAAAACTCTTGTCTTCCACAGTGTCGGCATTACCTTGGTTGCCTTCGGTGTAACTCAAGCGATTGTTATTTTCCTGAAAGGCCAACATTTGCATACATATTTCGTTGTACTCGTCCTGAGTTAGCAAGTCAGGACATTCTTTCATGTTCAAGGTGAACTGCCGGTCATTCGCTGCGGAAAGATAATGCAAATTCTTTTTATTGGTGAGCAACAAGTCATTTTCTTTCGCGGTGTTGTAAAGCGGAGTGCCGCGCAGTGGTATATAAGGAAAGAAGAAAAAGTGCTCGGGTGAAATAGTCTGATTGAGCTTTAGGGTTTGCCGCATATTTTCAGCGGTTTCTAAGGGCATCCCAACAATATTAAATGTGAGGCGATTAATACCAGCTTTCTTGCAGTTTTCGGCTGCTTCTATGACTTGCTGATTTTTCATTTTACGACCGAGCATCTTGGTCCGGAATTCTTCATCGCCACTTTCGATTCCAAACCATATTGTGTGGCAGCCTGCCTCAGCAGCAGTTCTACAAAACTCTTCATTCATTACTTCGACACGAGAGTTTATGGAAAATGGTAGACGGATTTTTTCTTTGTAAATTTCGAAGAACGCTCTAACGAATTTTAGATTGGAAAGAAATAACTCATCCCAGAATTCGAAATAACCAACGTTGTACTCATCCCGTAACCTGATGAGTTCATCCACCATTGCTTCCGGTTCATACTTGCGTAGAAATTCTTTTTTAGTTTTCCAGCCTTCAAGAATCGGCGTATTGCAACAGTAGGTGCACTTATAAGGACAACCACGACCCGTCATAACAGGAAGTACTAACTTTCCCTGTGGCCCGAAAATTGATGAGTTAACGTCCTCGAAACCATCCTCTTTGGAGAAAATGTCGTAGTCAGGAAAAGGCAACGCGGCTAAATCACCAATTTGATGTGGTTCTGTTTCATAAACAGAACCATCGTTGAGTTTTTCCCACATGCCGTCTGCCGGCCCATCTTTCGATCCACGCAGATGCTGCACAATATTGCCAATGGCATACTCGCCATCACCCACACAGATGTAATCGATGTTAGGATTTTCAATTGTCTGTTCTTGAGACAGCATGGCCTGATAGCCGCCAATGCAAATCGGTAGTTCAGGCATTAACTTCTTTATTTCCTCAAAATACGGTTCCATCGGATACCAATGAGGGCTCATGATGGAGAAGGCAATTACATCCGGTTGTAGTTCCTGAACCTTTTTTGCGTAATTCTCTGGGGAATACTCCTCAGCATCGCGCAATATCAACACCGGTTCTAACAACACTTCCACCCAAGGAAAATCGCGCTTTAAGTAAGCAGACATGCTGGCTACCGGCATGGCGATTTCATTGCCATCCGGAGAATAGAAAGAGAAAAGCAAACGCAGCTTTTCTTTCTTCACAGAACCAAAGAAGCGAGACTTGTTCTGAGGATACACAGGTCTTTCGGTGCTTACGGCTATAACATCGGCTTTCGAATTCATACAGAGAGTCGGCTAGAGAGCCTACCTATATTGTGCTGACCACCAGATTCATATCGACAGAAAGGTCGAAAAGTATACCACCAAAGGGGGGTACAAGCATGAACTAGCGCACATCGAAACCATTGAAAAGCCATTGAATTTATAAGGATTTAGGTGAATTTCAATAGCTTGAAGTTCCCCCTTTGCGCCTATTGGATTATGCTCTGCCCCTCAAGGTGACAGCTGCTCTACCCGCTTACTGTGACCAAAAGATTACTAAACGGTAGTTATCTCTATGAAAGCCCTGGATGCTCTCCATTCTCGAATATCGGCGCCACGACTCTGCGATCCCCCTCCTGACGAATCTGCTCTCGAAAACATCTACCGTGCAGCCTTTCGCGCCGCTGACCATGGCCTATTACGTCCCTGGCGATTTCTGATTATCCGAGGGGAATCCAGGAATAAATTGGGCGATCTCTTTCTAGAGGCTTCCTTGGAACAAGATTCAGAAATTCCAGTAGAAAAGCAACAAAATATTCGGCAAAAGCCCCTGCGGGCTCCCTTGCTATTAGTCACCATATCCAGCCTCAAAGAACATCCCAAGGTGCCGGAATTTGAGCAAGACTTATCAGCCGGGGCGGCTAGTCAGAACATGTTGGTCGCCGCACACGCGCAAGGCGTAGGTGCGATGTGGCGCACCGGTTCAATGGCCTATCATCCTACGGTGATGAAAGGACTGGGATTGCAGGACCATGAGAAAATAATTGGCTTTCTTTACTTGGGAACGATAAATGGCCCGCTAAAGACCTTGAGTGAACCAGATATCGATGAATTTTTTCAAGAGTGGTAGCAATGGGTAGTCGCAGTATCGACATGCAGTGCTGGAAATGCGGCACTGAACTTAAAAATTTACTGCTACCTTTTTCCCGTTATGAAGAGTGCAGCTCTTGTAAGGCGGATTTGCATGCCTGCGTTGCCTGCAAGAACTACAACCCTTCCATATCTGATGCCTGCAATGAAGATCGCGCAGATTTCATTCTCGACAAAGACAAAGCAAATTTCTGCGACTATTTCCGCGCCAATACTCGCGCATTCCAAAAACAAGATAATACGGAAGCCGAAGTGGCCCGTGCCAAGTTAGCGGAATTATTTGGAGAAGAAGCACCTGAAGAAAATACCGAAAAAGAGCAAACCACTCCTCAGAGCGAAGCGGATAAAGCCCTGGCTGAGCTCAAACGCCTATTCGGCGACGAAGATTAAGACCAAAAACCAAGTTTATGCATAGATATCATTCACCTCCAGTTCAGCCTGTCTCATTAATATAGATGCTGAAATTGCCAATATGGCTTGTAAGTGAGGAATCAGAATGAAAAATTTAAAGAGTGTACTTATGGCGCTGGGTGCCGGAGGGTGCCTGTTTTTTTCATTGCCCAGTAACGCCGATGGGCTATTCGGGGATGACGGACTGGACCTGATACTTGGCATTACCGCGGGCTACATTCTGAACGATCACTCAGCAAGAGTTTATCAAGCTGACTATCCTCGTCGCAGAGATCGTCGTCGTGGTTATCATGAAGGAAGCTATGAGCGTAACTACAATCGAAATCAAAATCGAAACTACAATAGCCGACGTTACGATCGAGGATTCAGGCCAGGCCCTAGAAATGACTATGGGCCTGCCAGCTTCACTAGCGAACCTGTTCGTGGTGGCAGTTCTCGACGGACTCGAATAATTGCAAATCCGTTCTCTGACCGAATAGTGACAGGTATCACTCTTACGGGTATCGACAACGACTTTGTTCATATAGAAGATGTCGTGTCATATCCTGGGCGCTATTTACTTAGTCCCCTCGATTACACCTTGAGTGCGTACGCACCATCGCGATTTATCAACACTGGACACCATATCGATTACATTAGTGTCGCTGCTAAAAGAAAAGAGTACTTCACAGTTACTTTTCATTATCAATAAAACCGGTCCCGCGAATTTGGATAAATTCGCGGGACTGATTTTTTTACCCAGGAAGCTATATTCTCTGCCGCTACTGTTATAATCTGCGCGTTTCCAACGACCAGATTTAATATGCGCGCCACTGTATTTTCAACTCCTATCATAACTCCACTGCTACGTGGCATTTCCATTGCCTTATTAGGAATTACCGGATGGAAGACTCGAGGCGAAGAACTCCAACACCAACGATTTGTTCTGATCGGTGCGCCTCACACAAGTAACTGGGATTTCCCGTTAATGTTATTAGTGGTCTTAAAACTGCGCTTGCGAGTTTACTGGATGGGTAAACATACCTTATTCCCTTTTCCATTTAGCGGTCTGATGAAATGGCTCGGCGGAATTCCGATCGATCGCTCTGCATCTCACAATGTAGTAAACGAATCGGTGCGTCAATACAAAGAACATGATGAACTGGTTATTCTAATCCCACCGGAAGGCACCCGCAAAAAGGTGGAGAAATGGAAAAGCGGATTTTATCACATTGCTAATTTGGCTGACGTTCCAATTTTACTTGGCTATGTTGACGCAGCTAAGAAAGAAGCGGGATTTGCTGACTTTTTTAATCCCACTGGGGATGCAGAAAAAGACATGCAAGAAATTCGAGCATTCTATGCAACGAAAAAAGGTTTGCGCGCGGAAAATGCTTGATGAATTAAGCAGATTGCTTCAATCGAGCCGAAGCTTCGGATAAAGGTGACTGCGCGCCTAAACAAGTCATTAGGCTATCGAATACGAATTGCGCATACTCTTCAGTTTTAACTTTCCGCAGCTTAAACTTCCAGTGTTTAAGGTGCCACTGTTGCAGTTGTGCTGTAACTTGAGACGCAAGTAATTCAGGTTTTTCGCAAGTGAACTGCCCTGCTTTGACTCCTTTACTAATGGTATCCATTAGTGTTTCTTCAAAGCGTAACTCGACATTGAGTGCGAACTGTTGCTGTTCCTTAGGCAATCCTTTTAATTCCATAAAGCAGAAATAGTACCAGGGGCTCATGATTTCCATCATGTAGATCTCACCAAAAATGATTGCTCGCAAACAATCTACTGGCTCTAAAATTTCCTCCGACAATCCGCCGATTACTTGATCAATATATTTTCGTTGCACGCCTTCAATAACTGATGCCAGATCTTCCTTCGATCCGATATAGGCATAAAGCCCGCCCATACTAATACCGGTCTCCTTGCTAAGATCCCGCAGACTCATGGCTTGAAAGCCTTTATTGTTGGCAAGTTGAAACGTCGCAGTGAAGATCTTTTCCAGGTTAGTTATCGCAACGTTGGCGTTTTTGATTTGCATTTTGTCTTTATGCATCTCAAACACACTGCGCCATAGTGGTTCCCCTTCCAGAGTCCACCGCTCTCTGAAAGCTTCAAAACTAGTATCCTTTGGCCAAACTGCCATGATTAATCCTTAATCACACTATTTGGGAAATGCTGAGGAATAGGGAGTGTATTATGTATTAGGGGTACTGTTAAGCCGCAGCAAAGGGATTACTAGCAAATATTCAAGTATTTCTAAGGCTTAGGAGACTCCAACAGCTAATCTGGAGTCTCCAGTCTGGCATTACATCAATTCTTGTAATCGGACTTTAGTCTCGTCATTAGCCGTATGATTCAAATCCAGAAGGATCTCAGCAAACAGCTTTGCGTTGGCATGTGCTCGTTCGCTGGCAATGATGCGATTCATAATGTCCTTATCATCAGCAGATACTGCGTGCTGCATATTTGCCACTGCATTCGCGATCGCGCGGAATGCCCTTCCAACACCGTCATCTTCAGATAAGGCAGCTAGTTCAGCTTTTTCACCGTCGGATGGAAAGTGATTTAGATTTACCAATACTCCCGCAATTGTCTTTGTTGCTGATGCATTGTCAGCAGCAAACAAGCTTGGGCTAACTACAACAACCAGGGCTAAAGCCAGGAGCTTTTTATAAAGACGACTCTTCATGTTTCACCTCTAGAAAGAACTGGTTTTGTGAAGCTTTATCAGTTTAGCCGAAGTGTAAAAAAGAAAATAGAAAAACTGGCGTTTATAACCAATACGAAGCTATCGCTACTGACCCTGCGATAGTGCAAAGAAAGAGCGAGGAGCGGCGTAAGTTTTGATGAGATATTTTATGTAGAGTTTTCATTGCCACCCAATATCCCAGCAAGGTGGCTGGCATCAAAGGCAGGGAGATTAACAGGTGCTCAATACCAAAACGACCGATAGTGGCAAGCATCCCAAGAGACATGAGACAGCTAACACAGAAAAATGCGGCCATGTTGGCACGAATAAAATCATTTTCCTGGTGCTGGAGAACCAATGCCATGGGCGGGCCACCGATTGAACTACTGGTCCCCATAAATCCGGACAAAAAACCCGCGGAGAATAAAGAAGCTGACGTCGGCTTAAAAACAACATTGCTGAGACTAAGCCCTACGGCAACTATTACTGTTATTCCTAACCAGAGAGCCAGCTGCTCCTGTGAAATCCAAAACAGCAATAATCCGCCAGCCACGGTTCCAGGTATACGCCCAATGATGGCAAACTTCAGCCCTTCGAAAGAGATCGAGTGCCAGTGTTTAGCCGCATTGGCTAATGACAAGGTAAACGCTGAAATTGTTATTGGTGCTGGCACATAGAGCGGATCGATAAAGAACAGAATTGGAGCGGCGATAATTGCTAACCCGAATCCAATAGAGCTCTGAACGTAAGAACCTACAAATATGACCGCAACCGCGATTGCTATTTCCATAAGTTCGCTTTATGCCACAAGAGAGTTACTCAAATAAGCGCGGCATAATACTCTCTCGAGAGTAAGAGCTCCAGTGATGCTTTATCTAAAGACAATCGTTTTAGTGCCGTTCACAATTATTCGATGTTCACAGTGCCACTTTACTGCACGGGCGAAGGCTGCACATTCAGCATCTCGACCTATCTGCATAAGCTCTTCAATATCAAAATTGTGATCAATCTTCTCTACGGCCTGTTCGATTATTGGGCCTTCATCGAGTTCCGCAGTTACATAGTGCGCTGTAGCGCCAATAATTTTCACGCCACGATCGTAGGCCTGCCGATAGGGATTCGCTCCTTTGAATCCCGGTAAAAAGGAATGATGGATGTTAATGGCTCGCCCTTGTAGTTTTTCGCAAATCTCTGGCGATAATATTTGCATGTACCTGGCGAGAGCGAACAAATCGGCATCCAGTTCGTCAAACACTTTTTCGATTTCCTGTTCTTGTAGTCGTTTGGAATCGGCGCTGATCGGCAAATAATAGAAAGGCAATCCATACCATTCAGTTAATGAGCGCATATCTTCATGATTGGAAACAACGCCCACTACTTCACCAGGAAGTACGTTCGACTCCCAGCGGTGCAATATGTCATTTAGACAATGGCCGTGTTTGGAAACTGCCAATAAGATTCTGGTAGGGATATTTAAATCGTAGAAATTCCACTCCATCTGAAATTGTTCCGCGACCTGACGAAAATCTTCATCAAGTCTATTAACTTCAGGGAGTCTGTCTTCCGATTCTTCAAATTCAACCCGCATAAAAAATTGATCGGGAATCGGATCGCGATGTTGAGCCGCTTCATAAATTGTCGCGCCCCGCTGAAACAGAAAATCACTGACAGCACGAACAATTCCATTAGCTTCCGGACAGGAGACAGTTAGAACGTATTTGGCTGGATTCTTCCCTGGCACTACTTTTCCTGGTCTGAAAATCGATTTCCTCTCAGTATAGATGTTTAGTGTCATCAAGCTAGGTTTTGTTGCCGCCAGGTTGCGCGGTCTTTTACAATAGTGCCCCTAGCTCATAACAAGAAGGAAAAATGATGAAATCACGAGCTGCTGTAGCCTTCGAAGCCGGCAAACCACTGGAAATCGTGGAAGTAGATCTGGAAGGCCCTAAATCCGGTGAAGTTCTGGTGGAAATAATGGCAACAGGCATTTGCCATACCGATGCATTCACTCTTTCCGGAGACGATCCTGAAGGAGCTTTTCCAGCGATACTTGGCCATGAAGGTGCGGGAATTGTACGAGAAGTTGGTCCCGACGTAAGCTCAGTGAAAGTCGGCGACACTGTAATCCCTCTCTATACACCGGAATGCCGACAGTGTGATTTCTGTCTACACCCCAAAACGAACTTATGCCAATCAATTCGAGGAACTCAGGGCCAGGGAGTAATGCCAGACGGTAGCAGTCGCTTCTCGTTGGATGGCAAACCTATCCTGCATTATATGGGCTGCTCTACTTTCTCAAACTTTACAGTTTTACCGGAAATCGCTGTCGCCAAAATCCGAGAGGACGCACCTTTCGATAAGGTTTGTTATATCGGCTGTGGCGTTACTACCGGAGTCGGCGCAGTAGCCTTCGATGCCAAAGTTGAACCAGGAAGTACTGTCGCAGTTTTCGGACTAGGTGGTATTGGCTTGAATGTAATCCAGGGAGCAAAGATGGTTGGTGCCGACCAGATTATTGGCATTGACATTAACCCTGCCAGAGAGGAGTTGGGTAGAAATTTTGGTATGAGTGATTTCATCAATCCAAAGGATGTTGATGATGTAAGCCAAGCTATTATCGACATGACCGATGGCGGCGTAGACTACAGCTTCGAGTGCATTGGAAACGTAAACACCATGCGCCAGGCACTCGAATGTTGTCACAAAGGCTGGGGCGAATCTTTCATTATCGGGGTAGCAGGCGCTGGCCAGGAAATTTCGACGCGTCCATTCCAACTAGTCACCGGGCGCGCCTGGAAAGGTACTGCTTTTGGTGGAGCACGTGGTAGAACCGATGTACCACGCATCGTCGACTGGTATATGAATGGAAAGATTCAGATCGATCCCCTAATCACTCACACTATGCCATTGGAAGACATCAACAATGCATTCGATCTTATGCACGCAGGAGCGAGCATCAGATCGGTGGTTGTTTACTGAAATCAAGCGCTGAACGGATAAAAACAGAGGGCGAATAAATGAAGTACCTGCACACCATGGTTAGAGTCTCAAACATCGACGACTCACTGGATTTTTATTGCAACAAACTCGGACTCACTGAGGTGAATCGTTACGACAGCAAAGAAGGTAAATTCACGCTGGTTTTTCTAGCCGCACCCGGCGATGAAGAGGCTCAGGTTGAGCTAACTTATAATTGGGACCCGGAAGATTATGACGAAGGCAGAAATTTCGGCCACCTCGCCTATTCGGTGGAAAACATTTACGAGACTTGCCAACGCCTATTGGATAACGGCGTCACTATAAATCGTCCACCTCGGGATGGGCGCATGGCATTCGTTCGCTCGCCTGACAATATTTCCATAAAGCTGCTGCAGAATGGGGATGCGCTCTCCCCTCAAGATCCCTGGTCGAGCATGGAAAATTCCGGTAAATGGTAGCTCTCTCTTGAGCTAACATTCACCCTCGTTTATGATACACGTCCTTCAATTGCACCTCTCTTAGCAATTGGAAAAGCTCCTTTGAGTTCTGAGTTTTCAAAACTAAACAACTAGCGGAAGATACAAGATGCAATTACTTGACGGCACGTCATGTTCTCAACAAATTCGCCAGGAAATAGCAGAGCAAGTCACGAAAATTAGGGAAAATGGCGAACGGGCGCCCCATCTTGCCGCCGTATTAGTCGGTAATGACGGTGCGAGTCAGAACTATGTGGGAATGAAGGTCAAAGACTGCGATGAAGTCGGCTTTAACTCCACCGTGGTTCGCATGGAAGAGACTGCGACTGAACAGGAGTTGTTGGACAAGGTGGCAGATCTGAATACAGATGATGCAATCGATGGATTCATCGTACAAGTTCCACTTCCTGAGCACATGGATGAAAACAAGGTTATTCTGGCAATCGATCCCAGGAAAGACGTAGACGGCTTTTGCCCAGAAAATGTCGGGAACATGAGTCTCGGATTACCCACGTTTCTGTCAGCAACACCAAACGGGATCATGGAATTATTTCGCCGTTACAATATCGAAACCGAGGGCAAGCACTGCGTGGTACTGGGCAGAAGCAATATTGTCGGTACGCCCATGGCGATCTTGTTATCCCGCAACACTAATCCTGGCAATGCCACGGTTACTATCGCCCATAGCCGCACCAAAAATCTCAAGGAACTTTGCCGCAGTGCGGACATTCTTATTGTTGCTATTGGCAAAACTGAATTTGTCACCGAAGACATGGTGAAGGAAGGCGCAGTGGTTGTGGATGTCGGTCAGACCCGCGTTCCTGACAGCACTAAAAAGAATGGATTTCGCAATGTTGGTGATGTCGATTTCGAAAACGTAAAAGACAAATGTTCTTACATAACTTATGTAACTGGAGGCGTAGGACCGATGACCCGCGCATCTCTGTTACAAAACACCCTTAAAGCCCACCAACGACGATAGAGAAATAATCATGTTTCAATCACTTCAGCCACTCCCTCCTGATCCAATTCTCGGACTCTCCGCTGCGTTCAAAGCTGATTCCAATCCAAACAAAATAGATTTAGGCATTGGTGTCTATAAAGACGAACAGGGAAATACGCCAGTAATGAAAGCGGTAAAACAGGCGGAAGAGATAATCCTAAAGTCCCAGGCCACTAAATCCTATGTCGGCCCTACCGGAGCGGTAGATTACAACGAGACTATAGCCAGATTGGTTTTAGGTGAAAAATTATTTGATCGTCTGGGAAAAAGAAGAGCGACTGTGCAGACTCCTGGTGGTTGCGGTGGCTTGCGCTTAGCGGCGGAATTTATTGGCAAAGCAAATCCTGACGCAACTGTCTGGGTAAGCGATCCTACCTGGGCAAACCATAAACCCTTATTGGGTTCTGCTGGCCTGAGCTTCAATTCTTATCCTTATTATGATTATGAAACTCACAGTGTGAATTTCGACGGTATGCTGAAAACATTGCAGCAGGTACCGAAAGGAGATCTGGTGTTGCTCCATGGCTGCTGCCACAATCCCAGTGGCGCTGACCTCAGCCCAGCGCAATGGGATGCGGTACGGGATGCCGCCTTGCAACAGGGTTTTACAGTATTTATAGATCTCGCCTATCAAGGCATGGGAACCGGGTTAGACGAAGATGTATATGGCGTTCGATTATTAGCTGAAGCGCTACCCGAACTCATTGTTGTAAGCTCTTGCTCAAAAAACTTTGGTTTGTATCGAGAACGAACCGGCGCCGTTACCTTAATTTGCGACAGTGACGAAGCCTGCGCAACCGCCAGCACTTTGTTAGCGGCTGCCGCCCGGGCCAACTATTCCATGCCCCCGGATCATGGTGCGGCAGTCGTGCAACTTATTATGAACACTCCTGAACTTCGCCAAGTCTGGAATGAAGAGCTGACGGGAATTCGCGAACGAATTAACAGTCTGCGTTCAATCTTTGTACAGCGCCTCAGAGAAGCAGGAATAAAACGGGATTTTAGTTTCATCGAGAACGAGAAAGGGATGTTTTCGTTTTTGGGAGTGGATGCTGATCAGATAAACACCTTAATCGAGAAATACGGCATTTATCTGGTTAACTCAAGTCGAATTAATGTTGCCAGCATCAATGACAGCAATATCGAATATCTGATTAACAGTCTTGCTGAAGTATTAGCAGACTAGCGATGGCTGCAATGGCGGTTATATCTTAACCGCCATTACGTTTGAAGAAATGCCTTGAATAACACAGTTTGTAGTTGGTCCAGGCAACTGCATCCAGTCATTATCCTTGCAGTGTGATCCCACGAGCACCAAATCTGCGTCTATTTCCGCAGCCAACTTCTTAATTTCAGATGCCGGTTCTCCGTAGGCTAAATAGATACGATCGCTAGGTATTTCTAAACCGTGCTTTTTGAGAATCTCGCGAATGCGAATTTGAGTGTGGTCAAATAGTCGTTGAGCGTGGGCATCGCGTCCAAAATCACTGCACTGCCATGCATCGTGCATTCCTTTTTTAATGACATGCACAACATGTAATTTTTCAGATTCATCGTGACAAAGTTTTTGCACACGACTTATCAATAAATCTGACTGAGAATTTAAATCGATGGCCAGTAATAATTTTTCAAAATGCGCCATGGCTACATCCTGCCGTAGCAAGTCGAGACTACTTAACTAATAAAGATTACAACTGTGAAAAAGATACTAGATTGAGGCAAGGGCCCACTTGATCTACATCAAGCGGACCTGGCTTTCAGGGAGGGACTAACTTCTTGTGCAAATTTGCGCAATATAATTTCAGTGGATTCCCAACTAATACAAGCATCAGTTATGGAAACGCCTGGGCGAATTTCCTCGAGGTCATCTGGAATTGGTTGATTTCCTTCTTCCAGATTACTTTCAATCATTACCCCAACAATTGAATTGTTGCCTTCTTGCAATTGCCGAGCAACATCATCGAGCACTTCGGTTTGCTTGTTGTGGTCTTTCTGGGAATTACCATGACTGCAGTCGATCATAATATTTTCTTCATGACCCGCTTTGCGCAATTCCTGTTCACACCGCTCTACACTTTCACGATCAAAATTCGGAGACTTACCACCTCTTAAAATTACATGGCAATGAGGGTTTCCCTCAGTACGAAACACAGCGACTTTGCCTTCTTCAGTGACAGAGATAAAACTATGATTGGCAGAAGCAGAGCGTATGGCATTGATTGCTACCATCAACTCTCCGTCTACATTGTTTTTAAAACCGATCGCAGAAGAAATTCCACTTGCTAGCTTTCGATGAGTTGGTGATTCGGTAGTGCGTGCTCCGATCGCGGTCCAACTTACTAGATCCTGTAAATATTGAGGCGAGATCAGATCCAAGGCCTCAATAGCAATCGGTAAACCGAGATCAGCGATTTCCAACATGAGCTTGCGGCCGATTCGAATTCCATGATCGATGCGGTGGGAGCCATCCAAATGAGGATCATAAATCAAGCCTTCCCAACCAACCGAAGTACGCGGTTTTTCAAAATACACGCGCATTAAGATCAGCAGATCATCTGCCAGTTCATCTGCAAGTGGCTTAAGTAATCTTGCGTACTCAATAGCTTCTTCGGGATTGTGAATAGAACAAGGACCAACCACGACGACTAGCCGAGGGTCTTCGCGATTGAGTACAGCCTTAACCTGGCGGTGACCACGTTTGACTGTCTTAAGCGCATCGCCTTTTAGTGTGAATTCATTTTTCAATGCGCCAGGCGTGGGCAGCTCCTCATATCCTGTGATATGAAGATTGTCGATTTCCTTTGTCCTTTTTGCCATTGCTCTGTACCGCCTAATTTGCAGGACCGGGGATTATGGAGTATTTAGTCGCTTAACTCAAAGCTCAGAGGCTAAATCACTGTTTTCTACAGTGATTAACAGGCTAGAAGCATTGCAGCCCTATGCCGCATAAGTTAAATTCCGCCTGCTGTGGCAATGTAAAAAATAATGATAGGGGATTCTATGCCAAAGGCCAGCGAACTAAAGAAAGGAATGATTATCGACATGGAAGGTGTGCCCCATATCGTTAAGCAGCTGGAGGCAAAATCGCCCTCTTCTCGCGGCGCTTCCACTTTATACAAGATTCGTTTCAACAATTTACAAACCCATCAAAAACTCGACGCCTCCTTTAAAGGGGACGATCTGTTAAAAGAAGCAGATTGCATTCGAGTTCAGGTGCAGTATTCCTATCTGGATGATGACACCTATTACTTCATGAATATGGAAGACTATAGCCAGTACGGGTTGAACGCGGAACAATTAGAAGGCCAAATTCCTTTCTTAATAGAGCAACAGGAGGACATCATAGCGCTCATTATGGACGGGAATCTGCTTGGTATTGAGATGCCGCAGTCTGTTAATTTGGTAGTTGAAGATACGCCACCTGCTATCACTGGCTCATCTGCTACCAATAGAAGTAAAACTGCAACATTGTCTACCGGACTAGAAATTCAAGTCCCAGAATATTTAGCGCCAGGTGAGACAGTAAAGGTAAATACGGTGACCGGAAAATTTATGTCTAGAGCTTAAGACTTATAGAAACAATAAAAGCACAATTACAAACACCCCGCCCCCAGCGGCCAAACCCATCAGCAAACTTAAGCGGTCTTCATTCGTAGGATAACTCCAATTTTGTGCCGGTGCCCTCTCACCAGCCCCTTCGATTACTTCTTCGAGTTCCGCATATTCCTCCTCACTCATCTTTTCTTCTCTATCTCGATGCGTCACTGGTGATTGAATATCAACCTGCTCCGAACTCTCAACTTCGTCTTCATCGAAATACCCACGTCGAGCGGCACGGCGATTTACTACTGAATCACTATCTTCGAATTTTTTGCGGTCGTTTCTCTTTCTAACAGTTCGAACTGGCGCGGTTACAAGTCCCGCGCTTTTCAGCTGCACTAAGGCTTGCTTATAGGCTTTAGTTGTCGTCGAGAGAGTCCGTTTTGCTAGATTCCTGGACTTAGCGAATCGAAGCAAGGTGAAGCGGCAGCGATTATCTTTTAAGACCGTGCGCAGAGACTGCTTTAGATCATCAGAACTAATGTATTGCTGCGCTAATTCATATTGCTGCTCTTCAGAAATTCCACTGTCACTAAGATCCTGCCATTGATCTTTATTGCCATGACGCAAGACACTAACAATAAACCACCGCGCCTGCTCCAGCATTGTGTCTTGTCCCAGGCGAGTTTCAATCATACTGATCAGATCGTCTAGACTGTTCGCGTCAGACACATCCAATCCAAGCGCATTGGAAAAATTTAACTGATGCTGGGTTGCATTCAATTTTTCGTTTTGTTGTTTAATCTCTTCGTTCACTATTCTGGAATAAACTGGCCGGTTTTAAGGTAATGGATGGTGTGATCTATCACTTCATTATTGCGCATCATAAAAGTGTGAGTTACTGGTAATACCAAATGAGCGTTCATGCCTTCAACTTTAGTACTTTCCACACTTACAATGCTGTCGTTAGGTCCATCAATAAACAAGAATCCAATCGGATTTATATTCGTCGTTCCCGCTATAACCCCCAGCTCGAAATACACAGGACCTAAATCTTTTAGAATGCTGTCATCTTCGGTTCCCAGAACAAATCCGGCGGGACCTAAAAAACCAAATCCTGGAACCGGTGATAGGCCATCAACTATTTCACTGCCTTGGTTGGGCGGCCCCAACATTACCACTTTTCCTAACAAGTCCAATTCATTCTCTTGTAAATAGTGACGAACCAGAATTCCCCCAAGCGAATGCGTAACAAAGTGTATTTTTTCCGGCGAATTAGATAGGCATTGACCGATGCCACGACCGACTGCGTCATCGGCTAATACGTCTATTTCATAGCGAATCGATGGGTAATTAATGTTTACTGCATCGAATCCGCTGCGATTAAGCTTTGATTCCAGTTCGCCCATTGAATTTGATACCCGGGCAAGACCGTGCAATAGAACAACACACTCGTTAGCCAGTGCTGGAGAACTTGCGAGTAAAAACAAAAAAAGCAGGGACGCATTTTTCATAACCTATGCCGCCGAACTTTGACAATTCCAACAGATATCAAAACTACCCAGATTATCTTCTCCACAAGACCTGCACACCCATTCTTCACCTTCAACTTCGTCGGCATTCGCGAGTTCTTTCAGGATTTGTTCGGCACGCTTGGCGTAGAGTGGTTTCACCCAGACTTCAGGCATACTTTCCGTAATCGGCGTTTCGCCGGCTATAGAAGAAAGTCTCTCATTCTTAACTTCAGCATAAATATCATGCTGCTCCAATACGTTGCGGATGTGCCATGCCATGGCGACACTGTCGGCGGTATAGACTCTTTTCATCAGGCTACTACTTGCTACAACTAAAGGTAGAGCTTAGCGATAGATATGACGCCAGCGCAAGCCGAAGGTGAACAATATCAAGCCATAAATAGCCATTCCGCCTAAGACCAGGATTCCCAGGCGCAGTACCTGTTCGCCGGCTGTCCAAGCCAGCCAGTCCTGCCATTCACCAGCGAAGTTAAATAAGAAAAGAGCCATTGCGGCATTGGCGAGGACTATGCGCAGCAAGAAAACCATCCAACCAGGCTGAAAGAAAAACACCTGCTCTGAGCGCAGCCCTTGCAGGAGCAATCCAGCATTAAGAAAGGCGGCCAGACTCGTGGCCAATGCCAAACCAACATGAGCCAGATCATTCAAGTAAAAAACGATATTCATAACCATATTGGCAGTCATGGCAATGATACCGATGCGCACCGGCGTTGCGGTATTTTGTCGCGCGTAAAATCCAGGGGAAAAAATCTTTATGGCCATGAATGCGATTAAACCAACGGAATAAGCACGCAAGGCACCTGCCGATCCAATAACATCAGAAGGGGTAAAGTTTTCGTTTTGGAAGAGAGTTACTAACAACGGTTCTGCTATTAGCACGAGAGAAAGTGAAGCTGGTATGGCAATGAGACAAACCAGACGAAAAGCCCAGTCCAGTGTTTCTGCGAATTCCGCTGTAGAAGCTTCTGCGTGTTTACGAGAGAGACTTGGCAAAACCACGATAGCGATAGCAATTCCGAATGTACCCAGCGGCAGTTCCATAAGTCGATCAGAAAAGTAAAGCCAAGCCACACTTCCCGTAGCTAATAAAGACGCAATAAATACATCTAACAATAAATTAATTTGGGTGACAGACACACCAAACAAAGCCGGGAGCATTAATTTCTTAATTCGCGCCACGCCTTCGTGTGATTTGCTACGCCTCGGCTTCGGCAATAAATTAATTCGCTGCAAAAATGGCAGCTGGAAAAACAATTGCGCAAAACCAGCGATTAAAACCGCCCAAGCGAGCGCCAATTCGGGTTCGCGCATATAGGGCACAAGGAAAAATGATGCGCTAATCAGGGAGATGTTTAGCAATGCCGGCGTAATAGCAGGAACGGCAAACCTGCCATAGGAATTGAGTATGGCACTGCACAATGCAGTCATGGAAATTAGCAATAGATAGGGAAAAGTAATACGCAGCATCTCAACGAACAATGCAAATTTTTCCGGCTCGTCCGTGAACCCATATGCGATAGGAATTGCGATAAATGGCGCGGCAATGATTACGACAGCAGTAACTAAAAGTAGTAATCCTCCCAGGCTGGCGCTTACTGCGTTGATGAGCCCCTGTACTTCAACTTGAGAATTCTTGGTCCGATATTCGGAAAGAATCGGGACAAAAGCCTGGTTAAATGCACCTTCCGCAAAAAGCCGGCGCATGAAGTTTGGAATCTTATTAGCAAGGAGAAAGGCATCCATTGCATCTGTAGTTCCGAACACGCGCGCGATAACGATATCCCGCACCAGACCAAGTACTCGGGAGAACATTGTCATCGATCCAGTAACACCACTGGCCTTTAATAAACCGCCTTCCTGATCGGCTGTGCTGGACGCACTTGTGTCGACTCGCTCCGAGTCCGGTTGAATCTCAGTCATACCAATTACTACTGCTAAACTTGGTGGATTATGTCAGTTCCCGCTCTCTGCGGATATGGCCCTTATGCCATTCCCGAACCATACATGAGCTATCGGATAAGCGGTTGAATTAGTTAAGTATTCATTAGCAAATCGACCTGCCTATCACGGCGCCATCCTATTGACATCACTTATTGAAAACGGCATAGTGTCGCTCCTTTGAAACGGCGGAACTCAATGGCTGAGGCCTACCCCGTAAACTTATTCTAGAAAACGAAATTAGCAAGCAAGGAGTTAGAATTGGCCAATTCTCCACAAGCCCGAAAGCGTGCAAAGCAAGGCGAAACTCGTCGCCGCCATAACGCCTCATTCAGATCCATGGTGCGCACCTATATAAAGAAGGTAGACACCGCAATTGAAGGCGGTGATCACGGCGCAGCGACTGAAGCATATAATAGTGCTGTACCAATAATTGATCGCATGGCTGACAAGGGAATAATTCACAAGAACAAAGCCGCACGGCACAAGAGCCGATTAAATGCGGCGGTAAAAGCACTCAAATAGTGTAAATCGGATAATAAAAAAACCGGCATTAGCCGGTTTTTTTTATGTCTTAGGATTAGTTTCCAGGAAATTTACACTAGTGATTAACTAAGAATCATATTGTCACGGTGAATAATCTCTTCTTCCCCGGCGTAACCAAGTAACTCAGAAATTTTTCCACTACTCTGTCCCATCAGGGTCTGCACTTCACCGAGGTCATAGTTCACTAAGCCACGGGCAATCTCTCTTCCATCTTCATCAACACAGGCCACCACATCTCCACGGGAAAATTTACCAGTTGCCTGTTTTATTCCGACCGCCAGTAAACTTTTACCTGACTCTTGCAAAACCTTTACTGCACCAGCATCTAAAATTAATGTGCCTTTCAATGACAATTGACCAGCGAGCCACTGTTTGCGGGCAGCTACCGGTTCACTATCAGCTTCTAATAAAGTACCGACTGCTTCCCCGGCAGCCAGACTTAAAAGCACATCGTCCACTTTGCCGTTGGTTATTACGGTACTGGTACCGGAACGGGCAGCCAGTTTTGCCGCCGAAATCTTAGTAAACATTCCACCACGACCGAGACTGGAACCCTTGCCGGCATATTCCATCAATTGCGGGTCATGTGCCGATGCCGATTCAATAAATTGCGCTTCTTTATCGAGGCGAGGGTCGGCATTGTAAAGCCCGTCTTGATCGGTAAGTACTACCATCACATCAGCATTGATCAGATTTGCCACTAAGGCTGCCAGGGTATCGTTATCCCCGAAACAAAGTTCAGCAGTGGCTACGGTATCGTTTTCATTCACAACTGGTACCACGCCCATATCAAGTAATGTGGACAAGGTACTGCGTGCATTTAAATAACGAGTGCGGTCTGAAAGATCTTCATGGCTCAAGAGAATTTGTGCTGCGTGGACATTCTGGCGCATGAAACAACTCTCATAGGCCTGCACCAATCCCATTTGGCCAACTGCAGCGGCAGCTTGTTGCAAATGTATCTCTTTAGGTCGGGAACTAAGCTCGAGGCGAGAAACGCCTTCCGCTACAGCACCAGATGAAACCAGTACGAATTGAATTCCCTGCTGCTGTAGGTTGACCAATTGTTCAGCCCAATGGGCGATGGCTTCTTTATCCAATCCCAGGCCATTATTCGTCACCAGGGAACTACCGACTTTTACCACCCACCGCTTTGCGCCGCTTATTTTTTCACGCATGCTCTTACCTAGTCGTCCCAGTCTTCATCCCAGTTATCTTCGTCATTTCTTCTATTTGATTTAGCACTTTCAATAGTTCGTCGTATTTCGAAAGCCATCTCACGCTCAAGTTGGTTTTGACTATCTCTGTATTCTTCGTCCTTAGTCAGATTCTCTCGATGAGATTCGATTGACTGCATCAGATGCTGACACAATTCATCGCAGCCCTGTTTGCTGATCGCCGAGATTTTAAAGATCGGATCAGTCCAGGCTAGCTCGCTGACTAACGCGGATTCCAGTTCTGACAGTTCTTCGTCGCTGAGCAAGTCAATTTTGTTCAAGACAATCACTCGCTCTTTCTTAGCGAGGGTTGGACTGAATTTCTCGAGCTCCCGCACAATTTGCCTGGCACTCTCGATTGGATCGCTGTTATCGGCAGGTAACACATCAATCAAATGCAGGAGTAAGCGAGTACGGGATAGATGTTTCAAGAAGCGAAACCCTAGCCCCACACCTTCTGATGCACCTTCAATTAAGCCAGGTATGTCCGCCATTACAAAGGATCGTTCCATGCCCAAACTGACGACGCCAAGATTCGGTACCAGTGTAGTAAAGGGATAGTCAGCCACTTTCGGTTTGGCGGCGGAAACCGCTCGAATCAGCGTTGATTTGCCGGCATTGGGGTATCCCAATAAGCCTACGTCTGCCACCAGACGCAACTGTAGTTGTAGAGTTCTTGTTTCGCCCAGAGTGCCATTAGTGGTTTTACGCGGCGCACGATTGGTACTGGATTTGAATCGGGTATTTCCCATTCCGTGAAAGCCACCACGGGCGACCATTACAGCTTCATCCGGATTATTCAAATCGGCAATGAGTTCTTCCGTGTTAACGTCAATTACGCTGGTACCCACCGGAACTTTGATGAGCAAATCATCACCACCAGCGCCAGTGCAGTTGCGACCCTGGCCTGGCTGACCTGCTTGTGCTCGATATTGTGGCTGAAAGCGAAAATCCACCAGTGTGTTCAATGCGACATCGGCCTGCATGAAAACACTGCCACCGTCACCGCCATCGCCACCATCGGGACCACCTCTCTCAATATATTTTTCGCGACGAAAGCTGAGGCAACCGTTTCCACCTTTGCCTGCTGCGACTTTAATTTCTGCTTCGTCGACAAACTTCATGAGTTGATCTGAGCTAACGCTTCCCCAAATAAAAAAGCCCCGTCGAATGACGAGGCTTTTTTCAAAATTCTTGTTGAACTAGGCCGTTTCGACAGTAACGAATTTTCGGTTGTGCGGCCCTTTTTCTACAAATTTAACAACGCCATCTGCTTTGGCAAAGAGCGTATGGTCTTTACCACAGCCAACGTTTTCACCTGGGTGAAACTTGGTGCCGCGCTGCCTGACAATGATATTGCCAGCTTTAACTTCCTGACCGCCGAACAATTTAACGCCTAGGCGCTTAGATATGGAATCGCGACCGTTATTTGTACTACCGCCTGCTTTCTTATGTGCCATAAATGCTCCTTAGATTAAGCCTTAATGCCAGTGATTTTAACTTCAGTGAATAACTGACGGTGTCCTTGCGTCTTCTTATAGTGCTTGCGACGATTAAACTTGATGATCTTAATCTTTTCACCGCGGCCTTGCTTTACGACCTCGGCATCGACCTGGCTGCCTTTTACATAAGGTGTGCCAATTTTTACTGATTCACCTTCGCCAACCATTAAGATCTTGTCGAACTTCACTTTGTCACCAGCGGCAGCATCTAATTTCTCGAGCTGAAGTACTTCCCCTTCCTCCACTCTGTGCTGCTTACCACCGCTTTCAATTACCGCGTACATATCCTTCTCCAAAAATTAAAGGAATGGGGCATTGAACATACCCATTCCTTCGAGGGCCGGCATTTTACGGGATCGACCGCCTTGAAGCAAGTCACAAAGGCCAGCAATGTCTGAGAATTTGGAGCCGATAATTCCTCCGAAACAGACGAATTTAGGGGGTTTCCTCGACTTGACAGCCTGCAACCTGCTCCCTAGCATGCACACACAAATACGCCGGGCCCGATAACAGCAAAAATAGCCCAATAATCCTGAACTTTCGGTCTGCTTCTGAGATGCACCAAGATATTCACACTGTCGTCGAATCCGACTTCCTTGCGGTTAATGATTTCATCGTCGAACAGCTGTATTCGGAAGTTAATCTCGTCGAAAACATCGGCCACTATATTGTGGAGGCGGGAGGCAAACGCATGCGCCCTGTCCTCACGCTACTGGCCGCTCGTAGCTGTGGAATAGAAACAGAGCAACACATTCCAATGGCTGCAGTCATCGAATTCATTCACACCGCCACCCTGTTGCATGATGATGTTGTTGACATGTCCACGTTGCGCCGGGGCAGACCAACCGTGAATGCCGAATGGAACAATCCTTCCAGCGTCCTGGTGGGGGATTTCATCTATTCCCGTGCATTTCAGATTCTGGTGCGAATTGGCGATATGCGCATCATGGAAATAATCGCAGATACCACCAACAAAATTGCTGAAGGTGAGGTGCTGCAGCTGATTACTAAAAATAATCCCGCAGCCTCCGAAGCAAATTACATGCAGGTAATAGAAAGCAAAACCGCCATTCTTTTTCAAGCTGCGGCGCAATGCGGTGCATTGTTGGCCAATGCAGAAACGGAAGTTGAGAATGCCTTGAAGGAATTTGGCATGCGCGTTGGAACGGCGTTTCAATTAGTAGACGATGTTCTGGACTACGCAGGTGATGCGGCAAACCTTGGCAAAAATATCGGTGATGATCTGGCGGAAGGAAAACCCACCCTACCACTAATCTATGCCATAGATAATGGCGGCGATGAGCAAAAGGAATTGATTCAAGAAGCCTTAAAAATAGACGAATTACCGGAAAAAATGCTGCAAGAAGTGATAGAAATCGTGCGCAACAGTGGCGGTCTGGAGTACACTCAAAACCTGGCTAATTCTCATGCACAAGCAGCACAAGAATGCTTAGGTGGTCTACCAGAGTCGGAATTCCGGCAGGCAATGGAAACTATGGTGGATTTAGCTGTCAACAGAAGGAGCTAGGTTGGCTGCCGCTATAACAGCTATAAACTCGAATCGTTTCAGAACAGGAAAACCCATGCGACTAACCGTCAGATCTCTTCTTATCCTAGCCTTAATTACCGTTCTTTCTGCCTGCACTGCAACTGGTATGAACCGTGGTTCCCCAGAAGAACGACGCCAGGCGATTCAAGAAATGCGCAACGATGTTCTCTCGGAGCTTTACTCCATAAAACCAGACACTCGAGTTCAAATCGGCAGTGCCAGTGGCTACGCGGTTTTTTCCAACGCCAATATTAATTTGATACTAGCGAGTTTCGGTGGTGGTATTGGAGTAGTGCATGACAACCAGAACAGCCGCGATATCTATATGCGCATGGGTGAAGTGGGTATTGGCATAGG
Source organism: Pseudomonadales bacterium (assembly GCA_012103535.1). Lineage (GTDB taxonomy): Bacteria > Pseudomonadota > Gammaproteobacteria > Pseudomonadales > Pseudohongiellaceae > UBA9145. The sequence continues at coordinate 705,156 of WLWQ01000001.1, forward strand.
CGCCGGGGTAAAAGATTTTCGCGCCGTGTTTGTTTTCCATGATGACGATGCCCTGGATCGATTTCTCGATGTAGGCATAAGTGTCGGCGGTCAAGCCGATGCTGCGGCGAAAGCTGGAGATTTAGGCGCTGCCGTTGGTGGCGAAGCTGTGGTGGACAATGTCACTGTTTACCAGCTCACTCAGAGTGGTCTGGCTCTGCAAGCTACTGTTAAAGGTACCCGCTACTGGCAGGACTCACAGCTTAATTAAATTCAATGCTGATACCGGGCATATAATTCCGCAGCACACTGTCCCTGTTTATGATGCGCATTTTGTCTGTGCTAGGCCGATAAATTTCTGCATTCTTTACTATTAATTCTTCCGCTGACTGATTGAGTCTTTCAGCCTCTTCAATATCACCCAGCCTGATGTGTACCTGGGCTAATGCCACATAAAAGTCAGGTTCTTCTCGTTTTAGTCTAAGTGCTCTCTCGAATGAACGTTGAGCCGACTGTAAATCTGAATCCTCAAACGCCAGGGCTCCCTGGGCAAAATGATAATAGGGATTGCGATTATTAAATTGCTCAATGGCGCGCCTGTATTGAGCAGCCGTGCTGTCGTCCCCATTGCGTGCATAAAATTTCGCCAGGTTGTTAATAGCTGTAGCGCTGCGATCATCTGCACTAAATGCCATTTTATAACTGTATTCTGCAAAAACATTGTTACCAAGACGACCGTAAACCGTGCCAATATTGTTCCAGGCAATGGCCAATTCGGAATTCAGAAATAGCGCATTCTTGAAATAGACTAAAGCCTCATTTAAATCATTGGCAAGCAATGCTTCTACGCCAAGATTGTTAAAATACAATGCTCTGCCAGCCTGATCGCTAATCACCCTGGAAGTTAATTGTTGCAAAGCGATTTCTGGAGTGAAGTCCACAATATAGTGGCGGGAACCTGAAAAACGTCCCGTCGCATTGATGTGCTCACTCAATACCAAAAGGTCGCCACGTCTGTCCCAACTTGGCTGCACTCTTACTGTTTGAAAATTCGCATCAAGCTCAATGTACCGTGCCATTCCAATATAAAGATTCATTACGCCAACACAATTACCTCGGCGCGCACTAAAAGTCTCAATCGCAGTATAGGTATTGGTATCATCATACTGAATATGAAGAAATTCTTCGTTGTAAAGAATGTCTTGCAGTTTACGTACTTTTTCTACCTGCGTGTCGAAGCGGCTGACATGACCGTCAATCATTGCTTTGATTTCATCTGAAATTAAAAGAGGTTCGATTTCCGTAAATCTATCTTCAGACTGATCAATTATTTGATCATGGATCGACACATCGGGCAGGAAACCGGTTTCAATATCGATTGTGGTACAACTGGCAAGTAGCAACGCTGCCAGCGCACTCAATAGAATTCCAGATTTGTGAAAGTGATTGACCATAACAATATTAAAAACGAGAAGGTGTAGATCGACCAGTCTTATCCACCTTCATGAACTCGTAGCGCCCCTTTAGAAACGCAACTCGATTTTCTTTAAGCTTACGAAATAACGCGATCCAACCCGCGTAATTCGCCACTTCCCCCATACTATCTCCTAGACCGGTGTAGTCCAGATTTTCTCTCAAACTTCTTACATCACGACCCCAGGAATCCCGGTATTCAGAGCTATCCAGGATTGAAGAATACTCATATTCCAATGCAACCCGGGTCTGAGCGATACGCATATTATCTGCGCTCAGAAAGCGCACTTCATAATCGGATTCGAATCCAAGCTGTTGGTTTTCGTTGGCCTCCCAATCCACTGCGATGTCTATGATGACACTTTTAGTCACCGGCAAATTTGGCACAAATTCGAATGGCTGGGTATCAGCATGAAGAATCTCATAACCGGCATTAGTGTCTCTCAGGGATGAAGAAATTTTAACTCGACGCTGCTCGTCAATATCTACGATCGCGTCGGACTGAATTGCTTCCGATCGCTCGACGAAATCGAATAATGCTTTTGCAGTCTCCGCCTCCATGCTCGGCAGGCGCCATTGTGTGCCAGCATTGTCGAGAAGTACCAGGCTACCAGATTCGTATTGCATCGAAGCAACTTCGAATGGCAAGGAGGCGCTCTCCCCAAAAGCAATTCCACCTGGAACAATAATTTCTCTGATTGTCGACTGATTAAACTCATCTCCCAGTGTTTCTTTTAAGAATATCGAAGGCTCATTACGGGCAATGCGGTTGTCTCCCCCTTCCCTGAAAAGAGAATTCGAATTACGCCGCACTCTTTCACCGAGATAACTCAATTCAGTGACTTCAGTTCGATATCTGCGTGCTTCTCTCGAATCAATTGCCAGTCGCTGAGCTGCAGTTGCGTATAAGTTACCGGCGAAACTTACTTCTGCAGAGGACAAATCCAATACAGCATATCCATAGGCATCCGCTACGGCAGCAATCTTATCTGCGGATTCCGTGTCTTCACTAAAATAGGTGACAAATTGTCGGTCTTGTTCTTCTGCAGTTAACCAGACCGTCAAAAATTCTCTGGGGTTTGTCGTACTTAAAACACTATTACTGATTAATGCCAGCCCACCAATTTCACCTTCTAAAAATTCAGTTTCCCAGATGTTCAGTTCAATTGAATTTACCAGCGTATTGCTTGGCAGGTCTGGAAATCTGCCTAGTCTTGGTCGGGTCACCCGACCACGGGCTATAGCGCGGTCATTTAGGTTATGAACAACATCGATATCATAGGCATTTAAGGCTTCGGCCAATGTGCTTAGCAGCGCATCGTCTGCAACTGCCTCATCTAAGGCATCGGCATAGCTAGTTAAAGGCTGCGTTGTCGCTAGTAGCAAAAAGACTGCTAGCTGGCTACAGCGAATTAATTGTCTATGAATCTTCTGCGCATTCATCATAAGTCTCGTTGCGTTGTGCGCTTTCCAGGCGATCTCTTAATGCTGCAACATATCCGGGCTCGCCAAAAAAGTGGATTGGCTGAGCCATCTCATTAATTAGACGTTCTGCCTCAACGTAATCACCCCCTGCAATCGAATATTTTATCGATTGTTCCATTATAAAACTATCGGATGGAAGCAGCGAGAAAGCACGCTGTTGATAGGATAAACCAGTTTGCCAATCCTTGCTTTCAAATAAATGGAGTTGGCCCATGGCCAGATTAGCTTCTGCATTATTGGGAGCCAGTGCAATAGCTTTCTCAAAATGTGTCTCGATGTCGGCAATGATCAGCTGCCTTTGGTTGGCTGGATAAACCTTGTCACAATTGTTCAGTTCAGCTTCCCAGTATTCCCCATAGTCCAACAATATGTTTGAGTCATTTGGAGCCATGCTGGCGGCACGAGTGAAGTACTCAGCTATAGTCCGATCATCAGCGGCAATCTCATTCTGTTGAGCCTGAAATCGCAAGGCGTCACCCAGCCCAGAATAACTTCGCGCGGTTGCCTGCCCCGAGTCTATCAAGTGGCGAAAATAGAGCTCTGAATTTTCCGGCAAGCCAGAATTCAGGCCAAGCTCCCCAAGCATTGTTGCCACCTGATACTCGGCTATCTCGGTGACATCATAATCTGGCAATTCAATACTAAAATTCACCACTACGTCACCGGTATCAGGACTACTACCCATAAGGTAATCCAGAAGCTCGTCATCCAATTCGTCCGTGGTCATGGAAAAACCCAAATCAAAAGCGAAGCGCTCAGTTCGACCATCCAATATATGTGAAAGATAAGTTTCCAATTCAGCACGGTGATCAGGAAAACCCTGCTCGTGTGCGTGCTTCACATAATGTAGTAAGGCGACAGATTTTAAATTGGCGATTTGAACAACACGTGGTGACGCTAAAGCGTCGTCTCGATAGAGCAACCGCTGCATAGAGAGCTCAGTCCCCAACTCCGCCATGCGGATATTCTCTTCTCGAGTAAATTCGCTAAACTCTGGCTCTCCTCTTCGAATTTCAATGCGGCTTAGATAACCAGTAAGACCTTCTTCATACCAGCGAGGTAAGCGTAAATCTGAAAAATTCCTAATTAGGAAATGGGCGTAGTAATGTTTTGCTTCCAAAAAAGAATCATCATCGCCCTGAGTTAATGCCATGTAATTGGCACGAGGAGTTTGAAAGTAGAAGGCAGTTTCTTGAGTGCGCTGAAAATAGTTAAAGCTTTCCTCATCATCAAACAGAAAGACATAGTTTGGAACATTCGCTTTTGCAAACGACTCCTCGTCACTAATTACCACAGCAGCAAGTTTGCGCCAAGATTCCAACTGAGTGGCGAAGCGAGAAGTTTGTCGCGAAGAAGCCTGACTATAGATAGTGAAATTTGCAGTTTGTAATTCAAACCAACGATCTTCCAAAAGATCAGCCTGCGCAGACAATTTTGTCATGCACAGCAGTAACACAAGACCAAGAAGGTAGGAGCTAGTTCGATGGTACGCGGAAGCGAAGCCAGACATAGAGTAAACCTGCACTAAGCGGCAACTCATTGACTTTACCACGCAAGACACAAAAAGGCAGTGAAAACTGGCCCAAAATGCGCCGAAATGATTGCGCATTAAACCGCTAGCGACAGCTATTCAGAACGCCCGGAATTCAGCAAAAAGCTAAATAAATTAGGATCTTATCGAGCCAATGACCAACTTGAATGCAGCGACTCAGTTATCGGTATTCTTCGCTGCGATCTATCCTACATCGCTGGATAGTTAGGGCCGCCGCCGCCTTCTGGCACTACCCAATGAATGTTCTGCGAAGGATCCTTGATGTCGCAGGTCTTACAATGCACACAGTTTTGCCCGTTGATCTGAAATCTCTTCTCACCGGATGCTTCTTCAACTACCTCGTAAACACCGGCCGGACAATAGCACTGTGCTGGTTCGTCATACATTGGCAAGTTTACATCTATGGGCACAGTCGAATCTTTCAGTTGCAAATGACAAGGTTGGTCTTCCGTATGATTGGTGTTGGACAAAAATACCGAAGACAGTTTATCGAAACTAATTTCTCCATCAGGTTTTGGATACTCAATGGCGGGACATTCCGCAGCAGGTTTAAGCTGGCAATGATCTTTTGATTTGTCGTGAAAAGTAAGAGGGAATTTTCCAAAGAAAATATTCTGCTCGATAAAAGTCAACGCACTTCCCAACCAGAAACCAAATTTATGAAAGCCTGAAGAAAAGTTCCGTGTCGCATGTAACTCTGCATGCAATTCAGATTTGTTAAATCGCTCAGTGAAATCGACTAACTCCGCGGGTTGCTCATCTCCAATCAATGCTTCGAACAATGATTCTGCTGCCAACATGCCAGAACGCATTGCGGTGTGACTGCCTTTTATTTTGGCCGCATTGAGAGTGCCGGCATCGCAGCCGACTAATAATCCGCCCGGGAACGTCATTTTCGGTAAGGAGTTGAGACCACCTTTTATAATCGCCCGCGCACCATAACTAAGTCGTTTACCACCGGCGATGTACTTCTTGATTACTGGATGATGCTTCAACTTCTGAAATTCATCGAAAGGGCTAATGTGTGGATTCGAGTAAGAGAGATCGACAATCAAACCCAGCGAAACCTGATTTTTCTCGATGTGGTAGAGGAAGCCACCACTGGTTGCTGCAAAACTGGCACCGATCATAGGATAGCCTGCTGAATGTACAACCAGGCCTTCTTTATGCTGTTCTTCAGGAATTTCCCAAACCTCTTTTATGCCAATGCCGTAATGTTGCGGATCACTGTCTTTATCTAATTCAAATTTTTGAATGAGTTCTTTACCGAGATGACCGCGGCAGCCTTCCGCGAATATTGTGTATTTGGCATGGAATTCAAATCCCGGTTCATAGGAAGCTTTATGCTCACCGGCTGCATCGATTCCCATATCACCAGTGGCTACGCCTTTGACACTTCCATCTTCGCGGTAGAGAATTTCCGCCGCTGCGAAACCCGGAAAAACTTCTGCACCTAATTCCATCGCTTGTTCCGCTAACCAGCGGCATAGGTTACCCAGGGAGATTATATAGTTGCCATTGTTATGCATGGGCCGCGGCACCAGCAATCCAGGAAATTTAAATGAAGATTTTTCATTAGGAAGAAAATAAATATCATCCCCCGTCACTTTAGTGTTCAGAGGTGCACCTTTCTCCTCCCAATCAGGAAATAATTCATCCAGTGCCGAAGGTTCAAAAACTGCGCCCGAGAGAATATGAGCGCCTACCTCAGATCCCTTTTCCAACACACAGACTGCAATTTCTTTTTCAGCGGCTTGCGCCATTTGTAGAAGTCGACAAGCCGTTGCCAGCCCAGCAGGACCAGCACCAACTATAACTACATCAACTTCCATGGATTCACGTTGCATAAAGTGCCCCTGAATAATTCTTTACTTTAGTCGATATGAGGAAACTGGAAATCACACACCTTGTGGAACCAGTGGATTCAGCAGGCGGCTATTATCCTTAATTCATCAATTCAGCGCAAAAAAGTGTCTGCCTGCCCAGGCCATTACAAAAAATCACAATTAGTGAAGAATCTGTGAATACATCGCCGGTCGTTATGTTCATACTTGCGCCCGTTCTGCAGTAGGCCCCAGCAAGATAATTGGCAAGCATAGTGGAGTAAATGATGTCCCGTACTAGAAAAATGAATCGCCCTTTGGCTACAGCAATCGCCTTGGCGCTAAGCCTGTCTTCTTATTCCTTGTACGCCCAAGCACCTTCAACCGCTGAAGATGACTCCACAGTAACCTACCCTGCTGCTTACTTCGATCAATACGACCCCTTTTCTGTCAGCGACATGCTGGATCGCATTCCCGGCATCAACATCGCCCGTGGCGGTAATTTCAATAATAGTGGTGGTCCTGGCAGCTCACAGGGATCGGACCGACGAGGGCTTGGTTTGGGTGGCGATCAGGTACTCATTAATGGTCGAAGGATTACAGGAAAAGAGAATGAAGGAAATTCTCAACTTTCCCGCATTCCGGCGAATCAAGTCGAAAGAATCGAAATTATTCGAGGCACTTCCGGCGACCTAGATGTTCGCGGCGGCTCTCAAGTCATCAATATCGTATTACAGGAAGCCGAATCGCGTTCTTCATTTGCCTATGAAGTTAATGCCGACCATTACCATGATGGTGAAATAAAGCCGGGAGCAAAACTTTCGGTCAGCGGACAACAGGGTAATCTTGATTATTTAGTCAGCGCCGAAACCGAGCCACGCTGGGAATACCGCAAAGGATTTGAAACCAGCATCCTGGGCGACGGATCTGCCAACGATACGGTTGTACGCAGACAGACAAGTGATCAACAGCCATTGATATTCAGTTCCAATCTTGGTTATCAGATTACCAATAACGACATCGTTCATTTCAATATGCAGTACCAAGAAAATGATGCTCCTGGCGATGAAGAGCGAATCATTACTGATTTTCTAACTAATCCGGTAACCGTTGACCTCGAAAATGACTACATCGAAAACGATTCTGATTTCTGGGAATTCGGTGGCGACTATGAACACACATTCGCCAACGGCAATCGCTGGAAGAATCTTTTCATTGTTAACCAAAAAGAAGACGATCGATTACGCGAGCGATTCGATGTTGATCGGAGTAATACCAAAGACCTGTTTCTGGAAACTTTCAATCGTTATGAAGAGAAGATATTCAGAACGTCCTATGCGATGAACCTAAATCCTACTCAGGATTTAGAAATTGGCCTGGAGCGCGCACAAACCACACTGGATTCGAGCCTAAAGCTCGGACTCGAAACCGCCAGCGGTCCAATTTCCAGTGACTTTGGCGGACTCACACCATTTACGAATTCTGATGCAACTGTCGAAGAAATTCGCTATGAAGCGTTTGCTGTCCATAATTGGCAACTTAATGACCGCATGTCGTTGGAAAGCACTTTAATCTTCGAAGAATCCACGATCAAACAATCTGGTGATGTTAGTAAAGAAAGAGATTTCGATTTCGTCAGACCAAAAATCGATTATCGTTTTGATATTACTCCCTCTTTACAATTCAGAGCGACTGTCGAGAAAGATGTTGCCCAGTTAAGTTTTAATGACTTTACTGCGAACACAAATGATGGAGATGATGACCAGAATGCCATCGCAGGAAATCCTGACATCAGACAAGAGCAATCCTGGCGTTATGACGTAAATCTTGAATATCGCTTCGATAACGACAACGGTGTGTTAAACACCAATTTGTTTTACCACGATCTGGAAGATGTGATTGAGAAGATCGACGTATCAACTGAAACCGATATTCTTTCCGCCAATGGCAATATTGGCGATGGCGAACGCTACGGCGGCAGTATCGATGCCAGCCTGCGTCTAACAAACTTTAATCTGCCAGAAGTACTTCTCACTTCGCGCATAGAAATTGAAGACGGTGATATCCGTGATCCATTTCTGGGAATCAATCGTCGCTTGCAAAGGCAGAGCCGCGGCAATTATCGTTACGGATTTCGCCATGACATGACCGCTCGTAACATTAATTACGGCATCAATGTCAGTGGCAGCATTAAAGGCAACCAAAAAGTCTATGACATCGACAAGATCGAAGACTATGAAATGGATGACTTCTTCATTGCCTTTCTTGAAATTCAAGGATGGGGCGGTCTTACCTATCGTTTCGAAGCCTATAATGTTCATGAACAAGAACGTTGCCGCATTCGATCGCGCTATGTTGGCGGAACTATCGCCACAGGAATACTGGATGAGATCGAAGATTCCTGTAGTCACAATGGCGAAAAATACGCGATCAAGATTCGCGGCACTTTTTGAGCAATTGGCATTCAACCACTACTAATAATTAATCAACTACTCTTACCTAAAGTTTCCATTTTTGGTGACGATAGTTCGTAGTCTTTGAGAACTGTGAAAAGCGTCGCAAAAGCTTGAAAATGGCATATTTGCCACAAGAATTGCACAATTTGTCACAGTTCTGGAACAGGCGCATCGCTATAATTCGGGCTCTTTTGCAAGGATGCAAAAATCCTTTCACAGGTATACAACTCAAACCAAGAGTTCAGCGGCAGTAATCCAAAAACTGCGATTGAGCGTTTAACTAAATAGCTTCTAAGACCACAAGTTTTAGCAGCAGTGTGGAATATGTATTGAGGCTTCTAATGTCAGTTGGTTTTCGACAAAAAATATTTCAAGCCAGTCTTTTGAGTTTGGCGATAGCGACTTCTTTTGAGTCATCTGCTCAGCAGAATGAAGCAGCGATCCTTGAAGACTCTTCCATAATTTACGACGCAGCGTTTTTTGCTGACTATTCCCCAGTCAATATTAATGACATGATCGATCGCATACCCGGTATTAGCCTCGCCATGAATAATCGAGGTGGTGGTAATCGCAGAGGGCTAGGTGCTGGAGAGAATGAGATTCTCATCAACGGTCAACGCCAAACTGGGAAAAATAATGAAGGCCGTAATCAATTAAGCCGAATTTCAGCAGATCAAGTTGACTACATTGAGATCATCCGCGGCACTTCGGAAGAAATGGACATTAGAAGTGGCGGGCAAGTAGTCAATATCGTATTAAGAGATGCGCAATCACGTTCCAGTGTTACTGCTGAAGTGAATATGGATCGCTACCATGACGGCACTATCGATCCTGGCGCAAAAGTATCATGGACCGGTCAATCGGGTTCATTGAATTACTTATTCCACCTTGAGGGTGAACCTCGCTACCAGAACCGAGTCGGCGAAGAGTTTAGCCGTGATCCTTCTGGCAATCTATTAGAGACACGCTCCGACGAAAGCACTCGTACCCGAACTGATTATCAGACAAGCTTCAATTTAGGGTATCAATTCAACAATAGCCTGGTTCAATTCAATGGCTTGTACGGCGGTGATTGCTCGCCCGAAGATAAAGACAGATTCATCAATGATTATACCGATTTAGGAATCGTTACAACTCAGGAAAGAGAAGCAATAGATCGCTGTCGTGACAACTGGGAAGTTGGTGGCGACTACGAATATGAATTCGCTAATGGAGGTAAATACAGAGTTTTATTTATTGCCAATGACGGTCAATGGCATCAGGAACGAGATCGTTTCGATGTATACAATGATCGGGAAGAAAAAGATCTGTTTCTCTATAACGATGGTCGCGATCAGGAGCGCATAATACGGACCTCCTACACATTCGATCCTTACCAAGATCATGGCTTAGAGTTCGGCATAGAGCGAGCACAGACAATTCGTGACGGAAATTTGCGTCTTGGTTTAGATCTTGGTGGCACACCGTCTCCGCAACATGGTTTTTTAACACCGGTATCCGTAGAAAATTCCAGTTCAACTGTCGAAGAGATTCGTTACGAATATTTCCTGGTGCATAACTGGCAGATCGATGACAGATCGTCATTAGAGAGCACATTAATCTATGAGACTTCGACCATTACCCAAACCGGTGACGTGTTGAATGAGCGAGATTTTGACTTCGTTCGCCCGAAGCTCGATTACCGTTACAACTTTAGTCAATCAGTTCAGTTTAGGGCGACCGTAGAAAAACTCGTATCCCAGCTAAGCTTCTCAGACTTTATGGCATCCTCCGACAATGACGACGATGACCAAAACACCCAGGCTGGTAATCCCGAAATCGTACAAGAACAGCACTGGGAATATTCCCTCAATTTGGAATATCGGTTACCAAACAGTATCGGGGTAATTAATTCAGAACTCTATTACCGTGATTACGAAGATGTTATCGACCGTGTCGATGTTTCCACAGGGCCAGACGATCTGCGTTCGGCTCGGGGAAATATTGGCGACGCTTACCGCTATGGGTTAAATCTCGATGCCAGCTCCCGACTCGGGTACATTGGCCTACCGAGCGCGTTGCTGTCAGTGGGCTTTAGTGTTCAGGATTCAGAAGTAACTGATCCCTTTCTTAACATTCAACGCAGGATGCGCTGGAATTCTCGTTGGTTTGGTCGCGCCAGTTTCCGTCACGACATTACCGATTGGGACCTGAGCTACGGCTTTAATTACTTTAACTCCGACAACGACAGCGATGCTCGTACACAAATAGACATCAACGATATCGAGCGGGATATCAGAGATTACGGTTTATCGCTCTTTGTGGAGAAGAAAGCATTTAACGGCATCACCTTCCGCCTGGATATTAGTGATGCAAACGATCCATTGCGTTGCCGCACGCGCACTCGTTTTTTAGGCGCCACTGTTGATGGGGTAGTAGAAGAAATCGAAGACTATTGTTCGCAAGATGGTCCTGTCTACGCATTGAAAATACGCCATACTTTCTAATACATTCTAAAGTCAAAAAAGAAGGCACTTAGGTTAAACCTAAGTGCCTTTTTTAATGCACTAAATAAAATGCTTCCTTGCGGCGTCTACTGCACGTAAAAAACTACAGAAGTAAATAGAAGCAAAAGCAAAGATCCTTCTAGTATTGCGACTAAGCGCTTAGCTTTTGGCGTTAGTCGATTCACGTAACGATCCATCGGTACGATAATTTGAGTGTATCTGTGATTAGTCATAGTCGTTTACCTTCTTTGGCCCCCTCTGCCAATGTCGGTTTCTGCGTCTCTGGATTAGATTTTGGAAAATTCAAGCTTCCAAAACTGTGTTTCCTTACTCTATAGACGTCTAAGAATCCATTCTGTTACGAAATTGCTGAAATAAATTTCCTGCCTTGTTAATTGCTTGCTCACACTAATTCTTTAGCTATCTTTCCATCAATCTCTACGTAGGAAGACGCGTGAACCTGCCGAATTGGATGCGGGAATTGATCAACGGTGCAAAAAATGCGACAAACCGAAACTTCAGCTTGCTGCTGATTAAGTGTAGGACAGTATTTGGCGGAAAAAGGATTTATCCGCCAATGAAGAGTGATGCAGTTTAGGCCTCAAATCTGAAGCGACTTACTCCACCTTGGTAAATATCATCATGTGCTGCCAGGGTAGGAAATCCAGCGTGTCAGTCCATTCCAGGCCGAAGACACTCATTTCTCTCACTACCTGTTCTTCAGTCATCTTGTGCAAAGGCCGGATAGGCACTGAAGCGTCTTCACCGCGATACTCCAACAGGAAAATACGGCCACCTGGTCGAAGCGCCTCGTAGATACCGTTAATCATTTCGAACGGATGGGAGAATTCATGATAGGCATCAACCATTATGGCAGCATCGATTGAGTTTGGAGGGAGATTGGGGTTATCGATAGTTCCCAGTACGCCTTCTATATTCGAAACCTCTTCCTGTCTCATCTCATCTTCAATGAGTTGCAGCATTTCTGGCTGAATATCGACTGCCATCACTTTTCCTTCTGGCACCTTGCGGGCGATTCGAAATGAGAAATAACCAGAGCCAGCACCAATGTCTGCCACTACGTGATCCGCTTCCAGGTTCATGTTTTCAACTACCGCGTCCGGCATTTCTTCCTGAATTCGCTCTGGACGGTTTAACCAGGCCGCTGCCCGATGCCCCATGACGAATGAAATCTCTCTGCCCATGTAGAACTTGCCGATTCCTGTGGTTCTTCTTTCGGGCGCTTCGATGTAGCCGGGATGTTCTGCCCCGTAGGCAACCAGGGAGAGTGAAAATGGGCTTAATAGCACCAGGAAAATGGCGAGGCGTTTTACAGTGTTCATAGTTAATCCTTCGGCTGAATCATCAAAATACAGCCCGAGTGTATAGGTATTAGGATTGTAAATCAGGAGTGCGAAAAAAAAAGCTCACCAGATCGTCAGAAGACTATCCAGTGAGGCCAAGGATAAAAAAGTAAGAAATTCGTTCTTTAGAGCAATTTCAACAAGCGCTGCCCAGAACCTTTGCATTTTGGACAAGCACTCTGCTCGGTAATTTTGCCGGCACCCTTACAGACGTTGCACACGTCTTGATAGGGCTTTTTTAATATGGACTGTAATTCAGTTAATGCCTGAGTTGTGGCATTTTTACTAGCTAGACCCATCACTGCGAAACTCCACATTCGGTAAATCTCAAATCTTTAGCCTTTATTCGGGCCTTTGTGAATGGCCTCTCATTTAGGGCGAATTATGCAAATTTGTAATAAGGAAAGGCGTTAACTGCCTCACAAAAATCAGGAGTCTGGCACTATTCCTACAAATTTCGAAAATACGCTGCAAATTAACGACTTATGCTAATATGCCCGCCGAAAATAAGACCAACCCCGATATCTGGAAGCAAAATGTCAAAAGTCTTGGAAGGAATTCGCGTACTCGATTTTGGTCGCTATATAGCCGGGCCTTTTTGCGCCACTCTCTTAGGAGATATGGGCGCTGAAGTTATCCGCATCGAAAAAGTTGACGGCAGTGAAGATCGCTACCTTTCGCCGATTACGGAAGACGGCGATGGCGCTATGTTCATGCAGATGGCCAGGAACAAACGGAGTGTGACTCTCAATCCAATGAAACCTGAAGGACGAGAGATCGTTAAGAAATTAGTAGCCACTGCAGATGTAGTGGTAGCCAATTTACCCCCTGATACACTCAAGGCAATGGGCCTCGACTATGAAAGTCTGACAGCCGTTAAGCCGGACATTATTCTTACCATGATTTCCGCCTTTGGTACTGGTGGTCCCTATGCCAATCGGGTGGGATTCGACGGCCTTGGACAAGCCATGTCCGGCAATATGTTCATGTCAGGCACTCCGGAGCAACCGGCGAAAGCCTATGGCCCCTTTATCGACTATGGTACCGCAAGCTTCTCCGCATTCGGCACTATGGCTGCCCTCTATGAACGTCAGAAGACTGGTAAAGGGCAGATCGTAGAAGCATCACTGTTTAATACCGGCCTCACCATCATGAATGGAACAGTGATTGAACAGGCGGCAATCAAGCGCAATCGAGTCGCCACACTAAATCGATCTCAAACTTCAGCTCCGGCCGATACTTTTAAAACTAAAGATGGCTGGGTGTTAGTGCAGTCAGTGGGCGGCCCCTTGTTCAAACGTTGGGCTGATCTTATGGGAGAAGAGCACTGGTTAGAGGACGAGCGATTCAAGGATGATATTACTCGTGGCGACAACGGGGAGATCATCAGCGAGCGCCTGGCAAAATGGTGTGCAGAAAGAACTTCCCAGGAAGTATTGGAAGCCATGGAAGAAGCGCGCCTACCAGCAGGACCCGTACTCTCACCACAAGCAGTGCTGGAAGATCCCCACATTGCAGCAAAAGGTCTGTTCCAGCCAGTTGAGTATCCTGGACTAGAGAATCCAGCACCGGTAATGAGAACTCCAGTAGAGTTGTCGGATACACCAGGTGAAATCAGATCCCGTGCTCCCACTTTAGGGGAACATACCGACCAGATAATGGGAGAATTGGGATATTCGGCTGAAGAAATTCAGGCTTTTAGAGAGAACCGCATCGTTTAAGATTCTTCAAAGCGGCAGTTCCCAGAACTCCTGTACCATTGTTCTGCTAAACAAATCTAATTCATTGGCTTCGACAATTTCGAAGCCAAGTTTTTTGTACATTTCTCTGGCGGAAACTAAACAAGAAAACGTTTCCAGCCTAAGTTTTTCCTTTCCATAGGCTTTTCCATGCTCTATTACTTTGTCCATTAACGAATTGGCAATGCCTTTTCCTCGATAGGCATCGAGCACCACGACAAAATTTACAAATCCTACGTTTTCAGGAAGCGCTCTTACAGCGACAGATCCAGCACGATTGCCTTCAACATCTGCAATCCAGACCTTGTTAAAGTCATCAGTGCCAGAGAAATACTTAACGATTTTGTCCGCAATATTGGTTTCGAAGCTGGCATCGAAACCGAATTCACGGGTATACACTTCACCGTGAACTGAAATTATCCAGCCCAAGTCACCAGGAAGCTGATCTCTGATTTTCATAAAGAGTGAGAACTGTCCCTAAATACACTAATCAGGGATTGCGTAGACAACAATACTACTTTCTCTAGAAGGCCCTGCACCAACAGCTAAGGTCAGCATAGCAGTACCTGTTCCTACGGCAACAAACTGTTTGTCGCCAACGCCATAGGTAATATGTCCACCACCAATCGGTGCACCGGTATAAATCCTGCGCAGGACTTCTCCATTATTTGCATCCATTAGCAGCAAGTTTCCTTCGATAGTACCGGTGATGGCTAATCCACCGGCTGTCGTTGTAACTGCGCCAACATTTGGATATGGCGTTTGATGTCTCCAGCGGACATCTCCGGTTTCCACATCTACTGCGGTTATCCAACCGGACATAGAGTCTGCGGGAACAACCGATCCCCCCATATAGAGCTGGCCAGGGATGTGCTCAACTTGTTCGGCAGCGGTGAAGGTTGAACAGTAATCAAGTGCAGAAGTAATTAGGAGCTTCTCTTGCTCATGATAGGCAGGACTGCTCCAGAGGACTCCCCCAGTCACACCGGGACAAGCTAATACACCTTCTCGGGTTACCGGAACATCGTAGTTTAAAATAGTAGTGACTGGAGTCTCGTACATCGGCTCATGAGTCTGCTTGTCAAGAGTCCTCAAGATTCCATCTTTACCAACGGTAGTTACCATGTCCCGCGATACGTTGTTTAAGCCGGCCTTTAAAACAGGTGTTACCTGAGTCAAATCCCAATCATGATCGTCATTGGGAACTATGGATCGATACCATTGCAGTTCCCCACTATCGATATCCAGTGCAACGATACTATTGGTATATAGGTTTTCACCCGGACGTAAGTAACCGGGAAGATCCGGCGCCGGATTAGTAACAGCTACATAGACTTCATTGGCTTCGATATCGAAACTTAATGGCGTCCAAACTGCACCACCGCCTAGTTTAATGTCTTCCGGATTTCCCCAACTTGGGCCACCTCCGGCAGCAGCTTCCGGTACGGTATAAAATTTCCATATCAGGTCACCGTCCTCTATGGAAAACGCACCAAGCCAACCTGAGATTGCATTTTCACTTCCGACAGGACCGATCAAAATCATGTCATTAAATAGGGAGGGTGGCATGGTAAAGGTTTCACCAAGCCAGGGATCGGCGACTTGTCTCGCCCACAGCATATTGCCATTGGCCGAATCGAGAGCGAACAAGTAACCATCAGCAGTGCCACGAACGACGTAGCCATCTTTAATCGCTACGCCGCGATTGTTCGGCCAAACCGTTCGATCACGTGGTTCCCAGGTATGAGCCCACTTTTCTTGACAGGTAGCAGCGTCAATGGCTGCCGTTCGTTGCGCATCAGTCACGTACATCGTGCCTTGATGAACGATAGGTCCGGTTTGCATTGGTAGGTTGCTATAAAACTGATAGGCGCAAACTTGTTCTAACTCTCCTACATTAGTGCGATCAATTTCAGACAGCGGTGAATAGCGCACTCCTTGATAACTTCGATTGTGATGCAACCAATCGTTTTGATTGGAAGCGGCGTTTAACAGATCATCCATACTTGGACCAGTGCCACTGGGCTCGATACCATACACTCCTTCGATAAAAGTGGCGGCGATATCTAGCTGATCGTCTGCGCGAGAAATTGGAATCCTGGCAAGATATTCGTAGTCATTTTGCAATTCTTCTGTGCCCTGCAAAACTTCATTGCTGCCAAGAATAAAGGCGAGCACTTCCAAATTCTCAGCTTCATTCAGATTTCCTTCCATTCGCGGCGGCATAGTAGTGGAAATAATGTTAAACAGGTCTGCCACATTGGCGCCAAAGTTTGACCAGGTCTTGCGGAATGTCGGACCGATTAAGGCACGAGATGCGCCTCCTTCTAATGCAGCGCCATGACAAACGGCACAATCCCGCGCATAAAGATCGGCGCCGTTTTCGAATTGCTCCTCGGTAAAGGTTCCCGTACCCGGAGCTTCCGCGGCAAAGCCATTGAGACTAAACAGGCCGCAAATCATGGCACTGACTACTTTGCTAGCTCGACGATTAAAAAAATTCATGAGTGTTGTTCCCCCAACTAGTTTCGACTAGCCCCTATGGATTATTGAGAAAATGGATGGCAGCCGTGTACATGGCTTCGACACCAGCCTTGACCGAATTCGGATCGATAAAGAAAAATGGTGAATGGTGCGGAGGCGCTGAAATTTCACCGGCTCGAATACGCTGCATAACATCGGCTGGTGTACCACCGACACTAAAAAATACACCTGGTACTTCATGTTCGGTGCGAGTAAAGAATGCAAAATCTTCTCCGCCCATACCGGTGCGCTCAGAGTCGGTTAAGGGACTATAGCCGAGTTGTGTGGTCCAGGCAGGCAACACCTCATGCACAGCTTCGTAGTTGTTGACGGTGGTTGGCGTGCTTTCAAATCCAATGCGTACTATTGGCAGTAAATCGTCTGGTAATCCATTCAATCGACCAATGTTAAGCGCAGTGTCGCGAATACTGCCCAAAACTTGATCACGCACCGCTTCTGAATCGGTTCTAACCGTTAGCTGAAGACTTACTTCGTCGGAGATTATGTTGTGCTTATTGCCACCTTGAAAGGAACCCACGGTAATTACTGCGGGTGAAAATGGATTGATCTGCCGGCTCACAATTCCCTGCAAGGCAATGACTAATTGCGATGCTACATAAATCGGGTCCACCGTCTGATGAGGATAGGCACCGTGACCCCCTACTCCTCTGACTTGAATATCCACACTATCGACACTCGAATACATGATGCCATCGCGAATAGAAATTGCACCACTGGGCATTCCAGAAGCAACATGCAGGCCCAAGGCATAATCTGGCACGCCGAATCGCTCATACAATCCATCTTCTATCATGGCTTTAGCGCCGTTGATAATTTCTTCTGCCGGTTGACCCACTAACATCACCGTACCACTCCATTTATCCCGGTTATCCATTAGCATCTTGGTGGTACCAACCAGAGAAGTGACATGCATATCATGACCGCAGGCATGCATGACCGGCATTTCGTCTCCATCGAGATTCACCTGACGAACTCGAGACATATAAGAAAGCCCACTGTCTTCAAGAATTGGCAGGCCGTCCATATCTGCGCGAATCATCACCAATGGACCTTCTCCATTTTCGATCATGCCGACGATACCAGTGCCACCGACCCCTTCGGTGACTTCCACACCCAATGATCTGAGCTCTTCAGCCAGGCGTGCAGAAGTTTTGTTCTCCAGGAAACTCAGTTCAGGATTTTGATGAAACCAGACGAAGAGGCCTTCGAGATGCTCTTGGTAATATTGTTCGATGGAAGCTTTTAAGGCCTGGTCTGCGGCACTAGCAGACACAGAAACCAAATTGAGTATGGCAAAAACTAAAACAGTGAAATTGAGCAAATAGGATTTCGGGATTAGTGACTTCATGTGGAAACTCTACAATAAATCGAGTAAACCCGGAGAGTAAAGGACCCCTGTCTTTTTGAAAAGTAGAATTCACCATGTTCCTCGGTTAATCTAACTAGCTTCTCCGCCCTCAATGAGGAATTCCAGCATGGAACCCAGTCAAAACAGGCGCCAGTTCTTACAGGGAACTGCGGCTCTTCTCTTATCAGCCGCCGCCAGCCACCCAAAATTAAGCAGTGCACAATCGATATCTGCCAGCAGTGAAGATGCCTATTGGTCAATCGTTAGATCTCAGTTCGCATTTAGTGAAAGCGCCGTTCCCATGAATGCGGCGAATCTCTGCCCTTCTTTTCGCTCCGTCGCGGAAACCGTCTCGGCTCTGACTTATGACATTGACCGCGATTGCTCATTCAATAATCGGGCGAAATTTGATGACTATCTGGAACAATCCAGAGCGACTGTGGCACAACAGCTGAAAGTGTCAGCGGATGAAATTGCCCTGGTTAGAAATACCTCAGAAGCGAATAACATAATAAATAACGGTTTGGAATTGTCCGCCGGAGACGAAGTCATACTCTGGGATCAAAATCACCCGACCAACAATGTAGCCTGGGATGTGAGAGCGGCACGCTACGGATTAACAATAAAGAAGGTTAATACACCGGTCGAACCTACAAGCTTACAAGAACTTATCGATGTGTTTACGTCACAATTTTCAAACCAAACCAAGGTTCTCTCGTTAACCCATGTATCAAATGTTAGTGGTATAAAGCTCCCAATCAAAGAACTTGTTGCAGCGGCACATGCCCGCAATATTTATGTTCATGTAGATGGCGCCCAAACCTGGGGAGCAATGGCTTTAGATCTTCACGACCTCGACGTAGATTCATTTTCAGGTAGTGCTCACAAATGGTTTATGGGACCAAAAGAAGTTGGTCTGCTTTATGTTAAAGAACAAAATATCGACCGGATCTGGCCCAACGTCATTGCTCCTGGCTGGGGTAACGGTGTAGATACAGTATTAAGAGGTGCACGTAAATTTGAATCATTAGGGCAACGTGATGATTCTGCGCTGGTGGGAGTTGGAAGTGCCGCACAACAACACGATCTAATCGGTACGAAACGAATCGAGGAACGGGTTGTCACCTTAGCACAACACCTTAAAGAAGGAATTGCCGAGCTCGGGTTGGAGCTGGTTACGCCTATGGATTCGGAATTAAGCTTCGGTGTGTGCATTACCAGAGCACCTGGTGGTCGCGGCGGAGAAATCTCCAACCGCCTCTATACGGAGCATGGCATTGCTGGCGCGGCGACAGGCGGTATAAGACTGTGCCCTACGATTTATAACACGGTTGAACATGTTGAGCGTGCGCTAGCCGGCGTTAAAGCACTAACGACTTAGGGAATAAAACAATGAAAACTAAAATTGCCCTTCTAACTCTTTTCTTTGTGGTCTTGGTAATTAATACGGATATCTCAATTACTCTAGATGCTCAGGAAGCCCAATATCAATTACAGGGAATGCAAACTCAGGAAAAAATCCCTGACGATATTCACATGGATTCTCTCGCCCGTTTGCCGCAGGTACAAAGAGAAGACTTAGACGAAGTTGGTCGCAATGCCTTTGATACTTTTGTGAGGCCCGGGACTGGATACGAAACTGGCTTGCGTGGACCGGTAGGCATGTGGATGCACAGTCCAATACTGGCAGAAGCCGTTTCCTTGTGCGACAACGAGTGCGTTACGGCACGCCAAAGGATCAGCGCTTAACAGAGCTGATAATCCTGTCTACCGCGCGAGAAATTAGTAACCAATACGAATGGTCAGCCCATGAGCCTTTGGGGCAAGCCGCTGGCTTAGAACAAGACATTATCGAAGTGGTGAAATACCGAAAGGATTTGGGCTCTCTGCCACCCATCGATGGCTTCGGTGAAACCGAACAGACCCTGGTGCAATTTACGCGGGAACTGGTAAGTGAAGAGAAAGTTAGCTCAAGCACTTTCGCTCAAGCCATCGAACTATTTGGCGACGAGGGTGTAGTAGATATTGTCGGCCTGGTGGGCTATTACAGTTTCGTCGCTATGACCTTGAAAGCGTTTGATG
This sequence comes from Pseudomonadales bacterium, assembly GCA_012103535.1. GTDB lineage: Bacteria > Pseudomonadota > Gammaproteobacteria > Pseudomonadales > Pseudohongiellaceae > UBA9145. Next base: position 725,487 of record WLWQ01000001.1, read on the forward strand.
TGCAGAGACCAGTTGGGAGCGAACTCTTGCTACCAATTCAAACGAATTGATTGTTTTATTTCTCTTTTGCCTCATCTAACATTTTGCGAATACGCTTTGCTTCATCGTCGCTGAGTCCACGATACTGCATAAGAGCCATTACCAATTTTTCTGGATTGCCGCCACAGGCCTTGTCTACCATGTCGACGACGCGCTGGCCGAGACTCTCTTCTCTGGGAACCGTCGCTGAGTAAATATAAGTACGCCCACTTACCTGATGTTGTAACCAGCCTTTCTCTTCCATGCGCTCCATTAACGTTCTGATAGTATTTCTTGCAATCGGACGCTGCTCATTAATGCTTTTAGTAACATCGGCAACACTCGCTTCACCGGCATCCCAGATTACTTCCATTACCTCCCGCTGAGCACGGGTAAGTGGCTGCTTATTTCTAATTGAATTTTTAGGCATCGTTATCGAGTGACCATCTGAATAAATATTCTACTTCGGAGACCGCGACTGGCTCGCCATTCTGTGTTCTAGGTTCAAACTTGAATTGGCTCGCCGCCCTGAAGGCAGATCGCACGAATATATTCGGAGGCTCAGCATCGACAGTAGTGATAGAGTCTTCAACTACCGTTCCCTCGGCATCGACTGTAAACGAAAGTAATACCCAACCCTCAATACCACGCTGTGCCGCCCTCGTCGGATACTGTGGGACAATAGAAACTAATGGCAAGTATTCAGCATCGGCGTTGGAAACAACCTGCACATTAGCTGCCGGTGCTCCATTAGATTGTATGTTACCGATCAATGCTTGGGCGTTTTCGGGTTCGGGAATTTCCTCATCGAGTTGCTGATAAATTTCCCGCAGATTGTCCCAGTCAGTTGGATTATTAAACTTCAATATCATTTCTTTAGTTGTTTCGAGGACGCTATCGAAATCTTCTATTTCATAGTAAAGACCATTCAGATAGGCGTAATCATCTCTTTCCAATTCGATTCCATTTCTTTGTTGTAGCTCCATGTACATTTGCCAAAATGGCAGTGATTGATTGAACTGCTCTAATTGATAATGCCCATAAGAAAGTCCACGAAAAACTAATTCACTTTCATCTTCAGACAATTCTCGCCAGGCTGCATAATTGTCTAACGATGGTTCCCACCGCTCTTCAGCTGCATAAAGTTATCCCAAGGACCGAAGCGTCCGCAATCTCGTAGAATCATTGAGACTCTCTATAGTTAAGATCTGTTCGAAGGTCTCTAATGCCTGCGGATAATCTTGATTGGCGAGATGATAATTTGTGTAGAAATTTAGCACTGTCGATTTCTCGAAGTCGTTCATGCTTTCAAAGCGGTCAGCATAGAGTGCATCGAGCAACTCTTTTGCCGCTCCCAAATCTGGTTCAATAGTACGATCTTCTGGTGACATCAACTCCTGAACTTCAATAATAGCTTCCATCACCGATTGAGATAGCTGTCCACCGGGATTGTGCAATAGCGGAGGCGGACGTTGATCGTCTGCATTTTGACCTGTAGTTGCAACCGTCAAATCGGGATCAACTTGAGTCGATAAGCGACTGATATCGACCACTAACTCCTCTCTACTGTAGGAGTTAGTATCAATGCTCCGCAAAATTTCTTCGATGGTGCGGTGTGCATCATCATTTAGCACGTTCTGAGTGACGACTCTACTGGCCTGGGCTATGTCTAGTAGAATTGCTCCGGTAAGCTGCTGAATATCCCCAAAATTATTTTCATCGCCTTCGGTAATTAACAGAGTCCGTAGTTCCGACAGGCTGCGCATGATATCTCGCTTGGAAATAGCACTCTGGCCATCAGTTTGTGTTCTGGTCTCCAATGCGTAGCGAAGCCTTTGTAATTGATCTTCCAATCTGCGCGCCTGCTCTTCTAAACGCTGTCGCTCTTGCAGTAGGCGCTGAGACTGCTCGTCCAAATTTTGTGCCTGAACCTGGAAGTCAGAAACTTGATCATTCGTATCCTGTGGATTTGCGCTGGAAACCTGACAGGCCGAAAGCAATATCGAAGCGGTCACTACGGCAATCTGAATACCTCTGGTAGTTAACGTCGAGAGTTGAATAGCAGCGTTACGGTTTGCATTAAGCAGATCACTAATTCGCTGCTCAAGATTCCAACTGGAACCCAGGATTCCCACTGCAGTATGCGATGGAATTGAAACTTTGCTGTTTGCACCATAAAGCTTTCCGAGCTTTAACAAAATTTCACTGTAGTTAATCGGTGAGTTCTGATTGAGTACATGGTTATCACATATCTCCTCTCTCGCTCTATCCAACATTCGATCCAGAGAATGAACAAGAGGATGGAACCAGAAAATTGCTACAAAAACTTTCTGCACAAAGTTGGCAACCAAGTCGCCTCGGCTGAAATGTGCAAATTCATGTACTAAAACGCTCCTGACTTGCTCTGCTGATAATTTTTGTAAAAAACCGTCAGGTAAAAGCACCGTGGGATTGGATATCCCAGCTAACATCGGGCTGTTGATGTCACCTGAAGTCCGAAAGTTTAAAGTGAGACTATGGCTTGGATCAGATGTGATTAGGCTTTTTACTAGTTCAAGCTCCTGCGGTTGCAGGGGCTTTGATTTTTGTGAAATTCGATCGACGGCATGAAAACTTCGAAGCAATCGATAAACCAGACAGAAAAAACCCAACACCCAAAAGGCGAAAAACACTAAGTATAGTGGCCAGCTCTTTACAAATTCCCAAGTAGCCCAAGTCGAACTTGCGGAATCAAGTCTTGTTGCGGAAACATCGGTTGCAATAGATTGTTCTTCACCAATTGCAAATGGCTCAAAAGCGAATTCAAAATCCGACGCAGTAAATTCAGCGACAGGTTCCGAAAGAGCCACGCCGGAAGTTGCCAACAATCCATCCATCTCGATCGCAACCAGGTTTTTCTCGTTCATCTGCATGATTAGGGAAGCAGTAGTAAGAACGATTAGTGCAATCAGTGAAGGGAAAAGAATGTTGTAACGAGCGACAGCATTGTGTTTAAAAACCGATGCGACCACTATTACCAGAGCTGAAAAAATCGTAATTTGAATCAGTAAATTCAGAACTACGATATTTCCGTTGGATTGAAAAAAATTAAGAGTATCCATTGATGCCACCCAATCCCGTTTAGTTTGAGAGAAAGCGCTGTGGCTATTAGACCACGAACTACATTTGTAGTTCATATTGGCTACATTTGTAGTTCTTGTCAATATTTTCCTTACTGCATTTTCAATTTAAGAGTTAAGGCCAGATTTAGCCTGAACCAGTCTCTTTTCATGCCTCTCAAATTAGATCTACATAGTTAATCACTCGAAATTCACGTAAATTCACGTAAATTCATCAATATCACCGGATATTCATCTTTTTATTCCAGCGTGACTATCCAAGAATACTCCCAAGTACCCCGTATTTACTTGCTTAGAGGAGATTAACCATGAACTTTGGGGAAAAACTTAAACAACTGCGTCAACAGCGGGATTGGAGCCAACCGGAGCTCTCTGATGCCATCGGCATCGAGCAGTCCTATCTTTCCAAGCTGGAAAATGCCAAATCCGTCCCTTCCGCCGAAATGCTGGAGCGCATTCTAGAGACCTTTGAACTGTCGATCGAAGAGTTTCTGGAAGGCGTCGATGATTCAGAAATTCGCAATCACCTAGCCACTCTTCCGCAAATTAATGGCCATTTGCAGAAACTGGAACAATCTGCCTACCGGAGAAAAAGACGCTGGCTCATTACTTCCGCAATATTCTGTGTGCTGGGATTAACATCTTTGATACCAGCTTTGTTTGGATCGGGGCATCTGCTTACGACCTATGAATATATTTCTGATGAAATAGTTCCTCTGGGAGAAAACGGCGAATCCTTCGAATCGCTCGATGCCTTCTTAGAGCAGGAGTTTGTTGAAGCACGGGAGGAGATTTTCAGCAGAGATCTAGAGACGGCGTTGCGATCTCAAACAATTGATCTTGCTTACGACGCACTTAAAGCTCGATACGCCAGCCTGTCCGTACCTGCCCAATTCTCTGAATACCAGTACCGAGGCCAAAGTTTTATAGAGAGAGTGACAGAAGGCCAGGATCTTACAAATTTACAAGCGTCTAATCAGGAACTTGGAGGAACTCGCACTTTTGAACTCTTTGACACTCGAACACTAATGGAGGAAGAAATGCGCTCGATGAATATGATTTCTGGCACCTTATTTCTGACTTTAGGAATATTTGGCTTTATCCTGGAACGCTTACTTGCACGTAAAAATTAATGACTACTGGCTAACAGTTTTCTAAAGACAAACTTAAATCCCTTGAAGAAACTCGTGCATTGCCGCATTAGTTTCTTCCGGGGCTTCCTGCTGCACCCAATGTCCGATATCAGGAATTAGAACAACATCTCTTAAATCTGTAGCCACACGACTCATGGCACCGGTTAGTTGCCCCTGATTTGCACCGGCTATGACCACGTCCTGCTCTCCGGCGATAAATAATGTTGGCACGTCGATCTTGGTATCAGTGAGATGCTCAGTGATTTCCCAGTTGCGGTGAAAATTTCGATAGTAGTTAACACCACCACGAAAACCTGCGGATTCAAACTGCCCCACTACGTAATCCAGATCTTCCTGGCTCAACCAATCGGGTAATCCAATGGGTGCGCCGAGACGCCCAATCCAACCACCGGCAGAGCGAGCACGGTCGTTAATAGTTGGCGCTTCACGCGGGGAATTCGGAGATAAATAGAGTCGACTTAAAATCCCCTTTGGGTCGCTGTCATATTCAGCTTCCGCAACGCCACCGGCTTCATTGTGGTAAAGGATGTAATAGAAATTGTCTCCAAAGGATTCTTGCCAAGCTACCATGGGAGACTGTGGCGCGCGTCCACCATAAGGCACACTCATGGCAATTAAGGCAGAAAATCGTTCAGGATGCATAAGCACCGAATTCCATGCCACTATCGCTCCCCAATCGTGACCCACCATGATGGCAGTCTCTTCACCCAAGGCATCGAGTATTCCTACCATGTCTCCGGCGAGGTGAACGATATCGTATTCATCTACATCAGCGGGTTTATCGGTCTCTCCGTAGCCACGCATGTCAGGTGCGACAACCCGGTATCCAGCATTGGCAAAATAAGTCAGTTGATGGCGCCAGTTGTACCATGATTCCGGCCAACCGTGAGCAAACAAAATTAGTGGGCCTGAGTCACCCGCCTCGGCGATGCGCATGCGAATTCCATTACTCTCAATAAAACGGAATGTAATCCCATCCACTGGCGAAGGCGTGGTCATTGTGTTCCCCTGTGCAAATGCGAGTGCAGAAAATAGTAATAAGTAAGTGGAGATCGCTACTCTGGGCAGAATTCGAGTGAAGGTAGAAGTCATTCTAGTAGGCCCCTTTTCCCAATAGCTAGAAACAGGAAGCCTATCACAATGCAGGATTAATGCTCCATGATCAAAACCTATCAGCTATAACTCGATGTCGGCCTTACTCCAAATTCTAAAACAGCACAACATGAGTAGGTAGGCGGCGATAGTAGCGGTGACCAGGATCCATTGGCTGATCGTTAGGTACTCTGCGGCAATGGCTATGTAAATGAGAACGCAGAAAGCGCAAATGGGAACGCTCAGCACAGCGCGCAAGATTGGATTGATGTTTATTCTCAGTAGATTCAAGGTAAGTAGCGCTGAAGTAACTAACGCATAACCAATGATGCCCAAGGCGAGGCACTGGATAACTAAACCAGTCCTTACAATAAATTCGGCGAATACAATTAACATGCCGGCCCCTAACACCACAACCAGGCCCATAACACAGTGATAAGTTCCGACTTTCACTAAAAATTCTGTTCTGGATAAATTTGGTAGTTGCAAATAGAGACGCCTCAGTTCTAATGGTCGCTTGCTCAAAAATTCTGCAGGTATACCGATCATCAGAACGATTCCCATTACCTGCAGGAAAATCAAACTTAATTCACTGGAGATGCCACCAAAATAGACCATGACTGCAAACCAAAACAGTGTCGCCCGCAAAGTTCCAGGATCGATTAAGGCGAATTTCATCCACCACCACACGGGTCGTGAGCGAAATGAATGGATCTTCATAAATCCAGGATTCAGCACATAGCCAGTCTTTACGTTTTTAGATTGTTGCGGATTACGAATATCGATGTATTTCAAAATGCCACCGGCAAGGTGTTGAAACTGCAGCATGAACACCGATGTTTCTCTGTTAGTGAGAGCAGCGCGCCAACGCTGGGAAAAAAGCACGGTGGCAACCACCATTAGCAGATTCACCCAGAGAAAAATGTTGCTATAAAACGCAATGAAAACCTCATCACTCACATTGTCGAAATAAGCATCTATTAGTAAAAGCAGAAGAACTAGTCCACCGAAAATTGATGTTGACCGTAACCAGGACATACCATTGGTGATAAACAATCCAGTAGTCGCCGTGAAGCTCGAAAAGACCAGAGCATGAAACAGTAACGCTACGCCGAATTGAGCGAAAAACACGAAGGTGAAAAAAGCATAGGCAGCAAGCAAAACCAGCGCAGAGCACCAAAAATTCTTTGGATAATCAGGGCTCAATGGTTGCCTCATCTTCTTGCTCATTTCCACCATATTTGCGCCAATTGCGCAAAAACCAAGCAGACCAAACATGGAATAGAGAAAGATGTAAGCGGCTACTTCACCTCCATTCGGATCATCAGCAGAAATCAAGAAGACCAGAGTAATTAGTACGCTGCAGAGGAATATCCAGAAACCCCAGTAGGTTTTATTGATAGCAGTAATCGCCACAGTCAGGCACTGTGTGAAAAGAGAGTTCTCGGCTGATACGGTAGTTGTATTCATGTTTACGGGTTCGCCGCCAATTCCACAAATATGTCTTCCAATCCCATCGCCTGAGGCGTCACAACTGCCTGAAATTCCGTTTCTATTTGATTTTTCATCGTCTCCGAATAGTTCTCAACAGTTATTACAGCCTCAGTCCCGTTTACTTCTGCATTAGTGACTCCATTAAGGCTGTTCAAGGCCTGCAAATCAGCTTTCGCTGCGATGTGTAGGCGCAATACCCTTTCTTTCAATTCATCGATGGCACCTTGAAAGTAAGTCTTGCCCTGCCTGATGATGGCAACATCAGCTGCGACCCTTTCGATATCTGCAGTGATATGAGTTGAAAACAAGACAGTATTGCCTTTTTCCGCATTCACCTCGATTAACTGGCGAATAAATTTACGTTTGACTGATGGATCGAGAGCGGCGACCGGTTCGTCCATGATAAGCAAATCTGGCTCGTGACCCATTGCCAGAACTATCGCTAATTTTTGCGATTCCCCGGTCGAGAATTCTCTGACAACTCCTTTTTGAGGAATTTCCCATTCTGCAATCAATGCATCTACTAATTCCTGGTTCCAACTCGAATAGAACTTGGAAACATAGTTAACAATTTGCGTTGTTGTCATCCATTCAAATAAATCATTCTCCTGGGGCACGAAGGCTAGCCGCTGACGTACATCGGCACTGAGATCCCAGCTGTCCTCACCGTAGATTTGACTGATTCCCCGTTGAGATTTCAAAAATCCAAGCAGGCAATTCATAAGTGTTGTCTTGCCACAGCCGTTCTTGCCAAGCAAACCAATGATAGTGCCAGGTTGCACAGTTAAATTAACGCCATTGAGTACATTTTCATCACCATAACTGAACTCAAGCGCATCAATATTTATAGCTGGGTAATTATTTTCCATTGTCTGCATTTCTCATGAACTGGATCTTCGGTTCTTGGCTTTCAATAATTTTGCTAAGTAGCCAACAAGTGCCTCATCTTCAATACCAAGTTGATCAGCTTCCAGCGCGAGTTTTTCTATCGTGCTGTCTAATTGCTGCAACCTTTCCCCTACTTTCAATTGGGAAGAGTTATTGTCAGAGACGATCATGCCCTTACCTCTTAATCGAGTTAGTATCCCTTGCATCTCTAATGCACTATAGGCTTTGGAAACTGTCATAGGATTTATCGCATGCTGTTCTGCCAGATTTCGCACCGACGGCAGCTCTGCGCCAACCGCAAGAGATTCGCTAGCTATCAGGCGCTGAATTTGATCCATAAGCTGTCGATAGATCGGAATACCTGAGCTAGGAGAGACGTGGAGCGCTATTAGTTTGCTATCGGACATAGTGTTTTTACTAAGTGTATAGTGCACATAATACACTAATACACATGTAAGACAAGTCTTTCTTAGAAAAAAGCTACAGCCAGCCAGGCTTCTCATTCAGAAGCTCTTTTTCTTAATCCTGGAAACCGCTATGCTTTGAATCCGAAGCGAGTATTGGCTGGGGCTGTTAGTGATGAATGGAGATATAAGTGACTGAAGTTTATGACGTTTCTTACATGGAAAGAACCCGAGACTATTACCGCGCCCAGGGTTACACCACTGACTATCGTTGGGCTCAAAATTCAGAGACGCCATTTACTCCTCTTTCGAAACCGATGAATGAATGCCGGGTCGGTGTAATCTCTACTGCTATGCCCGATACAGAATTAGGGCGCGTCAATCGTCGGATCTACTCTAATTTGGTATCGCCGATTCCTGAATCAATGCACACCGAAGAGCTGTCATGGCATAAAGCTGTCACCCATACAGATGACGTAAACAGTTTCATTCCACTGGAACAGCTTATGGTGCTGGTGGACGAAGGTGGCATTGGCAGCCTCGCCCCGAGATTTCATTCCGTGCCCACTGAATACAGTCAGGGCAACACTATAGATAATGATGCAGCAGAAATTCTGGAACGCTTGCGAGAAGACGAAGTCGATGTGGCTATACTGGTGCCGTTGTGACCTGTCTGTCACCAGACCGTGAGTCTGGTTGCGCGACACCTTGAAGCCAATGGGATTCCAACCCTGATTATTGGTTCCGCTCGCGATATTGTCGAACACTGCGGTGTACCAAGATTCCTTTATACCGATTTTCCACTGGGTAATCCCTGCGGTAAGCCCTACGACCACGACATGCAGTTGAGTATCATCAGCCAGGCAATTGCCCTATTGCGCACTGCTACAACTGCGAATACTACCGAAAAAGCACCGTACATCTGGTCTGCTGATAATAGCTGGCGTGATGACTACGCCAAGGTAGACGATTCCAATCGAGAAGAACTGGCGCGACGTGGTGAAGAGAGACGGAGGCGGCAGACGGAAGACAAAGCAGAAGGAATTGATCGCGTCGCTATGATCGCCGATGGGTGAAAAACCATTGAAATCTCTCGCCATATAACAGTTAATTACTTCCTATAGATAACAATAATCCCCACGAGGCAATAATAATGAAAACTATTCGACTCGCCCTGATTGCATTACTGACTCTGGCCTGGTTGTTACCAGCCCAGGCGCAGAACACGCGTATGTATAACACAGTCAAAGCAAAACTTGCCGCCGGCGGACAGGTTGTTGGCGGAACTGTCGACACTCCAGATCCGGAAATATATTGCGCGATGGCAAACTCCGGTTTCGACTTTATCTGGATCGAAATGCAACATAGTTCCCTCAACTACACCGACGTGGCACGCATGATTTGGGCCTGTCGTGATGCCCCTGCAGTACCTTTTATTAGAATTCCAAACGCCACCGAAGGCGATATTCAAAAAGCTACCGATATCGGAGCCCTCGGACTAATAGTACCGATGGTTGATGATGCTGAAAAAATGGAACAGACCGTACACTTCGCTAAGTATCCTCCCGAAGGTCGACGCAGCCAGGGCGGCGGTCAATATGGCCGACTCTGGGGAAGCGATTACCGCCAAACCTGGAATGACAATCTAATGGTTATCGCCATGGTCGAGACATTAATCGGCGTAGAAGCGTCTGCAGAAATCGCGGGAGTCGATGGCGTCGATGCCGTATTTGTCGCCAGCGGTGACCTCGGCAGTTTCAGTGGCATGAGCCAGGGTGAGCCTGATTACGAAGCGCTGGTAGATAAAATTAAAGATGCTACTGAAGCAGCTGGCAAGTTTGTTGGGGGGCCATCGGCCTGGATGCAAACTCGAGAAGGTTATCAATTTTTTCAAGGCCCAAGTACGGGTAGTTTGATTCGCATCGGAACTCGTGTGTCATTGCAGGAAGCCGATCCTTGCCGTTTCTTACCCTCTGGCGCAACTCCAGTTGCTGGCGAGAATCCCTGCCCTTAAATTTGTTAGTATTCAAAACCGATCCGAGCTTCTCGGATCGGTTTTTTTATTCATAATTCCAATTCAACTATGCGATCAACAAAAGATATAAGCGCTGAAAGCTGGGTACATATGGCAACGGGTATCGCCGTCATCATCGGTATCATGCTAGTGATTTACGAGTTAGAGCAAACTCGCCAGATAGCCTTTACCGAAATGGCACAGGAAGCCATGAGTGAATTGAACCTACGAGACACCACACTGTTTGGCGAGGAAGCTGCAGCTACTATCGCAAAGGCTTGTTTCTCGCCTACTGAATTAACCGATCCCGAAAAAGTGGTTTTAGATTCAGTATTCTCATCGCAAATAAATTTTGCAATTCGCATAAAGCTACTGGAAGACACCGGCGGTATTACTACAATCTGGCGCCGCAACGTCCAGCAAGCCGTTGATTACATCCAGGGCTTTCCCCAGGGAGAGTCATGGATGGAGCTAGGAAAGATCATGTGGGATGATGAATTTAATGAAGCGGCAACAGCAGCAATGCAGGTCCCTACGTTTATGTCTTGCAGTGAAAGAATTGCTTTACTAAATACACATTCCTTCTAGCTGCTCCAATGCTATTCACTAAAAAGCTCCGTGACAGAGTAAAAAGCGGAGAGATTACTACCAGTATTCGAATCTGGAAGCAGCCCCGCGTAAAAATCGGCAACAAATACCAATTAGACGATGGCCACATTGTAGTTTCAGCTATTCGGGAAATTTCTATTGACGATATTTCAGAATCGGTTGCAAAAGAATCTGGCTTCAAAAATAAAGTCGATCTACTAAAAACAGCCAAACATGGCAGCGGTATGCGCGTGTTTTTTGTCAGATTTAGTTACGAAGAATAAGTCTGCCTAAATTTTTTGGTAAATAAAGAATGCCATGTCATCGAAGGGGCGCATTACAATCAAGCGAACTGAATCCGGATAGCTTCCTTGCATAACAATACTTATGGGGTACACATAATGTGAATCTCGATGAATCTCTTCGATCGTTGGAAACCAATCTACATAGCCGCTATCCAACATAATATCCAGAAAGCCAACTGCAGTCTCCAATTCTGGCGTCAACCGGTCGCCTCGCAATACTCCTTGTTGCTGCCACAGTAGCTCTGTATCCATACCGGTGACGCGCACAGAAAATGCTTTCTCCACATCACCTGAAAAAGAACTAAGCAGATGACTATCAATTAACTCGGTTGGAGGATTTCGAAAAAATCTTTGCAGCACAAGAAAATCTGGATCTGACACATCGATAGTCGTGGGCTCCATAGATCTAAACATGAGCGCCACTATCAAGACATAGCCCCCGACTATGACGAAGACAAATTTACCAAAGGCAAGGAATAATTTTTTTGAAGAGAGTGCGGAGGACATTGACTCAATAGGAAATTAAAGGGGAGCCGAAGCTCCCCTATACAAAGAATTATTCGGCAGGAACCAGATTTCCAGCAACATAAACACTCTCGATAGAGTGTGAATTACGGATGTCCTCAGCCGGATTGTCAGCCAATACAGAAAAATCGCCCCACTTGCCGGGCTCGAGGGTACCGATGTCTCCCATGCCAATACAATCCGCCGCAATGCCTGTGGACGCTCGAATGGCATCTAACGGAGTCATTCCCGAATTAACCATCATGTGCATTTCCATATGCTCAAAGTAACCCTGAAAACGCGCTGGGGGTCCCGTGTCCGTCCCCATGGCTACGCGCACTCCTTCGTTGTACAAGGTGCCAACATTATCCATGGCAGTTGGTAATTGAGCCTTGTAGGTTTGGGCCGAACGTGAACCCGCTATGCGCGACATGCGTTCTGGTGTCGACAGCTCCTCAATGATCGCTGGTTCTACTTCTTTTAGAAAATAAGGATCTTCAAAAAAATCTGGAACACTTTCATAGACAAAAGTAGACACTTCTCGAGTGAGTGTCGGTATGTAGCAAGTATCACTCTCTGCCACCTTGCTAATTAATTCTCGGTCAACAGGTAGATCACGAATGCTGTGCGCAATAATGTCCGCATTGGCATCAAGCATAAACTTCGCGTCATCAAGATAGTAAAGATGAACAGCTACTGGTAAGCGCCGAATATGCGCTTGATCAACCAGGGCTTCGAAAAAAGGTCGAGACATTTTTTGGGTTGCTCCCAAGTTGTCATCGATTCGCACTTTAATGAAGTCAGCGCCCATGTCGGCGTTTCGATTTACTTCATCCCGTATAGCCTGTTCCGAATCTCCGACTACAACGCTGCCTGCGACATAAATTCGCGCGCGATCTAAATCCTTACTGAACTGCTCATTGCGCAGCACAAATCCTGCTTCCTGGTCACCGCCCAGACTGTTAACTGTAGTGACGCCATAACGAGCATAGAGGCTTAACTGCCTCAACAAATTACCTCGGTCATAGCCACCATTGCCGTTTAGCCCCACGGTTGCTCCCACGTGACCATGGGCATTAATCAATCCTGGCATGATGTATTTGCCACTGACGTCGACTACTTGTGCGCCGGAGGGCAGAGTCACTTCCGAACGAGGACCGACTGCCCGAATCCACCCATCGGTTACAACTAATACTCCATCTTCCAGGGGTGCCGCATCCGTCCCATCGATAATGGTAGCGCCAACGAAAGCGACTGTGCCTTCATTAGCCAATGCTGGCGAGACGAAAAGTAGAAATCCAAATAGCGCTAAAACACTTGTTATTGCTCTTCTCATAGCGATTTCCTCCTGCTGAGTATTTGAGAGGATTTAGGGTGGAAAAGCAATAGCCGCAGTGCTGAACCTGAAATCGAGCTGGCTTTCGAAACGCTGTATCATCGAAATCTGAATTTCACCGAGGAGTACGAGACGGGAGTGATTAAAGTATCGGTTACTGTGCCTCTAGCTAATTCACCAGACACAATATTCACGGAAATATTGAAGACATCGAATTGGGAATCATTTAAAGGTTTTGGTCCTCTACCCGGCATTCGGCAGGCTCAATTTTCTGAACGGACAGAGGCGATTGTAGGAAGTCGGATCGAAGTTCAAAATCTGGACGGATCCAGTCACGTGGAAACTATTACTAAGTGGCAACCTTATACCTACATCGAGATGAGTTTAGAGGAATTTAGTCCACCACTATCCCGTATGGCTTCCCATTTTACTGAGCAATGGTTTGTATCGGATGGCGAGGTGACTCGCGTGATGAGCATGTATCCGAAATCTGCGCTGGCAGTGCCCCTGCTCTGGATTATTAGTCTTTTTATGAAGCGGGCGTTGGCGACTCATACCAGAGAAATTTGCAACGTGTAATGTGTCAAGAGAATGAATGGCTAATGGGGTTCGCTACTATTTCCATTGGATCCTTCACCGTTGTTCTCTTCTTCCTGATTCTGCTCGGACTTTTTCTTTAGTAAGCCTTCTAGCTTGCCAAGGTTTGGTTGTGGTTTTTCACCGCCGTTGGTTGGTTTGCGCTTTTTCTTGTTGAATTCTAAGGCTTCTTTGACGTCGTCTGTGAACTTGGTGTTTTCTAGGTTGTCTGGGTCGTTTTCGTTGGTCATGGTTATATATCTTTGATTACTGGTGATTAGCGATTTTAACTAATAAAGTTGGTTGCATGGTAATTTTGTGTTGGATTTATGGCAGAGTAATGACTACCGAATTTCCTAACTACTCATTCGAACTCCACATATCCACTACTAGCTTCCAGTTGCCCTCTCCCTGCTTTTCAAACACGGATAAGTCCTTGCCTTTGTCTGTAATCGAACCACCTTCTGAGTCTGGAACAGTAAGCTCATAGGAGTAACCGATATAGGCAAGATCACCGCTATCTGAAATAGTTATTTTATCCGGTGGATGGTGCACAACGAGGAAGTTTGGCACCGCTAATAACTCAGAAATCATCGCGCTGATCTCCGTTTTGCCCTCAAGAATTGGTGCGTTTGGCGGCATCATTCTCGCATTCTCTGTGATATGACTTAGCCAAGTATCTAGATCGCGATCGTTTAGTGCTTTGGTCATTAGACTATCGATTTTTAGGATTTCTTCTTTATGAGCGGCTGAATTCATGTTCCACCTCGTTCTGTTTCTTTTTGAATAGAATAAAGAGGTCGGAGTAAAAATACAGTAAATTACTCAAAAATCACTGGGCACAATTGACTTAGAAATTAGCTTAGCTAGTTTCTTCGGTCCTTCGGACTCGCGCTTCGCGCGCTCCGCGGAGCTGCGCTCCTTTGATTCAGGATTTAGCTCAGCTAAATCCTTTACCCCTTTGGGGCAGCCGCGGCTGTCCAAATTGCTCTCGCAATTTGTCGAACGGGCACGTGGAATGGGCTGGGATAGACACACACAAAAAAGTCCGCTTTGTTCTGGATTGAGATAATCTGCAAGAGCACGATTGATTCAGGATTTAGCTCAGCTAAATCCTTCACCCCTGCAGGGCGGCGCAAGCGCCGTCTGCGCCGCTTACGCGGCTTTCAAACGGAGGCTCTCATCGCGACCCGGATACACCACACAAAAAAACCCGCCATTGGCGGGTTGTTTTGTGTGGCGCACCCGAGAGGATTCGAACCTCTGACCCCCTAGTTCGTAGAGCCATCTGTAAGCCTTAAAGTTGTTATTTATCAATCGCTTGCGATCTTGGTCACTGTGTCATTTGAGCGATATTTAAGCCTTTTTACAACCATCTACTTAAATTTTGGCACACTATTGGCTACAGTCTGTTAAATGACTCTAGTATTCATTCGATCCATAAGAAAGGATCAACTTAGGCTCACTTTGTATTCTCCCGTAACTAGAATCCCCGTTAATTCAGTGACATACTGGCTTTCTTGAAACCAACCGTGCTCGCCAAAATTTTTAAACAACGCGAGTTTTCTCTATATATAAATGTTAGATCAAATCATCGAAGATCGAAATGCAGCTAATTGACGATTTACTGGAAGAAGATGAACTCGCTTGCGTACTAAGAGGTCATATCCATATCGAAAATAGATTGGACCAGTATCTTTCAAAGACTGCGACAAACAAACAGTTTATTGAAAAGGCTAACCTACAATTTTCGCAGAAAGTATCTTTAGCAATTGCATACGGACTCTCAGAATGGCTTTCGTCGCCCTTGTCCTATATTGGCAACCTGCGAAATGGTTTTGCCCATAATCTTGATAAGAAGCTAGGAAAGCAGGAAATTGAAAATTTCTACAAGGCATTTCCAGGGAAAGAGAAAGATCTAATTCAGAAAACTGTTTCAAAGTCTAATAAAAAATTTCAACTAGCTGATCTACCTTTTAAGGAAATGCCATTGATTGATCAGTTTCGCCTCTGCGCTATGAGTCTCGAGGCTGCGATACGAGTGGACGCACAAAAAGTCAGATAAAGAGCTAACAGACAAATCAATTAGAGACAGGGCTAACGCCCTGCCCATCATTACGGACGTTAGCCACAGTGTAGACTAAAGTGCCAAATTCCGAATTCATACATCACTATACAAGCATCGATACATTATCTCTGATTCTCCATAGTAAGAAGATACGATTTAATCGGCTTGATCGAGTAGATGACGTAAGTGAAATGGATGCTTACGGCGACTATGATTTTTCAAAGTATCTTTTTGTTAGTTGCTGGACTGAATGCAGCGTTGAGAGCATTCCTCAATGACACATGTATACTGAGAAAATGCAGGGTGTAAGGATTTCGCTTCCAAAAGATATGTTCCCATATAGGCCGTTTGTTGCTCCAGAAGGCAAAGGAGTAACAGTAAATGACAACATAGAATACCCATTTGATTTCGATGAAGTGTTCGGTGAGAACTATTTCCTGATGCCAAATTTCTTCACCAAAGGAAACTTTGGTCAGAGCGTTCGATATGTTGATGATGTAAAGAATATGTTTGGCAAAGACATTAAAATTGAACTGAAAGAGCCAGGCAAAGCTGAGATGACAATTACTCAGATGGGAGAGTTTGCTACCGTCAAACGGAAAGAATGGGCTTTCCAGGAAGAATATCGTTTTGTGCTGTGCGCGATACCATCGATACCTCACGAAGGTCGATCTTTTGAAGAGAGTGGCTTCTCGAGGGAGTTTTCAAGCTCTCACATTCAAGCAGTATTAGATGGAAAGTATCCACCCATGAATTACATAGACGTTAATTTAGGCGAGTCACTACAAGATGTAGTAGTAACACTTGGTCCACTTTGCGATCGATCTTCGGAAATCGTAGTACGCGCTCTATTGGAAAAATTTGTAAATACTGTTGAAATTAAGCATAGCGAGTTAGCCGGCACCATTAGAAAGCCAGTGCGGTAACAAGGGGTGGCCAACAAACATTTCAATCACCCCTACGGGGCTCTAGGACAAATTGCTATTCAGTTTGCCCATTAACAGAACCAACGCTAAGCTCCACGGATATGCGTAGAGATATGAATTCTAATGAATTGAACCTCTTCTACCAAAAGGCTGGAGAGGCAGTTTGGCACCTCCAATATGTAGAAGATTTCTTAGCGAAGCTCTATGTTATTAAAGCTGTAATTATAGAACCAGGCAGCATGGAAGAAGAATTTGCTTATAAAGAGCTAGAAAAAGTAAATAGAAAAACTCTTGGCCAACTAATTGGGTTAGCTGAAGCAAAAGCTATAGTTTCACCCAATTTATTGAAGGAGCTAAAGGATTTTAACGACTTAAGAATATGGGTTGTACATCGCTCAAATAGAGAAAGTAGATATTCTCTATATACAGATA
Organism: Pseudomonadales bacterium; assembly: GCA_012103535.1. Classification (GTDB taxonomy): domain Bacteria; phylum Pseudomonadota; class Gammaproteobacteria; order Pseudomonadales; family Pseudohongiellaceae; genus UBA9145. Next base: position 742,405 of record WLWQ01000001.1, read on the forward strand.
CTGGTCGTAATGAATTTCTAAACAAGATGAGTAACTTTGTCAGCATGTCAGTCAAACTCCAATCTTCATTGAAGAATGAGCTTGTGGTATATGGCAGCAGATGTGGCATTTCAGAAGAAGAAGTAACTGAGATTGCAGAAAAAAACTTAAGCTCACTGAGAGGTGAAATATAGCAAATCAAGCAAAGACAAGCATAGCTCCCTACCCATTATTGGCGTTCCCCTTCCATATTAAGTATTCGAATCAATCCTTGGAGTTCTGTCAATAACTGTATGCAAACATAATCGACAGAAATCTGGAGCTCCGAGCTAAAGCAAATCAAACTACTGTATATTTACTCTGACCCCATTTATTCTTCTAAATTAAATGATCATGATCGCATATCTGACAAAGCGAGCGCGCTTCATAATACAATGTCAGGCTTTTTGACAATGTTTACCTATTTCATAGCTGAAAATGAAAACACTAATGGTCACAGAATAAAAATTGGTTTTAGTAAAGATCCTGAGAAAAGAATCAAAGTTCTTCAAACAGGCAACTCTAGAAAACTTGCACTAATGGGTTGGATTGAATGTGAAGGTCAAGCACTTGAGAGATCACTACATAAAAAATACAAAAACTATAATTTAAAAGGAGAATGGTTTTCAATTGAGCCTTGCGATGTTCTTGACGAACTAAAATCAAAAAGTACGTCTTCATATATTTGCGTTCAATCGAACGTCGGTCAATTCCTTGGTTGTGATCGAGACGCTATTCCAGAGTACTTGGGGCCTTGGGAATGGTTAGATACTGAATTAGAAGAATTCTGTCCGCAATGCGGTTGGGGTGGAGGAGTACAATACAATAATGCTCTAGGTTCTGAAAATTGCTTGAGGTGTGGCTATCAAACATTCTAGCTGTATAAACCTAACAAACATGTCAATAAATTTTGGGAGAAGGTAAAACGCTCGCAAGCTCGCATCTAGTACGCGAGTGTTATGTTCAAACCACAGATGAGTGAAATAATCCAAACAAAAACAGGCACATTTATTACTGACGAAGTCGAGTTCAATCAGCACCCTCCACCAAGCACTCTACTAAAAGCTATGGAATCGAGGTGGGCATTTGAACTTATTAATAACGGCTCTTTACGCCTGAATTCCATTTTCTTTTATCATAATCTTGAATCTAAGGATCTTGGTGATATGAATGAGGGGCGCGGCATGCTCAGAATGAACGGCCACGAGATGGATATAGGCACTATCAATGATGTTTATATTTGGTGTTCAGCTTTACCAAATACATCCAAGGAGACCTTACTTTCACTTGATAAAAACTATGATTGCATTATCACCATAAATGATACTCTTCAGTTCGTTAAACGAATATCTTTAGCATTAGAAAAAAGGGATTTGATTATGCATCCACATATCGGGTCTGTAATCTACAATAGGGGTGATGAGGTTTCTAAAGAATCATTAAGTTCACAGCAGTTTAATTACAATATTTTTCAAAAAGTCGATGATTATTCTCACCAAAAAGAATTTAGGGTTTCATTCATAAATGTTACCACTAATAAATTGGGGGTAGAGCCAATCGATATTGAAATTGGCAATTGCAAAGAACTAGTTACAATTGAAAGAACAAAATAGACTCTTTAAGCAAGTGTCTTTCGGCGTGCACTCTTTCCATATTAGGTATTCGGTTAAATTCTTAAAGTGCTGACAATAACTGTAATGCATGATATTGAGATAACTAGCAAATAGATCGCGCAGAAGGAGACCTGGCTGTCTAATTCTTTTTGATTTATGAGGTTCTCTCATAAGGATACACATTTTTGAAGTTCCGATGTAAGTAAGACCCTACTGACGGTGCGTTGAGCAAACCGTCGAAGTCGTGCTGCGGAACACCTTTGTAAATGTATTCAGAACCATTTAAAAATTGCACATAAACTGTCTCGTTCTCAACATCATAACCAACAGCTGCTACATTAGACGAACTTACTGATGTCAATTCCACGTTCATCCTAGGGCTCCTCTAAATTTTGATTGCGCCAAAGAGACACTAATTTATCATAATCTTTGACTTCAGCATTTTTTTCCTTCATCCATTTTTCAGAAGCTATCGGGTCTGCACCTTTAGGGGCATTAGAAAGCTTATAGAATTGAACACGAGATGGAATTTTTACACCTTCACCTGAGATGATGCTTTCTCCTGTACGCAAACTCGGTAGTAAATCAACCATAGTTTGAAGCTCATCCTGAATAGCAGAGCGAATGTGACTTCTATCTTTAGAATTATTCATTCTTAAAGCTACAATAGTTCCACATTGGCTTAATACGGTTTCATCAAGTTCAGATGGCCTTTGGGTGACTAGAAGTAATCCAACACCATATTTCCGGCCTTCTTTAGCAATTGTTTGAACCGCTCTTGAAGAAATCGAATCTTCGCCTGACTTCAAATAATTATGTGCCTCTTCAAGAACAATTAGTAATGGTTGTTCTTTACCCCCATCTTTAAGATTCTGTCCCCAAAACAATGCGTCATATATGATTTTTAGTAACGTCCCAGAGATAGAAGCCATAATTTCATTCGGGACTCCTGATAGATCAAGTATTGTTACCGGCTCTTCATTGCCCAACCAATTCAATAGAAGATAACTCAGATCTTTTGTTACTTTGCCATCTAAATTCGGATCATATTCGTTGGGCTTAAACAAAAATTCGTATTTCGAATCTTTTAGTTTTGCCCTTATACTATCAAGAAACCCTAGAATTCCTTTTGCACGATTGTTCAAAAAAGGTGAACCACCGCCAGCACTTGCGGGTGTGTATTCATTAGATATTAAGTCTTCAGCATTACCTACTACTATTTTATCAGTTACTGTTTCTGGTTTTGCTCTTTCAATAAAGGTTTGTCTTTCAAAATCGTCCAAATCAAACCAAAGCTGTTTTAGACTAAATGGAATCGGAGAGTCTGCTGTAACAAGCACATCATCTATTTCAATGTTATTCTCATTTATAGACTTTCGTTTTGATTCGATAATTTTTGATCTGAAATAGTCCTTATTTTGATCATTTAGGTTCCCAGAAAAAATACTTATTAGCTCTTCAAACGGAAGTGCCCAGTATGGAATATATAGCTCCTTTACTCCGTTTGATTTACCAGCCTTTATTTTATATACATTGCTTTAGTCTTTCAAAATGCTGTTGTATTCCCCATGCGGGTCAATTACAAGAATTCTTGAACTATTGAATCCCTTGTTTGCTATCGCACTTAACACAACACCTACAGAGTTAGATTTACCACTTCCGGTAGACCCCAATATTGAACAGTGGCGGGATATCATTTTATTTAAATCTATTTTGGCATTTAAGCTTTCGGATATGCTTATATTCCCAACCGTAATGGAGTTGCTTTCATCATAACCACCATAAATAACATCTAAATCCTGTATTGTTACTAAATGAATAGTATCGCCAGTAGTCGGGGACTGAGAAACACCCCGATCAAATTTTCTACCTACTTGTTCTCCAACCAATACCATATTAAGCCACTGCTTATTGTCGAATCTTGAATAGTCTTGCTCAATTATTTCTCTAATTTTTTCAGGCATTGCAGCAGCGCCGATCTGAGTTACGATTCCATACAAATTTGCATATCCCAGTGGCACTTTCAGAAATGATCCTATTTGGCCTATGCGATAGACAATACCATCGATAACCGGCATATTTGATTTAACGGTATCAGATAACTGAACCGTAATAACATTACCGCTTACGCTAACAATCTCACCAATTTCTGTCTGATTTTTATTCACTGCTACCTTTGCCAATTAAACTATTTTCCAATACCATAGATTGAAGAAATATTACAAATTTCGTAAAATCTGGCAAAAATAATTCTCCCTCTCCTGTCCATATTTCATCACCCTTTCTTTCCTTTTTTTCTTCAATTGGGTTGCAAGGTGCATCTTCATCGAAGTAGTGAATGATGTTTATTGTATCGTCTTTGTCCGGTTCTCGTTTAAGCTTCCAGCTACCGTATTGACCGCCAATAACCGCATGTCTGCAGCCATAGACTGAAAGCTTCTTATTTTCTTTTGCTAATTTTGTCAAATCGGAATCTTTGGTTAGCAGATAATTTTTTTTCTTATTCTCCAACACAATATCATGAAAAAGAGAAATTACATGACCAGACGTATTAGTGCTGAGTGCAGTGACAATTCGTTCATTTATATGTTCATCACCAAAAGAATAGCCACAAGTAATTAGTACAGTATCTGGCTGTTTTAAATAGTTTGTTAATCTATCCATCAATGCCATATAAGGCTGTTTCTTTGACTCACTATATTTCAGGCTGGATGGATAGATTAGGATATCTTCGCTATCTGAGTCTTTTCTCCACACTTTTTTCTTAATATCATCAAAATGCCATCCTAATGATCCATGAATTTTCCACAGTTTCGTTTGATTAGGGACAAAATCCAAAGCTTCAATGGATTCTGAATTGAAAAACGGCTGGTAGCTACCAGTAAATCCGTCATAATACGGAATGTTTTTTTCTTCTAATCCCAATTCAAATAGATAGTCATAATTCGTTGTAAATATTTCAATTGGATATTTACGGTTTGCTCGACCAATCCATTCTGCAAAATCAACATGGATCAAGTCATTAAAATTATCTTTTTCCAATATACTTTTGTGTACGCCCACCGTTTCTCTGATTTCCTTTTTAATATCTTTTAGTAATTTTTTGAAGTCCTCCTTCACCAATCCATTTAGGGTGCCGCTTCCAATAATTTGAATTTTCTGCTCAACGTTTGTAAGAAGAGTTTCAATATTGTAGCTTCTATTCTGAGTTTTTAATTCGTCACGTATTTCATTTATTGCTGCCTTATTTTTATCTAATTCATTCAATTTTTTTTCAATATCTTCAGTCATTTTACCGATGGCTGGAATATTTATAGAACTATCATTCTTTTTTGACAATGAAGTACCCGCACCAAACAGAAATGCAATCTTCTTCTTGTCCGAAACTAATAGTTGTTGCAAACCTCTTATATATTCAGACGGGTCATGCATGCTTTCTAACATAGGTATCTCCATTACTTCTTTTAACTTCCTACTCATCACGTAGAGTTAAGGGAGTAATTAACGATTACGCAGCTTCTGCCTGCCTTATTTGAACAGAGTTAATGAATAGCTAACTGTCTTTTTTAGGTACATTGACATCATCACCAGCCGGGAGCTCAAATAGCAATCGGCTTGAATTTCATTAGCCGCAAAGATCAAAGGGGTTTGAGTAGTTTGATACTTATTACATACCGATCAAAGTACTCTGACTCCTTTGATTAGATGTATTGAGCACTCATAGTTTATTCAGTATCGGATGGCCCTTGATTCTTGAGTTCCTCAAACTTAGCCGCCATCGTGGGATTGCGACGAGTCAATTTCTTGACCGTAACATCTTGCGCCTTGTCGTTCGCCAGGCGAAGGTTTCGATCTGTGCCTATTAAGGCTTCTTTCGTCTTCTGAAGGTGATTTATTGACTTGTCGATCTCATCAATTGCTGTTTGAAATTTCCTGGATGCAAGGTCATAGTTCTTCGAGAATGCGGTCTTGAATTTGTCGAGGTCGTTTTCAAAGTCCGTGACGTCTATGTTCTGTGCCTTAACGAGCGCAAGTTCTGTCTTGTATTCCAGCGATTTCATCGCCGCGTTCCGCAGTAGCGTAATAATGGGAAGAAAAAACTGTGGTCGAATTACGTACATCTTTGGGTAGCGGTGAAACACGTCAACAATTCCAGTGTTGTAGAGTTCACTGTCTGGTTCAAGCAGCGAGACCAGCACTGCATACTCACACCCCTTCTCAGTTCGATCCTTGTCGAGTTCTTTAAGAAAGTCCTCGTTTTTTTTCTTCGTTGCGGTGGTATCGCTTTCGTTCTTCATCTCAAACATGATCGAAACGATCTGAGTATCTGCTTCGTCCGAATCGCGAAAGATATAGTCGCCCTTGCTACCAGTACTAGCATCGTTGTCCTTCTCGAAATAGGCCCTCGGAAACGCTGTCGCTCGAATACGGTTGAACTCAGTCTCGCAGTGTTGTTCGAGAGTTTCACCAACCATTTTGGTGGACATGCGGGCCTTCATATCTCGAAGGCGCTCAATCGCGTCATCGCGGTCTTTGATCTGTGTTTCGTACTTATCCTTAAGCGAAGTCTCTGCGAGTTGCTTTTCAAGCGCTGCTTGCTTCAGGCTGTTCTGCAGTTCATCACGCTCTTTCTCGATCACGCTGACCGCCTCTGTGATTGCGAGCTTCAGTGAGACCTCACCGGAATCTAGTTTCGCTTTCAGTTCTTGAATCTCAATATCCTTGGCTGCGGCAGACTTTTGCATTTCGTTGCCGACTCTTTCCTTGGCGAGCTCAATCGCATTTAGCTTGTCTTTCTCAGCCAGCTCAAGCCTTTCATGCAATTGCTGCTCGAATTCACTATCGCGAACCTGTTTCAGAATGTCCGCATACCCAGCTTCATCAATCTTAAAAGCTTTCTCACAGTGTGGGCAGATGATTTCATGCATAAATAGTTCTTCTCCTCATCGACGAAGATTCGAATGTTCTCATCTTGTAGCGCCTCGGCGACCTTCCGCAATTGGAAATCAAAGGGGTCAGAGTAAAAATACAGTAGTTTTTCGTATTTCGCACACGAGGCACGTTTGATTCGAAATTTGGCTGAGCCAAGTTCCTCTCCACTTCAGGGCAGCGCACTGCGCTGTCTGCGCCGCTAACGCGACTTTCGAACGGCGGCCCTCACCGCAGCCCGGATATGCCATATAAAAAACCCAATATGTTCTGGATTGAGAAAATCTGCAAGAGCATGATTGATTTCGGATTTAGCTCAGCCAAATCCTTCACCCCTTTGGGGCGGCGCTAGCGCCGTCTGCGGAGCTTCGCTCCTTGCGAACGGGCACGTGGAATCGACTGAGGGCACGATTGACTTAGAAATTAGCTTAGCTAATTTCTTCGCCCCTTCGGGGCAGCGCTTTGCGCTGTCTGCGCCGCTAACGCGGCTTTCGAACGGAGACTCTCATCGCAACTCGAGTACACCATACAAAAAAACCCGCCATCGGCGGGTTTTTTTGTATGGCGCACCCGAGAGGATTCGAACCTCTGACCCCCTAGTTCGTAGCCAGGTACTCTATCCAGCTGAGCTACGGGTGCGTGATTTTTTAGACTTCCAGATTCTATTTTTCTAACTTATTTCCTCGAGGATTGATTCAAGATTTAGCTAGCTAAATCTTTCACCCCTTCGGGGCGGCGTTCCGCCGTCTGCGCTGCTGATGCAGCTTTCAAACCTCTGACCCCCTAGTTCGTAGCCAGGTACTCTATCCAGCTGAGCTACGGGTGCTTAATTAGCTTATTCTCTCTTAGTTCAGTTTTTTTAGAACTTAGAAGCTCAAGAAAAACTCGAATAATTTGCTTTATGAGGCCAATATTGGCTCATTTCGAGAGGCCGGTATTATAGCGAAATTACTGATTTTTCATAGTGATATGCCGGATTACGAATTCTTGGCGTTTTCATGATGTTTCCAGCTGTATTACTATTGTGACTGTGCATTTTGAGAATTGTTTATGATCAATCGTAAGATAAAAATTGTTGTTGCCTTAGGCTTGTTTTCTTTGCTGGCTCTACCAGTGATCTATGTATTTCTGTGGCCACAGAATTCAGATTCGGATACGGCTGAGACGGTTATTATCACTCCAACAGCGGCCAGTGGAGATTACGAAAAAGGCGTCAATGCTGCCTTTGACGGTGATTACGAGACAGCCTTTAGAGAATTCACTATCGCGGCGGAAGAAGGTCTGCATCTGGCTCAGTACAATCTCGGGATTCTCTATTTCACTGGTCAGGGTGTGGAGCAAGATTTCGACCAGGCATTTAAATGGACCAAAGCCGCCGCTGAGCAGGGGCATATTAATGCCCAAGTCAATCTTGGAAGCCTCTACTTCGATGGCCAGGGAACACGGCAAAACAATGTGCTGGGTATCGATTGGTTCAAAAGCGCTGCCCGAGGTGGCCATGCCACTGCTGCCTTTGCCCTGGCAAAGATGTACCAGGAAGGCGATCCAATGAGTCAAGATCTTGTGGAAGCACATACCTGGGCCGCTAAGGCTGCGAATAATCAGCATGCAGAAGGCCTTCAGCTCAAAGAAGAAATTGAAGTGGAACTGAGCCCGGCTGAACTTAGTGAGGCTCGCCGCATATTTGCCGCCAGGCAGCTCGAATCCCTCCCTCCCATATTGCCAAATCGCTAGACTGCCTCTGCCATTACCTTAGAGGTAATGGTTTTGACGAAATCTCATGGCTACAATGCTGACATCAGTTTTCAGGTGGATTCGAGGTAGTTATGTCTGCAGTTGGTCCTTTATTAAGCGAATATCGTAAGCGCAATCGATTATCTCAGCTTGATCTTTCTCTGCTTGCCGATGTTTCTTCACGGCATATTAGTTTTATTGAAACCGGGCGCACCAGTCCCAGCCGGGCCATGCTGCTCAAATTAGCGGATGTTATGAACCTTCCTCATAAAGACAGCAATCTGTTGCTTAACTCAGGCGGATATGCGGCCGCCTATACTGAACTGGATATCGAAAGCGCCGAAATGGAACCAGTGCGACAGGCATTGAGTATGATTCTAGAAAACCACAACCCCTACCCGGCACTGGTAATGGACAGCAGCTACAATCTCCTGATGGCAAATCAAGCACAGCAGGCCCTGATGAGTCATGCCCTAGGCAGTATCAATGAGCTCTCCAGCAATAACATCATGGAAGCTTTGTTTGACCATAGTTTGTTTCGACCACTGATAGCTAACTGGGATGTGGTTGCCAGTCATTTATTGCGAAGACTTAAAAAACAGGTATTAGCTTATGGCAATCCAGGTCAGGAATTGCTCTACAAAAAACTATTAACGATGTCACCACCTCAAAACTGGGAACAACCTGACGAATCCCAGGAGGATGGACCAATGCTTACGGTTGATTTTAAAGTGGGTGACTTGACCCTTAGTATGTTTACTACACTCAGTCAGTTCGGCTCTGCTCTCGATATCGGCATGGAAGAATTACTGATCGAAAGCTACTTTCCAGCCAACGAAGATAGCCAGCAATTCTTTTCAAACTTCCTTAATTAGCCGCTGCTCGTTCCCGTTCGAGCTTGCCTTGCGCATTGCGCATTAAAATTTCCAACCAGGCATCCCAACTCTCAGGATCCACGAATGGGTGCGGATCTCCGTCCTGGCGATCTTGCAATATTTCGTAGCGCTCAAATATTTCGCCAGACTCAGGATGATTAGGAATGTTTACTTCGATATTTTCCAGTTGCATAAGACGCTGCACACTATTGATATAGGTTTCAGTGCGTTCGACTCCGGAAAAATTAAGCCCAACTCCCCCAAATAGAAATGCATCATGGGGAAATCCATTGTCATAGACAGTAAATCTCGTAGACAAGACACCGGGCGTATGACCGGGAGTTTCCATGAAGCGTAGTCGAGTCCTACCTAGATTTAGGGTGCTGCCGTCTGACACGGAGAGATGGCGTATCGGCTTAGGATAGTCTTGATAGATCGCCGGCTCATCAGTCATATTCCAGTCTGTATCGGTCATCATCACTACCGCACCAAATTCTTCCTGGAAACGCCGAGCCCCTCCTATATGATCGTAATGGGCATGGGAGATAACGACATAGCGGATATCGTCCGGATCGAAGCCAAGCTCTCTAATCCCATCAATTGCCAGATCTGTTAAATCTCCATAGAGAGCGTCAAACAAAATAAGACCTTGATCGGAAACCAGCAACCAGGCGGAGACCCATTTCGCTCCAACGTAGTAGAGATTATCAAAAACCTGAAATGGCTCCACCCGTTGCAACTCAGGATTATCGTTTTCACTCGCCTCCTGAGCTGTAATTACAGTAGACATCATTAAGGCAACTGTAAAAATTACCGGCTTTACTAGCTTATGAATCATAAAAATTCCTTGTCGCTGCAACCAAGGATTGACCTTGAATGGGATTAATATATTGTTCTAATTTTTTACACTTTTCGTAGTAATTTTTTGTTTTTATCCGAGCAGGGCTTCTTATATACGATATTCCTTGCTATTAAAACTGCTTTTCGACTAGCACCGCACTCATAGGCCTAGCGTATTATCTCTCCGCTTAATACAGCTTCTTTTTAGTGTTGAGTCTCAATAAGACCGAGGCAATCCTAATTCGTGCTCTGCGACGAAATTTAGAATCATTTCCTGAGAAATTGGTGCTAGCTTCATTAGCCTCGCTTCACGCCAATAGCGTTCGACATGGTATTCCCGTGCGTAGCCAAATCCACCATGGGTTTGTATGGCACAGTCGGCGGCATAAAAGCCAGCTTCGGCGGCCAGCCATTTCGCCATATTGGCTTCGGTACCACAGGGCAGATTGTTATCCAGTTTCCAGGCAGCTTTTCTGGTCATTAATTCTGCCGCATCCAATTTGGTTCTCGCTTCCGCTAAAGGAAAAGCTATCCCCTGGTTTTTACCTATCGGTCGATCAAACACTACTCGCTCATTGGCGTACTGCACCGCACGCCGCAATGCTGCCTTACCAATTCCAACAGACTCCGCAGCAATCAATATACGTTCTGCGTTCAATCCATCCAGTAAATACCTGAAACCTCGCCCCTCTTCTCCGACTCTATCTTCAACGGAGACTTTCAGATCGTCATAGACAACTTCACAGGTACGTACTGCATTGCGCCCTAATTTCGGTATTGCAGAAATAGAGACTTCTGGTTTCTGCAGCTCGGCTAATAAGAGTGTCATCCCTTCTGTCTTATGTTCTACCTCTTCTTTTTTTTGAGTTCTTACCAGAAGCAGCACTCTTTCTGATTCTAATGCCTTGGTAGTCCAGACCTTTCTTCCTCTGACCACGTAATGATCACCCTCAAGCCGCGCAAAGGTTTCTATAGCAGTAGTATCGCTACCTGCATTCGGTTCGGTAACGCCGAATGCCACATGGAGTTTTCCTTCGGCAACCGCAGGTAAATATTTTTCTCGCATCGCTTCGGAACCGTGTTTTACCACGGGATGCATGCCGAAAATGGAAAGGTGTATTGGGGTTGCACCATTCATCGCTGCACCAGAAGCAGCAACCTCTTCCAGGATGATTGCAGCTTCCTGCAAACCTTTACCGGCACCACCGTACTGCTCCGGAATGGCTATACCTAACCAACCCGCTGCGGCCATTGCATTAAAGTAATCATCGGGAAACTTTCCTTCGCGATCATGCTCTTCCCAGTATTCATCAGGAAAATCTGAGCAGAGCTTTCTTACCGATTCTCTAATGAGTGTTTGTTCTTCTGATTCCGTAAAGTCCATGGATTAATCCAATGATTAATATGCTCTAACTGGTTTGTCCGGCAATGTGCGCCGCGATCGCCAGAATTTCCTTCGCTCGACGTAAATGCGGTACATCTACCATTTGACCTTTAAACGAGAATGCCATTTTTCCAATTTTCTGATTCTCTTCGAATGCAGCAATTAGTTCATTGGCCTCACTGATCTCGTGCTCTGTTGGGGTAAAGGCACTATTAACTATGTCAATCTGAGAAGGATGGATTGTAATTTTTCCGGTATACCCCATGTCCGCACCGGTCTTGCATTCCTGCGTCAGACCTTTTTGATTCTTAATGTCGACATACACCGCATCAATCGGTTGGGCGCCACCGGCTACCGCTGCAAGCAAACAGGTAGATCTGACAAAACTAAACACTTCCAGGTAATTACCTTGCGCATCACGTTTCGCTTTGGCGCCAAGTGCCCCAGATAAATCTTCCGCCCCCCAAGTAATACCGTCGACTCGAGAGTTCTTAGCCATAGAAGGAAGATTAAATACTGCTTCCGGTACTTCGGTCCCAATCAGAACAAGAGAAACCGCACCAGCTTCTGCACCCTGTTGTTGTTCTATTTCTGCAACCACGCCATCAATGTCATCGACGTCCTGTCGAGTCGCTACTTTCGGTAAAACCAATCCGTCTGGAAGTACTTCCATAATGGCGCGCAGATCGTCCGCGCCCCATGGAGTATCTTGAGGATTTATTCTCACCAGACATTCCTGGGCCCCAAAATCTGTTTCCTTAATCCACGCGATCACATGCTCCCGCGCAGTTTCTTTATTTTCCGGCGTCACCGAATCTTCCAAGTCAAGAATGAGAGAATCAGCATCAAGCGCCAATGCTTTTTCGAACATGCGATCGTTCCCGCCGGGCACAAAGTGCAGCGACCTTCTTAGACCTTTTCTTCCTGGCGTTGGCGTTCTTGTCACAACATTCCTCTTCTAACTTTTACGCTTTACAAATCAAATCAAGTGCTCTGTGGTTTTTTCAGCATCATTCCTTTTCTCAGGCAATCACAAACAACTTCATCACGTTGATTTATGCCTGTGTGCTGAAACCAGACAATGCCACGATCAGGCTTTGATTTAGATTCACGACTATCTACTATTTTTGTAGTGACGCGTATTGTATCTCCAATAAAAACCGGATTTGGAAACTCAGTTTTTTCCATTCCTAAATTTCCAATGGTGGTTCCTAAAGTTGTATCACCCACTGACAAGCCAATTACCAGACCCAGGGTAAAAAGGCTATTTACTAATATTTGCCCGTGCTGAGTAGTCTTGGCGAATTCTGCATCAAGATGCAGTGGCTGTGGGTTGTGCGTCATTGTGGTAAAGAGAAGATTGTCAGTCTCGGTAATTGTTCTATGGGGCAAATGCTCAAATTCCAAGCCAACTACCAATTCTTCAAAATACAATCCAGCCATTCTGCAGTATCTCTAATCGATTAAAATATTTGGTTCGAGATGTTACATTAATTGTGCATCTCAAGTTGAGGCATCATTTTAGTAGCAACTTGTAGCTGCATCCATTAAATTCTCCTGTTTGATTCAAACCGGTGTTAGGAAAACCTAACAATGACTATCGACGAAACGGCCTTCGAGAGCTGGATCGGGAAAACAGAGTCTGCGACTGACTTTCTTACCCTGGCGCCCTTAACCGGGCTCGCTGCCACGCTCGATAAAGAAAAATTGCAATTCGCCCCTGGTGATAAGCTACCACCTCTTTGGCATTGGCTGTATTTTTTAAGTCCAGCCCGACAATCAAAAATAGCGAACGATGGCCACGCTGAGCGGGGCGACTTTCTTCCCCCTATTCCATTACCGCGTCGAATGTGGGCAGGAAGCCGCTTCGAATTTCATCACCCGCTACACGCGGGCGAAGAAGTTAATAGAGTCTCCACCATTAAGAGTATTGCTTGCAAAGAAGGTCGCAGCGGCCAACTCGCATTCGTTACAGTAAAGCATGAAATTGGAACGGAACTGAAAAATGCAATCTCTGAAGAGCACGACATAGTCTATCGAGATCTTGCTCCATCGAACCAATCGCCACCGCCTGCCAAATCGGCTCCGACTTCCAGTGACTATTCCAAGACTATTGATCCAGATCCAGTTCTGTTGTTTCGCTATTCTGCTCTAACTTTTAATGGGCACAGAATTCACTACGACAGAGAGTACGTAACAACAGAGGAAGGTTATCCCGGCCTTATCGTGCACGGACCTTTATTAGCCACTTTATTAGTGGATTTACTGATAGAACAGTTTCCGGAGAAAACATTAAGGAGCTTCGAATTTAAAGCGGTGAGTCCAGTTTTTGATCTAAATCCATTTGATGTTTGTGGCACCAATCCAGATCAGGAAGGCAATCTAAGTTTATGGATAAAGGACTATGAGGGTACGCTTTGTATGCAAGCGCAAGCGTCTTTCAGTCATTCAATCAGCAATAAATGAACCATGCTCCCCCATTAGAAGGAATTACGGTGCTCGCATTCGAGCATGCTATAGCGGCACCTTTGTGCACACGACAACTCGCTGAACTTGGCGCTCGGGTTATCAAGATAGAACGGCGGGAAGTTGGTGACTTTTCTCGCCACTACGACAATCGAGTTAGAGGTCAATCCTCACATTTCATTTGGACTAATCGCTCCAAACAGAGTTTTACCTTGGATATCAAGCATGAATTATCTAAAGAGATTTTAGATCGACTAATTAGTCAGGCAGATGTACTCGTACAAAACCTGGCGCCGAATGCGATGGAAAAACTCGGTCTCAGTTACGAATTATTAAAAGAACAACATGAGCAACTTATTCTCTGCAATATTTCCGGCTATGGTAATGATGGACCTTATCAGAACAAAAAAGCTTACGATCTCTTAGTGCAGGCAGAAGCTGGATTTCTTTCGGTAACCGGAACCGAAGAACAGATGGTGAAAGCCGGGATATCAGTAGCCGACACTGCCGCCGGTATGCAAGCTTTCTCAGCAATTCTTGCCGCTATAATTCAGCGAGGGAAAACCGGCCAGGGTAGCTGCATCGATATTTCGATGCTTGAAGCCATGGTGGAATGGATGGGCTATCCTCTTTTCTACGCCTATGATGGCGCACCTCCTCCACCCCGCATGGGTGCGGATCACGCCAGCATTTATCCCTATGGCGTATTCCATACGAGTGATGAAAAAGTCATTCTGGTCGGATTACAGCATGAACGGGAATGGGAGTTATTCTGCCGCTTCGTTCTGGAACAGCCAAACCTATTCGATGATCCGCGCTTTGCCAACAACGCAAAACGCTCCGAAAATCGAGAGGCCTTAAGAGAAATTATTCAGAGTTTATTTTCATTGCTCAGTGCTGAGCAAGTCAGTGCAAAACTGGATGGAGCTCAAATAGCCTATGCCAATGTCAACGACATGGAATCGGTCTGGAAACATCCGCAGCTTGCTGCGCTAAATAGGCTAGTCGCCACGCCTACACCTGAGGGGGTGGTTTCTAGTTTTAAACCGCCTACTAATAATAGGGATTTTGAGCCGAAGTTGTCTGGGGTGCCTGGGTTGGGGGAGCATACGCGGGAGATATTGGGGGAGTTGGGGTTTGGGGTTGAGGAGATTGATAGGTTTTTTAAGGAAGAAGTTGTCTAGGTATTAGGTGGAGCAGAGACTGGGAGGGATTGATTCAGAAATTATCTTAGATAATTTCTTCACCCTTCGGGCAGCACGAAGTGCTGTCTCAATTGCGTCTGCAATTGATCGAACCGCGAGTGTTCTCTCACCTTCTATATCCGCCATAAAAAAACCGACTTTCGTCGGTTGTTTTATGGCGGAGAGAGAGGGATTCGAACCCTCGATAGGTTTAACCCTATACGCCCTTAGCAGGGGCGCGCCTTCAGCCACTCGGCCATCTCTCCGTGAATCTTGTTGCACATTGCATGCATGTGTTCATTCAATTTGTGGATCGGGATTTATTCGATTTTTGACTGAGCCTTAATTCTCACCCTGCGGGTCGCCTTCAGCCACTCGTCCGGCCATCGATCACAGATCGCTGTCGTTCGGACTGCGCTCAAAGCTACCGCTTTGAAAACGCTTTTCCTCACCCATCTCTCCACGGGCGCGCATGATATCACACTGATTGTTTAATTTAGAACATGAGAAATTAGCTTAGCAGAGTAAATCTAATTTTCAATTCGATTACATTGAACCCTTTCCATGAAGGTATTGGCTTCTTCGCCTTCGGGAGGGACTGCTGCCGCCACGATACTCGATACCGCACCTTGGCCGGTGGATAGATTCATGACAATGGCATTCCCCAGGTCGGTGCTGCAGCGAATAATATTGCTGCTAATGCAGTCATCGAAGGTCCATTGGTATCCAGAGAAAATCAAGGATGCATTTCCACTCGAGCCGATTGTGAAAAGATAATTTGCTGGCGCGTAAGACTGATTTTGCCAATTCCCTTCTTGCCAGTAAAAACCTATGGAGCTGACCCCTTCACAACTCCATGCATTGTCATTTTCGGCAGCAAAAACTGGAATGCTGCAGATGAGCGTCAGTATAACTCCCTTTATTTTCATAAACTCCACCTGGTAATTGGATGATAATTGCATTATACGCATACGAAAATAATTCGTTCTCGACCATAGCCGACCCACACCTCAGAATTAAGTTCTTTGAGGCGAAACGGCCAACTTAATAGTTAAACAAATTTTTCTAATTCAGTATAAAACCAACTACTTCTAATCTGCTTGTTTGTTTACCTGCGCACAATAGGAAGTAATAGTTCCATCCACCAAGTTAGTTAAACAATATTCAAAAGAAGTTTCACTCGAGAACCAAATTTGTCCTTGGGCACCAACTTCTGTAATAAACAGTGCTTCTTCACCAGTTGAACGAATTGAACCCCAAACATGCTGTCCCGGATTATCTCGCGGTGTATCTGAAGTTCTAGACCTACCTAAAAAAGTTTCGCGATCCTGAACATCAATAGTTAACTCTAAATCGATTTCAGTTATTGTGACCCCTCCAACATCGAGTCTTTCACCACCACCTGAACTTACGACTCTGACGGTACCGGTCCAGAAGCCAACCATATCTGGATATTCTTGTGCACTTGATTGTATTACTACCAGTATTGCTGAAATCAGGCATAGAGAACTTAAGATTGTTCTTTTCATAGCACTTCCCCCAACACAAACTAAGAATTGAAATACAACTGCTGCTTTCTACTATATTCGGCTTGAGACGAAAATAGTAGAACATTTAGCTGGCTTCGACCAAGCGTCAATACAGGGTAACAACAGAAAATTATACCGGTCGCCAGGGAATTAGTGACCTAACAGTAAAAAACTCACAGAAGAAAAGAATAATCAATAGACTGAGATCTAGTGACTGTTTTGCAGTTTAATCGCACGACATAAGCTGACTCTCCATTAAAATGGAGAGCAGTATCGAGGGAGAACTTATTCTCCTTCTTTGTTGGTAGCGGCTTCGCCGCTTTTTTCTTTCTGAATACGTTGGTAAATTTCTTCGCGGTGTACTGCGATTTCTTTTGGAGCGTTTACTCCGATCCTTACCTGGTTACCCTTTACTCCTAAAACGGTAACTGTTACGTCATCTCCGACCATCAATGTTTCGCCTATTCGGCGTGTCAGTATTAACATTGCCTTCCTCCATTAATCATTCCTTTGTACTTCCCATATTTTTGGTCTTATAACGTAGTCCTGAAGAACTGCGTGGAAAACACATTGGTCACTTCATGTGCAATCCCCTCGTCGATTTCCTGCCAAAATGTTTATCCAACCTGATAAATATCCATAGTTAGATAAACTTCATTGGCGACAAGGGTAGGGCTTTTGCACTAATCTTCTGCGCGAACCCTTTGAGATATCGGGATTTGCTCCCGAGCGCCCTTAACCAAAAGCATAGTATCTGCCTATATTGACAGATTGCCAATACTTTCAGCCGTGTTTTGAGGGGAAGTTATCTCTAGATGAGGCGAAAAAGCCCTATTCCGAGACCTTTTCGGACTCAGTCTCGCCAAGCTCAAAGGCAGAGTGCAAAGCACGCACAGCCAGCTCCAGGTATTTTTCTTCAATAACCACCGAAATTTTTATTTCCGAAGTGGTAATGATTTCAATGTTAATACTCTCATCAGCGAGCGCTTTAAACATCTTGCTCGCGATGCCGGCATGGGAGCGCATACCGACTCCAACTAAAGAGACTTTACAAATTTTCTTGTCGAGAATGACTTCTTGTGCCTGCAACGAAGTTGCTACGGTATCCAGAATTTCCTTGGCTCTGTCACTTTCAGCACGCTTTACTGTAAAGGTAATATCATTCGATCCATCGGCTGCCACGTTTTGCACAATTACGTCTACTTCGATACCCGCGTCACTAACTGGGCCGATAACCTTATAGGCGATGCCTGGCACATCAGGTACGCCGGCAACTGTTAATTTCGCCTCATCGCGTTCGAATGCAATTCCAGCTATAGCGGGATCTTCCATATCGGTTTCTTCCTCTAATGTGATTAAGGTTCCGCTGCCTTCCTCAAAAGTTGAAAGCACTCGCAGTGGTACTTTGTACTTTCCTGCAAATTCTACGGATCGAATCTGTAAAACTTTCGCGCCCAAACTCGCCAGCTCAAGCATCTCTTCGAAGGTAATAGTTTCTAAGAGTTTGGCGTCTTCCACCACTCTAGGGTCAGTAGTGTAAACACCTTTCACATCGGTATAGATCTGACATTCATCTGCTTCAAGTGCAGCCGCCAATGCCACAGCAGTAGTATCGGAACCACCTCTTCCCAAGGTAGTAATGTTGCCATTGTCATCGACACCCTGAAAGCCAGCCACCACAACCACATTGCCTTGCTCTAACTGCGCATGCATGCGCGTATTATCGATTTCACGTATGCGAGCTTTGGTATGAGAGTTGTCAGTGAGAATCCTCACCTGGCCACCAGTAAAAGAATGCGCACCGTATCCGCGCTTCTCTAAAGCCATACAGAGTAATGCGATAGTAACCTGTTCACCGGTTGAGAGTAGAACATCCATCTCCCGCGGAGTGGGCTGTTCCATTATTTCCTGCGCAAGCATAGTGAGTCGATTAGTCTCACCGCTCATGGCAGAAACGACGACGACCACATCGTCACCGTTATCTCTGAATTTAGAGACCTTCTCCGCTACTGCATCAATGCGCTCGATACTACCGACAGAGGTGCCGCCGTATTTTTGGACTAGAAGTGCCATTGATTAAAGTTTCCCTTCTAACCATGGTTTTACACTGTCCAATGCATTGGAAACGGCACTGGTATCGGTGCCACCAGCCATAGCCATGTCTGGACGACCACCACCCTTACCACCAACTTGTTCTGCTACCATATTAACCAGATCACCGGCTTTAACTTTTCCAGTTAAGTCCTTACTAACTCCCGCAATCAAGCTAACTTTTTCGTCGGCAGTGGTTGCCAAAAGAATGATTGATGAGCCGAGCTTGTTCTTAAGTTGATCCACAGTATCCCGCAGGGATTTAGGATTAAACCCTTCCACATTTGCCACCAGCACTTTCGCACCGTTCATCTCTGTGGCCTGGGCAGTTAAGTCATCACCCGCAGAGCTCGCTAACTTCGCTTTAAGTTGTTCAATCTCTTTTTCAAAGGCTTTATTGCTGTCGCTAAGCTGTCGTACTCTATCTACTAAATCAGCTGCAGAAGATTTAACAATTGCACCGACTTGCTTAATTATTTGCTCTTCCTGATTGATTAGCGCTAAGGCACCTTTTCCAGTCACTGCTTCAACACGACGCACACCGGCAGAAATTCCTGTTTCACTGGTAATCTTAAATAAGCCAATGTCGCCAGTTCTATCCACGTGACAGCCACCACAGAATTCAATGGAATATTCCCCTCCCATTGTGACGACTCGCACTTCATCCCCGTACTTTTCTCCGAACAGCGCTAAAGCTCCCCGTTTTTTTGCCTCATCCAATGGCATGACATCTTTGCTAACTTCCGAATTTGCAAGAATTTCTGCATTTACCTGGGCTTCGATAGTACTTAGCTCTTCTTCTGTTAGTGGTGAAGAATGCGAGAAATCGAAGCGCAGTCTATCTTCTGCCACTAAGGAACCTTTTTGCGTCACATGGGTTCCCAGGACATTTCGTAATGCGGAATGCATTAAATGAGTGGCGGAATGATTTAAAGTAATGGCATGACGATCATCACCAGCAACTTCTGCCGAAACTTCATCACCAACTTTCAAGCTGCCTTTCTTTAGCACACCGCGATGAATATGTGCGTCGCCTTGCTTTTGTGTATCGAGCACAGAAAAGTTCGCATTAGAATTCTGCAGTGAGCCATGATCCCCAATCTGTCCACCGGATTCGCCATAAAATGGACTTTTATCTAGCAGCAAAAGAACTTCTTCGTCCAGCGGCGCAGCTTCCAGTTTTTCATTTTCGTTAGAGAAAATACCAATCACCTTACCGGTGTCTTCAAGATTGGAATAGCCAGTAAAGTCAGTAGCCACTGCTGGATCGATATCGAGTTTTTCAACTGCTCCAAAATTGCTCGCGGCGCGCGCAGATTCTTTCTGCACTTCCATGGCTTTATCGAATCCATCGAGATCAATTTTCAATTCATGACCACGGGCCACATCCGCAGTTAGATCTACTGGAAATCCATAAGTATCATAAAGCTGGAAAACTGTATCACCTGGAATGGTATCGCCATCAAGATTGGCAATGGCTTTTTCTAATATAGCCATGCCGTTTTCCAGTGTTCGAGCGAATTGCTCTTCTTCCACTTTTAAGACTCTCTCAACCATTGCTTGGCGTTCGACCAGTTCCGGATAGGCCGAGCCCATAACTTTGGCGAGGGAGTCCACTAGTTTGTAAAATAAAACATCTTCAACACCAAGCTGATAACCATGTCTTATCGCTCGTCGAATAATTCGTCGTAGCACATAGCCTCTGCCTTCATTGGATGGAACCACTCCATCAACAACAAGAAATGCACAGGAACGAATGTGATCTGCAATCACATTGAGAGAATCATTATTTAAATCAGATTGCCCCGTAATCTGAGCAATATCTTTGATCAAGGCCTGGAACAAATCGATTTCGTAATTGCTGTGTACATGCTGCATCACAGCTGCAAGTCGTTCTAATCCTGCACCAGTATCCACGGAGGGTTTAGGCAAAGGAATCATTGAGCCATCGGCTTTTCGCTCGTACTGCATAAAAACCAAATTCCAGATTTCTATGTATCGATCACCGTCTTCATTCGGACTACCCGGAGGACCGCCTTCAACGTCCGGACCATGGTCGTAAAATAATTCTGAGCAGGGACCGCAGGGACCGGTGTCACCCATTGCCCAGAAGTTATCTTTTTCGCCCATTCGCGTGAATCGCATAGGGTCAATCTTCATTTCATCGAGCCAGATGGATGCCGCTTCGTCGTCATCTTCAAATACTGTGACCCAAAGCTTTTCTGCCGGCAATCCTAGATCTTCCGTGAGAAATTCCCAGGCATATTGAATTGCTTCGCGCTTGAAATAGTCGCCGAAAGAAAAATTGCCCAACATCTCAAAGAACGTATGATGCCTCGCTGTATAGCCAACGTTTTCGAGATCATTGTGCTTGCCACCAGCGCGAACACATCGCTGCGAAGAAGTGGCGCGGGGAGTTGCTCGCTTTTCCTCTCCTAGAAAGGCTTCCTTGAATTGCACCATTCCAGCATTGGTAAAGAGCAAGGTTGGATCATTTCCAGGCACAAGCGGACTACTCGAGACCACCTCATGGTCCCGAGCCGAAAAAAAGTCTAAAAATTTCTGACGTATTTCCGCGCTCTTCATGCCAATCCCAATAGTTAGTTGGAGCTGCCGTAGCGGCCAGCCTATTTAAAAAAGCAGGGGATTATAGCGCTTACTGTGCTGAATTTGCAGGGTTTTTAGCTCTCGCCGGAATTTTCTTCGTGGGTCGTTAGCAAAGTATTCGCTGCTGGATTGAAGGCGAATGGACCGACGGTTTTATTAATAGGCACACGGAGCCGACCATCACTGGAAAGAATTATGGCTATTGGCCGTGTCTGTGGAAAGTGGCTGAGGATTATAGTCACGATAATAAGAAACGGCACACAGAGGAACATGCCAGGAATATCCCAAATGTATCCCCACAGTGCTAAATTCATCAATATGATAATGGGACTTAGATTGAACGATGAGCCCATCAGGCGCGGTTCCAGAATATTACCTATGCAGACTTGAATCGCTCCAATTCCTCCCAACACAATGAAAAAGAGCGTATAGCCATCAGATTGGGCCAGTGCTATTAGTGCAGGGAAAATTGTTGCGACTATAGAGCCCACGGTAGGAATAAAATTCAGCAGAAAAATAATTATTCCCCACACTCCCGCGAAATCTATATCCATAATACGTAGAAATGTGTAGCTCAAAATACCTGTCATAGAACTGGTAAATACTTTGATGGATATGTATTTCTGAATGTCATCGCGAATACGATTAACAATATTATTAACACTTTCTTCTTTATCAGGATCAGCAACCAATGCTGTAATCTTTTTGCTGAAATGACCTTGTTCAAGAAATAGAAAACCCAGATAAATTAGAATCAAACCACCACTTGCCAAAATACTGGTTAGCGAGGCTGCAACAGACGTGGCATAACTCGGAATATCTATCCAGCCTGAAAGTAACTGCCCAAAACTCTGCCCTTCAAAATCAGATACATCGAAGAAGGAAAATCCTTCCAGTCGCTCGGTTAGGTTTTCCTGGTAAACAGGAGCAACGTCCAACACATCATCGATGGTGGAACTTAAGAAATTCACCAGCACCCATATCAAGGCAATAAAAGCTAGAAAAGAAGCAACGGTACAAACTGGTTTGGGGAATCTGAAGGATCCAATCTTTATGCGATTGAAAGCGTTTCCTAAGGTTAAAATCAGATACCAGAGAGCGACAGCGATAACCAAGGGCAACAATAGATCTTTGCCTATATAAAGAAGGTAGAAAATTAGGACAACAAGTATTGCCGCTGCCGTGTAATTCACAATTTTCATTACTTCGATAATCCTTCTTCTAAGCGTTTTGTAGCATCTATCGGCTGTCAATCAGTTCTAGGTAGCTCGTTACTGCAATGAGAACCGGGACGCAATATGTAGATTTTTTTTACATATCAGCGCGTGATTTGAGAAGAATATCACATTTTCTATACCCCTCCCTCATTAGTCTAAGACGTGGGTTAGGCTTATAGAGCACCTGTAAATTCATGTAAGAAGATTGATTACAAAATGCATTTAGACGGATATTCAAAATTAGTAAAGATTGGCGAAGGCGGAATGGCGCATGTATATCGCGGCATTCAGGATTCATTGCGGCGCCCTGTCGCCATTAAATTACTAATCAACGACCTTAGTTTTGATGAAGAGGCTCGCAGTCGTTTTGAGCGTGAGTCTTACATCATCGCACGCCTGAATCACGCCAATATTATCCATGTTATAGACCGCGGCATAAGTTCCGATGGCCTTCCCTATTTCATTATGGAATTTGTCGAAGGAACCGAACTGAGTGCCGCAGTAAAAATACGTGACATTTCCCATGTAGAGAAAATCGACATAATTGTGCAAGTACTTAAAGCGCTATCCTATGCTCATAGAAACAACGTCATTCATAGGGATATTAAACCAGACAATATTCTTATTGATGACGACGGCAACGTTAAGATATTGGATTTTGGTATCGCTCAATTCTACGAAGATCATAAGGGTGCCAACGATCGCACTTGCACTGGCACGGTAATGGGAACTTACAACTACATGTCTCCAGAACAGCGTCAGTCATCGGAGAATGTTACTGCTCGCAGCGATCTCTATTCTGTTGGCGTTGTCATGTACGGACTCTTCACTGGCAAGTTACCTACCGGCCGTTTTCCTGACCCATGCGAACTAAATGAGGATATTAGTCCTGCACTTAATGCCTTAATTCTTAAATGTCTAAATCAAGATCCTGAACTGCTCGCGGCCTCGCAAGGACTTCATATTAACGAAGACCAAAAACTTCGAGCGGAACAAGGTATCACCAAGATCAAATCCAAGTTCTTGCTATTGGACGTATTGCGGGAAGACAAATATGGCGCTGTGTATCTCTATCAGCAAAAAGAAAAAGGCAATCTGCTAATCATTAAAAAGAAGGCTAATAGCAGTACAGGGTATGAAGCCAGCAACCTGCTTGCCTCGCTCGAACATCCAAACATTGTTAATACTCATGCCACTTCGCGAAATGACAACTTTTTCATGCTAGTTCAGGAATACATGAGTGGCGGAACACTACAGGACAAACTCGCATTTCAATTAAACTGGCAAGATACGCTTAAAATAGGTAGACAGATTTGCGAAGCTTTAATATTTGCTCACAATAACCGTATTGTGCATGGGCATCTTCGCCCAACTAATATTCTGTTTACCAGTGACGGCGATGTCAAAGTGACAGATTTCGCCTTGCAAGATGATATTAGTGATGTCGAATCCGCTCATTACTACTATTTAGATGGTGAAGAACGAACCTTTTCCTCTGATATTTATTCTGTTGGGGTAATCCTTTATCAATTATTTACTGGATGCCTGCCTAGAAGGCGAAATGAAACCGGATTCGTCATCCGCAAGTTTTTCGCCAAATTACCTTCTGACATTCAAGAGCTGATAACTAATATGCTTTCTACGATTCCTGAGAACAGGCATCCAGAGAGCTTACAGCGCGCTATTGAAGTTTTTGACAAACATATGCAGCGTAGACGCTACAAATCGTTTACTGAAAAACCACTACGTGATAAAAACCGGGATGCAGATCGCCGCAAGGACGATAAAGAGAAACCTGACTTAGCATCAGTCTCAGTTTTAACAGCAACAAAAGACAAGCGCCAAGAAAATGCTCGCTTAAATCTCTTGTTTGCCATTCTGGTAGTGGTTTATGGGCAGTACCTGTTTTTGTTTGATGGACAAGAAAAAATTAATCAGAGCATGCCTGGTTTTTACGCCGCTGTGGTTAATCAATTCGAAGGATTGTTAGGCAAATCTAGTGTCAGAGGAAATATTCAAATTGATAATAGCCGGCTGTACTGACACAGGTTTACGACGCAACCACAACGAAGATCACATTGGATTCAATCAAGAATTGGGCATTGCTGTGCTCGCCGATGGAATGGGTGGGCATCAGGCCGGAGAAATAGCCTCCCACATGGCAGTGGAATCGGTGCTGGAGAACTTACAAAGCGTTGTAGATGGCGAAAATCCTAGACCAATAACTGGTTCTCAGTTATTGGAATATGTCTCAAATACAATTTCCTACAGTAACAGCATGATTTATCAGGCTTCGGAAGCCCTGGAAGAGCACAAAGGAATGGGCACCACGCTAGTTGCCGCCATAGTAAAAGGGTCTCAGATCTATGCCGGCCATGTAGGAGATTCTCGCCTTTATTTATACCGGGAAGAATCATTAAAGAGAATTACCAAGGATCACAGCCTGGTGCAGGATTTAGTCGACCGGGGTTTCTACACTGAAGAAGAAGCAAGAATGGCAAGTGTCGGTCATATTGTTACCAGAGCTTTAGGGACTAAAGCTGAAGTGGAAGTCGATACGATACAACACGATATAGCAAGTGGTGATTTGCTATTGCTCTGCTCTGACGGTCTCTCCGATATGGTAGCCGACTGGTTAATCGAAGAGACTCTGAGAGAGAGAAAAAACCAATTAGATGAAACTGCAAACAAGCTTGTTGAATTAGCGAACAGTAATGGAGGCAAAGATAATGTATCTGTTATCCTAATTCACGTTCGGGAAGTTTCCGCCTAAGCAATGACTAGGTTTATATGAGTGAGAATCAAATGCCAGGCAAATTAGAGTTAACGTTTAATTCCAACAAATTGGGCGAGTTCACTCTCGACAAGGAAGTTCTAACCATTGGCCGCAAAGAAGACAATGACATTTGCATTGATAACCTGGCAGTCAGTGGCCATCATGCCAAACTGCTAACAATTTTTGATGATTCATTCCTTGAAGATTTGGAAAGTACGAACGGCACATTCGTCAATGGCATTGCCGTTCAAAAGCACCCACTTAAAAATGGCGATGTCATTTCTATTGACAAACACGAACTTAGATACCTAAATGAATCAAAATCTCTAAGCGATGATGATGAAAAAACCGTATTGATTCGACCTAAACAGGAATCTCCAGCCTACCCCAATCCAACAGAGATCGATTCTGTAGAATTCGATACTAATGAACCCACTATTGAGTCGGCCAAACTGCAAATACTGAACGGCTCCGGAGCTGGCAAAGAATTGCCCTTGGTTAAATCATCGGTGAAGCTAGGAAAATCGGGGTCTGAAGTTGTGCAAATCAACAAACGCCCAGATGGCCATTTTATCGTTTGCCTTGATCAACCTTCAAACGGAGCTACGCCCAAAGTAAATGGCGAAGACATAGGCTCTCGTTCGGTTAAACTAGAAAATCACGACATTATCGAGATCAATCGACTAAAGATTGAATATTTTCTGGCCGGTTAGTCTTCCTTCTCTACCCACCTAATCGCATCATCGAGTTCAGTGAATTCTTCTACCTGAATTTCAGGCAAATGAGTCATTAAGCTTCTCAAATGGTCGAGATCATAGGTTCCGAGTTTTTTTGAAACAATCCCGTACTTATAGGGTCCGAGCTTACTTAGTAAAATTTTCAGGAAGACTATGCCTGTTTCAATACTAACTTTGGTTGGCGTTGTTTCCAGTTCACGCTGATCCGAAATGTAATGAAATCCCTTGGAAAAATTCGCATCGGCCATCAAGGCCTTCACGTAGTTCTGAATAGTCAGCGGATCATGACGACCACGCCAAGTGGCAATAAGCAAACGCCTCTCCTGGTCGATCTGATAATTCATCTCCACAAAGTATTCCTCGTTGCAGTACATCAATGGGATTAAGCAGTAAAAACCAATTCTCGTAAGTTGGTTCCCTGCCGTGGTTGTTCCCCTTTACCTACCTAATTCTAAAACACATTTTCAATCTTAATCTCTGACCTAAGGTAATTCCACAGGTATTCTGCCCAAACCAGGAAATGTATGGATAGGAGCGGCAAGGTTATACATTCATGCGGAGAGGGATGAGAGAAAAGATTCAGCAAGAAGTATTTTATAAGTAATTGTTATAAAGGATGTTTTTCGTCATTTTTGCAATAATTTTGACATAAAAATAACACCACGATAGAGCAGATACCGTCTATTCTTAATGAGTAGGCTCACAAGGATTGGGCCACTTTTCTGTGCAAATTCATCTTTGCAGGTTGTACTGAATGCCGGATAAGCCCAACACGGAAGGTGATTCCTTTCTGAATCAACTCGACTCAGAATCGACGCTTGCTGAATTACCCCTTCATTCCATCGTAATCGAGCCCAAAACTCGTACGAAGTCCATCGCGGATGATTTTCTCGAAAATCCCGAATTGCCGGGCGTAATCGTAAGTGCTGGCGATGTACTGCACGGTGTTCTGCCTCGTGAATGGTTTTTCCAGCAAATCAGCAAACCCCTTGCCCTTGATGTCTATATGAATCGCTCAGTGTCATTGTTGTTAGCAACCATGAAAAACAAGCCACTGGAGCTGGATTCTATGTTAGGTGTCCAGGAGGCTTCACATTTAGCGCTACTAAGGCCGAGCGAATCATTTAATGAACTGATCGTGGTTAGATTTGAAAACGGCGAGCGCAAAATTCTAAGCATTCAAGACCTGCTCCGCGCACAGGCAAAGTTGTTAGAAATCGCAAACACAAAAATTCTGGAACAAAAGAATTTTGCCGATAGTGCTAATCACGCAAAAAGCCTCTTCCTGGCAAACATGAGTCATGAAATTAGAACTCCACTAAATGGCATTATTGGTATGACGCGCCTGGTATTGGATACAGAACTTTCACAGGAACAGCGCGAATACTTGGACATGGTTAGACATTCAGCAGACAGTTTGGTGAATGTCATTAATGACGTATTAGACTTTTCCAAGGTGGAAGCTGGAAAGCTGGTTATTGAATCTATCCCTATACGAATCAGGGAAATGATGGCAGAAAGCATAAAACCTCTCGCTTTTCGTGCCCATGGAAAAGATATTGAATTGAACTATCGAGTTGCACCGAATGTACCTAATCTGGTTCAGGGCGATCCTACTCGAATTCATCAAATTCTGACCAACTTAATAGGCAATGCCATTAAATTTACCCATGAAGGAGAAATTTCTGTAAACATCGATTGTTTAGAAATGCACGAAGACAAGATGCAACTGCAGTTTTCTGTTCGTGATACCGGCATTGGCATTCCTAAGGATCGAATCGATTCTGTATTCGATGCGTTTGAACAGGTTGATGGCTCAACCACGCGCGAATTTGGTGGTACTGGGCTCGGACTTTCTATTTCCGCAAAACTTGTCGAGCTGCTTGGCGGAGAAATCTGGGTTGAAAGTGAATTAAATCAAGGTACTATTTTTACCTTTACCTGCGAACTCACATGCGCTGATGAGGAAACACAATCTGAAGAAGCCATAAAATTCACTGAACGATTACTAGTCATAGAAGATAACCTAAGTTCACGTGCGACATTAGTGGAATTACTTGATCATTGTGGCGCCAAAGTCGACGAAGTAGCTAATGCCGGATCGGCTCTGGAGAAACTTTATTCCGAATCTCAGGCTAAAGACTACTATGCCGCGATTATTGTCGATTGCACTCTTGCGGACATGAATATTAAGGAATTCATTAAGAGTGTCCGTCAGAAATATACATCTGAAGAACTAAAAATAATCTTGTGCAGCCCTTCTGATTCAATTCCCATGTACAAGTCGGTCAAGGGTATAGATGCCCTCCTGGCAAAACCACTATCAGAAAAGGCGTTATTAACAGCACTAGCAAATGTTCTGCAAAAATCGGAATCGATCCCTCATGATAAGAAGACGCTGAATGATCTTCTCCAAAATTCCACAGGTCAGTTAAAAATTCTCTTAGCTGAAGATAATATAGTGAATCAAAAATTAGCCATGCACCTACTGCAAAAGTCAGGTCATGACACAACCGTTGTCAGTGATGGTCAGGCAGCGTTGAGCGAGTACATTGAAAAGGAGTTTGACCTGGTACTTATGGACATTCAGATGCCCGTTATGGATGGATGGCAAGCCACTGAAAGTATAAGGCGGCTGGAAAATGAATCTGGCAAACACACTCCTATAATTGCGCTCACTGCGCACGCCATTTCCGGCGATAGGGAAAAATGTCTAAATGCCGGAATGGATGGTTATCTCCCCAAGCCCTTTAAATTTGATGCTTTTACCAGTGAAATTGACCGGGTTATGACTAGCGCAAGATCTCGCCACTAATACAACTAAGCCGTTGCACTCTTGACACAAATAACAATTCGATGCACTGTGGCATGCCTATAGCGGAATCACAGTTCATGAAATCGATTACTTTTTATCATTCAATCATTTGCCCCAGATGCGCCCTAGCTCGCCGCGAACTGAAAAAACTAAAAGAAGAGTTTCCGGACGTAGAGATAAACGCAGTTGAAGTGCTGACGAACCGCGGCAAAATGAAAGATGACGGTGTGAAACAATTCCCTGCCCTCGTACATGCCGATAAATCTCTATCTGGATTTATTCTCACACGAGCTGCAATTAGAAGTTACTTAGCTGACCTTTAACTAATAGATTACTTTTTGTTAATGGCTTTCAGTAACGCCAGCCCTCTGGGTGCTATTCGATAGCCCACGCCAAGACTCTCGGTAAGTCCCAAAGCTTTTAGCTTTCTCACATTAAGCTTGAATGCTGGTTTATCGAAGCCAAGCTGGCCACAGAGGTCAGCTGCCCGCACCGCTTCGTTGTCTCTGATTAGCTCCAAATAACCCTGCGTCCAAGGAACAGCACTTCTTTTGTCCATTCGGGCAAGTTTTTCGACTAAATTTTCTATTTCGAGCTTGGACGGTTTGAGGTTACGGAGAGCGGTGCGTGGACCTTCGGTCAGTTTTCCCAATTCGATGCGATAGATTTTTCCACCGCTACGTTTTTGCAGTTCATTTTTTAAATTAGTCAGAGAATCAAAACCAGCAAGCTTTGCATCTTTCGCGGTAATGGAACTTAGGCTAACCGCTTTAACTTCTTTAATCGTGAGCAATCCGACCTGGGTAAGTTGTGTTCCACCTGTTTTTACCGAAGGCCTGGTCCAGCGGCGAAACGCTAATGAAATATTTCCCGCCTTGATGCCATCAATATGTTTACGCTGGAACAACATCGTTTCTAGATCTAAGAGGGAGGACTATTTAGTACTGAACTTAAATAGCTTCGAATGCCGCGGCAACAATTCCTGGTGTCAGAATTTGCGGCAGGATAACGGGTTCTTTGTTGGAGTCTCCAGGATAGAGTACATAGAGAGGGACTGAAGGTCGATTAAAGCGCTCGAGTACCGCCGTAATCTCAGGATCTTCGTTGGTCCAGTCGCCTTTCATATAGGTAATGTCATTGTCAGTCATTGCCTGTTGTACACGATCAGTGCCCAATGTTGTTTGCTCATTGGCCAGACAGGTAATACACCAGGCGGCTGTCATGTTGACAAAAACCGGTCTGCCGGCGGTCTGCAATTCGTTGAGTCGAGCCGTACTGAACACTTCATAGTTCTGGGTCGGGTTGCCATCTTCATCCAACTGCACAACATTTGCCGCCGCATTGGTTTGCATGAACGGCGATTGAGTAAGATAAATTGCAATGGCAATAGTACCGATACCGACAGCGTAGTTTACCGTGCGTAATATTGGACCCATGGAAAAACGACGTTGGTACAACCAGGCAGCAAAGGCAAATAACACGCAGGTTGCCAAGACCATGGACATGCCCATCACGCCAACTTGATTACCCAGCACCCACAGGAAGAACAATGCCGATGCGTACAAGGGGAATGCCATGAACTGTTTGAAAGTTTCCATCCATGGTCCAGGTTTAGGCAGATAGCGGAATAAAGCCGGCATAAATGAAAGCAACAGAATTGGCAGAGCCATACCAAATCCTAGCGCGATGAAAACTAGCATCGCCACAGCCCAAGTCTGTGATAAGGCGAATCCAATGGCTGGCCCCATGAATGGCGCAGTGCATGGCGTAGCAACTGTGGTTGCTAGCACACCGGTGAAGAATGAGCCCTTGTATCCACCTGTTGCCGTAAGGCCACTACCAGCACCCATAAGGCTGGTACCGATTTCGAATACGCCCGATAGGCTTAATGCCATCAGGAAGAAAAGATAAACGATAAATGCCAGGAACCAGGGCTGCTGAAACTGAAAAGCCCAGCCGATTGCCTCTCCCCCAGCTCGCAATGCAATGAGCACGCTTGCCAACACAACAAAGGCAGCAATAACCCCAGCGGAGTAAACGATGCCATCCATTCGTTGTTTATATTGAGATTCGCCAATGTTATTTGTAAAGCTTAGGGCCTTTATAGAAAGGACCGGGAACACACAGGGCATTAAGTTAAGAATCGTGCCGCCTAGGAATGCAAACAGCATAAACAACAAAATGCCACCGCCACCTTCACTATTGCCGCTGCCACTGTTTGCTGCAGCCAGTGGAGTGATGGTAGTTAAGTTAGCGTCAGCTGCAGGATTAACAAAATCGTAGGCAGTTCGTTCTCCAGCTTCATTTTCTAAAACTAGAACACCATAGACTTCACTAAGATCATCGAGCATGCGCCTTGGCTGCTGATGGGTAATCTGTAAAAGATTTTGCTGAATAGTTACGTCGCGTAATGGCCCGGGCTTAATGATTCGCCGTTGTTCAGGAAAGAACCAGGCATCCGTAGAATTTGCAAAGAGTGGCTCAGGAGAATCGAAGCCAAGACTTACTCGTTCTCCGGCAACCGCAATAATTGATTTGATTTCATGCTCGGCTATGGGCAGTTTTTCACGAGCGCTTGCGAACATTTCTGCCGAGATAGCATCGTATTCTGCAACTTCTGCTACTGGTAAGCTGAGACTAAGTCGTTCTTCACCAGGGATACAAATCTGCTCGCAGACATTCCAATAAGCCAAAGTACTTAGCTCAACCGTATCGCCTGCATAATTTTCCGGAATGGTTACCGCAATCGGTAGCAGTACTTCTTCTTCGTAACCGAAGTTGACCAGGTCAGTCTCATAAAATGGCAGCCAGTGCGGAGCGGGAAACTGTAGTTCGCCGATTTGTGTACCTTCCGGCGCTTCCCATTCATTCAGGCTGGTAGGCTCACCACTGTCACCACCCATTTTCCAATAGGTGTGCCAATGTTCAGCCGGATCGAGGCGAATACCCAACCAGGTTGTTTCCCCCGGTACAATACTCGTGGTTTCCGCAAGAAATTCGACTTCAATACTGTGGTCCCAGGCGATGTTGGTTAGTCGCGGCGCAATATCGTAGGCGCGCCAGGAGCCGTCATCATCGATTAGTTTTAGAGTACCAACTATTTCGTTAAGCTCGGTTGGATAACGCCTATGCTGTTCTGTAGATATCTGAATGCGATCGCCATCGACCATAACCTTGCGAAACGGGGCATATTTCATAATGCGCCGTTCGGTAGGAAAGAAGTAGGCTTCGTCGACGTTTTCGAATTCACCGTTTAATGCCTGCACCATGACATTCACTTTGTCATCGTGAGCATTAAACTGAGTAAGTAAATCATGTTGGTCTATGGCTAAAGGAGTCAGCTCTCTGCTTTCAGCAAAACCGCTTACCCAGCGCTCATCTATTTCGAGCGAATCGGCAACTGGGAGTGAGAGTGAAAACACTGCATCGCCAGGAATGCAGATCTCTTCACACACCTGCCAGTCAATCTTGGTCGTTAAGTCAAATCTGTCTGCATTGTAATCAGCCGGAACGGTGACAGGAAAAGGCAGATACACTTCGCGCTCATAGGTAAAGGTAACCAGTTCACTGCCTAAAAACGGAGTCCATTCTGGAATTGGCCAGACGATGTCTCCTACCTCAGTTCCTTCCGGGATTTCCCACTCGCTAGTGAAGGTTTCGACGCCGCTGTCACCGCCAAATTTCCAATAAGTGTGCCAGTGCTCGATTGGGTCCAGGCGAATCCCAAGCCAGAAGGTTTCCCCAGGAACCACATTTGTGGTTTCCGAAACTAACTCGACTTCGATCTGATCGGTACTATGAACCTGACCATAGCCGCTCACGGCTATGACCATAAAAGTCATAAATATCAGTGTCTTGTGGAAATATTTTTGCATCCGGGATCCCGCATTTATCTGCGCAAGTGTACTCGCTACCTAACACTCAGACTGTGCCAAAAGGTAACAAAATGTGCATGTAACTGTCATGTTAACTCATACACAATTTCGGCCTATTTGAGGCTTCTCTGAAGTGAAATTGGGCCGTACTGCCCGCATTATCCTGCATTGCAATAGAAGACCTGATTAGAGGGAAAATCGTGCAGCGAGGAACGCATAATGCTAACGATGTTTAGTCGTTATATTAAGCGGTGTTTTATAGGCGAAATCGGTTTAAGCAGGGAAATTTTTGTTTGCTAAAATGGGTGTCCTTTCCCACTGCTTGGTCTTTGTATTCAGATGGTTTCGATCAAACATCGCAGAGTTAATCCAGTACCTACAGGTCGGCGCACCTTTAACGAATTACACGATGCAAGCACCTTGCTCGATAAAGAAAGCGTGGTGCCCGCAACTCAACAATTCCGGCAAAGACAAGATTCTGCACAAAACCAAAAGCAACGCAGAGGTCAGTTAATCGATATTCTTGTTTAAACCACTATTGTTTAAACCACTAGCGCTTAAACACTCGCGAGAATATGTTCCACCATTAGCTGCAGCGTAACAGTACCTCGAAACTCATTCACAGATAGACGATAGGCAATTTCGATTTCGGTTGCGGAATCGCCTGGCCAATCTTCTTCTGCTACATTAAAAGCGATCGCATCGATACTACGTTGAGGATCCTGAATTGGGCTCAACACCATTTTAAGATGCCTTTCACCTACTTTTCTCTGTTGAATTAAATTAAAACGTCCGTCGAAAACAGGTTCTGGAAATTCCTGTCCCCAGGGGCCCGCACCGTCGATTGCAGTGGCGGTTTCTAATGTGAACCAATCTGTTTCCAGTAAACCATCACTAAGCACTTTGGCTTGCAGTTGTTCGTCTGACAGCGAACTTGCTGCTTCATTGGCAAACGCCTGCTGAAATTCTGCAAATTTATCCAGATCGAGACTTAAACCCGCAGCCATGGCATGGCCGCCAAACTTGGTAATCATACCTGGATTTTTAGTCGCCACAGCATCCAGCGCATTACGAACATGAAAGCCCTGCACAGAACGCGCGGAACCTTTCAATTCGATTGGGCCATTGTCCTCACTATCGACACGAGCAAAGGCAATTACCGGTCGGTGATACTTGTCTTTAATGCGAGACGCCACAATGCCAACCACACCTTGATGCCAACGCTCATCATAAATACAGAGTGCTGCTGGTAACGATTCTTCTTCCAGTGAAAGCTCATTTAAATAGGCAAAAGCCTGGTCTCGCATTTCTGCCTCGATCTGTTTCCGATCCTGGTTCATACCATCGAGTTGCAGCGCCAGGGGATGTGCTCTGCTGGCAGATTCAGCCAACAAGCATTCGATTCCGGTAGACATATCTTCCAACCTACCGGCAGCATTAAGTCTTGGACCGACACTAAATCCCAGATCACTTGCAGTTAAGCGGCTGGAGTTCCTATTCGCGACCTGGAGTAAGGCGCTTATGCCGGGTCGCGTTCGTCCGATTCGAATTCGCTTGAGTCCTTCATCGACAAGAATTCTATTGTTGCGATCCAGTGCAACCACATCAGCGATCGTTCCCAATGCCACCAGATCTAACTGTAGCGCCAGATTCGGTTCCTCAAGTTCCTGATCTGTAAACCAATTAATTGCACGCAAATGTGATCTTAGGGCCAGCATCACATAGAAAATAACACCCACGCCGGCAATGCATTTGCTGGAAAATTCGCAGTCAGGCTGATTCGGATTAACAATGGCCTGGGCATCTGGAAGTTGCTCAGGAGCTATATGATGATCGGTGATGAGTACATCGATGCCAGCATTGTTAGCCGCACTCACGCCGTCGCTACTGGATATCCCGTTATCGACTGTTATGATGAGATCAGGCTTTTTGCGTATAGCAAGCTCAACAATTTCTGGCGTTAGTCCATAACCGAATTCAAAACGATTAGGTACGATGTAATCGACATGATGAGCGCCAAACTGACGCAATGCGTTAATAGCTAATACACAACTAGTGGCGCCATCGGCGTCGAAGTCTGAAACGACTAGGATGCGCTTTTTTTGCTGCAGACAGTCAGTTAATAGGCCAACCGCACGATCCATATCTTTGAAACTATCGGGTGACAATAGGTTTGATAAACCCAGCTCGAGCTCAGCAGCGGATTGAATAGCGCGCTGCCTATAAACTTGTTGCAGAAGTGGGTGAATCGAATCAGCAAAGCTGATATCAGGATTGTTTGCTCTGCGCTGAATCAGCATAGGCTTTAGTGTTATTGGACGTTAGTCTCGATAAAATTGGTTACTGCATTGAGATCATTTGCAACCACGGTGTATCGCTCTTCACGCTCAAACAAATCTTGCAGATGTTCTGGTAATTTAGGATTCTCTAAGCCAGCAGCAGCGATTGCTTCAGCAAATTTAGCAGGATGCGCTGTTGCCAGAGTAATCATTGGCGCTTCCGTGTCTTTGCGACAATCCCGGGCACATTTCACGCCTACTGCAGTATGCGGATCCATTAGCTTGCCATACTCTGCATAAGTTTGAGCAATTACCTCGCATGTCGTGTCGTCATCGACACTGGAGCTGTCGAAACAATCTTTTAGTTTTTCCCATTGTTCGGCGGAAACGCTTAATGTCTCCTGACCAAAACGAGACATAAATTCGGATAAAGCATCACCGTCTCGATTAAATAAATCGAACAGATAACGTTCGAAATTCGAAGAAACAAGAATATCCATGCTTGGTGAGAATGTTTTATTCAATTCTGCAACTGCATACTCATTGTTTCTAATGAATCGATGCAGAATGTCATTCTTATTAGTTGCAACCACCAGGCGATCAACTGGTAAGCCCATGCCCTTGGCGAGGTAGCCGGCATAAATATCGCCAAAGTTTCCAGTTGGAACGGAAAAAGACACTTTTCGGCCCGGAGCACCGAGCTTTAACGCAGCATAGAAGTAATAAACTATCTGCATAAGAATGCGTGCCCAATTAATGGAATTTACCGCCACCAGCTGTCTGTCATCTGGCAAAAACGATTGGTCCGCGAACGCCGCTTTGACGATTCGCTGACAGTCATCAAAATTTCCTTCCACTGCCAAATTAAAGACATTGTCACCAGGAACCGTCGTCATTTGTTTTCGTTGTACATCCGATACACGCTGATGAGGGTGCAAGATAACGATGTCGACGTAATCGGAATGGCGGCAACCCTCGAGAGCGGCCGATCCAGTATCTCCCGAAGTGGCACCTAGAATTACTACCCGCTGCTCGTTTTTCTTTAATACGTAATCCAGCATTCTGCCCAGTATTTGCAGCGCAAAATCTTTGAATGCCAGAGTTGGGCCGTGAAACAGTTCCAGCAGGTATTCGTTTTCTCCCAACTGAGTAATGGGAGCCACATCAGGATGATCAAATTCCCCATAACTTGCTTCGATAATACTTCGTAACTCATCATCCGGAATGGGCCCATCGATAAAGGGCGTGATAATGGCTAATGCTAGCTCCGGGTAACTCAGCGACTTCCAGGACTCCATTTGCTCAGCAGAGATTGTTGGAAGGTTTTCTGGAACATACAAACCACCGTCTGGTGCTAAACCAGTCAGTAATACTTCTTCAAAATTTTGCGGTGAACAACCACCGCGGGTGCTGAGATATTTCATTGCTGTGTTCGGAGCTATTCCGCCTCGCCATGAAAAGGTTCTACGCGAATACGATTTATCGTGCCAGCCACATCATCCAAGGCTTCGATCGCAGCAATGGCCTGGTTAAGGCGTTTCTCTTCGGCGCTATGTGTCAGAATAATTATGGGTACGGTTTCGCTTATCGCCTCTTTCTGAATGACAGCTTCGATGCTGATGTCATGCTCCTGCAAAATATTGGAAATTTTCGCCATAACACCGACACGATCCACTGCCGGAATACGCAGATAATATTCCGCTTCAATTGCTTCAATATCCACCACGGAAATTTGTTCATGCATGTCCCGATATCCCAGTGCTGGATAAACAGAAGATTGCGCACCGCTTTGAATATGTCGTGCCAGATCGATCAAGTCTGCAACCACAGCGGATGCAGTAGCTTCTGCTCCTGCGCCGGGTCCACTATAAAGGGTAGCTCCAACTTTATTTCCATGGATCAAAATTGCGTTGCCTACACCGTTTACGTTTGCCAGTAAGCGAGATTTCGAAAGCAAGGTGGGATGCACACGCATCTCGATCCCTTTTTCAGAGCGACGAGCAATCCCCAGGTGTTTTATGCAATAACCTAACTCGTCAGCATAACTGATGTCTTCTGGAGTAATTTGGCTAATTCCTTCGGTATAAGTTTTATCAAATTGCAGAGGTATGCCGAAGGCAATTGAACCCATAATGGTAAGTTTATGAGCCGCATCGATGCCTTCGACATCGAAGCTAGGATCTGCTTCTGCATATCCTAATTTCTGAGCCTCGGTTAATACATCACCGAACTGCCGCTGCTTCGAGGCCATTTCAGTCATGATGAAATTACCGGTGCCATTAATGATGCCCGCTAGCCAATTTATCTTATTAGCTGCGAGCCCTTCCCTTAAGGCTTTAATAATTGGAATGCCACCGGCCACACTACTCTCGTAAGCCAGAACTACCTTGTTCTGATTTGCGATTTCAAATAATTCGTTGCCGTGTTCTGCGATTAGTGCCTTGTTTGCAGTTACAACATGCTTCTTGTTAGCAAGCGCCTGCTTGATCACTTCCAGCGCTGGATCATATCCGCCGATGGCTTCTATTACGATGTCGATAGATTCATCATTCACTACATCGAAAACATCTGTGCTGGTATTTGCTACTCCTTCCAGATCTTTGCCTTCCAGGGTTCTTGTGGCGATTCGGTTTACAACAAGATCACTGCCAAGACGCATTCGAATTTCGTCCGCGTTATCTTTTAGCAAGGCAAGAGTGCCTGCACCGACTGTTCCCAGTCCGCAGATGCCAATACTTATCGGTTTCCCGGCTTCAACGTTCACTTGCAACCTCTAGTCCTAATGAATCCAGCATTTAGTTGGCTGCGCTCAACAAACCGCGGATTATACTGGAATCAAACCATAAACCCAGTGATCCTTCTTAACCACACGGCCAATCAAGAGAGCATAGAACCAATAAAAAAGCCCGCTTGATGGCGGGCTTTTTAGTGGAATCTTTTTCCTGTTAATTGATATTTAACATCGCTACCAATCTGTCCACATCCATATAGCCCGGTATGACTCGACCGTCAGGAAAGATTAATGCTGGGGTTCCAGAAATGCCTATCTGATTGCCAACATCATAGTGAGACATCACTGGTGTTTCACAATCACGGATTGGCAGGTTTTGACCATTCTTTGCCTGGGTTAAAGATTTATGCCGATCCTCTGAACACCAGACAGAGATCATCTTATCGAAAGATCCGGCGCCTTCTCCACCACGGGGATAAGCCAAATAGCGAATTCGAATTCCTTTTGCCAACAGATCTTCCATGTCGCGATGCAATGCGCGGCAATAAGTACAATCGACATCGGTAAAGACCGTTAGCGTCGCCTGAATCTCATTTTCAGGATCGAATATAATCATTTGGTCTTCGGGAATTGTGGCAATACGTTCCAAGGTTCTAATCTGGCGTGTACTTGAAGACAAATTCATTAAGCCTGCGCCAGTTGTTTGATACATGTCACCAGCAAACAAGTAATCTCCTGAGATATCACTATAAAGTAACTCGCCAGTATTCAACTCAACTTCAAACATGTTGCCAAGAGGTGTCTCTTTGATAGCCAGAATTTCCAATTGGCCTTGCGAAGCGGTAACGATGGCTTGCACAAGCTTATCTTGCAGAGCTTGAGACCCGGCAAATTCTTGTGCCTGAACAGAGAGTGTAAGCGGAGCCAAAACGATCAGAAGGAGTAAGCGGGCAGCGAATGTTTTCATCTTCAGTCTCCAGGAGTACTGGTTTGTGAGTCTATTGCGTTTTACCGTCGAAAAGAAGACCGGGAAGCGGCCAAAGCAATTCGCATTTGTCATAAATTGTGACGATTAGGCCTTTTAAATAGGGTGTCTAAAAGAAGAAATCAGCAAATCGAAAGAGAATTTGGCTGGAAGCAACGAATGTTGCTTCCAGCTATAAAAGTGAGGCCTGAGATCAAGCTTCGGATTTTTTATCCAGCTTCTCAGTAATACGTGCGGCTCGTCCGGTCAATTCACGTAAGTAGTAGAGTTTAGCCTGGCGTACGTCGCCGCGACGTTTCAATTCCACGCTGTCCACCAGAGGACTATAAGCCTGGAAAGTTCTTTCTACACCCACGCCGTGAGAAATTTTACGAACGGTAAACGAAGAATTCAGGCCTCGGTTTCTTTTACCGATAACTACACCTTCGAATGCCTGTAGTCGTTCCCGATCGCCTTCCTTGATCTTTACCTGTACAACTACTGTGTCACCCGGACCGAAATCTGGCAATTCTTTGCTCATCTGTCCTTCTTCAATCTTCTGGATGATTTTGTTCTTGCTCATTTTTTAACTCCTGAATTCCCGCTCCGAAATTCATCACGCTCTAACGTGTCTGATATTCGTTTATAAACCGTTCAAGTAAATCTTGTTGTTCCTGGTCTAATTGTTCTTTATCAATTAAATCAGGACGCTTTAACCAGGTTGCGCCTAAACTTTGCTTCATACGCCAAGTCTTTATTGCGCTATGGTCGCCACTAAGTAATACATCTGGCACTTCTTTGCCATCAAACTCCTGAGGTCTGGTGTACTCAGGGCAGTGCAATAATCCATTTGCAAAACTGTCTTGTTGAGCTGAATCTTCGTCGCCAAGTGCTCCCGGCTGAAATCGAATCATGGCATCTAATAAAGCCATCGCGGCCAACTCGCCACCGCTTAAGACAAAATCGCCGAGAGACAATTCCTCATCGATTTCGCTCTCTATAACTCTATTATCAATTCCCTGATAACGACCACAAACCAGAGCCATTTTCTTTCTCTGCGCCAAGTCGATTACATCTCGATGCTTAACGGGTCTGCCTTGAGGTGACAAATAGACGACTGTTACTTCCTGATCATCACCTGCTAACCCTCGCCTGGCGGCCCGAATTGCCTCTATCAAAGGCTCCGTTTTCATCAGCATGCCCGGTCCGCCGCCAAAAGGCTTATCGTCCACGGTGCGATGCTTGTCCTTGGTGAAATCTCTCGGATTATA
Organism: Pseudomonadales bacterium; assembly: GCA_012103535.1. GTDB lineage: Bacteria > Pseudomonadota > Gammaproteobacteria > Pseudomonadales > Pseudohongiellaceae > UBA9145. Next base: position 782,340 of record WLWQ01000001.1, read on the forward strand.
AAAATCCAGAGAGACAATTCCTTGTTTTATTGCTCTGCCACTAATTCCCCAATCCGTTAGGGCGGAGAACATTTCTGGAAACAGGGTGACTACACTGAGTTGCATTGCGCCCACCTCTGACTAACTGAATAGTGCTCCCTATTCCAAATAGTCTGCTTCCCAACTCACCAAAACCTTCCCTGCTTTGGTGTCGATTTCTTTTATTACTGATTCCTTTATATAGGGAATCAATCTTTCCCTTTCATCAAAACTGGTGCTGGTGGGCTGAACGACCAATACATCGTTTGCGCCGGTTTCCAAGAGTCGATCTATTTTGCCAAAAATCAGACCTTCCTCATTTATTACTTCCAATCCTTCCAGCTCGTGCCAATAAAAACTCCCTGTCTCCAGACTGGGCAAGTCTTTAGTCGCGACTACCAGTTTGCGCCCAGTGAGCTTTTTGGCGGTTTCCGGATCATCGTATCCGGCAAAATGGACAATTAGTCCATTGGCCTGTTGCCTGTGCTGGTCAATTTCCAACACCTGCCAGTCTTCTTCGAATTCCGCAGATAATTGTGAATAACTGAGAATATTCTCTGGTGGTGTCGTAAAGGAGTTTAATTTGAGCCAGCCATTAATCCCGTGGACCTTGCCAATTTGGCCCAGTACCACCTGCTTGCGTTCTATATCCGCGCTCATGGAAAGCTGCAGCAGTAGATGGGACTGTTAAGCCTCTGTTGTAGCGGCAGTAGTGGCATCTTTGGCAAGGTTAGTAACGCGTGGACTAATCTGCGCGCCCTTAGATTGCCAATAGGCCATACGCTCAAGGTCTAATCGTAAGCGCTCTTCCTGGCCTCGTGCCATTGGATTAAAGAATCCAATACGCTCGATAAAGCGGCCATCTCGAGATTTACGACTGTCACTCACAGTGATGTGGTAAAAAGGCTTCTTCTTAGCACCACCACGCGATAAGCGAATCGTCACCATATATAAGTACCTATAAAAAATTCAGTGATTATCTGGTTTTGACCAGTTTATGGTCTTTTACCCCTGCTGTTAGGGCTGGCCAGATAAAAAGGCGGGTATTCTAAGGCAATTGGGGGCGTATTGGAAGCTTAATGAGTGCGCGGAAGCACACGAATGCTGCGGCTTTTCGCCAAGTTTATGGGGTTCAATCAAGGCTTCTCTCGATCAGAAGCGCGGAGGCTTTCCTTTCGCGAATGGCGGTATTCCACCGGCACCAGGATCCTGCATGCCACCCATGCCGCGCATCATATTGGCGAGATTGCCTCCCTTCATTTTTTTCATGACCTTCTGCATCTGTTTATGCTGCTTAAGTAATCTGTTCAGGTCTTGAATCTGGGTGCCGGATCCCTGTGTGATTCGCCGTTTGCGCGAGCCATTCAAAATGTCAGGATGGACTCTCTCGCGCATAGTCATGGAGCTGATGATGGCTTCCATACGCCGAAATTGAGAATCGTCCACCATGTTAGCGGCACCAGGTGGCAATGCACCCATGCCTGGCATCTTATCCATGATGCTGCTGACACCACCCATGTTCTGCATCTGAGCTAACTGTTCCTTGAAATCCTCCAGATCGAATCCGCGACCTTTTTTAATCTTCTTGGCAAGCCGTTCCGCCTTGCCTTTATCGACTTTCTTTTCAGCCTCTTCGATAAGAGACAATACATCTCCCATACCGAGGATCCGCGAGGCAATACGATCTGGATAAAATGGTTCGAGGGCTTCGGCCTTCTCTCCTATGCCGATAAACTTAATGGGTTTGCCGGTAATATGCCTTACCGAGAGAGCCGCGCCGCCTCTTGCATCACCATCAGCTTTGGTCAAGATCACACCAGTTAATGGCAGCGCATCATTGAATGCTTTGGCAGTATTTGCGGCGTCCTGACCGGTCATCGCGTCGACAACAAACAAGGTTTCGATGGGATTCAGCTGGCCATGCAAGGCTGTAATCTCATTCATCATTTCTTCATCGATAGAAAGCCGACCGGCAGTATCGACGATTAGCACGTCAACGAATTTACGTTTCGCTTCTGCCTGTGCGGCTGCTGCGATGTCTGCGGGGGATTGAGTGATATCGCTGGCAAAGAATTCCACTCCGACATCTTTTGCCAGTGTTTCCAATTGCTGAATCGCCGCCGGCCGATAGACGTCAGCGGAAACAACCATCACGGATTTTTTCGCTTGCTCTTTAAGAAATTTGGAAAGTTTTGCAACGGTGGTTGTTTTACCAGCACCTTGCAGACCGGCCATCAATATTATCGCTGGCGGTGTTGTCTTTAGATCTAACTCCGCGTTGGCTGAACCCATGATCGCTTCGAGTTCAGCCTGCACGACTTTGACAAAGGCCTGACCTGGAGAAAGACTTTTCGATACTTCCTGACCGACTGCCCGGAGACTGACGCGCTCTATGAAATCTTTAACAACCGGTAGCGCAACATCGGCTTCCAACAGCGCGCGCCGGACTTCCCGCAACGCTTCCTGAATGTTGTTTTCAGTTAGTGCCGCCTTGCCGGTTAATTTGCGAAAGGTTCCAGATAATCTTTCTGTTAAATTATCAAACACGATTTAATTCTACCTAGCCGAGTGAGCGGTGAATTATAGCCAATTCAGAATAGCTAAACCATTTAGGAAAGACAGAATTCCTACAGGGGTGACGCTGCTCAAAATTGCATAAAAAATTGCTTCAACCGATAGTGGCTATATGCGACACTCAGGCTTCTTCAAGCCATTACCAACCTATGCAAGTCACCGTTATTTCAGGACTATTTGCCGTTTTCTTCTACTTGATGGGCTCCGTCTTTCAAGGCCTGAACTTCACCTCAAACAAAGACACAAGGTCTAAGGTCTTTGCTTTCGGCATAATTGCAGTAATTGCTCACGCTATTAGTGCCTTTGGCGTAATCCGAACGGCAAATGGCTACCATTTCGGCATTTTTGAAATCTCAACCTTAATTGCCGCCCTGATATCGCTCCTAGTTTTGGTAAGCAGTATTCGTAAGCCATTGGAAATTTTATTCCTCGGATTGTTTCCTTTAGCAATAATTACGATTATCGCTTCCCTGACAATTTCCAGTGATTATCCACCGACAGACATGAGTTCAGGTTTAGCGAGTCATGTATTAATTTCTTTGATCGCTTATAGTTTTATTGCTATTGCTGCAGTCCAGGCTGGCTTTTTAGCCTACCAAAATTATCAGCTCAAGCATCATCATGCAGGCGGCATTATTAGCAAATTCCCCCCGCTGCAGGATATGGAATCTTTTCTATTCGAATTGTTGTGGGTGGGACAGCTGCTATTAAGCGTTGGTATTGTGGCAGGCTTAGTGTTTGTCGATAATATTTGGGGAATAGATGGCATTATTCACAAAACATTCTTCTCCGGCCTGGCATGGATAGTGTTTGCTGTTTTACTTTGGGGCAGACATCAATTGGGATGGCGTGGTGTCACTGCCATACGTGGCACATTGACAGGTTTCGGTCTATTGATTATTGGCTTCTACGGATCGAAATTCGCGCTTGAATATATTATTGGTTAACACACAAAATTAATTGTGAATTTCGTATCAAAACTATTGATGCGCTTATTCAGAATTTCTTCTGAGCGCAATGATCATCAACAGCAATTGTCAGCAGATGAATTGCGTACCGTGGTGCATGATTCCAGTCAGCGCATTCCCCTAAAACGTCATGGCATGTTGCTTAATATTCTCGAACTGGAAAAAGCGACGGTTAACGACATTTTAGTGCCTCGGAACGATGTAATTGGCTTAGACATCGATGACGACATGGAAGAAATATTGAATCAAATTGCCAGTAGCCAACACACCCGCGTACCGGTTTATAAGAAAGACATCGACAACATTATCGGGATGTTGCACTTACGCAGTACTGGTCGATTATTAAAAGTAGAGAACTTGAATAAGGCAGCGATACTGCGCGAGACCACTGAACCTTATTACATACCTGAATCTACTCCTCTGCATACCCAGCTGTTCAATTTCCAGAACAAGAAGCTACGCATAGCCATTGTGGTCGATGAATTCGGCGCAGTTCAGGGGCTTGTAACGCTGGAAGATATCCTGGAAGAGATTGTAGGAGAATTCACTACAGATATGGCCGATGCCAACAAAGATATTATCGATCAGGGCGACGGCAGTTACCTGATCGATGGCGGCACCAGCATTCGAGAGATTAATCGGGTCCTGGATTGGAATCTAGGCAGCAGCGGAGCCAAAACATTAAATGGCCTGCTCACCGACAAACTACAATCGATTCCAGACTCCTCAGTTGGAATAGATTTAAACGGATACTATGCGGAAATAATTCAGGTTCAAGATAACGTCATCCGAAGAGTTAAGATGCGCAAATCTGCTAGAAAAAAAGTTGCTGACTCTTAACCATCGCGCAAAATATTCGTATCCATGCTTATCGCTTCGTCTAGTGCGAGAAATCGTCTGGAAACTATTTTCTCCACTCTATTAGCGCCACTTTTTACCGCCAGGGCTAATTTAAAGGGTCGCCCAGGATCGATTTGCCAAACCTGCCACTGAGTCGAATCATCGTTACGCTCCTCAGCAAAATCTATTAATACTCGATATTCAGAGGGAAAAGCGTAGCTGAACTGCTGTAACGGAATTGCCAAGCCCAATCCACAGGCTTTGATGTACGCCTCTTTTAAGGTCCATAAATCGTAGAAGCGTGACAGCTGTTCAGAATCAGGCAGAGCGAGAAGCTCTTGCACTTCACTCGGAGAGAAATAGCGATCGGCAATTTTTAAGACTCTTCTGGGTTTATTGCTGGATTCTATATCGACCCCAATGGCTTCCTGCTTAGAGAGAGCGAGCACCAAACGATCACCCGAATGGGAAAGATTAAAAAAGATTGGCTGAGATTGCTGTGACGCGTCGATTGCCGGCTTGCCATAGTCATTCTCAGTAAATAGCCAGTCTTCCGGGGCTATTGTTGCGTACTTGCTCAGGGTGTTTCGAATCAACATACGACCTAACAAGAATTGTTTACGATGATGGTCGAAGGTATAACGGAGATATCGAGTGGTTTCTATTTCGGTTAACCAGGAAAGACAATCGTCTTCCAGTTCGGTACCTTCAAATTCCGCCTGGTCCACATGCCAGAGATGAATTTCAGTGTCTGCAAGTTTTAACATTTACAAATCCAGATCAGTAACGCAGTGAAGTTCTTTGCGAGAGATACGATTCTCTGTGGGATAGGCAAAGGCATTATTCACATAGCGTATATTGTCCAGCTCAACGGATTGGTTCACGTGGCTGTGACCATAGATATGAATATCTGGATTCAGATGCCTGACCTGATCTCCTAACAAGTCGCTCCCCAGTACCGGATAAATTCTTCTGCGATCTTCAGGTATAAAAGAAGGCATAACATCTATTCTTGGTAAAAAATGAGAATAGCTAATCACTGTATCATTAGAGATAGTCAAATGTTCGCGATTTAAACTAAGAAAATACTCGTTAATATCTTTGACGTTTTCCAGTTCTGAGGGCCATGCGCAGGCTCGAAAATCTCGCCAGGCACGATTTAAATGTCTATCCGGTTCACCGAATGAAAAATCGTACCAGCTGTGCAAAGGTACCAGGCTTAACTTACCGTAATGACAGGCCTTAGTTTGCACACCATGCTCATTACTGATTCTTTGCACGGCATCAAATTTTTCCAGTGAGCAATCATATTTATCTTGCTCAATCCAGAGCTCATGATTTCCAGGTATAAAGTGTACAGATTTAAACTTTGTCACTAGCGAACTGAAAACACGGGAGAGATCTTGTAAATCATGACTTACATCTCCAGCCACAATTAAAATATCCTCAAGAAATGACGCACTATCCAAAGAGAGTATCCACTCCATGTTTTCTGGATAATCCACGTGTATGTCAGAAACGGTGTAAACTTTCATTACTTACTTATCGACCTTAAATGTTCCGGTATGACTCAAATTCTAGCATCTGATCTGACCAAGTTGCTTATGGAAATACGCAGCTGTGAGATATGCATAGGCTCAATACCCGAGCCGCGACCAGTGCTGCGCGCGTCCAGCACAGCGAAAATTCTAGTAATAGGACAGGCGCCTGGAACTAAAGTTCATGCCTCCGGTGTGCCCTGGGATGATGCCAGCGGTAAACGCTTGCGCAACTGGATGGGGATAGATGATGAACTTTTTTATGATGAGTCAATAATAGCAATTGTTCCTATGGGCTTTTGTTATCCCGGCAAAGGCAATTCAGGAGACCTCCCTCCCAGAACAGAATGTGCTCCCGCCTGGCACAATAAAGTGTTGGAGTTACTACCGAGTATTAGTTGCACTCTTCTCATTGGACAATATGCGCAAAACTATTATCTACAATCGAAACATAAAACGTTAACTGATCGAGTACGGCATTGGAAAGACTTTGCTCCGCGCTACTTTGTGCTTCCCCACCCCTCTCCGCGCAATCAGATCTGGTTGAAAAGAAATAATTGGTTTGAACAAGAAACCGTGCCGGCTTTACAGGAATCGATTAAATCTATTTTGAAATCGGTTTAGCGCCAGGAGAATTCTTTTTAATAAAATCTGCAAGAAGTAAGTATTCTTCGCGACGAGGGTCCGATTTACGCCAGGCCATACCAATTTTGCGACTTACATTTTCATTGGTGAAGTGACGTGTCTGTAAGTTCGTGTCTCCTAATACATCCGCTTCAATCGAAATAGAAGGCAGCAAAGTAACTCCGAGACCATTTGCCACCATCTGCACCAGAGTATGCAAACTCGTACCCTGATAGACGAGATCGGTGTCGGCCTTCTCTAGCTTGCAGGCCTCCAAGGCATGATCACGTAAGCAATGTCCTTCTTCCAGCAACAACAAGCTTTCTCCGCGCAGCTGAGCCTGTTTCACCTGCTTAGCTTTCTGCAGCTTGTGACCTGGAGGCAGGCAGAGCAGAAATTCGTCTTTTAGCAGGCCAATGGTTTCCATTTCTGGAAGAGGATAAGGAAACGCAAGAATAATAAGATCCAGTTGCCCTTGTAAGAGTTGCTGATAGAGCTGCGCACTCACGTCTTCCTTTAAATACAACTTAAGTTTGCCGTAATTCTGGCGCAGTTCTTTTAACAGATGAGGTAGCAGAAAGGGTCCGATTGTGGGAATGACTCCCAAACGGATGTCACCGGCTAGGGCCTCTTCATGGGTTTTCGCCAGGCTGACAAAATCCTCAACGTCACCAAGAATCAATCTGGCCTGCTTCAGCAATCGTTCTCCGAGGGGTGTGATTAGCACAGATTTCTTACTGCGCTCAAAAATAACCACTCCCAATTGTGATTCCAGTTCCTGGATCGCCGCAGAAAGAGTTGATTGAGTCACGAAACAGGCTTCGGCAGCCTTGCTGAAATGCTTGTATTCAGCCACCGCACAGATATAGCGCAATTGTTTCACGGAGGGTGTCATAGGGCCGGCATACTAATCGAAAAAACCGATCAAGACATTAAAAAAATCAATTGGATTTGATGAAGCGCAAGCCTTAGAGTGATTGCATCAAGTAAAGTAATGCTACTGACTTGTACGGACCTCCATGGTCCCTGATCTAGCACTCAACAGGAGAACAGCAAATGTCGCTGAAAGGATCCAAAACTGAAGAAAACTTAAAGGCAGCTTTTGCCGGTGAATCCCAGGCAAATCGCCGCTACCTTTATTTCGCCCAGAAAGCAGATGTAGAAGGTTACAACGATGTTTCGGCATTGTTCCGCTCCACTGCTGAAGGTGAAACCGGACATGCTCATGGCCATCTTGAGTACTTAGAGGAAGTTGGTGATCCTGCCACTGGACTACCCATAGGCGGAACTGAAGATAATTTAAAATCGGCAGTCGCCGGTGAAACTCACGAATACACTGATATGTATCCGGGCATGGCAAAAGATGCTCGTGACGAAGGTTTCGATGAGATCGCCGACTGGATGGAAACGCTAGCGAAAGCCGAACGCTCCCACGCTAATCGTTTTCAAAAAGCCTTAGATTCTCTCGACGAGTAAGCAACTCTTTGTATCCTGCTACCGCCAGGTGGCAGGATTTTTCACTTTAATGCAATTCGGAGTCCTTTGATGTCTGATCAAGGTAGAGAAGGTGGGTTGGATGCGCCTACCAGACACCCACTCAACCAGAACGATCCTGAATTTTGGGATGAAGACGATCTCAATAAGGAACTAGAACGAGTCTATGATATCTGTCATGGCTGTCGTCGCTGCGTCAGTCTCTGTAACTCCTTCCCTACTCTGTTTGATCTGGTGGATGAATCCGACACCATGGAAGTGGACGGGGTTGACGTCGCCGATTACGACAAAGTAGTCGATCAGTGCTACCTCTGCGATCTCTGTTACCTCACGAAATGTCCTTATGTTCCCCCCCATGAATGGAACGTGGATTTCCCGCACTTAATGCTGCGAGCCAAGGCGATAAAGTTTAAAAAAGGCGATACAAAATTCCGGGACAAGATCATTACCAGTACCGACATGGTGGGAAAGCTGGCCAGCAAGCCCTTACTCAATTCAATTGCTAATTGGGGAACTAAATCCAGCCTGCCGCGCAATCTATTAGATTCAACAATTGGTATCCACAAAGAAGCCAAATTGCCCACCTATGCGAACAAAACGGCAAGAGCCGCAAATTCTAAATATATTGAGCAAGAGAAAGACAATGAAGCTGCGTCCAATGGAACGGTTACGCTATTTACAACTTGTTATTGTAATTACAACGAGCCAAACATTGTTGAAAGCTTAATTAAAGTATTCGAACACAATGATGTTCGAGTAGAACTTGCCTTGAAAGAATATTGCTGCGGCATGCCCAAACTTGAATTAGGTGATTTGCAATCTGTCACCCGGCTAAAGGAACAAAATATCCCTGTATTGTTTGATGCAGTACAAAAAGGCAGTGCCATTGTTGCTGCTGTTCCTTCCTGTGTGCTTATGTTTAAGCAAGAGCTACCGTTGATGTTCCCGGAAGATGAACAAGTAAAAGCTGTAGCTGCAGCTTTCTACGACCCATTTGAATACCTGCATAAATTGCATAAGACTGAAAATCTAAATACAGAATTTAAGAACAAATTAGGAAACGTTAGTTATCACGTCGCTTGCCATCAACGTGTGCAAAACATCGGACCGAAGACTAAACAGATTTTGGAACTGATCGAAGATACAGACGTTAAAAGCATCGAACGCTGCTCCGGGCACGATGGTACCTACGGGGTTAAGAGTGAGACGCTCAAATTTGCCAATAAAATTGCCGCCCCGATTGTGCGCCAAATTAAGCAACATGAACCGGATTACTATGGAAGTGATTGCCCGATAGCCGGTAAACATATTGAAAACAACTTGGAAAACGACCAGGAAGCGATTCACCCGATAGATTTATTACGAATAGCCTACGGAATTTAGAGTTAACTATGAATGACACAGAACGAGTAAACATAGCGATGAAAAAAATCACCATTGCGGATCTTATGTCTATAGAAGCTTACGAATCACAAAGACCCGCAATTCGACAAGCCATCATGGAGCATAAGAAAACTCGCAGAGTGCCCTTAGGACCTAATGCCATGCTGCACTTTGAGGACTACATGGTAATGCGTTATCAAGTTCTTGAACTTATGCGTGTAGAAAAGATAACCGGCGACGATGAACTCGCAGAAGAATTGGATGCTTATAACCCACTTATTCCTGACGGGAAGAATCTGAAAGTAACTTTTATGTTGGAGTATCCCGATCAGCTTGAACGTACTGAGCGACTGAGTCAGTTAATCGGAATAGAAGAATTAATTTCCATTCAAATCGAAGGACATGATCCGGTTTACCCTATCGCCAATGAAGACTTGGCTCGCTCAACCGACGAAAAGACTTCTTCTGTGCATTTTCTACGCTTCGAATTTACCGATGCAATGATCGAATCGGCTCGAGCAGGAGCAAATTGGCTGATTCAAAGCGAACACCTGAACTATCAATATTCCTCTGGTCCGTTGGATCTGGAGATTACTCAATCTCTACTGCGAGACTTCGCCTAGCCGCTCTTATCTCAGCTATTTGCCCCACGAGGCTTTTATATTGTGGGGCTCAGTTCCTTCGGTTACCATCGCCGCTCTGTTAAAAACAACGCGCATTGGGGTATGACCATGATTAACCATGCAAGAGCCACTAAAAGCCTGATCGCTTTTATTGTCACACTTTGTTCAGCAGCGGTGATTGCCGACGACCATGACGAAGCACTGAATCTGACTTCCATTAGCCCTATTCACTCAACCAACTTTGGTATCGACCAGGGCGAAATAGAAGAAATTAAGAGGGCCATGCAGACCGCTGTCGACGGCGAGTTCCTTCCTGGAGCCCTGCTACTAGTAGGCAACAGTGAAGGGGTCGGAGTTCTTGAAAGCGTCGGCATGCAAGGACCAGATGACAACACGCCGGTAAATAAAGACACTATCTTCCGCATTTATTCCATGACCAAGCCCATCATCAGTGTAGCGATTATGACAATGGTGGAAGATGGCTTGATCAACCTCCATGATCCCTTGGAAAAATACATCCCAGAATTTGGCAATCTTCAGGTAATGGATCAAAACACCGGAGCCACCCGCCCAGCCGAATCTTCCATAACTATCGAGAATCTATTGACCCATGAATCTGGAATCATTCAGGAAATATTCTCACGGGATAGTGACCTTGGAAAGATGTACGCTAGCGAATTACAAGGCGACAACACTGCACAGGATTTTGCAGCCAGACTGGGGCAGTTACCGGTTCACTTTGAACCAGGAACAGCCTGGCACTATGGTCACTCAACTGATGTACTCGGCGCTGTCTTAGAAGTCGCCGGGGACAAGACTCTAGATCTAATTTTGCAGGAACGTATCTTTGATCCCTTAGGTATGGACGAAACGAGCTTCTGGGTTCCAGTTACTAAGAAGTACCGAATTGCAGAAGCGATCCACGGCGCCGGCATGGCGAATTACACAGTCCCTCGAAAAATGTTATCCGGTGGCGGCGGTCTCAACTCAACTACCGAAGATTATGTGCGTTTTGCTGAAATGTTATTAAACGGCGGTATCTATCGAGGTAATCGGATTATAGAAGAGTCGACGCTAGCTCAAATGCGCGAAAAGAAAATTGGCGACGACGTATCCCGCGAATTCTTTTTCTACGGCAATACTGGTGACTGGGGCTTGGGATTCCATCTCCAACCTACTACGGAAAATGCCAACGGACCACACAACTTCGGTTGGCGCGGTATCGGCGGAACCTTTTTCGCAGTGGATGAAGAGAATGATTTCTTCATGATCTACATGGAACAAAAAAGAGGCGGACCACCTTCTCCCTTTAGTGCCAACGTAGCGCAGCGTATGGTGTATGAAGCAATGTTGAATTAATTCTAAGTGAAAACAAAAAAGGGAGGCATAGCCTCCCTTTTTTTCCGTTCTAATTTAGCAAATCGTATTTGCGCAGATAGCCCCGCAATTGATGATAGCTAAGCCCTAAGAATTCGGCGGCCTTTTTCTGATTGAACTGACACTGTTCCATTGCCTGATTGAGCAAGTTTATTTCGTACTGTTGTACTTCGTTTTTAAAATCAAACGAATTTGAAGTCGATATATCTGGCGCTGCAGTGACGGGAGCCTTTCCATCATCTATTTGCCCGCTACCATTCGTTAATGCCTTAGGGCGATAAGGGGATTCAAAGGGATTAAATATAACTTCTGTTATATGGCCTTCTGCATTTTGATAGACTGCTCGCTCGATGACGTTTTTTAATTCTCGGATATTTCCTGGCCAGGAGTATTTGGCTAGAGCTTTCTCTATCCGGTCGGAAAAACCGGCAAAATATTCGCCACCAATTTCTTTAACCATGCCAACTGCAAAGTGTTCCGCCAGCACCAAAATGTCTTCTGCCCGCTCCCGCAGCGGCGGTAAAGTAATAACGTCGAAAGCTAATCGATCTAAGAGGTCTTCTCGAAATTTTTGCTGCTTAGCAAGTTCAGGTAAATCTTCATTGGTTGCTGCGATAATGCGTACATCAACTGAGATTGTTTCGTTACCACCTAATCTTTCAAATTCACCGTACTCGATAACTCTCAGAATTTTTTCTTGTACCGACATATCGGTATTGGCGAGTTCATCCAGAAATAGAGTTCCACCATCAGCTCTCTCAAAATAGCCTTTCCGCTGTTTGGTCGCACCGGTATAGGCACCCGCTTCATGACCGAATAACTGCGCTTCCAGCAATGTTTCGCTCATTGCAGCACAGTTGATTTTAAGAAAGGATTCGCCCCAACGTTGTGAAAGGAAATGCAGGCGCGCAGCTACTAGTTCTTTGCCTGTACCCCGCTCACCAACTATCAGGACCGGCTTATTAAGCGGGGCAACAACCGAGATGTGCTCCTGCATCTCAAGAAAGCTGGCTGATTCGCCAATCATCCGCGGTGGAGAGTTTCTATCTTCCATAATTATTATTTAAATCAATAGGTTACTGATTATGTTCCTAATGCCTAATGATTATTTGGGGTTGCGTTTGTCTAAATTCAAGCGTTTTGGCGATATCGTTAGTGAAAATTACCACTAGTTACTCGTTTTAGCTATTAAACCGCCGAAGAGCTGGACGGTAAGATTTTTTCTCTATAAATATCAAAGAGTTAAAATCAATAAAAACTTGGCACAGTACCTGCTCTTTAGAGTTAAACCGGCAGAAAAAGTGACTCCCGGTCATTAAGCAGGAAGATGATTCCAGAGTCACCCAGGTCGGCGGTAAGTAAATTACAGGGGTAAGTCCCCACGAGGTATTAGAAATGAGCATTTTTTCGAGAATGTCTGACATCATCAATTCAAATATCAGCGCCTTGTTAGATAAAGCTGAGAATCCTGAAAAGATGATTCGCATGGTTATCCAGGAGATGGAAGAGACCCTGGTTGAAGTGCGCAGCGGCACCGCCAAGGTTATCGCAGAAAAGAAAACCCTCTCCAGACGCGCCGAGCAATTGAAAAAGCAGGCAGCCGATTGGGAAAGTAAAGCAGAATTGGCCCTCTCTAAAGGAAGAGACGATCTTGCCAAAGCTGCACTACTGGAAAAATCAAACATTGCTTCCAGTGTCGAGATTACTGAAAAAGATTTAGTTAAGCTCGATGAAACTCTGGACAAGTTAAGCGTAGAAATTGAACAGCTCCAGGCAAAACTTAATGATGCCAGGGCTCGACAAAAAACTATTGTCATGCGTACCAAAGCGACAGCAAATCGCGTTAGCGTTAACCGCCAGCTAACCAGTTACACTATTGACAATGCTATGGACAAATTTGAGTATTACGAGAAGAAAATCGATCAGATGGAAGGGCAGATGGACAGCGCCAGCATCGAAGCTCGTGGTCTTCAAAGTGAGTTCGACTCATTGGAAAAGGAAGAGTCCATCGACAAAGAACTCGCCGAGCTAAAAACCAAGTTAAACAAGAAAGATCAGAAAGCCGATCAGACCGAGACAGACAACCAGTAGGAAAATATCATGGGCGTTTTGGAGTTCATCATATCGATCGTGGCAATGGTACTTGGTGCCATCACCATTTGGATTCTGCTTCTACGGAAAAACCGCGGCAGCGCTAATATCGAGCCTCAGGGCAATTACGATATGCGCGAACTGTCGGGGATGGCAGAATCACTGAGAGATCGTATCGACACACTTGAATCTATCCTTGATGCTGAAGTTCCTGATTGGCGGGAGCAGAACGAACATGGGGGCAGCTAATATGCGCTTAGATCGGGAAAATGCTCGCTGTCTGGGCGTTTGTGCCGGCATTGCTAATTGGTTGGATATACCGGCAACTCTGGTTCGAATAGTATTTGTCATCTGTGTCATAACCTGGCCAACAGTTCTCTTAGGTTATTTCATACTCTATTTTTGTTTAGACAAAGACTTAACTCCCGAGAAAGTTCAGGATTATTTCAGCAGCGCGCCTAACGCGGAACATTTTCGAAAGCTCAATTATCGAAAACCTATTTATAAGAATGAACGTGACAAGAAAATCGCCGGTGTCTGTGCAGGTATTGCAGATTATCTAGAAGTTAGCGCTTTTTCTGTCCGAGTCGTTACCATTCTTTCACTATTCATATTCGGTCCGTTTACTTTCTGGGCCTACGTTATCTGTTGGATCGTTTTCGATCCTGATCCCTATGGACCAGATCCTGACGTCTACGAAGCGAAGATGCACAGACGTGAACGTCGGCGCAAACGCAGAGCAGAGCGACGTGCACGACGGGAAGGACGCAGAGAAGCCAGAGCATCGAGACGAACGCGCAAGAGCTATGCTAATGAAGAACTGAATGAAGACATGCAGGATTTCGAAGACGAAATTCACGAAGCTGCCGAAGAAGTTCATATTGATCTCAAAGCTGAAATTGGCAATGCATTTAGCGGCTTCAAGAACAAATCCTCCAAGCGAAACAAATCTGCCGAAGAAGATATCGATTCAGGACCGAAATTCACGCGCGCGGAATGCACCGAAATTTATAGCACACTGGAAAAACGCTTGCGGGAAATCGAAGCCTTTATGACTTCGAAGAAATTTCGCCTGCATTGCCAGTTAAACCGCATTTAGCATTCTATTTATTCTCATAATTAGGCGCTTTCCTTAGCACCCAGCTCCCCTTCCGCTTTGCTCCAGCACTATCGAACAAAGTACACTTGGCTCTTTGCTGAATTATCTTAATTCCAATAGGCAATCGGGAAACTCATGAAGTTTTGCCATCAATGTGCAGCGCCACTTATTGTTCGAATACCTGAAGGCGATGATAAGCCGCGTCACTGCTGTGACGATTGCGACACGATCTTCTATCAAAACCCAAAAAACGTAGTTGGCACTTTACCTATACATGACAATAAAGTGTTGCTTTGCAAAAGAGCAATTCAACCGAGAATAGGCAAGTGGACATTGCCAGCAGGTTTTATGGAAAACGGAGAGTCTAGTCTTCATGGCGCCATCCGTGAAACCAAAGAGGAAGCAGGAGCTTTAGTCACCGTCGCAGATAACAGCCTCTATACGCTTTTTAACCTACCAACGATTAATCAGGTCTATATGTTCTTTAGAGCTGAACTGACTGACCTGAATTTTGATCCGGGCATCGAATCTGAGGAAGTTGCGCTGTTTGCTGAAGAAGAAATCCCCTGGTCTGAGATTGCGTTCCCGGTAGTAAGAAGCACATTGGAACACTATTTCAAGGATCTTAAACACAGTCGTTTTCCTGTGCGCATGTTCGACGTACATCATGGGGAAGATCGATCCATTACAACTCGGCTAATTAGTCTTAGTAGTTCTTAGTATTTTTTCACACGAAATTTTTAAAATTAACCGCAGTCCAATCTAAAAAAACAAACTCACCTATCGAAATACATCAGGTAATTCGATCTAAACCATAGCTTCCGAACGTATACATTTCTAGCTGTAGGAATATCTCCTACAGCTAAAAAAAATCTTTTTTATTCCTTTCCAATATAAGGACTTAGAGCGAAATTTCATTTTTGAAATTCTGAAAAAATTAGTATTTCAAATATGCAAAATTAGTGGTTATTAAGCTTTCCTTTTTTATGCCGACCTGTGGATAATGGGTACTATTAAATGTCGGGGAAGTAACTTAGAGGAATAAGTAAAAACCTCAGGGAATAACACAGGGCAATCTTATGAACATGACAGGTCATTCCAAAATTGCGTCGATAGGCACCTATTTGCCTGAGCAGGAAGTTACGTCGCAGGAGCTCATGGATGAGATTAAGTCTGAACAGAATTTCGGTATTCCAAATACTTGGTTAGAAGACCTCACGGGAATCAAATCGCGAAGATTTGCTGCACCTGAAGATAGACCTTCGGATTTGGCAATCCGAGCCGGTCGTACTGCACTAGAAAAGTGCGGCATGGATCCAAAAGACATCGGTATGGTGCTGTATTGCGGCATCGAGCGAGACTGGGTTGAACCTGCTACCTCCCATAGGGTTCAACGTCAGTTGGGATGTGTCAATGCCACTTGCCTTGATGTGTCCAATGCCTGTCATGGATTCTCTAATGGCATGTCTGTCGGCGATGCCATGATTGCTACTGGCGCGGCGGAAAACGTATTAGTTGTAACGGGTGAAGTGCCAAACCATCTACACCACGACATCATCGCCATTATTAACGAAGATCCAACTATTGAAAATTTTAACAAAAAAGTTGGATCATTTACCGCAGGTGACGGTGGCGGTGCAGTCATTTTGCAAAGGGCCTCAGCCAGGTCTGGCATAAAAACTTACCGTTTTAATAGCCGCGGGCGCTATGCTGAACTATGCTGGTATCAGATAGACAAAAGTGGTCGGCGCAATGGTGAAATGGCGATGGACAAAATTTCAGGCGTCATGATAAGGATGCACCAAGACCTTATAACGGAAACTTATGAGGAACTGGCTTGGAAGCCAAAAGACGTCGATCATTTGATCTGCCATCAGGTAGGAAGCAAACCCCATCACAGAATGGCGAAATTAGCCGGAATTTCCCTCGAAAAAGCTCCCACAATATTCCAGAGTTATGGTAACCTCACTAGCGCAACTATCCCAGTAACCCTAGAGACCGCTAATCCGGCTGAAGGGGACAGGATTTTGATTTTAGGTGCAGGCAGTGGTCTCTCTATAAGCCAGATTGGCCTAGTTCTGTGATGATTTGCGCAGATTAGAATTCGAATAGATCCTATACTCGATTTCTTCTGTAGCGATTACGCTTAATCAACAGCTAGAAGCGTTTGGGAGCAAGTTTCAAAGTGGAACTTCTTTTAATACCATCTTTAGTAGCTATTTGTTTGAAGATAGCCATCTTTATGCGCTATCACGAATCCCTGTGGAATGAAAACTTCAACCTTGGCATCTTATTTATCGCTGTTTTGTTATTAAACATTGCAGAGTTAACCGCCATTAAACCTGAGTACACGGAACAAACGGCACTTGTGGTTTTAACCGCCTATTACTGCTGTCTTGTCTTTTTTATTCATGGTTACGTGAATCTCTGCTTCGAATATTCAGAGGTTAAATGGAACCTACCCAAGATAAAGCTTGGTATGAATGTACTTCTGGCGTTTATGGTGGTTTCGATCATCTTTAATCGAAGCATTATCGCGAGCGCAGTGGCAACAGACGTTTCACTTACTAAAGTTGAAGGTGATCAGTATTGGATCTTTCAGCTTTATCTACTTGCTTTTCTTCCACTCGGCATTGGTCTGCTCGTTCATGGATTCAGAAAACTTCGCTCGAATTTGAGCCGCCAACGCTGCTTAGTCATGCTTATTAGCATGTTCCCAGTAATTTCTGTTGGTTTCATAGTTCTCATTGCGCAGGAAATGGGATCAACCCTAACTGCCGCAGTCATCCTTTCATTTGCCTTTACTTTAATGCTCGGTATGCTGGTTTATACAGAAGAGAAGACTCGACTGTTTCGCTTACTCACCTTCGTTCCCTTCACGAAGGAACGCAAACTCCATAAGCAATTACTAAGTCAAATTACGAATTGCATTTCTATCAACGACGATCCAAGCCAAAATAGCTCTCTCAATCTGAAAGCAATGATGAAGGAGCTAGAAGGAACAGTAGTAGAGCACGTGCTTGAGTATTACGGTGGCAACCAGAAACTTACCGCCAGTGCTTTGAGTGTTTCAGAAGCTACAGTTTCGAGAAGAGCTCGGGCTGTTACTCGTCGGAATGAACAGAAAGATATTTCACAGGACTACTCCACCGATTCCATTCGTATCACTCCGTAAGCCACTTCCTCATAAGGGTGTGAGGTTTTCATAGCCTCAACTACTGCGTTTAAAAATTCTTCGGCACAAACTAATTCGACCTTGTATTCTGCAACGGTTTCAATCTTATCTTGAGTACCCAGGTATGGTTGGCTGCCTTGCAGTGGTCGATATTGACCCTGTCCCAATGTTTGCCAGGCACAGGCATCGTAATCCCCCACTCGCCCCGCACCAGCATCAAACATGGCTAGCTTGACCAGTTCGAGATGACTTTCCGGTACATAGAATTCAATTTTGAACAGCGCAGCTGTCATGATTAATCCAGCCACTTCCGCGCATTTCGGAATAAGCGAATGCTCGGTGCATCTTCCTGCCAATCATCCGGATGCCAGGAATTCTGGCTAGCTCGGAATACTCGCTCGGGATGTGGCATCATAATCGTCACTCGACCATCGACGCTGCACAATCCAGCAATACCATCTGGTGAGCCGTTTGGATTCGCTGGATACTTAACCGCAACATCTCCTTTATTATCTACATAACGCGAACTAATTAATCCTGCATCAATTAGGGCTTGTTGCTGCTCACTATTAGAAAATAACGCTCTACCTTCGCCATGGGCCACGGCCAGAGGAAATTGTGATCCAGCCATATCAAGGAAAAATGCTGATGGTGAATTTTCAACTTTTACCAGGCTCAGGCGTCCTTCGAATTGCTCGGAACGATTTCTGACAAAGGTTGGCCAATTGTCGGCGCCAGGAATCAGATCCTGCAACAGAGATACCATCTGGCAGCCATTGCACACACCGAGCGTTAAGGTATTTGGATTCTCAAAGAACTTGGTAAAACTTGTTCTCACCGAATCATTAAAAAGAATGGATTTGGCCCAACCTCCTCCAGCGCCCAGTACATCGCCGTAAGAAAATCCACCGCAGGCAACAACAACATTGAAATCATCGAGCTTGATCGCCCCGCTGATAATGTCGGTCATATGGACATCGATAGCACTAAAACGCGCTCGATCAAACGCCGCCGCCATTTCGATCTGGCCGTTAACTCCCTGCTCCCTTAATACAGCTACTTTTGGCCTTGCCCCGGTGTTTACATAGGGTGCGGTTATGTCATCGTTTAGATCGAATCCCAAAACCACATTCATGCCCGGATCGTCTGTCTCTAGAATTTGATCGAATTCTTCCTGGGCACAATCAGAATTGTCGCGAATACTTTGCATATGAAAAGTTGTTTCCGACCAGGTACGTTGTAAGGCAATTCGACTGCTATTAAATATCTGTGTCTCACCCAGATTAATAGTGATTTCATCAGACTGATTTAGTTTTCCAATGACATGCAGACAAGAGTGCAAATCCTGTTCAACCGCCATGGAGGTGATAACTTCAAGAGATTCATCGGCGACCTGGATCACCACGCCAAGTTCTTCTGTAAACAAACTCGCTAATAAGGAGTCTTGATCTGCTAATCCCTGCAGTTGTAAATCAATCCCGCTATGGGCTGCGAAACACATCTCCGCGATAGTAGTAAACAACCCGCCATCGGATCTGTCGTGGTAAGCGAGAATCAAATCGTCGCCTCGACATCTTTGTACAAAGGCAAAAAGATTTTTTAGATCCGCTGCTCTATCTAGATCAGGAACCTCGCCTTTCAATTCTCGATAAACCTGAGCCAACGCAGATCCACCGATTCGATTTTTACCATGACCTAAATCGATAAAGAGCAGAGTCGATGCCGAAACATCCGTACGCAATTTGGGAGTGTGGGTTTGGCGGATGTCTGAAACCGGCGCAAAAGCAGACACAATGAGAGAAAGCGGCGCCGTGTTACTTTTTTCTTCGCCAGCTTCATTCCATACGGTACGCATGGACATAGAATCTTTTCCGACTGGAATACAAATTCCTAGCTGCGGACACAATTCCATTCCCACCGCTTCCACTGTGGCATAGAGTTTCGCATCTTCACATCCATGGCCTGCCGCAACCATCCAGTTTGCAGACAGTTTTATGTTGCCAATTTTCTCGATTGCCGCAGATGCAATATTGGTAATCGCCTCGGCGATGGCCATGCGGCCAGACGCGGCAGCATCAAACAATGCCAGAGGGGTACGCTCTCCCATGGCCATGGCTTCACCGCTGTAGTGATTGTAGGAAGTCGCAGTAACCGCAGCATCTGCCACCGGTACCTGCCAAGGTCCCACCATTTGATCGCGATGCACCAATCCGGTAATGGTGCGATCACCGATTGTGATTAAGAAAGTTTTATTCGCGACTGTCGGTAAAGAAAGTACTCGCTGTGCCGCCTCGTGAAGATCAATTGCACCGGTATCAAACTCTGTCGTATTTACACGACCAGAATTAACATCGCGATGCATTTTTGGCGGTTTACCAAATAGAACCTCCATGGGTATATCGATTGGATTATTTGCGAAGTGTTCGTCGTGTAAGCGAATATGTTTTTCAGCAGTGGTTTCACCCACTACCGCGTAAGGACACCGTTCTCGCCGGCAGAGCGCATCGAAGCGATCGAGATCCTCTGCAGAAACAGCCATAACGTAGCGTTCCTGTGCTTCGTTACACCAAATCTCCAATGGCGACATTTGAGACTCCGCATTCGGAATAGCGCGTAATTCGAAACTACCGCCACAACCACCGTCTTTTACCAATTCAGGTAAGGCATTGGATAAACCGCCGGCACCAACATCGTGAATAAAGGAAATAGGATTGGCCTCGCCCAGTTGCCAACAGCGATCGATGACTTCCTGGCAGCGACGTTCCATTTCAGCGTTTTCGCGCTGTACCGAAGCAAAATCTAAATCTTCATTGCCAGCACCCGACGCCATGGATGAAGCGGCACCACCGCCCAATCCGATTAACATCGCTGGACCACCGAGTACGATTAGTTTCGCGCCGACATCGATATTTCCTTTCAGCACATGGGGTTCACGTATATTGCCGATACCACCAGCTATCATTATTGGCTTGTGATAGCCGCGAATCTCTGACTCACCTGCTTCGTTATCTACTTTTTCTTCGAAGCTGCGGAAATAGCCACACAAGTTTGGTCTACCGTATTCGTTATTAAATGCGGCGCCACCAATGGGTCCTTCGAGCATAATATCCAGGGCCGAAGCAATGTGTGCCGGTTTACCAAGATCTTCTTCCCAGGGTTGTGGTAGTTCAGGCAGTCGTAAATTGGACACACTAAACCCGGTTAAGCCTGCCTTCGGCTTGGCCCCTTTCCCAGTTGCCCCTTCATCTCGTATTTCACCGCCCGATCCAGTGGATGCCCCGGGAAATGGAGCAATAGCAGTTGGATGATTATGAGTTTCAACCTTCATCAAGATATGAACCGGTTCATCCTGGAATCCATACTCTTGAGAATTAGCATCGGGAAAAAATCTGGAACTCTCATGACCCCGCATTACCGCCGCATTATCTTCATAGGCAGACAAGACATTCTCGGGTGATTGCTCGTGGGTGTGTCGAATCATGGAAAACAATGAACGCTCTTTCGCTTTGCCATCCACGGTCCAGTCAGCATTAAAAATTTTGTGCCGGCAGTGCTCCGAATTTGCCTGGGCAAACATCATAAGCTCGATATCGTTAGGTGCCCGCCCTAGAGATTCAAATTGATCATAGAGATAGTCAATCTCATCACTCGCTAAGGCCAGACCCATTCTGCTATTAGCTTCTTCCAGCGAAGTTTTCCCGGAAGACAAGTCCACCGAGCTCAGCGGTTTTGGATCCGCAGTAGCAAATAGCTGGGCCGCATTCTCCACCTCAGCAATGACGATTTGAGTCATGCGGTCATGAATACATTGATCTAGAATCGCAATAGCTTCGTCATCAAGAGAGTCGCTGACAGAGATTGTGAACATCGCGCCTCTTTCAATTCGGCGAATTTGCTTCAATCCACAATTGTGCAGAATGTCTGTGGCTTTACTCGACCAGGGTGAGATTGTGCCAGGCCGTGGTACCACCAATCTTTGTGTAAGTACTTGGCCATCTGCGCTGATTGTCACTGCAGGATCACCGTATTTGAGTAAGGAATTCAGCTCGGCCGAGTCTGCTGCGATAAAGCTATCATCACAATCAATAAGGTGAACGAATTGCGCTTGTAGATCGCTTACGTTGGTGAGAGAGGCTTTTAGAGTGCGGAGTAATTTTGAAGACTTGAAAGCGGATAGAGCTGCCGCTCCAAACAATGCTTGCATCTAGGCTTAGTCCAAAAAGTCGAGTCCGGAAAGCTCCGGGGTTACTGCGAAAAAGCGCTCCATGAACGAGGCGCTATGATAATCTATTTGAAAAAGGAATACAGAAAAAACTGTGTTTTAAAAACAAGCTGAATTATTGGGTAGCGATATAGCGACCATCTTCTCGGCTAACGATTTCATAACCACTTTCATCTTCCACCCAGAAATCTACATGGTCGATTGTCGTGATATCTCTTTGCTCTTCTGCCTCATCGAAGACCCGTTGAGCATGCACTGTGTAGGTTTCCCCTGCTCGTGCATTGAACCTAAGCGTTCGACTGAGGGTTTCCCGGGAAGCTGCATAGCTAACCAGGGCTGGGGCAAGCCCTCTGGTGCTACCGAGATCCCAATAGAAATAGACGGTGATGTCATGAAATCCCGGAGCGATTGCAACAGTGTTGTACTCGCGGGAATTGTCTACCTGAATTTCATCGACACTGGTGAAGCGGACGGAATCGATATAGCGGTTAATCCAATCTTGTCTTAAGTATTGCGCACCGGACAAAGTGGCAACCTGCATGTCGGAACGAGTATCACCCTGGTAGGCCTGAAAGGTGGAGTATCCCGCACAGGAAGACAAAATCAGTGGTAGTAAAACCAGGAATAAAATTTTGCGCATCATAAGTTTTTTGACTGCAGCTCTATTGTTACGGCTGCTCTAAATTGAGTTTTTTACTTACCGTTTGGATTTAAAAAAATCCTGTACCAACTGACTACACTCTTTTTCCAACACGCCTTCAATGAAGTTCAGCCGATGGTTAAAAAATTCTGCTTCTGTCAGTCTCTGCTGACTAATAATCGCCCCTGCCCGAGGCTCTCTAGCACCAAAAACAACGGCGTCTATTCTGGCATGCATCAAGGCGCCGACACACATGGTACAAGGCTCAATAGTAACATAAAGCACTGTCCCCGGCAGGCGGTAGTTACCTCGAGACTGTGAAGCCTGTCGTAAAACCACAATTTCCGCGTGGGCTGTAGGATCTTTCTCACTTATAGGTCGGTTGTAGCCAGACGCCAGAGGCTGATTAGACGCACAATCTACGAGTACTGCGCCTACTGGCACTTCATCGGCCAGTGCCGCCAGTTGAGCTTGCTCTAGCGCTCGTTGCATCCATTGCTCATGAATTTTCATAGCTGTTTCAGTTAAGTAAGGGGTCATGATTCACACAATAAGAACACTAAACACTGGATTGCGAAAAGCGGTGAACGGTAAACAATCCTATGGAAACTGCCGGCCCAATGCCTAGAGCAAACATTACTGTACCGACACCTACAGTGCCACCAAGCACCCAGCCAAATGCGACAGCGGTAATCTCAATTGATGTTCGCACCCAGGCAATTGGCAATCCACTAACTCTCTGCAAACCCGTCATTAAGCCATCTCTTGGTCCTGCCCCGAGATGTGCAATTAGATAGAGTCCGCTCCCAAAACCCACCATTAAGATTCCCAATGCAGTCTCTACAATTTTCATTGCGTAATTCTCCGGACTCGGTAAGTAGGGTAATGAAATCTCGATAGCTGCAGCAATTATTACGGCATTGGCAAGTGTGCCGATACCGGGTATTTGTTTTAAGGGAATCCACAGCGCCAGAACTCCCAGACTGACTAACAAAGTAGCCCAACCAATGGACAAACCGGTAACTAAGCCGATTCCTTGTGCGAATACCGTCCACGGACTAACACCCGCTCCCGCCGCGATCAATAATGCTTCACCTATTCCAAAAATCATCAAACCGAAACAAAGAATGCCAAAGGTAGTAAGTTTTGGTTTGAAATTCAGCGGATGGTGCGAACTCCAGGACACTGTGGGAACTGCTTTTACGGATAAAATTTTCATAGAAAGTATTAGCGATGATTGCGCCTTAAATTGCAGGCAGCACCGTCAAGAGTTGTAATCAGAAAAATTCATTAACAACGGAATACAATATTTATTCTGAAATACTCTCGAAGCGATTTTCCTTCAAGTTTTTCGTCACCTTGTCAGCATCGAATACCTGACCATTCATGACTATATAAACACCTGCTTGCAGAGTTTGCACAGCACCGATAGAACAACCAATATTAAACACAGCATCATTATGTACAAAGGCAGCCGGCTGCAATGAGCCGGTTAGTACAATAGTTTTATCTTCGATGCCCTGAAGCTTGCTGGCAGTTTCAACCATACCGTCGGTGCCATGGGTGATCAGTATGTGTTTTGTCGTTGACGCTTTTACTCGCTCGACGATGATATCTCGATGTTCATCTGTCATATCGAGACTATCGACACGCATGAGAGCATCGACTTGAAATTCGAATCCAACATCCATGGCTTCGAGTAACTTTCCAACCACTGGATCTCCTACTTCGAATTCGCTTTTTTTATCGAAGTAGATTTTGTCTATGGTTCCACCAGTGGTGAGCACATCAAGAAACATCGATTTGTTTACACCTTAGTATCTACTCAAGCGTAGAAGCAGAGTTTGTTTCCATCGAGATCGCGCACATAGGCTGACTGATGCTCACTACGAATACGAGGCTCGCCCTCGTCAGTGGCCCCTAATGAGAGGGCGAGGTCGTAAAGCCTGTTTACTTCGGCATCACCAGGAACTTGAATGCCGAACATGGAGCCATTGCCAACAGTAGCTTCATTGCCATCGAAAGGCTCAGCGAGTGCAAACATAAAGCCATCGTTAACCCACATTGTCATGCGATCTTCGCTGTAAATTTTTTCGAACGGAGAATCAGAAAGCAATTGATCATAAAATAATTCCGCTGCCTTTCTGTCATTTGTACCGATGGTTACGTAATTAATCTTCATTTCGGCACCCTTTACTCCCACTCAATGGTTGCTGGCGGCTTGCTCGAGATGTCATAACTTACCCGAGAGACTTCTGCAATTTCATTCATTATGCGATTAGAAATTGTTTCCAGTAGCTCCGGATCCAGTCTCGCCCAGCGTGCCGTCATAAAATCGATGGTTTCAACCGCGCGCAAAGTAACAACATAAGAATAGCGTCGCGCATCCCCAACTACTCCGACTGATTTAACTGGTAAAAATACGGCAAAGGCTTGACTGACTTTGTGATAGCAGTCTGCGTTGTGCAGTTCTTCAATAAATATGGCGTCCGCCTGCCGTAATATATCGCAATACTCTTTCTTAACTTCACCGAGTACTCGCACGCCCAATCCAGGACCAGGGAAAGGATGGCGATAGACCATCTCATAAGGCAAACCCAATTCAAGCCCAATCTTTCTTACTTCATCTTTAAAGAGCTCTCTTAATGGCTCTACCAGATCCAGTTTCATGTCATCAGGCAATCCACCAACATTATGATGAGATTTGATCACATGGGCCTTACCGGTTTTAGAACCGGCGGATTCGATGACATCAGGATAAATTGTTCCCTGAGCAAGCCACTTTACATCTCCCAGCTTTGTCGCTTCTTCGTCAAACACTTCGATAAACGTATTTCCAATAGCTTTCCGCTTATCTTCTGGATCTGCAACCCCGGCCAACTTGCTGAGAAAACGCTCTTCGGCATCGGCTCGAATAACTTTTATTCCCATGTTTTTGGCGAAGGTAGCCATGACCTGATCACCTTCGTTAAGTCGAAGCAATCCGTTATCAACAAAGACACAGGTAAGCTGATCTCCAATAGCTTTGTGCAGTAGCGCTGCGACTACAGAAGAATCTACTCCACCAGATAAACCTAACAACACATTATCTGTGCCGACATTTTTACGTACTGTGTTTATCGCATCTTCGATAATACTTGCCGATGTCCACAAGGATTCGCAGCCACAAATATCATGTACGAAGCGCTCGAGTATTCTTTGTCCTTGCAAAGTATGAGTGACTTCCGGATGGAACTGTATGCCATAAAAGTTTCGTGCGTCGTCACACATGGCCGCGATGGGCGCACTCTCGGTGCTGGCAATTCGCCGAAAACTATCCGGCACTTCCGTGACTTTGTCACCATGGCTCATCCAGACATCTAACTGGGCACTGCCATCATCGGTAAAGCGATCTTCAATACCATCTAATAATCTGTTCTTTGCCGTTGCATTTACTTGAGCGAAGCCAAATTCCGACCTGGCCGAAGCTTCAACTTTGCCGCCAAATTCTTCTGCCATGGTTTGCATGCCATAACAAATGCCCAGTATTGGAACACCATAGTCGTACACAAGTTTGCTGGCTCGAGGAGAAACTTCTGTATTCGCCGATTCTGGTCCACCAGAAAAAATAATTCCCTGTGGATCGAATTCATTCAGATGTTCTGTTTCAACCTCGTAATCCCAAATCTCACAATAAACGCCTGCCTCGCGAACTCGTCGCGCAATTAACTGAGTGTATTGGGAGCCAAAATCCAGAATTAAGATTTTCTGGGAATGAATGTTTGCTGCTGTCATTTAATTTAAAAACGAATGTTAGGATTGATTAAAAACTTTTTACTCTTCGAAAGGAAAATCGTACTAGGAGACCCGATAATTCGGAGCCTCCTTAGTAATTGAGACGTCATGGACGTGAGATTCAGACATACCGGACTCCGTAATCTTCACAAATTGCGTTTTAGTTCGCATGTCCGTTATATCCTTACAACCTGTGTAACCCATAGAAGAACGGAGTCCGCCCATAAGTTGATGCACGATGGCAGACATAGGACCCTTGTAAGGCACCCTGCCTTCAATACCTTCCGGCACCAATTTCTGTGTCCCGGATTCGATATCCTGAAAATAGCGATCGCTGGAACCCTGAGAGTGGGACATGGCACCTAATGATCCCATGCCGCGATAAGCCTTATAACTTCTTCCTTGGTAGAGCTCTACTTCACCTGGTGCTTCTTCCGATCCAGCTAACAAGCTGCCCACCATTACTACATGGGCTCCGGCAGCAATTACTTTGGCAATATCACCGGAGTAGCGAATTCCCCCATCTGAAATTACGCAGACATCGGTACCTTTAATGGCATCTACTACATTGGCGACCGCAGTTATCTGCGGCACGCCTACGCCAGTTACAATTCGCGTTGTGCAAATTGAACCCGGTCCGATTCCTACTTTGACGGCGTCGGCACCTGCTTTCACTAAATCTTTTGCCGCATCCGCAGTCGCGATGTTGCCGCCGACAACAGAGATTGAGGGATGCTTCGTTTTTATCGCCTTAACCTGGTCGATAACACCTTGTGAATGACCGTGAGCTGTATCTACCACTACCACGTCAACACCGGCTTCGATGATAGCATCGACTCTGTCGGCAGTATCGGCACCGGTTCCCACGGCTGCGGCAGAGCGTAATCGACCAAGCTCGTCTTTTGCCGCATTCGGAAAGTCTTCCGATTTTCGAATGTCTTTCAGGGTGATAAGCCCTTTTAATGCGAAGCCGCCATTAACAACCAGAATCTTTTCGATACGATGGCGATGAAGCAATTCTTTCACTTCGTCCAATTCGAAATCTTCACCAACCGTTACCAACTTATCTTTCGGCGTCATGATGGTGTCGACAGTCGCATCCAGATTTTCTTCGAAGCGCACATCACGACTCGTGACGATGCCAGCCAGACCAGTGCTATCCAGCACCGGCATACCTGAGATGTCATTTTCATTCATTAGTGCAACCAGATCTCGAATGGTTGCGGTGACAGGAATGGTGAATGGATCTCGAACCACTCCACTTTCATATTTTTTTACGAGGCGAACTTCGCGAGCCTGTTTCTCTACGCTCATGCTCTTGTGAATAACTCCCAGGCCGCCTTCCTGCGCCATGGCAATTGCCAAGCGCGATTCGGTTACGGTATCCATGGCGGAAGAAACCAATGGAATATTCAACGCGATTGATTGCGTTAACTTGGATTCTAGGCTGACGGATTTAGGAAGAAGGGTGGAGTGAGCAGGCAGAAGCAGAACATCATCGAACGTTAGAGCCTCTTCAGCAATACGTAACATAAGATTACCACTATCCGCAAAACGGCATTATACAGATGCACCTATTCCTTGTACAGGATGTGTTCTTTGTAACTGAACTATTCGGACAGTAATTCCGGATGGCGTTTGTAATAAGAGTATTGAGCTAAGGGAACGGAAGCGAATAATGATCCATAGATAAATCCTGAAACTGGGGCATAGACATCAGAAGTGAGAATAGCAATTAAAGCAGAAATTGCCGCCGTTACAATTACCGCGCACCATGCCAAAGTGTTATGTACACAATATTTTATTTCCTTTTTATTCATAACCAGCTCTTCACGAAATCTGAGCGCGTTCTGATAAAAAGAAATTAGAATCGCCGACAATGCCATCAACCCAATTGCAACATAGATAAATAATTGTCCAACATCATCTTCAGTTCCCCATCCGGGGGAATCAAATAATCCAGTGTCCATAAATTCGAATCCAAACCAGACGAGGGAAAAATACAGCACAGTAGTTTGCATCATTAGTTTTATTGGATACACAAAAACAAGGACAAGCATTACCAACAGCAAACTCAAATACACTGTTATTCTGTCCTGCAAACCGAAGACGCGGGACCAATTTGAATGAGATAACCAGATAGAACCAATAAGGAGAGCACTTAATAGAAAGGCCGGAATGTCTTTAGAGAGCTCTAATAATTCTTCCGGGCTTTGGGGAATTTGATCTATGCTGATTACCAACATAGTAAAAGCAAAGGCAAAGGCAGCATCGACGAATGTCTCAATACGAGTCATGTTTTCGCCACGTAGAAACTTGCCTTTTTCTCTCCGACAAGAATCCATAAACTGCGGTGAAAGCTTTTCCATAGTATTTCTTCACATGGGAGTTTGGTAATAGAATCTTAACTCCCTGATTATTGCAAGTGCCAGCACTGAAGGCCTTGCAACCTGGGGCATCTAACCCCAAACTAGGCATCCCTTGGTAGGGGGATTAGAGGATGAGCGAAGTAGATCAGAGTGAGAAGACAATCAAAAAATTGAGCAAAGAGCCCACGGTCCATTTTTTCGCCTTGGCAGTAGCTATTTTTTTTGTTTACGGCATCTCCCAACTAAACAGTGAAAACCTTTTGGAAATCGATCAGCGAGAGATTGATGCCCGAATTTTCATGCAAGAGATGACCGCTGGACAAGCTCTTACAGACGAACAACGTCAGTTAGTCGCTTCCACCTATGTTGAAGAACAGATATTAGTACAGGAAGCGATCGCTCTGGGCCTGGACAACGATGCCCGCATTCATGACATGCTCGCGCAAAAAATGCGGCATGTGCTTAGCGGTGACGTGATTCAACCAAGCACGTCGGATTTGGAGTCCTACTATCAGACAAATCTGGATCGTTATCGAACCCTGCCTTTAGTTTCAGTGGATGAGCTTGTTCTAAATACGCGCGATGAGTTGCCCCAGGATGTTCTAGCGCTGCTAGACAATGGCTCAGAAGCAGAGACCATTCTTGCGGCTTCTCCTGGAAATAATGCCCCTCTACCTAACGTTAATCGAATTGATCTGGCAAACATATTCAGTCCGGAGTTTAGTGAATCAGTCTTTAGTTCTGAATCGAATACTTGGGTAGGACCATTCCCAAGCAATCGCGGTCAACACTGGCTAATGGTTGTTGAACGTCGCGAAGCAAGATTACCGCCCCTCGAAGAAATTACCGATCGTGTACGTCTCGATTGGATTGCTGATGAAGAAGAGATTCGATTGCAAGCAGAAGTCGACAAACTGTGGGATCAATACACAATCATTGTAAGCGATGCCGAAGAAGAACATTAAATTTTTGTTAGCAGCAATAATACTCTTATTGCTGCCGCTAACAGCTTATTCTCATGACATCGATGTCACTGGAGTTGCCCGGGTATTACTTTACGAACAAAATGACAATCAATATGAATTGTCCATTGTAGATCAGCAGGTTCCACCGCTATTCAATATTGAAAGGGTCTTACCAGAACGCTGCGAAAGTTTAGATCCGAGCAGATTCAGTTACAGATTTCAGTGCCAACCAGCGCTAAACGTGGAAGACACGATATCTTTTCCCTGGAGTTTCGAAGGCGTCGTCGTCATTGCACAATGGAGTGATGGCAGTGATGTCTCGGCTTTCTTTCCCGGTGACGGCAGTTTCGTCGATGTGCAACTGTCGCAATTAAAAGCAGGTGCCGCGTCCATAGCCAGTCTTGCCGTTACTTACCTGATCCTCGGCGCCGAACACATCCTGTTTGGAATTGATCATCTACTGTTCGTCTTGGGATTACTGCTATTGCTTACCGGCTTCTGGAAATTAATTAAGACTATAACCGCCTTTACTATTGCCCATAGCATTACCCTTGCTTTCGCCGTACTTGGTATTTTCCCGGTTCCGAATGCCCCTATAGAAGTGCTGATTGCGTTATCTATCGTATTTCTCGCCCGTGAGGTGATTATGGCGCAGCGAGGTGAATTCACCCTGGTGCATTCTAAACCATGGATAGTAGCGTTCGTTTTCGGATTGTTTCACGGCTTCGGTTTTGCTGGCGCGCTCGGTGAACTAGGATTAAGTGACGCCGACATACCTCTCGCCCTACTCTTCTTTAACTTAGGCGTTGAGGGGGGCCAGGTAGCTTTTATTTGTGCTTTATTGGCGACAAACGCATTGCTTACCAGACTCATGCATGACCTGATACCCAGCATGCAGCGTGGTCTCGCCTATGGCTTGGGCGGCATTGCCATGTTCTGGTTTTTGGAGCGCCTACCAGCCCTGGTAATAGCTTAATGAACGCAACCAGGAAGTTTGATGTGGTTGTTGTAGGTGCTGGTTTTGCCGGACTGTATGCGCTGTATAAACTCCGCTCACTAGGATTAAATGTACAAGTGTATGAAGCAGGCACTGGAGTCGGCGGTACCTGGTACTGGAATCGCTATCCTGGCGCTCGTTGCGACGTCAACAGTCTTGAATACTCCTATCAGTTTTCTGACGAACTTCAACAGGAATGGAATTGGTCTGAGCGCTATTCACCCCAGCCAGAAATTCTGGACTACGCCAATCATGTTGCAGATCGCTTTGATTTACGCAAAAACATTCAGTTTGAAACACGCATCTCCCAACTACATTTTGATGACGATACCAATCTCTGGCATGGGCAAACCGAAAGTGGAGAAACGTTTTGCGCGAGCATCTGTGTTATGGCAACCGGTTGTCTCTCCAAGCACAACGTTCCAGAAATTAAAGGCATAGAAGACTTCGCAGGTGAGCTATTGCATACAGGGCAGTGGCCCCATACCCCTGTAGATTTTAAAGACAAGTCTGTTGGCATAATCGGCACTGGCTCTTCAGCCATTCAATCCATCCCAATCATTGCCGAACAAGCGAAACAGCTAACCGTTTTTCAACGTACCGCCAGTTTTTCCATACCTGCTCATAATGCGCTAATGGACAAGGAACACGAGGCGCACATAAAGGCGAACTATAGCCAATTCAGAGTAGAAAATTCCCGCCGTTACGCGGCCCTCGACAATAAACCCAGCCAAGACTCCGCATTGGAATTACCTGATAGTGAACGAGAGTCAGTGTATGAACAACGCTGGGAGGACGGCGGCCTTCCCTTCTTAGCCAGCTTCAATGACCTGGGAACTAGTTACGAAGCGAATGCCACCGCCGTGGATTTTATCCATCGCAAAATAAAAGGCATTGTTAAGGACGCGCAAGTTGCCGAGATGCTGTGCCCGGAAACTGTGATGGGATGCAAGCGGCTCTGTGTAGATACTGATTATTACAAAACTTTTAATCGAAGCAATGTCGAACTGGTGGATATTAATCAAACGCCCATTCAATGCATTACCAAAACAGGATTGAAAACTGCTGCAAAGGAATATCGTTTCGACTCGCTGGTTTTGGCCACGGGCTTTGATGCTATGACCGGCGCCTTGCTGGCAATCGACATAAGAGGCAGCGAGGGCCAAAGACTCAAAGATCACTGGGATGCCGGGCCCGCTAACTTTCTTGGTCTAAGCATCAATGGTTTCCCGAATCTTTTTATGATTACCGGACCCGGGAGTCCATCTGTGTTAGCTAATATGATGGTTGCCATCGAGCAACACGTCGACTTTATCGCCGACTTGTTAACATATATGCAGAGCGAGGAAAAAAAATCGAGTAGTAGCGAGCGCTACGGCTGAAGATCACTGGGTAGAACTAGTCAACAGCATCGCCGAGCCAACACTCTTTCCCCATGGCTGTAATTCCTGGTACACCGGAGCAAATATTCCAGGCAAGCCAAGAATCTTTATGCCCTATCTTGGCTATCCGTCCTACGTTGAGAAATGTAACGAGATTGCCGCGGATAGTTACCGCGGTTTTGAGTTTTCTTAATATTGCGTGCTATTGGTATTGTTGATGACAGCTTTCGCATGGCGGATAAAGCGCGTTATTCCCAGCTTCCGATAAAGCTTCTTCATCTCTGGCATCTACTGCAGTGATTACTGCACGGGCCGCTTCTATCATCTGACTGTTATAAGTAATCCAATCCGACTCCTGGGCCGCGTTTTGTTCCCCATCAGCCGCACCACCAAGTGCCAGCAAATTTCCTGCCCCTATTACCGCCAGTGCTGCATTCTGCACTTCAAGCCATTCCGTTTCTGATTGCAACTGGTAAGCGCCCCAAATAGTAGATGTTGTTGGAGTGATGATTCCGTTCATGATTTCTTTTACCGTTAAAAGTGGCTGCGGGCCATCTTGCCCTTGGGTCAACACTGGCGCGGTAGTCCCCAGCAGTGCTAAGCCCATGAAAATACTAATATTTTTCATTTATAGTGCATCCTGTATTAACTTTCCTACCGAGATTTTGAAGAGTTTCCAGGTTCGGCCTATGACATGCATCAAAACAGAGACATCAAAGTTTTTGCAATGGCCCGTTTTTGGTGCCAGTACTAACTTAACCCATGGATTGATTTCATTAAACATTTAGCAGCAAATCTGCTTTAATCACTGCTCGTTTTTACTCCTCTAAGAACCACAGAGATGGTTGCGCTGGGGTTACTCAACTAATCTGATCAACGCAGGCACAGTGATATGAAAAAACTCTCCGCAGTTAAGGCTCTGGTTTCTGGCTTACTAATACTGATTGCTTCTCATGCCCAGGCAGACCTATGGGACGAAGTGGAGCATGGCTACGCCGATAATGACGGCGTAAAAATCCATTATGCAACTGTTGGCGAAGGACCACTTGTTGTGATGATTCACGGCTTCCCCGATTTTTGGTACAGCTGGCGACATCAGATGGAAGGATTAAAAGATGATTTCAAGGTTGTCGCGATTGATCAGCGAGGTTACAACCTGAGCGACAAACCTGAAGGCGAAGAAAACTATAACATGCGTTACCTGGTCTCTGATGTCGCGGCGGTAATTCAACATTTAGGGGAAGACAAAGCCACTATCGTTGGGCACGACTGGGGTGGAATTGTTTCCTGGCAATTTGCATTCGCTCTGCCACAAATGGTGGAGAATTTGGTCATTCTAAATCTCCCCCACCCGAATGGGCTTGCAAGAGAACTCGCCACCAATACTGAGCAACAGCAGAATAGTGGTTACGCCCGTACCTTTATTGAAGGCTCGCCTGCGGATCCAGATATTCTTTTTGGTGGCCCAATGACTGCAGAAACCTTGGCGTTTTGGGTAGCAGATCAGGATGCTCGATCGAAATATGTTGATGCCTTCGCGCAAACCAGTTTCCCCGGCATGCTCGCCTACTATAAACAGAATTATCCAAGAACATCTACAGATTCGGCGGCGCCACCACCAGCCCCACAACTCAATGTACCTCTGCTTGTTTTCCACGGACTGCAAGACACTGCCTTGCATTCTGATGGACTAAATAATACCTGGGACTGGAATGACATGGACACAACCATAGTTTCTGCACCTACTGCTAATCATTTTGTGCAGCAAGATGCAGCAGACTTAGTCACAACAACTTTGAAATGGTGGTTAACGGCAAGAAAATAGAAAACTCTTTGCCACACACCTTTGAAAAGAAAATTCAATAATAGGAAATAAAACTCAACACTAACTGATCGATTCCCTGATATGAGGATTAGCATGAAAAAATTCTTACTTGTAATACTTGGAATGTTTGTAAGCTCTCAAGTGTTAGCAGCCGACGCTGCAGCAACTAGCGTAAAGATAGAACAAGCTTTGGGAGGTAGCATTCGCGCTGAAGCGGAGGTTGCCCGTGATGCCAATAGAAAACCAGCTGAGGTTTTGGAATTCTTTGGCCTCGAAGATAATATGAAGGTATTAGAAATTTCGCCTGCTACTGGCTACTGGTCTAAATTTCTCGGCCCAACGCTTTGCAATAATGGTGGCGAACTGGTCTTCTCCGTTGGCGTCAGCGATGGATTTGAAGACGACGTAATGTCTCTCGACGGCCTGGGATGTACTTCTTCTGTCAACAGCGGAATTAGCTTACAGAATATCCCTGAATTCTCATTCGATGACGCTGGATTCGACATGGTTCTGACGTTCTGGAACCTGCATAATCCTTCCGCAGAAGGCCGCAGAAACATGAATGAAGCTGTGTTTAACGCGCTGAAACCAGGCGGTGTTTACGGCACGGTTGATCATACTCGCCGACACATAGAACCCACTTCTCGCGCCGCGCAAAATGGCCGCAGACTTGATCCGGTATTGGTGATCAAGGAAATGATCGACGTTGGATTCGAATTCGTCGATTTCAGTGACATGCATTACCATCCTGAAGATGATTTATCTAAAGAGGTAGGCACTCCAGGCGTAAGAGGCAATACCGACCGCTGGGTGTTAAAGTTCCGAAAGCCTCAATAGTAATGTAATTAAAATTAAGGGGAGACGCAGTCTCCCCTTTTTTCTATATTCGACCAGACTCTGCCTTACTACGATGACTTCAATAATTTATCCAACCACGAATCTTAAACACGTCGAACAATTAAACATCGTTAAGGGCGAGGGTATTTATGTCTACGATGATGCTGGCAACAAATATTTGGAAGGGCTCGCGGGTCTCTGGTGTGCCGCATTGGGGTATGGCAATGCAGAGTTAATAGATGCCATCACCGAACAATTAAAAACCCTTTCTTATTCTCATATGTTCGGTGGAAGAACCCATAAAGTAGTCATGCAACTTGCAGACAAACTTAGCGCAATGCTGCCTATTGAAAATGGCAAAGTGTTTTTTGCCAATTCCGGTAGTGAAGCGAATGACTCTCACATGAAAATGCTGCGCTACTACTTCAATGTCACGGGTGAGCCACAGAAGAAAAAAATTATCGCGCTGGAACGAGCCTATCACGGAGTGACTCTGGCGTCGGCAGCGCTGACTGGCCTGGAAGCCAACCACAAACACTTCTCACTGCCTTTAGAAGCGCTGGGTATTCTACGCACCGATTCTCCGCACTATTATCGAGGAAGAATCGACAATGAGAGCGAAAGAGAATTCTGCACCCGCATCATTAGCAATCTTGAAGAACTAATAGTTCGGGAAGGACCGGAAACCATCGCAGCTTTTATCGCCGAACCCGTTGGTGGTGCGAGCGGCGTGGTTGTGGCACCGGATAGCTATTTCCCTGAAGTCGAAACTTTACTTACCAAGTACGACATTATGCTGTGGAGCGACGAAGTCATTTGCGGCTTTGGTCGCACTGGAAACGATTTCGGTTGTCAGACCATGGGATTTACACCACAACTAATTACTCTGGCCAAACAATTGTCTTCTGCTTATATACCCATTAGCGCCAGCGTAATTCCTGACTATATGTATGAAGCTATGGTAGAACCAAGTGCCGAAGTCGGCGTCTTCGGCCATGGTTACACTTACACCGGACACCCCGCGGCCTGTGCTGCAGCACTAAAAACATTAGAAATTTATCAGCGCGACAATTTATTCGACCATGCCAGAAAAATGGGTGAGCACATGCAACAACGCTTAGCAGAATTTTCTGATCATCCCCTTGTGGGTGATGTGCGCGGGCATGGACTTATTGCCGCAGTCGAATTGGTTGCCAACAAGAAGACAGGGGAAAGTTTTGCGGGAGCTAGTGTTGGCGCCTTCGCCAAACAAGCCTGCCAGGACAATGGTCTATTAATTCGAGCAGTCGGTGGAAACTCCATTGCATTTTGCCCGCCATTAATCATTACTACAGAACAAATTGATGAAATGGTGGAAAAATTTAGCGTCGCCCTGCAACAGACACTCGATCATGTCTCCAAAGAAGGTTTACTAACATCCTAATTTAACGAATAACGAGTTCTATCACATGAAAAATTTAAGCAGATCTCTCATCGTTCTTGCCAGCCTCATTCTCGCAGCCTGCAGTCAGGAAGATAATTCAGAAACAATTAGCAATTCGGATCAGAATGTCGATTTGATTCTAACCAATGGCAAAGTACTGACTATCGATGACCAGTTTTCAATTCACGATACCGTCGTCGTAAATGATGGTCGTGTCGTTGCTACCGGTACCGCTTCCCTGACATCAGAATACAACACAGACAACATAGTGGATCTAGATGGCAAAGTATTAATGCCTGGTTTTAATGATTCACACACCCATATACGTGGCAGGCCACAACGCTATATCGAGCTCGGAGACGTAACTTCTATCGTTGAAATCCAGGATTTGATTCGAGCCAAGATCGCAGAAATCGGTGAA
Source organism: Pseudomonadales bacterium (assembly GCA_012103535.1). Lineage (GTDB taxonomy): Bacteria > Pseudomonadota > Gammaproteobacteria > Pseudomonadales > Pseudohongiellaceae > UBA9145. The sequence goes on from WLWQ01000001.1 coordinate 818,999, forward strand.
GATGAATGGATCACAGGGTATGGCTGGTCAGAAGACGAACTCGATGAGGGTCGCCGACCGCTACGCTACGATCTGGATGAAGTGGCGCCTAACAATCCGGTCATTCTTACCAGAGCAGGAGGCCATAGCGCTGTCTCCAACAGTCTGGCGTTGGAGTTAGCGGGTGTAACTCTCGAAACTCCCCAACCAGACGGCGGAGTGATCGAATGCGGAGATGACGGTGAGTTAAATGGCGTTATTCGAGAACGGCAAGGCTTAGTAGGTAGGCTAGTTCCTGACTCCACTTACGACGAATTGATAGCCAGTTTGGAAATTAATCTCAATGCTCTGCTAAGCCTGGGAATTACTTCTATTACCGACGCGTCGAAACCGCCCAGCGAATTTGCGATGTGGGAAGAGCTCTATGAAAACGCCGAACTCTCTCTGCCGCGCTCACAAGTTCAATTTCAGTGGTTCGACGTGGCAGGAATTAATGAGGTCAAGGCGCGAGTTGGAGATGGCGACGATTTTCTGAAGATTGGACCGATTAAGGTCTTCGCCGACGGTGGCTTCACAGGTCCGGCTGCTTACACTTTAGAACCCTATAGAAATCAGGGTGAATATCGCGGTTACCTGGACATGCCCGAAGAAGAATTGGTAGCACATCTTAATGAAATTCATGACGCCGGTTGGCAAATGGGCATTCATGCAATCGGTGACGCCGCTATTATATTGGTTGTGAATACATTAGCGGACGCACTGGAAAGAAATCCACGAGAAGATCATCGTCACTATCTAAATCATTTTTCCATGCGGCCACCAGAACTGACCATGGAACTCATGGCCGAACATGATATTCACATTACCCAACAACCAAATTTCACTTACACCCTGGAAGGACGTTACGTGGAAAATTTGGATGGATGGCGATTACAGCATAACAACCCACTGCGCTCTCCAATGGATCATGGCATAACCGTGGCCATATCCAGCGACATTTTACCGATTGGCCCGATGGTTGGAATTTATGCTGCTGTGACCCGCAAAGGTATGACTGGAACTGTTTATGGACCGGATGAAATTATTAGTCGAGAAGAAGCGGTTCAGGCCTATACCTTAACAGGCGCATACTTAAACTTCGAAGAAGAAGTTAAAGGCTCTCTGGAACCTGGAAAATTTGCTGACATGATTGTGCTTTCTGACGACATTTTAACTGTCGATGAAGAACAAATCATGGATATAGAAGTCGAGCAAACTTATGTAAACGGGGAACTGGTTTACAGTCGAGAATAGCTAATTCAATGCCATGAGTGATGAAACTGATAAGCCCAATGTCATCAACGCCGACACTATAAAAGAAAATGAAGGCACTTTTTCACATCCGTGGAATCCAAATTCTGAAATTACCGGAACGCGACTTAGTGACTTAACTGGCCTGAGTCGCATAGGTGTCAGCCTGGTGCGCATAGCACCCGGCAAAGAATCATTTACCTACCATTCACATCATCGTGAAGAAGAGTGGATCTTCATTCTCTCTGGCAAAGGCATCGCTGAAATAAATGACGAAGAATATGAAGTCAAAGCCGGTGACTTCATGGCGTTTCCAACTCCTTCTGTCCCCCACCACCTGCGAAATCCATTCGCGGATGAACTTTCTTATCTCATGGGTGGAGAAACTAAAGATTTTGAAATCGCCGATTTTCCAAAACTCGGAAAGCGAATGGTGCGCTTAAAAGGCGAAGTGCAGATCTATAATCTGAAAGATGGAAAAGTTTTCGGCCCATTGGAACCGGAAGATTAGATTCGCTCCCTCCTTTGCGCGAGATCAAACAAGCCCCCTGATAGCCATGCCACGATGACTCTAAGGCAAGATGCGCTTAGGAGGTTTTCATGGAAAAGGGTTCTCGTTTAATTCTCGCAATTGGCATTACTGCATTACTGAGCGGCTGCCAGTCTCAGTCTGGCTATAACCCGCTGGATGATTTCGAACAGATAGATCCAGCTTCCATTTTTGCTACACCCGAGCCCATTCCCTCCTCCACCTATACGACCGAACAGATTCAAAGAGGAAAATATCTGGTGGGGCTGTTGGGATGTGGCGCCTGCCATACTGATGGGGCCTTGCTAGGAACGCCAAACTCTTCCCTTTTACTAGCAGGATCATCAGTCGGTATTGCCTATACCAGCCCATTTGTCGATGATGACCCGGGCGTAGTCTATCCGGCAAATCTGACACCGGATCTGGAAACAGGCTTGGGCAGCTGGACTATGGAACGCCTGGTAACGATGATTCGAGTTGGAACTACTGAACACAGCGCCAGCAGTGTTCCTGTTATGCCTTGGCCTGCCTACGCTGGTATCGAATACGACGATGCTTTATCGATGGCTGCCTACCTAAAAAGTCTGGCCCCAATCCGACATGATGTGCCAAACAATGTAGATGAGGGCGATACTGCAATCGCACCCTATGTACATTTCGGTGTTTACTGGAGTCGAGAATAGCCTCCAAAGGCTGGAACCAAAAAATTTAATTGCTGTTAACATCGTGCTAGCTTGACACTCTTGACTAAGGATAAAGGCAAGTGAGCACGGACCAATGAACAGTGGAATTAAAAAATTTCAAATCGACTCGGAATACTTTTTCAAAGAAGGATGTTTTATCACGGAAGTCTCAAATTCCTCTGACGATGAAGAGGTATCCGTCGCCCGCGCCAGAGTAGAACCTGGTAAAAAAACAAAATGGCATGCTCTTGCCGACACTGCTGAACGCTACGTTATTCTAGAAGGAAGCGGCACCGTTGAAATTGGTGATATGAGCCCTTCCAAGGTGACCGCAGGTGACGTCGTGCTGATTCCACCGCAAATGCGTCAACGCATCTTCAATTCAGGTGAAAATGACTTAATATTTTTGGCAATTTGTTCTCCGCGATTTGAGCAAAAAAATTATCTGGAAGTCGAATAACATGACTACTGCAAAAAATCTCAGTCTTGAATTACAAAAACTCGGAAATACCAAAATCGCCGAACATTCCCAACGGTTTTTTAAAACTGGTGAAGGCGAATACGGAGCTGGTGACAAATTCTTAGGAATTAGAGTGCCAGTACTTAGAGCATTCGCTAAAAAGCACAGCCAGACTTCACTAAATGAAGTGTTGAAACTACTCAAGTCAAAATGGCATGAAGAAAGACTGACTGCACTACTAATGCTGGTGGGACTCTATCAAAAAGGAAACAATCAAGAGAAACAACGAGTCTACGAGGCATACCTGAGTAGTACTCAATACATTAACAACTGGGACCTGGTTGATTGCTCCGCCCATCTTATCGTAGGCCCTCACCTGTTCGGCAAAAGTCAGGCAAAACTCAATTCCCTGGCGAAATCCAAAGAACTTTGGGAAAGGCGCATCGCAATGATGGCGACTTTCTACTATATAAAGCAGGACAGTTTTGAGCAGACTCTCAAACTTGCCAAGCTATATCTAAAAGACCAGGAAGATTTGATACATAAATCCACTGGATGGATGCTTAGAGAGTTAGGCAAGAGAAATAAAAAACTCGAAGTTGAATTTCTGAATCAACACTATAAAAACATGCCCCGCACCATGCTGCGATATGCGATCGAAAAATTTCCAGAACGGGAGCGCCAGCGTTACTTAAAGGGAACAGTTTGAAAAAATAAGAATAGAAAACAGAATTAGTTTTCTACTGGCGCCTGCACAGGAGGCGGGTTTTCTATTCTCTCGATTAGACTCGTCAGGGCCGACACCTCAGTTTCAATTGCTGCGATGGATTTAAAGTATTCAAGCACCGACTCTTCTCCTATAGGAATCGAGATTGCCTGGCCCTGTTGGATCGTGGTTAATCCATCTTCATCGATTCGTAAACTAGCCAGGTGAGCACCGTAATAATCTGAGATCCCAGTGTCTATAACTAACACCTTACCGCCAAAGCGAGGCACGACGGTACCTAGCCCGGGTGTATGCCCTACTACGATATGATCCACATCATAAAAATCAAGCACTGCATCGACATGAAGCTGCTCCAGCGCTTCCTCATTAGCTGCCAGGCCTCGATACCACAGAGGACCCTCTTCTGCTTCCGTTAGTCGTCCCGTTTCTGGTATTGCGCCGCTAAGCTCTGAGCGAACTTGATCATTAATTTCACGCAAGCTCATACCCAGAACTTGGGGCGATAATCCTCCATGCATAAACAATGTTCGATTCACTTTTACGATTGTATTGTGAGTTACAACCCAGGCACCAATTTCCCCTTCTTTATCCCATGCCAGTCGATGCTCTACGTAACCGAGGGGATAAGCCTCATCAAACTCATCTCGATAGCCTTCTTCTTCGACAAATTCGGGAACTGACAATTTAAGCTGCTCTATATGATAGTCATATAAATTATTTCTTAACCTGCGCGAGTTGCGACTCCGAAAAGCTTCGTATTCTCCCGGGTGCACATAGCGTAGATCGCCAAGCATGTTCATGGCTTCGTGATTTCCAATTAGCGCATGCACTTTACCACCGTCATCTTCGGCTTGTTCCTCAAGTTTGCGCATGTGCGCAATGATGCGATCTGTATCGGGTCCACGATCAGGTAAGTCGCCGACTTGTACGAAGTGAGTATCTTCAGCAATCCAGTTGCCACGACGATTGACTAGTTCAGCATCGCGCAATACTTGTAGGTAGCTAGCATAATCACCATGAATATCGCCAACAGCAATTATGCGAGAAACACCCTGCCACTCATCTTCCGCAGCCGAAGCTGCAGCAACAAAGAGAAGAAAGGTAAAAATTAATTTATTCAGAAAACGCAATGCAACTCCGGTGTAGACAAGCACTAGCGACAACGACGTATAAACGCACGCTCGTAATCTCTCTCATCTTCTAATACTTCGAAAAAATCTTCGGTATAGCGCACATTTCTGCGGGACGAGCGCTCACTTACATAAGTGGTATCGCTCACTATAGCCATTATCTCGGCTTCGGCCTGCCTATATTTGTCTGCCGCTTGTTGCAAGATTCCTTCGTCAACGCAAAACCCTCGATAGAGTCTTGAGCGAATACTTCTCAAGTTAAAACTCGGTTGTGGTTCAGGCGCATAACTGGCGTCAACGAAGCCTGAAGCATCAAAATCATAAGGTATGGGAAAATATTCCCCATCATCACTGACTAATAGTTTCGTATTGTGACAACATTCCTCTCCCGTTGGTCCTTCGATAATTGAGAAATCTGTGTTCCCTATGTAATACATAAACATCGAGACTAGCGTGCTTTGAGGTCTGTTTAGTTCCAGATTAGGAACTTTATGGAGTTCGTTTTCTGCCAGTTGAAAACGATCCGACAATCTATTCTGATGCTCGATAAAAAAAGCCGGGTTGGTTCTGCTCTCTTCTTCCTCACTATCTATGTAAGTCACATTGAGCAGTCGAGTATCGAAATAATAATCGCTTACCAGACTAAAAATGTCATAGAGCTGCCTCTCTTTATGGAGATAGTCTACATAACGGTTCTGGCGACCACATTGCACTACCAGTTTCAGACGATTTTGATTCTCGAATAGCGTGCCGGGCAACTGGGAACGCCTCAGATCGACCCAGAGCTGAGCATAACGACAATTACCCCGTTGCAGACGCCAATTTCCTCTTACGCTGAATGCAGCATCTAACATTACTTCATTGCCACTGGAATCTACATAACTCAAACTGCCATCATATTCCTGCTCTCTATCACGAGCTGAATTGATTGCATCGAATGGACCCGTAAGAGTAATAGCAAGCGGCTCGGATTCGGCGAATAGAGGATCTGACGCAGCAGCGCCAAATGCTTGCAGGCAGAATGGAGTAAGCAAAATTACGAGAAATAGTCGTTTCATATCAAGCGCCTGTTTGGTTTTACACCGAGCAATTGACTGGCAGACGTCCTGCGCGCCCTGTCTCGAGTGTATCCCCTCACCAATTAGACCGCAATAGATTGAATTTTATGTTTTTTTCCCACTCTCTTTGGTCTTATAATCACCAGATAATTGAATTGCGGCGATCTTATGATGAACTCTGACGAGGGTTTAATGCTTAAAAAATACTTTGCGATCATTGATCGCAAAACCGGCTACGTATTTTTGCTGAGCATGGCTATAACTTATTTCTGTTATCGCTTCGATTTCAGCTTCAATCTTAATGTTACTCTATTCAGTATCGCCGTGGTTTTTCCACTGGTGTTTACTATTCGAGAAGCTTTTCGCAAGCGAACTGCCATACTTAAATTTCTTAGCATGTTTAAGGCATCACTTAATGCAACTTATTATTGCTTTGCCAACAACAATAAATTAACTGAAGAAAATAAGCAGTTCGTTGCCAACAGCTTGCACGCCATTTCAGATCTGTTTTTTGATGCCTTAAGAGGAAAGGAATATCAACAAGGCAAGGTGCGAGACAAACTCAATGAAGTTTATGAATTTATAAACAACAATCGAGACGTCATCTCTACTGGCGTGGCATTGAAAATTATCCGCTTCCTGAAAGACGTCAATGAAAGTATCGAAAATACAGTTGGATTAAAACTTCATGGAACACCCATAAGCTTGCGCGCCTACTGTCTGGTGTTTATCTATGTATTTCCTTTTGTTTTCATTCCCACTCTCATTAATGATATGGGTGGCAATGACCAATGGATTGTGTATGCACTCGGAGCCGTGCACGGATTTATTTTAATTTCTTTATATAACGTTCAGGATGACATGGAAGATCCTTTTGATCAGGTGGGCTTGGACGATATTAAGCTGGAAGAATTTCACTTCGCAAAAGAAGATTCTTTCTTAGAGAAACCCGCACCGTAGACCTAAACTAGAATTTTTGCGGGAGCCTGATGGTCTTTGCTAGTAACCTCCCCCGTTATTGATAATCCAAAATCATGTTTAATAACTTCTGCCTTTTGGGAAAACTACTTCCCGCTATAGTCTTCTTCGCTGCCACCACAAGCTCTGCTGGTGACAATCCTGATTTCGAATTGCAAACAGATAGCGGACTTAGTCTGCATTTACACAGCCAATTACAACCCCTGGTAATAAACCAGATTCACAGCTGGCATCTGGAACTCAATAATTCTTCGGGTTTAGTAGAAGATGCAACAATTACCGTTGAGGGAGGTATGCCGGAACACGATCACGGCTTGCCAACACAACCTCAGGTGACCGCAGAAATCAGTCCGGGTGTTTATCTTATCGAAGGAATTCGCTTTCACATGCCCGGAGCATGGCAAATGCTTTTTACAATTCAGGTCGATGGCCGCACAACGGAAGCAACTTTGGAATTTCAATTGTGAGAAACGGCATCTTTATCGTTGCTGTGCTGGCAGCCTTAATCGGGCTCGCCGCCTGGAACTATGTTTCATTGCCCGTGCAAACTGCATGGACGCTTGAACAGCGGCAACTGCTCGATTCACTTGCATTAAGCGCATTACCTGAACTACCAGAAGATCCCAGTAATGCAGTCGCAGATTCAGAACCGGCAGCACAATTCGGTCATTCTCTTTATTTTGATACGAGATTAAGCGGCAACGGCTCAGTGTCCTGTGCCAGCTGTCACAAGCCAGAACTGATGTTTACCGATGGACTGCAGTTAGCGGTAGGAGTTGATGTAGGTCCCAGGCACACACCGAGTTTGGTAGGTATAGCCTACAGCCCCTGGTTCTATTGGGATGGCCGCAAAGACAGCCAATGGGCTCAGGCCTTAGCACCTTTGGAAGCAAGCCATGAGCATGATACAGATCGATTACAAATCGCTCGGCTCATTGTCACCGACGAAAAATACCAGTACCTCTATGAATCAATTTTTGGCCCGTTGCCTGAGCTTCCACAAAATCCTGAATCTGCAACTCCCCTTGGCAATGAGCAACAGCAAGCTGCCTGGGCAGGACTATCTTCAGCACAACAACAAGATGTAAATCGGGTCTTTTCAAATCTCGGTAAAGCCATAGCAGCCTATCAACGCAAACTGATTCCTGGTCGTACTCGCTTCGATGATTATGTCGATGGCTTGCTTGATTCAAACGCCACCGCAAGCGAACATCTAAATCCCGCAGAAGTCGCAGGACTGGCTTTGTTTATCGGCGATGCGCAATGTATTACCTGCCATAACGGCCCACTCTTAACTAATAATGAATTTCATAACACTGGTGTGCTGGCAATCAGTGGCCAGCTACCGCCAATGGGTCGCTATGATGGCATAAGATTTGCGCGGAAAGATCCGTTTAATTGCGTAGGTGACTTTAGCGACGCGAATCGCAGCGAATGCATTGAATTACGATTTGCACGAGATACCAATGATCTCGTTGGCGCACAAAAGACTCCCACTCTGCGTAATATTGCAGAGACTGCTCCCTACATGCATGGCGGTCAGATCGCCACGCTTTACGAAGTAATTGAACACTATAATGAAGCGCCGATTTCGATGCTGAGTCACAATGAGGCCAAACCCTTGGAACTCAGGCCGGTGCAATTACAACAAGTGGAAGATTTTTTACGAACCCTCAGTGCACCTTTAGCAGCTGAAGATAAATGGCTTACACCACCAATAGAAAGATAGGCTTTAGGTTGAAAACCTAAAGTTCTATAGCCAGTGCATTAGGAATAAGCACTGGCTGCGAACATTCTAATTATTCAGGCAGAGCAAATACCCAAATAACACCACCCTGAGGAACAAAGGTACGGGTGCCTCGCTGCTGATCAATTCGCGCCGTCATCCCAGCCGCATCCACACCCCAGCCTGATTGAACAGCGACAAACTGTTTGCCATCCACAGAAAAAGTAGATGGGACGCCAATAATTCCGGAGTTGGTGCGAAAGCTCCACAACTCATCACCGTTGCTGGCGTCGTGAGCACGGAAATAACGATCGCTGGTACCACCACTGAAAATCAAGTTCCCGCTAGTGGTTAATATGCCACCCCAGTTATGAGATTCGAATTCTACTGACCATACTTCTTCACCGGCATTCATATCCCATGCTTGAATCTCGCCGATATTGCCTTCCGGGTCTCGCAGCGTGAATTCAGTTCGAGCACCAGTGTAAGAGCTACCCGGCATATAAGTCACTTCTCTGCCTTCAATTACACCACAATGGTTTTCATTAACGGGTATATAGACCAGTCCTGTTTCTGGATTGTAGGCAGCTGGCGGCCAGTCTTTACCACCCCAAAGGGAAGGACAAAAATCCACAGCCTCACCCGTTGCCGGGGTATGATTCGGATCGTAAGTTGGTCGTCCGGTTTCTGGATCAATACTCTGAAACGCGTTCTGATAAACGTAAGGTTCTGCATCGACGAATCCAATGCGATTAGCTTGTCGTTCCAGCGTCCATAAATAGCCGTTTCGCCCAGGGTGCACTAGCGCATTGAATTCCCGCCCGGCTCGCTCGACTGGCATTAAGATTGGTGTGGAAACTTCATCCCAATCCCAGGAGCCATTCCAGTGGTATTGGTGATGAGCTTGAATAGCACCACTATCGACATCCAGCGCGATTACAGAATTAGTGTAGAGATTGTCTCCAGGTCTTTGGTCTCCGATCCAGGGTCCAGGATTACCAGTCCCAAAATAAGCAAGGCCTAGCTCGAAATCGTAATGCCCGGGAATCCAGACCGCGGCACCACCGGTACGCCAGGATTCTCCAGGCCAGGTTTCATTACCGGGTTCACCAGGACCTGGCACGGTATAGGTGCGCCATGCTTCTTGCCCGGTTTCAGAATCGAGAGCAACGACAAAACCGCGAATACCTAACTCACCACCGGAAGTACCCACCATGATTTTGCCGTCGATGGCCAAAGGCGCCATGGTGATGTAGTAACCAAAGGAGTTGTCCTGCACTGTGGTATCCCAAACCTTTTCACCAGTGGCAGCATCCAGAGCAACAACTCTTGCATCCAGCGTTGCCATGTACACCTTGTCGCCATAAAGCGCTACGCCCCGGTTGGTGCGGTGAAATGCAATATAGTTTTGTGGCAAGTCATGTTGATAACGCCATAGTAAATCACCACTAGCAGCATCGATGGCGTAGAGAAGATTGCCCGGAGTCGTTATAAACATTACCCCGTCATTTACTATTGGTGGGGACTCATGCCCTCCCAAGACACCGGTTGAGAAAGTCCACACGGGTTCTAAATCAGCAACATTGCTCGCAGTAATTTCATCCAGAGTGCTGAAGCCCCAGCCTTCGAGATTGCCACGATAGGACAACCAGTTTCGTTCTTCAGGATTAACTAACCGCTCGTCAGTCACCGCGCTGTAATTCTCTATTGCTGATTGTGCAAAAACAGCAAAGGGCACTACGCTCACAATGCTGGCGACTACAAGTGTTTTTAATTTTATTGCGGCGGTCATAAAGTTTCCTCTTGTTTTGTTCTTTGCAGACGGTATCAAAGTTTGTAAGCAACCAGGCGCCCGGCCACTCCGGTTCCACTTACCGCAATAACCAGGTATTGCTCACCATCCAATTCATATGTCATTGGAGATCCAGTTTGTGGCGCAGGTAAGCGAATTGCACCCACTTCGACACCTGTCGCCTTATCGTAAGCGCGCAGCATGGCGCGGCGTTCACCATTTTCGTTAGTAGTTAATTCTGCTTCACCGGCGATGACTAATGACTTCGTTACTAAAGATCCAACCGATGCACCCTGTCCAGTTCTCGGCAAATCGATATCAGCCAAAGCTGGATGACTGGCAATACGATCAGGCGTCTGGCCGTGGGGAACCTGCCAGGCGATTTCCCCGGCTTTTAGATCTATAGCAGTTAGCCTGCCATAAGGCGGCTTTAATAAAGGCAGCCGATTTACTAATAAGTTTCGCGGCGGAGTACCGCGGGTAGAAACTGGACGCTCTCTTTGAGCTGCATTAAATTCTGTGCGCCCGCCACCTGCCGATGAACCTGCTCCACCTGAAGTACGTGGACCGGCGATGGCATTGCCCTGAATATATGCCATGTCTGATTGACCCGGATAAGGTTCAACTACTGCCAGACTGACGACAGAGCTGTTGGAAACCACGTATAACATATTGGTTTCAGGATCATAGGATCCGCCTGGCCAGTTGGTTCCTCCTCCGGTAGCTGGTGCCATTAAGGTGCCAAGTGGCCCATCTATGTTACTGACGACTGGAGGCGTAAAGATCGGCCCCATTTTGTGCCAACCTGCTATCTCAAGCGCACGGGCTCTCAGTTCAGGCGTAAAGTCGATTAGATCATCTTCTGCAACACCTTGCCGATCGTAAGCTGGCGGCTTACTAGGAATAGGTTGTGTGGGGGAATACCACTCTCCGGGTACATCGCCGATCTCTACCGGCCGTTCTTCGATAGGCCAGATCGGCTCTCCCGTTTCTCGATCGAACACGTACAAAAATGCTTGCTTCGTGGGTTGCGCCACGATCTTGCGTAACTGGCCATCAATTACTACATCGGCGAGTATCGGCGCGCAGGGAATATCGTGATCCCAAATCCCATGATGCACTAATTGGTAGTGCCATTTGCGCTCACCAGTATTGAGATCTACTGCCACCAGCGATTCGGAAAACAGATTATCACCTGGACGATAGGCGCCATAGTAATCACCAGTGGCTGCTTCCACCGGCAAATAAACCGTTTCAAGTTCCAGGTCTACAGAAATTTGCGCCCAGACGCCGGTGTTTCCAGTATAGGAACTGGACTCGTTTAACCAGGATTCATTCCCGTATTCACCGGGCAGCGGAATCGTGTGAAAAATCCAGAGACGTTCACCGGTGCGAACATCGAATCCTCGAACATAGCCTTTTACGTTTTCCCGACTACTAGGATTTCCACCAGTCCTATGGGCAGCGCCAACTATGACCACATCATTGGCGACAATGGGCGTGGAATGTAATCCAATTTCACCGGTCACCAAATCGATTTGCTGGTCGGCATCCTGTTTGAGGTCGACGATACCGTTGTTGCCAAATTCGCTATCTGGAATTCCTGTGTCAGCGTGCAGGGCAATCATTTGGTAGCCAGGTGTCACATATACAACTCGAGCTTCTTCTCCATTCTGCCAGTAAGCTAAACCTCTGCCAGAGAGTTGCCGCGGAGCATTACGGCCCCGATCACCTTCATCAATATTATAAAACCAGAGTAGCTCACCGGTTGCTGCGTCGAGAGAGACCACCGATCTTCGAGAGCCGGCGGTGGAATAAATTTTTCCATTTACCATTAGTGGCGTGGATTGAAAGCGGTACTCCGGGCTTGGGCCGAAGCTTGCTGCGTTGAATTCCCAGGCAACACTTAAGTCTGAAAAATTAGAGGCATAGACCTGAGATAATGCGGAATATCTGGTGTGGCCTAGGTCTCCGCCATAAGTTGGCCACTCTCCGTTTGGTGCTCCCTGCTGGGCTTGTAATGAGGTAACCAGTGCAGCAGCAAGAAAAACTGAGAGGAAAATGCGTTTCATGGGAATTCCTATTATTTTTTTTCTGACCTGGGTAACAGATTGCATTTATGGCCGCAGTCTAGCACATTCTGGCGCCGTTCCGAGCCCATCCCGCAAGGCCTGGAGAGAGACATCCCTTTGAATTTGAAGTACTATCTGATCACCTAAAAGTCACAAGAGCTTAAAAAAGCCGCACTAAGATGCACATTGGATTAGGCACACAATTTCTCTGCTGTTTCGGTCTCCTGGCATTGCTAGGCACCAGTCATGGCCAGCAAATAGACCTGTCAAATCAATCCTGGTCGGCGGAAGTGATCCGTTCTGACGGACAGGCCATTATTCCGTTGTTTGATGGCTGGTATCCCAATGACGACGGCAGCAAAACTATCTGTTTCGGTCATTTCAATATGAATACCGAGCAATCATTCGATATTCCTGTCGGCGCAGATAATTATCTGGAAACAGATTATCCCGGCCTCGATTTAAGCAATGCCAATGTTCCGACCCACTTCGATCCTTTACCATTAGCCTATCGGCATGTGTTCTGCGGTTTCACTGTAACCGTGCCAGCAGGATTTAATACCAATCATCGAATAACCTGGCACATCTCCAGCAATCGATTCGACTTAAACACCCCAGGCAAAGTAATCCCTCCTTATGTAATGGACGAACCGGCGTCAGATGGCAGAGGAGATCTTGCACCGCTTGTCAAATTGGCTGCCAATGGCTCTGGAATTCGCGGCAGAACTGGAATCCATGCAGGGAATGAAATTAGTGCCAATGTGGGCGAAACTGTTCAACTTCAGGCCTGGATCGAACACCCTGACGAAGAAGTCTGGGTTGGCTGGGCCCATCACAGTGGACCTGGAAAAGTAGAATTCGATAACAAAGAGTATGAAATTCAAACTAGTGACGGCGTTGCCACGGTGCAAGCAAGTTTTAACGAACCCGGCGAATATGTCGTACGAATGCAAACAATCGACAGCATTGCAGCCTTCGAATTTTATTGCTGTCACACCAATGCTTATTTTCATATCAACGTGAGCAACTAACTGGGAGCCGCGCATGATTCAACTTAGAAAACTCATTCAATTTGGTTTAGGCCTTTGTGCAATCAGTGCCATTAGCGTACAAACATTTGCCCAAGAGTCGCCTACTTATTCCAGGGATATCGCGCCAATTCTTCAAGAGAAATGTGCGTATTGCCATAATCCTGAAGGAATTGGCCCGATGTCATTGATGACTTATGAGCAAGTGAGACCTTTCGCTGCTCTCATCCATGACCGCACCAGTAAGCGCATCATGCCACCCTGGCATGTCGACACCGGCATCGGTATTCAGAGTTTTAAGAATGATGCCTCATTAAGCGACGCGCAGATTGACAGTATCGAAGCCTGGGTTGAAGCAGGCTCACCTGAAGGCAATCCTGCTGATTTACCGGCACCAGTAGATTTTCCTTCTGGAGCGGAATGGCAGTTAAGAGAACAGTTAGGCCCGCCTGACCTTGTAATTAAATCTACGCCTTACGATGTGATCGCAAATGGACAGGATCAGTGGTGGACTCCAAATGTGCCCTTCGACAGTTTAGGCAATGAAAGATTTTTGCGGGCAGCGGAATTCAAACCTTCTTATCCTCTAGGTAAAAAAGTTGTGCACCACGGACACGCAGTACTGGTTCCGGAAGGCGGAGGACGTTCAGTTGCTTTGGCCCGTTATGGCGTCGGCAAGTCTTGGGAAATTTTTCCAGAAGGCACAGGTATGCGGGTGCCTGCTAATGGCAACATTGCCTGGAACTTACACTACTTTCCTGTAGGCGCCGAAGGTGATGATGATGTGGTAGAAGTAGGATTGTGGTTTTATCCCGAAGGATATCAACCTGAAAGAGAAACCGTTGGCGAAGCCATGTTCCGAGTAGACGGACTGAAGGGAATGGCCCGGGGCCAGGATATCGTAATTCCACCCCATGGTTATCAAGTGCTAACTGGCACCCATCGTATCGATTCTCCGGCCGTATTACACAGCTATCGCCCTCACCTGCATATGCGCGGCAAAGTAATGACAATGGAGGCGATATATCCTGATGGCAGAAAAGAAGTATTAAGTCAGGTAAATAACTATGACCACAATTGGCAGATTGCTTACATCTATGAAGATGACGCGAAGCCGCTCTTACCAACAGGGACGATTTTACAGTTCACTTCTGTTTTCGATAACACGGCGAACAATCCGATTAACCCCGATCCAGAACAATGGGTAGTGTTCGGGCGTCGCGGTGTTGATGAAATGAGTCACGCCTGGGTTGGCATTACCTATGTCAACGAAGAACAATTCGCCCAAGCAGTTGCCGAGCGACGTGTTCAACAGGAAACCCTGCGCCTCGAATAGAATAGGACTTTCTATGCAAGCCAGATTGTTATTGCTGATCACTGTAGTTTTCTCACCGTTACTGCACGCTCAGCAATTACAGCAGGCAACGTTTACCGAGTCACAAGCTCAGATTGGGCTTACACTCTACACGCAAAATTGTGCCGCATGCCATTTACCGGATTTAACTGGCTCCTTCGAAGCACCTGCCCTTAACGACAACAATTTTCAGAACAATTGGGCTAACCGCAATGTTTCCGAACTTGTGGATTTATTGCGACGCACGATGCCTCCGCAGTCTCCCGCCTCTCTTACCGAACAGCAATACATTGAAGTCATCGCTTATTTACTCAGTGCGAATGATATTGTTGGCGGAACAACTGAATTGTTAGCGACCGCTAATGCAGTTTTGTTTATCGGTGACAGCAGTGAAGCACAAACACCTCAGGTGCCACGAACGCCAGTACCTGGTCGCGCAGGAACAATTCCAACCCCCGGCACACGAGATTCGGTGCCCGACATCGCGACGGTCTATCAAAGCGAGCGCGCCATTACTCGCTCCTATGTTCCAATTGAGGGATTCCAAAACGTAACAACGGAAGAACTGGCGAATCCAGCGCCAGCCGATTGGACCTACTGGCGACGCACTCCCCAGAGCCAGGGCTACAGCCCTCTTGATCAAATCAACAAAGAGAATGTTTCAAGTTTAAGCCTGGCTTGGGTATGGGGAATGGAACCTGGCCGCAGTCAACCAGGACCACTGGTTCGCAACGGAATCATCTATATACCGAACTTTGGCAACGTGATTCAGGCCATAAATGGGCGAGATGGCACCTTATTGTGGGAATATCAACGCCAGTTTCCGGAAGGTAGTCGCCAAGGTGGGCAATTACGCACATTAGCGATGTGGGAAGACATGATTTATGTCGCCACTACCGACGCCCATCTTGTGGCCTTGGATGCGCGCACCGGTGCGGTTCGTTTCGATGTGGAAATCGCGGATGAAACTTTGGGTTACTCTAATACTAGCGGCCCCATTGTTGCCGACGGTAAAGTCATTAACGGGATTAACGGTTGTACTCGATTTTTCGAACAGAGCTGCTTCATAACCGGACACGATGCTCGCACAGGTGAAGAACTCTGGCGTACTTACACCATCGCTCAACCCGGTGAGTTCGGTGACGACACCTGGGGTGGCTTACCCTTGGAATTTCGCGGCGGCGGTGATGTCTGGATCACCGGTAGCTGGGATCCGGAACTAGAACTTGTATTTTTTGGAGTTGCCCAGGCCAAGCCCTGGATGGCGGCTAGTAGGGGTCTTACTACCGAAGATGAAACGCTCTATACCAATTCAACTCTCGCTCTAGATCCTGGCGATGGGCGCATCGTCTGGCATCGGCAACATGTGCCTGGTGAATCTCTGGACATGGACGAAGCCTTTGAACAGGTGTTAGTGGATCTTTTCGACGAACCTTATTTATTAACCATCGGTAAGAGTGGCGTTCTTTGGAAATTGGACAGACGCACTGGTGAATTCCAGGGACTGCAAGAAACCGTTTTTCAGAATGTATTTTCGGAATTGAATTTGGAAACTGGGCAAGTGCGCTACCGCGAAGACATTCAGAATATGCAAATTGGAGAATGGTTATCGGTATGCCCATCAACCGCCGGTGGACACAATTGGCAATCCAGCACCTACCATCCACCAACGCGGCAACTGGTTATTCCTTTAAGCCAGTCCTGTATGGAAATGTCCCCACGAGAAGTTACTTTCGAAGTAGGCAGCGGCGGCACCATGGCAGATCGACGCTGGTTCCCGATGCCGGGAACGAATGAACAATTCGGTAAACTGGCTGCCTATGAAGTGGATTCTCTGGATGAAAAGTGGAGCGTCGAACAACGTGCGCCCTACTTGACTGCTGCTCTTTCCACAGCAGGAGGATTGATCTTCATTGGAGACTACAATCGCTATATTCATGCCTATGATGTGGACACTGGTGAAGAGCTATGGAATACCCGACTGGGAACCTCTGTCGAAGGCTTTCCAGTGACCTTTGCAATTGACGGCGAACAATATGTTGCCTTCACATCTGGTCGACAAGGCGGTAGTCCTTGGCGTATCGGCAGTTTTCTTGCCCCGGAGCTGGTAAGCCCCGACGGTCATAACGCCCTTTACGTTTTCAAACTGAATTAAGCTGACTATTCCCGCTTCAATGCGCTAGCGAATCTTGATGTATTTGCGCAACTCCTGAGGCCTGGGTTCGCCTGCATAGATTCTGCCTTGGCTATCTACAGTAATCGATTCTGCTCCACTGCCTCCCTGGGTGATGGGTGGATTGTCGCCGGTATCTAAAATGAAGTGATCCACCCAGGCAGTCTCAACGTCTCCAATCCTTATTCCCTTTTCCCAACCTGGATTCTGCGTCATGTCTGATTCCGAGTCGGCAACATAGATTGTGCCGTCAGCAGAAATCCAGATATCACTGGGCATTCCAAACTGCGTCCAATGGGAGAGAAAATTGCCTTGCTGATCGAATATGGAGATACGTTTGTTCCATCTGTCGGCGACAAACAAGCGACCATCAGGCGCCATTGCCAGTGCATGGGGGCCGAGCATCTGACCCGGTCCGTATCCGGTCTCACCGAACGCTAATTGAAAAACGCCATCGCTAGAAAATTTAACGATGCGATTGTTGCCATCCTGGTTGTGGCCATCGGCGACGAAGATATCGCCATTCGGAGCAGTAATGACATCACTCGGTGCGGTAAAGTGATTAGTTCCGCTGCCTGATACTCCGGCTTCACCTAGTGTCATTAGCAATTCACCATTGGGTGAAAATTTAAACACCTGATGACCAAAAGCGACACCGGACGGCGATTCGCCACTTCCCGCTTCTGTAACCCAGACATTGCCCTCAGCATCCACATGCAATCCATGGGGCCAGGCAAACAGGCGGCTACCGAACTCAGCAACTACACTACCTTGTGGATCAAATTTTAAAATTGGGTTGAGATCTGAATCATCGCAATAAGTTTGACTACCTCGCGGCGCATCGCCACCACAACGAATAATCGCCCAAAGATGTTCGCCATCCGCGTCGATGTTTACGCCGCCAGGCGAGCCCATAGGTCTGCCATCGGGTAGCGTCATCCAGGCGTTACCGATAAGACCGGGGCCACTGCCAGCCTGCAATCCGTCTGCAGGTCGATAAGGATTGCGTCCCGACTGTGCTTGAGATTCGAATGTTAGTAGAAGACTAAGCAGCGTAATGGCGAATAGCTTGCTGTTATTTTTGTATGCTCTTCTAACCATGAGGAGAACACCTCTTTGCTATTAGACAATAGCTTCACGGTATATTCTTCTTTAACAGTTGTCTATGGCTCCAGCCGCGATTGCGAATGCGCATACAAATAGAGCTATTCACCGCAACTTTTGTCAGCAATGCCATAGACATGTGCAGTCTTCAGAGCTACTTTGCTTATTCCTGCATCACCCTGAGGTGTAAGCCAATGCGCAAGATACTAATTGCTTCCATATTTACACTTGCTGCTTCCTTTTCTTTCTATGAAATAGCCCTGGCGCAAAGCGCTGTAAATACGGCAGCGGGGCAGGAAAGCATTACAATTCGAGCCGGCTCTTTAATCGATGGCACTGGCGAAGTCCGGGAAAATGTAACCATTACAGTAGAGAACGGCAAGATTCAGCGCCTGGATAATTCTGCCGGCCCCTACACTTTCGATTTCAGTGACAAGATAGTTTTACCAGGCCTGATCGACACTCACGTTCACATCACGGCGCATTTCAATTCACAGGGTCGCTATGGTCCTGATCCTGACCAGACTCAAGCACAAACACTGCTTTATGCTGCGGAAAACGCCTATCTGACCTTAATGGCCGGATTTACTACGATTCAGAGTGTAGGGCGTGACGATGATAAGGACCTAAGAGATGCCATCAATCGCGGTGTACTTCCTGGCCCACGAATTCTTACATCTTTAGCACCGATTAATTTAAATTCTGGCACCCCTTCTCAATTGGTTGAGATAGTTAGACAACGCCATGCAGATGGCGCCGATGTTATTAAGATGTTTGCCTCTGCCAGTATTCGTGATGGTGGCTCGCAAGTGATGTCTGACGCGCAAATCCAGGCGGTTTGTAGCACTGCCAACGAAGTTGGTTTACGCACGGTTGTTCATGCCTACGGTACGGAATCAATTAGCACAGTAATAGAAGCCGGTTGTACTCAAATCGAACATGGCAATCGCTACGATGATGACATCATCGATTTAATGACTGAACGAGACACCTATTACGATCCGCATCTCGGTTTGCTCTATGCAAACTATTTTGACAACCGCGGAAAATTTATCGGTATAGGTAATTACACCGAAGAAGGTTTTGCTGCAATGGAAGAAGCCCGGGTCATCGGCTACGAAACTTTCAAGCGAACATTGGAGTTGGGTGATGTAAAAATAGTCTATGGCACCGATGCTCTCGCCGGCGCTCACGGTAGAAATATTGAAGAACTTATTTACCGAGTGGAAGAAGGAGGACAGGATCGAATGGACGCCATCGTATCTGCCACTTCTCTAGCGGCAGAATCTTTAAACCTGGAACAAGTAATAGGAACAATTGCCGTTGGTCTTAACGCAGACATCATTGCCATCGACGACAATCCGCTGGAAGACACTGCTGCGCTACGCAATATTCGCTTTGTAATGAAAGACGGTGTTGTTTACAAAAATAATTAGAACTACTAAAAAGATCCTTTGATCGTAAACGCCACCTGCACACTATCCACGTCAGGATCATTGCGATTAGATATTGGAAAGGCAAAATCGATATGAGCAATCCTTCCAGTGGCTGCTTTACTGGAAGCCAGACGCAAACCAAATCCAATATCTGCGAGTAAATCGTCTTCCATGCCACTGTCAATTCCAGATTCCCATGCTCTTCCTACGTCGACAAACACAGCTCCCCCGACGCGTATGAGATTCCACAGATGAATATCGGTATAGAGTCTCTCTTCCAGGGTCAGTAAGATGCTTCGATCTCCCACTTGAAATCGATTATCAAAAGCTCGTGCACCGGTTTCACCTCCGAGTACTACCTGTCGGTGGCTGTTCAAGTTTTTTGAATACACAGCTTCAATACTGGCAAAGAACGAAGTTCGATCCGATTGTCGTAAAAAATATCTAGTCCCGTATGTGATTACCAAATCCTCGGCCTTATCCGAATCAGTATTCCACATGCCTTCCCATGTCAGGCTGTGTTGCCAGAGCATGTGATCGTCGTACAACAAAGTGTCTGAAAAATGCCCATCGATAACTAATCTATTTTGATCTGATCCAAACCGTTCGGCGGCGTAGCCGATTCGATTCATAACATTCATGCCCAGGTGCAGGTCTTCCGTACGATATATCTGATCGAGATTGAATGCGGTGGCATAGTTGTTTTCAACTGATTCGAATTTCAAATAGGGATAGGAAACTTCTTTATCCAAAGGGAATGTTGCTGGCGGTGGCAGCTCGTCACTTCTTGCGAACTCATCTTTGCGATAACGGTATCCAACAGACCAACGCCGTGCAGAATTGTTAATCAATCCCTGGGAAAATCCATATTCGAAAGAGTAATCCTGGATTTCGTGTTCAACTTCTGAAACATCATCACCACGGAAAAACTGTTCGTCTCGGCGTTCTTGATTTTCCAATTGCAGGGCCCAGGCGCGCCGTGAGTCTAGTGAGAAAAATGGTAAATCAATATTAAAACTTTGCGTCGAACCATCATCACTATCGATTAGCGTAGTACGATTTCGAATCCGTGTTCCCATCACGTTATTGTCTTTGTAAGTAAGCTCAGTAGATTCACGATCAGAGTCTTTACTGTCTGAGATGCCAAGCTCTTTTCCCAACCCAAACAAATTAGCTTCCCTCAATCCAAAGCTATAAGTATTTTCTCCTCCGGATCGATCGAATGATGCACTGGGCGTAAATGACCAATTGTCTTTAGTGATCACCTCAACATCGATTTCACCATTACATTGACTTACTGGTCGAATTGCCGCGTCGTAAAAAAAGCCCTGGGATCTTAATAAACGCGCCGATTCTTGAAGTATTCGAGAGTCGTAGCTATCTCCAACCACAAAAAGAAGTTGTTGCTCAACAGTCCTTTCCTGAGTCAGAACATGAAATCGATTGGCCCATTGAAACAGAGAGTTATCTTCGTCAGGGTTTTGCTCATCAAAAATTGGCAAGCGCGTAAAATGCACCTGGCCGATCTGGGTTCCAGTGAAA
Source organism: Pseudomonadales bacterium (assembly GCA_012103535.1). Taxonomy (GTDB): domain Bacteria; phylum Pseudomonadota; class Gammaproteobacteria; order Pseudomonadales; family Pseudohongiellaceae; genus UBA9145. Next base: position 840,060 of record WLWQ01000001.1, read on the forward strand.
TTTTCCAAATTTAAACCTTCACGCACAAACTCATAACTACCTGTTGCGGGAATAAATTGCCCGGTACAATTCTCCGCAGCAGTGCTAATTTCACTTATTCCAAGCGAGAAAATGCCAAAAGCAGCGCACAGGTAAAAGGAATGTGATTTTAGATAACTCATTACTGGCATAATAAGTAAGACACTGAGAATTAAAAACAGTTTTCATGAATTCCCTGTTACAACAGAGAAACATTCCCTTCCTCGCATTATTCCTTGGCTTAGTGCCTATCATTGTTATAAATCTAAATTACATGATTGCGGCTGCAGAAGAATTTGTTCCATGGTGTGTACCCTATTGGGACAGTTGCACCTCTATTAGTGCTACCGGCCGTGAAGGCAGTGCGTTCTTCTTCTTTAAGTTAACCATGATTCCAATAGCGTTTGTGTACCTATTGTACTGGAGGGCGAGTAACAACTGGCTCATTGCTTGGGGTCACGCGGGTAAAACAATAAGCACACTCGGACTGATTGCCTCACTAGCACTACTTGTCTACACCATTGCATTGGGAGCTGTAGGTGATAACTTCCAACTAACTCGGCGCATAGGAATTATACTTTTCTTTACTTTCACCTATCTCAATCAACTTCTAATTATCTATCGCTTGTTTAGTCTCGAAATACCCGATCCTGCTAAACATATGCAACTGTCACTCAGTTTGATAACACTCGGTATTGGGATATTGACACTTATCCTCGACGCCGTACTGTTCAATTATGATGATTATGAAGACGCATTCGAATGGATTCTTGCATTGCTCTTGCATATTAACTTTGTAATCGCGTATTTTGGTTGGAAATCTACGACTCAAGTGGCGAGCGAGTAAGACTCAATGAAGATATCCGGCTCGATAAAAATACTGATTGGCTTGGCATCGGGCCTGATACTCGGCATTGCCTATTCGTCCATTGATACAACTTCGATCGCATTTCTCCCTGAGTTAATTGCACCCATAGGAACGCTGTGGGTTAATGCGATTCGCATGGTTGTTATTCCATTACTCATGTCTCTACTAATAACATCGATTGCCGGTCAAGGTAGCGGCGCTATCGTGGCTCAGCTAGGCGGAAAAACCATCGGGCTGTTCTTGTTATTTATTCTTTTTTCCTCGATTTTTGCTTTTATTGCGGCTCCGCCTTTACTAGGGTTGCTTGTTATTGATCCTCAAGCCAGCGCTACACTATTAGATGCGACCGGCTACGATGCATCGGCTAGTAATGAGCTCCCTCCTTTCTCTGAGTGGTTTGTATCTCTGATTCCTAGCAATCCTTTCGCAGCTGCTGTGAATGGGGCGATATTGCCGCTTCTCATTTTCACGGACTTATTTGCGGTTGCTTTGCTGCGCATCGAAGAATCGCAACGGGAAATCATTGTGAAGTTTTTTAATGCCATCAAATCAGCAATGTTCGTGCTAATTGCCTGGATAATGATGCTAGCTCCGATCGGAATCTTTGCCTTGGTGTTTCCCCTGGCGGCCACATTGGGAATTTCAGCGATTACGGTATTGGGCGGCTTTATTGTCATCGTTTGTTCACTGATTACTCTGATGATGCTGATGCTTTATCCGTTAGTGGCCTCCAAAGCCAATATACCGATGGCAAAATTTGCTCGCACCGTTGCACCGGTACAGGCGATTGGCTTTAGCACCCGCTCATCTCTAGCCTCATTGCCGGCAACCTATGCTGCAGCTGCAGTTCTGGAAATACCGGAAAAAGTGACTGGCATCGTATTGCCAATTGCAGTCACCCTGTTCAAATATGCTTCACCGTTGGCGAGGACGGCTGGCACCTATTTCGTCGCCACCCTCTACGGCATCGATCTAACAGTTGTTGAATTGTTTGTGATTGCCCTAGCCATCGGCCTGCTCAGCTTTTACCCGCCTGGCATACCCAGTGACGGACTACTAATCATGGCACCGGTTTATTTGTCATTAGGGCTGCCTATTGAAGGCATAGGAATTCTTATCGCCATAGATCTGATCGTCGATATGTTTATCACCATGGCAAATGTTACCGCTAACGTTGCCTCTTCGGCACTTATTGCCAAACAGCAGTAATCCAATCTTTTTCTAAAAAAGTGACCAGGAATTGACCCAGGTCAAGTCATAGCACCTATTCGTTCTTAGCATGAGCAGAACCATCAGGAGTTTCCTGTTGTCAGACAAATTCAATAGGTGCGATATGACTAAACATACTCTTCTCGGCATGGCTGCCATGCTTCTTTCTTTTGCAGCTTCAAACACATTGGCTGAATCGCTGGTAGATGGAACTTATCAGTCGAATGGTGACGATCGCGGCGCAGGCAAATGTACTCTTCAGGTCAAGTCCATCGAAGAGGCTCACAAATATGGCGACGAAGTCTTTGAGCTCGAATCTTCCGGCGACGGTGCCTGTGAATGGAGTGCACTAGCTATTTCCAAGAGTTTTGCCATTACCGGCGGCCTGATTACGAACGCAGGTACTTCGGCTTTCGTAAAACTGACATTTCCATTTGGCCCGGCAGGTAAACGCATCGAAGTTACATCCTTCGATGTCGATGGCTCACTAAGAAATACCGAAATTTTTACCAAGCTGGAAGAAGTGACGCTTAGCCCATAGCTTTATAAAAGCAGCGAAATTGTCGGAATCTGATGCCATGGGGTAACATTACCTCATGGCATTGTTCGACTCAGAATCAGCGATTCAATCATCAGATCAACAGGAAGCAGTTCTTTCCGTCAGTAGTCTCAACAAGATGGCGAGGGGACTGCTGGAGAGCAATTTCCCGGCGGTGTCGGTAGAAGGGGAAATCTCTAACCTTGCTACTCCCGCATCTGGCCACTGGTATCTCACCCTCAAAGACAAAAATTCTCAACTTCGCTGCGCCATGTTTGCTGGCCGCAACCGTAGGGTTCGATTCAATCCTCAAAATGGCAATCAAGTCATTGTGCGGGGCAAGTTAAGTATTTATGAAGGTCGCGGCGACTATCAGTTAATTGTCGAATCGATGGAAGAAGCTGGTGATGGCGCCCTGCGGCGCGCCTTCGAAGAACTTAAGGCGAAGTTACAGGCAGAAGGCATATTCAATGAAGAGCATAAACAGGAAGTTTATTCTTACTATGAACACATTGGAGTTATAACTTCCGCAACGGGTGCTGCCATTCAAGATATTCTCTCTGTATTCCAACGCCGCTTTCCTGCTACTAAAATCTCTTTATTCCCGGTTTCTGTGCAAGGAGCCGACGCACCAGTTGAAATCGTCCGCGCAATTGCACTTGCCAATAGACACCAAGAAAAATTAGGCCTGCAAGCTCTTATTGTTGGACGAGGCGGTGGTTCGCTAGAAGATTTACAAGCATTCAATGAAGAATCGGTTGCTCGCGCCATCTTCGCCAGCACGCTACCGATTACCAGTGCAGTTGGGCATGAAATTGATTTCACCATCGCAGATTTTGTTGCAGATTTGCGAGCACCCACACCCTCTGCTGCAGCGGAGCAGATGAGCCCCGATCAAGCAGAATATTACGCGGCCTTCTCAGCTTATAAAGCAGATTTAGCAAACCGACTTAATACAGTCCTGCGACAGGCGAGAAAAGAAGTACAGTGGTTGGCGAAGCAATTAAAGCGGCCGGATCGTCGCTTGCAGGAACATGTACAAAATCTGGACCGCCTTGAGAATCAAATGCTATTGGCTATTAAAAACCAGATTGCCTTGAATAAAGGGGAAATTAAGCGACTAGGGCAAGGAATGCTTAGTAATTCCCCGAGCAACAAAATAAAGTATCAACTGGCTCAAATAGAAAAAACTGCAAAAGATATTAATCAGTCGATTCGCAGTACCTTGCTACGGGCGCAAGGGCAACTCGCCGAGTTAAGTCGCAGTCTTTCTGCAATAAGTCCTCTCAACACTCTGGCCAGGGGCTATAGCATTACCTATGACAGCAAAGGGCAAGTCGTGCGCTCTACTGACAAAGTAAAAATAGGAAGCTCAATTGTTTCCCGACTGAGGGTCGGAAAAATTGTATCGACTGTAGAATCGGTAGATAGAGATGACTCTGGAAACTCAGATGCTAAGTAGATCTATTCAGTTTGCTTTGTGCTGGACAACACTCTTAGTAATTGAATAATGGCAACCATAGAATTTACACCCAACCTTGCGAAACACATAGAAGTCGACTCCCTCGCGATCGATGGCAATAATCTGCGTGAGGTTTTAGACCAGGTTTGCGCAGATAATCTGCAATTAAAATCCTATCTGCTAGATGATCAAGATCGCCTGCGTAAGCACGTGACAATTTTTGTAGACAATGTGCAACTGAAAGATCGAAACAATCTCTCAGATGCTGTTGCTCCCAATAGTTCAGTTTATATTGCTCAAGCCCTGTCCGGCGGTTAATCTCTTCTCAAGCAAGAGAGGACAACCCTATGTCTAAGCAATGTTGGATAGGTACTCGCAAAGGACTCATCAAAGCTGAACAATCCAGTGATAATAGCTGGTCCCTGTCCCCGCCGATATTTCCCGGAGAACCGGTAAGCATAGTGCTACCGGACAATGGTAGTGGCGCTATGTTTGCCGCACTCAACCTTGGCCATTTCGGACCAAAACTCCATCGCTCCGTAGATGGAGGTCAGTCTTGGCAGGAATGTAATCCCCCATCCTTTCCAAAATCGGAAACTGGCGAAGGAAAATCCGTGGAACTTATCTGGATTATGGAATTTGGAGCCGACAACGCGTTGTTGGCAGGCACAGTTCCAGCGGGCTTATTTCGCTCCATGGACCAGGGGGATAGCTGGGAGTTTCTCTCCTCGCTAAATGAATCACCAGGCTCTGAAGAATGGTTCGGCGGTGGATTCGACGAACCGGGCATCCATTCTATTCATGTCGATCCTCGCGATGCGAATAAACTAACTATCGCCATTTTCTGCGGTGGGGTGTGGTATAGCGAAGATAATGGAGTCAGTTGGACCAACAAAGCCCACGGTATGCGCGCAGAATATGTACCTCCCGAACAACAAGGCAATGTAAATACTCAGGATCCCCACCGCCTGCTGGCCTGCCCTGCTGATCCCGATCGACTGTGGGTGCAGCATCACAATGGTATCTTTCGCTTCGATGAGAGTGATGGCATATGGCAGGAAATTCATGACGTGAATCCATCGAATTTCGGCTTTGCCCTGGCGGTGCATCCCCATGACAAAGACACAGCCTGGTTTGTGCCTGCGGTTAAAGATGAACGCAGGATTCCAGTAGACCTAAAGCTGGTGGTCAATCGCACTCGAGATGGGGGCAAATCCTTTGAGGCTCTGGATAAGGGATTACCACAGAACCATAGTTATGATCTTGTTTACCGACACTGCCTGGAAGTCGATGACTCAGGGCAAAGTCTGCTAATGGGATCCACCAGTGGAAATCTGTGGTCATCTGCGGATGGTGGTGACAGTTGGTCTGCTATATCTACCAATCTGGCTGATATTTATTGTGTCAAATTTGGTCATTAAAGGTTGATTTTTGACCAATTCCCACGATTTTTGCAGTGTAGGTTTTTTTACAAAATTCAGAAAATTCAATGGCTTAAGCTGCACCCCACTATCACATGGGACAAATTAGGGCTAACATGGACCAATAGTGTGAATTAGCTAACAAAATGATAATAGAATGCCTCCCGTTGGAACCGGAAATGCTTAAATAACAGTGACGCAGTATTTGTCACCGTTAGCTGATCATTTCGATTCGACTAGAAATAAGAACGAGCAGAAGCTAGCAAGATAATCACTTGCGTGTTTTTAACGATCTTGCTGGAGAAGGGAATAATGCCGCTAGTAGAAAACTTATTCATGCTGTTGTTCGGTCATGCCTTGGCCGATTTCGTGCTACAGCCTGATGCCATGGGCTATGGCAAGAATCGAAATGACAAGATTCATGACGTAGAACACAGCCTCTTTCCCGTCTGGTGGTATTGGTTAACTGCTCATTCCCTCGTCCATGGTGGCGTAGTGTATTTAATCACTGGCAGCCTGCTATTGGGCGCCATCGAAACCGTTATTCACTGGGCTACCGATTTCGCCAAATGTGAAGGCTGGATTGGCATGCATCAAGATCAGGGCATCCATATCGGCTGCAAAATCGGCTACGCGCTGGTGCTTTAGGCCACTTTCAGTAAAAATTCCAACTTCCCCGTAAGAAGCAGAACCGGCCTTAAGAGCTGATCTGCTTCTTTATACCTTTGTATAGTATTGGCTTTGCCACAGAATGGTGGCACCAGTGTAATTACAACCAGAAAATAGAAAGAGTTAACGATGGGAAAGCGAGACCAACAGAAAAAAATCAAAGAGCAAAAACAACAGGCAGCCAAGCAGCGGGAACTCACCCAGAAGCTTGCGCTGAAAGTATTTACGTTCGGGGTCGCGCCGCTGCTCATTGTATTTGTGCTATTTACCCTATTCACCCAGGGACCCACTTTCTCTCCAATCGAAATTGCCGAAAATGACCACATTCGGGGTACAGTTGAAAATCCGGTGACCATCGTAGTTTATGCAGATTTTCAATGTCCGGCCTGCGCCACCGAGCATCAAACTATGAGCCAGCTGTGGCCGAGTATCCGTGATAGGGCTCATTTGATATTCCGTCATTACCCGGTTACTACGACTCACGCGAACACCTGGACTGCGTCACTCTATGCAGAAGCAGCGGGCAAGCAGGATAGTTTTTGGGCGATGCATGACTATCTCTTTGCAACCCAAGCTATCTGGTCTGGAATGTCTGATGTAGAGGGAGAATTCGACAGCTATGCCCTGGAGCTAAATCTCGATATAGATCAGCTGCATGCCGACATAGAAGCAGAAGACGTGATTAGCAAAGTTCGCAATGACCAACGGGGTGGCAACTCCGCCGGTGTTCGCTCAACTCCTGCCGTGTTTATCAATGGTCGTTTATTGGCCAGCCCAAGCCGAAGTCGCATTCTCGAAATGGTTAACGAAGAGTTTGAAGCCGCCGGCGACTAATTCTCAGCAATAACCAAACGGCAAAAGGATTGCAAGACTTCAACACTGCAGGGCGAGTCTTGCAAATTGGCCACTAACTGGTCTGAATCTAAACCTTCCTTATCGATTGCCTCTTTTCGCGCCACAATATATTTCTTTACTACGTCAGCACTGAACTCAGGATGAAACTGAATTCCCCAGGTTGTCGCGCCTAGGCGAAAGGCTTGATTCGGCTCGAAATTATTGGCAGCGAGCCGCACGGCGTTTACGGGAAGACCGGTCACAGATTGCTGGTGAGACACTTGCACGTCAAACTGCTGTGGTAGCTCTGCAAACAGCGGATCTTCTTGGGCGGCTTCAGTAAGAGAAATAGCTACGGTGCCAATTTCTCTGCCGGCTGGATGAAAACCCACTTCGCCCCCGAATGCCCAGGCAATTAATTGGTGGCCATAGCAAACGCCGAGGATTGGAATATTTAATTCATGGGCGTCACGTATATAGTCGGCTCCGATAAAATTCCAGGCTTCTTCATCGGTCACATAAGCAGGCGATCCGGTAATAATAATTCCAGAGAGTGTTTTTAAGTCATCGAGAGGCTCATTAAGATGAAGTGATTTAACTCTGAAGTGCTTCGCTTCGATTCCTGATTCCGCCACAAACCAGTCTTCGAAGTCCTCACCCGTGGCTAATAAACTGTCTATGGTATTGCCTGTTTTAATGATGAGGATTTGCTTACTCATTGCTTAAATTCTTGTTTTTTTTGCTACCTGGAATGAATATCATATCAGTCCGATGCAAGGATTTTGTCATGATTTACAAACTTAACAATCTAGTTGGAAAAGTTGGCGGAGGCACTCGGGATTTTGCCTGGTTGTTGTTTCGCGTGATGACGTCGGCCATGTTTATCACGCACGGCTACGACAAATTATTCGGCGACAATCCACAACCATTTCAGGGAGGAGGCATGACCACCGTCAATATTGGCGAACTGGTATCATTTCCCATGCCCCTGGACATCAATGCCCTCTATCTCGCAGGTGGTATCGAGCTGATCGCCGGCGCACTAATCCTCATTGGTTTGTGGACGCATATCGCTGCTTTTATTGCCGCGATAAATATGCTCATGGCTTATTTGATAGCTCATATCGCCTGGTTTCCGACGCTAAACAATGGCGAGTTAGCGGCCATGTATTTCTTTTCTTTTTTAATAATATTCTGTGTAGGCCCGGGAGAAATCAGCCTGGATAACTGGTTCGAATTACGCCGGCAGAAAAAACAAGAAAAGAAAATGGAAGAGGCTGGCCTTTAAAGCCAGCTTTACCAATTATTGATAAGCATAGAACGCTAAGGCCGCTCTATACAAGTTGTACACATCCACTTTCGAGCTCACTGCGAAAGGCGTGTGAATCGACAGCAAGGGCACCCCAAAGTCGATTACCTCGATATCTTGTCTGGAAAATTCTCCACCGATAGTGCCGCCACCTGCACTGCCGACACGGTAGGTCGCGGTTTGCCAGGGAACTCCGTTATCGTCTAAAAGAGCGCGGGTCCAGGCAATAAACTCTGAATTGGCGTTATTGCCTTGGCCGTAGAGTTTCAGGTTTATGCCATAACCTAGTTTTGGAGCATTGCCCAATTCCCAGGCACCGGGATTCATTGGATTAACACCTGGATTTACATCGATAGAAACAAATTTTGTATTACGCAGCGCACTGCGAAATAGCGGTTCACGATAATCATCGCCAAGTTCTGAGTACAATAATCGCGACAGTAAATCCGCAAAGTGATCGGATCTAGCGCCGGTATTGTTTCGATTTCCAACTTCTTCATTATCGACCAGAAATGCCATTGTGGTTTTTTGGGGATTTTCTATTTCTGCCACTGCACGCAGAGCGGCATAGGACGCAAGACGATCGTCTTGTCCATAGGCAGCTATAAGCCCTCGATCGAAGCCCATGTCTCTTGGCGGGCCTGCCGGTACCAGAGCCAATTCCGCAGAAACCAGGTCAGCCCGGGTTACTCCATACTCACTTTCTAAAAAGCCAAGTACTTGATCCTCGACCTCACCCCCTTCAATCTGATCGGGTATATGCCCAACCACCGGATCTAAATCTTCCGGGCCGATAAAATCACCCAGTGTCTGGGAATTTCGACTACGGTCAACATGCGGTGACAATTCAGGAATCATGAAGATTGGATCAGCAGAATCTAATCCGATGGAAACATCCACAACCGTTCCATCTTTTTTGTCGATTCTTCCCAATAGTGCTAACGGCAAATTCGTCCATTGGTGATATTTCAATCCGCCATGATAGTTCGTTTGAAACAGCGCAAATTCATTATCCTGATAGAGTGGCCTACCTTTTAAATCCAATCGCGGCGAATCGATATGGGAACCAATGACATGAAAACCGTTTTGCAACGACTCTTCTCCAATCACCATCAAACTAATAGTTCTATCTCGATTAACTTCATAGATCTTGGTGCCAGGGCGAAGGTTGGTTGAATCATTTAACTCTTCAAAACCATTTGCCTCAGCGAATGCGATTGCTTCACTAACGAAACTCAATTCGGTTCTGGCCAGATGAATGAACGCTTTGTAATCTTCCGCGAATTGAAAGACTGCGTTTTGCTCTGCCTCAGTAAGTCCCACCCAGGACGACTCACAGTCCAACGCCTCAACACAGTCACTCTCGACCTGGGCACTTGTTTGTAATTGGAATGTTACTGCCAGGAGCAGAAAGAGTGTTGCTATTCTATGTCTCATAATATTCCTCAGCTCATTGCTAATTAGTCTGGATACTTCTCTACACACTTACTAAATGTTTCTTTGTCGATATTACCCCCAGAAAGAACAATACAAACCGCTTTTCCGGAAACCTCCAATTTGTGGCTCAAAAGCGCAGCAAGCGCGACGGCGCCACCAGGTTCGACTACTAATTTCAGATATCGAAATGCAAAGGCAATAGCCTTCGCTATTTCTTCTTCTGAAACCACCAGAAAATCTTCCACGGTTTTGCTATTGATTGACCAGGTCATTTCCCCCGGCGTTGTCGCCATTAGTGCGTCACACATGGTAGGAGTATCACCGGCAATTCTCACTCTTTTACCGGCTTGCCTGGATAAATAGTGATCATTGAAGTTTTCCTGCTCGACGCCATAAATTTTGGCCTGAGGGATTAAGGATGCTATAGCGGTGGACGTTCCGGCGAGCAATCCACCTCCACCTGCGGGCGTTAACACTGCGTCGGTTTCCAACCCTTGCTGTTGCAGCTGCTTTGCAATTTCAAGCCCAACGGTGCCTTGCCCCGACATAATGTCCCAATCATCGAAAGCCGGCACTAAAGTTGCGCCGCTTTCTGCTGCTATTTGATCTGCGATTTCTTCACGTGATTCTGTGGCACGATCATATTGACGCACTGTCGCCCCAAGGCGCTCGGTACCTTCTAACTTCAATTGCGGCGCTTCACTTGGCATAACTATAGTTGCCTTCATGCCCAGCAATTTGGCAGCCAGAGCAATACCCTGGGCATGATTGCCGGAGGAAAAGGCGACACAGCCCAACTCCTTCTCCACAGTGCTTAGCTGACACAAGCGATTGTATGCACCTCTAAATTTAAAGGCACCAATATGCTGAAGACATTCCGGCTTTATAAAAACCGAGCCATTCAAAGTTTCGTTTAAATAGCGATTACTTAGCAAAGGAGTTTCAATGGCAACACCTTGCAATCTTTCAGCAGCAGCTCGAATGGTTTCAATTGTTACTGTCATTTTAGCGTTTTAAGTATTGTCGATTCTTTTTGATCTTACGTTTTCTAGAGACTTGTTTCTGAGAAAGGTTTTGTTCGTCTTTAGTGAAAGGGTTTGCATCGCTGCGCAGTTCTATTCGCACAGGTGTACCTTCCAATTTCAGCACGTTTCTAAATGTTTTCTCCAAATAGCGGCTGTAGTGCGCGGGAAGTTTTTTGGTTTGTTTCCCATGGATCACAATGGTAGGAGGATTCTGCCCGCCGGGATGCGCATAGCGAAGTTTAATTCTGCGTCCATTCACAATCGGTGGCGCATGATCCAGAGTTGCACGTTCCAATATTTTCGTTAATTGATTCGTAGAAAGTTTCTTTTTTGCAGAACTGTGGGCTTTGTGAATTGATTTGTAGAGATCACCTACACCAGTGCCATGCATGGCTGAAATAAAATGAATTGCAGCGAAATCTACAAAGGTAAATCTCCTTCTAATATCCGACTTTATCGTATCCTTCTGATCATCCTCCATGCCATCCCATTTATTGATTGCAATGACTAAGGCTCTACCGCTATCAATTACATAACCCAGCAAATGCAGATCCTGTTCGACGATGCTGTCATGGGCATCTATTAACAACACGACTACATTTGCATCCTGAATGGCCTGCAAAGATTTCACTACCGAAAATTTTTCTACGGTTTCTTTGGTCTTACCCCGTTTCCTGATTCCGGCAGTATCTATCAGAGTGTATTTTTTGCCACGGCGCTCAAAGGGAATATAAACACTATCGCGGGTAGTACCTGGCTGATCGAAGACAACTACTCGATCTTCACCAAGCATGCGATTGACCAGAGTCGATTTCCCTACATTTGGCCGCCCGGCGATGGCAATCTTAATACCGGAGAGTTCTTCAGAATCCTCCTCAACTTCATCTTCATCTGCTTCTTTTAAGGCTTCCTCAAGCAAGTTATTGATGCCACGACCCTGGGTGGCTGTAATTGGAAACACCACGGACATACCAAGGCTATAAAATTCAGCACTTGCCTGATCTGGATCCAGTCCGTCGACTTTGTTAACGACTAATAAACTGTTCTTATCGTTCTTGCGCAGATACTCGACGATCTTTTCATCATCAGGAGTTAAACCATCTTTTGCATCAACGAGAAATAGACTAACCGTCGCTTCATCAATAGCTTGTAAGGATTGGGAGGCCATTTCAAAATCGATGCCTTCCTCATAACCTGTAATGCCCCCGGTATCGATAACGATAAAAGACTTTCCGCCATGCTCACCTTCACCATACTGGCGATCGCGGGTTAAGCCCGGCATGTTCGCAACTATTGCATCCCGACTTTTAGTTAAGCGATTGAAAAGCGTTGATTTCCCTACATTGGGTCTACCAACAAGGGCAATGACTGGCCTCATGACACACTACCTGGTGAGAGTGGAAAGTCTGTTACTGCAAGGTTAATGCAGTGAGAGTGCCGCTATTGCCGAACACGATAAGCGTACCGTCATCAGCAATAATATTGGCTCTTACTCCATCATTATCTATGCGAGTACGACCGACGATGCGCCCGTCGATTTGAGAGATAAGGTGTAGATAACCTTCGAAATCTGCAACAGCAACGTAATTATTTACCGCCCTGGGTGCAGTAATAGATCGATATTCTAAATTTTCGTTTTGCCAAACCACATCGTCTGAATTATCTCTAATTGCGACTAGATGACTCTTATCATCGCTGAAATAGAGATTACCGAAACCCTGATCCAGGCCATGATAACTGGAGGCTTCCATACCCCAAACGATGCGGCCGGATTGAATATCAAATGCCATGATGTTGCCTTGGTAACTGGATGCGAGCACACGAGAACCATCTAATAACAGATCGCCATCTATGTCGATAACGCGCTCAATGTCATATTCACCTTCTGGTACGGCGACTCGCTCCTCCCAGGCCCAGACACCATCTTCTGCTGCAACGGAAACCAATACACCATTACTGAATCCGGCGATTACCGATCCTTCCGGGGTAATAATTGGAGACGAAGTTCCCCGCAAGGTCAAAGCGGGCAAAGTAGTTTCATAGGTCCAGCGTTGGGTGCCGTCTTGCCGATCTAGTGCTACTAACTTTCCATCCACTGTTTGTGCGACAACAACATCACCATTCGTCTGGGGTTGCGAAAGTACTTCACTGGATACCCGTGATCGCCAAAGGATTACACCGTCGCTCTGATTCAACACGACAATTTCTGCATCCCGCGTACCAGCCATCACAATATCGTCGCCAGCACCCACGCCACCAGTAATGCTATCTTCCAACTCTACTCGCCAGACCACGTCTCCACTGAGAGAATTAACGGCGACTACATCACCATTTTCACTCGCTGCGAAGACATAACCGCCATCAATAGCTGGTGTAATTTCGTTGTAATTGTTGCCCTGGCCATTGCCGACGTTGACACTCCATTCACGAAAAATTTCCACCTCTTCGCTAATATCCGTTAGTTCAACCGGCGCATTGGGTTCTTCTTCAGAGTTAAATGGAATCCAGTCCAATCCACTTAAAGTCGAACATCCCAAGGTAGTTAAACACGCTGTACAGATAATGAATTTCTGCATTAGCCTGGATAAGCTTTGATTTCCTAACTTTAAAATCGCCATTGCAGTGCCTTACTAACTTTCGTCAGGAAGCTCATCCAGCTTCATGCGTAAAGAATCGCTGTTGGAACCAGCTTGTTGTGCTGCTACATAGGAATCACGTGCATCGATCAATCTATCCATGGCAACGTAGATATCGCCTCGTAACTCTGCAAATCCGGGTTCATAAGCCTTTGGATCGAGATTGTTAACGATGCTTAAGGCTCGTTCTGCCTCTCCACTGGCCAGCACTATTCTGGCTAATCTTAGACTCGCCGTTAGCATCAGACCTTCGTCTTCAGCAGTAAACAGTCCGCTGCGAGGATTATCGATTATCCATTGCAGCGCAGCTTCAGCTGCATCCAGATCGTTTGCAGCAACATGCTGCTGTGCCGCAAACAAGGCACCGTACTGGGCATAGATGGATCCGCTGGAATCCGTAATCAATTGCTCTGAAATTTCGATAATTTCGCTGCGCTCTTCCTCTGTAACCGCGACACCAGGCTCGGTAACAGCCAGGGTTAGTATTTGCTCATAGCTATCAGAGGCTGATTCTGAGGCTGAGGATTGGCTATTCTGCCAAAACAACCAAGAGGTATAGCCGCCCAATACAGCGATAACGATTAATGCCAGTTGTTTGCCATTCTCGTCCCACCATTTCTTGAGGGCTTCTATAGTTTCTTCTTCTGCCGCGTTTAGTGCCACGACTTACTCCTACTTAATCCAGTCTTAAAATTTTGCGCTCGAACGCTTGTTAGCGGCCCGAGCTGATTGGACCGCAATTTTACAGGTTTGTTCACTTGGAGACACCCTTCAGGAGGGCTTTAAAGACACTTAAAAGGCACTTAGCTTGCTGAATTTTCGAGAAATTCAGCTACTTTGAGTGGGATCGAGGTGATTTCGTGGGTCTCTGTATCAGAGGAGTCATCGAGGCGACGAATTTTTGCGCTTACTAGCGGGCTGTTTCCGTCATCCTCCCGCTCTAAAATAACAGCTATTCTCGCGCCGCTATTAAACGCCCGTTTGAGTTGGCTATTGAATTTTCCACCCCCGCAGTGGCTAATCACTCCCAAATCCGGCTGACTCTCACGAATAGCCTGTGCCATGGCCAATGTTTGTTCTGTGACATGTTGTCCGACACAGGTTACATAGACATCAACAGGCTTTAATGCCTGTTCGGGAATTTTCTGCAATGAATCCAGCATTAACACCAGTCGCTCAATTCCAATTGCGAATCCACAGGCTAGCGTATCGCGCCCACCCAATTGTGCAACGAGACCATCGTAGCGACCGCCTCCGCAAACAGCGCCTTGAGCACCGAGAGTGTCGGTAGTCCATTCATAGACACAGTTATTGTAATAATCCAATCCTCGAACTAACTTGGGATTTTCGACAAAGGCTATTCCCGCTGCACCTAATAGCGCTTGTAGCTCAGCATAATGTTGCTTGCTTTCGTCATTAACAAAATCATTGAGCTCGGGCGCGCCCTCAAGGGCAGCTTGTACCTCAGGGTTTTTACTATCCAGAACCCGCATTGGATTCGTGTGCATACGCTTACGGGCGTCTTCATCTAATTGCTCTTCCTTGAATTGCAAAAATTCTGTTAGTGCTTTACCAAATGTTTTTCTATCTTCAGCACTTCCGATGTTGTTTATTTCCAATGTTAAATAGTCTGCAATCTCCAGTTTCCGCCATAGCGATGCCGCGAGTTGCAGAACTTCCACATCGATATCAGGACCAGGCATGCCGAAAGCCTCAACCCCAAATTGGTGAAACTGTCGATAACGGCCTTTCTGTGGTCGCTCATGCCTAAACATAGCGCCCTGGTACCAAAGTCTTTGTTGCTGGTTATAAAGCAAGCCATGCTGATCGGCTGCTCTGACGCAACCAGCAGTTCCTTCCGGTCGGAGACTCAGGTTGTCGCCATTTCGATCATCAAAGCTATACATTTCCTTCTCGACGATGTCTGTCACTTCACCGATAGAGCGCTTAAACAATTGAGTATGCTCGAGAATAGGAAAACGTATTTCCTGATAGCCAAAGCGTTTCACAACCTGTTGAAACGTCGACTCAAGATATTGCCAACTTAGGGAATTATCGGGAAGGATGTCATTCATCCCCCGGATCGCTTGTAATTTTTTCATTATGTTTTTCTGATTAGCTAGAAGCGATCAAATCTTTAGCGGCCGCTTGTTTGTTTGCTACCCGCTGTCTGTTCTCAGCTCGAAGCAATTAAATCCTTTTCGGTAGCTCGCTTGTCTGCCACCCGCTTTCTGACCATTTCTTCCAGTTCATCTACCAGGTTCGCATTGTTAACTTTATGATCTGGAACGCCCTCAACATAAGCCAAATTGTTAGGGCTGGCACCTGTTAGTCCAATCTCCGCAACTTTTGCTTCCCCTGGTCCATTTACGATGCACCCTATGACGGCGACATCGATAGGAGTAGTGATATCTTCCAGGCGTGATTCAAGCTCATTGACCACAGAGATCACGTCGAAATTCTGCCTGGAACAACTCGGGCATGCCACTAAGTTTACGCCCTTATGTCTCAAGCCAAGACTCTTTAAAATATCGAATCCTACTTTTACTTCTTCAACTGGATCTGCGGCTAAAGATATTCGAATAGTATCGCCGATCCCTTCCATGAGTAATGCACCCAAACCGATTGCGGACTTAACGGTTCCTGAGCGTAAACCTCCTGCTTCCGTTATACCTAAATGAAAAGGCTGTTCGATTTGAGACGCCAGACCACGATAAGCCTCTAAGGTCATGAATATTTCTGATGCTTTAAGACTAATTTTGAAGTCAGTAAAGTTTAACTTATCTAATATGTCTATCTGGGTGAGCGCCGATTCGATCATAGCTTCGGCATTGGGTTCTTTATACTTTCGCAGTAGCGCCTTACCCAGAGAGCCAGCGTTTACTCCAATTCGCAGTGGAATTCCTTTGTCTTTCGCTGAATCGATTACCGCCCTAATGCGCTCCTCGCTGCCGATGTTGCCTGGGTTGATTCGCAAGCAATCTACACCGTATTCCAATACCTTAAGAGCAATTCGATAATCAAAATGGATATCAGCAACTAGCGGCACTTCTACCTGACTACGAATTTTCTTGAAAGCCTCAGCGGCGTCCATGGTAGGAACCGAGACCCGCACAATATCAACCCCAGCGGTCTCCAGGCGCCCTATCTGCCCAAGAGTTGCCTCCACATCGGTGGTTTCAGTATTCGTCATGCTCTGCACAGAAATTGGTGCGTCCCCACCTACGGCGACATCACCAACCATGATCTGTCGAGTCTTTCGACGATTAATCGGACTATTTGTTCTCATGAAACTACAATCCTACAGTGAGACGTGCAGAATTGTCGATGCGGATATTAGCGGAAACGTCTATTTCTGTACCGTTAAAGGTAAGACTGGTAAAAGGAGCATCCCCAAGCAGAATACTAAAAGGAGCATTACCTGTAATTTCGAGTATGTCGCCGGCGCCGCGAATATCACGGTAGATTTGATTTTGTTCTTCGTCGTTAATCTCGACCCAGCTTTCACCTGTAAAGGCAATTCGAAGTACATCTGATCCTGCGGAAGTTATTTCGATAATTCTATCTTCCGGTTCGGCAATCTCTGTCGGAGCAGCGAAAAAATCTTGATCTGCTGCGTTAACAACAATGTCTTCAGTGGTTGGATCGTTGGCTAAAGCAGATAGCGCGGAGATGAAATCGTCTGTTGCGGGCTCTGTATCTGCAGCGGCTTCTTGAGAACTAGCTGAGTTAGCAGCAGTAACCGTTTCTATGGCAGTTTCAAGAACCGCCGTGTTTGCTGGCGACGGTGCTGGAGTATTTAGTGCGGAATCCTGATTAACGTTGGGGAGAATACCCTCTTCTGGCTCTTCGACTTCCTCGGTAGGGCTAGATATTTCCGGCACTGCTACTGAAGATTCCTCAACAGTTACAAAATTATTGTATGCCCATAGTCCCGCAAATCCGCCAATGAATCCCACAATTGAAAGTACAACCCAGGGACGGTTCTTGTCTCTGCGCCGGCGAACCTGAATTAAAGTCTTTTCTTTTTCTTTCTCGACGAGTCGGATCGTGTATTGATCATACAATTCAAGCACACTATCTGGATCGAGCTCTAACAGTTCAGCGTAGCTCTTTACATAGCCTTTTGCAAAAACAGAGCCAGGTAGCTTTTCATAGTTATCGGACTCAATTGCCTTCACATAATGCATGGTAATATGCAGTTGGTCGGCAACTTCTTTTTCACTTAGATTTTGACGTTGACGCTCCTGCCGCAAGGTTTCCCCAGCTAAAGGTAAATTTCCGTTTACCGAATCTTCATCAAATTCATCCGCAACTTGTTCAGTTGGCATTACTTATCCTTTGATAAGCCTCATATTCCGGCGAATCCTGATAGAGAGTAGTAAGAATCAACGCAAAGCTGTCCACCAACTCCGCATTTTGGAATCTTCCTTCTATCTGTATGCCAGCCAAGAGAGCTCTCGGCGTGTGAGGGATACTATAAAAATCTGTAGTTGTTAAATACTGTTGAAAAACCTGACGTGACCCTGGCCAGTCTTCTTTTTCATACAAAATCATAGCCAGTTCTACTGCTGAAACATATAAATCGGGATTCATTTGCAGTGCTCTGCGAAATGCAAACTCTGCATCTGAATATTCATTCAATCTTATTGCACTGCGACCTAAATTTTCGAAAGCAATGGCGCGACCTTCGTAAGCGATATCCTCGGTTACCTGCTCCAATTGCTCATAGGCATCTTGGTAGCGCTCCTGACTGAATAACAGGGCCGCATAATTATTTCTCACGCGAGAATTATTTCGATCACTATTAATCGCCCGGCGGAAGTTGTCTTCTGCTGGGCCTAAATCCCCTTCCTGCTGATAGATTAACGCCATCACATTGAGGGCATCGGCACTGCGATCATCCAGTTCCAGGGCATTGGTAATGTGGCGCCGAGCATTAACGATGTCATTCTCGTCATAATAGGCCACGGCCAGCTGGATATAGGATTCCAGAGCCTGCTCTTCAGACGGTTCTACATTGAAGCCACCAGTCGTTGTAGTGACACAGGATGGCAACAGAGCTAGGGCCCAAACCATTGAAAAACAAGCAAAATATCTCATTCTGGACAAGATTCGCTCCCGATCGAACTAACGATCTACTTTACTCTATACTCTGTCGGCCATTACAGCCAGATTATCAGTCTTGTCGAAGACTTTTCCGGACTTCGATTCTGCCCGTTTTTTATGGCGATCACTCCGTTGTGTCTGGTCTGCAACGTCGCCCACCAGTTGACCGCAGGCCGCGCCAATGTCGTCAGCGCGAGTGGTTCGAACTGTCACGGTGTAACCGGCTTTCTGTAAAATCTGACGAAAGTTGCTTACTGAAGATCCGCTGGGAACCTCGTAATCGCTCAGTGAGAAGGGATTGAAGGGGATGAGATTAATTTTACAAGGCAGCGATTCTAATAGTTTTGCCAGATCTCTGGCATGCTGCCGATGGTCGTTAACGCCTTTTATCAGGGTGTATTCAATTACCGGTACGCGCTTATCTGACAAGCTTGCCATGTAGTCTTTTACCGAGCGTAATAGTTCAGCAATTGGATACTTCTTATTGATTGGCATCAGTTGACTGCGTAATTCATCGTTTGGTGCATGCAGTGAAACAGCTAACGATGCATCGGTGTAATCCTTCATTTTGTCTATTGCAGGAACTACACCAGAGGTGCTAATTGTTACTTTGCGTTTTGATAAACCAAATGCGCAATCGTCCTTCATGATATCGACAGCATCCATGACATTGTCGAAATTCAATAAAGGCTCCCCCATTCCCATCATGACAACATTACTAACTGGTCGTTCCAGCTTGTCATCATAACCGCCCAGGTGTTTGTTTGCCCACCACAATTGACCAACAATTTCGGCAGCCGTAAGATTGCTATTAAAACCCTGTTTGCCCGTTGCACAAAATGTGCAATCTAAAGTACATCCAGCCTGAGAAGACACACAAAGTGTGCCTCGACCCGACTCAGGTATAAAAACCATTTCAACTTTGCTACCGCTTTCAACTTCGATAATCCACTTATGACTACCATCAGTGGAAGCAAAGTCTTCAATTATCTTTGGTAATCGAATCTCGCTGTGTTCTTTAAGCAGCTCGCGCAGATTCTTGCTGATATCAGTCATGGCATCGATATCGGTGATGCCACGCTGATGTATCCACTTCATCACCTGATCGGCGCGAAATGGTTTCTCCCCATGTTCAGTAAACAAGGCTTTAAGTTTAGCTCTGCTGAGTCCTAGCAAATTTAGTTTTTCTGCCGAGACCATGGGACCGCCTATGTTGAAACCTTAGGAACAGATTTCGTCGTCGTTAAAGTAGTAGCTGACTTCACGTGCTGCGGAAGTGGTGGAATCTGATCCATGTACTGCATTCGCATCGATGGATTTTGCGAAATCTGCACGGATAGTTCCGGGTTCTGCTTCAGCCGGGTTGGTAGCACCCATTAATTCTCTATTGAGCGCAACTGCATTCTCTCCTTCGAGTACCTGCACAACAACTGGACCTGACGTCATGAATTCTATTAGATCGTCATAGAATCCTTTGCCTTTGTGCTCAGCATAAAACCCGCCTGCTGACTCATCATTCAATTGCAGCATTTTTGCCGCTACGATTTTCAGCCCAGCTTTCTCAAACCGAGAGTAAATTTCACCAATTACATTCTTGGCCACTGCATCCGGTTTAATAATAGAAAGAGTACGTTCGATCGCCATGATCACTCCCAAATCAGTATTGAAAAAGAGCGCGCATTATACGTGAGTATCTGGTGCTTTTGTACGTTTCGGATTCAATAAAAAGGAGAAAAAACCCGTTATTTCAGGGTTTTAGACTGCATAGCGCGAAAATAGTGGGCTAGTCTGCTGCTTCTTCAATCCAGGCAGCCTGAATCGCTTCCAGAATTTTCTCACCACTGCGTTCCGGGTCGTCATCGAATTCTTCCAGCTGGCAAATCCAACCGTGCAGGTCGACGAAGTTTACATACTGTGGATCTTTATCCGGATACTGGTCAGCCAACGCCATGGCAATATCGTAGACATCGGTCCATTTCATAGGCTGTCTCCATCGTAGTAGTTTGGCATTTCTTAATGTTCTTCTGACACCATATTAATGGTGTATTTTGGTATTTCAATGACCAGATCTTTGTCGGCAATTTTGGCCTGGCAACTTAAGCGGGATTCTGGCTCCAACCCCCAGGCCTTATCCAGATAGTCTTCTTCATTTTCTTCCGCTTCCTCCAAGGAATAAAATCCTTCTCGCACAATCACATGGCAAGTTGTGCAGGCACAGGATTTTTCGCAGGCATGCTCGATGTGAATATCGTTGGCAAGCGCAGCATCTAATATCGTTCCTCCGCTCTCGGCTTCAAATTCAGCACCTTCCGGGCAAATCACTTCATGGGGCTTAATGGTTAGTTTTGGCATTGGCCTGATTACATCTCTCTATTTACTGTTCCACTTCATCGATGGTTTCACCCTTAAGAGCTTCACCAATATGAAGGTCCATACGCCTCGCAGCGAATCCACTGCTTACGCGATTTATTTCTTCTGTTAGCTCATGAATCTGAGCGCTTGTGCCTTCTTCGAACAAGGCTTGCAGTTGAGCGATAGCCGCATCAATTTGCAATGACTCATCGCCGCTCAGCAAATTACCATCAACCGCTTTGGCTGAGCTAATTGCATCAATTAATTGTTGGGCTTCGATTTGTGCCTCACGCAGCGCCCGCACTTCCATATCTGCTTTAGCGTTATCGTGAGAAGCTTGCAGCATCTGTTCAATAGCATCGGCATCCAATCCATAGCTGGGCTTGACCTGAATTTCGGCAGTTTTTGCGGTACTCAACTCTTCTGCCATCACGCTTAACAAACCATCTGCGTCTACCTGATAAGTGACGCGAATTTTCGCTGCTCCCGCCACCATTGGCGGAATATCCCGCAATTCGAATCGCGCCAGGGAACGACAATCGCTGACTAATTCTCTTTCCCCTTGCACAACATGCAGTGACATCGCTGTTTGACCGTCTTTAAAGGTGGTGAATTCTTGCGCTTTTGCGACCGGGATTGTGGTGTTGCGAGGAATAATTTTTTCTACCAACTCCCCCATCGTTTCAATTCCCAGGGAGAGTGGCGTGACATCTAGTAGCAAGAAATCGTCAGCAGACTTATTCCCGATTAGCACATCAGCCTGAATACCGGCGCCAATAGCTACCACTTTATCCGGATCAATATCGGTCAGCGGTGCTTTTCCAAAATATTCTTCCACCGCCTCTCGCACAACAGGCATTCGCGTGGAACCACCAACCATGACTATGTTATCGATATCTTCGACTTCCAATTTCGCATCTCGAATTACGCGCCGGCAGGTGAGAATTGTTCGTTTTATTAGGTCTTCAGTGATTTGCTTAAATTCGTCGGCGCTAATGGAGCCAGACCAACCAAGAAAATCAACTGCAACGCTATCGGAATCACTGAGTTGATGTTTTATCGAATTGGCATGGCTGAGCAATTTTGCGTTGTCCATCAAGTTTAATTCTTGAATGCCTGCCGCTTGCTTAATCCTATCGGCGATTAAGTGATCAAAGTCGTCGCCACCCAACGCAGTATCACCGCCAGTGGCCAACACTTCGAATACACCTTTCTGTAAACTCAATAGTGATACGTCGAAAGTACCTCCGCCGAGATCGAAAACCACGACGTTTCCTTGATCCTTACTATCTAATCCATAGGCAACAGCCGCAGCTGTTGGCTCATTTAGTAAACGCAGGACTTTTAAGTCGATTAGCTTTGCCGCGTCTTTTGTTTGTTGTCGTTGCGCGTCATTAAAATAGGCCGGAACCGTAATGACTGCGCCCTCTAGTTTTGCTTTCAAACAAGATTCAGCTGTATCAACCAGCGCTTTAAGAATATCTGCAGATACTTGGATTGGATTCTTTACTCCTGCCGCAGTGATAATTGCCGGCGCAGCGTCTGCTTGCTCCTGATCAAAATCAAAATGTTGGAATAGAGGAGTATTCGAAACTTCTGACAAGGCTCGACCCAATAGTCGTTTGGCAGAAGCTATGGTGTTCTTTGGATCATCAACCAAGCGCTCTTTCGCAGCGATACCCACAACTGGCTCAGTCGATGATGAATAATTAACAATGGAGGGCAGCAAATAATTGCCGTGTTCATCCGGTAATACTTCAACTCCACTGCCACAACTCGCTGATACCAGTGAGTTGGTAGTGCCAAGGTCGATACCCACAGCGATGCGATGAGCTGGCGCCGAGGATTTTCCACCTGGTTCTGAAATTTGAAGTAATGCCATCTCTATTGCTTACTCAGTATCCGAGTCTCTGCTCTTCTCCAGCCTCAATTTCCAGCAGCAGCTTGTGCAAGAATTGCAGTTCATGAAATATTTTTTTAGCGTTTACGAGTTCTCCTTCGGAAACCTCAGCTGCAAAACCAGTTTGCTTGACGACCATTCTTTCCTTAACATCTTTTTTAAGTCTCTCTAATTCCGCCAAGGCAGAATCGTTCTTCGGTAGCTCTTCCAAAGATTCCCGCAACTGCATCTGCTCCATTAACAAATCCATACCTAAATCATTCTGGCTTACAGATTCAACATCCAAACCGTGCAGTGAGAGCAAATACGCTGCGCGTTTAAGCGGTGCTTTCAGCGTCGTGTAAGCTTCGTTTAAGTAACTGGTCATCTGTACCGCGCGTAGCTTCTCTTGTTCTTCAGCGGCAGCAAATTTGTCAGGATGCATCTCTATTTGTAGCTCTCGATACTTAGCGGTGAGAATATCCACATCCAAATCGAATGATTCAGAAAGATCAAACAACTGAAAGTAGTTTTGATTGATTTGCTGCACGATTTGTTAAGTTGCGACTTATTTTTTGATTTGAACGAGGAGACAAATGACCACGAATTCAGCGCATATCATGGCTTATACGCTGAAACTTTCTCCGCAACCACATTCGCCCTTTGCATTGGGATTCTTGAACTCAAATCCTTCGTTAACTCCCTGTTTTACGAAATCCATTTGTGTTCCATCGATGTAAACCAGGCTCTTGGGATCCACAATAATCTTTACGCCCTGGTCTTCGAATACCTGGTCACCTACTTCGATCTTGTCGACAAACTCCAATACATAGGCCATTCCGGAACAACCGGTAGTAGTTACTCCTACGCGAATTCCTAGACCGTGCCCACGAGATTCAAGTTGATCCGTGACATGCTTAGCTGCATTTTCAGTTACGGAAATTGCCATTTCTTACTTTCCTGAATTACTCTGTGTTTTCGCCACGTTTGGTTTTTACGTCGGCAATAGCTGCTTTAATCGCATCTTCCGCCAAGACAGAGCAGTGAATTTTCACCGGAGGCAATCCAAGTTCATCTGCAATATCTTTGTTCTTAATTTCAGTCGCTTCATCGAGGGAGCGACCTTTAACCCATTCGGTTAGTAATGAGCTCGAAGCGATAGCAGAGCCGCAACCGTAGGTCTTAAATTTCGCATCTTCAATAACGCCATCATCATCGACTTTAATCTGTAGTCGCATAACGTCGCCACAAGCCGGCGCACCGACCATACCTGTTCCAACATTCACGTCGTCATCGTCCATTTTGCCGACGTTTCGCGGATTCTCGTAGTGATCTAACACTTTGTCTGAATAAGCCATGATTTCCTCAATTACCCCGAAGGGTTAAGCAGCTACCTGTAATAATAAAATCTTAGTGAGCAGCCCATTGCACCTGGTCTAAATCGACACCGTCTTTGTACATATCCCAAAGCGGAGACAATTCTCGGAGCTTAGCTACTGCTTCATGTATTTTTTCAACGGCATAGTCAATTTCTTCTTCCGTTGTAAAGCGCCCTACAGTCATTCGCAGAGAACTATGGGCGAGCTCGTCATTTAATCCTAAAGCTCTTAATACATAAGATGGCTCAAGACTCGCTGAAGTACATGCGGACCCAGAAGACACAGCAAGGTCTCTTAACGCCATCATCAATGATTCACCCTCAACAAAATTGAATGAGATATTCAAATTGCCGGCAACTCGATTATCAACATCGCCATTTACATAAACTTCTTCGATATCATTAAAGCCATCTAACATCCGATTGCGTAGCTTTAATACGCGCTCGTGCTCTTCATGCATTTCTTCTTTCGCAATGCGATACGCTTCACCCATTCCGACTATTTGATGAGTCGCTAATGTACCGGATCGCATACCTCTTTCATGACCACCACCGTGCATTTGTGCTTCGATTCGTATTCTCGGCTTACGTCTTACATAGAGCACGCCAATTCCTTTCGGCCCATAGATTTTATGTGCCGTCAGTGACATTAAATCTACTTGCATAGTTTCCAGGTCAATCTCTATTTTTCCTGCACTCTGGGCAGCATCGACATGAAAGACTACGCCTTTTTCACGGGTAATTTTGCCGATGGCTTCGATGTCATTAATTACGCCGATTTCATTATTTACATGCATTAACGAAACCAGAATGGTGTCTTCACGAATCGCATTGGCAACTACATCGGGTGAGATTAATCCCTTCGCGTCGGGATCCAGGTACGTAACTTCAAAACCTTCTCGCTCTAACTGGCGACAGCTATCCAATACGGCTTTATGTTCAATCTTCGAAGTGATGATGTGCTTGCCTTTTTTTCCGTAAAAATGAGCAACACCTTTTATTGCCAAATTGTCAGCTTCAGTTGCGCCTGATGTCCAAACGATTTCCCGAGGATCGGCATTGATTAAATCGGCGACATGACGTCTTGCAGTTTCAACTGCTTCTTCGGCTTTCCATCCCAACGAATGTGAGCGGCTGGCTGGATTACCGTAGTTACCCTCCAGGGTTAAACACTCCATCATCTTTTCGGCGACACGAGGATCGACTGGCGTGGTGGATGAATAGTCTAAATAAATCGGAAATTGCATACTTTTCTCCGCCTCTACAACATTACAGGCTACTTGCTGGAACTCTCATTTCTTTATCTTGAATCTCCTTCATGTCAGTCATGAGGAGTTGCTTGCGATCTTGATTTTCAGCGATGCGTTTAACTTCACTTTTCGCGACCAGGTCGGCCAGACTAATTCCTTCGAGAAAAGTATGAATCTGATCACTCAGATCTTCCCATAGATAATGAGTCAAACATATTTCACCACCCTGACAATCACCGGCACCGCCACATTTTGTGGTATCTACAGATTCATTTACGGCATCGATGATTTCCGCGATGTAGATTGCCTCGGATTGGCGCTCAAGTTCGTAACCGCCGCCGGGACCACGCACACTGTTGACCAAGGCACTCTTTCTTAACTTGGAAAATAGCTGCTCCAAATAAGACAGTGAGATCGCCTGCCGCTGAGAAATATCCGCTAGACTGATTGGGCCCTGATTCTTATGCAGCGCGAGGTCCAGCATAGCTGTTACCGCATATCGGCCTTTGGTTGTTAGACGCATGGAATAGCCTGTATCAAGTCTTAATCGTAGGAGAAATTATCGAATACCTAAGTAAAATAGTCAAGTATAGCCGGGAGGCACAAAATGCCTGCTTTACAATTTAAGCCTTAAATATCAGATAGTTAGCTACGTTCGTAGACTATTGTCGATGGTGCCTTACCGAAATCGTCATCGATTTCATAGCCGAGAGATTTGGCAATTAAGGCAATAATGGCCAGGTGATGAGTGGAATGGCTGATCAGTCCCATCAATTCACGATCAAAGGTACTGGGAATTTCTGCCAGAGGGCTTTCAGGGTGAACGGTTTCCCGCACCTCTGCAGTTCTTCCGAGCACCTCAGTCAGATCTAAACACTCTATCCTCCTACTTACAGAAGTTAGAGCGAAGCTTGCAGCTTCCAGATTAGTCTCGATGGATTTATCTCTTTTTCGCTCATCGTAATCAATAACGCCGGATTGTAGTCCTGCAAAGAAGCAATGATAGCGATCGAGAATATGGCGCATATGAGCGCCGATTGAAGAAGTGGCTTCGGACTTGGATACAAAAGATTCTTGGTACAGTAATCCCAGAAGTTGTTCGCATTGTGTAATACAGTGTCGACAACCCGCGATTAACTGATTTGCAACCTGCCCTGATGCTGGGCTGGAATCTACTGCTCTGGGATTTTTCATTAAATGACCAATACCGCTTGCTATGGCACAATCCAGCCCAAGAGCTCGCTGCACCTTGTTGTGACTATAGCACACCGCCTATAGCCCTACTATGATAGCGGCCGCAAAACCCACTCTGCTGTGCTATGTGTTAAGACCTCTAAACACACTTGTTTATTGCACAGGAATAAAGATTCTTATGTGCTACTTTTCACTATAACTGAAGTCTCCAGTCTCTCATTAATTAACTTAGTAAAACTTATTCCCAATCAATGAAACCCGACTTACATTGTCACAGCTTTTACTCCGACGGAAATCATTCGCCAGACTTCCTCTTTAAACGTGCAGAAGAGAATGGAGTTACACATTTAGCGATAACCGATCATGATTGCATCGATGCTTTCGAAAAACCCCTGGATGAATGTTATGAACTAACACTTATACCGGGGGTTGAGATCTCTAGCGATTGGGATAACCAGGAAGTTCATCTGGTGGGATTAGGAATAGATTGGAAAAATCCACTCTTAAAAAATCTATTAATAGGACAACAATTAGCCCGAAAATCCCGGATTGAATCGATTGATCAACTACTAAGCAAGAACGGCATTGACGGATTGATGAATTATTTAAACCAGTTGCCTTGCGTCGCTTACACCCGTAGTCATGTCGCAGATTTCTTAGTTGATAGCGGGCATGTTAAGAATAAGCAAAAAGCCTTTAAGCAATATTTGGGAAAACGAAGCAAAGCCTATGTTCCGTTTAACTGGCAGACGCTAGCAACGGTAATTGAAACAATTCAAAAGGCAGATGGCATGGCAGTGCTCGCTCATCCTGGAAGATACTCGCTAAGTAAAAGGAAGATGGAATTACTGATTGAGCAATTTGCTAAGCTTGGTGGCGATGGGATAGAAGTGAGTTATGGCGGTATCGATCCGATGATGCAAAAAAAATTGGAACTACTGGCCGACTCTTCTTCTTTATACGTTTCGATGGGATCTGACTTTCACAATGCTGAGGCACATTGGACCGACATCGGAAAATATCCAACTCCCAGTGCGGCAGCCATAAAAAATGCCATCTGGAATCATCCAAGATGGCATTTCGAAACTAGTTGAAATTTTACTTGCGTGTTAAGCCTGCAACTACATCGCGGAAAATATCCAACAATGTTTCATGCTTGTAATCGGTGAACTCGCCAGCATCCATAAACATTCCATGCTCTTCACAAGCTTCATACTCCAAATGGCTTTGTTTCTTATCGTTCAACTTCACCATTGGATCACCACAGCGTGGGCACTTAATATCTCTTACCGTGTTGTAGGTCTTTCCAACATCCGGATCACCGCTGTCCGCGAAATCAGCCATCCAGTCGCCTTTTAACTGTTCGGCTTCACCATTGTCGAACCATAGACCTTTACAACTATTGCATTTATCGATGATCACCTGACCCTGAAGGGTCTCGATCTTCAGTTCCTGCATCTCAGAATTGCACTTCGGACAGTCCATCTATATCTCCTTAAACTGGGCTCTCTCATTCAGAAGGCCCGAAACTCGCTGGTTTGAGCTCGCTTTTGCCATTTTCGGCAAAGATTTCAAGCTACCCAAAACCCGTACGGACCGCATTTTATCTAATATTCCGGAGGAAGACCAAGCCCAAATTTTGCTTTCTGAAAGTGTGTAAAAACTGCACATTTATTAAGTCTTCATTCACATTCCAGGCGCTAATATTCGTAAAAAATAACCCATTGTAAGGAATTCTGACTCGTCAGATTGGAGGTAGATCATGAATCGCTTGCGACTATTAGCTTTGATAGCGCTTCTTGGAACGTCTCAAACAACATTTGCGTTGACTGGCTCTGCCAACGTGAGCAGCGCCTGCGCTACCTTGGAGTTTATGGCCAAGATGGTGACGCTGAATGCCATGCTTCCCCATGACCTGGATGACATTTACGAGCTGGAAGACATGGAATATCAGTTAATGGAAATGAACAGCCTGGTATGCCAACCAGTAATTTTGACGGGTTACACCAGAGGCAATAGTACTTACAGTAATGGCTCGATCGTATCGGCGGATCTTTACTATGACCCCTGGTTTTTTCCAAATGGGCAGTTATTTTTCCTCGCGCCAGGTGAAAACACGACTATTTACCACCCAAATGGTCGAGTAATGGCTTACCACTGGATGCATGGTGATCAAGCCATCTTCTGGCCGAATGGTGAACTGGCTACGGAATATTTTCGTACCTTTGACGTAACCTGGTATTACCCCGATGGCAACATAATTACCTATGACGCAGGTTATTCCGGCGGACGTTGGTTCTATCCTTTTGGGCGTCTCGATGGCGGCATCGGGCAGGAAGCAATATCCAGTAATTGGGGGTTAGAAGACGAAGATTTTACTTTTTTGAATTTTACCTCGGATGGATTTTTGTTCACGACGCGGGAGAGAATTCGGCGCAAACTAATTTTCGACGATTTCGACTTGCTCGATGTACCAGGTGTATTGCTTCTAATAACGCGGCTATATCAATTTAATGACACCGCAAAGCAATTCACTCCGGCAGATGTGAATATTACCGGGGCACCTTATTAGTTTCAGCAGGCTATTTTCAGAAGTTGTTTTATAAAACTCAGGCCGGTGAAATTCTCACCGGCTTTTGTTTGAGTAATGACTAGTAACTGTATTGCGCGGAACGACTCTCTAGTTCAGCGACATCGATTTCACCACTTTGACACTGCTGCACATCAATTTTGCTTAACACGTGAACCTTATCGGGCCTGCGATTAGCATTAACCTCATCTTCACCAAGACCTTTTAAAATTACCGAGATACTTTCATTTTCTGGCAGTGCTCTCAAAGTTGAACCGTAGTTACACATGGCGACATACAGATTTCGTTCAAAGTCATTAACGTCTTCGTGCCAACGCTGAACATAGCGTTGTTCCGCAAGCTCAGTCTGTTCTCTCAACTCTGCTGCTTTCGCGATGGCCTGCTCCCGTAATGGTTCGAGACTCACTATCAATTCATCGAGACGAGTACTCAACTCAGACTCAACTGAAGAATCTGCGATTTGCTCTGAACTTTCTGCCGACCTCAAGTCAGCTTGGATCTGATTTATCTGGTCGATGTTGTCCTGCAAGCGTTCCCGCATCGCGTCTAAAACACTGCGCAAAATTTCGTAATCTGACTCGTCTACATCTCCAAGTGCACGCAATGATCTCGCTGAATCCGAAGCTTGTTGAATTGCATTATTTACCATGAGCGAATAGTCGACCTTGGCAATTCGCTCAAGCATGCTGTTATAGAAGCTGCTCGCTTCTTCTTCGTTGGTTTGTGGCGACAGAGAAGTAAGTGGAGTAGCACCCTGCATAAGTCTTTGGAAGGGATTTTCGCCAGACTGCATTGACAGCATTGCCGAGTTAAGGGAAGCAAGACTCAAGCGATTGCGCTGATTGGCGAGAGGCGTTCTTACTTCGATGAGTACACCCTGGCGATATAAATAAGTTGCATTAACTCCGCCGACACTCATGCCAAACAGTCCGAGGCCCTGATTCAAATCAAGGGCATCTTCAAGCACACCAGTAAATATTTCTATGTTTCCCTGCAAATCCGGCAAGTCAAAATCCTGTGCTCGAGCATCGTGACCGCTTAGCAAACTAGAAAGTGTAAGAGTGAATACCAGGGTAGCTTTTTTCATTTACTCTACCTACCGTATGTCGCCCTGATAACTGACAAACTGGGCTATCTGTTGCAATGAACGAATAGTCGCATAATCACTGTCGACTAACTCCTGATACCCTACGCGCATATCTTCCAGATCTTGCAAGCGTTGTTGCTCGAAGAAAGCGTAAATAATATCCAGGTTCTCAGCGGTAGTTTGCTGAGTTTGCTCCATCACCGCTTGCAACAACTCGATATTATTGCTGTCCTGCCGATCTTCTATGCGCTGAACCAAGGCATCAATCGCCTCTTCTTGTTCCTGTTGGAACGCCAATAAACGCGAGTTCAAGGAAGAGTCCTGATTGGCATTTCCACCGAATGAGATCGACACTCCTTCATCACTTGAGACAACATTCACGTTTAAAAGCAGGATGGCGAGCATGGCAAAAGAAGCAGCGGTTGGCACCCACTGCAATTTATTCCAAAAACTGAAGCCAGAGTTCGACACACGATGTTCACGACGAAATAACTCCATTCCTCTATCCCAATGAGGAACCCTTTGATCTTGCCATTCATTGAGACTGCTTTGCGCCATTATTAGTGTTTCTAACTCGGTACTGCAGTGTTCACAGGAATGTAAATGATTTTCCATTTCATCTTTGGCCAAAGGCGCCAGGTCATCTGAAAAATATTCCTGGAGTAGATGTTCGGTTTTAGGACAGGACATTGTTTTCCTCCGAAACGACTTTCAATTTCTTTAGTGCTGTGTAAAAACGGGTTTTCGCCGTGTTTTCTGAAATGTCTTGCATGTCAGCGATCTGTTCGAAGGTCTGGGATTGAAAAATTTTAAGCTCAACAATCAACCTCTGTTCGATCGGAATCTTTCCTAACATGGCTATGATTTCCTTATTCCGCAGCTGATCACCTACCAATTTATCCGGTTCTAAATTTGATTCACCCGGAATCGATTCAAGAATATCAGTTTCATCCTGATCGCCGATTCGAGTCTGGGTAGAAAGCAATCGCTTTCTTCTATGCAAATCAACAGCCTTGTTGTGCGCAATGCGAAAAATCCAGCTACTAAATTTCGCGTCTCCACGAAAGCGATGCAAATTGCGATAAACACCGAGAAACACTTCCTGCATCAGATCCATGGCATCTGAACTGTTTCCCATCAGACGCAAGCCATGGTTATAGATCTTGCTTTCATAGCGCTTAACCAGTTTTTCCCAGGCATAGGCCGACCCATTAAGAGCTGCAGCAATTAACGCTTCGTCTTCGTCGATCAGACTCATGGTCACCCTGTCCTACAGTAAAACTACCTACTTCCCTGAATATATCGGTCGAGTAAGTATTTGATAAACCGCAGAATACTGGTTTTGAAGACTTAGTCGCAAGGAAGCCGTAGAAAGTTTGGACTTCGCGAGCTTATTCGGGTTGAAAGGAGTGTAAATCAGGTTCTACCAGGGTACCCCAGATACGATTGAATGGGTGTACCAGGTCGGTATCGCCCGCTGCATTCTCCATCGGCAGGTCTCTATTTGCCCACTCGAATATTGAATGTTGTAAATTTTTAACGTTGCTGTACCCCAGCGATTCCAGTTCGGCAGCCACTCCCGCAGAACGATAACCAACCGAGCAATACACAATGATAGGCGCGGACTTGTCACTAAATTGGGCTGCAACTCCTGCTCCAGTCTCAATATTCAGCGCTTGATTCAAGTGACTGACTGCAAATTCTTCTGCTGCTCGCACATCGATAATTATTGGCAGCGATTGAAATTCAGCTTGGTATTGGGAATGAAGCTGTTGCGTCGAGACAGATTCCACTTCTGGAAATTCTTCCGCGATGCGTTGATCGATGGATTCCCAATCGACGCCGAAGAGTCGAAAGAAAAATGAAGCGAATATGACGAGATTCATTAATGGGCCGTCAAATTGTGAATCGTGTCTAAATTAAGACCGTCTTCGAGACCAAATCCATACACCGGTAATGGCCATAAATAGAAATAGTATCGCCATTACATCGACTAAAATTACTCCCAGTGCGCCAAAAATCCTTCCACTGTGTATGTCTAGTAAAATTCGCTCCCAGCTTACCAGTGATGCCCTGTAATCAGTTTGCAAAACTTGCGCAATTTCTTCACTTAGTTGAGTCTTATTTCCCCACTCGATTTCTAAGGGCATATTTACAACTGTGAAACTAAGCCCTTCCAAGTCAACTCGCACAAGTTCACCAGTGCGCTCAAGATAGACCTCAGAATTTTGGTCAACGCCAATGCGCAGTATGCCGGAAGGGATGCCAACCAGGTTTCCAAGCGTCTCCACCAATTCACCACTCTCGGTTAGCAGTAAGATTTGGTTACTAGTAGAAAGCGCGAAACCAAAATCGGTTGCAACTGCACCAACTAACTCGGAAAAACTGCCTGCAATTCTCTGCTCATTGAAATAAATAGCGTCGGCTAAATGGGAGGCGGAATTCTCACCAATTTCAAAATTGCTCAAAATTGATGGCGCCTCAATACTGTACCAATTGAGCAACAGAGTAGATCGAATAAATTGCGTATCCAGATTCAGGTTTGGACTGTAATGCAGAATTAGACCAGAAAGAGAAAGAACGATGACGAACAAGGCACTAATAATCCCCATGCGACGATGGAGGTTGAGTAGCGAGCGAAGCTTTATTCCTGAGTTTACAACTTCGTTATTCGAATTATTTTTCTTCAAAACCGAATATCAATCGAGGGCTTGGACTAACTCCTTAGGTGGAAACGGATTCTGCCAGATAAAGCACAAGACGGGAAACATTTGTCATTGCTTTAACCGATAAAGTGGCACCGCTAATGCCATCAATATGTCGATCAAGTCGTTGCTTGGGCTGGATAGTCGCACCATTAAATTGACGTGTAAAAAAGTCATACTTTATCTCCCAGCCACGAGATTCACGAAAAGCCAGTACTTTAACTTCTTCGATCTCATTCTTAGCCACGACCAGGCCAATTGTAATTGGTTCAGTCTTGCCAATTTCATCCACAATCCAGGCGGAGCGTTGCTCGTCTCCCCAATAGCGAAGTCGCAGATAATCGGGTGCATGGCCTAAGATTGACTGGGCCACGTCCTTAGTATCTCCGGTCAGCCAAACCGTGCTACTGGAAGGTAATTCACCACCAAATACTCGCGCCAGGAATTCCTCTGGCGCGATGTGATCATCACTGGCATACACGAATGGTAGCGTGACCAGTAATAAAGTAATTCCAAATAGTTTTAGTAATAGGTTTTTCATACATATAGGGCCGAATTAAAATTGCCAGCCAATCCCCAAATTAAATCCATCTAAATCGCGGTCTTTATCATCATCTTCAAACTGATAATCCAACTTAACCACGGCGTTGTCTGTAATCCACCAATTGAATCCCGCCAATAGTCGGTTGGTTGCGGTATCGGTAGCAGAGCCAAAATTACTGCCTGCCCATTCGTTAGTGCGTTCATGCCGAACAAAGGCGCCAAAACGAGGACTGAATCGATAAGAAGGTTCGATGTAGTAGCCATATTGCCGTTCGCGACCGAGTCCGTTGTTACTAAGATCATTGTTTGCGACTAGCTCAATGGAACTATCGATATCCCATTCTGCCCAAAGGGCTCGCAATCCCCAGGGACCACTCTGATAGGCAATGTGCGCTTCTGTAAGCAAACCATCGAGGCCATCAACAGCATTCCCGAAAATATCGAATACGCCATCGCGACCGATATTGCCTCGAGTACTACCATCCTGGGTCATATCCGACTGATAGTGCAAAGTAACACCGAGCTCTAATCCTGGAACTCCGGTATAGCGCAGACGTCCGGTATAACCCAGCGCATCCATTTCTGACCGCGCACCACTTTGTCGAGAATCGCGGATAGCAAGCTCACCGCCGTTACCTGATTCAAAGAACAGCCCTTCGTGTACTGCTAAATCGTAACTAAATCCCTGACCGAGTTGGCCCGCGAACTTTATGCCATTCACTCGATAGGTCGTAGGAATGATTCGAGATTCTATCCGGTTTCTTTCAACCCCATAAAAAGTGTTAGGTTCGTGGGTTTCATTTAAAAGCCCAATAGGTACCAAATGCATACCAGCTAACACACTATGGTTGTTCGTGTAATCCCATTCCAAATAAGCTTGTTCCAACTCTATCGCACCGGGAGAGCGAGCATCATCATTAATAAAGGAATGTTCTACTTCTAATTCAGAGTTAAAGCGCAGAGATTCGTTGAATTCATGATTGAGAAAAATTACGAAGCGCTGCACGTCTAGTTCTTTTGTAGATGAACTAGAAGTTTGATCGTTATAGAGAACTTCGCCATAGGCACCAATCGTCGTTCGATCCGTCCAACTGCTGCCGCGTGATTGCGGTGAATCCAGAACTTCACCAACCGCTTCGATGCGCTCACTATTTTCTAGCGCTTGAACCACTACGGTTTGGGTTTGATTTCGCGCGGAATCTAGTTCTTCACGCAATAGCTCGAGTTCTTGTTGCTGGCGCTGCACTATTTCCCAAAGTTCGGCAACACTGGGTTCGTTGTTCTGACCTAGCGCTGTGCTGCTCATAGCCACACAGATAGAACCAATGATTAAAGAGAGGGACTGCTTACTTCTCATCTCTTGATATTTCTCCACTTAAAGTTTTTCAGATAGCGCGCCATTGGTGGCGCTTTTAGCAATTCAGTAGAGCGAGAATATAGCAGTAGATATCTAAATGCAAATCATTCTCATTTAGATTAGCATAATTATTGAAAAACACGCAGAAGCCCCGAGAAATGGTGCTCGAGAAGAAAATTAGTAGATGGAATTTGAGGATAGAACGCAGGCAGCGAACTGGGTGTCTAGCCAAACCGGATTGGAAACCGCCTTGTGAGCGGTATTTCTAGAACTATCCCAGCGTGCTGCTTGATCTGCTTTCTTTAAGAGCTCCGCACTAAGCGGCTACTTGTTGTTCACTAAGCATTTGACTCGCTGCTCCCATGAAGGCGTTCAGGGAAGAAGCGATTATGTCTTTGCTGATGGCGACGCCACTGTAGCGACGACCTTCACATCGAATCTGGATATAGGTTACGGCTTCGGCATCAGCACCTTGACCAAGAGCATGTTCGCCGTACTCCATGATTTCGAAATCTAAATTTATGGCGGATTTTAATCCTTCTACAAATGCGCCAAGCACACCATCGCCCTCTCCACTAATGGCAATGTCCTTACCGAAGTAATCGATATGAGCTTTAAAAGTTTCTCGACCTTCTTGCTTTTCGATGGTGAAATTTTCGAGGCTTAACATTTTTTCATTGTTCAAATAATGGTTGTTGAACAAGTCCCATATTTCATCGGGATGAATTTCGCCACCAGAATCTTCAGTCGATTTTTGCACAACACGACTAAATTCGATCTGCAACCAACGTGGTAATTCGAAACCAAACTTGTTTGCCAGTACGTAAGCAACACCACCTTTACCGGATTGGCTATTAACGCGAATAACATCTTGATAAGTGCGACCAATATCGCGGGGATCAATTGGCAAATAGGCAATCTCCCAAGGAGTTCCTTCCTCATAAATATCCAAGCATTTTTTAATGGCATCCTGATGAGAACCGGAGAAAGCAGTAAATACGAGATCGCCAGACCAGGCTTGCCGGGGATGAACATCGATCTGCGTGCATTCACGCACCACAGAAACGATTCGGTCCATGTCGTGCAGATCCAGCTCGGGATCAATTCCCTGACTATAAAGATTCATGGCCATGATAACGATGTCCATGTTACCGGTGCGTTCACCGTTGCCGAGCAAGGTACCTTCTACCCTTTGCGCGCCGGCCATCACTGCCAGTTCGGCGGCACCTACTGCACAACTTCTATCATTGTGTGTATGCAGACTAATAATTACTGAATCGCGATTCTTTATGAGGCGGCCAAACAATTCGATTTGATCGGCATAGACATTGGGTGTTGCCATTTCCACTGTGGCTGGAAGATTGATTATTACCGGATTTTCCGGTGTAGGTTGCCACACTGCATTCACCGCATCGCAAACCTCAACGGCAAAATCGATTTCTGTTCCTGTAAAGCTTTCTGGTGAATACTGAAATATCCATTCAGTTTCTGCTTGCTGAGCTGCGCAATTAACGACTTCCTTGGCTCCGGTAACTGCGATATCGACAATACCGGCTTTGTCAGTTTTAAAAACCTTTTCCCGCTGCACTATGGAAGTTGAATTGTATAAATGAAGAATGGCTCTGCGCGCACCTTTAAGAGATTCGAATGTGCGTCGAATGAGCTCCGGTCTGGCCTGAGTTAGCACTTGAATTGTTACGTCTTCTGGAATTTTGCCTTCTTCTATCAGGCTGCGGACAAAATCGAAGTCTGGTTGCGAAGCCGCTGGAAATCCGACTTCGATTTCTTTAAAGCCTACTTCCACCAGTAGCTCAAACATTTTTTTCTTTTGCGCAACGGACATCGGCTCGATAAGAGCCTGATTCCCATCGCGCAAATCAACGCTACACCATCTCGGTGCTTCGCTGATTACTTTGTCTGGCCAGGTTCGATCTTTTATATCGATTGGCTGAAAAGATTTGTACTTTCTATGATCGAAGCGGCTGCTGCTCATTCTCCCTCTCCCGGGTCCATACTTCCGCGCCATTTCCGGTTTTCACACGAATTCGTTTGTCTTTCTATGTTCCTGTTTTCTATTCCCTATTTCCGTGGCCTTTTTGAGGCTGCTGTTGCGGGGCTTGAGCCTGTTTAACTCGGTGCCATACCGCCAGCTGGAGTTTCAGAACTATAGTGGAATTTGGATAGTGATTCTACACATATATTCCACGGATTTACGCTATTTTTAGTTATATTCACTAATTAATTATAATATCTTGTATATTTTTACCACATATGAAGATATCATGGGTTTTACTATCTAATGCAGGGCTACTACAGATGCTCGACAAGCTGGATAAGCGCATTCTGCAGGAGCTGCAGGCGAATGGCGCAATTACTAATTTGGAGCTTGCGGACAAGATTGGACTCTCACCCTCTCCTTGCGCCCGCCGCGTTAAGCAATTGGAAGATGCCGGCATCATCGATCGCCAGGTCACACTGCTTAATGCTTCGAAATTAGACCTGAAGTTAACCGCCCTTATTCAAATAAGCATGGACCGTCACACGCCAGACCGCTTTGAAGTTTTCGAACGCAAGGTGAAGAGTTATCCAGAGGTCATTGAGTGCCTGCTAATCACCGGGCAGTCTGCAGACTATCAATTGAAAGTAGTTGTACCGGATATGGAGTATTACCAGGAATTTCTCTTGAACAAGATAACTCGCATCGAAGGAGTCAGCGATGTGCATTCGAGTTTTATGTTGCGGGAAGTTGTGAATTCAACAGAGCTTCCGTTGAATCATATTCAGTACAATTAACACGCTTAGAAAAAGTGTTTTACTTTTTCCTTATAAGATCTGCTCATTTTCAAAGAAGAACCACAACTAAGAGTTAAATGAAATTCCCCATTGATATGGGATGAAACTTTGTCCACTCGCTCCAGATTTACAATGGTTGATCGATGCACTCGTTGAAAAATAGTAGGGTCGAGTTTGGCTTCGAGCTCTTTCATAGTAGTGCGCATGATGTGCGTTTCACCATTAGCATGAACACACATGTAATCTCCCGCTGCATCAATCCAATCAATATCTCTCACTGGAACAAACGTTATTGAAGACCCATCTTTAATGGCAAGACGATCGGCGTGCTCAACGATATCTTCACCGCTTTCAATCAGCTCACCAATTGCAGCTGGAGATTTTCCTGTTAGAGCTACCGCGAGATCTAATAGTTTTTGCTTTTCATTTACTGCCGATTCTTGATTTTTGAATTGCCTTGCGCGGGTTATCGCCTCTGCTAGTCGCTCTCCTTCTACTGGCTTTAGCAGATAGTCGATGGCATGGACTTTAAACGCATCTACGGCAAACGCATCATAAGCGGTGACAAAAATCACCATGGGCATGACATCGCCCTGCACTTCACTAATCATCTCAAAGCCAGTCATCCCGGGCATTTGAATATCCAGAAATACAATATCAGGCTCATGTTCGATTATCGCTGCAATGGCTTCCTTTCCATTCTGACATTCTTTGACCACATCGACATCATCGTACTGTTCAAGCCGCATAGCTAAGCCTTGTCGCGCCAGCTCTTCATCATCGACGATAATGGCTTTCAGATTTGTTGATTCATTTTGCGTCATATGGAATTACTACCATTACTTTGAGCCCGCTGGGCTCAACATTGGTGAACATCAATTCATGATCACCGCCATAGATTTCCTGCAATCGGTTCCTAATATTACTGATACCGACGCCTTTTGAAAGGGACAATTTCTCATCGGCGTCTTCTTCCGATAAACCGGGACCATCATCAGTCACTTCTAATGTTAATAATCTGCCTTTTTTACGGGCTTTTATAGTTATTGTTCCCCCTGCTTCATTCTTGGTAATGCCGTGTTTGATAGAGTTTTCGATGATTGGCTGTAGAAGCATGGTAGGCACCAGGGCAGATTCGGCGTCTGGCTCTATATCGAATTCCAATTTTAGCCGATCAGCGAATCGTACTTTTTCAATATCCAGATACAGTCGAGATGTTTCCAGCTCATGGGCCAAGCTCACGCGATCTAGGGGGGAGTGATCCAATGAATAGCGTAAAAACTTGCTTAGTTTTGTCACCATCTCATTGGCCTGTTCCGTCGCTTTCGAGAGCACCAGAGTTGAGATGGCGTTTAAGGTATTAAAAAGAAAATGTGGATTTAACTGATAGCGCAACATAAGCAACTGCGCTTCGTGAGCGAGAGCTTCCGAGCGCAAACTCTTCTCTTTTTCAATCTGAAAAAGTTGGTAGTACTTGATGATGAAGTAAAAGCCACTCCAGAGGAGCATTAAGGGGTAAGAATTTACTAACAGATTGTCGAATATATCCTCTAAACTTGCCGCGCTGAGATCCATAGTTTCGCCAAATGGCAGTAGCGCAACATAGTTCTGAAATGGCTGCCAAAGCATTGCTGCGAAGAAAGAACCAAACCAGGCAACCAGAAATCGAACGACAAAACCTTTTTCCCAAACGAATCGGTAGAGAATCCTTAGTCCTGCCGTTAACAATACGGCGACTGCAGCATTCATGCAGTATACGAGTGCTAATGGGAAAATAAATTCGAGAGCAGGAGGAACAAAGATCAGGTTAAGCAGTATGAGTATGACTACCCACACTGCCCAACCAACAAGTTGGAAAATCCAGAACTGACTGCGCTGTATTGTTGCGAGTGAAGTTGTACTCATAGCTCGCTTGCCGAATTCAATGAATTCAGCTGTCTCACTTAAGGAAGCAAATCTGCTATCGCATCTCGCTCTTCTTTTAGTTCCTGTTCAGTCTTGTTCATTAGATCTTGACTGAACTCGTTTACGTCTAATCCCTGGACTATAGAATAATTACCATCAACACAGGTAACCGGAAAAGAATAAATAAGCCCTTCCTCTATTCCGTAACTGCCATCACTAAGTATGCCCATGCTCACTACACTACCATCGGTGCCGAAAGCCCAGTCGCGCATATGCTCGATCGCAGCATTAGCTGCCGATGCAGCACTGGAGAGTCCTCGCGCCTTGATAATAACAGCACCTCGTTGTTGCACTGTGGGAATAAAATCTGAAGTTACCCATTCTTGATCAACCAGATCATAAGCATTCTGACCCGCGACATTGCAATGATGAATATCCGGGTATTGGGTTGCAGAATGATTCCCCCAGATAATCATGCCATCAACCTCAGTATTGTGCTTGCCAGTTTTATTGGCGAGCTGGGCGATAGCTCTGTTGTGATCGAGGCGGGTCATCGCAGTGAACTGTCCGGGATTTATGTCCGGAGCATTTCTATAGGCGATAAGCGCATTCGTGTTTGCAGGATTACCTACAACCAGCACTTTGACGTCGCGACTGGCGGCACTGTTAATTGCTGAACCCTGTGCTGAGAAAATAGCTGCATTAGCCTCCAACAGGTCTTTGCGCTCCATGCCTGGACCACGAGGTCGCGCGCCTACTAACAAACAGTAGTCTGCATCCTTAAACGCTTCCTCCGGATTATCGGTCTGCACTATTCCAGCAACGAGTGGAAAGGCGCAGTCTTCGATTTCCATTACTGTGCCCTGCAAAACCTCCAATGCAGGTGTAATCTCGAGTAATTGCAGTATCACCGGCTGATCGGTTCCCAACATTTCTCCG
Source organism: Pseudomonadales bacterium (assembly GCA_012103535.1). Lineage (GTDB taxonomy): Bacteria > Pseudomonadota > Gammaproteobacteria > Pseudomonadales > Pseudohongiellaceae > UBA9145. The sequence continues at coordinate 880,567 of WLWQ01000001.1, forward strand.
GCAGCAATGCGAAACAGTAAAGAATAGCTAATTTGTCCTGCTGCCCCAGTGACAGCAACACGCACAGGTGCTTTCATTTTTCAGTAGTCCTTTTGATGATTTATGAATTACTTCAGGGCCGCGAAGTATATCAGATTATAGTCGAAGATGAGAAAGGTGAAAGGCAGATTCCATATCGAGTGGAGAGAAGTCAGGACTTAAAACAGTAACATCCTAATAGATAAACATGGCGTCGCCATAACTGAAGAATCGATAGCGTTCTCTAACTGCTTCCGAATAGGCGTCAAGTATCATATTTTTTGTTGCGAATGCACTAACTAGCATCAGTAAGGTTGATTCAGGCAAATGAAAATTGGTGACCATGGCGTCCACAATTTTAAATTGATACCCAGGATAGATAAATATGTCGGTCTCTTTCGACACAGCTTCTAGTCTGCCATGCTTTGCTGCCGCTTCAAGGCTGCGCACACTCGTTGTGCCAATTGCGATGACTCGCCCTCCCCTTTGTTTGCATCGATTTACTTGCTGACAAACTTCCTCACAGACTTCGATCAATTCCTTATGCATTTTGTGTTGCTCGATATTTGGCACACGTACGGGTTGAAAGGTTCCGGCACCGACATGCAAAGTGAGAAATCCGATATCAACTCCCTTGTCTTGAACTTGTTGCATTAACGCTGCATCGAAATGCAATCCTGCTGTTGGCGCAGCAACGGCTCCTTCGTTCCTTGCGTACACTGTTTGATAACGAGTTAAATCTAATTCCTCATCCCCTCTTCTTATATAAGGCGGTAAGGGCATATGCCCATGGGGAAACAGATCGCTTGCCAGTTTTATCTCAGCATCAAATTCGAGAGTAAAAAATCCTTCATCTCGATCGGTCACTTTAGCGCCCAATCCTTCAACTCTATTTTCTGAGTTTTTTTCGTAGAAGAATATTTTGCCATCTGTTTTGGGAGACTTGCTCGCCTTGATTTGCGCCAATATTTTGTTGCTAGCGAGTAATCGCTCTAACAATATTTCAATCTTCCCACCGGACTCTTTTTCACCAAAAAATCGTGCAGGAATAACTTTAGTGTCATTAAACACCAGCAAATCTTCCGGCCGAAGGTATGCCATCAATTCTGGAAACTGCCGGTGAGATGTTTCGCCACTAGAAGAATCTAGACAGAGCAATCGACTGTCAGCACGATTTTCAGCAGGATAGTCGGCAATCAGCTCTTCCGGCAATTCGTAGGAAAATTCGCCTACTCGCATAATGCCTGTTTATAGAAAATGGAAGGGCGAAGCCTATATAAATAAGATAGATCTATAAAGGACGAAAGCTCCTGCAAGGTTAGGAACCTTATAGCCATGGATCAATTGCGCCCTTAGAGGCAATTGGTATAATGGCTAGCCGCGGCAAACCCAGTCTAATCAAGGGTTTCGCGGAGTTAAGCTCTTGCTCAAGGAACCGAGTCGGGGCTAGAAAATTAGATTATTTGTGCCAGCGTGGTGAAATTGGTAGACACGATGGATTCAAAATCCATTGCCTTCACGGGCGTGGCGGTTCGAGTCCGCCCGCTGGTACCATCTATGAGAAGTATTATTTAGTAGCAATTTGAACACCAGTTGACACGAAAAGGTGAGAGAATTGAGGAATTGCAGTACACATTCCACTGAAGACTAGAAAAATAGTGCCGATAAGCCTCTAAGGAACTTTATCCTTAGTCAATAAGGACTCTTGGGGATACAAATCGATGAGTTTCGACGAAGAAAATAACGATAACGAAACCGGCAGCGGCGACGGCGGAAAACCAAAAACTTTTTTTGGCCTTGAACTCGGCGATGACGTCGTCTACACAGTAGTTATCATTCTTACCCTTATCTTTATCCGCCAGGTAATGGTAGTTATTCAAGCGCTTAACTAAGAACCTTAAACTAAGCGCAATCTCCCTCTCTATTTATATTGCTATACCTGCATCGGGTTCGGCTGTTCACTGCCCTATGCCCGTGGTAAATTACGCCCCTCATTTTTAAGCACGGATTTTCTGGACATCATGACATCCTACAAAATTGCCATATTGGATGGTGACGGTATTGGCCCCGAGATCATGGCCGAGGCAATTAAAATCTTAAGCTTGGTTGCGGAACGCAATGACATTAACTTTGAATTGATGCCGGCGCCATTTGGAGCTACGGCTTATTTTTCTCATGGGCATTCATTTCCCGAAGAAACCAAGGCAATCTGTGATGAAGCGGACGCAATACTAAAAGGCCCAATCGGTCTCAGTCATGAAGAATCGAAAAAAATTCCCGTTGATATGCAACCAGAACGCGGCGCATTACTTCCTCTGCGGCGTCGCTACAACACTTTCGCAAATTTTCGTCCAGTATTTCTCCCTAAAGGGCTAGCCCATTTCTCCCCTTTAAAACCAGAAATCATTGGTGAAGGAATTGATTTCATTATTATTCGCGAACTCGTTGGTGGCCTCTATTTTGGCAAGAAAGAAACCGGTATCAACGAAGACGGCAAACGTTTCGTCAATGAAACCCTTGAATACGATGAAGACCAAATCAAACGCATTGCCAAAGTAGCTTTTAATACCGCTCAGAAAAGAAAAAAAGTACTGCACAATATCCACAAAAGTAACGTGCTCAAATCCAGTGTGTTATGGAATGAAGTCATCGGAGAAGTCGCAGAAGATTACCCTGATGTTGAAGTCAAACATATCCTGGTAGACGCAGCCGCCACCTATTTGTGCCTGAACCCTGGCCAGTTTGATGTCATGGTGATGGAAAATATGTTTGGTGACATTCTTTCCGATCAAGGCGGAGGCATTCTTGGGTCTCTCGGCTTAATGCCGTCTGCCTGTATCGGTCCAAAGAAAGCCTATTACGAACCATCACACGGTTCAGCGCCGGATATTGCCGGACAGAGTATCGCCAACCCCTATTCGATGATCGGATCTGTAGCGATGATGCTGGAAATGAGTTTCGACATGGAAGATGAAGCCAAGAAAGTATGGTATGCCATGCAGAGTGTTTTTGCCCAGGGTTACTCCACCCCAGACCTATCCAAGCCTGGAGCCGACGTGAACATGATAAGCACAGACGGATTTGGTGATTTAGTAGCGACTGAACTCGCCAAGCAATAACTAGTTTGCAGTTCCAGTGTGCGTGTGCAGCATGATGTTTATCATGCGCAAAGTTGCCTTCACCGCTGCTAATACCTGGTTGGAGTCGACACCTCGAGTTTTAAATTCCTGATCCGTTGTCTGCCAGGTAATAATACACTCAGTTAAGGCATCAGTTTTTCCGCCACGGGGGATATGCACTTCATAATCAGCCAACAAAGGCATAGTGAAGTTTTTTTCTTGCAGGATTTTTTCAATAGCGTCCATAAACGCATCGAACCCACCATTCCCTGCACCAGAACTCTGATAGTCTTCACCATCGATAGTGACGCGCAATGAAGCCGTGCTATCAACATCCAGGCCGGTATTGATATAACAGTTATGAAGTTCGATATGATGATATTCTTTACTCTCCATTACATCGGCGATGATGAATGGGAGATCTTCGGCAGTAACCACGTGTTTCGAATCACCCAGCGCTACTACTCGCTCTAATGCTTTTGCTTGATCTTCAGTCGATAAAGAGATGCCTAACTCTTCCAGATTATTCACTATCGAAGCTTTGCCACTCATTTTGCCCAATGCGTATTTGCGCTTGCGAGCAAAGCGTTCCGGGCTCAACCTGGATACATAAAGATTTCCTTTCAGATCTCCGTCGGCATGAATTCCAGCAGTTTGGGTAAATACATCTGCACCCACAACTGGTGTATTTGCGGCAATCCATTTGCCGGAAAAATTTTCGACCATGCGGCTCAAAACCGTGATTCTGCTTTCGTCTATTGCAAGTTCTAGACCCAGTTTGTCTTTTACTACGACTGCAACTTCAGCTAATGACGCATTGCCTGCGCGCTCACCGAGACAGTTCATGGTGCAATGTATATTGTTAATTCCTGCATTTATAGCAGCAAAAACATTTGCTGTAGCCAGGCCATAGTCATTGTGGGGATGAAAATCGAATTCTTCGTCAGGAAATTTTTCCTGCATTTCAGTTAACGCATCGAATACTTCATTTGGCGCAAACAGTCCCAAAGTATCGGGCAAGAGATAATGGCTTATTCCCAAATGTTGCGTGCCGGCAATTAAACCGAAAACATAATCCTTGCTGTTTTGATAACCGCTGGACCAATCCTCCAGATACATATTGACCGTAAGACCTTGTTCCCGCGCGTACTCGACAGTGCGGCTAATGTCATCGATATGACTCTCTAGATCTTTTCCTAATTGTTCACGACAGTGCTTTTCACTACCCTTCGCCAATAGATTTACGACTTTACCGCCGGCGCTGGTGATCCAGTCTACGCTGCGTTTGTAATCCACGAAGCCAAGAACCTCGACTCTGTCTGCCAGGCCTTCGCCAACCGCCCATTCACAAATCTTGGCAACCGCTTCTTTCTCACCGTCAGAGACACAGGCAGACGCAACTTCGATGCGGTCAACTTTTAATGACTGCAACAAAGCACGGGCAATATTAACTTTTTCATTCACTGAAAAAGAAACGCCTTGAGTCTGCTCGCCGTCCCGCAAGGTGGTGTCCATTAAACGGATTTGACGGCTACTGTCTGAATTACTCACCAGTATTTCCTGAATCTACGTGGATTATTCCTGATTTGGCCCTTTTGCTTGACCATCGAGCTTAGAGGGGGTCGGATTCTAGCAAAAACTGGTGCTCGCAAGAAGCCGTATTTCCTGCATTTCTATGCGTTGACCTCAACAACCATCGTTATATACTGCGCGCTGCATTGCAGAATTGAACCACCGAGGGTAGTTATGACGATTGAGATTTGTGTGCCGAAGGAAGTTCGCGAGGATGAACAACGGGTCGCATTAGTGCCGGATATTGTTAACCGACTGAGCAAAGATGGAATTAGCATAAACATAGAAAGCGGTGCGGGAGAGCTCGTTGGCTACACCGACGCGGACTATGAGAACGCCACTGTTGTATCGAATTCCAGCGAATTACTTGGCAAAGCCGACATAACCCTCACCGTGAATCCGGCTACTGCAGAGCAGATCGCTCAGTTAAAAGAAGGTTCTATCCTGGTTGGGTTTTTAAATCCTCATTCTGATTTAGACCGATTCAAGCAATTGGCAGAGAGAAACATCAGTGCTTTTTCAGTCGAGTTAATTCCTCGAATTTCTCGTGCACAGGCGATGGACGCCCTTTCCTCCCAGGCATCTATTGCTGGTTATAAAGCGGTACTATTAGGCAGCAATATTCTTGGTAAGTTCTTACCGATGCTGACCACTGCCGCCGGAACTATAAGACCTTCCAAATGTTTAGTCATTGGCGCAGGTGTTGCTGGACTGCAGGCTATTGCAACCGCTCGCCGCTTGGGCGCAATCGTCGAAGGCTACGATGTGCGAGCCGCCGTCAAAGAACAGGTGGAATCTCTCGGCGCAAAATTTGTTGATATTGAAATCAAAGCCGAAGGCAGCGGTGGTTACGCCCGCGAGTTAACAGAAGAAGAGAAACAACAGCAGCAAGATATCCTTGCGAAACATGTTGCCGGTTCGGATCTCATTATCAGTACCGCTGCCATTCCTGGTCGTCCCTCTCCCCGCATCATTAGCACAGCAATGGTAGAAGGGATGCGCGGTGATTCAGTAATTATCGATCTCGCGGCCGAAGGTGGCGGCAATTGTGAACTCACCAGGCTTGGAGAAACAGTTCTTCACCAAGGCGTAAAAATTTATGGGCCGGCCAATGTCCCCAGCATGGTCGGCAATCACGCCAGCGAACTCTATGCAAAAAACCTGCAAAACTTTCTTGAGTTATTAATCCAGGAAGGCGAGATCAAGGTCGATTTGGAAGATGAAATTATCAACGAGAGTCTCATCACTCATGGGGGTCAGATTCATCATGCTGGCATAAAAGAACAACTAGAAGGAGCTTCATCATGATTGAAGGTCTTGCTGCTTTATATATCTTCATGCTCGCTGGCTTTACTGGCTATGAAATCATCAGCCGTGTGCCGGTTATCCTGCACACGCCATTAATGTCGGGTTCCAACTTCGTCCATGGCATCGTGTTGGTGGGTGCCATGATTGCCCTGGGTATTGCTGAAAGCACAATTGAACAAATTATCGGCTTTATTGCAGTACTGCTAGGTGCGGGTAACGCCGTGGGCGGTTATGTCGTTACGGAACGAATGCTGGAGATGTTCAAACCCAGCGACAAAGGAAGTGAGCAAAAAGGAAGCGAGGGTTAAATCATGGAAACAATTATCCAAGCTTCTTATTTTATCGTTGCCGCAATTTTCATTATTGGCCTGAAACAAATGAGCTCGCCGGTTACGGCACGGCGGGGCATTTTGTGGGCAGGTGCTGCCATGGTAATCGCCACCCTGGTTACCTTCATGGCACCAGAGATTATCGACAGCGATCAGGCTGCGACTAATGTCGGCCTGATCATTCTCGCCATCGGAATTGGTGGCGGTTATGCCTGGTGGAGCGGTAAACGTGTCGCCATGACCGATATGCCGCAGATGATTGCCATGTATAACGGCATGGGCGGAGGAGCCGCCGCCACTATTGCCGCCGTAGAGTTGTTAAAAGCCTCGACTGAAACCTCACACGATCCAAGCGGAACAATGACTATCGCTGATGCATTGGGGCCGGATGTTGCCATTTTAGGGATACTTGGCGCCATTATTGGAACCATCTCATTTAGCGGCAGCATCATCGCCTGGGCGAAGCTAGATGGACGCTTACATCGAAGCAAACTATTGCCAGGGCAGCATTTTATAAACGCCATTCTCGCCATTGTAACTGTGGGCTTTGCTGTATCGATTTACTTCAGCGGTTCCGACTTAACACCGATTATTATCTTCTTTGGTTTAGCACTGGTGCTAGGCATCTTCATCACTGTACCAGTCGGTGGTGCGGATATGCCTGTAATCATTTCCCTGTTTAATGCACTCACTGGATTAGCGGTTGGATTCGAGGGTTATGTATTGGGAAATGCCGCAATGATCATTGCCGGTATCGTAGTTGGTTCTGCCGGTTCCCTGCTGACACATTTAATGGCGGTGGCCATGAATCGCTCAGTAGCTAACGTGTTCTTCGCGGGTGTTGGCACGGACAGCGGTGTTACCAGTGAAGGTATTCAGGGTGAGATGAAAGAAATCCAGGCACAGGATGCTGGCATTCTTATGGCATTCGCCAGTCAGGTCGTCATCATCCCAGGCTATGGCATGGCAGTTGCGCAGGCCCAGCACAAGATATGGGAACTGACCCAGTTATTGAATGATAAAGGAGTAGCAGTAAAATTTGCGATTCATTCAGTTGCCGGAAGAATGCCCGGGCACATGAATGTACTTTTGGCAGAGGCCGGTGTGCCATACGACATGATTTACGATATGGAAGATATTAATGCTGATTTTAAAAATACCACGGTGGCATTAGTTATTGGCGCCAACGATGTAGTCAATCCATCTGCTAAAACTGACACCAGCAGCCCGTTGTACGGCATGCCGATTTTGGATGCAATTGATTCTGACAATGTAATCGTAATCAAACGTGGTCGCGGTGCTGGATTCTCTGGCGTTGAGAATCCTCTGTTCTTCGCAGATAACACCAAGATGTTATTTGGCGATGGACAAAAAGCTGCCAGCGAATTAATTCAGGCGGTCAAAGAGCTCTAGGGGGCCTCGGAACAGACCAAAGGCCAGAGCTGTCATAGAATTTTTCAGAGGCTCCCTCGATTGAGTGAAACCGTCGAAGTAGAAAATCTCGAATTCCCCCGCGCCGGTTTACTTCGGCGCCTCGCTGCTCTGCTTTACGATATATTCCTGGTTGCTGCTATCTGGATACTACTGGGTTTTATCCTGCAACTGTTTGTTGGAGTGGATAATAACCAGGTCGTGGACGGCCAAGTAGTTACCAATCCAGTCGTCGATAATTTCTTATTCATCCTGATGATCCTCAGCTGTTTTCTTTTTTATTGCTGGTTCTGGATGCGCAGTGGACAAACCCTTGGCATGCTTGCCTGGCGCATAAGAGTAGATTCAATCGAAGAAGGGAAAATAAATTTCTCTCAAGCACTGATTCGATTTCTTGTCGCCTGGCCTGCGTTCTTCATGTTGGGTCTGGGATTTTTCTGGATTTACCTCGATGAGCAAGGCGATGCCGTCCACGACAAAGTATCCTGCACGAAAGTCATCGTATTACCGAAATCCTACCGACCTTTTAGTTAGCCCAACACAGCACAACAATTAATTCAGGCAAATTAGCCAGTGTATTCTGGCTGCCGCCATAAATAGGTGCTCACTGCTGCACCGATTGCGAAAAGCATGGCGCATAACAGCATCTGATTCACAATCCAACATGAGATCCCCATGCTAATCCAGATTATAACTATGGCACGCACCTTCACTCGACGCGGTATTCCCTGCCCCGATTCAAAGTTTCGAATGATGGCACCAAAATGTTTATGAGTGAGCATCCAGTTGTGTAAGCGATCAGATGATCGGGCGAAACAGAACGCCGCGAGCAATACCAGTGGGACAGTGGGTAACAATGGAAGAAACACACCGAGCACGCCTAGCGCCAGGGAAACTATCCCGCCAAGTACTAAGAAAACTTTTTTTAAAGGAGTAAGCACGACAAGCCTAAGCTATCTAACCTTGCGCAAGAGAAAAAACCCAAGCATGGCACAAAGAAAAATGGGAGCTAATACCGCGAGCAATGGATTGAAACCATAAAGCAGGCTCGCCGGCTCCATCATCCGTTGCAGTATGGTAAACACCAAGCCTATCCCCAGGGCGACAGATACTCTTGCCCCCATAGTTGCTTCACGTAATGGGCCAAACACGAAGGAAATCGCCAATACAACCAGTGCCAATGTTGAGACTGGCTGTAGTAATTTCTTCCAGAAGGCCAGGTAATAAGTATCACTGTCGAGACCTTCTGCTTGAAAATATTCGGCAAATTGATAGAGCCCGGAAATAGATTGTTCATCCGGCTCTACCAATAACACGCTTAGCAATTCGGGAGATAATTGTACTTGCCAGTCTTCTTGCAAATAGTTCTGGGTGGTCACCACTCCAGAATCGAACAGACTTTCTTCCACAATATTCAATTGCCAATAGCTACTACTCTCCTCTTCTACGTAACTTGCTGACTCTGCAAAACTGGCAGATATTAGGCGACGATCGTCATCCATCTGATAACGACTAACACCAAACAATTCACGTCCACCGGGTGCAATGGCATTGATATGAATAAATTCATCACCTACTCGTTGCCAGGTTCCTTGTTCCGGATTTATCGATGCGGTACCACTTTGCTGAATTGCTTTGTTGCTCTGGGCGAGTTGTTCTAAAGGTGGAGAGACGTATTCTCCGAGTATCAGACTCAGCACCATGACGAATAAGGTTGGTTTTAATACTGCAATTACAATTCTCGATACTCTGATACCGGCAGATTGCATAACCACCAGCTCATTGTTCGATGCCAACACGCCTAAACCGATCAAAGCACCACCGAGAGCCGCGAAAGGCAGCAATTCATACACGCTGGTGGGCATAGTGAATAGAACAAAAGTAATCGCATTAGTCATCGAGTAGTTTTCGTCGGTATCTGCGATTTGATCCAACAAACTGAAGATGAGATCAAGTGTGGCAATCAGGGCGATGACTACAAACATCGAAAGCAGCACGGTGTTACGAATATGTCGATCCAACTGAATCATGCCGTGCGCCCCAGTGACAAATAGCGTCCTAACTCGGGATAGCGAAAAAGGACCACTCCAATGGCAATGAATAAGGCGTGTACCCACCACAAACCTATAATTGCATTTAACTCCCCTTCCGCCACTAAATCTCGAGTGAATTGCAGCAGCAAAAAATAGGTCGCATAAATTAGTGCAGCAGACACCAACTTGCTGTAACGGCCCTGACGAGGATCAACCTGGCTCATTGGTACCGCTATCAAAGTGATTATTGGAATCAACAAGATGATCGAAAGCCGCCACTGAAATTCTGCCTGATGTTCGGGGGAATTCGAGCCAATAAGCTCCATCGTGCCCAAGGATTCTTCTTCTAAACTCTCTTCAAATTCTGTGGGTTCCGGTAAGAGAATTGATTGAGCATCAAACTGAGCCACGGTGAAATCACCCTGACCCGGAGCTCCATCGTATTGGTAAACGTTTTCTAAACGCATAAAGCGAGCACCAGTCTCAGCATCGACTGTTGGTCGTGCTGTTTCTGCTAACAGTATTCTCGGTGTGGTCGTGCTGCCTTCCAATGCCGAGGAATTTTCCGCATCGGACTCGGTAGTCAAAGCTACGAAGACATTGCTTAATTGACGCCCAAGCTCTGGCAGAGTATTCGCTCGTTCCGCATAGGTCACTCGACCACCTCCACTAAAGGATTGAAATTGTCCGGCAACGATTAAATCTATTTCAGTGAGTTGTTCCTGGTTTTGCTTAAGCTGTTCGGTATTGCGCACACCCCATGGCGCGATGCTTAAACTAATGGCGGCCATAAGCACAATGACGGCTATGGAAGTTAATGAGGTTAAAGCTAATAAACGCCTCTGACTAAAACCGGAGCCCAACAACACCACCATTTCGTTTTCGGCATACATGCGGCCGTAAGCCAAAAGAATGCCCAGGAAAAATGCCAGCGGTACGATGACGAGAAAGAAGTCCGGCAGACGGTAAAACATGAGCAACAAGAGCACATCAGATGCCAGCTCACCAGCGACGGCCTGTCCTAAATACTGAATAAAGCGACTGGTCAAGCCTACCACTAGCAATATTAGTGTGACTGCAGTCATCACTTGCAGGATTTGTTTGCTGAGATAGCGAAAGATAATCAAGAAACAACGCGCCCCAAGAACAGCTCGCAAGCAGTTTACTCGAATAAGTGCATAAAAGTCAGCTAGTTAGAGACTAAGCGCTGGCTTAAGCGACCTGAACTTCCTGGATTTCCTGAATTTCAGGATGGCCTAGCATGGATTTGAAGGCCACAGGCACTTGAGTGATTTCATGTTTGTCGAAATCGAAGAAGACAACGCCTAATTTGGCGTTGCAAACCACCGCCTCGAGGGCGCTGTTGGTTACTTGCATACCGATGTCGAATCCGTAGCGATTGAATTTGCTAACCCCTACATCGACGATTAATCGATCGTTAGCAAATGATTCGGTGCGGTAGTCCACCGCCAGGTCGGTTACCACCATGCCTAAGCCGAAGATATTTGATTCGGTGAAGCCCAGGCTGGCAAGAAATTGCAGGCGCGCCTCATGGAGAATGTTAACCATGGACACACTGTCGAGATGTTTGGCGTAGTTGACGTCACTTAAACCCACAATGCGTTCCATACTGAACAAAAATTGATCAGGTACGGCTACTTTAATACGTGGCATCCCGACTCCTTACACTGGGTAGCTTCCATCACTGCTATGACAATGAAAGACGCATTAGGTTCAAAAGAAATTCGAACGGGAATTTTCGTGAATCTTAACAGAACTTTTACAAAAATTCCGAAGCAGTTTTGTTCAATTTTTAAGCACTATTGCTTAACTAATTGAATAACTTTAGGATTACCGCTCTTAAATTTTCGTGTTCAATTTTTCTCGGTCGCAAGGAGAAACATCTACCCATGAGGTACTCAATAAAAGCGGGATCCCCCGAGAAAATTAGCGCTGATTGCGTAGTCGTTCCGATCTGGAATAAAGGCACTTTGTCAGAAGAAGCAAAGCAAATCGATGTCGCAGCTAATAAAGCTATCAGCAAGATTCTCCAATCTGGAGATTTAGTAGGAAAGCTTGGTGAGACCCAGTTAATTCATAATCCTGTCGGCGTTGCGGCCAAGCGAGTCTTACTGGTGGGCGCTGGTGATAAGAAGAAATTAAACGGCAAGGCCGCTGCAAAAATGCTTGGCGCTGCGCTAAAAGTATCGCGCAAATCGCAGGCCGGAGCTGTGCACTTCGCCTTGAATAGTTTAGCTGTCACTGACCGAGATAGTGCCTGGCTTGCGGCGCGACTATCACAAGAAGCCGAAATAGCCAGCTATCAGTACGACACTACAAAGAGCAAAAAAGCCAAAGCCTACGCGACAAAATCTGTATCGATCACCGCTCTACCTGGAAGCCGACGGAAAAATCTTGAGGCTGGGTTGAAGCGTGGTCAGGCTATTGGTAAGGCAGTTAACAGAGCCCGAGAATTAGGAAATCTTCCTGGCAATGTCTGCACTCCTTCTTATTTAGCGCAGCAAGCGACTTCTCTTGCCGATCGGAATCGTTCTGTAACTACCCAAGTATTAAGCGAAAAACAAATGGCACGCTTGGGTATGGGATCATTACTTTCGGTGGGAACTGGCTCTGCTGAAGAATCCAAACTTATCGTCATGCGCTACAAAGGCGCGAAAGTTGAAAGCAAGCCTTACGCCATCGTAGGCAAGGGTATTACTTTCGATACGGGCGGAATCAGTTTAAAACCCGGCGGCGCCATGGATGAGATGAAATTCGATATGTGTGGTGCAGCCAGCGTGGTTGCCACGATGGGTGCTGTGGCTGAACTTAAATTGCCAATTAATGTGGTTGGAGTGGTAGCGGCAGCGGAAAATATGCCAAGTAGTCGTGCCACCAAACCCGGTGACATCGTTACCAGCATGTCAGGAAAAACTATCGAGGTATTAAATACTGATGCCGAGGGGCGTCTGGTACTTTGCGACGCTCTCACCTATGTAGAGAAGTTCAAGCCTCGCAGTGTAATCGATATTGCCACCCTAACTGGCGCTGCAGTCGCAACATTTGGCTCACATGCAAATGCCTTACTGAGTAACAACGATAAGCTCGCTGAAATACTGATCGATTGTGGAGAAGAGGTTCTAGATAGGGCCTGGCAATTGCCACTTTGGGATGATTATCAGAGCCTCTTGAACAGTAACTTTGCCGACATCGCAAACATTGGCGGGCCAAGGGCAGGAACCATTACGGCAGCCTGCTTTCTATCCCGCTTCACCGAAAAACAAAAATGGGCACACCTGGATATAGCTGGATCGGCTTGGCATTCAGGCGCACAAAAAGGTGCCACCGGTAGACCAGTTTCATTGCTGGTGGAATATCTGAGCAGGCAGAAGGCTTAGTCTCAACAATTAGCTCCATTAAGAATTGCTAAGAAATTAGTCGCAAGCTAAAGTCGCTCAACATGACTCAAATCAGTTTTTATTCCCTCTCAAAGGGCGACGAAGATACCCGGCTGCAATTTGCCTGTCGCCTGGTCGAGAAAGCGTTTTCCCTGGGTCACAAAATATTTATCCAAGTGGAAGACGAACAACAACAGCGACTAGTAGATGATTTACTCTGGCAATTCAAAGCCAGTAGTTTTATTCCCCACGCTGTGACTGGAGAAGGTACCGAAGCGATTGAAATCGGACTCGCTTCTTCGCCTTCCCATCAAGATGTACTCATTAATCTTTCTGCTAAGCAATGTGAGCAGCACCAGCAATTTAAGCGCATCAATGAAATCGTTGGACCGGACGAAGACAGTCTAGCCACTGGCCGTCAAATTTACCGTTTCTATCAGACTCAAGGTTTCAAGCCAGATAACCATAAAGTATAAGAAACCAGGGAGCCTCTAAACAAGTCTATGACAGCTCTGGCCTTTGGCCTGTTCCGAGGTCGAGACGGCTTTTTGCAGGCATGCGTCCGCACGTCAAAAAAAGACAACGAAGAGATCAGGGCAGGCCAAAGGCCCCGAAGGGCAGGCCTGAAACATACATCTGCCGCGTTGCGATTCTTGTTAAGGACTTGGGCCATTTACGGCGAACCGCGCTTCGCAGCTGCACGTTTCAGGCTCTGCAGAGTTGCCATAGACTTGTTCAGAGGCTCCCTAATAACGGCATTGGACGCCGCCATCATGTATACTTGCGCCTTTTTTGTGAGCCCCTAAGACAGTTAATGGATAAGACCTACCAACCGCAAGAACTGGAAGATCGCTGGTACAAAACTTGGGAAGAGCGAGGCTATTTCGCGCCCCAGGGAGAAGGCACTCCTTACTGCATCGTAATCCCTCCTCCGAATGTCACCGGACGGCTGCATATGGGCCATGGCTTCCAGCATGCCATCCAGGATGCACTTACCCGCTACCACCGTATGTTGGGCAAACAAGCGCTTTGGCAGGTCGGAACAGACCATGCAGGCATTGCAACGCAAATGGTGGTAGAACGGCAATTGAACGCCGCTGATTCCAGTCGTCAGGAAATAGGCCGGGAAGCTTTCATCGAGAAAGTTTGGGAATGGAAGAAAGAATCTGGCGATATTATTACCCAACAACTAAGACGCATGGGATCTTCTCTGGATTGGACTAGAGAACGATTTACCATGGACGAACAGCTCTCGGCGGTTGTCGAAAAAGTCTTTATCGATTTGTTCGACGAAGGACTGATCTATCGAGGTAATCGCTTAGTAAACTGGGATCCAAACTTACATACTGCAATCTCAGATTTAGAAGTAATCTCCGAAGAAGAAGACGGCTCACTCTGGCATTTTCGCTATCCATTGGCGGACGCTGCAACTACAGCAAATGGCGACAGCTATGTCACGATTGCAACGACTCGTCCGGAAACCATGTTGGGCGACTCAGCCGTAGCAGTTCATCCCGATGACGAGCGTTATATTGACTTAGTCGGACAATATGTCGACCTGCCTTTATGTAATCGCCGCATCAAAATCATTGCAGACGACTACGTCGATCCAGAATTTGGAACTGGCTGTGTAAAGATCACTCCTGCTCACGATTTCAACGATTATGAAATCGGCAAGCGTCATGACCTGGAAATGATCAACATACTGACCGATAGTGCCAGCATCAGTGACAATGCGCCGCAAGCCTACCAGGGCATGGATCGCTTCGATGCTCGTAAACAGATTGTTGCCGAGTTAGAAGCACTGGGATTATTGGAGAAGATTGAGCCCCACAAATTGAAAGTTCCACGGGGCGATCGTAGCGGCGTAATTATAGAACCTTATCTAACCCATCAGTGGTATGTGGCCATTCAAAGTATTGCGGATCCAGCAATAAAAGCGGTCGAAGATGGCAAGATCGAGTTCGTACCTAAGAACTGGGAAAACACTTATTTCGCCTGGATGCGAAATATTCAGGACTGGTGTATCAGTCGTCAGCTTTGGTGGGGGCACCGAATTCCTGCCTGGTATGACGAAGAAGGCAATGTGTATTCCGCGACTGACGAAGATGCAGTTCGCGCAAAATACAATCTTGGCCCAGATGTTCTGTTAAGACAGGACGAAGATGTTCTCGACACGTGGTTTTCTTCCGCTTTATGGACTTTCTCAACCCTGGGCTGGCCTAACGATCGCGAGTATTTCGACAAGTTCCACCCAACGGATGTGCTTGTTACAGGTTTCGATATTATTTTCTTCTGGGTCGCGCGCATGATTATGATGACCCTTAAGTTCACCGATGAAATTCCCTTTAAGAAAGTTTATATCACCGGCCTGGTTAGAGATGAGCAGGGTCAGAAAATGTCCAAGTCAAAAGGAAATATACTTGACCCTATTGACCTGATAGATGGCATTAATCTGGAAGATTTAATCCAGAAACGTACTACTGGCATGATGCAACCTCAGCTCATGGAGAAGATAGAGCAGCACACTCGAGAGTCGTTTCCCGAAGGCATCACTGGTTATGGTACCGATGCACTGCGTTTTACTTTTTACTCCCTCGCCTCAACTGGCAGAGACATTAAGTTCGACATTGGGCGCATGGAAGGCTTTAGAAATTTCTGTAACAAAATCTGGAATGCAGCCCGCTATGTCTTGATGAATTCGGAAGATAAAGTAGTTCCCTCGTCCTTATCCAAAGAACATTGTTCGATTGCCGACAGATGGATTATGAGCCGTTTCGAAAACACTGCGTCTGCCATCGAAGAAGCGATGGAAAACTACCGTTTCGATCTGGTATCGCAAGCGCTGCATGAATTTATCTGGAATGAGTATTGTGACTGGTACGTTGAGCTATCGAAGCCAGTATTATGGGATGAAGAGGCCAATCCAGAAGCGGCCCAGGCGACACGTTTGGTACTAATTTCAATCCTGGAGCAAAGCCTGCGTCTCCTGCATCCGTTCATGCCCTTTATTACCGAGGAAGTCTGGCAAAAGCTCGCCCCGCTCATCGGCAATGATGGCGACAGCATCATGATCGAAGCCTATCCACGCTATGATGAAAACAATATTGACCAGGAAGCAGAAGAACACATCGAATGGATTAAAGGCGTAATCATAGCCATTAGAAACATTCGCGGCGAAATGGACGTTTCTCCAGCCAAATCCATTAATGTATTCATGCGCAATGGATCGGCAGCGGATCAGGAAAAGCTCGACAATTACCGCCCCTATTTACAGAAGCTTGCCAAGCTGGAAAGTATTCAATGGTTACCTGCAGAAGAAGAAGCGCCGGCGGCAGCCACTGGCTTATTCCATGATCTAGAAATCCTGGTGCCATTAGCGGGCTTAATCGATGTCGATGCGGAGCGAGCACGACTGACTAAAGAAATTACCAAGCTAGAGGGTGGCCTGAAATCGGTTACCGCCAAGTTAGGCAATGCAAAGTTTGTAGACAATGCCCCTGAAGCAGTCGTAGCAAAGGAAAGAGATAAACAGGAACAGATGGCCCAGGCATTGCAGTCCTTGCAAGCCAAGCAACAACAATTGGAAGCACTCTAAGTTTCTTGGAGACTAGCTTCTAAGTTCTTTAGGCATTGAGAATACAATATTCTCTTCTACACCTTCCAATTCTTGCGGTTCGATATGACCTATCTCCTGAAGATGTTTAACCACCTGCTGAACTAATACTTCCGGGGCAGAAGCACCTGCGGTAATACCGAATCGCGACTTCCCAGCAAACCAGGAAGAATCTATATCATCTACGCTGTCAATCAGGTAAGAATCACAGCCCAGACGTTCGGCCAACTCTTTGAGTCGATTGGAATTGGAGCTATTCGGAGAGCCCACCACCAGTAATAGATCACATTCCAGCGCGAGCTGCTTAACAGCATCTTGTCTGTTTTGGGTGGCGTAACAGATATCTTTTTTACGGGGACCATTGATAGAAGGAAAACGATCTCGCAGAGCATCGATTACTTTCGCAGTGTCGTCCATAGAAAGTGTAGTCTGCGTTACATAGGATAATTTTTCAGGATTAGTAACTTGCAAAGTTTGTACGTCATCCACAGATTCCACGAGGTAAATCTTACCGCCAAGACTTGCGTCGTATTGGCCCATAGTCCCCTCAACTTCTGGATGGAACTGATGTCCGATGAGCACGCACTCTCTTCCCGCCTGACTGAACTTGGTCACTTCCAAATGCACTTTCGTCACCAGGGGACAGGTAGCATCGAAAACCTTAAAGCCTTTCTCCCTCGCTTCTTCTTTAACTGCTTGAGAAACACCATGGGCACTGAATATTACTATGGATGATCTGTCCTTCGAATCCTTTAAGGGAATGTCTTCCAACTCGTCCACGAAAATTGCACCGCGTTCCTGGAGAGTGTTAACGACGAACTTATTGTGCACGACTTCATGCCGGACATAAATTGGCGCACCAAAAATATCCAGCGCTCGATTTACAATATCTATCGCACGATCTACGCCAGCGCAGAATCCTCGGGGGTTTGCGAGTCGAATTGAAGTGGCGATGTCGGTAGCAGTCTGAGCAGTCATTGGCCTATCTTACACTTTTACTTCGACGGTATCTGTATCAGAAGACACAACAGAGACTATTTTTACTTTGAAAATAACGTCTTTTCCTGCCAGCGGATGATTAAAATCCACTGCAACTTCAGTTGTTGATATTTCCGTAATCACTCCAGGCAAATCAGATCCACCGGGATCTTTGAAGGAAATCACGCTGCCTGGTTCAGTAGGTATCAAATCGTCTTCCAATAAATGAGTGAACTTAGCCTTAGGAAAACGTTGAATGTTTTTCGGATTCACTTCACCAAATGCCTGAATACTGGGTATGGTTTTTTCTAATGCTGCTCCACTTTCAAGCCCAATCAATTCAGTCTCGAATCCCGGCAGCATACTGCCGTCACCAACGCGAAAGCTGGCGGGTTCTTTTTCAAAATTGGAATCAATTATTTCGCCGCTATTTAAAGCGAGTGAGAAATGCAGTGTCACCAATGCTCCTGATGTGATGACAGGGTTTTCGGAATCATTCACAAGAGTTCTCGTTCAGCGTGCTACTTAAGCGTAGTTTCTTAATTCACCTGCGCCATCGATGTTTTCAATACAACGCTGACACAGTGAAGGATGGGAAGCATCTGCACCGACATCGGTACGGTGGTGCCAACAACGGTCACATTTTGAATAGTCCGATGGGCTGACGGATATCTTTAAACCATCTACTTCGGTTTCCACCGCAGCCCCATTTGCACCATCGATAGAGCCGATGGATGCGCGGGAGACAATAAGCACAAAACGTAACTCTTCTTCTAAACGACTGAGCATATCTGCCAAATTGCTATCACAGTACAAATCAACTTCGGCACTCAAACCGGAGCCCACAGTTTTTTCCGCCCGCTTAGTCTCTAGTTCTTTATTGACTGCAGTTTTAACTGCCATGACTTTCTGCCAGAACTCATCTGGAAAATCTGATGATTCTGAAAATTCCGCCACTGCATCTGAATAATCTGAAAGAAAAACCGACTCGGCTCGTTCGCCAGGAATATTTTGCCAAATTTCATCGGCAGTAAAACTCAATATAGGCGCAATGAGTCGGCTCAACATTTCCAAAATGTGATACATGGCTGTCTGCGTAGAACGGCGTGCCAGACTGTCAGTCTGGGTTGTGTATTGTCGATCTTTAATTACATCTAAATAAAAACCACCCAACTCGATTACACAAAAATTATGAATCTTCTGATAAACATTAAGAAAGTTATACTCATGATAATGTTCGATAATTTCTTTCTGCAACAATTGGCATTGCCGCACTATCCAATAATCTATTGCCAACATTTCATCTTGCTTTACAGCATGATTTTCAGGATCAAATCCATTCAGATTCGCCAGCATGAAGCGCGCAGTGTTGCGAATTCGACGATAAGCATCGGCAACCCGTTTGAATATCTCATCGGAAACCGTCATCTCTCCGCGGTAATCTGTAGCAGCTACCCAGAGACGTAAAATATCTGCCCCGTATTGCTGGAAAATTTTCTCCGGCGCAACGGTATTCCCAAGAGACTTGGACATCTTCTTGCCTTCGGCGTCAACGAAGAATCCGTGGGTTAACACTTCTTTGTAAGGCGCGCTGCCACGCATGGCGATGGCGGTCTTTAGTGACGATAGAAACCAACCGCGATGCTGATCTGATCCTTCCAGATAGAGATCTGCGGGATATTGTAATTCTTCCCGTTTCTCTATGACGGAGTAATGGGTAACTCCGGCGTCAAACCAGACATCCATGGTGTCAGTGACTTTTTCATACTGGCTGGCTTCGTCGCCCAGTAATTCTTCCGCATCCAGTTCAAACCAGGCTTCGATGCCAGAGACTTCGATTCGTTGGGCTACTTGTTCGAATAACTCAGCGGTATTGGGATGCGGTGCCTGTGTTTCCTTATCCACAAACAGGGTAATTGGAACGCCCCAGGTACGCTGACGGGAAACACACCAGTCAGGACTGCCCTTTAGCATTAACTCGATGCGAACCTGACCCCAGTCTGGTATCCACTTAACGCCTTCCACTGCCTTAAGCGCCGATCCCAAAAGAACTTGTTCGGTCATGCTGATAAACCATTGTGGCGTGGCTCGATAGATAAGAGGTGTTTTCGTTCGCCAGCAATGGGCGTAGCTGTGAGTTATTTTATCTTCTGCTACCAGCGCATTATGTGACTTGAGGGATTCGATTATATGCTCATCGACTTTATAAACGTGGGATCCGGCAAATTCTCCAGCGCCAGCGGTAAACACACCATTTTCATCAACCAGGTTTAGTGTGCCCAAGCCATAATTTTGCCCAACATGAAAATCATCGAGCCCATGGTCAGGAGCAGTATGGACGGCACCGGTACCGGCTTCAGTTGTAACGTGTTCGCCAAGAATCAGCGGCACCTGCTTATCGACGAAAGGATGTTGCAGCAGAATATTTTCTAGTACCGCTCCTCTAACTTCTCCGATGATCTCTAAATTTTGTACTCCATAGCGAGCCAGCACATCGCCGACCATGTCCTTGGCTAAGAGTATTACTTCAGATGCTCCTTCAAATTCGCATTTTACCAGGGCGTATTCTAGATCTGCGTGCAAACATACGGCTTGGTTGGAAGGCAGGGTCCAGGGAGTAGTAGTCCAGATAACTACTGAAACAGGATCGGTTATCTCATTTAGTGACTTACTATCAAATGCCGCGAAGAATTTTTCTTTTTCTACTACCGGGAAACGAACGTCGATGGCGAATGATTCTTTATCATGATATTCCACTTCAGCTTCCGCCAAGGCCGAGGCACCAACGACACTCCAGTAGACCGGCTTATAGCCTTTTACCATGTGACCATTTTCAACAATCTTTCCTAAAGCCCTGACAATGTCAGCTTCAGTGTGAAAATTCATGGTTAGATAGGGATTGTCCCAATCTCCAAGAACACCAAGACGAATAAATCCAGCCTTTTGAATTTCAACTTGTTTGGCTGCATATTCTCGGCATGCCTTGCGGAACTCAGCATAGGAGATTTTTTGACCGGCTTTACCTTTTTTCTTTTCTACATTGTGTTCAATTGGGAGTCCGTGACAATCCCAGCCCGGAATATAAGGCGCGTCAAATCCGCTTAATTGCCGCGACTTGACGACTATGTCTTTTAGCGATTTGTTAATGGCGTGGCCGAGATGCAATTCACCGTTCGCATAGGGTGGGCCATCATGCAGAATGTACTTGGGACGGCCGGCGTTCTTTTTACAGATTTGATTATAGAGGTCCAGTTCCTGCCAACGTTTAAGCATCGCAGGCTCCCGCTGAGCAAGATTCGCCTTCATGGGAAACTCGGTGTGGGGAAGATTCAGCGTGTCTTTATAGTCTGTCATGTCTATTAATTTGCGTTACTCAGGCTGCTGTCTGACTAAATACGTCTCTAACTTGCTGCACGTCAACAGTCATTTGCTGCTTCAATGCATCCAAGCCATCAAATTTCAGTTCCTCACGAATTTTTTGCCGAAAAATGATCTCTATAGATTTGCCATACAAATCTTCATCAAAATCCAATATGTGCGCTTCAAGTAAGGCACTGCCTTCTTCCGTTATGGTCGGACGATAACCAATATTTACCGCGGCTTGTCGATAGCGATCCCCAAGCCTTACTTCGCAGGCAAATACACCGTGCAATGGAATTTTGCGCCGGCCGGGATTCAAATTACAGGTTGGGAATCCTAAATCTGTACCCAGCTGCTGCCCTCTCTCAACCTCACCTTTCATAGAATAAGGTCGGCCTAACAACTGTTCTACTAAATCAAAATCATCATTAGCTAACTGCTCTCTAATGAACGTGCTGCTTATTCTTTGTCCATTACGCTCATAGGCCGCCGTTTCTATTACTTCGAATCCATACTCAGTGCCCTTTTCCTGCAATAAGGCAAAATCTCCTGCGCGCTTATGGCCGAATCGAAAATCGTTGCCGACAATAAAACTGGCGACACCAAGCCCTTCAACTAAAATCTCTTTGATGTAGTCTTCGGCACTTAGTTCGCTCATGGCCTGATCGAAATTCAATTGAAAAACGAAATCTATTCCAAAGCTTTCCAACAGTTCCAACTTTTCATTTAAAGTAGTCAATCGCGCTGGGCAGGAATCATCGCTTGCCGCAAAAAACTCTTCTGGATGAGGCTCAATTAAAATTACCAGTGACGGTAAATTTAATTGCTCTGCCTGTTGATTCAACTGATCCAAAATCAATTGATGCCCCAGGTGCACGCCATCCAATTTTCCAATGGTGGCTACGCAACTTTGCTGCATTTGAGAAAAGCGGCTTGTCTCTTCGAATATGATCATTACTGGGCTGGCTGTCGGGTAAAAGCGCAGGATTATACTCCTTTCGCTCCTACTGTGCAGCGGGAAGATTAATTACTATTTTCTGGGGCAGTTTCGCTCTGACGGAGGTTTTTCAAGCCTTTGCGCATACAAATTGTGGCCAGTGCTAAAAGCGCTATGATCAGCACACCCTGACCAATAAAGGCGTTTACTACGGATATAGTCTCTGGGCGGTTCGCGATGAGAATCGCATTAACCAAGGTCGCTATAGCCAAAATGCCTAGCACTACTGCGGCAACCACTTGCAATATGGCGATGAGTTTATTCATGAAAATTTATTCAACTTAGGCAGACTCTGCCACTTTGTGTTCAGCCAGAAAGACCTGCAGACCTTCGGCACCCAGGAATCGACTCAAGGTTTTGTGATCAGTCTTGCGGGCATCGACAATAATTAAACCTTCCAGCGAATCATTGAAACTAGAGTGGATATTAAAACAGACCATTCGACCGTTCAGGGATAAGTAATGACGCAAAAGAACAGGAACAGCTTTACCCGGATCGCAGCGTCCAATTAATTTACCCAGCATCTTAATATTCGCTAATTCAGACAACATGTCCTGTGTCCAGACGCAATTTTCAACTTTATGGGGAGTAAGCGGCTGCACCAGATCGACAAAATCAATTGCCTTAAAATTTGTCAGCAGGGTATCGGCTATTAGAGACCTGGCAAGATCGCTATACTCTCTGGAAACACTGACCGACCCGAACAAGGTATGGTACTGAGGCATAGTTGTTAAAATGGCTCCTATACCTCGCCAAAGCAGATTTAGAGACACTGGTCGACGCTGGTAATCAGGATGAATAAAGGATCGGCCCATTTCGATGGCGGAACCTAATTGCTTAATAAAGGCTTCGTCATATTTATACAAGGATCGACTATAAAGACCTTTTACACCATGTTCGGCAACAATTTGATCCACCAGTCCAACCCGATAAGCACCCGCGATTCGACGTTCAGCTTTATCCCATAAAAACAAATGCAAATAGTGAGGATCGAACTGATCGGAGTCTTTAGCAAGTCCTGTGCCTTCGCCGACATCACGAAAGATTATCTCTCTGGCGATAGCAATCTGCTCCATGATTGTTCCCAAACGATCATAAGGCGCGCAGTAAACATCAAATTCTTCGTGTTCAACCAGACGAAACTCTTCCAAGCTGGCGATATCTTTCTCTAACTGGGAGAAGTTCACATCGCGATCAAATTCTTGGATTCCTTCCTGGGTCTTTACTTCGTAATTACTTGGCAGCTGCGCTAATGCATCGGTCGATACTCGTAAATATTCGGTAACAGCTTTAGGGCTTTTCAGTAAACGCAGTTCTTGAGATGGCACTGGCCGTCCAAATATTAGCGGCAGTTCAAATCCTTGTTTGTTTGCCAGCTGTCTTGGTAATAACAGTGTGCGCAGGCGCGGATGAATGACTCCAGCCGCATAGAAATAGCCGCTGTTACGACCTCCCACATACACCGGCACTGTTGTGCATTCATAGCGCTTAATTAATTGCCCTACCAATCGACTCCAAGGTCGATCCTGGATTCTCCGCTGACTGAATTCGTATGCAGACACCATACCAGCAGGAAAGATGAGAACCGCTCCCCCACTCTTCAGGTGCTTATGCACCTGCTTTATGCCGCCGACATTGCCAGCCGCAGCATTGCTTGAGAGCACATCGACACCGATGAAGAGATCAGTGAGTTCTGGAATTCGCCGCAATAGCTCGTTAGTTAGTACCTGAAGATCAGGCCGGATTTTTAGAATTTCCTGCGCTAGCGCCATCCCTTCCAGACCTCCCAGGGGATGATTTGCCACGATTAACAGGGGCCCTTGCTTTGGAATCTCATCGAGATTTTCTTCGTTCCTGAGTACATTGCTTACCCCCAATGCCTCCAGGGTATAGTCAAGAAAGTCCCTTGGATTGGTTTTAAGGGGCCGACGATCGTAAATTTTCCCGAGCGGATGCAGCCCCAGCAGCCGTTCAAATAGAGAAGCAAGAAAGCGAGGCTTTATAGGTATATGGGTGGGATTAGTCATTGTGGGGGTATTGCTTCACGAGTTCTTTTTCGTAACGCCAGGCGCGATAAAGCTGAACAAGCCCTGGTGTTTTATGCCCTCTCTTACGATTCGCGTGGCCAAGTTTAAACAGGGTATGGTACTGCTGCAATAAAGTTTTTATCGCATCCATAAGACTGGCATTGCGATCCCATATATTAATGGATTCAGAGCTCGCTCCATTGATCTCGATTATGTCGAAATTCTTTCCTGCTTTGAGACTTTCGATGTTCTCAAACTTAATATCCAGCCGCCCGTAGAAATAATCCGGGATGTCATCAAAAATCCTATCCAATGCCTGCGACAAATTGCTGCTTATTAAATCCCGGCCATCTCGAAACACTGCGCCGCGACAATGACTGGCGGAAAACACCAATCTATAGGGCTCTCCTTCTGGAATAATCTGCTGCCATTGCTGCTGATGCCGCTCACGGTATAAATGCTGTAGCTCCCCTGCTCTGGGATCCTCGGCGACGAGTTCAGCGAGGGTCCTGCGGCCGTCACCGACCACATAGGGAGTATATTTCAGGGTTAATGAAGTAATTACACCGGCGTTGGTCTGTGGATAACGCACATAAAAGACGCCGGCTTCTGGATCCCATTTACTCAGCTGCTGAAATTGAATACTGCCGCTAACTGGAAATTCAGTCAGATAGCTGGAGAGTTCAGCTTCATCTTTTAACAGTTTTACACCAGCCCCACGACAACCAATATTGGGCTTGCCAACAATCGGCAAATTCAAATTATGCTTTTTGAGTAAATTCAGAACTGCTTGAGTCTGTTGTGCATTGTTTTCTGCACTGACTTCATAAACACACCAAGGCAAAATCCATTGCCTGGCCTCGCTCCCAGCAGCATCGAACACGGCTGACTTTGCCACCCCGACCATACCGGACAAAGGCACGGCTGGACTGGCAATTAAAGGCAAAGATAAGCTGCGATAGCGAATAGACAGAAAGGCCCAGAGGATGACTACCGGCACGTACATGAGCCACATAGGCCAGAATTCGAAAAACGAAGTGTTGCGCCCACTCAAATCTAATGGCGGCATTCCGGGCGGAACATAATAGCTTGCGTCGTTTGGAGGTTTATTCAAAATTCAGTGTGTCGGGCGATATAGAAGGTTAGACCGCGTTGGCAAATAATTCGTTTCATTATTGCATTCACGACCGTCACCCTCAATTAGCTGTCTGACTAATGCGAGGGCAAATCAGCGCAGTCGCTGTTATTATCAAGCAGTTATTATCAAACCAAGCCAGTCGCAGGATTTCTTGGAATGCTCAGTAAATTCCTTTTAACAACAGCAGTTATTATTGGTGCCTTTTTCGTTCTCCGTCAGCGCCACATACGCAGCGAAAACGATTCGGCGCCGAAAGCGATCGAAAGAGACGCTGTAGAGAATGCAAAAGCCGCGGCCAAAGATGAGCTTTCAGCAGACCTGCGTGCCGCCGCCTATATGTTTTTAGCGCTGATGGTTGGATTAGGCGCAGCACTTTACTATTTTGACTGGCAAGATGACCACACTGTGTTAACGATTAACTTGCACCGAGATAACGAATCGGGCCCAGTAAGTTATGAAGTTTATAAGTATCAATTAGAAAATCGGTCTTTTGTCACGATTGACGGAAGGGCAATTACCGTCGCCAGCAATGAGCGCATGGAAATTATTGGACTGGACGACTAGCTCTTAGCTTTGGCAAGTTGTTCTACTGCAAGTCTTGTCAACTCTTTTAGTTCAGATCCTCCATTTTCTGCGTACTGAATTATTTTATCTTTCATCGATGGCGCCCAGAAACGCGTCATATGATTAGCGATTCTCTGTGCAGCAACTTCGGGCGAATCCTTATGGCTAACATTGTCACTTATCTGATTAGCCATTTTTATAAGATGATTGAGTTCCGTGTCATTCATTCTGCTTTGCGCTCACTCGCATCAACGTAAGTTACATGCCTGTTTTTCCGGGCGAATCCAATTAGAGAAATTCCTAATTGTTCTGCCAACTCAATTGCCATAGTAGTAGCGGCAGAGACTGCCACCAGCAAAGAGCCGTTGACCATGGCGGTTTTCTGCACCATTTCATAACTGGCGCGGCTCGACACAAGGATAAAACCGGCATTCAAAAAGTCCGGATTTAGCATGTTCTTTTGTGCCATAACCCCAATAAGTTTGTCTAGCGCATTGTGACGACCAACATCTTCACACAGTTCTAGAATCGATCCCTCTCTACTACACCAGGCCGCGCCATGAACTGCCCCGGTCAATTTTTGCAGCGGTTGATTTTCACCTAATTGTGCAACAGCTCCATTGATCGCATCGTGATTCACCTCAAAATGGTTAGTAACCGGCGTTGCAGCCAGGCGTACCTGTTGCAAAGACTCAGATCCGCAAATTCCACAACCGGTACGGCCAGTTAAACTTCGTCTTCTTTCTTTTAATTCGGCAAATCGTTGATTAGAGATTGTGCAACCGATCTCTATGCCATCGGTTCCTGGAGTTACTTGAATGTCATAGATTTCATTCAAGTCTTTGACAATACCTTCACTCAGACTAAATCCTAAGGCAAACGCTTCAAGCTCGGTTGGCGTAATCATCATTACTGCATGGGAGACGTCGTTATAAACCAGCGCGACTGGTACTTCTTCTGCGATAGCATCGGATAACTGGTCGACAGATTGCTTGGACCAGACCTGGACGGATTGATTTTTAGACCCGGTTGATTCGCTCACAGATAAATCAAGCTTAAGAATCGGCTTCCTGCAAGAAGGCGACTTGTTGTTGAGTAAATTTTTCGAAGTGTGACTGCCATTCTGATTGACCAGTCATTTTTCGCACCTCTACCGCGGTAACTTTATATTCGGGACAGTTCGTAGCCCAGTCCGAGTTATCGGTAGTTATCACATTGGCACCAGATTCCGGATGATGAAAGGTAGTGTAGACAACTCCGGGCTGAACCCGATCGGTCAGGTCTGCACGCAGCATGGTATCTCCGGCACGACTCGACACTTGCAGCATATCTCCATGAATAATACCTCGATGTTCCGCATCGTGAGGATGAATTTCCAACACATCTTCCTGATGCCATTCCATATTGTCTGTGCGACGTGTTTGCGCACCAACGTTGTACTGAGAAAGGATGCGTCCGGTAGTCATCAATAGCGGGAAACGCTTGTTTACTTTTTCATCGGTTGCAACGAATTCTGTAACTGCGAAAAATCCATCACCGCGAACAAATTCTTCTACATGCATTATTGGAGTGCCATAGGGTGAAATATCGTTACAAGGCCATTGAATAGAGCCTTCCTCATCCAGACGCTGATAGCTTACCCCTTCAAAGGTCGGTGTAAGTTGTGCAATCTCATCCATAATTTCAGATGGATGCTGATAATTCATCTCAAACCCCAAGGCATTGGATAAAGCCATCGTCGCTTCCCAGTCCGCCTTGCCACTAAGAGGCGCCATGACTTTTCTTACCGGTGAAATCCGTCGTTCTGCATTGGTAAAAGTGCCATCTTTCTCGAGAAACGATGCGCCCGGTAGAAAAACATGTGCGTACTTAGCAGTTTCGTTAAGAAATATGTCCTGCACAATCAGGCAATCCAGATTTCTTAGCGCTGCTTCCACATGCTGGAGGTTAGGATCTGATTGTGCCAGGTCCTCGCCTTGACAATATAGCCCTTTGAAACTTCCAGCTACTGCAGCATCGAACATATTGGGTATGCGCAAACCCGGTTCATTCTTGATGCTTACGCCCCATAGTTTTTCAAAGGGCTCGCGTACACTGTCGATTGAAACATGGCGATAACCCGGCAGCTCATGGGGAAACGATCCCATGTCACAAGAGCCCTGTACGTTATTCTGCCCCCGCAAAGGATTAACCCCTACTCCTTCGCGCCCAATATTGCCGGTAAGCATTGCTAGATTCGCGATACCCATAACCGCAGTGGAACCCTGACTGTGCTCCGTGACACCGAGACCATAATAAATAGAACCGTTAGGAGCCTTAGCAAAAAGCTGCGCTGCAGCAATGATTTTTTCAGCGGAAACTCCCGTGACTTGCGCCATGGCTTCTGGGGAATTTTTCTCATTACTGATAAATGCTTTCCATTGCTGGAAAGGTTCATCCTCGCAGCGTGAGTCAATAAATGCTTTGTCTTCCAGTCCTTCTCGAACTATGGCATGAGCCAGTGCATTTAATAGTGCGACGTTTGTACCCGGCAACAAATCTAAATGGTGTTCGCTATTAACATGTGGGCTCTTAACCAAATCGATACGACGAGGATCCGCAACTATTAATTGTGCTCCCTCGCGCAAACGCCGTTTCATGCGCGAGGCGAATACCGGGTGAGCATCGGTTGGATTCGCGCCAATGACGATAATGACATCGGATTTTTCGACAGAATCGAAGGTTTGGGTACCGGCCGATTCGCCCAGTGTGGTTTTTAGCCCGTAACCCGTTGGGGAATGACAGACTCGTGCACAGGTATCGACATTATTATTGCCGAATGCTGCTCTTACTAATTTTTGCACCAGATAAGTTTCTTCATTACTGCAACGGGAAGAAGTTATTCCACCGACTGAATCACTGCCGTACTCTTTTTGAATTTGACGAATCTTATTGGCGGCAAAATTTACTGCTTCATCCCAACTCACTTGCCGCCATGGTTCTTCAATTCTCTCTCGAATCATTGGCTCGGTAATTCGATCTTTGTGGGTTGCGTAGCCAAAAGCAAAGCGACCCTTCACACATGAATGACCGCGATTAGCTTTTCCACCTTTGAACGGTACCATGCGTACTACCTGATCGCCTCTGACTTCGGCCTTAAACGCACAGCCAACTCCACAGTATGCACAAGTAGTGATAACTTCATGCTCCGGCAAGCCGTTTTCGATTACGGAGTTTTCCATCAAGGTAGCGGTTGGACATGCTTGCACACAGGCGCCACATGACACACATTCAGAATCCATAAAAGGTTCATTTTGACCAGCAGAAACTTTCGATTCGAAACCTCTGCCATCAATTGTTAAGGCAAAAGTACCTTGAACCTCTTCACAAGCTCTCACACAACGGGAACATACAATGCATTTAGCCGGATCGAATGTGAAATAAGCATGGCTTGAATCTTTTTCCGCATCGAGATGGTTTTCACCTTCATAACCATAGCGAACTTCCCTTAGCCCAACTTCACCCGCCATATCCTGTAACTGACAATCACCATTGGCCGCACAAGTTAAGCAATCCAATGGATGGTCTGAGATGTAAAGCTCCATTACGTTGCGTCGAAGCTTGGCAATTTCCTGTGATTGAGTGCGGACTACCATGCCCTCTTCTGCTTGAGTGGTACAAGACGCTGGAAAGCCTTTACGACCTTCTATTTGCACCAAACAAATTCGGCAAGAACCAAAGGCCTCAAGAGAGTCGGTAGCACAGAGCCGGGGTACGTTAATATCGAGATTTCCCGCAGCTCGCATGATGGAGGTGCCTGCAGGCACAGTAATGCTCTGTCCATCTATTGATAGCGTAACTAACTGCCCAGCTTCTTCACTATCAACTGGTATCTCCGGCGTGCCGTAATCCCGGTAAGGATCACTGAGCTGTCCCGGTTGGGCATTTTTATTTGGATCGTAGTGCTGCAGCATTACTTGCTAGTCCTAATCAGCCCTGCTCGAAATCTTCGGCAAAATGTTTCAAGGCGCTGCGCACTGGGAAAGGCGTCAATCCGCCCATAGCGCAGAGGGAACCAGCTACCATTGTATCGCAAAGTTCCAGCAGTAATTCCTTGTTTTCGCCGGAATTTTCACCCTCTCTGATGAGGTCAATCACTTCCACACCACGGACAGAGCCGATGCGGCATGGCGTGCATTTTCCGCAAGATTCGATGGCGCAAAATTCCATGGAAAATCGCGCTTGCTCGCTCATATCAACGCTATCGTCAAAGGCCACGATACCACCATGTCCTAGCATTCCGTCGATGGCTACGAAGGCTTCATAGTCCAATGGAGTATCCCATTGGCTCTCCGACAAATAGGCGCCAAGTGGCCCTCCTACCTGTACCGCTTTTAATGGCCGGCCGCTGCGAGAACCTCCACCGTATTCATAAAGCATATCTCTTAAGGTTGCGCCAAAGGGAATTTCAACCAGACCCGCTTGTTTGATATTCCCAGCGAGTTGAAATGGGAGTGTGCCTCGAGATCGATCAATTCCATAGTTGTGATAAGAAGCGGCGCCTTCGGCAATGATGCCAGGCACTGCAGCCAGAGAAATCACGTTATTAATTACAGTCGGTTTGCCAAAAAGTCCTTCGATTGCGGGTAATGGCGGTTTCGGTCGCACCTCTCCGCGCTTACCTTCCAAACTTTCCAGCATCGAAGTTTCTTCTCCGCAAATATATGCCCCTGCGCCTAATCGAATTTCTATATCAAACGACGCTCCGCTATCCAGGATGTTAGATCCGAGAAAATTTTCGTCTCGGGCTGTTTCGATCGCTTCTTCCAGGATTGCGTGTGCAAGTGGATACTCATCACGCAAATAGATATAGCCCTTTTCTGCTCCAACCGCTCTAGCTGCGATCGTCATCCCTTCAATTAAGCAATACGGATCGCTCTCCATTAGCATGCGATCGGAATAGGTGCCGGAATCACCTTCATCCGCATTACAGACGATGTATTTTTGGTCGGCCTCGTTGTCCAACACAGTCTGCCATTTGATCCCGGTTGGAAAGGCAGCGCCGCCCCGACCGCGCAATCCAGATTCTTTTACTTCAGTTACAAGATCCTGTGGTGTCATCGCCAACGCTTTCTTTAAACCAGTAAATCCCGAGTGATTCTGGTAGTCGGCAATTGAAAGTGATTCGCTTAGTCCTACTCTGGCGAAAGTAAGTCGTTGTTGCTGCTTTAGATAGGGAATCTCTTCTGTTGGCCCCAAATACTTTGGATGAGATTTATCGATCTCCCAACATTTCCCAGCGATAAAGTCATCAATATCTGCCAAGCCGATAGGACCGAATGCAACACGTTCATCTGCTGCTGCAATTTCAATTAAAGGTTCCAGCCAGTAAAGGCCGCGGGAGCCATTTCTAATGACTTCATAATTAAGACTCTGCACAGAAAAATGTTGCTGCAACTTTGCTGCAACCTGATTTGCTCCCAGGGAACAGGCTGTTGTATCTCGTGGTACAAAAACTTTGACGTTTCCCGCCATCAATTCTGCACCTCTACTTTTTCTGTGGCCAGATCGGCAAGAATTGCATCGAATGCTGCTGGACCGACATGAGCGTGAATGTCATCCCCCACTCGAATCGCCGGCGAGCAGGCACAATTACCCAGACAATAGACTGGCTCCAAAGTAATCTGTTCATCGGCAGTAGTTTGATGAAAATCGATTCCCAATGATTGCTTTGCATGTTGCTCAAGCTGTCTGCTGCCCATTGCCTGGCAAGATTCTGCCCTGCAAATCTGGATGGTATGGCGACCGGGCGGCGCGGAACGGAAGAAATGATAAAAACTAATTACACCATGAACTTCCGCCCGAGAAAGATTTAAACCTTCCGCAATCAAAGGCACTGTTTCTGGTGGAATAAATTTCAGCGCCTTCTGGATTTCATGAAGTATTATAAGAAGCGGGCCAGATGTCTCTTTATGCTCTGACACAATGCCGGATACTATTTCTTCCTTGGATATTTCCTTCTCTTTAGACAAAGCTCTTACTCCGGCTTCGCGTCACCGATACTCGAATCGTGCAATGCGATTGCTACCGGCAATACCTCCAACCCAGACCTCATCACCAACTTCGATGGCGACTGTACCCAAGAGAAAGCGTGGATTTGATGGATAGTTAATAATCTCTCGTGCAGTTAAATTATTGACATCGACTCGAGTGACTCGGGTCGATACACCATCACATTGTTGCTGAGAGAGGCAGGCAATGATGGAATTTACTTCAGGCCCAACATGTCCCGCTGCCAGTAATGATCCATCTATCGACCAGCGCACATTGTCTACATGATGAGGTAAGTCGACAGAATCTACTACCACTTCACTCTGCCCTCGAGACAGCTTAATAATTGATCGAGTACCCCATCCGCCAATGTAAAACCAATTGCCGTCGGGTGAAATTTCAATGCCATTAGGTCCTGCACTTTCACTGCCGGGAACTTGCTCCCAGCCGACGCCCTGCTGCCATTCATACACTGCTCCCATGGGCAAATTCATATGAGTTGCAGCCATGCCTTGATCGGGTGTCGCCACGACGGAATTAAAGACGATGCCATCAGGTGCCATTACACAACCAATCCAGGTTAATTCTGGCGTGCTATTGGTTTCGCTAACTTCGAATATTTCAATTGATTCACGATCGCCGTGGCGCACGACCAATAAGGTATGGATTCCGTTCTCACCGGGAACCAGATTCACGCCGTGAGGGTGAAAACCAGAAGTTAATGGTCCAGGACAGTCAGCATAGCGGCTATTGGCTTGATGATTAGCATTGGTACCTGGATATACAGCAATCGAACTCAGTTCATCACTATTGGTGAAATACAAATAGCCGTCGTCTTCCATACCGGAAGCAACAATCCAGGGAGAATCCAGAATTTGTGCAAGATCTTCAGGACTTATCGGCCCACACAAGAACTGCACATCACCATCCGCTTCGCATTCGCTTGCCGCAAAGGCATTCCACGCCGGCAATATAAGAAGCAGGCTAACTACGGTCTGCAGTATTCTTCTCATTATTTTCATTATTCTCTCCTGACCCCACCTTTCTCATTGATCGCATTGCAAAAGGAGTCTGCAAAGCAATCAGAAGCATAAAAGCATTGCATGATTAAGTCCATTGACCGGAAACAATCTAAGGCGAGATATCTAGTTTGGCTAATTTTTTTACTCAAACAAAAAGCCCAGCTGTTTAGCTGGGCTTTGAGATTCGAATGTATTGCTTATTGATCAAGAAGATTTATAGACGCCCCTGTGGCCACGTGCGGGGGCCAATGCGTATTCGATCATGTCGTTAAAATCTCCATCCATGTTAATCAAAACCAGTTCATCATGTTCTAAAACGAAAACTGACATTGCGTCAAGGCTATTATTTTCTATATCCATACCTACATAGACCCAAACCTGTTCATGATCCTCTTTGACTTTTACTATGCGATCCCAGGTTAGGCTGGCATCTTTTGCGGTCAATGACTCAAGAAATACATCATCACTAAAATCCACATTGCCGCCTCGAGGGTGAATCGTATAAACAGCCACCTGCAAATGATCGATTTCTGATAAATCTGCCTCGTTGAATGTGATTACATCAAGGAAATCGAACATACCGCCGCCCATAGCAATACCAACTTCTTTTTTCAGTATTAGTTCTGGCATTTGAGCGGTTAGCGAATCTCGTACTGGTCGAAAGGATCGGTCGGTAAATGACATACAACCAGTAAGCAATATTAAGGAACTACAAATAAGCAGAGTCTTCATGACATTCTCTTCTTTTAGTTAACTGCAGTTTCAATATCCATATCGACCAATTCGTCAATGTCGAAACGACGACCAAGAGCAGCAATATCATCGGTGCTAATATCACCAACAATGTTTACCAACACGGTGTCGCCAGGTTCAGCCACCATGATGGCAATTCCATAGATAACATCGGCGTCATCTGATAAACGAAAGTAGATATCAACATGATCGGAATCTTCTCTGACACGGACAACCCTATCCCAACCTTGGTTATCTAAATCTTCGGCGATTTCATTCATAGAAGACGAGATTTCATTTACATCGATGGCGTTGCTTTCGAATACATTTACTGTGACCCGCAGCAATTTCGATATGAAATCAGCAGCTTCTTCGTCCTCGGAACGAATTAAATTGGTCACCATATTCAGCAATGGTGCCTTAAGGCTGATTTCTACGTTGGGTTCAATGTTGGCTATGGCGGTTAGGACTGAAAAGTCCACATAGCCGGGATGATCCAATGGATCACTGTCGGCCCCGTTTGCTAGTGGCATAAAGCCAATAAACAGTAAAGGCAGAACTAATCGTTTCATGATTTTCATACATATACCTCGCACTTTGTTACTACTCCAAATTTCAAAACTTGATTAACTAGATTGGATCATCCTGCAAACCATTTCGATTACGCTCACTTGCGCGCTCGAAAGAAGCATTCAATGAATCCTGTAATGGCGTTACCAGGAATCTGTCTCCAATCATTACTTCAGTCCTTTGGCTCACATCATTCAAATAATCAATGGCAAGATTCAAATCCAGTAGAGCTTGCTGAATATCTTCAGCACTGTAATCGGCTTCTAGCTCATTGGAAGTCTGAGTTGCGACCAAAGGAGTTTCCTGTTGCGGATTAAATAGCGCAGGCCATATCGCTAAAGCCAGTATTGCAAAGGCGGCAACTGGCAAGGCATAGCGAACAAATATTGGTGCGCCCACAATCCAATCTTGCAACTGTGTCCAAAGTGAGGACGATACTCGAGGAGATTGAACGGTATGGCCATTGTTGACCAGGCGGTCAATTGGCTCGAGTACGTTTTCATCACAATCGATAGCTGGTAAGTCGAGCACTGTATCGTGAACAGTTTGAGCGTAGTGCAATTCGCGCCCACAATCCTCACATCCATGAACGTGTGACGTAAACACTTCTTGCTGTGCCTGGCTCAATTCACCGTCGATAAAACTATCGATCTGCAATTGAACAAAATAACACTGTGATTCGCTATTCGTTGACATTACTCTTACCTATGTTTTCGATCTCAAAATTCATCAGATCTATTTCTTTCAATCTATTTATTTGTCGCCTTTACCGATGAAGACGTAAGCGACGCTGTTTCAGTTACAGGTTTACCTACAAAGGCATCAAACAAACTACGCAAAGCCTTATTTTCCCGTAGTTTGCGACGACTTCGATGCAGGTAAACTTTCACCTGACTTTCGGTCATGTCCAAGGTCTCACGAATTTCCGCATAGCTAAGACCCTGAATGTCTCGCATGATAATGATGCTGCGAAACGGATCTTCCAGCTGCTTAATAGCTTCCATTAACTGTTGCTTGAACGCCGCTTGGTCGAGCCGCTGAGTCTCATCTACCTCGATGGGCTGCTCTTCGACTTCGGCAAAGTCATCTTGATGATTATTGGCAGTTTTGTGCTTGCGCACATGATCGATAACTGCATTGTGCGCGACGCGCATCAACCAGCCACCGAGTTTGTTATGGTCAATTTTTTGCCAGTGCTGCCACAGCTTTATAAATACTTCCTGGGTAACGTCTTCTGCATCTTCCTGAGCACGCAGACTATAGCGGGCAAAAGAAAAAATCCTTTGCCTGTGCTGATCTACGGCTTGGCGGTACTGCGACATCATTAGTTAAAAAGACGGGAAATGTGCAAAAAGGTTACAGTATTTCATATCAGCCCATAGAACGGCTCTAATTAAGGAGCCTCTGACTCATCCTATGGCCACTCTGCTGAGTCTGTCGCGCGTTGCGGCTAGGCGTTGAGCGCAGATAATGGCCGTCGCCCTTAGCAAGCTCAACAACGACGCCCCGGCGTGCGTCAGGCCCAGCCCTACGGGGCTCTTAGCCGATCCCGCTCTCTTCGTTGCACAGTCTTGACAGGCCGACGCATGCCAGCGCCAGTGCGCCTTGATAGCGAAACCGGCTAAGAACCAGAGCGATCATAGGATGAGTCAGAGGCTCCTTACCAAAATCAACGGCTTAAAGTGTTATTTTATCTCAATTACCTGCGTCAGAATCGCGCGAATTGATATACTGCACCACAATAATAAGAAGAAGCTAAATACCCCAAATTGCGCGTATGACTAAGATCAAACCACTAGTTCTGATTTGTATCTTGATAATTCCCTCAGGAGTTCTTCAGGCTGCAGAAGAAACTGTTCTCTTGAGCAATGGCGACTCGCTCAAGGTGTATTTTTTTATGCCCGAGGGCGTTGAAACTGCACCCCTTGTTATGCACGTTTCCAGCGGATCAAATAACGAGTTTGCGGCACGGGCAGGATTTTGGCTTGGTAAAGAATTGGTTGAACGGGGCTGGGCAGTAGCTGTTCCTGTTTCACCGGAAGGTCGCATGTACTTCGTCGACAACCCGCACTTTTTCCCTGAAATTTTGGCAGCACTGCAAGCAGATTATGGCTTACACGGAAACAAGGTTGTTATCAGCGGTATTTCAAATGGCGGTAGCGCTGCATTGGCAATCGCCGCCCAGCAACCCGAGCACTATGTTGGAATCATAGCTGCGCCTGGACGAATTTGGGACGAGCAAAAATTCACCTCTTCAATGGAAGGAATAAAGGTGTATTTACGTATTGGGGAAAAAGACACTTATCGCTGGAATAATCGTCTCGAAGGAATGGCAGCTACTTTAACCGCTGCCGGCGCAGAAGTGGACGCAGCAATTGTCCCAGGCGCGAGACACATCTTCTCTTTGGATTGGGATAGCTTACAGGGCTGGCTGGACAATCTGGCTGAGTCAGCGCACTAGGCGCTGACTGCTCAAAGCCAATTTCTTTATTCGGTTAGAACCGGTCTTCCTCAATCCAATAGTTAGTCACTATCCCTTCGGCAAACTCGATTGACAGGGTTTCAGTTCGCTCTTCTTCTACATCCACCGAGAAAATCAAAAATACTCCCACTTCAGTATCCTTTTCTGAGCGATTTCGATACTTCCATATTTCAGTGCCATCGGCATAAGTGAGTTTAGTTACTGGATCACCAAAAGAGGTGCGAACATACTGTTCATCACTCTGTCCGATTTGCAATCGAGCCACTTCGCCTTCATTCCAGACAGTGTGCAAAGGCCTGGAATCTGAATCCACAGTGACCAGACAACCAGTAAGTACGACACTCATCACTAAAAGAAGCGCTTTTTTAATCATTTGTTATTCCCCGCGGTTAGTATTAAAAGCTGTTGGAAAGCATCATTCGTCCAGAATCCCGATCCAACTCAGCCAAAGACGGAATACCCGGAAAAAAGTTACAACAGCCGATCCTGCCATGATATTCATTCTGTCTTAATCTAAGCTGAACGAAGCTGAACAGGCTTTAATTTAAGGATTTACCATGCAGAACGATGAATTAGGCAGACCCTAAAACATTACCAATATAACAGCTCTCGATCTATGGCACTGTTTAACCAACTCTTTCCACTCTGGGCGCTATTACTCTCTGTTATAGCGTTCCTATTCAACGAACCCTTTAGCTTGTTCGAAGGCGCCATCGTGCCATTGCTCGCCGGGGTGATGTTTATGATGGGCCTGACCTTGTCCCAGGAAGATTTTCTGCGCATAAGCAAAGATCCTAGAGCAGTGCTAATCGGCGTACTCTTGCAGTTTTTACTCATGCCATTTCTTGCCCTCACTCTCGCCAGCATGTTGCAGCTATCAAATCAGCTCACAGTCGGGATGGTCTTAGTAGGAAGTTGCGCAGGAGGAACAGCATCAAATGTTATTTGTTATCTGGCAAAGGGAGATGTGGCTCTCTCTATTTCCATGACCATGACATCGACTTTAATTGGGGTATTTGCCACGCCTTTTTTGTGTGCCTTCTATTTATCGGAAACTGTTAGCGTCGATACCTTCGGAATATTAATGAGTATTGTACAGATGGTTTTTCTTCCGGTATTCGCCGGAGTACTGGTTAATCATTTCATCCATGCTCAAGTAGCGGAACTCGAAAAGTATCTGCCATCACTGTCGATTGTTTTTATCTTGTTGATAATCGCCATCGTCGTCGCACTGAATTCTGCAAGCTTGGTGGACTTCGGTCTACTTACTTTAGTCGCCGTGATTTTGCACAATAGTTTTGGCTTAGCTGGCGGCTTTTTTGTGAGCCGACTTTGTGGTTTCAATCTGAAACAGAGTCAAACAATTGCGATCGAGGTTGGCATGCAGAACTCTGGATTAGGCGTGGCTCTAGCCCTGCAGTACTTCTCGGCAACCGCCGCACTTCCCGGCGCACTATTTAGTGTCTGGCATAACATTAGCGGTTCAATACTGGCATCGCTGTGGGGAAAGAAGCGCGACTCATTCGAATATTTAATGAAAGATGAGGAGCATTTAAAATCGGACAAGGTGAATTAGTGTTTTAAATTTGTGCTTGACTAAATAATTGAGAAGCCTACAATTCGCGCATCAAAATTTATACATTTGTGAAGACAATGAACACTCTAAATCTACTAACAACCATGCCGTCGAACATGACCTACCTGGGTCACCTGTTCTGCGCCCGCGTGGTGGAAATTTGGGAGACCAACTTGGAGTGATTTTCTGACTAATAGTCGAATAAACAAAGTCTTAAAGAAAAGACCTCTAAGTTTCAAAAACTAGAGGTCTTTTTTTTGCGGTAAGAATTATTTTTACTCGTAGATGGCTACGGGTACTGGGGAACTATTGTGCTTAAAAAACTGCACAGAAACATAAACGTAATTTTTGGCCTGGCTTTTTTTCATAGCTTTATGGTCATTGTGCCGGTGGTCGTGCCTTTCTTTATGTCGAAGGGGCTTAGCCTTGCGGAAATTTTTTATCTGCAAGCTGTGTTCGCGACAACTATTGTGTTACTCGAGGCACCTTCTGGTTACTTTGCGGACATATTCGGTCGACGTAATGCGCTAATCATTGGCAGCATCGTTCATGGCCTGGGCTACTTTTTGCTCAATTTTACTGACGACTTTTTCAGCTTGATGGTGTTTGAAATTACTGTCGGTATCGCCATGAGCATGCTATCGGGTGCCGATCTTGCCTTGCTCTATGACACGCAAAAGGCATTAGAAGACGACAAGTCCAATGACAGTGCTCGAGGAATTGCCCACTTAGGATTTATTAAAAGCGGCGCTGAAGGTATCGGCGCGTTGTTAGGCGGAGCTTTGGCACTGTATTCCTTCGACTTGATGGTGTTGATTCAGTCGATGATTGCCTGGATCGGCTTAGGATTGGCGGTTTTTATTGTCGAGCCACCCTATCGAAGAGTAAGTGATGGTGTTGAATCGAATCGAATCCAGATTTCCGAGATTCTTCGACACTTACTAGTAAACGATCCGGTGTTGCGGCAAATCGTTATTGCCATACCACTTTATAACCTGGCCACTTTTCATGTTGCCTGGTTAGTACAGCCCTACTGGGAAGCTCAAGGGCTCTCACTGGCGGTATTCGGAATATTGTGGTTTGCCCAGAGTCTGACTGTTGCCATTGCCAATAAATTTGGCTTGGAAATAGAAAGACGTCAGGGAGCGGTATTTACCCTGGCGCTAATCGGCATACTTCCTGTTCTCGGCCATTTTGGTATGGCCTGGTTCCAGGGCTGGGTAGGCATAGGTATCGGATTAATACTTTTCGTTGGCCGAGGTTTGAATCAGGTAATTCTGGTTAATGCCTTAAATCGAAGGGTTCCAAGTGAGTTTCGTGCTACCGCGAATTCATTTACCAGCTTTTTGTTGCGGCTTTCTTTTATTACTACAGGGCCAATTGTTGGTTTTGTTGCCGAGACAAAAGGATTGGCAACCGCATTGAATCTGCTAGGAGTTTGTTCAATAGGTTTGTTCTTGTTGGTCATGCTGCCTTTGATTCAGTCGGTTAGAACCATTCAGCAGCGTGTTGCTGCATAAGCAGTCCCTCCCCACTAGGGGGTAATCACTCACCTCTTCCCTCCCCGTGAGTGATTACCCTCTTCTTTTTTCCTTAGTTACCCAAGAGCGTGCACAAACTTGGTTTGAATCTTGCTCATCTACGGTGAGATTTATGCACCATTTACGCTCATGTAGTAATAATCAACCGATTTATGTGAGCTTGTTTGGTGCCAATATTGAGGCGTGGTACAGTTTTCGGGCTAGTTACAGTATTCAGTTGGTGTCCCAAAGCTGCGCCCTCTGGTGCCGCACCTTTAAGAAATATTTGCACCTAAATAATACACCGCCAACAAAAACGCACCAAAATAATGCAGGAGAATAACAATGAAACTAATAACCGCAATCGTCAAACCCTTCAAAGCCGATGATGTGCGCGAAGCGCTGTCGGAAATTGGGGTTAGCGGGGTAACTCTTACTGAAGTTAAGGGGTTTGGAAGACAGAAAGGACATACCGAGCTGTATCGCGGCGCCGAGTATGTCATCGACTTCCTACCCAAATCGAAAATGGAAATAGCCGTATCCGATGATTTAGCGGATCAGGCCATCGAAGCAATCTGCAAGGCAGCGGGCACAGGTCAAATTGGAGACGGCAAAATCTTCGTCACCAATTTAGAACAATCCATTCGCATAAGAACCGGTGAAACCGGCAATGACGCCTTATAGGGGATAAAGAACAAAATGCTTAAAAAAATAATGACAAACAAATTCTTGCTGGCCGGTGCTTTGCTCTTCGTTCCTTCGCTTGCTTCAGCACAAGAACTCAATGGCGCCAACACCGCCTGGATACTCACTTCAACAGCTTTAGTGCTATTTATGACTTTACCAGGGCTATCGCTGTTCTACGGCGGACTGGTAAGAACCAAAAACGTTCTTTCGGTGCTTATGCAATGTTTTGCGATCGCCGTAACCATTTCCATCTTATGGTTAGTGGTTGGCTACAGTATCGCCTTTGGACCTTCTGAATCAGCTTATTGGGGTGGATTAAGTCGCATGTTCTTTAATGGCATCGACATTAATTCCATGTCAGGCGACATTCCAGAGACAACCTTTGCCGCGTTCCAAATGACATTCGCCATCATTACTCCTGCATTGATCGTCGGTGCCTTTGTCGAACGTATTAAGTTTTCATCGATGCTGCTGTTCTGCATCCTGTGGACATTGTTTGTTTACTTTCCAGTTGCTAATTGGGTTTGGGGCGGTGGCTGGTTAGGCCAAATGGGGCTTATCGACTTTGCCGGCGGCACAGTCGTGCACGTTACTGCTGGCGTCGGCGCATTGGTTACTGCGTTGGTTATCGGCCAACGCAAAGATTTTCTCTCCTCGGCAACTCTTCCCCATAACCTGACCATGAGCTTCACCGGTGCAGCGATGCTCTGGGTTGGATGGTTTGGTTTTAATGCCGGATCTGCACTTGCAGCCGATGGTGCTGCAGGTATGGCTCTGTTTGTAACTCATATCTCAGCTGCTACCGGCGCCCTTAGCTGGATGGCGATTGAATGGATCAAGTTCGGTAAACCAAGTGGTCTTGGCGCTATAACCGGCATGGTTGCGGGTTTAGCCACGATTACACCTGCATCAGGATCGGTTGGACCAGCCGGCGCATTACTTGTAGGCCTGGCTGGTGGTGTGGTCTGCTATTTTGCGACAACTTTCCTAAAGCAAAGAATGAAGATCGACGACTCGCTGGACGTATTCCCGGTTCACGGCGTGGGCGGCATGGTTGGTACCTTCCTTGCTGGCATCCTGGTTTCTGGAAACCTCGGCATCTTTAGCGGCAATGGCCTTGCAGATGGCATGACTATCGGTTCCCAAGTTGGCGTTCAGGTGGTTGGAATTCTGGCAACCGGTATCTATACCGCTATCCTCACCTTTATCTTATTGAAGGTTGTAGGCGCACTGACTTCTGGCATTCGGGTTACGGATGAACAGGAGCAAATCGGTTGTGACATTACCGATCACGACGAGAAAGGTTATTCGATGTAAGTCTTATCGAAGATGATAAAAAACCCGGCTACTTCTGAGTTGCCGGGTTTTTTATTGCCTTCTTACTACTGCGATTTCTTTAAGGTAGTAATGGCGTAGACCAGTTTGTTGCCATCGAAATCACTGAAGGTGGTAGCGACCAAACAAGTTGTTCGTCCGTCATTGATTACTTCACCTCTTAGCAAGAACCGAGGGCCCATTACTGGAGCAAAATAATCTATTCTCATATTTACTGTACTAGACCACTTGAATTGATTCTGTTCATTGAACAACGTGCGGACAGCATAGAGGGAAATCATATCGACATAGGTCCCATGAAATCCGCCGAACATTTGATTACGAGGATTTAGCAGATGTCCGGGCAAATGAGCATCTACTTCTACTAACCCAGCTTCTTCTTTAAGGATTTTCCACTTAGGTGATTCCACCAGGTCACCAGCATTGTGACCAGGCTTAAGAAATATGGGCGTTGTACTTTCTGCTTTCTTGCTCATTTTAAGATAGGCGAATCTCAGAAAGTGGTGGAGCATGAAGTAATTAGAGCCGCTGGTCAAATTTGCAACAGGTCTCTATACTCGGATTCATCTTCACTTTACGAGGAGCACTTCATGCTTACGTTTCTAGTAAAAACAACAAAAACAGCTAGCACGCGATTGTTATTACTTATAGTTGCCTTCTCCTTATCTACAGCCGCCTGGTCCAATGGCTTGCCATCAGCATCCCCAGAAAGCGTTGGCGTTTCCAGTGAAAGATTGGGTCGCATGTCGGATGCCATGCAGCGCTATATCGATAGCAATCAACTTGCTGGAACTGTCTCTCTCATCGCGCGCAAAGGCCAAGTTATTCATTTCGAATCCCAAGGTTGGAAGAGCAAAGAAACCAACGAACAGATGACCGATGACACCATCTTTTTCATTATGTCCATGACCAAGCCAATCGTTTCTACGGCATTAATGATGCTGTATGAAGAGGGTCATTTTCTGCTCACCGATCCTATAACTGACTGGATTCCAGAAATCGCCGGCAAGGAAGTCATCGTCGAGAACGAATTTGGCACCTATCGAGTACCGGCTCATCGTCCTATCGATTTTCGCCATGTGCTTTCTCATACCGCAGGATTAGATCCAAGTCGCGATGCACTCAATGACGATGAAGTTACACTGTTAGAGCGCACCGACAATCTAGAGGACACCATAATTCGACGTGGACCCTTGCCATTAGCTTTTCATCCTGGCGACGCCTGGCAATACGGTAGTTCCACCGATTATGTTGCGCTGCTGGTGGAACGAGTTTCTGGCGAACCATTAAAAGACTATCTGCAACGGAAGATCTTCGATCCTCTCGGCATGGAAGATACCTTCTATGTTGTGCCGGAAGACAAACGAGATCGTGTCGCTTCTGTTTATAATCCTAGCGGTCCAGGACAATCTATCGAATTGTCACGCTCCAAGGAATATTCTGATACGCCATTCTTTGGTGAGAACTATTACGGCGGAGTCGCCGGACTCTTTTCCACCGCTGCGGACTACTGGCGGTTCAGCCAGATGCTGGTTAATGGTGGCGAGCTAGACGGCGTAAGATTACTGAGCCCAAAAACTGTGAGTCTGATGGTTACCAATCACAGCGGCGATGGCGACGTCTATGTGCGGGGACCGGGTTATACCTTTGGCCTAGGCTTCGGCATTCTGAGTGATGCGGGTAAGGCCCGCGACCCACTTACCCCGGGTTCATTTACCTGGGGCGGTGCCTGGGGCACTATCTTTTGGGCAGACCCGGTGGAAGAAATGATCGGCATTATGATGACGCAGATTACGTCTTATAGTCATTTGACTGTAAGACAGGATTTCGGTGTAACTGCGATGCAATCTATTATCGATGCCAACACTCCGATAATTGGCTATCCGGTTCTCGATTAAGAACTAAGTGCAAAATCAAAAGGGGCCAACTGGCCCCTTTTTAAATCCTAAAAATCCCTCAGCATCCAGTACCAATCATTATTAAACTGAACCCATAAATCAGAGCCTTCATTGACTCCATAGAGATCTGGCTCCTCAATTTCTACACGTTCCACTACCACCTCAACAAGCCCAGTAATAGATTCAGCAAAATCTTCAGGAGGACCACCGCTATCTATGCTGACAATTTCGTATGAATACAACTCAAATGTATCTTCCATGTCCGCCAGAAACTGGCTTAATGGATATTCGCTTTGAACAGGCTCAGCAAACAAATTCCACATTGTTTCCCAATCA
Organism: Pseudomonadales bacterium; assembly: GCA_012103535.1. Classification (GTDB taxonomy): domain Bacteria; phylum Pseudomonadota; class Gammaproteobacteria; order Pseudomonadales; family Pseudohongiellaceae; genus UBA9145. The sequence goes on from WLWQ01000001.1 coordinate 924,643, forward strand.
CCACGAAATTCCGCCTCATAAAATTTGAGAATTCTTTCTTCGAACTGCGCATAGTTGGCAATATCCAGTCCAGTTGGAGCTGGCAAAGAAGAACAGCCGATCAGTAGGACCGCGTTCACTGAGAGAGTTGAAATAATTTTCAATTTCCTAAATCAATTGAAAATAGGAAGAGCGGGTACCAGTCAGCGTGAGGAAGCTTAGAGTTTGAAAATAGGATCGCTTCAAACTGTAAGCTCGCAGCCTCTAAAACCTTATCTATCGTCTAACAAAGAAAAAATGCGTCGCATTGCTCTGGGGTCGACGCCTGGCCCACGTATCTGCGGAAAATTATCAGCATGATTGGACATATCTATCTGCCCCGCTGCCTCTTCCCAACCCATACTGCCACTGTGCATGCCTTCAGCTTTGGCCCACAGATCACGCAGGTATTCCTGGAAATTAGTAATCTGCTCCTTGCTGCGCATTACTGGACCATGACCCGGAAGCCAGGCATCGAAGTCCAGGCTTTTTAGTCCTTCCAGAGATGCCGGCCATTCATCGACATGACCATCACCCATGTACGCTAAACCTGGAAGCATCATGTCTCCGGTGAAGGCTATTCTTTCTTGTGGCAGGTAAATGACTACATCACCGCCTGTATGGGCACGACCAAAATGCAAGAGCTGAATTTCGCGACTACCTCGAGAAACAACCTGAAACAATGTCATCTTGTCCTGCAAAGTTATATTGGGTGGCGTTGGATTTACTTCCGGAATGGCGTTCATGTAATCCCTTTGCACCTTAAGCCGTTCTTGTAACTGTGCTCGGCGCGTGGGATCTGATTCGGAATTTACCTGTTGTTCTAGGTTCGCAACCATGGTTGGCACCGGATCGGAAAAACTTTTGAAGGTGTTTTCTTCCAGGACGTTGCCGATTTCTCCATTTAGTTTAGCTCGAGTGAATTCATGGCCGATTATTTCCACCCCTGCAGGAAACGATTGATTGCCGTGAGCATGGTCAAAATGATAATGACTGTTTACTAAATAACGCACTGGTTTGTCCGTAATAACTGGTAAGGAGTCCAGGAGGGCTCTCGCTGCCGCCGGAGTTACATGGGAATCGACAACCAAGGTGTCAAACTCACCAACTAATACCATGGCATTGCTCATGGTATGAATGGAGCCAGTACCACTAACGTGCCAAACGCCCTCTGCAACTTCTTCGAAGCGATGAGAATCTGATTCCACTACTCTGCCCTGAGCAAAAATTGCCGTTGGCAGCATAACCAAGGCTAAAAGGAAAGCCAGGAACGGTACGTTGCGAATTTTGTTATTCATTTATTTGGTCCTTTAAGAATATCTTCTCGCTAATTACTGTCAGAGATTATGTTATGTGTTTTTTTGCGGCCAGTAACCAAAGTCGGACTCGCTGCGTCTAAGCAGTATAAAACGAGGGAAAAGGCACATTAGCGCATCGCCTATACCCTGTAAAGCAATGGTAAATGTCACCAGATTTAGTCGCAAAAAGTGGTGAAAAGCACAAACTTAAAGCATCAATTTTTAAGGAATAAGAGCCTATCTTGTTGTTTTTAAACGTTTTTTAAAATTGGCACTGTAATTGCCATAATTTATTTACAAGTGTTTACAAGTAGTAAGCATAACTTTGGTCCATTAAGTGACCAATCTAAAAGAATCACAGCAGCACGTATTCAGAGATCTACCAAAAGTAGATCCAAAAGGGGAACAAGAAAATGCGAGCAATTAGTCACAAACTAAGATTAAGCACAGCCACACTTCTGGCCATGGTATTGGGCAGCTACGTGTTTGCCGCCAACGCTGAGGCGCAAGAAGGCCGGGATATCAGCCGAGTTAACAGCACGATCAATGTTGAAGCTGACGAGTCAGTGGTGGGTGATGTTTCTTCCGTGAATGGTTCTGTCCGTCTGGCCAGGGGTTCCAGTGCCAGCGAAGTTACTACAGTAAACGGCCGGATCGAAATTTCTGACCAGGCTTCAGTTTATGAGGCAGCAACAGTCAATGGCGGAATTCGTGTTGGCGAAAACGTTACCGTACGCGGATCATTGGAAACAGTTAACGGTGGAATTCGCACAGAATCTGGAACGGTGATTGAAAACCGAATCGAAACCGTTAACGGCGGAATTCGTGTAAGCAGTACTCAAGTTGGCGACAACATCGAAACTTCAAACGGTGACATTAACATTCAAGACGGCAGTGTCATCGAAGGTGATGTTGTAGTTAAAGGCAGAAAACGTTGGTGGGATCGATTATTTAGTTGGAACAACCGTCGTCCTGAAATAACCATTGATTCTTCCTCTACCGTTAGAGGCGATATTCATATCTACCGAGAAGTAGATTTAAACATTGCTGACGGTTCTCTAAATGGAGAAGTCGTCGAACATTTTTAAGAACACATTGTGTTCAACTAGTGCATAAGCAAGTTAAGCAAGACAAACTAAAAGCGGGCTAAGAGCCCGCTTTTTTTGTTTGCATCAATTATGCGCTACGACCAGATTTATTCTTTGCGTTCGTAGTGGCCCATTAGCATGCCAGTGCCGAGAACGTGTCCATCGATTGCTTCCAGAAGCTGATCCTTATTAAGACCAGGTTCCAAATCGAGGTCTGCATCTAAGGCATAGACCCGGAAGTGATAAGCATGAAGCTGACCGTTGGCAGGTGGACGCGGACCGAAATAACCAGGACGCCCCAGACCGTTGTTGCCATTAACCAGACCAGATAGGCCATTTAGACCTGGCTCAGCATCGTTGGACATAGCACCAGGTAGTCCTGAAGCACTGCCTGGAATGTTATAGACAACCCAGTGAACGAATGGACTTTCCATCATGCCGATTTCGACCACTATAGGATCATCGCAAATCATAGCCAGTGATTGTGTGCCTGCTGGCAAGTCCGACCAACTAAGATCGATCGAAGTATTCGTACCGTAGGCAGAATTTTCCTCAGGCACCATACCGTGATGATCAAAAATAGAACTGGTAACCGTAATGGTGTCCTGTGCAGAAACCTGCACGGCAAATACCAATGCAATTGCTGCTGCGAGTGTAGTAATCAAGTTTCTCATTATTGTCTCCTCAAGCTCGATTAAGTAAAAATCTTATTGTTTTTTCGCGTTTTCTATACTTTCCGCTTTCTCTCTCAGCAAGTATTTTTGCACCTTGCCAGTTGAAGTCTTATCTATGGGCCCAAAGGCTACTTTCTTTGGAATCTTGAATCCAGCTAATTCTTCGCGACAATAAGCAATCAATTCTTCTGCTGTCATTTCTTCCCCAGCCTTTAAACTCACAAAAGCACAGGGCACCTCGCCCCATTTCTCATCGGAACTGGCCACCACAGCAGCTTCCAATATTTTCGGGTGCTTGAACAGCACAGATTCAACTTCCAACGATGAAATGTTCTCACCACCGGATATGATGATGTCTTTAGAGCGATCCTTAATCTGCGCGTAGCCGTCTTCATACCAAACTGCCAGATCCCCAGAGTGAAACCAGCCACCGGCAAAAGATGCTTCAGTCGTGGCAGGATTTTTAAGATATCCCTTCATGGTCAGGTTTCCTCGCATGAATATCTCCCCCATGGTGGTGCCATCTTTAGGCACCGGTTCCATGGTATCTGGATCTGCCACCATGACTTGGTCCTGCAGGGGCGCACGCACACCCTGCCGCGCTAACATTTCGGCCCGGTCCTCTATGGAAATGTCCTGCCACTCTGCTTTTGGCGCACAAACAACACAAGGGCCATAGGTTTCTGTGAGCCCATAAACATGAGTAACGCTAAAACCCATGTTTTCCATGCCCGCAATTACAGCTGCCGGTGGCGCCGCTCCAGCAGTCATGGCTGAAACCTTATGTTCGACTCCCTGCTTCAAATTATCCGCGGCATTGATAAGTGTGTTAAGCACGACCGGGGCACCACAGAAATGGGAAACCTGATGTTCTTTAATGGCAGCGAAAATGGCATCGTCACGAACATGACGTAAACACACACTGGCGCCTTCAACTGCAGCAAGAGTCCATGGAAAACACCATCCATTGCAGTGAAACATAGGGAGAGTCCAAAGATAGACTGGGTGGCTGCCCATGTTCCAACAAAGTACATTGGAAACCGCATTCAAATAGGCTCCACGATGGTGATACACCACTCCTTTAGGGTCACCAGTTGTACCCGATGTGTAATTTAGAGAAATGGCCTGCCATTCGTCATCAATTTGAAAGCATTGATAATCTTCGTCACCGTCTTTTAACGAATCTTCGTAGCTGCGAGATCCTAAAAGCTCACCGCCTGCAAAATAAGGATCATCAATGTCGATAACCAGCGGTTTGTTTTCTACTAGCTCGAGTGCAGCTTTAATGGTTGAGCTAAATTCCCTGTCGGTGAAAAGAACTTTAGTTTCTGCATGTTCTAAAATAAACGCAATGGCTTTTGCATCCAGGCGAATGTTGAGCGCATTTAGAACAGCACCGGTCATAGGCACAGCGAAATGAGCCTCAAATGTTTCTGGCGTATTTGCTCCCATAAAAGAAACAGTATCGCCTTTGCCAATTCCCATTTTGTTCAGAGCCGAAGCCAGCAAACAACAACGCTGGTAGGTTTGAGCCCAAGTGTAGGTGGTGTCGCCATGAATTATGGAAGTCTTGTCCGGATAGACGCTGGCGCAGCGTTCAATAAAACTTAGGGGTGTAAGATGAGCGAAATTGGCCGCGTTCTTGTCCAAACCCTGTTCGTATATGTTGTTAGCACTCATTTACTCTGACTACCTTTTTCTTTCTATCAAGTTCTTGTCTATTGGAAGCGCTCAAATTACATAAAATCCATATCGCCCGCTGTCAGCCACCAGGCTCCATACAAGCCCTTGGAGCTGGGTCCTGGATTCCAGAAATTGCAGGGTATCTCTATCCCAAGATAGTTCTCAATTGCCCCATCGGTTCTTAACTTATCTACCCAAGCCATCGTGATCCACATTTTGAGTTCTGACTCTTCCAAGAGCTGATTCAAATCGATAATTACGTCTTTCATGTTTGCTACTGGACAAATTAAGTCCATTATTAACAAGCGTTGCTCATGTTCTTTCAGGAATACAGCTGCCTTCGGTTTGGCGGATTCATCTGTAAGGAATACACAACGAAAAAGATTTGCCTGCGCAAAAGGATGGTCGAAGTATCGATACTTGATGTAGCGCCAATGTCTGTCTCCGACAATTCCCTCGCTCAGGTTCTGCCGCATTTCGTTCCACAAACCATCAATATTTTCCTGCTGGTGTTGCTTGGAAATATCAATTGAAATCAATTGCTTACCTGTTACGTCTGCATCTGAAGATTGAGGAAAAACCAGTTCCACAAAATCATCGGTTTTTTCATAAAGCTCAAGTCTTAAAGCAATATTCATTGCTTTCTGATTTGGAAATCCAAACCCTAATAAATGATTAACGGTGTTTCCAATCTCTCTTTCTAGAAAGGTCGCTGCAGATTTGAAAAATAAACTGCTCTTACCGTACTGCCTGCGAATCTCCGGCAAAACCATTACGTCACAAACTTGAATCGCTGTATTAGGCTGACCAAAATATTGGATCTGTCTTGGCGCACCGCCGTAGTGAGAAACTATGTTTCCATCTTTTGATTCTCGAGCCACGACACATTTTCCTTCACCTAGCTCATACTTCCATTGCCACACATCAGCATTGAATTGTGTATTGAAGCTTTTTTCAAATAGATTGGAAATTTCTTCGGGATCAAAACTATCGATAGCTCCGTATTCTGCTAAAGCATATTCGCCTTCTGGTTTTTCCTTTTTCTGTAAATGGAAAATTTTAAAACAACGTCGTTTGGACGCTATCTCGGACTGAATTTTTTCGAGTTCTGACTGCAGAATTTCGAACTCATCAGGACTACGCAAATTTGATTTTTGCTTGATCGCGATTGCGCTTAATTGCTCGATACTTTCCTTTGCATCGGCGGTAAAATTGAGTTCATCCAAAATGTTGTAACTCAGTCTTTCCGACAGCTGACGCATACTACTTAAGTTCGGCAACGATGATCTTTCCATCTTTGAATCGTCGTCCAGATATTCACCAAAAACTAGCAGTCGACCTGAATCCCCAAGCAACTCCCTTGCCCGACTAAGTAGTGGCAGTTGTTGCAGGTAATGATAAGTCCCCTCAACAATAAGCAAGTCAAACTTATGATCGCTGCTGAATGAATCCAGACTCTGGTCAAGAATTCTGACTCCTGAGTTCTCACTGCAATAGCCAGGACCGAGAAGATTGTTCAACAGCGTTACATTGTTTCCCTTTACAGCCAGCTCGTTAGCAGCATGAGTCAAACTTGGCCCTGCCAGCAATACGTTAAGCGACGCGTCGATGCCTTCTGTTGCGAGGCGGAAAAGTTTCTCTGCGAATTTCTGTTGTTGGCTGGGAAAGTCTTCTTGCGCTTGCCTGTCAGCAGTCATGCCATAGTGCAAGTAAGAACACTGCCCGAACTCAAGAGCAAGTAATTCGGCATAGGTCTTTCTAATGCCCGATAGAGCGGTAGGAATAATTGTGGTCAAAGATCTTTGTTCAAGGTCGACTTTGTAGTTGAGGCGAAGCAATATAACCCGCTGAACCCGCTTTGCCTAGTCATAGTCTGACATCGTAAAGTCGCTGTTCCAGCCGCTCATCTTGGATAAGCGTCGTTCGTCTGCTCATCATGCTAAGGCATGATAAACGCCTGCCTCGCACTGCGACATTTTGTCCTTCTCCAAGCAGCCCTTCCTTTCATTCTTTGCGGTAGAATACGGCTATGTCCAAGAATCCTAAATTGTCGGAGTTTCTGACTTTTCTTATACCAGTCGCGACTGAACAGGGAGCCAGTGGCCGCCAGGGCCTGCAGCGCTTATTGCTATTGCGCAGTTTCGTGACTGTGGTCAGCGTACTTGGCTTGTTAATTTTCCAGTCTGTTTCGGACCTGGATGTCTCAATTTCACTGATCGGCGCACTAATTGTTGCTGTATTTTTATCAGTTGCTGTGGGGTATTGGCGCTTGCAAAATTCCCTGGTAGTCAGCAACGGGGAATTGTTCTGTCATTTGTTAGTGGATGTAGTATTCCTGGTGATTCTTTTGCTCAATACTGGAGGCGCCAGTAATCCTCTTATCTCTTATTTACTCGTGTTGCTCGCTGTAACAGCGACATTGCTGCCGAGAATTTTTGTAAATTCGTTTGCGCTAATGAGCATTCTTATTTACACCTCATTTCTACTTATCGATTTACAAAGTGACCATGGTATGGGGACCTCCCCTGCCGAGCAGGAAATGGTGTTTCAGTTACACCTCGTCGGGATGTGGGTAATTTTCCTGGTGAGCTCAATCCTTATCGCTGTATTTATTACTCATATGGCCAATGCCATAAAAGTGCGAGAACTGAATCTCGCCCAGGCACGAGAAAACGAATTGCGTAACGAACAACTCGTAGCCATTGGTACACTGGCAGCAGGAACTGCTCATGCGTTAGGCACTCCGCTTTCTACTATGGCAGTTTTGTTAACAGAATTAGATAAACTCGACGCGACCGAACTAAAAAATAGCGAAATTAAAGAAGACATTTCGGTATTGCGACAGCAGGTAACTCGTTGCAAACACTCGTTGACCCAGTTAACTCGCTACTACAACAAAGACAATCCGGAACAAGAAGAAAATGTTCTACTCACTGATTTCGTCAATGATATTAAAGACTACATTCTAAACGTTCACCCCAGTGCTTCGATTGAATTCAAAATTGATTGCGAGGATGATCCTGAAGTTGCTTCGAACCTGAGCGTAAGACATGCTGTTATCAACATAATCGAAAACGGAATTAAGGCGGCCGAGAACCATGTAGATGTAAATTTCAAAATTTCTGCTGATTCACCACCACGATTTGAAATATCGATTAACGATGATGGCCCGGGTATTCCTTCGAAGGTAATGGAAAATATGGGTGAACCTTTTATTTCAATGCGCAAGGAGAGCATGGGGCTAGGAATCTTTCTAGCTAATGCGGCGGTGCAACGACTAGGCGGAACCATCGAGATGTTTAATCTTAAGATCGGTGGCGCTCTCACACTAATAAAGCTACCGCTTCCGAAGTATCAGCAAGGTTAAGCCCGGTGACCACACAAAAAATTCTGTTGGTAGAAGACGATGAAGTATTTGCCCGCGTCATCTCTCGCGCTCTAGAACAGAGAGATTACGTTGTCTCCCAAGCACAAACCAGTGAACAAGCCCTGCAATTAATCAATGCCGAGAGCTTTTCCTATGCCATCCTCGACTTAAACTTAGGAGGCGAGACTTCACTCAGTTTGATTCCCCTGATAAAACAAAAATTCGCTGACATTCGCATCCTGATTCTTACTGGTTATGCCAGTATCGCCACTGCAGTAGAAGCCATAAAATTAGGTGCTGATAATTACCTGGCAAAGCCTGCCGATGCCGATGAAATACTCACGGCGATGTTGGTCGAAAAGGAATCTCTGGACTTCGCACCCAGTGATACTTCCAAATTGGAACCAATGTCAGTCCGGCGCCTGGAATGGGAACATATTCAACGGGTATTAATGGAAAACGACGGCAACATCTCCGCCACTGCACGCCAACTCAAAATGCATCGACGTACTTTGCAACGGAAATTACAGAAAAAACCAGTAGCCAAGTAAGTTTAATTAGAGCAATTGCTTTTGGGATGTTCGCTCGCATTGATAGATGCAATACAAGCCAAATCCTGCGGCAGCAATACTCACTATTTCTGCTAACAAAAGCTGTACCATAAACTCATTGTAAGCATTATCGATAAATATTCCCCAGGCTCGCGCAACAGCCAAACCACTGTAACTGATCAGTGCGAAAATCAATCCTGCCAATTGAAGTTTTTTGTAGTAAGCGCAGAACAGTGAAAAAATACCAATCGCTCCCATTAATCCAATATACATCGCCTGTAATTCGGTATAACCGGTGTTATCAGATAATTGAATAGCCAGATTGATAAACCATTGTTGGGAATCAACGATGAATAAAACTGCGAGCAAACAATACAATCCTCCATTTAGCAATAGGAAGATACGCGGAAAAAGCCGGTAGGTTGAATTCAAGTAACAGCGCGCCTTAATCTCAACGCCGGGTTAAGGGTGTCATCCCTAAATGGCGACCACCATCAATGATTAGAGATTCGCCGGTAACCACGATTGGTCCTTGAATAAAATAAAGAATGGATTCTGCAACTGTATCGGAAGATGCAGTAACTCCCAGGGGCGCACTCTTAATTGCTGCTTGCCGAGCCTGCTCGTAACGTTCTTCACCAAGCCCTTGTTTGAGCCACTCGCCTTCAATAAATCCTGGGCAAACAACATTAACTCTAACTTCTGGCCCCAGTACTCTTGCCAAAGATAGTGTCATTGTAATCATGGCGCCTTTAGATGCAGCATAAGCAATACAACTACCAACACCGGCAACCCCCGCGATAGAAGCAACATTGACGATTGAACCGACTTCTTCCTGCTGTTTCATTTGTTCGGCGACTGCGCGAGTCATTTGATAAGCACCAATAACATTTACGCTATAGATGTTTTGAAAGTCGTCGGAACTGAGACCTTCAAGGTCATTGTGGTCAACAAATTTGGTGGTACCGGCGTTGTTTACCAGAATGTCGATACGGCCCCATTTTTCGATTGCCGCATTGGCCATTGCGCGACAATCTTCGTCCTTAGCCACATTGGCTTGCATGATGACAGTTTCCACTCCGGCTTTTTCGCATTCTGCAGCGACTGCATCGGCTCCAGCTGAGTTCGAGTTGTAATTGACTACCGAATGACAGCCCAGTGCAGCAAGTTGCTTCACTTTGGCGGCACCAACACCACTGCTGGAACCTGTCACGATGGCGACTTTATTTGCTAAATCTTTCACGCCTTTAAATGCTCCCTGAAGTTCTTACCGAAAGCGGTAAAAATTAGCACAAATCGGCCGAAATTCCTGCATACAGGAAATCCGTTGAAATGCATGCTATGCCTGATAAGTAGCATGATAAAACCGTTGCAAAAAATCATTGAATCGTTACAATACGTCACACTTTTGCGACATGCTTCGTTTATAGTTGCATAAGTAGCCGAAAAGCCCGCTGATTCGGGATATTTCAAACAACACGGACGAACAAGCAACGCAAAAACATGATAGTCCGCCGGAATGGAATAACCCTTCTGTGCGGAATGGTCGTGTTTTTGACTTGAATACAGCCATAGTCTGAGGGGACGTGCGGAGGCAATAGTGAAAAAGCAGCAGTTTGTAGCAGCAGGAATTCTGGTAGCGGTGGTTGCCTGGATGGTGTTCCCAATGGTGATGCCAAATAATGCTGAGACAGTAATCGAAGATACTGTGCCGGCGCTCACAACCGTGGTCGCTCTGCCTGAAGGTGTGGCTGACTCGGAGAGCCCCGATGCAGTGACAGTTCGTGCCGAACGTATTCGCCCACAAGCTTATATAGAACGAATTCGAGTACGCGGTCGTACCCAAGCATTTAGACATGTTGAAGTGCGCGCCGAAGAAGCTGGCCGTATTATTGGCAATCCTGTTCAGCGCGGGTCACGGGTGAATGAAGGTGATGTCCTATGCGAGATCGCCGTAGATAATCGCGAAGTTAATTTGCTGGAAGCTGAAAGTCGGCAGGAACAAGCTGAATTTGAATACGCCGGTGCGCTAGATTTACAAGAACAGGGATTACAATCAGATGTGGTTGTGGCTCAGCTCAAAGCCGCACTGGAGTCTTCTAAAGCTGGAGTTGCTCGTGCTGAGTTAGCTTTAGAGAAAACTAAGATCGTTGCGCCATTTGATGGCGTGGTAGAAACCCGCATGGTCGAAGTTGGAGATCTGCTTAATGTAGGTACCGTTTGTGCTTCAGTATTGGATGACACGCCAATGCTTCTCGTAGGCCTGGTGCCAGAGCAGGATGTTGGCGCCTTAAGTGTTGGCGCCACAGTCGCAGGAAAATTACTCAGCGGTGAAGAAGTAGCTGGAACTGTATCCTATTTGGCCAGAGCCGCCGACACTAATTCCCGCAGCTACCGCATTGAAATTGAAGTCGATCCTCGATATCAGGATTTGCGCGAAGGCATTACCGTTGAATTACAAGTCGATGCAAATCGAGTTTCAGCCTACCGAATCCCATCATCCGCGCTAACCCTGGATGACACTGGAACTGTCGGTATTAAAGTAATCGGTCGCAATAACTTGGTAGAGTTTCACAACGTTGAAATCGTTGGCGACGAGACCAATCAGCTTGATCCCGGTATTTGGGTAACAGGCATTAGCGGTGACATCACGCTAGTGACATTGGGTCAGGAAATCGTCTTTCCTGGACAATTCGTCGAAGCCAACTTCGATTGGGACCAATAGCCCCACGCTAATCTTCAGGTTATTTCATGAAAACTTATATTGATGCTGCAATATCGAGGTCGAGAACTACTGTAAGTATTTTTGCAGTGACCTTATTGGCTGGATTCGCCTCCTACCTGGCTATTCCTATTGAAATGTACCCGGATGTTCAAGTCCCGATGGTTGTTACCACCGTTATCCATGAAGGAATTTCTCCGGAAGATGCAGAAAGACTCCTGGCAAAACCCGCCGAACTCGAACTCAAAACCATCGACGGCATTGTCGAAGTAACTTCTTTTTCCAGTGAAGGCGCTGCCACGCTCATGACCGAATTCGATATTAGTTTCGAATCCTCAGCTGCGCTGGCGGAAGTTAGAGAGGCAGTCAACCGCGCCAAAGCCCGCTTCCCGCAATCTACTGAAGAACCCATTATTCAAGAAATGTCTGCCGTCTCTATGCCAATAGTGCAAATCGCAATTGGTGGAGAAGGCGTACCAGAACGAACACTATTGCGAATCGCCGAAGATTTACAACGAGAAATCGAATTGGTGCCCCAAATTTTGGAAGCGCCAATGGTTGGCAACCGGGAAGAGTTGCTGGAGGTTGTAATAAACCCCTCTAAACTCGAAACCTATGGCATTCCAAATAGCTCTATTGTGCAAACAGTAACGAGCAATAATCGGCTTATCGCAGCCGGACAAGTTGACACCGGCCAAGGCAGCTTTCCAGTAAAGGTGCCAGGTCTAATTGAAAATGCTGATGACTTGTTCAATTTACCACTAGCTTCCAATGATCTAGGAGTACTTACAGTATCTGACATCGCCGATGTGCGAAGAACATTCAAAGATGCTACTCGTTACTCCTATGCGAATCATTCGCCAACGATCTCTTTGAATGTAATGAAACGCAAAGGCGCAAATCTGGTTGAAGCCTTCGAGCAAATAGATGTAATTGTTGATGAGATTAGGCCCACGCTGCCTCCGGCGGTAACCATGTCCTACATCAATAATTCGATCCCTATTACCTTAGAACAAAACTCTGGCCTTTCCGGCAACATGGCAACGGCTATGGTACTCGTATTGCTGGTAGTAATTGCCACCGTGGGTGTGCGCTCGGGTCTTTTGGTCACGCTAGCAGTTCCTTTTTCCTTTTTCTTCGCGTTTATCATTATCAACCAGCTGGATTTCACCTATAACTTTATGGTGATTTTCGGTCTCCTGCTCGGACTCGGGATGCTGATCGATGGCGCCATCGTTATGGTGGAATATGCAGATCGTAAGATGGCTGAAGGACTGGATAGTCGCGAAGCCTATAAGGCTGCCGTGCATCGAATGTTTTGGCCCATTCTCGCCTCCACCGCAACCACCTTAGCCGCATTCCTGCCGTTAATGTTCTGGCCCGGTGTTTCAGGGCAATTTATGAGCTACCTGCCGATTACGGTATTCGCCGTATTAATTGGCTCATTGTTTTATGCGCTTCTTTTTGCGCCCGCTATCGGTGCTTTAATTGGAAAATCCAGCGATGCTGATCGAACTTACTTAAAGAATTTAGAAGAAGGTGATCCCGAAAAAGCCTCTGGCATCACTGGTGTCTATGCCTCTGTACTAGAAAAAGCCGTAAATATACCAGGAACAGTTTTCATCCTGAGTATTACTACGCTGATCACAATAGTTATGGCCTATGGGCGCTGGGGCTCAGGCATTGAGTTCTTTGTAGCCACGGAACCCGTTCAGACTCAGGTGCAAATTTTTGCGCGGGGCAATTTGTCACCCGCAGAACTGCGTGAAATCATGCTGGATGCTGAAGATCGCATTGAAGAAATTGGCCACTACGAAGGCATAGTTACCCAATCCGGTGCTGGAGCCCAATCGGCAGGACCAATGCAAGCGGCACCTGACCTGGTCGGCACTATTTTCGTCGAGCTAACAGATAGACGCACCAGAGATCTTAATGGTTTCGAAATAGAAAGCTTATACCGTGAGGCTATCTCTGATATTCCAGGTGTGCGTGCAGAAATAGTCTCTATCGAACAAGGCCCGCCGGTAGGAAAGGAAATTCAAGTAGAGCTTGCCGGCGAAGATTTAGATTTACTGTTCTATGAAGCAGAGCGCATACGCGGCTACATGGAAAATGAGATGACCGGCCTCATCGATATCGATGACACCGCACCGCTTCCTGGAATCGAATGGGAAATTAATGTCGATCGCGCCCAGGCTGCGATGTTGGGTGCCAACATGTCTGAGATTGGCGCTGCCATTCAGCTCTTAACCAACGGCATCTTTATGGGAGACTATCGCCCTAACGATAGCGAAGAAGAAGTGGATATTCGCGTGCGCTATCCAGCCGAATATCGTGGTATCGACCAACTCGATTCGATTCGCATTAGCACACCGAATGGACCAGTGCCGATTAGTAGCTTCGTGACTCGAGAAGCGAAGCAGAAAGTAAGTTCCATTCAACGTGTCGACAGTAGCCGTGTCGTCTACATTCGAGCCAACCCTGCTCCGGGTGAAAATGCGGATAATAAGCTACAGGAGCTCGCGGCCTGGTTAGAAGCCAATCCTACGATTCAGGGTGTCGACTATCTATTCCGAGGAGCGAATGAAGAGCAGGAAGAGTCAGCTGCCTTCCTGATGCAGGCATTTGCGCTGGCGATGGCGTTAATGGCCATTTTACTGGTCACACAATTTAATAGTTATTACCAGGCCGTACTGATTCTTTCTTCTGTATTGCTGTCAACTGCAGGTGTATTGCTTGGTTTATTAACAACCGGCCAGCCCTTCAGTGTAATGCTCACTGGAATTGGAATTGTTGCGCTTGCCGGAATTATTGTGAATAACAATATCGTATTAATCGACACTTTTAACGTACTAAAGCGAGAGCATCCTAATTGGACGCTGCAGGAAGTTATCGTCCATACTGGAGTGCAACGCTTGCGCCCGGTGTTTCTCACAACGTTTACTACTGGATTTGGATTATTGCCTTTGGCAATGGGTATGTCCTTTGACTTAATTGGGGCAGAAATCGAAATCGGTGGGCCCATTGCTTCGCAGTGGGCTGGATTAGCTTCCACCATCGTCTTCGGGCTTTCCTTCGCTACAATTCTAACGCTGGTAGTTACTCCAGCCATGCTAGCCTTGCCTGACAGTTTACGAAGCATGTTCAAACGTGAAGTGAAAGTGCCGACTCGAGCAGAACCAAGCCTGGGCGTGTAGACCTTTCGAATCACAGTTACTCACACTTCAATTGTAAGTGCCGATTCAATCATGTAAGAATGGCAGTGACTCGACGCAGACGATACACATAGATGGGACTGTTAGTCGCCTTTTTCCTAGGCAGTATTTTCTTTTCCTTCCTTTGCTCAATTCTGGAAGCAGTATTGCTCAGCATTACGCCTTCCTATGTGGGAATAAAAGAGCAGGAAGAGTCTACTATTGCCAACGATCTCGCCCGCTTTAAAGATGATATCGATAGACCTCTGTCGGCAATTCTCTCCTTAAATACTATTGCCCATACCGTTGGAGCCTTTCTGGTGGGAGCCCAGGCTACTGTAGTCTTCGGAGCCACTCCATTGGAAATCTTCGGCGTGACTCTTATCAGCTGGGAGGCATTGATAGCCGCCGGCATGACTTTAGCCGTGTTGATTTTTTCAGAAGTTGTACCGAAAACTATTGGCGCCAACAACTGGGAAGCGTTAACCCCGCTTACTGTGCGCTCGCTGAAGATAATGATCTTCGTATTAGCACCGTTTGTCTGGGGGCTTCAATTTTTTACCCGCCATTTCAAGAAGGATAAAGATAAGCCGATCTTCAGCCGCACTGATTTCGCGGTAATGACTGATCTCGGTAAAGAAAGTGGTGCGCTGGAAGAAAACGAACAAAAAATTATCAAGAATCTGCTTAGATTTACCCGGATTCTGGTAAAAGACATCATGACCCCTCGCATCGTCGTGATTTCAGCCAACGAAACCACTACCGTGCGAGAGTTTCACGACCAACATGATTCGCTACCCTTCTCGCGCATTCCTGTGTATCGCGATAACGGCGACAACATTACAGGCTATGTGCTCAAGGATGAGTTATTGCTCAATCTGGTTGAAGATAAAGACCACATCCCACTCAATGACATTCGTCGCGACATTATTGTTGTGCACGCTTCGGTTCCTATTCCTGATTTATTGGATATGTTTATTACTAAAAAGGAACACATGGCACTTGTTGTAGATGAATTCGGAGGCATGGAAGGGCTCGTTACGATGGAAGATATTATCGAAACACTATTAGGCCTCGAGATTGTCGACGAATCAGACAGCGCCGAAGACATGCAAGCTCTGGCGAGGAAAAACTGGGAACGACGCGCCAAGAGAATGGGGATTATTTCGCCAGAAGAAGAAATTGAAGATTAGCTTATAGATATATCTAGCGCTCGTTCGATAAATTACTTCGCAGCAATTATTGCACTAAAAATACTCATATTTTTCACGGGATTTCTTGTCTAAATGCCACAATTTCAGGGCAATGTGACAAATTGTAATTACGTCATGAAAGCTAAAATGACTATGATAAGATTTTCTGCAGTTTATGGTTTGCGGCATTAAGGAAATGATTCGCGAGCTATAAATAGCTAAAGCTAGGAGCTTGGGGGTTTTTCTTTGTTCCCCCCTTTTCTAAAGCATTGAGTGACTTTCAAGTATCCTCTTTAGCGCTCTCTTCTTACTTCCACGCTAAAAACAAAATCACTCACGCTTGTGCGAGTTCGCTTTTGTGTCTTAATCTAATCCGGCTAGCAATCGATCGCGACTGACTACTGCGCGAGTCCGCAAAATTTCTTTGTAAAGGTCTGAGGCGAGATAGAGTTGCTGTTCGCTTATGGCAATACTTTCTTTAAGAAAGTCGAACTTGGGATGGTTCTCTTCCAGTGTAACTTCAGCAATTGCCAGTCGCATCTTGAAGATCTTATGGGCCTTGCGTAGATGCTGGACGCGTTTCCCGTCGAGATTAATGTTTAGCGCATTAACGTGCCAGGCAGAAATCTTTCGCAATCCATCTTCGAGTTTTGGATCATCAAAGTCGAAGATGCGTCCATACAAATGTTCCAGATAGCCATAATGTTGATTAACTGATTCCCAATTCTCCAGCTCGTTGTCGCTGGAAATCATGGCTTCAATAATTCCTATCTGAGGCTCATCGTAGAGTGCGGGATTTACCCTGCTTACCTGCCCTGCTTTATCGAACGATTCTATGACTTCCCGATGCAGGCCAGCTTCCTGCAGCTGTTGCGCCATAATAAGAAGTGGTTCGAGAGTTTCACTGTCATAGACGCTGAATTCTTCTTCCAGGCTAAATGACTGCACCAATAGAGTGCGTTGAAATTATAATATTTCTGAAATGTACTAACTCTGTGACTTGATCAATTTTTGTACAGATCGATCGCAGTGCCACTTCACTGTCACAAAGTTCTATAGGGATGGTTTGGCGTTGTAAGACGAAGAATTAGTCGAGACTAGCGACCAAAGAACCCCTTCTTTGACGGCTACGCTTCATTCCGGAACCGTCTTTATCGAGAAATTGATAAAGCTGTTTCTCGCAAATCGCAATATTTTCTAAGAGGTAGTTAAATCTAGGATGGTTTGAAGACAATGTTTGCTCGGCTATCTCTAAGCGCGTTTTGTAGACTCGATTTGCCTTGCGTAACTGGTCGACTCGATTGCCAACGGGGTTAATACTGAGGGCATAGGAGAGCCAGCCTGAAACTTTCTGCAATCCCGTTTCCAGCCTGGGATCGTCGATGTCATACAATCTTCGATAGAGATATTCCATGTGGGAGTAATGGTTATCCACCGCTTCAAAGTTTTTTAACAGCATTTCACTTTCAATAATTGCTTCCAACAGAGCAACCTGTGTTTCATCGTAGAAACCATGCTTAATTCGACTCACCTGGCGGGCTTGTTTGAAATAGGCGACTGCCTCTTGGTGATTTCCCTGTTCCTGCATATACAGACCAAGATCGATGAGCGGATCTAAAGACTCAACGCTATAGACGTTAAATTCAGTACTATCGATGAAGTTGGCATTGGCAAGAGAATTTTCTTCCAGGGTCAAGTCGGTGGCTTCATTCGTCTGCGCGGCCGCACTGAAACTAAAACCTGCAATTGCAAGCAGCGGCACGAATCGGAGAAACGCAGAGTTCTTATGACCTTGGAAAAAGGCCTTTTGAAAAATTGAATTGTTGTGCAGACGATCTGTTAAAGCCATGTCCGCTACTCTTTTTAGTTTGTTATTTAGCTCAGACAAGTGCTCGGCATTGCTGCCAATGATCCTACTGTAACACTTTTTATTAAGTTGTCACAGTCTGTTACATGTTTATTTTCTTCTTATTTTTCAAATAGATACATTCACTTTTGAGCATTGCACCAAACTGGCTCACAGCTAGCATTCCAGTAAGAGTCGAAATTCGAGTTTTCCAATAAAGATCTTTCTCAGATTATTGAGTGCCGGTGAAGGAGATATTTGAGTTAGCGATAAGTACGGTTAGCAATGAGCGCTTCGGCAATGATCAGCGCCATTACCAGGCTCAGAATCCACCACCAAATACGTTGAGGCCGTTCTAGCTCCTCGATTAGTTGTGCAGTTTGCACTTCACGAGATCGTATGGGGTTGGTATCCGGATTAATAATGGAGTCGTAGAGGTTTGCCACTGGCGTGCGAGCAAAATTCGATTCCTCTGGCAGAATATTGATGGCGAATTGTGTGGATTCACCATCTATATCTGCAGAGATGAATCCAGGAGTGGCTGCTTGAATGACGAAACCGTCATTAGTGAATTCAATCTCATTGCCGTTGGCATCTTCTGCCGTAATGGCAGTCGCTTCGCCACCAGGATCCAGTGAGAAGTTATCACCAACCTGGAAAGATCGCTGATTCGATTCAGGCTGCACCAGGTGACGCAGAGTCTCATGCACGAATGGAAGAAAGAGTCCTTGTAGCGGTAAGTTGTTCCACTCCAGATCCATAGCAGATGCAAACAGTATTACCTTCCCCTCGCCCACAGAACGCTCCACCAAGGCCGGTTCTGTATTATCGAACTGCATCAATACATCAGCAGCTTCGTTTGGCACGAGGCGCCAATGGCCCTCAAATCGTGCCGACCAATCGCTATCGAGTGGCCGCAGGATGGGATGGCGACGATCGAAGTCGGCGATTACCAGATAGTCATCGCCGGCCAAATCTTGATTCTGTAAAGTTGCTGGTGCGATAGATTCAAACTGCTGATTAAACAGCTCAGGTTCAATCCGGTCTCCTGGGGCCACCAGCAGTGCACCGCCAGACTCGACGTAATTGGTGACCGCAGCCGCCTGGGTAGTGCTAAGTCCACCGACGTTAAGCAATACCGCCACGTCGCTCTGACGCAACGCTGCCGCACTTAACTCGCCCGGCTCAACGCTTTGTAATTCGAAAGGCGATTCTTCACCGCTACTAACGGCAAGACCGAACCAATGTCCTTCATCATCGAACCAATTCTCAGAAGATTCTCCATTAACGACTAAAACTCTAATCTTTGGTAACACTTCAACTGCGAAGAAATAGGAATTGTCGACAGCAAAGTTGTCACCAGTAACTCTTACTTCGCCAACATGTGTTCCTTCGCTTTCAAAAACTGTAGAGAAAGTAATGACTTCTTCAGAGCGATCACCAAGATTTACTGGTTGTCGGTCAACCATCTCACCATTGATGCTTAAGCTGACTTCTCTCTCGTCTAGATAAAGCGTTCCGGTTGTTCGAACTCTGGCGAGTATCTGCTGTTCAGCCGCATCTTCGAGCAATTGTTCTGGTGAGCGAACATCGGTCAAAACCAGATTACTGCTCTCTACGGCACCAACATCGATGCCGGTAAACGAAACACCGGGTGCCAGCTTCCAGCCTTCGTCGGCGGATTGCATACCGACATCCTGAAAATCAGAGATCAAGTAGACTGCACGATTTTCGAAGCGGGATTCTTCAAGCATTTGATCTGCCAGGCGCAAGTTCGGCATGTAGCGGGTCGCACCATAGCCAGCCTGTGGTATCTCATCGATTGCTGTGCGGATGCTATCGAGGTCCGTAGTCAGTTCACGTACTTCCTGCGCAGAATCAGAAAAGCCAATTAAAGCAACTTCATCACCCGCAAGCATATTGCCCAATAAATCCAGCGCTTCTTGCTTCGCCTGATCGAAGGTTTCTTCGTACTGCATACTCATGGACAGATCCAACAAAATAACAGCCGATTGTGGATCGGCATCGAGTAAGCGAGCGACGGATTGATTAAAAAGTGGTCGAGCGAAAGCCATGACCAACAGGGCGATGACGGCAGAGCGCAGAAGTAATAGCAGTAACTGTTGCAGCTGTTGAAACAACACCAACTTCTTCGATGTCTTTTTCAAAAACCGGATGGTGCTGAACATAACCTTGGGCGGTTTTTCGCGGCGAATCAAGTGAATCGCGATGGGAATCAGCGCGGCGAGTAGGCCAAGTAAAAAAAGTGGAGTAAGAAAGACCATTAAAAACTCTTTGACCGCTTAGTCATGTAAGCAGATAGAGCCTCATCGAGAGGTTCTGCGGTATTAAGCAAACAGTAATCTACTCCGCTACTCTGACACTGTTTGCGGCAATATGACAGGAATTCATTGAGGTTTTCCAGATAAGCCTTGCGTATGGCTGCCGGCGAAGTTATGTAAGATTCGTTGTCTTCCATATCGATAAATTCAGAGGCTTCATTGAAGGGAAAATTTAATTCCGCATCATCCATAACCTGGAATGTAATGACATCGTTACCCATGCCGCGGAGATTGTGCAGGGTTCTAATTACGCGCTCTTCGTCATCGAGCAGGTCAGTAATCAGGATGACAATACTCTTCTTGTTCAGTGATGCTGCAAGGTCTGTTAGCGGTTTAACCACATCTGTCTTATGGCCCGATTCAACTTGCGCCAGAGTTCTCAATATTCGCATAAGATGGGGTTGTCGACACTTCGCTGGAATGTAATCGCGAATCTCATCATCGAAGGTAATCAAACCAACCGCATCACGCTGCCGCATAATGGAATAAGCAAGAGCCGAAGCGAGAGTAATACCGTAATTCAGCTTACTGGTTCCGCCGGAGGTATAGGCCATGGATGCACTGGTATCCAGTAAGATCACGCAGCGAACATTGGTTTCATCCTCGTACTGCTTGATATACATCTTGTCACTGCGCGCATACAACTTCCAATCGACATGGCGCATATCATCGCCACGCTGATAATGGCGATAGTCATTGAACTCCACACTAAAGCCACGATTGGGGCTCTTGTGCAAACCGGAGAGAAATCCTTCCACCACTAGTCGGGCCCGCATCTCGAGATTGGAGAGTCCTGCTAAAACGCTCGGATCGAGGAAATTCAGAGATTCAGTCATAGAATCGTACTATCCAGATAATTCAATGATCTAAATGTCAGACGCAGGTTCAGGTACTGCTTCCAACAGGCGAGTGATAACATCATTAGTAGTTACCCGTTCGGCTTCTGCGTGGAAGTTGAGTAATATTCTGTGGCGCAGTATCGAATGCGCAAGCGCTCGCACATCACCATAGGACACGTTATAGCGACCTAATAATAATGCTCGCACCTTACCGGCAAGAATCAGGTTTTGAGATGCGCGAATTCCTGCTCCCCAACTAACCCAGTCTTTAATAAAGTCTGGTGCTGATTCTGTTTGCGGGCGTGAAGCATGCACGAGGCGCACTGCGTATTGAATGACTGCTTCAGCCGCAGGAACCTGGCGTGCGATGCGTTGAAAATCGAGTATATCTTCGCCGCCTAAGGGATGAGCCAAGGCAGTATCGTGAGTCTGAGTTGTCTGTCTTACTACGGTTATCTCATCTTCTTCAGACAAATAATCCAACTCAATCTTGAACATGAAACGGTCTAGTTGTGCTTCTGGAAGAGGATAGGTTCCTTCCAATTCGATAGGGTTTTGTGTGGCCAGCACGAAAAAAGGCTTCGACATAGGATAGGTAATACCTGCCGCTGTAACCTGCCGTTCTTCCATCGCTTCCAAAAGCGATGACTGAGTCTTTGGCGGCGTTCGGTTAATTTCGTCCGCTAGCAGAATATTGGTAAAGATCGGACCCTTTACGAATTTCAGTTCTCGTCCACCGTCTTTTTCTTCAACCACTTCGGAACCAACAACGTCAGCAGGCATTAAATCAGGAGTGAACTGAATTCGACTAAAATCGACCTGTAAAATGTCTGCTACTGTTTTAATCAGAAGTGTTTTAGCAAGACCTGGCACACCAGTTACCAGAACGTGGCCACCACCAAACAAGGCAATTAACAGCTCATCGATAATTTCTTCCTGGCCTATAATGATCTTCTTTATTTCACCAACAATTGTATCCCTGCCGTCCTGCATCCGTTTAACCAGCTCGAGATCATCCGGATCTTCAATTTCTAATACGTCTTCTGTCTCTGCTGTTTCTGCCATTTTCTAATTCCTGTCAATCAGTGACTAAATGCATAAATTAAAAAGTTAATTCCGATTTTATAAGCCTCGTTGGTAAACTTGGTTGGATAAGGTTCATAAAAAGTATGTTCCCAACCATCTCCGAGGTCCGTGTTGTAATTCGCTATCATCATTATCCGTCCGTCATCATCTAGGACTGCATAGACCTCAGGCGGATAATTTGGATCATCGAGATTCATAAAGCCGCCGAAATCCCAGGTCACCATGCGCCCTGGTACTTGTGCGAATTCATCAATATCAAAAAATATGTGAAAAATTTCATGACTTGGATCGAGCTGAACAATTTCTCGTTCGGGAAAAATTTTCTGCATCTCCACAAACATGTCATCCAGATGGGGCTGGCCCCAAAAGTCATCCACCATGACGAAACCGCCGCGGAACATAAACTCTCTTAAAGCTTCAATTTCTTCCGGAGAAAAATTAGGGCCACTAAAAGACGAGCCGATCGGTACCCGCTTCCAGTTCATGTAGAGAAAGATATGCTCGAACAGACGGGGGTCTGTTAACTCAATGTAATCATGGTTTCTTGGGTTAGTTTCAACGTTGGTGTAACGCATCACTCCCCGTAAAAAATTTTCATCGGAGTCGGGATAATCTGTATCCCACCAGCCACCTCGGCGAAATCCATACTGGCCACCACGATGGTTCGTGTACTGACCACGCATCCAGGTAAATTCAGTAATTTCGTTATTGTAGATAGCCAAGTCTTCATTGTTGCCAAACTGCAAAACCTGAGCAGACGCAAGCTTCGTCCCAAGAACGAGGATGGCGAGTAGAAATAACTTGGCAATACTTCTGAACACTAATTCCGGTTTCCGTCTACTGATTGTAGTAACACTTGCTGCGCGCGTCGGTAACTTGGCGCTTGCTCGAGGGCATAGAGCACGCTCTGTCTCGCCTCATCAAGTTGACCATTACGTAGATAGGCTTCGGCAAGATCGGTACGGGCTTCTACCGGGTCATTGATCTCAAGCTTCAACAATACTTCGTATTCAGTGACAGCTAGAGAAGAATCATCAATGGCTGTTGCATATTTAGCTTTCAATTCGTGGACACCACTACGATAGGGATCTACCTGTATTGCTCGATCGATGTAGTAGTCAGCACGTTCGAAGTTATCTTCCTCTAGTGCTGCTCTAGCAAGAATCATGGCCGACTCGTAATCATGCTGCAGGTTTTGCAGCAAGACTTCCAACCAGACCAATTGCTCTCCGCGGTTTTCTTCGCGGTCATAAATCTGTGACAGCACTAATGCAGGGCTTGGATAACCAGTGTAAGACGGCAACATGTCATGGGCAGTGTTCAGGTGAAACTTTGCTGTTTCAAAGTCATCTTCTTTGAACAAAACAATGCCTAATTGCAGATGTGCCTGAAAATCCCGGGCGTTTTCTTCAATTCGCGCCCGCATATGTTGTTTCAAAGAGGCGTTGTTATAAAGCTCTGCCAGAATCGCACTGAAATTTTCGCGAACTCCGTGTCCATGCCCATCACCTTCATCCGGTACATCTTCAGTGTGAACAAAGACATCGATTTCCTCGACCCGACGATCGATCCAGCCTTGAAAGTCGTCGTTGAATTGATCTAGAGTTAGTTGGAATACTTCATCGAAGCGCTGAGATTCTTCTTTAACTACTCCATACTGATCGATTAGCTCAACTAACTTTTCAAAACCGTATTCTTCAGTGATGTAATCCACAACGAGATAAGACTGGAAATAAGCAAAGCCCAGATCGGCATTGTTTCTTGCTCCGGAGAATCCAGAATTTAGATCCTCTACATGAAGTAGTTTCTCTTCAGTAGCCGCTCGTACCAGATCCAATCCCTGGCTGCGCCCCCAGTAAGGCCGCCCTTCTCTCTCTTCCCAGACTGATATGCCTTCAGACAGCCAGCGTGGCATACGGTTATTTGTCATCTGCAAGGTAATGACATGCATAAACTCATGCCAGACAATTTCCTGCCAGTTGGCCGATAAGGTATCGGGTGAAATTAGCGTTACGACCTTGCCAAAACAGATGCCCACCAGGGGTCCGATGTCCGGCAATCCAACTGAGCGCACGGCAAAGTCTTCGGTGTTTTCGAAAACTTCAATCAGGATCGGGCTTTCCGGTTCGTAGCCGTATTTTTCGGTAAGAGTATCCCAACCTTCTTCCAATAACGGTTCTAGATAAGGCCAAAGAATATCTGCATCGTTTTCACTCATGTGAACTTTGAAATGTTCACTCTCTAAAGTGGCATAGGTTTCTAAGGTGTCAAACACCTTGAGCATGTTCGATGTCAGCACATTAAAGGGATCGTTTTCGAAACCAATCTCAAGATTTGCCTTGCCCTCTTCCTCTTCGCCGAGTCGAATTAAATTACTGCCCAACAAGGTATACCCCTGCCAGTATTCTGGATCTGCTTCGATAGAGGCGCGGGCAAATTCCACAGCCTCAGTAAACAAGTAGTTATTACCGAAAGTATCTGCAACATCGCCTAAGAATTGTGGATTGTTTGGACTGAATGCATCCACCTGCGCCTTGTATTGCTGGTACTCATCATCCCGTTGATTAAGCGCCGCTTGTGCTGCAAGAATGCTTATTGTTTTTAATGATTCTGAATTGATATTGAGAACACGCTCGAAATAAGCCATCGCATCGTCCTCGCGACTGGCCATTAGCAATAACTGGCCATAGGCTTCCATCGCCAGAACCGAATTTGGATTTATTGCTAAAGCTCTTTGCAGCGAGCGCTCGTCGCCAACCACTCGCGCAATACCAACCAGTGCTGGCACATAGCGGCTGTTAATATCCAAGGCATCTTGATAGGAGCGTTCTGCATCGCTGGCATTGTATTTCTCCAGGAATAAATCGCCCCAGAGGACATGAGCTTCTAAATTGTTAGGATTTGCCCGCGTAGCTTCCTGGAACAAGCTGTTTGCATCGTAAAAATTTCCTAAGTGCCAACTGGCGAGTGCCACCATGGCCACATCTTCCGATGCAAAGACCAATCCATTGTTGTAGCGCTGTACCGCCTGATCCAGGTATTGAGCAGCTTCAGCTTTGCGCCCTACATATTGTAAAAGACTGCCGTATTGAACCAGAGTGCGCACAGGCGGTTCGAATTGTGCTTCGATTACCGTCGCTAATATTTCCAATGCTTCTGTAGATTCACCAATTGTCCTCTTAACTTCAGCCAGTTGCGTGCTGATCAGTGGATAGCTGGCGTAGTCACCATCTTCTATTGCTTCTTCCGCAATATTTATCGCTTCCTGGGTATTGCCCATCATGGAGAAGGCTCTACTGGCGCCAACAATCCCCTCATTGCGATCAAGACCATCAGCCATCTGAAAAATATCGGCGGCTGCGGCATAGGAACCATTGATTAACAATTCCTCGCCACGAAACAATGGAGATTCACCGGTGTTTGTTTGCGCTTGTTGCGCAAAAACCGGACCGGTTAACAAACAACTTAATAAAAAGCTGTTTAGGGTTAAGAGAGTTTTATCGCAGCGGTTGGGATTCATCAGTCTGCTCACTTTGTAATTCATTTTCACCAGCTTCCTCTTCATCAGGAATACCAGCGACTTCGTTAAACCGACCAGTGACCCTGGCCAGGTCTACCAATAGCCCTTGCATTTGCTGCCAATAGTCAGCTTCCAGAAAATCCTGTTTGCGGCCGCGCAGGATAAATACAGCGCGCTCGGTTTCCTGCATCTGAGCCTTTAGATCTCGAGCTGCAGGGCTCAGGTTCGCGCTATCATCCACCAGAGTATCGATGTAGGCGATTTCAGCCAGTCGACCATCGCTAGCATCGATAGTTGGATTCAAAGCAAATAAGGCATCGCCGTTATCGTCCAATCCTGCGTGCTCTGAGGCTAAACGACCTTGCTCTTCGTACCAGGCTTCGACATTACTCTTGGCATACTCGAAAGCTTCCAACATGGAAACGCGATTGTTTTTGTCTCTATCACCGTTACGACTATCAAGGGCTTCGATAAAGTAGCGAGAGAAAACCGGATCGAAACGTTCTGACGGAGAGCGGGTGGAAGAAATTACTACGCGCCCCTCGCTGGAGAGTGAAGTAGAAAAACCATAAGACGCACTGGTGGTATTAACGATGACGATATCTTGTTGGTCAAATTGATCGAGTAATTGGGAGAATTCAACACCGGTAATGTCTGGCCCCACAATATTAAACTTCGCTTCTTCTTCAGCACCGGAACCGTGACCAATTAAGTAGAGAGTAATCTGGTCTCCGGTACTTACCTTGGTTCCCAGTTCTGCAAGCGCCTGTTCGATACCGGTTTTATCTGCAGCGCCGTCCACGCGATCTCCTCCCGGTAAAGCCGGCGCACCACGATCGTAAAGCAAGGTAATGGTATCGGAGCTATAACCATAATCCCGCGCAAGAATGTCGTGCAGAGAAAATGACCACTGCCGAAACTGCGCCTGATTGGTTTCACCTACGGTAGGCCCGGTAATGATTACGGCCCATTTCGTCGAATCAGGACTGTCGAGAAAATAATTGCCGGCGTCTTCCATCAGGATTTTAGGCCCATCTAATTGCGCAGCAACTTGTCCACTCAAGCTCAGAGTCGCCGCAAAAATTATCAGCTTTAGTTTTTCTAATGTTGTCATGAACTGTTTCATAGTTGTTAGGCTGGGTCTTAGGATAATCCTTTCATTCTGCGTGCTATCCAATCCACACAGAGTAATAAGATCAGTAGTGCCAACAACCAGGGTTGATCCCAAAGATCTATTTGCACTTCGCGGGAATAAGCATTGGGCGTAAATTCTACGCTTTCGGCGAGTCCATTAACGTTATCTAGATTGAAGTAGGCACCACCACTGGCAGCGGCTATGCGGCCTAATAATCCCGCATCCATTTCGGCATTGGTGTACTCGCGCAGGGAAGGAGTCACCACGAAAGCCGTACGTTTTTCAGTGGCGTCACTGGCAGCATCACCCGCGGCACTGGCAACATCGACTAGAAGATTGAAAACACCTTCTTCTTCAACTGTGAAGTTTGCTCGATAGACACCGTCTTCTTCGATATCCCATTCCATTGGCACATCGTTAACCTGATCCAGTGGGTCGGTAGTCTGCATCCATAGCGTTGCATCGTTGTCTGGTTCATATTCATCATTGAGCACAACTGCTGTGACACTTACTTCATCACCTACGTTATAAAATTCGCGATCGAAATCGATGGTGATTCGTTCTGGCGCAGACACTGCTAGCCAACGCAGCAATTGACGCCAGAGAGTTTCATGGGATTGATCTTCAGAATGCAACATCATTTGCCAACGCCAGGTACTGGCGGTGGTTACTGAAATGCTGCGTCCACTGCCGTAGCGCTGTTGAGCAACAATCGGTAACAGCTGATTCTGATATTGCAGCACCGGATGCTCCAGCAAAACAGTCGCTCCCGGTTTGATGCGACCGCTTACGAAGACACCTTGTAGTTCCGGCAACTGTCGCCAGAGACTATCATTGGCACCGTCTTCTCCTGAAAGTCTTAGAAGAGGAGAGAATTCCCCGTTGTTGGTCAGGCGCGGATAGAAGAGCTCACCGGTTGCGTGCGCACCGCGACGTATTCCTCCACGCAAATGGCCGGGCAGAAAATTTTCTTCCACCAGCGTAATTGGCAAAATGTTGGCGATGGGTGTACCGATAAACTCTTCATCCACCATGCCGCTCATTAAGAATCCGCCACCCCGTTCGGCGACGAAATCATCAAGCATCTGTAATTGATCTGCATTGAAGAAGCTTTCTTCTATATCCCCGAGAATAATCGCTTCATAAGCATAGAGATCTTCTTTAGTAGTGGGAAAGCCTTCACTTAATTCCGTTGGGGCTTCAATACCCTGCCGATAGTATTTTTCCGGCCCTGTTTGTAAGTAAGTCGCTAAACGCAGGGATTCATCTCCCTCAACTGCGCGTCGAATGAATTTATATTCGTTGCGTGGATGCCCTTCTAAATAAAGCACATCAAGGGCAGCCTTTTCGGTATTGTCTACAAGAAAGCTATAGGAGTTATTCTGTTCGATTATTTCTCCGCTCTGTAACTCCACCTGCAAGTCATAGACGATAAGTTCCGGCCGCTCAGGTGTCAGTTCCAGATCGAAGCGTCTTGCTACTCCTTGTGCGCCGAGAGTTACGACTTCTGATGCAACAACTTCTTGGCCATCACGAATCGATAGTTCAACTTCCTGACCTTCATAGCCCTGATGGTTAACGCCTACTTGAACATTAAACACCGATCCTTCGAGAACAGTTTTTGCTGCAGTGACATCGACGATACCAATGTCTTGCGGAATATCTTCTTGCCCAACACCCACCGTGAAGATCGGAATTTGCCTATTACCAAAATCCTGGGCGGTATTGCTCGGGTCTTCGTCGCCGTTGTCGGCGCCATCAGAAACCAATACCAGCCCACCTAAACGCAAGCCGTTTAATTGGTCATCCACATACTGTAATGCCTGATTGATCGAAGAAGCCGTGCCCTCTTCGCTTAGACCATCAACACCATTAATACGTTGAGTTTGGCTATCGAATCGAAATGTTCGAATCTGAAATGACTCGGACAGATCATCGATTATGCCATCTTCGAAAAATGTCTCTCCCACCATGGCTTGGCGAGACTGACCACCGTCGAGATCGGCGATAGACATACTTTGGGAATCATCAATCAGCACTCCCAGATAAGTCTCCTGAGGAGCTGCTTGCATGGTGGTAATAACCGGACGTAGCAAGCAGAACAAGATAAGCACAAGAACGCTGGACCTGGTGGCAACAAAGAATGTCTTCCAGGCAGGGGTTAATGGACGGGTAGTTTTTAAATAGGTGACCCATACTCCGGCGATGATAAGCAGCACGAACACCCCAAACAACCAGGGGCTTATGCCGTAGGCAAAGCTAAATGTGCCTTCTTCGAGTGCAGTAAGGAGAGTGGGTTGTGTGTATTGCATTGCTACTGAGCCTGGCTTTCAGACCCCTGGTTTTCTGACAATACACGATAATATTCCTGCACCAAGTCGCGATATTCATCCGGAATATCTTCATCAACTGTCGCATACAGTTTGTTGTTGATTGCATCCAGCTCAGCCTGAGCCCGAAGCGCACCTTCCAATTCAACAATTGGTTCCAACAATTCTCTGAATAGCTCGGGTTGATTGAGAAAATCTTCGATGTCCTGTTGCGTTAAAATTTGGCGAATAGAACGTGCATTACCCCAGGGTAAGTTATTTCCGTCGGTGGTAACTCGACCACCAACCCCTGCTCGATCTTCATTAACTCCTCGAGCGCCTCCGATTTGCTGCCGTCCCCCTGCTGCATTTGCCTGTCCGGGTTGTCCTCCGCCCTGTTGCTGTCCACCGGGTTGCTGACCTCCAGGTTGTTGTCCCCCGGCTTGTGCTTGTTGCTGCAACTGTTGTTGTAGGTTTTGTGCCAGCTGCTGCGAACGTTGTAACTGATCCCGCATTTCTCTAACAGTCGGAGCACCACCACCAGCTTGACCATCTTCATTGAAAGCCTGCGCCTGTTGTTGCAGATTCTCTACTTGCTCTCTTAGTTCTTCTGCGTTCCGAGCGGCTTGTGCGATTTGATCTGTAGGTGAATTCATGTTGGCCGGATCGAGGGCCATCAACTGTTGGGCAAACTCTTCAATCTGACCTTCCAGTTCTTGTTCGATATCCACCGACAAGTTCACCATGCCGTTACGCAATACCCGATTACTGGTTTGCATTTCTTCCCGAATCGGGCGCAGATCTCTCGACGCTTCTTGCGCCTGAGACATTAAGCGTTGATCGTCATTGTCACCACGGGCAATGATGGCACGCAGCATGTCTTCGATCTCTTCCAGATCCCGTTGCTGCTGTTGCTGCATCTCTACCAGATCTTGCAACTCTTCTGAATTTCTTACTGATTGCCGTGTCTGTCCCAATCCCTGCTGCCTGGTAGTGCTTTCTAATTTATCCTGCAAATCACGCTGTTGCTGCAGTAAGCGTTGGCCACGCTGTCCAATGTTTTGGGCAAGTTGATTTACCGAACGGTCTGTTTCCTGTTCCAGTTCCTGTTGCCTTTCGCGTAAATTCTCTAATGCCTTTTGGCTGCGGGCTGCAGCTATAGAAGCAGAATCACTTTCGGCCGCTTGCTGCATTTGCTCGGCAGCTCGCTGTAAAGCAGTTTGTTGTTGCTGTTGCTGACCACCACCGCCGGAACTGCTGGAAGAAGATTGAGCCTGCTGTTGAGACTGGGATTGTTGCCCACTCTGGGATTGCGATTGAGGACTCTGCTGCCCCTGAGAATTCTGCTGAGCGAGTTGCTGAACTTCGCGACTCAACTGTTCCTGTTGACGCATCAAGCGTTCCAGCTCACGCCGCCTCTGTTCTTCTGTCATCTGATCTTCCCGCCGCGCAAGGTTGCGCTGGGCACGGGTTAAGCCTTCCTGTCTTCTTGCCAACTCTTCTAACTTATTGGCCTCTTCTTGCTGCTCTGGCGAACCACCGCTGCTACTGTTTGGTGTCTCATAGCGATTCTCTAACTGACCCATTTCCATCTCAAACAGCTCACGCAGGTCGTCCCGTTCTTGCTGGGCACCGCCGCCACCACCACCTTGCTGCATACTTATATTGGTGCGGTTAATACTGGCTTCTGCCTTTAAGATGTACTGCAGCGCTAATTGCTCTGGTCTTAAAGCGCTAGTAATTTGTTCCAATTCAAGCTCATCAGCAGCAACGTTCATCTGATCGATAGCCAAAGACAAATTTTCGACGGCAGCATCATAAGTGTCATCGGAAAAATTCAGACGCTCTGCCAAACGATCGATTGACATTCTGGCTCGACTGGTTGCTTCTCTTTGCGACTCAGCAATAATCTCAGCATCGGAACTGAAATCATTTTGTGATACCTGACCCTGTCTGTTTTTTAACTTCCAGGTAGCGGCAATAATATCTTTTTGAATGGATACCAATGCGCTGGAATCTCCACCGCCTTGACCACCACCGCCACCGCCGCCACCCTGGCCCGGGTTGCGTCGAAATTCCTGATCAGTTGGTATGACTTGCAAGAAATATATATCGGAAATGACTTCCGCTGGACCTTCCAGTTCATTGTTATCCGCAAGAGTTAAGAAGTAACTAACGAAGTCGCCTGGCTCTACCTCTAAATCTTCGAGATAGATAAGTTCGTTACCGGAGACATTGCGTACATTTTGTTCGGGCAAGAAATCCACTGCGATTTCGTCTGCACCGACAACACTGTAATTCAGCACGAATTCGGATAAGCCATAGTCGTCAGAGGCATCAATCTCGAGAATAACCTCTTCCAAAGGCATGACATCCTGATCTTGCCCAGGTCGAATCAACGCCAGCTCCGGAGGATTGTCGTCTATCGCCCGAATGAAATAATCCAACGGGTTCTGACTACTTAAATCAGAAAAATCTGTCGCGCTTATGCGATAAATTCCATCCTGGTTAACGGTAAATCGCGCAACACCAACATTACCATCCAGCTGAAGATCCAAATCCTCATAGGGAGCATTAGGATTAATTTCGTCCTCGTCACCACGGAAACTTTCTTCAAACTCGACATTGGCCGTGGAGATTGCTTTATTAAAAGTCACTCGCAGATCAACGATTGTTCCTTCCGGCACCACCATGTCACCGCTATCTTCTTCGATGATGTCTTCGATGCCGGTGTAGTCTGGATAATCGAATGCAAGATCGATCTGTTCGATCTGGGGTAAATCGAACAAGCTAACTTCATATTGTGGTGAACTCTGTTCTCCGCGCTCATCGAAAGTGACGTAGTAAGTCGTGTTTTCATCCAAAGAAGGTATGTAATAACTGTAAGTAGCGCTCTCGCTGCCACTGCCATCTCGCGACATGCGCACATCACGCCAATTTACATTGTCGTCCTGGAGGCGCAGGGTAATGTTGTCGGGAGTTGCATTATTAACCCGAGCGATCACAGTCAGGCTATCACCCCGCTGCATCTCCAGATCACCGGGCTCAACACTTATTTCGATATCAGCCGGTATCTCGATAATTACAATGGGCTCATTGATGGCGAATGGCCAGGCCAGACGACTGCCTGCATTCAATAAGACATCTGAACTAACGAATACAGCAATGACCACTGCCACCACCGCCGCCGCAGATCCAAAAGAAACCCAACTCGCTTGGGCCGGTGCAACTGTTTCGACTTCTCGTTGTTGTTGCTGTACATGTTCTTGCGCGTCTACCCACAATTGTTTAATAAATTGTTGGGAAACTCCGGCTCTACCGTGAAGGAGATCATCCTCACTAAATTCCAAGGAAGTGAGCAGACGTTGTTCTAAATCGGGAATGTGATCTTCGACATAGTGTGCAAGTCGACGATCATCGGTATGTCTTCTATTAAAGATTAGTGCAAACCACCAAACCAGTGCAGCAATTCCTGCCAGACTGATTACAAACAGAAAAATGGTTCCTGCTTTGGCTAAATCTAAGTACGCGGAAATCGAAGTGGTTGCGAGGAGGAAAACTGACGCAGCGATGGCAAAATAGCTTCCTTGTTTGAGGATGAATAAATTGCTTCTCCGCCGCCGCAGAGTTTTTAATGTGGCTCGTAGACTTTCAAATGTGGGTGAAGACATAGAGACTCTTTTCGATGTGTTAGCGCGCTAATGGACCTCGGTTATCCACTAATGCGCTAAACGGTCAGATGACTAGGTTTTCAAGCCTGAGGAAGGGTTTATTTTTCCTCCTAGCCGACCGCAAACGAAAGCAGATTGTTTCATTTTTGCGGGTTTAACTATCCCATTAACCTGCCCCGAAAAGCAAGGATTTAAAGGCCAGATTGAAGACAAAATCCCAGAGAAATCAGTTAGTCGGAGTAATGTCCTGGTCTGCCCGAAAATGGTCAGAATTTGGCTTCTTTTAACAGTATATGAAGCTCTAGGAAAAATGCTGAAATTTCAGTCTGGAGCTATTCTGGATATCCCATTTCGGCAGGGCGATAGTAATGGGAATCTTTGGGGAAAATTCGGATGTTACTTACTGTTACAGCAGCAACTAATTCCTCGAGATTTCGATGAGCGGAAATATCTGAAAGAGTCGTTAACGTGGGACGAGGTAATACCCATTGCTCAGCTTCGGCGTCGGCAATTGCAGCTCGTGGCGAGATCCAGCGATGATCCAAAATTTCATCATTATCAACTGACACCGACACCTCTTCGAACAATGGGCAGACAAAAAACCAGGTACAAAACCGGCGTGGTAATTTCGGTGGTGTTGTCCAATGAGCAGTATGAATTAGCTGTGTTTCATCGATGTCGATTCCCGACTCTTCCTTGGTCTCTCTCACTGCCGCTTTCAAAGCTGCCGGGTATTCGAGATCGGTTCCCGAATTCTCAAAGTCTGTTTGATCGATACGACCACCAGGAAAGACCCAATGACCACCATGAAAGACCAAGCGGGAATTGCGCTGCAATAACAAAACTTCCAAATCAGCTTCGCTTGGTGCTCGACGCACGAGCACAACGGTAGCTGCCGGAACCGGTTCTAATTCACTCATTTAAAAAATACTGCTCGGGTCAGAATCAAGGCTCGCAGATGATAGCGAATTTTTGCCGCCGAGCCACGGCCAAAAAGGAAGAAATCGAAAATCGCGAGCAATTGCGCCGGACCAGGAGGCAGCTTAGAATCCAGCCTCTTCTTAATCGCCAACAACAACGAAAAGGATATGAGGAACCAGTATGACCATAAGCTTTGATAACAGAGTCGCAATAGTGACTGGTGCCGGTGGCGGCTTGGGCAAGCAGCATGCCCTGGAACTAGGACGTCGAGGAGCAAAAGTTGTTGTTAATGATCTGGGAGGCAATCTGGATGGAAGTGGTGGCTCAGCATCAGCAGCAGAAATTGTTGCCCAGGAAATTGTCGACAACGGTGGTACTGCGGTGGCAAATGGGGCTTCAGTGACTGATCTCGATGCGGTGCAGGCAATGATCGATGAAACCATGAGTAAATGGGGCCGCATCGATATTCTGGTAAACAACGCTGGCATCTTGCGTGATAAAACTTTTGCCAAGCTCGAAGTAGCAAATTGGCACGCGGTTCTAGATGTTCATCTAAATGGCAGCATGAATTGCACCAAACTCGCCTGGCCCATAATGACCGAACAAAATTATGGTCGCATCGTCATGACTACTTCTACTTCGGGCTTGTTTGGAAATTTCGGTCAAAGCAATTATGGCGCAGCGAAGCTTGGCCTCGTAGGTTTCATGAATACGCTGAGATTCGAAGGTGCGAAATACAATATCCACACTAACTCTATTGCCCCCATCGCTGCTACCCGCATGACATTAGATCTGCCCGGATTCGAAGACAGTGAGGAAAAACTGGCACCGGAGCTAGTCACACCGGCAGTGGTTTTTCTGTGCAGTGAAAATGCGCCTAACGGTCGTGTCATTCAAGCAGCTGGAGGCCGTTATTATTCCGCCGACGTTCGTGAAAACACTGGAGTCGACTTAGGCACAGGCGCGACCGTGGAAGACATCGAAGCCAACATTGACACAATCTTGGACATGTCGACCAATATAGGAATTATCGAGAAACATCAAATCTCGTAATTGTTGACAAGCAGATCAGTTACCAGCTAGCTGATCTGCTTGCACTTTCTGTACAGATTTTCGCTCTACCAAAATTTCAATAAGACCTTGTAATTATGGTTGCTAACGCTCTCTTGCTTTCCGCCTATGATGCAAAAAGCCACAAGCTGTGGCGTCTGCGGCTTGCGCAAATGTTTCCGGAAATCCATTGGACGCAACTGGCACTGCCACCTCGCAATTTCAACTGGCGCATAAGGGGCAACAGCCTGCATTGGGCGATAAACAATCGGGAAGAATTAGTGGAATCTTATGATCTGCTACTGGCAACCTCGATGGTGGATTTAACTAGCCTGCGAGGATTCCTGCCACAGTTAGCCAGCGTTCCGAGCATAGTTTATTTTCATGAAAATCAGTTTGCCTATCCAGATAACTTACAACGCCAGGACAATATTGAGCCCTTATTAGTACCACTCTATTCTGCGCTTTGTGCCGATAGAATTGTGTTCAATTCCAAATACAATAAAGAGTCATTTATCGAAGGCGTCAGAAGTCTTTTTAAAAGGCTTCCTGATAAAATCCCAAATATTGCGATTGAGAAGTTGTTGGCGAGCAGTGTCGTGCCAGTTCCTATCACGATTCCTGGAAATGCAATTTCTCGGTCGGCAAGCTCTGATTGTCTGGAAGTCGTCTGGAATCATCGTTGGGAATATGACAAAGATCCCGAACTTCTGCTGGCTATCGTAGAACGAATTACCTCCGCCGCCCTACCAATCCGACTGCACGTTGTAGGTGAATCCTTTCGCCAAATCCCGGATCCATTTAAACAAATTGAGAAATTACTCATTCAGCACTGCCGAGATATGAAGATTGAGGCAGGCGCCTTTGGCTATATCGAGGACGAGAATAAATACTACGGCTTACTGGCCAGTTCTGATGTGGTTTTATCGACCGCACTCCACGATTTTCAGGGACTTTCGATGCAGGAAGCATGCTTTTTAGGCTGTACTCCGCTTGCACCCGACAACCTGGTCTACCCGGAATATCTTACCGCTGAATTTCTCTACCAATCCTTGGACACCAAGACAGAGACAGCGCAAACAGTAGTAGACCGCCTAAGCCAATGGTGGGAATTTAAAACAAAAGGAGACGCCTTACCTAAAGCAGACCTGCATAAATATTCCGCGGAGGAATTACGCAGCAGTTACAGTGAGTTGTTCGGTTTAACTAGTTAACTTGTTCGAGAATGGGAAAAACGATTTCCTGATCGATCTGGATTCGATTGAAATCCAATCCGGGATTGTACTGACGCAATAACCAGACAGGTGTTGAATAGCGAGTGCGCGCTATGTTGCCAACATTATCGCCTGGTCTTACCCGATAGTTCTCAACATTCTGAATGCGATAGTTACTGAAAAACTCTTGTTGCAGGGTGGAATGATAATCTCGTCGCTTGAGCTCAAACTCGGCGATATTAACCCGAGAAAAATCCAGGGTAAGTCTGTCACCTATGATTACCGGATCACGATAGGCCATGTTATTCAAACGACGGAGATCCCAGGCCCGTATTCCTAACCAGTCAGCGTAATGACCCAATGTTTCTGATGCTTGAATTTCGACGGAGTTGTTGGAAGCCACGGTGTAATCCGAAGGGTCTGCAGAAAGCGCTTCGGTTAGCTGTTCATTACTTTCACTGACATCCAATGCGGGATCAAGCGCTACCGCATTTTCTTCCTCAAGCGTTACTGGCGCTTCCAATTCCTGATTATCAGGCAGCACTGCCGCAGGCGGAAGGATATCTCCCGTTATCCCACTCAGAGCGAGGTGAACAGGATCTTCTATATCAGCAAATGCGAATTCTTCAATCTGTTCCCCGATCTCTTCCTCAATGGCTGGCGGATCGATATCGATGTCGGCAACTGCCACAACCACAGACTCTTCTTCACTCACACCTTCAATCGCACTTTCACTTACACTTTCAGCTGCTATTTCAACCGAGATCTCAACCGGGCTTTCAATTGAACTAGCAACTGAACTTTCAATTTCGCTCTCGCTTACACTTTCATTTGCAGCGCTAGTAATCTCCGGGATTTCAACTTCGCCAATCTCATCGGCAAACTGAATTTGGGTCGGAGGCGATGGTGAAGTACTGGCTTCAATTGCGGCTATTTGAACTCCGCTAGGCCCGAATCCTGGCAGTCGAATCTGTTGGCCAGGATAAATTCGATTTCGATCCTGAATACCATTCACATTGAGAAGTTCTGCTTCAGTAACACCATAGCGAGCGGCTATTAACGAAACCGTATCACCTCTGCGCACTGTATACTCCCCATCCTCCGGCGGTTCATCACTGGCCTGAGCGATTAACTGCTGAGAACTGATGTTGTCCTGGGGTAACAACAATCGCTGACCGATTGCGATGCGATTACGACTACGTAATTGGTTTAGCGTTACCAGACGATTGACCGAGGTATTAAAGCGGCGAGCAATAACCGACAAGCTATCACCCCCAACTACTACATAGGCGACATCCGGTGTTTGTAATTCGAATTTAAAATCATCGGGAATGAGTGCAAGCAGATTACTCGCATCGATTGCCTGCTCACGAACCTTAATGGTGTAACCACTGGGAATGCGCTTATTTCCCTCCCATATCGCAGGACGCAAAGCCTGATTGTCCGCCTCTAATTGTTCGAGACTAATACCGATTGAACGGGCAAAAACCTCCGCATCGATAAAAGCATCTGTCACTACTTCGCGGAAAATTGGTGCTGGATCCAATCGAAAATCGCCGAAATACTGCTGCGCATTATTTTCAACGTGAATTACGGCGAGAAACTGCGGATAGAAGTTACGGGATGCGAAACCAAATGCACGCCCGCGGTAATTTGCAATAATCTTTTCAATATCAGTTGTGCCGGTTTGCCGCACTGCCCTGGCAATACCTCCAGCGCCATGATTGTAAGCCGTTAATGCCAGTGGCCAGGTGCCTAATACGGAATAGTTGTATTCCAATAAACTCATGGCGGCACCGGCTGCGGTATAAGGATCCATACGTTCATCTACTATATGGTCTACCCGCATAAAGCGTCTGGCAGTGTCACGTCCAAATTGCCACATACCTGCCGCTGAAACACTGGAATAAGCTCGAGGATTAAAAGAGGATTCAACGTGTGGCAATACTCCAAGCTCAATCGGTAAGCCTTTCTCCCGAATCACCTGGTTAATATGTGACCGATAAGCGCCGGAGCGACGCAGGCCACCCAGAAATCGATCGGATTGACCGAGTTGCCAACGCACATTGTTCGCAGCCGTGCGCAGAGTCTCGTTACTTACATCGCTTGGCCATAAATCCAAGACTGCTTGCTGAGTGCGAGTTAGGCCGGTTCGTTTACCCCTTGCAAGCTCTCTCAAATCGTCTCGAATTCTGGATCGAACCTGTTCAATTTCCCGCCGATTCAGGTCGAGACGCTGATAAATGATGGATAAATTCTGGGAATCATGGAGAAATCCGCTCTGGGTATCTACCTCGGTATATACCTTGGTCCAGAAATTCACCGCCGGTTGTATCTCTGGTGGCTGCGGAAATTGCTCAGGATCCTGGGCGAGCGCGCTGCTGGCCAAAAGGCCACAAAGGAAGAGGCATGCCGTCTTTAGCTGCCTAAGAACTATTCTTTGGAGAATGGAAACCATTCCTCTGTCTGACTCCGAATCTTCCAAGCTATTGAAAATCACCGATTTTTGTCGAGCTAAAACATAGCAAGTATGGCAAATCAGGCCAAGTAGAAATTTACTGTAAAGCCTATAGCCTTTCAGACTGTATCGATTGCTGAGAGTTCAAACTTTACTGGAATGGTAAAGCTAGACCGTTCCTTCGGGATCGGCGCCTTCTTTCACTGGAATCATCAAATCTTCGCGGGTCACGTTCATGTAAAGAATGACATTCGAAGCTATATAGATGGAAGAATAAGTTCCGATGACTACGCCAATAATTAAGGCAATAGCAAAACCTTGAGTGGTTTCACCACCGATCAGGAGAACTGAGAACAACACAAGAAGAGTAGTAAATGACGTTATTATGGTACGGCTCAGGGTTTGATTCAGTGAAACATTAACCATTTCCACGGGAGACCCTTTGCGCATTCTTCGAAAATTTTCTCGAATTCGATCCGACACTACGATGGTGTCATTTAGTGAGTAACCGATAATCGCTAACATCGCTGCTAGGGTATTGAGATTGAATTCTATTCCGAATATTGAAAATATCCCCAAGGTTATAATTACATCATGAGCCAAAGCTACAACCGCCCCAACTGAAAATTTAAACTGGAAGCGCACCGCGATATACACCATGATGATGCCCAGGGCTACCAACATGCCCATACCACCTTGCTCCGCTAATTCTTCACCAACTTTAGCGCTGACATAGTCTGAACCAAGCAGAGTTACTTCACTGGCACTGTTTGCACTTAACAGCGATGCTATGGTTTCCCCAACTACCGCGGCCTGGGCAGCCTGATCCACTACTTCGATGCTTTCATCTACCGGCAGTACGACACGTATTTCACGATCGGAACCAAAGCTCACAACAACAGCATCTTCATAACCATTGTTGGTTAGCGCCTCATTGACCTCATCGAGTATGACCGTATCCGAGTAATTTAAACGCACCGAAGTTCCGGCCGTAAAATCCAGGCCGAACTGCAATGAATTGAAGACCAAAGCCAAAATAGAAACCACAACGAGCGCCGCAGAAATTACAGCCGCAATTTTGCGTACCCCCATAAAATCTACTTCTCTACCCAATATCATTCTTTACGCCCTGATCCTATGTGGCTTCTATGCCTGATTTGTTTGGAAGTTTGTACTTGCCAATTGAAAGTTGCTGCACATTGCGCCCGCCATAAATCAAATTGACTAATGCACGGGTGCCAACAATGGCAGTGAACATCGAAGTAATAATGCCAATCATCAGAGTTACTGCGAATCCTTTAACTGGGCCCGTACCGATCGTAAACAACACCAACGCAACCAAGAAAGTTGTCAGGTTAGCATCCAGAATCGTAGTGAAAGCACGGTTATAGCCAGCATCAATTGCCTGCTGTGGCGGCATGCCATTGGTCAATTCTTCCCTTATACGAGTGAATATCAATACGTTGGCGTCCACCGCCATACCTACCGTTAATACGATTCCAACAATACCAGGCAAGGTTAAAGTTGCCGGAATTAGCGTAGACATCACCGCAAAGATAAGCAGGATATTCATAACCAGAGCGGTATTGGCTGCCAGCCCAAATACGCGATAGTAGAAAAGCATGAAGATTAAAACCAGAACCGAAGCAACAAGAATGCCATTAATACCCGCCTCGAGATTCTCTCGCCCCATAGTTGGACCGATTACACTTTGCTCTACGATAGTCATTGGTGCTGCTAATGAACCAGAACGAATGAGCTCAGAGAGATCATTGGCTTCTCGCGACGAAAGCCCAGTTATAACAAATGTCCTTGGTAATGCCGTACGAATTGTGGCGTGACTGATTAATCTTTTTTCTTCAAAGAATTCGACATCTTCAACTTCTTCACCATTCTCATCGGTAGTTAAAATAGTACGACTTCTAGTTTCACTTAGAAGTATGTCCATCATTCTGCCGACATTTTCTCGAGTAACACGGTTGATCTGATTTCCACCTTGAGCATCGAGGTTAATCTGTACCTGAGGCAACCCATTTTGGTCTAGTGAGGAACGCACGTTACTAATACGGTCACCCTGCAGGATGACTTCATTGTCAACGTCAACCAACAATCCATCGGGATTTACATAGGTTACATAGGAAGCCGGTGAAGCCCCCGGCGTTGCTTCGAGATGGAATTCCAAGGTGGCTATCCGCTGCAGGAATCGAATGGCCTGGGCAGGATCTTGCACACCTGGCAATTCCACAACAATACGGTCCGCACCCTGCTGCTGCACGGTTGGTTCAGCGACCCCAAGCGCGTCGACACGACTCATGATAGTAGTGCGGTTTGCTTGCAATGTGTCACGTTGAATCTGCAAGATGACGTCAGGTGGTGTGCGCATGTCCAACACCGAGACGTTGCCAGCATCACGATTCTGAAATTGCAGGTCAGGAAAATTTTCCAGCAAAGCTGAGCGGGCTTCCGAACGATCATCTTCATTGCCAAATCGAATTTCCAGATGGGAATTATCGACGACGTTGGTACCACGAGTGCGAAGTCTTTCTTCTCTTAATATAGAACGAACATTACTCAGATTGTCTTCCATGCGTCGGCCAAGGGCCGCGTCCATGTCCACTTCCATCAGAAAGTGCACACCGCCTTGTAAATCCAAACCAAGATTCATTTTGCCAGCACCAATAGCTTGCAACCATGCAGGCGTGGTCGGCGCCAGATTTAAGGCGACGATGTAATCGTTGGTTAGTGCCTCTTCGATTGCTGTTTTAGCAATGAGCTGATCATCTACAGAATTAAAACGGACGAGAATACTTTCTTCGCTGACTTCCTCGCCAAAGAATTCCACTTGAGCGGCTTCCAGCGCGGTAGTGACGGTAGCCATATCCGATTCGTTCAGACTTAAACTATCTGTCGAAATCTGAATCGCTTCATCATCAGGATAAATATTAGGAATCGAGTAAAGGAATCCCAATACAACCACGACAACGATTAATATATTTTTCCAAGCGGGATATCGATTTAGCATAATTTGCTCTTAAGGTTTATGTTGAGCTATTGCCCAAGCTAAATTTGACTAATCGTTCCTCTAGGCAACGCAGCAGCTACCGAAGATTTTTGCAGTTTTAACTCAACGCCATCAGACACTTCGACAGCGATATACTCATCCTGCACTCGGGTGACTTTTCCGATTAAACCACCGGAAGTCATAATCTCATCGCCTTTCGAAATACTTCCCACTAATTCCTGGTGCTCCTTGGCTCGCTTCGATTGTGGGCGCCACAAGATCAGCCAGAACAGGAAAAACATTCCGCCAAATAGAATTAGATTGTAAGTAAGTGAAGGTTGGCTGGCCTGCCCTGCTTCTTGAGCATAGGCGACGGGAAATAATAGATTCATGAACTCTCTCTCGGTCTAATGGCGATAGTCTTTATTGTTTTCTGAAATACTGCTTTATCGTTCCATTCTATGTTCCCAACATTGTTGGGGCATTAGTCTTGGTTTCAAGTCAAAACAGCTAATCAGATGCTCAACGATTGCCTCTCTAAATCAGGGCTTGGATTTCCTTAAATCCCATCACTTAACTGTAATTGTTCTTCCTGGAACTGGCTGGCGAAGGCGCTCAATCTACCCTGTTCTATAGCACCGCGCAATCCGACCATTAGCTGCTGGTAGAAATGCAAATTATGGATAGTATTTAGCTGCGACCCCAGTATTTCCTTGCATTTATCCAGATGATGCAAATAGGCGCGACTGAAATTTTGACAGGTATAACAACCACAATTTTCATCCAGTGGACCCGCATCATCACGATATCGAGCATTGCGTAAACGCAGTAGTCCCTGAGAAGTAAAAAGGTGCCCATTGCGTGCATTCCGCGTCGGCATGACACAATCGAACATATCAATGCCATGACTCACGGCGTGGATGATGTCTTCTGGCGTCCCCACTCCCATGAGATATCTGGGTTTATCGTCCGGGAGTTGGGGTGAACAGTGCTCGACTATCTCGACCATTTCTTCCTTGGATTCACCTACCGAGAGTCCGCCCAAGGCATATCCGTCGAACCCAATCTCCTGCAATGTTGCTAACGAGGCATCCCGCAGATTCTTGTACATGGAGCCCTGCACGATGCCGAATAAAGCCGCAGAATTCTCACCGTGCGCCTCTTTACAACGAGCTGCCCAACGCATGGATAGATCCATCGATTCCCATGCAGTTTTTTCATCGGCGGGATAAGGCGTGCATTCATCGAACACCATAATGATGTCAGCACCCAGTTTATGTTGAACTTCAATCGCCGACTCCGGCCCAAGAAAAGTCTCATCTCCATCGATGGGAGAACGAAACTTCACTCCTTCTTCAGAAATTTTACGCAACTCTCCCAGACTAAAAACCTGGAAACCACCAGAATCGGTAAGAATTGGTTTGTTCCAAGCCATGAATTCATGCAGGTCTCCATGGCGATTTATAACTTCAGTGCCGGGTCGCAACATCAAATGAAAGGTATTACCCAGGATAATGTCCGCGCCAAGCTCTTCCAATTGTTTCGGGTTTAATCCCTTGACCGTTCCATAGGTACCGACGGGCATAAAGGCAGGAGTCTGAACGGCTCCTCGAGGAAATTGCATAACACCACGTCTTGCCATTCCATCACTGGCATCGAATGAGAATTGCATGCGACAAATGCTCATTAGCGATGTGCCCTAATGTTCCCTTTCCCACACCAAAGATTCGAAAATAATTTTCACAATATCGATCTTAATTTCTATCCGTGATATTCGGACTGTTGTCACTCCGGGCTCGCTGGGTCGCACTAAAAGAATGAGAATCGTCTCAACAGTTCTGAACCAAACTTCTCTTGTTGATAGTCGTACCATTGTTACTTAGTGCTCCCTAGTGCTAAAGAACTGAATATCTGGCCAACGCTCTTCCATGAGATTCAGATTAACGCGCGTGGGTGCCAGGTAGGTAAGATAGCCGCCGCCATCTACTGCGAGATTCTCGTGCGCTTTTTTCTTGAATTCCTCTAACTTAGTCTTGTCTTCACTATCAACCCAACGTGCCAGCTGTACATTAATCGGCTCATAG
Source organism: Pseudomonadales bacterium (assembly GCA_012103535.1). Lineage (GTDB taxonomy): Bacteria > Pseudomonadota > Gammaproteobacteria > Pseudomonadales > Pseudohongiellaceae > UBA9145. Next base: position 967,907 of record WLWQ01000001.1, read on the forward strand.
ATTGCGTCTACTTTGTACTCGTCCTTTAAGCGATAGGCCACGACTTCAAATTGCAGCACACCGACTGCCCCTACCACCAGATCGTTATTACGCAGTGGCATGAAAACCTGAGTAGAGCCTTCTTCCGATAATTGCGTCAGTCCCTTCTGTAGTTGTTTTAGCTTGAGAGGATCCTGTAGGCGAATACGTTTAAACAATTCAGGCGCGAAGTGAGGAATGCCGCGAAACTTTAATACTTCCCCGGTAGTAAACGTATCTCCAATCTGAATAGTGCCATGGTTGTGAAGCCCGATTATGTCTCCTGATACTGCCCCATCGGCCTGAGTGCGATCGCCAGCCAGAAAGGTAACGGCATCAGCCACTTTTACATCTTTACCGAGTCGGCTGTGACGCATCTTCATCCCTTTTTTATACTCACCAGAGCAGATGCGCATAAAGGCAATGCGGTCGCGGTGATTCGGATCCATATTGGCCTGAATCTTAAACACGAAGCCACTGAATCCTTCTTCGTTTGCAACCACTGTGCGAGATTCAGTCTCCCGATCTTGCGGTTTCGGCGCCCATTCGACAAAATCATCTAACATCTCCCGCACGCTGAAATTTCCAAGGGCGGTACCGAAATAAACAGGGGTCAGTTGTCCTTTTAAATAGGCATCAAGATTGAACTCATGACTGGCACCTTTGACTAATTCAATTTCATCGAAAAAATCCTCGGCATAACTTCCAAGTAATTCTTTCGCCTCAGCGCTTTTCAATCCTTTAATCTGCAAATCTTCGGGAATCAGATGACCCTGACCTTGCTGGTAAACATGAATTGTATCGGTGTATAGGTTGTACACCCCTTTAAATTCTTTACCCATGCCCAGGGGCCAGTTAATAGGCGCGCACTGGATTTTTAATACGTTTTCAATCTCGTCCAATATTTCAATAGGGTCCAGCGTATCGCGATCGAGTTTGTTCACGAAAGTAAAGATAGGAGTGTCCCTTAAGCGACACACATCCATCAGCTTGATAGTGCGTTCCTCTACTCCTTTGGCGCCATCAACTATCATCAATGCCGAATCCACCGCAGTTAAAACGCGATAGGTATCTTCCGAGAAATCTTCGTGACCCGGAGTATCCAGCAGATTAACCATGCGTTCTTTGTAAGGAAACTGCATCACAGAAGAAGTCACTGAAATCCCGCGCTCCTGTTCCATGGTCATCCAGTCCGAGGTGGCATGACGATCTGATTTTCTTCCTTTAATCGTCCCTGCTACTTGAATCAGATTTCCAAACAATAGCAATTTCTCGGTAATGGTGGTTTTACCAGCATCCGGGTGAGAAATAATCGCGAGCACTCTGCGGCGCTCAATTTCCTGTTGTAATCCATTCACCGCCATGACTTTGTTCTTGCTAAGGCGCTCCAGCCTGGGAAAAAAGGCGGCGATTATAGCAGGATTCACCTGCTTGAGCGGGAAATTCCTCATTAACTCAGTGGATTAGCACGGGAAATTTGCAGCTGGCTGCTCCCATGCATATGATGCACTTCCAGCAAATAGGGAGAGGATTGATGGACTTTAGTTTGTCCGAAGAACAGCGTGCACTACAAGATTCAGTGCGCCAGTTCGCGCAAAATGAGTTGCCGGCAATAGCCAAAGAAATTGAAGAATCGGATGAGCCCCCTAGCTTAGAAGTGAGAAAGCGATTTGCCGAATTAGGTTATCTCGGTATCAACCTAAGCCCTGATTTTGGTGGAGCAGGTGGTTCTCATTTAGATGCGGTTATTGTTCTGGAAGAAATTGCCAAGATATCTATCGGTGTCGCCTTTCCTATCTTCGAATCCTGTTTCGGTCCCTGTCTGGCCATCGCCCACTTTGGTAACGATCATTTAAGGAATTGGTTACTTCCGAGCATTAGCTCCGGTGAGTTGGTTTTAGCCGTTTCCATGTCAGAACCCGATGCAGGATCTGCCCTCACCGACTTAAGCACTAAGGCTACTATGACAGGCGACAAAGTCGTACTAAATGGTACCAAGCGCTGGTGTTCCGGGGCCGGCCATTCAGAGGCTTATGTTGTTTACTGCCGTATGTCTGATGATCCGGGCGCAAAAGGCATCGGCGCGGTCGTCGTAGAAAAAGGCACAGATGGATTCAGCTTCGGCAAGCGTGATCACCACATGGGATTCCGCGGTATTTACAGTGCCGATATGTATTTTGATAACGTTGAAGTGCCAATAGAAAATGTATTGGTTCCAGCAGGAGGATTCGGAAAGCTAATGGATGCATTCGATCTCGAGCGCTGCGGTAACACGACCATGTCGCTGGCTGTGGCCCAATCCGCGTTCGATTTTGTTCTGGAATATACCCAGGATAGGAATCAGTTCGGCAAACCATTAGTAGATTTTCAAGCCGTGCAAATACAAATTGCAGAAATGAAGCTAAAGTTAGACGCGGCACGTTTGTTACTATATCGGGCCGTGGCAAATGCAGAACAAGGATTACCATCGATTGCGGACAGTTCCATTGCAAAATGTTTTGCTAATGAAACTGCGCGGGAAGTTACCGGTAAAGCAATGCAACTAATGGGCGGTTATGGGTACTCCCGTGAATTTCCGATAGAACAAAAAATGCGAGACGCCTGGGGTTGGGGCATTGCCGGAGGGGCAATCGATATACAAAAAGTTAATATCACTTCCGCTCTGGTAGGGCGCCGTTTTAACCAGCGTGCAAAGTAAGCTTATATGGGGAATATTGAGGGATAGACTATGGAACCGATGAGATTCTTAGTGACTGACGTTGAGTCATCGAATCGAGTCAGTGGCAAACTAGTTAGTGGCCAACTGCAAAAAGATGAAAGTGTAGTAACGGCACCTTCTGGTCATCAGACATCGATATTAGCTATGTCAGCAGACGGCGCAGCTTGTGTAAGCGCTGATGCAGAACTAGACCTGCAGTTAAATCTGACTTACTCGGTTAACATGAATCCGGGAGACATTATCGCCGCAGCTGATTTAAGACCTGAGTTCGCCGATCAATTTGAAGCGAGGATTGAATGGCTGAGCGAACAGGAATTACTACCAGGCCGAACCTACACTTTAAAAGCGATCGGCGGAGAAAGCGAAGCCACTGTGAGCCGCCTTAAATATCGCCTCGATTCTGACTCCAATCAGCAGATCGCTGCAAAGACTTTGTTAAATAATGAAGTTGGCGTTACCAATATAGCGCTGACCAAACCCATTGTTTACGATTCTGCTTCCATCTGTTCGGTCACCGGCGCATTCACGCTGCATGAGAAGGCCTCAGGAGAAATTGTAGCTAGAGGCGAGATTCGTCATGGCTTGCGCAGAGCAAGCAATGTTCATTGGCAGGCACTGGATGTGGACCAACAGAGTCGTGCCGCCATTAAGCAGCAAACACCTAAAATCATCTGGCTGACTGGCTTATCCGGATCAGGAAAATCAACGATTGCCAACCTGATCGAAAAGAAACTGATCGCTAAGGGCAGACACTCTTATCTATTGGATGGAGACAACGTACGTCACGGCTTAAACAAAGATCTCGGCTTTACAGATGCAGACAGAGTGGAAAATATCCGGCGCGAGGCTGAAACTGCCAAGCTCATGCTGGACGCCGGCCTTATCGTCATAACCAGTTTTATTTCCCCTTTCCGTGCCGAGCGCGATATGGCTCGCACTCTTTTTAGCGAGAATGAATTTATCGAAGTGTTCGTGGATGCAAGTCTGGATGTTTGTGAACAGCGCGATCCGAAAGGCCTCTATAAGAAAGCCCGGGCCGGAGAGATAAAAAACTTTACGGGGCTCGATAGTCCCTATGAGAATCCACTACAACCAGAATTGGTTATCGATACCGTCGAAATCACGATCGAACAAGCGGCAGATTTAATAATCGAATACACGGGATGCTAGCAGTCAGGGCACTGCAGTGAATCAGTGCAGTACCGAAGTGCTAGGCTTCGATTTGCTCTCCGAAAATTCCGGATGCAATACATCAATGCGCTTTACCAAAAGCAAATCGTGACGGCATAGACGCTCATAATCTTCGATAGCCCGCACGTCTATATCATCTAGTAATACACAAACTACGTCATCGTCTTCAATATCCACCACGACGCAGGACACGAATCCGCTAACAGTATTAAGTGAAGCGAAAGAACCAATCTCAAAACTGTGCACCGGAAAAGTACCATCAGCTTCTTTTAGCAATCCATAAGAAGTAAAGGCGACACCAAATCCGGCTGCAGCCACGATATGAATAATTTCGATAATCTCAGGATCTGTTAAATCAACTCGAACGGTTTCGGTAAGCGGTTGGTTATTTTTTAGTCGACTCTGATTGACCAGGCGCAAAAACAGGTCGATATCTTCCTGATTCCATTCCAGAGTTTCTTCGGTTTCAGAACGAGAACTGTCTGAGGACAGACTTAACACACTTGTCTCGATGGTAAGGTCTTTTATTTCCGTTTCCGGCGGGCAAGGTACCACCATGGAAACCGAACAATATCCTTCACTGCTCTCTGGACTGAGTCGCCAGAGGAAAGGTATTTCACTCGTAAGTTCTATCATTACACTACTTCAATAGGACGTTTTAGAAAGAAATTGAAAAGCAACATACCATACTTCCCCCTTCGGCAGAATGTAGCAGTAAATTAGACTTCAGACTAAAAGCACGAGATAGGCACAAAGACTTAGCGATTAATGCTCAAAACTGCATTCAGGTAAATTCACTAAGCCATTGAGGGACAAGAAGATTTAAATTTGGCTCGTGGGATTATTTTTTGTCCACAGATTCTGTGGATAACTCTGGGCATAAATCTAAAAATAAACTCGCGAGCCTCGAAATCCAGTGAAATTGACACAATCTGATTAATTATTAATCAAACCATATTTTTCATAAATATCAATAGCTTGCGAGTTTTAGAAGGGTCGAACAAAAATAAAACCTGCTATTTTTAAGTGTTTTGTGACTCCCAGGTAATTTTTGTGCATAAAATACCGAGTAAAACGTGTTTTTAAAAATCGGGTGTTCGGTTTATTACTGTTTTTATTGAAGTTTTTCCAACTATAATACCGGTCGTTCATAAAGCTCAATCCCCGGCAGTATCATTCTGATGAGTCAAAAAACATTTCCCCTTATTCAGGTCGTAATTGGCTTCCTGGTTTTAGCCACAGCAGTGGTAGCTTGGGGTCTTTTTCAAAAATCTCAATTGGATAGAAGTAGCCAGGAGTTGGCCATTCGTGTCACCCAATCCATTTTTTTCGATAACGACATAGAACCTCTAGTACGCAACGCCCATCCGGCACTAATCGAACAATACACGGCCGATGGATTGCGCGCAGTTCTAAGTAATGCCTCCGAGATTTTGGGCCCATTGGAGTTGATTGAATCTATTAGTGGCACTTCCAATATGTCACTTGTACCATTCTCGGCGACACAACCTACCGCCAATTATGTATTGAGTACCAGCTTCGATGAAAACCAAACTCCCATTTACATTGCAATGGTCTGGGAAGATGAGGCTTGGAGATTTACTGAATACCGGATTGACTCGCCGCTCTTGTACAGTTGAGCGTGTATGCCTACTTAGAGATCAGGTCGTAAAGCGAAGGTACAAGAACTACTGCGCATACTACTGCGAGCAGAACATCCCGATCTAGTCCGAAACTAACTAAAGTCGCATCTGGAAGATTTACCGCTACAACACCTACTGCAACAAGTACCAACAGAATCATGCTCTTGCTCAGCAACAGTGCGGCAATAACAAAGGCAGCAGAAAAAACGATGGCATAATTGTCTTCAAGGCCGAATTGACCGAGCATCTGATTTGCCAAAGTGATTCCTAAAACAACGAACACCAAAACCCCTATAATAATGGTCTTTAGTGCCCCAAATTCTTTCTTCTCTTTTTCTGTTTCTACGTTGCTTCTGTCCATGTTGCCTCCCGTAGTGGCTTCACTACAGTAAAACGCTTTAATCCATCGCTTGTTTACAGGGGGTAATTAGTTTCTTGCTAACAAGACTAACCAGTTTGTTGCGCCAACACTAACCAGTTTCTTGCTTGCAAGATTAACCAGTTTGTTGCGTCAACACTAACCAGTTTCTTGCTTGAATGGTTTTATAGTTACTTTGTTTATTAAGTAACTATAGAACAGAGAACATCGGACTGTAGACGCCAATTCCCAGAAGTTTGAACCGGTTCAAATCGGAATTGTGGATTGGACAGCAAAAACCAGCAAAAACGCCGTTGTTTTGGAATTAAACAATGATTTTTTAAAAGGAGAAGTCCACGGTAATCGTGGGTATAAAATTATTCTGCAACTACCCGTAGCAATTGCGCATAATCTGAGTAGCCGGTAAATATTTTATAGATACCGTCCTGTTTCATGGTGCGCATACCATCTAGCAAGGCTTGTTCCCGCAGCTCATCCAGTTCAGCTTTCTTATATATCATGCTCTGCAATTCGTGTGTTCCAACCAATAATTCATGGATACCAGTTCGGCCTTTGTAACCAGTTTCACCACAATCATTACAGCCAACTGGTCCCATAATCTCGTGTTTGGACAAGTCTAAGTCACTCATGTCTTCTTCAAATTGTTCGCGACCATATGAGTCTATGAGATGATCGAGGTCCTTCTGTTCCGGCTTATACGGTTCCTTGCATTTTGGACACAGTGTTCGCATGAGACGCTGTGCGAGAACACCGAGTAGGGCATCGGAAAAGTTCACAGGGTCGAGTCCTAAATCGAGTAGACGAGTAATCGTTTCCGGTGCGGAGTTTGTGTGCAGCGTGGATAACACTAAGTGACCCGTTAAGGACGCTTCAACACCGATACTGGCAGTTTCTTCATCACGCATCTCACCAATTAGAATTACATCGGGGTCAGCACGAAGGAAAGCGCGCATTGCAGTGGCGAAAGTAAAATCGATCTTGGGAATCATCTGCACTTGCTGCAGTCCAGGCTGGGTAATTTCCACGGGATCTTCTGCGGTCCAGATTTTTCTTTCCGGCTTATTGATATGTCCCAATACCGCGTGCAATGTTGTTGTCTTACCAGAACCGGTAGGTCCCACCACCAGGAACAAACCATGTGGGTGGGCGGATAATTCGATAACCTTCTCGTGGTTGGCGGGAGTCAAATTCAATTTATCCAGCGGCATCGCACTACCGGCTGCAAGAATACGCAGAACTGCACTTTCACCTTGAACCGTCGGCACTGTTGCGACACGAAGTTCCAGCTTTTGCCCGCGGACTTTCAACTTACATTTTCCGTCCTGAGGCAGACGCCTTTCAGCAATATTGAGTCGAGACATTACCTTGATACGAGCGATTAAGGCCGCACAGTGTTCTTTTGGAACTTTAATAATCTCTCGGCAAATCCCGTCAACCCGTATTCTTACTCCACCCGGTGCAGAGTCTTTTCCCGGTTCAACATGAATATCAGAAGCACCCAATCTTTCAGCTTCGGTAATGATTCGATTCACCAACTGAATAATTGCAGAAGTGGCGGCAAGGTTTTCATCTTCATCGTCATCCTCGCCATCTTGGAGCTCAACTCCACCGTCATCCATGCCGGAGAAGATATCGTCAAAGCCCTCTTCGTATTCTTCGTCGCTATCCCCACGCAAGAATTGAATAATGTGTTCGGGCAAGCCAACTCGGAACACATAATTACGGGCATTCACCACACCCTGAATTTCCATGATGCGCTGATAATCTGAAGGATCGTCAATTAGAATCACTGCTTCTTCTTTATCGCCAGCTACTGGTAACCAAAGGTTGCTGCGCAGATAACTGATTCCAATATTTTCAAGTAAGTCCATCGGAAGCTCATGTTCCGAGTTGTACTTCATGTATGGCACGCGATAATAATACTCGAGAGACTTACCGATCATGTCAGCCTCAACGTTAAAATCATCCATCAGCGTGCGGGTCACCGACCCACCATACAAGGAAGTTTTATTTTCCAGTTCTTCCAGTTCGACTGCTGTTATCTTTCCTTTCTGAACCAGGTAATCATAAGGGCCCTGGGTGCTCTGCAGAGAAGAGCGGAATTGCTTCGCAAGCATTTGACTAACCATCAAGGCATGCTTGAGGTCGGTCTTGGTAAATTCTCTATCGTCTTCAAAGTTGATTAGCTGCATAACTCCCAAAAGTATTTCATCTTTTATGGGAACTACGATTTGGGAACGAACTTTCCAGCCCTTGGCTTCGGTAAAGCTCGAATCGAATTGTAAGCGTGGATGAATGTCGATTAGCTCTTCGCTATCGCAAACATTTTTAAGAACTATTGCCCGTTGACTTAGCGCAACATAGCCTGCCAGTGAAGTAGTACTAAAAGGTACACGAATCTCGATAGTGTCATCGTCGTCGGGGTCACCGCCTTTGAAACTCGCAATGATGTCACTACCATTGTCGACAGATTGCCAAATGGTAAACAGGCGTACACCAAGCAAATCGAGCAAGTCCTGCTCGACTTCCTTCATCGCAACTTTTAGTTTTTTGCTGCGCTTAAGTTTCTGATAGATCTTCGAAAGATTAGCAACAAAATCATCTTGTTGGCCCCCGGAAGCTTCATCCAGTGGCGTTTCGATTTCTACTTCTTCTGTGGTTGCGGTTTCTGCCATAAATACTGCGTGTTTTGGGAAAATTAGCCGATTACTTCAACTATAGCTGTTGTCTAATCGATGGAATGCCGGTTTATCCTGAGAATCCCTCCAAATCCCTTGTAGTTTGGGGTCTCAATATGATTTATCGGCCTAAAGTGTAATCTTTTCTCCAAATTAGTGGAACAAATCAAAATGCCAGTAAATTCAAGCAGATTCAACCGATTTTTGGTGTTATTGCTGGGTCAATACATGCTCGCCACTATGGCTTTTGGCCAGGCCTTTGAGCTTACTGATGCCGATTTGCAATGGCTTGGAGAGCGGGTATTCGCCAACGAATGTGCGAGTAAGTACGATTGCCTCACCAGTTGGAACGAAGGTGAAGACTTCCCATCATTGGGAATCGGACATTTTATCTGGTTTCAGGCAGGACAAGATTCACCCTTCGAGGAGACTTTTCCAGCGCTGCTACAGTATTTTGAGGAAAGAAATGTTGAGACGCCCGGGTGGCTAAACAACAATGCAAATCCCGAATCTCCCTGGCGCAATCGAGAAGAGTTTTACACAGATTTTAATAGTGAACGGTCAATTCAATTACGAACCTTTCTCGATAGGACTAAAGCTATTCAAGTTGATTTCATTGTGCGACGACTTGGTCAATCTCTGGAACAGATCATCACCTCGTTTTCAACTGACCAACAAACGTCAGTTAGGGAATTAATTACCACGGTTGCTCGAAGTCATCCCCCCTACGGTGCTTATGCGCTTATCGATTATGTGCATTTTAAAGGAACTGGATTAAAGTCCAGCGAGCGCTACCAAAATCAGGGCTGGGGTCTGAAACATGTTATCGATAAAATGCAGGGCTCTCCCATTACCCTCTACAGCTTTGTGCAGGCAGCCAAACAGGTCTTAGGCGATCGGGTAATTAATGCACCAGTGGCAAGGAACGAACAGCGTTGGTTAGTCGGATGGCATAATCGAGTTGCTTCCTATTTGCCCCCGCACTAGATTAAAGTCGAACTTGCTGCATTAGAAACTTCCTTATACCCTGCAAGCTTCTTTTATTGACCTACAAACCTGTCGGCTGTGAGCATGACTTTTGAACGAACCAATATTGCCAGTATGGAAGGTTATGTTCCTGGTGAACAACCTAAGGGCAAGGCAGTAATTAAACTAAATACTAACGAGAATCCTTATCCTGCCAGTCCGGAAGTCGCAGCGACACTTGCCAACATTAAGGTCGAAGAATTACGTCGCTACCCACAAGCATTGGCGGAGGATTTCCGCCAAATTGCAGCTCAGCTTCATCAGATTAGTGAAACTAATATTATTCCTACTAATGGTGGCGATGAGCTATTGCGTCTCGCACTCACCACTTTTGTCGAAGCGGGAGACAATGTTGTTATTACTCAACCGAGCTATTCGCTTTACCCGGTACTGGCGGATGTTCAGAACTGCAACATAGTGGAAGTGCCATTGCAAGACGACTGGGGTATGCCCGTTGATTTTATAAGTACTTTAAATCAATCCCAGGCCAAGATGTGCATCCTGGTAAATCCACATGCACCAACCGGCGTACTGCTCGATACCAACTACATAAAGAAATTGGCAGAAAATTTTGATGGGGTTTTGGTTGTGGATGAAGCCTATGTCGACTTTGTGGATCCCACACAGTCCTATAATTGTGTGCCGCTCATCGATTCCCATAACAACATTTTAATTCTCCGCACACTGTCAAAAGGTTACTCCCTCGCCGGACTGCGTTTTGGCTACGGCATTGCCAACGAATCACTGGCAAATCCTATGATGTTTAAAACTCGGGATAGTTATAACACCGATCATATCGCGCAAAAATTAGCCTGTGCTGCATTGCAGTCGCAAGAATATGCGCAGGCGAACTGGAAAAGCATTCGTCAATCCAGAGCAGCACTGACCGATTCACTGAATGAGCTAGGACTAATCACGACACCAAGCCAGACTAATTTTGTTCTCTGCCAGGTACCGGATAGTTTCGGCGCTGCAGAACTCTATCAGGCGCTTAAAAAGCGCGGAATCTTGGTGCGCTATTTTCAGCAACAGAGGTTAGAAGACAAACTACGCATCAGTATTGGTTCCGAAGAAGAAAATATCACCATACTGGCGGCTTTACAGGAAATTTTGGCAGGCTGAGGGGCCTATAAATAGCGCCAATCATTAGTATTTTTCATGGTTCTCACTACACTTTAAGTAGGTTCGAAACTTGGAATAGTTTGATGCATGAATCCCGTCGTCATCGCCGCTTGAAAATCCCTCTGCAAGTGGAGATCCATCACGAATCTCTGGGTTCCCTTCTGGTGGAAGCAAGTGACATGTCCGATGGAGGTGTTTTTGTCCTTTTGGACGAATGCTTTCAACTGGATCTTGGCGAACTAGTCACTGTTAAGACTCTCGGTTTGGGAGCCGACGGCTCTGAATCCGGTCCAGCATTGTTCATGCGAGTTGCGCGTAAGACCGATACCGGCATGGGTTTATCAATTGAAGAAGCACCCCCCAACCTTGAAGCTGAGCATGGCGATTCCTCTGTTTATGTATCGCCACAGCAATCAATTCTGCAGAGCCTCTTCATCGTCAATGCGCAGGAGAAAGTGTTGCTTACCCTGCAAGGCGACCACTGGCGACTACCCAGCCGGGAATTGATCTCTGGTGAAAGTTGGCAAGATGGTATTGAACGCAGTTTGGCCCAGCTCGAGCAGGATGAAGTACTTAGTGACACTGAGAAATTGGAAGCCAGTCTGCAATGCTTTCCCAGCTCGGATGAGTCCAGTCCTTTCATCGACATGGTTATTCCTTGCCGACTGTCCAATGAAGTAAAGAATGAAGAAAGCCCCACGCCAAATCCCTATCGCTGGATTGAAATTAGTAAACTCACAGATTTAAACAGCAATCTCGACCCGGTTGCAGTTGACAACATCCTTAGCCAGGTTTAGAAGTTACCCAGCTCCAACATTGTTAGCCTAATCGACGGTTTTCCCATGAGTGCTGCAGATACCGAAGCTGCGCCCGAACGAACCTACTATTGCCATGAATGCAAGAAGCCCATGCGGCGTATTGACGGCAAAATGGGTCCTTTCTGGGGATGTACAGGATTTCCTGATTGTAAAGCCACTCTTAATGATGTCGCAGGTAAGCCAAGCACCGAAATCGACGAACATTATCGCTGCCCCATTTGTACGCGCAGGCTTGTGAAAGCAAATAAAGGCCAGGGCGATTACTGGTTCTGCAGTGGATATTCAAAGGGCTGTAAAGTTACACTGGCGGACAACACTGGTGTTCCAGAGACTGCCCATCGCTGCCCTAGTTGTGGCAACTTGCTCACAAAGCGCAAAGGAAAAAATGGCATGTTTTGGGGATGTAGTGATTATCCTCGCTGTAAAGCCAGTTTTACCGACTTAGAGGGTCGTCCCGACTTTGATCTTTTCACTGCTAAACGTTCGTAAGAAAACCGCCGCCATCCTGGCCGGTATAACAATTGCCGCATTGTGCCTGTGGGGCCTATCCATGTGGAAAGACATTTCTTTGGAAGAAATGTTAAACATCTTGCTGGGTACGGTCATTATGCTGGGCGCAATAATGCTTGGAGCCTTTCTTTTGATCGCTGCTCTCAAGCTACTTATACGAATTTGGCAGAAAGTTACGCACTCAGAAGCTGCAGAAGATTAAATTAGGGAAGCGGTAACGAGCGCGACATAATCAGGGCATCCTCCCGCCCTTCTAATCCCGGATAATAATTCTTCCTTTCTCCGATTACCGTAAATCCTATTGAGCGATAGAGAGTAATCGCACCTTCGTTACTTGCCCTGACTTCAAGAAAACATTCCGAAGCATCCAGTTTATAAGCGCGATCCAGCAGCAAGTTAAAAATCTTTCGGCCATAACCATGGCGCTGAAACTCTGGGTGTACACAGAGAGTCAACAAATGACATTCTCCAATGGCAACAGACATAACGCCATGGGCAACGATCTTTTGTTTATTCGCCAATACCCAACATTGATATCCAGCTCGCAAACAATCTATGACGATGCGTTTCGTCCAGGGATGATCGTAGGCCGCCGCTTCGTTTTGCACGACCATATCTACAACGCTATAGCGCATATTGCGAGCAAAGAATTGCAGTTGCTTTTCAGATTGGGTCAACATATTGAAGTGACTTATTTCGACGCCTGAATTCTAGCTCGCAATGATTGCAATTGATGCCAAACATCTTTTTTTAACTGCGGATAGGACAACATTGATTGCAGACTTTGAGTAATAGTAATAAATAACTCTGAATTGGTCATTTGATAGTCGCGTCTATTCTCAGTACCTTCCGGACCAATTAGCAAGTCATCAACCAGGCCGGCGAAAACCAGCAGATTGTTAAATCCATCTTGTTGTTGCCGTCCGGCAATAAATCCTTGTAAAGCTTGCTTGGCCGCAGTGGCCTCGTCGGTGGCATCGGTGAACCCTTCAATTAGTGGCCAGCCAAAATGTTCTGACGCGATGGATTCTGAAACTAATTCAACATTCAGGGCTTGCAGAATATTTCTAAGCAAAAGCCAAGACTCATCTTTAGATTCCGCTGTTTGTTGCAAAGGATACTCATCTACCACAGCTAAGCTATCGGAGATCTTGTAATACCTTAAAGCGAAACGTAGATCATTGTCCGACTCAGTACCTTTAGCCTTGTCTTCTTTCTCTACTTGCGCAGTGATTGTCTCCGGTTTTATATCGACTGGCTTGTCTTCCACGGTTGGAGGAGGCGGACTTATTGCAGTGGGTGAAATGTCGCTAACAAGCTCTACCGCTTGTGAAGAAGATCTACTGGTTTCCTCAGTCGGTGAAGAGTCCTTATCAAGAGGCAACTCTTGCCCCTCTTCTTCCAGCTCAAATTCGTAAGCTGGAGATAATTTCGCGCCAGGAAGACTCACCCTTGGATAATAAACATCTATTCCCATGGCATTCAAATAGGCTTTTCTTTGTGATTCATTCATGGATTGCACTACTAAAAACTACGCGGTAAATATACTCGTTTGCCCAAACCACAACAACAAATCCTGTTTCCAGGCAGCAGATTTTGGGCAATTGAAGTTGGGAACTATTCATGATTGAATCCGCCTTCTGAATTTTTAAGGACAGAGAATGAAAGCCGTACGTTGTAGCGCTCATGGCCCGCCAGAAAACCTCACCTTAGAGGAGATCGATGCTCCCGTCGCCGGTGAAAACGAGGCGATAGTGGAAGTCTATGCGGCCTCGCTAAATTTTCCAGACGGCTTGCAAATACAAGGCAAGTATCAGTTTCAACCCCCCATGCCTTTTACTCCTGGCTCAGAAGTGGGCGGCATCATCAAATCCGTTGGCCCTGAACTTGAAGGATTCGCAGCGGGCGACCGAGTCATGGCTACACCCGGTCTCGGTGGATTAGCGGAAGAAGTAACGGTCAAGGCCGCAGGCCTGCGCAAAATTCCAGACAGTATGGATTTCAGAACCGCTGCAAGTTTTGCCATGGTCTACACCACTTCCTATTACGCGCTTAAGCAACGAGCCAATCTGCAACCGGGTGAAACATTACTTGTGCTTGGTGCCAGTGGCGGAGTAGGACTAACCGCAGTTGAACTTGGCAAGCTTATGGGAGCACGGGTCATTGCGGCCGCCAGCTCAGATGAGAAACTGGAGTTTGTAAATCAACTCGAACCCGATGCACTCATTAATTATGCCGATGGTGATCTCAAAGAAAAAGTGAAAGCACTAACTGACGATCGTGGTGCAGATGTAATCTACGACCCAGTTGGTGGCGATCTGTTTGATCAATGCTGTCGCTGCATCAATTGGAATGGTCGTCTCCTGGTAATTGGATTTACCAGTGGTCGTATTCCAGAATACAAAGCAAACCTTGCTCTGTTAAAGGGATCTTCAATGGTCGGTGTGTTTCTCGGTCGATTTCGCAAAGAAGAGCCCGCTGAATACGAAAAGAATTTCCAGGAATTATTGGAAATGTACGATCAGGGAAAATTGCGCCCCTTAATCACTGAATCCTTTCCCCTGGAAGAATACGTTGCAGCCTTTAACGTATTCACCGAAAGAAAAGTAATGGGCAAAGTGACCTTAGAAATAAAATCTGAGTAGTACCTTAATGCTGACTGATGAAGAAATTCGCCAGGACCTGGCGAAACTAAAAGATATAGTCATTGCCCACAAAGCACCGGATGCAAAACTGGCCACGCATTCTGAAACAATCGACGGTCAGGACTACGACGTATTCAGCAAAGCGCCGAACAACCTAAGCGAGCTTTATGAGCTTGGATCGGTGCAGGCAGATGAAACGTTCCTGGTTTATTTAGACGAACGTTATACCTTTGCCGAAACCCTGGCTATGGCGCGACGCATGGCCAGGGTATTAAAAGAACAATTCAGTATCGTCCATGGCGACCGGGTTGCAGTTTGCGCGCGCAACTCTCCAGAGTGGTGTCTCGCCTATATGGCAACTACCATCCTCGGAGCCATCGTGGTGCCAATGAATTCCTGGTGGAAAGGCGCTGAGATGGAATACGGCCTCAGTGATAGCGGCAGTAAGCTGGTATTCGTCGATCACGCCCGTTTCCAGCAAATCGAACCCTTTCTAAATTCTCTCGATATAGCACTAGTTTAAATTAAGCCGGAAAATGAATCTGCTTATCCAGAGTTTTATTCCTTATTTGAAAATGTTGAACCTCTTAGCGATTCGGAAATTACGGCGCTGAAGGTCACAGCAGAAGACAATGCTTCCATTATGTACACATCCGGATCTACCGGGATGCCCAAGGGAGTGCTTTCTACCCATCGCAGCATTATTAATGCGCTTTACACCTGGCGTTTCGTAAAGGAAATAAATGAAATATTGCGTCCTGAGTTGGTAGAAGATAACCCGGAGTTTCAACCCGCCTTACTGTGCAACGTGCCCCTGTTTCATGTCACCGGAAGTCATGCTCAGTTCTTAGCCAGCTTTGTCTACCTGAGAAAAATGGTGATGATGTACAAATGGGATGCGGAAAAAGCGTTGGAACTGATTGAACAAGAAAGAATCTCAATATTTCATGGTGTCCCAACGATGACCTGGGAAATTATGCAATCAGAAAAATTTAAGCAGGCAGATTTGCGCAGCTTGCGCGGTGTGCAAAGTGGTGGCGCGCCGCGTCCGCCTGAGCATCTAAAGATGATGCTGGACAATTTTCCCGATAAAGCACTTCCCGGTCTTGGCTATGGTCTTACCGAAACCAATGCAATTGGCGCGATCATTTCTGGCCAATTTTATGTCTCTAAACCCCATAGCACCGGACGACCCACACCACCAGTAACGACGGTAAGAATTGTCGATGAGAAAGACAATGAACTAGGCCCAAATGAAGTTGGCGAAATTTGCATAAAAGGGCCGACCATCATGCAGGGATACTGGAATATGCCAGAGGCAACCGCCGAGGTTATAAAAGACGGGTGGTTTTATACAGGTGACATTGGTCTGCTCGATGACCTGGGATTTTTAGTGATACTCGATCGCGCCAAGGATATTGTTATTCGAGGTGGGGAAAATATTGGTTGTGCCGAAGTGGAATACGCTATTACCGAACATCCCTCTGCAAGCGAGGTTTCCGTTTACGGAATTCCAGACGACAGGTTGGGAGAAATTCTAATTGCAACTGTAATGCTGAAGCATGAATCAAATCTCAGCGACGATGATTTAAAATCATTCTTAAAAGAAAAAATCGCCGCCTTCAAAATACCCGAGCAATTCTATTTTCAATATGAACAACTCCCCCGCATTGCTTCCGGTAAAATTGCCAAGAAAGAGTTACGCCAACTCACCATGGAAAAGCTAGCCCTTGCCTAATTCTTTAGAAACCTGTTGTCAGCGTTTCTCTTCATCAAATCGTCATATTTCTTATCTAGAGTAGTCGCCATTATGGCCTGGCTACCAAATTGTTTTATTTTTAAGATTTTATTGAAGAATAATCCTATGCTTAACGATAAAGAAATTGATAGGAAGCTAAATGGCAATACTCAATCACCGCAAACTAAAGGCGGTAAGAGAGGCACCATGAAAGAGCAAAAGTGGGACGATTCGCTGGAAAGTACCAAGGAATTTCTCGATCCCGGAGCAGTGTTACCTGATGACACCCAGGAAGAAGAGGAAATTCGAGTAGCCGCGCCCAAGACCAAGTCACACCTGACAGAGCTCCGTCGTCGCATCGAGGAACGCCTGGATAGCAAGCGAATTGACCTCGAATACGATTGGGAGGAGCAGGACGAGATCTCCGAGAAACTGCAGTAAAGGAGATTAAGTCGTCAATGTACTCGCTATACTGGCGGGCAATGGCTGACTACCCCCGTCTATTTCGCTACAGGCCCCTAAATTCGGGCCCTCAGCTAATTTTATTTAATTTCGATTGACCCTACCCAGTCCGATCTATACTTAGTATGATTGAGCGCTTGTCGTTTCAGCGGGTAGAAAATGACTTATTGTGTAGCAGTATCAGTCAATGCAGGAATGGTGTTCTGTTCAGATTCCTTAACGAACGCCGGCATTGATCAAGCTTCAACTTACAGCAAAATGTTTCGCTTCGGCATCGATGGCGAAAAGCAATTCGTGATTCTCGCTGCTGGCAATCTGGCTACGAGTCAGGCCACCATCGCCAAAATTAAAAACGACATCAAGCAAGAAGCCGAAAAGAACTTGTTGACCCTGGATAGCATCGAAGAAGCGGCAGATTACATTGGCGATCTTTCCCGAGAAGAACAAGACAAACGCAAGGTTGAGGGAAAAAAATTCGAGGCAAGTTTTATCATCGGCGGACAAATTGGCGATGATCATCATGAAATAATTCTCGTTTATCCTGAAGGGAATCACATTACAACTTCTGAAGACACGCCTTTCTTGCAAATTGGGGAAAGCAAGTACGGCAAACCCATTCTCGATCGAATCTTAAACCCTGAGTTAAATTTAGAAACTTGTGCTATGTGTGCATTAGTTTCTATGGACTCAACAATGCGAAGTAATTTAAGCGTAGGACCTCCGATTGAAGCACTCATCTACAAGACCAATGCGCTGACTCTGGAAACGCCGCATAAATTTGATTCCAATAGCGACTTTCTGCGCAATCTAAATCAGGAATGGGACCAAAGATTGAAGGAAGCTTTCAGACAAATGCCACCACTGTCATGGGCAGCTAACTGGGATAAATCAAGCCGTGAACAAAGCGGAGCTTCTTAAGAGTTTGCTCTGAGAGAATAAACGGATAAGCATCTTCCAGCCCCATCGATCGATTTAGCGAATTCAGCATAATCGATAATTCAGACCACTTAATCAGCAGCTCATCTATGTCGTCGAGATGAGTAGATCCTTGTTGCATACTAAATTCCGCGGCTGTCTCTAAGGTATCTACCATGTGCAGATAGTGCGACCACACCTCCGCCCAATCCTCTACAGGATGCGCCTGGGCGTAGTGACTTATCAACTCTGGGTTTTTTGCCATAGTCGATTTATTTTCATAATAATAAGTCAATGCTGCCCCATAGTCGTTTCTTTCATCGCCAAACAATTCTCTGCATTGTTGTTTCAGAACATCGTTGGATACCAGGTAGGTAAAATAATAGTGCCCGCTTTCATGTCGAAAATGTCCCAGCAGAGTTCGATAGAGCTCACCAGTGTATTGCCGAGTGATTTCGCGACTCACGCGATCAGCTTCGGCGATATTGATGGTAATCAGGCCATCGTCGTGCCCCGTATTTACATGGTCTTCGAAAACCCCGGGGTTAGTGCGCTTGTCTTCGATAAATTCAAAGGCTAAGCCACGCTTATCCAGGTGTTTGCCTACAATGGGTAAATTAAGAGACAGCAGCGAGTAAAGTAGTCTGCGCTTGGCCTGCTCCAAACTTTTCCACCAGCGGCGACGGTTTTCTGCCATCAGGTTGGGTATGGTGTGGTTAAGCTCACAGGAAATACAGTATCTCGATTTATTCCCTGGAACTAACCAGTTGCAAACATCATAGTCATCAGAGTTTTTGCAGAGGGAATGCACTTCTCCCCTAATATGCACACTGTTATCCGACTCAACCGGATACATATTAGAATCTGTCGGATTGAAACCCACTGCCTTGCCACAACTTAGACATTGAGTATTTTCGAAAAAGAGAATATGCCCGCAAGTGCAGCTAAAATTTTTCATTACTTATTCGGCAAGAACCAGGTTTCAGCGATTGTAAAATGGATAGCCGCCATTTCTAACTGCAGATTGTCGATATGCTTTAACAGACCCTTGCGCAGTAATTTCTCGATGTCAGCATCCTTTAACAAGCGTTTGGTCTTATTTATCTGCCGAGTTACCCTGGTGTTATTGGGCAACTTGTGCAGCACTTTGGTGAGAGTAATTAAATTGTGATGAGTCGAACGGGGAAATTCTTCGTTTAGCAGCAAGAAGCGTACAACATCCTCGGCATTTACTCGAAAACGCACATGTTGACGATACATCTGGTAAGCGCTTTGAGAACGAAGAATGTTCATCCAGAGAATGTTTTCATAAGGCTCAGGTGCGGAATCAGTCACAGAGTTTTGTTCTTGCACCGAGGGCATAAGATTTCCCGATCCTACATCCACTACGCGGGTAGTCATGTCTGCCCGTTCCAAGGCGCGACCGATTCGCACAAAAGAATAGGCAGCATCTCGACTCATAGTGCCCGCCATCAATCCCCAAATTTGCTGACAGCAATTGATAATTTCTTCCAGTAGTTGATAACGAGCACCTCTGTCTACTCCAGAAGCTGCATTTTCTTTAGCAAAGTAGTACAGCTCATTAATCTGCTCGAATGCTTCAGTTGGCATGACCTCTCTGGTGGTGCGGGAGTTTTCTCGCGTTAATGCCAACAAATCCAGAATGGAAAAGCCATTGTTCTCGGCCAATAAAAATCGAATGACATTGCGTTCACTGGACTGTTTGTATTTCCCATCAAACGCGTCTTCCGTTCCGGTTATTTCAACCAGAGTACGCCAACCCAACTTCGTGCCTTTGGGTAGATCGAGCAACAATCCTGAGAAGACATTCAGCAGGCGCGCGGTATTTTCAACCCGTTCCAGGTAACGCGCCTGCCAGTAAACTCTTTCTGCTACCCGAGATAACAACACCTCTTAGCTATCTCCTATGATCCAGGTGTCTTTACTACCGCCACCTTGAGAAGAGTTTACGACGTAAGATCCTTTCACCATGGCCACACGGGTAAGTCCACCAGCGGTTACATAGGATTTGTCTGCCTGCAGTATAAACGGCCGCAAATCCACGTGGCGGGGTTCAACCACCCGATCGCCTAAAATGGGCACGGTAGAGAGTGAGATCAGCGGTTGTGCCATGTAATTGCGTGGTTCTGCTTTTATCCTGCGCTTGAATTCGGCCAGTTCGCGCTTGCTCGCCTGTGGCCCAATTAGCATGCCGTAACCACCGGATTCGTTTGCTGGTTTCACTACTAACTTATCGAGATTTTGCAATACGTGTTGCCGTTGCGCTTTATTAATACAGAGGTAACTCGGCACGTTTGGCAGTATGGGATCTTCATCCAGGTAGTACTTAATTATGTCTGGCACATAGGTGTAAATGATTTTGTCATCGGCAACCCCGGCACCTGGCGCGTTGGCTAGAGCCACATTGCCTTTTAACCAGCTCTCAAAAAGTCCACTGACACCTAACACTGAATCTTTGTTGAACACAGAAGGATCTAAAAACAAATCATCGATGCGACGGTAAACCACGTCGACCTGGGTTAAGCCATCGATGGTGCGCATATACACCTTGTCTTTTTCGACGACTAAGTCTTTGCCTTCCACCAGTTCCGCTCCCATTCTCTGAGCGAGATAGGAATGTTCGAAATAAGCGGAGTTATAGATACCCGGAGTTAGTACAACTACTTCTGGGGATTTCAGTTTTCGCGGTGATAAGGCAGAGAGAGTTTCTAAGAGTTGCGCCGGGTATTCGGTAACAGGGCGAATGTCATAATAATTTTCAAATAATTCTGGAAAGACTCTTTTGGTGACCCGACGGTTTTCCAACATATAAGAAACACCTGAAGGAACTCGTAGATTGTCTTCCAAAACGTAAAACTCACCATCGCCGTCTTTAATCAAATCAGTCCCACAGATATGGGCCCAGGTATTGTACTTAGGCTTTACTCCAACGCACTGTTTACGAAAGTTCCCCGAATTTTCGATCAGCTCTTTAGGAACGACCTTGTCTTTCAAGATCTTTTGATCGTTATAAACATCATGAATAAAACAATTCAACGCCCTTAGACGTTGCTTAAGCCCTTCGTCGGTTCGATTCCATTCTTTCTGAGCTATCACTCGAGGAATAATATCGAAGGGCCATTCACGATCGATATTTCCTGCATCGCTATAAACGGTGAAGGAAATCCCCATGGTTTTAATGGCCAATTCGGCCGCCGTTTTTTTCTGTAACAATTCTTCGTGGGTAAGGCCGCGCAAATAACTGGCGAGTCGGCGGGCGGGTTTGCGCGCATAACCAGGGGAAGAGATTAATTCGTCAAAGAATCCTCCGGGGTTATATGTGTTCCAATTTACACGCATTTTTTGAAATCGCTGAAATTCGAATAGTTAAACTAATGCATTACGCTGCAGGCCGCAACACTACTGGGTTCTAGCTAGATTAGAAAGGCTTATTTGATCAAATTGGCCATACGATCAGTAATAAAGGAATGGCTACTGCCACAATAACTATTTCAAGTGGCAGTCCCATGCGCCAATAGTCACTGAATTTATAGCCGCCAGGACCCATTATCAGCGCATTATTTTGATGTCCGATAGGTGTAAGAAAGGCACAAGATGCACCTACTGCCACCGCCATCAAGAAGGCATCGGGATTTAACTCAAGCGATAAGGCAATGTTAAAGGCAATTGGCGCCATGAGAATCGCGGTAGCTGCATTGTTTAACACGTCCGACACAGTCATGGTGACGACCAGTATCAAGGCAAGGATAAACACAGGAGACAAGTCACCGGCTACCAAGAGAATGCCATCCACTAAGAGAGTCGTCGTGCCGGTTGTTTCTAATGCAGCTCCGATTGGAATCATGGCCCCCAACAAAACCACCACTGGCCAATCCACACCGTCATAAAACTCTCTTACAGGCACAATATTGAACAGCGCCATTCCAACTGTTGCCATTCCCAGCGCCAATTGAATGGACAGCAAGCCTGACGCGGCTAAGCTAATAGCCAGCATAAAAATTCCCAACGCCCATTTAGATTTGGCCGAGCGCTTAATTTCCAAATCTCTTTCCGCCAGGGGATAACAGTTCATCTTGGTGATGGCGTCGTAGAGTTCATCTTCCCCACCATGCAGCAGCAGCACATCGCCCGTTTCAAATTTTAATTCTCGCAAGCGACCGGCATAGGGTGATCCGGAGCGGGAAGCAGCGAGTAGATTTACACCGTATCGTCGATTAAAGCGGATCTCGGTAGGGGTGCTCCCGACGATGGTGGATTGCGGCGTTACTACAATTTCAGAAATCTGAGAACCTTCGGAATGCAAAATTTCCTGGCGCGCATTTTCCGCAGAAACCATTTCTAGTTTGTGCAGAGTGGCGAAGTCATCGACATCATCATGAGAGCCCTGCACGACTAACAGATCGTTATTACTTAGCTCATGACCGCGGTAATGATACACATTTGGAAATCGCTCCCCTTTATGAATGATGGATAACAAATCCATTTTGTTATCTACCAGCATTTGTTTTAACTGCTTTACTGTCTGCCCGACAACTTCTGACTCCCCTGTGACCTTTAACTCAAACAGATATTCTTCTACTTCGAAAAGTTCCAATCCTGCTGTCTGCTTACGCACTTTTACCAACTTCCAACCAAATACCAGCATAAATATTATGCCGACAATGGCTATGCCTCCCCCTACCGGCGCAAAGTCAAACATGGAAAAGGATTCTCCAGTTACCTGTTGGCGATAATTCGCAATCAGGATATTGGGTGGTGTGCCAATTAGCGTAACCAAACCGCCCAAGATTGAACCGAAGGACAATGGCATCAACACAGTAGCGGGAGCTCTACCGGCTCGCGTGGTGGATTGAATCGCGATGGGCATCAACAACGCTAATGCACCAACGTTATTCATAAACATGGACAAGAATGCAGCCAGAAAAGTCAAAGCCGCGATATGCAGAAAGGGTTGGTCGACTACAGGCTCAATAAAATCGGTAACAAATTCCACGGCGCCTGACTTGGTTAAACCAAAGCTTACGATTAACACTAATACCACAGTGATAGTCGCAGGGTTTCCGAAACCGGTGAATAGTTCAGTCTGGGGTACGATGCCAAAGACACTGGCGGTAAATAAAGCGCCTAAGGCAACAATGTCATAACGCCATCGACCCCATACCAGTAATACCAGCAGCGCCAGAAGTATGAGTAACAGAATAGTCTGATCAGAATTCAATGGCGTTAGCTCACAATATCAAACTCAATCTCACCGATTCCGGCGATCTCTGCTTGCAGATGATCTCCGGGAGAAACACTGGAAACTCCAGAGGGTGTGCCCGTAAAAATAAGATCTCCAGCTCGCAGTTCGTAGAAGTTTGATAACTCGGCAATGATCTCAGCCACAGACCAAATCATTTCGGCTAAGGTTCCGTCTTGCTTTATTTCGCCATTCAATGACAAGGCGATGCGACCTTCTCCCGGCTGCTTTTCCTCCCCAAAAGGAGTAATTGCTGAAATAGGTGCCGATTGATCGAATCCTTTCGCAGTGTCCCAGGGCCGGCCGCTCTCTTTTGCTGCTGCCTGCAAATCCCGGCGAGTAAAATCGATACCAACAGCGTAGCCAAAGACACACTGCAGCGCAGCAGATACCTCAATATTTTCTCCGCCTCCTCGCAGGGCCACCACTAGCTCCACTTCATGGTGTAGGTTATTGGTAGCAGAAGGAAACTTGACTGGCGAGTTGTTCGTTACGATGGAATTCGCTGGCTTGCTAAAAAACACTGGTGGATTTTTCTTCGGATCACCACCCATCTCTTTCACATGATCGCTGTAATTTTGACCCACGCAGTAAATTCGATTAACGGGATAACACTCTTCAGATCCATTTATTGGAACCGAAGGAATCTCCGCTGGTGGAAAAATGTATGACATAGCGTAATCCCAGTTTAGTTTAGGGTTGTTGACAGCGCAGATCTGAATACAGATCAGGAGTCAGCTCGTTGTCTAGAATTGGAAAAATAACAAGACCACTAGCCGACTGAATTTCTGCAATTGAAGCAATTCGATCACAATACTCAGCATGAATCGGCAAGCCCCCTTCGAAAATAAAAGAAGCATATGCAGATTCATTGGCAACGATCTTAAAATAGCTTACCGGGAATCCGCCATTGTTCGATCTTGTACTTAGTGCACCAGATACTTCATAAAGCGGTCCACTCACCACAAACAGCTCTTCTTCACTCGCAGTTAATTCATTAATCGCCTGTTCCAGGCGGGACCAGGCACCAGCCCGCAAGTCATTCGGCAAGGGTGCCATATTGCTCAAATTATTTAGCTCTTCCCAATATGGCGTATCCGCAAAACTAGTCATTGGAGTCAGTCTGCCCCGGTCTTCTGAAGTAAAAACAACTTCATTCACTCGATAATCCCGGTCCTGGGCATCGCTCAAGTCCGGTTGGTTGAACAAAGGCTGATTGAGATCGGTTTCAAGGACTGACGCAACTGGGAGTAGCTCGTCTTGCTGCCACCAGCGTGGCAACAATGAAGCCACTCCGACGGAATCCCTTAGCACTCGGTAGGCGACCCAATCAGCAAGACCGTTATCGCTGTTAATCTCTGCTACGTAGAGATGGCGAACTACTATTTCATTGTTGACTGCAGAGCCCTGAGGACATCCAGCCATACAATGAGAAATATGGATAGTCTGTGCCTGAGCACCCCATAGGACAAACGTTAACGCCAGGCCACTAACCCATCGGATAAAGATATTGCTGATGTACTTCATCACACTCTTTTAGAATTTCCTCACTTAGAGACAAGTCGAGCGCCGCAAATGCTTCATCTAATTGATCAGCAGATCGCGCCCCAATTATGGTTGATGCTACAAAGTCCCAATGCATACTCCAAGCCGTTGCCAAAGTAACTGGAGATAACTCCGCACTCTTTGCAATGGCCATATATTTTTCTGTGGAAGCCAATGTTTTCTCATTGACAAATCGTTCCGCCATAGCCTTTTGTCGTGGATTCGTCTCGCTAGCGTAATCGCCAAAACGAGAATTCTCCGGCATCTGACCACCTTGGTATTTTCCACTCAACACGCCACCGCCTATCGGCGAATAAGGTAAGAGGGAAACATTCTCCAGGCGACAAACATTGGCAAGTTCATCGAAGAAGCGCCGATTTAATAGTGAGAAGTTGTTTTGTATGGATTGGAACCGGGCCAGTCCTTCGTAATCTGCCACGGCATTGGATTTAGTCAAACCGTAGGCATTTTCATTAGAAGTACCGACGTAGCGAACCTTTCCCGCCTGTACTAGTCGGTCCAGGGCTTCCATGGTTTCTTCGATGGGCACGACTGTATCTGGCCAATGCACTTGATACAGATCGATATAGTCTATTCCCATGCGTTGCAAACTTCCCTCTACCGCCGCTTCGATGTGGTGTCGATCCAGCGCCGTGAGGCCACTACGAATAGGAGGCACAAACCACCCAGAAGAAGCGCCAGCCACTTTGGTTGCAATAATTAGAGAATCTCTCGGCTTGGTTTTAATCCATCCACCAAATATTTTTTCCGTTAATCCGGCTAATTCTGCCGTCGGCGGCACCGGATAAGCCTCGGCCGTATCGAAAAAATTTATGCCGCGCTCATAAGCAGCTTCACAAATCTTCACCGACTCATCCCGATCACTCCAAGTGCCAAAACTCATAGTGCCCATGCAAATTGGCGAAACTCGCAGGCCGCTGTTTCCTACATACCTGAATTCCATTGTGATTCCCTGTTTCGATAATCCTCTGTCGCTCTTGCAGCCGAGCATCTACCTCAAAGTTGAACGAGGTAGGGCCAAACAATTTGACGTTTTACTTGCGTGCAGGTAAGGGTTCGACGCGACCTATTTCTTCTTCCCATTGCGACATGCCTCCCTGCATATGTGAGACATTATCCATGCCCATTGTTTTTAGTGAGAGAGCTGCAAGTGCAGATCTTGAGCCTTTATTGCAGAACAGAATAACTTCGTCGATTTCATCAAATTCCCTTCGGTAATAGGGACTTTCCGGGTCTATCCAGAATTCCAGCATACCTCGGGGAACATGCAGCGAGCCTGGGATTGTGCCGTCTCGTTTAAGTTCGCGAATATCGCGAAGATCGACGAGGGTTACTCCTGCTGCCTTTGATTTTTCATCCACCTCAGCCGGGGTGAGGGTAATTACTTGTGCTTCGGCTTCGGCAACTAATTCGTTGACTCCCTTCTTTACTTCCATAGTAATTCCTAATTTTCTGCTTCACGGGCGAATTGTTCTTCGGCTCTATGCCCTGAAAGAATATATTCCATTCCATAGTTTCCTTCATGGCAGGCATATTCGTAGATAGGATCGGGGCTATGGTCGAAAATTATTTCACGGGTATAAGGCGCAGCAAATGTACCCGGATCATTTACAGTAATTTCATATTGAATCGCTGACTCACTAATACGGGTCATGCGTTCCACGTTAATTTTTGCTGAAGTATTCGGGCCGTAACCGCTGGCGTCAGAGAAATTTGATGATTCAATGACTAATGTGTCGCCGTCCCAATAACCCCGTGAATCCCCATGCCATAATTTGACGGAGTCATCGAGCGCAGGTTTCTCTACTAAGGGGATAACTCGAACATCATGAATCATCTCCTGCACGATTGCCACATGGTCTTTACTTTGCACAATCTGCCAATAACTGTTGTAGCCGGAACCAAGATAAGGCGCGCCATAGCTTACACATCGTTCAGTTAGCGGCCGATCTAACCAGGAATCCGCTGGGTGCTCGATACGTCGCTGTGCTGCGGCATTACCAAATGCTACCGCTTCTTCAGTGCGCGCTGGATACTTTCCAGTGGGTGGATCAATAATTTGAGAAGTTCGGCGATGGACACTGCGATCTGCCAACCAAAATTGGTCGTAATTGCCAGTGGTGGGATCATAGGAAACAGTTTCACCAGATAAAGCAGCGGCCAAGACACCACCACCGAATAAGGCATCGCCATCCTCTGCTGAAATTTCAGAAACTCTGCTCTGCAAAAACGCGATATCTTCATCGGTCAGATATTCCTTGTCCGCAAACGCATCCGGCCTTTCTACCGGCGTAATGGTGTTGTTTGCCCAAACTCCCTGTATGTCCGGTTGCCCGTCGATAGTCCTACCGAGCTCCCAATCTGACTCTTGAGCGCTTATGGCGCCTGTGAACAGAATCATGCAGGTAAATACTGAAATAGCGCTGA
This sequence comes from Pseudomonadales bacterium, assembly GCA_012103535.1. Classification (GTDB taxonomy): domain Bacteria; phylum Pseudomonadota; class Gammaproteobacteria; order Pseudomonadales; family Pseudohongiellaceae; genus UBA9145. The sequence goes on from WLWQ01000001.1 coordinate 995,024, forward strand.
ATTTGAAAGCTTGCACAGAAATTCTGGTGACCATGGGTTCGCTCCCGACTATACAGTTGGTTTCTGGAAAAAACTTAAACCAGACTGATAGCAGAAGCAAGGTTGTTGGACGAAACCCGCGGAAATATAGCGATTTGGGTAAATTGCAGACTAAGTTGGCAGCTTGGTGCAGCTGATGCGCCAAAATGGAAAAACCGCGGAGCCATCGACAGAAATCCATTCTCCAGACCAATCGAAGCTATTTTCCGAAATTTTGGAAAAAGTCAGGGTTGAGTGGCCGTCAAAATCGGTACCGGGGGCCTTCTGCGGTTGCCGCAGTACCATATTGCCCGCCTCCATACCGCCGGACCAAACACCAGTACTAAAGCTGGGCATGGAATAAAAGGTCACATTCCATTGATCGGCGTTAGCATCATATATTCGTATATTGCCATTGGTTGTCGCACCGGAGCGCCCAGAATCCTCTATGGCATAGCCATTCATAAAATATTGAGCATCCCAGGTACGGCGACCCTCGTCCCATTCTCCAGTTCCATTATTGAGGCGCTCCTCGACACAGTCATTCCTGCCGATCATAAAATGAAATTGAGCTAATTGTTCTGGTGCCGCCGGGTTTGGCCGGCCGAAAGGATAAGACTGACTTGGTTCATAGGCCAGGGAACTAGCTCTCTCGGGCGCAGTCTGACAAGACCATAGCACCAAGCTCAAAAAAAGAAGAAAGTAATGTTTCATGTTGCACCTCTTGTATTATGGAGCGAGTGAATTGGGAGCATTCATGGATTCTGCGAATTTCTATTCTAATTTAAACGCCTTTGCAGACTTTGCAGACGTTACCGATCAGGACAAATTCTGGACACTACCGGATGACTGGTCGGTAGTAGTTGCAGACATTACCAATTCTACCGATGCCGTTGGCAAAGGAGCAATGAAAGCGGTAAACATTATTGGTGTCTCGGTCATTACTTCTATTCGAAATGCAGTAGCGCCGTTAGATATTCCTTATATCTTTGGTGGCGATGGAGCGACCCTCTGCATTCCCAACAAATTTATAACAGAAACTCGCCGCGCTCTGCTCGTTACGCACGAGCTTGCTCGCCAACAGTTTCAATTGGAACTTCGAGTAGGCATCGTCGGCATCGAACAAATTCGAGCCGCAGGTAAAGATATACTAATTGGTAAACACACGCTCTCCGAGCATTACGATCAGGCTGCATTTGCTGGCGGAGGCATCGAATTCGCCGAAGACGGAATTAAGAATGGCGGCTTGAGTTGCCTCGATTCTGGAGCCGACGTCTCCACTCAAGATGCAAATTACGAAGGCCTGGAGTGCCGCTGGAATAAAGTCCCCAGCAAGCATGGAGAAACCATTGCTGTGATCATAAAAGCCAACGGCGAAAACGACGCAGAAAGCACCAAAATCTACCAGGAAGTACTGAAAAAGCTGGATTCTCTCTATGGTCAGGACGAAAAATGTAGACCGGTCCACAGTAGCGGGCTGCGAATGACCTACAATAAAGAGTTACTAAGCCATGAGGCACGGGTCCGCACTGCTGGTTTAACCCAGGAAAACATCAGACGATATTATGGACAAATTCGCTGGAAAAACTTGTTAGGATGGTTTCTCATGTTTTTCAGGATTAAGGCGGCAGGCATACAGTGGGGCGACTATAAAAAGGATTTAGTCACCAATACGGATTTCAAAAAGTTTGATGGCACTTTGCGCCAGGTTATTTCTGGTAATAGCCAGCAACGCCAGGATTTGGAAACTTTTTTATCGAGCCTGCACAAGCAAGGAAAATGTAATTTCGGCATTCATGTTTCAGACGCTGCTTTAGTGACATGCATGATTGATAATAGAGCTGGAGAGCATTATCACTTTGTTGATGGCGCGGATGGCGGTTACACCATCGCAGCAGAGGCCATGAAACAGCAAATGGCAGAGTGATCAGCTAAATAATTAATTGCTGAACTTTAGTTTAGTTCAGGTGGAGAACACCAAGATGAATGAACGAGACTTCCAATTAGCCAGACGAGCTAAAAGACAAATTGAGCGAGAGGCAGCACTTAGATCTTTTCTCTGGGTAGGGCTTGTTTTCTGCGCGGTTCTTAGAATGCTGGGATTCGAATTACAAATTATGTATCTCTTCTTGTTTGTGATTTTATTCGTATCCCTGGTCATTAATTCAGAAGTCATTGCCAGTTTCGGTATGGTGTCGAAAAAAGATCTAGTGAGTGTGATCGAAAATCATATTCACAATGACCCCGAAGCATTAACCCGTTACGCCGGTCTCGATAACGAGTCTTAGCCGCTGAAGGTAGATTCCCATGAATACTCCTGCCACTGAAGAAAAGGCCGGCAAGCCAATACTAGTTGGCGTGGCATTCTTATTACCGCTCCTGTTTGTTGGCGTGGTTTTCCTTAGCTCCTATATACCGTCGGCGCGGTTATCCACTGACTATGATTTCCTCTACTCTACTTGTAGCGAAGGCACCAGTCCTTACTACTACAACTGCGGCAATTACCTGAACAACCTGTATGAAGTTCAAAACCAGACCTTGATTGAACTCCCAATATCCGCCGACCTCGACAGTGATGGCGATGACATTGCGGATGTGGATGAAAATTATCGTACCCGATTGTTTTTTCATGACACAGAAACCAATACCAGCCGCGAGATAACCTTAGAGGAAGCACAGCAATACAATCTAAGAGAACTCATTACTTCACCGGATGGTGTCGCTGTTGAGTGGGAATATTCCAGAAGCCGTGGGTATTTTATTTTTTACAGCACATCCTCGAATGCGGGTTACTATTTAACCAAAGGCGACGCCAGGAAACGTCTGGATTTGATTAGTGACACAGAACGCTATTATTACCGCGATGACTTACACTTTCTCGGTTGGGTGATCGAACCATGACAAATGATGAGCTATTAGCAGAGCTGGATAAACGCTTACGCAGCGGCGAACTAAGCGCTGCCGAAATCGAGTTGTTATTGTCTACAGATAGTCCCGATGCGGTTGTAGCTGACTCAGCCCCTACAGCCTCCCCCTATTCGATGGGCGCTTTTTCTATCACTAAGTTGCTCTACGTTGTCGGTGGAATTTTCATTACCCTGGGTGTGCTCTATCTCGTTTCCCAATTATGGTCTGACCTGAATAGCTTTAATCGCATACTAATCACGCTCGGTCTTGGTGTGGTATTCGCCGGATTTGGTTCTAAGTTTTTAATGTCTGAACCAGAGCGCGATTTAGGTAATGTATTTCACACCATCGGTGGATTTCTAATTCCCGGCGGCGCTCTGGTCACCCTGGATGAGTTAACGACTGGCATCGATTCTATTTGGCCTGTAACTATCACCGTTGGAGTCGTATTTGCTTTCTATGTACTGCTTGTCCTATACCACAAACGCGTGGTACTGAATTTTTTCGCCTTTGCCAATGGCAGCGCACTGGCCTATTTACTGATGGAGTCGATCATTCCTTCTGCGGATGGTGATCTCTACGCCTACATGACCATGATGATCGGGGCCAGTTATCTAATTTACGCCTATGTATTTCAAGAAGGGTGGAACGCAAGATTAATTCCATTGCTGTTGTTCTTTGGACCTTTGGGATTTTATCTCGCGGCTTTCTCGCAGATTTTCGACGCAATTCTTATGGAAATGTTATTTCCATTTCTTGCATTTGGCGGGCTCGTGCTTGCCGTTAATGTTTTTAAGAGCAGAATCGTATTGATATTAAGTACGCTGGCAGTTATCGGTTACATAATTTATTTCACCGCCGAATACTTTGCAGACTCAATTGGCTGGCCGGTGGCATTGATAATGTTGGGATTTATTATTATCGGAATAGGTTATCTCTCGATAACCCTTAACCGAAAATATTTAAAAACTGCTTAGCGGCTCACCTTCGAGATGATTTAACCATAGCCCCGCCACCCGAGACGACGGCACCAAAAACATTGCCTGCCGCATCTACTGCCACTCCTTCGGGATTGGAACCATCAGGGTATGCAGTAACAGCTCCATCGATAAAATAATCGACGATGCCATCGAGTAAGCTTCCTACTCGAATACCTGCATGCCAACCCGGGTTGCGTTCGTTATCAAACTCCGACTCTGAGTCCGCTACATAAATAGTGTCATCATCTGTTATGTAGATACCGCTGGGACGACTAAAAGATTTAAATTCGGCAATGTAATTGCCTTCAAGATCGAATATTTGCAAACGATTATTGCCACGGTCACCCACGATTAGTCGATTACGAGAATCAATATCCAATGCATGAGGTGTTTTCAATTGCCCGGCTGCAGACCCCCATCCACCCCAGTGTTTTAACAAATTGCCATTGCGATCAAACTTTACAATGCGAGCAACAGTATCTGGTGTTGCCGTATCATTCTGACCACTGTGACCATCACCGACATAGATATTGCCATCAGCATCGGTCACAACATCGCAAGGGGTTTCTAGCAACGCACCGCTTCCATCACCAGCAACTCCCGGTTGACCCAGCGTTAACAACACCTCGCCTTCTGGACTCAGTTTGTAAACCACATGACCTTTTCCTGCAGTCGCGGGATTGGTTGGATCTGGTCCTTGCCCATCGGTAACCCAGATATTGCCATCGCGATCGACATGCAAACCATGGGGAAACAGCATCAGGCCACCACCGATGGCAGTTACCACATTGCCATTGGGATCAATCTTTAAAATTGGATCGAGATTTGATCCTGCGCAGGTATTTGAGCCACAGCGATCAATCGCCCAGAGATGACGTCCATCGGGATCGATATCGACGCCGGCAGTCGAACCCCAGGTGCGACCATTGGGTAAATCAACCCAGTTGTCCATAGAGCTAAACGGATTTGGGCGATTGTTAATCGGTTCTAATTGCGCAAGGCTTTGCTGGGCAAACAACAAAGCGAAACCCAAAGAAATAAATGTAAGAATTTTACGAGTAAACATGTAGCTGCTCCTCCACTGCAAAGTGATTGCAATTCCGTTTGACCTATTGAAGGACGAGAAATACAGCCTAAAACAGAGCTATAAGCAATGCAATGAAAGGAATGGCAAACTGCCGGGACTTAACGATTAATCAGGGAGAGAATTTGTTCTTTGATTTCGGCTTCATCGCCCAAAGAATAACTGCGATAGCTTTCGATTATCCGTCCTTCCTGATCAATCAGATAGGACACCGGCAAGGATCGAATTCTGTAGGGAATACCTATATCGCCTTCCGGATCGGCCAAGACCGGATAAGTCACCGGATGGTCTTCGAGGAAGTAAAGCCCATCTTCCGTGTCTTCATCGACGTTTATTGCAATAAACTCAAAATTGTCATTACCGATTTCCTGATACATCTCGTCATAGGCTGGCAAGGAAAGTAAGCATGGAGGGCACCAGGAAGCCCAGAAATCAATAAAAACTACTTTACCGCGATAGTCAGATAATTTGTGGGTAGAACCATCGCCGTAAATACTCGGACCCTCAAAATCCAATGCATATTCCTGACCATAGACAAGATAGCCTAAGCCGAATATGACCAGTAGAACCGCTAGCTTTTTAAAGCGCGTAGGAAAGTGATAAGGCATAGGAGTAACTCGTCGTGAATTGTAGTGCGCCGTCTAACTCTCTCGTAACTGGAATTCGGCCAGAAAGTCCGACACTAAAACTATCAGATACTTGATACTGAATTGCAGGCACAAAGTCTACCCACTCGCCACCGGTATTCGGAATATCGAAATCATTGCGGGCATCCGCATTGGTTGTTCGATAGCGCATTCCCACTGAATAACTAAATTTTGTGTCGACGCTGTGACTAAAACCCAGACCGACGTTTACTTCGTCGCCAAAAGCATAACCCCGTCCATTCTCATCGTCGTTGTAAGTGTAGTTGGCCGACGCATTTATTTGCATGGTAGCTGCTTGATTCAAGGCATAGGTATAACTAGCCCAGGCGATTTTGCCCCAACTACCGGAACTGGGTTGCATGTCCTCCGAAACCGTGAAGCCATTAAATTTCGCTTCATCCTCACCAATGGGTATGCGCGCACCTAATCCCAAACCCACTTCATGTCGATTAAACGGAGTAATATACAAAGGCGAATAGCGCAATAAAATTACACTGTCACCAATGCCTTCCGCTGATTGCTCACCAATAAAGCTGGAACCAATATTTCTCGTGTGTTCCACATAAGAAACCAGCCCAGACAAGGCCCAGTCGTCTGCTAATCCGTAACTGAACGACAGAGTCTGAGCTAGAGATGATCTTTCACGATCCGTCGCGTCTCGAATATCTTTACTCCCTCTCACCAGGTCGCTTATCTCATGCTGCTCGGTAGAATAGTTAAAAAAGAAATCACCTGGTTGAGTCGATGAAGTATCAATAGCGCTGAGCAACGGAACACCAGCACAACTACAAGTCGCAGCCTGTGAAGTTGCCGGTGCTAATGCCGCAAAAAAAAGTGCGACTATTATAAAAAACAGGAATTTCATTGGTAGATAGCAGCACCTGGAAAAAATGCCGTCCAGGCAAACCAATAGGCAATGTAAGAATTGGTTTTCTGTAGTTGCGTGCCTGATCTTGATCCCGATACGGCAACACCGAAAACATCCCACTCGCCACCTTCATTGTCTACCATGACGATAGGTAGCTGATCTTGAACTGCTGAGAAACTGAGGGTCGTGCAATCTTCTAACTGACGATTAAATATCGCACCAAAGTTTAATGCTGACGAACCAGTTGTAACAACGTCCATCGCGCCGACAGTATCATTGATGACAGAAACCGCCTCACTAAAACTGTCTATCGGATAAACTTTTGAAGCATCTCCAACATTTATTCCAACCACCCGAGCTTTTTTATGCAATCTGTTATCACCGGGATTATTCACATTGAATAACAAACCGCTGCTGGTTTTGTAGTTACCATAGGGATAAAGTCCGTATGGCCTTTCATGACCCGTATCCTTGGTCATTAGCGTGGTTTGGGGATACATTTCTCGCCAGGTTCCCCAGTTAGTTTCAATCACCTGCAGCCGGTCAGGTATCGCCAATCGATTAACACTGTTTATACCCATTTCAAGCATCTGCGCCCACCAACTGCCGGTTTCGCGATCATACATAATCAGATTCGAATTATAGAGTTGGCCTGACACGCCAAATGTTGGATTGTCAGCTAACATATCCCCTTTCCAGAGCATGGCTGAACCTGTAAGAGGGCAGTAATTTAAGCTTACAGGCTCTTGCACGCCTTCAATCATAAACACATCATTTACTATCTCATGATGATCCATAACAGTGTGAGAATATGCGCGTACATCGTCACCAATCTTAACGCCAACTACTAAGGTGCTGTCAGAGATAGACTGAGAGCCAAAGTCCTGAGTAAAAATTGGATTTTCGATAGCGGGTATACCATCGGGCCCCGGACCACCATCTGCTAAAAAATCTGGATCAGCCGCGATACCGGCGATGATATTCGGTTCGTCCGGGCCATGAGATGGATCTGGATCCGGGCGCACACAAGATTGTGGTGGCTCAGGTGCAACGATTCCGGCGTCTACAAAAACAAAGGCGGGAGGATCGTCGGAATGCACCGCAAAATTTGCAAAGAAATTTAATCCTTCGAATTCGAGGGAAGGTATTGCGAGGGTTGTACCATCGAAGGTACTCGCTCCATCTGCACTAAAATCCGTCAGCTCGGTAAAGTCAGTAACGAGTAACTCGATTGGATCGGTGCCGGCAACAATGGTTAATTCTATTTGAAAGGCTTGTTCACCGATGGTGAGTACAGGAATGTTGATGGCATCACCACTTATCGTGGCCTGAGAATGTGCATTACTGCTTAGGGCAAGCAATAGCATAGACATAAGTATTGCTTTGGTGGTCCTTGTGCATACCTGTCCTGCGTACATCAAGTGCTCCTCTCTTATTTTTGTTCTTTAAGTTCTTTTCTCGGGAAAAGTAATTTTCCACTTTTCTGACCAGCAAGACCGGTGAAGCAGTTAAATGCTTTCATTTGAGAATTAGGAGGATGAGGACTCTGAAGCGGGTTTCGAGAAAATAATAAAGCGGCCAAGTATTCCGGCGCCTAAAAATATAAGCGCCACAACTAGCAATAAGATCTGGCTGAATCCAAACAAACCGCCGGCAGGCAATGCCAGGGTTAAACCTGCAATGCCGATTAGAATCCGCACAGCAATTCCTTTCGGACCTTCACCCAGGTCACCCAATCCAATCAAGTAGCCTTGCAAGGCAGCAGACACCAACGCCACACCGATTAAAGCAGTAGTGATTGCCTGCAGGTTTTCCAACGCCGAAGCCTGCAGCAATAATGCCGGATTAAACACGAAGAAAAATGGCACGAAATAAATGATTGCACCTAAGCGCATGGCCTCCACTCCAGCACGCATCGGTGATACATGGGCAACGGAGGCCGCCGCAAACGCTGCCAGCGCTACCGGCGGAGTAATAAAACTTAACATGCCCCAGTACATGACGAACATATGAGAAGCCAGCGGATCTAAACCAGAATTTGTGAGAGCTGGCACCAATACAATGGCCAGAAAAATATATGCCGCGGTTACGGTCATGCCAATGCCGAGAATAAAACTGGTAAGCGCGCCCATCATCAATAGAACGACCACGTTTTCACCTGCCAGATAAACCAAATCATTGGCAATCGTTCCAGCGATTCCGGTTACTGCCAAACCTCCAATAATCAATCCTATCGCCGCCAGAATACCTGCCAGCTCTGCCAGCAATTTGCCCATCTGTGCGATGGGCTGCATAAAACGATCTAACGATAACTTATGCATGGTGAACTGATTGATAACCAACAAAAGAGCCGTGGCATAAAACGGTGCTACCGCTTCCCGCTGCAGATAAACCAACATCCAGATTAGGGCGATAAATACGGCAATGAAGTACCAGCCTTCTCGAAATACTTTGCCCAGGCTGGGTAGTTCTTCTCTTGGTAGTCCCTGCAGATTGTTGCGGGCGGCATAGGCATCAATCTGCATAAACAGACCGAAGAAATACAGTACAGAAGGCACAATCGCCGCGATAGCTACAGTCACATAACTAATATTAAGAAAGCTTGCCATGACAAAGGCGGTAGCTCCCATAATGGGAGGCATAAATACACCGCCGGTGGAGGCACAGGCTTCTACGCCAGCGGCATATTCCTTGCTGAAACCAATGCGGCGCATGGCTGGAATCGAAAGCGGCCCCGTTGTGAGCACGTTACTGATTGGTCCGCCACTCATTGATCCCATCAGCCCGCTGGAAAAGATTGATACCTTGGCTGGACCCCCGCGCAGATGACCTAGCAAGGCGAAAGCAAGATTGATAAAAAATGGCCCACCACCGGTAAATTGCAGAGAAATACCAAAGATCAAAAAGCCAAATACCAACTGTGCGAAGACTCGCATCGGAATCCCAAACAGACTCTCTTCCCCAAGAATATGAAAGATTGCTACGTCTTGAATTGGAATGCTGAGGGCCGCGATAACGTTTGGCAGCGAAGCGGCGAAGGTTGGATAGAGTGAAAAAACCAGCACAATAGCAAATACTGGCCACCCTCCTGCTCTGCGTCCCGCCTCCAAAACGATTACCCAGGATACCAAGGCCAGCCAGACACCAATCTGTGGGGCAGCATATTCCCAGGCTTCGAGCACAATCCGTTCTGCGAAATAAGCGTAGTAGGAAAAAATAATGGCGATTACCACCATAATCGCGATGTCATACCAGGGAACGTGGGTGGGACTGTATTTATTGGCAGGAAAGGTTATAAACACCATGCATAGCATGACGCCGGTGATTAAATACATGTAGCGGCTATCTAACATGACATAGCCGACAAAGAAGCCAAGATTAAAAATCTGATTAACTGCAAGAATGATCGAACACGCTGTCATGACTGCCATGACTTTACGCCAGACATCCGGCAGTTCCCTATAGCGCAATTGCTGCACTACTTTCTTATCAGAACCGTCTTCAGGATTTTCTGTCTCAGTTACCGCTTCAGACATAAGGTGAACTTACTAGAGCCCTTCACCGAGAGTTATCAGGCCAGCCTCAGCAAGTGCAGTTTCCCGCGCCACCAACCACGCCTGTTCGAATGCCGAATACTCTTCCGGCGCTGTCGGAAAGAACTTATCCCAGGCTGCTTTTAATATACTTTGTCGATGCATGTTTTCCAGATTGGTTGCTTCTGCTTCCGCAGTCCATGCACCTATTTCTTTGTAATAACGAATTGCTCCCGGATGAAACGGAACAAACGCTTGCTCGAATTTTTGTCTATCCAGAGTCCATCCAGTAGCGCCAGGTGCATTATCTTTATATTCGTCGAAGTGCTGGTGCATGACTTTTACCATGCTGTAGGCCATGGTTTCATCAGAATCTTCCAATCCAACCAATAAAGGATAAGCCGATGTGAATACCTGAATTCCTTCAGCCGGAATAGTCGGTCCTTCGAACGCTGTGTGCGGCACATACCAGGGTAAACGATTGCGCACTCGATCTACTGCTGCTAAATCATCATGAGGAAAGCGTGCAAAGGTTAGACCTCGCGGTGAAGCCTCGATACGTAGAAACGGTGGCGAATTACAAGCTCCACCCGCCATATCGGCGCGATCATTTAGTACCGCATCGATCGATGCATTGTAACCACCCACTTCCACCGGCGTTACATCATCCCAAGTCAGGTTGGCATAGGCTAAAAGTGCTGCTGTCGCATTGTTAAGTGAAGGTGCTCCCTGCACAAAGGTTACCCGTTTGCCGCGAATATCATCGATGCTATTCACACCCGCATCGGTAGCCATAGCAAAGGTAAAAGAACAACTATCCGAATAGTTAGACATTAAGGCGCGAATCGGTTGTGGTCCCCATATTCTGGAAGCGAAGTTCAATATCCCTTCTTGTGCATAAACGGCCTCCGAACCACCTCCGGAAAAATGTACTCTGCCGGCGCGCAAGGTTGCCAAGCGCGATACATCATTGCGCCCTGGTATTACCCGCAGATTTACACCGTATTGCCGCTGCAGAATGCTGCCTATAGCAACTGCCTGACTATAGCCTCCAGTACCTGTTGGATAGGCTGACCAGGCAATAGTTTTTGGAAACTGCACACTACTGTCGGCAGCTAGTACCGACACAGGCGCTAATAAAAGAAGAAAGAACGCAAATTTGCTTACACATCGGAAGCAAACTGCAGGAATGTATATAAAAGAAGAAAGACCAGTTTCACACCGTGCCATAGACTACTCTCTGGTTTTTTATTCTTAGGCAGATGAGCAAGAATAGCGCAGCTCCCCGGACAATACTACGGCGCTCAGCGTTCTATCTGCCTGTTTTCACGCATAAAAAAGCACCACAGTTTTCACTGTAGTGCTTCATTAACAAACAGATTAGCGAGTAACGGTAACGTTGATGTTCTGGTAGGTAAACATAGAGCCGTCGCTGGCAACTCCTCTTAACACGTATTCACCTGGAGTATCGAAAGTAATGGTTGAGGTCCAGCGATTATCTTCAGGGGGCTCTGGCACCGTATACGGTGGTGACCAGGGAGAATTTCCATAGACCCGTGAATCCATATAAGTCTTCCTCTGCACGGGTTCAAACTTGGCACGGTCAGCCGGTCCGCGGTAGATGGTCCAAGAAAATCGCTCTCCGGGCCCTGACATGACAACGATAGAGTTTGGTGGACGATAGATCTGTTCTGGCGTTCTGGGATCAGGACGATTGGTCCGTGCCGGAAGATTGTCCGGATCTGTGACTGTTACTGCCAGATCTAATGCTTCTCCAACTCTCACAGTACGAAAAGCTTCTCCTTCGAGGGTGAGTTCCGGAGGGATGTTTGTTCTAAGTCTGTCATCCAGACTTCCAAATGCTCCACCTACTTCCGTAGAAATCACCTGGGGATCGATGCGGTAGTCGGACTTTAATGTGCCATAGGCCCGCGATGAATAATTTGAGCGACTCTGTAAGGTCCATATTAATTCTTTTTCACCAAAATCAGCCGGCACATCGATAGTGAAGAGAAAAGGATTTCGTCGAGGATAAAAATGTGTTGGCTGACCACGGTCGGCCTGACCAAAGTCATAACCATCTACATTGATGTCATCTAATTCACCTGGCTCAACGATAGAAAAGTAATTTTCCTGGCCAACTTCAATATCGAATTCTTCTTCCCAATTTGAATTCATGTAGCCGAAGAACAGTTTGTAAGATCCATCTTCGTTCGGCCACCAACCTTCGTAAGCGGGAGAAAGTATTTCTCCCGATAGTGTCATGCGCCGTTCCTGAGCGGTTGCAATTCCAGCAACCACTATTGTCAGGAAAATTAATGTAACTAGGCGCGTTATTCGGTACATCATGTTAATCCTCACTGCCTCCAGCAACATCTTCGTATTCCGGTACTGGCGACCAACAGAGTGGACAACCTACATCGTACTCATTTCTGTCTGCCAGCGTAGCGCGGCGCGCTGCCATCTCTTCCTGAAATTGCTCTTCAGTCATCGTCACGGAATAACCAAGATCGATGAACATGTTAGACACAGACCGGCGTCCACCACCGGCCCAGTTGCGTGGGTCGGCCAGGTTAGGATTCGCTGCAGAGGTATCCATGTAAGCGATGGTTTGTAGAATAGTGCCTTTCGGAAGTAGCGGCGCACTATCTTCTTTGTAGATGTACTGCTTAACCCAGTTGTGGTCATAACCGACACAGTTCAGGGTGAACACATTGTGACCCCAGATTGCTTCGAGACACATACGCACACCTGGTGCATGCAGGTGTGGTTCGAAAGCCATGATCTTGGTGTGCTGTTGCAGCACAACAGAATTTCTTAATTCCTGGTTAGGTCTGCCAGGCCGCACGTCAAGGTCAACACCGTTTCCAGTGCGCGGTCCTCGAGTGGTGTACTTGGGCAGATAGCCACGCGGGAAAAACTTAATACCGAATTCCAAATGACCAGTAGTTTCACGACCGTTAGAGTGCAGGTGTGCAGCATTCAAATGCAGTGCAGAATTCGCTTGCAATAAGCGACCGGCACTATCAGGGAATTTATCCGCATTACGACCTACCTCGTGAATCGGCCAACCAGTTCTTGTTTCCGGCAGAATGTAACTGCCATCTTCACTCAGTACACCACTGCTGTAAGTCATGTGGTGCCAGATGTAACGACCACCTACCGTGCTGCTACCAATATCTGCGGGAATATCGTTGAATTCCTTCACTTCAATCGACTGCACGTAACGATCTTCGGTGAGGCCAGTAGGAACAATACCGATATCACCCCACCAGTCCGGAGCAACAGCCGGACGAACCATATCCGGACCAGTTAGCACCAGATCAGGCTCACCCAGTGTCCAATCATCACTCTCTGAGAAAACCATAGGAGGTGGTTCATTGGCCGGGTTACCCCGCGGCGAACCGTTTTGCACCCAGGCTTGAATCATCGCCAGATCGAGATCAGACAAGGAATAGTCGCTTTCGAAACCGTCAGTAATACCGATGTCTTTTTCAATGTACCAGGGAGGCATCGCTCCCATGCGATCACGGATTGCCGTGCGATACATGATCACTGGTGCCCAGGGGCGCACTTCATCGTAAGACATGAAAGACATAGGGCCGCCACCGCCGGGTCGATGACACTGCAGGCAACTTTCCTGCAAGATCGGCGCGATGTTGTCAGCATAGTTAATGTCTTCAGGCTGCATTTCCCAATCAGCAATATCGTAGTAATGGGGCTGATGGGTTGCGACGCTGGCGTCATGGGGTTGGGCCATGGCTACAGCAGGAAGCAACAGCGCTGGAATAATTAGTGATGCGAGAAATTTTCTGACTGTCATTGCAGGTTTCCTCATCGTGGTTTTGTCCACATGGTTTTCTATTAGTATCGATACAAGAATCGACGAAAACTTCTGGTACTGCAGAATCTCAACAGTTTAATTGAAATCAAGGGCTTAGGTCGCCCTCGGGTAACAATTAATTGCATTCGTAGAAGGCAATCACGCACATTCGCAGAATGTGCCTTATTGCATTCCCGGAGACTCTCAAAAAGACTGATAGAAGGATAAGATTCCAGGCGCTTATTGTCCACCCGCAGTAAACCCTAATAGCGTGATCAAAAAGTCCTGCAAGCCCCTAATTTAGGGGGCTCTGAGGGCAAAAGCAGTTAAAGTGGTTCCGGAAGGAATCATGACGTACTGCAGACCATCTAACATGTAGGTAATTGCCGCCGCACCCCAGATTCGAGAACCAGTTTGGAAGTGCCAGAGGTTTTCTCCCGATTCCGCATTAAATGCCATGAAATTGCCTTCATGATCCCCCGCAAAAACCAGCCCTGAGGCGGTGGACATAACGCCGCCAAAGGTTGGCGAGGGATAGGTAAATTCCCATTCCAGTTCACCACTATGAACATCCAGCGCTCTTAACGCACCATAGCCCTGTTCCGCATCGATAAAGACGGTGCCACCAAAGTTTGACTGCCCAGGTGTGTTGGCCGGTTCTTCCGGTACGTAGGTCGCACAAGTTTCCCGGGCGGTAAGAATGAATAAATCCAATCCTGGAAAAAAAGTAGGAGGATAAAAATTTGTAGAACCCCAGGGATCGGGTAGACAACCCAGGCTGCCGTCATTCAATATTATCGGTCTGCCATCGGGTCCAATTTCTCGCGCCCAGGTCGTAGCAGTAAACGGTTCTCCTAAAAGTAACTCACCACTTACTCGATCCAACACATAGAAAAAACCATTACGATTACCAACCATAACAACTCTTCTAGGTTCACCTTGCCAATCAATGTTCGCTAACACCGACATATGATTGGCATCCCAATCATTTACATCATGAGGAGTAAACTGGTAGTGCCAACGTAGTTCACCAGTATTCGCATCGAGGGCAACAATTGAATCGCTATAAAGATTGTCGCCGGGACGATTTTCATCGTAGTAGTCTGGATTAGGATTACCAACGCCCCAATAAATTAAATTGAGATCCGGGTCGTAAGAACCGTTCATCCAGGTACCGCCGCCACCCTGGGCCAAGATTTGTGGATCGTCCGGCCAGGTTTCACTGCCTGGCTCACCTGGCCCGGGAATAGTATTAAAACGCCAGATGCGTTCACCGGAAACCGGATCAAAGGCGTCGATAAACCCGCGGGTTTGATACTCGCCTCCGGAAATTCCAACGATGACTTTATTGCCAACAATCAGTGGCGCCAACGTGGCGGAATAGCCAATTTGATAATCCGCTAACTCTCTCTCCCACAACACTTCACCGGTGCGACGATCGAACGACATCAAATGCGCATCGAGAGTCACCATAAAAAGTTGATTGCCTAACATACCGAATCCGCGATTAACCGGAGCGGAAGCACCGTAAGTCAAATCATCTGGCAAGTTCCTGCGGTACTGCCAAAATGTGCGACCGGTGCGGGCATCGATTGCCCAGGCGTAATTATTGGAACCAGTAACATAGAGCACGCCATCGTCCAAAAGAGGCGTTGTTTCCCAACCTCGACCACGAGTCGTAGTACCGGATTGAAAGGTCCAAACCGGTCTTAAATCGGCGACATTATCCGGCGTAATTTGCGTCAAAGGACTGTGGCGAGTTCCACTGTAGTCACCGGAGTAAGTTAACCAACGCGTTGGATCATTAAAGCCATTGAGAATATCTTCATACGATGGTCCATCAGGACTCTGCGCCAACACTAGCGAAGATGACAAGCACAATAGACTTGCGATCCAGGAAAATTTTATTTTCTTCATTGTCTCTACTGTAATCCTGCTATTGATTTGATTGTAAGAAACTAAGCACATCATCGATGTCGCTATTACTTAAGTCAGAATCAGAAAAATTTGGCATGAGTGAAGTCTCTTCATGAATGACTTCCCGCAGCGCTGATTTTCTGAAACCGCGCAAGATCTGATTGCTGTCCATAATCTGTATTGAGAATGCGTCTTCACTCTTAATTGTGCCCTGCACTAGATCATTTGCCGTTGTCACCAGCGTTACTGGTTTGAAGCGGCGACCAATATTGGCACTGGGATCTCTAATGGAATTCACTAAGGCTGTTTGCGAACGCCGACTTGTTATTGCCGATAGATCGGGACCAAGACTGCCGCCTCTGCCGTTGACGCGATGGCAAAGTGCACAGTTTTCATTGAAAAGAGTAAGGCCGCGACGGGGATCGCCATCTATTGGCGATGTTGTGCCGGCAACGGCAACACTGCGCAAATAGGAAACCAGAGTCCAAACCTCAGTGTCGGTAAAGCTATGGGGTGGCATGATGCTGCCGGGAACGCCATCTCGAATTACCTGAAAAACCGAGCCATCGTTTACTCCATCACGAGTAAACATCAAGGTCAGGTCCGGTGCATCAATTGTTTCGATGCCTTTGGCATCGGCGCCATGACAAGTGGCGCATTGTGCACGAAAGAGCGAACCGCCAACTCTGGCTGCCCGCGGATCTCTCTCTAATGGATTAACTTCCTGCGCGAACGTTTGGGATCCCAGCAGCAATCCGCAACATACTAAAAAAACATTTAGCAATTTTAGAAAATTGAATTGAAAACGCTTAGCCATCATTCTTATTCTTGTCTGGTTGGGACTGGGCAGGATAACAAAGATTGCATTGGGAGACAGCAGAAATACCCGCTTCAGTTGACATACCTCCGACATTGGGATATTCCTATGGTGTTAGTCACCGATCAACACAACACGATCATAACAACAACAGTCGGAGGGAGTGATGAGTCACAGTCCGAAGAAAAAAATAGAGATAATCACATCTGTGTGTGCAGCCCTGGTTTTAGGCGCTGTTGTACTAGTTACACAGACCGATGTTATTTCTGCGCAGTCGAGTAACTTTCAAGGCGGGTCGCCAGAAGTAAGTCAAACACCGGATATGGCAAACATTAGAATTTTGTTTCCAGCCGGAGTGCGGTCTTCCTGGCATTCTCATACCTGGGGCCAACTCTTAATGGTTGAAGAAGGCATTGGTTTACACCAGATTCGCGGTCGTGCTATCGAGGAATTCCACGTTGGGGAGCCTTATTGGACTCCAGCTGGCATAGAACATTGGCATGGCGCACATCCTGATGTCGATGCACTGCAATTAACTATCTACGAAGGATCCGTTGACTGGTTAGATCCAGTTACTGACGAACAGTACGGCGGGCTGCGTGTTCGTCCACAGTCTCGCTCAGTAGACTAGAAAAAAGTTAAAAAAACCATAACCGTGATGAGCAAATGTTCATCACGGTTATTTTTTGCCTGGTTTTTTAGATCTCTTCTTCTAGTTCGCTTCCACTAGCTCCCTTCTACGATTTTCTTAAGCGCCATTAAATGCTGATTTTTCCAACCCGCTTCATAGCCTTCATGTTGGGTCGCAGCATCACTACCTAATCTTTCGAAACCGTGATGAAACAGCTCAACTAAAGTTTCGCCGTTGTATTCTGAAAGTCTGATTGTGATAAAGGTGTTCACGGGCCAGGCCATGTCTTCATCGTACCAATTGTCATCGATTGAAAACTCCGCTCCGGGCTCCCAGACAATAATCTTGCCACCGTATGGCCTGCGCCTGCCTTCAATTTCTACGCTCATAGAAATCTCGCCATCGAGTCCCGGTTGAAAACTCTCTATCTTATGACCGATTCCATACCAGGCACTGAGTTTTTCAATAGACTCAAATTCCTCCCAAATCCTTTGCGCGGGAGCATTGATTTGTGCGCACCTTCGCACACAGAGGCTGCCAATTTCGATACCCATTAGAAATCCTCTTTAAATCATTGGGGAGATAATAGTGTGCAGTGGTTTACACCTTAAAACAATCAATCTTATACTGCCGCCCGAACAATGATTTATTCACTGATGGGGGAATCAGTAAATCCATGAAAACCACAATACTAAAAATTTCTACGCTGAGCTGCCTGGTCACTTTTCTGGCTGCCTGCAGCGAACAACAGCCTGCTGCGCCTGAACTTAGCTTCGAAGAGGCATTGCAACAACAACTAATCGAAGCCCAACCGGGTGACGTAATTGAAATTCCTGCTGGTACCCACGATTTAACCCGCAGCCTTTCGCTTAACGTATCGGGTGTCACTATAAGAGGTGCTGGAATCGATAGCTCAGTTCTGTCATTTGCAAACCAGATTCAAGGTGCAGAAGGATTATTGGTTAACGCCGATGATTTTGTGATTGAAGACCTTGCCATCGAAGACACTGTTGGCGATGCCTTAAAGATTAACGAAAGCAATAATGTGGTCATTCGCAATGTCCGCACGGAATGGACTGGTGGCGCGCTTACAACTAATGGTGCTTATGGCATCTATCCAGTGCAGTCATCCAATATCTTAATCGACGGTGCTGTCGCCATCGGCGCATCGGATGCTGGTATCTATGTCGGGCAATCTAATCAGATTATTGTTAGAAATTCTCGCGCAGAACACAACGTGGCGGGAATCGAAATCGAAAACTCTACCTTTGCCGATGTATATAACAATGTAGCTACTAATAATACTGGCGGAATACTGGTATTCGATTTGCCAGGATTGCCTGTTCAGGGTGGTCGTAATACTCGAGTGTTTAATAATCAGATTATCGATAACAACATCGAGAATTTTGCGCCAGAGGGAAATATCGTTGGCTCGGTACCAGCAGGTTCGGGATTAATGGTTTTGGCTAACGATAGTATTGAAGTGTTTGGTAATACCTTCACTGATAACAATACCGCCAATGTTCTGATCTTCAGTTACTACATTACCGAAAGGCCATTCGAAGACGAAAACTACGATCCTTTTCCTGAGTCAATAAATATTCATAACAACGAATTCAATGGCGGCGGCACTGCTCCTGATTCAGAACCCTTGATCGCACTCCAGGCGGCAACTGGCCAACCTATTCCTGATGTAGTCTGGGATGGCACCCTGGTTCCTGGCAAGCTAGCTAATGAAATATTATGTATGCGCCAAAATGGTGAAATAAGTTTTGTTAACTTAGATGCAGGTAATGGATTTGCTGCGCCTAGTTTTGACAGCACTGATCACAATTGCGAACTCCCTGCTCTGTCTGAGATTTCGCTTTCAACTGGAGCAGAATGAGCAAAACTATCTGGCGCTGCAGCATTATCGCAGCCAGCCTTACTGTGCTCCTTGGCTGCTCAGAATCTCAACCTGTATTCCATGAGTCGGATAATCCGCAAAGATTGTCCGACTGGAATCTTTTTGCGCTAAGTTCCGCTGAACTGACGCCGCATAAGGCAAGCCTGGTTTTCAAACCAGCAAATCAGCTGTTTACCGATTATGCCCACAAGTTGCGTACACTCTGGATACCTGTCGGCGCTAGTGCACAATTAGTAGATGGTGAGATTGAGTATCCGGTAGGTACGGTGCTAAGCAAAACATTTTATTATCCCACTGACTCTGAAGGCAACACTCTTCGTCAAACGGATCATGGTAAATCTTCACTAAGCCTCGCAAGCAGCAAACTCATTGAAACCCGACTCTTAGTGAGAAGAACGAATAGCTGGGAAGCTTTCCCCTATGTCTGGAATGATGAGCAAACTGAAGCGTTTTTGAGAATTGCAGGTGCTAGCGCGAATATAAACTTAAAAAGTGACACCGGAAACCTTGAATTCGTTTATTTCGTTCCTAATGAGAATCAATGTGCAGGTTGTCATGTAACCGAACATCCTGGTGGTGATATGCGCCCGCTTGCTGCCATCGCCTCTCAACTAAGCTTCTCTTTCCAGGAAAACCAATCACAAATCGCCGGGCTTATCGCTCGAAGCTGGCTCGATCAGGAGCCGAATAACCCTAGTCCAACTTCCTGGATGGATGAAAGCGCAAGCATCGATGAACGGGCGCAAGCCTATCTCAACATCCATTGCGGCCACTGCCACAACCCTAATGGGGCGGCGGACACCTCTGCCCTTCTATTGGACGGATCACACGAGCTGCTGGTCAACATGGGCGTCTGCAAAACGCCGGTTGCCGCCGGTGGCGGCGCTGGCGACATGCTGTACAGCATCGTTCCAGGCAATCCTGATCGCTCGATTTTACTCTACCGAATGGAATCCGATGCACCGGATGAGATGATGCCCGAACTTGGTCGCTCATTAATTCATCAGGAAGGCATCGATCTTATT
Source organism: Pseudomonadales bacterium (assembly GCA_012103535.1). GTDB lineage: Bacteria > Pseudomonadota > Gammaproteobacteria > Pseudomonadales > Pseudohongiellaceae > UBA9145. Next base: position 1,015,180 of record WLWQ01000001.1, read on the forward strand.
CAGCGCTGGATAGCAGAAATGCCCGGCAGCTGTCCCGACTAAAAGCTTACTCAACCAGACAATGCAATGTAGACTAGCGCCATCGCAAACATTGTTGGTGGATCTTCGTGATTCGATTGCTTGTCATTGCCTTGATTGGATTCGTTCTTGTTGCTTGTAGCGAGCAAGCAGGAGAACGCCGCACTTATGTCTTAACTACCGGCACCACCGGTGGCACTTTTTATCCCGTTGGTGTCGCGCTTTCCACCTTAGTCTCCGCGGAAGAAGAATCTGGTTTTTCTGTGTCGGCAATTAGTTCTGCCGGCTCAATGGAAAACATCAAACTACTTCGAGATAACCAGGCTCAATTCGCAATTCTGCTCGGAATATTTGGTGCATGGGCTTACGAAGGATCCGGTCCAATTCGCAATCCCTACAAGAACTTCAGATCCATCAGTGCTATGTGGCCAAACGTAGAACACTTCGTCTTGCGCTCCGATTTGGTTTCGCGAGGAAACGTTAACGACATCGATGAACTGGGCGGGGAGCGTTACTCTATTGGTATGCGTAATTCAGGCGCCGAATATACCGGCATCTATATTTTTGATGCTCTGGGTATCGACTATGACAACGAAATCTCCCTGGCTTATATGGGCTATGGTCCGTCCGCAAATGCACTGCAGGACGGCAATATCGTTGGCATGAATATTCCCGCGGGGCCACCAGTTACCACCATAACTCGCGCATTCGCCTTGTTGGGAGACGATATGACCGTGCTCGAGTTTACGGAAGAAGATATAGAATCGATGAATTATGAATTTCCCTTATGGGAAACTTATGCAATCGAAGCCGGCACTTATCCCACACAAGAAACCACCATCAATACTGCTGCGAGTCCTAATATTTTTGTAGCAAGAGAAGATGTGTCCGAAGAAATTGTCTACAACATGACGCGAATGCTTTGGGAAAATCTGGCGACTCTGCAGGAAATTCACGGCGCCACCAAAGCCATGGCGATTGAAATTGCCTTAAACGGTATACCAGTTCCTTTGCATCCTGGCGCTTTGCGATATTATCGTGAACAGGGTGTAGATATCCCAGATCATTTGTTAGGTGGCTAGCCTTTCCTCTATTCTTCGACTTCCATCATAGCATTCCATAACCTGCTCGAGATCGACATTTGTACAACTAAGACTACATTCGCAGTCGCTATTCCGAGAAGCGCCAACCAAGTTAAACTGTTAAAAACTGTAATCGACATCCCGAATAACACAAACAACACAATGGTCACCATCGCACCGCGAAAATCCCACCAGGTCGCCGGTGCACGATTGCGAAAAAATGCCTCATTTTCTAACTCACGCCTGGCTCGCCGCAGCGTGGTGTGAACCACCCAATTAGTAATTACAAATAGCAATGCCAATACATAAAACCAAAATGGATTAACTGTGGCGTCTATTAAATTGATCATCAGAAATTCCAAGAGCCCAATAACAAATGGAAGAATTGAGTCACTAATATCTGGTCGCCAGGTGAAGCCGATAACCAAGGTCGAGTATGTTATCCACAACTGTAGTATGCCCATCAGGGTCGCGCTTATCATTCCCCAGGTAACAATCGTGTCCAGAGAAAATTGCCACAGATAGTCTGCTGCCGTTATTTTTCCCCACATCAATTCCAGAGCCAACGCTTGAATAATACTGACCAGCGTAAGCAATACGATGGGAAACTGAGCAACAACTTTATCCCGCATTTTGTGCATATGACTGACTACTTTTAATTGATGGGGAAATCGAAATAGGTTTCGGGATGAGGCTCATCTTCCAACGTAAAATGCCACCACTCTTCCATAAGTGGAACAAATCCGCGTCTAAGCATGATTTCTCTGAGTATTTCACGATTCGTTTTTTGTGGTAGCGAAACCTCAATACTGGTTGGCCAGGAAATAGGATCGAAAAAATCCCAGGGCGATCCCATATCGAGCTCTTCTCCAGTCTCGCTATCAATCAATGTCAGATCTACCGTAGAGCCGCGGGAATGGCCAGAACGATCAGCAATGTAACCTTGTTCAAATAGCTCCGCTTTGTCGACATTGGGATAGTATTGTTGCTTGTTGGCAACATCATTGAGATCGGCAGCCCATCGAGCGAAATGATCCACCGCCTGTTGCGGACGATAGGCATCGAACACTTTTAATCCCATACCCTTATCGGCCAACTCGATTTGAATCGCCGCGAGTGCCAGTGCGGTGTCCAGAGTCACCAGAATTTTATCGGCGTTGTAGCCATCGATGCGCTCACCAATAAAATTGTTAGCGGTAAAATAACGCAGGTCCGTTTGGATCGGTGGCACAGCATCCGACAAGAATGAATTGACTTCAAAAAATCGAGGCGCTGCAGAAGCAGCCTGATTAGTTTGCTCACTAGAACAGTTCTGCAGCAGTAGAACTGTTCCGATACAATAGCCCAGCAGGGAAGCTAGTCGCATAAAGAATATCCAAAATAGCTAGAAATACTTATAGGTAGAAACATTAACAGGTATGAAAGTTTAATCCATTCTTGGATCGATTACATTTTAGTCCAGAAATACCCACAAAACAGGACGCATTAAGAAAGATGAAAACCATTGGCATGTTAGGTGGAATGAGCTGGGAATCCACAGCCTCCTATTATCGCGCGCTTAATGAAGGCATAAAGGAATCTCTGGGTGGCCTGCATTCCGCGAAAATTGTAATGAATAGCGTGGATTTCGAAGAAATTGAAAAACTTCAACACGCCGATGATTGGGTCGCTACCGCCATTATCCTTAAACAAGCGGCACAATCTATCGAAGCCGGCGGTGCTGATTTTTTGATTATCTGTACCAACACTATGCATATTGTTGCTCCTGATATCGAATCTGCCATTGGCATTCCGCTGCTACATATCGCCGATGCCACAGCAGCGGAGTTAATAAAAGACGGGATAACAAAGGTAGGATTATTAGGCACCGGCTTTACCATGGAAAAAGATTTCTACAAAGGTCGCTTAAGCGAAAAATTCGACATTGAAGTTCTTGTTCCGAATGACGAACAGCGAGCACAAGTGCATAAAGTTATCTATGAAGAGCTGTGCCTCGGTATCATCAATGATGATTCTCGCATTGCCTATCTGGAAGTGGTTAAACAATTGCAGGCCGCTGGCGCACAGGCTGTCATTCTTAGTTGTACCGAAATCGCACTGCTTATCTCACAGGAACAAACCGATGTGCCCTTGTATGACACTACCGCGATTCACGCTAATCAAGCGGTCAAATTCGCACTTGGTGAAAATGACTAATCGTGATTTCCCGGCGTAAATTTCTTTCCTCGATAAGTCTCAGTTCAGCTGCGCTTTATAGCGGGATGGATCCCTACTTCTTCGCCGCAGAACAGACTTTGAATGAGCTACAGATTCCACCACAGGATTTGGGCACATTAGATCAGAGCGCCAGAGCATTCCAACTTTCACTGCAGCAGGGAATAAAATCTTTTCATGCCGGGCTTGAGACAGAAACACTGGGTATCAATGGCGCCTATCTTGGACCAACATTAAGATTTAATCGCGGCGAAAGAGTATCACTAGCTGTATCGAATCGAATTAGAGAAGCAAGTTCCTTGCATTGGCACGGCTTCCATTTGCCAGCAACTGAAGACGGCGGACCACACCAGGTAATTGAAAATGGTGACACCTGGAACGCGAACTTCGAAGTCGTGCAGTTTGCTGGTACTTTTTGGTATCACTCTCACATGGAAGAATCTTCTGGTGAACAAGTCTACAGAGGATTAGCAGGCCTTATCATTATTGAAGACGATGATGAAAATCTGGAATTGCCAAATACTTATGGTGTCGATGATATTCCCTTAATTGTTCAGGATCGTCGCTTTAACGAGGACGGCAGTTTCAGTTACATGGATACTTACGACGATCTGGTTATCGGTGTACAGGGAACTGACGTATTAGTGAATGGCACGATTAATCCCATGTTTGCACCAAGTACGCGTTTAGTCAGATTTAGAATTCTCAATGCCGCAAACGCCAGGACCTTTGATTTCGCCCTTAGTAACGGACAGGCGTTTCAACAAATCGCCAGCGATGGCGGTCTCTTGGAAGCTCCTATTACCCAAACTAGCCTGCAACTCGCACCAGCAGAACGGGCAGAAATCCTGGTGGAATTTAACGGCCAGGAACCATTCAATCTAATCAGCCGCGGGCGCACACCGAGTTTTCCATTCTTTCCCGGAGCGATGAGTGAGCTAATGCGCTCATTAAATTCCCAGGAACTGCAAATTTTAAACCTACGACCTTCCAGCACACTAGAAGCGAGTCCCACAGTTCCTCCACAGCTAGCTTCAATCTATCAACTGCCTGCAGCAGCCGCGGAAAATACTCGGCAATTTCAGTTGTCTATGGGTGCCGGCATGCGCAGCGGCAACGACGCCGGACCAGGAACGGGCGCAAGAAGCGGTCTGGGCGGAGGCCATGGCCGTGGCAACTACTTTATTAATGGTCGACGCATGGACATGGAATACATCAATGAAAGAATCCCTCTCAACACCACTGAGATTTGGGAGCTAAGCAATAACTCCCCCATGATGCATCCCTTTCACATCCACAATGGCCAGTTTCAATTACTGGATCGTAATGGCAATCCCCCGCCGGCAAACGAGAGAGGATGGAAAGACACCGTTAAGGTCGGCTCTGGAGAAAGAGTTCGAATCATTATGCGCTTTACCGATTTCGTCAACGAAGAAAATCCCTACATGTACCACTGCCATATTCTGGAACATGAAGACCGGGGCATGATGGGTCAGTTTGTCGTGGTGTAGCTCAAGGGTTGGAGAATAAGCCTACAAACGAGTATGCTTGGTTCCTCTCTAATAAGAATTCTAATGGGGCGATACAATGACCAAATCATCAATGTCCCGGCGTCGTTTTTTACAGTCGACTGGCGCTGCAGCACTCTGGCTTCCAACTACAGTGAAAGGTTATACCGCAAGCGAAATTCAAGCGCTCTACGTCGATGGCGAAATGCAGGAAGACGTGGAGAAATGGGAATTAGATACTCCCTGCCTATGTGTCGATCTGGATCTGTTGGAAGCAAACATTGCAACCATGGCATCCACCGTAAACAGCAATGGCATCGCCAGCAGACCTCACGCCAAGACTCACAAGACTCCAGTCATTGCCCAGATGCAATTAGACACGGGTTCAGTTGGCATCTGTACCGCCAAGATTAGTGAAGCAGAGGCCATGTATCAGAATGGCATCGACGAAATTTTAATGACCACAACCAATGTCACGCCAACTAAAATTAGGCGGGCAATGAATTTACGTCAGGCAAATTCCCGTTTCGTCCAGGCCACCGACTCAGCACAAAACGCACGCTTGTTATCAGAAGCGGCAGAGGCAATGGGAATTACCGCCGATGTTGTAGTCGATGTTGATCCCGGAGGTCATCGGACTGGCATTACTCCAGGCCAACCTGCCCTGGAATTAGCCCAATTGATCGATCAACTCCCTGCCCTAAATTTACGGGGACTACTCTGCTATGACGGTGGCTCTCAACACGTTAAGGGATTCGAAGAACGCAAGAATCAAACATTAGAACGCTTAGTTGGCGCCACCGATACCTTTGATTTATTTAATCAAGCCGGTTTAAACACAGAAATATTCAGTGGCGGCGGCACCGGCACCTACAACATCGATCATGAAACCAGGGGACTCACCGATATCCAGGTGGGAAGCTATGTGTTTATGGACGCGCAATACATCGACATCGGCGGCGAAACCGATAACGATGTCTATTCAGACTTTGGAGCTTCATTAACAATTCTAACAACGGTACTTAACGATCAGTATGAAGGTCGTGTAACTACCGACGCCGGCGCCAAGGCTTGCACCATCAATCGACCCTGGGCCCGAGTAAAAGGTGAGACCGGCATGAGTTACTCCTCCGGTTCCGATGAATTCGGTACGCTGCGTTACGAAGACAATGCATCTCGCTCTTACAAAGTCGGCGACAAGATGGAGCTAATCGTTTCGCACTGTGATCCAGTAGTAAACCTCTATAACCAGATGTATGCCATTCGCGGCGATCGTGTCGAAGCAGTTTGGCAAATTGCCGCTCGGGGAATGTCCACTTAGTCTTGAATTGTGGGAAATCCCAATTCTGAAATTGCTATTTCCATTCCTTTACATACTGGATAGCTGAACTATGTTGTTTATTGGCACCTGGGTAGTGGCAGTTGTTTTCTGGTACTACATCTACCGAATAACAATCCGATACGGTTACAAAATTCCACTAATAGCCGCGCTAATTTGGTATGCCGCATTTGCTGCAAGAATGTTTTTGGGCTTTGGCGCAGCCTTGTTTGTTCCCACCCAGGCACTACTATCCTTTTTCCTGATTGTTTTGGACTACTACAAAAGCAGCCAATCCAAACAAGCCGAAACAACCGATGAAGACATTACGGAGTAGCATTTAGTAGTAATGGAAGTAAAGCTGGTAGAAAACGACGAAGATCTAATCCGCATTGCACCGGTATTGTTGGAACTGCGAACTCACTTCAAAGATGAAGCCGAACTGATCGCACAAATCAAACAGCAGCAACAATACGGCTATAACATTGCTTATGTGGAGTCTGATGGCGACATTCTCTGTATCGCCGGTTTTGTCATCGACCTCAAATTAGCCTGGGGAAAACATATCTATGTAGATGATCTGGTGACCACCTCAAAGAAAAGATCAAGCGGAGCTGGGAAAACAATCATGGATTGGCTTAAACAACACTGTCGAGATAACAAATGCACTCAATTACATCTCGACTCTGGGGTGCAACGCTTCGCGGCACATAAGTTTTACCTCCGAGAAGGCTTTATCATAAGTAGCCACCATTTTTCTATTAACGACATCGATGATTATTAGGAAAGAACAACCGCAGGATATCCAACAGATTTATTCTCATAATGCAGCCGCATTTCCAAGTGAGGACGAAGCACAGCTAATCAATAGCTTACGTGAAACAGCAACTCCATTTATCTCCTTGGTCGCAGCAGAGGAAAAGGAGATTAAAGGCCACATTCTTTTCACGCCAGTTACCTTGAACGCCGCGCCTGAATTAACTTTACTCGGTTTAGCTCCCATGGCAGTGAGCCCAGATCATCAAAACCAGGGAATAGGATCGCAGTTGGTGCAGGCTGGTCTCGCCGCATGTCGCCTTCATAATGCCGAAGCCATTGTGGTTTTAGGACATCCTGAATTCTACCCACGCTTTGGCTTTTCACCCTCTGTCAATTTTGGAATCAAATCAGAATACGATGTTGCGGATGAAGTCTTTATGATCCTGGAATTGAAAGCCGGGGCCTTAAAGGACAAACAAGGGATTATCTCTTTTCATCCGGCCTTTGCCGGGTTGTAAATGATTGTTGTGCTTTAGGAAAAGCTGACTTAAAGTGCAGAAAAGCCGCTTTATGAACAGTGGCAAGATGCAAATAAAAATAAAAAGGTAGGCAGCAAGTGATTTTTGAGAATAGCCATCCCGATGTAACAGTTCCCAATCAAGATTTAACCAGCGTCGTGCTCGCAAGAGTTGACGAACTGGGAGACAAACCGGCTCTTATCGATGGACCCAGCGGCAGAGCACTTAGCTACTCCCAACTCAGAACGCAGATTAATCATCTAGCCGCCGGATTACATCAGCGAGGCTTTAAAAAAGGTGATGTGTGCGCGGTGTTCTGCCCGAATATCCCTGAGTACGCCACAATTTTCCTCGGTGTTGCCGCCGTCGGAGGAATAAACACCACGGTTAATTCGCTCTACTCAACCAATGATCTGATTCATCAGTTCAATGATTCTGGCGCAAAAATTCTAATTACGATTCCACAATTTATGGATCGCGCCGCACCCGCCGCAGCAGAATGTGGCATAGAAGAAATATTCGTCCTGGGTGAAGCTGAAGGTGCGACACCTTTCGCGGAACTGTTAAGCAATGACGGCGATGCCCCTGCAGTAGAAATCGATCCAAAGGTTGATTTAGTAGCGCTGCCCTATTCCAGCGGCACCACCGGATTATCCAAAGGGGTCATGCTTACCCATGAAAACCTGACTTCAAACATGGTGCTAACTGCATCGATCAATACTCTGGTCGATGACGATGTATTAGTCGGCGTACTTCCCTTCTTCCATATCTACGGCATGGTTTTGATTCTAAATCTGGCTGTTTATCGTGGTGTTACTTTGGTCACCATGCCTCGTTTCGATCTGGAGCAGTTTTTGCAACTCGTTCAGGATTATAAGATCAGCTGCATTAACCTGGTACCACCTTTGGTATTGGCTCTCGCTAAGCACCCAATGGTTGACGAATACGACACCTCCAGCCTCAGACTGATTAGTTCCGGCGCCGCGCCGCTGGGTGCAGAATTGGAAGCCGCCTGTGCGAAAAGATTGGGCTGCCAAATCTATCAGGGCTACGGCCTGACAGAAGTTGCCGGCGCCTGCCATGTAAACACGATTCCAGTGCCTGAAGACAAAACCGGTTCGGTTGGTCGCGTCGTACCCAACACATTCTCCAAAATTATCGACACCGAAACCGGCGCAGATCTTGGTGTTAACGAAAACGGTGAAGTCTTGATTAAAGGCCAACATGTCATGGTTGGCTATTTGAACAACGACGAGGCCACCAAGGGCTGTGTCGACGAAGACGGCTGGTTTCATTCCGGTGATATTGGTTATGCCGATGAAGATGGCTATTTTTTCATCGTGGATCGCGTTAAAGAACTAATTAAGTACAAAGGTTATCAGGTGGCACCAGCCGCACTGGAAGCATTGTTGGTCAGTCATGCTGCCATCGCCGATGCCGCCGTGATTCCCAGCCCGGACGAAGAAGCAGGCGAAATTCCTAAAGCATTTGTTGTGTTGAAAGAAAAAATTTCAGCGGAAGACATCATGAGATTCGTTGCCGAGCAAGTTGCGCCCCATAAAAAAATTCGCAAGCTTGAAATCGTCGATGAAATTCCCAAGTCCGCTTCGGGGAAAATTTTGAGACGGGTCCTGGTGGAACAGGAAAGAGCCAGCCTCCAGGCATAACGGTTATCTCGCGCTATGATTTTTGAAACCCACACACCGGATGGGCCAATCGCACCATTCATTGAATCCCTGATTCATTTTAAGCACTTCGTGCCCGACCACTCGATCGAGCGAATCGTACCTACCGGACACATCTATATTCTCTTCGAACTGGACGGCCAAGTTCGTAATACATTCGATGCTGAAGACTTAAAACCCGATGCCGAATTCACTCGGGTTTGGATTTCCGGTATGCATCGAAATTATATTTCCATTTCCGCCCATGAAGATTCGGAAATGTTTGTACTACAGTTCAAACCTTTTGGCAGCTACCCTTTCACTCATATACCCTGCGAAGAACTCAATGGAAAAATTCAGACCATCGAAGGCGAATTAGGCACTGAATTGTTGGAATTGCGGGAAGCTATGTTGATCACGGAAACTTCTGCAGAAAAATTTGAACTGATGGAAAAATGGTTGCTACAACGCTTCGACGAAGCCAAAGCACCACCGCCGGAACTGGTAGAATTTATGCAACGTCTGCAGCAACAACCAGTAGCAAATTTGAATCAATTGATCGAATCCTATCCTGCAACGCAAAAGAATCTCATCGACCAATTTAAAAAGTATGTAGGACTAACCCCAAATACTATCAGCGCATACTGCGCTTTAACGATCTTTTACAACGCATCAATCAGAAAGAAGATGTATGCTGGTCCAATATTGCTCATGATTGTGGTTACTCCGATCAACCGCACTTCATTAAAGAATTTAAACATTTTTCTGGTTTTAATCCCTGCGAATTTATTTCTATGGATTTCAATCAGGAGGATCCGAACTTTTTTCCTTTAGATAGAGAGAAGTAGTTAATTTTTTACAATCAATCCAGGAATGTGGTTGCTACTTTAAGAAAAAACTAAAGAGGTATTACTATGGAAGCTGTTGGTGGAATAAATTGGTTGTCGGTCATTGTCGCTGCTGTCTCCAGTTTTTTGGTGGGGGGAATCTGGTATGGACTAGTATTCAGTCGCGCCTGGATGGAAGCATTTAATTTAACGGAAGAGGATCTGGCCAAACGTAATTTGCCCATGGTCTTCGGTGTTTCCTTGTTACTCGCCTTTATCGCCTCAGTTAATTTGGAGATGTTTATTGGCGCTGAAGCAACCCTTGCCTTTGGTACCTTTGCCGGCTTTGCCGCGGGATTAGGATGGGTGGCAACATTTCTAGGCATTATCTATCTGTTCGAAAAGCAATCCATGAAAGCCTATTTGATTAATGCTGGATACTGTGTACTAGCCCTAACACTCATGGGTGCCATCCTCGGCGCCTGGTAATCCTCCCTATTTAGTTCCAATCCCCGCTATAATCGCGACCCAAACTCGCAGGCGGGGATTTATCCTCCCATTTCGCTATTTAAGTTACTGGCTGTTTTCTTTAGGTCTAACTGTATTTAACCATGTCCACTAAATCATCAGAGAAAAAAGTAGGCTTTGTCTCCCTCGGGTGCCCAAAGGCCCTGGTGGATTCGGAGCGCATACTTACGCAATTAAGAATGGATGGCTATGCCATCGTTCCCAGCTACGACGATGCTGATATCGTGGTGGTTAACACCTGCGGTTTTATAGACAGCGCCAAAGAAGAGTCCTTACAGGCAATTGGCGAAGCACTCGATGAAAACGGCAAGGTGATTGTTACCGGTTGTCTTGGCAAGCAAGCCGATTTGATTACCAGCACCCACCCAAAAGTACTTGGAGTAACCGGCCCGCAAGCCTATGAAGAAGTCGTATCACAGGTGCACGCTTTCGTCCCGCCACCAGAAGTAGAACACGACCCCTATACCGATCTGGTACCGCCTCAAGGCATCAAGCTTACTCCTCGACACTATGCCTATTTAAAAATTTCCGAAGGATGCAATCATCGCTGCAGCTTTTGCATTATTCCTTCCATGCGCGGGAATTTGGTCAGCAGACCGATAGGTGATGTGTTAGACGAAGCCGAGCGATTAGTTAACGCTGGCGTTAAAGAGCTCCTGGTTATTTCTCAAGATACCAGTGCCTATGGCGTAGACACGAAGTATCAAACTGGTTTCTGGCAAGGCCGGCCAGTTAAAGCAAACATGCAGGGACTCTGTGAAGCACTTGGCGATCTAGGTGTATGGATTCGCTTGCATTATGTCTATCCCTACCCTCACGTGGATAAAATCATACCCTTAATGGCAGAAGGTAAAATTCTTCCTTACCTGGATATTCCTTTCCAACATGCCAGTCTCGACATTCTAAAAGCCATGCGTCGCCCTGCTGCTACCGAAAAGACTTTAAAGCGCATCCAACAATGGCGCCATGAACTTCCCCACTTAAGCATTCGCAGCACTTTCATCGTTGGCTTTCCAGGTGAAACCGACAAAGATTTTGAAGAGTTATTAGAATTTTTACAGGAAGCAAAACTCGACAGAGTCGGCTGCTTTCAATACTCACCGGTGGAAGGCGCAAAGGCCAATAAATTACCCGACCCTGTAGCGGACGAACTAAAAGAAGAGCGCTGGAATCGATTCATGGAAGTTCAGCAGCAAATTTCCACCGCACGCCTGGCAGAAAAAGTAGGAACCACCGTTCAGGTTATTGTCGATGAGGTAAACGAAGAAGGCATTGTTGGCCGTTCAACCGCTGACGCACCGGAGATCGATGGCCTGGTTTATATAGACACAGATCAGCAATTAGATCCCGGCGATATTGTCACCGTCACTGTTACAGAAGCGGACGCCTACGATTTGTTTGGCACTATCTAGTAAGCAAAAAAAAGGCTGGCGGGGCGCCAGCCTAACTATCAATCTTCTGAGTTAGACTCAGTTAGGGAGAACAACTTGATCGATAATGTGAATAACACCGTTATCGGTTTCGATATCTGCCGCCACAACATTGGCGTTGTCTACTTTTACGCCGTCAGTCGCATCGACTGATAATTCAGAACCTTGCACACTGGCAACTTCGGCAGTCTTTCCAGCGATGTCGGAAGACATGATTTTGCCAGACACTACGTGATAAGTAAGAACCGCAACCAGTTGATCTTTGTTCTCAGGCTTCAGTAAATTTTCTACTGTGCCCGCTGGTAAAGCAGCGAATGCTTCATCGGTTGGGGCGAATACTGTGAATGGGCCTTCGCCTTTCAAAACATCTACCAATCCAGCAGCCTGCACTGCAGCAACCAGAGTATTAAATTGTCCAGCAGCCACAGCAGTGTCGACAATGTCTTGTGCTTTAGCTGGAACAGTTGCGAACGCCAATGGCAGTAGCGCACAGATCGCAAGAGAAACTCTTCTAAGGTAATTCATAAACTCGCTCCTAAAAAACAATAATAAAAATTAATAAGCAATAGCGTTAATGATTACGGCCTATTTTGAGCAAACAGATCACAATATTTTTGAAAATATATTTCTTTAACTCAGGTGAACTAAACGGAAGAGACAAACGTAAATAGTTAGATAGAAAATAGGCAGCAGGAACACATTAATGATTAGCAAGTACTCGAAAATATTGAGCATAATTTTTCTCGTTCTGAGTCAATCAGCCATGGCACTCGAAAAACCCGAATACCAAGTCCTCTATGAGGATGGCAGAATCGAATATCGACTGTATGAACCCTACGTCGTTGCGGAAACGAAAGTTGCTTTAGATAGAAGCTACAATCGAGCATCGAACCAGGGATTCAGGCGTCTCTTTCAATATATTACCGGCAACAATATTGCTGATGCTGATATTGATATGACGGCACCGGTGCAAATGGCGATGGCTACAGAAGGCGAAGAGATTGCAATGACTGCTCCTGTGCAAAATTCAGTAACAGATTACTATCTGCAAGTTGCCTTTATGTTACCGAGCAAATACACCTTAGAAAGCGCTCCGTCACCGCTGGATGAAAACGTTGGTCTTCGACAAATTCCAGGCAGACTTATGGCAGTGGTTCGATATTCAGGACGCTGGACTGAATCGAATCGTGAGAAATATGAAGTGCGGCTTCGGGAAGCAATTGAACAGAATGGTATTGAAATTCTTTCCGAAGCAGAATCGGCAGCCTACAATCCACCCTTCACACCACCGTTTATGCGTCGTAATGAGATAATGCTGGAAGTATCCACATTTCCTGAATAAAAATCGTAGAATCAAAGTAAAATAATGGCTGAAGAACTTCAGCACAACATGAAAAACATTCTCATAACTGGTGCTACAGGAATGATTGGCAGTTCAATCGCTGCTGATTTAGAAAGCATTGGCTATCAAGTCTATCCTCTTGTTAGAAATTCTAGCGAAGGTTCTCACTACTACCTGCAAGAATCCGATTTCATCTACCTGGACCCAACAATTCCTCTACATGGGGTGATCAATCTTGCGGGTCAAAATATTTCTGATAAACGCTGGACAGAAAAAACCAAGCAACAGATTGTCGATAGTCGGGTCAAGTTAACACGCACATTGAGCGAAGCAATTACGCAGCTACCCGCAAAACCAGAAGTGTTTTTATCCGCCTCCGCGATTGGGTATTACGGCACAGATCCTGATAAGACTTTCGACGAATCGAGTCCAGCGGGAACAGATTTCTTGGCTAAATTATCTGTTGATTGGGAAGCGGCAACAAAACCTGCACAATCAGCAGGTATTCGAACAGTGTTACTTCGTTTCAGTCTAGTGCTTGATCCCGATGGTGGCGTTCTTAAAAACTTAGTGTTGCCAATGCGGCTCGCAAGTGTCGGCCCAATAGGAAGCGGAAAACAGACAATGAGTTGGATTGCTCTTAGCGATGCGCTAAGAATCTTATTGCGCTTGCTTGAGAATGAAAAATTCTCAGGCCCACTCAATGTTGTCTCTACTCAATCAGTCAGTAATCGTGAATTCGGCGAAGCGTTGGCAAAATCTCTTGGCAGCATAAGTCTGCCCCGTATTCCAAGTGCAATTGTTCGCTTGATGTTTGGAGAAATGGCTGATGCCGCGCTACTTCCAAGCGCAAATATTAAATCAACTCGAATGCAGGAACTCGATATTCAGCTTGAACATGAACAGATTTTACCAGCGCTTGAAAGCATGTATCGTTAGGCTATTGATAATCGATCGTCTTTCTTAATACTAAAGGCGAGTAAGCAATGCCATCCGGAGAAGATCCTGTTTCATACCCACCCAATATTTCCCGACTCTCAATATCGATAACCATTACCCGGTCCTGACCCGCCAGAGAAAGAAACAAAGTTCGATCATCACTGTAGAGAGTTTCGCCTTGTGGTCGGGTGCCACTCAAATCAATTGCACCAAGCTCTTCTCTGCTGCGCGCGTTAAAGAATCGAATATTGTTGTTGTTTAAATCTGGCATGATGGCATAACGCTCATCATCGGTGAGCAGTATGCGATAGGGCCAATCGAATCCATCCCATTGCGCCAAAGTTTCATCGTTCCCCGCGCCAATCACCGTAACCACTTCGTTGTCATTACTGCCGACCCATATTTCTGTACCAGTTTTGTTAGTGGTGATCGCCTCAGGGCGATCCGGCACATTTATAGAACGAAGAAATCGTGAGTTTGTGACATCGATTACCGACACGCTATCTGCTGCACCGTTGCTGGTATAGGCAACCGAGCCATCTGCGGAGATCGCCTCCATGTGGGATCCATTCTGATTGGTGGAAATCGAGCGAACAATTTCACCGGAACCAATATCGATGAAGCTGGCATCATGACCCTGCTTGTTGAGAACGATTAATGTGCCCTGCAGATCATCCGGGATGTCCAGCTGAGAATACGCTGGTGCTGCCATCATCATGATCAGAGATATCATGACTATGAATTTCTTCATGTTGTCACCTCCACAGAGTTATCTAGAAAGACACAGTGTAAGCACTGTAACGCTTCTACGGAGACAAAGTCACATAGAATTGCGACATAAATCACACCAGATAAGTCAGTTGCAGTCTAATCATTCGATTTAAGAAGGATTTATTGAACCAATGAAAAAGGGGTGGAAGTTTGCTGACTTCCACCCCTTCTTTTATTTGTAAGCTAACTTTTGTTGGCTAACTACAGAAACATATTACAAACCACCATGATTACCGCCATGGTAGGTATAAAGGCTCCTTCAACAACTGAAGCATAAACCGAATGCTCAGCAAAAAGATTAGCTGCAATTAATAGAAAGAAGAAAGTAATACTAATCAGCACGATTGAGGCAATGGACCCATTGGTATAAGCCAATGCTACTACCCAGGCAAACAACAAAGTTCCTACAAACTGAATTACCAGTGCCGGAACTGGTTGTTTGGCGTCTCCGCCTGTTTTTACTCCAACGCCTTCGCCCCATTTCACGCCAAACATTTTTTGCGAATACCAGAGTCCGCTTAACATAAAACTGATAATCGTACTGACACCCACAGCCAGCCAGCTTACATTTGTAAATAAAGCTTCCATCGGTAGCTCCTATTCGAATCGCTTACTTAGTAGAGCGGCTGCCCAAGCAATCTCTGAACCGCCAACTCCTCGGCCCTTAGGAATCAATAGAGACTCTGGTGCAGGGCACGAAAACAGCGTACTCTAGCTTTCTTTTCCGTCACTGCGAACCGCTTGTGCGAGGTGTGAGATGACTATTCGAAAAACAATAATTAGCTGTTTGCTAGCCTTCTTGTTGCCAGCATCAACCGTGTTGGCTCAGCAGTCTGGATTCACCGGTTTAAAAGCCGATGCGGTAGATTCTGTCGATTCCATGCAGAAACTCACCCAGGAAATTATCGATAGCCTGTTTTCTTTTTCCGAATTAGGTTTTCAGGAATTCGAAACTCAGCGTTATCTCGCCGAAATTCTCCAGGACAACGGTTTCGAAGTTGAACTAGGCGTAGCAGGAATTCCTTCTGCCTGGTGGGCGAGCTGGGGCAGTGGCGAACCAGTAATCGCGCTCGGTTCTGATGTCGATGGCATACCCCGCTCTTCGCAAATGCCAGGCGTTGCGTTTCGCCAACCCATGATCGAAGGCGCACCCGGACACGGCGAAGGTCATAATTCCGGACAAGCGGTAAATATCGTTGCGGCACTGGCAGTAAAAGAAATCATGGAACAGGAAAACCTGCCAGGCACTATTGTGCTGTGGCCGGGTATCGCAGAAGAATTACTTGGCACCAAAGCCTGGTATGCCCGCGATGGTTTGTTCGAAGATGTGAACGCCGTGCTGTTTACCCACGTTTCTAACAACTTAAGTGTCAGCTGGGGCCGTGCCCGGGGAACCGGACTGGTCTCCGTGGAATATCTTTTCGATGGTGAAGCCGCACACGGTGCCGGCGATCCCTGGGAAGGACGCAGTGCCCTGGACGCCGTGGAATTAATGAACATCGCCTGGAATTTCCGCCGCGAACATCTACATCCTTTGCAAAGATCTCATTACGTAATCAGCAATGGTGGCGATCAACCCAATGTAGTTCCCTCTTCCGCCAGCGTCTGGTATTTCATTCGCGAAGTCACCGCAGACGGTATTCGCGAGAACTTCAATACACTGCACCAAATTGCAGAAGGCGCTGCGCTCATGTCGGATACTTCGATGTCCAGACGCATAGTCGGAGCAGCGTATCCGCGACACTTTAATCGTCCCATTGCCCAGGCAATGGATGAAAACATTCAGAGAGTTGGCTTGCCGCAGTGGTCGGAAGACGATCAACAATTCGCTCGCGCGCTGCAGGAATTAATGGGCTCCGATGATCCCCAGGGTCTTTCCACCGAATTATCTGGCATTACTCCTGATTTGGAAGAACCAATCTCCGGTGGTTCAGATGATATCGGCGATGTCGCCTGGAATGTGCCAACTGTCACCTTACGCTATCCCTCCAATGTAAGAGGATTGCAAGGTCACCACTGGTCCAGCGCCATGGCAATGGCTACACCGATTGCTCACAAGGGAGCTGTTTCCGGAGCAAAAGTAATCGCTACAACTATGCTGGACTTGTTGCAATCAGAAACATTGGTAGAAGATGCACAGGCTTACTTCGACGACGTGCAGACTGCCACTGAAACCTACACGCCTTTTATCGGCCCTAATGATCCACCAGCGATTGAGAAAAACGAAGACATCATGGCGGAGTTTCGACCGCAGCTGGAAGAGCTGTATTACGACCCTAGTCGCTTCGACACTTATCTCGAACAATTGGGAATCGATTACCCTCAACTTGAGCCGACTGAAATACGCAGAAACCAATAAACAGGTCGACTACGTTTTTTATGTTGAAGTTATTTATCCATAGCCTGTTGTTGCTTAGCATCAGCTCCGTAGTTTTCGCACAGGACGAATTACAAACTGCTGTCGATGGAAGTCTGAATGCAAACAATCGCCTGCAAGAAATACGAGCACTAGACAACGAACAACCACGAGAGCTTAACGTACTCGTTCCTACGATTGCCCCCGAAGAAATCGACCGGGCTGTGCTCAATCGATTAATGCAGGACATTGCCAGTCGTCCGGAGCAAACCAAAACCGAACTCGCTGTCAACGATTCACAGCTGCAAGATATCTTTATCACTATTTCTAATGCCCGCAGTTTTATCAATAACAGCGAGATGGCCAATGTGCGCTCCATGTGTAATGCCTGGAACAATTCCGAATTGGAAGGCGATCCCCGATATGAAGAAGCCTTGAATGCTTACAAACGGCGCGCACAATTCACCAAAGACTTTATCGCGAAATACTATCGCATCGTCTTAATGGACATCGAAGCAATCCTGGAAGGTCCGAGCGAGGTACGATTCATTTCCTACATGGATGATCGACGAAGACGCATGGCTAGCTCCGGTGCGATGACCTGGGGAGCTGTAGTCGAAAATGTGACTAGTGGTCGAGAATCAGTAGTCTTTCACTGCAGGCGCAATTGAATTCTATAACCGCCAATGCCGAAATGAGTTATCGACTATCCGGCTATCGCCGAATAGCCGTGTGTGGTCGAGAATCAGTAGACTTTCACTGTAGACGCAATTGAATCCTATAACCTTCAGTGCCTTAGTGAGTTCTCGACTATTCGTCTTTCGCCGAATAGCCGTTTGTGGAAAAGAATCCGTAGACTTTCATTGCCGCAGAAATCAAACAAGGAGTTAGCTGTGCAATCGACCTGTTTCGATGTAACCATAGAAAACAACATCGCCCTTCTCGTTTTAAACCGACCGGATAAACGCAACAGCATGATTCCGGAATTCTGGGATGATTTGCCGCGCCTCATCAAACAAATTGATGAAGACTCATTGGCACGAGTGATTGTCATTTCTTCAACCGGCCCCCATTTTTCTGCCGGCATGGACGTTTCTGTGTTTGGTAGCAGTGTTTCTAGCAGCGAAGAACCGGCAACCCAGGCAAAACTCGATCGACTTAAGGGTGCAAAATTCTTAGACACTGTGAAATACCTGCAACAGACTTTTTCCTGTCTGGATGATTGCCGAATCCCGGTTCTAGCCGCAATCCAGGGTGGTGCAATCGGCGGTAGCGTCGATTTAATTACTGCCTGCGACATGCGCTACATGTCTGAAGATGCCTTCTTAACCATTTTCGAAATTAATATCGGCATGACCGCCGACGTTGGTACTTTCCCTCGCATTACCAGGTTGCTTCCAGAGGGAATCGTCAAAGAACTCGCTTACACTGGCAGGCAAATGGGTGCGCAGGAAGCAAAAGCATTAGGCATAGTGAATGAAGTGTATCCCGATCAGGAAACTATGTTGCAGGGCGTGATGGCAATTGCTGCAGAAATCGCCAATAAAGCACCGCTGGCTATCTATGGCAGCAAACGCATCATTAATTACGCGCGAGATCACAGCACGGCTGACACCTTAGACTACATCGGACTGTGGAATGCCAGCATGTTGCAGCAAGAAGAAATTAAAGAAGCCATGACTGCTGCTGGAGAGAAACGTGAGGGTGATTTTGTTGATCTACCTGCTGCGCGCAAAAAAATGACTTCGGGATTAACCGACCAGTAAATTAAACTATTCTGTCCAGATACATTTCCATTAACGCCGCACCAGTCCAGGCCAGCGGCGGAATAAATACATAGAGAGCGAAACGGGAAACAATGGTTAAATCCATCGGCCAGTTTCGCAGCTTAAGAATTTGCTCCCTACGATGTATCAAATCATTCATCTCTCGCAGCTCTTCACCGCTCAGAGCTTTCGATGCTTTTTCTATTTCCTCATTGATTGCGACGATCAGTTTTTTCTTCTCCGCTCTAATTCTGCGATGAATCGACCATATAGGTAATGGCACAAAAATTAGGATTCCGGGAATCACTACCACAAAAGCATTGATATAATTTTCCAGGCGAAACACCTGATCAATAGATTGCAGCGTGACTATAGCCAGCGAGCCAACCAGCATTAGAAAGGTGTTAAGACCTGCCCGTCCAAAACCATTTAGCTCATCAAGGTTATAAAGATTAATTGGAACCAGCTTGCCGAGTTTGTGAAAACTCAAACCATCTATAAACCCCATGCACATTACTATCCCGACGAAAAGCCATAAAAGTAACTGCCCAAGCACAATAGCGACACTGACATAAAAACGAGGATCGGCAAGGTCAAAACTCAAACCAAACCAACCGATATTGTAAAAAATACCAAAAGCTAACGCGGCAATCACACTGACCACCCAGAATCCTGAATATTTGTAACGAGAGTTGGAAAGGTCCAGGTCAGGCACTCGTGAATTATGAAATTTGAAAGTTGCGTTATTAGTGCGAGTAAGCGCCACAAAACACATCATCAAATAAGCTGGCAACACTGCCAGCATGAGTAGCAAACCGGTAATTTCCAGCGGATTGCTGCTCCAGGGCTCAACCGTATCGGGATAAATTGCACCGCTAACTACAACAAATAAAAACAAAGGAAGGAATAGAACTGAGCCCGTCACAATAACAGGCCGAGAAAATCTATCGATAATTTTATTAACCAGAATTATTGGAAACGGTTCCGACATTTGTCGCTCCTGCAATACCTGGGCTCAATCTTAACTTAAAATGGCTACTCAGCTCGAGGCCAGAAAGGACCAGGTTGTAGACTTTTCCGGCCGCCCCTCTTACTCTTAGTCCAACAATAATAATCAGCCGAGAATCTCTATGATTGCCAAGCTTGCATTCTGCCGCGCAAAACTCAGCATCCTTGTTTTCAGCCTGTTGGCGGTAACATCTTGTTTCGCGCAACAACCAGATTTGAGTTCCGTAACAATTACTCGATTAGCAGATAAGCCCATTATCGGGCCAGATCTTCATCCGAGTATTGGAGTAAATATCCAGGGGCCGTCAATGATTCGAGTACCCGATTGGGTCGAGAATCCACTGGGCAAATATTATCTCTACTTCGCGGATCATAAAGGGCTCTATATTAGACTCGCCTATGCTGATGAAATCACCGGGCCCTGGCAGATTCATGAACCTGGCAGTCTCAAGATCGAGCACTCATTCTTTGCACCTACACCACCTCCAATTTCTGATGAACAACTCGCTGAACTGACTGCTGCCCGAAGCGGAGTTTCCGGCTTAGGCTCTCCTGTTTCTCATGATCTCGCCCTTGAATTTACCCTTCCCCATATCGCATCTCCAGATGTTCATGTTGATGATGAAAGCCAGACCATCATCATGTACTACCATGGATTAGAAGGGCCCGCTTTTCAACATTCACGGGTAGCAACTTCCAATGACGGTATCGATTTTATTGCCTATGAAGAAAATTTAGGGCGTACTTATATGCGGGCGTTCGAGCACGACAATATGACCTATGTGTTAGCCATGCCTGGCCAGTTTTATCGCTCAGAAGATGGCTTCACTAATTTCGAAGAAGGACCGCGCCTGTTTGTCCCGAACATGCGTCACTCAGCAGTTATTGTTCGAGGAAATTATCTCTATGTTTTCTGGACCCGGGTAGGTGATGCCCCAGAAAGCATCATGTTAAGCACCATAGATATCAGCTCAGACTGGATGGATTGGCAGGAATCGGAAGCAGTTGTACTGCTTAGTCCGGAATTTGAATGGGAAGGAGCAAACGCTCCGAATGAACCATCAGTGCGTAGTACAGCGTATGGACAAGTAAACCAATTACGTGATCCTGCTCTGTACATCGAAGACGGTGTCGTTTATCTACTCTATGCAGTGGCTGGAGAAAGTGGCATAGCACTGGCTCGCGTAGACTTCTAAAAGCCTAACGAGGAATTTAACGTGCTGAAACCCATCATCGGGATCGTCATAATCTTACTCATCAGTGGCGGCCTGGCATTCGCCGGCAGCCAGGGCAGCGTCTATGTGCCCCGGGTACCGCTGTTCGCTATTTGCGCCAGCATCGGATTCGTCTTGCACTGGATCGTGTTCGTTCCCAGCTTCATCTTCCAAACCGAGCACTATTTCGATTTAACCGGATCAATCTCCTACATCGCCACTGTTACCGTAGCCGCTTTAGTTCATCCTTACCTAGATCTACGGGGGCTTCTCATCTGCGTATTAATTGCAATCTGGGCAGCTCGACTGGGCAGCTTCTTATTTACACGGGTTAAGAAAGCCGGCCAGGATCGACGCTTTAATGAGATTAAGAAAAAGTTCTGGCGCTATCTCTTCACCTGGACGCTTGGTGGTGCCTGGGTATTCATCACCATGGCCGCAGGTCTGGCGGCGGTAACCTCGATGACTCAACGGCCGCTAGGGATTTGGGTAGACCTAGGATTTCTTCTTTGGACCGCGGGATTCGTGATCGAGGTCGTTGCCGACCAACAGAAAACCAACTTCCGAAAAAATCCAGATAATGCTGACAAGTTCATAACAACAGGTTTATGGACCTATTCCCGACACCCCAATTACTTCGGTGAAATAATACTGTGGCTAGGAATTGCCGTCATTGCTTTTCCCACACTGGTAGGCTGGCAATTCGTAACTCTAATCTCACCAGTGTTCGTCGCGTTTCTGTTAATTAAGATTAGCGGTGTGAAGCTACTAGAAGAAGGCGGACAAGAACGCTGGGGCTCTGATCCGGCTTACCAGGAATACGTTGCAACAACTTCAGTATTAGTACCGATGCCTAAAAAATAAATGCTCAGGAAGATAATATGAAAACGTTTCATCGACTACTTTCTACTCTAATCGCATTACTTCTACTAAGCGGAATAGCCACTTCAGTTTCCGCTCAGCAATCAAGCAATCTTCGTCAATCCTGCTCCCTGTTAACGAACGTATCGCTTCCTGACACCGCAATCTCTTCGGCCGAAGTCGTTGCCGCCAATAGTTTCACTCCGCCGCGAGCAGATAGCGCGCTGGGCACACCAGCTTTCTGTCGAATCGTTGGTGTCACTTCGCCCCAGGTTAATTTTGAAGTGTGGTTGCCGCTGGATAGCTGGAATGGGAAATACAATGGCGTCGGTAATGGGGGCATGGCTGGCGTTATCAGTTACGCCGCCATGGCGGGAGCATTAAACCGCGGTTATGCCACTGCCAGCACCGATACCGGCCACGATCAATCCGGCGGCTTATTCGATGCTTCCTGGGCATCGGGCCGACCTGACTTGATCGAAGACTTTGGTCATCGTGGACTGCATGTGACGACGGTAAACGCCAAAGCGATTACCGAAGAATTTTATAATTCCGCTCCCGCCTATGCCTATTACACCGGTTGTTCCAAAGGCGGACAGATGGGTTTAATGGAAGCACAACGTTATCCCGAAGATTTCGATGGCATTGTCGCCGGCAATCCAGCGAACGATTGGACACGATTCTATGCCGGCGCTCATCTCTGGTATTCACTGGCGATGTTAGAAAACAACAATGCCGGCTGGATTCCACGCGCCAAACTCCCGGCTTTCGGCAATGCAGTTAATGCAGCCTGCGATGCACTGGATGGCATTGAAGACGGCATCCTGCAAAACCCTCTCGCCTGTAATTTCGAACCAGCATCAATGCAATGCCCCGCCGGCGTCGATAACGACTCCTGCCTAACACCGCAACAAGTAACAGCCGTTGAAAAAATCTGGTCAGGTGTCACGACATCTTCCGGCGATCTTGTTTATCCAGGTCTAGTTCCCGGCGGCGAAGCTGATCCCGGCGGCTGGGGACGTTGGGTAACTGGTGCCGAACCCTATACCTCATTACATTGGTTAGGAGGCGAAGGCTTCTTCCGTTGGTTTGTTTTCGACGACCCTGAATGGGATTTTACTGCATTCGATTATGATTCCGATCTCGAATACGCCTTACAGAAAGTCGGACCGGCAGTTGATTCAGACAATCCTGATTTGCGCCCACTAAGAGACAACGGTTCAAAGTTAATCGTCTATCATGGCTGGAGTGATCCAGACATCTCACCTGTTGCCTCAATAAATTACTTCGAAGAGGTTGTAAAAGTCATCGGTGATGACATGCGCGCATCAAATTACGATACCGCATTACGCAGCACCCAAAATTTCTTTCGTCTGTTTATGGTGCCTGGCATGGGACACTGTGCCGGTGGACCCGGCCCCGATCGTTTCGACGCCTTATCTGCACTAGAGAATTGGGTAGAAAATGGTATTGCACCTGATTCAATGCAAGCCTCAAAAATTCAAAACGGCGAAGTTACCAGAAGTCGACCATTATGCGTTTATCCAGAAGTAGCTACCTATTCTGGCGCTGGCAGTACGGATGATGCAGTGAATTTTTATTGCGCAGCACCGGCCAATAATTAGTAATCCAATGCGTGGCGTATTACCTCGAACTGAACTTTGAGGTAGAAGCTCTGAAAATTCAGACCAATAGAATTTTAATCGGACCCAATTTTTCCGGTTCAAAGACATTTATAACACTGTGTACATGCGTATTTCGTAAATGTGCTAAGTAAAATCTGGATACTGAGAAACCCAGTATCTAATTTTCAAAAAAATAGAACATTACATTTCAATAAGTTACGAATGAATGGCTCACTTTAAAGTGAGCCATTCACACAGACTAAGTGAGACCCCTCAGTATCTCAGCCCCTAAACGGTAAGAATTATCTGAATATCTGTTCCAATTCAGATACTTAATTAATACACTGAACCCACGCCCTCACCCGAATTACTGAGGGGTCATAGAATACAAATGTTATGTTTCTGGTGTAGAAATTGAAAATACGTAACAACATTTTCAAATTGGGTTGTGTAGCTAGCATAGTGTTATCTATTCCCGCGGCGATAATGACGACAACTATAGCTCCAGGTTCAACCGAAAATATTGATTGGATAGCACTATTAGGCCATTACGGATTTTGGTTAGTTTTCGGTCAAGCTCTATTTCTATTTTTTCTATTTGGGGTCCTAGTTAGTGCTATTCTTTACAAATTCTACAATCCGGAAAGTGACGAAACATAACAAACAAGTCAATAAAGGATGCAGCTACGCTGCACCCATTACTACGGGCGTTATGTTTCTAGGAAACTCAGTTGAGGCTGGAGAGTTTATATCCAATAGCTTTTAGTTGAAGTGAATGAATTTTGACAGGTGCCCATAATGTCTGTCCTAAGCCAGGCTGAAATGTTTTATGACGCATATGAAGTTCTGCAAGAAAGCAATAATGCATTTGTAGAAGCAGAAAACGCGCAGAGTGCCGACTCAGCAGAGGCAAAGTTTGGTCGATGCCATACTATGCAAGTTGAGGTTGTTTGCTTATCTTTTTCAGTGGAGCTTTATGTAAAGGCCCTACATATCGCAATTTCGGACGAATCACCAAGAGGTCACGATACTTTGGAGCTCTTTCGTAAACTACCGGAAAACGTTAGAGACACACTTTACACATTTCCGTCTGTGAACAAGTACGGCTGGAGCTTCTCTCAATTCGAAGATGAAATTGGGGCTATAAGCAAGAGTTTTGTGAAGTGGCGATATTCTTACGAAGAAGATTCGCTGTGGTTTAATACCTACTTTGCTTTAGTATTCATTGAAGCTCTTCGGTTTGCCATTGCTTCTGCGTGCAAATATAAGGCCGAGGCGGAGTAACATGCTGCTTTTTATTGCGCAGTATCAGAAAGTAAATTGGATGAAAGAAAATTTACCGTAAGTGCATGCGAAACATAACAAACAGTTCTATGGGTCGGCCTCACCACACAACAAATGCGGATGGCCTACGGCCATCTTATCCGCATTTGCTGCGCGGCGAGACCTGCGCCTAAACATGGGCGTTATGTTCCTCGAATTAGTTACGAGCCGCGTCAAGTTTATGTAAGGACATCTAATGGATATTTCCAAGCTCAATGAATGGTTTACCCTCACAGCAAATCTAGGCGTTATCGCTGGCATCATTTTCCTTGGTTTTGAAATTCAACAAAACACCGAAATGATGCAAGCCCAAACTAGAGATTCTATGAGTGAAAAACAAATGGATTGGTTTATGGGTATTGCGACGAACTTAGATACAGCGGAAATTCATAACACTTTCCAAAGAGAAGGATTGAATAACCCCGAAAGAGAGCCTTTCGAGGAGATGGCCTTTATATTTACGATCTTTGCAGGTCTAAGAATGTGGGAAAATGAATGGTACCAGTACCAAAAAGGCCTCTATGAAGAAGAGGAATTTTTGGCAAGAAGTAGAGCTTGGCCAGGTGCACTCAGACAAACTGGATATTCTCAAGTTTGGGAAGACGTTAGACTCCAATATGCTCCAGAATTTGGAGAATATTTGGATGCTATTCTAAACGATGATCAATCTCTGAACCAAAACTAGAAAACCTTAACACTAGTGCAAACGGAACATAACAAACAAATCAAGGAGATGCGCTACACGCACTCTTTATTAAAAGCGTTATGTCCCTAATTAGACAAACTGCATTCGGATAAAAAGAAGCATGAACTGGGATACAGTCGGTGCAATAGCAGAACTCATTGGTGCAGTCGGTGTAATTCTGTCATTACTTTACTTGGCCCGACAAATTCGGCAAGGTACTCAAGCTTCCCGACGTGTAGCTGTTCGCGAACTCATGGGAGCTGGTGACAATCTATTGCAACAACTCGGCGACGACCGAGAGCGTGCGGACCTTTGGGTTAGAGGACTTGAGACTCCTGAGAAACTCGACGATGCAGAGAGAATCCAGTTTTCATCCCTTCTTCTTCAGAATGTGCGAACCTGGGAACAAGCCTATCACTGGAGTAAGACCGACCAATTAGAAGGATGGGTGACCGAAGGGAATGATGCCCTTCGTAATGCAATCCTTGACTCTCCGGGTTTTTCAGTTTGGTTTGAAAGACGTAAGGCTTGGATTAGTTCAGAATTCCGACAGGTGCTCGAAAATGAATTGAGGATCATCGATGAAAAGAACTCAACGGCTCAATAATCAGACTGATAGTTCACAGCAAGAGTCGTAAATGAATACGAAAGTGCTAACGGAACATAACAAACAGTTCAATGGGTCGGCCTCACCACACAACAAATGCGGATGGCCTGCGGCCATCTTATCCGCATTTGCCGCGCGGCGAGACCTGCACCTTAACAAGGGCGTTATGCGCCTATAGGAAATCACTGCAATGACTGAATACGAGTTCTATGACTTACTTGTGAACTTTGGTTCAACAGTTACTGAGATGGTTGCAGTTTTCATTTCTGTTTTCGTAGCCTATATCGTATGTGTGTATGCTGTAGGCTCTAAACTGAGT
Organism: Pseudomonadales bacterium; assembly: GCA_012103535.1. Classification (GTDB taxonomy): domain Bacteria; phylum Pseudomonadota; class Gammaproteobacteria; order Pseudomonadales; family Pseudohongiellaceae; genus UBA9145. The sequence continues at coordinate 1,041,862 of WLWQ01000001.1, forward strand.
ACGATTCAGTCGGTAGCTCTGAGTGTGGTGTACTCGGTTTTTTCACTATTTTTTGTATTCCTGGTATATAACTCTTTAAGTACACTGCAAACCATGGCTAACGATTACAATAACATTGAAGGTGATGCATCACTCGGGATCGGGGCAATTGCTCCAATATCCCTATTATTGGCATGGCTAGCAAGTATTGTGTACATGTATCAAGTTCGCAGGAATCGTACAAATCAGAATAGTGCAGACGGCGCATAACAAACAGTTCAATGGGACGAGCTCACCACACACCAATTGCACATGGCCTTCGGCCATTCTATGCGCAATCGCTGTGCGGCGAACTCTGCGCCTTAACATGGGCGTTATGTTTCTCGGTTTGACTCCTATCTCTTCCTCAGCCACCGAATTTCCCAGTGGCTAACTTTGGACTGCGACCGCAACTCTCACGATCAATCCCTGTACAAATTTATATGGTGCGGCCAACCCATATAAATTTGCTATGTCTCTAGATAGTCTACTAGCCATGGAAAACTACGCTGAACAGCAGAGATTGCGACGATATAGCGCAAAAGCATTGATCTTGATGATCATCCTTGGTACCTATATCTCTACACAATAAGAATAAATCTCGGAGGCAGGCTAAATGCTTGCGATACCCGTTGGTAGGCTCGGTGGAGCCCTCCCCTTTCTGGCACATTTGGTCTATCAGACCAAGCTCCTGCGCTGCCGAAACATAACAATGAAATCAAAAAGGACACGCGCGCTTCGCGCGCCTATTATCAAGGGCGTTATGTGTATCGCATCCAGCCATTTTCTTAATTGGATCAATTAGTTTCAATAATGGAGTCTGAATGACTGAAACAGATTTGGTAGCACTATGTTTAGAAATTCTTAGTGCCAACTACATTATAGTCGGGGGGTACATAAGTGTTACAGCGGCTTTATACACTGTTGCCTACATGACAGGAACCAATCTAAAAATTCGCTCATTGATTTTCATTATCATAACGTATTTCTCGATCATGGTTGCTCTTACGTTGCTACATGTTATTTACATTGAAGCTTTATCTGGAGCAGTGGAGAGTTTAATAAATCTAAATTCTGACGGTGTTCAGTTATCACAACTGTCAGAGGTACTGATAGGCCAATTGGAAGCAAGTGAAGGCCTGTGGATCGCATTAGCATTATTAGTACTGCCTTTTGAAATTGGTGCTATTGTATATTTAATCTACCAATACCGAATAAGCAGAGCTTCAATAAGTAATGAAAACGAATCGAGTACTATCAACACATAACAAACAAATCAACAAGGTCGCAGAGAGCGCAACCCACTTTGCGATGGCCTTCGGCCATTTTTTCGCAAAGCGGCTCGCACTCCCTGCTGCCTATTATTAAGGGCGTTATGTGTGCAGCCTCTTTATCGTCCAGCGAGAATTCGAAATATTTAAACAATCATTTTTAGGGCATCCAAATAGTGAAAATTTATGGCCGGACCTTGAAGAACGACTCAGAGCTTGAAATACTTTCTGAAGCAACACTAGTTACGGAAACATCTACACTACGAGATTTGGCCTCATTTCTTTATCGTTGTGCAGATGCAATTGAAGAGCAAGGAGAGAGCTGGGAGCATGAACATTTCGAAAGTAACGAAGCTATCAGCCCACACTTCGTGGTGTACAACCCGAATGTTGTCAATACTTAAGTGTATTTCCAGAATAGGAAAATGAATTGACGTGTGGGACACATAACAATCAAATCAAAAAGGAAGCACTGCGTGCTCCTATTATTAAGGGCGTTATGTTCCTTGTTTTTCAGAGTGCCAACTGAGATAGAAAAATGAATTGGGAAGCTATTGGAGCGATAGGTGAAATTATTGGTGCAATCACAGTTCTTGCAACTCTGATTTACTTAGCACGGCAAATTCATCAAGCAAATAGTATAGCTGTTGCATCAGCCGAGGTTACACTGAGGGAAGCCGCAAACGAAATATATAAAAGTATGACGGACAACTCGGAATACGCATCACTAGTTGCGAAACTAGCATCGAATTCCCAAGATTTGAACGCTGGAGAGGAGCAACAAGCTATCGCTTTTGTAGGACTAAATATAAACCTTTGGTCTGCCGTTTCCAGAGCACATGAGCAAGGCCTTATCACCAGCTATACACTCAATAACTATCTAACTGATGTAGAAGCGACTCTAGATATGTACCCTGGAAGTGCTAAGTTTTTCAAGGCACAAACTAAACACTACAAATTTTCGTCAGGTAGCTCTCCAATTATCGATAGACTATTGGAAGCACTTTCGGAGCGAGGTCATTAGGGGCATGAGAAATCGGAACATAACAAACAGTTCAATGGGACGAGCTCACCACACACCGATTGCACATGGCCTTCGGCCATTCTATGCGCAATCGCTGCGCGGCGAACTCTGCGCCTTAACATGGGCGTTATGTGCACACACTTTGGAGAACTTGGATAAGCCATGAGTGAAGCAGAGCTTATTTCAACACTTATAGAATCAAACTCTCTAATGTGGACTATTTTACAATGGTGGGTGAGTTTTAGCTTTGCAGTTATGGTGGCCGCATATGTGGGGGCAGAAAGACTAACCAGACGATTGATCGCTATTATTTGTGGGATGTATTTTATAGCTTGGTTGGCAGTGGCCAGTAACTTAATTGTTCTGTCAGAGCAAAACGGAGCAATATTTCAAGAACTTGATATATTGAGAGAAGCTGACCAATTGAGTCTAGTTGGATTATCAAGACTTGACTCAGCCGAAGGTCTCTTTGGAGTTCCGACTGCGATGCTGTTTTTATTGTCAATCTTCTTTACTTATGGGTTTGTCTTGTATTGCTATAAAAGTGCAAAAAGAGGTCAAGAAGTTCGTGCTTCATCGGGCACATAACAAACAGTTCTATGGGTTGGCTTCACCACACAACAAATGCGGATGGCCTTCGGCCATTTTATCCGCATTTGTTGCGCGGCGAACCCCACGCCTAAACATGGGCGTTAGTAAGCGCAGGAGATTTATGTGAAAACTGTTGAGTTAATTTTGTTGATGTTATTTTCGACTTCATTGCTTGTTCAACCAATTGAACAAGAAAACGATCCTCACCCTAGACAAGATGAAGCAATAGAGATCGCAAACGAGTGGTTAGATCTTTTGGAGGAAAACGACGTAGCGAATTCGTTCGACCTTTATACGGATTTGTATAAGTCAATGACTACCACAATTACTTGGGAACAGGAACTTGAGACTGAGAGAACAACGTTAGGTAAATTAGTTTCGCGAGAATTAAGGCGCGCAGTGATGTATGAAAACCCTGAAAACGCGCCTTTGCCAGGAACATATGCAGCCGTCGAGTTTGATAGCGTCTATGAGCACGCTAGAAGGCATTCTCAAACTATTATTCTCCATTCTGAAAACAGCGAACCATTCAGGGTAATGAGGCGAGAAGTACGGCAACTACTAAATAGGAGTTCACCAGCCAGTGATGGCGCCAACTAACAAACAGTTCTATGGGTTGCAGCCAGCACTGCAAGTTTCGCAATGGCCTTCGGCCATTTTATCGCGAAACTCGCAGTACAGCCTGCCACGCCTAAACATGGGCGTTAGGTGTACACGCTCAGAACAGAATCATGAAAATCGGACGAACATTTAGAATTTATCTGAGCAAAGCTCTGCTATTTGTTTGCTATATTTTTACCTGCTGGATTGCGGTTCAGTGGTTTTTTTCGGCCATCCGGTTTGTGATGTTTGGAGAACCGGAATATGGATCAAGTTATCTATTCTCTGAATCTATCAGGTCAGGACTTCTTATCATCTTGAGCATTTGTAGTTGTTTGTTGCTAATTTCTCAGCTAAAGAAAACAGATAAGAATAAATTATCGAGGTAAGCGAGGGCGATTTTGTCCAGACACCTAACAATCAAATCAATCAGGGACAGGGCTGACGCCCTGCCCATTATTAAGGGCGTTATGTCTACCAAGGCGACTCCCTACAATACGGGTAGATTTTTTTAGAGAATTTTTTGCAAATAATGAACTCTGAACAACTAAATAATTGGTTTGGAATCGCAACAAATATCGGCGTAATCGCGGGACTTATATTCGTTGCGTATGAAATCGATCAAAATACAATTGCCCTGCAAGCCGCTGCCATCCAAGAATCAACTGATGTTGCTCGAGAGCAAATTTTGCCCTATGTATCTAACGCAGATTTGAACGCTCTCATTATTAAACCAATAAGCGAACTCAATGACGAAGAATATCGACGCAGGTTTTGGAATAACCAATCATCGTGGTTGGGAATGCAGGGTCAATTTAGGCAATGGCAACTCGGTGCATTACCAGATATTGACTGGCAAGTTTGGTATCGAATAATTTGCATAAACTATGGCGACGGCTCAAGTGTATTTTGGGAAGGAAACAAAGAAGTTTTAATTCCAGAGTTCACGGACTTCGTTGAAACGGAATGCTCTGATTTATAAGAGTCTGCCAATTAATCTAATTGAAACATCTGAGTACATGAGACATAACAAACAGTTCTATGGGTCGGGCTCACCACACACCAATTGCACATGGCCTTCGGCCATTTTATGCGCAATTGCCGTGCGGCGAACCCTGCGCCTAAACATGGGCGTTATGTTTCTAGTTGCTACCGAGTGGATCTGAGCAATCAATAACTGAACCAAATCAGAAAATGAAACTGAATCAACAACAAGTTATCGAAATCGTTGGGGTATCCGCGGTAGTTATTTCTTTGGCATTCGTTGGCCTCCAACTTTACCTTGATCGACAAGTTGTAATAGCCTCACAGTATTCCGAACGAAGCGAATCAATGAAATCCGACATACGGATGAGATTGGAAAGTGAATCGTACATGTTGTATCAGACCAAACTTGGGGAAGGTAGTGTCCGCCCCGAACACTGGACTGAGGCTCAAGAAAGTCTAGTAGAGAGCTTCAATTTTACAGCTTCGGAAATCGTAGTATTCCAGGCCGACCAACAGCTATATATGTACCAATTTGATAATCTGTATTTTCAATATAAGCAAGGACTACTGGAACCAGAGGACTGGATCATTTATAGAAATAACCTAAAGACTAGAATGAGAAATCCGATTGCTCGAGCCGAATTTCAGTCCCGATACAGAACTTTCGCATCATTGGTTGAAATCTTTCCGGCCATAGTTGAAGAATTGGATAATGAGTAATCATAGATCTGTGCCTACGAAACATAACAATCAAGTCAATAAAGGATGCAGCTACGCTGCACCCATTACTACGGGCGTTATGTCTCTAGTCATAGTAATCAGAACTCGGATAGGTCAGCTAATTAAAATGCAGTTCATCCTCTGCATACTGTTCCTAAGTTGTGTAGCTTATCCTAAACAACTGTTCGCGGCGGACACTGAAGTTGCTGATTTATTCGGAATGGTTGTAAGCGGTAAACGTCCAGGGCCTCCACTTTGGAAAGTATCCAATGAAAAAAATATACTTTGGATATTCGGAACACTAGACTACCTTCCCAAGAACTTAGATTGGGATGAATCAAGTGTGAGATTTGAATTGTCTCAGGCCGAAGCGTTCATTAGTCCTCCTGAGTTTTCTGCTAGAGAGAACAATCCCTTTAGAGCTATATCTTTGATGAGGAGAATCAACAAGGCCAGAGAAATTCCTGATGAGAAAACTTTGGAGGAAATTTTGCCTGTAGAGCTCTATTCTCGATTGATGGCTCTAAAATCAATTTACGGCCCAAATGGGAATGACATATTTGAATTACGACCCGATGAAGCAGCTGACGAACTATTTCGAGAAGCTCGAGAAGCAGTTGATCTTAGATTTGATCAAAAAGTGAGTAGCCGCCTGAGGAGAATCGCAAGGAGAAACGATGCGGTTCTTATAGATCATGTGAAATCACTGGACGTAAACTTGACTATTGAAGCTTTTGAAAGCACCAGCTTAGCAGATGGAATTGCCTGTTTAGATTCTACACTTAGAACTATAGAAACAGACTTGGAGGCCATGATTATCCGGGCCAATGCTTGGGCAGTAGGGAATGCAGAATTGCTTCTAAATCTGGTCTATCCAGATAAATCTGAATTTTGTGGATCAGCAGTCTTCAAGTCCGATGAAATTGGAAGAATTGCATCAGAGACACGCTCTGAATGGGTTGATTCTATTGAGTATGCACTGAGCAGTTACGAAAACAGCTTTGCAAATTTCCCTATGCGGGAAATCGTGCACCCAGAAGGATTGCTAAACCATCTTAGGCAAAAAGGGTACACTGTGAGCGGTCAACAATTATCTAATTAGCAGTTGATTTCAGAGCAGACGAGACATAACAAACAAGCCAAAAAGGACACGCGCGCTTCGCGCGCCTATTATTCAGGGCGTTATGTTTCTAGTTCCGGATCGAGAAAGGCTGGTTACTTTTTAAGGATCAGAGCATGTTGGTTAAATCCGCAATGATGGTTGTGCTTGTTTATGCTGTACTTTCTTTACTGCTGTGTATTGGTATTGCAGCGTCCCCCAGCCTTATCGTTTTATTGGCTGATGTTTTCCAATCCGAGACCGGAAAATACATATCTTCATCCATAGATTTGATAATGGGAGTCATGTTTTTTGTTGCGGCTCCTGCGGCGAAGTTTAAGCTATTCTTCAGAATATTTAGTGCAGTGCTATTTTTGGCTGGAATCTTCTATTATTTACTTCCAACAGACAATTGGGCAGCCTACATAGATTTCTGGTTGATCGATAACCCATTATTACTTCGTGTTTTCGGCGGAGGATTTGGAATTCTATTTTGTGGCTTTACTATTTATGCTGCTGTTCCAAGGAATGGTGAGCTCGACGAGGCTTCAACTTAGTGCCAACGAAACATAACAATCAAATCAAGGAGAGGCGCTACACGCCCTCTTTATTAAGGGCGTTATGTTTCTGCATATGAAAGAGAGATGAGTTTAGAATTTCAATTGTTTGTTTATGCGCTGATTTTGGCACAAGGTGTTAGTGCAATTCTTTATCTCGTAAATTTGAGAAAATTGGACGCATTGATTACAAGTCGAAATCTAAGTAATTTGTCAGAGCTTACTCACAATGGATTAACAGTATTTGGAACAAAAAAATATCATAGAGCCGCAATGTTTCTCCTTGCTAGGAAATTTAGGGATACAGCGGATAAAGATGTCTTGAAATTAGCTTCGAGAACGCGAGTATTCTTAATATGCGGGACAGTACCTTTCATACTACTTATTCTGATTTATTTCGTGGTGATATGATCATGAGGCTCACGAAACATAACAAACAAATCAAAAAGGTCAGCGCGCTGCGCGCGCCTATTATTAAGGGCGTTATGTGCGCCTAGATAATGCTATGTATCAGTATGATTTCTATAAAACGAAAACACTTTGTCCTAGATGTGCTGGAGAACTCAATATTAGTCAAGGCCGTGACGGCCCCAACGCCCTTCTAAATTGGACGGAAGGTGAAAAATCTCCTCAACCACTTCCAGGCCAAAATGACTTAGACTTGGAGAAATATAGTCTGCCTAGTAGTTTCGATTTAGGATCTCCAATTTGCAAGAGTTGTGGATATCATTGCAATTTTCTGCATGGCATTTTAGAAAACGGAATTTGGTCTAGAACGACTTTTATATGCGATGCCGTTTCAGCAACTCAGGAAGTGAACGGATTTAGAATGTGCTCCGATTGTTTTGAAGCATGGGAGTTCCCGGAGGCAATGCAATTCTCAGAGTGCCCCAATTGTAAGCTAATGACTAAACTAGCGATCTAAGCCGGAGTCCTAAATGGCACATAACAATCAAGTCAATAAAGGATGCAGCTATGCTGCACCCATTACTACGAGCGTTATGTGTACAACTAAAGAGCTTTTATGAATACCGAGACTGTTAGTACCGAAGAAGTAAAAACTGCAATTGACGACTGGTATAGTGCGTTTGATTCGCCAGCTATCGATCGCCTTGTTGAGTCAAATTTCGGGTTTGAGAACGGGTATGGATTTAGAGCAATCAATCCACCCATTCAACTTTCGGAATCAGATCGCCGAACGCTTTGGAATACATTCTTCGATTCTATGGAGTACTACAATATCGCTATTGAAGATATTGAGATCGAGACAATTGGTAATGTGGGTGTGGCCTGGGGTTACCATTCAGAAAAATTTAGGATGAAAAGCGGCGAAGAAGAATCTTTAAGGGTTCGTTTCTCATTTACGGTATTGAAATCCGATACTGGACAAACAAAAATCGTATTAGGTCATCGGGATGTTCAGGAGTTTAACGCCGAAGGGCGTTACGTTCGACAAATAAAATAGAAGTCCAGCACGACTCGGACACATAACAATCAAATCAATCAAGGAGACCGCAAGCGGCACCCATTATTCAGGGCGTTATGTTCCTTCGTGCATCTTGACAAAGTTATCATTTATGATAACCTTTATAGATGTCATGGAAAGTCACGTTTTTCAGTACCAAAGTTAAAGAAGAAACTCTCAATTTCCCAAAAGGAATATTAGCTAACTTTCTCCATATAGCTGAAATTATTGAAGAATTCGGTCCGTCTATCGGCAAGCCCTATACAGCCCCTATGGGGAAAGGGCTTTTTGAGATACGGGCAAAAGGCAAGGAAGGTATTGGGCGCTCGCTCTTTTGTACCGTCAAAGGCAAGGAAATCATAATTTTGAATTCCTTCATTAAAAAAACACAAAAGACTCCCAAAAAAGAGATCGACAAAGCCCGCAGACGAATGTTGGAGTTATGAAATGAGCAGACCTACATTAAAGTCCTTTAAGAAAGAGGCATTCAAACGAAAAGGAGTGAAAGGGCAATACGAAGCTCTTACTCCAGCTTATGAAGTTCGTAAAAAATTAATTGCATTGCGCCAGCAAGCAGGATTTACCCAAGAACAAGTTGCTGAGAAATTACATACAAACAAAAGTAACATTTCCAGATTAGAAAGCGTGGAGTCAGAAATCTCTCCAAAGCTTTCCACACTTACAGACTACGCTGAAGCAATTGGTTATCAACTTCAAATTGATTTCGTGCCCAAGCAAGGGTCAGGAACATAACAAACAAATCAAGAAGGACACGCGCGCTTCGCGCGCCTATTATTAAGAGCGTTATGTTCCTAGCGGAATCAGCAATACCCGAAAATGGAAAATGAAATTCAACATACATGGGCGCTAGTTGGTCGCGCAATGTGCCTCCGATGAATAGAAGATCGCATTAGATATGAATATAAAACATCAGCGAGTTTGGCTTTTAAGAATTCTTGCGGCGATTGCTACTGTCAGCAGTATTTTCATTTTCGCACCTTGGCTCGCAGCCATTGCGTACTTAAAACCACTGCCCGCTACAGTGCAGGAACAAGTTGATGATGCCGTCAATTATCAGCTGGACGGGATCATCGTTTATGTGGATCGACCAGGAGAAGCACCTAATTTTTATGCCGCCGGATGGAATGATAGAGAACTTCTAACTCCCGCCGACCCACACGCTCTTTTCAAGATTGCCAGTATCAGCAAACTATATATAGCCGCCGCAACGGCTATGTTGATCAGCGACAAGCAATTGGATTTAGGCAGCACAGTCGCAGATTACTTCCCCGAACTCGTTGGAAAAATAAAACATGCCGATCGGATTACACTTAGGATGTTGCTACAACACAGGAGTGGCATTCCTAATTGGAATGAAGATCCCGATCGCTGGACTATCTCGTCATCGAATGTAAATGATAATCTGGCGCTGGTATTCGATGATCCTGCCGATTTTGAACCAGGGGCTCGTTACGATTATTCCAACACAAATTACTTATTGATTGGTAATATTCTCGATCAGGCATTGGGCTATCATCACCAGCTATATATTCAACGCGAAATTCTCGGCCCGCTCGGATTGACGCAGACCTTCGCATTGGTGAGTGATGTTAACCCCGCCCTCGTCTCCAGTGGGTATGACACGAGATATGATGAGGATTTCAAAACGCGCGTTCATATCGTTCCAGGCGGAACTATGGTAGCTACTGCGGAAGATACTGGGATATTTCTTCGGGCATTGAATGATGGGTCACTCTTTACTGAAAATGAGCAGGAAATCTACTCCTCTGTCTATGAATACGAGCACACCGGTTTGTTGGCCGGGTATTCCAGCATAGCGCGCTATCACAAGGACATCGATGCCGTGGTCATCCAGTTCGTGAATACGAGCGGTGGTAACTCGTGGGTAACAACCGAGGTTATTTATAGCCGAATTGTTCAAATTTTGCGCGATAGGCAGTAATGATTCTTGACAATGAAACATCGGCTGCGCTATTACTCCGCAATGTACCCATCAAGAGAACTGAGTGTCGGAACATAACAATCAAATCAAGGAGATGCGCTACGCGCACTCTTTATTAAAAGCGATATTTTAGAGTTGTGTAGGTGAGAACACCTCCGTGCTGCCGAAATTAGAAACCATAACATATTGATATTTATAGATATTACCTAAATACTAATTCCGGTAATCTTTATTACTATAAGATTAGGGCGGTTTCCGCCCTCTTATTTCTGATAAAGAAAACTTTGCTTGGAACAAGGAAAACCTTATTCTGAAGCAGATACATTATCTACTTATCCAACTTCGCTGGAGTGTATGGGCATGCTAAATCTATTTAAGTGTAAGCTCGGAACGACTCTATTAGTTTTGCCGCTATTCCTAGTTGCCTGCACGAATCAAACTCCGCTAATTTTTGTTTCCATACCGGAAGGAGCAACTATTTCAGAAATTAGCACTGGCAATGCTCTCGGCATTGCTCCTACTCGGAAAAGCCTCGACATAGATTCTCTATCTAGTCTTGATTCTGAAGGTTGTTATATCTTGGAGGGTGTAGCTGCACGCTGGGTTAGTGGCGCAACAGTTCAGATCGAGGAGCTGAAATTATGCGATGGTAAATCAGGACCTTATGCCGTCAGATTAGTTCGGCCAACTGAACATCCTGATCTAGAAAGAGACCTGGAAGAGGCTACCTCTATGAAAGCTGCTCGTATCGCTGCCTATGAGTTTGAACTAGAAAGACTCAGACTAAGGCGCAATTCCGGAACGGGCCCAATAGGGCATCAGTTCTCAACTTATAAGCATGAGTAAGTGCCAATACGCAAGCATAGAGCACTTATCTGCACGAAGCTATAGAGTCAGGAAGTCTTGGATCAAGTCTTGGTTCGCACATTAGTTGCACATAGTTCGACCTGAACTTAAACGACTAAGTTTTAATGTCTGCCTCTTATCCTGAGCAGCCGCGAGCTAGAAGCAATATTGATGTACGACCAACACATAACAATCAAATCAAAAAGGACATGCGCGCTTATTGTTAAGGGCGTTATATCTCTTATCCAATTTATTGGTAAACGAGAATAGTAGTAACAGCAATTTAGATATCAACCGAAATGACTAGCGATATGAATACGAGCACCAAGATATTGATTGTCCTGGCCACAATTGTCGGTTTTGCTTTGGTGCTAGCTAACACAAGGGTAGGTGTATTCTTGGTTTTCGACGTGGTTGGTGGATCTACTGACAATTTGGTCACAGATACGAGTACTGGCCCGCTTAGTACGAGTCGCTCAATACTCGCTGACTCAAGATTTAGTTTGCCACCTGAGTTGGAACAACCTAGCGGGATTGTGGTAGACGAAAGCACAGTGTATATCTCAACAGACCAGGCCGAACTTTTTGTTCTTGATAGGCAGTTTATACTAAAAGAGCCAAAGTCAGATCTTATTGGTGGAATCTTGCTTCTTAAACAAGGTTCGCTAGAAGCCATTACTCTGGTTGATGAACAAGTAGTGGGCATCGGAGAAATTGGTGTTATTGGAGTTTGGGCGAGAGCAGCGAATCATTGGGAGAGGCTCGAAGACTTGCCACTGCCTGAATCATTGAGCAATAGCGAATTTACTGGCGTTTGCATGAATGGCATGGGTAGGTGGGCAACAACTGATGGCGCACAAGAACTATTCAACTTGGACGACGGCTCCGAGCACAGTATTAGCTACGGCTCATTCGCCAAGCCTGATGGCGATCTTACGCAATTGATGATTTCCGGTGTCGATTGCAATGAAGACAATTTTTATTTGATTACGGAAAACTTTACATCAATTATAGTGTTAGATCTCGATTTCCGGGTCATGGAAGTAATTGGGATCGACGCAGGTGAAGCATCCGATATAGCGATACACAATCTCAGCGCTTATGTAACTGTTGATCACAACCTTTTTGATGACCGGCCTCCGGTTTACAGATATGAACTATCACAGTAGATATTGGAGCAGGCGATACATAACAAACAAATCAGAAAGGAAACGCGCGCCTATTGTTAAGGGCCTTATGTACCGAAGTAGCCTGAGAATTAACAGATGAAAATTCAAGTTGTAAATCCATCGATAGAACTAGACAGTGCTGAAGAGATGGATTTTTTAGAATTTCCAAATTTTGGATCAGGTGGCACGGGTGCTTTTTGGTCTAATCCCGGCGGCCCGTCTCCATGGGAAATGCATCCGGAATGTGATGAACTGCTACATATTATTGAAGGAAGAATTGAAGTTGAGATTCTACCTAAGGATGGCGGGGAAAGTATCATCTCTGTTCTTCCCGCTGGTTCCTTTCTAGTAGTTCCGAGAGGTTGTTGGCATCGTCAACATATAATCGAGAGAAGCAAAGAATACTATGTTACTCCTGGGCCAACGCTTCATTCTCATGATGATGATCCAAGGGCAAAAATTGAGGGCGCATAACAAACCGTTCAAAGGGTTGCAGGCAGGTATTAAGTGAAATTTAAACTACAAGATTATGCACAAATAGCTGAGATTGTGTCCGCAATAGCGGTGATTGTAACTCTGTTGTACCTTGCCACCGAAATAAGAATCAACACCGAGGCCGTGCAAGACAATTCCGCACAAGAAGCGTCAAGGTATATGACTGAATTAAATGTAACGTTGATGGAAAATGATCATCTAATTAGGTTGGTTAGCTCCCTCGGCAGGGACGATCAAGAACTAAGTGCTGAAGATCGGATTCGATTACAGGCTTTTTATGCATACGTACTCTTTACTTTGGACAGCATGTACAAAGTAGCGCTTTCTGGAAACTTATCTGAAGAAGAGACGATTGCCGTGAACAATCGAGCAGGAAATTACGCCAATGTCCCAGGATTGCGCGAAGCAGCATTGAGTAATGAACATACACTCACACAAGGTTTTCTGAGCTGGATGGGTTATAGATAAACGCCAACGGAACTCAACGATCACTTCAATCGGAAGCTGTCTGCTCAGTCTTATTAAGGGCGTTATATAGAAGATAGATCGCCACTATGCATGAAGCATTACATAAACTTGGTCTCGTTCCCTTTTTTACTCAACAACTAGCGGATACGGACCTAATCGAAAACCGCCTCGCGCGCGTTACTACAGTGCAACGCTCAGTAAATACGGTGATTAGCGAGGCGGGTGAGCAAACAGTAGAACTCTCCCCTTCTTTGCGACAATCACCTGCGATTGAACGGCCAACTGTAGGAGATTGGGTGGTACTGGATGAATCACTTTCTCGAATCGATCAAGTGCTTGAGAGAAAAAGTCTATTCAAGCGCGTTGGCGCGGGTAGCAACACAGAAATTCAGGCAATAGCTTCGAATATATACACTCTGTTCATCGTCACATCATGCAATGAAGAATTTAAAGAATCCCGATTGGAGCGTTACCTTGCACTGTGTGCTGACGCAGGCGCGATACCTGTTATCGTGCTTACGAAAATCGACCTTATTGATGATCCGGATGCATACGTTAGCCGAGCGCGCGACGTCCAATCCGGCGTGCCCGTTGAGATTGCTAATGCCCTTGATCCCTCAACTCTCGATGGAGTGCGCGCCTGGATCGACGAGAGTTCTACAGTCGCTCTCGTGGGTTCTTCTGGCGTAGGCAAATCCACGCTCCTGAATGCATTAGCAGGATACTCATTGGCAGCAACAAGCGAAATAAGAAACCAAGATAAGAGAGGACGACACACAACATCTCATCGTGAATTACACCGGTTAGCGTCCGGCGGGCTGCTCATCGATGTCCCTGGTATGCGAGAGCTAAGAGTGGCCGATCTCGATCAATCAATCGGGGCCGTATTCGAGGACATCGAGCGATTTGCAATGGAATGCCAGTTCGCTGACTATGAACACGAGACCGAACCTGAGTGTGCAGTATTGCGGGCCATTGAAGAGAATAAAATTGATAGTCGCAGATTGGCCAATTAATAGAAATTGAAGCGCGAGAATGCACTGGCAACAGCAACCCTGGCCGAGAAGCGTGCCAAGGGACGCGATTTCGCTAAAATGGTAAAACAAGCCAAACGCATGAAACAGAATAAAGGCGAGACTTGAATCGGTGCTGCAGAACAATCAACAGCATGCGCTGTGGTGAGTCGGACCGCCAGGATGCGGTACTCTCGTTCTAATATCGATACCCAAGAGCAATATTATGCCAACGAGCCACAACAATTCTGGACAAGAGATTGCTGCACAATATGATCTCTCACTAAGTGAGAAATCGAATGCTTTGCTCGAATGTATCGAAGCCCAGCCAGGTGCTACCGCAAAACCTATGACTCCCCCAAGAGCAACTGTACCCAATGTATTGATGTACAAAGTGATGAACAAGATGTTTGCTATCATGTCTATTCGTGGAGCTGAGGGAGTGATAGTAAAATGTGATCCTGACCAGGCTCAATTCTTACGAGACCAATATGAAGGCATCGGGCGCCGCTCTCACTTAGACCCACGTTTTTGGATTAGTATAGGCTTGGATTCAGACGTTCCGACTGAAGAAGTTCACCGCCTCGTCGAGCATTCCTATGAACTAGTGTGCTCGAAACTTACTCGGAAACAAAAATTTGAACTATCAAACTTGTAATTTTTAGAGACTGACATTGAACATGAGAACTAAAGCATTTTTTGTCACCTTACTGTGTTTTTTCTGGCCCGCAATGGCCGCAGAGAAAACACTCAAAGATGGGATCTTCACTGAAGCCCAGGCGGAAAGAGGACAGATAGTGTATGGCGCCAGTTGTGAAGCCTGCCATAACGTCAGAGACTATCGCGCGATAATGCATGGGCGAGCTAATCAGTCTTTAATAGATTTCTGGTATCAAATAGTTGCGGAAATGCCCTCAGACAATCCTGGATTCTTATCGGATCAGGAGTACACCGATGTCGTTGCTTATATATTGTCAGCAATAGGTTTTGAGGCAGGTGATACCGAACTCGATCCGAATAATGGAATGGAAAGTATAAAAATTGTTTCGCCCTATGATTAAAATAGTCTTAGACACACCTCATGAACCGCAAAAGTGTCTTAGACGAGATTACTAATCAGCTTATAAGCATTCAGCAAGATCACCCTATAAGAGTAGGAATAGACGGTGTTGATGCTTCGGGTAAAACATCGCTTGCAAGTGAATTAGCGAGCTCAATTGAGGAAAAAGACTTAGACGTAATTTCATTATCAATCGATGGATTTCACAATCCGAAAGCTGTTAGATACAAACAAGGTGAAGATTCTCCACTTGGATACTTTCAAGATTCATTCAATATCCGGGAGGTTTTAAACGAAGTACTGGTACCACTGGGTCCAAACGGAAATCTCTCATACAAGCAGTCTGTCTTCGATTTAACAACTGACTCCCCTGTGGAAAGCCCAACAATTAAAGCCAACTCTCGATCAATACTCCTATTCGAAGGACTTTTTTTACATCGCCCAGAACTAATTGATCATTGGGATTTTAGTATTTTTGTTCATACAGATTTCGAAATTACAATTGAGCGCGCGATTAAAAGAGATATCGATCGTTTTGGAACAACTGAAGGAGTATGTTCAAAATATAGAAAGCGCTATATCCCAGGCCAGATGATCTATCTCGAATCGGTAGATCCACAATCGAAAGCTACCTTGATAGTGAATAATAATGACATTGCCAATCCCGAGTTATTGGTAAATTGATTGGCGAGTATCAGGAAGGTCATAGTAATTTAAGTCTGTAAAAAATCCGCGCCAAATTGATCCAAACTTTCGAAAATTGGCTAAATTCGTCTAAATCACTCAATCCGCCAAAACCACTAAGAAGTAGCTATTTCGACCAAAAGTCCGGCTCAAACCAGATGGTTCGAGTAATACGTTTCCTGCACTCTTTACAGCCCATCTCTATTGGTCTCTTTCCAGCCCTCTAGCTTTCTCTATGACTCCCATGTTTACTGGGCCGTACGGCTCCCAGGAAGGTGAGACTTTGATAGCAAAATACCGCAAGAAATCCATGAAAAACGGTTCAAAATACGATGAATTTATCAGTCTAATAGGCCAATATTGCAGTTGTTTTTATTCTGGCCTAATACTTGCAATATCTTGTTTTACGGTAGAAATTCTTTGTTAGCAAACAGAATGGCTAACAATTCTAAGAGCCAGAATGTAAGGAGAATCGGATGTCAAAAATAATCAATTTTAAGACACGTGATATCAAAGAAACTGACGACCTAACCCGGACGGATTCAAAATTAGATCCGAGAGAATACAGTCCGGACGAAGTGTCTGACATCATTCGCCACGCCTTGCAAAAAGTAGACAACAGCGCAAATGATTCAGTAGTTCATAGTGAGCTCTTATCTATAGCAGAAGAATTTGGATTAGATGAGAGTGAAATTGAGCGAGCCTATGAAGAGTTGCTCGATCAGCGTGACATGGAACAAGTTAGAGAATACGCGAAATTTCAATTTAAAATGACCTGCCTTTTTATTGCATTTGTTGCGATAGTAATAATTGCCGTTGATACATTCTTTATGCCTGATGTATTTTTTGCAATCTACGCATTACCAGGGATGTTAATTGCAGTACTAGCGGGTGCATTGAACATAAAATATCTTCCTGATCTACTTAAAAACGTTTTCAATATATCTTCCAGTCCGGAGTCAGGATCTTCTCCTACATTCACCACGAGGAAGATTCACCTTTCTAAATGGGGTATGTTTTTTTTCTCCGGTACGCAAATAGAAAAAGGAATACTTAGAATAGACGGAGACTCTCTGCTTATGGAATATCGTAAAGTAGATAGCCTTTTCGGTATGGCCAGGTCTAGAGTAAAGGAAGCCAGAATTCCCCTAAACGAAATAGTAGGTGTCGAATTAGATCGCAATTACTGGATGAGCCAGCTGAAGTTAAAAGCGAAAAGTCTAAAGACATTTGAAGACGTTCCAGGCGAATCAGATGGATATCTTAAATTGACCTTTACGCCACGGGCCAGGGTAGCTGTTATTAATCTTGCCAGGAAATTAGAAAGTCATATTTCAAAATCTTGATTTATGCCTTTGAAACTATTTTACTGAGTATGGTGGGATTATTAAGCAATCGCACCATAAGCTTACTTCCTACTTGACTGAAAATTCCTGCTACAAATCGGAATCCTGGATCAACCAATCCCCATTACTATTTATGAATCCGCGATCGCGAGCCGTTGTCATGATTCTCTCCAGGTTCAATTGGTCATTTTGAATATCATAAACTTCGGCCAATACCTTCCAGTTTTCCATACGATCAAACTGACTCACCATAGCCAATGCCAATTCCACCGCCTCAGCGGCATTGGACATCATTAACGGTAATTGTTGAGTCTCGCCATAGATGCGCTGATAGCTGTCATTACTGAAGTCAAATTGCGTATTGATACCTGTTTCCAGTTGCAAAATTAAGGTCTGGCCCGCGGCATCAATATTTCCCAGTCGTCGGTAAGCACTGATTAAATGACCGGTCACTATCCAGTTGTACTCACCCCCCTCGGCAAAGTACTGATCGTTGTAGGCAAGAAACGTATCCCAGTCTTCCTCGTCTAGTGCAAACCTTGCAAGCACTTGAATTGTTGCCAGACGATTGGCTTGATCCAGGTTCTGCAATTCTAGTGTGGCCGCATAAAAGAACTTCGCGTCGTCGAATTTATTCAACCGCGCAAAATAGCTAGCATAAGCTATTAGCACTCCGCCCTTTTCTTCATCTGATAAAGCTTCGAACTCTTCCAGTAGCGCGTTAAGTTCATTTAGCGCTTCATCTGTCTGGTATTCACTGAGAAGGGTGTTAACTTCTTCCAGAATTGACTTTAATTTGGTGTCTGCCAAGTCAGATTCAGCACTACCCTGCTCGACATAATTTGGCGGTAGTTGATTGGGCCAATTTTCATTAATGGCCAGATCAGAAGACAGATTACCACTTGCGATGGAATCTGATCGCTCATTGAAAGCTCGTTCTTCTTCATAATCCTCACCTATGAATAAGACCGCAATTGAGCCAATTAGAACCGAAATTCCTATTATGGCCAGGACTTGTTTATCCACAATACTTACCCGTTAGGAAGATGTTATTTTTTTAACACGTAGAATAGAAAAAGGCAATGAAGTAAAAGATTAACTTGAACGATAATCAGGATCTGGAACCGAATTATTAGGCAGAGCTGGTATCCAATCTGAACACTGCTCTTATTCTTCTTTGTTCCTATTATCCGGCAATACTTTCAACTTTGGATCTTCTAGTCCCCCAAAAGCGCTGAATAATGATTTCAAAAATGCGCTGATCTCCAAAGACATTAGCGCGAACTCCTGGTTAAATTTCTGAGCGGGACTTTCCTCTTCGAAACTTTCCGTTTCTTCTTTCATATTATCGAAGCGCAGACGCTTTACGCTTAAGTCCGTATCGATAACGCAACTCAAAATATTATTCCAGAGCACACCCAACTGTGAGACTTGTTTCCCTGCACTTAAGTGACTCTGTATCTCATCGCTAGTGAGATCCTGACTTTTGCAGCGGACGATGTTTGTCTGATCTTTTGGATTGACCAGTTCGCAGTCATCGTGAAACTCAAATTTGTCAGTGGCTTTTTGTTCTTTCAGCCAGCGCGTCATCACACTTCCCGGTTCACGCTTGCTATCAGGCAAAGCGACCGGAAAGGAACCTAATGTGTCTCGCAATAAATTCAGGAATTCTTCTGCCTTTGGAGCAGTCGCCGTGTTGACTACCAGGATTTTTTCTCGAATCGAGATATAGGCGTGGATTCGCGCCGAGCGTGTGAATGCGCGGGGAAGCAACGTGGAATAGACATCATCCTGAATTTCGCGGCGCTCTTTGCGATAGATCTTGCGTGATTGCCGTTGCTCTATTTCGGCGACCTTTTCACTAGTTGCCTCTCGAACGACCGTGGCGGGTAACAATCGGTCCTGCTTCTGTGCACAGATCATGATGTAGTCGCCAATGACATGAGTGAACATCGGCGGGCTTTCATCTCCTTCTTCCTCGCCTGCAGACACCGCAGTGTCAATCGGGCTCACCCAGCCTATGCGGGATTTTTCATAGTTGGAACAGGGAGTGAAAGCATTTTCTGCTAATTGAGCTTCAAATTCTTCTACTGATAAATCAAATTCTTGGGTCAGACAAAACAAACGAAGGTTCTTAAACCACATAACTACAACAACACGCTGAATACATTAGAAGGGAATCGGGCGCAGATTATGCAGCAAATCATTGAAAACAGATAGCGAGTTTTCCAATTTTACTTCTTGTACTGGAACACCTCCTCCAATGGTTTTCCAAACACTTTAGCTATCTTAAAAGCCACCTCCAATGAAGGTGAATATTTATTCGCCTCTATCGCATTCACCGTCTGCCGAGTCACCCCCACTAGTTTTCCTAACTCCTGCTGTGTCATGTCGCCATTGGCGGCGCGGAGCTCCCGAATATTGTTCGTTATTCCAACATCGGTCATCAGGAGCTCCAACGATGCTGATAGATGATCATGCCGTACTTAATGAGCTCTGCTAATGCGATAGAAAATATTACAAGATTGCCGTTGAACCAGGAAAGGCGTCCAGGATGGTGAACGATCAAAATAGCCGTGATAAACGCTAGTACCATAAAGCTGATGTAGGCGATTCGAGTTGCTTCGGCTTCGATTAAACGTTCTCGCTCATCTTTAGGCATGCGCTCATCAGGTGGCGTAAAAAAATACAATCCGACATGTAATAGGATTTCAAGAATAATGAATGCAACAATAGCGACTAAGGCCAATTCACTGAGATAGGCAAAACTTGGTTGAAAGTTTTCGGAAGTTATATAAGCGGTTAGCATCATCGGAAAATACACCGCTGATACTAAACCTATTACCGCAAAAGAAATCCAGGCGCGTTTTTCACGAAAAGGCATTAGCTATTCCTCATTGTTATTCCCTAGATAATTCGCAGCAGATCTTGCTGTCTATGGAGGTCCTACCAGAGCCACGCTGAAATTTGCACAGCTATCGAGTACCGCTGGATCTTCGCGCACGATATCTATCATCTGAGCAGGTATGGCCTTAATGTGATCTACCCACCCTTCCCGATCTCCATAGGGAAAATTCTCGCTGGTACGCACATAGGTAAACACACTGTTTTCATATTCTGCTAGTCCTACACTGTCAGCACCTACTGCGAATTCTTCCACAGTAATATCATACAGATCGACCCAGAATTGATCGGTACAGAGTTCGTAGTCGTTTTGTCGAATACTAAAGGTAAGCGAGTCATCTCCTATGTCCCCTGCTCGCTCTGCATTTTCATGCCCACCTCCATGTAGAAACATTCTTGCATTCGAATTATCACCTTCGCCACCATGTAGCGCAGAATTAACAGGCCCATGAAAGACATGCATGCCAATAAATCCGGAAAGCGCAACGGCAACGATACCAATTAGGATTTTCATTGTTTTCTTTTCTCCTTTGCAGGTGAAATTTGTGTCAAATATTTTTGACACAGCCTAAACCGCCGAATCTTCCATGTCAAATATTTTTGACACGAAATATTGTTAGGCACTCACAACCCGGCCGCTAGAGCTTGATTTTGCTGGCTTGCGCCAGAACTGGCTTTCCATTGCCTTTGGCGCTCCCCGAATAAGAGTCGCGCAGCGAAATAAAGGCATTACGGATGTCCTGGCAAGACGAAATCGACGAAATAAAACGCCGCGAAGCCCTCGCCGAACAGATGGGCGGCGAAGAGCGTATTCAGCGCCAACACGATAATGGCCGTCTCACGGTGCGGGAAAGAATAGACAAGCTAGTCGACAAAGACAGCTTTAATGAAATCGGCGCACTCGCTGGCAAAGCGGAATACGACGCCGAAGGCAACTTAGAAAATTTCACCCCTTCAAATTTCGTCCTCGGAACTGCCGAAATAAATTGTCGTCGGGTCGTACTAGGCGGTGATGATTTTACTGTGCGCGGCGGTGCTGCCGATGCCAAGGTGGGTGATAAATCCGGATACGGCGAACAATACGCTCTCGAAATGCGCCTGCCTCTAGTTCGACTCGTGGATGGCAGCGGTGGCAGTGTTAAAACCCTGGAGATGGTTGGCCATTCTTATGTGCCCGCACTAAAGGGTTTTGAAAAAACCATGCAGCTTATGGGCGTAGTCCCGGTTGTATGCGCTTGCATGGGTTCTGTCGCTGGATTGGGTGCAGTGCGCGTTACGATCTCCCACTTCTCATTGATGATTAAAGAAACCAGTCAGCTGTTTGTTGCCGGTCCACCCGTTGTAGAAAGAGGATTTGGTAAACCGGTTGAGAAAAACGAATTAGGTGGCGCCCAGATTCATGCCAATTTAAGTGGTGCTGTCGACAATGAAGTGGACAGCGAAGAAGAAGCATTCGAAACCATTAAGCGTTTTCTTTCTTACCTGCCGCAAAACGTCTGGCAAGCTCCGCCTCGAATCGAAAGTGATGATCCAGTTGATAGACGGGACGAATCACTCTTATCGGTAATTCCTCGCGATCGTCGCCAGATGTATGAAATTCGCGACATAATTCATCCTATCGTCGACAAAGAATCCTTCTTCGAAATTAATCCGGGTTATGGCAATTCACTGGTTGTCGGGCTCGCTCGACTTAATGGTTATGCTGTCGGCATCATGGCCAATGACACTTGTTATGAAGGTGGTGCAGTTAACGCTACTGCTTCAGAGAAAATGATGCGCTTTGTCGACCTGTGCGACACCTTTCATCTACCTACGGTAAACCTGGTTGATAATCCTGGATTTCTGATTGGTATAAAAGCGGAAGAAGAAGGCACTGTAAGACTCGGCAGTCGCGCCTTAATGGCAGTCTATCAATCAACAATTCCCTGGGTTTCATTTCTTATTCGCCGCTGTTATGGCGTGGCCGGCGGCGGTCACGGCAGAGATGGTTTGAATCTGCGTTATGCCTGGCCATCGGCAGACTGGGGATCGCTTCCCATCGAAGGGGGTGTGCAAGCAGCCTATCGCCGCGATATTGAAGCCGCCGAGAATCCTGATGAGAGACGACGGGAACTTGAAGGTATGCTGGAACAGTACCGTTCACCGCTGCGCACCGCCGAAGCCTTTGGTATCGAACGTGTCATCGATCCGCGAGACACGCGACCCATCCTCTGCGACTGGGTGAATTTAGCTAACGAGATAATTCCAACCCAACTAGGACCTAAAAGCCGAACACCACGTCCTTAGTTCGATTCATCGGTTTCTCTCTTGACCCTAATCAATGTACTAATTCAACTCATGTGATTCGATTATCAAAATTGAATAGTAGTGTGCGTGACTTCCTGATTACTAGCGCACTTAAGTCGAGTTGTTCCATTGATCAAGAAAATATTTCTAACATCATTTATCTTGTCGGCATTTAGCTTCGTACCCCTGCAGCAGTCTGTTGAAGCGGCAGAATTTCTATCTGGTGTCGAAGTGCTTATTGGCCCTGATGAAGTTCTGAATGAAGATGTTTACGCTGTGGGAGGTCGCGTGATTGTATACGGGACCGTAAACGGTGATCTAGTAGCTGCCGGCGAGAATATCGAAGTCAATGGAATGGTTAACGGTGATTTGATCGTTGCTGCAAGGTCCATCACGGTAAACGGAGCCGTCAAAGATGACATTAGAGCCGCAGGTGCAAACCTTCAGTTCTTATCGCCGATTGGTGGTGATTTAATCACTGCCGGTGATGAGATCAGTATCGAGCCAGACGCTGTGATTGGCGAAGATCTGGTAGTGAGAGCAAATACACTGATCGCCAGAGGTGACGTCGACGGCAATCTCGATCTAAGCGTGGTTGAGGCCAGTATTGAGGGAACGATACAGGGTAATGTCGATGCAATCGTAGAAGAACGCCTCACACTCGGATCAGAATCAACAATCGAAGGACAGCTGACTTACACCAGCGTAAACGATGTAACAATGCAGCCCGGCGCCGAAGTAGTAGGTGAAGTCACGCTACAAGTGCCAATGATTAATATTCTTGGTAGCGAGTTTCAGGTCTCGGCAATCATTCAAGTTTTTAGCAAGATCATATCGCAGACAAAATGGTTTCTTGGCACCTTGCTCATTGGCCTGATTCTGATCTGGCTTATCCCCGAGACCTTACGCAGCGTAAATACCACGCTCTCGATATCACCATGGAAGAGTCTATGCATCGGGGTGTTTATAGTTCTCGTAGTTCCTATATTACTTCTGCTCATTATGATCATTGCTTTATCCATTTTAGGATTTGCGGCGTTTCCAATCGTCGCAGTCCCTGCGACGCTGTATGCAGCTCTATTACTGCTTGCAAAACCGGTGATAGCAATATCGATTGGTAGCTACGTTGCCAAACACGCCACGAAGCGCGAGGATTTTACACTCAGAAGCGCATTGGTGATTGGCGCGGCTATACTGGCAGGCGTCGGACTAATTCCTTACCTTGACTCAATAGTGGGATGGCTAACATTATTTTTGGGATTTGGTATGTGCTTGCTTTTTATCTTTCGCCACTACCGCGCAGCACGAGTGACGCAAAGCGTTTAAAGGCTAAATGACCAGAAAATAGTTTGATAAACACTATGCATGGTGATTCCGCTACTGCTTAACTTCACAGCACTCCCGCTTCTTATTCCTGCATTTTCAGCAGAAGCTACTTCGTTTATCATTCCGGCATCACTCCTCGCCCTTTAAGAGAAATCAATGGCTTTAAATTGGGATAAATATTCCGACAAGATCACAGCCATAGGCGCTACCGTTACAGCCCTGGCGGCAATTTCTATCACTGTAATTGAAATGAGATCAGAGCAAGAGTTTCAGCGGATTTCAGTGGAACCTTACCTGGAGATGGGAAACAGCGGTGGCGCTCCGGGTTTTGATTTCTATCGTTTTGTAATTTCGAATACAGGGCTAGGGCCTGCAGTCATCAAAAGTTTTGAGTTTTACGTCGATGATCAGGAAGTATTAGCTTGGAGCGATGCACTCGAACTTCTAACAAGCGGAGATGAAGAAATTAATTATAGCTATTCATCAATACTACCCATGCGCCGAATTAGCGCAGAAGAAACTCTTGTAGCAGTTGAGTTAACCCCGAGATCGCCAACAGTAGTTTCCTTTCACAGAGCCATGCCAGGGGATCGAGTCAAAATCGAACTCTGTTATTGCTCCGTTTATGACGATTGCTGGCAAAGCGATTTTTCGGCTGCTTTCACGGAAGGTTTGCATCAGCCAGTGCGCGAATGCCCAATTGACGAAGATGGCTTTTCTAATTGACTCTTCTTCAGTCGAGGTATTAAATATTTACCTTGCGGTTATTGCTTATCCAACTATACAGCGACTAATTCTGGTGGCCCTATGTCAACACATCCAATTCAATATCATTCGGTATCGACTATGTTGAAATATGTAACGCTCCTTCCAATATGCTTTCTGACTCTTTCCTGTCAGTCAGGTCCTAATTTCAGACAAATGTCTGCGCAGGAACTTGGCGCTTACAATATGGACAAACCAGTTGAAGAGCGGATTTACTGTTATATGAAGGAGCATACGAGAAGCCGCATTCCTCGTTTAGTCTGTGAAACTTTGGCTCAGATTTATGGTGGGTCGGGCAGCGATGCCCAGGCAATTAACAATGCCATACCTACTGGTCCCGTTTTCGAAACCAATTAGGCTGCAGAATTCAGCTTAGCCCCCAACAATTCGAGACTCGATTCCCTCGCAGCGTCGATAGCTGCCTGTTGATTTGGTTGCAGATCATGCCATTGGTTTTCATATTTACCAAAGGGATCGATGACTCCGCTGTCTTCGCCGCTTAAAGCTTCCATAATGGCGATGCCGCAGAATGGAACGTAGCCTGCTGAATAACCTCCTTCATGACAGATCAGCAAACGCCCATCACAGAGTAACTCTGCAGCACTAACTAATTCCGTTGCCATATGGCAATAGTGATTCGACAACAGCATCATATGTCCCAGCGGATCCCAGGTGGATGCGTCCAGGCCATTTGCCACCAGAATCATGTCTGGCTTGAATAATTTTAATGCGGGAATAACAATCGATTCAAAAGACTGTTTGTAGGCGCCACCACCGCAACCGGGAGGAAGAGGAATGTTGATATTAAATCCTTCGCCAGCACCTTCGCCTTTTTCGTTTATGGTTCCAGTGTTATAGGGATATAAAGAATCTTCGTGCAGTGAAATGGTCAATACTGATGGATCATCGTAGAACGCAGATACCGTGCCGTTGCCATGGTGTACATCCCAGTCGACTACGGCTATCTTGTTTATATCATCTCTTAACAGAAATTCTTTTGCGGCGACTGCCACATTAGAAAAAATACAAAAGCCCCTGCCTCGATCTGCTTCGGCATGATGACCACAAGGCCTAACCAGGGCATAGGCATTTTTAATATCACCATCGAGGATGGCATTGCCTGCCGCGATAACTCCTCCGGCGGCTAATAAGGCAATCTCATAACTGCCTGGCCCGAAAGGCGCAGATTCACCGGCATTGCCGCCCTTGTCGGCACTTAACTGTTTAATCCGTTCAACGTATTGCGCTGTATGCACCCGGCATATCTGTTCCACAGAAGCGGAGAAGGGTTCGATAGATTGCAATTTTTCTGTAAAGCCGTAGGCATCCATCAGGTTTTTTAGACGCCGTTTGGTTTCAGGATTTTCGAAGTGAGTCCAGGGCTGGAAATCGCCGGAAACCGGTAACACGCCGAGAGCATTACCTGTGTCATGCCACATGTACTTCTCGTGCCAAACGAATCCAGTCGATTTCACAATTGCTCCTGAAGAATCGATTACTAGCTAACGATTCTCCAGAAAGATTCGTTCCATGCGATCTAACTCTGCTTTGCGAGGGTGCACTGCAGAGCGAACTTCGGCATCGAGGATTTGCACAGTGTCAGTAGCGGCATCAAAAGTTGGCCATTCTGGTAGACCTGGCCCGTTTGGATTTCCGCTTCTGGCAAAGTTTACCCAGTAATCCGCAACTGTTTCAGATAGCGCTCGGTCATCTGCATCCCAACCCACACCAACCAGATCGAGGTTATCGAATACATAGGCCAATTCTCCCGAGTGGTAAGCACCTAATGTTCTCTGACCGCCATCATTATTAAGGTCTGTCATTTCTGGCACATACAGTCGAAACACGGGAGGCTTTCTGGAGAAATAATAAACGTAGGCATCGTCACCACGATCTTCCACTAGTCTGCCCCACATGCGAGATGAAAGAATAAAGCCGTTGTCACCGGAAATTATCTTCTGGGCATCCAGCGGAGAGTCTGCGATTTCATCGGCATAGGCGGCTTTTATTTCGGCTGCATTTTCACCAAATGCGCGCTCTAAATAGCTATCTAAATCCGACTCTGAAATCTCAGGACTTAAATGCTGCAATCCGAAATACTCATCTGCCAATCCTCCAACCATGACTGGTATACGATTCTGCTGACCGGATTCCAGCAAGTCATAGGGTCGACCAGGAAGCACGTAGCCATCGATTACTGGACCGCCGCCAGAACCTGCCGTACTCATGGCCGCGACGATCTGCTGTGGTGGCATTTCCCGCATGGCTTCAATTGAACTCTCTCCAGTACCGGTAATTCCGAGCGCACCGGCAAAGCGTTCACCGGCTAAGTGTCCCTGCTCTGCCAGAGTATTTGACGATTTAACACAGCCTGGTGACTGACCTATAACGCCGTGCACCAATCCTTCCGCTAAAGGCGATGACATAAGAATGCAAACATCGGTACCACCGGCGGATTGTCCGAAGATGGTTACCCGATCCGGATCACCACCAAAGCCTTCGATATTGTTTTGTATCCATTCAAGTACTTCCAGTTGATCGAGAATGCCGGAAGTGTTTTGTTCGGATTCACTGGTAAGAGCAGGATGCGCCAAAAATCCCATGGCGCCTAAGCGGTAATTCGCCGTTACAATTACTGCACCGCGTTCGGCTAAATTGGAGCCATCAAATATGAGTGGGCCACCGTGACCGGCGGTATTGCCACCACCGTGAAACCACACCATCACTGGCACGTTGTCACCGGCATTCGATGCGCCGGTAAATACATTCAGATAAAGACAATCTTCAGAGCGATTTAAGTTTCCGCGAGCATAGAGTGAAGCATCGGAGTTGCGCGCTTGCCAACAAGCCGGGCCGACACGATCGGCCTGCCGAACTCCGGCAAACGGAATGGCTGGTGCTGGCGGCTTCCAACGCAAATCTCTGACCGGCGCGGCGGCAAAAGCAATACCCTGAAAGGCTGTCACTCCATCCGCGTGTTGCGAGGAATGGCCTTGATAAGTACCAACTTCAGTGGCGACCTGCGACACTTCACTGGAAACAAATTGAATGGGTAGTAAAACTAAACAAGCAATAAGGATTATTCGTTTTTTGACGGACATGATGTGACCTTGTCTAAATGAATGCTTAACGAAAATGTATTTTAGTTAACCGGCTCTAATCGTAATAAGGCACCCTCTTCCTCATCCACCAGCACATAGAGATTGCCATCGGGGCCTTGTTGTACTTCCGTGATTCGAGACTTCAGTTCACGCAGAATTCCTTCACGGCGAATTTCAGCGCCTCGACTATTGAACACGACTCTTTCGATGTGACCAGTGCCGGGAATACGACCTTCCATCATGGAGCCAACAAATAAATTGTTCTGCCATTCTGGAAATGACTCACCAGAATAGAAAGTAATCCCTGACGGCGCTATCGACGGCCACCAGATGACTTGCGGTTGTTGAAAGTCATTAGACCATTGCGCATCGCTCACCCAGTCGCCGCGATATTGTCTGCTATAAGAAACAAGTGGCCAGCCGTAATTATTTCCGGCTTGAATAATATTGGCTTCATCGCCGCCCTGTGGTCCATTCTCTGTCGCCCATAGCTCGCCAGTCTGCGGATGAAAATCCAAACCAATAATGTTTCGATGTCCTACTGTGTATACCTCTGGCAGATATCCCCCACTCTCTACAAAAGGATTGTCCTCAACTGGACTGCCGTCATCATTCAGACGCAGTAACTTGCCGTAATGGACTGAAGGATCTTGTGCGAGCCCTTCGGTCCCTGCATACATATACGATCCACCGATAGACATGAGTAATTTATTGTCTGGAGTAAAGTGCAATTGTGCTGCAGCAATACTTCGATCCACTCCTTCGGCCTGAAAGATTTCAGTGACATCACTGAGCCTGTTTTCTTGTATGCGGGCGCGCGCGAGGGTGACCGCCCTTTCTTCTTCACCATCAACCATAATAGGTTTGTGATAAGTAAGATAAACGATGCGATCATCATCGGGATGCAATGCCACCGCCATTAATCCCGAACGAAATTCGCCGGTGACGGTTTCTGGTACGCCGCTCAGGTCCTGCTCTAACAATTCGCCATTGCGAATCACTCTAAGCTTTCCCGAATAACGTTCCGTAACCAGAATGTCGCCATTGTCTCGAAACGCCATTGAAAAGGGGTTTACTAATCCTCTAACAGGAACGACACGCACTTCGTCCACTTCGAAGGTATTGATTACGAAGGGCTGGCCGCGTTCATACATTGCGAGAATACTTTCGTCATTCTGAGCTAAGACTTGCCCGGTAAGCCCGACAATTGCAGCGAGAAGTAAAACCTTTTGCGAATTCCTCATGCTCATATCCCTTTCTTTCATTATTTATTGACTAGTGATTGTGCCCGGGACCAAATGCCGACGCTGCCTGATAATGCATGCGAATCAAGTCACAACCAAAATCACCAGTGAAATCTCTCCAAACCAGATGGACATGATTGGCATTGTTTTGGGTATTGTCATATTCGATTAAGAAACTTGGTCCCTGCACTCGATAGTAGTGCGCGTCACCTCTTTCTCTGCTGCCAATCCAAAGAAACTTTATGTTGTCCAATCCATCTTCCCGTATTTGATCCATTCTCGCCGCAGCGATTGCATCTGGTTGGGTCGATGCCAGTTCCTCAATAAGCGATAGTAAAATAATTTTTTGTTGTGAAGTAAGCTGGGAATAGCTGACACCTACATCATCCAGGGGACCAACCTCTTGTTCGGCCGCTGTATAAATGTCACGTGGCGCCTCTATGGCGAGAAATGCGTCTGACATCTGAATTGAATCGAGAGAAGTGACCAAATCTCTTGCGATATCTTCTTCTGCTGATAACACGCGAGTTCCAATTTTATCGCCGGTTCTTACTTCCGCGGGATTAGTGCCAAAAAATTGCGGTGAGCTGGCGATTCCCATGCCACGAACGAAGGTCCAGTTGTAGGCCAGGTGATGGCCTTCATAACGCAGCGCCCAATTGCTGTCTAAACCGGGCGTACCAAACACAGTGAGGTAATAAAGTTCTGGATCGCGATCGAATCGACCATTAACTTCGATTTCGGCTAAGACTGATTCAAGCCCTCTTACTGCTTCGGCTTTTTGATAGCCTTTGGCGCTGAAGAAAACCTGTAATAATTCCTGCGCCGCTTCCCGTTGTGAAGCATTCATGGAGCGGAAAGGAACGCCATTGCGATCTCGTGGAATAAAGTGCCAGTTAAAGCGCTCTTCGTCATCGAAATCATAAGTGCCATTGTTGCGCTGTTGCACAGTTAAACTGCCTAAAAACGCAGTAGTTGCATCCACCATGTCCTGATTAAGGTCGATGCGTGCCTGCTGGGCACTGGCAAGCATTGATGTTGATAAAATTAGAAGCAGCGAGATTGCTTGTAGTAGGCGGTGAATTGGTAGTCTGAGCATGGCGTGGTCCTCCTTTTATTCGAGCTATTTTTTTTGAGGAATTTTAGAGCATAAACCCGTGCCTACTGCGCGTCCAGCGCATTTATCGCTTCTCATTAACTGTGTGCAGATGGTGAATTGTCAGGGCCCGGGAATTCTGCCATAAATAGCAATATTCAACGCATTCTTCTTAACAGAGGTAGCTCCATGAAAGCGGTAAGAGTCAAGGAATACGGTGGACCCGAGGCGATGTCCTATGAAGACATTGATAGGCCCGAGCTCGGCGACACTGATGTTCTGGTCAAAATCGAAGCATCAGGCATTAATTACATCGACACTTACCAGCGTTCTGGTCTCTACCAGATTCCTCTGCCTGCCACCCTGGGATTGGAAGCGGCGGGAACCGTTGAGGAAGTTGGCTCGGCAGTGAGTTACTTTAAATCCGGCGATCGGATTGCCTACACCAGCGTGGCGGGAGCCTATGCAGAATACGCTGCAGTGCCGGAAGATAAACTTGTAGCAATACCCGAAGACGTTTCTTTTAACGCCGGGGCTGCCGCCATGTTGCAAGGCTGCACCGCACATTACCTTTGCAAATCCACTTACGTCGTGAAGGAAGGTGATCGCTGCCTGATTCATGCGGCTGCTGGTGGCGTTGGCCTGTTGTTGATTCAGATGGTTAAAAACGCTGGTGGCTTCGTTATAGGTACAGTGTCAACTGAAGAGAAAGCTCAACTAGCCAAAGATGCTGGCGCCGATGAAGTCATTCTGTATTCAGAGCAGGATTTCGAAGTAGAAGTAAAACGCATCACCGATGGAGCTGGCGTGAATGTCGCTTACGATTCGGTTGGTAAAGCAACGTTCGAGAAGAGTATCGACTGCCTGTCAAAACTCGGTTATATGGTGCTTTATGGTAATGCCAGTGGCCCGGTGACTGAATTCAATCCGGCGACGCTTGGGCCAAAAGGCTCACTGTTTTTAACACGACCGACACTTTTCGATTACACTGCAGACCGCGCTTCGTTAGAATGGCGCAGTGGTGATGTATTTAACTGGATTGCCGACGGCAGTTTGATACTGCGACTTGAGCATTTTTATCCATTGAGTGAGGTGCAACAAGCGCACATCGATCTTGAAGGGCGAAAAACCACGGGCAAAATTATTTTGACGCCTTAATTAGTAAAAATTATTACAACGGAACTAGCCATGAAAAAACTACTTACTTTGCTTGCAACTTCATTGCTGCTTATCTCAACACAAATTGCGGCGCAGTCTATCGATTTTGGTCGCGGTGAATTACCAATAACGGTTCCTGAGAATTACGCGGAGGACACACCTGCCCCGCTCATCGTTTTGTTACATGGCTACACCAGTTCCGGTCAAGGTCAGGATATGTACCTCGGCTTTAGCCGTGTCGCTGATCGTTACGGGTTTTTATTCGTTGCGCCAGACGGCACGCGAGAGATTAGCGATAGTCAAAACAGATTCTGGAATGCCAGTGATGCCTGCTGCAACTTTTTTAATTCTGAGATCGATGACAGCGAATATCTTATTGGCATCATCAATAGGATGAAAGAAGAATACAACGTAGACCCTAACAGGGTTTATCTGGTTGGTCATTCCAATGGTGGCTTTATGTCCTACGACATGGCCTACAAACATTCCGACAGTATCGCTGCAATCGCCAGCCTTGCCGGCGCCAGTCATCTTGAAGAACGAGATGCTCCTGCTAATCCAGTCCACGTGCTACAGATTCACGGCACCGATGACACTACCATTGAATATGCAGGTGGCGATCTTCAGGGCAACAATTACCCAAGCGCCATGGAAACTGTAACCCAGTGGGCCGACTACAATAATTGCACGACGGAAGGCTCGGAACGAGAACTTCGCGATCTCGAATCTAACTTGCCTGGTCATGAATCTTCGGTAATGCTGTTTGAAGTTGGCTGTGCCACTGGAGGCTCCAGTGAACTATGGACGATTCAGAACGGCTCCCACGTACCGAGAGTTTCCGACAGTTTTAGCTCACAAATCGTCGAATGGCTCTATGCTCATCCAAAACAGTATGCCAGCTATGCTGACTAGACTTCGACTGTTTTTCATTTTCCTGGTTATGGGAGTCAACACTGGCTCCCTCGCACAATCCGATAACGAATGGATCAGCCTATTTAACGGAGAAAATCTCGACAACTGGCAGGTGAAATTTACCGGACAGCCTCTAGGTGAAAATTTCCGCGACACGTTTCGGGTTGAAGACGGCTTGTTAACAGTGTCTTACGAAAATTGGGATGGCTTTGATAGTGAATTCGGCCATCTCTTTTATGGCCAGGTTTTTTCTCACTACATATTAAGAGTGGAATACCGTTTTATTGGCGACCAGGTTAACAATGGTCCCGGTTGGGCTTTTCGCAACAATGGCATGATGCTCCACAGTCAGGATCCTGCAAGCATGACACTGGATCAGGAATTTCCTGTGAGTATCGAATCGCAACTCCTGGGTGGCAACGGCAGTGACCCCCGCCCCACTTCCAATGTCTGCACCCCAGGAACAAACATGGTAATGGATGGTGAATTAGTTACCCGCCATTGCACCAACTCAAATTCCGATACATTCCATGGTGACCAGTGGGTAACTGCGGAAATGGAAGTTAGAGGTAGCGAAACTTTAATTCATCGCATCAACGGAAGAATTGTTTTCGAGCTCCACGATATTCAACTTGATCCGACTGATCCAGACGCCCAGGCGCTAATTGCGGCAGGCGCCGCTATTGAACTTAAAGAAGGATACGTGGCACTTCAAGCAGAGAGTCATCCAACTCAGTTTAGAACAATTGAGATCTTGCCGTTGTCCAGCGATTAATTGACTAATCGACTAAGCCTCAAATTAGAATACCAAACTGCCTTGTCAGTGAAGAAATCCTGACACAGAGAAGATTGTTTAATCCTATAGACTTAAAACCACGAGCTCTATGCAAAACTTGGTACGCACACTAAGCAAACTTCGAGAATCTGTACTTTTCTTGTATGTGATTGCATTTTTGGTTTCATGCTCTAACTCTAGCAGCGAGGAAAACTCGATAGCTTTCAAGGAGCTGACTGGCGAATACGCATTATCTGTCGCCACTCTTCCAGGCTACCGTATCGAAGTAGTTGAGACTGATGGCGACCTTTTTCTTGTTCCAATTGAACAAGCTCCAGAGAAACTGATTCAGAACTCTCAAGGTGAGTTCCGACTTGAACAATCTCCATCAATAACCGTTAGTTTCAATGCCGATGAAAACGATGCTATCGCTGAACTACAAATTACCAATTTGTTTGGTACGCGCTATTACAAGCGATTGGCATTACTCGAACCAGAGAGTGAAAACCTCTATAGCGATCAAGTATCTAATCTTGGAAGGTCCTTCTATAACGTTCCCGAAGATCTGAATGATGGATTGTCTTCAAATACTTTAGAAAGTATTAGTACAAAGCCGGCATTAATCTATCGACTACTTGCAAACCTGGAGCAAGGATTTTTTGGAAACGTAAATAGCTTACTAATCGTTAAAAATGGCGAACTTATTGTAGAGCGATATTTCAATGACTGGTCGCAAGAGCAAACCCATCAACTCCGTTCAGTTAGCAAGAGCGTCACTTCATTACTAATTGGGAGTGCGCTAGATCAAGGTTACATCGATAGCATTGATGACCCTATTGGTAAATATCTACCGGATCACTCAGAGTTGTTAAGCGGTGGGAAGGAAAATATTCGACTTAAAGACTTGCTAACAATGAGCGCAGGACTTAGTTGGGATCAATTGAGCGTTGACTACGCTAATACTGAGAATATAAATCAGCATGTAGAACAGAGTAATGATTCAGTTGCTTTTGTGCTCTCCAGAGACTTGGTAAATGCACCGGGAGATGTGTTTAGTTACAGCGATGGTTACGCCTATGTAGCTGGTGAAATACTAAGGAATGCGACTGACTCGGGAAGCGTGCAAGCCTATATAGAAAATAGCGTATTGTCTCAGCTCAGTTTTGGCCCAACACCATGGTTACGTTTGGCCGACGGCAGACAGGCAACGGCTTTTGGCCTACAGTTAAGACCACGGGACCTTGCAAAAATTGGAACCTTAATTCTCAACGATGGACAATGGCGCGGTAGTATCTTACTGAGCGAAAACTGGATTTCAGAATCTACTGCGCCCCATATATCGACATCGTCCTCACTATGGGAGAACTATGGCTACTTTTGGTGGGGAACCGAATTTCAAGTCGGTGGCGATAGCTATCACGCTGATCTGGCCGAAGGATTTGGAGGGCAATACATTGTCGTAGTCGACGCATTGGATCTAGTTGTTGTATCTACTGCCGAAAACTTCAATTTCCCTTATCAAAGTGTCATGTCAGACATTATGCGAAAGTTGATTATTCCCGCATTTCGACCCTAAAAATTGTTGGAGCCCGTCTGAATCTGACGGGCTCCGAAATTTACTAATATCGGTTCAGCGCAGTTAGCGTAACAATGACTGAATTTCGTCTGGAACCGCAAAATTAGCATCGGTTGCAGTATCGAATACTACGCTGTCTATCGCTATAGTAAATTCCTGACCAGCCTGACTTATGGTCATCAAAGTTGGCTGCATGTAGCCATCAAAATCCTGATAATTATCCAGGTAGGTTGATATTGGCAATTCACCAAGCGGTGTTGATGCAGTCGCATCTGACCTTACGAGATAATTCGACTCGACATCAAAATACAGATAGGTATTTTTACCGCGATCATCGGTGAGTCTTACCTTGTAGGCGTCACTACCTAGATTCTCGACAATCTCTTCGGTAACCAAACCAGGACTCAATCCCAGATTCAACGGTAAGTAATAATCAGACTGCTGCACTAAATCTGTGAGCGTGTCACCTTCCAGCAGGGAGTTCCCCTGCAAGGGATCGACAGTCCAGCCAATGTCGCCGTTATAGCCATTCTCGATTGTCCCGAATCCACCGAGCTCGATCGTTTGAGCTACGTGATTGGGTGCTCGGGAATGGATGGTGGCGGCGCCTTCGAGGCCAAAAGCGTCCATTTATCGTGGTGGACGAGTAGGAGCGAATGACATCTTCGCCACCTATCGCGTCAACGTATCGGGCAAATATCGCCCGTGGAGTCAGCAGTCCGTTCGCACCTACTTCGTTGCGATAATCCGGGCCTGTTGATGTCGTTGTCGCACAGCCGACTATGAATACCATTAAGCTGACGATGCTGAACGTACGAATAAAGAATTTCATAGATAGTCCCCTTCTCTAACAGAGCCAATTGACTCTAACAAAATGACATTATTTCTTTTATTCAGTTATATAGATGCGACTAAACTCCATCTAGATGCACTTCAGTCACTCTTTTTTTGCGCTCGGTGTTTTCTTATTATTAACATACAACTCAAGTGCATTTAGATGCACCCTAGTCACGATTTATGCGCTCGGTAATTTCGTGCAAGCGGGTCAGACTCTGCAGCGTAAAAGGTAGAACGATAGCTGCTTCTACGTAGGCCCAGCTGTAACTAATGATCGAATAGATGGTTCCTGTAGTGATCTCCGGCAGGCTTGTGCCAAACCAGATGTTGTACAAAATGAAAGCAATGACCATGAGGAATATAACACCATACAGGACCGCTTCAGAATCTGAAATTTTAACTTCCCATTTTCGTAGTGCTTTCAAATGATTAATAATGTTCAGAGGATTACCACCACCTAATATACCTACCTGCTGTTCCATCTGCCCATTGAGGGATGCGTTTAAGGTGTAGAAGCGCCCATGAAAAAAACTGTAGAGCACGATCATGGCCAGCGTAACCAGAAATGCAGACACTGCTAAATACATATGGAAAAGCGCCAGCACGATGAGCGAGACAATTATTTGAATGACGCCGGTTAATACTTCAGGAACTTGCTGTTCTAGAAAGTCTACCAGCTCGCGCGACATATCGAGGCGAGCATTGCGGGCTGAGACTTCTAATTTTCCATGGCGAGAACTGACTTCTTTACCAAGTTCAACTCGGATAGTGCCATAAGCTCTGGTGTCATAAATTCGTCGCGCTACCGCAACGAATGTAAGCACTACCATCACAATGCCTAATGAAGTGAGCGCATCGAAACGGCCAGCTAACAGATCATCGATGGCAAGACCGATCAATAGTGGAATTAGTGCCAGCAGCACATTTTCCAGCGCGACCAGAATCCAGGTTACGCCGATCTTAAATTTGAATGACTTTAAAATTTCTTGGAGGGTGAGCTTCTTATCGGACAGCATGGCGAAATCTCTGCAGGAAATACCTTCTACTCTATATGGGCCCCTAAAATCCTAAATTCAACTGTTTGACCCTAGGTTAGAACGGTTAGCTGAGCTATGCTTTGCCCAAAGTGAGGAATTCAATCATGTTGAATAGACGCCAGTTGTTGCAGTCAATGGCAACTCTTCCACTGCTTGCGAGTTGCAACCTTGCAGTTCAAGGTGGTTCCCGAAATTACACTCCCTCTGGCCTGCCTTTGCGCCGGGTCGATGTGTCTGATGATCGAGTAATTCGAACGATAGCCGGACTTCGCCCTTATCGCTCGAAGGGATTTAACGTCAGTGCCGAGCGCATGAATGACAAGGTTGTAATTCATAATTACGGACACGGTGGCGGTGGGATTACGCTCTCCTGGGGTACCTCTCACCTGGCGATGGAATTGGCTACCCAAACTCAACACCGACGCTGTGCAGTTTTGGGTGCAGGTGCAGCGGGACTTTCTGCTGCCAGGCTTATGCAGAACGCCGGCTGGGATGTCACGATCTACTCGAAAGATTTATCTCCTAACACCACTTCCAATGTTGCTGGGGGCCAATGGTCTCCTACTTCTGTTTATAGCGAAGATTCGGTATCACCTGCGTTCCATGATCAGTTTGAATCAGCAATGCGCCATGCCTATCGCTACTACCAGAACTTAGTAGGCCCTAAATACGGTGTGCGCTGGATTAGCAATTACATGGTATTAAACCAACCAGAAGCTGACGACTCACTCTCGGCAACCTATCAGGATATGTATCCCCAGCGAATGCGTTTATCCCCATCCGAGCATCCTTTCGATGCCGAGCATGTTTTGCACATCGATACCATGCTCATTGAACCGGCTGTTTATTTACCGGCAATGATGAACGATTTTCAGATTGCTGGTGGAGATATCGTTATCAAAGAATTCAGAGACCGCGGCGAAGTACTGCAACTCGATGAACCGGTAATCATTAACTGTACGGGTTTAGGTTCCCGCCAGCTTTTCAATGACAATGATCTTATCCCAATCAAGGGGCAGCTCACCTTTTTATTACCGCAAGAAGAAGTGGATTACATCATCATAGGCAATGGTGGACTTTATATGTTTCCCCGCAGTGATGGCATCCTGTTAGGCGGCACTTACGAGAGAAACCAATGGGATCCGACCCCGGACCCTGAAGCGACCCGCCGCATAATCGATGGTCATCGGGCATTCTTTAATGCAATGGAGGATCCCTGGGCATGAAAGCAACTTTAGGAGTTGCTCTCATTTTCGTGTTAACAATTCCGAAGTTTGCGATTGCACAAGATGATGAGCAAGCGGAAATTGAACAGACCGAAGCCGAACAAGTTGAAGCAGATGAAAACGCTCGGCCTATAGAGCAGATTGACATTGTTGGCGAAAGATCGCTGGTGGGAATGCGTTATCAGATAAGAATCGCTGAAAGCACTCTCTACAATTTGTTCAACGAGTTGAACAAAGTTGAGAAATATCACATTCGCTGCCGCAATATCCGCCGCACCGGTACCTATATTCCAACACGAAGCTGTGAACCAAAGTTTTATAAAGATTTCAGGCAAGAGGCAGCTCGCTTTGGACTATCTGAAATGCGTTCTGCGTTTAACAATGGCGGATTCGATCAAGCTATATTTCAACGAGGTCTTGATCTGCTGGAACCCGAAAGCGAATTACGAGCTCAAGTAGTTGGCGATTATGAAGGCATGCAACAGGAAATGTTTCGAATAGCTACTGAGAACGAAGATTATCTCCAACAACTGTTACGAGTTGGCGAACTCAAATCAGAATACGATGCGGCAAGAGCAGAACGCTTTGGTAAGACTGAAGACTAGGGAGCCTCTGCACAAGTCTATGGCAGCTCTGCAGATCCTGAAACGTGCAGCTGCAAGGCGCAGTTCGCCGTTAATGGCCCAAGTCCTTAACAAGAATCGCAACGCGGCAGATGCGCGTTTCAGGACTGCCCTGCGGGGCCAAAGGTCAGAGCTGCCATAGACTTGTGCAGAGGCTCCCTGGATAAAAAAACGGCGGTAGCAAGCTACCGCCGTGAAGTATGCGAGGCCACGTTTAAGCAGCCTGCGTTTGGAGAGACTTTTCCGACTGTGTTGAAGAATGTGACTGTCGTGCGCGGAGAAAGTTCAACATCGTTTCAGCATCGCTCACTTCAAAGGGATCACTTTCACAATTATCACTCTTTCCCGCTTCAGCAAAAATCTTGGTGACTTCGCCGTTTTCAACCAGCATGGAATAGCGCCAGGAACGATCACCGAAACCCAGGTTTTCTTTCTTCACCAACATATCCATGGCACGAGTAAAGTCTGCATTGCCATCTGGAAGCATTTTCACTTTGCTAATACCTAGTTGTTTGCCCCACTGAAACATAGAGAACGCATCGTTAACACTGAGGCA
This sequence comes from Pseudomonadales bacterium, assembly GCA_012103535.1. Taxonomy (GTDB): domain Bacteria; phylum Pseudomonadota; class Gammaproteobacteria; order Pseudomonadales; family Pseudohongiellaceae; genus UBA9145. Next base: position 1,080,660 of record WLWQ01000001.1, read on the forward strand.
ATAAATTTCATCTACTCCTGCTTTACGTAGCTCGTCGTAATTCCCTTCGAATCCAGGCAAATGAGTGCTACTGCAGGTTGGCGTGAATGCACCAGGCAAAGCCAATACGATCACCGTTTTATCATTGAATATTTCGTCACTGCTGACGTCCTGCCAGCGAAACGGATTTTCAGTATCGAGTGATTCGTCTCTTACTCGAGTTTTGAACACTACGTTCGGAATAGTTTGTTCCACAATGATCCCCTTTCCTTCAAATTCATTTGTTTTGATGAGATAACAATAGCGCCCTATTATTAATCGGTAAAATGATTTATTTCGATCGATTCAATCGAATTTTTCGATGAGTAATTGTTTTTTAGATGGCTCGATTTCAGCGGATTGTTTGTTACAGAGTGGCACAAATCAAACCCGAGTTTCGGGGCCTGCAGCCCCGCTATCTGTAGACAAATCAGTGAATTAGGATTAGAGTTTGATGCACTCAAAATAACAAATAGGAAGAGATATGAAGCTCCCTACTAAGCCCCTATTTACCGCCCTCGCAGGCATATTCGCAGCAGGCGCATTTTCTGCCGTAAATGCTCAGGGCGAAGCGCCGTCTTTTTACGCTGATGCCCTGCCAGTTTTTCAGAAAAACTGTGTTGCCTGTCACCAGGATAATCCACCTGATGTTGGCGGAATTTTCGCGCCAATGGCTCTGGATAACTATGAGCAGGCGAAAATCTGGGCGCCGGTTATTAAGAACGCGTTGCTTACCAATTACATGCCACCCTGGGGTGCCCACGAACGTCACCGCGGTGAATTCAAGGGCGAGCGCTATATGGATCAGCAAGAGAAAGATCTATTGGTCGCCTGGGTAGATTCCGGTGCAATAGAAGGAGATCCTTCTGATGCCTCTAGTGGTGCTTCCTTGGTTGCCAATGGTGCTGGCACCACGCTTCCACCATCAGGTTGGTGGATTGGCGATCCTGATCTAGTCGTGCAGTTCGAACAAGAGGTGTACGTACCAGACGAAGTCATGGATTGGCAGCCAACTATTCAAATGCCTGTTCCAGAAGGTGCCCATGAAAATCCTGCCTGGATTTCCAGAGCAGAGCTCGATCCGGGCGGCCCCTGGGTTCATCACATCGTTTCCAGTCACATGGGTGTAGGTGTTCCAGGTCGTGGACCTTTTACCTATCCGGAAGGCTGGGGCGTATTACTGCCGGAAGATCCATTCATTACAGTAAATATGCACTACCATAAGGATCCGGGCGAAGGCACTGCGGTCAATGACCTGACACGCGCCGGATTTAAGTTTTACGAAGAAGGCGATGTTATCGACCACGTGGTTGAAACCAATCTGCTGCCTCACCGTGGTTGGACAATTCCTGCCGGTGATCCTAATTACGAAGTGAATAACACCTACGCTATTGAAGAAGATATCTTTCTTCTTTCAATGGGTCCCCACATGCACTATCGCGGCAAAGCCATGCGCTATGAATTGGAATACCCCGATGGCGAAAAAGAAGTTCTGCTCTGGGTACCTGATTATGATTTCAATTGGCAGTTTCTCTATGAATATGAAACACCAAAATTCATCCCTGCTGGATCGACTATGCACATGAGCTGGTGGTTCGATAATTCAGAGGGCAATCGATTTAACCCTGATCCAACCCAGGATGTCGTATACGGTGCAGCTACTACTGATGAAATGGCCAATGCCCGCATTTACTACGCACCGACTACGCCGCGCGGAATCGTAGTAGGCGATCCAATTCCTCAAGATGTAATCAAGACAGCGCAGGAAGAAGATGCGCGTCGCCGCGAATTTTCACGCTTGTTCGATCCGACAGCTGATGACTTTTCCTGGTTAGAAGAAGATAGCCCGTAAACTTAGAACGCAGGTGAGGAGAATCTCATGGAAAAACTGACAATAAGAAAAGCAATCAATGGCATTCTCCTCACCACAGCTGTTCTGGGCATGTCGATTGCCGCGGCCCAGGACTACATCGTTCCCCGAACCGCAGATGGTCAGCCTGATTTTTCTGGCGTATGGACTAACGACACCATCACCCCAATGGAACGCCCTGCTTCGTTGCAAGGTCGTGCCTTTCTTACCGAAGATGAAATTGCGTCGATGGAAAGCAATCTTGCCGAGCGTCGTGAAGCGGCTGATAACAATATCGTGGTTGAAGTTGGCGGAAACATAGGCGGTTACAACCAGGTTTGGTTGGATTCTGGCGATACTGTTCTGTCCACCGGACAGACTTCTCTAATTGTTGACCCACCGAATGGACGCGCTCCTCTGCGTGAATCTGCTGCCGCAGTTCGCGACTATTATTTCGCTCACGTTGAAGATCACTACATCTATCACACAGTTTGGGATCGTTGTTTAACCCGTGGTGTTCCTGGCTCGATGTTGCCGGCCGGTTACAATAATGCCTATCGTTTTATACAGACACCTGACACCTTTACTATCGTCTATGAAATGATTCATGACGTACGCACCATCCACCTGAATAAAAATGGCCACATCGATGACAAGGTGAAGCTCTATATGGGGGATTCAGTCGCCCATTGGGAAGACGATACCTTGGTGGTTGAAACGACCAACTATAACGATCGCGGCATGATTGCCAGCAGTAGCGCCGGTGCTCGACTCAAAGCTGTTCCTGTTACCGAAGATTTGCATGTGGTTGAGCGTTTCACGCGAGTGAGCGAAGGAACAATTATCTGGTCAGCAACTATTACCGATCCAGAAATCTACACCCAACCTTTTACAATCTCTATGCCGCTGACGAATGAGCCTGATTACGTCATGTATGAGTACGCCTGCCACGAAGGAAACTACGCGATTCCCAATATCCTCAGTGCCGGCCGCGCTAAAGAGCAACAAGCTAGCAACCAGTAGCGCTAGCCCGAAACATAGCCGCTCGACTTTACTCACTGCGGCAACCCTCAACAGAAGTTACCCGTATCTATCCAGGTACTGGTAACTTATTCTCGAAAAATAAGTAACTAGTTCGACCTGGTTAAGAGGACTCAGTAATGACAGAGCAAGCAACGGTATCGAAAGAAGAATGGCTCGAAGCCCGCCGCGCATTTTTGGAGAAAGAAAAAGAATTCACCAGGCTCAGAGATGAATTAAGTGAACAGAGGCGACAACTTCCTCGAGTCAAAATTGAAAAGAACTACCGCTTCATTGGCAACGAAGGCGAACTAGGTTTGGCGGATCTATTCGGTAACAACTCACAACTTGCCGTCTATCACTTCATGTTTGGACCGGAATGGGAAGAAGGTTGTCCAAGCTGTTCGTACTGGGCTGACAATTACAATGGTATGGATATCCATCTCGCCCATCGCGACATCAAACTTATTGCTATTTCCCGAGGCCCATTAGAAAAATTAAATGCTTATAAAGAACGCATGGGTTGGAATTTCGATTGGTACTCTTCACTAAACAACGATTTTAATTTCGACTTCAATGTTTCATTTACCGAAGAGCAGCAGGCATCGGGCAAGCCAATTTACAATTTCGATACGATGCCTTTCCATATCGAAGAAGCGCCGGGCTTTAGTGTGTTTCAGAAAGATGAGCAGGGAGATATCTACCACACCTATTCAACGTTTGCGCGAGGCTTGGATATATTTAACATGGCCTATCACATCATGGATATGACGCCGAAGGGACGCGATGAAGACGACTTACCGTTTACTATGGGCTGGGTGCGGCGCCATGATCAGTATGAGGATTGAAAACCAGCTGTGCATTGAAGAACAGTTTTTACTGTATGTAAATACATGAGAATTACCACCCATACTTTCTAAGATCAGAAAAGACTAGCCTGTACTCTCACACAACAGAGGGGCACGGAGCTCACCAGAGCCCATAAGCCCCCGAGAGGTACAACATGACTTTTCCGAGAACCGTTGGATCGATGCTGCATTACCTGGGCATCCTGAAAAACGAATGGCGCTTGAAGTTTTTTCAATTCCGAAAAGTAAGTGCCAATCAAATATCCTTCCTATTCCTTTTTGTTGTAATTAGCACTTCCGCATCAGCAACCGCGTCGGATGTTGCATGGTTTGAAAGCCAAACCAATACACTGATGCTACCGAGAGTGAGCCTGTCGGAAGCAGGTTTTACCTCAATGGAGCTGCAAATAACTGAGACAGCACCCGACCTGATACTTACATTGAATAATAGCGAGGAATTGAATGGAACTGGTGAGAGCATAGCCTACTATTCAAGTGATACTGGCTTGTTGAATATTCCTCAACTGCAAGTTGGAGAAGATTTCTGGATGCTAACGTTGCAACAGATTTCAGACACAACACAATTTAGCGTTGCATCAGCAGCACCTTCACCTCGAGTTTCCATTCTCGAAATCGAAGACTCTGAAACAATCCCTTATGTTTTTGCATTCGGCAATGAGTATGCCATTCCATCACTAGATTCAAATGGTACTCTGCGAGGAATTGACTATTTAAAATCTGAAACAGAGCTGATCAGTTTTCGATTTGATGCTATCGGCAATCTTGAACGCATTAAATTTCCCAATTTTGAAGCGTCTTATGCCTACTCATTTGGAGTGTGGTTCTCCTTATCCGGTAATGGCACCAGCAGCAGTGCATGGACCACCGGGGAAGAATTAAATACCTATCTTGCTCAGAATGTAGATCCGTTGGAAACTGAATTTCTGAGGCAGATAATTCTTGAGTTTAATCAGCTATCGCAAGAGGAAGATTTATTGTCATCGGTTGACAGCGAATGGGATAAAGTCGTCACGCAGATTTCCGAGAGTTTACCTTCGGACGACAGACTATTTCCTTTACTCAAAGCGGCAACACTCGCTACTAGTATCTATGCCTGCTCCCTGAGCCTGGAAGATGCTCCCTATCGTCTCTCCTGCGAATCAGCCCTGCAATCCTATGCTAGCTTAATCTCTAAAAATGATGCCGAACACAATGCAAGGTTTGCCGCAGCGATCGGTCTTGAAGCAATCCAGTGTTTTTATGTTGACGGTTCAAATAGCTGTGTAGATTTGAACAATTTGACTTTTTTCGGGATTGTTTTTTGGAATGAGTCGAGTTCTTTGGAGGGAAGCTGCACCTACGCCGGAAATGATCCAAACGCGATGTACACTGATTGCTACAGCAATTCCGATGGTCAAAATACAGACTATGAGTAAAGATTGATTTCTCAGTAAGCCTAAGCTTTCGCAGAGAAATGACTAACTGGTTGCGCCTACCGCATCCCAGTGTTTGATGCGAACCTTGACTGTTTCCATGTCGTGTTTACACACACCAGAACGGGCAATCAGTTTCGATTCGCAAATATCACAACGAACACATTCCTTGAAATCTATGTTGGGACCACGGATAGCTCCGGTAGGACAGGAGTGCTCGCAAACTTTGCATACATCACATTGAGAAACGCGCTTTATGCGCCAGGGTGAGATCAACGCTAATACGCCGAGCCCTGCTCCTAATGGGCAGGCATAACGACAGTAAAAGCGAGAGATAAATACCGAAGCGAGGATGAATGCAGCGAGTATTCCCCATAACAAGTAAGACTGACTGAAATAGAAGATCGTTCCAAATGGTTCGAAGTATTGAAACAGACTCAAATTCGTAAACGAGATCGCCATGACGATTAAGAACGCAAGGATTGCATACTTAATGTAAATCGCCTTGTCGTGAATCGCAGCTGGAAGTTCTTTCTGAAAATGCCGTGGCATGAAGTGAGCGATTAAATCCTGTAAGGCTCCGAACGGACACAGCGACGAGCAGAAGACTCTTCCCCAAAACAATGTAGTAACAAGAGTAAATATAATAATTAACAATTGCGGTAAATCACTTCTAAACATCAAAGGACCAATCTTCACAAAATTTGTAATGTGAGAGACTGAAACGAATCCACCATCCATCCAGCCCAGGTATACCAGAGTAAATACCAGAGTAGCCCAACGAATCGCCGCACTCTTTCTTAAGAACGCAGTCATCACCATAGCGAGCAGTAGTAGTAAGATTGCCACATCCATCCACGGCGCATCGTTAATTAAACTGGCATAGAGTCCTTCATTTTGAAACGCGGTTAAATCGTCTTCATAATCAGGTAGCAGTTCAGGAGGAATTGGTGTTCCAGTAGCGAGCGCGAGTGGAATCTGCGGCACTTGGTAAGACGCACGAGCAATCGTGCCAAACTCACCGACTCTGCCACCAGTGTTGTAAAGCACATCAAAGGGTTGCGTAAGATCGATGGCCGGATCCAGCACCATGGCACCGGCGAAGCGCACGCGATTAGCGATCTTGCCGTAATCAGCACTACCAACGTAAACGAAGCGGCGTCTTTCAATGGGGTAAACATCCTCACCCTGTTGAACTACCAGCCGCTCCTGGCGAAAAGGTTGCGATGAATTGCCATCGATGCCAACCAGCAGCATATTACCGTCCCGTACTCGGGCACTGGCTTCACGGTCTGCTCGGGAGTAATCCACTTCTCCAACTAGCAATTCGCCTAAACGGTCGTGACCCATAAAGGCCAGGGCCAAATGCAGTTCTGTCATATCGGGTTGAGGAATAACCCAATTCACCACCAGCTTATTTTCGATCATGTCGTCCCAGCTTTGGCCAGCCAAGACTTGAAGCGCAACAGCGTCTGCGGTGGTTAATGCAACAAATTCGGAATCGCTTAGATAAGTTTCAGCAATTCGCCGTGCCGCATTGCGAACTCCGCGGGAAACTGCCCAACTGGTAATGGTTGCACGGGATATGCCATCGACATCGCGGCCGATGCGAAAACCCTCGACAATGTTTTTATCATCGAATTGCTGGGGAAAATATTCGCTGTTAATAAAGTCACCACGAATACTGCGATAGGATTCGATGTAGTGAAGAATTTTAATGCCGGTTATGGTGCCACGCATATCCATGCCAACGAGTACGTCCACTGGCGCTGAATAACCAATTTCCTCTGGCGGTAAATCTGGCGTCTCAAATAGATAGCCAACAGTTTCCAGCTCGCTGGACTCTGGATTTTCTCGCAGGGCTCTATATACCGGAGGATTACCTTCTTTTGGTGAGAACTCTTGGGCCTCAGGAAATACTTCCCGCAATACTTCTTCAGTCACCTCAATCGGTGGCTGCGCATAGACTTGGGAAGCTGAAAAAAGCGTTAGAAAGGAAAAAACCAGCGGGAAAAATTGGATGAAGTAGTGCTGGAAAATACGCTTCATTGTGTTTGACGACGGCATTCTTGTTCTTCGTAAAACTTCTGGTGAACCTATGCTACACAGATTGAATGGTGAGTAACACTGCGGGCACAGGATGGAATGAAACAAAATGTGTCAATGTCCCACCCCTACAGCTCTGGACTGGGATTCCTGTAGTGTTTATTCTGCTCTATTCAAGAACAAAGCGAAGGTCACTAAGCAATGATAAAAAAGACACTATTCGCAATTATCAGCTTATTCTGCGTTGTCAGCCCCTTTAGCAATTCTCAAATTCTCGATTACGAATCAGTAACCGATGAAATGCTGCAAAATCCGAGCGCCGAACAGTGGTTGAGTTGGCGCGGCACGCCACGCAGTTGGGGTTACAGCCCGCTCGATCAGATCGATACCGACAATGTGGGGCAACTCCAACTCGTTTGGTCATGGGCACTGGATGACACTGGCGCCGGCCAGGCTGCACCGCTTGTACGTGACGGCGTCATGTTTGTGCCGGGTCCACGTGGTGTTGTGCAGGCACTGGATGCAGCCACTGGTGATCTATTTTGGGAATACCGGCCTGGCATTACTCCTTCTATAGATGGAACCGATCGAGAAATTACTGCCGAAGAATTAAGCGATGCTGCTATGGCAGCAACGGCATTCGCTGGTGTCGGTCGCGGGGTACAGAAGAACCTCGCAATTTACGGCGACATGGTTTTCTACGCGACAGAAAATGCCAGCATCCGCGGCTTGGATGCACGCACCGGCCGATTGGTTTGGGAAACACAAACCGCCGATCCCGCCTTAGGTTACTACTACACAGCAGGCCCAATAGTTGCGAACGGCGTTTTAGTAACTGGCATTACTGGCTGTGGGCGCTATAAAGATGGGAATTGCTATTTCACCGGACACGATCCGCAAACCGGTGCAGAACTTTGGCGCTTTGAAACGGTAGCCGCACCTGGAACACCGGGCGGTGACACCTGGGGCGATTTACCCTTACACTTTCGCGCCGGTGGCGATTCCTGGCAAGCCGGTAGTTACGATCCTGATTTAAATCTTGTCATTATGGGCACTTCTCAAGCGAAACCCTGGGCACGAGCAGTACGTGGCACAGACGGTGATGCGCTTTACACCAATTCTACAATTGCACTGAATCCCAGTACTGGTGAAATGAATTGGTACTATCAACACCTTCCTGGTGAAACTCATGACATGGATGAAAATTTTGAAACGGTATTAATCGATATCGATGGTCGAGATTCGCTCTTTAAGATGGGAAAGCTTGGCATTCTGTGGCAGCTGGATCGTGAAAGCGGTGAAATAATTCGAGCTACCGATGTGGGCTATCAAACCATCGTTAATGTAAATCCAGTTAACGGCAACATCTCCTATCGCGACGGCATGATTCCTCGCATAGGCCAGCAAATAGACATGTGCCCTAGCACGTCTGGATTTAAGAGTTGGCGTGCCATGGCCTACTCGCCACAAACCGAAGCCATGTATATCCCCATTACTTTAAATTGCGAACTGGCAACCTTCGGACCCACGGAACAAGTGTTAGGTGGTGGCGGGCCTGGCCCGGTAAGACGGATTAATTATCCTCATCATGACGCCGATGAGAATTTAGGTGAGCTGCTGGTAATGAACATTCCGGACGGCGACATCAAATGGCGCTATCGACAACGTGCACCGATTAATACAGCCGCATTAACAACAGGTGGTGGTTTAGTTTTCATCGGTGATTGGAATCGTTATTACTATGCCTTCGATGCAGAAACCGGCGACAAGCTCTGGCAAACACGAGTCACGACTTCGGCTCAGGGCTTCCCTATGTCTTACATGATAGACGGCAAACAATATATCGCCATGCCGGTAGGAGTTGGTGGTGCAAGTTGGTCTGGCATGTTGCCCAGGGATCTCGCACCGGAATTAGTGAGCCCTCGTAATGGAAATTCGATTCATGTCTTTGCACTTCCTGACTAGTTCTAAAAAACTTTTCGCTCTAACTGTATTTAGTTGCAGTCTGCTGATTGCACCAAACGTATTTGGTCAATCACTTCAGGATGGAGTATATACAGACTCCCAGGCCGAACGCGGCGCCGAGGAATACGCATCACGCTGCGCCTCATGCCATTCCGCAGATTTACGAGGTAATAGCAATTCACCCAGCCTTATTGGCTTAAGTTTTATGTTTATCTGGGAAGGTAAAAGCCTTGGAGAACTCTTCACCAAGATGAGCAATGAAATGCCAACTGAAGATCCTGGCAGTTTGTCTAAACAGAGTTATGCCGCCATTCTCGCTTACATTCTTAAATCTAACGAGTTCCCTGCAGGTGATATCGAGCTTGCATCGAATGCGAATGCGCTTGAGGAAATCCTAATCTCATCTCAGTAAACTAAGACTTGGGAAGACAATGGAGCATTTGAACACTACAAATTAGCTGAATTTATATGCAAACCATTGTGTTAAGTAAATGATTAACCGCAAATCCATTACATACTTCGTTGCAGCATTTGTTGCGATCGCGATAGGCTCGATTTGGTATCTATCAATTGAGTTACAGAGCAGCCAATTGCCCTATGAATATAATCAAACTGACCCTCTAGTTCAGAATGTACGCCGAAATGAATTTGAACTTCAAATTCCACCTCATTTAGTAGCTCACTTAAATGCCTCCGAAAATCACGGTCTATTTTGGATTTCGGATTTTGAAGTAAAATTTGCAGAAGCAATCCCTAAAGGATTGGCAATTGCGATACTGGAAGATCTTAGTCTTAGGCTCGACGGCAAGAGAATAAGATTTTTAGAAGCACGTAATCCTCAATTTTTTACTAATTCGTTCGCTGGCGAAGAAGTCACGCCAGACCTCCGAATCATGTTTTTAGATAGCCCAACACAGATCGGTGTTAGAACACCTCGGGTACTGAGAGATATGTATGGTAGCTCCAGCTCATTTACTGAACTGTACAATAGTCCTGACAACCAAACACTGCATATTCGTAGTGATTTAATTGAAATCTATAAAAAACAATTTGAACTGATTTTAGAAAATCCACGAGCCTATACGCAGCTTCAACAATTTACTGAAAACATTAGCAACTTAAAGCCAGAAGATGCTTCTATTCAATGGTATACAGATCTCGTATATCTACCTGAATCGATGTTTTCAGAATTTGAAGAAAGCTTGGCGAACTCTGACCCAGCGGAATTTGCAGCTGGTTGGTCATCAATGATAGAAGCAGATTATAAAAAAGTAAGTGCTTTGAATATTAGCCCTTTAACTAATCTATATACGGTAGAGGTAGAAAGATATGGTTTGGAGCAGAATCAACTGTATGCAGAATTTGAGCAAATAGGTACGAAAGACTATCCCGCGAGTTCGAATGCAGATATAAACGCTATCTATAGTAATGGTACCTGGAAATTAGTGTTCCCATTTTTTTAGCTTGGATTGTAAATAAATTTGCTTATTTGAGTTAATACTAATATTAACCAGGTTCCCGCAGCTGGAGTAATAAAAAGCACATTGAATTCAGTGTTAAACTATCTCTAATCCATTTCAGTTATTTTGGCAGCAGAAAAGTGAATATGCGTTTTGTATCCGGCATGCTAGCAGGATTCGTCGTCTGGTGGGCTGCGTTCTATGCCATTGGAGGAATCATTCTTTTGATTATTCCAGGGTTTCCCGAGGCTGGTAGGATTGCCGTTGACGAGAATGACTGGAGTCATTTCACGACCGTGATGCTACTGCCATTGATCGCCATGTATTTTGTAATTAATCCACTTGCCGGTTGGTTAACCGTTTTTATTTCAAAAAATCGACATTTAGTGTGGGCGACAATGGCCCCTCTGTTTCTTTACGCCGCTCATTCTCACCTCATTCGTTTGTGGGACAACTTGCCGAATTGGTACAACGTAGCAGTTGTCGTACTGATTCCCCCTTTAATGTATCTAGGAAGTAGATTGGCTAAATTAGAGCCGTCTGCAGAACAAACTTGATTGTCACCAAGTCCAAAATAGCGCTTTCGCTTTTCCTGTTTCCAGCTTTATCTTTCCTGATATTTTTCAACTGGGCACAATCCATTGCCAACGATCCAAGCTACCTAGATGCTGGAGCGGCAGTGCTTCAATATGTTCTTGTTTTTGGCACTACTGTTGGATGTAATTCCCCTGTGTTTTGGATACTGGGGCTAATCATTGCCTTGGGTTTTGTAATCTACGGCATGCTTAGAAGAAATCTTACCTCCTACCTACTTTTAAATTGCGCCTTGTTCGCAATTTTTTTAATCCCGATAATTCTCGCCGTAACCGGAACCTCTAGATTTTGCCTAAACTTTTTAGCTTAGCTAATAAATAGGCAATCAATTTTCGCTTAAAGCATTGTCCCCTTCGCTCCAGCCCTTTACTATCTAGAGCCTGCACCATGTACAAAATTTGGGGGATATATGGGTCGCTTTACTGCAATACTGCTGCTTCTTTCTTCTTTTATATACACAAATTCTTTTGCCCAGGATGAAGTTAAGGTCATCAGAGCAGGCCAGTTGCTGGATGTTGCCAGTGGCTCCATGCTTAGCAATCAAATTATCGTCGTTCGCAACAACATCATAGAGGCGGTAGGCGATGTCGGCAGGATTAACATTCCCGCCGGTGCTATCGAAATAGATCTCTCTAATTCAACCGTGCTTCCGGGACTTATGGATGCCCATGTCCACCTAACAAGTGATGCCTCAGTAAATGGTTACGATTCCCTGAGCCGTTCTGCCATTCGCAACGCCTTGTATGGATCTTATTCCGCAGGTCTCACTCTGCGGGCTGGTTTCACCACGGTTCGCAATGTGGGCGCGGCTGCATATGGCGATGTAGCCCTGCGCGATACGATTGGCGCCGGTGAAGTTTCTGGGCCACGCATGTTAGTCGCTGGTCAATCATTAGGTATTACCGGTGGCCACTGCGACAGTAATTTATTGCCGCCGGAATACGAATTCAGAGGCGGCGGTGTCGCCGATGGACCTTGGGCGGTGCGACAAAAGGTTCGGGAGAACAACAAATACGGCGCCAATCTTATTAAGTTTTGCGCGACCGGTGGTGTCATGTCCAAAGGAACTAATCCCGGCGCACAACAATTCACCCAGGAAGAGATGGATGCCATCGTCGACGAAGCACATGCCTTAGGAATGAAAGTCGCCGCCCATGCTCACGGTACCGAAGGTATAAAAGCTGCCATTCGAGCCGGTGTCGATTCGGTCGAGCATGCATCGATCCTGGATGACGAAGCAATTCAACTGGCGCTGGAAAACAACACGACATTAGTTATGGATGTCTACGTTTCCGATTACATTCTGGAAACTGGAGCCGAAGTTGGCATGCTGGAAGAATCATTGGCCAAGGAAAGAGAAGTCGGTGCCGTGCAGAGAGAAAGTTTCAGACGAGCCCATGCCGCGGGAGTAAACATCGTGTTTGGTTCAGATGCTGGCGTCTATCCACATGGTTTAAACGGCAGACAGTTCGCCAAGATGGTTGAATTTGGCATGACGCCGATGGAAGCAATTCAAGCTGCCACTATTAAAGCTGCAGAGTTACTTGGATTGGAAAATCAGGCGGGCGTTCTCAATGAAGGTACTTTTGCTGACTTGATTGCAGTCGAAGGCAACCCGTTGGAAAACGTCGCTGTATTAGAAAATGTTGGCTTCGTCATGAAAGAAGGCGAAGTGTTTTTAAATGAAATTTCAGATTAACAACCGAATGCACATCTTATGCTAAAAAAAATTCTTTGTTGCACAGCCTGTTTTCTCTTATGCGTCTATTCGATTACTGCGCTAAGCCAAACCAATGATCGACCTCGTGCCCGCGACATTGGTTTACAGGTTGGCATTTTTCCCACTGGCACTCATAACGCAATCACTGATGTAGACGGCGTATTAATCGGACACGAAACTAAAATTGAAGGCGATGATATCCGCACTGGTATTACTGCAATCATTCCTGCACCGGGAAATTTATATACCCACCCTATTCCCGCCTGGATTCATATCGGTAATGGCTATGGCAAATTAATTGGCGAAACCCAGGTAAGAGAGTTTGGTGAAATAGAAACACCTATTCTCTTAACCTGCACTCTTTGTGTCTGGAGTGCTGCTAATGCACTGAAGGAGTGGATCTACACCCAACCAGGAATGGGAGAACACACCGTCAATCCGGTCGTTGGCGAAACCAACGATTCCGTAGTAAACAACATGTGGGCCGATCCCATTCAACGGGAAGAAGTCTTTGCCGCCCTCAACAGCGCCGACAGCGGACCCGTGCAAGAAGGTAGTGTGGGTGCCGGCACTGGCACTCAAGCCTTCGCCTGGAAGGGCGGCATAGGCACCAGTTCCAGAGTGCTACCGGATGAACTCGGAGGCTATACCGTAGGCGTGCTGGTACAAACCAATTACGGCGGAATCATGAGTATTAATGGCGCACCGGTTGGCCGCGAACTTGGCACCTACCCTTATCGGGATTTAGTGCAAAACCAAAGTGATGAAGATCGTGAAGACGGTTCGATCATGATTGTCGTTGCTACCGATGCCCCGCTTAATGCTCGCAGCCTCGATCGCATCGGTCTGCGTGCCATCATGGGATTAGGACGCACTGGATCCTATGCCAGCAATGGCTCCGGCGATTATGTTATCGCCTTCTCGACTCATCCGGCGGTCAGAAAACCCAGAACCAGCATCGAGCCTGTCGCCACGGAAGAATTAGTCAATGCTGCCATGTCACCCCTATTTGCTGCCACAGCAGAGGCTACCGAAGAAGCAATCTACAACGCCATCTTGAAAGCCACCACGGTTTCCAGCAGTCGCGGTGAATTACGGGCGGTGCCAATCGATGAAGTTCGGGAAATTCTCGAAAAATACAACGCGTTGAATTGGCAGGAAAACATCGCCAATTAGTATTACATGCTCACAAATCTCTCCAACAGACTGACGCTAAGTGCCTATTTTTCTTCTGGAATTGTGATGGGATCGGAATAATTTCCCACAAACCCTAGGGCATTGCCTGAAGTAATAATCTAAACTTATCTAAATATTGAAACTGATAAGCGCCGGTCACGTCTTAAGTAATAGATGAAAGAGTCTAAATCAACACAGAACCGACGAGTTAAAAGGAGTTTGCCTGGATTAAAAGCAAGCCTCTGTTCTGTGCTGTTGTTCCTTTTAGGTACCACAGCAGTCTCCGCGCAAACCATTCCTGAACTCGAATCCCCTTCTTCCTTAAGCGGTGCCAGCACCTCTGCGAGATTCATGGCGGGAGCAAGAGTAGGCAGCGCCGACTTCAGTAATAATTTTCAGCATACCGACCTTATCGAATTGCAGATGGAAGTTGCGCCGGAAGCAGCTCATGTTGGCACTGCGGGCAACATCTATGCAGTCATTGTTGTTGGCGGCATCGCCTTAACCTTAAACACTAACAATGAATGGATTGCTTTCGACGGTACAGTCGAAGGTTTGGGCGGCGTACTAAATCTCTCGGCACTTAACAGCGCCAATAATGTGTCCGTTACCAATGTTGCAGAGTTGACTGATACATCAGGCGTCATCGCCAACAGCGGTGTAGTGAGCTATGCCCTTTATATCGCCTACGACACAGTCGCCAATCCAGATGAAATATATTACAGCGGTTTGCCTTTGCAATTTTCCGTAACAGTACCCAGTGGTGATGCCAGCGCTTTTCAAATTTTCGAAACATCAATCGATGATCCTGTTATTCAAGCGCGTTGCATCAACTGTCATGTTGAAGGTGGCATTGCTCGTGATGCTGGAATCGTATTCCAACGCACCGGTCCTGCTTCAACATTGAATAATTATCAGGTATTCGAAGATTTTATTGCCACCCGCAGCGATGCCAGAGATTACATCCTGACTAAAGCCAGCGGTGGCGATAATCACACTGGTGGCGTCCAACTACCAGTAGGTGGTGCCGACTACAATAATTTGGCTTCTTTTCTTGATGCCTTGATTTCTGGTGGCAGTGGCAGCACCAGTAATCCAGTGGATCTCTTTTTTCAGGGCGTTTCGGCACAGCCCTTAGAATCAACCCTACGTCGTGCCTCAATGATATTTGCCGGGCGCGCTCCAACCACTGCAGAATTATCAGCGGTTGCCAACGGCAATGAATCAACCTTAAGAAATTCTATTCGTAACCTGATGGATGGCGATGGCTTTCATGAATTCCTGTTAAATGGCGCCAATGACCGCCTGTTAGTGCGCGGTACCGCCGACGGTACCTTCCTCGATGGCGGCGGTGTATTTCCCAATTTTCTGAATACCAGAGTCGATCTTAATCTCGAAGCGCGAGAAAATGGTCAAACCTGGAACTTCGAGCTTGCATTACTAAACAATGCTACTGATCGTGGCCTCAAAGATTCACCTCTCGAACTCATCGCCCATGTTGTCGAAAATGAATTTCCCTATTCTCAAATTTTGACAGCGGATTACATGATGCTTAATCCCATGGCCAATTTTTCCGTGGACGGGACGGCAAGCTTTAACGATGATGAAGATCAGAGTGAATTCCAGCCAGGTAGGATGAATCGATACTATTCTTTTAGTGATTCCACTGAAGAGGAATTCGTAGATGAAATACAGCAAACCCGAATCATCGATCCTGGTAATGTGTTTTTCGATTTCCCCCATTCTGGTGTATTGAACACTCAGTCCTTCTTATTTCGGTATCCAACTACAGCAACCAATCGAAATCGGGCACGGGCCAGGTGGACCTTTTTCCATTTTCTCGACATAGATATCGAACGCTCAGCACAGCGTACTACTGATCCTGTAGCGCTAGCTGATACCAATAACCCAACTATGTTCAATGAGAACTGCACAGTTTGTCACGCAACTATGGATCCTGTTGCGGGGGCTTTCCAACTCTATGGTACTGAGGGGCATTATAGAACCGCATATAACGGCACAGATTCTCTCGACAATTTCTATAAATATCCTGAAGACGGCAGCATTTCGCCATACCAATTTGGTGATACCTGGTATAGAGACATGCGTGAACCGGGGATATTTGATCAGGATGCCCCAAGCTCTGGTAGCAGCATGCAGTGGTTGGCAGAACAGATCGTGCAGGAACCAGCGTTCGCTCGAGCTGCTGTTAAGTTCTGGTGGCCGGCAGTAATAGGCTCTGAAGCCCTGCGCCTACCGGAAGTCGAAGAAGATGCCACCTATCAAGCTCAATTGCTGGCCTATGATGCGCAGGCAGCCACTATTCAATCCCTGGCTGATGATTTTAGTGCAAATGGCATGAATCTAAAGGATGTGCTGGTAGAAATGGCAATGTCACTCTGGTTCCGTGCTGACAGTGTTAATACAGCATCGCTTTCTACCACCCAAATCGACGCACAAGAGATCGCCAGTTTGGGCAGCGAAACTCTCCTTACACCAGAACGGTTATCGCGTAAAACACGCGCGCTAACAGGCTATGGCTGGAATAGTGGCATTCGCTTTGACGACTATACTGTCGAGACAGGTCTAAGTTCAGAATATGCACTTTATTATGGCGGCATCGACTCTGCAGCGGTAACCAAGCGATCTACAGAAATGACTCCTTTAATGAGTACGGTTGCTACTACCCATGCGTTGGAATCCTCATGTCCCATCGTGCTCAAAGATTTTATTTTCAGCGACGGTTCCCGGCGACTGTTTAACGATATCAGCGAATACTTGACTCCTATTACTGAAGGAGTCGGTGAATTTACATTAGAGACTAATTCAACTCAGCAATTCTCAAACCAAAGCGTTGTTATCCCGCTTTCAACGGGCAGCAAAGTCGCGACTGTAAGCCTGAAAGATGGATTCTGTGACTGGGATGAAGAAACAGAATCCTGTACAACCGACACTTATTTATCTGTGCAGTCAATTGAGATTCGCCCTCCAGGTGCCAGCACTGGTACAGTAATTAATGCGCTGGAAAACTTCTCTACAGATAACGGATGCGCCTGGAACGATGGATCTGGTTCAGTGCATATGGCCGGTTCCTGTCAGATTGAAATTCCATTTAGCGCATCAGTAACAGGAGACCACACCATCGTTGCCAATGTGGCTGGAGTCGTTAACGGTACTGTAGTTGAAAATGCTGAAACAGTTGAAGTTGCAGTGGGAGTAAATACGACAGGAACAGCTGCCGCTTCATCGGCGCTCGGTGCAACTCAGATTCAAGAAAAACTTGTGGATTTGCATAGCCAATTATTAGGAAAATCCTACTCGGTTAATAGCCCAGAGATTCAACTTGCCTATGATCTGTACGTCGAATCCTGGCAAGAACGCGTGGACTCGGGCCAGGAAGGGTTTCTAATTTGGGACAATCAAGAGCAGTGTAACTGGTGGAACGATGCATTCTATTTCGAAGATCTGCCACTTAGTGGAGAGTCTCACGCAATTGCTTATGGGGAAAATGGCTATCCCTATTTTGAGCTCACCGAAAGCGCCGCAAATTTAGTCGTTAAAAATGCCGGCGACCCTTCCCACGCGATGGGAACCTGGGTCAGCGTTGTTACTTATTTGTTGTCTCACTACCACTATTTGTACGAGTAAAGCATGCAAAAAAGAGACTTCTTAAAAAAATTACTCATTGCCAGCGGCATGGCGAGCTTTCCCGCGCTTAACCATCCACTGCTTGCTCAGTCATCGTTTAATGGCAAGTTAGTCATGGCATTACAGCTCCAGGGCGGAGTTGATGTAACCGCGTTTTGTGATCCGAAAGAGAACCAATCAGGTGAGCCAGAAATAAACTGGTGGGCACGTAATGATGTAACTCGAAGTGCAGGTAATATTGACTACGCACCCTTTGCAGATAATCAAGCGTTTTTTGAAAATCACTTTCAGAACATGTTGGTCATTAATGGTGTAGATGCACAGACAAATTCTCACTCGGTAGGTGTGGTAAATAACTGGAGCGGCCGAAATTCAGAAGGCTATCCTTCCCTTACTGCACTATATGCAGCAATTAACGCTCCCGACCTACCTATGTCTTATTTGAACTTTGGCGGCTACGGGAACACTGCAAGTCTTATTCGTAGTACGCGAGTAGACGACGTCAGTCAGATTCAAAATATTATATTCCCCAATGAAGATCGATATGATTCAGCGGCAAGCTTTCGTACCGACAGTGATTGGCAGCGAATTCAGAATTATCAGGCTCAGTCCATTGATCTACTGAATCAGGAGTCCGGCCTACCCGCAGCGAATAGAAATAATCGTGAATTTTATCTGCAGGCATTGGAACGAGCAGAAGGCATCAAAGTATTTGGCAACATGATTCCTGACGAAGACTCCATACAGGAAGTACGTGAACTCGAGCAAAATCATTACAGTTCCTTGCACCAACAAATCCAGGTCAGTTTACTGGCATTTTCATCCGGAGTAGCCATTTGTTCCGGTCTTTATCAGGATGGCTTCGATTCCAATGAAAGCAACGATGCCGATCAGAGTGTATTGCTTAGTACCACAACTGACGCAATAGACTACCTCTGGAGTACCGCAGAAGAACTAGGTTTAGCAGATCGCATCGTCTTGGTTATCGGTTCCGATTTCGGCCGTACTCCTCATTATAATTCTGGAGAAGGAAAAGATCATTGGCCTATAGGTAGCTATATCGTGATGGAGAGAAATGCCTCTTACACTAATCAGGCATTTGGTGAAACTGATGGAGGCCACAATGCATTTTCTATTAACACCGAATCAGGACAGCGAGATGATGTTAATGGAGTGACAATTAAGCCGGCCCATGTTCATCTGGCACTGCGAAACTATCTAGGCATTAACAACAGCAGCCAGGCCAGCCAATTTCCTTTTAATAACACCGAAGATTTCAATTTCTTTGGCAGCTAACTTCCTCAATTAGTTTCTTCCCAGACACTACTTAGACCCCTGCAAAGACGAGAGCTGATGAGATACACTTAGCTCTCATTGTCCTTTTGAGGTCAACCCTCAATCGGCGTCCAAAAACAATAATAATGGGCTTCTAACATGAAAAAATCTCTCTGTCTGGCGCTTTTCTCTACTCTTATCTTTCTGGCTTCGGCAACTGCAAATGCTCAGCTATCAGACACTGCAGCCTGGGCCGCAACCGTACAAAACGATTTCAGAGTTACACCTGATATCACTTATCATCGCGCCAATGGCGTCGAATTGAAAATCGACGTCTATCAATCCCGTGATGCTGACGGACCCGCTCCGACGTTTATTTATTACCATGGCGGCGGTTGGGTTGGTGGCTCGAAGGAAGCCAATGTTCTTCGCCTGATTCCATATCTAGAGCAAGGCTGGGCGGCGGTAAATGTGCAGTATCGACTTGGCAATGTCTCGTTAGCACCAGCGGCAGTCGAGGACAGTCTTTGTGCTTTACGCTGGGTTGCACGTAATGCTGAACAATATGGCTTTGATACAGAAAAACTTGTGGTTTCTGGTAATTCCGCTGGCGGGCACCTCGCCTTAACAACCGGTATGATTCCCTCTGATGCTGGCCTCGATCGCCAGTGCCTGGGAGATGAAACTCCAGAAGTCGCAGCCATTGTGAATTGGTATGGCATCACCGATGTTGGTGATTTATTAGATGGTGTAAATCAGAAGAGTTATGCAGTGCGCTGGTTAGGCTCTCTGCCAAACATGCTCGACATAGCCCATCGTGTTTCGCCTCTTAGTTATATTCATTCTAACCTTCCACCGACTATTACTATCCACGGCGATGCCGATCCTGTTGTGCCTTACGATCATGCAGTGAAATTACATCGCGGCTTGGATCAAGTAGAAGTAGTCAATGCGTTAGTAACAATACCCAATGGTTTACACGGTGGCTTTCCAGCCGATGAAATGTTGAGAGCCTACGGTTCGATTTTTTCATTTCTTGATTCGAACGTCGTTAATTAGTTAAGAACATCAAGAGCAAATGGAAATATTGGTTTATCAGGAAGTTCTGTCGCAACTTTTTGCTTGCATTTTAGTACTCGCTCTCGCGACAGGATTCTGGGTAAGTTACTTAAATTCGCGCAAACGCTATCTATCTATAATAGCGCTCGCGGCCATCGTTGAAGCATCACGCCTGCTTCCAGATTCGATTCTGGTTTATTATCCTGATAATGTCATTGCGCTATTTGGAAACTTATTACTGCAGTTTTTGGGTACCGCATTTCTCGTCTATGCACTATTTGTAGCTAACCACAGAAGCCGACAGTACCAACGAAATGTTTTGACCAGCCTTGGCAAAATATTCATAGTTTCTGTTGGTTATCTGTTTACCCAAGTCGAATATTCTCAGCCTTCGCTTGATGCCTTCATAAGTGTATTGGCCGTTTTATCGGCAACCGCAATTCTGATATGGGAAGGATGGCGCTTCAATACAAACATAAGTGCTAGCCGAATCCTCTTTTCTCTTTCGGCTATGAGCTTGTTCGTGCTACGGGCGGTGCAACCCTCAATGCCAATAGACGAATTGTTTCTGGCAATCTATTACATGGAGCTGATTGCCTATCCAATAATCATTGTTTCCCTGATGCTGGCTGAAGTTGAAAACACCAATAGAAGAATCAATGATTTGTTGGCTGAAAAGGCGCAATCAGAAGCAGATTTAAAATTTATCGTAAACAACACCCTGGATATTATCCTGGTCAGTGACGAAGTCGGTTTGCTGCAATCCTGGAGCCAGAAAGCACAGGAAAAGTTTGGCTACACAGAAGATCAGGCTATCGGCAAGATTCACATGGATGAACTGTTTATCGGCGATCCGATCGCTGTAACTGAGAATAGTGACCTGAATTACAAAGCAAAAATTGAAAGCATGGACGGATCTCAATTTGAAGTTGACGTTCGCATGCAGACCGTTGCCCAGAAAGGTGAGATCTATAGTATTTATGTACTAAGGGAAACCACGATAAATCCAACGGAAGGTATACTACAGAACTTATTGGACGCTGAAGAAAAAGAAACGGTAGTTGAGTAGGAACTTACTATGAATAAATTTAGAGTCTTACTTCTATTAACTTATTGTACTGCAATAGTTACGAGCTGCAGTGATCAATCATCTGAGTCAGAATCGGAATTAGCCAATGCCGAATGGCATCACCATGGCGGCGATCACTTCTCCTCAAAATATGCGCCATTCGAGCAGATTAATGGCGACAATTTCGACCAACTGGAAGTTGCCTGGCGCTGGCAGTCTGCTGACCTGCGCATTCCTGAAGATATGCTCTATCCCAGTGGGGATTACCGGGCGACACCGCTTTATATCAATGGAATCATTTACACCAATACCAATCACGGTCAGGTAGTCGCATTGGATCCAATATCCGGTGAAGAACTTTGGCTATTCGATCCTGAAAGCTACCGATTTGGACCGCCAAATTTTTCGCCGGTGCAGACTCGTGGTATCGAGTATTGGACCGATGGCGAAGTAGAGAGAATTTTCCTTGCAACTCTCGGCAAGCAATTGGTCTCAATCGATATCCACACTGGCCAGCCCGATCCTGAATTTGGCGACAACGGCTATGTCGATTTGAAACAAGATCTGGGACGTCTCGAATTTGAGATGAATAACATTACCCATGGTGCACCACCTATTGCTGTGGGCAATTCAGTCATCGTTGGCTCAAAGATATTCGATTACAGCATGAATAACCGCGCCCCACCGGGGCATGTGCGTGCTTACGATACCCGCAGCGGTGAGTTTAAGTGGCGTTTCAATACGATTCCCCAGCCAGGCGAGGAATTTAACGAGACCTGGGAAAACGGATCCTGGGCGATTGCAGGTAATACCAATGTCTGGACCTATATGTCCGCAGACGATGAACTTGGAATGGTTTATCTGCCAACCTCTACTCCAACGAACGACTACTGGGGCGGTTATCGCTTAGGCGAAAATCTTTATGCCGAAAGTATCGTGGCGTTGAATGCCGAAACCGGTGAGCGAGTTTGGCATTTTCAAACGGTGCATCATGGACTTTGGGATTACGATATTGCATCGGCACCGAACTTAATCGACATCTCGGTTGATGGCGAACCGATAAAAGCCATTGCCCAGGTTTCAAAGACCGGTTTTACCTATGTATTCAACAGAGAAACAGGTGAACCAGTTTGGCCAATCGAAGAAGTCGCGGTCCCACCTTCCACAGTTCCAGATGAGAGAGCACATCCAACCCAACCAATTCCAACTCGTCCTGCTCCTTTTGAACAAATTGGTGCTACCGAGGATGACTTAATTGACTTCACACCGGAGTTAAGAGAAGCAGCGC
The DNA here is from genome assembly GCA_012103535.1 of Pseudomonadales bacterium. GTDB lineage: Bacteria > Pseudomonadota > Gammaproteobacteria > Pseudomonadales > Pseudohongiellaceae > UBA9145. Next base: position 1,103,128 of record WLWQ01000001.1, read on the forward strand.
TGGAAATTGCCAGCAATTTCGTTCTTGGCGACATATTCACCCCACCGATCGTACAAGGGCAGGATGGTAAGTCATCCACCTACGTTGTACCTGGAGCAGGTGGTGGCGCGAACTTTCCTGGTGCCTCAATGGATCCGGAAACACAAACCATTTACATTCCGTCTGTGACTAGACCCACCGGTATGGCATTGGTAGAGCCACCGGACGGCACCTCTGACTGGCCTTACGTTATTCGCTATGACCGAACCCAGGGCCCGGAAGGTTTGCCGTTATTGAAACCGCCTTATCGCCGAATTACAGCTATCGATTTAAATACCGGAGAGCATGTTTGGCAAGTTCCACTCGGTAAGGGTCCAACTGATCACCCCGCCATTGCCCATTTGAATCTCGGCGATATGGGTACAGTATTTAATGACGTGGTAGCAGAAGGCGGCGTACTCGTCACCAAATCTCTGGTAGTCTCTTATCTGGCTTCTAAAGATGAGATTGGACCGGAAGAAACAGGATCTATCCTTGTGGCGTTTAACAAGGTAACCGGCGCAAAAGAAGGCGAATTAGTTGTCGATCAACGCCTGCATGGACCGATCATGAGTTACCAGCACGCTGGCAAGCAATATATCGCCGTTGCAGGTGGAGGACGCGATAGTGATGACGAACTACTGGTCTTTGCACTGCCCGATTCATCGGGTGAATAACTCGAGAACATGAAGAAAAGATACTTTCTTACGGAGTAATTTATGAAATCATTTAGAATTCGATTCAGGAGGAAGGCTCTTGGCATACTGGCAATTGGCGCCATTGCAGCAGTCGTACTTTCTGTTAGGGATGGCGGTTTCTGGTCTGAGATTTCCGCACAGCAAACTGATTATTCTGACGAGAAGGTGGTACATCTATTAGATGAACCTCGCCATCGCACGGTTCACAATGAAGGCAATCTGTACTTGCTGGATGTGCAAGTAAATCCTGGTGATACTTCCTTCGCTCACGTCCATGACCAACCGATTCTCCTAACCACAATCAGAACTGGCGCAGGCCCGGCCAATGGACCCGTTCGGGCCATACCTGAATACTACTCTGAACCAATAACCCACAAAGTCTCAAATGATGGGCCTGGGCTGTTACGTATCATTGCTTTTGTTAATGGTGGTGATGGAGTCGAAGGCAACGCCGACGCACCCTCTGGCATGAGTGGAGACCCAGACGTATACAACCCCTGGTTTCGTTCTTACAGACTCGAACTAGGTCCGGGTGAACAAACAGAATTACAAACCCATGACAATCACACCGTCGTGGTGCAAGGCTCTGCTGGCTTAGTCCATGTAACGCGAGACGATGGACTTACACGCGAGCTAGATGCGGCCGGCGAATGGGAGTGGCGTACACCGGGATCTTCTTTCCTGGTTCGCAACATGGGAAATGCACCGGTAATCGTCGCAATAAACGAAGGCAGAGAATAAAAGTCGAAAATTTAGAACCCGGCCTCTTTTCGTGAATAAGAAGTGGTCGGGTTTTTTGTGTCTGGCGTATTACCAAAAAGAGGGCTGAATCATTAACGAAGTAATATTCCAGTGGGTAGACTCGAACTTAGGTCTCGCGATCTTTTTAATACCGTTATTTGCCTTTGCCGAGGCCTGCATCGGCATAGGTCTGTTTATTTCTGGAATTTTTTTAGTCGCAATTGCATCTATCGTACTAGATCAAGAAATAGCTGGTTTACCAGTCATTGCGACACTAGCTTTCTTTGGCGCTCTAGCTGGAGATCATGTTGGTTTTTATGTAGGGCGATGGAGCGGCCCTCACTTTCATCATTTGTCGTTTGTCGAAAAACATAGAGAATCTTTCGATAAAGCTGAAAGGCTGATTCGCTACTATGGTCCGTTCGCGGTTTTTATCGGACGATTTATTCCTGCAATTCGCAGCATTATTCCAGCGCTGTTAGGAATAACGGAATTTGAAAAGATAAAGTTTTCTATTCTCGATTGTTTGGCCTGTTTGCTGTGGTCAATTGCCTTAGCAGCAATCGTTTATGGCATTGATAATATTTTTTAGGCAGCAAGGTGATCGCTGATTACTCTTACGAATCCAGGTCCGTATTTTTCCAACTTGCGTTCGCCTACTCCATTTAATAATTCAAACTCCTCCATGTTTTGCGGCATGCGCAGGCACATTTCCTGCAAGGTGGAATCGTGAAATACGACATAGGGAGGAACTCCCATCTCTTCGGCAAACTGACGTCGGCAATCACGCAGTGCTTCCCATAAGGCCACATCAACTTCCGGTGCGAGTCGGGTTTTGGTTTGTTGTTTCGCAGTTTTAACTTTGCTGTCTTTTCTTAAGGCAATTGTTTCTTCGCTACGCAACAGCGGTCGGCATTTTTCTTCAAGGCGCAAGGCACCAAAGCGTTCCAGATCAACACTCATATAACCCCGCGCTACCAGCTGTCGGAACACTGATCGCCACTGGTTTTTATCAATCTCTTTCCCAATTCCGTAGACGGGCAAATGCTGATGTCCGAACTGAAATATTTTGTCCGTGTCGGTGCCCAACATCACATCGATTAGATGATTAACACCGAAGCGTTGTTCTGTACGAAATGCAACGCTAAGAGCCATACGAGCAGCCTCGGTGCCGTCCCAAGTTTCTGGCGGTTCCAGACAGGTGTCGCAATTACCACAAGGTTCCGGCAGCGCCTCACCGAAATAATCCAGTAATGCCTGGCGGCGACAACTGGTTATTTCACAAAGTCCTAGCATGGCATTGAGCCGATGCTGTTCGGCCCGTTTGTGAGCCTCACTGCCTTCTGATGAATCCATCATTTGCCTCAGTTTGATGACGTCTTGCAAGCCGTAAATCATCCAGGCATCGGCAGGCTCACCATCGCGACCCGCCCGCCCTGTTTCCTGGTAGTAGGATTCGACAGTCTTCGGTAAATCAAGATGGGCAACGAAGCGAACGTCCGGTTTGTCGATGCCCATACCAAAAGCGATGGTGGCAACGATAATCACACTTTCTTCGCGCAGGAATTGCTCCTGGTGCCTGGCCCGTGACTCATTGCTCATACCGGCATGATAAGGAAAGGCGTTAAATCCTTGTTCGCTTAGCCAATGCGCTATGTCTTCAGTTTTTTTCCGGGATAAGCAATAAACGATACCGGCATCATGCAGATGTTCGTTTTTTAAAAATTTCAGCAATTGCTGTTTGGCGTTTTGCTTTAGAGCAATTCGATAGCGAATATTCGGTCGATCGAATCCTGCAATAAATTGCTCAGCTTTTTGCAGCTGCAATCGCTCGCTAATCTCCTGTCTGGTACGATCATCGGCCGTCGCGGTTAACGCTATGCGTGGCACGGCTGGAAAAAGCTCATGGAGTAGACTGAGCTGCAGGTAGTCCGCGCGAAAGTCATGACCCCATTGCGAAACACAATGGGCTTCATCAATTGCAAACAGTGCAATATCAATCTCCCTGAGCAACTGCAATGTTCTAGCCTGGGTCAATCGCTCCGGTGCTATATAGAGAAGATCGAGTTCGTCTGCCCGTAGTTGTTGCTCAATAGCATCGGCTTCAAGGGCTGATAGCGTGGAGTTTAGAAACGCAGCCTCAATGCCCAGCAGCTCAAGCGCACTGACCTGATCTTGCATCAGCGCAATAAGCGGCGAGATCACTACGCCACAACCCGATCGAATAAGTGCTGGAATCTGATAGCACAGGGATTTACCACCACCGGTAGGCATTAGTACCAGCGCGCCACCGCCGGCAACTAGCGTATCGATAATTTGATCCTGAGGCGGGCGAAAATCAGAATAGCCGAAGACTTGTTGCAGGATTTGTTGGGAATTACTCATCGCGGGCGAAGTATAGCTATTGCCAGTGCTGAGCACCTAATTTTTCAGAGATTACTACTGCCACTGAAAATCGCTTTAGAGCTCCCGATTCTGCACGCATTCCAATGCATCTTGTTACAAAAAAGCGTCACATTGACTCATTTAAACCACCAGCACTCAACAGCACGTTGCACTTGGCAATTCCCTTGCATATGCTATGTCCCACAAAAGCAATTAGGCTTGAGAGAGGCTTGGTTATGGCATATTCATTGATCGGCAAAGACTTCACCCCGCCTGATGTCCATGGCAAGGTTACCGGCAAGGCGAAATATGCCGAAGATTTTAAAGTCGACGGTATGCTCTATGCCCGCCTGTTAACCAGCCCAATTCCCCACGCTCGCATAGTGCGCCTGGATGTTTCAGCGGCACTGCAGATGGAAGGCGTGATCGCGATCTTAACCGCGGACGATGTGCCGCAAATGCCCAATCTTGGCAATCCCATTCTTACCAATGAGCCGGCTTACGTTGGTGATCCTATACTGGCAGTCGCTGCGGTGGACGAACAAACAGCAGAAGATGCAATCGAAGCGATAAATTTTGATTTCGAACCACTGCCGTTTGTGGTTGATCCGCTTACTAGCTTAAAACCCGGTGGACCCCACGCACGCACTCAGGGCAATGTTGGTAACGCGACGATGCAGGATGATTTTCGTTCCGTTCACTGGAGCGATGATGAATTTGCTTCACTCAACAACGGTGAAATGCCCCAGGGCGAAGCAGCACGCGAATGGACCGTAGGCGATTTAGAGGCCGGCTTCGCAGCCGCAGATTACATAATCGATGAAAGTTTCGTCACCGCCAGTTTTTCTCATAATTCCATGGAACCACGCTCGGCAATGGCGTATTGGGAAAATGGAAAGTGTTTTCTTTACGGTTCCAGTCAGAGTCAGAGTTTTCCAGTACCCGCATTAGCTGGCTACATCGGCATTGATCCTGCTGATTTGGTATTTGTAGCAGAATTTTGTGGCGGCGGTTTTGGCTCTAAAGGTGGCGCCTACCCCGCTATGTCGATACCTGCCCACATGTCTCGCCTGACTGGCCGTCCTGTGATGATGCGCGTAAGCCGAGAAGAAGAATACTACATTGGCTCCGCCCGGCATGGATTTCAGGGTCGGGCAAAAATGGGTTTTAGAGATGATGGCCGCCTCACCGCCGTTGATCTTTACGTGGTGCAAGACAATGGTGCCAATTCCGGATTTTCTGACTGGCTCTCCGCCGGTGATGCTGTATCTCTGGTGTATCAACCGGAAGCGATGCGCTTTCGCGGAATACCCGTATTTACCAACACGCCATTAAAAGGTCCACAACGGGGACCAGGGCAAAACCAAATTCACTCTGCCATAGAACCACTGTTAGATAAAGCTGCGCGAGAGTTAAATCTGGACCCACTAACAATTCGTAAGATCAATGCCCCACTGTCTGAAGACACCTACGGCGCTAACTCAAGTTCATTAACCAGTTCTCACTTATCCGAAGCCTTAGCCATTGGCGCAGAGCAATTCGACTGGGAAAGCAAACGTGCACAAAGCGGCCAACGCAATGGCAGCAAAGTAATAGGAGTCGGTCTTGGTCAGGCTTATCATTCCGCCGGCAGCAACGGCTTCGACGGATTAGTGCGGATTACTCCCGAAGGTAAATTGCACATCCATACCGGCGTTGGCAACCTCGGCACTTATTCCCATACCGGCACCTCAAGAGTTGCTGCCGAAGTGCTGAAGTGCAACTGGGATAACTGCGTCATTGAAAGGGGCGATAGTAGAAAACATCTCCCGTGGAATTTCGGTCAGTTTGGATCCAATACCTCATTCACCATGACTCGAACCAATTATGTTGCAGCCATGGATGCCCTGGACAAATTACTTGAGATCGCTGCCATTGAGTTAGGAGGATCTACTGCAGACTACGATATTGGCGACGAACGTGTATTCCGCAAAGAAGATCCTTCGGTGTTTATCACTTATGCCGATGCGGCTACTAAAGCCATAGAGCTGGGTGGCAAATATTCTGGTCAGAATGTACCGGAAGATATCAATGCAATGACCAGTCGCTCGGTTGCGGGACTCGCAGGAACAGGTCTTATCGGTGTGGCAAAAGACAACCTGGAAAAAGAAGGAACCGTACCGGCTTTATCAGCAGGATTTATTCAAATTGAACTGGACTTGGAAACCGGTAAATACGAGATATTAGATTATCTGGGTGTAGCCGATTGCGGCACGGTCTTGCATCCACGGGGTTTGGAAATTCAAGTGAAGAGTGCTGCCGTAATGGGATTCGGCATGGCAGGCTTCGAGCGTCATGCCTATGACCCGCAGAATGGATTGCCATCTGCTACTGGACTCCACAATGCAAAACTACCGACCTATCTCGATGTTCCTTCTCCTATGGACTGGGCCGCGACCGATATCCCCGATCCACAGAATCCAGTTGGCGTTAAGGGTGTGGGCGAACCTATTCAAGGATGCGCAGCGGCTGCGCTACTCTGCGCAATATCCGATGCATTAGAGGGACACATTTTTAATCGCGTGCCAGTAACTGCGGACATGATCGTCAATGTCACTAGTGGCAGAGAACAGTCGCAGAGCCCATTGTCTACGAACACCACATAGTAATCATTTCTTTCTAAGTCGCTGTCTCACAAAGTTATTAGACGTGGATCTGGTGTTCAATTGCGTGACCGTCGCCCGCAGGGAGCGGGCGCCGAGCCTACAGGGATGTATTTACGGCGCGTCACGGAAATGAATGCCAGATCCATGTCGGTCACTGAACAATCCCGTTGGGCAGCTCATTCTTCTGGCACGTTAAATACTTCAACCATGTAATTCTGGTAAGGACCTTCCACCAGAAAATTGTTGAATATTTCATGGAGCAAATTAATTGAAGTTTTTGCGGCTTCGCCAGCATCACCAGCATCAAATCCAATCTTAATCGATAAATTTTCCGACCGATTCTTACACTGAAATGAAAAACGCTCACTGTCTAAGCGCCGATGACTGGGAAGGGAATCAGCGCAACGTTCAACTAAGAAATCTCGAAATGCTTTGTCCATGTCGGAGCGGTAAGGAACCGCAGGCAGCACATCTTTTAATTCCAATTCACACTTATCGGTATTCAGCCGCAGATGAAAGGGTTTTTCTGCTAGCCAGTTAAACCGATACTCAGCACTACTACCATTTGGTTCTCGAGCGCTGAAATTTTGAAAAATCCCACGATCCGCATAGCTCTGCAGTTCAGCTTTCACATTGGCGAAGACGGCACTCATCTCTACTAGCGGGCTAATTCACCAGCCTATTTATAATAAGCCAGTGCGCCTGGTGCGAAATGTCGCGGCATCGACGGCGGATACTGGTTGGTCCAGAATTCCTTCTTACCCTGGCAATTAATCAGAGTAGAGATTCCTTCGTCAGAAGCCAGCTTGTAGGCGCGCTCCAAGGCCGGCGTCATCTGCTCCGGACTCGTTACGTATTCGCCGTTACAACCGAGTGCTTCTGCAATTTTTTCGTAACGTAAATTTTCCTGGAACAAATACATGTGTTGAGCACGAACTGCGCCGCGACCACCACCGGAAGTCCATACCCCCCAGGCGTTGTTGTTATACACAATCATGATTGCTGGAATTCGGTATTTACCTAGTGTATCGAATTCCATGATTGAATAGGCCGCTCCAGCATCACCAGTAATGCCAACAACGGGGGCACCTTTATAGGGTGCCTGAGGTCCCACTCCATTCTGTACTGCGGCGCCAACTCCTACTGTGTAACCAATATCGGGACCGATTGCACCGTATTGATAGGCTCCATTACAAATCTGGCCGGGACGAAAGGCGCGTAAATAGCGGCGTGTATAGCGTCCGATACCGTATCCTCCGGATACCACCGTAGTCTGATCCGGCGCTATATCACCGTCGTACAAAAAGTCGTGCAGATGTTTACCGATTACCGCGGGATGAATGGATTCTGTGTCGGCGCTGTATTGCAAACCCAGGTTATAGTACTCATCACTCTGATCATCAAAGGCTTTGCGTGCTGCCGCCAACTCATCACGCCAACCCTGTCGATTGCGGGAAGGCAATGCGTCTTCCAATGCCTCCAGTGCAGCTTTTTCTGAACTGACTATGCCGAGATCGATGGGTACATTGCGGCCAATGTCGGTGGCATCAGGATCGATGCGTATCCACTTGGCATCAGGACCGAATGCGAACTCGCCAATGGAAGGCATACAATACTGACCTACCAGAATGACCAGGTCGGCACTGCGCACTGCATCCAGCCCGGTGCTTGCAGACAATTCGTGACCATCGGAAAAATGGCCACGCATAGGCGCAGACTCGGTAACGGCAATGTCGTTCTTTTCCGCCACTCTTAACAATGCTTCCCAGGCCTTGTCATAAAACACACCGGTGCTGGCGACAATCATCGGTCGCTCAGCTCTCTGAATCATTTCTACGGCGGCGGTGATATCAGCCGGATTTGGGTGCGCTTTCGATTCCGTGCGATAGCGAGTCTTATCGTAGTAGTACTGCAGCTCCCCCGGCTCTTCGAAGCGTGCGCGAGAAATTTCCCCAGGGAAATCCAGGTGTACAGGTTTTGGTACTCCGGTTTTCAGTTGTCGAAAGGCGTAGGCAGAATACTCGTAGATTCGATTCGGTGTGATTAGCCGTTTGCCCCATTTCTTCAGGCCATCGGTCTGGGATTGTTGATAGGCAGTCTGAATCCCATGTTCGGTGTCGTCTTCGCCGATGGTCTTATTGCTAGCTATAACCAATAAGGGCGTACGCGAAGAGTTTGCGGCACCAATATTCATGATCATATTAGTGAAACCTGGCCCCTCTGTGCCCGACGTCGCCGCGATCTCTCCGGTGACCCGAGAAAAGCCATCTGCAGCTGAAGTCATATTGCCTTCACCGCGCCCACCGTAGGATGGAATCCCTTCTGCGGCGATAGCGTTAATCATATTGTAATTGCCTGGGCAGCAGAAAAATCCGGCGACACCTTCGTCACTCATAAACTTTGCGAACACTTCCGCGCCAGTCATTGGAAAGTTAGCCGGTTTTGCCGCTTCCGCTAGAGTACGAGGAATCTCTTCGGGAATCTTGATATCCACCGCATCTGCCGGATGCGCTTCACTGGATTCTGACTGCAACATTGCTGCTGCGCCCGCTCCAGCTAAAGCCGTTCCTTTAATAAAGTTGCGCCGAGAAACGACTTTTTCATTTTCGGCATTTTCCTTAGTTGTTTTTTCTTGTTGAGGTTGTTTCTTCTGCTTGGCCATAAGGGTTTCCTCAATATTTATTCTTTTGTGGGTCTCGTTTCTTCGGGTCCGATGTTTAATACGTGGGCAACTATTTGCCAAATTGTTTCATCTTCCAGGGTGTCTTCGAACGGCGGCATTTCCAATCCAGCCCCAAACTTAATACTGCGAAAAATATGCAGAGGCGTGGTTCCGTAGTACCAGGTATCTGGCGCGGTTAAATCCGCCGCGATAAAGTCGATGTTGGCGAGCGCTCTGCCATCAGCGTCGTGGCATTGCTGACAATTAATAAGGTAAAAGCTTTTACCTCGTTCAGCGCCAGACTTGGAATCGGCGATAGGATCTGGCTCAGTTGGCATTCCTTCCTGAGCAGAAATAGCAGTTAAATGAGCACTGCCAAATAGCAGCGCTAAGATTGTGGCAATTTGTGAATATCGCGATCTCATTATTGTTCGATATCTCTCGATTTCGGGACTTATCACCTGCTGTAGTTTATGAGGATTTGGTGGGCTAAACCAGTTACTTTGTGCGACTAGTGACTGCAATCCAGAAGCCCGGTGAAATATTCTGCGAAACCTCGTAATTAGTGCGCTGAAGAGCCCTAGAATATGTAAATCAGGGCGCTTTTTTGCGTCAGACCAGCCCAATCGGTGATAGACTGAAGCGACGCTGAACAACTAAAGCTATAAAAACAAAGACTTGGAGCGCCGCACCCTGCTATGAAGATCCTAATGATCTATCCACAGATCGATGCCCCTCTGGGCACCAATCACGGCATTGCCTCTTTGGCTGGTGTGCTACACGCGAATGATCACGAACTGGATTTGATGCATGTGTCTGAAAAATACCAGCCGGTTCCTTCAAGCGAAGATCTAATCGAATACATTCGCGAAACAAATCCAGGCATGGTTGGATTCTCGGTCATGTCCCAGCAGTACGAATGGGTCGAAGAAAAAAGCAAAGACATTCGCCGGGAAATGCCTGAACTGGTTCAAGTAATCGGCGGCGTACATTGCACCATGGTGCCTGACGATGTGCATAAATCGAAACTGTTCGACTACGTTTGCGTAGGTGAAGGAGATTGGGCTTTATTAGAATTAATGGATGCATTAGAGAAAGGTGACACTCCCCATACTCTCGCCAACTTCAGATCATGGATGGGCGGTGTTCCAGTATCTAACCCGGTTGCACCTTTCCCAGATTTAGATGAGTTGCCACCCCTGGATTATGACGTTTTCGATATGCAGGCAGTCATGAAAGAAACCCGCGGTTGGATGGGCATACTCACTTCGCGCGGCTGCCCTTACAAATGTACTTATTGCTTTAATATCGAGATTGTCGATCAATATATCGAAGATGGCGCGGCAAAAAACGTAAAAGATTTTCTCCGTCATTTCCCGGTCGATGTGATGATGGATGATCTCAAAAAACTGGTAAGAGAAAATCCGGAGATTAATACTTTTATCTTTGATGACGACCTGTTTACGCTAAACACCGACTACGTCATAGAATTTTGTGAAGCCTACAAAGCGCATAAGGTGGGCATTCCTTTTGTTGTAAACGGCCATGTAAATTGTTTCGATGAGCGCGCTGCGAAAGCATTGAAAGAAGCTGGCTGTATTATTGTTAAATTCGGCTTGGAGTCAGGTTCACCAAGGGTGCGCCGCGAAGTTTTAAAACGCTATATGAAAAATGCGCAGATAGAACACTCTTTCTATTCTGCCCATGCCTACGATCTCCATAGTTCTGCCTTTATTATGTTTGGCCTGCCATATGAATCTCGAGAAGAGATCATGGAGACCATTGAACTCTGCGCCAAAGTAAAGATGGGGCGCTTCCGTTGGGCATTGTTTTTCCCCTTTAAAGGTACTGCCGGTTATGAAATCGCTAAGCCACTGATCGATGAATCTAAAATGGCAGGTAAAGGTAATTATTTCGATGGATCCTGTTTGAATTTCGGCGAGGACCACGATCTGTTCCTCGATAAGTTAGCCAAGCTGTGTAATTGGTATGTGAATGCCGAGACTGATTGGGAATGTGCACCTATCTACCGTAGGCTAGTGGAAAAAGTTGAAGCCATGGACCGCGATACCTGGCTACAAGAATACGAAGATCTGGTTGCCTACGATCGTGACTTATCCGAACAGTTAATGGCAGAAGATAAGATTCACTACACGATTCGTTATTCGAATGTCATGGGTGTGCGCTCAGATTACATTAAGCAAGAGCGTGAGCAGATGGCAACTGGCCAGAAAAAAGAAGCAGTCGCTTACACACTCGATCAAAGTTAGTCGCAAGAATAAGTTCCAACACTATGCTGCCGGCAATACAGTCTATTGATAGTCTGGTAGTTCGCTGCCCTAACTGGGTCGGCGACATCGTCATGGCGACCCCGGTTTTTCAATGCTTACGGCAAAACTTCCCCCACGCTACGATTACCGCACTGGTTCGGCCCTATGCCAAAGGAATATTGGAAGACAGCCCCTGGTTTAATTTTGTCGTGGATTGTCAGGATAAAAACATAAAAGGCCTCAGAGTAATTCGTGATTCCTTCGCTCGCACGAAACCGCAAATGGGATTGCTGCTGCCCAATACCACACACTCCTATCTGACTTTTAAGTTTGCTGGCGTCCCACAGGTGTATGGCTATCGCAGAAATCTGCGCAAATGTTTTCTCAATGGTCCCAGCCCAATTAAAGAAGCCGGCAAGTTTAAACCAATGCGCATGCAGGATTACTATTTGGAACTTTGTCGATTCCTGGACCTAAAACTTCCAGACAATCCCAAACCGAAACTTTACATATCAGATCAATTGCAACAAAAAGCTAATGCTCGTCTCCACAGTTATGGCATACAGCCTAGCGACTTAGTGATTGGCCTGAATCCTGGAGCCAGTTTCGGCTCTTCAAAATGCTGGCCACCCGAACACTTTAGTGCTCTGGCTGAAAAACTTCATAAGAAGTACGGCTGCAAGTTGTTATTGCTGGCAGGACCTGGAGAAGAAGGAATTGCGGAAGCCATTGTCGAATCTTGTTCAGTCGACATAATCAATACTTCCCGGGATAAAATCGATTTGGCAGAATTGAAACCACTAGTTAAACGCTGTAATTTACTGATCACAAACGATACCGGGCCCCGTCACTATGCAGTGGCATTTGATATTCCTCATATCGTTTTAATGGGCCCTACAAACCCAATCTACACCAAGAGAAATCTGGAACACTCTGTAGTCATGCAAAAGGATTTAGCTTGTATCCCCTGCCATAAGAAAACCTGTCCGCTTGGTCATCATGCTTGCATGCGCGAGCTTATGCCCACCGATGTGTTTGAGGCCTGTATCTCGACGTTAAACGGGATCGCAAGTTGAAGTTGAATTACTACCAGGAGCGATGGCAGGATTTAAAAGACGGCGCAAATCCGGATTTAATCGAATCCCTTTCAAAGCGTGTTGCTTCTAGATTTATCGATCGTTACTACTACAGTGATGAATACAATCGTGAGCTTATTCACCTACTCTGTGAAATGGCTACTCATTTCGAAGATGATTCACTTAATCAAATCGCTGCCCGTACTTTATTTGGTACCGTAATCGAACGTCTTTGTGACGACTTCGAAGAATTACAAACCGAAACCTATAATCGCCTGATATGCCAGGTTGTCAATTTCCTGTGCCAATTACCAGAAGGTAGTGATATAGAATCTGAACTCTATTCCTTTCATCTGCGCACAGAGGAACAGCTTTATCAACGCATCGAATCTATTCGCTTAACACCAGACCGTCGCCTTCCTGCTAACGTTCACCCGAAGAAAATTCTTATTCTTTCACGCGTCACAATTGGTGCCGATGTCGCTATAACCTCTGTGATCTGTCAACGAGTTGCCCAGTTTTATCCCCAGGCTCAGGTGGTCGTAGTGGGCAACGCGAAGCTTAAACAAATTTTTGCGGACGAATCCAATATCCAGGTGCATGAGCTGAATTATGCGCGCCGTGGAGGTTTGTTGGAAAAATTTCAGGCTTGGTTGCAGCTTCTGGCGGAAGTCAGAGCGCTTATTGCACATCTGTCACCGGCAGAATTTTTAATTCTGGATCCTGACTCACGCCTGACCCAGCTAGGTGTGCTACCACTGGTTCCTTTGCAGAACTATCGCTTCTTTAACTCTCGAAGCAAGAAAGGTTCGTCCAAGCAAGCATCAATGGCGCAGCTTACAAACCTATGGCTGGACAATATCTTGGGCACTAAAGATTTTCGCTACCCAAAAGTATGGGCAGGAAATTCGAACTTGCAAGCTGTTGAAAAATTTCGTTCAGTTGCAGACACTGATGGCGATCGCACATTTATAACAATTAATTTAGGCGTTGGCGGCAACGAGCGTAAGCGAGTTCCCGGTAGCTTTGAACAAAACCTACTAGTAACTTTATTGCAAGATTCCAACACCAGTGTCTTACTCGATTTAGGTGCGGGAGATGCGGAGCGAGCGCAAACTTCTGCACTACTTCAAGCCGCCGAGGAAGCAGGCATCACTACTGCAGAAACAGCATTCTCGCAGATTCAACAAGTTGACACTGACGCTCGCTTGATTGGCGTTGAATGTTCAATTGGAGAGATATTTGCATTAATTAGCAAAAGCGACGAATTCATCGGCTACGACTCTGCCTGCCAACATATTGCTGCAGCAGAAGGCATCAAAACTTTTACAATCTTTGCTGGAACTAACAATGTGCGCTTCATTCGCCGCTGGCAAGCATGCGGTCAAAACACTAGCGAGATTATTTACGTCGACACATTATCTAAAGATGGCTATATCGATAACGAAGACATTATCGCCACCTTAATGGATTTCAGAACTCCTGACTAAATATAATTGGCATAAAAAAACCCGGCGGAACCGCCGGGTTTTTTGTGTGCGTCTATTAGTGAGCTGCGCTTGTTTCTTGTGCAGCCGGTAGTGCTAATGCAGTTAGCTTCGAAGAAGTCTGCAACATGATGTACTGATGACCATCATGAGTCCAAGAGCTCATACCATAGCTACTGCGAGCTGGTGCTTCAATTTCTCCAATGATCTCACCGCTGTCTTTGTCGATTGCCCAAAGCATCGGTGTACCGTCGGATGCCGTATCAGAATAAACCAGCATAGTTGGAGTGGCGACCATAGGTACTAGTGCACCTGTACCAGTGTTACCGTACTCACTTTCGGAAACTCCATAGCGTTCAAATACATCTTTGTAACGCTGCGGAGTTTCACCGGTAGGAATAGTGAATTTCTTCTCGCCGGTGTTCATGTCGTAAGCAACGATAGAGCTGTAAGGCGGCTTCCAGATTGGTAAACCTGAAGGATGACGTGGAGGTCGCGCCGTCGCGCCAGGTACGCCATTAGCATATTGCGCGGTAGTCGTACCGGTAGAGTTCGGGAACAACAAGTCCGCTTCTTCACCTGGAATCAAACGTAGAGCAAAGCAGGCAGTGTGTTCATTCACATAGAGAGTGTTTGTATTGGGATCAGCGACTGGAGGGCTGGTGATATTCACACCCCCTGCACCACCGGGGCAGTTCATAGCTGCATATTTGCCTTCGGCATTGTCGGCATGGATTGGTGGATTAAACAAACCACCCATCACATAGTCTTCCATTGCCACCAGTGCTTCGGCTTTTAACTCCGGGGTGAAATCGATTAAATCGTCTTCGCCAATTCCCTGCATTGAATAGGGCTCAGGCCATGTCACATGTGGTTGAGTCGGTGACAAAACTTCACCAGGAACGATAGATGCAGGAACGGGTCGTTCTACGATTGGCCAAATTGGCTCACCGGTTATCCGATTAAACGAATATAACCAACCCTGTTTTGTTGCCTGAATCACCGCAGGTATGTCTCGTCCATCCACTGTCAGATCCAGTGCAATAGGCGCAGTAGGTGTATCGAAGTTCCAGATTTCATGACGCACGAACTGGAAGTGCCAGGCCCTTTCCCCGGTACTGGCATTGAGTGCAATAATACTCGCACCATACAAGTTATCACCCGGTCTGAAACCACCGTAGTAATCGATAGTGGCGCTGTTGGTTGGAATAAATACCAGGTCATTTTCTGGATCTGCCGACAATGGAGCCCATGAAGAAACATCTCCAGTCCATTCCCAGGCATCGTTTTCCCAGGTTTCATGGCCATATTCACCGGGCTTAGGAATTACATTGAATTTCCATTTGAATGCACCGGTGCGTGCGTCGTAACCCAAAATGTCGCCGGGTACGTTTTCAATTCGCGCCTGGTGGTAACCCTGCTCTGCGGAGTTGCCCACAATAATAGTGTCATTCACAACGATCGGCGGCGATGAAGAAGTGATGTAACCCGTTTCCAGGGGAATTCCTTCATAAGGATCATAGGGATGGCCGAGATCTGCAATCAGATCAACTACACCGGTTTGTGGAAATCCATCAATTGGCACTGATTCTCCCCAGTTTTCCAACGGGATTCCTGTATCAGCATCCAGAGCTGTCATAAAGAAAGCTGGAGAAACAATAATTACAACACCGCGCCCATCAATTTCAGTAAAGGCAACACCTTTGCCGTAGTCAGCACGCATTGAATATTCGGCACGGGGGCTTTTTAGCTCCCGGTAAGACCAGATGGTTTCACCTGTCTTCGGATCGATAGCAATTACGTGGCGGGTGTAACCAGCAACGGTGAATAATTTACCATCGATATAGGAAGGGGTAGAACGGCCACTTACCGCACCAAAGCTCGCACCATCCCATTCCCAGGCAACTTCCAGATCACTAAAATTATCAGCAGAAATCTCGTCAGAAGGGGTAAAGCGCGTGTGCCCATAGTCGTTACCCAGCGTGTACCATTCGATGGAATCTTGAGCATTTACCAGGGTTGGTAGCGCCAACAGGCCTGCCACGAGTCCTAGCAAACATCTTTTAAGAATTAGAGTTTTCAAATTTCCTCTCCTACTTCCCAATGGCTTTCTGGATGTCAAAAAGCCCTAAAAATTCGGTTTTCCAGACGCGTAGAAATTCCTCAACAGAATCCACGTCTAAGCCCCGTATCCTGCCATAATTCTTAGCCAAGAGTGTAGAAAATTTGTATCAATTTGTCTCACGATACACTCTCAAAGTAGCAGGTTTTCGAAACCACAATTTCAAGAATCAACAACTACTTGGGATTCTCAATACGGCGTCTCAAGAGATCCGGATCGTTACTATTAAAATCCACATATTCACCATGAATTTATAAGCCTATGACTAATGCCGCTGAGTAGTTCAGTTAAATTCAGCCACGTCCGAACCTTATTGTGATGAACGCTAATTTGGCTTTTTGATCTAGCAAATAATTTTGCCTCCTACAGCTACATTCATATTGACATTCGCATCAAGAACCAATCGTGCGATAATTTAGTCAAGTTTCTATCCCAGCAATACTCGGCTAAATGCAAATAGAATGAGCTATAAGGAAATTACGAATTGCCAGACAAAAGTAAACCGAAAAAAATCAACTATTGCAAAATTTGTTATCTGATTTCAAAAATAGAGATTACAAAAAACTACTCGATAAATATTTAAGCGAAGAAGAAAAATTTGAAAACTCAGCTGATATTTTGTCTCTTGTGGGCGCCTCTTATTTATCACTTTCCAGCTATGATAAGGCCATAGAATATTTTGAAAAAGCGCTGGTATCGCAGCCAATATTTCCAGAAGTGCACAGTAGAATCGGACAAGCCTTCAAACTCCAAGGGAATATTCCTGTTGCAATTAAGCATTTTGAGATTGCTTTAGAGCAGAAACCAGATTTTTTGACAGCCAAATATGATCTAGGACTAACTTACCTAGAACTTGGTAAGTTTTCTGAATGCATTCCTCTACTTAAAGAATTTGCCAACAAAAACCCCAGTAACTTTATGGCATTGGCTAATCTAGGCATCGCCTATAGAAAAATAGGCGATTTTGACAATGCCATTAACACCTTAAAAGCTACATTAATAATTAACCCTGAATATTTTCCAGCATTGCTAAACCTGGGCATTTCTCTTTACAGAAAAGAGAATATAACTGAAGCAGTTCCTGTTTTTCAAAATGCCAATAAACTAGATCCGAACAATGCAAAGCCATACAAATATCTCGCCTTACTAAATTTGAAACTAGGAGACATAGATCAAGTAAAAAACAATAGCCTGCGAGCTATAGTCTTAGATCCTAAATCCAAGGTAGCGTATAACGCACTGGGAATTGCTTATAAAGAACTCAATGACTACAAACACGCTTCAGGTGCGTTCTTAAAAGCAATGAAACTGGATGAAAATTATGCAGAGCCTTTTCACAATTTAGCATTGTTGCTGGCCAAAAAAAGCTCACCAGAATCTGCATACCCTTATGCAAAAAAGGCCATTGAATTAGATTTAGATAATGCAAATTTCATGAATACCCTGGGCCATATTCATAGAAATCTAAATCAACATGACATCGCATTGGAAAAATTCCAATTAGCACTCAACATTGATCCCAGCAATACAGCTTCCTTAGTACACATGGGTGTGACTTATTCAGAAATGGGTCAGAATGATAAATCAGTAGATTATTATGAAAAAGCTTTAGAACTTAATCCTAAACACCCAATAGCACTTAGTCATTTAAGTCGCATAAAGAAAATTGAAGAAGACGATCCCAGAATAAAAACAATGATCTGCATTGTAGAGACTGCGAACATATCTGATTCTCATAAAGTGAGCTTAAACTTCGCACTGGGTAGTATTTATTATGGATTTAAAAAACACGAAAAAGCATTTGGCTATTTGAGCACAGGTAATGAACTCAGAACTAAAGAACTTTCACATTTAGCAGAAGAAGAATTTGGCATCATTGACAAAATCAAGCTTTGTTTTCAAGAAGATATTTCCATCGACCTTGATGAATCAAACAGGCAATTAGACTATCCGAAATCTCCGATTTTTATTCTAGGCATGCCTAGAAGCGGAACCAGTCTAGTTGAAGAAATCATTACCAGTCATTCTCTGGTCTATGGGGGCGGGGAACTAAACACTCTTAGAAATTCTATTAACTTTGAAAAATTGACTTCTCAAAAATTAGATAAGGAACTTTTTGAAGATATACATGAACAATATCTAAGTGGAGTTAATAAAAATGGATTCTCTGAACAGTTTATTACTGACAAGATGCCTTCAAATTTTCGATTCGTAGGTCTAATCGCTCTGGCATTTCCAGAAGCTAAAATTGTTCACACCATTAGAAACCCGCTCGCTACTTGCTGGTCAATATATATGAGAAATTTCTCGACTGAAGGCCACGCTTACGCTTATGACCTAGAGCTGCTTGGCAAATATTACAATACCTATAAAGATCTAATGTCATTTTGGCATCAGAAATTTCCAGGAAAAATTTATGACCTGAACTATGAGAAGTTGACTGAAAACCAAGAAGAAGAAACCAGAAAATTGGTCGATTATTTACAATTGGAATGGGAAGACAGCTGCTTGCAATTTGAAAAAAATGAAAGAGCTGTGAGAACAGCTTCCTTTCAACAAGTTCGAAAGCGTATGTACCAAGGCAGCTCTAAAGCTTGGGAACCCTATCGTCCTTATCTTAGCAAGCTTATCGATATCATTGGCGAAGACGCGAATCCCTAAGTCAGTAACTGTGAAGTCTTAAGTCTGTTAGATAAGGGACTGAGCCTGTTTTTCGATTTTACTAAACCTTGTCTATCTCACTACCTAGAAAGTTCCAGTAACCCGCAAAGACACGCTAGGCCCGGAAGAACCGCACTGATCCTCAATTTCTTCTATGATGCCGCTGGAGATGCGACCCACATAACGCAATCGTTCGCGGCAGAATTCGCCATTATTAATAATGCGGTCTGCATCCAGCCGGAAGGTTATGTTTTGCGGGCTTACCCATTCAACAAAGGCAGACCAGAAGGGATCACCGGCGGATAACTCTATATCGACTAAATCGTAGGTTTTACGATTGCCATCGAAAGAATTACTCCAGCGCATCCCCCAGTTTATATTTCTTTCGGGAAAGTCGTGGCGAAAACTCCAGGTGGTTCTTCCGCGCCAGCTGAATTGCATTCTTCTTTCTATACCCAAGAAAGGATCGGTGATTTTTGAATCTTCGACATTGACACTGCCTGTCACTAACAGGTTTGGCATGCCAATCATGCGCATGCGAGTGCTGCTGTTGATATCGATGCCATACTTTTCACCGTCACCGATATTACCGTTGGCACCCTGTAAGTCGTCATCTGAAGGAGAAACATCAATCCGTTCAATTCTGTCGTGCCAATCTTCGCAGTAAAGTCGACCACTTACTACGCCAATGTCGTTGGGTAATCGATATTCAGCGTTGAATTCGTAATTCCAATACCATTCCTGTCTTAAATTTTCGTTACCTAACTGCACGTTAGAATCTTCATCCTGATTATCAGTTGCTGCCACGAAATCATTAAAGCCAAGCTGCTCTACGATTTTTTCAACGGTGCCTCTCAATTGAATTGTAGGGGTCAGGTCATACCTGAAATCAACTTTGGGTTTTAAGAATGTAAAATCTCGCGCGTTGGACACATCGCCACGTTGGGTGATTTCAGAATCCTCATAGAGCACAGAAGATTCCAGCGACATCCTTGAATTGAAAATCCAGTTATGAATAACAAAAGGCTCATAGCGAATTTCTTCAACGGATGAGTTTGCATTGGAAACCGATACGGGAACTAGACCGCCAAAATCAGGTGATGGCGTGCCGGTGATGCCGCTAATTCCGAGTGCCAGTGTCGAATCAAGAATAGTCTGAGCCCGTTCCGCGCCGAGTTCTATATCCTGCGAACCATCAAACATGTCAAATGTATAAGACCCTCTTAAGATTCGCTCTCTAGTAGTACTCGCGGAATCCAAAAAGAGATTTTTCTCCTCTGAATCCTCACCGGTAAGATCATAGCGTTCCCTGGTACTGGCTCGGGTAAACGCATTACTTATAAATAGAACTTTGAAACGATCGCCTCTATCGGTGAGGTATTCATAATCACCACCGATCTCCCAGTTCTCGATTTCGCTAGGACTGTCTTCACGCTGATAGAAATCTTCATTAGGATTAACTCTTAAATCAGTGGTACGACGAATTGTTTCGTTCTCTCCAGATCCTTCAGTAAATTGAGCATTGATACGTGCACTGCTATTGGCATTAATTTCATACCCAGCATTTGCGCTTACTGTGCTGTTATCTCCATCAGTACTTCTGATTTCTCTAATGCGATCATTGGGTGAAAAATCTCCTAAAACGGAATATTCTTTGCTGATGTTGCGAAAAAAGACTTCACTGGCACGCGCTTCAATTTGATAGTCTAAGCCGCCGGATTGACCACTGAAGGACACGCTCCCGGATGGAGTTACAGTGTTGTTGTCAGATTGCTGTGCACTTAACTCATACTGCATCGACATATCAGAAAACGTGTCATACAGAACGACATTAATTACCTGACCACTACCCCGCACATCGAGCTCACCTAAGGTGCCGCGAATAATTTCGATGAAATCAACTTGATCTGCAGTAATCCGAGTTAACTGCCCGCCTGTACTGTTATTTTTTCCCGCAGTGCGCTTTCCATTTATTAATACTTCAGTGCCGCGACTACCACCACCAAAGCCGCGACCACCGCCGCCGCCTCCACGAAATCCGCCAGGAGGGCCACCGCCGAATCCGCGACCGCCGCGACTGAATCCGCCACCACCAAATCCTCTACCGCCGCTTAGACCGGGTATGCGATCCATCATGTCTTGCGCCGTAACTGGAGACCATTCACTAAAATAGTCCGCCGGATAAACCACAGTAGAATCATCACCCACATTGTCTTGCGCCAATGCAAGCTGGGATCCGAAACTGAGTATTAGGGGTAGTAAAAAGCGGGCTGAACTACGGGTCATCCAATGTTCCTCAATTTAATGCACCTCACTCTAATCTTTCCTAAGATAACCGCTCAGGCGGCGAGTGAGTTATTTGGGCGCAAGTATTACATAGCTAATTCAATGAATTAGTTACAAATTGTATATGCATCAATCGGATAGTGACTGAAAATAAAGATTGATTTGAGGTGAGTCCGCCCCTACCTGGGTTAAACGGGGATAGACCAGGTTTTCCATCGAGAAAACGTGGTCTGTTCCAAATTCGAAGTGGGAAAGACTATTAGAAAGTGCCAGTCACCCGCAGTGAAACCGTCGGGCCCGAGGTTTGGCATTGGTCTTCGATTTCTTCCAGTATTCCAGCGGAAATTCGACCGACAAAGCGCTGGCGTTCACGACAGAATTCACCGTTATTAATTATGCGACTGGCGTCGAGTCGAACCGTAATATTGCTGGGGCTGACCCACTCCACGAATCCGGACCAGAATGGATCGCCTGCTGACAATTCAATATCGTCAATATCGTAACGAATACGATTGCCATCCCAGAGATTGCTCCAGAACAAACCATAATTAAGATTCAAACCGGTAATATCATGCCGGAATCCAAGTGTGTTTCTTCCTCGGAAGCTTCCCAGCATGCGGCGTTCAATTCCTAAAAAAGGATCGATGATTTTAGAGTCTTCCGCATTTAGGCTCGCCGTTACTAACAAATTCGGCATATTGATCATGCGCATACGAATGCTGCTATTAAGATCGATCCCGTATTTTTCGCCATCGCCAATATTGCCATTGGCACTGAGTAGATTGTCTTCATCAACAGTAACATCCAGTCGCTCGATGGTGTCGTGCCAATCTTCATAATAAAGTCGCCCACTTACAACACCGACATCATTAGGTAGGCGGTATTCAGTGTTTACTTCGTAATTCCAATACCATTCTTGCCGCAAGTTTGCATTTCCCGCCTGAAAATTCGCATCTTCATCGTTCTCATCCGAAGCGGCCACGAAATCGTTAAAGGTTAGCTGTTGAACAATCTTTTCAATCGTTCCTCGGATTTGCCAGGTAGGGGTCAGGTCATACCTGAAATCGACTTTTGGTTTAACAAAATCAAAATCACGCTTTTTTGAAACATCACCGCTTTGTGTGATTTCAGAGTACTCATAAATTACTGACGTTTCCAAAGACATGCGTGGATTAATAATCCAGTTATGAATCGCAAAAGGCTCGTAGCGAATTTCTTCCACAGTGGAGTTAGCATTACTTACTGCCACTGGAATTAAGCCCCCGACCGCTGCTGAAGGCGTTCCATCTATTCCAGATATTCCCAGCGCCAGACTGGAATCCAGAATGGTCTGCGCACGTTCAGCACCTAATTCGAGATCCTGAGATCCGTCAAACATATCGAAGGTATAGGATCCTCTAACAATTCTCTCCCGCGTAGTGCTGTTTGAATCCAGAAACAAATTCTTTTCTTCGTTGCCGCCACCAAGCAGATCGAAACGTTCACGGTTAGTCGAATTGGTAAACGCGTTACTTATAAAAAGCACTTTATAGCGACTTCCACTATCGGTCAGGTATTCATAGTCGCCACCAATTTCCCAGTTATCATTTTCCGACGGCGAGTGCTCTCTCTGATAAGTAGCAATGTTTGGTTGTACTTTAAGATCGATAGTTTGTCTGACTAAATCGCTTGGTCTTTCTCCATCTGAATACAAAGCATTCAGTCGCGCGCTGCTATTTTCGTTTATTTCATAATCAAGATTTGTACTCAGCGTTGTATTGGACCCATCTGATTCACGTTCTTCGCGGATGTCATCGTTTGGAGAGAAATCACCAAGAATAGAATTTTCTTTGCTGATGTTTTTCGAGTAATTGACACTATGAGTACCGCTAACTACAAAATTCAATCCCTCAACTTGCCCGCTGTAAGAGAAAGTGCCAGTGGGATAAATTTCGTTGTTATCTGATTGAGATGCCTGGGCCTGGTATTGCAACGATGAATCTGTGAATGTGTCATACAGCACCACATTCACTACTTGTCCACTACCGCGCACATCAAGTTCGCCGGAAGTGCCGCGAATGATTTCGATGTAATTCACTTGTTCAGCCGTAATGCGAGTCATTTGGCCACCGGTACTATTATTCTTACCGGCGGTTCGCTTGCCATTAATAAGTACCTCACTACCACGATTTCCGCCGCCGAAGCCACGACCACCGCCGCCACCACTGCGACCAAAGAAACTCGAAGGGGGGCCGCCGCCGCCGAATCCGCCACCTGGAGGTCCACCGCCACCACCGCCGGGAGGCCCAAATCCTCCACCGGAATCCATGCCAGGAATTCTATCTAGCATATCTTGCGCAGTAACAGGCGCCCATTCGGAAAAATAGGTTGCGGGATAACGCACTGTTGAATCTTCACCGACATTATCTTGGGCGTATGCAAACTGGCCAATCGATGCAATCGAAAGGGCTAGAACGCTCGGTATAAAGAAATGTTTTCTACGCATAATAGTATTGTTACAAAGGTCGATTTGGCAGCGAGTATGCCACGGCTGAATATAGCTGACTGTTATAAATTGTATTCTGCTGGCGAGGCTGTGGTAATTGCAGATGAGTTCAGCAATGAAAGAAACAAGATCAATTGTACTTAGGCTATTTTGCGAAAAAACAAACCGCGCAACATAGGGGTCATTTGTAACAAAACTTTACTTAAGCTCGTATTTTCTGAGAGCCATACCGGCTGTAAGTGAACCAAAAATATTGCCCTGTTTGTCTACGACCACGCCTTCCTGGGTGCCGTCTTCATGGGGGTCATCCAGAAACAATGTCACTCGGCCGTCATGGACGCTGGCCACCCGAATACCTTCGTCATAGCCAGGATTGCTTCTAGGTGTCGAAGAAGAATCAGTAACGTAGAGCATGTCGTGGTCATCAATAAATATTCCACTGGGACGACCAAACTGTTCCCATTCCAGAATAAAGTTTCCGTCTTGATCGAAAACCTGAATACGATTATTGCCACGGTCACCGACAAAGAGTCGACCCAATGAATCCATTGCCAGATCGTGGGGTACTGCGAAATTTCCTGGCTCAGAACCCTGCACTCCCCAACTCTTAATAAACTCACCTTCAGCGGTGTATTTCATGATACGGCTATTGGATCGCCCGCCGTGACCATCGCCAATAAAGATATCTCCATTGGGAGCTACTAACACTGAGGATGGCTGGTTAAGTTCGTAAGGTCCTTCGCCAGCGATCCCAGGTTTGCCGAATTCCATCAGCACATCACCAGTTGGGCTAAACTTAAAAACCTGGTGACCCTTCCCTTCCCGCCGCGGGTCTTCTCCATTAGGACCTTCGCCATCGGTCACCCAGACATTGCCAGCAGTATCGACGTGCACGCCGTGTGGGCGAACAAACATATTCGCCCCAAAGCTAATGAGATGATTACCTTCTAAATCGAATTGCATGATTGGATCGAGACTTGATCCAACACAGTCATTGGCACCACAGCGATCAAATATCCAGAAGCTACTGCCGTCTGGGTGCATCGCGATACCGGCGGTGGAACCAATAGTTCTTCCCTCCGGCATCTTAAAAAAGTTGTATTCAATCTCAAAGTCGTCGCTTGGTGTAAAGCGCTTATCACCAACTTGAGCAACTGCTCCAATACTAAGAAGCGAAAGGCAAACTATTGATATTATTTTCCTCATTGAAAGGGCGCCCTTGATTTGTCTAATGGCAATCTAATCGCAAGTAGCAGTTTATTCGTGGAGAAAGGTTTCGCAAGCAAACTCTGACCTCCAGATAATTCGCCTCGATGCAGAAGTGCATTTTCAGTGTATCCAGACATAAAGACGATCGGCATATTGGGCTCCCTTTCTCGAATGAGCTCAACCAACTCGGTACCAGAAAGGCCAGGCAAGATGACATCAGAAACAACTAAATCTACACTTTGCCGCTGAGTTATTGTGAGTGCTTCTTTTGCGTTTCGTGCAACAAGTACCTGATAACCGTGATTATCTAAAGTGGTAGATAACAAATCTAGAAGTGCAGGCTCATCTTCAACGACTAGAATAGTTTCAGAACCAGAAACATCATTTAGTTGCTCTTCTTCGACCACCCATGCTTCAGCTGGCTCATCAACTCTAGGTAAATAGATTTTAAACACACTACCCACATGCTTCTCGCTATAGACAGCTATTCCTCCCGATGATTGCTCGATGATTCCTTGAACCATTGCGAGCCCTAATCCGGTTCCCTTATCTTTCGTTGTATAAAAAGGATCAAATGCTTGGATTAACTGGTCCTGTTCCATTCCGACACCAGAATCAGTTACAGCAATAAGTATGTAGCTACCTGCATCAAGTCGACCATGGCTCAATTCGATATCGTGCTCAAAGTCTACATTGCTAGTTTCAACCGTAACTTTTCCACTGCTATTCATTGCATCTGCTGCATTTAAAATCAAATTGATTACTACCTGCTCAAATTGAATTGGATCAACTCTGATTCGACCAAGGTCAGATGAAAGGATGAAAGAAAAATCGATCCCTTCACCGACAGCGCTGCCGACCATGGGCTTTAATTGGTCAAGCAATTCATTAATATCAATGACCTTAGGATGCAATATTTGACGCCTGGAATAGGCGAGTAAATGTTGTGTTAACTGTGAAGACTTTAGTACGGCACTCTTTATGTTCTTTACGAATCGAGTGGAATCTTCATCTAGTGATTGCTGAGACAACAGCTCCGAACATGAGAGAATAATTGTTAAACTGTTATTAAAATCATGCGCAATACCGCCGATAAGTTTTCCCACAGTTTCAAACTTTTGAGCTGTTCGAAGTTGCGCAGTTGTAATCTCTAATTCTTTATGCGCCGCCTGAAGTTTTGCAAAGTTTTCTTGTATTTCAGCCTGTTGCCGCATCATTTCAACCAACAGTTTTTCTCGATTATCCTGTGAGAAAAAATGCGCGAGCCTTGTAAATAGAGAACGGTATTCAGGAATTGAGACTATAAATTCTGCTTCGTGAGAACTGACTGTCTCCTCAACTGTTGCCCTTTCGCAACCACATATAGTAGGTAATTCTCGATAGACGCTAGCCGCAGAACGAAAAAAAGCTTCCGCTGGACGGGCATCCTCCGGAATTCTTAATGTTACTTTGAGTTTGTGTTTACCAACTGATTCAAGTCGAGGATC
Source organism: Pseudomonadales bacterium (assembly GCA_012103535.1). Taxonomy (GTDB): domain Bacteria; phylum Pseudomonadota; class Gammaproteobacteria; order Pseudomonadales; family Pseudohongiellaceae; genus UBA9145. Next base: position 1,129,360 of record WLWQ01000001.1, read on the forward strand.
CAACATTGGAAAACTTCTTGGACCAAAAATCGTAATTACTACATGATAGAAAAATTCTGGTGATAGGGATTTCGAAAAATAGCCATAGAATCGAGACATACTGACAGGAATAGTTTCAATCACTAGCTGGTCCATTCCATCGTATCCGCCGGCTAATTGTTCTACACGCTCGTGCAATTGCATTCCAGTTTCCCAATCTGTCCAGCAATTTGGTGTTTTTAGCTCTGCCAGTGAAAGGGGGAGGTCTTTAACTAGCGAATCAATATTTACACCGCGAGCCTCAAAGGTGTGAATATAGTCCCAAATCGCCTGACATAAGAATTCACGGGTCTGATGCTTCGTGGCCACTCAGATTCCTTCATTTAAAATTCACTAATAAACACAGAATGAATTAAACCGAAGCTAGCACAATCTAGTAGTTAACCACAGGATTTTGCTCTATCTAGGCGAATCCCAACAAAAATTTCCTAGCTATAGCATGGTTACTTTGGTGCTTTATTCCATTTTTACACAGTATTTGATTCTCAAAATTTGAACAACAATCAGAATCACTTCTGCATGCACCCTGATTTATGTTTTCTTATTTTAAGTTCGAAACCCTGTTCATCTTCTTAATTGCGTAAGGCAAATGTCGATAAACTATTTCCGGAAATCACAGAAACATATTGCACACCGTCAACCATGTAAGTGACCGGAGCCATAACAATTTGACCACCAAGACCAACATTCCAGATCAATTCTCCGGTTCGGGCGTCAATGGCATGAAAATAACCTTCCCTGCCGCCGGTAAACAAAAGATCCGATGCAGTGGTTAGCATACCGCTATCGCTGACGTCGAATTGATTGTAAGACCAGACTGCCTCGCCGGTTTGGGGATCCATCGCCTTTAATGAGGCATAGCCAACTTCGTCGGTCCAATTATTGATGGGGTTAGTACGCCCAATTCCAATAGTCGGTGCGCCTGGCGAAGGTGCTAACACCGAAAAACCTCCCCCAAGAAATGCTTGCCCGGGAACGTATTCCGATTCTTCGGCTCGATAAATAGTGGCGTAATTTTCCCAGGCACTGAAGTAAAACAATTCAGTGCTTGGGCTGAATGAAGGTGGATACCAGTTAGTGCCACCCTGATTACCTGGGTAAGTCGGCATACCTTCCGGTTGCGGGGTTGGAATTGGGCGCCCATTCTCATCCAGGCCGCTGGACCAATTTACTTGTACATAGGGTTTTCCTTCCAAAAACTCGCCATTGGTTCTATCTAGCACGTAAAAATAACCATTGCGATTCGCCCACATCATTAACTTCTTCGGCTCACCGCGCCAGACCAAGTCTGCTAATACTGGAACTTGTACCGCGTCGTAGTCATAAGCATCGTTAGGCGTGAACTGGAAATGCCACTTCAGCTCACCAGTATCAGCAACCAGTGCGATGGCAGAATCTGAATAGAGGTTATCGCCAGGACGCTGGCCAGCGTTCCAATCCGGACCTGGATTTCCAACACCCCAATAAGTGAGATTTAATTCAGGGTCGAATGATCCAGTAATCCAAACCGGCGCACCACCATGTTCCCAATCGTCGCCCTCCCAACTGTCATGACCGGGTTCGCCAGGACCAGGAATAGTGTAAGTCTTCCAAGCTTCTTCGCCAGTTTCTGCATCATAAGCAACAACATAGCCGCGAATTCCAAACTCACCGCCGCCAACTCCCAGCATGATTTTGTCTTTAACTGCCAACGGTGCCATGGTGACTGAATAAGCAAGATTGACGTCGCCAACTACCGTTTGCCAAAGAACCTGACCGTTCACACGATCCAGCGCAACCAATTGCGCATCCAAGGTACCCATATAGACTTTGTCATTGAGAACAGCGACGCCACGATTATTAGCGCCACAACATATCCGTGCATTCTCAGCATTCTGATGACGATACTTCCAGAATACTCTGCCAGTGACTGCATCCACAGCCATGACACTGTTTGGTCGTTCGGTAACGTACATAATACCGTCGACGATAATTGGGTTTGACTGCCAGGCGCCAAACACCTGATTCTGCAACACCCATTTCAATTCGAGGTTTTCTACATTGTCTCGAGTTAACTGATTCAGCAAACTGTGGCGCTGACTCATGTAACCGCCGTTGTAGGTCAACCAATTTTGCGGTTCCTGGTTAGCATTTAAAATTCTGTCATAAGGAACTTGGGCAATAGACTGCATTGCCGCGCTTAGGCCAGCAAAGAAAAGAAGAAATCTTACCGATGCATTAACTAATTTCATTACTGACCTCGCAAAGTTAATAAGTAACCAACAACATCAGCGACTTCATCGCTGCTTAACGTAGTCGGTGCCTTACTGGGTTGCATACTGATTTCATAGCTGACGAGATCAGACTTACGAAAAGAGCGTAAGCGTTCATTTGAATCGATTACCTGAACTGTGTAGGTGTCTTCGTTCAGGCGGCGCCCTGTTACAGTTTCTTCACTGCGGGTAACTATTCGAATCGGCCGGTTGATCGGCAATATTGCCCCAGCAGGATCTAATAAATTCTGCTGCAGGGACGATGGCGTGCGTATCGCTCCGATCTCTGAAAGGTCTGGCGCAGTTCTTGGCCCAATACCATTAACTCGATGACAATCTGCACATTCGCCTTTACCATCAAATAGCGATTTACCACGAACCGGATCACCAATGCGAATGGCGACTCCTTCTGGATCAAATCCGGCACGAATAAAGGCAACGATGGCATTAAGATCTGTATCGTTGAGTCCGAAAGCTGGCATTTGACCCTCCCCGGCTCCTGCATACACAACCCGGCGCAATTCATCGTCGGATTGCACAGTCTTAAACAGGCCTGTACGCAGATTGACGCCATCGACGATATCGCCCTGCGGGCCATGGCAAAGAGCACATTCCCGGGAATAGATCCGACTTCCGCGCTCAATGGCTTCCGTGGCGTAGGTGTGGTCTCCAAGTTCCTGCGCTGAGGCTAATGGCGAACCGGCGACTAATATTCCTAGCGCCAACAAGGTCGATTTGCTCGGGATCCTGGTTCGAAGTGAGAATAAACGCTGCAACGAAATCATAGATTCAAATATCACTGTTTTTGGTTGTTTTCGGGAAGGCTGAGAATAATAGGAATTCGACTACAGGTCCATGGTCCCCTGAATTACGCCCCGCCGTTGAACCTCCGCTGGGATACACGACGAGAGTCTGTTTCTCTGACCCTAAGTCTTTGCTATATTTGACCGTTCTGCAGGTCTACCAAGACCCGGGTTTAACCAATAAGAGACACAATAGAGGTTAACTGAAATGAATTTACTGAGATTGAAATCCCTGATTACCTATCTAATGGGGTTCGCATTATTAGCGAGTACTTTCTCGATTCCAATGGTTTGGGCTCAGGATAATAGCGATGGCCGTTATCGTCCGGAAGGTCGCACCTTTGCTCGCAATGCGGCCAATTTCTTCGACGATCGCCTGTTCGAAGCCCGCACATATGAAACTGGCACGGGAGCGGCTGAGTTCGCCAGTGTGACAATTTTCTATCCCCTAACTTTAAGCTTTGACCGCCCTAATGGTGCTGTAGTTATGTCACCTGGGTACCAGGGGACACCAGAAGTTTACGACTGGTGGGGTCCAATGTTGGCCTCGGTGGGAATTATTACCGCAATCATTGAAACCAACACTACTACGGATAATCTCGAACAGCGCAAAAATGCATTGATTGCCGGTGTCGAATTGATCAAGGGCGAAAATGCGAATTCAGAAAGCCCAATCAATAACAAGCTCGATGAGTCCCAAATTGCCATCATGGGACATTCACTAGGGGGCGGCGCCTCACTAAGAGCGGCGGAAGAATTAGGTGACGCAGTAAAAGCTGTTGTACCTCTTACTCCTTATTGCTGTGAGTTGGGACAATCCTTTGAAGGTGATCTAAGCGGGGTTTCTGTACCTACATTAATTATCGCGACGGCGGATGACACCATTGCACCACCGGATACTCACGCACGACTGCTTTTCGATTCTATAAATTCATCCACCCCGAAGGTGTATATGGAATTTACGGAAGGTGGCCACATGATTCCTGCGAATCAGGGCTCGGAATTGGAAACTCAAGGTAAGTACGTATACGCGTTCTTAAAATCAAACTTCACCGGTGATTCCAAGTATTCTGATTTTATAGATGGAGATGGCGAAGACAGCTTCTCGACTTACGTCTCTAACTAGCCAGTCTTTAAGAAAATCCCGATCAGTTATTCTGGTCGGGATTTTTTATGCCTAAAAATCCTGCTTCTTAAAACTAAATCATCTTAAAAGACTTAGAGACTGTGAAGTTGGTTCACACCCTGTCTTGCCGAAGCATTTAGTATTTATAGCAGCCAATCATTTTGATTGAAGAAGGTTTTTACCAAAACAATGTTTACGCCAATTTCCATTCAAACTCCCCCACCGGCAATGCGTTCCGGTCTGAATGGTATTCACAAGGCAAGCGATGCCATGAACAAGGCATCCCTTAACATCGTGCAAAAAACTTTCGAAGATGGACACACCAATGGTTTGATTGAGGACTTTGTCGAACTGAAGAAAAACCAAACTTTATTCAATGCCTCTGGCAAAGTTATCCAGATCGCAAATCGAACGAGCGGTAGTCTGATCGATATTCTTGCTTAGTATTTGGTCGAGTAGCTTAGGAGGCATAGGTGACTATGCCTCCTTTTTTTGTGCGATTACTTCAGTAAATGACTCTTTAGAAAATCCACCATACGTTTAACAATAGCAATCGATTCATCTGTGTTATCTAGCACATCGAATGAGTGCACACCTTTTTCGTAATCAATGAACTCCACGGGAATATTTCTTTCCCTGGCTAAATTTACAAAACTATCAATTCCTTCATTGATTCCAGGAAAAGCATCTTGCCCTGCCTTGGTCACCAACATTGGAACCGTTGGCATACTGGCTTCGCCTTGGTTTGGATTGGCGAAATGCACTTGCGCCGCCATGTCCTGAACCGATGTCGAACCATTCAGGTCCAACATGTAGCCATAATTCAGAGCAGCGCAACAAATATCAGGCACTTTATTTAACACATTTATTGCGTTGGCTACGTTTGCTGAGCATGACCAGATACCAATGCGATTCATGTCCAATTTTAGTGTTTCGCAATTACGTCTGAGATAGGCCATTAGCTCCAATGTGCCTGGCTCTGCATCATCTGCCGAATAAAGTACTGCCGTCATGCCTGAGGCTGCAATTAAGCGTGCCCAGGATTTATAGAATTCCAAATCTTTGAGTTTAAAACCGAATCCAGCATCGAAACCTGGGGCTGGAAATCCGAGCACAAAGACTAAGACTGGAAAAGGACCGTCGCCTCCATCGGGGTAATAAAGGTCAAACAATTCAGATTCGTTTCCAAACGATTGATCTAGCAGTGGCTCATGCTCGTAAGGCAGCTCATACACCACTGAACTGGTAAAGGATGGGGGGATGTTCGATTCAGGATTTGCCATAGTTCATCTCCAATGATTTTTAGGGTTACGGAGACAAAACAAAAAGCCCCTGCGCTCAACCCTTTAGGATTTAAGGCAGGGGCTTACTGTCCAATTAATGAGCTCCATGCTAATGCACAGAGAATAGTATCGTCAAGTGTCACAAAGCGTGACTCAAATATGATGCAAGTGTCAGAATTCATTCATTATTTCCCACAAATTGTCACAGACAATATGAAAGGGAACCGGTACAATTCCGGTTTAGTACTGGTAGCACTACAAGGCAACCACGAATACAGTTAAAAGATCCAAAAGATCAAAGAGAAAGAACTGAATCTCCCCATGAAATTTCGCACTTCGACTAGCATCTACGCCTTAGTCACTACTCTGCTTTTGTTGTTAGTGTCGCCGCTGGTTACGGCGCAATTAGTGCAGCCTGAAGATCCTACTGACGATTCAACAATAGTTTATCCTGCCAGTTACTTCGCCGAATTCTTCCCGGTGTCAGCAAACGATATGCTAAATCGTATACCAGGTATTGGTCTGGCATTGCGGGGTGGCAATCGAGGCAGAGGCTTGGGCTCTGGAGAAGGAGAAGTTCTGATCAATGGTCAAAGGATTACCGGTAAGAACAATGAGGGGAGCGATCAACTCAATCGTATTTCTGCAGACCAGGTAGAGTACATCGAAATAATTCGAGGTACTTCAGAAGAGTTGGATATTCGCGGCGGCGGTCAGGTTGTAAATATTGTTTTAATCGATACCCCATCTCGTTCCAGCACCTCCGTGGAATTGCGCACCGACCGCAAGCAAGACGGCACTTTGGATCCTGGCGGCCAAGCTTCCGTAAGTGTACAGTCTGGCGATCTAAACTACCTGTTTTCATTCGAGGCGGATCCAAATTACCGCCATAGTGAAGCCCGTGAATTTAGCTATGACCGCGATGGCAATCTAATTGAAACACGGCAGGAAGAATCCACTCGTGACAGTACCGAATTCGCTGTCAGTATGAATCTTGGCTATACCTTCGATCGCAGCGTCGTGCAATTTAATGCTCTCGTTGAGGACCGCACCCGCTCGCCACAAGATCGCTATCGCACGATCAACGATCTGGTGTCCAATACTTCAATTGTTCAAACCGAGTTAAGCGATAGCGATCGGACCAATTGGGAAATCGGCGGCGATTACGAATACGGATTTAACAATGGTGCCAAGTTTCGTTTTTTATTCATCGTTAATGACCGCGATTTCGGTTACGACAGAATTCGCTCCAATGTCGAAGATATGGTTGCCGAACCGAACTTGTTTCTTGCCGGCACCGGCCGCGACCGAGAACGAATCTTCCGTAGTTCTTATACCTTCGATCTTGATGCAGCCCAAGCCATGGAATTTGGACTCGAAGGCGCACAGACTATTAGGGATTCGACCCTTAGAATGGGATTGGATGTACCCGGAACTCCCTCGCCCGATTTCGGCAATCTTGTTCCAGTTGCCATAGACAATAGCTTCTCCACGGTGGAAGAAATTCGCTATGAGCCATTTGCAGTACATAACTGGCAAATCAACGACCGTATGGCGTTGGAAAGTTCTCTGATCTATGAAACATCCACCATTGAACAATCAGGCGATGTGGGACGTAAACGGGATTTCGACTTCATAAAACCCAAGCTGGACTATCGCTATGACATTACCCCTTCGTTGCAACTAAGAGCCGGCATAGAGAAAGACGTAGAGCAACTTAGTTTTTCCGACTTTAGCGCCTCAACCGATAACAGCGACGAAGACAAAAATACTGTAGCAGGCAATCCGGAAATCGTGCAGGAACAGTCCTGGCGCTATGAGCTGAATCTGGAGTTTCGACTACCAGACGATGCTGGAGTGGTGAATTCCCAACTTTGGTACCGCGATGTGATAGACCATATCGACAAAGTTGACGTGTCACCCACTCCCGATGACCTGCAATCCGCTCGCGGCAACATTGGCGACGGTTATCGCTATGGTTTAAACCTGGACGTGAGCACGAAATTGGATCGCTTTAGAATTCCCAACGCCCTTCTCACTACCGGCGTCAGAATAAGGGATTCTGAGGTTACTGATCCGTTCCTTGGTATAAAACGCAGACAGCGCAACAACGGCCGCTGGTCTCTTAACATGGGATTCCGTCACGATATAACCAGTCAGCAACTAACTTATGGCATAAACTATGGCAATAATTCCAATGGCAGTAGCGGACGCAAGGCCTATGACATCGACGACATAGAAGAACAAATTAATTCTCCCTACTTGTCGGCATATGTGGAGAAAAAAGCCTTTGGAAATATCACATTCCGCTTTGAATCGCGGAACATAACTGAAAACGAATTTTGTCGTAAAAGAACCAGATTTGAAGGTCGCACCAGCGACGGTATCGTGCGAGAAATCGAAGACTATTGCAACGGCAACGGCATGGAGTTAGCCCTAAGGGTGAGAACTACTTTCTAAAATTTGATAAATTAGAAGAAGACTAAAAGAAAAAGCCATGCGGATTAACCACCTAACAAAATGGCAACGGATTAAGCATTACCATAACCATTTCATACTTCTAGTAAGTTTATTCTTGCTGGGTGGTTGCGTTGCGGTCGACGAGGGCACAAGAAGAGTATCTGCGAGCTCTTCCCCAGAATTAACTCCTCCCCCAAACTTTACCCGTGGACTAATTGCCCGCAGGGTGGCTGAACCTCTGTATCCTCTACGGGCGCGCAACCTTGGTATCGAAGGTTGGGTAATGGTGGAATTCTCGGTGGACGAGGAAGGGGAAGTAGTCGGTAGCACTATCCGCACCGTCGAAGAGCAACCCTTGGGTTATTTCCGTCAATCGGCAGTCAACGCCGCCCGGCGCATGATGTTTGATAACACCCGCGGAGAAACCCTGGACGATATTCGATATGTATTTCGTTACGAGTTAGAAGAGCAAAATTCCATTCTGGTCGAACCGCCTTCGGATGAAGTCGTGTTTCGAGAACTTATTCCCATGCGTTACATCACACCGAATTATCCTGAGGTGGCAGAAGAGCTAGGCATCGAAGGCTATGTCATCGTTAACTTTGATGTTAACGAGAGCGGTATGGTTGAAGATGTCACCATTGTGGAGAGCGAACCTCCTGGCGTTTTTAATGAAGAAGCAATGAACTCCGCTTCGCGATTGCGCTTCGAACCGCGGATTATTTTCGATGGTTCCGTCCGCGTTGATGATGTGCAGTATCGATTCGACTGGCAGCTCCCAGATTAGAAACCAAAGATAGGTATTAGCCATGAAGCAATTGATTGCTACTCTGTACTGCCTTACAGCCCTTTCTATTCCTTCGATTATCCTTGCGGCAGAAATTTCACAACAAGATTTTAGCGCTAACGATGGCTTTGATTTATCAACCAGAGAAGACGGCTTAATCCTGGAGTGGGATGCTCCGGAAGGACGTGCCTATATCGATTTACAGTTCATTCCAAGACAAGGCAACAACGCTGCTGCACCACTTATTCGCGCCTTAGGCGTCAACGAGAACAATGTTATCGAAGGCGTAGATCCAAATTACTTGTTCTGGGTTGGCGAAAGAGATCTCGAATTGCGAGATGGCTGGGAAATATTTTTCGATCGCGTGCCGACGCGCCCCTACTCCGTAGAAAAAGGCTATCTGATTCCTGAAAACGTGAGGGTTTCCACTTCCGGCGGCAGGGCAACAATAGAAATTGACGGTTTGAACAGCACCCACTTCTCTGGCTCACTGGCATTCATTCTTTATCACGATAGCCCTTTCGTGCACATGGAAGCGCGTGTCTCGACCGATCGCCCCGCCACCGCCTTTCTCTATCATGTTGGTTTAGCGAAACCAGAAACCGAAGGTCATCATATCGAATGGATCGATGCTTATGACAATCCCCACATCGATCCGATAGCTAATGCAACTGCCAGTGTCTACCAGACACGATTTCGCAGCCTGGCTTTATCTAACACCAATGGTTCCTTGGTAATTTCACCCTTCCCGCACCAGTACTTGTATCCGCTAGATTTCGCCGACAACTTTGGCTACAACTGGGCTGGCGTCGAATACCTCGACATGATCGATGGTTTCGCCTTCGGCGTGCGCCAGCCACCCATGGGAGACCGACGTTTCGTGCCCTGGGTAAACGCCCAACCAGGCTCTCTGCAAAAACTTGGCGTTCTACTTTTCGTTTCAGAATCTTCAGGATTAGAAAATCTTGAAATCGTCAAACGCTATACCCATAACGACACTTTCAAACCTTTACCAGGGTATAAGACATTATCCAGTCATTATCACCATGAACATTCCATGGATTTCATTAATCAACAACAGGAACAAAACACGACAGGTATTCCTGTAGGACTGGAAGATCCTGACTTCGTGAAATTTTTCAAACGCATGGGTGTCGACATGGTGCACATGGCGGAATTCCATTTCGGCAGAACACCCCGCACCGAAACCGAACAACGCCTCTCAGAATTAAAAGTCATGCACGACGAGTTTGCCCGACTCTCCAACGACGATTTTTTACTAATTCCTGGGGAAGAACCCAATGTGCATTTCGGTAGCCACTGGTTAAGCATGTTTCCTAAACCGGTGTACTGGGTACTCAATCAAAACCAGGGGCAACCATTTGAACAAGAGCTACCAGGTTACGGCAAGGTTTACCACGTAGGCAGTGCGGGCGATGTTCTTAAGCTATTTGAACAAGAGAACGGTTTAGCCTGGACTGCACATCCGCGGGTAAAAGGATCTACCGGTTTTCCTGACGGATACAACGACCAGGATTTTTTTCTCAGCGAACATTTTCTCGGCGGTGCCTGGAAAGCCATGCCAGCAGATTATTCCAGAGACATGTTGGGCTGGCGTGTACTCGACCTGCAAGATGACATGGCCAACTGGGGAGCAAAGAAATACATCCTTGGTGAAGTGGATATCTTCAAAATCTACGAAGACTACGAACTCTTCGGTACCATGAATATAAATTATCTCAGGATGGATGAGATTCCTCGCTACGAGGACGGTTGGCAACCTGTGGTAGATGCCTTGGCCAATGGTGAGTTTTTTGTATCCACCGGTGAAGTATTAATCACTGAGTTTTCTATAAACGATGTACAAAGCGGCGGCACAACACAATCTAATGGCATAGTTTCTCTTCAAGCGGATTTAGAATGGACTTATCCACTTGCCTATATGGAAATTGTCAGCGGTGATGGCACCAACATTAATCGTCTGCGCATAGATTTAGATCATACGAAAGAATTCGGACAAGAGAGCCACAACATTTACACCAGAGTTGGAGATGCAAAATGGATTCGCATCGAAGTGTGGGATATCGCTCGCAACGGCGCCTTCACGCAGCCGGTCTGGATTGAAAACTAATTAGTCTATCCAATCCCCTGCTTCATCCATCAAACCGGCTGCTCTGGCGCGCTCGAAGTGTGCTTGCAAACCTGCTTCATTCTCAGTTGCCAGATAAAACTGTTCCATGTCTTTCCAATCTTGAATATCTTCGAAGCTATCTAGAATAATCTGACCAACCTGCTCGGCTTGAGATACATCCCCTGGCCGAAAATACGCCTCAAACAATCTAGAATGAATTTCACGTGCTATTGGTTCCTGTGCAGCTTGTTGGACATCGATGAGCAGCAACATAGCATTGATTGAAGTTTGGTAGTCGTTCATCTGAAACAACGCTCTCGAGTAACCATCTAGCTGTGTAGCGTTTAGATCAATTTGGTTGTTTAGAAGTACTTCATACTGAGCGATAGCAAAATCAAATTCATAGAATTTAATATAGTGACTCGCCAAAATTTCAGCAGAAGCAATGCGTAACGTCTGATCGAGAGAAATACTATTCCAAACTTGGTCGAAAGCTAATATTGCTTCAGGATTAAACGCGTTCCCATCATTCATATACCTGACAAAAAAGTTCAGAAACTCAATTTTCTCCTCACCTGTCCAATTGTTAAGGGTCTGACCGAGCGCATTCAATTCGTTTTCTGCTTCAGATATTTGCACTTCTGCTATTCGTCTTGCGATTTCCATCAATACATCGAATACAGACAAATGTTGAGGAGCATACTCTCTGGAAGAGATTTGTCCTTCAATCGGCACTGCTCTATTAGCACCGTTTTGTAGTGACTGTTGTGAAATTTGGGGTAAATCTTCACTCGTACTCGAAATTTCAGCAGTCTCGCCCTGCTCTGAAGTTCGTATTGGCACTGTTAACCATATGAAAAGCACCAACAAAGCTGATCCTGCGATTAGCCCAGTTCTGAAATACGTCGGGAATTGCATATTCTTAGCATATAAACAGTTGTAAGCGATTACACCGCTTGGTAATTCCTTTCAGCTTAAGAATAAATCCATCCATCTGCCTCCTATTAAAACAGCTATTACCTTCCAATTTTTCTGATTGTTAGGCGATTTCCTCATCTATATAATCATTGAGCTCTCAAGACAGGCTAATTTTGTGAAAAGATTCTACCGTCAATTCTCATCACTACTATTTTGTGGCTGGCTGCTTCTGCCTCAAATTGCCGCTACACAGACTGTGTTCCTGAGTTCCAATATAGAGCCTGTCGATCCAACGGCTTCCATAAGCTATTTGTTAGATTCTGAAGACATTCTGATTCTAGAAGATGTACGCAACCGAGAATTTACTCCTCTAGAAAATGACTCAATAGACTTTGGATTTACTGCTGATAAAATCTGGATGCGATTCTCAGTGCATAACTCGAGCGCTGAATCAATAAACCCTCTACTAAGATCTAGCGCTAGATTCATGCGCCCATTGGAAATATTTATATTGAGGGAAAACGGCAGTGTTGAACAATTACTCTACAACGATGAAACCCAAGCATTTGGAGAACGACCGCTGCCGGAGCTGCGGTTTCTCGCCACAGAATTCAATCTAGCACCGAATGAGGAAGCGGAGTTCTATATTCGCTTCGGTGCAGGTGGACAAGCGTCAATGACTTTGGAAATTAGCAGCCGAGAAGACGCTCTGAGTGAACAATGGCGTGCCTCTGTAGGACTCGTTGTCTTCTCCACAATTTTGCTGACTCTAGTTTTGGTTAACTTTTTTCACTTTATCGCCGTTAGAAATCTCGCCTATTTGGTTTATGTATTCTATGAGTCCTTTAATGTGATTTATGTTGCTCATATGGAAGGATTTACCTTCCAATATCTATGGCCAAATCTGCCGCAATGGAACGATGACGCGACTCCTATAATTGCTTCACTGGGATTAATCATAGGCAATTTCTTTGCAATGGTATTTCTTGAAGCGAAGAAACACGCGCCTTTGATTCACAAAATTTTCCTAACGTTTATAGCCATATCAGCACTAATACTGTTAATGACATTGTTAGCAGGTAATCGCTTAGGAAATCAATTGACTGCACCGATGCTTCCTATATCAATTATTCTAAGCGTCATCGCCGCCGTCGCTGCCATAAGAAATGGACACTATCTGGCACGATATTTTCTTGTTGCATGGGCCATGTTTGGAGTTAGCGCCGCAATCTGGTCAGGAACAATCCTTGGCCTTTTTACTGCTGACTACAATATACTGACAATCTATAAATCCACGATTGCCATTCAAGCCATCATTCTTTCTATGGGTTTGGCCGATCAGGTTCGCCGCATTAACAATGAATTTACATCTACTCAAGCTGAACTTATCAGCAGTTTAGAAGCCAGACTGGAAGATACTCGGGAGAGATTTCGCCTGGAAAGGAAAAATGAAGAGGCAATGGATCGCCTTTCGGCCAAATCTAAACAGTTGGCTACTACCAGCCACGATATTAACCAACCGATTCAATCATTGCGTTTAGCACTGAAATCGCTGCAATCAAAATCTTCCGATTATTCTACGGAGCAATTGGAAAAAACCCTGGATCACATGGAATCTATTCTTGGCGGTGCTCTCGATAAAGCCAGTGACGAACTTAAAGAATCGAGCGAACAAGCACCTGTGCAATCTTTGGTCGCAGGTAGTTTGCTTTCTGAAATTGCCAATCACTTCCAAGACCAAGCAAATGAAAACGCAATAGCTCTAAAGTGTTTCAACAGCAACGCGGTAATCGTTTCTCGGGATCTCCCCCTAAAACGCTGCTTAATGAACTTAGTAGCCAATGCGTTGAGCCATGGCTCGGCTGATAAAATACTACTGGGTGCTCGTCGTCGTGGAGAACATCTACTCTTTCAGGTAGTCGATACTGGAAAAGGAATTCCACAAGAGCAGATAGAAAAATTGCAGCACCCTCTAAACAAAGGTATCGATTCCAAAGGTCATGGACTCGGCCTGGCAATTATCCGCGAGATATGCAGCGAATACGGCTGGAAGTTTTCAATTAATTCAGTCCTGGGTAAAGGAAGCTGTTTTACTATAAGCGTGCCAGTGAGGGCATAAAGTGAAAGTAGTATTAATCGACGATCATGAAATTTTTCGGCTCGGTCTGCGCGCCCTTCTGGAATCTGAATCGAATATAGAAATAGTTAGCGAAGCTAGTAATAGTGAAGATGGCATAGTGGTCATAAACCGAGAATCTCCAGATGTTGTAGTTCTAGATTATGCCATGCCAGGCACATCAGGATTAGAATTGCTAAAAATTGTTAAACACAAACACCCGGAGGTACGAGTAATTCTACTTACCGCCTCTAAATCAGAATCGGTTTTAGCTGAAGCGCTGGAGTCAGGGGCTAACGGAGTAGTATTGAAACAAGATACAAGTAATCAGCTAGTGCAAGCGGTTGAGACCGTACACAAAGGTGAGCAGATTGTTTCCACCAGCATTGTGCCATTGGTAAAACGTTTCGATGCGCTTGCTGAACTCACAAAAAGAGAGAAACAAGTACTACGTATGATTGCTAATGGTTATCGCAATCGCGAGATTAGTGAAGAGCTAAATATTTCGATCAAAACGGTGGATTCACACCGTACTAACTTAATGCGAAAGCTAAAACTGCATAACCTTGTGGATATCGTGGAGTTTGCCAACAAAACAGGTTTATCGGATTCAACTATTTGAAGCTTCAAAACAAACAAATAGCTGAATCCATGTTTAAGGTGAGTCTCTTTCTAAATTCCGCCACGAAAGTGTACGGTTACGTCTCTGCCTAAGCGGATATTATCGCCAATCAGAGCACCAGTTAACTCACTATTTCGCCGAAGTCTGATACTTCCATTTGCCGCAAAAACATTGGCTTCGATTGTATTATTTCTACCGAATCGCACTGCATATTTTTTAATTCTCAATCGGTTGTTAGAATTTCGTTTGATCGTATCCTGCCCAGCAGCCATGAGCACGATATCACTTGCATCAACCACGCCTGGCGCATCCGAACCAACAAATACTCCTCTTCTTGCACGGATTTCATCGTTAACCAGAATCAAACTAGGGCCAAGAAAACGAAGCTCTGTATTTCTTGCCAATCTGATTGAGTCAAAAGTATAAGTACCACCGGTGAAATAAACGACATTTTTTGGCTGTTGCCGATTGTCATCGTCATCTTCCTCATCGTCTTCACTTTCATCATCGTCTTCATTTTCATCATCGTCTTCATTTTCATCATCGTCGTCATCATCTTCCCGTTTTCCTGCAGGTCCAACTTTTAAGCTTGCGTAGTCGCCCGGCTCTAGAATTAATCCAGAAGGAACGCAATTTCGCCGGCAACCTACACGAATCTCCGCCTCTCCTAAATCAAATCCCGGGAGTTGTTCTAATGGAAAATAGAGATCCTCCGGATAGGGATTATCATTCACGATTACGCCTTTGCCCGAAAGAGAGTTGATGTAGGCATTGCTCACTGAGACGCGCTTATTCAAATGAACACTGTCACTGTAAAGAGCTGCAGTTGATAGAACTGAACCGCTATTGCCTATAGCCGTTTGTGCTTTCTTTGATAACCAAGGCCCAGTTGAAGCAGATTCAACGGCGACCATTCCACTCTCCACAAGCAGTTTTTTACCGGCACTAATACTATTTTGTGCGTAGAGCACAAAAGGCGCCCTAATATAGATTTCGGCTTCCACGATTGATTCGTTGCCCGACGCATCGGTCGCAGTAAAAGTTACCGTAATCGAACCCAATTCCAGGAAATCCGATGCATCATTAATTACGACGGGCATTTCATCGGAAATATCTAAGGCAAGAGCAGATTCGAGCCATTCTACAATTTCACCGGAACTGTCAGGCACAGAAGTTCCGGTAGGCAACTCCGCGGCCACTGATAGGTCGGCAATTTCTAATGCAGGAGGTGTCGTGTCCACTATCAAAATCGAAGCGGCGTCAGTCACTTCTGCACCATAACTATCTACCACAGTAAAAGTAACTTCATAAGAATTATTCACCTCCATTAAGGATGGAAGGTCTGTGTTACTTACCGTTAGCTCCCCATCTTCTGCGTCGGTGGCGCTGGCTGCTGCAATGAATTCGAGTACGGCAGGATCGCTGGATAGCACTCCTCCAAAAATATTCCCTTCGATTATTAGATCATCTGGAATAAATAATTCAGGATCTGTATTAAGTTTGGGTTTCAGTGTAATTGTAGATAGACCAAAATCTTGAAATCCTTGTAACTCCCATTCATTTTCATATACGACGTGGGTATCGTTGCGCTCACCGAAATTCGCGTCATTGATAATCGGACTAGTGTTCTCACTGAAACTCGGCCAATAAAGTCTCGGAGTACAAATCTCACCAAGCCAAAGATCAATACATCTACTGTTAAAGATTACTGCCTCAGGAGTAGAAAACGTTGCTGACAAGCCACGAACATTACCATAGGAGGAATTCGTGTCTTTAAAACTTGTGCGAAAATTATTTTTCTGAAAAACCCTGGAAGCAACTACGATTTCTTCATTTAATTCAGGTGGAAGATCGAGTTGTAAACTTTGACCTGCTTCTAAAGTAACTGTATTTGATAAACCGGAATCGACTACCGAAGCACCACTTAACACTCTGTAGGCAACAGGCGTTGAAAGCGCTAATTCGACCAGCACGTCGGCACTAAAATCTGTTTCGTGGATCAGGGTATCTTGAGTAATGGCTTCATAATTTATGAATTGCCAACCAATTCTAGCGTATATGCTTGAATTGGTTCCGGAAGGATCGCCCAGGTAGAATGGCCCTACGTCGTTCAAATTCAATCCGCCGGTAACGAAATCAGACCACAACTTATCAATATCGAAAGTTAAGTCGATGAATTGATCTGTCGCTGTTGTGCTGAGCATCAGTTGCGAACTATTCGAATCACTGCCTGCTAGTTGTGGTTGTCCTACCGTGCCCGTTGCACTGAGCGGATAGCCTGCCGCAGTTCCTAGAGCGAGTTCTGGTATATCATTAATGTCATCCGCTTCAAATCCTGCTGCCAGCACTGCCCCTAAGCTTCCATACAAATTCAGTTCGCCATCAAGCGGAATTGCAATATCAACCTCCCCATTAGCATAGACATTTACTGTTTTCTTAACACAAGAGTCTACGCATCCTTCGGCGGTTCCCCAACCATCGACATAACCTTCTAGATGTGGGTCGAGGGAGTTAAAAATCGGGGACGTTGTTGATAAAGTTGCATCTCCATTCAAATTTAATGAAGTTTGTATTGTAATGGTTTGGCCTGGTTCAAATGTTTCGTCACTTGGATACTCGAGATTTAGAGATACCGGAAGTTCGACATCTACTTCCCCACCATTCCCGAGCAAACTCACGTCAAAGGCAAACTCTCCTTCAATATCCGCATCCAATCCAGCTCCAAACCAATAACAGGCATTACTGAAATCGTCTTTAAAATAGTCAACAACCGTACTCAAACCCAACCCTAATATATCTATATCATCCAACAAACCTCTAAGTTCGTTATACAAGCAAATATGCTCAAAATGATATTCATCTAGTGATACATTTGGCAGTCTGGTTTGACTGCGAGTAAAGACAGGAATATTTAATTCAAAATCTCCACCCGAACCTTCCAGCACACTACTTTGGCCTACACTTTCAAAATTCAAAGCATAATCATTACTAACCAGGGATCCATTATCAGCGGTTGAAACTGGAGCGCACGATACCCCGCCATCCGAACAAGCGGCGTTAAGCGTCGATGGAAGAGCGCTTATAGAAAGGAGAAATACAGTGAACAAAAGGCGAACTAGACCGCGCCTGTTAATGCTATTGAATGGCGGCTCAATTTTCATAACAAATTTTCCTAGAGATTCTTCAGTAGCCCCTAATAGGCGACGGATGCGATAAATCGGGTCTGCGCTGAATTTATTTTTTTTATTAGTATCAATCATGTAGTGGGTGGTGATGCGGGTAAATCAGGTGAACACCTGATTTTTTAGAAAATTTGCAATGTTGAGGCACTTCCAAGCCCTCTATATAATCGCGGCTCGTTTCCTTGAAGCCCACTGTTTTAGGAGTGTTTCGCCTCATGACTTCCCTGCCTGGACAACCATCTAATTCACCCGAGCATGAACCTTCTGCCGAATCGGCAGCAGCGATGCTTAAGCGCATCGAAATCAGCAAGCTGTTTCAGGCGTCGGTGATTTTCATCATCGTACTTTCCGCCATTTCAATCGGCGCGAAAGCCTATGAGATTCCGCCTTTTTTCGAGAGCATCCTCGCTTTTCTCGATATGGGAATTACATATTTCTTTCTAGCTGAAATTCTCTTGCGCTTTGCAGTTTGTGAAGACAAGAAGAAGTTCTTCGCCGATGGCTGGAATTTATTCGACACCATCATCGTCATCGGTAGCCTGGTACCGGTAAACAACGCGGAAGCTGTGTTGATCGGACGACTGCTAAGAGTATTTAGAGTCTTAAGGCTTGTGTCGGTTGTACCGGAATTGCGCTCATTAATTAATGCATTGCTTAAAGCGATTCCACGTATGGGCTACATTGCGCTGTTGATGTTCATTATTTTTTATATCTATGGCGCAATTGGCTCACTCTTCTTTAGCGGAATCGATGAAGTACTTTGGGGAGACGTATCCATTGCCATGCTAACTTTATTTCGGGTGGCAACATTTGAAGATTGGACCGATGTTATGTACGCCACCCAGGAAGAGTTTCCATTGAGCTGGATTTTCTATCTCTCTTTTATCTTTCTTACTGCGTTTGTATTTCTGAACATGATGGTGGGCGCCATTCTGGAAGTCATGACAGCAGAACATAATAAAGAGGCAGAAGAATCTGCCCACCAGGAAAGATTAGATATGGTAGAGCAACTTAATCAGATGCAAGAGAAGATGAATGAAATGCACACTTTACTAAGAGCGAAATCTGATTAATGGGCTTAGTGTACTAACATTTAACAATTCTAGCTTCTGCGAGGGCAGCGATTTCAGCATTAGTATAACCGATGCCTGCCAAGACTTTTTCAGTTGATTCGCCGATGAGTTGGGTAGGCTTGTCTTCGCCTTGTTCGATTCCTTGCATCGAATAATGAGATCGAACCTGGCGCATTGGTCCTTCGCTGGGATGCTCATAATCTTCAAACAAACCCACTTCCCTGAGGTGTTCGTTTTTCAACAAGTCATCCAGACGATTCACTTTGGTATGAGGAATATTGGCATGGCGTAACATTTCATCCCATTCCCCAGTGGTTTTTTCCGGTGCTATTTCATAGAGTTTTTCATAAAGCGTATTTATGTTTTCGCTACGCTTTATAGGATCTCTAACAATTTCCCAGTTGGCCCATTCAGGTCGGCCCACCATGGTAAAAAAATCCACCCAATTTTTTGTGCTGTAGGGAAGAATCGCCATATAGCCATCTTTGGTTGGATAGGGTCGACGAAAAGAGGCGGTCAATCGGTCATAGCCGGTAGTACCGGTGCTCGGAATGTAACTGTGCCCCGCCAGTTGTTCCGCCATGAGGAATGCAACGAGCCCCTCAAACATGGGTGATTCTATAAAACAGCCCTCCCCAGTGCGCAGTTTGTTAATAAGCCCACCGAGCACTGCCACCGTTAACTGCAGTCCGGAAACCTTATCTGCAACTATCGTTGGTAAATAGCGTGGTCGTCCCTCTTCATCGGAATTTAGATAAGACAAACCACTTGCGGCCTGAATAATGTCATCGTAAGCAGGAATATCAGAACTCGGCCCTTTCTCCCCGAAGCCTTGCGCACCGCAATAGATGATGTCCGCTTTAATGGCTTTCAAGTCTTCATAACCAATGCCCAGATTAACCGCCGTTTTATTGCGCATGTTATGCACTACCGCATCCGCAGTTTTTACCAGGCGATAGAAAATCTCTTTGCCTTCTTCAGTCTTTAAATTAATCGCCACACAATCCTTGTTGCGATTACAGTTCACAAACCCTGCTCCCATTTCGTCTGACTTGCCTGGTCGGACGGCGCGCATCATGTCACCGCTAAGGTTTTCGATCTTGATAATCTCTGCACCAAAATCGCCGAGCATCTGGGTAGAAAATGGCCCCAACACCACTGTGGTTAAATCGAGGACGCGAAATCCATTCAAAATGTTAAACATTTTTGTTCCTTAGAAATTTTGAAGCTTATTAATGAGCAGCTATTTTAACTAATTACTGCGAATGGCGATGCCTGCACGTATTTCCGGATACAGCTCACCTTCATCCAGCACTACTGCCCCGTTTACCAAGACATACTCAATACCTTGCGAAGGCAAAATTGGATTGGTGTAAGTCGAACGATCACGCACCGTATCGGGATTAAAGATTGTAATGTCGGCATCGGCGCCCACGCGGATTCGACCCTTGTTACGCATAGCAGGCACAAAGGCTTCCAACCTGCGAGCTGGTTCAATAGTCATGCGGCGCAAAGCATCCATTAAGTCGATAAGTTGCTCTTCCCGCACATATTGACCCAACACTTTTGCGTAAGTACCAGAACTTCGCGGATGGCCCTTGCCATCAAGAATGCGACCGTCGCTAGCAACCATGGTTAAGGGATTTAGCAGTGCTGTACGGGTTTGCTCTTCGGTGCGACTGAAAGTAATAACGCCACCACCAATCTGTCGATAGCGTCCGAAACTCTCGCGGGTTAAGCGTTCGCCGGTTGCTACCCACATATTGCGCTGAAAGCGATCTTCTTCCCAATCTTGCCAATTATCAAACAAAGCCGATGCGATATCGGAATAGCTGGCACCATAAGGATACATTTCCGTGGTGACATCCTGACCACCATCACGGGCCCGTTGAATCGTGCCGAGAAATTCATTAACAGAAGCACCCCCACTGGAATTGGCATGAACGATATGTAACGGCGTACGTGCTTCCCTGGCGCTGTCGATAATTTCTTGTAAACCAGTTAGTCCACCGCGGGTATGAATATGGGCAGTCGCGCCTGCTTCTGTCGCAATATCCAACATAGATTCAAATTCCGTTGCAGTTGCTGCCGGCGTATAAGCCAGGCCGAAACCAACCGCGACGGCGCCATCGGCCAATCCCTGGCGCATCATTTCCGCCATGCGATCCATGATCTCCGGACCGGCAATACCGCTGCCTCCCGCAGCCATGGGCAGAAACCTTCCCGGATCATCAAACAACACCATACGAATCGGAATATGACCGATACTAATGCCGTAATTGAGAACCTGGCCTTCTGCTCTGTCTGCATACCACTCGGCAACTCGGGCTGTGCCTATTTCCAATTCGAATCCGGAAGTAACACCGTCCTGCACCATCAGGCGATAGGCTTCTTCGGTTTGACCGTGGGCGTGTATATCGACAAATCCCGGCGCAACCACCAATCCAGATGCATCGATTACTCGGGTGCCATCCAGTGGAGAATCTGAAACCGATACTACTCGCCCGGCACTAATACCAATATGCCTGACAGCATCCAGGCTGGATTCCGGATCCATCACGCGCCCGTTGTTGATGACCAGGTCAAAAGACTGAGCTTGTGCGAAGCCTAATAAAGGAAGAGAGAGACTTAAGAGGAAGCCGAAAAATACTTTGGAAAATTTGCACACAGACCTGTCTCCAAGGGAAAGCCGAGTGCTTGTTTTACCTAAGCGCTGTGATTTTGTCTATCTGGACAATAAAACCAGAGAGTTTAAAAGCCCGAATGGTGCTCTTGCAGCTGATAAGAATCTGCCAAACCTGATTCAGATGCTTTGTTTTCAGCCAGTGAACCAGCCGCCAGGTAGCCGCTGAGGGTCAGTATGAGCAGGGTCAGTTTCAATGTTGTTGATTTCATTAGGATTATCCTTGGGTCGAACAATCAATCAGCCGCTTTCGCGATGGTGGAATGATTCCCCAACTTGGATAAACAAAATACCAGTACAATAGTAAGAATCCGCTTGCCAGGATTAAGATTTCCTTAGCCGCCAGATTTTATCTAAGAAAATCCTCCTGCACTGGATTTCATAAGGAAATCCTTAAAGCGAAGATAAAGAAAGCTAATCCCGTGGGGTTTAACCTCACTTGCCATGATGAGAGTGGGTACCAGCATGATTCACATTGCCATTGTTGAAGACTCTGAAGACGAGAGCGATCAGTATCGCGATTTACTCGAAGCAGCGTGGGACGATGTCGCCGTCGACCAGCTCTTCAACGAAGACCAGGCACGAACGATGTTCGATCGTAAACAAGCAGCAGGTGAGACTTACGATCTGATTACCCTCGACCTCGATTTAAGCGGTGGTGATCCGGAACTCGATAAAGATGGCGGCATTAGACTGCTGACTGAAATGAGCCCGGACTTACGCTCTACCGTGATCGTAGTTTCGGGACGTGAATTAAGCTCTGAAGTCGAAGGATTTATGAAAGCACTAAAAGTTGTAGACACACTTTCCAAGCCGCACTCGCCGGCGGACTACCTTCGTGCAGTGAGATTGGGACTGCAATTGCAGTCGAAGTCTCCCAGCAATCCAATCCTGGATGGCATGACCACAGAAATTGGTTCGCTGCGTCTCTCTCCTTTAACTGGAAGCTCAACCTGGAAAGGGAATGCAATCAAGTGCACGCTAACGCAAATGCGTCTGTTAGTGATAATGGCGCAAAATTCACCGAACCCAGTTGCGATAGCAAAATTGAAAGAAGCATTGCCAACACTTAAACCAACAACAGAAGCCGTGGCAGTGCATATCGCTGAGCTTAGAAAAGAATTCCGTCAATTTGTCTCAAACGATGCCGCGTTGCCGATAAAAACCAGGCCTGGCGGTGGTGGGTACAGTTGGCTTGAAGAATAAGAGCAATACAAGCTAATTGCCGACTCGAGCATTATTCGAGTCTGCGAAAACTAATTATTACAAAATCGGATCAAATAGGTTTGCAATGAAAAGCTATCTACTCGGTCGTTTTCCTCGCCTTCGCGGAGTCATCATACTCCTCTTTATTCTTTCTATTACGCCTGCGTTTTTTGCAGCGTGGATGGCGTTTCAACAAACCGAAACTGAAGATCGCGATACCAAGATCACCGACTTCCAACAGCTCTTATTCGACGAATCTAATCCAATCGACATCGTCGATTTAAATCTACATAGCGGACGCATTCGCGCTGCCCGAGTTAGCCAACAAAATATTTCTCAACCGCGTTCCGATGCCAATTTGCAGCCACCCGAAGATTGTTTTCAACAATTTGGCGAATTGCAAAATCCCAAGCGTTTCGAAATCTGTGTCGCTTATTTTATCTCTCCCGAGAGAAATGTAGATCATCTCTACTTTTATATTGATTACTGCACTCAGAGCTTGCAGGGCAAAGACCCCGATGATGTCTTCACACTTTCGTTAACCACTCCCGGCGGAAACAAGGACTGGAATATAGACGTCGATCCTCTGGGCATGGCCGATATCAAGCGCCAGGGCACAAGAGGAGATTCCAGAGAGGACAGCATCTATGCGGAATTCTGGTCTCCAGTTAATCCAAGCCAACGCTGTCTCGATAGCAAACCAAAACAACGTCTTCGTCTACAAATGGATGCCTGCGCAACCTTTCCAAGTCGAGAACAATGCCCTCGCCCCATTGGCAGTGAAGCCTTTGAAGATTGGATACATGCTGTACTCATCAACTTTTCCCGCAGTTCAAGTTTCGGTGATGAGGGAATAAGTACACAGAATACTCGTGGCACTAGTCGCGGACCCAACGTTAATGCGCTAAATCGAGTACTTGATAGTGGCGAGTCTGTGTACTTCGGGCGTTGCCCGACTGATGCACCCTGCGATTGCTTCAGCGGCACCACTTCATTCATCGACTCCGATCCATTGGAATTCGAACCAACATCAAGGATTCAAGATAGTGTTGCTCGAGCTGTATTTGGTTTTGAACCAAGCAGTTACTGCGCCATTCCGCAAAATGATATCTGGCTCAGCTACGAACGCAGCGCGGATATTAACTTAGTCACTCCGGTCAATTACCTCAATACCATGTTGCCCATTGTTGGCTACAGCATCCTCGCATTGCTCGCGGCGGTACTCGTAGTTTACCTGCTACTAGGTAGACCACTTGTAACGCTAACAGCCGGACTGATTAAAACTCGAAATTGGGATCCAGATACACCCATCGACATCCCCTATGTAAAAGCCAAGCATGAAATCGGCACGGTTGCCAAAGCATTCCGCTATGTATTGTTAAAGATGCGCAAGCAAATCAGTCGAGAAAGAAAGCTTACCGCCGAATTGCAACTCAAATCAGAACGGGACCGAGATATCAATTCCATTATCGCTCACGAGATAAAGTCTCCCTTCCACAATTTAAAGAACAAATATTCTGAAAATATAGACATCGCTCGCATCGACACTGCTCTGGAAGCAATCCTGCGTATCGATCATGCCGCGCAGAGTTCTTCTGATGAAGTCTTTGTCGTCAACATCTCTGAATATTTAAAAGAGTACATCGACAACAAAGAAGACGTTGCCAACATTACCCTTCAGGCTCATGCCGATGTAGATATAGAAATTCGTGGACTGCTACTATGGCTGGTTCTGGACAATATTATCGCCAACGCCGATCGCTTCAGAACCAGCAAAGAATCTCCCATCGAGCTGGAGATAACGGCCACAGAAGAGGGTTGCCGGATTACCATATCTAACGACGGCCCGGCGATTCCTGAAGATAAGATGGAAACCGTGTTTAACCTCCGCTACACCGACAGCAACATGGCCACCAAGAAGCAAGGCAGCAATCAGGGCATTGGATTATTTATCTCTCGTCACTACATGCGCATGCTCGGCGGTGATCTGAAACTGCTCGAGCGAGACGATGGAGTAACATTCGCTCTACTATTGAAAAGCGCGAAGTAAACGCTGATAACATAGCCCGATTATTTGGATTCGACTTAGCTGACGCTGTAATTAGCGCCAGTTATCCCTTTTTGATTCTAATACTAATCTTCCTCCTTCAGACTTTTTCGGAAACCTTCTTTTCATTAAGTATTCGTTAAGGCTCGTTCAGCTACCTTAACAATAAATTTCTAATTCTGTAGTTCTACTCATCACTTTAGGTATAGGGGTGCTCTAAAAATGATACGCAAGTTTCTGATTCCTGTTTTTATACTTTGTTTGGAAAGTCCTTGGATATATGCAGACGAAGACGGTCACGATTCAGATCGTGACGACTTCTCTTACTCATATATTGAGATTAGCAGTCTCGGTTACGATATGGACGTCAATGGAATTGATATCGAGCCAAATGGCTACAAGGCAGAGCTTTCGGTCTCTCTGGGAGATAGTCTGTTCGGCATTATAGATCGCAAGAAATCCGATGAACGCTTCCTTGGCGGCAACTATGACTTTGACACCGAAGGCTATGGCTTCGGTTTTCGCGGAGAAAGATGGTTCGCCAGCTACACCTATAACAACTGGGACATGGACAACAACGAATTCGATGTTGACACCGTTCGCCTTGGTTTCCGCAATATGTGGACGGATCGATTAGAGTTTAATGCCAGCTATTCCTGGAATAACTTCGAAGACCTGGATAGTGAGGATGGTTTCCAGGCCGGGTTCGCCTACCATTTCACTGATAGTTTTCACCTGGTTGCCGACTACGAAACCATAGGCGGGCACTTTGATATTGACTATGTGAGTATTGGATTGAAACTGAGTTTTTAGTGATTTGATTAATGATCTTTTTCAGAAAGGGGAGCCTGTGGCTCCCCTTTCTGTTATTTCTACCTCCAACTAAATCGTTCAATTCACACTCAATTCTAAAGACTTCAATAATCTACTCTGCTCTTTTCTGAAACATTCTTCCCCACTACTTGACACAATGGAAAGTACTCAATTATACTACTTTCCATATTGGAAAAAGGTATATTTACATGAGCGATGAAAATGAAGAGATCTCTGCAGAAGAGGCTTCTGAGGCCCTTACAAAGGTTAAAGAAATGCAACAAGCTGGCCAGGAAAGAACAGAAATTCCTAGTTGGTTAGCGACATTATGGGTAGTTCTTATTTTTGCAATATTTGCAGGAATTCAACCGGAAGGCACCAATGGTGGGCTGTACCTCCTGATTGGTATAGCAGCTTATGTGATAGTGGAACGTCAACAAGGAATTGCCAGAAAATCCACACTATTAACGGCACTCGTAATCTTTATCATTACGGCTCTTTATTTGGCGACTGTGTACTTATATAGAATCCAGGGATTGAGCTTCGCTCCTTATATAGGGGGCGTAATTGGCGCTACTACCTACCACTTGATTTACCTGGCAAGCAAACGCAAACACAGCACATCAAATGATGAGGCGGCGTAGAAATGCCAAAAGGAAAATTTGACGAATTGATTCATGCTCCCAATAGACTAAAGATCTGCGCACTATTGGCTGCAGTCAAAGAATCAGAATTTCGAGTGATTCGCGAAGAGCTTGATGTAAGTGATTCGGTATTGTCCAAACAAATAAAATTACTCGAAGAAGCGAACTATGTGCAATCAAGAAAAGTGAACGTCATAACTGGAAAAGTGACATGGTTGTCACTAACTAAAACTGGCAGAAAAGCGTTTTCTGAACACATAAACGAATTACAAAGAATTACTGAATTGTCGAAAAATCCTCTGTAATTTTGAAAATGCCAGAAGGTACTAAGTTAAAGTACCTGCGCCTCACCCATAACAATTTCTGCCTTGCGTTTAATCTCGCTGGCTACTTCGAATGGATCACCATTAACCAATTCTTGTCGAAACAATTCGACTGATAGCGCGCCGTTGTATTCCTTTTCTTGAAGCACACGAATAATTGCGATTAGCGGCGCTATGCCGTCACCAGGTATGACGCGGTAACTGTTGTCAGTCAGTTCTCTCGGTGCATCTAATAAGTCCTGAAAGTGACAATGGGCAAGCTCACCCGGCTCGAGCATAAACAAATCGTCAAATTTGCTTAACCCAGACCAAAAATGGAAAAAGTCGATCATAGGTTTGATGTTTGGATGATCGGCCGCTCGAATCATAGTGAGCGCAGTCGGTAATGTGGCGAGATGAGTTGACGTACGTATGAATTCGATCATGCAGGTGAGATCATATTCACTGGCAATTACTGCTGCTTCGCGGATTGCCTCGGGTGTTGCGGCGAAATCATCAGTTGTAAGCGGACGGTTAGAAATAGAAGGCGAATAGATTTTTTCCAGGCCTAGATTAGCGAATTGATCACAGCGCATTCTCCATGTCTCTAAAGACGCTTCTCGTTCCGGACCTGGCACCCATAGATCTCGTAATCCAGTGGATGCACATACTGGTGTTAATCCCAGGTCATTGAGAAGATTACGCGCACCAGTCAAGGTATCGTCCTCAAGAAATCCGTCGAGTAATTGATCATTGAGTTCGACATACTCGATACCGGCTTGGGACCAACCCTCGAGCGATCCGCGAAATCCTGCCGCACGTGAAGTGTTCTGATGCATGGCGAGTAGCATTTTCCCCGATGAGGCAGTTTGGGCCTGGAAGTTATCGTGAGATAGAATTAGTGGGGCGGCCAGGGAAGAAAGGAGAAAGTTACGGCGATTCAGCATTGGAGTACCTATTTTGGCTCTTTGTTTTTATATTAGATTGATACTAGCGAAGATGTATTCCTTTTTAAATTGGTTTGGATAATTTGAATCATTATATTAAAGAGCCAGATATAATTGGCTGACAACCTATTTTAGCCAATGCCTTAATATGTCACTAGATATGAGTCGGTCCAGAATCACAGACAACCACAGCGCCATTTTGGTGCTCTGTGGATTATTGTTTTTTACCTTGGCTGTACCAGCCGCTGCAAATGAGCCATTTCTTGAATTCGAATTTAGTGAAAATTTGCAAGCTGACCCCGACATTCAATCTTGCTTGTCTTTTGGCTCGCCAAAGGAAACTTTCTTACCCGATCTCCCGACAAATCCGAATGCTTATGTCTATTCTTTTCATTGGCAGATTGATGTAACAAACGATTGCGCGTTTACAATAGATTTATTCTTCAGCTCACCTAAATCTATTCAGTCATATTTTCCAGGAGGCACCATAGGCGTAAATTCGCAATCAATTTCTAGAAATTCAATAAATACTCTTCGAGGTTTTCTAATTCTTTCAAGCGGCCCCTTTTTTCTGTCACAAGAAGAAATACTTGATCAGATTGGCGGTGTAACAATCTTATCGATAAACAGACAAGATCCTGAATTAGATCGATGCTTGCAAACTACAGCATTCGGTCATCTCAATAGAATTGATAGACGATCCTTTACCGCGAGTGCAAATATCCTGAACACCTGTGATTTCGAAATTCGTTCCGCAATTGTATACCAACTTACGGATGCCGATGGTTTACTATTTGGTGAGGCAAATTTTTTTGCACACCTTCCTCCGCAGCGAGAGACCCAAATCAGAACTCTGGGCTATTTTGATTTCCTTATTCCAAACTTTTCTTATGATTCAGCTGAATTGCTGGCGAATCTCACGCCCATTGTTCTAGAGGGAGCAACTGAAAAGTTTCAAGGCGACGACACATACCTTGAAATTACCCAATGGTTAAATCTAGCGCGAACTTTTCACGACACAGAGCTAGGCAAAATAGAAGTTAATGCCAAACTTGCCCACATTGGATTCTTTAGTTTTGATCTTTTCCGAAGAGATGATCTCGGTGAGAATTTTTACGAAATTGATAGGAATTCGTTTCAATATCTCAATTCACGGCCTATTGGTGTTGCAGATTATTCAGCGGAAACCAAGGAGTTGGCTATTCCCTCAATTCTAACCGACAAAGGGGAGGTTGCTGATAACGTTGTGTTTAAGTTGGTAGATGGCGACCAACTACTTTTCGAACTAGACTCTCAACAAGATGCCGTCGAGCGATTAGATTTTGGCGCTTTGGCACAAGACTGCATTGCACTTGATGAGTTTGTCTCCAATCCTCAAGTTTCGATAAGTAATCTAAACTCAATTAGCTGGTCAGTACGTATTTCCAATCTTTGCGATGAAGAGCGTGTGTACCATGCAAATTTTAACCTTCTAAATCAAGATGGTTTGATGGTCGCATACTCGAATTGTCAGGATGAAGATGATAGTTCGAATGCTAATTTTATTGCCGGACACACAACGTCAGAATGTTTTGGAACCCTTGAATTCTTAGATGAAGAAGGTCCATTTGTGCCAGCGAAAGAAAATCTAATTATTCAATCTTTTGCCGGCCTTCTCCCAGTTAATCCTTTCGTTATCCTTTAAGCGAATCGAATTTTTAAACGAGACGAATTTTATTCATAGCGCAGCGCATCCACCGGATTCGATCGGGAAGTCTTCCAGGTCTGGGCTGCCATGGTGACAAACGCTACAGCCACGCAAAATAGCGTCGCGGCGAAGAATGTCAGGCTATTAATTTCGATATGATAAGCAAATCCCTGCAACCAACGATTCATTACCAAGAACGAAACCAGCGAGGCTATGAATGCTGCCGTAATGACAACAACAAATACATTTCTGAATAGCATTAATATCAACTGGATCGATGTCGCTCCAAGTATCTTGCGGATGCCTATTTCCTTTGATCTTTGTTCCGTAGTAAATGCCGTCAATCCCGCTAGCCCGAGACAGGAAATCAGGACACATAGACTGGCAAAGATTCCTACCAGAGACATATTACTTTGCTCAGCGCTGTACAGATCGTTAATCCTTGCATCAAGAAATTCGTACTCGAAGGGATGGGTGGGATCGAATTGATTCCAGGTTGACTGCACGAAGTTGATAGTCTCGGCTACAGATTCACCGGACAGGTTTAGTGTAACAAAGCTAGACTGTTCAGCCAGTGGATCGTAGAGCAACACCAGAGGCTCAAGTTCTCTTCCCAACTCATGGAAGTTAAAATCTTGCACTACCCCTACAACCGGCAGGTTCGCTATTCGCCTGCCGATGGATTCTTCCCAACCCAGAGAAGCTTTAGCTGTCTCATTCACAATCAAGGCGTTGTCAGCATCAGTGGTTATTGATGAATCGAATTCTCTTCCTTCGACCATTTCCATACCCATAACTTCGAAATAGTCTTCACCGATGCTGTACATGTTAAATACGTGTTGCTCCAGCTCACCCTCAGCATTTTCTGCCTGTGTGGAAGTGATATTGAACCCTCCCCCCGGAAGTGAGCCGCTGCTAGTTATTCCCAGCACTTGAGGATTGCTTAACAACTGATCTTTGACTGCTGCGAGTTGCGTTACGATGTTGTCGTCTCGTATGCGCACTACTAACTTGTTTTCCTTTTCAAAGCCAAGTGACTTGTTGTAGAAAAACTCCATTTGCGAATACATCAGCAAGGTGCAGGCGATAACCCCGATTGATATAGCAAACTGAATTAACACCAGCCCATGACGGACCGAAGATAAGCGATTGCTGGATTCTTTCGATACACCAGAAACACTGGTTGGTTTCATTGAAGAAAGGAAAAAGGCCGGGTACAAACCTGAAAATGTAGCCAGCAGCAGACTGGCAACAACGACACTCAATATCAACGTAATTTGCAATAACATACTTCCATTCAATGTCATACCTAGCAAAGTGTTAAGAGGCGTATATTCAATGACCAATGCTGCTAACAAAAACGCCAGTGGTATCGCCAGGCAAACGAAGAAAAGCGACTCCCCTAAAAACTGAACAATCAACTGACTTCTTTCTGAACCCAGTAGTTTTCTCATTGCTACTTCTTTGGCTCGCTTGGTAGAACGGGCAGTAGAGAGATTCATATAATTCATGCTCGCCACCAACAGCAAGAACACACCAATCGCCGAAAGTGCATAAACGAAACTCGCACTGCCCCTCGGTGAATCTGCCAGCGTGGTTGAGTGCAGATGAATATCGGTTAGGGGTTCCAGGTAGTATTCATGCACAGTCGTGTCTGAAAAGATGGGCGCCATATAGCGCGCCCAAAAGTCAGTAGATATCGTTTCGAAACTGTCGATCTGGTAGTCAGCTGGCAATTCGAGATAAGTATAGGTACTGGTATTGCCAAGGGAATTTTGTGCACGCTGCGATCCAAGATCGGAAATTGACGCTGGATCTAGCCGGTTCATGGACAGAAGCGCGTCATACCTGAAGTGGCTGTTTTCAGGCAGATCAGCAAACACGAGACTAACCTGATACTCAGAGGTATCCGTTGCCAATGTTTGTCCGATTGGGTTTTGCTCACCAAAATAAACCTCAGCGAAAGATTCACTAATAGCCATTGAGAGTGGATCAACTAAGGCAGTTTCCGCATCTCCCGCGAGAATTTCGTGAGTAAACAAGGTAAAGACGCCCGGATCTGCAAACATTACCGAGTCCTGGTAGAAACCAATTTCTTCGTTTCGAAAAATTGTGGTGGCTAGGTCCTGGAATCGCAGGAAGCTTTCTACTTGCGGATAATCACGCTCCAACAGAGGACCGAGCAGAATCGGAGTCTTGGAGAAATCTTCAATAAATCCATTAGTGTTGAGCAAATTGACAACACGATAAATCTTCTCGTGATTTTCGTTATGCCGATCGTAATTCAGCTCATGATTCAAATACAAGCCGAGCAAGATTGCACAAGCTATGGCTACGGCCAAACCTACAATATTGATTATTGCGTAATACTTATCTCTATAAAGAGTTCGGAATGCCGTACGTAAGTAGCTCGCGA
This sequence comes from Pseudomonadales bacterium, assembly GCA_012103535.1. Classification (GTDB taxonomy): domain Bacteria; phylum Pseudomonadota; class Gammaproteobacteria; order Pseudomonadales; family Pseudohongiellaceae; genus UBA9145. Next base: position 1,160,897 of record WLWQ01000001.1, read on the forward strand.
TCATTGAGAAAGCCTTGCGCTGCTAATTCTGTTTTCAATGTTTTCAGCAATTAGTCAAAACTAATTATTGCTGTTCCGCAGCCAATCTCTCCTCAACCCGATGGCCTGACAATATATATTCCATACCATAATTCCCTTCGTGGCAGGCATATTCGTAAATTTTATCGGTACTGAAATCGAGAATAATCTCCCGCGTATAAGGCGCGGTATAAGTACCAGGATCGTCGCTGGTAATAATATATTGCATGGCGTTAGGACCAATTCGAGTTAGACGTTCGACGTTTACTTTCTTCGAAACATCCGGTCCTTCACTGCTCTTGTCCGAATAGTTAGTGGTTTCTACAACCAGCGTATCACCATCCCAATAGCCACGGGAATCACCATGCCAAAGTTTTATATCGCTATCCGCATGTGGTTTCGCTACTAACGGAATTATGCGGACGTCATGCGCCATCTCCTGAATAATCGCGACAGTCTCTTTGGTTTGTACAATCTGCCAATAGCTGTTGTAACCAGAATGGAGAGTAGGCGCACCAAATGTCACGCAACGTTCACCTAGCGGTCGATCGAGCCAGGAATCTGCTGGATGCTCTTCCCGGTACTGAGCTAGATCATTCGCCATCGCGATAGCACGTTCAGTGCGAGGTGGAAACTTTCCATTTGGAGGATCGATGATTTGTGAGGTACGTCGATGAATGGTTCGTTCCGTCATCCACTGTGAATCGTAATTTCCTGTTGATGGATCATAGGAAACAATTTCACCGGCGAACGCCGCTTGCAAGACACCATCACCAAACAGCGCATCGGCGCCTGCCGCTTCTATTTCCGCAATACGATTGCGCAAGAAATCGACGTCTTCGTCCGTTAAGAACTCTTTATCGCCAAACACATCGGGGCGTTCCACTGGCGTGATGGTATTGTTTTCCCAGACTCCTTGCAGATCGGGATGACCATCGATGGTTCTCGGCATCTGCCATTCATCGTCGGATTGCGCGAATAATGCACTGCTAAACAGCGCGGAAGACAAAGCCAGGATGCAGATTCTTGATAGAGTTTTCATGGAACAATTCCCCTTATTCTGAGGTTATTAGCAGCAACGAGTGGGTAGCTTCTGCAGCCATCAATCTATTCTTTTAGGAGTTCTTCTTCAAGCGAATTTCTTCGGTTAAACGCTCAGCAGGGAGCAGAATGGCTCATATTTAATCCTCGACTATATTGCCATCCAGCATGCGCACTATACGTTTACCTACTGCGGCATCTTCGGCAGAGTGAGTAACCATTACAATAGTGGTTCCCTCGTCATTGAGCCCGGATAGCAGCTTCATCACTTCTTCGCCGTGTTCACTGTCTAAATTACCAGTTGGCTCATCCGCCAGAATAAGATTTGGCTCATTGACGATTGCTCTGGCCACAGCAACACGTTGCTGCTGTCCTCCAGAAAGCTGTTGCGGAAAATGTTTGGCACGCTGGCCCATATCCATTTTTTCCAGCACCGTATCTACTTTGGCTTTTCGCTCTGCGCCGGGAATCTTCGTGTAAATCAGAGGGAGTTCTACATTCTCGTAAACAGTGAGTTCATCGATCAAATTAAAACTTTGAAACACGAATCCGATATTCTCTTTCCGTAGGTTCGCTCTTTGCCGTTCCGAGTAGCCTGAAACTTCTTCGTCTAGAAACCAATACTTTCCACCATCGGGATTATCAATTAACCCCAGGATGTGAAGTAAGGTTGATTTTCCACAACCGGAAGGACCCATAATGGAAGTGAACTCTCCTTCTTCTATTGAGAGATCGATACCATTTAGTGCGGTTGTTTCTACTTCTTCTGTTCTGAACAGCTTACTTAATTGTTCCGTTCGTATAATCATAATACTTCCCCAAACTCAGCATAGTTTGCTATTGGCTGAGTAGTTTTTAATTAGTTGTTAGTAATTATTCGTAGCGAAGAGCTTCGATCGGATTCGCTTGCACAGTTCGTAGCGATTGCACGGTAACTGTAATAAGCGCGACCGACGAAACAGCAAGTATCGCGATTAAAAATGGCAGCATCGCACCGAATAAACTGGGCTCTGCTTGGTAGGCGAAACGGTCAAGCCAATTATTTATGGTGAAATAACTCACGAATGTTGCTGGTACTGCGGCGACAGCAATAAGCACGACCAGGTTTTTACACAACAAGGTAATTATTTGCGGACTCGATGCGCCGAGGATTTTCCTAACGCCGATCTCTTTATTGCGCTGCTGGGTATTAAAAGAAGCCAGGCCAAATAAACCCATGGCGGAAAGAAATATACAAATGCCGGCAAAGATTTCTGTCAATCCCATCAGATTAGCATCGGTGCGATAAAGCTCATCCAATCTTGCGTCGAGAAAAGTTGGATCGAAAACCTGGGAGGAATCGAATTCTCGTATGATTTCTTCCATTCGACTAAACGTCTCCCCAACATTTTCTCCGGTGATTTTAACCACGAGATTTCGCGATTGCAGTGGCCTGGTTTGGGGTGGCGTGTTTTCGAAATTTATGAGCAGTGGTCGCATCAACAGCGGCCCAATTTCGTTATTGAGCGGCGCATAATGAAAATCACTGGTGACACCCACTACCTGTCCCTGAAAATCTCCTTGACCGATAAGTTTACCTATAGGCTCGTCCCACCCCATTTTTTGAACCAGGGTTTCATTTACCATCCAGGATTTAGATTCATCGACATCCCGATCTTCGGAAAATGCCCGCCCTCTTGTTACTTCAATGTCCAATCCCTGTATGTAATTGAGCCCAACTCCAATCATTTCGATTTGTTCAGGCTCAACCACCCCGTCGTTGTTTTCCATCTGGATCATGTTTATGCCATTGCCAAAACCTGGCACCTGGCCGGTGTCAAACACATCTAGAATATTGGGTTCAGTTAACAGCTCGTTTTTTAACGGATCTAATTGCTCCAATAAATCGGCGCCGCGCAAACTGAGCCAGACTTGATTTTCCTTATCAAAGCCTAAAGGCTTACTGGAGATGTACCGCATTTGTTGTGACATCAATAGAGTGCAGGAAATAACTCCTATCGAAATAGCCATCTGTGCCAGCACTAGTAGTTGCCGTATCGAGAGCCCCTTCTTCCAGGAACCTTTCGCCGAACTCAATGCGGCTTTGGGAGATATGGAAGAAAGATAGAAAGCAGGATACAAGCCGGATGCCACAGTAACACCCAAGGTAAGCACGATTAGCCCAACCACGGTTGACCCAGTAAAGAGCCCAGCCAACAAAGATTCCTTACCCATCAACGTACCGATTGGTGTAAAGGCGAGCGCCGCAAAAGCAAAAATAACGCCGATAACTAAGGCTATTAAAGTAAAGACAAAAGACTCGCCCAGAAATTGCACAATCAATTGCTTCCGGTTCGCGCCAACCACTTTGCGCATGCCAACTTCTTTCGCTCGCTTTGTCGCTCTGGCCGTTGCCAGGTTCATGTAATTTATACAGGCAATGACTAATAGAAAAATTGCTACTGCCCCGAATCCGTACAAGTAAAAAATGTTACCGTTCGGGCGATCCCCTGGCAGTGATCTGCCAAAATGAATATCAGCCAGAGGCGTTAGTTCGGCTCTGAATGTACTGTTCATTCGTGCCAGATTCTCAACCATGTATTTCTCGACGAAGTCTTCAATAATTCCGTCGAAAGATCCTGGATCAAAACCTGGATTCACCTGCAAATAGGTATAGATACTTACGCCGGTTAAGCCGCGAATATAGTTGTCTTCATAATCTGGGACAAATGCAGACAAGATCGAGTACGGATAAAGCGCGTTGTATTTTAAATGTGTATTTTCAGGGAGATCGGCAAACATCAAGGTAACGCGATAGGAAAAGCTATCACTCTCGAGAATTTTGCCAATTGGATCTTCATCGCCAAAATAACTGCGAGCAAAAGATTCGCTCACAGCGATGGAATTCATGTCATCGAATGCGGTTTCCGGATCACCCGCCAGGATGTCATGCTCAAATACCTCAAATACATTTTCATCAACCAGGTAGAGGTCTTCCCAGGCCTGACGATTGCCTTCGTGGCTCAAAATACTTTGGCTGGCGCCTCGAAATCTGACGTGAGAACCAAGTTGAGGATAGTCAGCCACCAGCAATGGCCCAATACCTTCTTGCGTCACTGCAAATTCAGCATCGTTTCCGTCGGCAGTTCGAAAATGCGTGGATAAGCGATAGATGCTTTCGTGGTCGGTGAAATGCTGATCGTAGGTGAGTTCGCTGCGAAGATACAATGCGAGGACAAGGGAGCACCCAATTCCAATCGCAAGGCTAAGTATGTTGATGAGTACGTAGCTTTTTTCTTTTGCTAACTTCCGGAGCGCCACCAGAAAATAAATCTTGAACATGCTCTACTCCTTTCCCAAAACAGAAAATTAATTCAAGTTACTGATTGCGCCCTCTTTCATTTATTGTTGTTATCTTTTCTTATTCTTATTGGTAAGTAGTTGTGCCATCTACGCTGTAAACATTCAGAATGCTTTTACCCAAAGCTATTATGTTTTGGCAGAAACGGTCAAATACCCTCTTTTTCCTGAACCTCGCTAAAAAACAATTGGATGTGGATGAGTCGTTGACACTAAGAGTCACTGAAAGTTTCGTCAAGCTGGATATTTAGATACAGGACAGAAATACCCTGGTACAGGTTGAATTCATTCTTGGACTCGTCAACCTGCAGTTATAAGCGAAATAGGCCTTAATTACGAGCTTTCTTACCCCTGGCTATTTCAGTTTCTAGTGCATTCAGCTTGTGATGGCAGAATTGCTTGAATGGCGCCATCCATTCCCCTATTTCCGTTAAACGGTCGATAGACAATGTATATAGACGGAGTTGTGAATCTTGCTTTTCGATAGAGTGAATTGATCGGGAGAAATAGATTTGAAAATTTTCTTAGCTGATTTTCTCACTCTTGCGGGATTGCGTTTTGCGTTGATTTCGCACCAGTAGTGAGTCAGGTCTTACTATTTTATGCAATCCTTTCATCTCAATGTTATGCTTAATTGACGAGGCGGAGTTCGCCTTTTTCTTTTTTTAGTTCTTTTTTTAGTTCTTCAATGATAGAAAAGTTTATCACTGCACCTGTAACTTCTGCCTGCTCGAAGACTGGCATACAAGAAAACTTGACTGAGAGATTGGTCCCGCGTTTGTTTTTAAAAACACCTTTCATGTTTGCTACCGGCTTTCCATTTTCAATGCATCTGGCAATTACTGAACTGGTGTCAAAATCACTCTCACTAATCAATTTTATTGATTTCTCTCCAATAAGCTCATGCTCCCCAAACTTGAGTAAGTTGAGGGCTGAAGAATTAGCAAAACCAATGGTCCCAGTTTTGTTGATGACATACATACAGCCCGTGGTCGCATTAAGAAGAAATTGGTGGCGCTTTCTTTCGTTCTCTAAATCTCTTAACAGCAGTGCATTTTCAGACTTCAAATTTGTTTCACGTGTGTGCTGTGCTACTAAGTGCGCACCTTTTTCTTGTAGCTCAACATGCTCTGCAGCTAGTTGCTCATACAAGCTTTCGCAGCGCAGTTGTAATTTGATGCCTTGATTTAAGTCATTGCTAACACGGAGAACGATCGGCGTGAGGAAAAATAAATACATTGCCAATGCGCTGACTAGCAGTAACTCAGTATCACCACCCACAAAAAGCAGACATCCGATGAGTATTGTTGAATAAGGGATAGCGAAAGCAAAGTACAACTTTTTAATGACTGATAGTGTGGTCGCTGCGCCAGACAACAACCCACAAAGCCAGAGCACAATCAGGCCTTTTTGAATGAGTGAAGCATCTGCAGGCAACAAAAACCACGAACAGCCCCAATAAATACCAGCAACAAGAGTTCCAATTAAAAGGAAGCGCCATTTTGCAGATACGTCATCAGGCTGAATCGAATGTCGTTTATAGTAATCCGCTATTATCGCGCGACCCGCATTACCAATGAGCAATCCGCCATACCACAGTATTGCTATCGAACTTGGTGAGGTGGTAATGATTAGTACGAAAAGGAACGAGCCCGTAACAACATCTGCAAGAAGCATCCAGGGGAACTGCCGAAACACCATTTCCACCTGCTTAATGTGGATAGCGTTCACATCAATTTCAAAATTCGACATCGGATTTGTGGGAAAGGAAGTACTAGTCGTTTTGGCTAATTCCATTTTTTAGTCCATATAGCAAACGTTATACGCGTCCAAAATATCTACAAGTTTCCCCATATTAAGCAAGTTTTTACGCTTGTCTGTAGGAAATTTACGCATAGTAAGAAATCTATTAATTCATTCCCATGAAATTCGTTATCGTCATATTTGTGGTGTATTTTAAAACCTGTGGAGCTCTGCTAGGTTTTAAGTAGAGGGGATTTTAAAAAAGACTGGGGATACTAATAGTTCAATAGTTTTAGTTTTGTTCTTTGGTTGATGACGGTTCGTGAATTAATAAAGTTATTCGTGCCCTAGCTGCATCCCTATTGCACACTTTTCACCGAAGACTCTCAAAGCCCTTTCCCGCAATTAAATTCAATAAGGTTTAAGGTACACTCATCCGTTGAGTCGCAGATTTCGGCATAGGGCAAAAAAATGTTTGAAGAATTTCAATCAGTCATCCTACCTGCATTATCCGTGTTTGGTGATAATCGCTACATACAGGCGTTGCTGGCTGTAGCACTTTCCCTCGTTGCCGGCTGGATGTTTGACCGGATAATCATCACAGCGCTGAAAAATCTGGCAAGCAGAACCCGCTTCGATCTTGATGATCACGTGATTGGGCTATTACATACACCCATTTACAGCAGCATTCTGTTGCTGGGTATTGCTAGTGCAACCCTGATACTGTCGCCACCGGAGCTGTACCTCAACATCGGCTTTTCTCTGCTTCAATCTATCGCATTGTTTGTATGGGTGGTTTTTCTTCTGCGCAGCAATCGCATCATGCTGACTAGCATCGCTAGCAATGAAAAGAGAATAAAAATAGTTCATCACCAGACCCTGCCATTGTTTTTGAACCTGATTAATATCGTCATCGTAATACTCACCGTTTACTTTCTGTTTTCGGCTTGGAATATTGACATGACTGCCTGGCTGGCCTCCGCCGGCATTGTGGGTATCGCGGTCGGTTTCGCAGCTAAGGACACTCTGGCTAATCTGTTCTCCGGTGTGTTTATCATGGCCGATGCGCCTTTCAAAATTGGCGACTTCATCGTACTGGATACAGGCGAGCGCGGAGAAGTAACCCATATCGGTATCAGAAGCACTCGCATACTGACTCGAGCAGATGTAGAAATCACGGTACCTAATGCCCTGATGGGGAATACCAAAATCATTAACGAATCCGGCGGGCCCCATGAGAAACATCGCTGCAAAGTTTCAGTCGGTGTCGCTTATGGATCGGACATCGACAAGGTGCGTGAAATTTTGATGGCGATTGGTAACGCTGAAGAAAACGTCTGTACCAATCCTCCACCCCAGGTGCGATTTCGTCTGTTTGGCGCGTCCAGTCTGGACTTTGATTTGCTGATCTGGATTGCTAATCCCAGACTACGGGGCCGAGTTGTGGATAGTTTAAACTGCGAGATTTACCGACAGTTTAATGAGCAAGCGATTGAGATCCCCTACTCCAAACAGGATCTTTACATCAAAGAGTTGCCAGCGCGAGACGCTTAGTAAAAAGGGGCGGCGGTAAATATTAAGCTACTGATTAGAGGGGTCAGAGTTGTTGAATTTGAGATGTTGATGTGACTATCAAATTACTCTGATCCCTTTGATTTCGCTCAAAAAAAGTAATTAGCAATTACTTGTTGCCTATAAGCAAAAATTAATCTGAATTACAGGACAATGCTATTTGCTATAACTCTGAGCCAATTAGTGAGGCTTGCTGATAAACCAAATTCAGAGGAGTATGAGCATGCAAAATCTATTTCCTTGTAAGTTCCGAACGACTCTATTTATTCTGCCGCTAATCCTCGTTGCCTGCACGAATAACACGCAATTGACTTTTGTCTCATGGCCAGCGGGAGCAACGATCACTGAAATCACTGCGGACAATAAGATCGGTATTGCGCCAACTGAGAAATCATATGATGACGCAACTCTGGGCAGTGTTGACTCGGAAGGTTGTTACACACTCAACGGCGTGGAGGCGCGTTGGGCTAGTGGCGCGGTCAGACGCTTGCCCGAACTCATGCTGTGTGATGGCATCAATATAAGCTACACAGTTGGACTCGTCAGGCCGCGCTCATATCCGGATTTAGAGAAAGATCTGGCAGTGGAAAAGCAGCTAATGCTGTTACGGAACAGCGGTTTCCCGAGCACACGAAATGCATGGCACCAACCCGGTCGGTCCGGGAGTACAGGAAGGGATATACAATTCCAAAGGAACAGTCTCCGCTAGCCCGGTGCCAATTGATAAATCATTTGAAAGGAATCAATGGGATCAGAGTAATTTGGTCTGGAGAGATCAATTCAAGAAGGCTTGGGAACACTAATAATTTAATTACTTTAGTACCGTTGTTTGGTTAATGACGGTTCGTTAAGCTATACAGTTATTAGTGTCACTAAGAATTTTACCTTTTGAAGAAAAGGTGGGAAGAGCACTGCGATTTTTTTGCTAGTAAGTAGAGAGATCTAGATTTTCGTCACTTGCTTGAGTCTCAAATAGATACTTTCTGTTAAGAGGGACAACCACGATGTCTAAATTAGCAAGCTTAATTTTCTTTATTGCTGTTTCAGTAGGACCAATTTTGTCTTTTGCTCAGGATACAGCTATCACAAGTCACCAGGTTTATGGTTACAAAGATGGCATGGCGATGTATTACGATGTCGAAGCACCGTTAGAGCGTAACGGCAGAGGTATAATTCTTATCGTCAGTGGAGGCATGGTTTCAGGTGAAGACAATCTCAACATCGTTAAGCCATTTTGGGAAGTGCTCTTGCAAGAAGGCTATACGCTCTTTCAAATTTATCACCCTGCTCATCCAACCTACAGAATACCTGTCGCTTATGACTCACTAAAGCTGGGTATAGAGCACATTAAACGCAACAGCCTGAAGTTTGGCGTTGATAGAAATCGATTAGGGATGTTCGGTGTAAGCTCTGGTGGTTATTTAGCACTTCTTTTAAGCATGTCGGTGAATCCTGATGAAAGATCTTTCTCTGATATCGATGCAGTTGTAGCGATTATGCCTCTGGTAGATGTTGAGTCTTCTGAATTTGACGTTACTTTGTTCGGGGCCAATATAAAGGACTTCGATCCTACTCTCTATTATTCTCTCTCGCCCATTAATCATGTATCTGCTGATGACCCGCCCACACTTCTTATTCACGGCAATAGAGATGAAGCTGTAAATTTTGAAGAAAACAGCATTCGCATGAAGCAACTGCTCGATGCGGCGGGAGTTGAGAATCAACTATTAGAAGTTGATGCCGGGCATGAAACTTTTCTTGAGCCCCACATGACAGAAGCTCATGAGGCGATTATTGACCGGTATGCAGATCACTTGTTTTGAAATTTTTTTTCTGATGAGAGGGGTCAGAGTAATTTGATTTTGGAATCGTTGAGTACAAATCAAGTTACTCTGACCCCTTTGATTGTAAAGCAACCACTTGACTCTTTATTGGTTAAATTGTGAGCGACCGTGCTGATAATGACTGCCTACCAGGACCGAAATTGAAAGCTACTATATCCACCACTTTCAAAACTACTGAAAATAGAATGTGGGAGGAACTTCAAAATATTTCCTCTCTTATCTATGTTGCTTCACCAATACTGAAAATTGTACCGCAGAAAAATTACGCTATTTCTGAGCAGTGGGCTATTGGAAGCAAATTCAAGTTCAATTTATATTTCTTTGGCTTCATTCCGTTTGGAGATCACTACATAAAATTGGTAGAACTCAACGAAGTAGAGAGACGAATCGTTTCAAATGAACACGGAAAGTTAACGAAGGAGTGGAATCACACCATCAAATTTCACGCAATTGATGATGAAACTATCGAATATACTGATGAAATTAAAATCGATGCCGGTATTTTAACTGTAGTAATTTGGTTGATAGCCTTAGTTTTTTACAGGCATCGTCAAAACAAGTGGAAAAAACTCCTACTTAAAGATGTAATTTAAGGGTCAGAGTAAAAATACAGTAGTTTGGCATATCGATCGGTAATGGAAAATGTGGATGGAGATATTTGTTTTTAGTCAATTGCTCAAATTTAAATCCCTCCGCCCCCTTTATTGTTGACTATCAAATTACTCTGACCCCTTTGATTTAAATTCCTCAGTCCTTCGGACTCGCGCGTTGCGCGCTCTGCGCTGCTGACGCAGCTTTGATTCAAAAATTACCTTAGATATTTTTCTCACCCCTACGAAGCCATAAATTATTGTTATATACCTTGTATTGCTATGTATATTGCTTTAGTATGCATATATTAGTTTGCTGGAGACTCTCTAGTGTATTTAGCAAGATGGCAGCAACAAATTCGGAAAGGAACGCTGGAGTTTCTGGTATTGCTTTGCTTGAAGGAACAAGAGCATTACGGGTACAGCTTGCTACAGCAACTGAATACAATGGCAAATTTGGAGGTAGCCGAAGGCACCATTTATCCACTGCTGAATCGGCTCCAAAAAGAAGCTTACATTGAATCTCGCTGGCAGATTATGGAGAAAGGTCCGGCACGAAAGTACTACAAGATCACCGCTAAGGGGCAAAAAGTAGCCTCTGAAATGTACAATGCATGGCAAGCTACAACTGAGTCACTGCAACAGGCTTGGAGTAATGCAAATGGCTAATGAACAATATTTTGAAAGCAAAGAAAGTGACAAGCTTTGGGATAGTTATTTTGCAGAAGTAGATAGACTAACGAGTCATATCCCACCTGAACAACGAAAAGCAATCAGACAGGAGTTGGAATCACACGCATACGAAGCATTTACTGCACAGGACGAGATCCAAGAACCGGAGAGATTAAGAAATGCCCTGGAGAAACTTGGAAGTCCAGAATTGATTGTACCTCCTCTGATTTCTGAAGAATCCTCATACACTGTAAAGACACCATCTGATCCTGCTGATCAATTGCGACAGGTAATACACGGAGTTAGTTTCACGGCTACGAATTTAGTTCGAGGATTGGTAATTCTGTTTTTGGCGCTATTCGCAGTTACTTTTTTTGTGATTGCCCTGCTAAAACCTTTCACTCCAGAAACAGTTGGCTGGTTCACTGACGAAACAGGATTCTATGCCTTTGGAATTATTGATAACTCCCTCGGATTGACAGAACATTTAGGGTTCTTCGTTATACTTATTGCGCTGTTGGTTAGTTTTGTACTGTTCAAGCTATGTTGGATTTTGATTCGGCCCAATTCCGGTTCGTAAAGGCAATGTATTGATACACTGCTGATGAGAGGGGTCAGAGTAATTTGATTTTGGAATTGTTGAGCACAGATCAAGTTACTCTGACCCCTTTGATTGAGCTGAATTTCTCACCCCTTCGGGGCAGCCTTGAGCGATCAGTGGAGCGATGCCTTCCCATCAGATCATCTGTCCGTAATGAGCGAATTGCAGTTACCTTAAACGCCAGAGTTTGAGATTATAGGGGCGATTGAGATTGTTAATTCGACACAGATAATTTAAAGATAGGAAGCAAAGCCATGAAGACTAAATCCAACAAGCTGGCGCGCAATCACATTTCAATTTCAGTATTGCTAATCGCTGTTCTCTGCGGCTTTACGATTTATGCACAGAACAATGGTTCTTATGAAGTCCCGAGAACTGTCGATGGCGCACCTGACTTGCAAGGCATGTGGACCAATAACACCATAACAAACCTCACACGGGCGGAAAGATTCGGCAATCAGTTAATCTTGTCAGAGCAAGAAGCCTACGAGTTGGAACTGGAAGTTGCCGATTACAATGCTGGTCGAGATTTACCCAGTGACCCGAATCGTGGAGCCCCGGTGAAAGATCGAATCGAAACAGCAGACAGTTACAATAACTTCTGGATGGACACTGGTACCAACGTTATCCAGTTCAACGGTGAGTATCGCAGCTCAATCATCGTAGATCCTGTTGATGGACAGCTCCCGGCTTATACGGCTGAAGGACAAGCGAGAATCGAGGCAGCGCTGGAACGCAGGCGCTCGCGCGGTGCCTACGACGGCCCTGAAACCAGACCTCTTCCAGAACGCTGTCTCATGTCATTCGGCTCCAGCTCTGGTCCACCAATGCTACCTATTCTATATAACAATCATTATCAGATCGTACAATCTCCAGGCTATGTAATGATTCTGGTAGAGATGGTGCACGATGCCAGGATAATTCGCATCGATGACGATCCGCTGCCTGAAAATATGAATCGCTGGATGGGAGATTCGGTGGCACATTGGGAAGGCGATACATTGGTTGTTGAAACCAGTCGCATTAACACCCTGCAAAGCTTCCGTGGCTCATCGGAAAACATGAAGGTGACCGAGCTCTTCACTCGCGTTGCTGACGAGATAATCAACTACACATTTACTGTCGAAGACGCAGACACTTTTGTGCAAACCATGACTGGAGAGATGCCACTAAATCTCACCGACGATAAACTTTATGAATATGCCTGCCACGAGGGCAACTATTCACTTTCTGGCGTGCTTGCTGGTGCTCGATTGGATGAAAGTATTGAGAACGAAGATAGTCAAGGAAACTAGAAGGGAGAGATTGATTCACATTTCGGCTTAGCCAAAATGTTCACCCCGTCGGGGCAGCCTTTGGCTGTCCAAATTGCGTACGCAATTTGTCGAACTTAGGAGTTCGAACCAAGTTCTACGATCTTACCAATAAAAAAACCCACACAAGGTGGGTTTTGTTATTGGCACGCCCGGAGAGATTCGAACTCCCGACCAACTGGTTCGAAGCCTGATGCTCAAAATTCGATTCGCCCTTCTCTTTCAACTAGTTAGTATTATTCCCTGTCCCATTAGTAAGCCCTGATGAGCGATGTAAGCTATTGATTTTGCTAGCCACATAATATTGGATTGGGACACAATAGAAGGTCAGCTAACGATCCAAAGCAGACCGCTATAGGTTAGAAGACATCGATTTGATAACAATAAAATCGTACAACTTTCGATAACAACAAAGGACGAGGAATCTCTAAAAAATTGAATAAACATGATTATCGAAAATCAAATCGTGGTCTTCCCCCAGTTTTTATCACGCGCGAAATAATGAAAAAACAATCCTAATTTCTAATATTGCTTCTAAGGCAGGACAATTGGAACCCATCCCCATTTTGGATGAGGAGTGGAGTGATATACATTTTCCCAACTACCTGGGCCTTCAGGATTGAACCAAGAAAAATACAAATTTGCTTCACTAAATACAGTATAAATTCCTGAATTCTCCCAGTCTAAATATTGGCTTGTAGAATTGTTTGGAATCGAAGGTGAATTAAATGTCCAGAAGTCAGCGGCCCACAAAGTAGATCCTGGATAATTGACCCAGGTATACATAAATCCCCTGTTGTAAGGATTTTCATCACTTTGCACCCAAGTGAAATTACAGCGAATTGTTGGAACTGGTAGCGGAGGGACTGTAACAGGTACAGCAAAAACTTTTTGACAATACAGCGTAATTGCACTCGCTTGTACTGGAATTAGATAGATAGTTACGGATAACAATGTAAAGAACAGGCTTCTTGATAGTTTCATTATTGTGCTCCATTAGAAGAAAATAGCTAGAATCTTCGGATTCTTGAATTTTGTCTTTCTATTTCTGTGTCGATTTCAGGAATTGAACTCGGATCTAAATGCTGTTGGCATAGACGATGGAAAAACGCTGTTGAATATTCTGGAAGATCAGACGCAACACCCTCCCAGTTTACGCTCATCATGGTTGAATTAGCCGTGATCTCTTCCTTGCGATTTTCTATAGCAGTAAACCCGGAATCATCGAATTCTGAGATTATTGACTCATAAGCCGCTTCCGTAACTAATGCTTCTTCTAGTTTAGCTTGGTCATATAATCGTCCAATTGCTTTAATGTCAGGTGTTTCAGAATTCATCAGCTCGCACATTTCGTCATAAAATGGTTTAAGCGCTGCTGATTGAATTTCTGAAAGATTCAAATTAAGAAGTTTCTCAATACCACCTTCATTTAATTTTGAATCGAGGTTTATGGAAGCCGCGCCTAACTGACGGATGTCGTCGACAAGAATTCGTAGAACAGCATTATACTCAGCCTTCCCAACTTCAATTATTGAGTTTGCCTGCAATCTTTCGGCAATAGTTTGTTTGTCTTCCATACTCTCCACACTTACTTGAGCATTAATCGGACTGACAATAGTAGCGCATAGTATGAACAGATAGATTCGTTTAAATAACACTGTACATCACCCCCTTATAAATAATATTTTTTGACTAATGTGGTCCCGGCATATTGGTGAAATCCCACGTATTTCATTATATACCTGAATGTTATTAAACCGTCAAGCTGACGGGAGCACAGGAGTAATTGATCAGAAATTAATGCAGCAGTATTGCGATGTTCAAAGCGGAATGGATTATCAACAAAAAATTACGGAATTTTTACTAACTAGGGATCTACACTGGCGACTAATTGATTTGATGATCAACCACTAGTATTTTCACTTGTAATGTCTTGGATTGAGAAGGCAATCTGTAGCTAGGTTGCTAACACTGCATAATTGCATAAACATCCGCAAAAATTTAGTAGACGTTAATTGGGATGAACTAAATTAATCTGGGATTTAGAGTCCGTTATTGGCACTTAGGAGACATCGCAGTTTTCAATTTGCATCTGACTAGAAATGCTGATGAAATATCATATTTCATCAACTCAGCACCCATTGCTTATGAAATCTAGCCCCAATTTTAGATCAAATCTCAGAAAACAAGAAAAACTCGATTCGGATCAACTTGATAGAATAAATAAAATCGAGCAATTGGCGATAGCCAAATTCATGGGTGATTTGCGTGAACTAGAATCCGCTCTCGGTATGTTAACTCTCGGCAGGCAATATGGTTGGAAGGTAATCCACCTTCTGCACAGTAAAGCCACTGTGAAAAAATATGAAGAAATTCTGAACATAAAGGTGAGAGATGAATTTCCTGATCAAACCGCGACATCCATCAGAAACAATGGCTTCAAGCTGGTTCAGAATGTGTCAAATTTTTGGAAAGCTGCCAGTGGAGAATTGGTCAAACTACCAAATAAACATCTCGCCGATTAATTTACGAATGATACTTGAAATTTCCTCTTTTGCGGCTCAACATGAGACGCAATATGAAATATCCTTCCAAAAACTTGCTTCTCAAAGATAGTGTTACCGGTAGCGCTTCGGAGCGCGCTGCTGGTGACACCGCACCCCGTAAAGTAATACGGGGGGAAAGTAATACTCTCTCCCAAAACAATCGATTGAGCCACAAGCTCTCAATCATTGACTATCTAGCCTTCACCATACGACCGAATTTCGAATTCAGTGCCGTCTTTCCGCTTAAGGACGAGCTCATAAACATTTTCAACGTGCCAGATTTCGGCTGGGTTCAGAGGTCAGTTGGATGGAATGGGTATGCATATCGCATAGATTTGGATTGCTTTGGATTGCTCGCCTATGGAGGGCTTAGCCAAAATGAAACGATTCACGTCCGATTTGGAGGAAAAGGATGTGCAAATGTTAAAGACTGGACCCTGGTTCATGATTGGTTACAAACAACCGAAGCCAAAATTTCTCGATTAGATATTGCACACGATGATTTCACTGGATCTAGCATAAACATCGCTAAAGCTATCGAGTGGGAACAAGCCGGGCTATATGCATCGGGAGGACGAAACCCTAAAACTCACCTACGAGACGACAGAGATTCCGGTGATGGAAAGACTTTTGAAATCGGAGTCCGTAAGAGTGGGAAATTTGGGCGGATTTATGAAAAAGGTCGAGAGTTGGGTGATCCCAAAAGTGATTGGTGCAGGGCTGAAATAGAATTCAAAAGTGCTGATCGAATAATTCCGTACGAAGCAATATTGCTTGCAGACCAATACCTGTCTGGAGCATATCCAGCATTTAAGTTCCTAAATCGTATTCAATCCAGAATCGAAACAATCCGAAATGAACAATCAATTTCTCTCGAGAGCGCCATAGAATGGTGCAGAATCGCATGCGGCCAATACATAAACATACTCTGCCTATTGAACGACGAGGATTGCGATTCTGTTATTCGCACTCTAAGAAGACCGGGTTTACCAGATAGGCTGGAACCGCAGTTTAAAAAAGACCTTATTGAAGCAGGAACGACAATTTGATTCTCCTTTGCTTGATGGGAGAGGTATGTCTTAAATTTGAGTACATTTGATACACAGTGAAATCCATAAACCTTACAAAGAAAGAATTAAAAAAGATTACAGCTAGGGTTAAACCAGCTGCACAGCTTCGTTGGCTACGTAGAAATGGATTTACTGCTCTGCTTCGGGCTGACGGCACTCCTTTGGTATCTCGGGCTCACTTTGAAGCCAAAATGGACGGCTATTTAACCGGAAAGAAGCACCAAACCTGTGAACCCAATTTCGGGGCTGTGTGATGGTTCCAAAACCCCGTCTCGATATTAATAAAGGACTCCCTGCTGGATGGCGGCACAAGCATGGGGCGTACTATTACCGCCCTCCTATTAACCTTCGCGACCTCTGGGATGGCAAGACAGAATATCGTCTAGGTAAAACGCTGAGCGAAGCCTACAGAGAATGGGCTGACAAACTCGAACTTTATTCTAACGCTAAGATTATGGGTGAACTATTTGATAGGTATGCGCTTGAAGTCATTCCACTAAAAGCTCCCAAGACTCAAGATTCCAATTTGATATCGATTAGAAAGCTAAAAGCTGTTTTTGGTGAGATGCCTATCGAAGCCGTCAAACCTAAACACGTTTATCAATTTCGTGATTTGAGAGGCAAACAAGGCAAGACTGCTGCCAACAGGGATATTGAAGTGTTGAGTCATACATTTTCGAAAGCGATTGAGTGGGGATTGTGTGAATACCATCCGATAAAAGGGAAAGTCCGAAAATTTAGCACGCCGCCGAGAAGGCGTTATGTAGAAGACTGGGAAGTGCAAGAAGCTTTGACAGTGGCCTCTCCTCTCCTCGCGGCCTATATCAATTTAAAGCTGCTTACCGGGCTCCGTAGAGGTGATTTACTGTCAATCAGAGTGTCAGATCTAAAAGAAGATGGCATTCACGTAAATCCAAGGAAAACTTCTCAATCTAGTGGCAAGAAGATCATTATTGAATGGACCGATGCTTTAAGAAATGCCGTAGACGTAGTAATTAATCTGCGAAATAAAGTCCTATCTATCTGGTTGTTTCATACTAATCGAGGACAACCGTATATTAAAGAGAATGGAACAGCGAATGGGTTTGATTCCATTTGGGAAAGATTTATGTCTAAAGCGTTGTCGCATACTGCGCTCGAAATTCGGTTTACTGAACACGATCTCAGAGCAAAAGTTGCTTCAGATATAGAACTAAATCATGCGAAGGCACTTTTAGGACATTCGAATTCAGAGATAACTAATAGAATATACCGAAGGAAACCAGAACTTATAAAACCTTCGTCTTGATAATTCAAATCTATGGCTCTTGCCATTCTCTCTTCAAACTTCTCTGGCCTCTTTGATTCTAAATAAATCTGTCCCCATTAATTTCTTAAACTTCACACTTCTCCCTAAGTGTGTCGTGCAATTTTCTTGGATCAAGCAAATCATTTTCTACCGCATCTTGTATTAGATTTTTTATATCGCCATTGGTGAATCGCTTATATTTGGAATGCTTAAAACTGTCGACTACTTTTTCGGCGACATCACCCAGTTTTTGGTAATCTAACTCCGTGATATCAACATGCGAGTCTACGAGAGAATCTACAACGGTTTCACCGGGAGTATTTTCCAAATCGAAACCATTATCTTCTAATTCTGATTTTTCAAACCAGACAATATCGCAGCGTTGCAATCTCTCAAATTTAGAAGTTAACGCAAGTACAGCATCGCTTAAACTAGCCTCATCTTCTACTTTCCAAAGAGACAAAGCATTTTGACTTGTTCGCAGACAGCCCGTGATAGCATCCGCAGAGACAGGAGACCTAACTACATCCCCTTCCAACCATTTCGGCATACCTACTTTTCTAACTAAATAGGTCATCTGAACTTTAGAGATCTTTCAGATAGTCTACGACAGACGACTTGTAGTCATTGAGCCAATTCTCCGCACAGTGCAGTTCTGCAAGAATTGGAATTGCGTCCTTAGATTCCCAGTATTCGAAGGCGCATATTGCAAATTCTCTTACCTCAGCATTAGTATGCGCTAATGCAGCAATCGCAATCGTTTGGCCTTGGGGGTAAACGACATTGTAATCCAAACCAGACAAAACTGACAAAACTGACAAAATGCCAAGGCAAACATTCTCATCTTTAAAATTGTTGATAAATAGTCTATTCAGCCATTCTTTAGCGACCGTAGAGTTTTCCCTCATTAATTGCTTAACTAATCGATCAGCTGGTGAAATCATTCCGGACTCTAAAGAGTCCTCCATAACCAAATTCAAAAAAGTAACTTTATGCTTGTTATTAAATTCTTCCAATCTTTGTTCATTTAACTCGTTCTCAATACTGAGATCGGTGCCAGCCCAAGAGATATCTACGCCTATAAATTGCTGGTCCATTATACCAAAATTGATATCCCACTCAGCTATACCACTTTCATTTGTATTTAGAATGTCAATACCAACAGCTGTGTTGCTAGCACCTGTCGTCGAGGTATTCAAATTCACAACACGTTCATCCAAGTTTAGAGATAAACTTCGCTCACCATCTGAGTCGAATTGAATTCGAGATTCTGACGAGTCTTCCAATTTCTTGTAATCCAGATTATTCATTGATTGCACTCTGAAATTCTTCAGCAATTCTAAGTCTTATTTTATTTGCCTTCTCAATAAATTCCTTTAAATGATTGGCACGAAATCTCTCATCATCATTGATGGCTACAGTATTAATATCAAAAGACAGTTCAATTCGATCAAAATCCATTTTCCCGCCGTCTGCCTTCTGAATTGCCCCACGAATCCTATTAATCATTGTAATAACATTAAGTTCTTCTGCTTTTCTAGCAATTCTTATTGAATCGTTGGAAACAGACCTCGTATTCCATTCAAAAGGTTTTGATGACTTGTAAAAATCTATTGGATTAACAATTTTTTCAAAAATATTTTCGAGCTTTACCTGATCCATTTCTTCAAGCATTCCATTCGATACGAAAGCCATTCGAAATCCTTTTCGTTTGATCAATTTTAATAATCTCTCAACATAGGAAGTAGCTTTCTCTGCAAATTCCCCGGAAATCTCCAATCCCAAATTGCCAACTTCTTGAGGTTTATGCTCTATATTAAATCTATCGGAAAGAATATTTATTTCCCATTTAGAATCAGTTGTAACTAACCCGACCCTACTCTTTCTGGAAGGGCCTATTTCATCAAACGTTCTAGGTATAAAGCCTTCCTCGCCGAATTCCGTCATCAACTTTGAAATATTTTTTGGAGACGAACCAAATTTCGCTGCATCAACGAAAAAATTTGTTTCGAAATTTCTTATAATATCGTACATATATGAGAACACCCACTAAATTGACTATAGATTAACCGCCACAAGAATCAATATCAACGGGACAAAGTGTATCTTTTGGGACGAGCACCCCAGTAACTATGGAGTAAGTGCAAGAAAATTGGCACGCCCGGAGAGATTCGAACTCCCGACCAACTGGTTCGAAGCCAGTTACTCTATCCAGCTGAGCTACGGGCGCGTGATTCTGAATTTTGTACATGCCATTGCATGCGCTGTTACGAGGGAACGGATTATATAGACTTATCCACTTCTGGTCACTCTGGGAGCCATTATTCAGTACATGCCGCCTTCATGGTCTATGGCATAGCTATGACGTATGATTGACGTTGACACGGCGTAGCGGAAATCTGGTTTCTACCGAACAATCTAATAACTAGGTTCGATTTGGGGAAACGCACATGGACATGAAAGTAAATTCGAAGCTTATAAGAATTGAGCGCGAGAAAAGAGCCTGGAGTCAGCAGCATCTCGCCAATGTGTCTGGATTGGGAATCCGCACCATTCAGCGCATTGAAACTTCTGGTACAGCATCAAATGAGTCAGTTAAGGCACTTGCTTCAGTGTTTGAAATGGAAATTTCCCAGTTGCAGGCTTCTAATCCCAAATTGTCGATATTCGATTTTTTTACTTCCACGAGAATTCGTATTGCAACGATTTTGCTTGCTTTAGTTGGATTGATTGCATTGGCAACCATAAGACCGTCTCTTGCCGAATCCATATTGTTGGATTACACAATTTCTATAGACGACCAAGACGCTGTTGAGAACATTCCGCCTGCCGTAAGAATGGGAAATGAACTGCTTCCTGAGGGATCAACGGCGACAATTATAATCGAAGACTTCAGATTAGAGGTGACGCCTGAGATTCAAGCGGATGGTGAGCAAGTCTTACTTGCGGTGAAGGTTTTTAAGATTGAAGAAGGTGAATTCTCCTTACGAGGCCAACCTAAGGTGATGACATTGAACAGTGAACTCGCAACAATTCGCTCAAATTCTAATTCGGGTGATCAACTTAGCGTTTATCTAACCCCTACTATTCAATGAATTTAGTACTATTTTCACAGCTCAGCCCTATATGACGGCACTAAATTTCTGCAGCTTTCTACTACTTACATGATTTGAAACTTCAAATACTCGTCCGCTAGGCGTATTATTTTCTGCGACTTCTACGATTCGGGCTGTATTTTGTCCAGTAAAAAGATTTTTCTACTATTCATTTGCACATTTACTTGTGCAAATTTGTCAGTGGCTCAATCTCGTCTTCCCGCTGACGAATTTGTTCTCGGTATTATGGCGCGTCAAAATATTCCCGGACTCCCACTCTCTGTTATCACAGATGGTCATATAGCTGTGAAATCTTATGGTGAGCGGAGAGCAGCTAGCGGGCTTTTCGTTAACAACGAAACCATTTTTGAAGCAGCTTCTTTAAGTAAACCTGTATTCGCACTCCTTGTTTTGCAATTGGAACAAGAAAAGCTTATCGATCTCGATCTCCCTCTGCATCAATACATTCCAGATTCGAATGCATACGGGCCCGATTTTTTTGAATCGAGTGAATATCTGGGAATAACTGCTCGCATGGTCCTCACCCATACTTCCGGCTTGCCCAATGGCACACCGACTCCAGGAGCGATTCATTTTTTACCAGGTTCACGCTTCGCCTACTCGGGGACAGGATTTCGTTTTCTGCATGCAGCGATTACAGAAATTACAGCTCAATCATTAACTCAACTTCTTGATACCTATATTTTTGATCCGCTGGATATGAATAATTCCAGTTTTCTTTGGCGAGATGAATTTGAACAAAATTCCACATGGGGACATGACAGCGATGGAGAAATAGGTCGCGAAATATTGCATTTGGATTCTGAATTTCCCGAAGGAGGATTTGTCACTAACATAAGCGACTATTCGATATTTGTACGCTTTCTACTGAATGAATATGAAGCAGCTAATCCTGTGATTAGGAGAATGCTAGAACCGGCTGTTGAGGCACGAGACTATAGCACTCAAGGTAGTATGTCATGGGGTCTGGGCTGGGGTATTGAAGAGGCTGAACTAGGAAACAGGTTCTGGCACACCGGCAGCAATGGCGTCTTTAAAACCTTTGCCTTAGGCGACCCGGCAAACAAGAGCGCACTGATCTTTTTCGCCAATGCCGAAAATGGACTCGAAATTGTTCCCGAGTTACTGGAACAAACCATCGGCGCAACTGAACTCAGTGACGATTATCAGCGCACTATCAGCGAATCCAGGGTATTTCGCCCAGTAATTGATAACTAGAAATTTATTCCTAGCCATCGTTAACCTCCAAAGTTAATCTTGCGTCTAACACTCAAATGCTTAGGGGATTCCAACCATGACTGACATGACTGCCGGTGGTGGCGCGTCTGTTTCTGTAGATACTTTTTCAGCAGCACCGATGCCTACCGTAAGACGAGTACTTGAAGTTTTAGGCTGGCTTGCGGTGGCCACATTAGTATTCACGGGCCTGTTCGCTATATTTGGTCGCGCCTCATTTATGAGTGAAGCCATGGCGAATCCGGATATGGAGATGAATATTTTCGATATTCGTTATTACACGAATGCACTCGCTACGTTCCTCCATCTCGGTCCTGGTTTCCTGGTTTTTGTGCTAGGTCCTATTCAATTTACCCGCACTATTCGTAAGAAGCACATAGGCTTTCATCGCTGGAGTGGCAGAGTTTACATACTCTGTGGTGCAATCGGCGCCTTTTCCGGCATAGCCATCGGTGTGTTCGATCCGTTTCTTGGATTAGGCGGCCAGGGATTTAATGAAGCAATGGCTACTGCATTCTTTGGAGCCTATGTTTTGTTTACTCTGGTGATGGCGTACAGGCGGATTCGTCAGAAGCAATTCGGCGCTCATCGAGAATGGATGATCCGATCCTTCGCGGCTATGCTTGCAATCGCTACCGAGCGCTTGATGCTGACCGCATTTCAAGCAACAACAAATATCGAATTTGTTGAGCTATTCGGCACAACCTTCTGGATGGCAGGGGTTACCAACATAGCTGTAGCAGAGATCTGGATTAACCTTACCCGCACTCCTGGCAACGGAGCGCGGCATTGGAAAGACTTAGACGCTAAGAACGCCACCTAGGAAATCGTTACATGGACCAGACTACGGCAATTGAAGCAATCGCCGGCGTTATTCAATTAGCTGTTGCCCCTGTTTTCCTGCTGGCTGGCATTGCCGGCATGCTTAATGTACTGACTTCCAGACTCGGCAGAGTGGTTGATCGTTTTCGTAAGATCGAAACGAAAATGGTTGGCGAAGCTCATGACGAGCATGTCGCTGTACTACAGAAAGAAACACAAGGATTGTGGCAGCGTATTCAATTGATTAATTGGGCGATTCGAACTTTTGTATTAGGTGCTTTATTAATAAGCCTGGTAATTGTTGCCCTGTTCTGTGGTGAACTAGTAGCAATAGATCTAAGCACTATGATCGCTACGTTTTTCGTAATCGCCATGTGCTTTATTATTGTGGGGCTAGTACTTTTTCTGTTTGAAGTTTCAACCGCTACCAAACACATTAACAGCGGCATATCCGGCATACTGCAGGAATAGCAGTAGTAAGGCCTAATTAAATATATCTAAGATGCGGGAATATTTGATTATAAGTTGTTGCGCATCGCGGCGCGGTGCACCGATGCCTGCCAGACTTCTTTCATCCACTTCGTTGTAAACTATATACAAACCTGCGTTGGCAGATTGTACCCAGGAGAAACGCAGGTTGGTCGACAATACGTCATCACGCTTGTTGTATTGAACCAGCGATTGAATTGATATTCGCGGCGTAAACGAATAGGTCAGACGCAAACGTGCCAGGTCTACCTCAAAATCACCTCCCGGTACGGGCAACTCGATATCGCTATGTAACCAGGACAGTTCTGTACTGAATTTGTCACCGGAGCGATATCGAACTGTTGGCTCCAGATTTATCCGGTCACCACCGAAGAATCCGCCAATATTGCTGCGAAGATCGAAGCTCAGTGGCGCCCCCTGGTTGGTCTGGAATACTATCTGTGCTTCTTCGTGCTTATACTCTCCGGCGGGTACCACTACTCCTTCGACGATTTCGAACGGCTCTCGCACCCCTTCCTGAGTAAAGTTCATGCCGGTATGAATTTCCATGCCGGTGTCGAATTCCCAATGATTATCGACGTGCAGATAGCCTGTTTCCTGGAAGCCATCGAAGCCCCAGTAACCACGATAATTAATATGTGGCCTTAATTCGTGCAGGCCCCAGAGATTATTGGGACGAATTGTGCGCCTGATGCCGGCGGTGTATTTGCGAAAGCCGCTGCGCTGCAGAAATCCCACTTCTGGATTAAAGTTCTCACCTACCTGGGAATAGCCGGCACTTAGATTCCACTCCGGCGAAACATAGTTGGCATCAACTCCACCAGCACCATCGCGACCGGATAGACCAGGCGTGTCAGTTCTCGCTGCCCAGCCGGTAATCAAGGTCTCATTGCCAATTCCCCAGCGCCCATCAACAGCAAAAGTTCGATTATAGTCGTCGCCTTTGTTGTTAAAAGCCGAACCGTCACCATCTCGTTCTACGTACATGAATCCTACAGAAGATCGATTGGGTAGATCCCGACTTACTCGCGCCACCGTAAAATCGTTTTCTGAAGCGATACCGGTAATTCCTTCTGTACGCATTCCGATTAAACCGACGTTGGTGTTTTCGCCAACTTTTCCTGAAAGACGTAAGCCACCTTCGATTGGTAACTGCGCACCACCGGCGCCTACTCCAATGCGTCGACTGAAAAACAATTCCACTTCCCGAGGATTACCCACGGCGAATTGACCGGAATTTTCCAGAAAGAAAGGCCGCTTTTCTGGAAAGAACAAACTGAATCTATCCAGATTTACCTGTAAGTCATCTGCTTCGACCTGGGCGAAGTCTGTGTTGTAAGTGACATCAAGTGTCAATGAAGGGGTGACAGAGTATTTAACATCGAATCCATATTCTTCATTGTTTTCCGTCCCGGAAACAATTGCACCGCCACGAGAAGAAGAGCTCAATGCATAGGGCGTAAACTGCAGAAAACGTTGACTGGGCGCCTCTATGCCTTCGACATATCCGGCTTCAGAAACTCGATTCAAATTGTATTGACGATCCAGCGGTGCCCAGTAGGTGACTTCATTGTTGCGTCGAATATTGCGTTGAAAATTTATACCCCAGGTTTGAACATCTTGATTACTGTAGCGTAATGCCGAAAAGGGAATTTCCATTTCTGCACTCCAACCGATGTCAGAAATTGCAGCACTGACTTCCCAGGTCGTATCCCAGTTAACATTGATACCACCATTGGAGCCACGAAATCCTGAGGATGCCCCTTCATTAACAACCTGCGCGTCGTATTCCAACCCAGCCGGAGTAGTTCCAAAAATAAACCCATTCTGCCGATCTAACAGACCGTCAATAATCACCTGAAAACTGTCTGTGTCGTCAAGGGATGAATCTCTGCGAGCATCAGTAAAGATAATACCTTCGGGATTGGTGTCGTAGGCTACCATTCCTATATAGAGCGAATCCTCGGTATAGCCCAGGTAGACTTCGGTTTTTTGCGTCGATGGCTGCCCTTCTTCTGGGCGAACCTGAGTAAATCCACCGGTTGGCGTTACCACTGCCCAGGCATCATCAGCCAACACTTCACCGTCAATAGTCGGCGCAGTGCTTAACTGGTATGCAGTGGTGGTAGGCGAAACTTCCTGGGTAAAGATTTCCTGGGCACCAAGCGAAGTTGGATAGGCCGTTACCAGAAGTAGGAATAACTTTACTAATTGTCGAGGAGAAATGGGCTGCTTAATCATCTCAATTCCGAAGGTAGTTGGGTTCAATCCGTGGTCAACAAAGTCGCGTACAGTATTAGAAACATAGATCAATATCAACCACTTAGCGGCGAGCTGAAGGGTCGAGATGTAATTGTTTGTTACTACGAAAAGTGAGACAGGATATTGCGACCAAAAATTTCCTTTCCAGTCGCAATAACAGGCTTATTTGACTGCAATTCCCTGCATTTCGAAACGGGCATCAAAGAGCAGCGCACCCGATCCAATGAAAGCGCGAGCTGGATAATTTCCTGTGAAATAAGTGCGATAGACGCTGTTGAATGCAGCGTAGTGTGAAACGTCTGAACAATAGATTGTCACGCTAACCAGGTCATCCATGGTCATATCAGCTTCTGCCAGGGTAGCCTTGAACTGTTCCATTATTAGCCGAGCTTCTTCTTCTGGAGTTGCCGGAACTTCGCCGTTAACCAAACCCAACATGCCCGACAGATACAAGGTGTCTTCCACCATGACTGCACCGCTAAATGGCAGGCCATCGCCAGATGCATGACTCGGATTGATAAAGCTTTTATCCTGCGCAGCTGCCAGTGCTGGCAGAAACAACAAAAAAACGATTAATAATTGTCTACTTCGATTTAGAGCGATCACCCTATACCCTCCTTAATTGGTTTCCAGGGTGATTCTCACTCAAAACGAGAATGAATGAAACTTTGCTAATGAATTCCATGCCACTTCCCACAAGATGTGAGAAATGGCGTACAGCAACAGGGAATTAGCGATTGTTCTGATAGAAGACAGAATTGATGAAATTGTAATCCGTAGCGGCGGCAAACAAATGACAGTCTCTACAAAACGCAGCTAGATCAGAAGCTCCATTACCTCTAGCGCCATCGGGACGGACGTACTCCCAGCCGCCAGTCTCCAATGATTGTCCCTGGGGTAATTTAATCATCACGGTGAGATCGGGATTTCTTCTCGAATCTAATGCAGCGCGATTATTAAAACTTTCTTTGACTAAAATTGAACCTGGAGGATAGGGAAATCCCCGCGTTCCTCTATTCACTGGCTCACCGACAGAATTTACGTAAATCTGGCGAAAAGCCCGAGTGCCATCGTGCACACTCCCTAAAAATCCAGTTGGATCACCAGTCTCGGCTTCCGGTGTTACTTTGTACCAGGACAAGTAATCGGCCCAGGCACTTTCTGGTGGCCCGAGTGGATCGGAAGTGGACATACAGGCAGTTAGCAATAGAAAAAAACCGGCCGTCGTCATGATTTTTAAATTCATGATTATTCCTCATTACAAAACTCACTTTAATTCGTTTGCTAACGGGATTCTGGCGCAGTTATCCAGAAGCAGCAGCTATTCGTTCCTTGCTGCGAGTCAGCAGAGTTTGGCGAGAGAATCCCTGTATCGGGATGTGATTTATACCTTCGCACCAGCACACTTGGCGTATCTTCGGACGTAGCAGAACAGAAAAGCAGATCCACTACCCCACATCGGTTCCAAAGATTCAGCAGAAGAATTTGTACTAATCTCGAAGGTACAAATAATTCGCATAGAACATCTTTTATCAATTTCGATAGCAAACAAAGATCGTGATTAGAGCTTTTCTATTTCATTTCTACTTAAAATAACTTGCATCGAATACTGTATTTATATACAGTATTTTTGATTGACACTCTGCTATGGGGTAACGACATTGTCGTACAGCACTGATAGCATTAACGGCCTTGTATAGTCGGGCCAGAAGGGAAAGAGTTTTAATGACGGAACGTTGCTGGTGGCCTGGAAAGGACCCGGACTACATTGCCTATCACGATGATGAATGGGGAGTTCCCGTTCATGATGATCAATTATTGTTTGAGTTTATCTGTCTCGAAGGTCAGCAGGCAGGTTTAAGTTGGATCACCGTACTCAAAAAGCGCGATCACTATAGAAAATGTTTTAAAAATTTCGATGTGAACAAAGTCGCGCGTCTCACAGATGGCACAATTGAAAAGCTACTGCTGGATCCGGGCCTAATTCGTAATCGACTTAAACTTTATTCTATTCGCACTAACGCGAAAGCCTTTCAGGCCGTTCAAAAAGAGTTTGGAAGTTTTGAATCCTACATCTGGTCTTTCGTCGATGGCAAACCTAAAGACGGCAAGCGCAAAACTGCCAAAGAAGTTCCTGCTACCACAGCAGAAAGCGACGCCATGTCGAAAGATTTGAAGAAGCGCGGATTTAAATTTATAGGGAGTACAATCTGTTACGCCTTTATGCAGGCTGCCGGACTTGTCAATGACCACACACATAGTTGTTTCCGCTATCGAGAACTTATAAATTTTGAAGCAAGCGATTGAGCATATACAAAAATGCTAATTACTTGAGAGCGGAAACAAATAATTACATTCGCCTTAGCCAACTAACATTTACCGAAACAAACGAGCAATACTCGGACATACGATAGGATAGTGGCGAATGTAAGTTATTGCTTTCGTCATACGTAGCTGGATTAAGTAAGAGACTAAAATATTATTATATTAATGATCATAAATACCTGGAGGGGAACCACATGATTGGATACGTAACACTTGGAACAAATGACATGGAAAAATCTGCGGCATTTTACGATGCCCTGTTGGCAGAAATCGGTGCTAGCCGTTTCATGGAAATGGAAACCTTTATCGCCTGGGCCACTAATCCCAAGCTTCCTGCTCTATCAATTACTAAGCCATTCGATGGTGGCGAGGCATCTGTCGGCAACGGCGTCATGATCGCCCTAACAGTAGATTCCAACGATAAAGTTGACTCGTTCTATGCCAAAGCAATGGAGCTTGGCGCTACCGACGAAGGTGCTCCAGGTCCGCGCGGTGATACTGGCTTCTATGCGGGATACTTTAGAGATCTCGATGGCAATAAATTGAATGTCTTCTGTATGACTCAGCCTGAAGGCTAACTATTAGCCTAGTAATAGAAAAGCCCGGCCACTCTGGAGTGGTCGGGCTTTTTTGTTCACCTGTTTTTAGTCATCGTTGAATTGAAGCAGGCAGACCACAAGTATGACTCCGATAATAATCGGCAATGCGGCAATTACTACTTTAAGGCCCATATCGACACTTGCTTCTTGTGCATAGACCAATGAAGGGATCAAAGCCAAAGGAAAAAGTGGAACAGCTTTGTATAACCATTTTTTCATCGAATTCTCCTTTAATGCATGCTGGAGAGGTTGGGGAAACTCGAAACTTAGTACGCTTCTCGCAAATTAACGACCGCCACTCGGGCGTTAGCCCGCCGTGCAGCATGAGCGAGATCTTTGGATACCACTGTTTTCCCAATAGGTGCTACTGAGATTCCAGCCAGTTTCAAGTGTTGAATACCAAACGGTATTCCGATTATTGTGAGTAGCCAAAAAATTGCACAACACAAATGCCCTAGAGCCAACCACCATCCAGCGACAATAAACCAGATGACATTGCCGACCACACCTAAACCACTGGTGCCGATATCGTGCTCCAAGGTGAGTTCATAACGACTAATCGCCTCATTTCCGAATGGAAAAAATGACATGTAGCCGATGACAAAGCATGCCTTGCCCCAGGGAATACCAACTATGCTGAGAAAGGCGAGCATGCCTACTAACCACCATCCGAGACCCATGAAGATGCCGCCAAAAATAAACCAGACTAAATTGCCTATTGCGCTCATATTGACTTGCCTCTTGTTGGTGGCTTAAGTAACCACATAACAAAGGTTATGTTTACAAATTTGAGATTTTTCGATCCAGATCATAGTTCCGATCTGTAACGATACTTTCTAAGACTACAATCCTTTGTTTAAGTTCAGTGATTTCCTTTTCCAGATCATCCGTTGAATTGGCATCCATTTCCTTTTTTATGTCGCCAAATCGCCGATTAGTGCTCTTTTTGTATTTGAAATACTCAGTAATAAAAACAATCAAGCTGACAGGCAACATTACCGCCATCATTAATGAGAATACTTGCAAAGCAGCAGCCATTATCTCGTCCTCTTATTTTGCGCAGGTCCAGTGTATTCTGAACTCAATCCTACTTTCTACTACTAACTATTAATAAGTAGCAAAAAACGGTCCATGTTTTTTATTTAATAAAATCAATAAGATACACATTGAGCAAAGAAGAAATGTAGTGAAAATCACTTACATTTAGTACATCTTACACTCTACAGTCGCGCCCCTGCCATGCAATTTTTATAGCTGCTAAAACAGAAAAACCCGACTGCTGCAAAGCGGTCGGGTTTTTCATTTTACTAACTAATCGAGTAATAGCTTAACGAAACAGCCTGTAATCCTCTCGAGTTATTTTCCCTGTACGACTTCGTTGCGAAGTACGCCGACGTTTTCAATTTCGACTTCGTAGACATCACCAGGAACCATTGCACGGGTACTTCCCATGGTGCCGGACCAGATCATATCGCCAGGCTGTAGAGTGAAGTACTGAGAAATATAACTCACCATCTGCTCCATATTGAAAATTAGATCGTTGCTGTTCTGAGTCTGCACAACTTCGCCATTGTGGCGGCCAGTGATCTGCAGATTCTTGTGATCAGCACCGCGAACGAGATAAGGACCGACAGCATTAAAGCCTCTAGAGCCCTTCGCTCTCACCCACTGAATGTCTCCGCCCTGCCAGGCACGTTCGCTGACATCATTTCCTGCTGTTACGCCGAAGATGTATTCATGGGCATCTTCAACTGAAACGTTTTCCGCGCGCTTGCCAATTACCACTGCCATTTCTGCTTCGTAGTGAAGGTTTTGTGATTCGGCTGGACGCACAATCGAATCTTCAGGCCCGATAATTGAACTTGGGGGAACGATAAACAAACCAGGGTATTCAGCTGGCTCGCCGGTGATGTGGCTACGGAAATTAAACGCCGTCATAAATACCAGGGTTGGCTCTACTGGTGCTTCCAATCTCACCGAATCCTGAGGGTGGGTTAGGCCAGTATGTTCCATTGTTTCATAGGGCGCGCCGGCTAACTGCCAAACAGTATCGTCATGAATCATGCCCCAATAAACTTCACCATCGTTCATGGAGTAGCGAACGAATTTTTCTAATTCCTGAGCACTGGCTAGACTCGCACCTAGCGCAATTACTACTGCTGTTGCTAATGTAATTATTCGCTTCATTCTTTCTCTCCTACTGAAGTCTTCTTTAAAAAATAATAACTTAGAGAACCGATGCTACGCTGCAAACCATGGTGGGTCAACAAGGTCTAGCGCTCGCAGACTGCTGCTAATCGGTGTGTTCTTCCCGTTGCAATTGCGCATAAGCGATGGAATTCATCTCTTGTGCACGATTACCAAAAACAACTTTGTGCAAGGTATCAGCAATGACGTCATGAAAATTGTCTGGATGTAAGTAGGCAGCAACGTTGCCATCGGTTGGATCCAATGCGATTTGCCTAAGATCGATGCGATGATCTTCGGTAATGATTATTACCGGAGTTGCCTTACGCATAGGACTGAGTTTTTCTTCGCTGCGAATGGAGAAAAGGAATTGATCTCGCGGTTTTTTGTAACTATTCCATCCGGTGATCACACAAGATAAACGATTAGTTAACAAACCAAAGCCGCGATTGTATTGCTGCATCGCTTCCATCGCATTGGTTTCGTTATAGGTATTAATAGTCGTATACAACCCAGTCTGACCAACCAGGTGGGCGCACTCGTCAACGAGTGCGTTATTAAGATCATAGAGCAATACAACAGGTTTAAAACTCATAGCTTCTTTTATTTCGATCGAAAAGTAATATTTGCAGAAATATCTTCGCGAGCAGTTCGGGTATCGTTCGCAGGCACATCCGTGTCTTCGTAGCCGAAGCTTATCCCGAACAAGATTTTAGTGCCATCTTGAATATCGAATGCTGCTCTTACCAAATCAGGGTAATTACGCATAGTTCCCATAGGACAACTATGAAGACCAAAACTCACCATCGTCAGCATAAGCGATTGCGCCCACATGCCCACATCCACAGCAACGGTAGTGCCGAAAGACGGATCCATGCCGACGAATGCAATATAAGGTGCATCGAAGAATTCAAAATTCCTCAGAGACGCACGCATCCGCCCTTCTCTGTCATCTCGACCAATATCCATGGTGGAATAAAGTGCGACGGCACAGTCAACCTGACGCTTGCGATATTCGTTTTCGAAAGTACTGCGGTAAGGATAATCCGGATTGGCTTCCACACCGGAAGTGACATTCTCCACCATTTGCTTCTTTAATCGGTCTTTTAATTCGCCTGATGCCACATACACTTTCCAGGGTTGCACGTTGCAGTTGGAAGGTGCTTTCTGTGCAATTTCAAAAATACGATTGAGAATTTCCTGCGGTACTTCCTTATCTAGAAAACCTCGCACCGAGCGACGCTTATCTAGCGCTTCAACCAGGTTCATCTCTGGATCAGTAACTACCGATGCTGCTGCTTCCGTTCAGTGTTCATGTTGTTCATCAATTACTTTCCAATAATTCAAATTCAATAATCTATCTTGAGACTAAATAGCACAATGGCAAATCAACTCAGAATTCGGCCGCCATCGATCTCGACAGTGGTCCCTGTGACAAATCTATTATTCATAACGAAGATCAGCCCTTCGGCGACTTCTTCTGCAGTCCCTGCCCGCTTAATCAAATGAGCTTGAGTAGCTGCTTTGAGCTTTTCTTCTTTATCGTCGCCAAAATGATCAAACATCGCTGTCGAAATAGTGCCAGGTGAAACTACATTGACTCGAATCGGCGCCAATTCGACTGCTAGACAACGCACCATATTTTCTACGGCGCCACCAACACAGCTTAAGGGAGAAGTGTTTGGAGAAATCTTTCTTGCAGGCGATCCACTCACCAGGGTAATTGCCCCATCTTCTGGCACATAAGAATGACCTTCCCGCACTACCTTGGCGTATCCCCAGAGCTTTCCATAGGCAGCTTGAAACTGCTCTTCCGTTTGTTCGACAAAAGGCTTAAGGGTGCGCTCACCACCAATGGCGGCAGACACTAAATGATCGATAGTGCCAGCTTCTTTAAAAATATCATGCAGTTGGGCAGCATCGTGAGTATCAGCCTGTCTGACTTCGAATTTACCGCCACTTGCAGCTTTGGCTTTTTCAATATTCGTTTCGCTGCGACCAGCCGCCCAAACATTAGCGCCCATTTCACTTGCTGCAATCGCTGTCGCCAAACCGATACCTGCGGTTCCGCCAATAACAACTACATTTTTGCCTGCTAAATTATTATCTGTCATTTGCTACTCCTAAAAAATTCTTCCTGGGCTCAGTATCCCGTTGGGATCCATGGTTTGTTTGAGTGTTTTCATTAATCCGATCTCTGGATCACTCTTACTGTAATTCAAAAATTGTTTTTTCATGATGCCGATCCCATGTTCTGCCGAAATGGAACCATTCAGTTCCTGGATCAAGGTATAAACAATCTCGTCTATTTCCAGGTGTGCATTTCGAGTGTCTGGCCCGACATTGACGATGATATGGACATTGCCATCACCGATATGACCAAACAAGCCGATCACAGTATCAGACCATTTTGCACGAATTCGTTTTTCGACTTCTTCACCGAAGTAACCCATGTCATCAATATTGAGTGACACATCATAGGCATGCATGTAGCCAGCACCGATGACTTCTGCCGCGCCATCCCGCACCGCCCAGATGTTTCGTATTTTTGTATCTGAATCGGCAACCACTACTTCTTCAATCAATCCCTTCTCAGTCGCTTGATTGAGTGCATCTAAAAATAATTCTAAGTCTCTTTCGGTGTTAGATCCCATGCTTTCAATTAACACATAGAATCCAAAGTTATCCGCTAATGGCGTGTTGACACTGGGAACGTATTCATCGATTAATTGATAAGTATTGTTCCAAAGCACTTCGAAGGCGCTGAGGTTCGAACCCAGACTCGATTGCGCATGCACGAGGAAGTTCGCCACATCATCGAAGCTTTTTAATCCACATAAGGCCACCGCCTGACTGTTTGGTTTGGGAGCGAGCTTTAACACAGCCTTAGTAATAACTCCCAGGGTACCTTCACTGCCGATAAACAATTGCTTTAAGTCGTAACCAGTATTGTTCTTGCGTAATTTGTGCAGCCCATCAATCACTGTGCCGTCGGCCAGAATAGCTTCAACACCAACCACCATATCTCGAATCATGCCATAGCGAATCACTCGATTGCCTCCGGCATTGGTGGCCAGATTTCCCCCAATGGTGCAACTCCCTCGCGCTCCCAGATCCAAGGGGAACAGTAAATTATTTTCCTCTGCTGCTTCCTGAATTTTTTGTAATTCGACCCCTGCCTGAACCGTCATGGTGGAAGTAAACTTGTCGACTTCCACCACCTCCTTCATGCGCTCAATACTCAGCACCAGTTCGCCATCCAACGGCGCAGCACCTGAAACAAGCCCGGTCATACCACCCTGAGGTGTGATGGGTTGTTTGGCTTCATTACAGGCTTTCAATATTTGGGAAATTTGTTCGGTATTTTGAGGTCGTAATAAAAGAGGCGGCTTAACGGCACGAGCACCCATCATGTCCTTGTAATTTTTTGCATCGATATCATCGCCTTCGCGATAGCCGCTAGGACCAACCAGTTCTTTGAGCTGTTCGATTAATTCTGAGCCTTCAATAATGGCCATTTTATGATCTCAGACAAATGCCGAAAAACCACGGATGGTACCATACTCGCTTCTCGTTTTCGGGATCGAATCGCTTGGCCGCATTGCGACTGCAAGCGTAACTAAAACTGGTACACTTACGTCTGGTTTCACACCAAAGCCAATCTCTCGGAGCCAATTATGAACCGCATTTTTCTTCTTTCATCACTAATTTTTGTCATCACCGGATGCAATAGCTGGGTACAAGTAACCGACGAAGGAGATTCTGTGCGCTTAGGCACGAGCCAGGAAGTCGCCAATTGCCAGCGCGTAGGGCGAGCGCAGGCTCAAACCTTAAGCCGTGTGATCGTTGTTGAACGAGGTGGTGAGCGGCTGCAAGAGGAACTAACCCGCTTAGCGCGTAATGAAGCCGGCACTATGGGCGGCAACGTCATCGTTCCTGAATCGGTTATCGAAGAAGGAAGACAGAGCTTCGGCGTTTATCGCTGTCCAAACTAATATTAGTTTGATCACTATTCGAGTAGCTAACCCTCTGTACTTAAAGTGTTTTTAAGAATATGAATAGCTGATTTGAACCAGGAAAGACGATAATTTAATCGTTTCATTTTTTGTTTAGAATTTCAGTGGTCGATCGAAGACTTCCTTCTCAAACTCCCCCTCCCAATTCGCCACAGCCGTTGATACAGAGAGATCACCGCCTACGTTGACACTGGTGCGCAACATATCCAGGGGTCTATCAAAGGCCAGTATGAATCCGACTACTGCGCCATTTTGTGCCGGAGTCATACCGATAGAGTATCACCGCAGAAATTAAGAATATAGAAGCGCCAGGAACTGCCGCCGTTCCTACCGACACAAGCGTGGTAGATCCGGCAATGAGCAAATAATCTACCATGCTCAGTTCCAGACCGAATGCTTGCGCCGCAAACACCGAAACAATACCCACGTACAGCGCAGTACCATCCATATTAATTGTTGCACCCAATGGCAATACTGTCGAAGCCACTACTGGTTTAATACCGAGATTTTCTTCCGCACAAGAAATCGAAATCGGCAATGTGGCAGAAGAGGAAGAAGTTGAAAACGCCATTAACATGGCATCACGTACGCCACGGAAGAAATTTACCGGCGACAATTTCAACAGCACGCGCATGATGAGGAAACCGTGCATGAAAATCATGTGCGCTGCACAACCAATTACCACAGCGAGAACGAGAGTAAGCACTTGGAGCAAAGCAGCAATACCAGCGTTACCTGCCAACTGCGCAATTAAGGCAAAAGCACCGAAAGGAGCAACTTCCATAATCCAGTGAGTTATCCGCAGCATTGCCTCGGCAGCAGCTGACATAAATTCCGCAACGGGTTTACCGGTTTCACCGATTGTTAATAAGCTGACTCCGATCAACAAGGCGAAAAAAATGATGGCGAGAATATTGCCTTCGGCCAGAGCAGCAATTGGATTTTCCGGCACAATATCCATTAGACGTTCACTTAATGGTATTGCTTCTTGAACTGTACTCGGTGCAACCGCGGAAAGGTCGACTCCTGCGCCGGGCTGCAAAAAGGCTGCCAGGGTTAATCCAATTGTAATGGCCACCAGCGTGGTAAACAGATACAGACCGAGAGTACGAACACCCAATGACCCAAGTTTGCTTGGATCCCCCATGGAAATTACGCCAGATACCAGCGTCACAAATACCAGAGGCACAACTATCATGCGAATTAATCGCATGAAGAGCTCACCGAGCCAGGCAATTGAACTGACGCCTTCACCAAAAATGACGCCGACAATTACGCCAAGCACCATGGCGCCGAGAATTCTTTTCCATAGTGCTATTTCAAACCACATACCCATAAAGTCGCACCAACCTGTTTCAATTTCTTATTTTTTGTACAAATACAACACTTTGCCTTCCGTTGGGCTAGTTTGTACTTGCTAGGAGACTATAGAAATTCATACCATAGTTCCAGTAGTTAACGGCGAGCGCGTGGATCTGATTAATGGCACAGTGGATCGAAGGAAGAGTAGTTGAAAACGTTCATTGGACCGAAAATCTATTCTCGTTAAAAATTGATGCCGATGTGGACGATTTTACTGCCGGGCAATTTACCAGCCTGGCATTAGAAATAGACGGTGAAAGAGTCGCCCGACCATACTCCTACCTCAGCTCCCCACAACAAAGACCACTGGAATTTTTCTTTTACACCGCCACCGATGGCGTTCTTTCAAACGCACTAGTGAAGTTGGAAGCTGGTGACGGTATCTGGCTTAAACAACAGTCCAATGGATTTTTTGTGCTCGGGGAAATCCCGGAATGCAAAGATTTGTGGATGCTCGGAACTGGTACCGGAATAGCACCCTTCTTCTCAATTCTGAATACGGACGAGCCCTGGCAACGCTTTGAAAACATCGCCTTAGTCCATGCGGTGCGAACACTTGCTGATTTGCGTTACCAGGAAGTAATCGATGATCTAAAAGAAAAGTATGGCGATCGGTTTTTGTTTCAGGCTTACGTTAGCCGCGAGCTGGTAGAAGGAACCATTAATGGTCACATTCCCATTACATTAGAAGATGGTTCATTGGAAGAACAGGTCGGACTAAAACTGGATGTAGATAGATCACACATTATGTTATGTGGTAACCCCGATATGGTTAAAGACGCGGTAGAAACTCTAAAAGAAAGAGGGTTTACCAAAAACCGTCGTCGCACACCGGGACATATCACTATCGAGAACTATTGGTAGATTGAGCTAGACGCTAGCCGCGCCATTTTCCTTTTCAGTTTTTGTGTTGATTTCGGATTCCTTTCCAGAATCACTATCACTGTCATCCCCTGAATCTTCTATCGTAGTGAGTTTTCGCCAGAAAACGTAGATCTCAATAAAGATCGCAACCATGAAAGCCAATATTATCCAGTTAAACATGGTGAATAATCCTTCAGGAAGGTCCGGATAAGTGGTGCGCAATTCCGCAGTGTCTACCAGTAGAGTTGTTATACACCCCACTAACAACAACAGCTCAGTGCCAATTCGTAAATACAGTCTGGACTTGTTATAGACCTGATTGAAAATCTGATAGAAATATTGCGGAATTAACAACACAGTCGTGATTTTTAGCCAGTACACGAAAGTATGGAATGGATTTCCAGTGTTGCCGAATAGCACCGACAAAGAATGATTCATGTTGACCAGGTTTAGAATGACTAACCAGGTTACTAAAGCACAGACAGCAAAGATTGCTCCCCAGGCATCAGCCACTGCTTGATTGGGTGGTGCCGAATTATTTGGCGACCAGCTAACCAAATAGCCACTCTTCTCCATTACTCGCTCGGTAATGACAAAGGCACCGGTAATAATTCCAATGATGTATATATAAGTATTTACAAACATCCATAGGCGGGATACATCACCAATATCTAAGGAATACAACAAATCGATTCCAAGTAAAACCAGAATGATTGCTGTCGAGATTCCAAGCGATGACAGCACTGCTATTCTGTAATAGGGATAGAAATCCGGCCCGATTAACGATTTACCTGATCCCTGATATTGCGCCGCTACCCGCACTGGGTGCCCATAGTCACTTAATAGCTCTATTACTGCATCATTATTAAGTGGTTCCCCAGCTGCTGATTCCATGTCTGCAATTTTTTCTTCGAAATTTGCACGCAACTCTTCACCGATATCTTCACGTGAGTTCCGCGGCAAATAGGATTTAACCTCGCGAATGTATTTTTCCAGGGGATTCGCATCTTTAAATAAATTCATTAGACTGCCTCCGATATATTCAGAATCGATTGGTTCAGTTGCTGCCAATCCGATTTGAGGACTTCCAGTATTTCTTCACCTTTAGTCGAAGTTTGGTAGTAACGTTTTTTGCGGCCTTCTTCATTGCTCCAACGACTGTTCAGTAAGCCGTAAGATTCAAGCCGCCTGACCAGGGGATATAAAGTACCCTCTTCGATGTCGATTTGGACTTCTTGTAAGGCTTTTCGCAACGAATATCCATACTGCTCCTGCCTTAGGGCTGTGAGTACCGCGAGGATCAAAATTCCTCGGCGCAGCTCCAGGCGCATTGCTTCAAGTTTTTCGCTCATTGTGAATTCCTTACTGTGTACCGCAGAGTGTTAATACTGTATACCGCACAGTAAGTGAGTGCAAGTGTTTTTTGAAATCAGATTTTTTCGTTAATTATCAGTTAGTTATTGAAGAAACAAAGTAAAGATGCCAGGCATTCACCCTGACTATTGGTACTGAGCTGGCGGCCTTCTGGCTTGAGTTAGCCGCTCAAACTGAGCACCAACATCAATTAATAGCTGTTCTTGAAAGGATGGCGCGATCAGAGTGAGCCCGATTGGGCGACCGTTTTCTTCGTAGCCCATAGGGATTGTCAAGGCGGGGTAATTAGCCAGCGCGGCGATACTGGCGTTACTGTTGTTTACACTGACTAGTACATCGATATTGGAATCGGAAAACAGCTGATCCAATTGTGCCCTGCCCCAATCCTGGAGCTCGGCGCGCAATGCTTCGATTTCCGTAGCGTTGTAATTAAGCTCGCTCATCATATCCACCAGGCCCTGGCCATAAGGAGCTCGTAAATCCAGATCTTGTTCGTTAAATGCCTGCAAACTAGCAATAGAATTTATTTCAACCGCATTCGCCGCATGCTGTTCTAAATAAAGCGCCAGGTCTCTCACCATTTCTACACCAAGAAATTCACTAAACCGAGCTTGACGTTCTGATTCGAAACTAATATTAACTAGTGATGCGCCA
Organism: Pseudomonadales bacterium; assembly: GCA_012103535.1. Classification (GTDB taxonomy): domain Bacteria; phylum Pseudomonadota; class Gammaproteobacteria; order Pseudomonadales; family Pseudohongiellaceae; genus UBA9145. Next base: position 1,199,840 of record WLWQ01000001.1, read on the forward strand.
TTTTCAGATAATACTTGCAGAGCGTTCTGGTAAAACTCATTGTCTGCATAGTTGTCCAGCGCGCCCAAACTTTTTCCAGCCAGACTCTCTTCGCGGTAATACAGTTGCATATCGGCGCTAATCAGCGGCATAGCAGTGTCGGCCTGATCATATCCAGCCATGGCATTGAACAAGATAACGACATCTTCGACTGAGCGAGTCATTGGGCCGGTGGTATCGAGAGAAGCTGAGATAGGAACTACTCCGGTTCTGCTAATCGAGCCCGTGGTAGGTTTTAATCCAACCAGGGAATTGGCGCTGGATGGCGACAAGATTGAGCCTGAAGTTTCAGAACCGATGGCAACAGTAGCGTAATTAGCAGCAGTTGAAGCTCCGCTTCCGGAGCTGGAACCCCCTGTACCAAATTCGAATCGGCCGTAAGGATTAAGCGTCTGCCCTCCCATGGCGCTATAGCCAGATGGACAATCGTTACAAAAGAAGTATGCCCACTCACTCAAATTGGCTTTGCCGATGATTATTGCCCCTCTTTCTAAAAGGCGCTCGGCGACAAAAGAATTTTCAGTGAGATTGTCCTGCAAGGCAACGGCACCGGCAGAAGTAGCCATTCCTGCGACACCGATATTGTCTTTTAAGAGCACTGGGATACCGAAGATAGAGTCGGCAGAAATTGTAGTGCCTGACTGCTGAATTTCATCCAGACGCCGGGCACGATCTATAGCATCTGGATTGAGGGCGATTACACCGTTGATAAAACGCGTATTGTCCGATTCGATTTCCCGAATACGATAGATATAAAAAGTGACAAGCTGCTCGTAAGATAAGTTACCGGCACTAACTGCCTGTTGAATCTCGCTTATAGACCGATCAAGAATTTGCAACTTCAATTCTAGATAATTTTGCTCAGAGAAATTTGCCAGTTCATTTTCGAAAGGAGCCCAGAGTGAATTCTTATCCAGCACCGTAGAATTCAGCAGTATAAACCGCATTCTTTCATTTTCATGCTGAGCGAGCAGCGCCAGATCTTCAGTCTCGTCGTAACGTACCCAGCTCTGCCCGTCTTCGGCTGCATAAGCAATAGTGCCGAGACCAGAACCGAACAATACAAGTATTAGAAACGAAAAGTAGAATTTATTCATTGTTCTCTCTTTGGAGGACTTTAGAAGCATTTACGAAGAATTAATTGAGCGTTAGAGAGTTAATTGAATTCTATTGTTCTACATACCGTGATAACTGGCAATAGTTGACTTGGTTACTACACCAACTGTTATTTTCGAGTCTGGTTCGGATGCAATTACCAGAACCGCATCGGCACCACTGGAATTGACGAGCGTATTAGCTTCCTGCAAAGAGGCACGCGCTTCAATTTCAACTGTCTTTAAAGCTTTTGCACTGAGTTGAGAAAGATCCAATTCTTTATCCTCAGTTAATTGAGGATTTTCCATAAAACGAGCCAACTTCGCCATGGCGACGAGTTGCGTGCATTCTTCCTTATTGTTGTCCTCATTCCCATTACTAATTATCAGCCATACATTTTCTGATGCAATTAACTGCTGCGCTTCATCATTTGAAATTGTGTTTTTACAGTTAACAAATGCTCTATTCATTACGCTCTGCACACCAATCCGGCTGAGAAAATTCTTGCCGGCGCTAGCATATACATCGTGTCCGGCCAGCTTAAGTTGTTCCGCAAAAATACCTTCATATTTAAAGATTTGTTTTACACCCAGACAGGCGACCACGACAGTAAACATGCTAGGGAAAATGATTACCGCACTACTGCTTAATTCCAATATGGCTACCAACGCGGCCAACGGAGCATTTAGAACTGCACCCATCATCGCAACCATGCCTAACAGAATATAAAAATCCGGATTAGATGCGTTTGGGACCAGAGTGTTACCCAAGATACCAAGTAACGCTCCAAGACAACCCCCTACGACCAGAGTCGGACCAATCAATCCTCCCACCATACCTAAACCGGTTGCTGTTGCAGTCACTAACAGTTTGGCAACAACAATGCTGATCAAAAGTGCAACACCAAGTTCGCCCAGTAACGCCTGATTGAGACTGTCGTAACCTGCTCCCATTATTTCCGGTACAAATACTGCGATGGTCCCAGTTACCAGACCAATAAAAGTCATCCTCAGCATGATTGAGTAGGACTGCATCTTTACAAACATTAAATGCAATCGAATGAATAAGGCAGCCGCCATTGAAAACACAATTCCGGCAAACACTAAGTAAGGAAGCTGAATAAGCACGTTGGTATCGGTGCCGTTTACAACAAAATTAATGTCCGCACCAAATACTAACTGGCTGATAGTAGCCGCCAGAACTGAGGCAATGATCACTGGAATGAATCCCACAATGGTGTATTCCATGAGGATTACTTCCATTGCGAAAATCACACCAGCCATCGGCGTGTTGAAAGTCGCCGATATCCCAGCAGCTGAACCGCAGGCCACTAGTGTCCGCAAACTATTATTCGGGAGGTGCAGCCATTGCCCAATGAGAGAACCAACACCGGCACCAAGATGAATGCCAGGGCCTTCTCGACCAACGCTCTGACCTGAAACCAGTGCTACTACTCCACCGCAGAACTGCACGATGACATTTCTAAGGGGCATGACGCCTTGGTGATTGTGTAAGCGTTCTAATACATGAGACACACTAACGGCATAGTGTTTTTTATCGATGAAAGAGAGTGCGCCGCCGATAAGCATCGCGCCAGTTAGCGGCAGCAGAAAACGCCAGGGTACTGACAGTGATTCGAAATTGTCACCGGACTCATCAAGAAAATAAGCGCTGGAAATTTCAATTAGCCAGCGAAAGGCGACAATCAATAAACCGGCTCCAATACCCGATAAAACACCCAGAGAAACCAATTGCGGCAAGGCGTCCCGATAAGAAAGACGCAGGCGGAACTCTTCGAGTGAGTTATTTAATTTGGATAAGAGAGAGTTCAAGAATGGATGCGCAATCTGACAGGCATTTATTAAAGATTAGCCTCAACTAACATAGATAGCTAGTTTGTTATTCGCTGCCCTGTATTGCTTTATTCGTGCCGTAAGGCCTCGACCGGGTCCATATCCGCCGCACGCATACTCGGGTAGATACCGAAGATCACACCAATCATGGCAGAGATAGAGAAGGCGAGTATTGGCGCGATAGGCGTAACAATGGTCGTCATGCCCCAGAAAGTAGAGATGATGAATGGAATGATAATGCCCAGCACTACACCTATAAGCCCGCCGACACCTGAAAGAATTACGGCTTCGATCAAGAACTGGGCGATGATGTCTTTCTTCTTCGCACCGAGGGCACGACGAATTCCAATTTCTCGAGTTCGTTCGGTTACGCTGGCCAGCATAATATTCATGATGCCGATACCACCAACTAATAGTGAGATACCGGCAATTGCGCCCGCAACTATCTGATCTCTTAATGCACTGGCTTCGGCCTGGCGTAATAATGCCAAGGGAATTTCTATGGCGTAATCCACATCTCGGTGCCGGCGTTGCAGTATCTGTTCAATAATTTCGCCAACCTGGATTACGGTCTCCTGATTGTCCACCTGGATAATAGCTTCGTGCAGTTCGACCGTTTCCGATTCCATGCCACCGGCAGTTTGTCTCGTTGTCGTTTCGCCGAAGCGGCTTCGTGACGCCGTAAAAGGAATAAAAATTCTGCTTGGCGCTGAGTTCGATGAACCGGCTTGGTTCTGTCCAAGGTTGGAAAAACCTTCTGACTCCATAATTCCAACAATATTGTAGTAGTCGCTGTCTATTTTGATTGTTTGTCCGATTGGGTTGTCGATTGGAAACAGCTCATTGGCAACCTCATCGCTTAATACGACAACGTTGGCATGATCTCGCACTTCGGTCTCACTAAAGAACCGGCCAGCACGGAGGTTATAGTTGCGTGAACTTGGATAGTCTACGGAGGTACCAACCACATCGGTATTCATCGACAAACCAAGATTCCATACGTTTTTCTTCACAATACGAGAAGCAATGACGTTGCTAACACCCGGTATTGTGTTGCGAATAGTTAAGATGTCTGCCTGGGTTAATCCATAGATAACTGCTTGCGGTGGACCGAATCCTCTATTAGAGCTTTCTTCCACTTCCGCTGGTTTTACACTCTTTAATAAAATACTAGTGGCGCCCAAATCACGAAACTGTTGTTGCGATTCGAAGCTTGCGCCTTCACTTACGGCGAGCATGGCTATAACAGCCGCAACCCCAATGACGATACCGAGCACAGTCAACATGGAACGGAGTCCATGCGAGAAGATACTCTTTACACCAACCTGAGTGATTTTTTTAAAGCGAGTAAAGTTGAACTTCGATCTTGCATTAGACCGAGTCAATAGAACTGCTGGGTTGTCTACATTATCAAGCGTGAAGTCGCTCATCGCTTTCTACCCGTCCGTCCATTAATTTTATTTCTCGCTTGGAGCGCTCAGCTAACTCATCTGAGTGAGTCACCAGGATTAGCGTCTTGCCCTGACTATGAAGCTCATCAAATAAATTGAGAATTTCAAGGCCAGATTTCGAATCCAGGTTTCCAGTAGGTTCGTCTGCCAAAATAACTAGCGGGTCGACTGCCAGTGCCCGTGCTATTGCAACTCTCTGCTGTTGTCCACCTGAGAGTTCAAATGGTTTGTGGTCGACTCGATCTTGTAATCCAACCCGTGCTGCCAGGCCCATTGCAATCTCGTGACTCTCTTTTTCAGAATAGCCTTGATAAAATAAAGGCATCTCGATGTTTTCCAAGACATCGAGTTGTTGAATTAAATTATACGATTGAAAAATAAAGCCTAAGCGAGCGCCACGAATAGTAGATAATTCATCATCTTCCATTTCAGAAGTATCTTCATCACCTAAGAAGTATTTACCGGCCGTGGGTTGATCGAGGCAGCCCAGAATATTCATCAGCGTCGATTTGCCACAACCGGAAGGGCCCATAATGGAAATGTAATCCCCGGAATAAAAATCCAGGTTGATGCCGTGTAAAACTTCGACGGACAACGACCCCATATAATAAGTCTTTTGAATGTCCTGCAGGCTGGCGACACGCGATCCTGATGCCAGGCCAGGAGAACTAGCAGTACCGAGTTCAGAGTTGGTTTCGATAATAGTCATAGTGACTAAGGCGTTTTCCTAGAAATCACTAGGCGCCAATTTCGGTAAGGCTTTGTTGTGGTGGTAACAAGAGTACTTCTTCGCCTTCACGTAGCCCCGATGTAATTTCAATAAAGGATTCGGAAAAGGTTCCCGTTTCTATTTCCCGTCGTTCAGGACGACCGCCGTTATCCACATAGACCACACGCTGGTCGTCCCAGTAAGTTACCGCCTGCACCGGAACGTAAACTACATCCTGTAGCTGGTCGACAAGAATCTCGACTTCGGAACTCATACCTGGGCGCAGCCAGTCATGCACGCCGTCTATTTTGATTGTAGTTGGATAAACTTTCAGATCGGGATTCATAAACGCATTGGCTGAATCTGCAACCACTGCAACTTTATTGACAATGCCGGTTAAACTCACATCTGGAAAAGCGTCAATTGACACTCTTACTCTCTGTCCAACAGCGACGCGCTGCACAGCCGATTCATGAATATTAGTCTTTACTGCCATTTCCCGCATGTCGGGTATCGTCAGAATAGCCTGCCGTTCTCTAACTGTGGCTCCCTCTTGAATTGCTTCCTGCGAGCTGCTGCGATAACGCATCTGATTCTGATCTGACGATCCGTACACAACCAAACCAGGACGTTCGGCAACAATAGTGGCCAAATCAATCTGTTCTTCAACATCTGCGAGCTTGACCCGCTCCAAATTGTATTTCCTCTCCGCCGAGCTGAATCGTGCTTCTTCTTGCGCCTGCTCGGCTATGTTTTCCTTCAGCTGGCGCTGATAAGCCATAATGGCATTTTCATAGTCGGACAACTTTTGTTCAGCATCTTTCGGAAAGCTGTATTGAATATAAAGCTTAAGTGCAGTTTCTTTTTCTGCTTCTTTGTTGCGTGCCTTGCTTAAGTTGAGTTCTTCCGCTTCCAGTTCAGTTGGCGTAATAAATCCTCTCGCTTCCAGGCGGCGTTGTCCCTCAATACGGTCTTGTGCTAATAAATTTTCTTCCTGCGAAACCTGTAATTCGTCCTGCAATCGACGCAACTCTTGTTTGGCCTCGCCATCTTCCAGTATTTCCATGTCAGCATACTGCGTGAAATCCAAGTCATCGCGAATCGCCATGTAGCTTGCATCCATTAGCAGAGTAACTTCCGTATTTAATGGACTGTCATCAATTGGCTCCAGCCTTAACTCTGGTGCTTCTGCAATAACAGGCCCGTCTTCAACAGCTTGCGATGCGCCACCGAATCCGCCTCTTCGACCGCCAGGTCCACCTGGACCGCGACCACCTCCCTGGGAAAATTGCTGCATACGCTCAAGCATTTCCGCCGGGAGCTCGCCGCCATTGTCTGCCATCATTTGTTCAATGCGTTCTCGCATTGGCGCTGGCATGGAATCTAAATCGGTCGGATCGAAACTTGGTCGTGGCGCACGTTCCTCTGCAATTTCCTCAATAGATTGGGATCTGGAGGGCAAGCCGTTGGTCATTCTTTCCAGATCTTCAGCTTCTGCTTTCGCCAGGCGCTCTTCAATTTCTAATTGCGCGATAATGCCAGTTACTAAGTTTCCACCTAGAAACTTTTCGAATTCCAGACGGGCAAAGCGCATTTCTTGACGGGCATCATTTAAGGCCGTCATGTTTTCATTTAGTTGTATCTCATATTGTGCTCGGCGTTCGATGTAAGTCGCTTCAGCAGTTTCGACCGCAATCTCCTGATTGAGTTGCTGGTCGATCAATGCAGCTTTGTCTAGCTCTACCAGGATAAGTCCCTGATCAACATCTTCCGACGTCACCTGATAGCCTTCTTCGACAATGTTTAGAATCTTAACCCCCTCTCTGCCTTTAATGCGGGAGCGAATCTCTTGTGATTGCAATGCTTCCAGTGAACCACCTTCGAGAACGGTAATTTCCAAATCGCCACGACGGGCTTCGAAGGTAATTGAAGTTTCAATATCAGAACTACCACCACCAAAGGTAAATAGCAGAACTAGTGCAAGCAGTCCGCCACCGCTCATGGCATATTGAGTTGATTTTTTAGCGGCGAGGAATTTATCGCGAGCGTTAGCAGCAATGTCCTTTAATGGTGCAGGGACTTTGTCCAATATTTTATCTACAACTTTCTGATCAGTTGGGCTCATCTATTCCTTCCTCCCACTGTCCGCTGTCATCGACGTAAAGCAAGCCAACATCACGCCAGAATTCCAGTTTGGCGATATTGTGCTCGACGATCGAACTGACTAGTTCCGTGCGGGCAGCCGTTAAATCATTCTGTGAATCTACAGTATCCTGGATGTCACCTAAACCTAACTCGGCCCGCAATTGGGCCTCTTCGACTCGACGCTCGTTAATTTCCACGCTAGTTACTGATATATCGTAACTTTTCCGCGCTTCATTCATGCGCCGCCAGGTATCCAGAACCTCCAGTTTTACCCCGTCCAGTGCGAGCAGATAATTGCGCGACGAGGATTCATAATCGATCAAAGCGCGCCGATAGTTATTGCGCTCAAACTCGGTATCTACCGGCAGGTCAAAATCCAGCCCAGCGGTGTACAAGGCATTTTCAAAATCCAATTCACCAATATTGCCGTTATTGGCATCGGGCACGGAGGCTACCAGGCTGAAATCGACCGTCGGATTTAATGCGTTGGCTGCGACTTCAATTCTGCGAGCGCTGTCTTGCACTCGATCGAGAGAACTGTACAAATCCAGGCGTGTCTGAATCGCCATTTCCGTGGATTGCTCGAGACTGATATCCGGACTATCCATTCCAGTTTCAGAAATCAAATCCATCTCATTGTCATCGAGAATAATATTATCCTCTGCTGTAAGACCGATAAGTATCTTGAAATTATCCAGACTACGCTTGTAACGAGTAATGGATGATGTCCAGCGTAAGTCGGCTTGCAGTGCAGATTGTTCCAGGCGGCCTACCTCCAACAAAGTAGTCAAGCCTTCCACTTGGAATGCCTGTTCTCTTTCCAGCGATAAATTGGTTGCGTTAAGACCAGCAAAATTATTACGGGCGGTTTCACGGTTTAATAATATTGAGTAATAGTCAGAAGCGACACGAACTGCGAATGATTTTCGAAAACGGGTAAAGTCTCTTAATCGATATAACAAGTCGCGCTCTGCTTGCATCAACGCTTCGGTTTCAATGTCCGTGCCAAAACCGCGAAGCAGCGGTTGGGTGAATGAACCGACTAATGCGCTGGTTCCAAATTCGTTGATATCGCCAGTAAGAAATCGAGTAAAGTTATTGGTCAGGTTGAGCGCAATCGCGCCACCGCTTTTCAATATGTACTGTGTGCCTAAACTGGTATTGGAAAAAGTAGACTCATCTATGTCGACATTCTGCATTCCGGTCAGGATTTGCATGTCTTGCACAAACGGATCTCTTCGATCCCATTGATAATCACTGCTGCCAGTCGCCGAGAAAATCGGGGTATAGCGATAGCGGTCGAAAGTTAGAGCAAGTGCTTCTAGATAAAGCAGCTCTTTTTGTGTCTGGTAATCTTTACTCTGCTGGAAGGCAATATCGAGTACATTATTTAAACCTAAAATGCTCGCGCCAATTTCACTGTCGGCTTCGTTATCGAGAAAGTCGAATGATTCATTGTTGACTGCAAAATCGTTCAGATTCAGCTCTCGCACTTCATCCACAACCACTTCTGTGGTCATGCCAGGAACCAATTCGGTCTTGTCAGTGATGGCCCCGTAGCTTTCCTCATCCGCGCTGCGCTTATAAGAAGACGCAGAGCAGCCTAGCATTACCGAAGTAATACCTAACAAAATCAGAGGCTTACGAATGGCTGTCTCAAGCACTTTGGGTTTACCCTACTTCGTTTAAGCTAAGTATTAGATTATACGCAGGTTTCAAGGTTTCCAGTCTATTCTTGGCGACGATATGTGAGGGGACAGCAGGGATAACAATATGATTTTTGTCCCTTTTTCCTTACCATAGTTTGAAATTGAGCAGGTAAATAATGAAGCATAGAAACCTAATCCTCGCAGCAACTCTATTGGTCGTCCTTGCCTCGGTTGTGTTTTATCAGTATTCGAAAAATCACCAGCTCGCGGCGCAACTTGATCAGCAGAATGATTTGCGTGCGCAACTGTTAGAACAAACTGCAGGCAATGCTCAGGAACGACTCGCATTACAAAATCAAATTGAATTACTCGAAGTCAGCTTGGCCTCAGCACTGAACCAGGTAACAAATCTGTCCGAGGCACTGCAGGATTTTAGGGAAAACAACAATGTGAATATTGAAGAACTTCGCTTGGAAGTAGAAGAAGAAATTGCCAGAGAAAACCAAGCTAGATTAGCCCACTTGCAATCTCCTGCAATCCTGCAAGCGTTTGCTCGCACCAGTGTACTAGAAGAATACGACGCATACTTAAACACTAATATTGAAAACGAAGACAGAAGAAATTTAATTATAGAATTGCTAATCGAAATCCAAGCGGAACATGATCGAATACTCAATGAAATGAGCGCGCAGGAACTGATTGCACATAACGACGATCCAACTGCAAGAAATCAATTCTTCATAGATAACATGTCGTCACACTTAACTAATGAAGAAGCTTTAGCTTTCGAAGAATATGTTGGCAACTCAAAAGAAAGAATTTTCAGAAAATTCACCACAAGTAATGTCGTTAGTGTTGCGCCTAATCTATCGAATGAAGCGAGAGACGATTTAGTTCAGAGCCTCTATTTTGAAATGATTGAAAACGCCGAGAATACTGAAAGACCTGATCCCCTTGATCACATCGCATTAACATTCTGGGAAGAAGAAGCAATGAAGCGAGCTCAGAGCGCATTAAGTCAGCAATTATCCCCAGATGAGTTAAACGAAGCCAACAGATACTTTGAACAGCAACTCAATCGGCTGGAATTGTCTCGAGAAGTCTGGAGAGCTCAGCGCTCTGCTACTCAATGATCTGGATAATATCTGGATGCTAGACCACTTTTCTTTTCATGCTTTATCAATAAATTTAATGCTGGGCTATAGAAACTAATAACGATGGATGAACAATCCATCCCAATGAGGTTAGATATGAAAGCGGCAATCATCGTTACCGTATCTTTAATAATTGGCGGGCTTAGCTACGCCACAATTTCATTGCAGTCGGCAAATTCCCGTTTAGAAAATCAACTGCAAACTGCCATGCGCTATCAACAACAGCTGCAAGAGCAAACAGAACTGTATACCCGACAAAGATTGAATTTCGAGCAAAGGCAAGCAGAGTTCGAAGACGAGCTGCTTGAAGCATCAACCCTACTAAGCAGTCTAAATTCTGCGCTTAGTGAAGCCGAACAGCGTGCCAATCCAGAATACGAAGCACTGTTAGAGCAAGCCCGGCGCGAAATAGCTGCCGCCGAGGGTCAACATTCTCGTCGCGGTGGACCGGGAGGCGGCATGGCCTTGTTCTCCAATCCTGACGCCACACGAAAAATGGCGGAGGATCGGATAGCCGGCGGTTTTGTCGACTACCTGGAAGGATTGGGGATCAGCTCTTCTCAAACGGATAATATTTATGAAGCGCTGGTGGACTTCAATGACGCACGCTATCAAATGCTGGGTCAACTCATGGAAGGAAACCTTACAAGCGATCAGGCAGCGGCCATGTTTGGACCAGATGCCATGGTTGAAAATCTTGCCGATTTACTAACGCCTGAACAAGCCGCAGAACTTGGCGCTTATAACATTGGCGTGAATGAGGGTGCCGCTCGTCAGGTCTATTCAAGCATGATCGCCAGCGGTGGCAGCGCCATATCCGGAGAAAGTCAGGACCTGGTTATGAACACTCTCATGGATGAGCTGTATTCAGTACAAAACAACTACGGCGCGCTGGTGGCAGATGATGGCAGTATGACCAGTGCTTATAACGATAAACTCGCCGCTTTCGAGCGTGCCCGGGATCGATTAGAGGGCGACCTGAATAGCGACCAGCTAGCCCAATTTGATGGATTTGTACAAAGCCAGGCGGGGGCAGTGGATCTGGTGCTGGAAGCGAGTGAAGATGGCGCCGGCAATGTGCAGGTGAGAAATATGAAGGTAGGCGCGGAAAACCTGCCAAATTAGCACCCTTTATAATCATTCTCGGTGATCCGAATAGGCAGCCGGGCCATATAATCGTAGAATAATCGGCCGCAGCGAACTCAAGGAGTTTCAACATGACAATCCGCAATTTTTCAGGGCAATGGCAGCGCTACTTACTAGCACTGGTGATGCTGGTAGGGCTTGCAGCCTGTAGTGATGCGCCGGAGGTTTCAAACACAGAAACCGCGCAAGCAGAACCTGAAGCCAACCTGGGCTATACCCGCATCAATGAGCCAAACGAAGACGATCCCTTGGATGCTCATATCTATGAGCTGGACAATGGGCTGCGGGTTTACTTAACCGAAAACCATGAAGAACCACGATTCTATGCGGAGATCGCAGTTCGCGCCGGCAGCAAACACGACCCAGCCGATGGCACCGGTCTGGCTCACTACCTTGAGCATCTCTTGTTTAAAGGTAATCAGAACCTAGGCACTCTGGATTACGCCGCGGAAAAACCCTATCTCGATGAAATCGTAGACCTCTACGAAGAGCATTTCTCAGAAATCGATGAAGGTCGGCGGGCCGAAATTTACAGTGAGATTAATCGTGCTGCCCAACTGGCCGCCGAGTATGCAGTGCCCAATGAAATCGACAAACTTTATAACAGCATGGGTGGCAGTGGTCTCAATGCTCACACCTGGTATGAAGAAACCGTTTATAAAGTAGGCCTTCCCGCTAATCGTTTACAGCAATGGGCGGAAATTGAATCCGACCGTTTTGTCAATCCTGTTTTTAGATTGTTTCATACCGAACTGGAAACGGTTTACGAAGAAAAGAACCGCACCCTGGACAATGGCGATCGCATTATCGGCACCGCCATCGATGAGTTGCTCTATAAAGTACATCCCTATGGTCAACAACCCACAATTGGTACTGTCGATCATTTAAAGAATCCTTCACTGGTTTACATTCAAAACTATTTCGACACTTACTATGTGCCTAACAACATGGGCATCTTCATGAGTGGTGATATCGATATAGAAGAAACCATTGCCCTGATTAGCGACAAGTTTGGCCACTGGGAATCTAAACCTGTTCCCGCAGTTGGTCCCTGGGATGAGCCAGCACTGCAGGGTGCTGAGCGCAGAACAGTACAATACCCAGGCGAGGAACAAGTATCGATTGCATTCCGTACCGCAGAGAACGGCAGTGAAGATAAGGAAGCGTTAATTCTGGTTGATATGATTCTCGATAACCGCACTGCCGGCCTCATCAATCTGAATCTAAACCAGCAGCAATTAGTTTCTAATGCCGGATCCTCACCACTGTTTTTAAACGACCACGGTTCGCAAAATCTCTACGGCGTACCGAAACAGGATCAATCGCTGGAAGAAGTTGAACAACTGCTTCTGGATCAGATCGATAACATCAAGTCAGGCAACTTCGAAGAGTGGATCATTGCCGCCATTATTAACGACTTTAAAAAGAACGAGAAAGCCAGCCTGGAATTTAATACAGCCCGAGTCGGCATGATGCGTTCGTCATTTATTGAAGGCTCAGACTGGAACTACCACATCGCCGAGATCGATCGCATGGAACAATTAGACAAGGATGATGTAGTTGATGTTGCCAACAGATACTTTGGCGACAACTACGTTTCTGTCTATCGCATCGATGATCAACATGTCGTTCCACCGGTTGAGAAACCACAAATCGATCCGGTTAGTATCGATCCTACTCGTCAATCCACTTTCGCCTCCAACATACTGGCGATTGAATACGATGAAATTGAACCTTCATTCGTCGAAGCAGACAGTGATTACCGTGTTATCGAGTTCGCCGATGGTGTGGAGCTGTATTACGCCCCGAATCCTCTCAATGATCTATTTTCTTTTTCTATTAATGTCGAAGTAGGTACCGAAGAGAACGAAAAACTTAGTTTGTCTGCTGCGCTGATGGATGTTGCTGGCACTCAAAGCATGAGCAACGAAGAACTGCAGAAAGAATGGTATCGCATGGGCTCAGAATTTCGTTTTGGCTCCGGCGAAAACTCTTCAGCATTTTCGGTCTCCGGCCTGGATGAACAATTTGAAGATTCTTTGGCACTCATGATGGAACTGGTAAAGACTCCAGCGACTGATGAACAAACGCTGGAGCAGTTAAAAGGTATTTTGCTGAAGTCGCGGGAAGATCGTAAGAGTTCACCGCCAGCGATTGCCCAGGCACTCTATCTTTTCAATCGATACGGTGAAGAGTCTCCATTGTTAGAAGCATTGACTACCGAAGAGATTGTCGATACCGAACTCGACGAGCTCATGTCACTGCCTTCAGACCTTCTTAACTATAAGCAAACCATTGCCTACACCGGCTCCTTGCCACTGGAAGACCTGGTAGAAATTTTGCGCCGACACCATGACGTCGAAGGCGAGTTGCAGGACACCCCTGATTACAGATTCAGAACTGCACGCCAGGTTGTAGACACTGAGTTAATGGTGGTGGATCAACAAACCGCTCAGGCTCAAGTCCGTATCGAGTTCGCTGACGGCGAATACAATCCCGACGATGCAGTAATGTCTTCTATTTACACCAATTACTTTGGTAGCGGCATGTCTAGCGTGGTGTTTCAGGAATTGAGAGAGGCTCGAGCCCTCGCCTATTCCGCCCAGGCGCGTTACTCTCAGGGCAGTCGCTTGAATGCTGAGAACCTGATGCTCGGCGCCATCGGCACGCAAACGGATAAAACAGTTGATGCACTGGAAGCCTTTATCGACTTGATCGATAACATGCCTTCTTCTTCCGAACGCTTCGAAGAATCAGTCAATTCATTGTTGAACCGATATCGCACCTCGAAACTGAATTTCAGAGAAGTAATTGGTGCGGTGCGGAGCTGGGAACGTCTCGGTTTCGAAACTGATCCGCGGCGGGCGCGCTATCAGGAGTTGCAAACAGCCAGTCTCGATGATTTGCTTGAGTTCCAGGAAGAACATGTCCAAGCGCGACCAAAACTCATTTCCATTGTTGGCGATCTCTCCATAATCGACACCGAGGAACTTGAACAGTTTGGTACGGTCGAAGAAGTTCAAGTCGAGCAACTATTCGTCGACTAGCCTTGGCAGTGGTGTTGCAGCAGCAACACCACTGTAGAAGAATATAAAATATTCCAATTCGAGCTTCTTTAGAATAGAAACCAAATGAGCACCACTAGCAGTGCCCAAGCATTATCCGTTGACTCGCTTAACAAGAGTTACGGATCATTCGAAGTTTTAAAAAATCTGGATCTTATTCTCAACCGGGGTTCAATACTCGGCCTGGTCGGGCTCAATGGTTCTGGTAAGACCACGACTATCGAATGCATTCTTGGTTTACAAAACTTTAATAGCGGCGCAGTTTCTCTGTTCGACTATTCACCGTCCACCCTACACCAGGCCAAGGGAAAGATTGTTGGCATCTTCGATACACCCAGCCTCCATCCCAACTTAACAGTCAGGCAAAGCCTGCAGCATGCAGCGCTGTTAACGGATAACCAGGCACGCTCTCCAGAACGGGTCGAAGAGCTGTTAAGTATCGAAAAATTTTCAAATTTCAAGATTCGTCATCTGTCATTAGGCAACAAACGCCGTGCTTCTTTAGCCCATGCACTTTTAAGTAATCCTGACTTGATTGTTTTAGACGAACCGTTTAATGGCCTCGACGCTGGCGGCGTAGATGACGTGCTCGCTCTTATCCAACGCTTAAATCAAGAAGAAGGAACTACCTTTCTACTGTCCAGTCATCAACTCCCCTATTTAGAGAATATATGTAGCCACATTGCCATCTTGCATCAGGGAGCGATTGCAGTAAGCGGCACTATCGATAGCCTGTTAGAGGATTCCAAACATACCGTTTTGTTGCGCACCGAAGAGAATGTTGCAGCAATAAACTATTTGCAAGGGCGCGAAGATGTTGCCGTTACTAATCCTGATGCCGATGGCTACATCCAACTGGAAATCACCGAGTTGAATTCTGCCGATCTGAATCGCCAACTCATTGAAAATAATATTGCCGTCAGTGAACTTATATTGCAAAAAGCCTCACTGAGCAATTTGTTTCGCACTATTACCAGCAATCCCGGTGAGCAGCAGTCATGAACGGATTTCTCACTGCTTTAAAATCAGAATTGTTTATCGCTCTGCGTACCTTCGCCAGCAAGCTTATTCTTTTAGCACCTGCCCTAATCATTGTGCTGCAGAATTTGCTGTTATGGATTACCGAAACCGGTCAGGCAGCAAGAGATAATCTCCTTGGCAATCCCAGTTTCGATGAAGTGGTGAGTTCCAATGCCTATGGCTATTTTGTCGATAGCATGAGCACTGGTCTAACCATGCTCGGGCTATTAATAGTTGCGCAGCCTGCCTACAGTTTTAGTTTCGAGAGAGACACTGGCCTGGTACGCCATTTATTGATTCGACGCGTCAGCCGACCCGCACTGATGCTGGCAAAACTAGTGCATTTGCATCTATTAGCATTACTGTCTTTTGTTATCTTGCTACTAACGGCTTATTTTTTCAGTGGTTTGTTTTGGGAATTTGGACCGATTGTCGAAGACGGATTCGAATTAATCAGCGAAGAAGAGATTCTGTTTGAAATCAACACCGGTCTTCGACTTGCACTGGCACCATTTCCAGCCGCCATCGCATTTGGCTTACTCATTTCGGTTTGGGCCCAGTCCGCAACCCAGGCAGTGACTACTGCCTTAGGTATCACCCTGGCTATCGATATATTCAAATCCATGCTCGGTGACTACGCTAATTTTCTTTATGCCCGCTTCCAGCCTTCACTTATCGACGACTCTTATTTACAGGATGTCAGCCGCATAGTCCGTGGCTATTCAGATGTTTTAGTGGATGAAAATGTGTTACAGATGAATCTATGGGTGCCGATTCCAGCGTTAATTGTATTTATTGCTGTAACACTTGCAGTTATTCAACGTAAAAAGATATGAGGGAATACACGGAGCACGCAGTTGAAAACTCTTCCATTTCTTAAGCTATCAATACTGCCAATCGTGTTGGCTCAATTAGCCGCTTGCGTAAGCTATGAACCAGCGATTTTAACACCGGCAATTACTCTTTCAGTCGAAGACGTTAGCCTGATCGAAGACTCAAACCAGAGCCTAAGAATCGATTTCGGCCTCGAACTCGGACTTAATGAGAGTGATTCTTTATTCAATGTAGAAGTGCTGCCTGGAGTAAGAGTGCGGAACGTGGCAGCAAATGGCGCGGCGGATTCAGCGGGAATTCAGATTGGCGACATTATCCTTGCCATAGATGGAACCGATACCAACCATCCGGACACAATAGAAGCTATTCAGCAAACATCTGATAACAGCAATTTCGAATTTACCGTACAACGAAACACAACTGTATTCGCGGCAACTGTGGTAGGCAGATCTATCAGTAGCAGCAACGGACCCGAAGAGCTCTATCGCATCGATCCCATTGCAACCCGAGCCGGTTACAGAACTGAATTGTTGTCACTAGACAATAGCGGCACTGCTGCGGCCAGAGTAATTGAACTATTCCCAGATAGCCCCTTGCCTGCCGCGGGCATAGGCATCGATGATGTCATCCTGCGCCTCAATGGGATCACGCTAAACTCGGCGCAAGACCTGGTTACCCGGATCATTCGAGAGCATGAACTCGGCGAAGAAGTGGCCTTTACGGTTTATAATGGCGACGAGGTAGCGGAAACTACGGTACAGCTATGGGATCCAGGCAGGAGAATTAGTCGAATCAATGTAGGGCCAGTGCTGCAATACGAGTCTTCTTTAAGCCCTTCTAGTGAATCGTTTTCATTATTGGATTTCTGGTTGTTTGCGGTGTACAACTATTCTCGAATCGACGGTGAACGATCGCACAGCATTTTAGGTCTATTCAACATAAGCAGTGATTTCGGCGAGCTTACGGAACTGGAAAATCAGTAAAGAGATTAAAAAATAATTCGATGGGAAGAGCTTCAACAACATTGGGTCGATTAAGCGTAATGTTTCTAGGTGGATTATTCGCCTCTGCGAGTTTTGCCCAGAGTAATTACGTCGCCTTTGAGTTAGACCGCGAAAATAATTGGGAGCGCCTGGTAACCGAAGATGTAAACGGTGATGGTGCGAAAGACATTATATTTGCCCACTATGACGCTGCCATCGGCAGAGAGCTGCACATCCATCATCAACAAAGCGATGGCAATTTTTCTGCAAACCCGCAACGGGTCGAGATTAAAACGGAAATCATCGCCGTTGGCTTCGCCGATTTGCGCAGCGACCCAGGAAAAGAACTGGTGTTACTCGCGAACAATGGTGTGTTCAGTTTATCGACCGCCGTCGAAGGCTATGCCGGAAACATAAAGCTCTTGTTTGAATGGGATTTAGTCGCCGCCATTCCTGATCAGGAAGACGTAGAGTTTCTCACCAACATTGAAGACATTAACGGCGATAGCGAAATAGATTTTCTGCTGCCCGGCGAAGAACGATTCGGGTTTTTTGTTGGCAAAGGCGACGAACATTTCGAATTGACGGCATCGATTCGCACCATCAATGAAAACCTGACCGCAGCGCAACGAAACAATCAGGAATCTGATTTAAATGCCAGCATCGGTATCAATCCCGATGAAGGCGTAGTGGTAGAGTTGCGGGCAGAAACACCAACGCCTTTTTCCGGTTTTATCGAATCCTGGGAGCCCAAATCCACGGATTCCCGTGCACTATTAAGAACTGCGAACTGGATGCCAACCGCACTACTCGCCGAGCTCAACGGCGACGGCTTAAAAGACCTTATCTACCTCAACGTGGGAGACGACAGTCTCGGACAATTGAATATTCATTATCAGAATGAAAGCAACGGATTTGCGGAGAAAGCCGATTGGCAGGGCTCCACTGATACCCGCGGCGACATTCGTTTAGTCGATATGAATAATGACGGTTTGCAGGACATTCTGCGGCTAACCGGCGAAGGCAACGATTGGGATGCCCGTTTCTACTTAAATACCGAAGGCAGTTTCGATTTTCAACAACCGAATCAGATTATGCGTTTTTCTGGCTACGATGTAAGACTTGAGTTTGTAGCGCTTGCCGATGAAGAAAAGCCGATCCTTAATGTGAGCTATTACACCATTCCTGTCGTCGACGCGATTCGCAATGCCAGTATCAATCGTACGCAACTGCTTTACAGTGCCGATGCGGCAGAAGCAGGTCAACTGTTTGCCCGTCGACCCAACTCACGCCTGGAAGAAAGTTTCTCAGCGGCCAATGTTCGCGGTTTATCTGAACAGATGTCGCTGCAGTATGACGTCGATGGCGACGGTACCAACGATGCACTTTATGTCACCGAAAACGGTACCTTGGCAGCAAAGAAGATTAACGAGCAATTACAAATTGCTGAGTCGCCCTTCTGGGAATACGTCTCTCCACGCACAGTATTTGAGTTTGAAGTACTTGCCCTTAACGACGATGCTATTCCCGACCTGGTACTGCGGCACGGCACCACCACCTCTCTACTGGTGGCCACTCCATGAATGCCATTAGCAAAGTCTTGCTTCTTCTATATGGGTTGTTGAGTTTTAACCTGGCCCTGGGCGCCACACTGGAATACACCCAACTACCCTTTTCACTGCCAGCAGAGAGTGAGCAACTGGTAGTAGCAGATCTTAATGGCGATTCACTGAATGAATTGATAACGGTGATCGATGATTCACTGAGAATATATTTTCAACGGGAGAACGGTTTCGATTTCGATGCTGGCTATAAGGAAATTGATTTTTCTGACCAGGCGGTCGGCTGGGATCTAAGCACCAATTACAGCGAAGACAATCGCGCCTCCATTATTGGATTGGTTAATGGCACCGATGCTTATGTTTGGCATGCGGAACAGGAAACAATTCTCGAACCGGAAATAATAAAATCAAACCTTCCCGGCTTTCTAAGCAAAGGGGTGAATCGACTCTTCTTTTCCCGCGACATCAATGGCGACGGTCGTGAAGACTTGATTGTTCCCGGTGCGGGCAATCTCCATGCCTTTATCGCGGAAGCAGGTAACAGCTATCAACCTGACCTCACCATCAAATCTGAAAATCGGATGCGCACAACCCTGGCGCCCAATTCGCTGGAACGACGCACCGGCCAAGCAGTGCGCATTCCCTTCATGGAATTACGGGATGTAAACAACGATGGTTTTGATGATTTGATTTCCCGCTCCGACGAACGTCTCGATGTATTTATTGCCGACGAACTCGGTGACGCTTATTTTAATGCTGATCCTTCTTATTCCTTAGACATTACTGAAATTGAAGAACGCCTCGGTGACTTCGATGTCGACAATCTCGATTTTTCTAACTTAACCGGAGTACTGGCCCTAACTCATGAAGAAGTCTTGGACGATGTCGACGGCGATGGCATCGAAGACTTATTACTCCGGGAAGGAGGCAAGGTCTCACTCTTCGGTGGTACCGACAGCGGCATGAATCTCGAACAGCCTCGTCAAGTATTGCGCTCCGGCGGCAATGTCTTAAGTACATTCCTCTACGACGAAGATGAAGACGGATTGAAAGATCTGTGGTTGTGGCGGGTAGAGCCAATTTCTGTGGGCGACATTTTTGTCTGGTTAGCCCTATCCGGTAGCGTGGCAATCGAAGCCTTCGTCTACCCCAACGATGGCGAACGGTTTGCACGGAGACCCGCGCGCAAACTTACCGTCAATCTGCGCTTCCCTTCTGTGCTGCGGCTGGCCACTACCTTTCAAGATCTTGCTACAGAAGCGAGAGAGAGTCTGGAAGACGAACTGATACCAACGAGTGTTGGCAATCTGGATGGCGCCATCGATCAGGAAGACTTACTGTTGCTGATAAACAATCAAGTCGAACTATTCCTAAACAGTATAGAACCGGAAGACGATGACGAAGCATTTCTTGGCGCGCTGGATTACAGTCGCGAGCGCGATGATTACGAAATCAATATTCGGGAGATCATTGACAACATTTCTATCGGCGGCAATCCCCATCTTGAATTGGCTAGTAACCGCAACCCCGATCTCGCGATCGACCTGGGAATAAGCGCAGAAAATGGCGATATTATCCCGGTGAGACTGAATGCAGATTCCCTCGACGATGTATTTGTATTTACCCACCACGACAGTAGTCAGGTTCAGGGAATACTGTTACTCTCAAAGTAACATTCACTTTCCAGGGCGCTAATTATGAGCGCTTTTACCATGCAAAAGGCAGTTTGGACATCTTTCGGGATTGCCCTGGTGCTGGTTAATGTCATCGCGGAAGTGGGTGAGTACTACACCGGCATTCATGTTCACATGTTCTTACGCATCGCGTTAATAGTTGGCGTCACCATGGGTACCTCCGTATTGGCCGGTGCAACAATTCTGGTTTCGAAAATGGACGAAGAAGTACCCCTATCCGGTCATGTTAAAGACACACTTAGTGCGGATCGCAAGAAAGCAGACTAAGCATTCAGATTCATGAAAACTCCATTACTTGTTTCAATCCTTATTGCTGTGACAACGAGCGCAGCTGCACTGTATTTTTATTTGCAAAGTGCAGCCGACTCGACCCGTTTGGCGGATTACGAATCCCATGTACAACAGTTATTAAGTCAGGCAGAAGATAACAGTCGCCAGCGCATCCAACAGGAAAGAGAAATTAGCGAGTTGCGAAGTGAACTGAACACATTGGGCAGCCAGTTAACCGCCGTTTCTAATCAATTGGGAATTGCTGAAGCTCAGACTGATCCAAACTACGAAAGAGTAGAAGCAGAAATTCGGCGGCAAGTTATCGTCGAATACGAAGAGGCTAATCCTGACCGTCTCACTAATCAGCGAGTTGATTTAATTCAGCAGATTGCGCAATTAGACCCAATCGAATTCAGTGAGATCATGGGCATCCAGGGACAATTTGGTCCATTTCTACAAGCCTTAGTCGTCAACGACGAGCGCATGGAAATTATCGTTGGCGCACTTTCCAACGTCGTAACCAGTCAGAATCTCGCACGCCAGGAAATCATGCAGGCCGCGCAAAATCAGGAAATAGGTCGAAGAGAAATGCGCACACAGATGCGCGAAGTAATGAATCCGGAAACTATGTTCGAAGTGCTGTCCTACGATCTAAGCGATGACGAACTTAATTTACTTACTGAAGTACAGGAACAACAGCGCACTCAATCTGCAGTCAGTACTTTCTCATTGCGCAGTGGTAGTACGCGAGCCCAAGCGACCGGTAGCAATCGTCAAGGTGGTTTTGGTGTCGCTCCTGCACAACCCATCACAGCTCCAGAAAATCCTCGCAACTAATTCAATTTATTCAGATTTTTGTTTCATACGGCATGAATGAGCTGGGCCGATCGATTGTGATTTAGAAAGAAATATGGTTTCATTGGAGGCCGCTTCAGCTCTACTCATAAGAGTATTGAGGCCACGAAAAAAGCACAGAATTCGCTTTAAAAAAATAAGAAATAGCTCAATCGCGACGGACTCTAAATGAAGAAATTAGTTGTAGGCCTGATTCTCGCGATCACTCTTTCATCCTGTACCGATGAACTCTCCCAAGCTAGACCCTATGTTCTAACAACTGCAACCACCGGCGGTACTTACTATCCAGTTGGTGTTGCAATAGCAACTCTCGCTCACGCCCAACTTTCCGATTCCCAAGGCATATCCCTAACGGCGATCAGCTCTGCCGGCTCAATGGAAAACTTAAAACTACTGCGGGACAACCAGGCGCAGTTTGGAATTTTACAAGGACCATTCGGAGCCTGGTCCTGGACCGGTGAAGGACCAGTAAGCAGACCACAGACTCATCTACGCAGCGTCAGTGCGTTATGGAAAAACGTCGAACACTTTGTCTTACTAACCGAACTCACCGAGTCAAAATTCATGATGGATCTGGATAGCCTGAATGGTGAACGCTATGTTCTCGGCGCGAGAAACTCCGGCGCCGAACAAACCGGCAGATTTATTCTTGATACTTTGGGTATCGACTACGAAGAGAAATTTAATCTGGCCTACATGGGTTATGGTCCTACTTCCAGCGCTATTCAAGATGGCAATATTGTTGGTATGAATATTCCAGCGGGTGCACCAGTGAGTGCAATTACCCGCGCCTACGCTTTCATGGGCGAACGCATGACCATTTTAAACTGGACCCAGGAGTCTCTGGATAAATTGAATGCCCGTTATCCATTGTGGGATTGGTATGATTTTCCTCCTGGCACTTATCCCAGCCAAACCGAAGCCATTCGCACCGTCGCCTCGCCAAATGTACTGGTTACACGTGCAGACATTCCCGATGATGTGGTTTACAACATAACAAAAGTAATATGGGAAAACCTGGCAACACTGCAGGAAATACATGGTGCGACTAATGACATGCGACCGGAAATCGCCATCGCTGGTTTAGGAGCTCCCCTGCATAATGGCGCCCTACGCTATTATCGAGAAATAGGCACGCCCATTCCGGAGCGGTTAATCCTGGAAGAAAACGCCAATTCAAATTGATAAAGAAGAGAAGCCTTTAACTGTAGGTATAACGAGAAAATGAACGATTCAACAAATGAAAACCATGCCCATGAACCGGGTCACGATCTTCATGTCCCACATGAAGATCTCATAATTCATTTCTTAAACCAAATAATCAGAATGGCTGTAAAGATCTTAGCTGTCTTAATGGTATTAGTAATCGTGTGGGGCATTGGTGATGTCATCTTCGTGCTCTACCAGAGACTAATGGAGCCACCTGTCTTGTTGCTCAGTATTGGCGATATCCTTGCCACTTTTGGCGCCTTTCTCGCGGTGCTGATCGCCATTGAGATTTTTATGAATATCAGCATGTATCTCACCAAGAATGTTATTCCGGTGCGGCTTGTGATCGCGACAGCGCTAATGGCCATTGCGCGAAAAGTTATTATTTTCGACTTCGAGCAATTATCTCCTCCTTATATATACGGCACTGCTGCCGTAATTTTAGCGCTCGGAATCACCTATTGGTTAATAGCCAGGAAACCAGGACGACAAGAAAATGTTTAGCCAGGGAACCGACTAGTGAATTCGATCTACTTGAAATGGGCCGCCTTCTTATTTGCCGTCTTTCATATTTACTGCAACGTTTTCGCCAGTATTTCTGAACTCTGGCTCTCCGCCATTCACTTCGGTGGTTTCTGCGCCATCTGCGCACTAATGGCGAACGAACAAGAAGATGTGAACCGAGGTTCCGTTCGTTATTGGTTCAATGTCAGCCTGGCAGTGTTAGCAGTTGCAACGTCTACTTATTTGATTCTATTCGAGAACGCACTTTACGCCAGAGAAACGGAGTACATTCTTAGCGATTACCTCTTTTCCTTAATCGCTATTGGTCTCGCCATCGAATTTACTCGCAGAACCACTGGCTGGTTCATGCCAGTATTGATACTGGTAAGCCTGTCGTACATTTTGTTCCTCGGTCGTTACATCTCTGGCGTATTCGCCTTCCCGGGTCTAAGCCTGGAAACTGTACTTTACCGCAGCTTCTTCACCAGTGAGGGCATGTTCGGACTTACTGCACAAATCTCCTCTACCTTTGTCTTCATGTTTATTATTTTCGGCTCCTTCCTTTTAAAGTCAGGTGCCGGTGATTTCATTGTGCAGATTGCCCAGAGTATGACTCGTCGTCTGACCGGTGGCGCGGGTTTTGTCTCTGTGGTTGGTTCCGGTCTAATGGGATCTATCTCAGGCTCGGCCGTAGCAAATACCGTGTCTATTGGTGTAATCACTATTCCCATGATGAAGCGCTCGGGATTTTCACCTCGCTTTGCAGCAGGAGTTGAGGCCGCAGCATCTACCGGTGGCGCACTCATGCCTCCGGTAATGGGGGCAGGTGCCTTTGTATTAGCCAGCTACACTCAAATCTCCTATCTCACTGTCATCGCAGCGTCAGCCTTACCTGCCCTGCTCTATTTTTTGACTGTGTCCTATTTCGTTCGTATCGAAGCAAAGCGTTCCGGCTTAAAGCCGATTGAAGATGAGAATGCGGAAAAAATCTCCACGGTGTTAAAAGAAGGCTGGCATTTCATCATTCCACTTTCGGTATTAGTGGGTTTTTTAGTGGACGGGAGAACTCCCACCACTTCAGCTGCCTTTGCCATCATCAGCGTCATCGGGGCCTCCTGGTTATCACCGAAACCGATGCGGCTTCCCGATATTTTTGATGCAATTGTCGGTGGCGTTAAGACGATGGTATCCACTGCGCTGCTGTTAGTTTCTGTGGGCATAATCATCAACGTGGTGACAACAACCGGCGTGGGTAATGCGTTCTCACTCATGATCGTGGAGTGGGCACAAGGTAACTTGCTAATCACACTAGTGCTGGTTGCACTGGCATCACTAGTACTCGGCATGGGATTACCGGTTACTGCTTCTTATATTGTTCTGGCGACATTATCAGCGCCTTTGATTTTTGATCTGATCACTCAATCTGCTTTACTCGAAGCATTGCAGGCTGGCGACTTGCCCAGCAACGTTGCCGCAACCATTGGTCTATTCGGCGGCGACCCTTTGGTGGCGCTGCAAGAAATGCCATTAGAGATGAAGCAATTGATTAGACAGGAAATGTTAGATCCAGAAGTCCTAACCGGCATGTTGTTAAGTGCACACTTGATCATCTTCTGGTTATCGCAAGATAGCAACGTAACTCCTCCGGTCTGCCTGGCTTCATTTGCCGCTGCAGGTATTGCTGGAACTCGACCCATGGCAACGGGTTTAACCAGCTGGAAGATCGCCAAGGGCTTATACCTGGTGCCAGTACTCTTCGCTTACTCACCCTTGATATCAGGCACCTGGCCGGAACGAATCGAAGTGTTCTTATGGTCCTGCCTCGGACTCTATGCCATGGCAGGATTGCTGCAATGGCATTTGGAAAAGAAAATTAATGCCCTGATTGCTGCAGCATTAGTTGTAAGTGCCATATTATTAATGTGGACACCTTTCCCAATTTATTACCACGTGGCCGGCGCCGCCATCTTGTTCGGTATTTTGTTATTTCAAAGCAAGAGCGAATCCATCGTCCCCGCTCCCAGCACATAACCAATCCACTAACTTTAGAGAAAATCATGAGTACTAAAGCCAGACAAATTCACCTGGTAAGTCGACCCGCCGGCATGCCTACCCACGAACATTTCGAAACTGTTGAAGTCGAACTTCCCGCTCCTGGGGATGGACAGGTATTGGTTAAAAATCACTACATGTCTGTAGATCCTTATATGCGGGGTCGCATGCGTGCACAAGGCGTGTATGCCGAACCCTATGCATTGAAACAGCCGATGTATGGTGGAGCGGTGGGCGAAGTGTTGGAATCAAATGCAGCAGGCTTACAGGCTGGAGACATCGTCTTGAATGGCGCCGCCTGGCAAGACAACTTTGTAGCAGATGCGAGCACAGTTAGTAAATTTACACCCTTCGACCCGGAGCGCTTGTCACTCTATCTTGGCACCTTGGGGATGCCTGGCATGACTGCTTACGTCGGTTTGTTTAAATTCGGCGAACCGAAAGAAGGAGAAACAGTATTCGTTTCAGCAGCGTCCGGCGCGGTGGGTGCAAACGTGTGCCAGATCGCCAAACGATTAGGCTGTCGCGTTGTCGGTTCCGTTGGCAGCGACGCAAAAGCACAGTGGCTGCTGGATGAATGCGGGGTTGATGCTGTGATTAATTACAAAACCTGTGGTGATTTGACCGAAGCCCTGGCCGCGGCAGCGCCCAATGGGGTCGATGTTTATTTCGAAAACGTCGGTGGTGAACACCTGCAGGCCGCGCTAAATGTTATGAATCCGTTCGGTCGTATCGCCGCCTGCGGCATGATCGCCTCTTATAACAATGCCGAGCCTGCTCCAGGACCGAATAATTTGATGCTGATCGTTGGCAAAAAAGTTCGCATAAACGGATTTATCGTGTTCGATCATAACGATATGCGGGAACAATTCTTGTCGGATATGGAAGCCTGGGTCGCTGAAGGAAAGATAAAAACGAAGGAAACTGTCGTCGAAGGACTCGATAACGCAGTTGATGCTTTTCTCGCTCTGTTCAGCGGTGATAACTTCGGAAAAATGATCGTTAAACTTTGAGGCGGAGCACAAAGTTAGCTTGAAGAATTATCAATTTAAGTTTCGCTTTACTTCCAGCAATGGCAATCTAGTCCCGTAACTAAGGATTTAGATTGCCATGTTAATCCCTTCTCTATTGGTTATTTGTGGATTTATCATGCTCGGTGCGGGTGCCGAGTTTATGGTAGCTGGCAGTAGTCGACTCGCCATTCGGATTGGAATTTCCCCCCTCATCGTCGGCCTTACGATCGTGGCATTTGGAACCAGTGCCCCTGAGTTAGCAGTAAGCATCAAATCGACTACAGAGGATTACAGCGCCCTCGGCAACGTCATCGGCTCCAATATTGCTAATATCGGGCTAGTACTTGGAATAACCGCACTTATTAGCCCCATCCGCATCGAAAAACAATTAGTCCGTACCCAGATCCCGGTGGTTATCGTGGCCTCTGTTTTCATGGGTGTGTTGCTATTGGACGGCGAATTAAATTTAACCGATGGCGCAATGCTCTCGATTGCATTGCTTATTTACCTTTATGCAAATTTCCGTCAAGCCGACAAGGAATTTGAGCGAGATGAGCTGGATATCCATCCAACCCTTGCCGCCAAAGAAGCCGGACAAACCTCGTTTAACTTTATCCTTATAATCAGCGGCCTCGCTTTATTGGTTTTTGGCAGCCAGGTGTTCGTAGATAACGCCGTAACACTGGCCCGGGTAATTGGTTTTTCTGAGGCTCTTATAGGACTGACACTAATCGCCATCGGCACCAGCATCCCTGAACTTGCCACATCAATCGTAGCCGCAACTCGCCGTCAGTCTGATATCGCCGTCGGCAACATCGTTGGTTCGAATGTTTTCAATATTTTGTGTGTGCTGGGTATCACCGCGCTCATCAGTCCAATAGCAGGAAATCAGTTCTCAACAACTGACTTCGCTGTGATGATTTTGTTTTCTTCTATTCTGCTCCCCCTCGCCTGGACCAATCTGACTCTAAGTCGCACCGAAGGAATGTTTTTACTTGCAGGCTATGTCGTCTATTTAGTATTCGTCACCCAGCAAGCATAAAATCGAGCACAAAAAAACGCGGCCTGTGGCCGCGAAACGTCTGAGCATTGTTAAAAAATTCTATTAGCGATTCACATGCCGCTCGCTGTTAAGTGCATTTGCCCGGTTAAGCTGTTTTTCCAAACTGTTCACAGAATCGGCAGAATCCTGCAGTGAATCAGGAAAATCGGGCCACACATTGTCTGGCAATCTGGGCTCGTTGTTTTGAACTTGAGACTTCAGGAAACGATTTTCATTGGATAGCTGTTCATTGTTTTTAAGCAGGGTTTTCAATGAAGATTGAGACTCAAGAATGATTTTCTGCGACTGCACCGTTGTCTGTTGAAATTCCTTAATGCTATTACTGTAATCTTCACTGTTATCGCTGTATTCCTGCATGGTCAGCCGGGCTTTTTCTAATAACGCTTCATTATCATGCAGTGCTTTCATCGAGGTTTCATGCAACTCCAGATATTTTCGCTCTGCTTCTATGGCTGCTTGATATTTTTTCTCTGCTGCCTTTAAGCGATCCTGATAATGTTTGTTGAGCTTAAACGATGACTCTAATTCTTCTGCGTACTTTTCAGATGTGCGTTTGGCTTCTAAAGTTGCGGTAACGGATTCTTTGTTCAAGCGCATACATTCTTTTTGTATGAGCGTTGAATTGTTTATATTAGTGCGCATGGCATCCAGAGATTCATGGGCATCTTCGTTGGTCTTGCGGGAAGTACCAATCAATTCGTTTAGCTCATCCCGAGTTTCACACATGGTATCCATGTATTCATTGAGTCGACCAATACTGGATTGAGAGTCTTCGTTGATTTGCACCGAAGTATGTAAAACCTGGTTGGTCTTATCTCTGGCCTCGCTGCATTCGATCGCCAGTTGCTCTAACTCTTGTTGATTCAGCTGGGCTTTTTCCAGCACGGCATTCAACATGTTGTTTAGGCCGGTATTGTCTTCTTGAATGACTTCGCTGGTGGAAATAAGGCTGGTCATCTGCTCTGCCAATTCTCTGGCAGTACTGTTCCCTGTAAAGACTTCTTTTAACGCGCATTCTACCTGAGCTTTTTCCTGACGGGTTTCTGCCAGTGCCACAGTGAGTTTTTCTAAAGCTTCACGAATAGTGGCAGTGTGGTTCTGTTGCGCCAGCTCGGACTCATCTCTAACTTCGCGACATTCACTGGTTAAAACCGTAAGCTCTTCGCGGTGCTGCTGATTTCGAAGCAGGCTGCTTTGCAGTTCCAAATTGAATGTCTTGTTTTCTTTTTGGCACACTTCGGCAGAATCAATTAGATCTGCCATGCGACTGTTCAACGCAATACTTTCACCATTACTCGTTAGAACTCTTTCTAATACCTTTTCTGTCCGTTGCCGTTCCTGGGCAATTTCTTCGGAGAGCTTGGTACAGGCATCCATCACGATTTCACCAGCTTCTCGCTGTTGCTGATTCTCCGTCAGGCTCTCTCTGACCCGCTCGCCTAATTGCTGCAACTGTTGCTGCAAACTTTCCGAGAATTCATTGGTGCGCTTGGATACTTCAATAACTTGTTCTACTACATTGAGTTGTTCATTGACATCCAGTTTGCAACGATTGAGTTCTTCCAAAAGCCTGGATGACTTCTCATTAACAGATATCCCGCGGTCCGTCGCAGAATCCATTTTCTGTTGCGTAAGCGCTGTATGCTCAACGCTTTGAATCAATTGAGTTCGCAATTCTTCGCATTGTTCGTTAGCAGTTATTGAGCGCTCGAGATGCTCGTTTAAACTTTTCTGAATTGTTTGATTTTGGTCTATTACGAATTGGGCGTTGTAAGTGATTTCATAACATTTGTTGGTAGCATTTTCACTGACGATATTTAAACCCTGGATATCTTGCTGAACTTGTTCACTCTGTTGGTTTAATTCGGTAGTGCGATCGATTAATGCTTGAAGCTCTTTCCCTTGCTGTTCCTTTTCAATGCGCTTATCCAGCAATGTCACCAATTGCTGTTGTTGCTCTTCGCTCAGAATCGAAACTGAATTTTTTGATTTTTGACGCGCGAGTTTTTGTTCCAGCGATTGAATATGCTGCTGCAGTTGCTCTCGATCTAAAGATGCTAGCCTGTCGGTTCTATCCCGTGAGGTTTGCTCAGTACTACTATGGTCTATTGCCACTTCGCCATTCATAGAAATTGTCCTTTCCGGCTAACGAGCTATCTTTTGGGAGCTCGCGAGTCTGCGTTTTTCGCAGGTCTTCTCTAGGTTTAGTACGATTTCCACTTTTACGCCATTAATTTGACCCCAAATCACGTGGTAGGAGGTATTAATTTGGCGTGCCTCTGAAAAGGCGCGTAAACAGGGCTTGAAGAGCTTTGACGGCTTGGTTTTGGGGTTGAACTGCGAGTAGCAGGTCTTGGGCTAGCGTAAATCTTCCACGGCTTGGTTTTGGGATAAATAATTATTCCCAGAGAGGGACTTAAAGAATTCCGTAGTGGCTAACCTGCCCATAATGGGATCTTTAACTTCCGATAAATGCAGCTTGATACCCGACTCCTGGAGAGTCTCATTTATTTTTTCCAGAGTTTCCAGGGCACTCATGTCGATCTTGTTCACTGCAGTACACATGAGTATCACATGTTCCAGTTTCGGTTTGTCGGCGATCAATTTGAAAATCAATTCTTCCAGATAACGGGTATTGGAAAAATACAAACTCTCATCGATACGAATTGAAAGTTGGTTTTCGAAAGTTTCGACGGTATGTCTGTCGACACTCCTAAAATGCTCGGTACCGTGTACGCGACCGATTACCGCAACATGGGGCTGGGAAGTTTTGTAGAGGTGAATCAGAATGGATGCCAGCACCCCGGCGCCAATACCGAATTCCACACCAACTGTCAGCGTTAACGCCAGTGTTATGAAAACAGCAGAGAAATCTGCTTTTGAATACTTCCAGGATTTACGCAGCACAGAAAAATCGATTAATCCATAAATTGCGACAATGATAATGGCAGCCAGCGCAACCCGAGGTAACCAGAACAATGCTGGCGTGAAGAACAACGCAACAATGGTAATGAGTATGGCGGTGAATAATCCCGCTGCCGGCGTTGCCGCGCCGGCTTCAAAGTTGACTACCGAACGAGAAAAACCACCACTAATGGGAAAGCCCCCGCTAAAAGATGTAGCAAGATTAGCCGCGCCCAGACCAACCAGCTCCTGATCCAGGTCCACCCTTTCCCTTCTTCTCGCCGCCAGGGTCTGGGCAACCGATATCGATTCAACAAAACCGATAATCGAAATGAGTAAGGCCGATCCTACCAGTGCACTCAATAAATCCGGTGACATGTCCGGTAATGCAATCACTGGCAGTCCTTCGGGCACTTCACCTAACAACTGCACGCCATACTGATCCAAACGAAATACGTATGCCAATAAACCAGTTATTAGCGCTACGAACAATGGTCCCGCACGGGAAAAAGTAGTAGCTATGCGACTGTCTACACCCAGTTTAAGAAAACCGTTCTTGATAACAGTCTTACTTAAGACGATAAAAACTATCGAACCCACACCGAGTGCAAGGGTCACTAAATTAGTGCCCGGGATTTCAACTACTAAGGAAAAAAAGAGTTCGACGAAATTCTGACCATTTGCAGACACTCCGAGCATGTGTTGCATCTGGCTTAGACCGATAATCAATGCCGAGGCGGTGATAAAAGCACTAATTACCGGATGAGAGATAAAGTTAGCCATAAAGCCCAGGCGTAATAATCCCAACAACAATAAAAAGACGCCGGATAAAAAGGTTAGAGCTAGAGCTGCTGCTACCATTTCTTCTGGAGTAGGAAGAGAAAGTTTCGCAAGTGCCGCCGCGGTCATCAAAGAAATTACTGCAACCGGCGCAACGGATAAGCTGTTGCTGGTACCAAAAATTGCGTAAACGGATAGACCGACAATAGAGGCGTACAATCCAGTTTCCGCCGGCAGTCCTGCTATCAGCGCATAGGCCAGCGCTTGCGGAATCAACATGATAGCGACGATAAGCGCTGCTATCGTGTCATCGGCAAACTTCGAGTTGGAATAGTTTGGGCCCCAAGTAAAAACTGGGAAGTAGCGTTTTAGCGAAAATCCATTCTTCAAAGCAATACTCTTATTCTAATTAACTGACACTCCTGATTTTCTTCCCTTAACTAGACGGTAGCACTTCTGGCATCCGAAGATACTTAAATCCATAGTCAGTGTGATGAAAATCGCTAGTGCTATCCCCCATTGTATCGCGACCGAATTCAAAGGCACGGTATAACTGTATTGATCCAGTGCTTCGTCTAAGAACTCTTGATCTGCAGCAAACATCACATGCAGGGCTACTGCAAATGCGTTGTTTTGCAATGCGTTTCTTTCATTCAGGATACGCGTATAGCGGTTCGCAATCAGCCTAATACTATCGGCATCACTTTCGAAAACTTCGTCATTGCTACTTGCATAATAAGCGATTAGCGCTTCCAGGTCTCCATCAAAAAGGCGATCAGCCGTGGTTTGGAATCCGCTGATATTGATACTCACTTCCCGAAAATGAGCATCTATGCGTTGGCTATATTGATCCATAAAGCTCGGCACCTGGATACCCAACAAGATACCCACCGCGAAGATTGCTAGGCGGCTATAGGCTCGAAACAGAGAAGTGAAAAACATAAATAAACTATAGGCAGAAGTAGTAGGGAGAACAGTTAGCTAGCTCAAAGTATGACAACTCAAACAGGTATTTAGTTCAAGCAAGGCTATTGCAGACTATCCTTGTTCGAGTAAATTACGCAGATCAATAATGGCGGCGTTCGCGCGCGAGACATAGTTTGCCATCGTCAGTGAATGATTTGCAAAGATGCCGAATCCTGAACCGTTCAAGATCACCGGAAAAAATACCGTACGTTGACTCGCTTCCAATTCCCGAATGATTTGATTGAGGCTGGCCATCGCATTCTTGTCTTCAATTACCGGTTCAAAATCTGTTCTTACCGCAACCAGGAAATGCATTAAGGCCCAGGTTGCCCCTCGCGCCTCATAAAAGACATCGTCAATTTGTAACCACGGAGTACGAATAGACATTTCAGATTGCACTGGGGTCGATTGCGTTGCTCCCGGTTCTCCCACCATGTCGGTATTAATTCTTTCCTGGCCAACACTGGCACTTAGTCGTTGCGACAAACTTCCTAAACGCGACTCAACAGCTAACAGCCAGCTGGACAGATTGTCAGCCCGCGCATAAAACTGTGCATCTACGTTTTGCGGATCGGAAATTCGCGAGAGATAAGACTCCAGACTTTCAATGGCTTCGTTGTATTCAACTTCCGTTGGCGGAAATAACCAGCTGTCGTTATTAAAATGAAACTGCGGTTCACTGATGATTAGATCTGGATCTTCTGTCGACTGTGACTGGGAACGACTGAAACTTTCGCGAAAGGCGCGCGATAAATCCCGCACTTGAACCAAGGCGCCGAATTCCCAGTTTGGAATATTGTCTAAGTACAATCCGGGTGGCATTACATCATTGGTTAAGTAACCACCGGGCTTTTCCAATAATGTTTCAGAAACACGAATTAAAGCAGCCGTAGTTGCTGCACCTACTACGTATTGATTACCAGTAGTTGCAAGTTTTGTCGCTGTGTTTCGTGTAACTGAAAATTCTTCAGGTTCATTACTCCAGTACATTCCTACCAGAATAATAAAAACTATAACTATTCCCAGCAGGGAAAAAATTATCTTGCGCAGTCCACTGCCATCTTCACTCGGCTTAAAGACGGAAACGAAACCACTAATTTTTCCTTTGAGGGATTCCCAAAACTTCATCGTTTTCTCCTCAATCTTCAGGCAAACGTAATCTGATGCCGGTTTGACCCGCGAGTTCAATATTACCTCGCAGTCGATAACCCTCTAAGGCACCGCGCATTTCCAAAAACATCCAACGGGCAGTCTCATCATTGGGTGCCGTGATTAGCACAAAAGCATCATGTTCTTTTGCCCGCGCCGCAATGTCGGCTAACTGCATTTGCGCGCCTTGGGTACGACGACTGAATTCGGCGTTATCCAGATTAAAAAACAAATCTTCTGAGGTGCGCTCGGCCTCTAAAGCAATCCATGCCTCCAATAGGGCAGGATGTTTGTCGTTTATAAATCTTGCGTTTTCGAGCAAGGCTTCGGCATTCGTAAATAATCCCCGCCGACTCGCTTCTGCCGCTAAATCCACATAACGCACGACGATGCGATCGAGTCCATCTAAGGCGATTTCATTTCCAGGGTCCATCGCCAGCGCCCGTTGAAATCGAGCATGGGCATTGTCATCGAGAGGCGTTAACAAACGATCGCCGTCCAGCGCTTGCAAGCCTTCGAATAAGGTATCTGCAATCAGGCGCTCCCTTTCGGTTTGCGCACCAGGAATAACGTCTGGTAGATCGCTTGCAGGCCTGATATCTGGCTCAGCAACTCCGCCTTCACTGCCTTCTACCTCTCCCACCGGCTGTTGCGTCTGACAAGCAACGAGTAAGAATGGCAGGAAAAACAATGTAAGCCGAACTTTGTTCACAATGGCTTATCCCAGTAACTCGGTAAATGGAATGAATTCTAATGCGTCGCCAAAGGCGACTGAGGTATAGGGAGGGATTATGGCAAGACCTTGCGCGCTGCTCAAGGATGCACCTACGCCAGAGCTTTGATTAACAAAGGGTTTTACTTCCACCCTACCGTTGTCCTGGTGATGCAAACTGGCACGAATATATTCCTGCCGCTCACCGGATGCTTTCGACTCGAAGCCCGCGACTACAGGGTATTTCTGAAATTCGTAGTTTTGGCAGCCGAGCATCTTCAGCAGACAGGGCTTTACCAATAATAGAAAGGTAACAAAGGCGGAAACAGGATTACCCGGCAATCCAAAGAACTGGGTATTTCCTACCTTGCCACTGGCAAACGGCTTGCCCGGCTTAATCGCCAGCTTCCATAAATCCAGATGACCGTTTGCTTCTACTGCTGCTTTAACATGGTCTTCTTCTCCCACCGAAACGCCACCCGTTGAAAGAATGCAATCTGCTTTTTCTGCAGCGCCGAACAAAACCTGTTTGGTAGTCTCCAAATCATCTACCACTACGCCAAGCTCTTCAACCTCACAGTCTAGTTGCCGCAGTAATGCGGCCAAGGAAAAATAGTTGGAGTTATAGATCTGACCAGGCTCAAGCTCATTGCCGGGAGGCACTAATTCATCGCCGGTCGTCATCACTGCAACTTTAAGTTTGCGTTTGACTGTCAATTCAGTAGCACCAGTAGAAGCAGCCAGACCGATATCTTGTGGCAATAAACGATGTCCGGCTCGCAGTAATGTCGCACCGGCTCTTATATCTTCACCGGCTTCCCGCAAATTTTCACCGCTGGTTACGTTTTGCAAAATTCTCACACTATCGTTTTCTACTTCACAATTTTCTTGCATTACTACTGCATCCGCTCCTTCCGGTAACGGTGCGCCAGTAAAAATTCGTGCGGCTTCACCCGCTACCAAAGCTGTCCCCACTTCTCCTGCGGCAATGCGTTGACTTACTTTCAATAAGGTCGGCTCAGAGGACAAGTCGGCAGTTCGAACCGCATAACCATCCATCGCGCTATTCGTGAGTGGTGGCACATTAACAGTTGAAACTAAATCGTTTGCTAACACTCTGCCGCTACATTCAATTAAGGACACAGATTCGCTTTCTTCTATAGACGTCAGTGAGCCGAGTAATGTTTCAAACGCTTGATTGATAGGAGTTAGAGGCATAGTAGATTTAATTGATACTCAAGCGGCATCGGATTCCTCAGATTCACTCTCCTCTGAATCAGCATTCGAGAGAGACTCACCCCCATAAAGAGATTTAATGACATCCTGTAAATCTCCATGCCAGGATTTTTGTTTGATGCCGAAGGTATCGAAGATTTTCTTACTGGAAAGAGTGGAATTAAGAATCTCTGGGGCATGCACATCCTGTTCTACAATTTTTATGCTATCTAATAATTGATAAATCGATTCGTCGTGATTGGCGGCGTACTTAATGACTTGCTCCACAAACTCATTTTCTCTTTTAGTTTCGAGGCCTGAATAGTGATAGGTCCCCCAAACATTAGCCTCACAATCAATCTGCTGAATCACGGCAAGAATGGCTTGGGCAATGTGTCCGGTATAAGTAGGCGATAGTCTGCGCCTGGAAACCTGCACTTCACCCTGATTCTTTTTCACGATGTTGACCCAGGATTTAATCAGTCCCTTTTTCTTCTTACCAAACAACCAGCCGGATCGAATCACGATGTGGTTATTGTGGCGCCGAATGGCCCGCTCACCCTGCAGCGAGGCCAGGCCGTATACTCCCTGGGGATTAGTCTCATCGTTCTCGTTGTAACCAAGCTTCTTGGTGCCATCGAACACATAAGCATTGGATAAATGCAGAATTGGAATATTTAGGTGATTACAAATTTCCGCTAAGGTCGCCGGTAAGCGGGCATTGATTTGATAACAGCGGTCCTCAGTAGTCTCTGCCCGTCTTAAAGCGCTATGGTTAGTGGAGATAAAGTCCGCCAGATTAATTAACTGAGTCGGCGCCGCATCAGTGACTAATTTGGCGATACCAACCGGATCTTCGGGATCGAAGGCCTTATCCGGAGGCGCCTGGAAACGGATCCTGCGTTTGCGCAGAACCTCAATCAATTCCTTGGCTGTAGGGCTATTGCCGCCAACAATAAAGAGCTTCAAATCCAAAACCTATTCCCAGAAATGGCTACGCTGGCCCTTCTGCAGGTACCTGGTTACAACTGAACCCTTAAAGTTCGGGCAATCATGGCTGGAAGTCAAGCCTGACGGGGGTTTCGGGCCTCCAAATGACGCGGCGAAGCTTGCCAGGTAGAACTATCGTACTGTTATTGTGGAGCTTATCACTTAACCCGTTCTAACCATTGCTCAATAGCTTGAACAACGCCACCGGTTTTTTCGGGATCGAGCGCGTCCCCATGTGGGAGTGAAAACTTTCCAGAATCATTATCGAAATAGTTACCAGAGGCCGTCGCAAATTCATCATCAAGGGCTGCACGCACAAGAATTTCAGCACCAATTCGAATATCCCCACCTGCTACACCGAAGCCTTCTTTAACCATTTTACTCCCCAACATCGAGCCAGGATTTACCGCGATGATTGCAGGTGCTTTATCTCCGAGGGAGAGTGCCATGGCCCGTGACCACATGGTGATGGCGAATTTGCTTTGAGCATAGGCGTCAAAATCTTCGGATAATTCTGTCTCACCTAACAAGGCATCCAAATTTACTGGAGCTTGTGCAGCCGATGATAGATTAACTACTCGACCATCAGCTCCCATTAAAGGTAAGAGTCGTTGTGTTAATAAGTAAGGGGCGAAAGTATTCACCGCGAAGCGAACGTCTAGTCCTTCTGCAGTAATGGGATCGGATGTACTAAGAATACCTGCGTTATTTATCAGTACATCGAGACTAGTCTGATCTTGCTTGACAGCAGCGGCCAGGGCCACGACGTCTTCCATTCGCGACAGGTCCGCAATATAGGATACAGTGTCAGCTTCACTATTAAGCTCAGCTAGAGCCGATTCAACGTCTTTGAGCTTGTTTGGATTGCGACCATGCAACAGAACCTTGTGGCCCGCTGCCACCAGCATCTTAGCAGTCTCCAATCCGATACCGTCGGTGGCGCCAGTTAACAGAATCGTTTTCGACATAGATTTACCTTAAAAAGAATTGCATGCCTCAGGTTTTTTACTGCGCCAGGGATGGGCATTGCTGAATCTGAGCAATGTCGCGCACGTGCAGAGTGCACAAGTGAATACATGGGTGTATTGAGCGAGATTTCAATGATTGCTGCCGAACGCAGC
Organism: Pseudomonadales bacterium; assembly: GCA_012103535.1. Lineage (GTDB taxonomy): Bacteria > Pseudomonadota > Gammaproteobacteria > Pseudomonadales > Pseudohongiellaceae > UBA9145. Next base: position 1,237,042 of record WLWQ01000001.1, read on the forward strand.
AGTATTACGAACTAAAACGGAATGTCGTCGTCAAAGTTGTCAAAATTCGCCGGCGCAGTTTGCTGCTGTGCTGCTGCTGGTTTTTGCGCAGGGGCTGCTGCCTGTTGCTGCTGATCGCCAAAATCCTGCCCAGCACCTTGGCCACCGCGACTATCAAGCATCTGCATCTCATTCGAGACAATTTCGGTGGTGTAGCGCTTAACTCCATCTTGTTCCCAGGAGCGGGTTTGAAGTCTTCCTTCTATATATAGTTTTGATCCTTTCTTCACGTATTGCTCAACAATCTCGGCAAGACGGTTAAAAAATACCACCCGATGCCATTCGGTTTTTTCTTGCTGGTCACCGGTGTTCTTATCTTTCCAGCTATCACTCGTGGCCACGGAAATATTCGCTACCGCATTGCCATTCGGCATATACCTGACTTCTGGATCGTTCCCCACATTGCCCACCAGAATTACTTTGTTTACGCCTCGACTTGCCACTCGTACCACCCCTTTCGGATCAAATTTTGAAGAGCTTCAAGTTTATACCATCGCCGAAGAGATTAGGAAATTTATGGCGAAATTAAAGCAAAGATATTGTGCAAAGAGCAGTATCGAGTAGTGGTTAATCACCCCAACGGCCATCCATGGCCTGGTCCCGCGCCCGTCCCTGGCGCTAGTCGCGCTTAACCACTACTCGATACTACTCCCTCATAATCTGGCAATCGAATACTCCACTATTAGCACGTTAGTTATTTTTTCAATTTGTATAAATAGCGCTGGTGATGAAGGACAGCAATACATTGATTAAATTTTGTTCACAATTATTTTTTCAAACTAATCGAGTGCAGAAAATTTGAGGAAGTGGAAGAGGGGAAAGAAATTTGAGTGACTAGCGCCAGGGACGGGCGCGGGAGTAGCCATGGGTGAACCAAGCGATGTTGGAAGCGATAGCTTCCTGCACAGGTGAACGACGCCAATCTATGATTGGCGGCTGGACCGGCCGTTGGAACGAAAATTTCTTTCCCCTCTTCCGCTCTATGCACAATCTAACTAAAAGACACTCCGAGCTTTACTCGCACAGCAAAAATTAATGATAATGGTCTGTTTCGCCGAGTCATTTTAGGCCCTCCATGGACGAGATTGTTGTACGCGGTGCCCGCACCCATAATCTAAAAAACATTAACCTCACTATTCCTCGTGACAAACTGGTGGTGATCACTGGTTTATCCGGTTCCGGTAAGTCATCACTGGCGTTCGACACGCTTTATGCCGAGGGTCAGCGGCGTTATGTGGAATCTCTTTCCACTTACGCGCGGCAATTTCTTTCCATGATGGAAAAACCGGATATCGATCACATCGAAGGTTTGTCTCCGGCGATTTCCATCGAGCAGAAGTCCACTTCCCACAATCCCCGTTCAACTGTGGGAACCATTACAGAAATTTACGATTACCTGCGTCTATTGTTCGCGCGAGTCGGTGAACCCCACTGTCCCGATCACAATATCAAGCTGGAAGCGCAAACCGTTAGCCAGATGGTGGATCAAGTCATGGCGTTGCCGAAAGACACGCGCATCATGATACTCGCCCCCATTATCCGCGATCGCAAAGGCGAACATGTGCATGTCTTCAATGAACTGAAGACCAGTGGTTTTATTCGCGCCCGGGTAGACGGCATCGTTTGCGAAATAGACTATCCACCGGAGTTGGAAAAGAACAAGAAGCATTCCATCGACGTAGTTATCGATCGGTTGAAAATTAAGGAAGGATTGGAGCAGCGCCTGGCGGAAAGCTTCGAGACCGCGATTCAGCTCGCCGACGGTCTTGCCATGGTTAACAAAACTGACAAACAGGACAAAGAAGAAGACCTGGTATTTTCCTCTCTCTTCGCCTGCCCCAAGTGTGGCCACAGCATTTCCGAGCTGGAACCAAAGCTGTTTTCATTCAATAGCCCGGCCGGTGCCTGCGCCAGCTGTGATGGCTTAGGCCTTAAACAGTTCTTCGACGAATCGCGCATTATTACCGACGAAGCTTTGTCACTGGCGGAAGGCGCTATTCGCGGCTGGGATCGGCGCAATATTTTCTACTTTCAGATGCTCACCTCCCTGGCAGATCACTACGGCTTTGGCGTCGATGTGCCCTTTAAGAAACTGAGCAAAAAACACCGCAACATTATTCTTCGCGGTAGCGGCGAAGAAGTTATCGATTTCAAATACGTGAATGACAAAGGCAGCACCTACACCCGTAGCTGGCCCTTCGAAGGCATCCTGCCAAACATGGAAAGACGCTTTCGGGAGACCGAATCCAGCATGGTGCGGGAAGAACTGGCCAAGTATTTAAGCTCGCAGCACTGCCCCGAGTGCGACGGCACCCGACTTCGGCGTGATGCACGCTTCGTTTTGATTAAGGGCATTAATCTTCCGCAAATCACCGAAATGACAGTCACCGCCGCGGCGGACTATGTCAAAAAGCTCAAACTGACCGGTAAGCGCGCCAAGATTGCTGAGAAAGTTTTAAAAGAGTTGCAGGATCGGCTGAAATTTCTGGAAGACGTGGGTCTTAACTACCTTACACTAAGTCGCTCAGCCGATACCCTCTCCGGCGGCGAAGCCCAACGCATTCGTTTAGCCAGTCAAATCGGTGCGGGATTGGTAGGTGTCATGTACATACTCGACGAACCTTCCATCGGTTTACATCAGCGGGATAACAACCGTCTCTTAAATACGCTGTTTCATCTGCGAGACCTGGGAAACACCGTCATCGTTGTTGAGCATGACGAAGAAGCAATACGTAGTGCCGACCATATTATAGATATTGGGCCAGGCGCCGGCGTCCACGGTGGCAAAATTGTTGCCGAAGGCACGATTAAGAGCATTGAGAAAGCTAAAGACTCACTTACAGGCAAATTCCTCAGCGGCAAAGAAGAAATTACCATTCCAACATCGCGCACGCCTTTTAATGAGTTAAAGCTGGTTGAGCTAAAAGGTGCCAGTGGTAACAATTTACAGAACATTGATATAAGCATTCCAATCGGACTATTTACCTGTGTCACCGGCGTGTCTGGTTCCGGCAAATCAACTTTAATCAACAGCACGCTGTATCCAATCACTGCCACCAAATTAAACAAGGCAACCACACTGAATCCAGCAGAATTTGAAAGCATCGAAGGCTTGGATCATTTAGATAAGTGCGTCGACATCGACCAGAGTCCAATCGGTCGTACACCACGTTCGAATCCTGCCACCTACACTGGTATTTTTACTCCAGTAAGAGAATTGTTTGCTGATACCCAGGAAGCACGCTCCCGCGGCTACAAGCCCGGTCGATTTAGTTTCAACGTAAAAGGCGGACGCTGTGAAGCCTGTCAGGGTGACGGCGTGGTGAAAGTGGAAATGCACTTTCTGCCAGACGTTTATGTAGCTTGCGATGTGTGCAAAAGCAAACGCTACAACCGCGAAACTCTGGAAGTGAAGTTCAAGGGATTGAACATCAATGAAGTGCTGGAGTTAACCGTCGAAGATGCCCGCGAGTTCTTCGATGCGATTCCTGCTATCGCACGCAAACTACAAACACTCATGGACGTTGGTCTTTCTTATATACGACTAGGTCAAGCAGCAACGACTTTATCTGGCGGAGAAGCACAAAGGGTAAAACTTTCTCGCGAACTTTCCAAACGGGACACCGGAAAAACCCTGTATATCCTCGATGAACCAACCACCGGCTTACATTTCCAGGATATCCGCCAACTCTTAGCCGTGCTCCATCACCTTCGCGACCACGGCAATACAATAGTGGTGATCGAACACAACCTCGATGTGATTAAAACCGCAGACTGGATTATTGATCTAGGCCCGGAAGGCGGTAGCGGTGGCGGCAAAGTAATTGCGGAAGGAACGCCAGAGCAAGTCGCCAAGAAGAAAGGTTCTTATACAGGGCAATATATAAAGAAGGTATTGGCTTAATCATCATATAACGATAATTAATTATTGTTTTACGATAATTATTGTTCTATAGTGGTCCCATAGACGATTTGGAGGCCACTCATGGACAATACCAATAAAATCCGCAACGTTAGCACTGCTCTCTATTACAGCTGCTTAGTCCTCATCGCAATCTGGATCGTTTGGGTTGGCGCATTGCTCGTAAACGTCTGGTATCGACCCGACGCACTCGGTGATTACATCAATGCACTTTGGATTCCGACTCTGCTAAGTATGGGAGAAGCCGATCTCATTAGGGCAATTCCAGCAGCAATTCTAATTACCATACCTGATCTTCTCTACGTATATGCGCTCTGGCGCTTGAGTAAAGTCTTTCAATCTTTTAGAAAAGGAATTTACTTTACGGAAGAAACGGCGAATCACTTATTCATCTTCTCGGTTATTCTGTTTTTCTATCATTTGTTCAGCAAGCTGGTTTTTGCCCTAGCTGATGTCTTTCTCGCACATGATTTACCAGCAAGTCATTATCTCTGGCCACTACATCTATATGGAGATGGCCCTACGAAATTCGTTTTCTTTATCGCAATTATGACAATCTCCTGGGTACTACGGGAAGCAATAAAGATTGCCAAAGAAAACGCGGAGTTTGTGTAATGCCAATCAACATTAAACTCGATGAGATGCTGGCAAAGAGAAAGAAGCGATCTAAAGAACTCGCTGAATTCGTCGGAATCACTGAAGCGAATATTTCGCTGATTAGAACAGGCCGCGTAAAAGGTATTCGATTTAACACACTGGATAAGATGTGCGAGTTTCTGGAATGCCAGCCAGCAGATCTGTTGGAATATTCTAAGGACTAAGTAGTTAACTTAACGGTATGCAGGAAACATTCGGCGAAACTGTTCCATTCCTTCTTCCCAGTTAGACTGCCCACCGTAAAGAGGAATGTCTTCGACATTTACCTGGAATACACCGCCCCTTTCATTACCAATGAGCAGTGTCGAATCGTCGACCCAGGTTATTGCTTCCGCAACGCCGGTGGTTAACATCGACAAGCCAACTCTCCTTGCTTCACCTGATAACCATTTGCCTTCTTCGTCAGGCGCAGGAAACAACCACAACTCTGTATATCCGGTAACGGCTAACCATTCTTCATTGGGAGAAAGATCCGCAGCAGTCGCGAAAAACACATCGTCATGGCTGTCGACTTTTTCCAACACATTGATACGGTCGGTTTGCCAGTCCCTTAATCGGTACAAGTTGGTACCAGTGGCTAATTGGAAAATGCCCTCACCACGGTGTTTGGTTAAAACATAAATCACGCCGTCAAGAACAAATAGGGATTCGCTATCGAAATGCCATTGCTCTGGCGGATAACTGTCCTGATCTGGATAGGCAACGGGGATAAATTGTAGTGGTCGCGCCCGAAAGATTGCACGGGGATTAGGTTCGGTTAACACATAAATGCCCAGATCACGCCGGGCATTCCCATTGTTGCCCATATCAGCGATATAAATGTTGCCATCTGCGACCGCAATATCTTCCCAATCGATGTTCGCAGCCAGTTCGACAATTAGACCTGGCCAGGATTCTTTTCCCCTTTCAGTTTCTTCACCGTGGTATTGACCATTCAAGAATGGAGGAATAAGTACTTTACCTTCACCGTTTAAAGCAAATAAGCGCGGTGCGTCGCCGCTATCGTTATGCACCCAATAAGCATCTTCGTACTGCCGAGATTTTGCAATGCCACTTAGCTCAGAAATTTCAGCAAACTCTACATCGAACAGCTTGGTTACAGCATTGTCTTGTTGCGCAATCAATACTCGATCGATGAACACAATCGACAGGAACAGCACCAGCCCGGTTAGAAATTTGTTGAGATTATTCAAAATGTTTCCAGGAGGGTTAGGTTTTTCATAGCTCAGAGAGTATTAACTACAGGGCGATTTCGGATTCGATTATTTCCTTGTCACAAGGCTGCACCAAACACTAATCGAACTGTAAACGTTCAGTCATCTCAAGGCAACGAAAGCCCAGCAATAACCCTCTTCCCTGCTATACCTAGTGATACAAACAGTATCTGGAGCTTTTCTGGAGAAAACCAAATTGTATAGCCGTGCACTATATGAAGTTCATGGTGTGAAGTCATGCTTGGAAGGTTGCGATCTCATACCATGAAAACGATTCGAATTTCTAAACATTCGAATTGTGTTCCCATGAAACCCCGGCCGCCTGGCCGGGGTTTTTTTATGCCGATCCGTGATGCTGTTCAGGTTAGACTCAGTAAACCCGATGCTATACTCTAAATTAGTCAATTACCTTTCATTTGCTTCATGGAAACGAACGCAAGTTTTAATTTCTTATACTTTTTATATAGATAGAGAAACCAATGCCAACTATTGAATATCCGCAGGCTCTCGCTGTGCCTCGAAAACCAACCCACCTTGCTTTTTCAATCATTTGCTCAAGTGTTCTAGTGCTCTGCCTTTCCCAGTCCGCATTGGCCCAGGATGTTGCCGCCGTGCCTCTATATGGCACCGCCGACCTGGAAGCCGGTTTTCTGCCCGATCCGCATACCGTCGAGGTGTCGCCTGGTGGATTAACCGATGCCAGCAATTTAGGTGGAACCTGTATTGGTTACATCGCTGGTGATCAACCGGATTACGGTTTGAATTACACAGCAGACGCTGAGCAACTCGGCATCTTTGTCGAATCAGATGTAGACACTACGCTGATCGTCAATGACCCGCGCGGAAACTGGCACTGCAACGATGATGCAGCGATGTTGATCGATGCCAATCCCGGCATCATGTTTAATACTCCAATAAGTGGTAACTACAATATTTGGGTCGGTACCTATAGGGAAGACGAGGCAAGCAACTCAACAACTCTGGTCATTACCGAGTACGCCGAAGAAGAATGGGCAGCGCTAACTGTTCAGAACAAAGCCATCGAAAGCATCGCTGTGGTTGACGGCATCGATTTCGGCGACAACTCCAGTACCTGGGCCAACGATGGTGAATGCGATGATCCCCGCTTCGAAGGCAATGGCATGGCATCCGAAACCATTGCCGAAGACACAAGACGAGACGCAACTGACTGTCTTGAACTCTACGAAGATGGTTCCATCCGCTTAATCGGTGGCTTCATTGGCGGCATTGATTTCGGCGATGACACCAGCACCTGGGCCAATGACGGCGAATGCGATGATCCCCGCTTCGAAGGGGTCGGCATGGCCTCATCCTTAGTCGAAAGTGACTTGTTCCATGACGCCAGCGATTGCATAAGCCTTTACCAGGCCGGAACAATACAACTGTTAGAAAACGCCGACGATCAAGTTGAAGGAAATATTCTACGTGGCACTTTGGCAATGGGTGATGAAACACTCGATGACGATTCCTTTGTCGACCGCTATAGCTTTAATGGCATTGCCGGCGGTACCGCAGTTGTCGATCTACGCTCCGGCAACTTCGATACCTTCCTCATCATGCGCTCACCCTCAGGCGCTGAGATGTCCAATGACGACTACGAAGACAGCTTCGATCGCTCCTTGTTAACCATCGATTCCCTCGAATCAGGCACCTACGAAGTCCTGGTCTCCAGTTACAGCGCCGGAGAAACCGGTGGCTATACCCTGGATATCGGCACGATTACCGCCATGCCAGGCACGAATGCCATGGATTATTCAGGCTCACTCTCCGCCAGTGACAATGAACTCGTTGATGGCGAGTATTACGACAATTATGTTTTCGAAGGCGCGCCCGGACAGCGGGTAGTCGTGGATTTGCGCTCCGATGATTTTGATACCTATTTAATAGTCCAAAGTCCTAACGGCGAAACCAGTGAAAACGATGATGCCGATGGCACAAACCATAGTCAGGTTGTTATGGACCTTTCCGAACTCGGTGTCTATGAGGTTTATGTCACTTCTTACAGCAGTGGTGAGACCGGCAGCTACGATTTGAATGTAGACGTTTCCCGCGACCAGCTTCAAATGGGTAGCCGCGACGTGGTGAATATGGAATTAGGCGACAGTGTCAATGGCTCGCTACAAACTGGAGACACACTTTCCGACGATGGGCAATATCAAGACAGTTACATTTTTGATGGAGACGAAGGCGAAACGGTAACCATCGATATGACTTCAAGCGATATCGATACTTACATAACCCTCGCCACCCCTTCCGGCGAATTAATCGACAACGACGATCACAATGGCAGCGTCGATCAATCACAGATTCAACTTACTTTGCCCGAGTCTGGCCGCTATCGCGTCATCGCCACCTCCTATGGCGAATCCGAAATAGGCAGCTATCGACTAAATCTACGCAGCGGTAGCAGCGGCTCTATCAGCAATACCACTCTGGTATCCGGCGAAGGCCAAATCTACGGCGTGTTTGCCGGCATTGCCGATTACGCAGGTGAAGACAGCGACCTGCCATTAACGGATCAGGACGCAGAACGGGCACGCGATGCACTAATCGAAGGCGCAGGCATGAATCCCAACAATGCTTACACCTTGTTAAATTCCGACGCCACTATCGATAACTTTCGCAATGCACTCACAAATATTGCCGGCTCCGCTGGCGAAGATGACACGCTGGTGATTTTCTACTCTGGTCACGGTGGCCGCGTCGAGCGTGCTGCAGGACCAGACAGTCGTGACCCTGATGGCTTCGATGAAACCATGGTACTTTATGATTACGACTTACTGGATGATGAACTCGCCAACATGTTAGATCAGATCGATGTGGGCAAGGTTTTATTAGTCATGGATGCCTGTTTTAGCGGCGGCTTCTCCAAAGACATCGTTTCTGTGCCTGGCCGCATGGGTCTCTTCTCTTCAGAAGAAGATGTGCTCTCTCAAGTGGCACTTAAATTTCAGGCCGGCGGATACCTTTCAGTCTTCTTCGAAGAAGCACTTACCGAACGCTATGCCGATGTCGATGAAAACGGTGAACTTACTGCAATCGAGTTAAGTCAGTATTTGCATAATCGTTTTCGAGCCGATGTGAAATCTTCATTCGGTACCGATGAATATGTTCGGGCTAGTGGACCACAGGCGAATTACCAGCAGTTGGTTGTAGATCGCGGCGGCATTGGTCCTTATAACGTGCTGTTCAGACGACAGCTGTAAATTCAATCTTAGTAAGCCCGGGTATCGGCATAGAACGTTGTCCAATCCGCAATATCTATGGCTTGGAACCTCTTTAAGCCAGGGATCAATACCCTGGCTCTTTTGTTTGTTTATATTCCTGTAAGTTATCTCAAAACTGCTTTTAATTACTGGGAACCACGTCGGTTCATTGTTGTCTAAAGTAGTAGGATCAGTAAATTTTACGCTGCAGTACTGATTCTCTCCTTATCCCGGCAGGACTATAGAAAAATCCAACTCCGGGTACTCGAAGTATTTCTCGCAAATGGGTGTCAAGCTGTGTGACGGATTAGCCAAAATGGAAATTTTGCCTATGCCAATTTCCATTGCGTGACCCAATTCACTCCAGGGAGTGAAGCACTCAGACTTAATGAAACACTGAGTTAATACTCAATTGATAGAGAGTAAAAAATGTCCAAACTACTACAGGCAGTAGTTCTTGGTTGGACAAGAACCTCTGCCCTATTTCTGTTGATAGTAAGCACTCTTATTCCTTATACCTCGAGTGCAGCCGAACCGGATGTCAATGTAAATACTGCTAATTGGCAATGGATCGAGGGACGCAGAAACAACCTTTCTAAAAATGTCGGTCTGCTGGCCACCAGCCTGGACGCGTGGCTATCTGGCAATGATATTGCCACGAGCGTTAATCAAAGCTATCTCACTGTTCGACTGCAACAACATGTAGGCTCACTCGATGGTTTCCATTCCAAGTTAGATGTGAGTGGAAGCCTGGATTTACCAAGAGCATCTGAGCGCTGGAAACTTATTTACGAATCCAATCCTGAAGAACTGAACTCTCTGGAAGATAGTGTGCTTGGCAATACTAATTCTTCAGAATCTGTAGGTGGCGTTCGTTTTCTGCAAACCATCGGACAATCTCTGCAATTAAGTCACGATGTCGGCTTGCGAGAATCATCGTCTCCAGATCCCTTCTATCGCATTAGTGCGAAATACAATCATGAATTCGGAAACAATTGGTCAATGGGCTATCGCCAAAAACTCTGGCAGTACCAAAGCAATGGATGGGGATACGACACTGACGTCGAATTCAGGCGCAAGTTTGGAACTGACAACTATTTGAGCTTCGAAACAGAAATCAAGTATCAAGAAAGGGATGAAGAAACTGAATTTAGTCAGGCGGTCGCTTTAAACCGAAGATTAACCGACCTGGACTCGTTGCGTTACAGCGTTGGTGTATTAGGCTCCAACGAACCAAATATTCGTATCAATGATTACTTTACTGAGGTGCGCTGGCGGCGTGCCATTCGCGCTGATTGGATGTTCCTGGAATTGGTACCTCAGGTCGTGGTGTCGCGAGACGACAACTGGCGCCCACAACCTCGTTTTTTTGTGAATCTGGAAATGATGTTTTTTGATTTCTAGCGCTAACCCCCCGGTTCCTTTACCTTAGCTCCTTTACCTTAGCTCCTTCGCTTGAATTCTCCTCGTTTATTTTTCCCTAAAAATCCGGTCTAATAAGCGACCTTTTTCCATCAATTTAAGCCTTGCTTGCTCTGCTGTTGGAGGCAAACCAAATGCGCAATATTCTAGCCGTCCTAACCCTTGCCCTATTCTCATCATCCCTGGCCGATGAAGGCATGTGGCAACCCCATCAATTGCCTGATCTAAGCGATCGGCTGCTGGAACTGGGTCTGGAAATAGATCCTGAAAACCTGAGTAGCCTGGATAAATTCCCTATGAACGCAGTGGTCAGCCTTGGCGGCTGCAGTGCCTCATTTGTCTCGTCCCAGGGCCTGGTGGTTTCCAATCATCATTGTGTCTACGGTTCTGTTCAATACAACAGCTCGCCAGACAATAACCTGCTAGTGGAAGGCTTTCTGGCACGCCAAATAGAAGACGAGATTCGCGCAGCGCCAGGCTCTCGCGTCTATGTCACCGAAGAGGTGACAGATGTCACAGATAGAGCCAAAGATGGTATCACCGATGGCATGTCGGGCATTCTTCGTTATCAAGTTATAGAGAATAACCGCAAGCAGATCATCGCCGAGTGCGAAGAGTCTGGTATTCATCGCTGCGGTGTTTCTTCATTTCATCAGGGCTTGGAGTATTTCTTAATCAAGCGCCTGGAAATTCGCGACGTGCGTTTAGTCTATGTGCCCGCCACCAGTATCGGTAAATACGGCGGTGACATCGATAACTGGCAATGGCCACGGCACACCGGCGATTTTGGTTTCTATCGCGCCTATGTCGACAGTAATGGCCAACCCGCCGACTACAGCGAAGACAACGTACCCTATCAATCGGATAGCTTCCTCGAAGTAAGTCGCAGTGGCGTCGAAAACGGCGACTTCGTAATGGGAGTCGGTTATCCCGGAAGCACAAATCGCTATCGAACCGGTACCGAGATTGAGAATCAATTTAACTGGTTCTATCCCAACGCCAGACAGATGCGTGAAGACATTGTCAGCATCATCAATGAAAACTCCGCGCCCGGCAGTCAGGCCCGCTTAGCTTATGAAAACACGATAGCTAGCCTGAACAACTATGCGAAGAACTACCAATCCATGGTGGAAAGCTATCAGAACAGCGATTTCATTAACCGCCAGAACCAGTTCGAATCGGATCTAGACATTTGGATTAACAGCGATGACCAGCGCAGCGATCGTTATGCACGATCCGTTCTCCAACTCAACGCACTGATCGAAAATAATCAGGAGACGAAGGAGCGGGACCTGGTGCGCAGCTACATGAGTTATGCCACCCTGCCCAACACGGCGCAGCGACTCTATCGCCTCGCCATCGAAAAACAAAAACCCGATGCAGCGCGCGAGCCTGGCTATCAGGAAAGGGACATGCTGCGTTTTCGTCAGTCCATGCAATCCATCAGTCGTCGCTACGACGAGACTGTGGATAAGGCGATACTAAGTTACATGCTCGGCCACTATGCTGAACTGCCTGAACAAGATCGTTCACAGTCCTTAGATGCCTTCTATCAAATTGGCAGCAGCTTCAATCAAGCACGAACAGATCAGATCATTCAGGACAGCTATTCAAACTCTACTCTCGCCGACGATGAAACCCGTCTGGCCTGGATAGAACAAACCGTCGAAGAATTTCAGGCGAGCAACGATCCGTTTATTCAATATGCCGTAGCATCTCACGATGAGCGCATGACACTGGAACTAGCAGGCAAAGAATTAGGCGGCCAATTCCAACAGTGGCGCCCGCAATACATGGAAGCGGTGATTGCCTATAACCGCAGCTTAGGTCAACCAATCTACGCCGATGCCAACAGCTCTTTGCGCGTTACCTTTGGCAAAGTCCAGGGAAATGAACCGAAAGACGGCCTGGTTAATCTCCCCTTCACCACACTTGAAGGTATTCTTGGTAAAGACACTGGCTTGGATCCTTTCAATGCACCCGAACAGCAGCTGGAATTAATTCGCGAAGGAGAATATGGCGACTATGCCTTGCCTTCATTGGGTTCCGTACCAGTAAACTTCCTCGCAGATTTAGATATTACCGGCGGCAATTCAGGCACAGCAGCAATGAACAGTCAGGCACAGTTAGTTGGCCTGTTATTCGACGGTGTCTATGAAAGCATCATTGGCGACTGGGATTTTGATCCGGCTAAAAACCGAGCTATCGCCGTGGATTCCCGATATATGTTGTGGGTAATGGAATACATGGATAACGCTACAAATTTGCTGGAAGAGATGTCCATTGTTGATTAACGCGCAATGACAACACGCAAACACGAGCACGCAGAAGTATTTAACACCACACCAGAAAATCTTTTCTCACTGCTTTATACGCCCAGCGCGATAAGGCAGTGGTGGTCTGCAGATCGTGCCATTGTCTTGCCGGAAGTAGGCGGTCTCTGGTCTGCAGCATGGCGAACCGACGAAGACAATCCCGACTACATGACCATCGCTACCATCACCGATTTCGAACCACCTTCCCGACTATTGTTAACTGACTATCGCTATCATTCTAAAGATGGCGAGCTTCCATTCGAAGCCAACTTCACCAACGAGTTTATTGTTACTCCTCATGCGGAAGGTGCATCACTAAAAGTTATTCAGGATGGTTTTCCGGCAGGATCGGAAGGAGATGAATTTCTTAAAGGATGTGAAGTGGGCTGGAGAGAAACATTCAAAGGAATCCATCGATATTTGGGCGAACACGATGAACCTATTCTCTAAATTTAAGACTTTAAACCTGGCCTGCTCCTCCCTTATTCGCTTAACGATTTACAGCCTTCTCTTAAACTCTCTTCTTGCTACAGCAATACAAGCACAATCGCTATCAAGTGTGACCCCGGAATTAGCAGTCAATGTGCCGGTGGTACAAATTGGTTCCGATTTCTACGACATAACGCTTGAATTGGTCGGAGATGATTGGGCCGTGACGGCCGCAAGTCCGGTCAATAATCCGACCTCAATTGCTGCTAACTATAGCCAGAACACTCTCAATATTCTGTGCCTCGAATTTGAAGGCGCAACCTATGAAATTTTGATGGATCTGAAAGACCTTGATACAGCTACCTTTGAATTAACCAGCATTGTTGATGTAAGCATGAGCACGAGTTGCCAGCTGGGATTCGCCGTCGATTCAGAGGGGCATGGTCCCGACTTGTCCTTTGTGAAAACTCCAATCGTTGATGCAATCAACAGAGAAGCAATTTGCAATGACGGTAGCGAAGCTGTTTTCTATTTCCGTGCCGCCCACACCCCATCAACTAATTGGCTCATACACCTGCAAGGCGGAGGAGATTGTTCAGATGAAGATACTTGCTCAGTAAGGGCTCAAGTCACTGTAGACGATGTGGCGGAACCCGAGACTTTTCTACCTTTTACCAGTTCGCTAGATTATCCCGCAACATTGGATCGAGAAGGCATCCTGTCTCCCAATCTACTCATTAATCCTCAATTTGGGACATTCAACCAGGTTTATATACCTTACTGCAGCTCAGATAGTCATTACGGAGATCGCGATGCCAGTATTGATACATTCGACTTCAATTTTAAGGGCGCAAGAATAATTCAGGCCATCGTTGAAGATTTAAGCTCATTAGCTGAACCAGCAACAAATACCTTGGCGAATTCTGAACTGGTCGTAATTTCAGGAACAAGCGCCGGAGGAAGAGGCGTGCAACAAAACCTCGACCGAATCGCTGCACAAATTTCTCATGAAAACGTTTTCGGAGTAATGGACAGTAGCTATTTTGATCGCTTCTTTCTCACCGATGAAGAGCGCATTGGCTTGAGTATGCGCCAGAGTGACCTCTGGAATGCACAATATGACGATAGCTGCCTGACAATGTTAGGCGAAGAAGACAAACATTTGTGCGACAGAGTCGAGTTAATGAACGGCTACATCGAAACGCCTTTCTTCATTCACATGGATCAGTTAGACGAAACGGCAATTGGCCCAAACTCGGATCAAGCTGAAGAGTTTGCCGAGCACATTCGCACTGCACTAGCCAACCAATGTGGCTTGTTTAGCGGTATGTTTGCTTACCACGGCACCTTGGACAGCAACTTTCGATTTTTCGAATCACCGGTTGGCGGGTACAGTATTCACGATGTTCTAATTAACTGGCTAAGCGGTGCCGATGAATCAATAACCAGAGTGATAGATGGTGGAGAAATTGTTTCATGCCAATAGCTTTGAAATTGAAATTTGCTCCATAAAGCTAACGGAAAACAAGTTTTCCTCCATCAAAAACTAACGCAAATTGAAATTTGCTCCCAAAACCCAACGCAAAATAGATTTTGCTTCACTAAAACCAACGCAAATTAGGAATTTGCTCCATTATGCAAGAATCAGATCTCTACCTTCCACTCAAAAAGTTTCTAGAAAAACAAGACTACGAAGTCAAAGGTGAAATCGAAGACTGCGACGTAGTGGCAATGAAGGATGACTGTCCACCAACCATCATCGAACTCAAACTCTCATTAAATCTCGAAGTCATATTACAAGCAGTTGATCGATTGAAGTTAAGTCCAATCATTTATATCGGCGTTCCACATTCCTGCGGCGCATTAAAAAGAAAGAAGAAAAAGCGCATCGTAAAACTGTTAAAGATGTTAGGTATAGGATTAATAGCAATCAATCCCAAGAAGAAAACAGTTGCGATCATTGTCGCTCCTACTAAATACACACCAAAGCAATCCAAACCTAGGCAGCAATGGCTAATCGATGAATTCGTTTCACGCACAGGTGATCCGAATCTTGGTGGAGCTTCGACAAAAACTGGTCGGATGACTGCTTACAAACAACAAGCCATCGAAATCGCTCAGCACCTGAACCAACACGGCGCTAGCAAAGCCAGCGATATTGCCAAGGCCCTGGATATCACCAAAGCGCGCAATATCTTGTACGACAATCACTACCGCTGGTTCGAAGGATTGGGCAAAGGTATCTATCAACTCACCGACCTTGGAAGCCAGGCAATTCAGGCGTTTCAGGAATGATTTTCCGTAAAAACCAGTTGCATTAAAATCCTCATTACTGTATAAACATACAGTATGAATCAAGACTCCCATTCTTCACATTTATTGCCGTTTTTCACACCACAGCCACCGTCGGGCCTGACCAGTCCGAACGATTGTTATGCGGAGGTTGCTGTCGATGTAGATCGCTATCTTGAGGTTCAGCGACCCTCCACGTTCTTCGTGCGAGTATCCGGGAAGTCTATGGTGAATGCGGGGATTATGGACCAGGCCATCCTGGTTGCGAGTCGCGATCGACCACCGAAGCATGACGACATTGTCATCGCCGATATCGACGGTGAACTAAGTTGCAAGATACTGGATACAAAAGCACAGGTGTTGCGCACAGCCAACACCAATCATCGACCAGTATCAGTTCGTGATCACAGTGAACATAAAGAGGTAACGTTACTAGGTGTCGTGACTCACGCCATCAATCCTCTCAGTTCGATTTAGTACTTCTAAGTACTAACAACACACAACAAAACTAATTAACGAGGTTCTCAGTGAACTTTGAACACTGGATATTCAGCCGGATTATCCGCCGCCAGCTCCTCCGTCAAATACTCATCGAAGAGGAACCAAAAGATGAGTCCGCCGATGCATTAGGGCATGAGCAAATTAGTAAACACAAGGAGTGTTCCTGTGATCAATTCGATAAATCTTCTCAATCTGAATAGTTGTCTTTATGTCATATTTGACATAAACTTATTGCTATGTGCCCTTCAGTTAAAGGGCACAACCATTGGTCTGGCTCTACGGGGAAGTAAAATCACCACCGTTTTCAGCAAAGGCCAGAATCGAAGCCGGCTATTTATTGAGAGCAGTTCAAGCCGGACAAATGATATCAATGCCTCACTCTCGTCCTATGCCTTCCATTGGGTCGAAATGCCATGAGCTTAGAATTACTGATAAAGAAAAAATTTGGCGAATCGTTTATCGAATTGACAAGGATGCAGTAGTAATTGCTGATGTATTTGAGAAAAAGACAACGAAAACACCGCAGTTTGTAATTGAGAAAAGCAAGAAGAGATTAAGCAGATACGATAATGAAAGCGAGTAAGCGAAGAAAACTTGAATCAAAAGGTTGGCGAGTTGGTTCAGCAAAAGACTTCCTGCACCTCTCACCCGAGGAAGCCGCCTACGTCGAGTTAAAATTTGCATTGAGCAATACACTCAGGGAGCGTCGCACCAAGAAAAACCTCAGCCAGGTAGAAGTCGCAAGAATTGTGAAAACGAGCCAGTCTCGCATTGCCAAGATGGAAGCTGGTGATCCTTCGGTATCCATTGATCTTCTAATTAAGTCATTACTTGCACTTGGAGCGTCTCCAAAAGAATTGGCGAAAGCAATTTCCTAAATCCAATTACAGAAGTAATTAATGGCAGGTAATCTCAGTGGCCCTTTGTTTAATTGAATTCCCGCTTAGGACTGCATTCCCGGGTTTGTTTTAGGCGATTTTCGAGCTGATTCGCGCTGACCTGTATTTTCTGAAAGGATACTGGACAACCCTGTTATCGATGATTTACCTGTCCCTAATTAGACGTACTCATTGTTCGCTATAAGCCGATGAGGACGTTTGCCTATCCGAAATCTAGGGATTACTCGTAGTTACACTTAAGACCAAGTCGTAGTACATTATAAAATGAGCGCACAGAACTGAAAGATTGGCAATTACTACATATGGAACTACGGAGCGAAACCAGGGTTGAACAAGATGCAATCATTTTCGTGCATGTTAAATCCTGTATAGAAAAACCTGAGCTGGTGGGTACTTCAATCCAATGCATAGCTAAGGATTTCTCAAGGAGTGGATTAAAGCACAATACAGAATTGTCACTCTCACCGGGATCGTTAGTCTATATCTCGCTTAGTATTGAAAACCCATTTTCATCATTTTTACTTTTAGGTGAAGTCCGCTGGGATTATGAAGAAGATGGAAAATTGATGAACGGAATAAAATTTTTGGAAGGACAGTACAGCGAACTAAAGCGCTGGGTTGAGGCGTTTGACTCAATTTTCGAAGATGAAACAGTGGGTCAGAGTAATTTGATTCTTGATGAAAAAGACGAGTCTGAGTAATTTGATTTTCAAAACGTTCCGCTCGAAGTAAAAATCAGCACTGATCAAATTACTCCAAACAGTTATTTCTTGCTCCCAGCTCTTTCCCAATATTAGTAAGGCTTAAAGAACTTTGAACACCGGAAATTCAACCGGATTATCCGCCGCCAATTCCGACCCTAGATACTCATCAAAGAGATTCCAGAAGACGAGCCCATCGTCGGCCTGGGGCTCGAGCAAATAGAAAATCAAATAAGCGAGCCGATGATTGAGGGAAACGACGTAGTCCCCGCGGGAGAATGACCGAGTAGCAGATTGAAACTCGCCATCAAGTATCGAGTTCTGATGGCCATTAAGTGGAAAGTTGGTTTTATCAATTCCCTCCACGACAAAAACTTCGCCAGTAAAAGTCGCGTCCGCTTCCAAAATATCCACTTCAACACCGTGCTCTTCCAATTTATTAGCAAGACCAACAAAGGCAGAACTGAAAATATAAGAAGAAGGCACAGTAGAAGTTAAGGTCGGCATAAAGGCGTTGTAATTCAACACCCCTTCGGTAACAACCAATTCAGAACTGCGCACATAATCCACAGTGCCATCATCTTTTTCATAAGGGATGTAGTTATAACTGAGCAGATCAAGCGGTTCCGGTAACGGCACCATCTCAAACCGCACACCCTTCTCCTGCCCAATTGCCGAATTACGTGCAGCCACATCGGCACCAAAGTTAATCGATTGAATTTCCGCACCATGCACATAGGTGTATTCCAGAATCTCCTCAATAAACGCATTAGCGGCATGCACTCTCTTATAAAAACGATCATGAGAAAAAGTCTCACTAAGAATCGCCATGCGATTTCGCAATCCCATATTGTTTGTCAGGTAACGCGGCGCATGACTGTAAGTACGAAATTCTTTCGGCGGCCAATCCCGATAATCAAAACCCCCATACCAACTAAAATCCAAATCAAATTTTCCCTTAACCGCCGCCTGAATCGCCGGCAGCATCTGATAAGCAGTGTAATCCGAAGGCAACGCTTCACCCGCAGTATGATAAGAAGGCGCATAAGTCAGCGAATAGCCATGCCAGGTACCATTAGTAGTATGCAGATCCACCAACAAATCAGGATCCCAAGTGTTAATCACATTGTCATAAAGCGCCTTGGTTTCCAGCGCTTCTATAATCATGCCATCCCGATTTAAGTCGTAACCATTAGCAGCACGAATACCAGTAACCGCAGGACTCAATTCCTGATTAGGCCGCGAGTTCTCACTCATGGTGTCATTACCATCGGCGTTATATACCGGCACAAAAATCAGAATCTGGTTTTCCAACAAATGTTGTTTATCGCCAAACAAAATATCCCGCATGGCAATCAGCGAAGCTTCCTTCCCTTCCACTTCACCCCCATGAATGTTCGCTTGAATATAAACCACAAGCTTCCCCGATTGAAAAGCCTCTTCCGGAGTAGTAACAGGAGGATCAGCCAACACAACCAAAGGCACATCCCGACCCTGCTCCGTCAACAACAACCTTTCCCGATGCATCAAATCTGTCTGCGAATCCAATGCATCCAGCACAGCAACAACTTCCGCTAGGGTGGAAGTTCTTTCATAGTTTGTTAACTCCGCCACCGTCATCATGGCTTCAGAAATAACAACATCATTCTCAGCAGCCTGAAGCACACCAGAAAAGCACAGCAATACGGCCACGAACCTAATCCGAGACATCAAATGGTTTCCCTTTTCTAAATATTCCATCAACCCAAAGTAAATCAGCTGCCCTCCTCAATCAACAACCATCAAACGACAGTAGGAGCCGGCGCAGCCGACTCCCCACGCCCCTCCCCAGAATTCAACAACTCTTCCCACATCCCCAGAGCAGGTGAAGGACGGTTCCTCATCAGCAATAAAAGCGCAGCACCGACCGCAGGAAGGAGACGACGAAGTCGGCTCAAGCCGGAGCGAGGGAATCCGGAACGGATGCGCGCTGCAGATGAGGAACCGTCCTTCACCTGCGCCCCTGATAAGACCACTTTGTAACAGTATGTGATTTTTAACCCTGCCACTCGCTGAAACCCCCGAAACACGGGCCACACAGAGCACCCCAAGCCCCCGATTCTATTGCTTTTCACCCCCAAAACTTATAACTTCCAAAGTGGCTATATGCGCATGAAAACTTCCCAATTTTTCATGCAGCTTTTTACGTAAAAACAACGTGTTCATCGACCCAATCGATAGAGCACACTATTAAAACTAAAAACGGAGCTAAGTCAGTGAATTCCAAACTAACTCGCAGACGTTTTATCAAGGGGGTTATATTCTCCGGCGCCGCCGCTACATCCGGCGCAGGCTTATACCTCGCACAAGCTCAACAAGGAGCAGGTGCCGCAGAGCGCTTGGTAAATCTGAACATTAATGGGCGTACGCGGCCTGTTGATGTACTGCCGTCGGAAACACTAGCCTACACCCTTCGCTATAAACTCGATTTAACCGGCACCAAGATCGGTTGTAATCGCGGCGAATGTGGAGCCTGCACAGTGTTAATCGATGGTGTTCCAAACTATTCCTGCTCGGTACTGACGCACAATGTGAAAGATAAAGCGGTGATTTCCATCGAGGGAGTCAAAGCAGCAGACGGCACATTGCATGCAGTACAAGCAGCATTTGTAGCAGAGAACTCACCACAGTGTGGTTTCTGCACACCGGGTCAGGTGATGTCAGCGGTAGCATTGCTGAACAACAACCCTAGCCCTACACGAGAGGAAGTCCGCGCCGGCCTATCAGGTAACCTGTGCCGCTGTGGAGCCTATGAACATTACATCAATGGCGTCCTGCGCGCCTCGGGGCAATTAGCATGAGTATGCATATAGGACGCGATTTTGTACCACCCGATGTACCTGGAAAGGTAACGGGTGAGATTAAATATGCGGAAGACTATAAAGCTGAAGGCATGGTCTTTGCTCGTATGTTAACGAGCCCACTACCCAGTGGCCGCGTAGTAGACATTGATGCATCAGAAGCATTAAGAATGGATGGCGTATTAGGCATATTAACCGCCGACGATTTACCGCCAACTCCCCCGCCGGGAAATCCACCCCTAGCTTCCGAGTACGTCACTTACGTTGGGCAACCCATCTTGGCCGTTGCCGCAACATCAGAAGAGATTGCTGAATCAGCAATCGACGCAATTCGTATCGACTTCGAACGTCGTGATTTTACTGTTGATCCACTGGAAAGCTTATCGCCTGGTGGAAGCAACGCGTATCCAGAAGGCAACGTTTTAGTTCGAACTCGAGAAGAAGGTCCGGAAGGCACACCAATCCTCAGCGCTGAAATCAAAGACATCAAATGGCCACAGTCTGCCATCGATGCCATGCGCAATGGTCAGTCGCCTGACGGTGGTGAATTCACAACCAATTGGGAATTTGGTGATCTCGACGCAGCCTTCGCTGCCGCCGATGAAGTCATCGAACAACCTTTCGTCACCATCGGTTATCCGCACCATTCATTAGAAGCAAGAACCTGTATGGCCTATTGGGAAAATGGCAAATGCTATTTCCACGGCTCTTCGCAGTCACAATCAGCCAACAACGCTGGCCTTGCCCGTATGTTAAACATCGATCTTGCCGATCTGGTGTTCATCAACGAAGCAACCGGCGGTGGTTTCGGTTCCAAGATCGGCCCTTATCCGTTCATGTCTATTACCGGTAACTTCTCGCGCGTGTTGAACCGTCCGGTTCAATTACGTATTACTCGTGAGCAAGAGTTCTACATCGGTTCGGCACGAAGCGGTATTCAGGGTTGGCTTAAAGTGGGCTGCACCAGCGACGGTAAAGTCACCGGTGTTGATCTCGCAATCGTAAACGATGGCGGTGCCACTGGCGGCGGTAGCGGTAACTCTTCCGCGCAACACGTCACCGTGTGTCTACAACCGGATGCCATGCGTTATCGCGGCATCTCTGTTTACACCAACACTACCCCTCGTGGTGCCCAACGTGGACCAGGTCAGAACGAAATGGCCCCCATCCTCGCACCAATCACCGACAAGCTGGCGCAGTCAATTGGCATGGACCGAGTTCGGTTCCGTCAAATCAATGCACTACGCAGCAGCGGTTATCAAGGTGGCAGCCAGGGTCCAGTAACCAGCTCCTTCATTTCCGAAGCATTGGCTCAGGGCACTCGTGCCTTCAACTGGGCAGAGCGTGAGCAACAACCACGTGATCTCGGCGGCAGCAAGCGTCGCGGCATCGGTCTTGGTATTGGTTATCACGGTGCCGGTGGTCGTGGTTACGACGGCTTATTAAGAATCACCCCTGATGGCATCCTGCAGATTCACTCTGGTGTAGGTAACTTAGGAACATACTCTTATGCTTCTAACGCCCGTACCGCAGCCGAAGTCATGCAAATGCCTTGGGAACGTACAGTCATTCATCGTGGTCGTTCCGACCGTCATCTC
The DNA here is from genome assembly GCA_012103535.1 of Pseudomonadales bacterium. Taxonomy (GTDB): domain Bacteria; phylum Pseudomonadota; class Gammaproteobacteria; order Pseudomonadales; family Pseudohongiellaceae; genus UBA9145. Next base: position 1,259,098 of record WLWQ01000001.1, read on the forward strand.
CCCCACAGTTCTGGTCAAGGTGGTTCTAATACTGTCTTCACCCACGCTCGAACTAACTGGGTAGCTGGAGAGGATCTGATTACCAAGATGAAAGAAATCGCAGCGATGGATCTCGGCGGTGAAGCCGACGATTATGAAATCGGTGGCGAGCGCGTATTCCGCAGCGACGATAACTCAGTCGGTCTTACTTACGCCCAAACTGCACAACGTGCAATTCAGTTAGGCGGCAGGTACGACGGCAGCGAATATGCCGATGACCTTAACCTACTCACCCAATTAGCAGTTCAGGGTGTGCAGGGAACTGGTCTGGTTGGCGCGGCTAAGGACAACATTCCTGGCCAGGGTCAGCCTCCTGGCAACATCATTGGTTTCGTCGAAATCGAACTGGATACCGATACCGGCAAGATGGAGATCTTGGATTATGTTGGCGTCGCCGACTGCGGCACGGTGCAGCATCCGAAGAACTTCGACAATGCCATGCGCGGTGGAGCAGTCTGGGGTGTTGGTTTAACCAACCTCGAGCGCCATGTTTACGATCCGCAAAATGGTCTGCCGGCGAACACTGGTTTATACCAGTCTAAACCGCCGACCAATATGGATGTGCCAGTGGACACCATTTCGCAAGCGGTCAACATTCCTGATCCTCAAAACCCAACCGGTGGACGAGGTATCGGTGAACCGACTCAAGGTGCAATGGCAGCCGCATTAGCCAGCGCCATAACCGATGCGTTGGATGGTCACTTGTTTAACAGTGCACCAACCACGGCGGATATGATCGTTGACCATTTGGCGGGTAATGACTACACCACCAAATCACTTAAAACCAACACTTTCTGAGGTAAACAACCATGCCATCACATGACGTAATGCCAAACATGGAACTGTACCAACCAGTACAGGTCGAAGATGCGCTTGAGATTGCTAACCGCTATGCCGAAAGAGGTTGGTTAGTAGGTGGCGGGCAAGACACTTACGGCTGGTTGAAAGACCGCGCCAAGAGTGTCGATGCGCTCATCGACTTAAGTGCAATAGAAGAACTCCGTGGAATCCGTCCAACTTCGGACGGCGGTGTCGAAATCGGCGCCCTCACTACCCTGACTGAAATCGCTAGCAGCGCAGAGTTGCAATCCAACTTTTCCCTGTTAACCGAAGCAGCCTCAGTCGTGGCGAGCCCACAAATCCGCAACATCGGTACCCTCGGTGGTAACGTGTCGCAAGACGTTCGCTGCTGGTACTACCGCCGCGGCCTCGCTTGCTACCGTGCCGGCGGTAACCTGTGTTATGCCGACACCCCCGAAGGAATGAATCGCGAGCATGCATTGTTCGAAGGCAGCCGCTGTGTTGCAGCCGGCGCTTCCGACACTGCATCAGCCCTGGTTGCACTGGATGCCTCCATGGTGATTCGTAACTCAGGCGGTGAATCTGTTGTTAGTGCCGAAGATTTCTTCGTCGGCCCTGCCAACGACATTGTTAACACCACAGTCCTCCGTCCTGGTGACATTCTTACCGCGGTAAGAATTCCAAACACCTGGGCCGGCGCTACTTTCTATTGGGAGAAAGTGGCAGACAGGAATGTGTGGGATTTCTCGTTGGTTAATATTGCTGCGGCTTTTCGAGTTGAAGGCGGCAATATTGCTGATTCGAGAATTGTTGCTGGGGCGGTGCAGACTACTCCTCGACGACTCACCAATGTGGAAAGTGCCGTTCAGGGGCAGCCTAAGAATTTGCAGACTGGCGAGTCTGTGATGGAAATGGCTACTGAAGGGGCGCGGACTCTGGCGCATAATGGATTTAAGGTGCCATTGTTGCAGAACCTGGTTAAGCGGGCGATTAGTGCGTAGGTATTGAAAGCTTGATCTGAGAGCATATAGCTAGCTCCGGGAAACCCCAGTCTCTGAAAGGAGGCTGGGGTTTTTTATTGTGATGAATTTGCTAAAAATGGAGGAGGCAGTGCAACAATTTTGTAGTTTTACCCTGACCTTTTTAAACTACCCTCCCCATTCTTCCGGGATTGCGGTACTCTCAAATCGAAAGGACAAAAACCCATACAGCGTCAAGACCCAACGCCATCGAGGATAAGCAGGGTAGGATCTACCTCAAGATTCTGGCAGCAAGACGCATAGGCATCTGATTCGATGCGGCCAATGGGCGCATCGACCTTCTGTGCTGGGATACTTTCGATTAGATTATTTTCTGTGGAAACCTTGAAGTTACCAATGAGACACAATCTGTTTTGCTAAAAATCCAGAGGTAAGAAAAATGTTATTCGAGGGTTGGAAATGAATACTCAGCTAGCTTCTCCTCCAAATAATGATGATGGATATCGTGTTCTGATCGCTGCGTCCGATTCTGAATCTGTAACTTTGGATGCTTTAGCGTTTGAAGAAGAAACCATAAAAGAATCTATATCAGAGAAAGGGCTTAATAATGTCCAAGTAGAGACTATATCGACGCTCAACCAAGATGATTTTATTAGCAAGTTAAATGATTTCCAGCCTGATATTGTTCAATTTTCAAATCGAGGCAGTGCTCAACACAACATTCGTATGATTAGTACGGGTGGACTAATACGTCGAATTACTGGCGAAACAATTGCAAAGCTGTTTGACAAAGCAGAATGCTATACAAAATCAATTATTCTCCTTAATTGCGAAGTTTATAGAGAGGAAGCTGCTCTACTTAGCAACACAGATTTCATTTTATCGATAAAACATCAGTTTTCTACTTTCGGTATTTCGCCAAGTATCATACAGGAGCTACATTCTTGCTTAAGATTTAGTGAAAAGATCAGTACTGGTTTCAATCAGTTCGTTCTTAGTGTAGGTCGCATAGCAGCTGAGCAGCAAATAGAGGTCAAGGTTCGAGCGAATAGAATACCAAACGAAATCTCAGATGATGCCAGAGATTTTTTCTATACATCGGAAATAGATAAAGATGACATTGAAAAAAAGGATGACTCGAGTCCCCTGCATTCAAGTAAAGCTCTTGATATTGTAAGTCCAAAATACTTACCAGGGCTTGAAAGGAAACGGCTAAGTGATAACCAATACGTGTCAAATCTAGCAGTTTCTGACGAAGGTCGACGACTCTACAGAGTATGGTTTGGAACAAATAGAAAACCAATAGGTGCCACTAGTTTTGGAAAATTCGGACTCGAAAGGGAGAGCTTTATACATTATGGGTATTGCGATGTTCTTATTCCACAAAACCACAAGATAGGTCAAGTGAGTGATAGCTGGTTAAAAAGATGGTTTTGGACTGGGGAGCGCAACACCTTAAGTATTGAGTCGCGGGAATCTTTAAGCACTCAATCTTTTTTCGCAACTCTCCAAGAAGTTTACAAATCATTACCTGACTACGAGGATAATCTCTTAGTTTTCCTTCATGGATATAATGTGGATTTTGATAGAGCTGCTATCCGCGCAGCACAATTGGGAGTTGATTTGGGAGTTAGCGGTACAACAGCCTTCTTTAGTTGGCCTTCGAAAGGGTCTTACAAAGGCTATAGCTATATGGCTGACGAGGCATCAATAGAAGCTTCCGAAGCGGCTATTGCTGAATTTCTAATCGGCCTGAGTGAGCAAAGTGGCGCTAAGAGGATTCATATTATCGCTCATAGCATGGGTAACAGAGGGATACTTAGAGCATTTAACTCTATGCTACAGGATGTCCAGAAGAAGATAGGTAAGAAAATCGACCAAATCTTCTTAGCAGCGCCAGATGTTGACTCAGCAGTATTTGAGAATCTAGCTAAGGCCTATGATGCAGTTTCTAACAGAGCAACAATGTACGTTTCTGCCAAAGACATGGCTTTGTGGGGGTCCAGCATTTTGCATTCGTACGAGAGAGCTGGATACACTCCTCCGGTTACAGTTGTTCCTAATATAGACACAGTTCAAGTGCCTAGATTTAACCTCGACTTAATCGGACATGGATACATAGCTGACGCAAAAGAAGTGCTAACAGATATGCACGCGTTGATGAAATCCAACGTCAGTCCTGATAGCAGGTTTGGTCTAAAAGGAATGCAAACAGAATCTGGAGATAGGTATTGGGCGTTTAAAGTTTGAGATTTAATAGAGTCGTTAGATTTTTGGGACACTAATAACTGTATAACTTAATATACAATTCTAAAGCTGTTGGATTTTTATCGCCCTTTAAATCCGTTAATCAAAAATGGATTTCTATAGCGGTCTAAAGCTATTTTGGAAGCCTCACCAGAATTTGATCAATCAATTTTTGTGCAACTACCTTATTCGGCGCGCATTCGTAGATTAAGTCAAAAACTCGTTTGTAAGTATCTTGTTCCCGTTTAGAGAAATTCGCTAAAGGGTCTGAACTCGCGGACTTTCCGTTAAATTTCGCGATCGAACTCTCAATTTTCCCGATTTTTCGTAACAATTTCTCACTTTCCGTCTCAGATAGAAGTGGGCTGTTAGCCGCAGCACTCATCTTGTCTAGTGAAACAGAAAGATTCTTGTCAATTTGTTTCCGATAGGTTCTAGAAATCGCGCCCTGCCCCAATACATCAACGTTCACTCGAGCCCTATCAGCCTCTAATTCAAACTCTTTGAATTTATTTCTAACCTGCGAGTTCTGTCTACAAATTTTGGCGATCTTTCTGCCATAGCTGGCAATTTTGTTCACAAAATCAGCGTACCGCGTGTTGACTTCAAAATCGTCTCTTCTACCGGTAGGAACCAATACACGATTTACAATGTGAAATTCCCCAACGGACCACGAATTAAATCGAGGTTCTGGAAAAGCGTCAGTAAGTAAATTGCCTTTTCCTATCTGTATATTTCCTTCTCGAACTCTTAAGCCTCGAATTAGCTCTCTTTCTGGTATTACTCCGAAGTAACTATGATGCAAAATCCAACCTACTGCACAAATCCCACCTTGCAATCCTTCAATGCTAATGAATTCTATCTTATTGAACTTGTCCGAAACTATTTCTGAGATTTCAAATATGTCCCTATGAGGGCGATATACAACCATTTCGTAATCATCGACTTCTACATAGATGTTGTAGGCACTATAAACATTGTTTTCCTCTAAATAATCTTCAATCTCTTTTCCATAGCTAAACTCAGGACTAAATGGAACAGGTGCATGTTGAGACAAATAGTTATAGAGCTCATTTTCATTCAATAGCTGGTCATTCTTGTAGCGCAAGATTCCTTTTAGTTCTACTTCAAAAAAGTGGTCAGAGGATTTGGCTGAATCTTCACTTGATAATTCTGCAATATCTTTCAGAAAGTTTTTGAGATCGCCAGAATAATTTCGATCTGACACTAATCGTTTAAACTTAACGCCATCCCAACGAATCTCAGATACTGATTTTTCTCCTGGAGCTGAGCTTCTAAATATAAGCTCTCTGCAGTATGTAAGCCCTGCAAAGCGCCCTACTCCACGAAATCCTCGGGCATCTGTATCTATCTTTTGACTAGCTCCTACCGATAACATTGAGCGTGCAAATTTGTCGCCGCTTAAACCAATACCGTTATCTCTAATTGCTAAGCTTCGCTCATTGTGATCTATGGATACTCGAATTTCTGGAGTTTTGTTCTTGTACTTTCTCTTTTTGGCTGCTTCATCAATAGCGTCCACAGCATTCTGAATGTACTCTCTCACCATAGACATAGGATCGATATACATTCCACCTGATATTAGCTCGAGAATATCTTTTCCAATAATCATCGCAGCCTGAGAAGGCTTCTGTGTTTTCTTTGAGCTAGCAATCATAAATTTCTTTGAGCTTTCTGGTTTATTCACTACGCCACCTCAAGCCCAGCGTCTTCAACTTTTTCGTCCTCAGGCACAACGAATTCAATGACTTTTGCACGCTTCCTATATTCTGCCTGCTGGTCCCATATTTTGCGTTCAACCGCACCATTTAGGTGATAAAAGAATGGTATTAATTTTTTGATTTTACTGTTTTTAGTTGCATTAACCGCAGTAGGATACTGCTTAGGCAATCGATCAGATATCAAAGAAACTAATTCTTCTTTCTCTGAATCGTTTAGTTTGGCGTATTCGGATTTATACTCAATTAGTTCTGGCTTTCCATCTAATTCTTCGTAATAAGTTCGGTTAAAAATAAATTTGTGTGGCAGCGCTAAAAGTTCTTTAAATTCACTTTCACTATCTCCAAAAGCTCTACGGAAATAGCTTGGTGCGCCACTTACTATGCCATGCGTAGCTTGAAGAATGAGCTGCATTGACCTTAGCAGGTAGCGGTTCCATTTTTGTCCAATATGGCTACGGTCTTTTAAGTCTACTGGTTGATATCGCATAGGAAAGGAGAATATTCTAATTCCTAATTCCTCATTGAGGTGAATATTTAATTTCATACGCTCATACAAATCTTCTGGTGAGTCGTGAAAATTGTAGAGCATGTAGTTAGACAAGTTTGATAATCCAGCATCTGCCGCAAATCGAATGGCAGTCTCATATGGCTTCCTGAGGCCTGCATGATCAAAGGCAATTCTGAGAGGGCTTAAGCAAATTGTACTCATTTCTTGTAAGAACATTGGGTCCTTACAGAGAATCCTGGCATCAACACCTTGATTGAAATCTACTCTACGCTGAGCAGTTGTGCCGTTTCTAGTGAGCGTTGCTCCCTTTTGAAATCCTAAATCACGAATCTCCGCCATTATTTCTTTAAATTTTCCAGAAGCCGTAACATTATTGTCCATTAATATAAGATCTTTCTTAGGACCATATAATTTTTCAATGTCTCCCACTACCTGACTGATAGAATCTGTATCTCTTTGCTTTCCTTCTAATTTTGGAACGCCGCAAAATTTACAACTTCGAACACATCCGCGTGAAGCATAAGTGAAATAGGCATCTGTGACTGAATAGTCATAGTCGATCTGTTCTAATATTGAATAATCAGGCGTTAAAAATTCTATAGGAGTACTTTCGTAGTCATCTGAATATAACTCTTCCGAAAAATCATCTAACTGGAGAGATATGGCGGGAGCATTATCTAATAGTCCTTGAATAAATCGAATTCCTCTCCATGAAGGTTCTGCTTTAAAAGCCTCATTCATTAATGAAGCAGCTATCCCACCCACAAAGATTCTGTCGGCATGACCGTTCGCAGCTTTCAAAGCAAAATTGATCGAATCTGCAGTCTTTTTCCATTCAAATGAAAATAATGAAGTTATATAGATTCGATCCCAGGCGAAGGATAATACTGATTTGTCTTCACCTTTGAGAAATTTGACTAAATCATTCTTTCCCATCTCGCCATGATATTGAGCAATTTTCATTAGCCCCAGCGGCGGATACTTATTTTTGTACCCTGGTTCTATAAGTAATATGTTTCTATTGGCCAACTCTATACCACCTGTCTAATTGTATTTTCTTTTCTTTTAACACGAAAAAATCCTACTGCTTCTCTTACGCCTGCTTCTCCTCCCAAACCTTTTAATGGGCCACTATTTGACCAGTCAATTTCATAGACGAAGTCTGCAAGTTTTTGCTTAAACACCAGGTCCCAATCGCGATTAGAACTCAATTTTTCTTCGCGATATATATCGGCAGCAATTGACATCAAACTATATACACCGACTCCTTTATTTAGCATGTGCTTTCGTGGGTTTTCCCACTGCTGAAGTAACAGGCAGGTTAAAGATTGCCAGAATGCGAGGATAACTTGATAAGTAGTATCGCAATTCTCAGAATCTAAGATATCAGTCTCTCTTAGAAATCGTTTGACTGATTTTTGTATAGTTCGCAACGATGCTTTTCGCTGCATACCGGAAGTTCTTGCCCCTCCCAAATCTAATTGCTTATACCATGGGGATGATTGGTCTTCATGAAGTTTAAGCGCAATCGAAAGTTCCGGCTTCACTCTGTCTAAATCATCTACAAGACTAGTTTCATGAAAATCAATCAAACTACCTGATAATCCCTTAGATTTTGCATTTATAGTATTAAAAACTGACATTTCAGACTTTCGAGTTAGCCCTATAAAAGCTATGAAAGGAAGCTCAATTTCTAGATCGCTTAAGAATCCTAGTCGGTGTTGGCAATCCACTTGAGATAATACTTTTTTGTCTTCATAAATAATTAAGTGAGTCGACTTACCAGAATCCTTTATGTTCCAGAAATTGTTTCGATTAGGGCGTAGGTTAAACGTTAGAGGGATAGTTGTACTAGATGAAGACTGTATGTACCTTCGGAAATCTAAGCTATGTTGCTGATTGAATCTGCGTTGGTACCCTTTACCTGTATCTTCGTCGAGCACATCAGTAAAGCTGAATTTGTACAAAAAGCTCGCTGGAGCGTAACCAACTATAGTGTCCAAGTGGCCACTTTTACCCCGTATACAGCTAATTTTTAAAGGAAATTTCAAGACAAGATAAACTATAAAATGCATTAAATTAGTACAATTATGCAGCGAATTGGTGCAATTTCATAGCCTTAATGGAGTAGTTTCGAGAGCAGCGAAAGCCACTACTTGCTCAATGAAATTTGAAATAAAGAGATAGAAAAAATGAATCAACAACGAGAAAACCTCCCTGTAGAAGATATTGAGTACGATATTACCAATCCTCGAATAGCGCACATATTTGAAGATGGTCCATCTCCGAACTCAAAGCAAATAGAAAGAGCACTACGCGATGAATCAACCGATGCGCTGCGAAGATCAATTAAACAAGCCGGAAAGATCGGAAATCCTATTAAAGTTGTTCCTATCGGAAATAACAAATATCGAGTTTTTGAAGGGAATACAAGATTGTCAATATATAAGAGATTTAATTACTCTGAAGAGGTTGGTGAATGGGACAATATTCCCGCCTTCGTCTATGACGAATTGGACGAGCAAGACATCGACGAAGAAAGAATTCAAGATCACTTAGTAGGCACTCACCCATGGGGAGCATTTGCAAAAGCAAAGTACTTATATGACCTGCTTTATGTAAAAAAAATTCCTGTAAGTGATATAGCGGCGATGTGTGGGTTAAGCCAAGGCGAAATTCTTCGTTCTGTAGATACATATAAGTTCATGAGTTCTGAATACAGAAATGTAGTTGAGAACGAGGAATTAGAAGGCCCTGATCCCGACCCTTTCTTTAATGAAAAGCAATTTACTGCATTCGAAGTTTACATATCACGCAAAGCCATTCAGGAATCGGTAAATAATTTGAGCTATTCCGATAAACATTTTGCTAGGTGGGTAGCCCAAGGACTTTTTACTAGAAATGAAGATGTTAGGGTTCTTTCTGAAATCTTAAGCAACAAAAATGCATTGAAAGTTTTCCTAAAAATTGGATCAAAGGAAGCCAAAAAGCTGCTTGATTCACCGGAATTGAGTAAGCAATTAAGAGAGGCCAGTTTAGTGGCTCTTTGTAAAGCAATAAGCGAGAAAGTAGACACTATACCCAATCTTGAAATTCAAGCAATCAAGTCTAATCAGAACAGTCAAATGCAACTTCAAGATGCGAAAGACAATTTAACTTCATATATAAAAACGTATTTAGATGAAGACTAAGGAGCTAATTTGCCTGCAATTCATTCAGAGCTCACATTATTAATTATAGACTGGCTCAATAGTAATTTTGATATGGGTGACATGTTAGTATTCGTCGATGATCCAATACTTAACAGCGAAAAACCTCCACGAATTGGGTCTTCAATTCCAGATGTGTATGCAAAATTGCTAATTGAAAATATTGAAATTATAGGTGAAGCAAAACCTGGATACGATCTAACAACATCAAGAACCGAGAAACAGCTAACTGACTACATTAGTTACATTGCCAAGAACAAGTCCACATCACTTATAGTTAGCACAGAGCAAAATACAATTAGCGTTGCAAGAAAAGTACTTTACCCAATTCTATTAAAAGCTGGTGTAGAACCCTCAAGAGTAGTTTATTTATGCCCGTGACTTCTTCTAAATATAGCTTGGATTCAAAGTTTGAAGCGAAACCCTTTCAAATGGAAGCTGTAACAGCAGTCAAAGACCTTGAATACTGCGCGATATTTCATGAGCAAGGACTTGGCAAAACGAAAATTGCAATTGATCTTCTCCTCTATTGGTTAAGTGAAGATAAAGTAGATTGCGCTGTTGTAATTACTAAGAAAGGACTGGTCGAAAATTGGAAAAAAGAAATATTTCGCCATACTCACATTGTCCCCGTAGTTCTAACAGAAGGAAACTATAGAAATTATAAAGCAATTAGAAGCAATTCCGTTTTAAATTTAGCACATTACGAGTTACTGAAAACTGATACTGAACTTTTTACACTATTAGCAAGAGAAAAAAAAGCCGGCATCGTGCTAGATGAATCACAAAAAATTAAAACTCCATCATCGGCGTTATCTGAAGCTACATTGTCAATAAGCTCAATATTTACTAAAAGAGCAATTCTTACTGGCACTCCGGTAGCAAATCGGCCTTATGATATCTGGGCTCAAATCTTCTTTTTGGACGAAGGGGCAAGCTTAGGCCGCGACTACAAAAGGTTTAAAGCCCAGTTCGACCTGCCTGTTGTAAAAGATCCAGAAAATCTTTCTCTTAATGAAACTCAAAAGATCGATGAGTTCGAGAAAAATTTGGAAAGCCTATTTGGCAAAATAGACAAATTTTCTGTAAGAGAAACCAAATTGTCTTCAGGGATTAAGCTTCCAAATAAAGAATATTCTATTGTATTAGCAGAGTGGGAAAAGAATCAGAGAAGCATGTATGAAAAAATTCGATCTGAAACTCGACTACAAATAGAAAAAGAAGGAAAAATTATTGACGATGTTTCTGAAAACCTACTAAAAAAGCTATTGAGGCTTGTTCAGATAACATCTAATCCGATGATTATTGATGACAAATATAATTCCACTCCAGGAAAGGCTGTAGTACTTGACTCCCTAGTTGAGAACATAATTGAAAAAAATGAAAAACTAATAATTTGGTCAACATTTACTGCAAATGTGGATTGGTTAAGACTCAGATATAAGAATTTTGGAGCAGTAAAGGTTCATGGGAAGTTAAACCATTATGATAGAAATAGAGCTATTAGTAGTTTTATAGAAGAAAAAGAATCAAAAATATTTATTGCAACTCCTGGCGCCGCGAAAGAAGGATTGACACTTACCGTAGCAAACCATGTTATTTTCTTCGATAGATCATTTAGTCTTGATGACTATCTCCAATCTCAGGATAGAATTCATCGAATATCACAAGAACGAACTTGTTATATCTACAAATTGGTGTTGCCCAATTCAATCGATGAATGGATTGACTCACTTATTTCTATGAAAAGTGCCGCCGCCCAATTTGCACAGCGTGACATTGGACTGAATGAGTACCAATCTTTAGTAAAGTATGACGCTCAAGAACTGTTACATCACATCTTAGATTCAGAGTCGGAGGAGTAAATGAACTGGTTAAAAAAAGTAGCAACGTTCGCCGATTCCACAATGCCAATTGCCGGCAAGATTTACCCAACTAAAATCGGCGAGCTAGATCATTTAGACTTACAATACTATGACGAAAACCCAAGAGTATACACTGCACTAGGAGTTGCACAAAATGCACCTGACCAAAAAGAAATAGAAAATTTTCTACAATCAGAAACTCATGTCAAGAAACTTAGCAGAGAAATAATTTCTCAAGGTGGAAACACTGAAAAGGTTGTAGTAAGAGATAAGAGTTTTATAGTGTTAGAAGGAAACAGTCGCCTTGCCGCCTTTCGACTAATAAAAGGAAAAGAGAAGTTTGAGAAAATACGATGCGAGGTATTGCCCTCAGAAATTGAAGAAGATCATATATTTGCATATCTCAGTTAAGTTCATATTAACGGAAAAACTCCCTGGGAGAAGCACGAACAAGCACGGTATCTCCAGAGAATGGCGCACACACCAGAAGAACTCGCCAAGTTGTCGCAAAGTATTTTCATAAGCCCCAATGAAGGCGAGAAATTAGTAAAAACAATAGAGCTAATGCAGAAATATAAAGATAAGAAGAATGACAATTTTAGTTACTATCACGCATTTTTGGGAAATCGGGCCGCTCAAGAGGCATTTAAAGCAAATCCAATAATTGAAAAAATCGTGGCGAGAGAGATTAAGTCAAATACCTTTAAGAGAGCAACAGAGTTTCGCGATGCTTTAACCCCGGTTTGCAAAGATAGGAGTGCACTAAAAAAACTTTTAGGCGGCAAACAGAATTTGGCTGAATCATTAGATTATGTGGAAAGTCGAGGTGGCACTGCTAAATTACCTAAACGAGTGCATTCAGCGATGGAAATTTTGATTAGTCTAAACCTAGAGATATTAAAAGGGCTTTCAGACCCCGAACTAAATAAAATTCACGCTGATTTGAAAAAAATAAAGCGGAAAACTATACCACTCCTGAAAACAATTGACAGAATAAAAGCTGATAGAAAGACTACATCTAAATAGTTTTAGAAAATAATATGTACAAGAAAAAAGGGGTCAGAGTAGCTTGATCATTCTAATCTCTTTGGTTTTTAATAAACTCTAAAAATTGTCCCTTACGTCAATTCTAATTTCTTCCAATGAATCGACTCGCCTCACGTTGGGAGGAAACTCAAACTGTAATTCTTTGTTGTAAGGTTGTGATACCAAGTACACAAATTCACATATTCTCGAAAGCTTTTTGGCTTTTATCGGGTCGTCTTCGACGAAAAATCGAATCTGCTCTAATCTTGATGCCGTAAACCTGTTCTTTAATTTACTCCGAGTATCTGCTACGTGCACATCTCCTCTCTCAATTCTCAGATATTTGTACCTAATGCCTTCTGATTTTAGCCATCTCTTAGTAATCTTTTTCATCGCCCTATGACGTTGTAATTCTAAGAAAGCATTATAAATTCTGCCAAATATCCAGTATGAATTTGATAGTGGCTGATTCGCACTAAACCATGCTAGCTGATTCCATGATGATTTAAACTTCTCAATCTTTTCAACCTTTTCTTGTTGTTTATCATCTTGATCGCCAAATTTTTCGTTAATGGCATTCAAGTAACCTTTTGGATTTGGCCATGGTCTATGTGTAAATATTTTTACAGTATAGTTTAGTGATTCTTGCAGCTTTTTGATTTCATCTTCCACTTGAGTTGCAGCATGCATTTCCGACCAATATTCGACTGTGTTAAAAACCAGCATTTCGTCGTCTCTGCTAACTTCGATCTTATTCTCCCCATCTGTAAATTTACATTCGTGAACTGGTATTTTCGTAATATTCTCTGGTTGAATATCAGTTCCTACTTCTTGCTTTAAGACTTCGCAGAATTTTTTCCGATGGTCATTAAGCACACCATCTATATCAAATCCCATACTATAATTCATCAACTGCGAATCATCGGCTTTACGAGACAAGAATCTATAAACTTCTAAATTCAGTGCAATTCCCAATAATGCAAATGAAGCAATAAATAGCTCATAAAGCATCCAATACATAGCGTCAGTTAACTCGACGAATAACAATGATGCAATTACCCAATAAATGTTATTTAGAATTGCGAATGCAAAGACGATACATCCGAAATATGCCCAATTTTCATAAGGTGGAGTGCTGGTGGAACGTGGTAATACCCTAGTGGAAAGTTCTGTTTCTAGGTTTAACTTCGCATTTGATACAAAGTAGTTCCTAACACCATTTACAACTCTGGCGTAGAGAAGGGAATCTATCCTCAAATTAACTATGTAAGCGAGCATGCATATACCCACCAATGAAATTGATACTAGAATGAGTATTGCAGCCCATCCAACCTGAGAATTTCTTAGAATTACATCCAGTCTAAGAAAACTATCCGCACCTTGAATTCTCGCCAGAATTCCTATTAACGTGATTGGAAGTCCAATAATGAGAAGATAAAATTGGAAAAATTTTGTGATATCGCCGTTAGCATTAAAATGCGCGCTAGCAATATTGTTATATTCAGCCAGCAGAAATTCCGAATAAGACTCCGCATCCTCTAGCTCCTCTGATTCTTTACTAGCCTCATTTTCTATTTTTTCTATAGTAGTGTTAGCAATCTCTGAAACGTCAAACTTAAAAACAGACACTAATTCTTGAAGTGTATATTTTTCGTTTAATGCTTTTTGTTGTTCGGCGCTAAGTTTTTTCCAACGATACAAAAAAGACATTGAAAGGAAGCCTCTTGAAATTTTTGTTATACCAAACTATTCGTATTCTTTACATATTCTTCTTACAAAAGAAATTTATCGATTAATAAATTCAAGAAATCTCTCTTTTAAAGAGCCTCTGTCAAAAGAGTAATCATTAGATTTCAGATAGTGTCATTGCACAAGTCGTATACAGCTATTTGCATAGGAATTCCAAAATATAAAGTTTCAACAAAACTTGGACCTTCACACTCATTACGAGGTTCCCAAATATTGAAGGTTTGAATCTGTTGTTCTCGTTCTAGGAATTCAGAATATATCGCTACATCATCAGGAGCAATTTGAATAAGATCAGAAATCGAATACGCAACTCCCGAATACCTTGCTCCGTTAAATTTTCTGTTTGACGTAATTCGCCTTCCTATGTTCATTGAATCTAAGCGTGCTTTAGTTCTTTCAAATTCCTCTTCATCTACAATGTCAGTCTCTATAGTCCTTTGACCTAACTCCACAAAAAAAGCTATTTTTGAAGCAAGTGAATTCAATGGATTATTTGGCGGTTGAATGTGCCATTCACCAACTTCATGCGAATATACGTTTCCGCGATACACAATTATTTGTAGCGTTTCCCTTCCTCCAATGCTCATAAAAACCGCAATTTCATTTGCATAAATAATCGAGTCATCTTCGTTTTCCACAGTTGGCAACCTGTTGCTACTATTCTTTTGGTCTCCTAATGTTCGGAGCAAGTTACGCACTTCTCTTCGTGTAATCTCCCCATCGCAGAATAGTGATGAAAGTTGTTCACTTTCTCCAATATCATAAAATGCTAGATCCAATCCTTCGCAGGTAGAATCCCCATCTAGAGAAATAGATTCGCTTGGACCGTACCAACGGCTTCCACTTATCACAAATTCATGAGTGAGCGCTGGCATTCCAATAAATGTTGCAATCGAATAAGAATCTAGTAGTGCAGCGGATAGGACATTAAGCTGAATGTTTGAAAGCGTCTCTTTGTCTGAATTGCTCGACTCTGCATTTGAATGAAAACATGCCGTTCCTATCACAATTGAAATTACTAACGCATTTACTCTTTTCATGGCTAATCCCTAAACTATTTGGTGTTTTTTAGCACTTTGAGTAATTGGACAATCTTTCAACTTAAAAACCATTGACTTACTTTCAGGCAATCTATTCAAGAATATGAATCTTCCCTAATTGTTAGAATTTTCTTCTACCTCTGTTGGTTCCAACGTTTCTGCAGCATTACGAAGGCCGCTTGAAGCGCCTCCCAATACCCCAGGGGGAAACAATCCGGCTCCTCCGCCTCCGCCTCCACTGCCAGCGGCAAAACCAATGCGATATCCTTCAGCGTATCCGGATTCATATCCTCTATCGTAAGCCTCCTCGAGTTGACTAGCTAGTTCGTCTTCCGGGTGAGCATAGTTTAGAGGGATAGCTAATAGACTAATGAGCGTGATGAGTAGTGCGGCATTAAGAAAGCTAACAATTTTTTGCATTTAGACGACTCCTCTTCTTAGGGCTGGCTGCCTCGGTTTATAATTTCGTTGATTGCATCAGTTCGCGAAGCTTCATAGTTTGTTTGTCTTTCGGGAATGCTTACCGATAGTAAGCCACTCACATATGATGGTGAGTCGTCCGTTTCAATGCGCTGATTGGAAAAATTGGGAATAAGAATAAGAATTAGAATTACTCCACATACTACTAGCACTATTCCTGGGGAACTTGTAGACCACGCCATTCGAATGTTAGAAGCCTCTCCTTCAGCTGAAAATACTGGGCCCGTTACCTTCCCCAAAATGTATCCTGCTCCAAGCATTACCAAAATTGTTCCAAAAATAAAACTCATAAATCGCATCCAAGTCCGGGTAGAAATAAACGCCACGGTACGTTGGTGACGATATCGCATTACGTCACTCTCTAATCTGTATAGCAGCGATGCCTCTATGTTTTCAGTGGTAAGATCAGCTAGGTAATCGGACTCTTCAATGGAAAGTGAAATCGGCTCATTAACGCTCTCTAGCACACTATTCAATTGTTGATAACTAGTTAAAACGAAAAAAGTAGAAGGCAGCATGAGTAGTGCAAAAAGCAACCAGAAGATTAATCTGTTACCCACTCTAACTTGCGGTTGAGGCACTTCCTTTTCTGTGGTATTTGTATTGAGTGATGAATCCACCATTTGAATTCCGCTAACTACTTATATTGGTTTGATATATTCATTGCCGTTGATATTGCGGGATAATCGAAAAGTTTAGAGCAACAGTCAAGTGACATTTGTGAAAATCATCCAATGACAAAGAATCTAAAGGAGCACAAAAAATTATTAAGTAACCCTAACCCCATTGAATATCAGCTCTGGTTCACTCTTATTTCAACTTGGTGGAGCAAGATAAGTGAACTGTGCGCTTGTTTCTGTTGCCAAGTTTGTAATAATTTTCCCTTCTGGCGTGTTTCTTTTCTGCAATAGAACAGAAACTATATTTTCTCCGGCCGGAGTTCTTATCTGCAAACTAGTTGGTGAGAGAGCTAAAAGTTCGGCATCTTTGCTGCCGAAAGTAACTCGAAAAACACCTTCGAAATTTTGACCACTTATGGTGACTAATTCACCCCCTGCAGTGGTGCCGCTATTTGCGCCACCATTGGAATTGACTATAGAAGTAATAGAGGGCTCCATTAACTGCTCTAGTTGTATCAAATGCGAAAAGTCAGGATCCGAATTTGTCAAAACCATAATATTTGAACGCTCTTTCACATTATTGACGCGGAGCACTACACGACTTTTTGCGCTCTCCAAAATTTCTACACTATCTTCGTTTTCAGGGTCTTCAAGGTGTATGAAATCCCAATCGCTGACAGTATCGAAATTCTCAGTGTTAAGGAGAATTATTGACTCTCTGATGTTGTTTTCCTCATCTGTAACTATTGTAGCAAGGATTCTGTGATTAGAAATCGAAGGATAATTAGGATTCGCAAACGAATTGCTTTGCTTCGTATAGCCAGATGAACTGGATACGAGTACATCGATTTCAAGTGTTGAAGCGGGTAAATAATCTAGACGAATTGCGTAAGAAGTTTCTACATCAAACTGTGTATTTGTGAGCTCTTTTCCATTTACAAAAACTTTAGTATTGTCACCAGATTGTCTGAATCCTGCTCCTCGCAATACCAAGTCAGAACCAGAACTTTCAACGGAACTTAGCACCAAATTATCTCGAAACATAGGATCGTACAGTGCCATGCTATCGAGCCTTCTAGTTGAGCTATTTATCCTAATAGGAAGATAGTTAAGCCCAATTGATCTAGTTGGTGAAATAATCCTAAAAATGGGGGTTCCCACAAAATCAGAACCTGCTGAAAAACTTAGAATCAATTTCCGACTATTGATTACTTCGAAGTAACCTATTCTATTCTGTTCGTTGTCAGGAACATTTCGATCTATTGAAGAATTTTTAAGAGGAGTATCGTTGACCATTACTTGGATCTGATCTGAAAATCTTTCTCCTGTCAGCTCTACAGTTATCCTTCCCCCTTTTTCGACACTTGAATACTGCATTTCGTAAATCCAAAAGTTAGTTCTATCATTTGGAATCTCAATAAATTCCAAATCAGTTGGGCTATCACAATAGTCAGTGATATCGTCAACAATTGGCCGCTGATTCTCATCCAATAAGTCATTCTTCTTGAATACGCAATATTCCTTTTTTAGAACTATCACCTGGGCATCATAAGGTACAGACAAAATTGCGTTAGTGGTTTTTGGGCCAGGCATAATTGAATCTGATCCTGGTCGAGGCCCAAAAATCCAACCGAACTCGCTGTTACCTTTACCGAATGAACTCGCATACACGCTTTGATTGACATAATTCTGATAGAGTTCTTCTTGGCGCGAATATCCGAATGAACCACCGATACCTATCAGTTGCATGAATCTAAGGCCCAGGCTTAACCCTCTAATTTCTCCGTAAGTATCATTGATATTAAGCGCACTTCTCCTAGGAATTAGATCTAAAACACGTGAGCTATCTGGAAATCCTGATACTTGGTTTTCACTTTGCGCTCGATTGCAGTATTCGATTCTTTCCCGACTAGACCACCGAGGAATCAGCTCAGAATAAGTGGCCTCTAGATCAGCTTGCGTAAACTCATCTGTTACTAAGTCACTTACCAGTGATGTAATCTCTGGATCGCTAGACCTTGAGCCGCCACTAAGATTCATTCCTTGCTCCAGATCACTTGAAGAACAGTATCCAACCAGCGACCATTTTGTTAATGCTAAATAGTCTTTGCTTTTTTTCGTATTGGCATAAACCCACTGAGGAAACTGAATAAAAACAATTCTTGAATCTTCCCCACCCTCATTGCGTAGCAAAGTGAGCTGGTTTGCCACCAACTCATACTGAAATTCAGTAAAGTTTTGTAATTGTTCAGACGCAGATAAAGAAGCATTAAACTCTGCTTCCTTAGTAATATCTTCAACGATTCCGTCTGGAAGAGTTGGAAATTGCGCGCTTGGAGTTAATGTAGAACTAGCAAAGGTTGGAGGGGCTTGGGCCAGTTTTCCAATCTCAGTTGTCAATTGAGTTATTTGGGCTTGAACTCTGGTGAGCTGAGATTGCTTGACAGTTTTTGAGTGTTTTTTTCAGTTCGAATTGTGTTGTTTTCTTCACTTTCAGGAAGAGCTGCAATTTCAATATCTAACAGAGCAATGTCAGCAATTAAACTGGTTTCAATCATTCGCTGATCATCCAAATTTTGCTCTAATTCCCGCTTCCTGGATAATTCATAGTTGTAGTTATCTAGCTTCAGTCTGTTTGCTATCTGCACAGGTTCGTCGTAAACAAGAGACGCCTCAAACGCACTCCTCAACATTCTAACACTGCTAGCATTGGTTTCGTTTGGATTGAGATTAGTAAGAGCTTGCACCGATATAGCACCGCTATTCTCTTTCACATTCCTCAATAGATAGTGCGCTTCATCTAAAGTCCAGATTTCTGGCTTGCCGAAATCAATTGAGACACGGTCCGTTTGAGCAGTCGAAATGGAGACACAGGAACAGAAGGACAGGAAAACTATAGTTAAATCTCTAGTAAGTTTTGACATTTTTGTTCTCTCACGATGTTTGCTTGAAAGTGTCACCGGACAAATGTTTGTATTAGTAAAACTCAAAAATTATTTCGCAAATTATTTAGTTGCCTAACTATCAATAGTGACCAGAGTAATACACAGTACAATCTGTTAGTTTGATCTTGTTTATTTACTAAATTTTCACTCCCATCAAATCATCTAATCACTACATCAACGAATGCCTCTTCGGACATTAACTCGTCAGCAGATGCCGTACCAAATTGATCTGCATCTTTTAGTTCCGAAGGAAATCGGACTTCACCTATCTTTCTTTCAATATCCCGTATTGATCTCATCTCTTCTGCAAATTGAGCAGGGTCGAAATCTTCGAATGCCACTGATGTAAGGTCTTGGCGAAGCATGAATCCGTATGCTTTCAGATCGCCGCCATCTTTGATAACGATGATTTTCCAGTAAGCTCGGGGTATTTTGACTACTATTTGTCCCTGGTCATCCCTTCCAGAAAAGTCGTCATCGGAATCCGATAAAACTGGACCAGAAAAAAGACTGAGTTTTTCAGTTTTAGCGTGACGCATAACATGATTTTCCAGTTGCCCCCAAATTCCGCCTTCCCTCGATCTGTTAAAATCAAGTACTTGAGGTGAACAATTTGTACAGTGGTAGGTGTCTCCATTTGCTTTTTGCAGTTGTCGGTAGCTTCGACCCCAACAGACAATGTCACGTCGAACCAAATGACCTTTATCGAAAGATTGTCGGTCTTTGTTGTAGAAACGGTCAGGAAGCTGGAATTCAGCTCCTATACGAGGCTCCAGCAGCCATTTTTCTCTGTCGTTTTCAGCAAATCCTCCTAGCGCTTTCCGCGTGTAGTCTGATCTTGGTCTATCAGGTTCTGGGCGGCGAGCACGCCGTCGCCCATCGACATTGGCGGCCGTAAGCAGCGCCAGGCGTCTTTCTTTGTGCTGAACAATCGAGAAGTGTTGGTATGGGATATTAAATTCACCGTTTTCCATTTTTGCCACGCGGCTGGAAAAACGAGGTCTTGGCATGGGAAGGTCAATTCCAAGGAAATTTTCTTTGTAACCTCGCCTATCACCATAAGTTCGATCAATTATTGGTTCCTTGGTTACTTCAAAAGCAGATGGAGTTTTTGCATCTCCTTCATTAATTGGTACTGGAACCCTGAGACCTAAGTCATCTGCACTGGGAAGCTGTACATCGAAAGCAAGCGGCACAGTAACTCGAGCTCCACCAGGTCTTAGATCGAACTTCAATCCATTGCTTTCTGTAGAGCTACTAGAAGATTGCAATGCCGATGGCTCATTCACATCATCTATACCAAATTGGGGAATCAGATCACCCATGGCTACCCGCTCAAATTCTTCCGCATGACTTTCATTGCCAAGTCTTGCCAACACATGATTCACAATTCGACTAGCTCGAATGCCTTCATTGGCTAACCAGTCTATATCTGAATCATCAGAATCTGGACCTGCTCTTGTACCATCTTTCAATAACCATCTTCCGTTTGCATCTGTGCGAGGCACACCTGAGTGATGCAAGCCTACGATTTGCCAAGTATCGTTAAACACTGGAGCACCGGAAGAACCCGGCGCTGTATCTGAACCGTACAACAATACCTGCTCTTTAATTTCAATCAGCTGATTTTCACGAAGGGCGATTTGTTTAGGTTGTCCCGAGGGGTGTTGGATAATTGTCATGAATTCACCCTGATTAATCTTCCCTGTATCACGAATGAGTCGGTGGAATCCATAGTCGTCAAGAGACCCGATTCCTGTAACCGGAGTCTGTTGTATTGCTATTAAACTAAAATCTAGAGGTACATCGGTCATGAAAAATAAATTGGGTGCCAACTCAAATCGCGTCGTACGACTTGGGATTCCGTGAATATCCAGTTCGTATTCAAACTCGCATAGCGCTTCCGTAGCTTCGTCTAGGGAGCGCAGCACATGATTATTAGTAAGCAATAATCGAGGAGCGACCTTGAATCCAGTTCCATAGCCAACTTCTCGCCCAGTCGCATCTCGGATAATAATTCTACAAACTGCTTTCCCAGCTCTTTGAGCTCGCGACATGTAATTCATATCTACAAGATCGTTAGTACCTAGTATTCGCTCGAAATCTCGTGGTGATGGGCGATCAATAGATTCGCTTATCCGACTGCTACGTCGCAGGATTCCTTCCTCTGAAACTTGAGGTTTTTTAGTCAGCCTAATCTTCGAACCTCTAGTAGCCTTTCTTTTTTGAGCGCCCGTGAGTCGTTCACCTGCGGCTATAAGCTGTTCTTCCATTCTATTTATTTTCATTGAGACCTCGAATCGTTAAACATTGTCAAAAAATTAGGTGCCTTGTATAGACAATCTGTCTCAGCAAACGTGTATGAGAATTTCTCTGTTAAATTGTTAACAACTAGTGATTATTTCCGGAATTCAACTTTGTTTAAGCAATCTAGTTCACTGAGACCTTTTACATTAAACTCAATTCGTTTTTTGGCGCCTTCAAAAGCGTGTTATAGATTCCGTGAAACTTTTTGTAACTCCATAAATTCATATTGAATCTATAGCGCACTAGAAAAAATTCGCTTACTCAACAGAGAGCGAGCATCTTTAAAATTTGCGAGCTCAAATTAGCATGGGCTATCATTCCCGAATATGTCGTGGGAATACCATGTTTTTTTATACAGTGAAAATACAGGGGATAGACCACGTTATTTGCTGAGAAGTTTGGTGCATAAAGAAAAGGGGGGCAGAGTAAAAATTCAGTACTTTAAGTTCTAGCGAGAGCCTGGGCAGGTTGGATTCGATTGCTATAGCAATATGTCTACGTGAGAATGCGGTATTCTCGATCTATGATTATGATCAAATTACAGCGAATTCGATGCCAAGAAATCAAAGGGGTCAGAGTAATTTGATCGGGAAATTGCTGGTTGAGGAGAGAGTGGTCTAGAGTAAGAGATTTCGCTATTAAGGAGAAAGGAAGCTCCCATGCCGCGTTTTCCACGTCATCACATAGCTGGCGTTCCTGTGCATGTTATTCAGCGCGGCAATAATCGACAGCCGTGCTTCTTCACCAAGATTGACTACACACTCTATCTAAAGAAACTGTATGAGTATTGTTCTCACTATGGCGTGAATATCCATAGTTATGTCTTGATGACTAATCACGTCCATCTTTTACTTACACCAAATCATGATTCTGCGATTAGCCAGGCTATGCAATCCCTGGGTCGATATTATGTGAGGTACATTAATAGTTGCTATAAGCGAACTGGCACACTATGGGAAGGTCGATACAAAGATTCACTTGTGGATTCTGAGCGTTACTTATTGACTGTGAGTCGATACATTGAACTCAATCCAGTTCGAGCCAGGATGGTTAGTCATGCGGCAGAGTATCCCTGGTCAAGTTATAGAACCAATGCCTTAGGCAGATTCTCTAGTATTCTTACTCCCCACCCTATTTATCTTGCCCTCGGCAGAGATGAGAATTCACGCCAAAAGAACTATCGTGCGTTATTTAGTACAGAACTGCCGCTCTTAACAGTTAAAGAAATTCGTGAAGCTGCGAATAAATCCTGGGTATTGGGAGATGGCAAATTTAAAAAGGAAATCGAAGATCAACTAGGCTATTCATTACCGCCATTTCCTCGCGGAGGAGACCGAAAATCACAATCCAGTCGAAACACCTGGAATCAAGTTACTCTGACCCTTTTGATAATTGGTATTGTCAGAGGTCAGCCTAAATTGCCAGTTTGTCCTTGGAAGGGTAGATTACGTTTTACTGGTGGATGCTATCAACTGATTCGTTGAGGTCTTATATTAATAGTCACGGAAGGATTTATTTTTAGCCAGCTGATCGAAATTAAACCTCTCCAAAATCAAAGGGGTCAGAGTAATTTGATCGGGAAATTGCTGGTTGTGGAGATACTGGTCTAGAGTAAGAGACGTTCGCTATTAAGAAGAACGGAAGCTCCCAGAGGAAAAAGGGGACAGACCACGTTTTTATGAAATGTTAAGAAAAAATAAAGGGGTCAAGGTAAAAATACAGTAGTTTAGGGGGCTTAGATTTTGGGTCGCGCTTTAGAGGTAGGATATGCTGATCTGTGAATCCCTCCGCTTCGATATGACGAAGTTATTCAGGAGGTTGTCATTGGCAGTTAGAATAGCAAAAGCTTAAAATCGGGAGTCAAATCTATCGTTCCAGCAGTATTGCAAAACTGCCGATGATTGGAGAATTCGCTTAATTTAGAAAATTTAGCGAAAGATTTTGGATGGCTTAGCTTTTCTCTTCCAAAGCATCAATGCTATCGGAACTATAAGTACAGTAGAGATGCAGAAAATGACAATAGCTAAAGCAATGTAATCTCCAAAAACACTGATTAATTCAATAGTCTTTGTAACCATTATTAATCTGTCTCACACCAAGTAACTTTTCTTTTATAAATAAAAGCACGCATAACGATACAAGCAGTGCAACCTATACCAAACCGAACATTCATTGCAGTTTCTATTCAGTTATTAAACATTTTGACAATTCCTTCCAGCGAATTGTTCCCTTGCTGTCCGTAGAATACACCAGGAATAATTGCATCAATTCCATTTGGATCAAAGGATTGACCTGTTCGAAACGCAAATAGCATTACCAGAAAAAAAACAAGTGTTCCACAGACCTGTAAAGTAAGCATAGCAGAAGCTGTGTATCCCTGACTTCCAGGCCATTCATTTTTCGCTGGGTTGGTAAAATTAAAAACGAACTGAGAATTTTCCAACCAACGAATATTCGCCTCTGCTAAAACACTAAACCATAGTACGGAAATAAGTGTCAATGCTTCAGTAGTCAGATTTAAAAGGAACGTAGTTAAAAAAAAGACAAGGAAATATACCCCGGTCCAAAAAATCGATAGAGCGTAAGCAACGAACCACGTGCGGATTCGAGGACCAGGCCAGTTTGGAAAACTGGCATCATTTATCCTGGGGAGATCCTCTCCCTCGGAATCTAATTGCATATTTACGTAGCTGTCTTGTTTGAATTATACCACGATACTGACGATCTTATATTACAAATTGGTTTCAAACAAATTCGTGTTTAAAACTTACAATTATGATTAAAAATTGATCAATAATGGCCAAAAAATAGCATAGCGATAAAGGAGACAGACCACGTTTTTTTCGCGAGAAATAAATAAAGGGTTCAAATAAATTGGGACAGATTTATTTTTAATCAAAGGGGTCAGAGTAATTTGATCGAATCCTTTTTAAGAAGGAAATAGAAGATCAACTAGGCTATTCATTACCGCCATTTCCTCGCGGAGGAGACCGGAGGTCAAAATCCAGTCGAACCACTTGATATCAAGTTACTCTGACCCCTTTGATTCGAGTAACTTGATTGGAAACTATTCAGAGAAAAATCAAACTTCTTCGGCCCATTTTATTTTTTAACTCTATACACAATGACACTAGTCTCCGACACTCAGCACCGAATAAATTGATATCAGCAACACCAAAATCGTGAGACCAGTAATTAACCACTGAATCATTGTATTAGTTGATGCTGCGATTAAGGCGCTAACCTGTGCAACCGATTCACGTAATGCTGAATAGCGCTTTAAGAGCATCTTCGAACGCAATTTTGTGCCTCTTCTGATACTTTCATGAACCGGAACTACAGAGTCTGAGTTATCCCAGTTTTGACAAGGACTGAAAGATTCCACTTCATGGGAATATCTTTTCTTAAAACTTGCAAATTGTTTCAGTTCTTCCAATATAGTTGTCAAATCTGCGTTCGATGATATATATCTTTCCATATCCCGAAGTTTATTTATGGGCCACTTTTTAACAAAATATTTAGAATTTAAGGTCTCATCTAATTTATTAATTTGCGCTTCGTAGAATTGAGTCAAAAGAAAGCACCCCCATCTTGTTAAGAACATTTCCATGACTTCATTCACAACATAGAGATTAAGCTCATTCGGTTTAGGTTCGTACATCACGAATTTTTTATCGTCGAAATCGGCTTCATTTATTGTTAGTAACGCATAATTTTCTACATTCGCCATAGAAGATCTTTGTATTGGCCAGCTAAATTTGAATCCACTGACATCGTCGTTCGCATAAGAGTAAGTGTGATAATCCATAGACAAAGTATGCATATACCCCATTTTGGAACTAAAATAATGTTCATCGTTGAATGGAATAGCCTTACTAAAAGTAACCAACTCACAGATAGGCATACCTTTACCAAGTGATGAAGTGGCGAACAATCCAGGCAAATGTTCTCTGAACCAAGATGTTGCGCTGTCACGTAATTGCTGCCGACTTTTTTTAATATCTGCAATCCTCTTGTTTTCTGGCTCTAGAAATTCTGTAGACTTTCCGCGGAGCAATGCGGAGGTTCTGTGCTTTTTCCTCAATAAATAGTCATAAGTGCCGGATGACCTTTTAGTAGTTTTAAATTGTATGATTAGGCAAAACAATGATTGCGTAAGCATATGTAGTTTCGCGTCACCAGATTCCACCCCATACGGAAGCGGAGCAAAACGATGATGCAGCATAGTGCTTCGAACTGAAGAAATACGGCCTATATTTAGCCATCCTCCATAACTTCCACCGTTGCGGCACGCAGATATCCATGAAACAGGATCAGTTAAACTAGTCTCTGAGTTTGAGTCCCATCCAAGCTTGATTAAACTTGTTAATAGGCCTTCTATATGGGAAGGAGTATAAAATTCGATCACCCAAAATGCCGGCGCTAATATTGTCTCATCGTCAGGAGGAAAACTTTTTAGATTGGCCTCTTCATCCCTTTCCTTCGAGGTGGCCAACCAGTGAATTGTGTCGGGATGGTGGCAAAATCTAGGAAGAATCTTATGAGATAAAAAATGAAACTTATACGCCATTCAGTTTCTATAAAGTTCATACGTATCATTTTCAGATTCTGAATCAGTTGCATCATTCATTTACATATCCAGCTCGGGAATTGTCAATCTCATGACAAACATATCAGAAAACAAATAAAGGGGTCAGAGTAAAATACAGTACTTTAAGTTCTAGCGAGAGCCTGGGCAGGTTGGATTCGATTGCTAAAGCAATATGTCTACGTGAGAATGCGGTATTCTCTATCTATGATTATGATTAAATTACAGCGAATTCGATGCCATGTTAAGACAAGCTTACCTGTCACTAGTTATCTACATCCTCACTAGCCAACTCGGCTGGGCCCAATCCGCGAATACTGATACATCAGCAAGCAATAACCTGCTCTTCGCTGTTGCATGGAAGCAAACTGCCGCCGAATACCGCGCCCTGTACCACCAGGCATTCAACATCGCTCGCCTTCAGATTGAAACTGCAATTGCGAATAGGGCTAGTGGCGCGGGTGACAAGCCCCTGGCAGTGATTGCAGATCTGGACGACACCTTGCTGTTATCTGAGCCGTACTGGGGTTACCTGGTGTCCGAGGGTATAGATTTTTTCAACGATGAAGTGTGGGATGAATGGATTCGCGACAATTTGACCGTACCAAGCCCCGGTGCTTTAGCCTTCCTCGACTATTGCTCTGAGAATAATGTAGAAGTGTTCTATGTCACCAATCGGGATCAGGGCCCCGACACCTATACACTGGCCATGAACAACATTACCTCGGCTGGTTTTCCTTATGCTGATGAGGATCACTTAACGGTGCTGCGGGATACTTCCAACAAACAAGTAATACAAGACGGGATTCGTGAAGAGTACGATGTAGTTGCTTTACTGGGCGACAATCTAAATGATTTTTCGCGCAGGTACTACGTAACGGATGTGAACCAAAGGAGTGAAACAATGGAAGAAGACAGCGCACTCTTTGGCTCGCAATACATCCTGTTTCCCAATCCTACTGACGGTCACTGGATTCGCGCCATCTTTGGTGAATCGGAACCCGCGCCGACTGCAGAAAACAGAGAGACTCTGAAAGAGGCGGCCATGCACAAGAGTTGGGACTAAGGATAAAGGGGAAAGACCACTTTAATAAGATGACATTAAGTTTTTCAAGTGTCGAAACCAATGCAAAGAAGATTTTCTTGGTATGTCTTGCCGCCTGCCTTTTCTCACTACACCCCGCATTTGCGTTCAGCGAAGTTCAAATAAACTCTGCTCAGATTTTCCTCAAAGCAGACGCTGCAAGCAGTTTCGCACCGATTCTTGATGCAGAGGAGGTGCTGTGGGTGCATGGAGCTGATGGAGACTTTTCTGCGAGTAGTTCCGATTTTCGGGTCGCTGTCCAGCTCGAAGTTGGCAGCTCCTGGAGCCTGGAGTTTGCTGTTCCGACCTTAACGTTTCCAGATACAGCTTTTGACCCTGAAATGAAACTGGGGGTCGGGTTTTATGAGAATCCAACCTTGCTTCCTCTTCTTGTTCAATATGGAGGTGGCATGAATGTCACTTCTGGCAGCATACAGTTACAAGAAATTGGCGGTTGGTTTGATGTGGTGGAATCTGAGTATGAAGATGGTGTTATTACGAAATTGGCTATAGATTTTCGCCAGTTAGAAAATAGTGAATTCCTAATTGACACACCGAGCCTCTATGGTTCATTACGAATTAACTCTGATATACCGCTAAACACTTCTGGCATTAGTCTGACAAATCCTGACCCTACGCTAATCTCAGCGTCACCACTGCTCACGCCAATCTTAGATTTTGAAGGTCTAGAAGACTCTGTTAGCGCGGGCGCTGCTTTGCAGTTACTAGTAAGCGAGTGTACAGCGCCAAGCACCTGTCTTACTGAGGGTCGATTGGGGCTTCTCAACGGCGAGGAGAGAAGAGATAGAAATGCGCACCCCATTAATCTAAGTTATGCAACGGTAGATCCCTATGTACAAACAGCAATCAGTGCTGACCACTCGACTCCCTATTTCGTGCCCTACATTGAGTCTTATGCGTATACCGAGGGACCATACCTAATTCAGGCTCTGGCTTCAGCGCTGCAAAGCTATAGATTTAACCGCGATGGTGTGCAAGCGGCCAATGTAAGTCTTTCGTATTCACAATCCGGTGTTGATAGCACTAATTATTCCTTAGGCTTTGCTGAAGTCGCAGTTTTCGTGTTTAGAGTAGCGAATGATGAATTGTTTCTGAATTCATGCAATCAGCTCACCAATTATGGCACTCTCGCGGACACGAGTAGATTCGGATTATGCCTGGCGGGTATAGCGCGAGGTTCTTCCAGCTCGATTGAATTTGAAGTTGATGGCTTAATGGATCTACAAACTATTATAGTAACTGGCGATACGTCCCCTCATCCAGCTGTTGCAAACCAATCGGTAGTAAAGGAATTTGAGATTCAAGGTGCTGAAGGTGATGTTGTCTATGTTTTGGCGCTCAATGCATCGATTGCTAATACGGATGGGTTTGTAGAAGTAAATAATTTTACGCTTAGTCTGGGGTCGGTAAGTGGGAATACCGACTTCAAGTATTATGAAACCACGGACCTTGCGAGCCGCACGGTTGTTACTGATGCGCAATATTCGAATGAAAACTTATCGGTCCCCTTGATTCAGGTGGATGAGCAATTCTTTAACGCCGAATTCTCGATAGTTCCGGATTCCGATCCTCTTCAAATTCGGCTCGTTTCTGCAACCGAGCTGTTCAACGTTGATGGGCAGGAAATAGCGACATTTCAGGAAGAAATTCTTACGGTTCCCAGCATTGTTTACAATGATGTTCTCTATACAGCGCAATTTCGCCTCATAGATAATGATTCACTCATCTTTGAGCTTGTGAGTTCCGATTCCAAATGAAATAAATTCGGGGGTCAGAGTGAGAATTCAATTGCACTTTCCTAATCCTTGTAGAAAAAGGGTCAGAGTACAAATACAGTAGTTTTAGTGAGGATTGGGTTTTGGACTGCGCTTTGTTTGCCTTGGTCCTCTTTAGTTAAGACCACCTACCTCAGAAATGAATTGGTTCATTTTTTTGATGAAAGCCGTATCTTTCATGATCACATCTAGCCGCCCCAAGCTGGCTCTTTGGATGTGTTCGGGCAAATAGAAAGATTCCAGCTCACTGCGATTTGAAAAATCAATTTCGGTAACGTCCTCTATACCACAGAACGCAACCAGGTCACCGATACGGCAGGCTATATAGCTAAGAAGAATTGCGCCCATATCAAGTTCCTTGTAAGGATAATGTTCAGGAGCTGATGACATTGGCAGCAAACTGAGCTTCAAACCATGTTCCACCTTTAGGGGCAATTCCCAATGGGAGGCTAGCATTGATCCGACAATCGCAGAATTTGCTTGCAACTGAAGCTGCTGATTAGTGACACGTTCAAACAGCGACTGTTGCGTTAAGTAGATTTGCGCCAAGTCAGGTCGAGCAGAAAGTATGGCTAAATCTCCAATGTAAGATAACAGAGCGAGGGTGGAAATCTCTGCAGCTTTATCGTTGCTTAAATTCTGAGCGAGTGACAGGCCTATGTTACTGGCCACGTAACTGGCCGCCCATATTTTGGAGAACGCTTCTTCCTGTTCCGGTGTTTTCGTTTCGATGGAATTTCTAAGGGCAAATTGAGTAGCTGTATCCTTGACCTGAGCTATCCCCAGGTAGGTTATTGCGTGATTTATGCTGTTGATCGGCCGGGATAGGCAAAATGCTGCAGAATTAACGGTACGGAGAATCTTCGCAGTTATTTCAGGATCAGACTTTACAATTTCAACTAGCTCTTCTGGATCAGTTATTCCGCTGGTTAATTTGTGCAACATTGGGTGAGGCTGACTAATCTCCTCCGTCATTTTAAAAATGACTTCTTTGGTACTCTCTTCAAGGTCCTCCACCATTAGCAAATTGAAGCTACTCAACTCGTCGGGTACTGATTTAGATTCGGCTGCCACCTCTACCTGTGGAACAGTTGGTTCATTCTTACCAGTGGGTTTGGAGACTATGGGAGAAACGGTGTGGTAGGACTTTTTCCTACTCTGTGCTGTGCCTTTTTTATAGTCGAGGCGATTTGCCGTCTTTCGGCGCGTAATTCGCCAAAATAGAATAAGGAAGCTCGCTATAAGAGCAGTAATTACAGTTTCGGAGCCCATAGGACCTAGGTTTCATCAGGATGCCTCTATTAAATGTAGTGGAAATATGAAAAAAAGAGCTGGGGAAATACGCGAAATGTATTTGGTCGAAATAAAGGGGTCAGAGCAAAAAACAATACAGTATTTTTACTCAGATTAAACGTGGTCTGTCCCCAATTTACTTTATCAGAAGCATAGGGTAAACATGTCGATTAAGCAGCTTAAAGAACTTCTGCCAGCTCCTGAAAAGGAGCTAAGAAACGTTCCAGAAGCCTAGAACTAAAGTCAGAGTAAATTGGACTTCTACTTAACCTGCCCCTTTATATCAATTATTATGTATTGAACTAATTGGCCGGATTTCAATTTAAGGACTTTGTCATGGAGCCTAAGTGGAGCATAACTGACTTTGATATTGAAAAATGGAGGAAGTTTGTTAAGACAGTAAAAAATACAAAGAAAGTAAAAGAAAGAATTGAAAAGAATGTAAAAAGAAAAAGGATAATTCTATCAAAGAAAAAAATTTGGTACGTGATTGTTGGATGTCAAATTACAACACAGCAACGTTCAGATGAGGGTTCTAAGGTTGATTTATTCTTAAAATCCAAAAGTTTTGTTCACAATTTTGACAGGTATAAGAAAACGAAAAGCAAAATTACTGCAGTAAAGAATGAATTAGTAACATATGGCATCGGGAAGAATAAACAAATATCTGAATATCTCAAAGAGATATATGATTTATTGGAAGGTGGTGATTGGGTCATACTTATTGAAAGTTTGAAATCTCTAAAGAAAAATACAACTATTAGAAAAGAAAGAGAAACTGCTAAATATGTTACAAGGTATAAAGGATTGGGTAATAAACAATCAAGAAACTTTTTACAATGGTTGGGGGTGTCTAAATTTGAAATTCCGATTGACAGTAGAGTAACGAATAAAATGAAAAAAATGGTATGTGAGTTTGTGCCAAGTCCAAGCGCTTTACAAGATATAAGTACATATCTATTTTTAGAGAACTCTTTACAAATTATTTCAAAAAAACTATACATACACCCATGTGTGTTAGATGCATGTATGTTTATTGAAAATGATTAAACTCAAAGGGGCCAGAGTGGACCTCCCCAAATAAATCTATTGCTCAATATCTGCAGTTACCTCTGTGTTGATCGCAAAATTTGTCTCTCCTTCCAAACTAAAAGCGGATATATAGAGCCCCTCTCCAGCAACCAAATCCTTTTCCCAAGTATAAATGTTAGTTCCAGGAAAGAAATTATAATCTTCATCCGAGCTAAACGTCTGAGCGGAATTAGGGCAACTTAAAGTGCTTTCGTTTTCTGCAAATTCTTTATCGTCAACTAACAACCGCACATCACCTTGACTTGCTGCAAAAGTCACAGATTTCCATACTTCACCTTCAGGAACTTCAAAGAAGCCAATATGGATCAGTTCACACTCATCTAAGTCAATGTTCTCAATATAGATATGAAATTCATCGTCTTTAAATGATTCGGTTACGATTATTGGCTCTGGTTCAGGCTCGGGTTCTGGCTCGGGTTCTGGTTCTGGTTCTGGTTCTGGTTCTGGTTCTGGTTCTGGTTCTGGTTCTGGTTCTGGTTCTGGTTCTGGTTCTGGTTCTGGTTCTGGTTCTGGTTCTGGTTCTGGTTCTGGTTCATCAAAACCCCCATCAGCTGTTGCTAGCTCTTCTCTAAAATCCAATAGATCTGGAATTACATATGTTGCCTCACCATTAATTACTTCGAGCTCAACACCAGCCCCAGCGCGTAATCCTGCAAAAAAGCGCCACCAAGGATCAGCTTGAATATCTGCTTCGATCGACATATATCCTTGCAAATTGGCAAACGGTCCACCGATGCCATAAAACAAAAGTGATAATTCAGGTCCAACATACGAGGTGGCATTAGTATTAGCTTCTAGCTCAGGAGCAGTATGTCCAAAGTTAAGATCGTTGCTAACAACAGGAGACCAATTTCCATTTTCATACAATATTCCTGTAGTTGCAGATATCTTTCCGGTTGAACTGGCTGATAGGTTTAATGTAACCACCCCTTCAGCACCCAGCACGATACTTATTTCGGGTATAACAATTACAGGAACGATACCGATCCAAAATCTAATCGGCTTAAGCCGGTACTTGCCTAATTCCGTTTCAGACTTAAGTTCATCACTATTCAATCCTGAACTAAATGTCAATTCGTATGATACTGACGGTGAAATCGCAAATTTAAAATAACTGAGTGCAGCGCCGTCAAACTCAATCTCTAACTCGTATGGCAATGAAAATCCAATGCAACCTTCAGTTGTTATCTCTTCAACTAATGCCGAATCTAAAGAAAGATAGAAGTTATTACTATTTCCTAAACATTTTTCGCTGTGCGAAATGTACTGGCTTGTAACTGCATATAAGCTTACTCCGTCTAAAGATCTAATCTCTTCTACGTCACTTCCATTCTGTTCAAGTGATAATTCGCCAGCAATACTTGCCGACCCTTTTTGTACTACGTTAGCAATAGACGTTAATTCAGCTGTAATTACTATGCTTCCACTCTGTTCTGAGACTTCAATTATTTTTCCTATATATCCTTCTGGGGCATGCTCGGACTCTTCTAGGATTACAATATCTCCATTTTGAACACTGAGGTTCGAATTCGCAGACTGAGCTAGAACTATTTCTTTGTTAAAAGGACTCACGTTACTGACTTCAGAGATGGAAGCGCTATCTAAAACATATGAGCTACCAGAAATAAGCATTGTTTCCGGTGCGCTAGTTACTCTAAAAATATATGGTGGAGATGAGGAAACTAGCGAAAGCACTACCTCGTAACTTGATTCGTTAAATCGAACCTCTGGAATTGTTAGTGTTCCATTGTCAAAAACCGAACTAGGTGGGCCATCAATTTCCACTTGATTTACTGTTAGAAGTTCGAAGTCAGGAGTATCTACTCCATCTAATAGACGAAAGGTTGCCGAGTAATGAATGTCATTAACCAATATCGATGGAATTGTAAGAATACTATTCCCATCATCATAGAGTGCAGGCTCTCTTGAGTTTAGGGAATCTGATTGTGAATAGATTTCAGTGGAAACTGAATTCAGACAAACAAGCGAAATTGCTAACGAAAGCCTTTTCAACTTCATAAAATTACCATTATGCTTTTTAGGATACATCTCACAAAAATTTGATTTTTCATCAAGCGACTATTTAGTCTAGGTATAAAAATTAGTATCACGTAAAAACCGGGAAATCAATAGATTCCGGGACAGAGTAACTTGCTTGAAAATTGCTCACAGAATTGGCGAACCGCTCTGAATCTGTTGATAATGCAACAAAAGAAAAGCGATTTGGCGTACTTTAAATTTACAAATCGATTTTAGAAGATCAAACTACTCTCTATACTTTCAATGCATTAAGTATTGATTATCCAAGCATATTGGAGGCCTCAAATGTCCCGTATTAAATCTGTATTTCAAACAAGCATCATCGCTACTGCGATTGGAATGTTGTTTCCAACCCTTGTGTTCGCCCAGGCCCATGATGACCATGGCGCCCATGGTGCCAACCACGCACACGCGAATGTAGCCGTGGATTGTACGACTCTGGCAACGCCACCCTGGGATGGACTTCCTGAGGCAGATCGCCTGCAACTGGCTTCTCTGCAACAGCAGTATTCTGAGCTTGCCACGCCAGAAGCTGCGCAGGCAGCCGGCTTCATGCCTGTAATAGGCGATATTCCCGGTATGGGTGTGCACTGGGTGCATCCCGAGCGCATGGCAGATCCAGTGGATGTTAATGCGCCAGATAACCTGATGTTTACCAACATTGATGGTAAGGACCAACTGGTTGGCGCGGCTTACACTTTCTTCGACGTGCCGGACACTACTGCGCCTGTGCCCTTCGATAGTGAACTAGCTAAATGGCATGATCATCCACAATTCGCGCCAGAAGGTCAGACTCTACACATGATTCATGTCTGGTTTGTGCCCTCTTCCAATGGTCCCTATGCCGGACTTAACTTCCACCTGCCATTCAGAACTGCGGGTGTTACCCCACCAAGCTCCTGCTGGATGGACGATGCAGCAGATTCAGAACGAATTCAGATCGTTTCATTCGCCCTCGTGCCGCCACGCATGTTTGGCCCCGACTCTCCACAACAGTCAGCCCCGCCACGGCCTGACCGCACAGAGATGATTGCCGCCCTCGATGCCGCTGCCATCGCCGACGATCGCGATGCATGGATGACTACTGCGGATAAATTTATTGCCGACCTGACAGAATTCGAACGGGATACTGTTGCGGGAATGCTGGGAATTTTGAATCTAAATCAGATGTCTTCGGCTGAGCGAGACGAAGCGGGAATTGCACAACCGCATCGAAGTAACTAGTTATTTTAAAAAAGGGGTCGGCGGGATTTATTTTTAATCAATTGGTTAAAAACAAATCCCTCCAATCCCTTTATAACTCCACAAATCCCTTATTTCAATTTTTACATAAAGAAGCAGCCGGCTTACGCCGGCTGCTTCTTTTGTACCTACCTTAAATGACGCTTAGAACGCCGTAAGGATGAAATCATCAACTATAACACTGGGGAGTTGGCCACCGTTTTCTACAGCCAGGCCTCCCATGTATTGGTTGAATTCCATGTTCGGTTGATCCTGAAAGCGGCCCCAGCTGCTCATGTTGTTAAAATGCATGAGGTAATACATGTGAGTACCGCCAGTGGCGTAGACGGAGATACCATCCACACCGGTTCGCTCATGAATTTCTTTGGCGC
Source organism: Pseudomonadales bacterium (assembly GCA_012103535.1). Taxonomy (GTDB): domain Bacteria; phylum Pseudomonadota; class Gammaproteobacteria; order Pseudomonadales; family Pseudohongiellaceae; genus UBA9145. The sequence goes on from WLWQ01000001.1 coordinate 1,294,162, forward strand.
CCATAGCGGCTTCAATCGACTCATTCATGGTGACGCCGGGCCCCAACTCCCACACGAAAACATGAGTAGCCGAGCCAGGCCCGACAACGCTTTCGATAACAGATCTGCCATTGAGCCTGAGGTTATCGATTTGAGTAGCAGCCGGATTGGAGGCTATGCGCGCCTGGAACAATGCCCAGGGTGCGCTGGTGCCTAGAGCATCGACAAAATTGCCATAGGCTTCCCAGTTTTCGACTAGTACTGCATAGCGGTATATGCCGCTGCCATCGAAACTGGTAGCCACACCAACACCCATGGCCTGGTGAATAGCCTTGGCTTCATTCATGTACTGGATTACCAGGGGTGCCTTGCCCGGCAGAGGTTCAAATACATTTACTGCTGCTACTTGGGCGAGGATGGAAGTGGAAAAACAAAATAATACTGCAGCTATCAAAGTACGCATTGCAAAACTCCTGTTTCTTTTATTTATTGTCAGATCGGATGTTTCGGTACTGCGCTCAGGTTTTTAGAAAACTAACCTAAGGTTCTAAAACAGAGTAAGTGCAGCCTTTCGGGAAGTAAAGCTCTATTCAGGATTTAACCATCTAATAATTGTTAGATAGGTAAATTACAGGTTTTGATCCCGAGATTTAGAGGGGTCAGAGTAATTGAATAACGGGGACGGAAGGATTTATTTTTAACCGATTGAACTGAATCTAGTCCCTTCGTCCTTTAAAGTTATCGTGAAGCCAACTCTGACAACTTTTGATTATAGGAGCGAGCTAATTCAGTTTTCCCAGTTGCTGTTGCAGCCTTAGCAGCACCTAAATAAGTATTTAGTCTTTCCGGTGCGTGAGGCATTGATTCTTCATAGGCTGCTAACGCCTCCTCTGGTCGATTGAGTGCTGCAAGTAGATCGCCGAGTTGCTCATGTGCTGGTAAGACTCGTCCCGGACTAATACTACTTTTATCAGTTTGATCCTCAAGCGCGGCCGCCTCTCGCATTAGCGATTCTGCACCTTCGTGTTCACCCTTTTCTAAAGTAAGCCACGCCGTAACTTGCAGTCTGAAAACCTCGGCAGTGTTTCTTCCCCAGATCCTTTCATAACTTTGCAAAGATTCGCTGATCTTTTCTAACTCAACAAGATCAGCTTCCGCCTGTGCAAACTCACTTCTCTTTGCTGCACCGATAATACGGGCCCAGTAAATAAGAGCCTGGGAATTCCAAATTTGATCATTCCAGTTGGCGGTATTTTCTTCTTCTATTAAAGGAATGTTTGCCGCTGCTTCCCAATCCTGTCGTTCAATGGCATAGCGAACTGGCACTGCAACAGCATTGAAAGCAATTACGCCATTGTTCATGTTGAGATTTTGAAAAGACTCGACACGTTCAACAATTTCTCGTGCTTTGTTATTTGCGCCTTGTTGTAAGTAGGCATAAACCAAATAATCCAGTGAGTGCAATTCATTCTGGGTGCCTTCTCCGAGATCAAACATCTGAGCTCGATTAACCGCCGCATCTACTGAAAGCATATTCGCATGAACAGCCTTATTCCACAGACCAAGCAAGGTATAAATGTGGCCAGACATGTGCAGTGCATGGGGCATAGATTTCGCTATCTCGAGATAGCGATCGGCAGCTTGTTCTGCGCGGTCTGCTAATTCGGGATAGTCATAGCTGTGGATAATGTAATGCGCTATACCGGGATGCTCAGGCATCTCCACAAATAACTGTTCGAACAATGGTCCGATTTGATTCTGGACCGCATAAGACTTATCGGTGGGATCGGCATTACTCAGGCGCGCGAGTAAATAAAATATTTCTGCTTCACGGTCGTTTGGATTTGCTTCAACAACTTGCGCCATGGAATTCTCATAGCCATGCGCTCGCTCGCGATGGGAAGAGTTGTCCTGGTAGTCGAAGAAGTTGCCGATTGCTTCAATATAAAGTTGTTCCCGTTGAGTAGAGCTGTCTGCCAGATTTCGTGCATTTGCTACTGCGGTCGCACCTTGTTCTAGATCGGAGGTGGGCGGAGGGGCCCACAACGGATGGTACAAGGTCATGGCAATTCCCCAGTAGGCCATCGCGCAACTTGGTTCTTCAGTTGCAACTTGTTCAAACGCTAGTCGAGACTCATCGAATTCGAATGAGTGCAGCATAGCTACTGCAACGTTAAAGGATTCTTCAACTTCGGAAGCGCAGGACGTATCGAAATGTACCTCGCCTAGAGTGGCTGGGACAGATATCGGAAAAGAGCCCACTTGAGCCACGGAACTGGTTGTTCCGAATGCCATTAAGGCCAGCTGCGTGATTAGTAACTGTTTGAATTTGATCATGTCCTGTTCCCTTTAATTACAACTGCTGATCGACTCGGTAGAACCACCATTCAGGAATGTTGTCTCCGAAAACTGCTTCCATATCGTATTTACTATTGTAGGCAACATCGATTTCCCGGGTCAGCGCTTCGTCATCGACTAGTGAAACCGTTACGTTGAAATTCTGATCATCGATATTTAACCTGGCTCGAGGATCTCGTTCGATGTTTGATTCCCAAAATTTCTTTTCGATGCCGTAAGAGCCAAGGTAGAGATTACCTTCATACTCTACACACCAGATGGTGGTGGAATGAGGAAACAAATACGGAGTTCTGGTTTCAATGAATATTTCCTGAAACGCATCGGTAAAGCGCCAATCATTCACTCTCGCTGTTGCTTCTTCGCCCCCTACCCATAAGCCTGGTCTTGTATCTTTGGGAGAACATGCAGCGGTTAGCAATACTATAAATAGAAATACCAACTTTTGAACGCGGTGAAGTTCTCTAGAAACAGTAAGGAGAGATTCATGATTCATTCGTTGTATTCCTTTTTTTGTTAGTGCAAATGTTTTGATCAGGCAACAACTAATCTGCGCCGGAGGCTCCACGACGAGCACGACTTTGCACTGCAAGCTGTTCCCGCACCGCTCGATGCGCTTCGTCGATGGCCGAGTCTGAATGAGTCGAAGCAGCGGCATCGGAGTTGGCGATGGAAATGCGACCAAAGCGTTGCCTGCCGATTATGCACGGCCGATCGTCGGAGTCGTACATTGCCCACTCAAGTGGATCGTCTAAGGTGTTGTAGCTGTAAGCGTAACCGTGTGGCCAGCGATTTACGGTGATTGCTTCGATGTCACGAGCTGGATCGAAACCACCACCCTCCAGCATGCGACCGAGTTGATCGCGGATGTTGCGCTCGAAAGTTTCGAAACTGGTAGCGAGAAGATCTTCCCGGCCGAGTCGATGCTGTTCTCGCTTCGGGTGTCCGGGCGCGCAAGGCTCCCGCGACATATGCAGAACCATCGGTTGATCTGGTGAGGTGGAAGGTTGATAGTCACCGAATTGCACGGAACGACCTAGCGAAGAGTAGGCGTGATACATGCCAGGAGAAGACACACCGGAGATGCCCAGGTTGGTGAAAGATGTCCAATTATTAACAAGCACATTGGTGTAAACCAAAGGCATCTTGACGCCATACATCAGTGCGTCCTTCTGCGTGGCGGACATCGCGGGAACAATATGTGGCACGACGCCGTTCCAACACGCCATTACGCAATGATCGGCTCGCAACTTTTCTGCCCTGCCGTCCCGTATGTACGTTATTTCAACTCCTGTAGAGGCATCAGGATCACCCAGATGTCTCGCACCCACCACCATGCTATTGAGTCGTATTCGAGCATTGTTACTTCGTCGGTCGAGTCGATCGTAAGCCAGACGTGACATCATCGAGTCTTCTAATGTATTGCCTGGAAGTGCGTCGGGTATCATGGCCCGAACCATCAGGCGCGCAACCGTCGCGTTGCCGTCTGGAAAATAAATATCCGGTCCTTCATTCCACTCGCTTTCCAATCCATGTTGCCCACCACCGATATGGGAAAGCGGACTCACCAAAGGTAATGGCTCGAGGTTCATACCCTGGAAGCCCGGATAACCCTGTGCCCAGGCGTAGTAGGCCGGATGGGCATCGATGCCAACGCAGAAACTGCCCTTGGGCCAATCATCAAAGTATGGCACCACATCAGGATGCACCTTGGCCACATTCATGAGGAAATCCAGGTAACTCATTTTGGCAAGGCGTTCTTTCTTTTCTATATCCGACAAGCCGGGCATATAGTCTGGATTAGCATTGTCATCATAGAGTCGAGCGATATCTCGCTGTGCTTCTACCGACATTGGAGTCTGTGCAAGCCAATCGTTAGTGTTTTGGCTTGCTCCTCGCCTCGGCCCACGACCCTTTACCAACTTATCTTCCCCACCAAAAATTTCTTCGGCAAAAAAGGTACTGCCTTCCAGACCCATTGAACGATACATTGCTCGCCCTTTATCGCTGGTGGCAATTGCGCTTTCCACATCGATGCCGATCGCCTTGAGTAAGTTTCTGGAAACAGTGCTGTATTGGCGCACGGATTCGATATAGGACGTGCCGCCATTCAGCATCAATGTTTTGCCTTGATGGTTAAACTCATTGCGCTTGGCATGACCGCCGAAGTCGTCGTGATTTTCCAGTACTAACACCCGGGCATCTGGACCGGCTGAGGTTAAAAAGAAATAAGCCGCCGCAAGCCCGCTTAACCCGCCTCCCACCACCACCATATCGTAGTGTTCACCGGTATCGGAGGCATCACTAAAACTTGCACCATCTCTTAGTGCATGAGCGGCCTCGAAGGAACCGGGATGACTCCCGCGCATACCTGTAAGCATTGGTGGATAGTAATCAGGTGAAATGAGGTTGGATTGTTGCGCCAGTGCTAATTGGGGCGCGATCAGCGATCCACCGACAACTTTGCCCACACCACTGACGAAGTCGCGCCGGGTAATGTTGCGGTGCATCCCAAGATCACGATCACTGAATTTGGACATTGCTCCTCCGATTATTAAGCGCGGGAATCCCGCGGAGTGCGGCCGTTTTTACTTTAGTCTTACAGAAAGCTACTGCATACAAACTGCCTGCACAACAGCTTTTATGGGTAGTCTGCAATAAACAGGACCGATGGAGGATTTTCGAATCTTGTGAGGCTAATTTCGAATGCGTTCGTTAGTCGGGTCATACATCGGGCGTGTGGTGGCGGTGGCTGCATAGCGTATACCCGCTACTTCAATTTCATAATTTCCTGCCATAAGTTTATCCGTCGACGCCGCATCTCCATGATTAACGTAACCGAGGCCAACGGCACCATCCAGTGTATGGCCAAACATGCCTGAAGCAATGTAACCGACTATTTCCTCATCGCGCCAAATTGGTTCATTGTGATAAAGGAGCGGTTCGGGGTCCGTTAACACGAAATTTACCAAACGTTTTTTTATCCCATCTTGTTTTTGTTGTTCCAGTGCTTCTTTGCCAATAAAGCCACCTTCTTTCTTCATATCGACTGCGAAACCTAAACCCGCTTCTAAAGGTGTGTCTTCGTCTGTTATGTCGTGTCCCCAATGTCGATAGGCTTTTTCTATTCGCAAAGAATTTAATGCGTGCATGCCGATGTGTTTAAGATCAAATGACTCACCCGCTTGCACCAGGGCATCATAAACACCAAGCGCCTGCTCAGTGGGAATGTAGAGTTCCCAACCCAACTCCCCCACATAGGTAATGCGCGAGGCCCGCACCAGACTGTAGGCGAGTTCAATTTCCTGTGATGCTCCAAAAGGAAAAGCTTCATTACACATATCATTGGGTGTCATGGATTGCAGAAAAGCTCGCGACTGCGGACCCATAATGCCTATTACTGTCAGGCTGGACGTGATATCGATTGCTTCAACTTGCATATCGATTGGTAGATTCTGTTTCAACCAATGAAAGTCTCGGATCTGAGTAATTGCTGCAGTCACTACTAGGTACTTGTTCTTTTCCAGTCGGGTCACTGTCAGATCCGCTTCGATACCACCCTGTGGATTTAACCATTGGGTATAGACAATTTTTCCGATCGGCACTGCCACATTGTTCGCGCAGATTCGATTCAGTGCCTGTTCCGCGTCGGAGCCTTGAACGAGAAACTTTGCGAACGAAGATTGATCAAACAGTCCCAGATTATTGCGCACGGCGTGATGCTCTTCGGCGGAATAGCTAAACCAATTCTGTCGGAACCAGGAATAGTAATAGTTGGCTGAGACTTTTTCAGGCGCATAGAAGTTTGGCCTTTCCCATCCTGCTACTTCACCGAAGCAGGCATTTCTTTCTAACAGACGATCGTGCAAAACAGATTTTCTGACACCACGGGCACTGAAATTGCCGAAAGGGCCAATGCATGGCATAGAGCAAACCTAGACTCTCGGTGACTCGATCATGCAGGTATTGGCGGTTACCCTGGAATTTTAGATTTCGGCGTATATCGACGTCCCAAAGATCTTGCGGTGGAATCCCCTCTTTCATCCACTGGGCCAACACCTTGCCGGCGCCGCCGGCAGATTGTATGCCAATAGAATTGAATCCTGTGGCAACGAATAAATTTTTCAGCTCAGGCGACTCGCCAAGATGATAGCGGTCATCCGGAGTAAAACTCTCCGGTCCATTAAAAAACGTTTGAATGCCGGTCTCGGCTAGCACAGGTAATCGATTCATGGCTTGTTCGAGAATGGGTTGGATATGATCCATATCCTCTGGCAACTGGTCGAAACAAAAATCCTCTTTGACACCATCCATTCCCCAGGGCTTCGCTACCGGTTCGAACGCGCCCAGGAGAATTTTTCCGGCATCTTCCTTGAAATAGGAACACGCGTCGTAATCGCGCAACACAGGAAGAGTGTTAGGTAAATCAGGGATTGCTTCGGTAACAATATAGAAATGTTCACAGGCGTGTAACGGAATGTTTACTCCTGCTTCTACCGCAAGCTGGCGCGACCACATGCCGGCGCAGATGACGACCTGCTGCGCATCGATCACGCCTTGTTCCGTTTCAACACCAGTAACTTGATTGCCATCGTGACAGATTCGGGTCACCGGAGAGTCTTCAAAAACTCGAGCGCCTCTCATGCGAGCGCCTTTGATGAGGGATTGGGTTACATCGATCGGATTCACCTGACCGTCGGATGGAATCCATATTCCACCGAGGACATCTTCGGCGTTGATTAAGGGATAACGGGATTGAATCTCTGCAACATCGATTACATCCACAGCGAGATTGAAAACTTTCGCCATCGAGGCGTTTCTTTTCAGCTCCTCGAATCGCTCGATGTTGGTGGCAATGGAAATTGAACCGTTCTGACGAAATCCGGTGGCCTGACCTGTTTCCTGTTCCAAATTTCGATAGAGATCGGCTGTATAGCGCGCCAACTTCGTCATGTTCAGCGAGTTACGCAATTGTCCAACGAGTCCTGCCGCATGCCAGGTGGTACCGGAAGTTAACTTCTTACGTTCAAGCAGAACAACATCGTCCCAACCCAGCTCCGTAAGATGGTAAGCAACGGACGCTCCAACAATGCCGCCACCAACAATCACAACTCGAGCCTCCCGCGGCAGCGAATCGTTCATTACCCGATTTTCCGATTTGCATTTTGTTGGCAGAGCAAAAAGGGGTCAGCATAAAAATACCTTGCTGTATTTTTACACTGACCCCTTTTTTGGTTTAGCTGTTTAATTCGAAATACTTCCAATCACTTCTGCACCAGCGATTGAAACTTCTTCATCTTGAGCTGCTCGAACACCACTCGTCGAAATTGCTCCAATTAGTTGACCATTGCGGTATACAGGAACGCCACCTGCAAAGGTTACACCACCCTCGATCTCGTCAATATCACCAGCTTGCACTCTTTGGCCATACTCGCCGGAAGTGAGACCAGTTTCAGTAACCACTAAGGCCTTTGCTGTAGCAAAGCTAAATGTACGACCACCAGCGCCATCGATTCTTCGCAGCATCACAGGATTGTTGTTTTGATCTGTGATCAGAATAGTTACATTCCACCCTTCCTCCCTCGCATACGCCTCAGCAGCATCCATGGCGTTCGTCGCCAGATCATAAGTCATCAGGCTCTCAGAATCTTGGGCCAGTGCTGTTGCTGTGGGTAAAAGAAGGAGAACTGAAATCACATAGCTGTAAAATTTACTCTTCATTTGTTACTTCCTCATTTCTCAAAATTTCAAACGTTTTTGTTAGTCGAACAAATAGGGACAGATTTATTATTCCAATCATTGGCACAGATCTATAAATCCGTTCCGGCCCTATTTATTTATATTCTATCGTTAATTATCCGGCTCAATGCGCCGGTATTTTCCATCGACAAATTCGGAAAAGAAATGATCCATCATTGGATGGTCAACCGGCTCCCCGGAGTCATCATGCTGCAAATGACGTTCAGCAACATAAGTGGAATGATCGCTGCCGTGAACGAGAACATGATACCAGGGCTTGTTTTTTGGCGGACGGGATTTAGCGACTAAGTCATACCATTCATCAGATGCATGGAATCGGCTATCGACATCAACAATAACTCCACGATAAGCAAAGCGCTGATGCTGAACTACATCACCTACAGAAAATTTTACTCGTGTAATGTTTGTAACAGTTCCCATGTTAGTCAGGCAGTGGCATGCCTCTTTCTTGCAACACCTCAGCAAATGTTCGCGAGGCATTAACTCCGGGAGGAAAGCCCGCATACATAGTTACCTGTGCGATCAGCTCCGAGATTTCTTCCGTTGTTAATCCATTATCCAAGCCACGATTTAGGTGCACTCTTAATTGATCGGTTTGATAGTTGGCCAGGGTCACAGCAATGGTAGCGAGACTGCGATCGCGTTCTGACAATTGTTCGCGCGTCCAGGTTTCTCCGTAGAGCATTCCAGTGATTAATTCATCGAGATAGGGTGCACCGGGAAAACGACTATCACTCAGAGGCAAACCTCTTGCCTCGAAAACTTCGGCAGCGACTCGCGAAGCGTTCACACCAGTAGGAAAGCCGGTATAAAAAGTCACGTGAGTGATTAATTCGCTTATCTCATCTTGAGTAACGCCGTTATCCAGCCCTCGGCCGATGTGATAACGCACCTCACTGGAGGCATAAAGCGCGGTCCCCACGGCAACCGTAATCATGCTGCGGTCGCGGGGTGAGAGCTCTTCTCGCTTCCAGGTTTCGGCATAAAGTACCTGGTTCAGCAAGTCGCGCAGGTAAGGGGCTTGCTGATAGGCGCCTGGAAATTCCAATTCTGGATTAACCGGTGGCTGGCGCGAGGAAGCACCTGGTGGAATTGCTGGCAGGCCACGCTCTTCGAATACTTGCGCTGCCACCCGCGCGGCATTCACGCCAGTTGGAAATCCGGAGTACCAAAGTGTATGAGCGATGATCTCCACTAATTCGGCCTGGGTGATGCCGTTATCCAGCGCGCGACCCATGTGCAGACGCAGCTCATTAGTTGCATAAGTTGCATAGGTTGCCTGATTCACAGCGACCGTAATCATGCTGCGATCCCGGGCCGACAAACCGGGACGTTCCCAGATGTCGCCGTAGACATAGGTATTACGTATCTGCCCCAGGTAGGGAGCCGCATCATAGGCGCCGGGTGGTGGCGGTGGTTGCTGGGCGAAGACTGCTGAGCACAGCAAAAGCAAAGCAACTGCGCAAAGCGAGCGAAGCCCAACTTGTATTTTTGAAGTAAATCCCGGAATTGACATGACCTGCTCTCCTCTTGTTTTTCTTGTTGTCGCTGTTCTTACTATCTTCTTCTTATTAATAGACAAATAGATAACCAGAGATAGATTTATTTGTACACAAATTAGTGCTGTCTTTAGCTCTTCGATAACTATCAATCGAATCAATCGAGTTGTAAGCTAGGCCCCAGCCTTACTGCAGAGGTAGTAGCCTAAGCATGAAAAAACGTAAAATCTTCGGGTATTCAATTGTTGGACTAGTCGCTATCGGCATAGGTCTCTGGGTCACAGGCCTTGGCGGTAGATTAGTAATGTCAGGACTCAGCGCCATCGCCGGACCTCCGGGGGATTTTGACCCTGTCAATGTAGCCACTCCTGCTCCAGACTACAGCCAGATAGAGTATTGGGCTGCTCACCCAACCACAAATGATCCCGCCGATCTTTCACCTGAAGGTGTTTCAGTTCCGGTTCAGGGCGACCTGCCGATTGACGTGTTTTTTGTTCATCCAACTGAACTCCTGACTTCAGGGAGTTGGATATCGACAATGGATCCCGATTCCGGCACGGAAGAGAATGTCGAGTGGGTAATGGCAAACCAGGCCAGCGCATTTAACGGCTGTTGCAATGTTTACGCCCCTCGTTATCGACAAGCGAATATATTTGCCTATTTAGGCAGCGAAGAAGAACGTGATGCGGTGCTGGGTTTTGCCTATCAAGATGTAGAGCGTGCTTTCGAGTACTACATTGATAATTACAATAACGGCAAACCCTTTGTCCTCGCTAGCCACAGCCAGGGCACCCATCACAGTATTCACCTGCTGAGAGATGTCATCGATAGCAGTGATTTACACGAACGTTTGGTTGCCGCTTATCTTATCGGTTCGGTAAATATTCCATTGTCTCCCGAATGGTTCGCTCAGATGGATCATATTGAACCTTGTAATAACGAGTCAGATTTGGGTTGCGTAATACACTGGGATACCGTGCCTGAAGGCGGCGCGGTTGTAGAAAGACCTTGCGCCATCTGTTTGTACTAATCCTTTGGCATGGAGTCTTGGCGAAGAAGCAGCAAGTGCTGAACAACATGCAGGAATTGTTATCCCGCAACATTCTTACAACCTGGGTTTTGGTAGTAGAGAAGATCCTGCGCAAGGCAAAAACTTTGATTCTCTAAGCGCCCCGCTAATGGGCTTAACCGGCGCTCAATGTCGTGATGGAACTTTGTTTGTGGAAAGTCTGGATGACCCTGCATTCGGAGAATCAGGATTTGCAGGCGCTTCCTATCATCTTTTCGATTACAACGTGTTTTACATGAACATACATAATAATGCGCGATTACGTGCGGAGACTTTTCTGTCTGCGCAATAGGAATCAAAAAAGAGTCAGAGTAACGCGATTTAAAAATACTCGATAAATTGTCAAATTACTCTGACCTCTTTGTTTCCTTTTAAGAACGAATTAAAGAGTCTGCATCCAGTCCGCCACTGCCCGGCCAATTGCATGTGGAGAGACTTCCTGCACGTAATGGGTGCCAAACACCTGCACTTCGGTCTGATTGGGAAAACTTCTCACATATTCCAGCAATGGGGCATTATTCGGCGAAGTAGAAAGTAGTGCCCCAGGATTCGCACTTATGAATAGCTTGGGGATATCGCTTTCAGCAAGCCAATCGGAATAGCTCTGCACAAGTTCAGTCGTATCATCCGGTCCGCCGGCAAAAGGCAGTTCCCTTGGCCAGGTGAGAGTTGGCCGTCGACTTTCACCTGCTTGTAGAAAGGGCCTGCGGTATTCGGACTTGTCTGCCTCTGTCAGAAAATAACCAAGTCCACCAATTAGAATCTGCTCTACGAAGAAATTATTCTGCAGCACCACTTCTTCACCACGGTCTGAGCGGAACAGGGCAAATGGTCACTGCTGCGGTTCAGGGGGCAAGGGCAATGAGCTCGGCCTGATGATAGCTTCCATGAAGGCAATACCATTAACCCGTTGCGGATAACGTTGCGCATAGCTGAAGCCAACACCCGAACCCCAATCATGAATTACCAGGGTTACTCGTTTTGTTGCCCCCACCTGTTCGAGCAAGTCGAACAGGTAGTCACGGTTTGCGAATTTGTAAACACCCGGCCCACTGTTGGGCAATGGATCTGAATCGCCGAGGCCGATCATGTCCGGGGCTATGCACCGACCGAGGTGTTGCAGGTGAGGAATCACATTGCGCCAGAGATAGGAAGAGGTTGGATTACCATGGAGTAATACGATGGGATCGCCACTACCAACTTCATAGTAGGCCATTTCTAACCCGCGCACGTTCACTTTCTTTTTCCGCTCAGCCCAGTCTGAAGCCGACTGCGCCATTCCATTCAATGGAATGGCTGAGGCACTTGCCATCAGGGCCAGTTGCATTAATTTACGGCGGTTGCATCTAATCATACTAATAAATCTCTAAGCAGAATAACCCCCATCAACCGGTAATGACTGCCCAGTAATATACCCAGCATTTTCCGACGCAAGAAAAACCACCGTGTCGAATAATTCTGCCGGTGCCCCCGCCCGTGCCAATGGCACCTGTTGCATCCACTGATCGAGGATGCCTCCTGGAGGCGAATCTATTTCCTGCGACAGGCCAATTGCAATCAAACCCACGGCAACGCAGTTGGCGCGAATCCCATGTTGACCTTCTTCACGGGCGATTGCCGTACACAGGTGTTGCACGCCCGCTTTCGGAATCGAGGAGAGACCATCGGTACTGATGTATTTGTGGATCGCTGCGGTAGTAAGTGCAGTTATCGATCCGCCACCGCCTTCGCGCAGTGCAGGCACTACTGCACGCATCACGTGATAGAAACCTTTAACGTCGGTGTCGAGTGTTTTGTAAAACACATCCGGGTCGGCGTCCATGATTGGCAGGATGTTTAAGAATGGGCCGGTAGCAAACACGACCGAATGAATACGGCCGAATTTCTCGCGGGATTTTGCGACAAAGTCTTCAACCTGTGCCAGGTCTAACAGATCCACACACATCGCCAAGGCTTGCTGGCCATTTGCCTCTACCATTGCAATGTTTTTGTCGGCAGCTTCTTTGTTACTCAGATAGGTGAAAGCTACGTCCGTTCCGCTTTTGCTCAGTAGCTCCACCACTCCCGATCCGAGTCCTCCGGATCCGCCAAAAACAATCGCCGCCCCTTCTGCAAACCTGTAGTTACTCATGTTGAAAACCTCTTTGTTCTTTATGCATCCATTAATTAGTTATTCGTAATTTTCTTTATTTTTTCTTTATGAATTGGTATTGGTTCAGCCACACTCGCTGATGAATTCAAGTAGCAGCTTATTGTAGGCTGCTGCGTCTTCCATGTGTGGTGCATGACCACAACCTTCGAATTCATGTGTGCGTGCATTGGCGTTCAGGTTTGCAACCGAGCGTGGAATGTCAGGGTCGACTACGACATCTTCAGTACCAAGGCAGGAAAGAATCGGACAGTTAAGATTGGCGAGTATGGAACGCTGGTCGAGTGGGCCCAGTGCTGCCAAAGATGCGCCTGCGGCAGGAGAGCCTTCCATAAAGATCTGCCAGATCCAATGTAATGTTTGATCACCGAGCGGTTTGGCTGCAACACCCTGGGTTAGTCCCCAGAGAAATTCCGCGCGGTTGCCCTCCATTGCTTCCATGGTTGCGGCCAATGCTTCCTCTTCACCACCATGTGGGTAGTCAGATTTTTTGAGATAAGCCGGAGTTGCACCACAGGTGAGAAAAACACCGGCACAGCGTGCGCCGAGGTCATGAGCCACCTGCACTACTACTGATCCACCGAGTGACCAGCCATTGAGAATTACCTTTGAAAGGTTTAGATGATCTACCATTGCAGTAACGTCACCGGCAATCGCTTCTACTGAAAAATCGGAAAAATCTTTGTCGGATGAACCGCAGCCGCGGTGATCGAGCAGCACTACCCGATGACCTGCTACGCGAATTGCATTCAGATTAAAGTCCCAGGTTCGCAGGCTCGCTCCCCATCCGTGCACGAGCACAACTGCGCTGTCGCCTGCACCGTAATCTTCAAAATAAATGCGTTTACCTGCGTCTCTTTCCAGATACGCCATGTTCAGATACTCCTGTTACCGAGCAATTTTATTGTTGCCTGTTCATAGTGGGAAAAAACTTCGTCCAGGTCCAGCGCTTCTTCATCATCTAACCACCAATAGACCGTACCGAAAATGAATGAGCAGTATTGTTCGGCTAACCTGCTTCAGCCCGGCATGCCGAATGTACTCATCAGGCCGCCGTCCACCGGAATAAATGCACCGGTCATATAAGTAGCAGCAGCGACAGAGTGAACCACGGCGGCTATTTCTGCAGCTTCGCCGAGGCGACCAAGCGGAATCATGTCGCGCATAGAGTCCATGGCTTTCTCTGATAAGCCACTAGTCATATCCGTGAACACCAAACCGGGTATGACAAGATTGACGCGTATGCCGCGTTTGGCGTATTCGATAGACAAGGCGCGGGTTAGTCCGGCCAGCCCTGCCTTGGAACTGGCATAGGCTGCATCTCCTGGGAAACCTCGAAAACCAACGACTGCACCAATATTAACGATGCTGGCACCTTGCTCGAGGTGCGGTTCAGCACTGCGTATTACTTTTAACGCACCACTTAAATTTGTTTGTACTACTGCTTCCCAGTCTTCCAGGTCGAGGCTCGAAGTTTTTCCACCTCGATGCAATCCGGCGTTGTTGACTACAACATCGAGTCTTCCCCACTCTGAAATTATCTGCTCGACTGCAACTTGTAGCTGAGCCTCATCACAGACATCAGCGGCCAGGTTTAACTGTCTGTCATTGTTCTCTTTATTCGTAGCTTCTGTTTTATCTTTTTTGGGATTGCGTGACAGTACAGCTACTCGGTTTCCATCTGCAAGTGCTCGCTCGACGATGGCCTGACCAATCCCGCGCGAACCGCCGGTTACTAGCCATACTTTTTCAGAATTCGACAATTGAGTCTCCAAACAAAGGCTTGCTTGTGCCGGGCAAGTATAGTTCTGTAGACTCCCAAGTCAACGAGACACCCGTCAAAAGCATTCTGTAGGCGCACCGAGATACATTCTGCTAACGAAATCACTCAATGATTTTAACCAACGCACTTAACAACAGGGAACTAATGTGAGCTGGAGTTTTGAAACCGATCCTGAATTCCAATGCCAACTGGATTGGATAGCAGAGTTCACCAGAGATGAAATCGAACCGATGGACCTGGTGTTTCGCGAACCCGGCGATCCCTGGGATCCAAATTCACAAGCTGCTAAAGCGATGGAACCACTCAGGGCTGCAGTTAGAGAACGTGGTCTTTGGGCCTGCCACCTTGGTCCAGAATTAGGCGGTGGAGGTTACGGCCAGGTCAATCTCGGATTGATGAACGAGATTCTCGGGCGCAGTCGTTTTGGTCCTAGCGTCTTTGGCTGCCAGGCACCGGATTCCGGTAACGCCGAAATACTCGCGCACTTCGGCACCGACGCACAAAAAGAGAAATATCTGCAGCCATTGCTCGATGGCAAGATCGCTTCCTGCTACTCCATGACTGAACCTCAGGCGGGATCCGATCCTGGCGAATTCGGTTGCATGGCAGAGCAAGAAGACGAGCAGTGGGTCATCAATGGTGAGAAGTGGTTTGCCTCCCACGCGCGCTTTGCAGAATTTCTGATCGTCATGGTGGTCACCGACAAGTCAGTGCCGATTCATCAGGGTGCCTCAATGCTGCTGGTTGAAAAAAATACGCCGGGGATGGAGATCATCCGCAACTCTGCTGTAGGACCGCACGCCGAACAGGGTGATGGTGTACACGCTTACATAAAATTCGAGAACTGTCGGGTGCCGCTAGAGAACATGCTCGGCGAACCGGGAGAAGGATTTATCGTTGCCCAAACCCGACTTGGTGGCGGTCGTGTGCATCACGCGATGCGCACCGTTGGCGTTTTGAACAAGGCGCTGGACATGATGTGCGAACGGGCATTGAGCCGTGTTACTAAAGGCGAGGTTCTAGCTGACAAACAGTTTACCCAGGAGAAAATTGCCGATAGCTACACCCAGATTTTGCAGTACCGGCTGCATGTGCTTTACACCGCCTGGTTGATCGACAAACACAAGGAATACAATCGTGAGGTGCGCAAAGAAATCGCCGCCATCAAAGCCGCTACCCCCGGCATCTTAAAAGATGTTGTTTACCGAGCCATGCATTTGCATGGCAGTCTCGGTATGTCCGATGAGACTCCGTTGGTAACGATGTGGGCAAATATACCGGAGCTTGGTGTGGTGGACGGACCGTCGGAGGTACATAAAATTACCGTGGCGAAGACGGTGTTGCGAGATTACGAAGCCGCGCCAGGATTATTTCCAACCTATCACACACCGACTCAACGCGAGGCAGCGCTGAAAAAGTATGGTCATTTTCTTAAAGAGTCCTGATAAAAGATCATGTTGAGAGTAGTTTTCAGTTTGACCCCTGTTATATTCCATCTGAGAACGAACTTTTTTATCTTGTGAATAAAACCTAAATACCACAACAAAAATAAAACGAGGTAGCTGTCCATGGATCAAAAGCAAAAACCTGATTTCGATGTCATCAGTGTTGGCGCCGGTTTCGCCGGTCTGGCTTTGATTCATCATTTGCGTGAGACGGGAATGAGCATTCGTGTTTTTGATCGCGCTGCAGACATCGGTGGTACCTGGACCTGGAATCGCTACCCCGGCGCGATGACTGACAGCGAAAGCTATTACTACTGTTTGATGTTCTCGAAAGAACTCTTACAAGAATGGTCATGGACGCAGCGCTACCCGGATTGGAAAGAAACACTCTCCTACATGCACTTCGTAGCAGACCGCTGTGAGATGTGGCCGCATATTCAACTCAACACTGAAATCGTCGCGGCGGATTATCAGAAAGACCAGGGTATTTGGAAAGTTACTGCGGCCAATGGCGATACTTTTACCTGTAAGTATTTTGTCAGCAGCATGGGCATGATTTCCCATCCCGTGGTGCCAGACATCAAGGGCATCGACAGTTTCAAAGGACCTATTTTTCACTCGGCGCGCTGGCCCGACGGGCTGGATTATAAAGGCAAAAGTGTCGGAATCATCGGTGCCGGCGCAACCACGGTGCAGCTGGTGCCGGCCATGGCGGAAGATGCTGCCGAGGTCAGTGTGTTTCACCGCACGTCCAATTACATTCTGCCAGCAATGCAGAAACCCATGACCCCGGAATGGGAAAAAGAAATCAAAGATAATTACGACGAGATCGTTGCCATGTGCCGCAATCATGGCTTCGGTATGGCGTTCGGCACCGCGAACGGACGCATGGCGATGGACACTTCACCGGAGGAGCGCGAACGAGTCTTTGAAGAAAACTGGACCGGCAGTTTCCGCTGGGTGTTTGAGACCTTCGATGATCTTCTGGGTGCACCAGAGGCCAACCGCTGGGCTTCGGAGTTCATCATTCGCAAGATGCGCGAACGCATCGACGATCCGGAAGTCGCCGATATACTGGTGCCGAAGGCAGACGATAATCCATTGTTCGCAAAACGTCCGCCGCTCGATCATGACTACCTCGAAGCCTTCAATCGAGACGATGTGCATGTAGTGGACATCAAAAATCGCGAACCGCTAATGGAGATAACCGAGACTGGTATTCGCACTACAGAGAATCACTACGAGTTTGACATCATCGTATTGGCTACCGGCTTCCAGGCATACACTGGCGCGTTGGAAGCCTTTCCGATTCGTGGTGAGTCTGGTACCAGCCTGCGGGATAAATGGAAGGACCAGTCGCAGTCCATTATGGGTGTCTGCATTGCTGATTACCCAAACCTGTTTACTATCACCGGCCCCCAGGCACCTTTTGCAAATTTGCCAACGTCGATCGGACAGAACGCAGTCTGGATCGCCGACTGCATTAGCAAGATGGAGACAGAAGGTTATGACGTGTTCAAACCTCGGAAAGAGGCAGAAGAAGAGTGGTCAGCCACAGTCGCCGATATACACGTGCAGACTCTGATGAACAGCGGCGACGAAGTTAATTCCTGGATGATGGGCGCCAATCTAGGAGACAAGAAGCCACAGGTACTGATCTACTTCGGTGGCGCTAACAACTATTACGACGCACTGGACCAATCGGCCGAGCAAGGCTACCCAGAATTGGAATTTGAAAAGCTTAGCGCCTGAGAAACAACTATGAAAAAAACTATAAATAGAAACAAGACTATTGATACAAGCTCAGCACTGGGTTTTAAAGCAGCAGGAATTGCACTTTTTCTTGGATTGTTAGCAGTTGCGCCCAACGCCTCATCTCACGAGGCTAATCTGACTCGCTTCGGACCTGAGACTTACGAACTCGTTCAGGGACAACCGACTACTTATTCCTCGTCATTCAGAGCTATGGACGGTCCGGCGCAGCTGGTCCTTCAAGATGAAGGCATCGACAATGCCTGGATTAAGATCAACGGCCGGGATGTTGTTCAGCCGCAGGACTTCAGCGGCAACGGCGAGGTCATCGTTGATTTAAATCTTAATAGGGAGAACACGATCGAGGTGATCGTGCCCGGCATGCCAAGTGGAGAACTCGGCGTGCGCGTGACCCAGGTTACTGAGGCCGATCTAGGGCTATTGCGCCAGGGTTATTTCGGATTAAACACAACCGACATAGAACGGCAGCGAGCGTTGTACGACCTCATGGGATTCATCGGTGAAATCTATCCGGCGGGACCGGAGACCAGCACTACTTTTGCGCAGTCACTTGGATTTCCAGAGGACTATCTGATCTACGTATCACTTCATAGCCTGCAAGATCCTCCAGAACAACCCTTCGTCGACACGGTGGAATTCAGGGGTAATTCCTATCGCGAAGAACCACCTTATGCCATGCTGAATCACATCGGCATAACCTATGGCACGTACTCCACCACCGATCTCGATGGCGACTATGCCTATTTTCAATCGGAGGGCGTAGAATTTTTATCGGCGCCTACTACAGCTCCCAATGGTGAACGCTTCGTGTTCATGAAAGATCAGGACGGCACCTATATTAAGTTGATCGCGACTAACGAAGGTGAACGACCGACTCCTGGGCCTGACTTAGTGAAACTGGCAAACACGAACATGAACGTGACTGATCTGGAAAGGTCTCGAGAGTTTTACCGACTGCTGGGATTTACCGAATCGGCACCGGGCTCGCAGTCAGGCGCTGGCGATTTTGCCGCCGCCCATGGCTTTGACGGCCCGATCGAATTCGAGGGCGTAGACATCAGTCTCGGTGAAGGTACCGATGGTGCGACGATCCAGTTACGACAGTGGAAGAGCCCTTATGATAACGAGCCGCCCTATCCGCCACCGGTTAATCATCTGGGCATCGATCGAATTAATTTCTATGTGGAAGATCTGACCGCAACCATAGCGACGATGACCGAGCTCGGTTATGAGCAGCTCGGCCCCATCGGCGGCGGTCCCGGTTTTGGTATTGTGTTCTTCTTTGACCCGGACGGAATCAAGGTACAACTTTCAGGTCCGCGCACCGAATAGCGAACGCCCGCAAACAAAGCGAATGAGTCAACGTCGCCGCGAGTTTGGCAAATAAATAAGCTAAGCGGAATTGAGACGACAATAAGATCGATTTGGAGTAGATAAATGACGTCCCGATTTTCACCTGCATCTGTAGCCGCCCTCTTACTGTCATTTACTTTATTTGTTGAGCAGACAGTTGCACAGGATGCTAACGAAGCACATCCCGGCGAAGTCTTGTACACAGAAACTTGTGCGAATTGTCACGACCAATCATTTTATAAAGCTCCCAGCCGTTTGTTTCTGAGTGCGCTGGGGCCTAGGAATATTCTCGCCGTATTAAATGACGGTGCGATGCGGGAACAGGCAGCCGCTTTGTCAGCAGACGAACGCATCGCCGTGGCTGAATATCTCAGTGGCATGTCATTGGTGGACGTGATCGATCCTGTCTTACCTCCTTCCTGCGATGCCGACCACAGTTTCGATTCGTCACTGCCTCCCGTATCAAGAGGATTTGGTGTCGACCTGCAAAACACGCGTTTTCAACCCGGTGCAAGCGGCGGGCTGACCGCCGAGAACGTCCACAGACTGGAAGTGAAATGGTCGTTTGCCTATCCCAATTCAATCCAGGCACGTTCGGAACCTGTCTATGGTGGCGGTGGAATCTACACGGGCAGTCAGGACGGAACTGTTTGGGCATTAGATGCACAAACAGGTTGCTTACGCTGGATGTTCAATGCAACGGCAGAAGTACGCACCGGCATAGCAATCAGTCCATGGTTAGCAGATGACAATTTAATCGATCCGCTGATTTTCTTTGGTGATGTAATAGCCAATGTCTATGCAGTTAGCGCAAGAACCGGCGAGCTGCGTTGGAAAGTCCGAGCCGATGATCACCGTGACGCGACCATGACCGGCACGCCTTCGATTTACGACGGGCGATTGTATGTTCCCGTTTCTTCCCTTGAGGTTGTGTCTGCAGGCAACGGTGAGTACGAGTGTTGCAGCTTTCGCGGCGCGTTGTTGTCACTCGAAGCTGCAACCGGTCAACAGCATTGGAAGTCCCACACAACCGATAAGCCCGCCGAACCTGTTGGTAAAAACCAGAGAGGCACGAACATCCTTGCGCCGTCTGGTGCGCCTATTTGGTCCAGCCCCACCATCGACAGTAAACGCAATCAAATCTATGTGGGAACAGGTGAAAATTACTCATCACCTGCAGACGGAAATTCAGATGCAATAATCGCTTTCGATTTGGCAACCGGAGAAAAAAAATGGGTCGCTCAACAGACACAAAATGACGCATGGAACACAGCATGCTTCATCGGCTTCCCTGGCATCGATAATTCAAACTGTCCCGAGGAAGATGGTCCTGATTACGATTTTGGTTCACATCCAATACTGGTGGGTTTACCCAATGGCAATGACATTGTTGTTGGGGGCCAAAAATCTGGTCACGCCATGGGTATTGACCCTGATTCGGGTGAAACATTGTGGCGCACTGCCGTAGGTCGAGGTGGCATCCAGGGTGGCGTGCATTTTGGCATCGCGGCAGAGGGCGACAGTCTTTACATACCAATTAATGACCTTAATTTTCCAGGCGACGAACAGCGCTACCAATGGGAGACGCCAGCGAAACCCGGTGTGTATTCGGTAAATGCAGGGAGCGGAGAAATCATCTGGTCGGCACCGGCACCAACCGATGTTTGCAACGATACGCCCTTTTGCACTCCAGGTATTTCACAAGCTATTACGGCAATTCCCGGCGCCGTCATCGCCGGCCATCTCGATGGGCGCATTCGAATTTATTCCCGTGAAGATGGCAGCGTGCTCTGGGAAAAAAACTTATTAGGTAACTATCAGACCGTGTCGGGCGAAGAGGCAACTGGCGGTGCATTCAGTGGCGGCGGTGTTTTGATCGCACACGGATTGATGTACGTAAACGCAGGTTACGGTTATAACTTCCACATTCCTGGCAACGCGCTGGTTGTGCTCGGTCTGGCAGATGAATAGAAAATCAATTTTCAGTTTTTCCTTTTGCGTACTGCTCACTGCCTGTAGCGATAACGGCACTGTTTCTACTAATGAAGCACTTTCCCAAACTGGGGATGAAACTCCCAATGTCATCTTAATTCTGGCTGATGATCTGGCCTTTTCAGACCTTGGCGCCTATGGCAGTGAGATTGAAACGCCCAATCTTGACGAATTGGCCAGCAGCGGCGTGCTGTTTACGCGCTTTCATACCAGCGCCATGTGCTCCCCTTCCAGGGCCATGCTGTTAACTGGTGTAGACCAGCATAAGAACGGCTATGGGACGATGGGAGCATATCTCGATGAATCGCAGCGCGGACAACCAGGCTATGAAGGCTACTTGAATGATCAGGTAGTGACGGTTGCCAGTTTGTTAAACGACGCTGGATTTAATACCTACATGACTGGCAAGTGGCATTTAGGTACTCAAACATTTCCTAGTGAGCGAGGATTTGATCGCACCTTTATCTTGCTACAAGGCGCTGGAAGTCATTTTGACAATACCGGCTATGCCAGTGCGCAACCCACTGTGGACTACTTCCGAAATGGTAATCCAGTCGAATTGCCGGATGATTTTTACAGTAGTGATGCTTATACCGATGAGATGATCACCTACATAGAAGAAGGCAGAGCATCAAACCAACCGTTTTTCGGTTACCTTGCTTTCTCTGCTCCGCATTTTCCCTTGCATGCTCCTGCAGAGTTAACCGATAAATATATCGAACGTTATATGGCTGGTTGGGATGTTATTCGTCAGCAAAGACATAACACCATGAAGGAACTGGGACTAATTGATAACGCTGCCGAAATGGCACAACGTCTCGAGCGAGTGCCTCCCTGGAATGAAATAAGCCTTGAAGAACAACGGTACCAGGCCAAGAAGATGGCTGTGTATGCAGCAATGGTTGATAGCCTCGACCAGAACGTTGGCAAGCTAGTGAGCTACCTCAAATCGATCGATGAATATGACGATACGGTTTTTTTCTTTCTGTCAGACAACGGGCCAGAAGCCGTCGATTTCACTACTTATCCGATTCTACCTGTGGCGACAGACTGGATTGCAGAATCCTTTAATAACAGTTATGAAAATTTAGGCTCTGCCGGAAGCTATAGCTATTACGGCGAGCGCTGGGCTCACGTTGGTGCTGCTGCCCACAGTTTTCATAAAACGGTTATAAGCCAGGGTGGCATCAACGTACCACTTATCGTCAGCTATGCTAAGGCTCTTCCACAAAACAGAGTAGTCTCGGATTTCTCTAGTGTGGTTGATATCACACCCACAATTCTAGAATTAGCAAACGTAACTCATCCTGGTAATGCGTTTAACAATAGAGCAATTCACAGCATGGACGGGCGTTCAGTATTACCTTACTTGCGAGGAACTGCGAATTCCATCTACCCAGCAGGCGAAGGCAACGGCTTCGAATTGTTCGGACATAACGCATACATCATTGGCAATTGGAAGATCACGCGCTTACAAGTGCCTTACGGTGATTTCACCTGGGGCCTATATGATCTGGACAAAGATCCCGCCGAGTTAAATAACTTAGCCGAACAAAATCCTGAAAAGTTTCAGGAGTTGTTGGCCGCATATGCTGAATACGCTGAGAGAAATGGTGTAATTCAGGTACCTGAAGGCTGGCGTATGTTTGAAAATCTTGGCAGTTCGCAGTAGTAGAATCAAAGTGATTAATGTTGATTTGATCCCCCTGACCTTAGCTCGATAACTCGACTATTTGTAATCTTCTGGACCCACCGTCGCTTCAGCCCTCACTTGATGTAGCGTTGATAAATGTGATTAGCAGATTGGGCCGGAAAATCCACCAGAGCTGAACAATTCCCTAATACTAAAAACTGCTGTATTTTTACACTGATCCCTCTTCTAGCGAGCTAACCAATGTACCAATACCAAAACACGCGACGCCAACAAGTAACCGCGACATTCTTCGTTGTCCTAACAACTGTGATGACAACAAACCTGACTGCACAAGTACCAAACCAGTCTGATGGATTTACTGCAGACCAGGCAGCGCGCGGCGGCGAAGTTTACGAACTCGAATGCGCGAGTTGTCATCGCTCTGACTTTCAGGGCAGCTTCGAGGCTGTGCAGTTAGCTGGGCCGAATTTTTTGAATAACTGGGCAGAGCAAAGCCCGGCTGAATTGTTCGACAGCATCAAGGCGACAATGCCTCTTGAGCAACCGGGAAGACTCAGTGATCAGGCTTATGTCGACGTTGTGGCCTATCTGCTTGCAGCCAATGGTGTGAGTGCGAGCGATGCTGAACTAAGCGCTACAACCGCAAGTTTAATAAGTACATTAATAGAACAAAGAGCAACTGCCTCAAACACTGTTCGCGATCCTGAGGAAAGAGCACAACTTCGCCCACCACAAGGGCAATCACAAAATGCACCAGCTGGACTCAGAGTATCCGGCACTGTGCCAAACTTCATACCAGTCACCGCTGAGATGCTTCGGTCTCCATCTCCTGACGATTGGATGATGATCCGGGGCAACTACCAGTCCTGGAGTTACAGCGCGCTTGATGAAATTAATCAAGACAACGTACAAGATCTCGAACTTGCCTGGTCCTGGTCTATGGCTGAAGGCGGATGGAATGCACCCTCACCGCTGGTCTATAACGGCGTCATTTACTTAACTAACTACGGCAATATTGTGCAGGCTCTGGACGCTCGCACCGGTGAACTGATCTGGGAGCATGAGTTCGGTATTGAATCCCAGGGCTATTCCGGCATGAGTCGCAATCTTGCCATCTATGAAGACAAAATCTTTTTCGCAACTTCCGATACACGCATGGTTGCACTGGATGCAGCAACCGGTGAGTTGGAATGGATGATGCGCTTTGGCGACATCACCCAGGGTCACCAAAGTACCAGCGGTCCGCTGGTAGTTAACGGCACTGTCGTGCAGGGGCTAAATGGTTGTGAGCGTTTCAGCCACGCCGGCTGTTACATCAGTGGTATCGATGCCGATACCGGTGAAACATTATGGACTTTTAACACTGTTGCACAATCGGACGAACCCGGCGGCGACACCTGGGCTAACCTGCCCAATCAAATTCGCGGCGGCGGCGATACCTGGATAACCGGCAGCTACGATCCGGACCTGGACTTGATCTACTACGGCGTGGCACAACCGAAACCCTGGGTAGCGGCGAGTCGCGGCATGACAATAGATGATGCAGCACTCTACACTAATTCAACGCTCGCCCTGCGCCCAGGCGATGGTTCACTCGAGTGGTACCACCAATTTGTCCCCGGCGAGACTCTCGATCTCGATGAGGTTTACGAGCGAGTGCTGGTGGATGTCGGTGGACGTTCCGTCGTATTCAACGCCGGCAAACACGGAATACTATGGAAGCTCGACCGCATAACTGGCGAGTTTCTCGATTACAAGGAAATGATCTATCAAGACGTGTTTGATTACATCGACCCGAACACCGGTGCCGTCACCTATCGCCAAGACATTCGCAGCGCCGGAATCAACGAAGCAATAGGTTCCTGTCCGAGTACTGCCGGCGGCAAAAACTGGCACCCCATGAGCTATCATCCCGGTGAAGGATTGCTAATCATTCCTATGGCCCAAACCTGTATGCAGATGACTGGTGCAGAGATTGCACTTGTAGAAGGTTCAGGCGGAGTCGGCATACGCTCACGACCGTTTCTGGAGATGCCAGGAACCAATGGCAACCTGGGTAAACTCGCAGCGAATGACGTAGACACAATGGAAGAAGTGTGGAGCCTCGAACAACGCGCGTCATTTTTAACCGGCGTACTCTCAACTGCAGGTGGAGTTGCTTTTATCGGCGATCTCGATAGACGATTTCGCGCGGTGGATGTGAAGACCGGTGAAGAACTGTGGCAAACCAGACTCGGCACTTCGGTGCAGGGCTTTCCAGTTTCATTTCAGATTGATGGCGCACAATATATAGCAGTGTCGACTGGACTCGGCGGCGGTAGCCCGCGATTGGGTCCGGCCTCACTCGCGCCAGAGATTCAATATCCTCGATCTGGCAATGCGCTGTATGTGTTTCGGTTGAGAGACTAATTAATGGGGTCATGTACCCCTCTTTGATAAAAACAGATTAAGGCCAGGGTAAAGATACAGTACTGCATCTTTACCCTGACTCCCTTTTCGGATTCGGCTACTGTTATGAAATTCTATTCGGTTTTGATGGCGCTCCTTATCTTCTTGCTGCCAAGTACGCAGATGGCGGCTCAAGAGCAAAGAGTATTAACTCTGTATTTCAGTGGCACCGGCATGGATCAGAATATGTGGCAGGAATCTACTAGTGCATTCGGCCAAGCAGAAACGGTTGCCTCGCTACACTACAATCAGATTGTCGGCGAAAATCAATTTAAAGGTATTGTAGATGGATTTAGTGGCTTGGAGATGGCTGTGCCCGATTGGGACAATAATTTTGCTGCCGCGATTGGTCAGCTGCGGCCGGCATTTACCGATGTCAGTTGCGAGCAATGCATAACACTTAATTTAGTAGGATTCAGCCGCGGTGCGGTGTCCACCATGCACATGGCGCATCAGCTAATCTCCGATGCTGCCAATGTGTCGCTAGCCGAGAAAATCGCCAAAATTAATATTATGGTGTTCGATCCCGTACCTGGCGACCTAACTTTAAACGATGAGCATTTCAATTTGCCCGCTCAGGTCGCAAATTTCATAGGTTTTTATTCTGAAGATGAGCGAACCAGCTTTTTCTCTCCTGTGTTTCCTGTTGCAATTAGGGCATCGGGTTTCCCGCAGACAAACCTACATTTTTACAGCGTGCCGGGAAGTCACGAGACTATGGTTGGCAGCCGCAGGTCCGATGGACACGCTCACGAAAATTTGCCGCTGATCGAGGAGGCTGGAGACGAAGACAGTCTCGCGTACCTTTCTGAATTACTTGAACTGACCACTAGAACAATCTTAGGGTCGGAAGCATGGGGGCAGGTTCGTTATACAGAAAGGATCACTCCGGAAATCGCGGGCTTGGATCAGATTGAAATACAATTTAACACCGGTATGGAGGCAACCTATACAACGGATAATCGAGACTTGTATGCGGGAATGCGCGAGTTTAGCTTTCTCGACCCGTCAAACATTATTAGTCCAACTGAGGCCTGGTCAGATGGGTTTTTCCTCTCAGGTAGATGCAGGTCAGAGGTGAGTCGGTTTTTTTCGGCAAATAATAATCCACGCTGCGTTTATGTCGGACCTTTTACTGGAAGTCTCCTAGGCATTCCAAATAAATCTCTGGATCAGATTGAAGCACTATCTCCGCTAAACGCTACCGATGGCTCGGGAGAATACAAACTTTGGAATCTTATCGAGTCCTTTTACTTGCCTAACTAAAGACGATGTGGAAATGATTTAGAAAGTGAGAAATCGGAATTAACGGGGTCAGACCTCCCTTACCCTTACTATTTTTGAAAAGCAGACTATCAAGTATGAAAAAATTCTCAAAATTACGATTTCTCACCGCACTTGCCGGTGTTTTTATTGCCAATTTCGCCTTCGCTGACATAGACAATATTCGTGTCACGCTTCCCAACAGTGAGGAGGAACTTAGCGGCCGCCTATTCGTGGTTTTTTCCAGGACCAACGATGAGGAACCGCGTCTGGCGATCGGCGATGAAGTCATACCTCATGAGGCTACGCCTTTTTACGCAGTTGATGTGGATGACTGGAATGGCGAATCTATCAATTTCACTTCAAGCTCGGCTTATCCTCTAACTCAACTTGAGGAACTGGAATCAGGCCAGTGGTATGTGCAAGCCCTGTATGACACGAATACGATTCTTTCTGATGTTAATTCGCCTGGAAATTACTATTCCAATGTAACTTCTGTGGTCATTGAGGATGTTGATCTCGACTTGGAAATGCAGCTCACGCAACAGATTCCTGCCGAAACCTTACCGAACGATACTGAGTTGCTGAAATATGTACGGATTCGTTCCGAATTGTTGTCGGCGTTCTATAACACGGATGTGTTCTTAAGGGCGTCTGTTTTGTTACCGGTGAGTTATTCGCCTGGATCTGATCGGCGCTATCCTGTTCTGTATCATGTTGCAGGGATGAATGGGCGCTACACTCGTTCAAGTAACTTATTAAACAATGAAGAGTTCATGCAATACTGGGAAAACAGTAACAGCACCCAAGCCGTTATCGTATTTCTTGATGGCGAGTCGCCATTTGGAGATTCTTATCAAGTTAACAGCGCAGTGAGTGGACCCTATGCGGACGCAAACTTCAGTGAGTTGTATCCTTATCTGGCTGAAAATTTTCCTATTGCCGATCAGCCAGCTAACCGCTTCGTGACTGGATGCTCCACCGGCGGCTGGGTCTCTATGGCCTTGCAGATTTTGTATCCGGACTATTTTAATGGAGCATGGTCATTGAGCCCCGATTCCCCGAGCTTTAGAGCATTTCAATTGGTCGATTTGTATAACGACACTAATGCCTTTACCAGCCCAACGGGCATGCTAAGACCCAGTGCACGGGAAACTAATGGCGATCCAAGGTTTAGTATTTCTGACGAAGTGAGAATGGAAGCAGCGGTAGGTCGCGGTGATAGTTTTGTCACTTCCGGATTGCAATGGGGAGCCTGGAACGCAGTGTATGGCCAGCCCGATGAGAATGGAAACCCGATTCCAATCTGGAACCAGGAAACCGGAGAAATCGATTCTTCTGCTGCCGCAGGTTGGTTGCCTTGGGATCTGGAATATTACGTGCGCGAGAATTGGCCCACACTGGGGCCAAGATTAAACGGTAAGTTGAATTTCTGGATGGGAGATATGGACAACTACTATCTTACCAACGGCCTACGTAATCTGGAACAAGCATTCAATGAAATGGAAGCACCAGGAGCTGACGTGGAGTTTAATTGGTTGCCGTATCATGGACACTGTGGCTTTGGAACAGAGATTCATTATATTCAGGTACTGGAAAGCCTCGCTCAACGCACATCGCTACCGAACTAAAAAATGGATTCATGGGATCAGAGTTAAATAAAAGGTTAATAGTTTCACGCCAAGATTGCATTCGTTGTTTTAACGACAAGTTAACCTCGTTTAGAAGAAAGTTATCTCGTTATGTCCGCGATCCCGATCATAAGTCGATTCATGACGTGCGAACCTCATTTCGCCGCCTGAATATAGCCTATGATGTATTGCCGAGATCCTGTAGAACTGACGATTCTGAAATTTATCTACATGATGCCAGGCAATTCTTCAACTTGAACAGTCAGATACGAGACTGGGATGTAATTTCACTAAAACTGCAAGCATACGGATTGTCAGAGAAGGGCAAAATACTTAGGTGGATTAAAGGCGCGAGAAAGAAGCAACTGAAGCAAGCAATGAAAATAGCGCTTGCTTTAAATGCACAACCCAGACCGAAGATTGATAAGAATAACAGCCCAAAACTGAATCCCCTACCCATGCATGTGAACAAACGTGCATTACGTTTTCTCTCCAATCAGCAATTGATACTTGCAGATTCGTCGAATAAAGAAGAACTACACTCGATGCGCAAGGATGCCAAAAAGCTCTTCTATTTATTGGAAATGGATAACTCACTGGCCAGTGCGAAACAAATGTCCAACATAAAAATGTTTCAACGCCTTACGGGAGAAATTCATGATTGCGATGTTGCTGAGATTTTTTTAGAGGAGCAAGGGAATGCACATACTGAATTACATCTACTATTAACACAAGAACGTGCAACACGTACTAAGTACTACCTTGAACTCTGCGAATTTCTCAGCGATGGAAAGTGGCAATCGCTCGCTAATCTAGGAAAAAGGAAATAAAGGGGACAGAGAAAAATCACTACTGAATTTTAACTCTGAGCTCTTATTTTCTACGCAGCACTTAATCCAACAACAGGATTCGACATCGCTGCCCTGAATGCTTGCCAGGATATGGCGCACATCGCGATCAGAATAGCGGCAACACCACCAAACAATAACATCCACCAACTGATTTCAGTGTGATAGTAAAATCCTTCCAACCATCGGTTCATGATGATCCAGGCGATCGGAGATGCAATCGCGAAAGCGACTAAAATCAGCTTTAGAAAGTCTCGAGATAACATGAATGCGACACTGGAGACTTCAGCCCCAAGCGTCTTTCGAATTGCTATCTCTCTTCTTCGTTGTTCTGCGGTGAAACTCGCCAACCCGACCAGGCCGATACAGGCGATAAACACTGCAAGGACTGTCGCAGTTAAAACCAGGTCTCCCATGAGATTCTCTGCCTGTTAGTCTTCCAGAATGGCGTCATTCATCAGGAAAAAATCAAACGGTTCGATTGGATTGAGAGATGTCCAATTCTGTTCTACAAAAGAAATGAGCTCCCCGAAATTTTCAGTTTGAATGTCGGCTACCAGGTAACTGGCAGTGAGGAAATTCTCTGCGTTCCACAAAAAGGCCTGGCCATTGGTCTGGTCATACAGGGCAACGGCATTGAAATCTTCTACGACACCTCTGATTTCAAATGACTGCTGACCATTTGGGATGTCGAAGAGAAGCGATTGCCCTACGGCAGAAATGGAGTCGTATCCGATATCACTGGCAAGCGATTCGGTGATGATGACTTTATCAATCGAACTGGCGGCACTGTCCGCTTCGAAATTACTGCCGCTGATAAATTCAAAGTTCATCAGGTCCAGATAATCCGGTTCAACATAGGATAGGTAGCCGACCACCGATTCTTCTTGCGCCCTGCCTGGTGCATTCATTAATCCATCTTCGAGATTCAATGCACTCGGATAAGTGGAGGCGTTACCTACATTGCTAATGTTGGGATGCTGTTGCAGTGCGTTCTTAAAAATTTGAATGTTTTCTTTGGAGCCGATGCTATTGTGGGGAATGATTAGCTTGTTGATCTTATCGAAGCCCAGATCGTAATTTTCTATAAATTGCATTTGTTCATCGACTACGAGAATGCTTTGTAGCAAAGCAATAGAGACAGCGAATTGTACGACGACTAATGCTTTGCGCAATTTTTTAGCGCCAAACATGTTGCCCGAATAGCCACGCAAAATATCGATGGGTTTAAATCTGGCGAGCATGATCGCTGGATACGCGCCTACCAACATGGTGGTTACGATAACCATGCCAATTAGAACGCCCGAATCAAACGCCGTAGCAAACAATCCTATAGACAGCGATTTTCCAACTGTCGCGCCTAAAATGGGCGCGGCAAGTACTGCAATCCCATACGCCAGCGCGACAGCTACCAGGGTATAGACAAAGGCTTCGAGCATGAATTGTTGCACCAGCTCTGCTTGTTGAGCGCCAACAACTTTTCGCATGCCGATTTCCTTTGCTCTTAATAGTGCTCTGGCGGTAGCGAGATTGGTGAAGTTAATACAGGCGATGAACAGAATGAGTGCGGCAACTATGCCGAGCATTGCGTAGTAGGTGGCGTTGCCAATGGGACCAAGCGACGTGGTCAGTCCGGATTGAAGATAGAGATCCGGCATCGCTTCGAGGAATAGTGTTTTGCTGAAGCCAAGTTGTGCCAGCCGGTCTGCTGCATAGGTATTCAACCATTCTGGAAGTTTTTGTTGTAGAAATTCCGGATCAGTTTCAGCTTGTAGCTGGACAAAAGTGTAGAACAGATTATTGCCGCCCCATTCTTGTAGCTCGAAGAACCTGTCACCCAAGGCGCCGCTCATTGATGAAACATAGTAGTCGCCATCGATATGCGTTCGAAACGCATTCTTTTCTATAACACCTGTTATGGAATAAAGATCAGTACCCCAGATACTTTCAATCTCAATAGATTGCCCAAGTGCGGACTGCCCGGGAAAAAGTTTCAGCGCGATCTCATCAGTGATGACCACAGAAAAGGGTTGATCGAGTGCGGAGTCTGCATTGCCAGCAAGAAAATTGTAGTTAAGCAAATTGAAGAAGCTCGGGTCGGCAAACAATACTTTCTCTTCAAAGAAGGCGATGTCCTGCACTGTTATCAGGAACTTCTCAACAGCGGGCGCCTTGAAGATCCTGGTGCTATCAAGTACTTCGGGAAAATCTCGCTTTATGCCATTGGCGACAGCGGGTGATGCGGTAGCGGACTGATCGTCCTGATCTGAAAACTGGAAATCCGTGGATACCCGATACAAATTCGCCTGGTGGTGTCGGTCATAACTGGATTCGACGTACAGGTAATTTAGTATCAGCAGGCAAGCCGCCAACCCAATGGAAAGACCAACTATGTTAAACAGTGAGTAATTACGAATCTGCATTAGATTTCGGGCTAGCAGAACAAGGTAGTGCCGCAACATACTTCATTCTCCAAAGAACAAGACAATGGCTGATCTGAGTTAGACGCTTACGGAATCTGAATGGTTACAAAATAAAAGGAGCAAAATCAAATGGGTCGGATGATTTTTTTTACCAAATATTGAAAATTAATCCGTCCAATCCCTTTTTAACTCTATGATTTTCAGCAGGACTCGCCAGTTAAAACACGAGCAGATCAGGAGCAATTACCAGTAGCGCTCCTAGCACGCAGATTACCGCGCCGCTTATGAGCTTCAACCAGCGGCCCTGCTTCTCCTGCAGCTTGTGATGGCTCAGTGTTACCACGGCTATTGTCACCATGAGCGCATCGTCGGCCATATAAGCCAGGATGTATAACAGCAAATAGCCATAGTAGTCCGCCGTAGTTAATGGATAGTAGGTTAATACCTGGGTATAGAGAGCAGGCAATCCTGCGGTACACAGTAGTTCGATAAAGTTCACCATGATGGCTATCAGGCTCACTCCAATCATGGCGACGCCGAGATTATCCGCTCGCACTACCTTCCGTGCCCGCTCATACAGATTCGGTTTTACTCCTTCTGGAATACTAAGACTAAAACCTTTGCCCAGCAGAAAAAAATCTTTGATATGCACAATGCCGATCAAGAGTGCGAATAGACCGAGCGCCAACTGCAGACCACGAGAAAAACCGAGGAGCCGAAAGACATTGAACCAGGCCGCCATGAAGGCGAAATAGACAAGACCGCTGATTAGCACAAAGGTACCTGCCACCATCACAATGCGGGAACGATCGCGTACATGGACCAACAGACTGAGCAGAAAAAGCAGCACCCACATTGCACAAGGATTAAACCCATCCACCAGGCCTATCATGATAGTAAATACGGGAAGCCCCAACGCCGAAGGATTAAGATCGCCAAACACAGGTACCTGGGCCATGATACCTTCGGCCAGACTCTCGCGCTGTCCAGTGATTACCTGCTCAATCATTGTTCCGGTAATCTCTACCGAATTGAATCCCACCAGCACCTCGTCGCAAAACCTGAAAGTTGGTACTCCAGGTTGCCTGATGTGGCGGGCTTCATTCATTGCAAGAAATTCCTGCAGCCCACCGGGTGTTTGCTCGATGTCAATTTCATTCACTTGCAACTGGGGATAGCTTTGCTGTAATTCAGCCAGATAGCTTTTACCCTGTTGACAGTAGGGGCAGCCCTCGCGCACAAAGATACTTATCTCGGTACAGGCGAGTTGAGGAGACTCGGCAGCATTAGCGAAGCTGCTGCCAATTAATAACCACAACAAGGAGAACGCCGGCGCTATGACAGCAGTAGCCGATTTCAATTGTCCCGAAAATGGAATCTGAACCATATTCAGAAACGTAGAGCATTTTTGACACGAGATAATTGACTTAGATGAAATTTTTTTCGATTTACCTTCGGTAAAAGGGAACAAATTTATTTTTTAAACAGGAGAACTTAAGGGAGAATTAAAGCAATCAGAGTATTATTTTTGGGGAACTCGTGGTGGTGCGAATCGAAATCGCATGAGTGAACAGCGGATGCGATTCAGGAAGCGCAGAAAGGTAAAACCGGATAAAAAAACGGCACCAATATAATAGGTGCCGTTCTCATTTTTTACTTACTAAAGAAGCGTTGTTGCTTCTTAAAATACTAGAGAGTTTTAATTGCTCGCTACCAACTCGCCACGCGGTTCCGCGGTTAGATCGAAGCGGTCAACCTTCATGACTTTCGTCCAGGCATCTACGAAATCGTAAACGAACTGTTCTTGTGCATCATTCTGTGCATAGAACTCAGACACAGCACGCAACTCAGAATTGGAACCGAAAATCAAATCGACAGGAGTCGCAGTCCACTTCACTGTATTAGTAGTACGATCGCGCCCCACATAAATACCTTCATCAGAGGGTGAACGTGACCAGATCGTGGACATGTCAACCAAGTTGCTGAAAAAGTCATTGCTGAGAGTGCCGGGGCGATCAGTGAAAACGCCGTGCTGTGCTGCATCAGTGTTGGCATCCAACACTCGCAGGCCGCCAACCAGGACTGTCATTTCCGGAACGTTTATATCCAGTAATGCCGCTTTCTCTACAAGCATCTCGGCCGGATTGCGTTCGTTTCCGCGGGCAAAAAAGTTTCGGAATCCATCTGCTGTTGGCTCCAGGAATGAGAAAGACTGTTCGTCAGTCTGCTCCTGGGTGGCGTCCATACGACCTGGCACAAACGGCACTTCTACTTCAACGCCAGCGAGTTCCGCAGCCTGTTCGATAGCAACCGCCCCGCCGAGAACTATGAGATCTGCGAGAGATATCTGCCTGCGTCGCTGTGAGTTGTTGAACTCCTCCTGAATGCCTTCCAGGGTGTTGATTACCTGACTCAGTTCGTCCGGGCTATTAGCTTCCCAACTATTCTGCGGCGCAAGGCGTACGCGAGCACCATTAGCACCACCGCGCATATCGGTACCACGAAAACTTGAAGCTGAGGACCAGGCGGTGCGAACGAGTTCACCGGTGCTTAGTCCAGACGCAAGGATTTCTTCCTTCAAGTTGTTAATGTCACGTTGACTTACCAAATCGTGATCAAGTTCGGGTATTGGATCCTGCCAGATATATTCGACATCAGGGGTCATGTCACCCAGATAACGTGAAGTTGGGCCAAGGTCTCTATGAGTCAATTTGAACCATGCTCTTGCAAACGCGTCTTCAAATTCACTCGGGTTCTCTAACCAGCGCTCGGTGATTTCGGCATAAGCCGGATCCATCTTGAGTGCCAGGTCGGTGGTGAACATGATCGGCGCATGACGAGTGTTAGAATCAAAGGCATCTGGCACGAGTTGCGAAGCAGCGCTGCGCGAGGGAATCCATTGAGTGTTTCCGGCAGGGCTTTGAGTCTGTTCCCATTCATAGGTGTACAGATTCACAAGAAAGCCATTGGACCAGTCAATTGGTGTTGACGTCCAGGCACCTTCAAAACCACTGGTGATAGTATCGCCAGCATTACCCGTGCCGTAGTTGTTCTGCCAACCGAAACCTTGCTGCTCCAGGTTGCCGGCCTCGGGATCGGCGCCGACATAATCTCCAGGATTAGCAGCACCATGGGCCTTACCGAATGTGTGACCTCCGGCGATCAGTGCGGCGGTTTCTTCGTCATTCATAGCCATCAGTCCGAAAGACTCACGGATCCGTTGAGCAGAAGCCATCGGATCTGGATTGCCATCTGGACCTTCGGGATTTACGTAGATCAGCCCCATCTGCACCGCACCAAAAGGTTGATGCAATGCATCCATAGCATTGCGGCGCTCGGCGCCAAGCCATTCGCCTTCAGGTCCCCAGTTCACATCTTCTGGCTGGAATTCATCGACTCGTCCACCCGCAAAACCCAGAGTCTCGAAACCCATATGATCCATGGCGACAGTGCCTGCGAGAATCATCAGGTCTGCCCAGGAAATCGCGCGCCCGTATTTCTCTTTGACAGGCCACAATAGACGGCGAGCCTTATCGAGATTGGCATTGTCGGGCCAGCTATTAAGAGGTGCGAAACGCTGCATGCCACCGTCGCTACCACCGCGACCGTCTGTGACCCGATAGGTACCGGCACTGTGCCAGGCCATGCGAATAAAGAAAGGACCGTAGTGACCAAAGTCAGCTGGCCACCACTCCTGCGAGTCTGTCATTAGTGTTTCGAGATCGGCAACCAGGGCATCCATATCCAGCGATTCGAAAGCAGAGGTGTAATCGAAGTTTGCACCGTGTGGGTCCATCCCCACAGATTCAGTGCGCAGCGGGCTCAGATCAAGGCGGTTTGGCCACCAGTAGTCATTGTCTGGCGCACTGCTTTGCGCGATAGCTTGGCTAAGAGGCGCAGCACACAGCGCGGCAATAGTAAGTACGGAAAGTGTTCTCTTAAACATGTTGTGTCTCCAAGTGAGCATCAAAATGCGGACATAAACTAGCAACAGGCTCTAAGATACGCCTCGCCTCTTCATCGGTATAACGACTTATTTCGATTGGTATGATCGGAATTTCCGATGCCAAAAAGGCCAAGGAATTCAGCGGAATAGAATCCGAAACCAAAGGGATCAGAGAAATTGGCTCGGGGAACCTGGAACAATGGTTTTAGAGGAATACATGTGGGGCGCTGATTTTATTGATCTACGGGTGGATGCAACGATTTTCGGTGGCGAAGTCGAATTCGAGCCTTGAGCGTTGGAAACTAAGAGATCAGTTTAATTTGATCGGGAATTTCAAATTGCTCTACCCCTCTGGTTACTTTCTGACGCCGAAAAGTTAAACAAATAGCGCACGTCAGGAACTTCGATTCCTATTCCGTTTTTAGTGCGTGGTTGAAACCTGAACCGTGAGGCAGCTCGCTTCGATTGGTGATTGAAAATTGCGGGGGGTTCGGCATCCACCACCTCGATGGTATCCTCGACAACACTGCCCTGCCCATCTACGGTGAATTTTACAAGGCACCAGCCTTCAATTCGACGTTTGCGAGCACTTTCTGGGTACGTAGGCGCAATCGCGATAAGCGGCAAGTAATCTCCATCAATTGCAGCAATAGAAGCCATGGAAAGATCCATGTTTGTTCTCAGATTGATTTCGGCTCGTTCGACATTTAGTGAGGGCCCGGAATCTAGATTAATATTCTTGTGATCCAGCTCCGGTTGTTGGTCCGCAACCTGCTCTATAGGCTCTGGTTTGTCAATCTCCTCGATGACTCGCATTTCGATCTCCGGCATAGTCGCATCGACAATTCGTATAGCATCAATCCGCTGATCGAATTGTTCACCACTTTCAATCAGAGTTTGCATAAAATAAAACAGACCGAAAGTCATAACGGCAGCCACAGCCACAGAGAGCATCATTCCGACTATTCTTACCATTACCCAAAAGATCTGATAGAGCATCTTGCTCCTCCCAAAATCAAACGGGTCAGAGTATTTAAGTAATTGAGCCTCTAATCTGAACCTTGAAAATCAAACTACTCTGATCCATCTATTTCTTACAAAGCTTTCAATGTCCCATGCTTGTGCTTCAACTCACTGTTGTTAGGAGGAAGTAAGTGAACTTCTTTCTTCAGCACAGCGAGTTGATAACACAAACAAAGCGAGTGACCTGCCAAACGATCGGCAGGTCGCTTTTTGAAGTTGCTTGTAGACTGTTGGCTGGCATCATTCATGGTTAGACCGTTACGCCTCATTCAATTTCAGAAATTCCATCTCTTTTTTCCATTGGGCAAGATTAACTAAAGCGAACGCAACTAAATATGCTGCCTGTAAACCATGTATGTTTTTACAGTACCTGATTGTGAGGTGCTCGTTTATTGGGCGTTCAATCTGTATAAATGGAAAATAGATTGTTTCCGATTGCCCAGATAACATAGTAGAAATTAGATCTATCTCTATTCCAGGAGTGAGAAATGGAAAAGAATGTATTGGAAAAAGTAGCCGGCAATGGCCTGATCAATAGACGCCACCTGCTCGGCATGGGATTGAGCGGCATCGGCCTGGCGGTCTCAAATTCCGTGCTCGGTGCCGATGCCGGTTTGCAGATTCCGGGCTGGTCAAAGACTCCCGGACCGGGTCCCAGCGCCTACGGTGGGCCTTCAAGCTACGCCGGACTGCAGCGATTGGCGGGCCCGCCTAATCCTACTTATCCTGGTGGGGGTATTTCACGCTCTCCATTGCAGCACTTACAGGGAGTTATTACACCGAACAGTTTGCACTTTGAACGCCACCATGCGGGCGTGCCGGACATTGATCCCGCCGGTCACAAGCTGGTGATCAATGGCTTGGTTAGACAGCCACTGGTCTTTGATTACGAGGATCTGCTCAAGTACCCGATGGTAAGCAAGGTGTACTTTATCGAATGTTCCGGTAATGGCAGATCCAATACTCAAGGCGTTCCGGGTGGTACTGCCCAGAGCATTCACGGCCTGGTTTCCTGCTCGGAATGGACAGGCATCCCGCTATCTACGTTGTTGGATGAAGCGGGTGTTTTACCGGGAGCGAATTGGATCGCCGCCGTTGGTGCCGATGCTGCCAGTATGGGACGTTCGATTCCCATGGAAAAAGCTGTCGATGATGTGCTCGTTGCGCTGTTTCAGAACGGTGAGCCGGTGCGGCCGGAGCAGGGCTATCCCATGCGCCTGTTTGTCCCGGGTTGGGAAGGCAACATCAGTGTAAAATGGCTTACCCAGATCAAATTAACCCGCGCAGCTGCTCAATTTCGGGACGAGACCAGCAAGTACACCGACACCCTGCCGAATCGCAGCAGTCGTCAGTTTACCTTTCCAATGGAAACCAAATCACTCATCACCTCACCTTCCGGTGAGATGACCCTCCCCCGCGCCGGTCTTTACAAAATAACCGGAATCGCCTGGTCCGGCAGTGGTAGTATCAGGCAAGTAGAAGTGAGTGCAGACGGTGGTCGCACCTGGGCCGACGCCTTGATCGAGAGCGAACAATGGGACAAGGCCCTGACCCGATTCAGCATTCCCTGGGAATGGAATGGTGGAGAGTCAATCCTCCAGAGCCGGGCTACCGACAGTGCTGGCAATGTGCAACTTACTCGCGAAGCGGTGGTTGCAGATCGCGGCACCAATGCTTTTTATCACAATCCTGGCATTCAGAGTTGGGCAGTGAACTCGTCAGGGGAAGTAAGTAACGTTACTGTATAAGAAGATTAATAAAGTTAATAAAGAAAGAAGACGGACTAAAATTGACCCATTGCTTAACACTATATTCTTCCGTCCTTCTGCTTTACCCTTATTTAGAAAAGGAGAAAGAACATGAAGCATCTTAAATCGTTTGCGTTGATCGTCATCATGACGGTCATGGCTGCACCCGCGTCCGCGCAGTTCGACAATGTCGGCTCGATCGACTTTCCGACTTCGGTTACGGGCGAGGCCCAACAGCATTTCCTAAGAGGTGTTGCGATACTGCACAGCTTCGGTTGGGAGCAGGCACAAGAACAGTTTCAGGCGGCCCAAGAAATTGAACCCGATTTCGCTCTCGCTTATTGGGGTGAGTCACTGGCGTATAACCATCCCTTGTTTTCGGGGATGGACGCAACTGAGCCACGCAATGCGCTGCAGCGACTCGGCCCGACTCCGGAAATACGCCTCGCAAAAGCGCCAACGGATCGCGAGAAGGGTTTCCTCAATGCCGTAGAAATTCTCTGGGGCGAGGGAGAAGTGAATGACCGCAAAATTGGCTACATGGAAGCTATGGAGCTGCTCTACGAAAAATACCCGGATGATCATGAAGTTGCATCGTTTTACGCATTGTCCATGCTAAGCGCACGCGCAGCTTCCGGTGGTGACTTGGATAATCGTATGGCGATCCGTGCTGGAACAATTGCATTAGATATTTTTCATCAGAATCCGAATCATCCTGGCGCAGCTCACTACACGATCCATTCTTTTGATGATCCGATACACGCTCCCCTCGCGCTCGAAGCTGCGTATCGCTTCGCCGAGATCGCACCTGCGGTATCTCACGCTCGACACATGCCGACTCACATTTTCATTCAGCATGGCATGTGGGACCTTGTTTCGTACAACAACCAGTATGCCTATGATGCGGCCCGCGAGCTTTGGCGACCGGGGCAGAGCATGGGCGACGCGATTCATTCGCTCGACTGGGGCCAGTACGGTGACCTGCAACTAGGTGATTACGAAAAGGCCCGACTCTGGATCGAGCGGATCGAAACGATGTCTACTCAGGGCGGTTTCGCTGAAGGTGGTGCTCGAGGACAAGGCGGTGCGGCCCGTGCCATGAACACTGTTGGACTTACCCGAAACCGTTACATTGTCGATACGGAAGAGTGGCAGATTCAAGACATCACTGAAGACTCTTCAGACCACCAACTTCTCTCTACGGCACTCTCGGCTTATCACATGGAAGATCAGGCTACACTCCAGGCTGCCGAGCAGGAGCTTAAGCGCCGTGTCGACGAGGGCGAAGATGGCTATACCGCAATCATGGCGAACCAGGTCAGTGCACTGTTGCACGCAGGCATGGACCACCCCGACGTAGCGGTGCGTTTCTTTGACCAGGCCGTTGAGATCATCCAGCCGATGGCTCCACCACGTGGATCGGCTAATCCAATCAAGCCGCTTTATGAGATGTACGGCGAAGTGCTGGTGGATCTCGGACGTCACGAAGATGCGATTACTCAGTTCGAGACTTCCCTCCTCCGCATGCCGAATCGTCCACGCTCTTTGTTGGGCATGGCTCGCGCACAAGCCGCGACCGGACATACCGCTGTTGCAGCCGAGTACTATCAGATGTTGGTCGACATCTGGCGCGGTGATAACAACTTTGAAGGTGTTACTGAGGCACGCTCTTACCTGGCGGGTAATCCTGGGGGATCATAGACAAAGTCACAAGGGATGGAGGGATTTTATTTGAGCAGCTGCTTAAATATAAAACCCTCCTCCCATTCTTTATTAGTCCAAATTAATTTAATAATAGACCTGACCTCTTTTACTCTCTGTATGTAGTTTTTAGTCAGGAGTTCTGATATGCCGATTAAATCCACTCTAAGACGGTTTTCACCAGTCAAGACTGTCATCCATGCGGGAGTATTAGCGCTGCTACTTTGCGCTCCAATACCGGTATTTGCGCAGGCAATGGAAGGTGGAGAGCAACTATTCCAGACCCACTGTGCTCGTTGCCATGGCATTTTGGGTGAAGGCGGAGAAGGCCCCAGCTTAAAACGTCCTCAGCTAAACCATGCAGCTGATGACACTGCCCTGCTCACAGTCATCACTGGCGGCATTCCCGGCACCGGCATGCCTGGTTCCTGGATGTTGAGTGCAGCCGATGCACAACAATTAGTCACTTACGTGCGCGCACTTGGTGAGTTACCCGATGAACCGATGCCCGGAGACCCGGCTGCAGGAGAAATTGTTTACGACGCTGCCGGTAATTGTGCCAGCTGTCACATTTTAAATGGAATCGGAGAGGGCATCGGCCCTCAGCTGAATGGTGTAGGCGCACGTCGCAACGCCGAGTACTTACGCAGATCTGTTACCAGCCCCGAAGTGGAACAACCCAAAGTCGTAGATCGTTTTCGCGGCACGCTTAATGCATTTCTCACCGTACGCATCGTCTCCGAATATGGCAGCTATGAGGGCATGCGTGTCAACGAAGATGCCTTTACCGTACAGATGCGTGATCTTGCCGGCGACTTTTACTCTTTCGAGAAAGCTGAACTTATCAGCTATGACAAAGCCTTCGGTCATTCCTTCATGCCAGGTTATGCCTCTGTGTTATCGGAAACCCAGATCGACGATGTAGTTTCCTACCTGATGACACTGCGCGACTGATTTCAGAGATTAAAGAACTATGAAGTATTTAGAGAACGTAAGGACAAACACCGGTTTCTCAGTCTTAGCGCGATGGTGTTCTTTCTGCTTAATTGTAGGCAGTTTGCAATTCTCTCCAGCCTTGGCGGATACACCCTATGAAGACCTGCTGGCGGATGAGGAAAATGGGGCCGATTGGTTGTCTTATTCCGGTGGGTACCAGTCACACCGATTCTCACCTTTGAATCAAATCAATAGCGCCAACATTGATCAACTCAAAGTACTGTGGGCCTATCAGATGCAACCTACCAGCATCAGTGGCGCCGGACTTCAGGAAACCACGGCAGTCGTTGCCGACGAGGTCATGTATCTCACGGAATCACCAAGCAGTGTTACTGCTTTAGATGTGCGTTCTGGAAATCTCTTGTGGCATTGGTCGCCGGACTTATCCAATGAGGTCTTAAACATTGGCTTTCCCCGCATCAATCGAGGCGTTGCTGTATTAAACGACAAGGTATACGTTGCCACTCTGGATGCACGCCTGTTTGCCCTGGATGCAGGTACCGGTGCCGTACGTTGGGAGACTCAGGTCGCTGAAAATTCCCTGGGATTTTCATTAACCCTTGCACCACTGGCACTGGACGGCAAGATTATCGTAGGCGTCAGCGGCGCTGAAGCTGGGGTACGCGCCTTCGTCGATGCTTATGATGCAGAGACTGGTGAACAATTGTGGCGCACCTTTACGGTTCCCGCCCCTGGCGAACCCGGCAGCGACACCTGGCAAGGAGATGATTGGCAAACCGGCGGAGGCTCAACCTGGTTAACCGGTTCCTTCGATCCTGAACTGGATCTGCTTTATTGGACTACCGGAAATCCGGCTCCTGACTGGAACGGTGATCTGCGACCCGGTGACAATCTGTTCACCTGTTCGGTGCTGGCGCTGGATCCTGACACCGGCGAGATGCGCTGGCATTTTCAATACACTCCTCACGACACCCACGATTGGGATGCCAATCAAATTCCCGTACTGATCGACGCTGAATTCGAAGGGCAACAGCGCAAATTACTCGCTCTGGCCAATCGCAATGCCTTCTATTATTTACTGGATCGTGAGACAGGTGAGTTTCTGTTAGGCGAAGAATACTCCTATCAGACTTGGGCCGAGGGTATCGATGACAATGGCCGCCCTATTGTCATTCCAAATTCCGAACCTTCACGCGAAGGTAATCTGGTTTGGCCCAGCCTGCAGGGCGCCACTAACTGGTTCTCTCCTTCCTATAATCCGCAGACCGAACAGTTTTTCGTTGCCAATCGACGCATGGGTGCTATCTATTTCAAAGCAGATGCGGAATACCAACCAGGACAGCCCTTTCTTGGTGGTGGCGAACAGGCACTGGATGGTGACCAGGCTTCAGGCGCGGTAATCGCTTTGGATGCGATGACTAGCGAACAACAATGGGAGTTTGAATTACTCACGCCACCCTGGTCGGGAGTCATGGCGACTGCCGGTGGCCTGGTTTTCGGCTCCAGCAACGAGGGGCAGTTCTTTGCGCTGGACGCGGCCAGCGGTAATCCCGTGTGGAATTTCAATACTGGCAGTCATATTCGCACCAACCCCATGGGGTTTGCTGTGGATGGCAATCAACGGGTGGTAATTATTGGTGGGCAGACTCTGTTTGTGTTCGGTCTCGAATAGAGAGAAACATAGGAACAGAATTATTTCTTACCCAAAATATTTATTCCCCTCTATTGTCGAGCAAAGCAAGAAACAGAGAAGTCGAATGATTTTATTCAAGCAGCTAGATAAAATTCTTCTACCCCCTTTTTCAAATTTTCCTAATTGAGTAGTCTTTCTAAACCTATGTCAAAAAAACTACTCG
Organism: Pseudomonadales bacterium; assembly: GCA_012103535.1. GTDB lineage: Bacteria > Pseudomonadota > Gammaproteobacteria > Pseudomonadales > Pseudohongiellaceae > UBA9145. Next base: position 1,336,817 of record WLWQ01000001.1, read on the forward strand.
CCAGCTCCTTAGCATTCTTTTTTACAAACGTAATCAGCGCTCAGCAATTTACTCTGTCTGAAGCGACTATTGCGGACATTCAATCGGCACTCCTTGCTAATGAGATCAGTTGCTATGATGTTGTGACAAGATACATTGCTCGTATCGAGAGCTACGATCAATCTCGCAACATCAATGCCATCACGGAAATAAATCCCAACGCTTTACAAGTCGCTACCGAAATTGATCAAGCCTTAGCACGTGATGAATCACTGCCTGAATTATTTTGTGCACCGCTTTTAATCAAAGACAATTTTGATACCTACGACATGGTAACTACAGGTGGTTCCATCGCCCTCAAGGACAGCATGCCACCGGATGATGCATTTATGGTTCGCAAACTGCGAGAAGCTGGCGCCATTGTCTTAGCAAAAACTAACATGGCGGAGTGGGCATTCAGCCCCAGTCAATCGGTATCTTCTTCTTATGGCCGCACCGCAAACGCCTACGACACTAATTATGTTCCCGCAGGTTCTTCTGGAGGCACGGCATCCGGAGTGGCTGCAAGTTTTGGAGTCGCGGGCATGGGTAGCGATACAGGAAATTCTATTCGCGGACCATCTTCTCATCTGGCCTTGTTTGGCATTCGTTCCACTATTGGTTTAACGAGTCGTGATGGTGTAATTCCTCTGTCTTTCGATCGAGACATTGCCGGACCAATGGCAAGAACGGTAGAAGATGGGGTGCGCCTCTTTAATGTCATTGCCGGCCATGATCCTGCTGATGCGCTCTCTGTACCCAATATGCGAGAGAATGATTATTTGCAGTTCTTAAATAGTGACGGCATCGATGGCAAACGACTCGGTGTATTCCGTTCACTTATCGATCATGAATACGCCGATCCCGAAATCAAAACAATATTCTTTGCTGCAGTAGCAGATCTGCAAGCTGCAGGTGCAACTATTGTTGATCCTTTTGCTATCGAAGAGTTCGAATCTCTGAGTGATGCCATCGGTGGTTGTCCTCGTTTTCGGTATGATATGTGGAACTATCTACAGACTCTGGACAATCCACCTTTTCTCGACGTAAACGAATTGTTGGCAGCGGGCGACTATGCAGCACAATCAGAAGCTTCATTTAACTATTTTTCTCAAGGGCCACTAGAAACACCCCCGGACGAATGGGAAGAACCCTGTGCAACCTGGCCCAACCATTCTGAGCGGAATCAATTGCTAAGCAATACCATTGAGGCGATGGATTCTGCCAACGTCGATGCCATTTTGTTTCCAACCTGGTCCAATCCGCCTGCGCACATAGATCGAGGCAGAGAAGAATACAACGGCGATAACAATCAATTATTGGTACCCGATGCAGGCCTGCCAGCAGTTACCGTGCCGATGGGATTTCTGGAAATCGGTTTACCGGTAGGCTTACAAATCGTAGGGCGCCCTTTCACAGAAGGTCTGCTTATCGAAATTGCTTTCGGCTATGAGCAGCGAACGCAACACCGAAAACCACCACAGGGTTTTGATTAGACAATAAAAGAATCAGAGCAAAATACAGTCTTGTTTTGAGGAGTAGTGGAAAAATCCATGACGGTTTTTCCACATCTCATCACGATTGACGCTATATCATTGCTCTCGCATTCCATAACCTCGATTCACATCGCTGTATCGATAGCCAGTGGGCTTGCATTTGCTGGCCACTATCCGAGGTTAAGTAATCGGTAGTTAACGAGCCATAGTCAGTGATGCTGTCGTATACACCATAGAACGACACGTCGAATCCCAAGGCTGCATGGAACGGCGTGAACATATAGGCGATGAATCTGTCAGACTGAGGCAGCCCATCCAGTACACGTGACCAAGCGATCAACGCTTCCTCGACATCAGCAAATCCCTTCCCAGGATGGAAGACACAACGAAAAGACTCGACCACGACTGGTGGAGTTACATTGAAGTTAGCTCCCGTATATATCTGCCTGCGAAAATTTTGATTGTGCTGGCAATCGACGATGGATTCCCACATGCCATCAACGACAGAACCGATACCCGATGAATCATAGGCTTCACTGAACCTGGCAGATACATTCAGGTTCGCTTGATACTCGAACCAAACGAAATCCACTTCCGCTCCAGCAAACCTTGGTGTCCACATGAATGCCTGTAGTGATTCCCCGGCCGAACCGAGTTCTTCCAATTGGGTCTGGTAATAGTCTCGCCAGCCCTCCAGGTCTTGCATGTCTTTACCTGGCAAGAAACTACAACCCCAAATGTCTGCAACCGTTTCGGTTTCCGCTGCGGTTAAGGAAGGGCTTATTCCAAGAGAACAAACTACAATTATCAATATACTCGCTATCAACTTTCGCATAGACCATCTCCTATTCTTTTTGGTGAATGACACAGGGATAGCCTAGCTAAAGCTACAGCCATTGAAAATGTGTTGCCTAACTCATGTAAATTTCTACAGTAAAAATAAGCCTGTGCCGATTTAAGAACAGGAATCAGAGTAATAGTGATGCAACAGATTTGCCTGGAATGTGGAATGAGCATTAGCGGGACTATGCGTAATTGTCCAAAATGTGACAATGCGCTAAATCTTCAGCACGATGGCTCGACAATCACCGTTGACATCGCACACCATGGTGAGCGTGTTAGCGAGGCGCTACGGAAGATGCAAAGTGAGATTGATTTGGCCCGCAAAGGCGTGGTCATGAGTATTCGTCTTGTTGTTGGCTCGGGGCTAATTCGTGACGAAGTATTGTTGGCACTGCGCGATCTGCAATTTCGTGGTGAAGTTAAAGATTTTGACACCGAATCCTCTAACAGAGGTTCGGTGCTAGTAAGACTTAAGTAACAGGAATCGAATTCATGAAAATATTATCGTTTGGAATGATCATCTCGCTTTTAACTCCGTTAACTGCCTGCGGATCCGACAGTGAAGAAACGAATGTAAGTCAAGAGCCTGCTCAATCGGGCCAGGGAATATTAACTAACTCGCAGCAACAAGCTCTAGACAGTGCTAGAACTGTTGAACAAACCTTGTTGGACGCAGCTGAACAAAGAGAGAGGGAGCTTGAGGAAAGATTACGATCGCAGTGAAACAAAAAGTCGGAAGAGTTTGGTTTTGGTGTAGTTGTTGCCAAATCAAAGTATTCTGACCCCTTCGGTCCCGCCACCACCTCATAACTGTTGAGCCTCAAACCTCAACCTTTGACATAAATCAATTTCGTTCTAATTAAGTACTCAATACGGTCCAAGTGCGACACCGTGTCACATGTGTCCCATGCATTGCAATCGTACTATGTGTTCATTGCTATACACACATGAGGCGAACGATGTACAAATTTGCGATGGTAATTTTTCTCTTCCTTACAACATTGAGCAGTGCAACCAACGCTCAGGAGAGAGTGGAAGAAATTGTTGTTATCGGCGTGCGCGATACACATACAGTAATCACCGACGATACTCTGGTTGCACCGGCAGACACGGCACAACTATTACGCAAGATGCCAGGTGCGAATATCAACAAAAACGGTGAGTTAACTGGTATCGCCCAGTATCGTGGCATGTACGGCGATCGAATTCGAGTATCTGTAAACGGTGCAAAAATCAGTGGTGCCGGACCTAACGCGATGGATGCGCCATTGCACTACGCGCCAGTGGCAATTCTAGAATCGTTGACGATCAACAGAGGTATAGCCTCGGTTAGTTCTGGCCAGGAAACTATTGGCGGCTTCGTGGAGGCGCAAACTTACACTGGAGATTATGGGTCCTCAGGGGATTTTGGTTTTACTGGCCGTACCTATTTTGGCACCCAGTCGATAAACTCCGGTTCTGTAGCTAGTGGCTTCTTCTCACTATCTAATCGCAATCATATCCTGCGCTCGTTTGTCATGCAGGAACAAGCCGACGATCTTGAATTCCCCGGCGGCGAAATCTTGCCCTCTGAGTACGATCGTGAAAGAGTCGACCTGGGTTACAGCTTTCGGAGTGGCGGTCACGAATTCAGTTTGGATTTCGCCAGAAACAACACTAAAGACGCAGGCACTGCAGCACTGCCAATGGACATTCTGTCCATCGACAGCGATTTGTTTCGATCGCGCTACACATGGCAAGGCAATGACCGTAATTTTACCGCTGAATTCTTTGTGAGTGACAATGAACACTGGATGACTAATTACCATCTTCGACGCCCACCGCAAGACAATATGATGACAGCTGGCGCTATGCGTTATCGTCGTAATTGGGCAGTCAGCGAGAACTATGGATTTGCCTTAAAGATGGAACAGTTCGATTCAATGGGAAGTTGGTTGTATGGAATTGATCAACATATGTCTACACACCGATCAACCATAACTAATCCAAATGCGGCACCGTTCTACATAAGCAACTTCAACGATACCGAGCGTGAGATCATAGGAGCGTTCATTGAGAGAAGTACTTCACTCGGCGAGCATATTGGACTGGATGCGGGTGTCAGAGTGAATCGTGTGACTATGGATTCCGAGCCTGTTTCAGCCAACCTGAATCCAATGAACATGATGATGGGTATGCCGCTTATGATGAACAACATGGCCGGGATGCTGTCGAGCAGATTCAATGCCTCAGACCTAAGTCAAACCGACAATAACTTCGATTGGTTTGCTCGCTTTAGTTTTCATACTGACAGTGGCACGACCTGGTATGCAGGCGCTGCGCGTAAAACACGCTCTCCTTCCTATCAGGAAAGATATTTATGGATCCCGCTGGAAGCGACTGGGGGATTAGCCGATGGCAATACCTATGTGGGCGATCCTGAGCTGAATCCCGAAGTCGCCCATGAAATAGAACTCGGTTTTGACATGGATGTCGGGAACCTGAGTTTCTATCCAAGAATTTTCTACAAAGAAGTCGACGACTTTATTCAAGGCACTCCGGCGACGGATATGCTGGTCAGGAACTTCTCACAGATGATGGCTAGCATGGGCATGGGCCGAGCTGGTCCATTGATGTTCGATAACGTAGATGCAAATTTTTACGGTTTCGATATGGAGTCGCATTATCAGCTTAGCTCAAACTTGAATCTGCGTGCCGTTGCCAGTATCGTGCGGGGCGAACGTGATGATATCAACGATGATCTCTACCGTATCGCACCAGACAATATTGTTGTAGCTGTGGACTATCGAGATTCGAATTGGATGGCTTCTCTCGAAGCGGTCAGCTATGCCGATCAGGATCGAGTATCTTCAACTAATCTGGAATTGGACACAGACGGCTATACCATCTTCAACTTAAACGGAAGAGTCAATGTCTCGACTGACCTGGAGGTTAGCCTGGGCGTGGAAAATCTTTTTGACAAAGAATACGAAGATCATCTGGCGGCATACAATCGAGCATTCAATCCTGACATCGCCATGCGCGACCGGATGCCAGGCCTGGGAAGAAATGTCTACGCTCGGCTAATGTGGAATTTTTAAAAACCAAAATAGTTGGATTCGCAATAAGAGGAACTCAATAATCCGGAATAAAACTGCTGCCAATAGTATTGTAAGTCATAGAAAGCGCAACAACTGCTGCGAGTACATACAGTAACTTCGGCAACCAGAACATAAGTTGGTCGATGTACAAATCGAGATTGTGTTGCGCTAGTGTTGACTGGTGTTTCAGACTTTCACCGATTTTTCCGGCGGCTTCGGCTGCTGTTAACACGCTGGCTATTTCCGCATTAGGAAGCAACTCGCTGTCCGCCAAGGCAACACTCAGAGGTTGGCCATTTTGTACTAGTTTGATCGCATTGGCCGTGGCTTTTCGGTAGCCAGCACCGCTTATCAATCCCTGCATCGCCTTCAGTGAATTCGCTGCATCAATTCCAGCGGCTAACTGCCAACCAAGCAGGTCGAGCCAGTGAGTAACGAAGCTCAACTGATAACCTTTTGATTTTCGCCTGCCGAATTTCCATGCCTGTTGTAACCACCACCAACTGTCTTTAAAACATAGTTTTGCGATCAATTGGATGAAGAAATAAGCGAGCAAACATTTACCCACATTAATAAAGAACACACTTCCCAGCTCGTCGCTCGATTCGGCAACCGCAAGCACCATGCCGACACTCCATCCAATGAATAGTAAAAAATAGGTAACACCTAGTTTGGATGCTAATTGTTTGCGCCGAGCCACTCGCTGCTCGCCTTCCGTGGCCAGGCGTAACAGCGCATCAGATAGCGCGCCGGCATCATCGGCGGCTGCTAAAAAGATTTGTTGTGGCGCGGTAACTAGACCAAAACGCCTGAAGCTAGCCGCCAGGCTTGAGCCTTGCTGCAGAGCTTTGAGAACCGACTTGCCCGCGGGATGTTGAATGGCACTGGATTTCTGCCACGCCTCTGCAATAGATAAGCCGGCTGAGACCAGAGTGGTTAGTTCGCGTGTCTGCTGCATAGTAAGCGGCAGGGATTTGAGAATAGGCTTCATGAGAATTTTAAAACAAAGGAGTCAGAGTGGACTTCCCCTATTCTCATACTTGCGGCAATCGATAAACGCGCATCGCTGTGTCATGGAACATTGCAGCGCGTTCGTCGGCTGAAAATCCTGTAGTCAATTTCTTGAATTGATTCCACAGTACTGTGTAGGAACACGACAATTTGTCCACAGGAAAATTACTTTCGAACATGCAGCGGTCTGGCCCAAACTGATCGATGATGTAGTTGTACCAGTCTCTGTTAGCAGCGAGTAATTCATTGGATGTTGGCGGCTTGTTCATCTCATGCCAACCATAGCCGTTAACAACCATTTGAATGCCACCAACTTTCGCTACTACGTTCGGACATTCTGCCAGTTCGGCAACTGCAGGCTTCCAGGATGTAAATACTTCATCGCGACGGCCTGCAAAAGAACCCACTCCAATCGGTCCACCGAGATGGTTGAATATAATTGTGGTGTCTGGAAATGTTTTCGCCAGATCGGTCAGGTCGGCGATGTGTGTGTGATAGAGCCAACCTTCGAATGATAGGCCATAGGTTCGCAGGTGTGCGTATCCCTTGCGGAAATCAGGATCTAGCAGTACATGTTGTGGCGCATCCGCCGGCTGGTTTGGTCGCACTGTGCGGTCTGCCCACGCAGCTCGATGGCGTATCCCCCGAAAGCGTTGTGGACTTGCCGCAATCTGCGCTTCGAGTACTGGTACGACACGGTCTCCGAGACGAAGATCTGCCGAACCAACAATGCCAGTAGCCACCCGCATGTCACCATAGCCACCGCTGGCGCTTTTTGCGGCAACACCTTGCACAAATTCAGTCTCGCCAACAACCTTCAATTCTTCCGGACCATCCGCCCGATACATAGAGGTACATTCAACAAAGACTGTCTGACGGACATTATGATCAGCAGTGTCTTCGAGCAAATCTTCAAGCATGTAGCGATTATTGGGTCGATCCCACAAATGATGATGAGGATCGATGATCGGGAGGTCAGGCTCAAGCGCAGCTTCGGAGGTCAACGCAAGCCAGTCTGACATGACTTGGGCATTTACCGATTTCGAATTGAGCCCAGGCAGTACACCACTTAGTGTGAGCCCGCTGGCGCTGAATAATCCAGCCTGTTGAATAAAACTGCGGCGTGTAATTCTACTCATGGCATTGCTCCCCAAAGTTATTCTAGGATCAGCATAACGAATACCGGTGATCAGAGTAATACTTTTTTACTTCTATTCCTTCGAGAGAGACGAGAAAAAAGGGACAGAATAAAAATACAATGCTGCATTTTGACTCTGGCCCCTTTATTATTTCTCTGGCCCTGCTTAATAACTGGGAGAATCTTGTTTTGAGACAATTCTTACTCTCTTTTTTCTTCTTGACCGCGCTCCTGCCCGCAAGCGGCTATGGCGCGGACAATGTAGTTTTGATCACATTTGATGGATTACGCTGGCAGGAAGTGTTTGCCGGAATCGATGAGAATCTGGCCACGCACCAGGACTACTCATCACAGTCAGAACTATTAATGCAGCGCTTCTGGCGCGACAACGCCAATGATCGAGCCGAGACATTGTTGCCATTTATTCATGAAATGGTTTTCGCTCAAGGTAGCTATGCCGGAAATCGACAGGATGGTTCTTGCGCGGCGGTCAGTAATAACTGGTATTTTTCTTATCCCGGCTACTCTGAAATTCTGACCGGTGTGGTAAATCCTGCTATCGACTCGAACAGTAAAGTACCGAATACCGAAGTTACCTTTCTTGAATTACTGGAAAGCAATGCTTCGTATAGTGAGCAGACTGCTGCTTTTGCTTCCTGGGATGTGTTTCCATTCATATTTAATGTGGAAAGAAGCAATGTGCACGTCAATGCATTTTCAATTGAGGCTAATCCGTTTGATGCTCACGAAGAATTTCTAAATAAGCTGCAAAGTGAAATACCAACTCCATGGCCCGCTGTGCGCAATGATGCTTTCACTCAACAATATGCGCTGTCCTATTTGCGCCGCGAACAACCGAGAGCGATTTTCATCAGCTATGGCGAAACCGACGATTTTGCCCACGATGGCAAGTATGATGAATACATTTTCGCCGCCAACAGGACCGACGGCTTCATAGAGGAATTATGGTCAACGCTCCAATCTATCGATCAATATCGCGACAACACCGTACTTTTCATAACAGTTGATCATGGTCGCGGGGAATCGCCTCCCGATTCATGGATGCATCATTCCAGCCAGCAGGCAACCACAAGATCCAATAGCGGATTGACACAGTATGCCGACGGCATTGTCGGTTCTGAGGCGACCTGGTTCGCAGCAATGGGACCCGGTGTTGCCAGTCGCGGGCAGATACAGACTGACGCGGGCTGCATAACCTCTAATAGAATTGCGGCGACTTTGATGCAGTTTTTGGGGGAGGATTATCGAGATTACAATCCGGCTATGGGAGCGCCAATTCAAGTTCTGTTTGATTAATAAAAAGTTGGATTAATGGTGGTCTGTCCCTTATTTCCGGAAGCTACAACAAGCCCAGGTTTATCGCTTTCAGCACCGCCTGCGTGCGATCCCGCACGCCGAGTTTTTCCAGAATAGACGACACCTGATTTTTTACCGTGCCTTCAGATTTGTGAATTGCAGTGGAGATTTCTCGATTACTGTAACCACCGGCAACGAGACGCAATACTTCCAGTTCTTTCGGTGAGAGTTCTTCGACAACTTCAGAATCATCTTCCTTGCTAGCCAGGGAAGACAATCCTTTAAGTATGCGTTCGGTGATGGCAGGCTGCACCAGTGTCTCGCCACGATGCACGCTTTCGATTGCGTTTACTAAGCTTTCCAGCGAAACATCTTTGAGTAAGTAGCCATTGGCACCGGCCTGCATGCCTTCAAGCACGAGTTGGTGATCATCGAAGGTAGTAAGAATAATAGAGGGTGTATCGATGCCCTGCTCGCGCATGGCTTTCAGTGCTTCGATTCCAGTCATCCTGGGCATGCGAATATCAGTTAACAGAACATCTGGTTGAAACTTGTTAAGACCATCAATCACTTCAGCACCGTCGATGACTTCCGCCACCACTTCGATGTTGTCGCTGAGTTCTAGTAGATTGCGCAAGCCTTCCCGAACCAGATTCTGGTCCTCGGCTAACATGACCTTTATCTTCATGCTGTTGCTGCTGTGTTGAGGGTAACGCTTAGCTGAAATCCATCTTCGTTCTGTTGCCAATCTAGAGTACCACCGCGGGCACGCACGCGTTCAAGCATGCCTTTTAGACCATTACCTGGCTCTATAGTGGAATCAGCACTGCCGTTGTCGCTTACCGATAAAGTGCAGCCTGCTTCGTTGCCACTCATAGAAATAGAACATCGATCCGCATTGCTGTGGCGCAAGACATTAGTTAATGCTTCTTGTGTGCAACGTAAGAAAGTTTCCGCGACATCTACATCCTCGATTTGTGGTGCGTCACTGAAATCCACATCGATTGCAAAATCTGGAATTCCTGCAACAAGCTTTTTCACTGAATCTTCCAAGTTGATAGCAGAGTCATCACGGAGTTCACCGACTGTGCTACGCAAATCGCTGAGTAAGAGCTTGGCCATCGCCAGGGATTGATCTACTTTTTCTTTTGGCTGACCTTCGACGCTGTGACTGGCCACTTCCAAATTCAAAATCAATGCAGTCATGTGATGACCGAGAATGTCATGCAGATCGCGGGCTATGCGCACTCGCTCACTCTGGGCAGAAGCCTGGGAGAGCAAGTCGCGGGTGGCGATGAGCTCACGATTCAGTGCAGCCATTTGCTCCCGCTGTTGCCGTTCATTAATAGCCCGCTGCACGATGGTGATTGAAAATACTTGAAGCAATCCATAGAGAAATATGCTGATAAGAATCATCAGCCAATTGGTGTATTCGAAGTAAGAAAGTTGCGCCACCAGAAACATTGCCTGGCTGGCGAGGAGCAATTGCGCTGATCGGCGTATGCCGAATAATTCGACTGCCTGAACCAGCCACACCATGGTCAGAATGATGATAAAAGAAGATGGCACCAAGAAAAGCAGCGCACTGATACATAGGGCCTCAAGCCAGAATACCAAATGTAGGGTTCTGCCTTTGCTCAACAGTATTGAATAAATCACCATTGCCAACTGCAGAGCAGCTAATACAATGACATAGACGAAAACTGGCGAATTAAATACGGTATAGGCACCCACAGCACCTACTAATGCTGTCACCATGATGCCGGAATAAGTCAGTACCGTTTCGCTAATGTTATTTGAGGTGATTTCTGTCTCTGTCATTGGTTTTCTCTAATACTCTCTATCACACAGCCTAAAATTATCACATAGTGCCCCTATCCTACCTATAGGCCAAAAGTCATAGTGCATGTCATGACTTCCGGCACTGCAACAACGGCGGCTCTCTCTCTAAACTACGCAACATATCGAAATACAAGCCTTGCCGAGGAGATACAAATGTTGTTATTTCACGAGACTGCACTCTATATACACATCGCCGTAGGAGCCTGTGCCCTTCTGCTGTTCTGGGTGCCAATATTTACCCGCAAAGGCAATTTGGATCACAAACGCTTTGGCCGTTTCTTCGCCATGGGAATGTACACGGTTTCGATTTCCGGAATCGTGATGTCCAGCCTGGACCTGATGTTTCCAGTTGCCATGCATGCCCCTGGACTTGAGTTGACTCCGGAAAGAGCGGCGGAAGTGGGTTTGCAGGTCCGAGAGTTTGGACTATTTCTTTTTTCACTCAGCATTCTGGTTCTGACCAGTACCCGCCACGGCTGGTTAGCAATTCTGCACCGAGACGATCGAACACCGCTGCGTCACCCAATACATCTGGGACTAAATGCACTACTTGTTACGGTCGGAATTGTCTTACTGATTGTCGGCATCAACACCAGCACGATTCTTTTCATGATCTTTGGCCCACTGCAAATTGTCGCCGGCCTTACTAATCTGCGTTACATCTTCCGCAATGAAATACGACCTAAGGAATGGTGGATACAACATTTAAGCGGGCTAATTGGATCAGGTATTGGTGCCTACACTGCTTTCGCCGTCTTTGGCGGGCGCACTATGTTCGAACAGATATTCGCCAGCAATTTCGAAAGCTATTCGGTTTTTCTGTGGATCACTCCGGGTATCGTCGGCACCATTGCCATCAATGTGTGGTCACGAAAGTACATCAAACAATTTGGCGGAAGCTGGATTACTAAACGGGCAGAAGTGCGAAGCGAATTGTTTCAATAAAATTGGGGATTAATGCAATAACTGCCTTAATGTATTTTCGCATTGATCCCAATTTTAGTTTTTTGAATCCATCACCAAGTTAAACGAAATTGTCACTCTAGGTGCTTCACCGTTGTAGACACTTACCTGATGATCCAGAGCACCAGGAAAAAGAACCATCATGCCGTTCTCAGGCATAACTTCATAGGCAGGCTGTTCATCATCCTTAGATTGGTAAAGCTGCAAGATGCCACCGCTCTCCACACCGCTTGAACCAACATCAACGTAATAAGCGCCCGAAAGATGTGCAGCGTGATTATGTCGATCTCCATGAAACCCTGGTTGACTCACCATCGACCACATGTGCTTCATCGAAAGATTTCCTTCAATACCAGAATTACTGATGAGTCGATTCGCTGTTTTTTCGATTGTGGCAGCTAAAGATTTAAGATCAGGATCAGATGACTTGTGCAGATCGATTTTAGACAGCCATTTGTTGTGGAAAGCTGACTGCCCATGGGACAAGTGTGAAACAGCATCGGGTTCTGTTGCTGATTTGTTCAATAGCGTGGTACGCAAGCTTAAATTCAGTGCTTCATGGTTTGAAATTTGGACAATTTTGAACAGCTTGTCTTGAGTCATGGATATCAGGAGGGCCGCAAACTAAGTCAGATAAATACTAGTCAGCTCTCTATTTCTACTTTATCGAAACCTTCAGATTCTAGCTCACCCCTGGCTATAAATCTCTTCAAGCAGATCGCGGGCCATCAGTCGTGCAGGTGTTCCATCGATCTGCGCCGTTTTTCCACCATAGCTAAGACAGGTAACAGAAATCATTCCATCTTTTACCGAATAGGAACCAACATACTTTGTACCATCTACCTCTACTGCGACTTCGAGAATCATCTGCTATTTTCCCTTCACTGCTGTTAGAGAGCTGTTTCAGGTATTAAGCAGATTATCTTCTCTATTTTAAAAAAAGTAAGGTGAAATTTTCCTACACGAAGTAAAAGGGCCCACTTTACTTATGAGCAACGCAAGAATTGTTGGAGGAACCTTGATTATTTCGGACTGATAATCATCGGTATAAATCAAATGTTTGAAGGGCGAAGCTATTGTTTCAGCAAGGGGATTAGAAAGTCTTCGGGATCAGAGAAAATTGATCTGAGGGCAAGTAACAACAATACCTATTCGAAATCAATTAACTCTGATCATTCTGCTTTTAGCTTAGGAATATCTTATTGCGCATCCCGCTTCATGGTGGTGTAGCGGACTGAAATCAGTTTTCCACCACCCCAATTTTCGGTACGGGTTTCGTAAGTATTTTCGTCGATGATCTTCATAAAGCTATGGTGCGCATGAGGATCAACATTTACATCCATGTTAGTGCCTTTGGTAAATTGAAAATCGATGGCGCCTTGCTCATCAGTATCAACGAATGTCATTGAAGGTTGATTTCCAATTGCACAGTAGTGAGTATGAATTAGCTCTTCTTTACCGTTTTGATGATACATGCTCACCATTTCTGCAGGAGTGCCTGCTGCAAAAGTTTGCATCACTGAAGAGTTACCGATGTTCTTAAATGAGACAGTGGTAGAAGATATTGCTGCGTCTTCTTTAGACTGACCTACTGGAACTACCTGGGCTTCGCCGGTCCAACTACCTTCTAGCTGCAGCATGGTTTGAAATGCTTCATCAGGAGTAAACCCGTCGCCTGCAAAAGCTGAGGAACAAAGCATCATGGCGGAGAAAGAAATTGCGGTTGTTTGTAATCGATTCATTGGGCAGGGCCTTGATTGGATATTGTGTTGCCAGCCTAGTTTGGGCTGGATTACATGTCAACCAGATATCCTATAAATTAGAGTAATTGTATTAACCAGTTAATAAGCCCAGGTTTGTAATCCTACGAATCCAAAGCTGAGCATAAATATAACAAAGACTGCCAATCCGATAGCAGTGTGCAGTGAATGATGCCACACGGCTAACCCTACCTCGCGACGATGTTCGAACTGCGAAGCAACTGCATACAACGCAAGTCCAGTTACAACAGGGAATAGCCATGACACGAACCAGAATCCAATGGTAAGCGATGAAATTTCCGCCGGTGATGCGCTGCTGATTAAGCCAATTATTAGAAAAATGAACAGAACAAAGGTAGCCGATGCAGCGGCAGGCATTGCTCGCACCCTAAGGTAAGGTGTGGTTCGTCTTAAATGTTTTGGCTTTAATTTCATAGCTAACCAAAAAATCGCAAAAAGTATTGAGCTGGCAAGCATGAGTACGGCGTACAAAATCGCAAGCAATCTGCCATAGGCTTTGATTGGCCCTATTTGCTTAAGAGTGCCTTGATTGAGTTGTAACAAACTTTCGTTATCTGGTGAGGTGACGAAGGCAAAAGTAGCGATTGGATCTTCATCTCTTCTAAATTGCTTATTACCCACCGGTATTATCTCAGTTGCGTCGCCAATCAGCGGTTTGATAATCAACTTTCCATCTTCAGCACGAATCGAGGCAAACGTTAGTCTTTGTAAGCCCGCCATGAGTTCAATTCGTGGCGAGTCCGATTCATAAAATCCTTCGAAAGCAGCTAATTCTGCAACGCTTAGCTCGACTAGTGGAGGAGGTTCCGGTGGCGTTAAGTCCCGAGTTATGAAGCTGGAAATCAACGCACTAATTTGTCGGATTGCCGGACCATTAGGCTGATTGACCGAGTAAAAATAACCGCGCTCGAACTCAGGCAGATAGGCATAACTGGAGGAGAAGCCATCTATACCGCCGTTATGTCCATGAAACAGGAAACCGTTACTTATTGAAGTGTAATTGCTTAAACCGTAACCAGTCTTTAAGCCGTCGCTTGCACCAACAGTTGTGGTAGGCGTTTCCATTCGCGTCAATGAATCTGGTTGGATCAACTGGAAGTCTTCAAGGGAACCACGCCCAATAAACATTTTTAGTAATTGAGCCATATCGGAACTTGTGGCATTCATCGCTCCAGATGGACGCACAGGGATATGAATATAAGGTGATACATCATTGTTAGGGTTATAACTGGACGCAACACCTTCGGCAAAGAAAAAAGAGGCGGTGCTCATTCCTAAAGGATCGAAGATTTCCTGCTTGGCAAAATTTTCGAAACTCATTCCAGCAACATTTTCCAGGGCCACCGCTGCGATTGCTGGACCAATGTTGGAATAGGCCATGCGTGTTCCCGGGCGCCACCGAACATTGCGTGAATTATTATTGAACTCAATGCCTTGCAAGGTTGTGACATTTGGGTCGCTGAAGGCGAAATCTCTAAAGTGAATATCATCAAATCCCGCGGTGTGTTCTAAAGTGTGAACGAGTCTGACTGGATCCGTTTCTTCCCAAGGATTCACCACGCCTGTTTCCGGAGCTAGCTCACTAATCAAATCATCGAGACTTATCTCTCCGCGCTCCACCAGCTTAAGGATAGACAGTGAAACGATGGATTTTGAGATGGAGCCAACGCGAAACAACGTCTCGGGAGTGACTGCTTGTTCGAAGTCTAAATTGGCCATGCCATGAGCGCCTTGCCAGATCAGCTCATCGCCATAGACAATTGCACCAATCATCCCAGGTGCCCCAGTTTCTTCGAGTATGGCGAGAATTCGCGCATCCAGCTCTTCAACGGTAGTAACGGAATCGGAAGGAGACGGATCTTCAGCGCCATAGAGCTGCAAACTTAGAATTAGACACAATGCGGTCAACAATTGCCTGGTAAAACTCATGTTTCAGCCCCTTTTCTCGGTGATTAAGAAGAATAACGTGAGACACAAGTGAGAAGCTACATTCGAGGCAGATGGTCAAAATAATGGGTCAGGTTAACTTGGGCGGGAGTTTGCTAGCCGAGTGATGGCTGGATTTATTCTTATCTAGTCGCTCAATTTTTTATTGGTCAAGTCAATTTAAGATCCGCCAAGATGGGCAGCCACACAAAGCCATTGGCCATCGATACGCGCATACACATCGGTGTAGCGACCGCCGTTAAAAGTTGTGCCATCTGCCATAGTGACTATCGGAATCGCATGCACTATTGCGGTGTCACCGAAAATACGAATCTCAAGTTCGCCCGCAGTTACCGTTATTGGGTCAGCTTGAGCATTGCCGAACTCGCTAATTTTTTGCAAGAATTGGGCGCGGTTTAAAATGGTTCCATCCGCTGCTGTTTCTCTGAAGTCATCGGCGAGTACGCGATTGAAAAAATCGGCTTTGCCGCTTCGATAAGAATCTAAGTAACCCTTGTTTAACTCTTCCAATTGTTGATAGTCATTCATGCTGTTCTCCTGCCCCAATATAAGTACCGACCAAAATAGCGTGACTACTGCAACTGCATTTTTTAATGAAACAATCGTTTTCATAATCGGTACTCCAGTTTGAATCAATGAGATCAGTGTATTGTTGAGAGTTTAGTCATCAGACGAATAGATGACCCAGATCTTTTCGTAACCCTCTGTAGCAAAGACGCCTGTCCATTCTTCTGGGATTGTCACTGCTTCGCCTGCTTGCACAGTCATGACACTTCCGTCGCTCGATGTCAGTGTGACGCCCCCGCTAAGGAAAAACATAAACTCATTTACTCCGTATGGTTCACTGATATCTACTCGAGTTTTTTCTGAGCGATACATGCCACTGTAGTACTTTCCATCGCTACTAACCATGGAAGTGACACTTTCAGTTTTATGACCATCAGGATGGGTGATTGCCGTCATATCGTCGCGCTGAAAGATCATCCCCGATGCATCATCTTTACTGATTTTGGCAGGTAGCACGGTTGCAGATTCCTGATCATCTGCCAGAACCGTAGAAAGGAGACCGGCACAAAGAATTACAACCATCAGCCTGAATTTTGCGTACATTGGAAGAACCTTAATTGGTAGTTGGAGATAACAGGATAATAGCAGGAATTAAACGCGGTAAAGCGATTGCAGCACCCTGTATTTTTCCTCAATCCCCCTATATTCTTCAGCATCATAGCGATTTCAAATCCCGCTACAATGCAATCTTACGGTGTTATTGATCTATGAAGTCAGTTATTCGCAAGCCTTATCTCGCAAGCTTAAGCCTGTTATTCGCAGCCTCGCTCTCTAGCCAGAGCATGGCGCAAATTGCAGAAGACGAAGCCACGGTGACTTATCCGGCCAGCTACTTTGCCGAATACGCACCGGTCAATGCCAAGGATATGCTCGATCGAATTCCAGGCGTTGGCTCAACTACAGGTGGCGGGCCCAGCAGTATCGGCGGATTTCGTGGTGGCGGTGGTGGTGGCGGCGGCCGTGGTTTTGGCAGCGGAAGCGGTTCCAGCGAAGTTCTTATCAATGGCAAGCGAACTGCTGGAAAAAATAATCAGACCAGTGGCGTGTTAAGCAGAATTACTTCCGATCAGGTGGACTATATTCAAATCATTCGCGGAACTTCAGGTGAACTGGACGTGCGTGGCAGTGGCCAGGTAATAAACGTCGTGTTGTTTGAGGAGCTTTCAAACTCCAGCCTGTCTTATCAAATTAATGCCGATCGAAGTCGGGATAGTGAGCTCTCGCCGGGTGCCAACCTGTCTTATTCGAATCAAATCGGCGGTCTCGATTTCGTACTCAGCGCGGTTGCAGAACCGAGATACAGTCACAGCGAAAGTGTAGAAGACAGTATCCTCGCTGATTTTTCACCGAATGAACGAGTGCTTGAAGACAGCATCTCCGAACAAACGAGTTACGACCTTACCGCGAATCTCGGATATGAATTTAGTGATCGCTCCAGTGCGCGCTTCAATGCACTCTGGTCGCAGAATGATGATCCAGCCGAATCCACGCGCAGCACTACGGATTTAACAGTTTCGCCCAATCTGTTTGAATTGCAACGCAACGATATTCCCGGCGAGCAAGACAATTGGGAAATCGGTGGCGACTATGAGACATTCTTGAACAATGGGGATCGCTTCAAGGTTTTATTTGTGCTGAACCAGAATAACCGTGATCGGACTAGAGAACGTTTCGATGTCTTTCCAGATGGTTCAGAAGAAAAAAATCTTTTTCTCAAAAATGGCAGTGTTACCGAGGAAGAAATAATTCGAAGTTCTTATACCCGCGATATATTCGATGGGCAGGACATTGAATTCGGTATTGAACGGGCTGTTACTACACTTGACTCCAATCTTGCTCTCGGTGTGCTGGATCCAACTGGCACAACTTCGCCAGACTTCGGAGGACTGGTTCCTGTCCCGGTAGACAACGCCAATTCCACTGTTGAAGAAGTTCGGTATGAACCTTTCGTCATCCACAACTGGATCCTTAATGATCGCATGTCACTGGAGAGCACTCTGCTGTATGAGCAATCAGAAATTACCCAATCTGGAGATGTATCCAATCAGCGTGACTTTGATTTTATAAAACCAAAGGTTGATTTTCGTTATGACCTGACGCCAAGCATTCAGCTTAGAGGCTCAATAGAAAAAGTTGTTGAACAACTTCGATTTAGTGATTTCGTTGCTGACACAGATAACAACGACGAAGATTCCAATGTCGCCGCAGGTAATTCGGAAATACGTCAGGAGTGGTACTGGAACTACAATTTCAACGCGGAGTATCGACTGCCGAACGATGCGGGTGTTATTGATGGCCAAATTTTTTACCACGATCATCGCGACAAGATAGAGCGCCTCGACGTCACCGTAACTGAAGACATGCTGCTCTCGGCTAACGGTAATATTGGTGATGGCCATATGTACGGAATTCGATTAAATGGCAGCGTTAGAATGAACATGATAAACATACCAAATTTGCTCGTGTCAGCTCGAATAACTGCGCAAGATTCAAAGATTACGGATCCCTTTACCGGTGAAGATCGCCGCATGCTCCATCATGGTCGTGGCAGTGCGAGCCTCAGTTTTCGACACGATATCCCTAGCTATAGCCTGAACTGGGGTGCGAGCGTAAGAGAAAATTTTGATGGCAATACCAAGATCTATGATATTGATGACGTCCTTGACTTATATGGCGAACCAAGTTTGTCGCTCTTTGCCGAGTGGATAAGCCCTGGCGGTACTAGCTGGCGCTGGGACGCGCGGGATGTTGGTAATCCGGAACGCTGCAGCAATAGAACCCGGTTTGTCGGTCGACTCTCGGCCGGTATTCTCGAAGAAATTGAACGGCGCTGCAGTATGCGAGGCTTAGTGATGTCCTTAAAAATTACCGGGACGTTTTAACTGTTCTGAGATTGTAATTCTAAAATCAAAATTTAAAAGTATCTTCATATTCTGATTTACTTGCCATTTTCTCTGATTGAATTTTTTTTAATAGCAAATCCGTCTAATCTTCTTCACATCGCTCACTTTCTTTTTTACAACTTCTGACTTGCAGAGCTCGCGACCTGTTCTAAACTTTAAGTTAGGAAAGAATTCCTGTGGAAATTGAGATACTTACATGCAAGAACCAGCCATACCTGAAAACGAAGAATCCAGGCTAAAAGCACTTCGCGAACTCAATGTTTTGGATACAGATTTCGAAAACCGCTTCGACCGCTTGACGCGCATGGCAGCACGGCTATTTGATGTGCCCATTGCCCTGGTGAGCCTGGTCGATTCTGACCGGCAATGGTTCAAATCCAAATTTGGTCTAGAAGCCAGAGAAACTCCGCGAGACATTTCTTTCTGCGGTCATACCATAATCGATAAAGAAGTACTTATTGTAAATAACGCCAATGAAGACGCACGTTTTGCTGACAATCCGTTAGTTACAGCAGATCCAAATATTCGTTTTTACGCCGGCTGCCCTATCCAGATGAACGCCGACAATCGAATCGGAACCTTGTGTATTATCGACAATCAACCACGGGAATTTCCTGCCGAAGATGTGCAGATTCTCAAAGACCTGGCTTACATGGTGGAACAAGAGTTAACCGCCTTAAAGATTTCCACTGAGGATGAATTAACTCAGCTTTCTAATCGTCGTGGCTTTATGATGCTGGCGCAGCACGCTTTTAAAATGAGTGTAAGACAAACTACTCCTCTCACTCTGGTATTTTTCGACTTGGATGATTTTAAATTAATCAATGATAACTTCGGACATGATCAAGGTGATCGTGCTTTGACCTTGTTCGCCGAGCAATTACAGAATCGCTTTCGAGCATCTGACATCTTTGCTCGCATTGGCGGTGATGAATTTATCGTACTGTTAAACAACACGACAGTCATTGAAGCGGAGAAAATCATTTTCGACTTTAAAATATCCCTGGACAAAGTCGTCTCTGAAATGGACATTGATTATTCGGTGAATTTTTCTAGCGGCACTATTCAATACAATGCAAAGCAGCACAACACTCTTGAAGACATGATAAAGGAAGGCGACGAATTGATGTATCAATCGAAACGCGAGAAGCACTGATTAATTTTGCTAAAGCCTTACTAATAGCAAATAGAATAGATGCTTGAGCAAACGTTGGGTCAATTGAACAAAAGTTATTCCATTCTTCTCTTTTAGTTTTCTGCTCTATGCCATTGTTGAGTTCGACCTAGTGCAGCGAAGCCGATATAACCAAGAACTTCAAGCTGGCCATTCTCGTTAAGGTACAACCTTGATTTGTAAGTCCGTCCGCTTTTAGGATCAAGAATATACCCGCCCTCCCAAACACCGTTGGATTCCTTTAACCCCCAAACGATAGTTAAACCAATGACAGGTTTGTTTTCATTTTCCCCTGAGCATTTTTCGCATTTTGGGTTGGGTTCTTCAGGATCGATCAAGTCGATTATTTTTCCCTGCACTTCATTGTCAACTTCAATAATCTCCACTAATGCTTCCACCTTGCCTGACTCGTCGTCTACAGATAACCAGCGACCAACTGGAGACTCTGCCAGCGTGAGCGAACAAATTGAGAGTAGCATCAGCAATGTGAATGAGAAGCGCATGAGTTAATTGTAGTGGAGTTTAAGGGATGGACCAGGTATTTTCGATCATCAATTTTTAAAGGAGTATGATCCCTTCTTGCTTACTTTTCTTTGATTTTCAAAAGTTAACTGAGTACATTCATAACCAGCTGGCCACAATCGTATTGGAGAACCAGGATGATAACGCGGCGTAAATTCTTGCAGGACTCGATAAGAAGTTCGATTGGATTAAGTGGGTTATTGTTACTGCCCGCAAGATTACTGGCGAGTGAAATGCCCGCTGATATTACTGAGCTTTCTGCCAGCGATCTCTCTACTGCCATTCGGCAAAAAGACATAAGCTGTGCAGAGGTAATGCGGGCCTATCTGGATCGCATCCATCGCTACAATCCTGTTTACAACGCGATCGTTAGCATGCTTGACGATGATGAATTATTGAATCAGGCAACCGTTGCCGATGACGAACTTGCCCGCGGCGAATACCGCGGCTGGATGCATGGCATGCCTCATGCGATTAAAGATGTGCGGGGCGCAGCGGGATTAACCTTCACCAGCGGCTCTCCTCTGTATGCTGATCGAATTGCCGACGTGGATCATCCTTTGGCCGCTGCCATTCGAGGGGCTGGTGCAATTTTCATCGGCAAGACCAATGTGCCCGAATTCGGGCTTGGCTCTCAATCCTATAATCCGGTTTTTGGTGCCACCGGTAGCGCCTGGAATCCGGCCTTAACATCGGGTGGCAGTAGCGGTGGTGCTGCCTCCGGCCTAGGTACGCATATGCTGCCAAGCGCCGACGGCAGTGACACCATGGGATCATTGCGCAACCCCGGTGCCTTTAATGGTGTAATCGGTTTTCGACCCAGTATTGGCGTAACTGCAGAGCAACAGCCAGGAGAACGAAGCATCTCTACCACCGGGCCAATGGGAAGAAACACTGCCGATACGATTCAACTCTTGAAAACACTTGCTGTAAAACCCGTAGCAGAAAATTATAGCCCAATGGATTTATCCGAAGTTCGCATCGGCTGGATGGGAAATCTGGATGGCTATCTCTCAATGGAGTCAGGTGTCACTGATATTTGTGAAGAAAGTCTGAACTCACTAAGTGCAGCTGCGGTAAAAGTCGATGCGGTGAAACCCCAATTCAACCTATCCGATCTGTGGTTGGCCTGGACCACAATTCGTCATTCCGGCAGGACTGGATATCATGATCTCTATAATGATCCCGAAGCCCGGGCATTATTAAAGCCTGAGTTAAAATGGGAGATCGAGCAATCCTTTATGCTTACCGATGGCGACCGCAGAGTAGCAAACCGCATTCGCAGCGATTGGTATCGAGAACTCGATCTATTGTTTGATGAATATGATTTCCTCGCCATTCCTTCCGCTCAAGTCTTTCCTTATCCGAAAGAAAATCATTGGCCGCAAGAAATAGCAGGACGCCGGATGGATACTTACCACCGGTGGATGGAGGTCGTTATTCTTGCCAGCATGGGCGGTATTCCGGTCATTAACTTACCTGTTGGCACCGATGCATTGGGTCGGCCGATGGGTATGCAGATCATGGGCAGGTTTGGTGATGACAAACGAGTATTGGAATTCGCCCTGGCTTACGAACAAGTCACAGACTATGTGCAACGTCGGCCTCAACTTGTCGACGCGAACTGATAATTAGAGAAAAGAACTATTTTTCTTATCTAGCTAATTTAGATCCTCTTATTTTAAATTCTGACGCGACTACTTTATCTATCCCTCGCTTGCGTCAAAACGCCTTTACTCACTCGGTTCACCGACCCCTAAACCTTTGATTGATATCAATTTTGATCTCTCCAGCTTGTGTTTTCATGGTACTGGTGAAAATAGGAAAAAGTAGTGATTAGGCCAATGGTGGTCTTTCAGGTGATTGCTACAGAGAGTGCACGGGGGTTAACAAACTTTGAGCCACGCAGAGGTACAACTGGACGAATCCCATCAGTTTGCTGAATCCTTGGTGATGAGAAAATCATTTTGGGTAGCCGTACGGATTTTCGGGTTTTTCTTGGCGCCTGTTCTAGCTTCTGGGATGACTCTCGGACTGTTCTATTTCATGCACACCTTAATCATAAGTGGCGAAAAATTAAATAACACGGTTTCGGTTGTCAGGATTGTCGATGCGACCATGCCAGAAGTTGAGATGGTGGTAATCGAAGAAATTGATAAACCAGAACCAATAGTCGAACTAAGCGAGAAACAACCAGAACTCGAGAACAAGAAAATCAGTCTGGATGCAGGACCTTCACTAAACATTGAACGAGCAGTGGTTGAAGTAGATACCGGATTGGAGTTATCCATCGCTACTGTTTCTTCGACTGACGGCGATTACCTACCGTTAGTTGCAATCCCGGCCGAATACCCAGTGCGTGCCCGCCAAAATGACATCGAGGGTTGGTGCATAGTGAGCTTCACGGTCGATAGCAAAGGTACGGTGGTCGAGGATACTATCGAGGTTGTAGACGCCGAGCCGCCGGATATTTTCAATCGAGCATCGGTGCGTGCCGCCGCACGCTTCCGCTTCCAACCCCGAGTTAAAGACGGAGTGGGGGTTGAAGTGCCAGGTGTGCAGTACCTGTTTCGATTTGAGTTTGAAGATTAAAGAAGACGAAAGAAAGAGTTCCCTCCGTCCTCTTTAGTGTTTCTTTTATTGTGCCGGTTTGAAGGCGAGCAATACGTTGCCTGGCACCTGGCTGAACTGACCGTAGCCAGATCCTACGAATACCATACCGGATCCGGCGGCAATAGAATGGCTGTCGATTGAACCGCCATAACCTTCAACGCCGTTGACGGTTTCGTAATCTCTCACCGTGTCGTATTCGAACAGCAATTCGCCGGAATCGGAATTGAAGACAAACAGGCGTCCGTCGAGCGCGCCGGTGATGACGGCCCCGTCAACTGACAATGGCGCAGTAGAAAATCCGTAAAGTCCCTCGCAACGTCTGAGTCTCTCGCTGCGTTCATCATTACATTTTGGCTGAACTTGGTAGAACCAACTTGGTTCGCCAGTGCCAACAAAATAGGTGTAAATGCCAGGTACGCTGTTTGCGCCCATGCCGCCGGGATCGTTAATCGTTAAAAACGCGCGCTCGGAATCTACGGCAATTCCCCAATGGTTGCCGCCTAACGCCGTGCCCTCACCTACCCGTTGGTTCATAATGAGTTGACCTGAGACTGGGTCCAACGCCCAGATGTCGCCGGATTTCTGACCGGCAATTAGTAATTCGCGATCGCCTGTGTCTACTAAAACTGCTGGACCGCCAAAATCGTAATCGACAGAGTTTGAGTCATCGAGAATGATGCAGTTTGGTCCGCCGGCGCTGCAGCCGAAATTCCACATGTCATTCGCCAGTGCCTGGAAGACCCATTTTTCTTCGCCAGTTTCTAAATCCAATGCGATGATCGCATCACTGGTATTAGTGGTTGGATGGGAAGTGTTTTCACCGGTGGTGACATAAATCTGACTTCGCTCGGCATCTATTGTTGGTGTAGTCCATATAGGTGCACCGGAAGGACCGCGCTGCTTAACTCTAGTGGCACTTTCCTGGCCGGTGTATTCAGCCGCTGGCATGGTGTGATATTCCCAGAGTTTTTCTCCGGTGCGCACATTTAACGCGGTAACCGCACCATGGTTTTCGCAGCACTCATAATTTGGATTGCCACCGGTAATCACCCCGGAACCCGATACCGGCACGATAACTCTGTCTTCATGAAAAACCGGCGTTCCGGTAAGCATGCCTTGATTGTTATCTGCCTGACCACTGGCCACCCAGATTGCCTCACCATTCTCAGCATTAATCGCATGAATCATTCCCGGCATATCGCTAAACACCAGCATGCCCTGCCCGTCGATTACACTGTAGGCCATTGAAGAGCGCAGACGAGTACCCGGTTCGTAAACCCACTTGGCACAACCGCTATTGGTATCCAGCGCAAACACTCTGCCCGAATCAGTAGCAGAATAAAAAATGGTATCGCCAATGATCACTGGCGCGGCTCGCAGACCGGAAGTTGCGGGAAAAGCGATTGCCCAGGCTAACTCCAGATTTGAAAAGTCGGCCGTGGTGAGTCCTGCTTGTGCGGCATCGAGGTGACGCGGATTATTACCATCGGAATCGGTGTAGGTGAACGAAACAGTCTGACTCAGGTCTACCGACCTGTTATCTGCCGCGCACATGGACGCTGTGATCCATTCTTCTATCTCGTCGCCAGCGGATTGTTGCTGAGCCGAGACTGGCGAAACAGTTGCCAGACTTACGCTTAGCAGTGAGGCCAAGCATAGATAAGATTTAAAATTTGACTGAAGACGAGAGTAATACAACATAAAAAGTCCTGTTCGCTGAAAATTGGATCGAGGTGCCGATTCATCTGTTAATCGAAACCCGCGATAAAATACAAGAATTGGCGCTTGCAATACAGCTTAAAGCGGCGACCCGCCACTTTTTTAAAGATTAAATCGTTGTTGCCTGGCCCTTTATAGCCCGATTCAACTTAGCGTTGCCTGGTTTCCCACTCTTCAGGAAGCCTGATTGGCACATCTGCAGCTGGAAGCGGCACATTTCCCAGCAAAGAATCCGCCATTTTTTCTGCCACCATGATGACCGGTGCATTGATATTGCCATTGGGCAAACTCGGAAAAACTGATGCATCAATCACTCGCAAGTTTTGCAGGCCATGGACACGACAGTCCGCATCGACAACGGCGAGAGGATCATCTGCTCTTCCCATCTTGCAAGTACCAGCAGGATGATAGGCACTCTCAACATTCTGTTTGACCCAGGCATCTATTTCAGCATCGCTTTGCACTGCAAGACCGGGTTGCAGCTCTTCACCTCGATAATTATCCATGGTTGCTTGTGCCATGATTTCCCGCGTCAGGCGAACGCATTGTCGCCAGGCCTCAATGTCATCTTCATGTTGATAGTAGTTGAACAAGATACTCGGTGCTGCGCTCGCCTCCGCATTGTTAATGCGTACGCATCCACGACTCTTTGGTTTATTCGGACCAACGTGCACTTGAAATCCATGCCCGGGAGTGGATGGCGTACCGTCGTAACGCATCGCCGCCGGCAAGAAGTGATACTGTATGTCAGGAGCTTTTAAACCTGGCCTGGAACGAATAAAGGCACAGGATTCGAAATGATTGGTAGCGCTGAGGCCATTCTTAAATAAAATCCACCTGGCACCTATTAATGCCTTACTGAATAAGCCCAGTTTATTATTTAAACTAACTGGTTGTTTACAATGAAATTGAAAATAGACTTCCAGGTGATCCTGCAAATTTTCACCCACACCGGGAAGTATATGTATTGGTTTCACACCAGCTGTATTCAGACACACTTCACTACCGACACCGGACCGTTGTAGAAGCGTTGGCGAAGCAATTGAACCTGCAGTAAGAATCGCTTCCTGGCGCGTGCGCAGAGTTGAAATATTGCCAGCAATTTCAAGTTTTATACCTAATGCACGGCCTTGTTCAATTTCCACTTGGTGGACAAGTGCATTGGTGACTAGCTTAAGATTTTTCCGGTGGAGTACTGGCTGCAGATAAGCTCGGGAAGTGGATTCTCTCACGCCGTTGCGCACCGTCATGTGCATTGGCCCGAATCCTTCCTGGCATTCAGCGTTGTAATCATTGGTCTCCGGGTATCCGGCCTCGGCACCCGCATCGATGAAGGCGCGGTACAGAGGATTAAGACGCATTTCGTTACCGGCACCTACTCCCAGCGGGCCTTCGCCTCCGCGATAGGAATCAGCTCCTCCGATCCAGGATTCGGCACGCTTGAAGTAAGGCAGACAATCTCGATAACCCCAGCCTTCAGCGCCTGCCGCCTCCCATTCCTCGAAGTCATGGGCATTACCGCGCACATACACCATACCGTTTATGGATGAAGTGCCACCGAGCCCTTTACCCCGAGGGCAGGAGATGCGTCTGCCATCCAAACCAGGCTCTGGTTCAGAATGATAGCCCCAGTTAAAACGATCCATCGCCATTGGATAAGACAAGGCTGTGGGCATTTGCACGAGGATGTGTTTGTCACTACCCCCGGCTTCGACCAGCAATACACGATTCTCAGGATTAACCGAAAGTCTATTGGCTAATACGCAGCCGGCTGAACCAGCCCCCACAATAATGAAATCAAATTCGTCCATTAATTTACAATCTTCCTAAGCACTACTCGGTTCTGCTAATCTTTGTCTGCGCACAATTATCAATACTGCAATGGCAGCATAGAGACAGATAACAACCAGTCCGATCCATTCAATCTGTAAGGGTGTAAATTGGTAAAAAAGTATCAGGCTGTATAGCAGTAACCAATGCATGGCGATGTACTTCAGCCGGCCGAAGCGATCGACTGTTAGATTCAGGTTTACGGTGTATAACCTGGTCAGTGAATCCAATGAGTTAACAACAAATATAATACCTACTAACACCATGAAACCATTCATTAGCCCTGTTATGTCTCGACCCTGTTCATAGACACCGAATAAAACAGAAAACCATAGAGCGATTGGAATTGATGGAATAACTAGTAACGCTAATAACAACTGCCAGGTTTGTAATCCACCGACGAAGCGTGAAACGAATTGTCCGATCATTATGCTCCAGGCAAACCACCAGAACAGATAAAACGCATGGTAGTCAGAGAATGGCAAAATAAAGCGATGCAGGTTGCCAAAATATCCCCCGAGTTGCAGTAGGTTGGTAGCAAGCCCGCTAATACCTAATCCACCAAACACCCACATCACCAGAATCAGTGAAAAGAACAGCCAGGTTGAAGACAGGCTGAGTATTTTGACATAGCGAATATCAGTGCTGGAAAACACGGCTCCCAGTAACACGAGTGCCACTAGCCCAAACTGAACGAAGGTTGTGATGTTTTCAAAGTAGTCAGGCAAGTAAGTTAAAAACAAATAACCGGTAAACGCGCAAGTCGTTATCACGATGACGTTGTTAACAAGTTTTACCCAGGGAATTTCAAATATTTTCAGCCGCGGCTCGATAACACAAAAATAAAACGTAGTAAAAAAGTAAAAAATCCAGATAAAAAATCCCCAGAAACCAAACTCAATCGCCAAAGGATTGGTAAAGCCATAGGCCTCTTCCGCCTCATAAACCGGAATTTCAGTCAGCGGGAACATGATTAATCCAACATCCAGACCCGAAGTGAATAAGATAGCGAAGAAGGCGAAAAAACGAGTCGGCATCTGACCGGTAAGAATCAGTTTTCCCCAGCGGCAGACTAATGCCAGGGATGTGATTAAAACTGCAATTACTGCAACAGAGAGAACGGCTTGCATTACTGACTATGGCCGGGAAGATGAAAATTGGTGCGCATTGTTATCAAGTCTAACAGCTCACCTGGGAATCCTGTTAAACTTTCCGAATATCCTTCTAAGTCTGCTGTCATTGCATGGGCGAGCGCCAGAACTTTACTCAACTATTTTCAAGTCTTCGATGCCTTCAATATTTGGGCAGCCTGCTTGTCGCATTGTTCATTGTCACCTGCTCGGCTCCGGAGGAATTATCACCGGCAAGCCCAAAGGCGATCTTCATCATTGTCGATGGTATTCCTGCCGACGTTCTTGAAGCAACTTACACTCCAGCTATCGATGAAATCACTGAGGCGGGAGCTTATACTCAAGCTTATGTTGGCGGAGAGGCTAACGGGCCAAGCCAAAGCCCTACTGTCTCGGCAGTAGGTTATAACTCATTACTCACTGGTACCTGGGCAAACAAGCACAACGTGTATGACAACCGAATCGAAAATCCTAACTATCAATATTGGGATATATTTCGAATCGCAAAGGCCCATGATTCTGCATTGCAGACCGCATTGTTTTCTACCTGGCTGGATAATCGAACTCGTTTACTCGGTGACGGATTAACTGAAGCCGGAGGAAGCAAACTCGACTACTACTTCGATGGTTTCGAGCAAGATCTGCAACGCTTCCCCCACGATGATGCGAGTGACTATATAAAAGACATTGATGATCTGGTCAGCGATGAAGCCGCTCGGTTTGTGCAAGATCAAGGACCAGATCTTTCCTGGGTATACCTGCAATACACCGATGATATTGGACACCGCTTTGGCGACAGCGCGGAATTGGAAGAAGCCGTTACGCTAATGGATAGCAACGTCGGCAAAATATGGGACGCAATAAAGAGCAGACTGCAAACAGAAAACGAAGACTGGTTTATTGTAGTGACCACCGATCATGGTCGCGATTTAGAAACTGGTAAAAGCCATGGCGGCCAGAGTGAACGGGAGCGTTTAATATGGATTGCCACCAATAACCAGAATCTGAACGAGCATTTTTTCAACTATCCAGCGATTGTGGATATTCTGCCCTCAATAGCGACCCATCTTAAATTGACTATCCCGCAGGAAATTAGTGCAGAGCTTGATGGACAGACTTTTATCCATTAAATGAAACCAGACTAAAACATAGTAGTTCGTTTTTACACTACCGAATCTTCAATTCTGGCGATAAGTAATATTGCCACCCACAATAGTCATTACGTTTTCACTGGTCAGAATTTCACTCTCTGGAATCGTCATCAAGTCACGATTAAAAACAGTGAAGTCGGCATACTTACCAACTTCAACCGAGCCTCTAAGTTCTTCTTGAAACGCACCATGAGCAGGCCAGATCGTTAACATCTTAAGTGCAGTATCTCGAGAGACCGCAAGTTCGGGATGCCAACCCGGACCCGAAGTTCCATCCAGTCTTTTTCTAGCGACGGCAGCATAAAACTCAATGCGTGGATCGCCAGCTTCTACCGGTGCATCGGAACCTGCCAGAATCATTAATCCACGATCTACCAGCTGCTGCCAGGGATAGGCATAACTCAGGCGATCAGGACCGAGCCGATCCGGGGCAAAATTGAGGTCACCGATTCCGTGGCTAGGCTGCATAGAAGGAATAACTCCAAGTTCAACGAAGCGTTGTTGATCGCGAGGCGGAATGATCTGCGCGTGCTCCATGCGCCAGCGTAAGTCGGTGCGCGCCCATTCACTGCGCGGCACTTCATTGTAGGCTTCTTCGTACCAATCCAATAAAGAACGCACCGCACGATCACCGATGACATGAGTTTCGATCTGCACTCCCTGCCGCAATGCAGCATAGAGGATGGGCATTAACTCTTCTTTAGTAGTGCGATTCATAAAACCGTTATGATCCGCATCGGAATAATTTTCTAACAGAGCCGCGCCGCGAGAGCCGAGCGTGCCATCAATAAATACTTTAATACCGCGCACATCGAACATATTGTCACTAGTGGTTTCTCGACTTCGTTGCAACATAGTGGACGCTTCTTGCACGGGTATGGCCGCATAAACCCGATGCGCCATATCTCCTTCTGCATGAATCTCTTTTATAAGATCGACAAGACGGTAAGACATTCCTGCGTCCTGTGTCTGGGTCCAACCAAGGGCTGCATTTTCTTGTAGCCCTCGCAATAAATTGTCTTTTAAGTAGGCATCGGTTTCCGCTGGAATCAAATCACGAAAAACATTCATGGCATTGGCCAACACATAGCCATTAGGCGTGCCATCTAAATCCCGTTCGAAGCGACCACCTTCAGGATCGGGAGTGTCTCTAGTTATACCTGCCAGTTCTAGCGCTCTGGAATTAACCAGTGCAGACACACCATCGGCACGTGGCATGAACAGAGGTTTATTTTGAGTAAAAGCATCGACATCGTATTTGTTCAGAAAGCGGCGCTCATCAGTCCATTCTCTTTCTATCCAGCCCCGGCCCTGCACCCAATTGCCAGCCGGAATATCCGATGCCCATTCTTCAATGGCGGCGACAGTGTCTGCTAGCGTAGGAATACCAAACAGACTCAGCGTTTTAGTGCGCCGCCCAACTCCTTCCAGGTGTTGGTGGCTGTCAGTAAATCCGGCAAACACGGTATTTCCCGACATGTCTATTACTTCCGCTTGTCCACACATATACCGCCCGACCGCGTCGTTATTTCCCACGAACACGATTCTTTCACCCAGCACTGCCACGGCTTCAGCCGTCCATTGATTGTCGTTGGCGGTGTAGATGCGCGTGTTATGCAGCACCAGATCCGCTGCCTGGCAGTCGGCGGTTTGGGCACTTTGACCGAAAGCGCAATTTGAGCTAATTACAATGAGCACGCCGAACAGCGTTCTAAATGGATGATTGATCACGAGCAATCCTGCGGACAATTGGAAAGAGCAAGATAATAAAGGGGTCAGAGTAAAAATACAGTACTTTCTAATTTCTGATTGCGGAAAATCAAGACATAATAATCGACGGATGCGAATACATGATCGTTACTGATCTAACAAAAGCTACGGACAGATTTAATTTTTCCAGATAGAATAATTTTATTCCTATTCAGGAGAATCCCATGTCAAAAAAAGAAAAACGAACCGTTCCCGTCGAAGCAGTTGAAATCTACAACCAATACATTCACGGCGAAATTTCTCGTCGTAAATTTCTAAGCGGCGTAAAGAAATTTGCCGTTGCCGGCCTCAGTGCCACTGCCATTGTTGAAGCCCTGATGCCAAATTACGCACTGGGTCAACAAATAAGGCGCGATGATGAACGCATTACTGCCAGCTACGAAACCATTCCGTCTCCGGATGGGCATGGTTATGTGAGTGGTTACCTGGTACGCCCTTTCAGTGCTGACAGCCGCAGCGAAACTTCGGCGCAGTTGCCGGGCGTAGTCGTCGTGCACGAGAATCGGGGATTGAATCCTCACACCGAAGATGTCGCGCGCCGCTTTGCACTGGCCAATTTCATGGCCTTTGCTCCAGACGTCCTAACACCAGTGGGTGGTTACCCTGGCGACGATTATCAAGGCGGGCAATTATTTCGGGAGCTCGATCCGGAAAGACGCTTCGAAGACATTGTTGCCAGTGCCTTGTGGTTAAAGAACCGTTCCGATTGCACAGGCAGAATTGGTATTACAGGTTTCTGTTACGGTGGCAGCATCTCCAATCGCATGGCAGTACGTTTAGGTGACGATCTTGCTGCGGCAGTACCTTTTTATGGTGGCGGTGCTCCGGCGGCTGATGTTCCCAACATTCGCGCCGCAGTAATGGTGCAACACGGTGAACTGGATACGCGCCTGGTAGAGGCCTGGCCTGAATATGAAGCTGCACTGCGTGCCAATAATGTCACCTACGAAGGTCACATCTATCCCGGCTCCTTGCATGGCTTTTTCAACGATGCCACGCCGGAACGATACAACGAAGCGGCTGCGACGGAAGCCTGGACTAGAACTATCGATTGGTTTAATCGCTATGTAAGAGCTTAAAGGGATCAGTCTTTAAACTTGCCAGTTGCATCTAAGCACTTTAGCGCCTTCTATTGCTCTGTGTGGTTGCGGCGGATTGCCAGGGGCGTGATAATTGCACGTAGTAGTTGCAGCAGAAACAATCATTTAGTGCTTTATAGAATTAATACTTAAGACTCAACTTTCTCATGTTTACTCGACCATATACTAAAGTCGTCCGCAGCAAACAGTGGCTAGCTGGTTTTCTGTTTCTTGTTTTTTTCATTTCTTTTGGAACGAGTTCGCAACCTGGAGTACAGGAATCCACTTCCGATACTATTTCGGACGAAAATCTGCATGGCCTGATGGTAGAACGCCTCAATGAGTTGCAGCAAAGCATCGAGCAACTTGTCTATCAACAGAATCGAACTCAATCGCAAATTGATCAAACAAGACGCACAAGCGCAGCTGAAATTGCCACAACTGCTTTGGAGCTCCGTGACTCTGTGCAGGAGCTAGAGATGATTGAACCGAGTCTAAGCCTGTCTCCCAGCAATCGAACTGTTTTTCTTGCTCTAATACAAAGATTGCGCGATGACAGTCAATCCCTGGCGGATCTCGCGATGGGAACACAGATAGGAAATCTCGATGAAGCAGTCTTGCGACTACAAGAGAATTGCGAAACCTGCCACGCCCTTTATCGTGATTAAGGGCTTTGGCATTCGAAATTAAGCGCTTAGAGTAAAAAACACAATTCTGGATCTAGGCCTGTCTCCCAATCTATTCATTCCTCGCAATCACAACTAGACAACGCTTCGCCGTAGAGATACTTTTTGTTCTTCCTCTATTGAGTGGGAGACTTGAGATGAAGCGTGCACTGAAAGTTGGCTCAATGATTGTCGCGGGCCTTTTGCTCGTTTCGCTGGTGACACTTCGCGTAACCGGTCTGGAACCGCGATACATCGATCCTAGAACCCCAGCATTTGCTGAGAACAATCGCACTGCCGGGCCGGGATTCTGGCTTACTGGCGAGGTCGTGGAAGAAGCTGTGACGAATTGGGACTTTATCAATGAAGTTAACGATCCAGTGCGCGGCAATTCGATTATGCTCGAGACTCGCACCTGGTATGGCATCCCCCACTCAGTCACCGTCAACGCCAGGCCTCGCGGCGTTGATCTATATCTTAGTGGAAGCGCCCAAGGCGACAGATTAGATGAAGGATTTCCAAACAATAAAGCCTGGTGGGCCAACATCGAACGAGATCCCCGCGTACGCATAAAGATAGGTGACAAGATCTACGAGGCAACGGCGACCCTGGTTCAGGATCAAGACGAAGCTGCCCAGTTACTAGGCGGCAATCCAATCACAACTCGAGTCGATGAGAATGGCAATGAGCAGGTTGTGGGTGTCAGATACTATTGGCGAGTTTTCCAACGGAATATTCCCACTTATGGAGCCGGCGCTATCTAAGCAGGAAATTGCACCTATCTGAATCTGGTAAATTTGGCTAAATTGCGGTGAATGCAACAGCATTCGCGCAATTTCAAGATACTAAGCGATTGTTTTAGCTAGTTTTTATCGTTGGACCGATTATTGCATTACCATACTAGATCAACTAGATCGTAACTAAATCGAGGATAGTCCTATGGGTACACTTTGGGGATTTCTAGCGGTAGCCGTGCCATTTATCATGAGTATGATAATAACGGCGATTTTTACCGAACACAGAAAGAGCATGAAGATGCTGGAGATAGAAAATCAGAAAGTTCAACAAACCAATGTGCAGAATGAAGTTAGTGACGCGGTTAAAAGGGAAATCGGAGAAATTCTAAAGCGAATTGAAACTTTAGAAGCAATCGTTACTGATCGCAAATACCAGCTGGATGAAAAAATTACCCGGTTAAAATAAGGTAATAAAATTACGGGGTCAGATTAAAAATACAAACTGTACTTCTAATCTGACCTCTTAATTTTTCTATACTCCTTTAATAGGCTAGTCGCGGTTACCCAGCATCTTCTGAAAATTTTCCATTAAATCTACCGGCAATGGGAACACAATGGTGGAACTCCGTTCACCAGCGATCTCAGTCAGCGTTTGCAGATAACGCAATTGCATAGATTCTGACTGGGTCGAGAGTTGAGCGGCAGCCTGGACGAGTTTTTCCGATGCTTCAAATTCGCCGGCGGCGTGAATCACCTTGGCACGACGGATACGTTCTGCTTCAGCCTGTTTAGCGATAGCCCGAATCATGCTCTCGTCCAGGTCGACGTGTTTAATCTCAACGTTGGATACCTTGATGCCCCAGTTGTCGGTCTGAGTATCCAGAATTTCCTGCACATCTGCATTAAGTCGCTCTCGCTCCGCCAGTAATTCATCCAGTTCATGCTGACCTAAAACCGAGCGCAGCGTAGTCTGCGCCAATTGCCCAGTTGCCTCCATGAAGTCTTCAACATTGATGATGGCTTTTTCCGAATCCACTACCCGAAAATAAAGCACAGCATTGACTTTTACCGATACGTTATCGCGAGTAATGAGGTCCTGCGTTGGAATATCCCACACAACAGTACGCAACCCGACCTTGACCATTTGTTGTATAACGGGCACTACAATAATGAGACCTGGCCCCTTCACTTTGTAGAAGCGACCGAGCATAAAGATTACACCGCGCTCATATTCTCGCAGTATACGAAACATACTTAAAAGAATGACGATGACAATTGTGGCGAGCACTATTGTAAAAGTTTCCATAACTTACTCCTGTTTTCTAACTTTCAGCGTAAGACCATCTATACCAGTGATCTCGACCGTATCGCCTGCTTCGATTGATTGCTCTGACTGAGCCTTCCAGTTTTCACAGAAGGCACGAATATGGCCGGGGCCTTGAAATGATTCCAGCGAAACGCCTGTTCCACCGATCATAGCTTCCATACCACTAACGACATTCTGTTGACGCGCGCGCACCAACATTCCAAGTACAAACAAAAAGATGCCTGCTGACGCGGCAGCGAAAGCGGCGATGATTGAAATTGAGATGCGGTAGGCTTCTAACTCCGTATCCATGAGAATTACCGATCCGAGCACAAATGCGACGACACCACCGAGACCGAACACACCGAAGCTCGGCGACATGGCTTCCACAATCATAAAACCAATACCGACGAGAATAAGTCCCAGTCCAACATAATTGATAGGCAACATCTGCAAGGCATAAGCACCCAATAGCAGACAAATAACGCCGGTAACTCCAGGTAGTCCGAGGCCGGGATTATAGAATTCCAGAATCAGACCGTAGAGCCCGATCATTAACAAGATGTAAGCGACGTTTGGATCGGTAATCAGTGCCAGAAACTGATGACGCCAATCCGGTTCCACCAGCGTTACTTCTGGATCGCTGAGATTCAGCGTGAGGCGCTGACCCTCAATGTCGATTGATCGGCCATCGAGTTGTGATAGAAGTTCATCGATGTCAGTGGCAATAAGGTCGATGACATTCAATTCCAATGCTTCGGAAGCAGTCAAATTAGCCGCTTCGACAACCGTTTGCTCAGCCCAATCTTCATTACGTCCACGCAATTCAGCCAATCCTTTTATATAGGCGACCGCATCATTGATCACCTTTCGTTCCATGGCAGTGCCATCAGGTACAGCTTCTTCGCCTTCCTCGCCTGCCGGTGCGGTAGGAATTGGAAACGGGCTGGAACCACCACCGATGCTTACCGGTGTAGAAGAACCAATATTGGTCGCTGGCGCCATAGCAGCAAAGTGACTCGCATACATAATGTAGGTGCCAGCACTGGCAGCACGGGATCCGCCAGGAGCAACCCAGGTAGCAACAGGAACTGGTGAGGCTAGAATTTCCCGAATTATGTCGCGCATGGCGAGGTCCAGGCCGCCCGGCGTGTCGATACGAATGACGACCAACTCGGCATCGACGTCGCTGGCATCCTCGAGTGAGCGGATTACAAAATCTGAGCTGGCCGGACCGATGGCTCCCTTGAGCTCAACCAGCCTGACCTTGGCTCCGTAAAGATTAACTGAGATTAAGACGGCAACAATCAGCAGCAACGAACTTAATGCAGCTTTGAAATAATGATGAATCCGCCGTTTGAACTGTTGCATGGCAACCTTTGAAATCAACACTTATTAAACGATCATTCAGCAATATTGCGGTTGAGAGCTTGATGTGTATCAAAGGGGGTTGTGTATTTTGTTCGAGAATGATTTAGTCGAATCAAAGGTGAAAATGGACGATCAGAATCCCACAGCGGAAACTAGTGCGCTTCGGCATATACCCAATGGGATTACGTCGTTACGAATATTGGTAGCAGCGGTTTTTCCGTTTTCCCCAGAAGCTGCGCATCTATGGTTGGTAATAGCCGGCTTGCTCACCGAGTTTTTCGATGGATTTATCGCCCGCACTTTTAAATGGAGCAGCTACCTTGGACAGGTTCTCGATCCGGTTGCAGATAAGCTTTTCGTGTTGTCGGTCAGCCTTACCTGGGTGTGGCTGGGTAAACTAACCATCTTGCAATGGTTGTTACTGGGTGCCCGCGACTTTGGTGTACTTTTTATCTTTCTTGGATTGATTGCAACTGGGAAAATCAGGCGAGTTCAATCCGTTAAAGCGAAAATGCCCAGTAAAATTACCACGGCGCTGCAATACCTGCTGTTTCTCCTGGTGCTTACTGGTAGCTCTACCTATCTGGATACATTGGCCCTACTCACAGCCGGCATTGGTCTTGTGGCCACTGTTCAATACGGCTATTTGTTGCGGCACTCATTCAAGTGATCGAAATAGTTGATTGAAGTTAAACTTCCCCACCCTATTTAAAGGTAGGCTGCTGATAAACAGGGTTGCAATGTGTCACAGCTAAACTTCCTCTTTGGTCTGGGAATTTTCCTGTTTGGAATGTCCCAGCTCGAATACGGTATTCGCAAGTTAAGCGATGCCAGGCTGCGACATTGGTTGCGCTCTAGCACCGGATCTCGTTTCGGCAGTGTCTCGATGGGTGTCGCAACCACGGCACTTTTACAAAGCAGCTCCATGGTAAGTCTTTTGGTACTGGCATTCGCCAGCGCTGGGCTAATCCCATTTATTAACTCCATTGGAATTATCCTCGGCGCTAACCTGGGTACGACTTTTACCGGTTGGATCGTCGCAGTTTTTGGCTTCAAGTTAGATCTCGAAGCGTTGGCACTGCCAATGTTCGGACTTTCAGCATTCTCCCTCGCTATCTGTAAGCGAAACACACGGCCCCATTTCTTCTCCCTGGTAGCGCTCGGTATTGCGCTTCTGCTGTTTGGACTCGGCCTCATGAAATCCAGCATGGAAACACTACCGGAAAGTTTAGATGTTTCATTGCTACAGGGTCATCATCCAGTTGTTTATCTGTTGTTTGGCATGGTTATTACTTTTCTGGTGCAATCCAGTTCGGCGGTAATGATGATGGCATTGGCAGCGCTGAACGCAGAATTTGTTATGTTGCCAGAAGCCGTGGCGCTAGTTATTGGTGCCGATCTGGGTACAACCAGTACGACCGCGCTTGGCAGTCTTACTGGCAGCGTTATAAAGCGGCAACTGGCCTTCGCTCATTTCAGTTTCAATTTCATCGTAGATATATCGGCTTTCCTGTTTTTGTTGCCATTTCTTCCAGTATTAATGTCGCTAATGTCCCTGGAAGATCCGCTGTATTCACTGGTAGCGTTTCACAGCCTGATGAACTTGCTTGGTTTACTGGTTTTCATTCCTCTGCTGCCTCGTTTTGCGGGATGGATCGAGCAACTCTTCTCCAGGAGTCGTCTACAACCCAATAGCGTCATAGACCGAGTACCACCCGATGTCGTGGAGGCTGCACTGGTTGCCCTTCGGGATACCGTAAAACAACTTATTTTGCAGGCAGCTTCGAATAGCCTGTTCATATTCGGATTAAATCCCAGGCAACTAGAAGAAATAAATAGCCAGAGATCACTTGTGATGAGTAGTGACTTAATGCAGGATTTTAATACTGGCTACGAAGAACTGAAGAATCAGGAGAGTAGTATCCTGGCCTATTCACGCAAGATCCAGAGTCAACCCCTGAACGACATCGACGCTATTGAACTGGAACGATTGCAAACGATTGTGCGTCATATCGTATTCGCGAATAAAAATCTGAAAGATATTCAGCAGGACCTGAAGGAATTTACTTTCAGCTCTGGCAAAAGCATGCAAGAACTTTACTCTCGCCACAGCAAGTTTCAACAGGAAATGTACAACAAGATCATAGATCTCGTGCTAGGAGAGCATCAACCTGAGTACATCCTCGAAGAGCTTGTTGATATTCAAGCAAGCAACGATAAACACACGGAAGAAGTTAATAAGTTCGTAGAAAGTCATGCAGGCCACGAAGTCATCGATGGCACAGCGGTATCGATTGAATTCAATGCCAATAGAGAAATTCGTCATGCGTTAAAGACGATGATAAAGGCAATTGACATCTGGGTAAGAACCGAACGATTCGCACGCCTGGTAGAGGAGGAGCTTGAAGTCGTAACTGAAAATTAATCTAGAAGCTGGTACTAACTAGCCGGCATAGAATTGTTTAATGATGCCCCATGCCTGCTGCGGCGATTCGACGAATTGAAACAGTTCAAACTCCTCTTGATCGATAGTGCCTTCCTCTACCAATACCTCAAAATTAATAATGCGTCGCCAATACTCCTCACCAAACAGTAGCACAGGCAGAGGTTTCATTTTTCGAGTTTGGATCAGAGTCAGAGTTTCAAATAATTCATCGAGCGTTCCATAGCCCCCAGGAAACACCACCAGCGCCCTGGCCCGCAGCAGAAAATGCATTTTTCTCAAGGCAAAGTATTGAAACTGAAAACACAGCTCAGGCGTAACGTAAGCATTTGGGTATTGTTCCCGTGGCAGAATAATATTTAACCCAATACTCTTACCGCCCGCATCATGAGCACCCCGATTGGCCGCCTCCATGATGCCATTACCACTACCCGTCACAATGACAGCATTAAAGCCGTTATCGGACTGCGATTGTTCGGTAATCAGCTGCCCCAATTCCCTGGCTTGCTCGTAGTAACGACTCTTCTGTTCAATCTTTCCGGCAATCTCTGCTGCCTTTTTCAAAAGTGAATCTTCCGGATCTGCTTCTGCTGCAGCAACAGCCGCACTGAGATCGCGTTTGGCCTCAGTCGGTTCGGGAATACGGGTACTGCCGAAGACGACGACTGTCGAGTTAATACCCTGTTCCTGTTGCAGTAACTCCGGCTTTAGCAGCTCGAGCCGAAAGCGCACGGGTCTCAACTCTTCTCTCAACAAAAAGCTGCTGTCGTCATAGGCAGGAAGAAAAGATTGTGAGCGAGTCTGTTCTGTGTCGGGTAACGACCCCGGCACATCGAAGTGCTCTTCATCAAGTGTTGAAGTTTTCTGAGAAGCTTTCTCGTCTGACATGTCGAATTCCGAATCCTTAGTAAACCGTGGATTATTATTCTGCAATCTACCACAACAGTCCTACTCGAGAAGAGTGCGAAGTTCTTAATTCCGCAATGTACTGTGTTAAATCAAGGCAATCGGAAATTTTGTTGATTTAGCTAATCAAGCATTTATAGCATGGAGACGATCCTGAATATGAGGATCAGCGTTAGAACTAAGCAGCTCTAGAGCGAAGCAAGCGCGCGCATTTCACAAGTACTCGGATAAGCGGATTCAATTAGATTATCTAAGCGCTGATTAATTTCGCCAGAGTTACTGATTGGATTTTGAGTATTCCATTCGAAACCCTCATCCGTATCGACCACGTTAAGGGAGAAAAAACTGTCTTTAGGATTTGTGACTAATCCATATCGAAGATCTGCAAATTGATAAACTGTATTTCCATCTTGCTCAAATACTGTTTTGTGTAACCACCCCATTGCAAACCATTCAAATATTCTAACTTCCCTTAGATCACTCACTTCGCTGAATGATGCCTGAGGTGATTGCTCGGCCATTCCCCACTCTATAGAGCAAGGCCGCCACATGGAAATGTACCCAACCCAATCTACCGTGGGAGTGCGCGCAACGACTCTACGGTAGTGAACTTGAAGAAAAGTAGGAAATGATTCTACCTCGAAGTTTCGAATCCCGAGGCCTGCCAGCTGCCGCTCTGCTTCCTGCTTTGCCGCCTGACCAAGATACCAACCATAAGTTAGATAAGAAGAAGTCACTAACAAGAAAGATAATCCAATCAAGTTAACCTTCGCTTTATGCCGATAACGCCAGGCCAGGTATATTCCAATAAACAATGGCACTGTATAAAGAGGGTCGATTATTGGCATAGCGAATAAAGCGAAGCGCTGATCTGAAAACGGCAGTAATAACTGCGTACCGTAAGGCGTTAAGACATCGAGCAGTGGATGAGACAAAGTCGCCAGAAACATTGCCAGCATCCAATACCTTAGTCGCCCTGGATCAATTGGTTCACTTGAACGATGAATCTCATACCTATAAAACAAATAGCCAAGTATTGGACCCATGACCGGCGCAAAAAAGAGTGAATGGGTAATGCCGCGATGTATTTGCAGATTGTGAAAATAGTCATTAGCAAAAAACACATCGATATCGGGCATGGCGCCGGCAAATGCGCCCGCGGCAACAACTCTAAAGCCTAGTTTGTGTTGTGCACTGGCCTGGGCGACAACCGCTCCCAGGGCTGCTTGAGAAAAAGGATCCATAAAAGACTATTCTGCTTATTCATCCACCAAAATAAAGTAGTATGACCAAAGATACAGCAGTTTTCGTTCTAGCGGCAGCATTGCCAAACCGCGACGATCAAATTACTCTGCAACTTTGGAATCTTTCTTCCATCTAATTAGCAATGGTTAAGTTGAAGCTCACCTCTCTCTTCATGCTCAGGATTAAGTATTTAGCACTACTCGTCAGCAGCATATTGGCTTATTCGGTCACTGCTCAAGATCGCTTGGAAAACTTGGCGGGAGATGGCAGTGTCCTGCTGCATACTCCTGATGGCGGAGCACTTGTTAGCCTCAGCCCTAACCACTCTCTAGTACCCGCTTCACTGGTGAAGATTCCTTTAGCGCAAGTTGCTTTGACCACCCTGGGCGAAGACTTTCGCTTCGAGACTTACTTTTATCAAAATGAAAACGGCGACTTGTTAATTCGCGGGCTGGGAGATCCTTTTCTTGTATCTGAAGAGATTGCAGTTATTTCTGACGTTCTCGCGCAACGCGGATTGCAACAGATTCGTCGCCTGGTTATGGATGACTCTGCCTTCGAGTTAAATCTCGATCTACCTTTGGAACGCGGCGCCGATGATCCTTACGCCGCCCGTAACAGTGCTTTAGCGGTGAATTTCAACACGGTAAATCTAGCATGGACTAGCAACGGCGAATTGATCTCTGGAGAACCACAGACTCCTTTGACACAGGTTGCCCGCGAGCTTGCTGAGAGGCTCTCCGCTGGCACACCGCAACGCATTAATCTGGGTAACGATCCTTCCGTCGGTCTGCTCCAGGCTATGCAAGTATTTCGTTATTTTTTAGAAGAGTCAGGTGTCACAATATCAGATAACAATTTTTATCATGAACCTGTTTCAGATGAATGGACTCTCCTCTATCAACATCCTAGTTCGCGCTCGCTGCGCGAAAACCTGGATGGTATGTTGCGTTATTCCAATAATTTTATCGCCAATCAACTTTTTCTTACTCTTGGTGCGCAGGGCAACGGATACCCGGCCACAACGGATTCTGCCCGAGCAGTGCTGCAGCGACAACTTAGTGAAATTTATGGTGATGATTTCGGTAATGATCCAGAGTCTCTGCTGATGCTGGAAGGTTCTGGTTTGGGCCGTGACCAACGCAGCACCGCCTCCGGCATGATGCGTATTCTTGAAATCTTTAAACCTTATGCAGAATTACTGACCGAAACGAATGGAGTGCTGCGTAAAAGTGGTACTCTAACTGGCGTTTACAATTTCGCCGGTTACTTCCGCGGTTCAGATGGCCTCTATCCTTACGTGATAATGACTAATCAAGGTGTTAACAACCGCGATGAGATCCTGCAAATTTTGGCAGGCAGAGTAAATTAAGCGAGAACATAATGGTAGACAAGAAATACAATTCAGATCGTCGCCGCATCCTTACCGGACTTGGTACGCTGGCTGCCGCTGCCGCGTTACCCAATAAATTATCTGCGCAAAGTAGAAATGAAACTGACATTCTGATCATTGGTGGTGGTATCGCTGGTTCTTCCACTGCTTTTCATTTGGCTGAGCAAAGTCGCGATGTACTTTTATTAGAGCGTGGCGAGATCGCTTCGGAAGCTTCCGGACAAAACATGGGTGGTCTCGGTGGCTCGGGCTGGGGCAATAATCCCAATCTATTGTCTTATCTAACTGCAGGCAGTGTGGAAATTTTCAAACGCATGCAGATTGATATGGGTTATGACATGGAGTTCCGACTGTCCGGCACTTTGACTGCAATACATACCGACGAACAATACGATTACTATCAGGATGACGTTGCCGCCCAACGCAACGCTGGCTACGAGATTGAATTGCTCTCTGCCAGAGAAGCCCTCGCTATCGAACCGGAGGCGAATGGCGACTTACCTGGATACATGTATCGCTCAGAACGAGGTCAGGCCGATCCGGTTAAATCTACCCGTGCATTTGCCCATGCCGCCGAAGTAGCTGGCGCAACGATTAGCACCGGACAAAATGTTGTTTCCATTACACCACTGAGTGCTGGCGGTTATTCTGTACAAACAGAGTCGGCAGAATTCCGCTGTCAGACCTTAGTAATGGCCACCGGCGCCTGGTGTGGCCCAGTCGGTGAAATGTTAAGTATAAAAATTCCAATCGTACCGATCCGTGGTCAGATGTGGGCCACTGCAAGTGTACCAACCCGTGTGCTGCATACTATTGGTTCTACTATATCCAGTTACGCCTGGAGTAAAGACAATGGTGCCGATGCAGTCACGCCACCAAATCTTTCTCATAAGAACGGTCGCCGCACAACCCGTCATCTCTATGGACGGCAACGCAAGAATGGCGAAATTATTTTTGGTGGTGATCGGGAGAGTCTCGGCTACAACACCACACCCGATCCAGCTGGCATCGAGGTGAATCGCGGACATGCAGCAGAAGTCATTCCACTGGTCGCCAGTTTACCGATCGCTCGCACCTGGGCAGGACTCATGCCCTTCTCGCTGGATGGCGCGGCTATCATTGGCAAGATTCCAATTCGGAATAATTTGTTTATTGTCAGCGGCTTGGCGTCATCAGGTTTCGGGCGCGGACCTATGGCTGGTAAGCTCGCTGCCGACTATATCCACACTGGTAACATGAATCCCGTGCTTGCCGAGTCCGATCCTGCCAGGTGTGTTACCGAGTTATAGGGACACATCCAGTTAAAAGATTGCATTAAATTTTGTTTTGAGCCAACTCTACAAAGCCCGTCATTTCCGTGTAACAATAACCTCCAGATGACAATTGTGTGCTGAGATTACCGGATCATCCAAGATCTGCCAAAATCACACTAGTTACTGCTACCAATAACTACAATCGTTTCCAAAATTTAGTTTGATTCCTCAAGCTGTACAACTGATTTGATGCTCGGTTTGGGGCTATTTGATCATTTCTCAATCTGCTGAGGGACACCATTATGGTTCGTTCATTTTCAATATCTCGTCAATGCTTCCTTACTTTTCTGTTGCTATTTTTTACTGCTGTTAATGCAGATCAATTCACATTACTATCCTCTGATAGAGATTCCGGAGATCTATTCGGTACTTCGGTCGATTTCGATGACACTACTGCTGCTATCGGAGCCCATTTTTGGGAGGATCTATCACCCAGCGTAGGTAACCAGGGTGCCGCGTATATATTTGAGCAAGCAGGTACAGGGGCGTGGATTCAAACGCAAATCATTTCGACAGATAACATTCCGGGATTTACACCTAATGGTTTGGACAACTTCGGCATCGATCTGGCATTAGACGGTGACACCTTGGTAGTTGGAGCTTTCAAAGCCGATATAAATGGAATGTCAGACTCTGGCGCAGCATTCGTTTTTGGAAGGGATAGCAGCGGTAACTGGAACCATGAATCGACATTAATTCCAAACGATCTTGCAGCTGGTGACCGCTATGGTCAATTCGTCGACTTGGACGGAAACACAATTGTAGTTGGCGCCATAGAAAAAAGTGGTCAGCAAGGCGCTGCGTATATTTTTGAAAGAGCTTCCTCTACTTCAACCAATTGGATAGAAACAGAAAAACTGTCACTACTCGAAACTGGTTTGTCTAATCCTCAGTTTGGTCACGGAGTCGCAGTTTCGCGAGAAACAGTCGTCGTTTCGACCAGCGGTCAACACGCAAATGGTAAAGCCTATATTTATGAACGAACTGCTGGCAGCTGGAATGTATCTACTCCAAAAATTATTGAAGGATCCACAATTGGAACAGTAACAGGAGATAATTTTGGGTTTCGAGTTTCACTAGATGAGCAAGCGCTCGCCGTGTCAGCGATAAATGATGATGCTGCAGGCAATAATGCCGGTGCAGTATATGTGTTTGGCAGAAATTTTAATCCTGTTAATCCAGAAGTTGAACTGAGCAACAATTGGGGCTTGATAAAAAAGGTATTAAACCCTGATT
Source organism: Pseudomonadales bacterium (assembly GCA_012103535.1). Taxonomy (GTDB): domain Bacteria; phylum Pseudomonadota; class Gammaproteobacteria; order Pseudomonadales; family Pseudohongiellaceae; genus UBA9145. The sequence continues at coordinate 1,381,326 of WLWQ01000001.1, forward strand.
CACCAAATCAACCCTCTGAATTCGATGAATTCGGCATCTCGGTTGCCGTAAATGAAGACATTTTGCTAGTTGGCAGTCTTAACGATGATGACTTCGGGACCAGTTCTGGATCTGCCGTTGAATTTAATAGAAACGTTGGTGGCAACAATAACTGGGGGTTTGTTCACGAACATCATGCACCGCAGGCTGACCAATCGGATTGGATCAACTACGGTACCTCAGTTGCAATAGAAGAAGACATTTTCCTAATTGGTGCGCAACATACGTTCAGCAATAGCGGCCTCGGTGGATCCGCATATATTACTGAATCCTATTTACTCGAAAATCCAGTGTCCGCCATAAGTTTTTACCGTGGTCAAGACCCAACCGCTCAATTACATATGACAGATCTGGCTGGCAACAATCTTCAACAACTTTCGATCTCCTCAAAACCAGAAACTGTCCATTCCTGGTCACCCGATGGTACGCGCCTGCTTTTTACTCGACAATCAGCTGCGGCTTCGAATTCACCGGATATCATCATCGCCGAAGTGGATGAACAAGGAATAATTACCAGCGAAACTAATGTAACAAACAACCCATTTAACGATCATTCAGCAGCCTGGATGCCTGATGGAAACACCATTGTTTTTGCCAGTAATAGAGAAGACAACAATTTCCAATTGTATGAAATGGATGTCTCAGATCTCTCTAATATTCCGAGTATTCCAATTACTAAAATTACTACCACGAATGAAAACGAATTACACCCGTCAGTCGCGTCGAATGGCACCATAGCAGTAACACAAAATGAAAACGCATTAGTGCTTCTGCAGAAAATGAATGACAACTATTCAGTCTTGCCCGCCATCTACAATGCGGTAGGGGTTTTTACTCCCAGTTGGTCACCAGATGGGACGAGTATCGTATTCTCAGCTGGATCTTCGCCAGGCGGCTCTGTTACTAATGATCTAAAAGTCTATCGAATTGATGTCGATGTTAATCTGGACCCAGTAGGCACTGCTGTTGATATTTCTCCAGGTTTTGGACATGGACCATCCTGGAAACCAAATTCCCAACAAGTTGTTTATGTTGCAAATAATAACGGTGCACCCGGACCCATAACCAAGTTGAATGTTGACACAATGACGATTGAATTAACCGGTCAGGTGGGCAATTTGCCGCAATGGAGACCACTTCAAAGTTCTGAACCAGATAGTGATGGGGATGGCATACCCGATGCTAGTGACAACTGCCCTAGCATCAGTAACCCTGACCAATTTGATTTAGACAATGACGGCCTTGGCAATGTTTGCGACCCTGACGATGACAACGATCTGGTCGATGATGTATTTGACAATTGTCCAGTGAATTTCAATGCCGATCAGGCAAATGCGGATAATGATAGTTTAGGCGATGCCTGTGATGCAGACGACGATAATGACAACATTTTAGATTTGGATGATAACTGCCCCGTCGTCGCCAACCCTAACCAGGAAAATTTCGATGGAGATGTGTTAGGGGATGCCTGCGATCCTGATGACGACAATGATGGCGTAAATGACGGGTTCGACAATTGTCCACTCGTATTTAATCCAAACCAAACTGATTCGAATAGCGATGGATTCGGTGACGCTTGTGTTGCAAGCGAAATACCATCTGACGTTATTATCGGATTTAATCCACAAATTGGATCTGGTGTTGTTTTTGAAAGCGGAACTTCTATTGGTGACAATGCCGTTATTAATGACAACGTACAACTCAAGGAGAATGTTACCGTTGGAGATGATGTTTTCCTGGACGAAGAAGTGGTACTCGAAAAGCTCTCGACATTGGGTAACAACGTGTCGATTGGCAGGTACACGAAAGTCGAGGAGAATGTTGTCATTGGCAGTGATAATCAGATCGGTGAGAACACTGTAATCAAGAAAGATGTAGTCATCGAAGATAGTGTGGTTATTGGCGACTTCGTAACAATCGAAGAAGGAGCGATTATTGGTACCGCCGTCGAAATCGGAGATAACGTAAAAATTGGCAAGAATGCGTGGATAGCACCTGGAGTCGTCATTGCCAGTGGCTCCGAAGTGGAAGAAGGGGCCACCATTCTGCCAGAATCTTTTGCTTCGGTATTTTCTTTTTCCTGGAACGTCAACACTATTAAGTACTTTATTGATGACGACAATGAGGGATACAGATGGGGAGGAGGAAATTACGACAAAGATGATGTGGCAGCGATGGTGGAATCGTGGGTGCCGCATCAATCTACATTTACCATGCAGCGAGTTTTCACTGCAGAGGATGCAAACATCCTGCTGCAAACAAAATCGAGTGTGTTTGAGGCCACTGCAAGAGCAAATGTCTTGTTTCTTTTCGGTAATCTCGACGATAGTGATCAGATCACTATCGATTTCGAATCATCCAACGATATTCAATTTTCTATCGAAGAGGATTGGGAGTTGCTGGAAGTCATACATGAAGTTGGCCACGCCCTTGGACTTGCCCATACACCATTTAGTGATTCCCCAATTCCACCTACAGGTGTGGTTCCCATTATGTGGGTTCCATCACCGTCTTGTATTTACTTCAATATAAATTGCGGTGATTCGCATTTGAGAAATAATTGGCGCATAACCGGAGTAGATATAGTTTCCCTTCAGCTAAAATATGGTGCACCGCAATAGTATTGAAAGAGAATCTTTACTCACGATTATAGCAACGGACAAATTAAGGGCTGGAGTAAATCCATGTATTCTTACTCCGGCAATTAATTTTGACGAAAACCAAAATGGCGTTGATATTAAAGTAAGCGGATTTTCATAGGTTTCACAATAAAAGGCAGATTAGTTTATTGATTTTCCCAATGATGCAGTAGAATCGTAAAAAATAATTCCTTTTCGAGTCTAGCTGGAAAATTATCATGATTAGTCTGAACCGTAATTATACCTTAATACCTGCGGCTGCATTGGCAGTACTGTCACTACCAATATTTGCCCAGGATGCTTCCTATGAAGCACCCCTCACCGCTTGGGGCGTACCGGATGTTCAGGGCGTCTGGAACTATGAAACTAGAACCGGTTTAGAACGCCCGGACGAATACGAGGGCGCGCTGGAAATCGATGAGGCCACGATGCTGGAAACAATGGTATCGACACCGGATTACATCGCGTTTTTGGAAGCGACCGGTGCCGAAGCGCCAGGTCCGCAGAACGTTGGTGGTTATAACGGATTCTGGATTAGCCCCGGACTTTCTCTCGCCAACATGAACGGTATGTTCCGCACTTCACTGATCGTGGAACCGGAAGATGGCAAGATTCCCTGGATCGAGAATGGCCGAGACGTGCGCAGACAGCAACAGTCTGAACTGGAAATTATGGGCTTCGCCGATAGTGATGGGCCAGAAGGAAGGACCCTGTCCGATCGCTGTCTGAAAAGTTTCGCTTCAACCGCTCCTTTCATGAGCAGCCTCTACAACAACACCATGCAAATCGTGCAATCGCCTACCCACGTCATGCTGCTCGCTGAGATGGCACACGATGCACGCATCGTTAAGATCGACCAGGAATTTAAAGACCTGCCTTATAAGAAATGGTTAGGAGATTCTATTGGTTATTACGAAGGCGATACGCTGGTTGTAGTTACCAGAAACTTTAATGACTGGCAGGTAGCAAAAGAAAGACTCATGTCTCCTAACCTGACGCTCATGGAAAAGTTCTATCGCGTTGCGGAAGACAAGATTCACTATTCGTTTACCGTCGAAGATGCCGATCTTTATACCCAGTCCTGGACGGCGGAAATGCCGATTTACACAGCCGAGGGTCTTTACGAGTATGCCTGTCATGAAGGCAACTATGCGATGCCGGCAATTCTAGCGGGAGCTCGCAGACTAGAAATGGACGCAGCTCAATAAGCCGACACTTAGATTATTTGAATCCAGGCGTGGGTTAGTTCGAAATAAACAAAGCTGGCGTTTAGGGAATCCACTTTTCTGACATCTCCGTTAACCGGCATGTCATATTCTTCCAAGCCTTCTAATGCGAGCACGGTTTGCATAGGGGGTTTGGGATTTCTTACTTCAGTTAGTTGGCTCAGATGTAATTCTTTGGCACTCCATACCATGCCGTCGCGTTCCACAGGCGAGGCGCCCTCGTAGTCAGTTGAAAGAAACACCGCTGATGTACCGGCCATTCTCTGGTAAGCAGTAGCTAACATTGTTACACACTCAGATGTAAACGATTCAACTGAGTAATTTAATAGAATTGTCTGCTATTGAGCTTGCGTTACATCAAGCGTGACTAAATTTAGCACTCAAATTAGCGGGATTAAGGAAAATTAGATGTGGTCTGTCCCTTATTCTTTGCTAGACTGTACCTATAAGTAACTGCAGTAGACATATAAAAACACGGTGGTTTTTAAGCATTCCTCAGACCAGGTACCGGTCTTAATCATTCTTGCTCTTAGCGGGCTCGATTTCCTATCGTACTTCAGCATCGATAATCCTTATCTGCTGGGGCTCTACTTCTATGTTTTTATTATTCCTAAATCTGCGATTTGTGCCTGGAATCATCACCATCAGCACGCGCCAACGTTTCGGTATACGCCACTGAATCGCATGCTTGAGTTTTTCTATGCTCTGCACACGGGAGTGACTACTAATCTGTGGTTACTGCACCATGTTCATGGTCATCACCAAAATTATCTCGATCAGACCAAAGATGAAAGTCGCTGGACCAGGAAAAGCGGCAATCAAATGGGCGAACTGGAATACAGCCTGAACATTACCGCCACAGCCTACTATCGCGGTTTTAAAGTAGGCTTGCAGCATCCCAAGGAATTGACACAATTTTTGCTCTATACGGCAATAACAGTTGCGATTCTTGCATTGCTTGTAGTTTATCGACCCGTTCCAGCGCTATTTATTTTTGTGTTGCCAATGATTATGGGTCTGTTTATGACAGCATGGGCAACTTACGAACACCATGCTGGGCTAAATACGGATAGCCCTTATGAAGCATCTTTTAATAATGTAAATCGCTGGTACAACTTAATTACTGGCAATCTGGGTTATCACACAGCCCATCATCACAATGGCGGACTGCACTGGTCCAAGCTGCCCAAATTGCATGAGCGGATTGCCGAAAACATCCCAAATCACTTAATCAGAAAATCACTTATTTAGTAATCTTGAGTTAATAGACCTAACAGTTTTTCACTGTTACTGATTCGCATCAATTATATTTGCTCAGCGCGTTGCCCATACATCGAGCAAAGTGTGGCATTTGTTGCTCAACCCAAATTTGTAATACCAAATATCTGGTAGTCCTTAATTGGGATCAGAGAAAAAATGCAGTAGTATAAATTTTCTCTTTCCTCACAACTCGATTCATTCTATTTCAACTGATGGATACCCACGAACTCATCATAATCGGCGCCGGTGCAATGGGCAGTGCCGCCACTTATCATGCAGCCAAAGCTGGGCTGAATCCTTTATTGCTCGAACAGTTTGAAGTCGGCCATAGCAATGGCAGCAGTCATGGTGGTAGTCGCATTACCCGTTACGCGAATCCAGATATTGAAGAGTCTCGTGTTATCCCGGCAACATTTCGCATGTGGCGCGAGCTTGAGCAGGAAAGTGGTCAGCGGCTACTCGACATTACCGGCAGTTTATTTATGGGGCCGGACTCTACTCCTTTCTTAGTGGATACCCGCGCCGCGTTACAGCTTAATGAATACGACTACCGAGATCTCAGTTCTCAAGAGCTTGCAACAGAGTATCCTCAATTTAACTTACCCGATGATTGGGTTGGTCTCTATCAGGCTGATGCGGGAAGATTAAACGCAAGCAGTTGTGTGCGGGCAATGGTAGATCAGGCAATCGCTCGAGGAGCGCAGTTAAAAGAAAACACAGAGGTGGCGCAATTTGTTCCCGACGCTGATTGCGTGATGCTTGCGCTCAGCAATGGCGAACAGTTTTATACTAAGCGATTAATCATTACCGCCGGGCCCTGGGCATCTCGCGTTTTAAATCCTTTACCTAACTTGGATTTGGACTTACGCATTACACGACAACAGGTCGCTTACTACCCGCTCGAACAGGAAGAGCTGTATCGAAAAGAAAATTTTCCAGTTTACGTGTTTGCCGCTGAACCTAATCTCTACGGCTTCCCAATTCTTGAAAAGCCAGGCCACGTAAAGATCGCATTGGAGAATGAAAATTTAACGACGAATCCGGATGATCCCCGCGCAGTGATGGAAGACAATGCACAGGCACTCAACGAGGCTGTGGCAAAACACTTCAACGGCGTGGTGCCAGAACCAGCCAGCATCGAAACCTGCCTCTATACTGAAACACCGGGCCGCAAATTTATCGTCGAGCGGCACCCTGACTTTGCAAATATTGCTTACGGCGCTGGTTTCAGCGGGCGGGGTTTTAAGTTCTCAATTGAGATCGGTAGGCAGCTGGTTGAGTTAGTTGAACAATAAATATGGCGACAGGTCGTAATTAGCAGTCATAATATCTTCTGAAACTCATAATCTGATCATCCTTTTGAAATAAGGAAACAAACATGTCATTAGCGTATTTTCTGAATAAAACGCTTAGTTTTTTTCATTGCTCACAGCGGCGGACCCTACTCGTTCTTAATTTCTTTTTCTTAGCTGTCATTTCAACCTCAACTGCTAGCGCCCAACAGCTCCCTTCTATTTCTGAAACTGTGGCTAACGCTACTCCGATGGAAGGTTACTTCAATCTTTACTGGGATGAAGCCAACGGCAAACTGTACTGGGAAATCGACAAGCTCGATACGGAGTTCATTTATCAGATATCTATGGGTTCTGGCTTAGGTTCGAATCCTGTGGGCATTGACCGGGGACAATTGCGTGGCACCTACGTGCTGCGAGCAGAACGAGTAGGACCGCGGGTCTTGTTGGTTGAACCAAACCACCGCTATCGCGCCAGTAGTGATAACCCCCTGGAACGACAAGCGGTAGAAGACGCTTTCGCGCCATCAGTCATATGGGGTTTTGATATCGTCGCCATGAATGGCGACAGCGTGCTGGTAGATTCTTCTGACTTTTTTCTGCGTGATGCTCGAAATGTGGTCGGTACACTCGCCAGTCGTAACCAGGGAAACTTCACCCTGGATAAAGGTCGTAGCGCCTTTTATCTAGAAAACACCAATGCCTATCCAGAAAACGTCGAAGTTGAGGTAATGCTTACTTTTACCAGCAACAACCCTGGTGGTTTAGTAAATTCAGTCGCTGCCACAGGTAATTCAGTCACGCTACGCCAGCATTTCTCGATAGTGAAACTTCCAGATGACGATTTCAATCCGCGTATAGCAGATCCACGAATCGGTACGATTGGACCCAACATTCAAGATTTCGGTACTGCGATAGACGAGGACATGCAGGTGCGTTTAGTCGGTAAACATCGCCTGGAAAAGAGAAATCCCGCTGCAGCGATGTCGGAAGCAGTTGAGCCGATTATCTATTACGTCGATCCCGGCACACCCGAACCCATCAAGACCGCATTGATCGATGGGGCCGCTTGGTGGAATGAGGCGTTTGAAGCTGCTGGCTTTATCGATGCCTTTCAAGTGAGAGAACTGCCGGCAGAAGCCGACGCACAAGATGTGCGCTACAACATGATTCACTGGACCCATCGTCGCACCCGCGGTTATTCCTATGGCGGTTCGGTAATGGATCCACGTACTGGCGAAATAATAAAAGGAAATGTAAATCTGGGCAGCTTGCGTCTCAGACAAGACTATTTGTTAGGCCAGGGGCTTGTTCCTGCTTTCGAGTATCTGGAAGACGTTGCTGATAACAACAGCGAATCGGTAAACATGGCATTGGATAGAGTGCGACAACTCTCCGCGCACGAAGTCGGTCACACGATTGGTTTTCCCCATAACTATTTAAGCAGTTCTTACGGGCGGGAAAGTGTTATGGACTACCCTACCCTTGGTTGAGATTACCGATGACAGGCAGCTAGATATATCGAACGCCTACCTGCAGCGCATCGGTGAGTATGACAAATTGTCGGTGCGTTATGCCTACGAACAATTTTCTGCAGACGCTGATGAAGAGGAAGAACTGCAAAAAATTGTGCAAGAAAGTATCGACCGCGGATTGTTATTCATGGCCCATAACAATAATAATTTTGTTGGGGCCGGTCATCAGTACGCCAGCGTGTGGGATAACGGCGAAAACCTCGTCGATCATTTGAAACATGAGATTCAAGTAAGACAAATCGGCCTGGAACGATTTGGCGAATCAGTAATAAGAGATGGAGAACCGCTTTCCTCATTGGAGAATGTGCTGTTGCCTCTTTATATGCATCACCGCTTTCAATTGAATTCAGCAGCACAAAGTATTGGTGGAGCCGATTACAGTTATGCAATGCGAGGCGATGGACAGACTCCCTTTACGATAATCGATGGTGCCGAACAACGAGATGCATTGGAGACAGTGTTGTCCACACTCAGCGTCGACTTCCTGGCACTGCCTATAGATATTCTCGCGCGTATTCCGCCATCGGCCTATCGTTACAATCAGGGTGAACCCTTCCCTGGTCGTACTGGAATATTATTCGATCCATTAGGTGCGGCTGAAGGTTCGGTGAATCTTTCCGTTAGTCAAATTCTACACCCAGCGCGCATGGCTCGATTGCTTACTTACGGTGCTATGGGTGACTACCCTAATTTGGAAGAAGTCATCGACCGTTTCTTGGAGGTCACCTGGAATGCAGACCAGCCGAGAGACGACTATCAATTGCAGTTATTGCATGTGGTGCAACGAGTCGCTGCGGACGAGATGATGCGACAAGCCGGCAATGCTGATAATTCAGGCAGTGTCAGAGCGGTACTAAATGATCGACTCAACAAGCTTGCGCAAAGTCTGGAAGATACAAGGAATCCCAATCCTCACCAGGCAACTGTTGCGGCAGACATTCGCCGTTGGCAACAACGTCCCGAGGACACTGTGCCTGTGCCAGCATTGCAACTACCGCCGGGTGATCCTATCTAATATTGAAGACGAGCTATTCCCATAAGCTCAAAAATTGTCCCAGTCTCATTAGGACAATTTTGAGCCTATTGCAAGCCGAACTGATTACGAGCGCTTGTTAAAAATCAGTATCTGATCTTCCTGAGTAGAATTTGGAAACTGAATCGCAATGGAGAGCTGCTGATAATTTGGTGAAATAAACCTTGCACCGATCTGCTGTACTTCGCCATCCAGGTAGACAGTGTACTCTACCGTTGTCTCATTGATTCTGCGGTAGGAAATTTGTGGTGTCGGCAAAGCATCAAGACTCGCCATCGGGAAATGCTCACCGCTGTAGTCGTAGCTGGCGGAAGTCGCCCCAACTGTCCCATCCTCATTGGTGGTAACCACCAGGAACATATAGTGGCCATCACCAAGGTCTGCGTAGCTGCGAGAAATATTTCCAGGGACGCTGGCGCTACCAAAATTGGATCTCTCCATGTCGATATCCCAGGTTCCCAGGAATGGATTTTCCTCTTGAGCCAAGACAGCCGATGAAAATAATGTCAGGCCCAAGATGGCCAGGAGTTTTTTATACATTTCTTTTCCCTCCAGGTTTGAGGCGCGCGTAGAAAGGGCGCAACACCTTGACTTTACGCGTGCAAGCAAGAGACATGTTGACCGACATCAACATTAATGGGGAAGTTAAAATATATTAGAATCCCTGATCGAAGGGCATTCTGCGCTTATGTGCTAGGCGAGAACTAGTCGATAATTACAGTCGCATTGCCGCTTGGCTCATTATCACTATTAAAGACACTTGGCGCTTCATCTTTAAACGAATTGTTAATCGCATGTACTCGTGATCCTGAGAGACGCATATCTCCACGCTCGTTAGCACGGAACAGATTATTACCAGCACTTCCAAGGGATCCCCCACCGAGATCGATGATGGCAGAATAATCACCGCCTCCACCATTATTCATGGCAAAGCCATAACCATCTGTGCCAATGATTTCGGTATTCTCTACCAGCAACGTGGTATGACTGCCGCTATCCCCTACACTCTGCAAATTTAGCGAGATTCCACCACCGCCCTGACGCGGCGTGCCACCTATAATACGAGTGTTCCGAATTTCCAGATGCAATTGTGAATTTCGACCACCATTGGAAAACTGAATCGGGTCGGTAATCGCATTCTCAATGACACTGTCTTCGATCTTGAAAGTGAGTTTACAGCCGGTGCAGAAATTCGCTTCATCTTCCCGTGGAAAACCAAACATGTAGGCTTCAATCCCAGTATTGGATTGATTGCCAACTCCAAGCGTGTTTTTGAAATGGTAATTGCGCACCAGCATGATTTGTTCGGACTGACCCATCAGGTAGGGAATAATACTGTCTGAGTTACGATCGCCGCGCCCGATATTGTCAGCACTGGAATCGAGAATGACTGTTTCAACGCGGCTAGTGTTTTGTGTACGCACGAAGTATGGTCGCCCACCTAAATCACTGAAGTGATTGTCCTGAAATCGGTAGCTGCCGCGACTGTTGCCGGACTGAAAAACACGAATGGCACCGAGATCTTCCCCATCGTTGAACTCGCTGTGCTCTAGACGAATGTCTGTTAACTCACCTACATTGGCATCAAAACTCACGGCGTAAACAAGCCCTCGCTCATCCTCGATATGCTCTTCGGCATTGCCGGTGAAACTGTTGTGGTGCAAATAGGCGCCGGAGTAATCGACACCTTCTCCGGCAATGGCTGCGTTTCGCATATTAACGAAATGTACACCGGCTATTTCATTATGATCGGCCAGCCTAACTATGGCGCCGCCTAGAGAGCTACTGCTATTGCTTAGCCGAATGCGCTCACTTGGGTTTTCCAATAAACGCCCGTCGGAATCGACACCCAACAATTTCTGTCCTGGTTTTAGTTGAATGGATGCATCGAGTACCGTTGATGGATCTAAGTTGACCAGGTAAATAGTGTCGCCTGGGTTTGATCGGGATTGCGCCTGCGCTAAGGTCAGGAATTGACGCTCACTACTGTCCAGACTTGCGGCATCGTTGCTGACATAAAATTCGGCAGGGGATTGAGCGAAAACGGGAGTACCGCTGAATAATTGAATTAAGATGCAAGCTGTCAGCAATCGAATTATTCTATTTGTTTTCATCGCCTTAACTCCATGATTAATTTTCAGCACCAGACCCAAACTGCAGTTGTTGACAGATTATTGTGTTTCGACCGAGGAAACAAATCACATTCTTGTATACTGTTAGTTTTTAGCTCTTAAACAATTGAATCCATGAGTATCTCAGGAAAAAACATTGGAATTACTTTATTGCTAAGCGGCGTAATAGCTGCGGGGGTATGGGCGATAAGCCAATCTAATGTCACTTCGGGGTTGTCAGAATCTGAAACGAATACGTCTACTAGTGCCGCGTCCAATCAATCTGCAGAGCGCATTATTTATCGGGGCGATCCCCCTTACCTAAGCAATCAGCCTATCCTGGATGGCAATCTCTTCGTAAATCACAGTGACGATTTCTTGTTGCTGGGTGGTTTAAACATAGAACAAGTGAGATTTAGTGCCGGTATCAGAGCTGGCGGTAGAGCTGCCGTTGTCTATAGAGATAATGCCATAGCGTTTCTCATGGAAGAGGAACCCTATATCGAATTTTCCTATCAGGATAAATTTTATTCGCTGCAGATTCTGAGCCGGCCCTACTTCTTCACCATGGATTTCAGAGAAATCCCATCAGCTTCAATTCAACTAACTGAAGGATTCAGATAGAACGTAAGAGGCTTAGATTGTTCTAATTCTGAATGTTAGTTGTTCTGACGATAGGCCATTAACAATTCAGTGAACCAATCACTGACGATGGTCAATTGCCCATCACAAAGTGCCACATAGGGAGAGTTACTGGTAGCACTGCGAGTGGCGATCTTCTCAATGAATTCTTCCGTGCTGTCTATTACTTCTTCGTTGTTGCGGATTTTTGACTGCAGGTGATCATTGAAGGCATCGCTGTTGTAAGAGATGTCATTGCGAATAAAAGTACAATCGCTACCCGCTTGTACATTTAACAAGTAAGCGATTTCGTCGTCCAAAGAAGCCGCCCATGAGAGCGAAGACATCACGACCAACAGAAACATCACGCTGGAAATTCGGGGCATTGTTTTTTCTTCTAAGCAGGAAAATAATCGCGCTATTGTAACGCTGAATTCAATGGAGAGACTACGATTTTCTAATGTAGAAAGTATGTAGTGGCGTTACGCGGTTTCCACGTCCAGCAATTTTAGTACCCCTTCATCACCGAGTACTCGCATGCCAAGACGCTGACTGGATACACCATCATGTAAAACATAATCAAATTCAAGCCTGGCTGCTGACTCATGGGCCTCGAAGTAGCATTTCTTTATACAATTACTTGAATCGAATTCCTCATCCAACTCAATTAGATGTGATGAAAATAAGAACAGACAATTTGGCTTCGATTCGCAACGTGTCATGACCGCAAGACTGGCCTCAAGGGCATCTTTTACATTAGTCCCTTTGAATGGCTCATCCATGATTGCTATTACTCGAAAGCCATCGGAAATAGCTTTCGCCACTGCTTTGATGCGCAAGACTTCTGCCAGAAAGTAACTGGTACCGGTATGCACGTTGTCACTGACAGTAATTGAACTAAACAAGCGATCTACCGGTGTGAATGCAAATTTGGTCGCCGGTACGCCCATGCCAAGATGACCGAGGTAGAGAGCGGTGGCTACTGCCCGCAGGAAGGTGGTTTTACCAGCCATATTCGGCCCGGTCAGGAACAGCAATCTATCTTTTTGATTAAGGGATAAATCGTTAGCAACCGCATCGGTGATTTGCGGATATACCAGACCCTCGGCCCTAACCTCAGTTTCGCCCTCTAACAATTCCGGAATGACGTAAGCAAATTTTTCTGTGGCATCTGCCATCGACAGCAGGGCATCGATTTCATAGAGTAACTGTAAAATTCTTAACACATGTTCTTTGTTATTGATTCGGAAAATCTGATCCAGACGCAGCACTCTTAGAAAGCGCCCTCCTCCTATTTCCCTTTTAGGAACTTTGTTTAGATCTGTGTCCGTTATAATTTCTTCAATTTCCGCGATGAGTTCTCCTAACTCTCCCTTGGGCGAAGCTATTGACTCTTCTGCGAGAAATTCTCTTAGGGTTTTTACCAGTAAACAGGTGTACTGAACACCGCGATGGATGCGGCGATAATGGTAGCCATCAAAAATTTTAAGTCTGAGGGAGCCCAATACAAAACTGACAGGGTTCTTCAGCGTGATAAACATAAGCGGGTCTCGCTCGTAGCGCTCAACCCGACTGGAAATATAAAAAGGAATTTTTCGGTATTCTTCCCGATGTTGCTGAATAAACTTTAGTGATTCCTGGGTATGACGAATCTTGTCTGACTCGGCAAACGGATTCTGCATGCGATGGCGAAGTACCTGTGCCCCGCCATGAGTTACGGTTCGATTATAAAATTTGAATAGGCTTGTACCACCACTTTGAGATTGAAATATCTCCAGGTCTTTTTGCGTATCTTCGTCCAGTTCAAGGGTTTCATATTTCCCTTCTTCGAATCCCAATGACTGCATGTGAAATCGAGAGACGCGAGTATTTCTTCGAATAGGAGACCCGCGAAACAGGGATTTCAAATTAGAGAAGTAACTAACACGCATAGTCATAGGCGCACCACTACTTGTAAATCGGTGTTAATTTTTTAACAGATTGTAGCATTAGTATCATGATTCAAAGGCACTGACAAACTAAAACTAGTCTGATTCTGAATTTCTTTATACACTATTTCTATGAATATGTACTTGCTTTGTTTGTACGAGGGAATTTAATAAGTGGAAAACAAACAGGTGCTTGCCAGAAGGCAACGTTGTCATAGCTTAAGATTTAGAGAGAATCATAACAGGAGGCGCAAGATCAGAGCGGACTGATCTCACGTTCGATCTGGCGCGGGCAAAATAGAACCTTCTAATTGCCCGCTGCATTCTTAGAATTTGTAAGCTATTGAAAGCATATATACCCAGGGATCAACATCTACCCCGACCTTTACTTTGCCTAAAGCAGAATCAAAGCTAGCATCAGTTTCGATGTCGATGTTCCACACTGAAGCATTAAGCATCCAATTGTTACTAAGTTGAATGTCTAGCCCGGCTCTCGTTGATAAACCAAATGAATCATCGATATCCAGACCCGTCGCGGCAAGCTCCGTGCGGGCAGCGTTTGAGAGTGACTTGTCGAAAAATGTAGTGTAGTTAACTCCCAGACCCACATAAGGTCGAATTGTGGATTGTGCGCTCCCGAAAAAATACAAGGCACTTACGGTAGGTGGTAGCTGTTTAGAACTTCCAAGATCGGTGGTATTGAAACCATACTGGTCCAATCCTTCGGCAGTAAGATCATGTTCAAATGGTGTTGCCGCGAGTACTTCCAGCGCCCAATTGTCCGAAAACATGTACACCACGTTGAGCCCCAACTGGGTACTATCATCTACAGCTACTCCGGTCATGCCCAAAGCACCGGTTGCTGCAGTGCTAATAAGACTGCTACTTTCGTCGGGCTCAACTTTAGTCGCGCCAACGCGCAGAATAATATCGCCCGCTTCATGGGCAGAAACAGAAATCGAATGCATGGAAACTATTGCACTGAAAAGAACAGCTAGACCAGTTAAATACTTCTTCATTAATCACCTCAACTACTACTTAATCAATAACCAGCCCAGCATACGTGCTGCCGAAAATGTCTAGTTGATTTGTGTTAGGAAGTAAGAAATTAAACTGAGAAACAACACTTTCTTTCACCTATATCAAGGCATAGAAGATAGTGGGTATGGGTCATTTCATTGCAGATCTGGAGGATTTTGCTTTGCTGCCGCTCGAATAATTCTCTCTACTGAATCAAGCGGTAATCGGGAGAAATTATGGTATTGGAGTGTTCCATTTGAGCACGATAGTGAGAGGGTGGCATGGCATCGTCACCGAATGAAAAGGAGAAACTGCCTCTGACTAATTCTCCATTGGCAGCGAATGCTGCCCATTCAACCAGGTAATAATTCGCCGGAAGTAATGGCGGCAGGGAATGTTCAAAATGCACTGCTGTCTCTGGGCGATAACGGAAGCCTATATCATGCGGTTCCTTGCCCTGGCCCGGTTCTTTTAGTGCCAGCTTAAGTAGCGCTACTTGCGACCTAAAATGCAATATGAGTGTGGTGGGCGCGTCAGCTAGCACCTCGTCATTCTCAGGTAGAGTGACGAGGTGCACGCCGCCATTGTTCAGACTTGCGTGCCCCTCATGTTGCGCGAGTGCAGTCGTCGAGAAAAACTGGCTCACCAGTAATCCCGAACAAATTACTGCCAAGAATTTTGAACTAAGGTTCATGAGACTACTGGGTTACGTTCACCGTCAGATACTGGTCGTTATAGAGACCCCCATCATCGGCCCGACCCCAGAGAATATAAGTTCCAGGTTGGTCGAAACTGACGGCTACATCAACTAATCCATCTTCAGGGATTTCCGGTGGTACCCACATCCAACCCCAGGGCGAATTAGCCGATGGTCGAGTATCTTCCCAAGGTTTAATCTGAGGCGGATCGAAATGAACCACTTCCTGAACGTTTTCCAAATTGTCCGGTGCGCGGTACACGTTCCAGGATACGTACAGGCCATTATTCTTGGTTACCGTTGGTTTCATGGGCGCCTGCATCATCATCCGGTTACGTACCATTTCCGGTGTCGCCAATGCCGAAGCAGCACCGCCGAGTAATCTGATCATCCGCATCGGATCATGTGGTTGTGGTACGCCGTCATCGGCAATGCGAGTCTGAAACTTCAATGACTCACCCACTGCCACTGTACGAATGGTATCTCCAATTAATTCCACCTCTGGCGGGATATTAGCTCTCGTTTCCGCATCGGAAGACCCAGCACCAAGTGCGCCAGTTTCAGACATGATTATGATGTTATCGATCTTGTAGTCAGCTCGCAGCGTTCCATAAGCCTTGCGTGTCACCCCATTGGGTGAAGTAACTTCCCAGACCATTTCACTGTCGCCGAAATCACCAGGGACAATTACATCAAAGGTAAAACGATTACGGCGTGGCAGAAAGTGGGTTGGTTGTCCACGATCTACCTCACCCGGATAAAAACGATTGCTTTCTCCAACTGGAATGTCGAGTTCTTCTTCCCAGTTGTGATTGAAGTAACCGAAGGTCAGAGAGATAGTGCCATCTTCATTTGGTCGCCAACCTTCATAGGCAACCTCAGTGTGCTGACCGCTACGATAAGTCTGCTTGGTATATTCGTAAGGAGTTTCAGCTGTCGCAATAGAAGAAAATAAAACGAAACTTCCAGCGAACAACATCACTGTGGATTTTAGAAAATGGCTAAATAGAATTTTCATCACTTTAATTTCTTTCATTTGTAAATTCCTAAGAAATTCTTGGTCATTAAGCGTTTATTCTGTCTAAACAGAGATTCTTTTTATTGAGCCAAACCAATGATTAGAATCCTGCCACATCATCTTGTAATTCGTCGTTGGCATCAGCCGATTCTTCGATAGGCCAAACCAGCGGCGCTAAACAGAGCGGGCAACCAATGACATGATCGTTGGGGCCAAGATCGAGATTCTGCCGGCGCTTCTCCATCTCCTCCACGAACTGCTCGTCGGTCATAGTCACTCTGATGCCTAGATCGATAAACATATTCGTTACCGAGCGATTACCAGAGCCTTGCCAGTTTCGTGCGTCAGGCACATTAGGGTTGGCAGTGATGTTGTCGAAGTAGCCGGTTATGTGAAGGATAGTGCCCTTGGGTAATAAGGGCGCGTAGTCGGCAGCGTAGGGATAACCTCTTACCCAATTATGGTCATAGCCAACGCAGGAAAGAGTTTCGACGGAATATCCCCAGATAGCTTCCAGACACATACGCTCACCCGGTGCATGCAAATGAGGTTCGAACGTGACCACTTTAGTGTGTTCATTCAACACCGTGTAAGCATGTAACTCCTGGTCGCGGGCATCACCTTCGACGCTTATATCAACGCCGTTGCCAAAGAAGGCTCTGCCGTTCTTAAACTTCGGTTCATAATCTTCAGGGTGAAAGGTAAAACCAATTTGCAGTCGACCCGTGGTATCACGCCCGTTCGAATGCATATGCACCGAGTCTGTGTAGAAAGAAGAATTGGCTTTTAATAACCTGCCTGCATCCGGGTCGAAGATGTTGCCGTTGCGACCTACCTCGTGTACTGGCCAACTTACGGCCTCACCGGGGATAACACTGCCTTCTTCATCTAGCACCTCGGTACGCCAGATCATGTGGTGGAAAATATACAATCCACCTACGGTATCGGAAGCTTCAGCACCAGTACCTACGTCATTGATTTCCACGATTTCGACTGACTTTACATAACGGTCTTCAGTCAAGCCGGTTGGTACACTGGGAATATCTCCCCACCAATCCGGTCGACCGCCTTCCATGAAAAAATCTTCGGTCTCAACAATCAGATCAGGCTCACCCAGACGCCATTTGATACTGTCATCGAATACCAAAGGCTCAGGCGCCTCCGCTTCGTTACCTTTCTGTGCTCCGGTTCGGGCCCAGGTTGAAATCGCCGCTAGTTCTTCGTCGCTCAGGGAAGGATCATTTTTAAAGCTCTGAATGCCGACGTTTTTCTCGACATACCAGGGTGGCATGGCACCGGCCCGATCCCGTAATGCGGTCTTGTACTCAATGAGCCCAGCAAAAGGTGCTACCTGCTCATAAGTAACCAGGGACATTGGTGCTACTCCACCGGGGCGATGACAGTTCTGGCAGCTGCGTTGCAGAATTGGTTCTATATCGCGATGAAAAGTAACTTCTTGTGCAATCGATAAGGGTGAATACAACACTGCGGATACCGCAATTAACAATGCACTGCGGCATAATGTAGAAATTCGCATCTCTATCTCCTGTTTCTAAGCTAGACCGGAATCATTCAAGCAGGACTTTTGGGATAGCAAGAAGCCAGAATGATCAGGATTCGAGGTCCTATTAGAATAAGTTTAGAGATGAATTTCTTCCTAAAAATCAGTGATTGTTGAAATCACGGGCAGTAGTCGATTGTTCCTTGATCTAGAACAAACTTATTGCCATTGGTTTGCTCGCCTCACCCGTGAAAAAGACAAGAATATCGAGAGATATTCTTATCAGCGATCGTTATAGCTTGCTTTATTTTCAGGAAAATCTAGCGGGTTTTTATCGATACTAGAGTGTTAAAGATAAGTGGTAGGACAGCCCTGCTGATCGAAGACAATTAGAAGAGATCGTATCAGAGCAAAAATACCAGGCTGTATTTTTGCTCTGACTTTATTTTTTAGTCTGGCAGCGCATAGGCAACCAACTGTGTTGGCTGTCCGCTACCACCGACCCACATGGCAATATACTGCTTACCATCGTGCTCGTAAGTCATCGGCAGACCGGTTTGATTGTCTGGCAATTCCATTTCGTGAAGAATCTCACCGGTTGCTTTATCTACCGCGCGGTAGATTGGGCTGGCGCCTGCTCCGCCGGTTCCTTCACCCACAAACAATAGTGTCTTGGTTGTTAAAACACTGGAGCGAGTTGGGATACCTGTGCGTGGCAGATCGACACCTTCAAGCAGTGGGTGATTCGCAATTCGCTCAGGCGTATCCGCATTGGCGATCATCCATAGGTGGTCGCCGGTATTCATGTCGATTGCAGTAATGCGACCGTAAGGAGGCTTAACCACTTCAAGTCCTTGCACACGCGGCGCACGAACACCGAAACCCTGGCTAAGATCGATGTCGGACTCAGGATTCTTTGCTAATGCCAGAACTTGTAATTGGGTTCTGGAAGGCACATAGATAATGCCGGTTTCTGGATCGAACGATGAGTGCTCCCAGTTCGCGCCACCGGTGGATGAAGGTAGACTCAATAATCCACGAGTTCCATCCGCATGGTCTTGTACCGATGGCGGTGTATAAATGCTGGTACTTAAACGGAAATCCTGAATCGCTTCTAATGCCAACGCCCGTAATTCCGGTGTGAAATCAATCAGATCAGCTTCGGTAAATCCTTGCCGGTCGAATGCTTCTGGACGAGTTACAAATGGCTGTGTTGGCGCATACCATTCGTTCGGTACATCACCGGAAGGTACTGGACGCTCCACAATTGGCCAAACTGGTTCACCGGTTTCTCTATCAAAAGTGTAGATCCAGGCCTGCTTCGTCACTGAGAAAACAATTTCACGGCCATTTGGAAGATTCGCGATAACCGGAGCATTCGGTACATCCCAATCCCAGATGTCATGATGGATGTATTGGAAGTGCCATTGCCGTTCTCCGGTTTGCACATCCACTGCCACGATGCCGCTGGAGAAAAGGTTATCGCCATGACGGTCGCCGCCATAGTAGTCGCCAGTTGGATCTTCTATTGGAAGATATACGACACCTTTTTCTGCATCACCTGAGATAGGCGCCCAGACACCGGAGTTACCGGTTATGTCGTTACCTGTAATCCAGGATTCATAACCGTACTCACCAAAAGCTGGAATGGTGTGGAAGGTCCACAACAGTTCACCCGTATGTACGTCGAAACCGCGAATATCCCCTTTGGTATTGAATTTGGAACGGGGGCGACCACCAGTTCGGTGCGCTGCTCCCACTACAATCACATCATTCATCACGAATGGTGGTGCAGAAATTCCAATGTCGGGGTATTGATAACGAGGATCATCGCCATTACGCACACCCACATATAAATCCACCACACCGTTCTCACCGAATGCTGGATCGGGAACGCCGGTGTCGGCATTGAGAGAAACCAATTGATAGCCAGGAGAAACGTCGATTACGCGGCTCTTGTCACCTTTGCTATAGAAAGCGACGCCACGACCCGGGCCTTTGCGGGGCGCTTCGTCGAAGCGATCACCTTCATCATAGCGGTAGAGCCACAATACCTGTCCAGAAGTGGCATCGATTGCCGCCACGTTACGGGTATTAGCAATATTGGCATAGAGAACGCCGTTGATTTCCAGCGGTGTAGAAGGATTGGCGTAGTCGACCGTGGTGCCGAAATTTTCCGTAGACCAACTCCAGGCGAGTTCCAGGTCTGCTACATTGTCGGCATTAATCTGGTCCAGCGGCGAATAACGGTGGGCAAAATCACCACCGTAATAGGTGTTCCAGTCACCGTCGGATACGGTGCGGCCTTGCTGGCTCCAAGCAAAGGTTGAAAAGGTCAGCGTTAGTGCACTTACAAGAATTGAGACTATCTTTCTTTTTGTTGTTATCACCTGAAATTCTCCTGCTTATTTCTCGTATGAGGCTACGATTTTTGCCCAATTATGACGGAGCGCGGGGGCCGCAACAAGCCGAGAAATCGGGGTGTAAAGTAAAGTTGCAAAGCGAAAAAACTGATTCGAAACAGGATCAGGCCTAATCGGAGCAGTAAATTCGTAACATTTCGTAATTTCAGCCCCTAATTGCCGATTCTGGGCCTAAAATACCAGGCCTTTCTTTGCTTCCAGCGGTGCTCCCGCATAAACTACGTCCTCAAAATTAGGACCCTAAAGAGGCTTCAATGATGAAATTCCGCTTCTCAATTTTGCCAGCTCTGCTGCTATTAGCTCAGGCGAGCTTTGGTCAGAATCTGGTCACTGACGATACTGCTGAGTGGTACACCCTCGGCGGCGACTATGCCCATACCCGCTACACCCCAGCTGATGAAATCACGGCTGATAACTTCGAAGAACTGGAAGTTGCCTGGGAATGGGATGGCTCGAGCTTTAATGGCTACAGTGGCCGCTCCACTCCAACTTATGTCGATGGCAAGCTTTATACTGTTTCCGGACCACGTCGAAACGTAGTGGCGATCGACCCTAAAACTGGTGAGAGTCTCTGGGCCTATCGACTTCCTAACACCGGACGCTGGGAATACTCCATGCGTGCCTCTTACGGTAAGGGTATCGCCTATTCCCGTATCGACGGCAAAGGCGTGATTTATATCTCCACACCTGGCTTCTTCCTGGTAGCACTCGATGCGCAAACCGGCAGACCATTGGAAGGCTTTGGTGGGCAGCTACCTATTGAAGATTTTCCGGAAACTGGAGTCGTGGACATGCTCGCGGACCTGGGCCATCCCTATGATCCTTATGAAGGCATTCCATTAGAAACTGGCTACATCACCACTTCTTCTCCACCAATCGTGGTGAATGACACGATTATTGTTGGAAACTCTGCTGAGCAGGGTTATTTGCAAGCACGAGTGGAAAACATTCCTGGCGATATCCTGGCCTATGACAAACACACCGGCGCCTTTAAGTGGAAGTTCAATGTCATTCCGCGGCCTGGTGAATATGGTCACGAGACCTGGGAAAACGATGCCTGGCAATGGACCGGTGACGTGTCTTCCTGGGCACCGCTTACCGCCGATCCAGAAAACAACATCGTCTACGTTCCGACAAATCCACCGACCATCGATTACTACGGTGGCTTCCGCCCCGGTGATGGCCTGTTTGGCACCAGTGTAATTGCACTGGATACGGAAACCGGTGAAAGGCGTTGGCACTTTCAGACTGTTAAACACGATGTATGGAATTATGATAATCCGGCGGCACCGATTCAATTGGATTTGAGTGTGCCGGGACGTGGAACCATTCCCGCGGTCATGCAAGTTACCAAACAAGGTTTTGTTTATACCTTCGACCGCATGACCGGCGAGCCAATTTGGCCAATGGAAAATCGACCAGTTCCTGCTTCTGAAGTACCTGGCGAAAAACTGGCAACGACGCAACCGTTTCCAACCAAGCCACCACCTTTTGAGATGCAGGGTCTGAGTGAACAAGATCTGATCGACTACACACCTGAACTGCGCAGAGAAGCTCTTGAAGTAATGAGCAGTTACAAGATGGGGCCATTATTTAATCCACCAATTCATGATGACAATGTGGAAGGATTAATCAGTGCAGCTATGTGCCCTGGCGATGGTGGCGGTGCGAATATTTATGCACCACCTGCAGCCGATCCAACAACTGGATTCCTGTATGTGTCTTCGGCTAACAACTGTAGCTGGCAACGAGTGATTCCTGGTGAAGAATCCGATGCACGCATTGACAAGCCAACCGGTACTACCTTTGCGGCCTATGCCAATGGACCGGGTGGTCGTCCACCGCGCTTGTCTTCAGGTCTTCCTTACGTGAAGCCACCTTATAGCACCGTGACGGCTTACGACATGAATACCGGTGAGATTGCATTCCGAATTCCAGCGGGTGAAACACCTGATCGAGTTCGCAACAATCCTGCTTTGGAAGGTATCGATGTCGGTGATACTGGCAGCGGGCGAGCTCCTTCTATGGTGACAACAGCTAACATGTTGATCTACGCATCACTAGACCATGATGGCCAAACACCATTGCTTTATGCAGTTGATAAGCAGACTGGCGAGCAGCTGGGTAGAATCGAAATTCCAGGAGAAGTGCGTTATGGCATGAGCTCGTGGATGCACGATGGACACCAGTACATCATCTTACAAGCTGGCGCCAAGCTTACCGCTCTGGCCTTACCTGCAGCAGTGGATGAAGCGGAAGCGCACTAAACTGCTTTGACTTTACAAGGGTTGGCTTTACTTGCATAAATATAATTGCGAGTGCCAACCCTTTTTTGATTCAATGCACTAATCGAGCTTGATGTCAGGCGTCCAAACTTGGATCGGCGAGTATCGCCTTAATATCGGTACGCTTGTAAAACAACCAGCTGCGCAATTTTCTTTTTAATGGCACGCCTGGTCGAGTCAGATTAAGAGTTGCTCCTTCAAAATGCCAGAGTAGAGGCGCCAGGTCTCCCCTTCGAAGATATTCTGCTTTTAGCCCTTTTTCTTCGCAATATCGCTGCACGAATTCACCTGTATCGTTATAGATACCGTCGATCCAGGCTGGAAAATCGAAGCGCTGACCATGCTCCGCAAAGAGTTCTCTTCGATAAAGCA
The DNA here is from genome assembly GCA_012103535.1 of Pseudomonadales bacterium. Taxonomy (GTDB): domain Bacteria; phylum Pseudomonadota; class Gammaproteobacteria; order Pseudomonadales; family Pseudohongiellaceae; genus UBA9145. Next base: position 1,404,326 of record WLWQ01000001.1, read on the forward strand.
CACAATGGGAAATAATTTTTGGAATTTGATTCTTTAAACGCTATCGTTTCTCCAATTTTCCTCGTCTATAGTAGTCATCGAAAAAAAGAAACCAAGGAATAGGCCTGATTACCCGATCTTGCGAACCAACAACGAAGGTATCGTCGCCCATTTTTTCAATCAAGTGTTCAAGCCAAAAATGGTTTCGAACGAATGTATCGGTATGCATGATCAGGATGAGATCAGAGCTCGAATGGCTGATTCCCAGATCAAGTCCGTTCCTGTGATCAGGATTTGAGTGTGTGTTCTCTATATATTTTATCCAGGCCAGGGATTGGAGATAATTCGCCGAGTCGTCTCTAGAATCATTGTCAATCACGATGCATTCAAAATTTGGATAACGAGTGAACTTTCGTATTGAACGCAGACATAGTTGAGTCTGTTTTATTGTTCGCCAATTGACAATCACAATGGAAACACTTGGGCATCCATTCGACTTTGTTTGTAAGCTTGACTGGATATTCATTTTAGAGCCCTACCGAAGCTATTTCTGCTTCAAGCTCTTTTCGATTGTCGATCAGACCAATCAATTTGCTCCGATTGCGATCTAGATCGAACCAATCATGGGAATCAAACCAGCTAGAGGATGTGTTCTGAATTGCAAAGTCCAATTGGCCAAGATTGAAATCCGGTTTTTCTCCAGGAAAAATCACGCCGATACCCTGGTCTAGATCCAAGACTCGGGAAAACAAATTCGGAAATTTCTCGTGAATAAAAGCAATCGCCTTCCAAGTATCACCATTCCAATGCCTGTTTTCATTGAAGGGAATCTGTCGGGAAGCGGCTTGCTGTGACTGTGGATTGCAATCGTGGAGCAATATTACGCCGCCGGAGTTTAAGCAAGCCAGGCTATTTCTAATATCCTTCAGGACCTGTTCGGCCAGATGCAAACCGTCGATAAAAACTACATCGAAAGTAGAGTTATTCTTGCCGAAAAAATCATCTGAAGTGGCGGCACGAATATCAAAGCCTTCACTGTCGAGACGGGGATTAGGATCAACTCCTACTTTAATTTCTATATTTACTCGTTCTAAACACCTTCCTTTGTTAATTCCGATCTCGAGATAACTGTTGGCATTATTTCTACGCGCAAAATAGTTGATTACGTCATATCGTTTTGAAAATCGATGTTTCCTCACGACATAACGAGCAGTAGATTTAGCGAGGCTAGACAGTCTCAATTTAGTATTCCAGAGTAATTATTACCAACCTTGTGAGATTCCTACTAAACCGTTCTGCCACTAAAAGTAATCTCAGATGGTTTGCGCAGCATCGAATCGAAAGCCAATCCTTCCTACTTACTTAATTAAGGAGCTGATTCGCTAATCACTACATTGGTGCCAGTGTAATCATTTCAAATTTAGCGTTTTCGAATTCTAACCACTTCGTAATGTTCAGCTTGAGCTCCAGGCATGACTTTAATAAATCTTGCGTCGAGCCGGATTAAAACTTTTTTGGGGCTTCGCTCTTGCACAACCAAGGAAATTCGTAGCCTGGGAGGTCGCTGCGTCATTTGACTCTTAATGTAGTAAACCTAAATTTTGGTTTACCGACGCGCTATTGAGATTGAATTACCAAACGGTAATGTTTGGGTAAGGTTGCGGTTAGGTTGAGTACCTAACATGCATGCCACTGCTCCCGATATTTCATGCCGGGCTGCAGTTATGAATTTCCACACAGTCTATTGCAGGATTTCGGAGGAACGACAATGAAGAAGTATTTGACTATGCTGACTTTCGTACTAGCAGTGCCGGTAACTGCTCAGCAATTGCCAGAGGTTTTTTCAGATGGAGATGATATCGTCCTCGATATACCCTATTTCGAATTTGAATCTGAAGGTGATACTTCAGCATTCGGAGTCGTATTAAGATCGCCTGCCAATGCTAACCCAATTAGTTTTACAATCGATGGACCATCGCTGCAGGAACTTACTGTTGTCGATCCCAATGTGCCAGCAGGGTGTGAAGAAAATCCTGATGCAACGCTGGAACTGGAAGATGCTTATCTCTACATAGAAAATAACGATACCGATGAAGATACTGGCGTACACGGATTTTTCGACGGTGATGGATATTCGGTCCTCTGTGTTTTCGATCCCAACGGCAACCTGATTCTTGAGGAAAGGCCGCAGAATAATTTGGGTGACCTGGGAATCTCCGGAGTCTTCTTTGAATCAGTAGAACCGGAAAACGATGAATATTCCATTGATGATTTGAAGTCTGATTTTCCTGAAGGCCAGTATAAGGTCCGAGGTTTAGATCCAGAAGGTGAGGCATTTACGGCCGAAGCCACATTTACACACGATATCCCGGAAGCGCCTGAAATAACTTCACCTGCGGGTCTTGTAGAAGATGAAGAGGAAGAGGAACCGCCCGAAGTAGACCCATCGAATGTTGTCATCAGCTGGGAGGCTGTTACAGAAACAATTGATGGCGACCCTATAGTTGTCACCTCTTATGAAGTGATCGTAACTAACGATGAAATCGATGACGATCCCAACGGATTTTCAAGACCTATCTATGACGTTCACTTGCCACCGGACCGCACCAGCCTGACTGTACCTGAAGAATTTTTTACCGCCGAAACTCTTTATGAAGTAGAAGTACTAGTTCTGGAGTTATCGGGTAATCAAACTATTGGTCTGGGATTTTTCCAAACACCGTGATCGATAACAAGTAAATGATAAGAATTCAAGCAAACCCAATTAGCGGATTGAAAGACAACCTCCCTATTTAATCCGCTTTTCTTATTTTTGTCTGCTGTATAAAGGGTGAATTGAATCCTAGTGATCCCAAATAAATCTGTGATCCCTTTATTCTTCAATCTATTCCCATCGCAGGAATTGCATCGGACTTGCATTGGCAACTAGACGAGTTTTCATAATTACCGTTGACCAGGCAATCAGCATTGCCATTAATCCCGCCACTGCACAAATTGGTATTAAGAACCAACTATCAAAGGGATAGGGAAATCTATCCAGCCAGATCAACACTCCCCAGACACCTGCTGGCCAGGCAATACAATTCGCTACTAAGACTGGTTTAGAAAATTGCCATAGCAGAAGTGTAATGATATCTCGAGTATCTGCTCCCAACACTTTTCTGAGGCCTGTTTCTCGTGCCCGCCGCTCGACATTGAAAGTGGCAATTCCAAACAAGCCGAGGCAGGCAACAATTAGGGAAAGCAGAGAAAAACTCACCAGGAGCAAACCATCATTGCGCTCTTGCAAGAACGTATCTGCCAAGTTTTCTTCCAGGAATGCTGCGGGAAATATTTGCTCTCCTACGACTGTACTCCAAACTTCAGTGATATTTTCTAAAGCGGCTTGCGGATCGCCTTCAAATCTCAAATTCAACACATCGCTGGATTCTTCATACAGATAGAATATTTCTCCTTCAGGCGTTTGCCGTAGACTTCGGTATTGCGAATCAGCTACTACACCGATGATCTGAAATTCCTGAAATCCAGGTTCGTCGGGAGTTCCGGTTTCAATAATGGCACCGACTGCATCACTGGGATTGGCAAAGCCAAGTCGTTGTGCCGCAATAACATCAGTCAATATAGTCGCAGGCTGCTGATTCATTCCCGCCGTATCTTCTTCTCCCGCAACTGCCAACATAAACAGCAATTGTTCTTCAGAATCTCTGCCGCGTTCGGGAAACCGACCTGCAACTAAAGAAATTTCAAACGTATCGAAGAAGTCATAGCCCATGAATAGCGTAGAGATTGCCTGGTCCCGAGTTCCACCCACTCCATCAATTGCATTGTAATCAAGTATCAATCCCAGCCCATTGTTAGGCCCCGTGGCTGAATAGGAGGCACTTGTTACTTCCGGCAGTCGCAATGCTTCTTGTTTAAAGACTTCCTTTGAACCAGAGATTTGTTCTTGACCGAATCCCGGTATAGTAATCACGTTGTTCGAATTGAATCCAGGATCAAGACGGGCGGTATAGTAAAGCTGACCATAGATTGTCAGTGTGGCAATTATCAGAACGATAGATATTGAGAATTGAAATACCACTAAAAAATTCCGCACGCTAAAAAAGTTTTGCCCCGACCGCGGAGTGTTTGCCCGCAGAGCCTGTACTGGCAATTGGTGAGAAAGGATAAATGCCGGATAGAAGCAACCCATTACCCCAACCAACGTAAACAGCACAAACAAATACACCCAGGTAGTTATTGAACTAAGGGCAAGAGACAGTTCTTTTACGAGAATACTTTCCAGAAACGGCAACAATAAGACTACTGCAGCCGCTGCCAAAAGAAATGACAGCAGCGTTAGCATTAATGATTCACCCAAATACTGACTCAATAATTGCCCGGGACTAGCACCGTGCACTTTCCGCATCGCCACATCCATTCGCCGCCTTTCTGCCAAGGCGGTAGCGAGGACGACAAAATTAATACAGCCCACAAGCACTACAAGAACCGAAATCAACATGAAAACAATAACCATGGTTTCATTACCGCTCTCTTGATCAAGGTTGATGAATCCAATTGGATTGAAATAGATTTCTCCAATATTTTGTAGCTCGATTCCAATAACATCACTGGGAGTCTGTCCGGCAGAGAGTCGACTCTGGGGCAGGCTGGCATACAGATCTAACATCTCGGGTAGGCGATTATGGAAAGCATCGATATTTGTACCGGGACTGAGTTTTAAATAGGTTTGCACGGAAATGCGCAACCAACTCTGGAAGGTGTTGTTTCCACGGGAAATTTTTTCCTGGTCATAGAGCGCCATGTTAGGCAACTCAAGTACTGTGTTTTCCTCAGGAAATCGAAACACCGCCACCACTTCATAGGCTTCCAGCTCACCATCAAACAAAACACCGGATAAAGTCTCGCCGACCACATTCGTGCTGCCAAAATAACGAAGCGCCGACTCTTCGCTTATTGCGATGCTGTTAAGGTCAGCAAACGCACTTTGCAAATCACCGTATAGGGTTTCGAATTGAAAGATTGAGATCATGTCTTCATCGACAAAACGAATCGGATCGCTATAGCGAGCATCTTCAATTTGTATTTGGGCAGGTCCCCCCTGATAAATTCGGGCACCCAACTCTATTTCATTTGGAAAAAACTGTTGCATTGCAGGCAACATAATTTCAGAACTAATTGGATACGGTTGGGGTGGCCGACCTGGACGCTTGGTGATGAAATTCGCGCGATAAATCTGTTCGGCGTTTTGCCAGGATTGATCGTAAGAAAGCTCACCTTGTACATAGACTGTGATGAGCATGCAGGCTGCCAGGCTTATAGAAAGTCCTACGACATTAATGACGCCATAGAGCCGATTCTTCGACAGATAACGAATAGAGGCGGCGAAGTAGTTAGCAAACATGATAGATAGCGAACAATCTTGTAAAACGCTTGACGATTTTTTTCATCGCCTTCACAACAACAGATTTAGAAACTCGCCGTATTCTCTCCCATGACAGGAAATCGACCTAGTCCTTGACCGAATCTGGATAATAACCGGACGTCGATGCAGTAACGTAGTCAACATAACGAAACTCAAGAAAACTTATTGCTGGGAATACTGACTTGACCCAGTTGATCGCTCCGCTGCAGCTGTAGACCCATCGCCTGATACAAGCCTAACCCGCTCATCTGGATGAATTGCCAATAGCGCAGTGCCGTATTCGCCAAGTTGATTCTTACGCTCTTCCAGTTGATCGAAACGCGTTACCAATAAGGAATCGTATTCCTCTTCTTCCAGGTAGGTCACACTGACATGAAAGTGAGACATGGCATCTACACTTCTGCCGCCGAACACTACCCACTGATCCGGATCGATGGACAAGGGATTGTTCTCGGTATTGTCGAAGTGCGTACGCATTACGATGGCAGTGCCTGCAGGAAGAATGGGACGAGCATCGTCTTCAAAGACGAAACTGGTTTGCCAGTTATGATTATAATTACTAATAGAGGCAATAACATCGCGACGATTTGCACCGGGACCATAATAATCCCGCACTCTGCCAGGCCACACCACTTCAATCGACATAGCGATACCATGCAGATGCATGTGACCGCGATAACTGTTGAGCATTACTGGCTCATCAAGTACCCAGGTGCGATACATCGTTTGAGTCCCGTGAGGTGGTATTAGAATATCCCGTGCTCGTGGTTGATCGGGGTCGAATTGATCTATCAGATGATGGATTTCAACACTAGCGACAGTTTCCGGTGGATCTTCTTCGGGATGAAACCAGAAAGCCACCTCGATATTGTCTTCAAATTCCACACCGATAGGGAAGTAATGAGCGCCGAAATTAACTACGCCAGGACCAGTATCAAAAAGGATGCCGGTGTCTTCCCCAAAATAATCCCAGCGCTTTCCTGCACCAGCACCTACTACCCGACCCGAAGGTCCTTCTTCAAGATTCAATCGAATATTGTTGTGATGCAGAGCACCGCGCCCCTGAATAGTGTTGCGGATCTCGGCGGCTTTCAAATATCTCGGCTCGATTAATGCTGGCCACTCCACATCGATCGATGGCCAGAAATCTCCACCCTCGGCGCGCACTGCAATCGGGCCAGATTCGAAGACCATGTCTGGCTCGCCCAGATCGGGTTCGAGTTCCCATTCCAGCCAGTTTGGCCAGTCCACTGGCGACGGCAAATTGGCCGGATCTCCTTCCGGCGTACCGGCATCGGCCCAGGCCACTAATGTCTGAATTTGTTCATCACTAAGAGAAAAATCGTTTTTGTATTCCTGAATGCCGATAGTGGGGTCCAGATGCCATGGCGGCATAACGCGTCGGCGCACGTTTTCTTTAATGCGCGGTGCCCACACTCTTGCCTGTTCGTAAGTTTCCAAAGGCATGGGACCAATTCCGCCCGGTTGATGACAACGCTGACACTTCTCTTGCAGAACTCTGACCACTTCATTGGAAAAAGTAGGCGTATCCGTCGGTTCGGCTGCCTGCGCGCCTAATTGTGGAACGGCAAGCACTACAAGTAATACTTGCAATGCAACTTTAATAAAGCTCTTCATCGAAACCTGCATTAGTCTTGCCTCCCGCGATACTAGATCGCTGCGCAACAAAGCAATGCCATGCTTTGTGCAATAACTTGTGTGCCTAATTCACGTTAATCCGTACAAAGGCGTTGGTCCAACAACACCAGAACTCGAAGTCTTGAGTTTCGTATGCAGCCCGACCGACACTGTTATAAGCCTGCACTTGCACAATGTATTCACCGGGCTCACTAAACACAGCCTGAGTTTTTTCTTCACCATAAGCAAATTCTGATTCTTGCCAGCTTGCTGCCTCTATCCAGCCGACCGCCTCTTCCCGCCAGGAACTCCAATCAGGGCTAAACACAACATCACCTGGACCCTGATACTTGAAAAATCTGACTCGAATCGCTCGACTATCTTCTTCACGAAAGGGATTGTCGCGCCGGACCCGGGCAGTTAATTCAACCGGCTCTCCAACACGTGCTTCCAGAGTTTCCGACACCATGCCGCGACCGAATCCAACCCGACCCTCGGCGATGGGACCTTCCGCCAGTAAGCGCACCTTGGGTGGACTGTTTCTGCGTGAAGGCTGCAATGGCTCGTCATGACGATAGGTACTGTGTACCAGTCTGCCTGGTGAGCTGAATTCCTGTCCGGTAAGTTCATCCACTAAAGTCCAGCGCACGTCGCGGTCGCCCCAATCCGCAGGTACGGTAACACTCAGCACGCAATAATGGCGTCGCCCGCCATCGGGTTGAGGCTTGAAATGAGTTGGTTGCAGCCCATTGAATTCTGCTGGTTCGATGAAGTTATTGGGGCCGACAGGAATGTCGAATACGGTTTCGGTATTAGTGTTGAAGTAACCAAAACAGAGCTGGAAGGTCCCGTCTTCATTTGGGAACCATCCCTCAAATATTGGAACTACTGGTCCACCGGTTGCGCGGACTAATTGGGGGTCATTCTGGTGACCACCGGGAGGCGCTACTCGATTCCAGCCTGGGATGCGAGTCTGGGCTTCGCTGATAACAGGCTGCAGTGCGACGAATGCGCTGAGCAGGAGTACTGCAAGCAGGGATCTCTTCATTGCTTGGCTCCTTTTTATTTTTTATACCTAGACAATGGAAACTGATCAGATTAGTGGATCATAGCATTTTCGGCAGTTGAAAGGAGTAGGAGAAGGACTTGGCAGAACTACTCTGTTTCCAGCACTTCTTCAGGTAAATTCATTAACGCCATAACAGGAACCTTAACCACATAGATAAGGCCTCCGTGTGGTTGATTCATCTCGGCCTTTTCCCAGATGTACTTGAATATCTCATCGGTTTTTTCTTTGGTAACTACTACCTGAAGAATTTCTTTTTCACGTTGTTCGCCGAGTCCTTTTGCAGTAAGCGCCGAAAACTTTCCAATGCCACGGGCGTGATGGAAATTCGCATCGTGAATGCCATGGTCTTCTATTAATCCGGCCTCCACGATCGATGATTTGCCTTTCGGCAGTATGCAAACAATCTCGCGGGCATCTAATTGAAAGTGACTCATTATGAATTCTTTGCGGTTATGCGTTCGACGATTTCTTCGGGGATGTAGGTGGCAGCCTTTTCCAGCTTGGTAACGTAAATCATGCCTGCACCTGGAACATCTAACTCACCCACGCAAAACATCTGCTCCATGATCAAATCCACTTGATCATCGGCTACCAGGGTTGTAATTATTTCCTTGTTTACGTCGACCGCTAGACCTAACAGACCCAGTCTCTCGCGAACACCACTGCCATAGCCATAGTAGATTGTCGCGCCCTGGGCTCCGGCGTTTTGCGCTGCCTGCACAACTTCGTTGGCCTTACCTCTCTGCACGATGCAAGTAATCATCGACACATCAACCAATACGGTAAAATCTCGGGATACCATTTGTTAAATTCCTCCCACTTGTTCTGCTAGCTCAGTGCTAGCAGCATGTCGTCTAGCGATTTTCCACTTAATGTAGAGTCCGGTAGAAAGTACTGCGATTATTGGACCAATTGAGGCCATCGACAGAATACCGAATCCTTCAACCGATCCAAGCGTGTTACCGAATCCTAAACCCATGGCTAAGACCAGGGGCACAGTTACCGGCCCAGTTGTTACACCTGCACTATCCCAGGCGACATTCACAAATTCTTCCGAAGAAAAATAAGTCAGAACTATCGCAACTAGATAGCCAGGAACTAACAAGTAGGCTATGGGTATTTCGAATACGATCTTGGCAACACCGATCGCGATGCCTGTACCGACTCCAAATGAGACGGCATAGAGCAAAGTAGTTTTCTTAAATGAACCATTAGTAAGATTCTGCACAGTTATCCCCAACGCATTTAATGCCGGCTCAGCCAAAGTTGCACCAAAGCCTAACAGCCAGGCAAAGGCAAAAGAGATAAATAAACCAACTGCCAATATATAAAGTGGTGAATCTTCTACTTGCGGTAATTCGGTGAACGCAGCAGGGACCAGACTACCGCTCTGACTACCAAGCATTGATAATCCGTAACTCAATCCTAAATTGAAAATGATCATGCCAAGAACACACAAGAAAATACCGAAAGCTATATTGCGGGGATTAGGAATCTTCTCTCTTAGCAGTACTACCATCACCAATAATAAGAAGGCGACTAGAGGCACGATGGCACGAACTCCACCAACAATTTCAACACCCGGTGAAGCCTGACTCCATGATAATGTTTCCTGTGCCGCACTTGCTGCTTGAGCTGCAGCAATGATTTCTTCTGGCGTAGTTTGTGTAGCCACATACAGAGTTAACAACATGACGGCTATGATTGGAAACAGGGAGGCCAGGGTCACGATGCCGAATCCCGATAATGAGTCACAGCCTTTGCCGCCCGCTTGGGCAATGCCGATACCCAATGACAAGACTAATGGCACAGTTACCGGCCCCGTTGTCACCGCGCCACAATCAAACGCCAAACCCAGCACTGTGGCCAGCTCCGGGTTAACAGTCATATAAGAAGCAATCAGTAAAACTGGCACTAATGAAACATAGATAAGCGGCTTCAGGCTCCAGCCGTAGATAAACCTGACTGTGCCAAGCGTCGCCGCCAAACCGACTCCCACTCCCACCATGAGCACCAGAGTGCCCGACCAGTCATTAAGTAGTGCATACAAATAAGGCGCCCTCGACACCTCAACTAATGAACCAGCAGTTTGCAGTGCGCCGATCGCAGGCTCAGCGAAGGTGACACCAATTCCCAGTAGAAACACAACAGCAACTACGGTTTGCAACTTGGCCTTAGCAGGTAGAGCGACGCCAAGTAATTCACCGAAAGGCATCAATCCAACTTTAAGGCCTTCCATAAAAACCATTAAGCCAACAATTACCGCAAACAGGCCGGCATTAATAACCCAGGGATCCACTACAGATTGGCGCAGAATAAGTATTTGAAATAAGACCAGATAGAGAGCGAGAGGAACTACTGCCTTGACTTGCTCCATGAAGCGAATCGAAACATAGGGCTGCAACAACCGATAAACATATTGCCTGCTGATTACCAGATCTTTTGGTTTACGGGGAATAACAGAGCCATCCGCTGCATACTCGATAGGCGGGACCATCTCGTTGTAGGAATACTTGTTCTCATGCACATTCAGTTCATGAGTAAATTTGCCGAAAGGAATAGTCCTGCTGGACATTGTGGTTCCTCAATTCTTTTTATTTTCTAGTCTGCTATTTGCTCACACTGCTGCGCATCAAGCAAGTTGAACAATCGCAGCAAACAAGACCTTACTATGTTGGGTTCTAATTATTCTTAGCGAATCCCGTGCTCAATATTCGTTAGTGTTCGTGCTTCACGAACCCGCTCCAAAGTCTTATGTAATTGCGGGTACTTCGCTGCAACTTTCCAAATCGCCTTATGGCTTATTCGAAGCAGCACACATGATGTACGGGCCTCAACATTGGCACTGCGTATATTCTCTCCAAGCAGTGCCATTTCCCCAAAAAAATCACCACTAACCAGAGTACCTAATACCTCAGGCGGGTCGCTATCAATCTCGATTGCCTGCGCTTCACCATCGATCAATATGTAGAGAGCATTCCCGGCCTCACCTTCACCGATAATGATGTCGCCACTCAGATAGGACACTCCATGGGTATGGTAAACGATAGTATGGAGTGCTGCGTCGGGAAGTTCAGTAAACAGAGTGACAGCTCGAACATACTCTAGAGTTTTATCTTCATCCCTGGCCTTACGGAAACCCGCTTCATCCATTACGGTTCTCAGTTTTCGAGTAATGAGATTGAATGTTTTATCAGATAACTCACCCTGCACATGGGCTATATCCGTCGCGTGTAGCGCCGAAGCCAATGAGGCTCTGATGGCAAAGCCAGATTCGAAGTCTTCGTAGGCAACGGGAAATTCATTACGCACATCATCTAAGCGGTGCTGGAATCGATCACGTCGGACTGCATAAAATTTATCGAGTTCAGCTCGAATTGCATCCGACATTTCACTCGAGTTCTCAATTCGTAGAGCCACCGTGCGATACAAATGCAGATTGATTACCGTATTCGTCAGATAGGCTTGTAATCGCAGGCGCAGATATTTCGATAGCGCCGCCGCTGCCCAGTCTTTTTCTCGAAAGGTTTTAACCAGGTAGCGATCCAATTTTTTCAAACTGGAATGGCGTCTTCCATGGGCTAAATCACTGAGCGCCCCTGGATTTCTCGCCACATAGTCAATCATGCTGACTCTATCGTAGTGAATATCAACATACGCTGTATTTGGAATAACGCCTTCTCGATAAAGCCGATCCAGTTCACTAATTTCCCAACCCAGGGTGCGTAATTGCCAGTTATGCATCAGGTCGCTTGCTGCAGCTGCTGCGTTGGTTTCAGCAATGGATTGTTTTAATGCCGTAGCGAGCTCTACTTGTTGCTCGCCTGAAATCATGTTGTTGGAAGTCAGCTCTTGTAAGCTCGCGTCAATACTGGCCTCAGCCCGTTGAATTCCGAGATCGAATTCAGTTTGCTGATAAGCATTTAGCTTATCGATACCGAGCTTGTTAATGAGAACTCGAATCGAAGGCGCGTTAACCAATAAGGTAAAAATCACCACGCCTGCAGTGAGATCTATTAGGAGTTGTTTCTCTGAAACTGTATCAGGGATTAGTAATACCATCGCAATAGCGAGGCCACCTTTCAGTCCTCCCCACCACATGATGTGCTGCTCACCTCGGGTCACAATCGGCAGCCTGAACAAACGGACGGCAAGAGGCACCAGCGAATACACCACACTGGCCCGCGCCAACTGCACTAACAAAATTGTGATGAATAACAATCCCAAGATTGAAGGAAGATTGCTAATGCTGATAGATAAGCCAATCAGAAGAAACAACAATGTATTACAGATCGAAGATAGAAATTCCCAGGCACTGTGGAGTGAATGAAGATCGTTCTCCTGTAATCGAGGCACTACTAATAAGCTCGAGGTTAAGGCGGCGAACGTAACGGCCATAACACCTGACACATGGAGCTGATGTTCGGCAATGATAAAGGCAAGATAGGCTAGCGAGAGCGTGACTATCAATGTTCCTACTTGCGCAATTTTTAAGGCATTCATCAAACTGCTAACGATGAGACCCAGTATTATCCCGACCAAGGCTCCACCCAGAAACACGGTGAAAAATTCAAGAATTGAAGGCCCAACCTCAGTCAATTCGAACGTGCCTACCAGCACAATCCCTAACACAAGATTGAACATTACGATTGCAGTGGCATCGTTAAATAGCGATTCGCCCTCCACTAAAACCGTCAACCGTTTAGGCGCACCTAATTCTTTAAACAGGCCGATGACAGCTACCGGATCGGTAGCAGAAATTAGTGCGCCAAACAGCAAGGCGATGATAAACGGCAGCCCGGCAATACTGCTGAGCCCAAAAGCCACCAGGAAGCTGGAGATAAACAAGGCCGGAATCGCCAACATTAAGATCGGGGCAATATCTTTGCGCAATTGCCTGGCAGGTATGCCTAGTCCCGCTTCAAACACCAGTGCCGGTAGAAAGACAAAGAGAATAATGTCTGAAGTTAGGGTGAATTCATGAAGGATTTCGAACGCAGCGAAGTTATCGCTAAGCCACTGCAGTAGCACCCCGAGTAATACCAGCATCACGGTATAGGGAATTGGCACTTTTCTGAACAAGGCCGCCATGACTACGCCAAGCATCAGAAACGCGACGACTATCAGCACTGTTTCCGGGACAGCCATAGGAATCCCCTTTTTGGCTGCAGAAACCCTAGCATGTTGCCTTTGCGAGAAAGACGATCTGCATCAATGTAAGAGGTGTGCGCAGATTAGAGCGCAGATTGCCAATCGAAGAGTCCAACCAGCATAGCTGCGCATTCCCCTTGCAGAATTCAGCCGGACAAGGCAAGCTTTTGCTTGTAATAGCGCAGGTATATAAAAGAAGGTAGATACATAGATAGATAAGAAGAATCAGCCCTCAACAAGAAGGTACTTAGCATGACCCGCCGTATTAGAAGAATAGCAATTTGGCCCGGGATCCCTGTCATCCTCTCCCTTTCTCTTCTCAGTGTTTCCCTCCTCTCAAGCCAAGCCTTTGCGGCTGAGACTCGAGGCTATGTGATCTCCATGGTGCACACTGCCGCCTATTACGATGAACAAACCTGCCCCGACGGGACTAACGGTTCCCGCCCCGATGTGTTGATCAGAAGGGTAATGAAGGATGGCTATGATCGTGAAGAAGCCATTCGCATCGTTAGCAATATTCGCCTGAATGGTGGTCGCGACGATGATGGCAACCTGGTGGGTTCTGCGATTGTCCTGGGAGGTGGTGCCAGTTTCGGTGGCGATCAGAGCTGGAATGGCTTCGATTTCAATCCTGCCAATGTACCCAGCGTACTGCCTGATCCCAATGCCCTAAATGCACAAGGACGTTTTGCACTTGGCTTGAATTTAGATGGCCAGGTGGGACCCGATTCCTGGGAACATCCTGCGACTGGCGAGCGCGGAATCGATAATCAAATGTGGCGCGTACTAGGTTGTTGGGACGTTTACTATGTGAATAAACCGGTTAATCCTTACAACGAAGGCATCGCCTGGGATACTGCCGTGGACGCGATGCCAGCCTGGTTGATTTCAATTACTGGTGAAGATCTAAGTCAGGACGGTGAAGTGACGGTAACTTTTGATCGGGCAATCAATATTCCACTTAGGGATGCCTACGGCAGCATCATGTCCGGCGCCAGTTTTGCCGTTGATCAAAATCCACGATCCCATTCTGAATTTAACGGACAAATTAAAGACAAGGTACTCACCATCGAACCCGGCTTTTTTTATATGCAGGGTGAGTCTCAGTTCTATCCCCACCTGCAATTTAGTCGCACTCAGCTGCGCTTCGAACTGAAAGAAGATGGCAGCATGGAAGGCCATATCGGCGGCTACCAACCCTGGCGCGATTACTACCATTATCTTTCCGTGCGTGGTGAAACCGATGGCATGATCGACCTGATCGGCATCTTTTATGATCTGAAACGATTTGCCGATGCCGAGCCGGATCCAGCAACCGGCGAAAATACTGCTATCTCCGCAGCCTATTTCATTGAAGCGGTACCGGCATTTCACGTTGATGGTAGTGGCAACTTATTAGCTGACTCTGTTGGACCAGGACCTGAGTTCAGTGGCCCAGCAGTCAGTCAATATTCCAATAGCGAGCAATAAGCAAATGGAATTCGAACCTCGCCACAATAAAAAATTATGTTTAAGTGCATTGTTGGCAATGCTGGTTCTTGCACTGCCAAATAGCGTATTTGCTCAATCATCAAATGATGAACAAATAACCTTTGTTAGGTTATCCCCAGATCAATACCGCAATTCCATTCGCGACATCTTTGGCGAAAGTATTCAAGTCAGCGGTAATGCTGCAAGTGGCGGTGTACGTGAAGCCGGCTTGATGGCGGTTGGAGGAAGGCGACTGACACTGAGCGCTTCAGAAGTAGAATCCTATGAGGTACTAGCACTTGATATTGCCGGTCAGGTACTAAGCCAGAGTCGTCGCTCTACCTTAATACCTTGTTCGCCTCAGAATGAAATCGCAATTGACAATGCCTGCGCTAGCGAATTTATCAGCACTGTCGGGCTGCATTTGTTTCGGCGACCCTTAAGCGAAAACGAAGTCGAGACCTATGCCGAAATGGCTGCAGCCGCAACTAGTTCCCTCGGTGATTTTTACGTGGGTCTACAGGCGGCTTTAGTTGGCATGATGGTGTCGCCGGATTTTCTCTTTCGCATCGAACGCAGCGTACCTAATCCTGAATTACCGGGCACACGCCAACTGGACGCCTGGTCCCGTGCTTCACGTTTGAGTTTTTTCCTTTGGGACACCACACCAAATCCAGCATTACTCGAAGCCGCGCGCTCTGGCGAATTGATGTTTGAGGACGGACTGAATCAGCAAGTCGGACGAATGATGACATCAACCAGGATCGAAGATGGATTGCGTGCCTTCTTTGCCGACAGGCTTGCCTTCGATCGCTTCGATACTCTGGATATCGACACTACTTTGTATCCGAAATTTACCAAGAATGTCGAAGACGAGGCGCGAGAACAAACCTTGCGGACCATCTCCGATCATCTACTAAATCAAGAAGCAGACTATCGCGAACTATTCGATTCACGCCAAACTTTTTTAACTCCTGCTTTGGCCGCACTCTACGGTGTACCGATTCCTATTCGACAAGAACTCGGCGGTCGTGTGCCCTGGGTTTCCTATGAGTATCCGCAAGATCATGTCCGTGTAGGTTTGTTAGGCCAGGCTACTTTCTTATCGTTGTTTTCCCATCCGGGAGCATCCTCCCCTACTCTCCGTGGCAAGGCGGTGAGAGAACATTTGTTGTGTCAGACAATTCCACCTCCACCTGGAGACGTGGACTTTAGTCTAGTGCGGGACACCGACAATCCAGACTTTAAGACAGTGCGTGATCGTCTTACTCAACATCGGGATAATCCCACTTGTGCCGGCTGTCATATGCTGATGGATCCCGTTGGTTTAGCGCTGGAAGTATTCGATGCTTCCGGGGTTTATCGCACCATGGAAAATGGAGCGCCCATCGATACTTCCGGAGAATGGGCTGGCCAGGAATACGGCGATATAAGAGAACTTGCGACGCTGCTGAAAGATGATCCAACCCTGACCTCCTGCCTGGTGCAGCGCGCTTACAATTATGGAACGGCAAGAGAACCTACCCGGGCTGAGGTACAATGGCTCAACGCGACCCATGTACAGTTGAGAAACGATGGTGTGCGCTGGCGTGAACTGATACAGCGCATTTCTAGCAATCCTGATTTTTACACCGTTCCCGATTCTGCGGTGGAAAACTAAGGGAGTGAAAATCGATGCAAAGTAAAAACCGAAAATTTACTCGCCGCTCATTATTACGAGGCGCAATCAAAGGCTCTGCCGTGCTAATGAGCTTGCCGGTGCTGGAAAGCTTTCTCAATGAAAACGGCACTGCCTTCGCCGACGGTGTCGAACTGCCTCCCTGTTTTGGCAGTTGGTTTTTTGGACTTGGACTAACACCCGGTCGCTGGGAACCGGAAGTTATTGGCTCAGGTTACGAACTTCCTGAACACATTGCTGCTTTAAATTCTGTTAGAGACAAGCTAAATGTTTATAGCGGTCTGCAAGTTTTTCTCGACGGCAAAGTAAACCAGAATCATATCTCTGGCGCCCAGGGACAAATGACTGGCATCGTGACTAGAAGCGCCGCCGATTACGATGAAAGTTTCGATGCCATAATCGACAAGCAATTCGGTGCAAATGTGCGTTTCCGCACTTTAGAAGTGGCTTGTGACGGTAACGCCAGTTCCGGTTGGACAGCCCGGGGCAAGAACGGTAAAACACCTTGCCAGATTTCACCGCTTGAACTTTATCGAAGAATTTATGGCGAAGGTTTTATCGATCCTAACCAGGCAGAGTTTACTCCAGATCCTGAAGTGATGGTTCGACACAGTGTTCTTTCCGCGGTAACTGAACAACGGCAGAAACTCATGAACTCGGTTTCCGTCGATGACCGTTCGCGACTGGATGAATATTTCACCTCACTAAGAGATGTGGAACAGAAGCTGGCTTTCGAACTCGAACGCCCCGCTCCATTACCGGCTTGCTCAATTCCGAATTTGAATGACGAAGAAATCGGCACGATGGTAGCGCAAGTACAAAACACCCACCGTCAATTTGCAACCTTGCTCTCTCATGCTCTGGCCTGCGGTCAAACTCGCATTTTTCACGTCACCCTGGGTAACGCATTTTCCACATTGCGATTACCAGGCGAACCAAGCGCTTATCATGCATTAACTCATGAAGAGCCAATCGATCCTGAGCTAGGTTTTCAGCCTAAGTGTAAAGTGATCGGTGAACAGTGCATGGGATTCCTCGCTGAACTGTTAGAGGCGATGGATTCAATCCAAGAAGGTGACGGTACACTGCTGGATCGCAGTGTAGTTTTTGCTTTTACCGACCACGGCGAGGCTAGATTGCATTCAATGAAAAACTTGCCAGTGTTTACCGCTGGCAGTGCCGGTGGACGCCTGAAGACTGGTATTCATGTCGCGGCTGAAGGCGACGCAGCTACTCGGGTAGGCCTTACTGTGCAGAAGGCACTCGGTGTGGTTAGTAACAGATGGGGAACCGACTCTAACGAAGTAACTACGCCGTTCAGTGAGGTGCTTGCGTGATTCGCAATATAACCGCTCAAAAATTTTCGCTTTCGCTTTTAGTAGCGTGCTCCGTTTTAGTGTCCTCATTTTCCTTAGCACAATCTTCAAGCACTCCCGCATCGACGCCGACCGGAATTATGTTAGTTGAAGTCCACCGTGAAGAAGGATTCTCCTCCGATCAATATTTTTGGACCCGGCTCGGTGACAGCGATGGCAATACTCTGTTGTATTTCACCGGTTCTGCAGATTCTTTTTCTTATCAATTCAGTCCAGTGCTGGCAGATGAAGGTGCAGTTGCATTCGATGATTGGACTTTGGTTCCCTTTCAAGACTTGCAACAGTGGGCCTACCAGTCACGACCTTTGTTCACCTGGTCACAGGAAGAGGAGCCCGGCCAGATTGCTCTTAACCTGGCTTTATATGGACCAGGACTTAATGGCGAGGCGCCACTGTCTGAAAATAGAAGAGGGGCATTAATACCACCGGAAGGATGGCAGGTCGCACGCTTTACGCCCACAGAAACTGCAAATATACCTGACGGATTCGATCTGCAATTATTGGATTCAGGCCAGGGTGTGGTACTTACCAATTTCGAAGGGTATTCGCTGTATGGTTTTACCGATAACAACTATGCAGCCAGCGCCTGTACCGATAACGCTTGTTATGAACAATGGCTTCCAGTAGCAGCCCCTGCCCTTGCTATTGGCATAGGCGAATTTTCTATCGTCGATCGAATCGATGCAACCAGACAATGGGCGTTTCGCGGAAAGCCTTTATTTAAATTCAAAGGTGATTTGTTAGCCGGTGATGTAAACGGCCGCAATCAACACGAACGCATGCAACTCGCACTCGTGAAAGAAAACTTCAATCCTGAAGGCGTTATAGTTTCTGCTCAGCCTGGTTACGGCGACATCTTTACCTTGAACGGCAAGACCCTCTATTTCGGTTCCGCTTTTGAGAAATACTGGGGCGGACGCAACTTACGGGGCAGTTTTGAAATCGCCTACTTCAAAGGCAAACGCCTAGGGGGTGACGCCTGTATAAATGAAGACTGCCTGACCACCTGGCAACCCTTTGCAGCTCCCGCCGATGCAACATCTAATGGATTCTGGGAAGTTGTCACTCGCCGTGATGGCAGCAAACAATGGGCCTACAAGGGATTTGCACTTTATACCAACAGCTACGACGAAGCCCCCGGCCAGATGCTTGGTCATAGCATCTACGAAATCGCCGATGTGGACGGTGATGAGGCAGCTATTGCTCGCACCAAGCAGCTAGCAGAAGTTGGCAATGCGCTCGGTGGTGCTGGTGTGTATTGGAGTGTGGCCAAGCCTTAGCTGACAATTTTAAGGAAATTGTCGGTCTCGAATTCGTAGACCATTCGGCACACACATTTTACTTCGCTCTCCCACTGTGGCAAGAGCAATACTGGCGCCCTCTTCAACAAGCCAACTGATTTCACAGGGGAACTTTCCTGTTACCTCGAAGGACTAAATAAAGACTTCTTAACAATAAAAATTTCTCCATAGCTGAATTTAAAATTATGGGTTTTCTGATCGTTACCTGCCGTCGCCTGGTGAGGGAAAAGTTTCATACTATTCTCAGTATTTTGAGTCTGGCACTGGGGATGACGAGCGCTTTACTCATTAGTTTGTATCTTTACAGCGAACTGACTTTTGATCATCACCACGAGAACCACAACGATATTTTTCGCATAAAGACAACTATCGGTGACATCAGCGGAGCGATGTCTGGTTATGAAGTCGGCTCCATATTAGTACGGGAATATCCGCAGTTTATTGATTTCGTCCGCATTCGTGAAGCACATGAACAGCGCTTCGAATTTGGTGCAAATAGCAATAACTGGGATTTTGCTATGCTAGCCGATCCTGCAATCTTCGAAGTTTTTACATTCAATTCAATAAGCGGCGATATGGCAACGGCGTTGAGTGATCCTTATTCCGTAGCGATTAGTGAATCATTTGCGAGTTACTATTTCGGCGATCGAGATCCTGTTGGCGAACTGATTAGCACTGATGAATTGGAGTTTAGAGTTACACTCGTATTTGCAGACTTGCCAGAAAATGTAAGCCAACAAATCGATGCATTACTTCCGATGCAATTGATGAAATTCTATGAGCCTGAATATCTGGATGGCTTAAATCGCTACATTGACGATGCGGCGACCTATCTGCTGACTACAGATCAATTTGATCCAAGCATCATGACAGAAATCTCGGATCAGTTTTTTGATACTTACGTGCAAGAGATCTTGCTAGCAATTCTTGGTGATCTTGGCGAAGCGGATTTTAGCTTTGAATTGCAAAAACTGAGCGAAATACATTTCGGCGAACCAGTGATAGGAGATGAAACTACTGAGAGCGTGCTTAACATTTCAATTTTCAGCGCCATTGCCATAGCTGTTCTCATAATTAGCTGTATTAACTATATTAATCTGGCGACGGCAAGAGCGGCTATACGCAGCAAAGAAGTTGCAATGCGCAAAATTCTTGGTGCCGAAAAGCAAAAATTGATTCTGCAATTCGTTACTGAATCTTTCGTTCTCATTGGAATTGCATTCATACTCGCGCTAACTCTAGCAATTCTAGTGAATCAGCTAGGCTTGGTAGCTACAATTTCCGGCAAAACAGAACTAACGCAAGTATTGTTAACACCTGAAATACTAATGAGTTTCTTTGCTATCAGTTTGTTAGTCGCGCTACTCACCGGCCTCTACCCTGCAATTACCCTTTCCCGTCACTCCATGATGGCCATTTTTCGTCCCAGCCAGGGAGGCTGGCAACGCGGTTTACGCTTTCGGCAGCTACTGGTATTCGTTCAGATGAGCCTGGCGATGATTATCATCACAAGTGTATTCATCATGTTGCGACAAACAGATTTCCTTCTAAATTCTCCACTTGGCTTTAAAAAAGAAAATCAAGTCGTTGTAAACCTGCAAGGTGCAGATACTATTCGCAGCCGCAATACCATCATCACAGAATTGATGCAGCATTCCGAAATTTCTTCTGTTGTGGAGTCATTTGATGCCCTGGGTCGAGGACTAAGCATCTCCGTAATGACAGTAGAAGACAACAATGGCGAAGATCAATTGACGACGACACATCCCATGCGATTCGGCACCAATGTTCTCGATGCCTTGGAGATCGAATTGCTGGATGGAATTCACTTCACTGAAGAGCGTGCAGAGAGCGACATAAACCCAGTACTGGTCAATGAGACTTTAGTTAGTCATATGGGATGGGACCAGGCAATTGGAAGAAGAGTAGGCAGAGGAGAAGTAATCGGCGTTGTTAGAGATTTTCATTATCTGCCACTGCACGAACCAATCGCTCCCGTATGGATTGCACCATTCGCAGATGGTTATCTCGATAACCTGCAGGGCCGGCAGCTTGCCAACGTCGACATCGCTCTCACAATTAGCACAACCGGTAATCGACAGACTGAAGTAGAAGAATTTATTTATGAAGTCGTCGACAACTTCAGCGAGCAAGCCATAATCGAAATCTTCTCGCTAGAGGATGTCTGGAATGAAATGTATGACGATGATACGCGCACTATGCGGCTAGTCGGCTTCTTTGCTGGCATTAGCATCATAATTTCCATAATGGGACTGGCAGGGCTCACCGCCTATAGCAATCAACAGCGGACGAAGGAAATTGCCATGCGAAAAGTCCTGGGTGCATCCGTTCCGAGTCTTTTAGTGACGCTCGGTACCAGCACTCTAATTGTAATTGTTCTTGCCGCAATTCCGGCTGCTATTCTGGCTTTTACTGGATCTGAAACTTGGCTAGAAAGGTTTGCTTATCGGGCCGATTTCAGTGTCTCACCTTTCCTTTATGGCTTTATTGCCACTGCATTTTTTAGTCTCACTGTTCTGTGTGCCCAAACCTATCGCACGTCGCTCAGCAATCCGGTGACCAACCTAAGGCATGAATAGGTTCCTCCGGTAAACTACGAAGAAGAAATCACGTCACTTAGCTCTCACTAATACTCCATACGCCCAGCCCCTCTCCTTACGCAATTTCATTCATTACTACTGTACGAAATTACATGGATTTTACCCTCCATACTTTTCCCACGAATTAAGTAGTACGTTAAACACTCAACACAATATCCACACACTACGAATGATTGCGAGGTCCAAATGAAAACAAATTACGTCGATGAATCAAATTTTGCTTTTACCCTGGGATTTAGAGTCGGTTGGTATAAGACTTTAGTATTTAGAAAATTATCTATTACTGCCTGTATCCTTATCTTCTCACTTTCTCTAATTAGTTATACTTCCCCAGCTGCCGCAATTGAAGTAGCACATTACGACAGCGATGATCTGACCCTGACAATCCCCAACGTCAATGTCTCTAACCAAAGTGCCTACCAGGTAGAACTGGTACTTTCCCAAACTGAACCATCATTAATTTTTGATCTGACTGAAGCAGAAGAAATTGGTTGGACCGAAGAAGCTTATGCCAATTTTTCACTGGAATCTGGCATGCTTGATGTGCCCAATCTTTATGTTGGTGCTCAAAAGTGGAATGTGACACTCGAGCTGATACCCGAAAGCCTTCAATTTCGCGCAGTAACAGCAACTCCAGTTAATGATGTATCAGTGATCGAAAGCAACAATGGCGAATCGATCCCTTTCATAGTCTCACTCGGCAATGATCAGCTCATTCCTTTTCTGGAACCTACCGGTGAACTTCTGCGGATTGATTACATTTTTAACAGAAATAGTTACCAACTAAACTCTTCAAGAAACGTCAGTTATCGCTTCGATCTCGATGGCAAGCTTGAATGTGTCGGCACAAACGTTTCCTCATCCTATTACGACATAAGCTTTAGATTCGATTCAGGTAGTTTTCGACTTGAATCTGGAAATTGCAACCAGACAAGTAATTCATCCTCGATTGAGGGTCCAATCTCTTACATGAATGGAACTGACGTCATAGATACCGTCGCGATTCGACGTTTGTACGATGACATCGTAGGACCGTTTAATGCAGGGAGCTCTGGTGAAGGCTCGGATCTATTGTTTGGTCAAGACACCGAGAGAAACACAGTTTACGCGCTTCTCTATGCTGTCTCCCGAGCTACAACAGTCTATACCTGCGCCAAGACAGTCGAAGGGGGTAACGGCTGGGTTTCTTATGAAACAGCCTGCGAATAAGCATGCTTACAAAATGTGACCAAGCCACACTTTTATTGCCCTTAACTTGACTACTATTAAGTGATAAATGCGAAGCTAGCTAGTAATCATCAGAGTATGATGTAGCTTCGCTTTGTCACTTAAGCACTTAAACTGGTATCCCTGATTGATTGGATCCAGCCCGGCATTGGAAAAGGCATGAGTAAGATCGCATTAGTTCTGCTACTGGTTTTTGGTGTAACGAGTTCCCTAAGCGCACAATCTCTCAGCACAATAATTGAAGAAACCATTCTTTGGCGAGTAGAGCTCAATTCAAATTGGAGTCCAGTTGAACTTTCCAAGTTAGTTGAGAATGAGACCCAATTTGAAGCGTCTGGTAATTTTTACAAAACCCTTTCACCCTTAAAGGCTTTTGGAGGCAATGTTTCCTATGTAGGTCTATTGGGTGTCGAGATGGTGCCGGGCCCTAATGCAGTGATTGAAGCTGCACCGGACGAGATTGCTGCTTACATCGAAGACAAATACGAATTGGAATTCGAATCTAATGAAGACGAATCAGCATTTGAAGTAAGTATTCGGGAAGATGTCCGCTTAATTATTGTTAATCATCCAAACTTTGTTGGCGCGTCAATAGTGATTGGTGCTTACTTCGGTCCTTGAACTTTGCCGCACTTCCTCGTTAGCCTTCTCGATCAAACACTCTAACCCAAACTATCTTCCCAGCAGCATCACGTCCAACAGAAATCATCGTTTGATCATTATCTGCCAATACGCGTGTGTAGGTCGTTGTTAACACGCCATCTTCTTTCTGCACGACGAATTCAGATTTATCGCCCAAGCGTGATATCGCGACAGTTGAATTCGCTGCATCACTCCAGGGAAAATCCGGTGAAGGATGATCCTTTCCATCGCAGGGAGCAGACCAGTCTAAGGTTCCGTTATCGTTGGGACCGTTTGAGAATTCCATAGCATAGCGTTGGACACTTTCTGTGTTGGTGAAAACGAGAATCTCGTACTGCAATCCTTCCGGATCGAGACTTTTCTCTGGGTTCAGTGCCCAGCGACCGTTCATCTCAAGTATGCAATCAGTAGCAGCTTGAACGCTGAATGTTGCAAACGCAGTAAGAAATAGAAATAGAATTCTCATGCTTCACCTTCCCATTATTTTGTTTTTGGGTTAAGAGAAAGATAACAGAATCTAACGGGCAAAGGGATTCGAAATTGGTTCGAATGCCGAACCATTCGATATCCCTATGATTGAGTATGCCTAATTAATGGCCGTGCGATGGCAGTTAACACAGGCTCCCGAAACTCGCCCTGCCTGATAATAGCCAGGAGGATTTCTTTCCGCACTCTGCCTTGCCCGGGAAATGGTAGACAAGAATCGAGTCATATCATCCAGCATGAAGCGGTGTCTTGTGCTCAGATCTGTCTGTCTTAACAATCCTCCCAACCTTTCAATATCTTCTAGGCTAGACACAACCTGCTGCTGGAAACGGGCATCACGATTGTCTTCAGCATACATAAGAAGATCAAGTTCTTGTAACTCGAAGGCAAGCTGATGCATGCGCGAACGTAATTCCTCGCCATCGGCGTAATCGAACGGGGGTGGATTGGCAATTTGTGGAAAACCCCCGCCACTGCTACAAGCAACTATCAAACTTAGTAACAGCATCGAGAAAACTCCGCGTATCAACTTCATCACATTCATATTAGACATAACACACTCTCTAGTATTTTCGAAAAACTTATAGTTACCTCAACTAAGTCCAGACTAACAATGCTGGTTGAAAGTAGGTTTGATGCATATCAACTGCAATCGCAGCTTGCGCGTGACCTCAATAATCATGGATACCAGGCATTACAGTGTTCTGACAACTGCTGGCCTTTGTTATTTTCCCGAAAAATTAAGTAAGATGGCTGGATTGCCTGCCATGGCTTCGTTTTTTACGCAATCACAGTGATTTTGCATACCTGTTCTAGCCCAGGGGAGAAAAGAACAATGTCCGTCGTCTTACCTATCAGTTTTCGTGCTCTGGCACGCCAATTACTAGTTTTAACCCTCGTGTCATTTACTGCCTGCACGGTTTCTTACAATTTTGATGCCGATATCCCTGGCTCTGGGAGTACTGCCTTACGCTCATCCACACCGGAGGCAGTCGGCATGGATTCTGAGAGATTGGATCGCATTTCCGCAGCGATGCAAGGGCTGGTTGATGATGGTCTCCTGGCCGGCGCGGTTACTATGGCCGCGCGGGACGAAAGAGTCGTGCACTTCGAATCGGTCGGATATCGGGACAAAGAGATTGGTGCTCCCATGAGCAATGATGCTCTTTTCCGTATCTACTCGATGACTAAACCGGTTACCGGTGTTGCATTGATGACCCTCTACGAAGAGGGAAGATTCAGGCTTTCTGATCCCGTGGAACAATACATCCCGGAGCTGAAAGATCTGCAGGTTTTCGCTGGTACGGACTCAAACGGAAACATGCTGACTGAAGCCGCGGATCATCCAATGACCATACGGGAGTTAATGAATCATACCGGGGGTCTCACCTATGGAATTTTTGGCCAATCACCTGTCGACAATGCCTATGTAGAATCGGGCATAGGTGATGCAGCGGCCGCCGGATTACTTGAACCCGGTGAAACCAGTAGAGATTTTGTTGCCAAACTAGGTCAGATTCCACTGAAACACCAACCTGGATCACGCTGGGAATATTCGGTCTCTGTTGATGTTCAGGGCTACCTGATTGAAGTGTTATCTGGACAGAGCTTTGGCAGTTTCTTACAAGAACGCTTGTTCGATCCACTGGATATGGCAGACACTCATTTCTATGTGCCAGAAACGAAACTCGATCGTTTTTCGCAAATGTATGTTTATGGAGAAAACGGCGAACTAGAGCCAGGTGAAATGTTTTCTGGTGCCGACTACACGACTTATCCCGACTTCGAAGCAGGTGGATCGGGATTGGTTTCAACGGCTTCAGACTATATGCGTTTCAGTCAAATGCTACTAAACGGTGGCGAACTAAATGGTGTACGTATACTTGCACCATTAACCGTAGCGTTAATGAGCCGGGATCAAACACCGGAAGCGATGACGGGATCCATCCTCGGCAACGGTGGAACGACTTTCGGTTTGGATTTTGCAGTTACTGTAGATCCGGTCGAAGCGGAAAGTTATTCCGCGGGAGAATACTATTGGGGTGGCGCAGCTGGTACCTGGTTCTGGATCGATCCTGTTGAAGAAATAGTTTTTGTCGGCATGATTCAAGCCGCGGGCGCGCTAACACCGGATGTGCGTGGGCTGTCTCGACGTCTCCTCTATCAATCAATACTGGAACCAAATGGCATCTAAACCTTTAGCGAGCAATTACGACCAATCATAAAAATCTGCGGGCATAAACGGCACGTCGGTGTCGTTGGGCTTGGCACCGGCAGCGGTCAACATTGCATGCACCTGTCCTCGGTGATGCGTGCCGTGATTAAACAACTGTATAATCAGTGCCCAGCGTGGCCTGGTGATATCTGCCTGCATCGCACCTGAAAACCAGCTCAGCTCTCCTTCAAGATCATCAGCAGTGATGCATTTGGACCATTCCAAAATCGCTTGATCGGTGGACTTTCGAACTTGCCGTAATGCCTGCCAATCTGGAAACATAGTCTTGGATTCACTAATAGAACTTGCTTCAGGCATCGGTAGCTTCGCCAGAAATTCGGGCTTCGGCAATCCGGCTAATCTATGTAACCAGATTTGATCACCCCATAATAAATGATTCAAGGTGGCATGAATCGAATCAAAAAACGCACCCCGATCCAGATTTCTTTCTTTATCGGACAGAGAGTCCACTGCATTGTATAGATTAATGTTTTGCCAGTTCGTGTAGGCAGCCATTAATTTAACGTAATCTGTGGTAACCATTAGTGTGTATCCTGGAATTTTTTACGATAGTAAGAATGGTAATTGACGACACTTGGAGAAGAGCTAGCTAATTATTCCAGCCAGTTTCCGCAAGAATTTCTGAAATCGCTTGCCGATCTTGATCGCTTAAATGGGTATAAGCTTCATCATTGGAACTACCCGACAAGATCTCTTCCATTGTACTGCGAACTCGATTTTTAATTTGCTCTGGCAGCGCCCTATAGGCATCTGAATAGATTAAGTAGCTTAGGGGATATGTAAACAGCCGCTGCTGTAAATCGAGATCGCGCAGTGAACGCCCTTGCGAATCTATTGGCCCTGCTGCCATAAAACTTTCCGCAAAGCCTGACGTTCCTTCAATTGAACCGGTAAGCGCTGGTTGTCCAACCATAAACAATGACTGCACTAATTCCTCACTAAGTACATCTAAAGCTTGCTCTACTTCAGTTGCATCCAGTTCTTCTTCGCTAAATAGTGTTCTTGCATAAAAATTTGTACGGGCAATTTTGTTTTGAACTTCGATCTGATGCTCAATAACCAAAAGTGCCACGATGTCACTGTAAGGCAAAATATATGGATCGGTATCAGTTAACTCGACGAGAGTTTCCTGGTTGCCCATTCGCGCCAGGTTTTCATCTGAAATGTCGTCTGCTGTTTCAATTAACACATTGCCCAGGTGCCTCTGCTCGCCATGAAAACCGCTGACATACCATCCGCCCCAGCGATTACGAATAGGGGTGCGACTGGTTGTCATAATGCTGCCTTCGTGAGAAACCAATTGCCCAGCCGTACCGGTGTAGTTTGAGCTCATCATAAAACGCGGGGTACCGCCTCCTGTAAGAGACAAACTGTCATGGCAGCGTAGGCACAATCGAAATTCACGGTTAAAGCGCGGTTGCTCGGTATCAACCTGACTTAGTGTGAAAAAGACCGGCCCTAAATTCGGATCCATTGATGCTACTTCTAATAAGCCCGATTCCTGCACCCAAGCGACATAGACATTGTCGTTAAAATATATCGCTCTAGGTGCTTGGGGTGAAATTAGCGGCTGCTGTAAGCTGGTTCGGGAAAAAACCAATAGTTGCGAGGTAGTGCTTATGTTTAACGCTTTTAAAGTCGAATCCAGGTAGCCCCGCTCTGGATTAAACTCCAAATTTATTTCTCCACGATCAATTCGAGTTTGTAGTGTTGTAATTGCATCATGTAGTGATGCTGTACCGTAATTCATCACAGGATATTCTCGCTCATAAGGCGAATCATCCTGTGCCACTACCGACACCGTGATGACTGCAACAAGCAGATAGGATAGTAATCTTGGAATATTTAAAGTCACTTGATTAGCTCAAGATTCAAAGAAATCGATTACTGCTGCCAATTCACGTCGTCTTCATTGAATTCTCTTGTCCAGCTGGCAAACTCCAACATGATGCCGTCGGGATCTCTAAAATAAACTGAACGAACGAATGTCGAATCCGTAATAGTCGGGCTTGCCTGATTGGGTGACTCATCGTGATTAACCACTTTTGTTACTTCCACTCCAGCCTCTTCCAATCGCTGCTGATATTCTTCAATTTTTTCTTCGGGCACATCGAAAGCAATGTGGTTCATAGATGCATGGGCGGATACGATCGATCCTTTTCCTACCATTGCACCTGGATGAGTAATCCCGGGCTGACTATCTGGCGCATCAGGGAACCAGAAAAATGCCAGGGAATCCCCTTTGCCGATATCGAAGAAGAAGTGTTGGCCCATGCCATTAGGCAATTCGATGGTTTTAGTGAGCGGCATTCCCAGGATTCCGGAATAAAAATCAACAGTGCGTTTCATGTCTTTACACACCAGCGCGAGGTGATTGACCCCACGAATATCGAACTTTTCATTATCAGACATCGCACACCTCTCTAATCTGCTTTCTGTAGCATGATTGACTATTCAGTTACAAAGTCAATACCTTCGCTATCAATAATATTTCTTTGTTTAGTATCCACCAACGGGAAAGCCTTTTCTAATTCTTCTTTTGACTTTATCTGATACGCTAGAGGCAGATGGACGCTCGCTCAATAGTTGCACTCCTATTCCTGCTATTCATTGTGATAGGCGCGATTTTCTATGTTGTGTATTGGCCCGGGATTAAACTTCGTCGCATTGAGCGGCAAGTATTTCCCGAACAGTGGTTAGCGACTCTACGGCGGCGATTACCCTTCTATGATGCCTTCCCCCAAGCACAAAAACAGCGCTTTCAAAATCTGATTAAACGCTTCCTTCATGAACATCGGTTCGTTGGTTGTGCCGGATTGGAAATTGACGATGAGATAAGAGTTACAGTTGCCGCACAGGCCTGCCTGCTGATCCTGAATAAAAAGGGATATCATTTTCAGAAATTGCGATCGATATTGGTATACCCATCGACTTTTGTCGCCGTACGTGAAGTTCGCGATGATCTGGGCTTAGTGTCAACCAAGCACAGTGCCTTACTCGGTGAATCCTGGGATCTGGGAAAAGTAGTGCTGGCTTGGGATAACGTCGAGAAAAGTGTCTGCAATCTGCAGGATGGCCACAACGTTGTCCTGCATGAATTTGCTCATCAACTAGACAGCGAATCTGGAGCCGTTAATGGCGCACCGATATTGCAAACGCGCGGCGCTTACAAAAGTTGGGCACAGGTCTTAAACCACGAATACGAAAAACTTAATTTGCGCAATGCGCACCATTATAAGAGCCTGCTAAATGAATACGGCGGCACTAATCCCGCAGAATTTTTTGCCGTTGCAACCGAAACCTTTTTTGAAAGACCTACTGAAATGGCCAATCATCACCAGGAGCTTTACCAAGAACTCGCAAACTACTACCAGATTGATCCTTCAAAGTGGCAGTAAGTTTGAACGGTTGACAATTCAGCTACAAAGCCAATACTTTCAACCCTAATCTCATTTTTCTCTTAGCGTTCCCGCAGGAGGCATCATGCCTAGACTCAAACAAGTTCCAAAGAATGAAGCTAATGAATACGTAGCCAAGTACTACCGGGCTCTCTTTGGTGATCGAGACCCAGTAGAGGAGCCTGGCACAGCCACCGGCACGCCTGGCAATTGGTGGACCGTTTTTGCGTTAGTGCCTTATATATTCGAACATGCCACCAAGCATTTCGGCATGTTTGGTATGTTCGCCGATAAGAGCATCAGCGAATTGGATCCGCTTATTCGAGAGCTGGGGATCTTACGGGCAGGATATACACAGGGTAGTCAATTTGTCTTTTCACAACATTGCAAAGCGGCACGGCGATTTGGATTAAGCGATGCAAAAATCGCCGCCATTCCCCACTGGGAAGTAGCGGATGAATTCGATGCAAAAGATCGAGCCATTTTAGCCTGGACTGACGCATTAATTCTGCAAGGAGGACGGGCGTCGGATGAGCTCTTTGAAGCTTTACACTCACATTTGTCCGACGAAGATATACTGGAACTTACCTACCACGTTATGGGTTACAACCTGCACGCGGTGTGTTGCAAGGCACTACGCCTCGAATACGATGATGTGCCAGAGCGCATTAAGGAAATACCCATACCTGATGATGGTAAAGTTGCAGATTGGGCAGGAGCTGCCTGGAAAGAATAATTTGCGAGCAACGACTATTGTTGCATTATCGTTCTGCTATTAGGACTACTTATACTTATCCAATCCAACAAGCTGATTGTATTCTTGGAAAGTTAGCCGCTCAGCAGTAGCTAATTTTTCATTGTCCTGACTTTTTATCGACGCGTAACTATTCTGTAAAGTTTTTGCCGCTGCAAGCAGAGCCGTGATTGGATGCAATATTAGTTGATAACCGAGATCGGCAAGATTCGAAACATTCAGCTCGGGCGTTTTCCCCTCCTCCACCATATTGGCTACCAGCACCGTTTCCGGAAATTCCTGTTTGATTGTTTGCAGTTCTTCTATGCTGGTTGGCGCCTCAATAAACAAGATATCTGCCCCAGCGTTCAGGAAGGCCTTACCCCGACGCAGCGCCTCATTCAGATCGTGAGTAGCGCGGCTGTCAGTACGCGCCATAATCATAAAATTTTCAGAGTTTCTTGATCGAACGGCCATCGCAATCTTTGCTGCTGCCTCGTCAAGATCAACTACTTCCTTATTGTCCATGTGTCCGCAACGTTTGGGGCTTACCTGGTCCTCCAACTGGATGCACTGGGCACCAGCTTTCTCATAAGCATTAACCAGAAGCGCAACTTGTTGCTCATCGCCGTAGCCGTTGTCACCATCGGCAATAACAGGTGTAGAACCAGCCGCCTCAACCACCTGCTTCACCCTCTCGATCATTTCGGGTGCTGTCACCAGACCTATGTCTGGTTTTCCTAGCAAGCTGCCCGCCACGCCAAATCCGGAAAGGTAGATCGCTTTAAAACCAGACTGGGAAGCAATTAACGCAGACAGAGCATCATAGGCACCCGGTGCTACTACCGTGTCTCCAGAAAGTAAAAGATCTTTTAGCATAGCCTGTACTTAATGCTTTTTTGCAATTCAGGGTTTGAAGTTTTGTGCCGGAAAGAGAGACTATCAAAATCTCAGAACAAAGGGGATGGCAAGTCTCGAATTGAAGTCGACAGTCAGCGACTGAGTGGTTAGCATCTGTCCCCTACCTAGGAGAAAACCTATGAAGTACCTGATTAAGAATATACTGATCACCTGCGTAATTGGCTTTACTGGACATGCGCTAGCTCAAGATAGCTTGCCTGATCTATCTAATCTGGAAAGTGGTTGGAATGCAATTGCAACTGATGGTGTTTGCTCGGCCGGCACGCCTTATCAGTTCTACGCAAAACCTTCCGCTGATAATACAGAACTGCTGGTTTTCTTTAATGGTGGTGGCGCCTGTTGGTTTGGTGAAGCCTGCGATCTTACTGCACAACCCAATGTTCATTCGCCATTTGCAGATATGGATGCCAACAATCCGGCCATGGCCCGAGGCATTTTTGATTTCGAGAATCCCGAAAATCCGTTCGGAAATTATGCGATGGTAGTGGCACCTTATTGTAATGGTGACGTTCACATCGGCGGTGGCGAAAAAGAATACACCTACCAAAACACCGAAGGAGACGATGTTCAGGTAACCGCCTATCACAACGGCTTCACCAATAGTGATGCCATATTGGATTGGGTTTACGAAAACTTTTCCGCACCGAGTCGTGTCGTCGTCAGTGGCAGCAGCGCCGGCGCAATTGGCGGTTCGTTTTATGCTGGATTAGTAGCAGAGCATTACGAAGAGACCCCGGTAGTGTTGATCGCCGATGCGGCTGGTGGTTATGGCACACCACTACTTTATCGAACGTTTGAAGCATGGGACGTTGCCAGTATTTTGCCAGACTGGCCTGAATACGAAGGTGAAACAAATCAATCCTTAACTTTTGAAGATTTTTACATCGCCAGCGCCAACCACAATGACAATTTGACCATTGCCCAATACAACACCGCTGAAGATCAGGTTCAATACAACTTCACCTATTTGATTGGTGACCCCCAAGGTAGCTTTACGCTTCCACAGCGATTGCTTAATAACTAC
Organism: Pseudomonadales bacterium; assembly: GCA_012103535.1. Taxonomy (GTDB): domain Bacteria; phylum Pseudomonadota; class Gammaproteobacteria; order Pseudomonadales; family Pseudohongiellaceae; genus UBA9145. Next base: position 1,436,701 of record WLWQ01000001.1, read on the forward strand.
TTGATCATAGAGAACAATACCGATCAATTTGCACACTACACCGCGGGTGGAAATACTCACACGATTATGGGTTCGCCTATCTTCTATCAATATGAAGTGGAAGGCGTGCGCTATGTAGATTGGGTAAAAGACTTAATTAATGGTCATCCGGTTAAAGACATAAGCTGCGTTAATGAAGCGCATGGCTGCACTGACGCTCCTGAATAAAATCAACGCATCGAAGGATTTACAATGTCTAAAAATGAAAAGAAACTCAACAGAAGAAGCTTTATTGGCAAAGCTGGCGCATCAACAGCAGGCTTAGCTGCACTAACTGGCATCTCAACCAACGCTAACGCCCATATGGTTGAAATCAATGCTATGGGTCCAACTCCCAAGCAAGTGCAGGAGTTTCTGGCGCTTCCAGAACAACCGGTTGTAATGGTAAATCTCTTAAAATTTAAATCAGACGGTGGCGCTGAAGAATACGCCAAGTACGGCGCAGCGATACAACCAATACTGGAAAGCATTGGCGCAAGGATAATTTTTAGCAGCACTACTGCGAGTTGCTTAATAGGCAATGGTGATTGGGATTCGATTGCGCTGGTTGAATATCCCCGTCCGGCTGCACTAATACAAATGTCCGCCTCGCCGGAATATGCTGCTATTGCAGGATTTCGCAATGCTGGACTGGCGGGCCAAGTGAATTATGCGGTTTGGCAAGGGTGAAATAAGCTTATGCAGGACGCGAGCACCACGACTAACAGCGCATAGTTGCTGCCACAAGTTATTGATCAGTTTTGTTTGAAGAGTCTCAACTCTTGCTTTTTATTCTTGATTTCTTCGCTCATGAGTTCACGATTTTTCTCAAGCTCTCGTTGAGTTTGCTTTCGTACTTCAACTTCTTGTCGCAAGCCACGATTTAGGTCTTCCAGCATCTCATGTTCTTGCTTTAGTGATTTAATTAAATCTTTCTTCTGATAGATCAAAGTTAATGACTCTCTAAATGTGTTGTGCAATCTGAATGAGGACAATACAAGCAATCCGTAGAACACGACAAACACGAAAGACTTCGCCATGTTTTCCATGGAATACACAGTAAGAAAGTAAGAAATTATCATTAATACACAAGGAAGAAGATACAAACACAATGCCCACTTCACCATTGACAGTAATGGCAGTGCCGCCGCCATAACACCCAGCAATATCATCATGCTGAATAAATCTGATTCCAAGTCGCTAAACGGCAGTACGAAATAACCGATACTGGCCCAAGAGCAACCAAGTACAAATGTTGCAATCAAATAGTAGTTGGCCCAGCGCGGCATCTCTATCACAGGCGGCTTAGTTTTGTGGAAGGCGAAAACTATCAACATACGCAGAAATGCCGCCACCAGCATTACAACACCCCAACTAATGTAGGGTAATTGAGTATCTTCCTGGATAAGGAGAATAGGACCGAGCAGGACTACCCCAAGCAATGTCGCGGCATTAGCAATGGGTGCATTTAGATAAAGAGAGCGCACCTGGTCGGCAGTGACTTCCGCGGCGTGTTCTTCTAATTTTATTTCGCCAGCTTCAAAAGAAGACATTAAGCATTCCAGAAACCACTAGTAGGTGCACGCAGGAAAGGCGCGAACTCGTCTAATTATAGTTTTGGATTGAATCTTCGCTACATAAATCAGCACAGCTGCGAGCAAGTTCAACCCAGAAAGCATTGAAACTAAGGGAATACTACAGGTTTTTTGGCAAAAGGCTTGGTTTTTCGGTAGATACGCCGTCAGCCAAGTGAGAATTCTCTACTCGCTGTAAGACGCTCTTAAGTTCGTTCAGGCGAATCGGCTTCGCCAAAAAATCATCCATACCTGCTTTTTTGCAATTTTCGCGGTCTTTTTCATAGGCATTTGCGGTTAGTGCAATGATGTAGGGCTGATTAATTGGGAGGCGCCTAATTTTTTCGGTGGCAGTAAGACCGTCCATTTCAGGCATTTGCAAATCCATAAACACAATATCAAAATTCCCAACATTGACCTGAACCAGTGCCTCTAATCCATTCACTGCAACTTCGTGATGGTAACCGAGACGATCGAGCATAGAACAAGCAACCTTTATGTTTACAGGATTGTCTTCTGCCAGAAGTACGCGCAGATTGGAGCTATCTAGATCTGGATTATCAACATTGCTCTCTTCTGACACCTCATCGCTATTTGACTCATTTTCAGAAATTGCATCAGTCACGACTTTATGCAGCATCGAAGGTCGTGCTGGATTAATCAAAACAGTCGTATTGCCTTCTCGAGAATTGTTCTTTCGATTGGTTGAGAGCAAGACAATGGTAGGACGTCTAGCACCATACAAAGCTTCAATCTTGTCACTCAAAGCTCGCACACTGTAAGATGTGACATTCAGGTCAATAAATAGAAGATCAGGAAGCGAATCTGGATCGTCTACTGTATTGAGCCAATCAAGCAGACTATTGTCGTCCACCATGGAGAAAGCCTGCAATCCCCAAAACCGAAAATAGCTTAAGTAAATGGAACGTTTCGATTCACTCTGCGACACGACAGCAGCTTTGTAATTCTTGAGTGAGTCTTTTTTCATCCATTCTTGGGCTGGCGCTATTACGGGAACAACAGGGATAAAGAAAGTAAACGTAGTGCCCGATCCTAGCGTACTATCAACTTCAATTGATCCGCCCATAGCTTCCAGGAGCTTTTTACAAATTGCCAAACCCAAACCACTACCGCCATAGCGACGTGTACTACTGGCATCACCTTGAGCAAATTCTTCAAATATATTCTCCAGTTGACCTTGTGTGATCCCAATACCAGTGTCAGATATGCAACATGTCAGCTGAGCCTCATTGGATTCGGAAGTTTGTAGATCCACTTGCAGCTTGATCTCACCTGATTCGGTAAACTTAATCGCATTGTTGAGCAGGTTTACAATGATTTGTTTTAACTTGTTGGCATCACAAGATACGAGACTGAAGGCATTGGGATTCACATCTAGAACTAAGTCGAGCTCTTTTTGCTGAGCAAACGGGAGCAGCATGTCGATACATTGAGAAGTCGTTAGTTCAATATCGGTATCGATTGCGGCGATGTTAATACCGGTTACATCTATTTTAGAAAAATCCAGGATGTCATTGACCAATGACAAGAGTAGTTCGCTGCTCTCTCGAACCGTGTCAATCATTGCCTTTTGTTCATCGTTGAGTTCAGTACTCTCCAATAAACTTGTAGTTCCTATTATGCCATTAAGCGGTGTTCTTACTTCGTGACTCATGTTGGCCATGAATTGGCTGCGTGACATAGCGGCATTTTCTGCTTCAGTTCTTGATTCAACTAGTTTTTGTTCATTTTCTTGCAAGCTATCTCGGTCCTTTATCCACTTTGATGTGACGAGATTGTTGGTTAATAGACAGAAGGGAAATAAAATTAACAAGAACATCCTGGAAACACTTACTTCCGGGGCAAACCACAAACCAAATGCAACAATGGCTAACATTCCTATGGCATAGATTCTATTGAAAAAAACATTTGTAATTAATACTTGTGAGATAAAGACGACGACGAGTAGTCCGATCGCCGCTTCCGGCTGGAATGCGTATTGCCAAACTAGAGCCAGAACCCAGCAATTAACAATGTAGAGCAAGAAGGCTGACCACTTGTCGAACTGGAGTTGGGTAGTCACGTATTGCATACCAACGCCATAGGTCAAGACAGATGCAACTACGATTACTCTTAGAATGACGAACAAAGTTGATTCTGGATATTCGAAATATCGTACTATGCCAGTACCGACAATAACGACCGTTGCGACCCAGGATAATATTTTGGCTATTTTCTGGTGGTCAGAATCTATCGGCTGATCAATGAGCATGGAGTGCCAAGGAAGATATAGTTGCTACTTTAGTATAGATGAATTAGTCGACTTTTTTGAGTTTTGTGTATAGCAGCTATTTGACTCAAATTCTGCTGAATTCGATCTATTGGCAGAAATAACAGATGATCTTGGGTCCCACCAATTTGACCTGTTTTAATGCCAGAAAAAAGTAGTGATAACTAGATTTCAGCTGTATCTAAGAGTTCGTACTCATCTCCCAGATAGGATCTTATTATTCGCAAGAGGGTACCGTCATCTTTGAGAGACTGCATTTCAATGTTTAAACGATGAATCAGTTCGGGATCTGATTCTTTGTTCATGGCCAATCCCATTTCAGTGAACATGATGGTGTACACTTCTTCAACTTCCAGGCCTTCACTGTTCGCCATCCAGATGCCTTTAGCTTGCACGACTGGCCATAGATCTATTCTTCCCCTTACCAGTTTACGCATATTCAATACATCGTTAGGCACGTAATCAATTCTAAGACCTTGACCCTCCAGGTGTTTAGCTATTGCGTCTTCGTAGTATCCGCCAATCCTGTACTGACTGGCCTGCGATAAATTGGATAGCGTAATGTTTGCGTCTGCTTTAGCCACGAATACCCAACTGGATTTTAGCAGAGGAGTAATCCAGCTAAATTGCTGTTCCCTCTCTTCCGTACGAACTGTCGTGAAAACTCCATGATTCGGCTGGGTTAGAGTGTTTTCGTACGCTCGCGCCCAAGGTACCAGCTCCATCGTGTAATCAATCTCCGCACGGCTAAACAGTTCCTTCACAATCTCAGCCATGAAGCCGGTAATATTCTCAGCCGAATCGGCGGACGACGACCCATCTACGGTCATGCTGTATGGGGGAAAATCTTCGGTATAGAGACGAATAACATTGCTCTCAGATGAATCAGCAAATGCGCTGCACCCGACGAGTAGAACAATCATTGCGGTGAACGTTTTTACTAGTTCTGACCAAGATCGATAGCTGATATTCATATTGATCACTGTTTTAATAATAATTTGTCATCTAAGGAGTGATATTCCGTCAATTTGGCGGAATTGGTTGGTTTCACGTTCTAATTTTAGCAGCAAGTCACAATATTGCCTTTTTAGACGTAAGCATCGCCTGGTTGCTTATACTATAGTTACTGTTAGTTTACTAAGTCTGTATTGTTGCCCTAACAAGCATCAAATGGAAAAGAAGCGTTAACTCATGCCCCCAAGTATTAGTGATTTGTTCACTACACCAACTGCTGGCAATCCAGAATCTCCTCTCGCTTCGAAACTGCTTAAATCAGTCCTGTCGGTGTACTTATTAATTGCGCTCGTTGTAACAATACTGCAATTAGCATTGGAATATAGAGAAGAACAGGACCGACTTTATGAAGAACTAAATCAAGTTGCCGAAGCCTTTCTTCCTGTACTCACTACCTCTCTTTGGAATCTTGATGGCGAACAACTCGAGCAGACGACCGATGGAATGTGGGTCAATAGCGCAATTGGGCGAGTAGAAATTACCGACGATTTGAATGAGCGACTAGTAAGTCGAAATCGCGAAACTCGATATCTTGGCTTTTCTAGTTCAACTTTACCGTGGTACGAATATAACTATGCAATTAATTACTCTGATAATTTTCAATCCGACCAGAATATAGGTCGATTAGTGCTTGGCGGCAGTTCACTAGTGGTGTTTCAGCGTGCGACTAGCACATTCATTTATACAATCATTAATGCCATTATCAAGACTCTCGTTCTTTGGTTGTTCTTCTACTATGCGCTAGTAAAGCTAGTATCCAAGCCGCTCCATAAACTAACTCAGTCTGTGCAGTTAATTAATCCAGATAGTCGTGTAGAAACAAATTCTGAAGCTCAAAATCTATCCGAGCTGCATACCGATGACGAGCTTGGCGACCTTGCCAAAAGTTTTACGGAGTTAGAAACCGCACTAGTACATAAAAATGTCGAAATTGAAGATAGGCAACAAAACCTCGAATACACGGTTGAAGAATTGAAGAAGGTTTCCAATGCAAAGAGTGTATTCCTTGCCCACATGAGCCATGAACTGCGCACACCCCTAAACGGCATTATGGGAATGATAGAGTTCCTTAATGATACAAATCTAGACCAACAGCAAATCGCATACCTTTCCACGCTGTCCAAATCTGGAGACCAACTCCTATCAGTGATTAACAATGTGCTCGATTTTTCCAAAATCGAATCCGGCAAACTTGAGCTGGAGCTGGAAGAATTCAATTTGCATTTAGTAGTTAAAGACTGTCTGGCTTCATTCAAGCTATTGGCAGAGAAAAAAGGACTGAAATTAACCCTTGAGTACGGCGCCAATAAAGATCTTCGTGTATTAGGAGATTCCATCAAATTAGTACAAATACTAAATAATCTGGTTGGCAATGCCATTAAGTTTACTTCTGAAGGGACTGTTAAAGTTGGCATTCATATTGAGAATACTGGATTTGAATCACATTGTTTCTTTAGTGTGCAAGATACTGGAATAGGAATAAGTCCTGAGAAACAGTCTCAATTGTTCGAATCTTTCGCTCAGGGAGATAAATCCACCACGAGACGATTTGGAGGCACCGGCTTAGGGTTGGCTATCTCAAAGCAGCTTGTTGATTTTATGGGAGGCTCCATTAGCGTCGATACAGAAAGAGAAGTCGGTTCAACATTCGAATTCGATCTGAAATTCCAGAACTGCCAAAACAAAGTAAAACAGAAACTGACAAAAGAAACTGACAACCAAAAAAACATTGCTCTTGAAGTAGAAAAGAATGAGAAAGAATATTCATCGCTGAAGGTATTAGTGGCAGAAGATAATCCAGTAAATCAAATGGTGATTGATGGCTTACTCAAGAAGCTCGGGATCAAAGCCGACCACAGCGTAGATGGAAAGAACGCGCTCACAAAATGTACGGATGCAGGAGATCCTTATGATGTGGTTCTGATGGATATAGAAATGCCTGAAATGGACGGTTGGGAAGCAACTCGAGAAATCCGGAAAAACAATATTTGCTCGGCCTCTGGTAAACCACTAAAAATTGTTGGACTCAGTGCTCATGCTCTTAACATCAAACCTGACCTGGCCCGCGAGCGAGGGATGGACGCCTATCTTTCTAAACCTATAAATCTGCAAGACCTGTCCAGCGTCTTGAGTGAAGTAAGCCGTAGCTAATCAATTTTACCGTTGCAAGCGAATCAATGCCTGCCGGGCATTTGTGTTACCGCGATTTGCTGATTCTCGATACCAATAAATTGCCTGTTCCAAATCACGGTTAACTCCCCGGCCCTGCTCATACATTTCACCAAGGCGCAATTGTGGAATAGCGTCACCTTTCTCCGCAGCAATTAACCACCAGTTTATAGCTTCCGCATCGCTTTGCACTACGCCAGTACCCGATGCATAGACATTGCCGATATTGTGTTGTGCCAAGGTATTTTCTAATGCTGCCGCTTTCCGATACCAGGCAACGGCTGCAACCGGATCGAGAGGTTTACCGATCCCTTCTGCATAGGCTGTTCCCATTAGAAAGTTGGCTTCACCAACTCCTGCATTAGCTAAGCGTTCCACTTCATCGATAACAGTGTCAGCGATTTCAATAGCTCTGGGCTTATCCGCTGCGAACGTCATGCGACCAGTGGAATACACTCTTGCCATCCACATAACCGATAGCGCATCGCCATCGGCTGCTGCTCGCTCTAATAAGTTCCTAGCCTTGACATCATCGACTCTACCGGCTTCACCGGTATACCAACGAATAGCTTCTGTTAAATCAGGATCGGTAATTATTGCTACACAAGAAATTAAAGTGAGGATAAGAAGAAGTAACGGAAAGCGAATGTTACTTGCTTGCAAATTTGAACGCTGAGGACTATTTCTAATATTTATAGCTAACGATCTCGAAATAAATTTCTGACTCGATCTGTGTACTCTGTTTCATCTCTGTCTCGTGCCGCTCGCAACATATTGCCCATACCGTAGTTTCCTTCATGGCAGGCATACTCATAGAGCTGAGCGTCAACCTTTGCCAGGGATACGATTGCAGTTAACTTTTCTGTAAAAGTGGAGGGATCATCAATACTGAATTCGTAATTGATTGTCTCTTGACCTATTCGCGTAAATCGTTCGGTTAAAACTTTGTCTTTAGATGAACCGTATCCTTCAAAGCTTTGCGTCAAGCCATTAAAGTTTTTCGTGGTGACAACCAAGGTTTCACCATCCCAATATCCACGTGAATCACCGGACCACAGTTCGACTTTTTCATCCAACTCAGTACCGGAAACTAGTCTTACCATGCGTGCGTCATGGACCATCTCGGCAAAAATTACCACGTGATCTCTGTTCTGAATAATCTGCACATTGTTGTTATAAACACTTGGCATTAACTGCGGCCCGTCATTGAAGCCAACGAGGCAACGCTCCGACAAGCCCCGATCTTCCGGTCCATCTCGTCCAATACCTCCAATTGCGAATCTGACTGGTCGTGTTCCAGGGGTATCTCTTTCTCCCCCAGGATGATGTTCGATCCCTGCGGTGAGCTCTGGCAGTCGACCATTAAGGGGATAAACTAAAAGTGATGTGCGCACAATTCCTTCAGTTCGCGCCCTCTCCATCCACATAGTGTCATTGTAAAAAGCTTCAATTCCAGTAGAGGTCCTGTTGGGTTCCCGTCTTCTGCCAATGGAGAAGCGCTCTTCGCGAGCCGCGGTCATTTCTTCTTCAGTAAGAAACTGTCGCTCACCGAATTCTTCTGGCCGCTGAATGGGAACATTAGACGCAAAATTCCATACCCCTTGTAGATCGGGGTGGCCCCATTGAGTTTTGGGAACATCATAGTTTTCCGCAGCCAGACCAGGAAGGGCTAGCAACATAGTAAGGCAGAGAACGAACACTGCCGAATGGGAGTCTTTTATGGGATTACCCATGGGATCGACCAAGCTGTTTTACTAAAAGCAGCTTAATCAATCCCGAGACGTGAATAAAGGGGAAACAAACTTCATTAACCCGGGCCGGGCGCGCCTGCAGCACCTGCGCCCGCACCAGCAGCGGCGCCTCCTCCATTTCCGCCGCCAACATTTCCTGCCCCTGGTGCGCCAACACCACCGCCAAATCCTCCACCCTGGAAAGAATTGCGTCGAGTTGGGAGACCGCCACGTCGGTCTAAATAGCTCTCAATTTCAACAGAATTGTCTATTAGTCCCATGCGAACGGCAGTTATGTAATCGGCGTCATCGAGCTCTTCTTCGAACATTGCATTGAGTTCGGCTTGCAGTCTATTTCTATAAGCAAGCGCGCTGAATAATTCTTCATTCTGCGCGGCAATTGTCTCAATCTCTTCATTGAGCTGATCGTAAAGATCTCTTGACTGACGCATTGCCCTGCTTTCCGAACCTGTTTCTTCAACGAATTTCGCTAAGAATGCAGGCGTGCATATTTGGAGTGGAGTCAAATCTTCATCTTCTGCTTTTCTCTCGCATTTCAAATCGAAATCATCAGTGCTGTTTGACGTATTAAAAATTTCATAAGCGGCAAATTCCACTAATTCCATTTCATAAATAGTTGATCTCAAGGTTCTATCGCCGAGAATCAAGGCGCGATCCAGCTCAACCTCATTGGAAGTACCTTCAAGTGCGGATTTTTGTATTGCTAATCTTTGGACGAAGGCATGAAATGATGGTGTTTCAGTCGAAGCGTTAACATTGTCGACATTCCCTGCATTCTGCGAAGAAACGCTTAACGAAAACAACATGAAAAATGCAGCGTTAATCGCAATAGTACTACTCCTGAAAAACTTGGCGTGGCTCATGGCGAACCTCCATTTAGTTTTATTGGAGACCAATTGATATTGCATCAATCTAGCAAACCGGTAAAGCAGAATCGAAGAGGAAACTTGCTACGTCGATTCGAGCTGGCAATCCAGCATAAGATAATTATTCAACTAAATACGAACAACTGTTTCAATCATCACAGGTTCTGAAATTTGCTGACCACGGGTGTATTCCAAATAAGAATTCTGATCGGTGGCGGCATTATTAATTGCACTAACTACATCCATGCCCCGAACAACTCTGCCAAATGCTGCAAATCCTTGCATGTCTGCGTTTCGAGGCTGTCCGTAGTCCAATCCTGGTTGATCGCCGATGCAGATAAAAATCTCTGTACTGGCAGTGCCAACCTCTCCGCGAGACATTGATACGACACCATCCAGATGCAAAATCCCGGTCTGCTCTGTGGATTCATGGGCAATTGGTGGGAATGGTCCGTCTCCCTGGTTTGGCCCTCCTTGAATAACTTCTATCTTCGGAGAACCATTGTCATTGTCATAAGTTACCGTTCGATAAAAGCTGCTACCGTCGAAATGGCCACCTTCGACAAGCCTGAGAAAATTGCCAGCGGTTATCGGTGCCCTGTCTAAATAAAGTTCGATTTCTATTTCACCTTCGCTAGTAGTCATCAGCACATTAACCGTGTCTACCTGACTTAAAGCAAACGAAGAAACTAATCCTGTAAAGACTACAACGAATAGTTCGGAAATCGTTTTGAGTAAGAAGCGTCGATTCATCTTAGCGAGGATCTAAGCGCAAAAAATAACGTGGCGGAAAGCCCATTTGTGCTCGAGCCCTGAAACTAAGAGCGTACTCTACCCTTAAGAGTTCATCTTCTTCACCTTCCAGGGGTACCGCCAGATAGGGCGCAAAGTTTTCTGCGCCAGGCATTTGCACTTCTATATTGGGATTATCAAGAGCCTGGCTATACCAGGCCCTGGGCCAATGATTGGCCGCAACATAATCATTGCCGTTCACTTTTCTAAGGCTCAGAACCCTTTCATGACGCTCATTAGCGTCATTGTAGGTGGCTATAACTATTGAGCTGCCACCCATGGGCTGATTGGTGCCCAGGCTGTATTCGAATTCCACAACCCAGCCAACATAGGCAAGGAACAATACACTGAGGCCGATAAGGCCCCACTTGGTAGGTTTATTGAGTTTCATGAGCCCTATGATAACTAAAAAAACGTCCCCGCAAAGCTCAACTTATAGATCCCGTCAATTTAACGATAAATAGCTTCTTTTCGTCTCTAGATTTCTCCGTTTTCTCTAGAGTTTTACAGCGGGATTTTGATCTGCCACCTATACTCATGGTGGATTGGATGACTTAGAACACCTATGAGATCAGTAGTTACAGCAGTTTTGTTTCTTACGTTTAGCTCTGCAGCTATTTCGCAGGACGCGCCGCTAGACTTTCTCCAGCTGGATAGTAGCGATTCCATCGTCGATCCATTTCCCTACATCAGTTATCTGACGGATGATTCCGGCACATACACCATCGATGAAATCAGTGGCGATTTGTTAGCGGATTTTAGCACTCCCTTTACCGAAACAAGTGCTTTTCAGATCGAATCATTGGATGAATATTATTGGTTGCGAATCCCGCTGGAGAACACCACATCCAACGAGATCTCTGTTGTTATAGAAACCAGCAACATTCTTCTGGAAGTGCTCTCGGTGTATAACCTGGTGAATGGTACCTGGGAAGCAAGCGTTGTAGGTAACAAACTGTCCTTTGATGAGAGAAAGTTAAACGTCTTCACACTCGCCATTCCTCTTACTCTACAACCAGGGCAACAAAATGTTTTTCTTCGAATCGAACCAGCCCTAACGGATATTGTGCCGCTAAAACTCTATTCTGGTGATTCGTTTCTTAACACCAATATTGAAAACAACAAAATTGCAGGAATATTTCTTGGTATTGCCATAGGCATTATGCTGTTTCACTTCTGCCTGTATATCCAAATTCGTGACCTTGCCTACCTGGCATTCTCACTCTCAATTTTATTCGGTATTGCGTTTCGATCTTATTACGATGGAACAGGCCAATGGTTAACTGGCGATTGGCTCGCCTGGAACGGCATGGCATTTTATCTGTTCCTTGGGCTCTATATGGCGACTATTTTCTGGTTCCATTCCCTTTACTTAAAATTGAAATCCACTTCGCCGTTATTGCATAAATTAAGTATGGGATGGGCGTGGGCCTACTTGCTCACCGTTACGGTGGTGTTCGCGCTAGGAATTGATTTTGGTAGGGCGTTTGAACTTTCATTGGTTATAGCGCCGATGTTTTTACTTGGCTCTGCTCTCGTACGTGCATTGCAAGGTTATTGGCCAGCTCAAGTATACCTGGCCGCGCTTTGTCTCCCGCTTCTTTTAGGATTTGTATCCGCGCTACTTGGTTTTTTCGACATTTTGCCATCTACGAGCTTCGCAATCTCCGAGCAGATATCTATTGTCGGAGCTTTAATGTTCTTCTCTATAGGTCTCTCCCAGCGAATCAAAATTCTTGATAAAGAAGTAAGAGCCGCCGAAGAGCGCGCCAATAAGGCTGCTCTGGAAACGAAGATGAAGAGTGACTTCCTGGCTAAAATGAGCCATGAAATTAGAACACCCATGAACGGTGTTATGGGAATGTCACAGTTATTAGCAGGTACAGACCTGGATGAATCGCAACGTCGATACAATGATGTTATACGATCTTCCAGTTCCACATTGTTGCAGGTAATAAATGACTTACTGGACTTTTCGAAAGTGGAAGCCGGCAAACTGGAAATAGAATCCATTGGATATGATATTCGAGAAATCGTCACAGAATTGTCAGAAATGTACCAAGCAAAGTCACAGGACACTGGTGTTGAATTCATCTGTGAAGTAGATGATAAGGTTCCTACCTCCTTGCAAGGAGATCCTATTCGCCTGAAACAAGTGCTGATGAATCTGATAAACAATGCATTTAAATTTACCGGAAGCGGCAAAATATCTCTTACTGTCAACCGTGCACCAAATAGCACATTGCTAGTTGAAGTTAGGGATACGGGAATTGGCATTGAGCAAGAAAACTTGGACCATTTATTCCAACCGTTTAATCAAGCTTCCGCATCCACAACAAGAGAATACGGTGGCACAGGACTTGGCTTAAGTATTTGTAGTGAACTAACTGAACTAATGGGAGGGAAAATTTGGGCCCGCAGTAATGGCCACTCGGGAACAACCTTTTTTGTTCAGCTACCTTTAAGCGAAGAAGAAATACACAATTTTGGCACTGATGCTGATAATGAGAAAATCAATATTTCCAAGGATCCTGAATCTAGCCCTTCTTCTAATCACGAAGAGGAGAAAAATCTCAATATACTTGTAGCAGAGGACAACCTCGTCAACCAGATGGTGATTAAGGGCATGTTACAAAAAATGGGCCATAGCGTCAGAATTGCCGACAATGGAGATCAGGCGCTTAAACTCGCCAAGGACAAGCACACCAACTGGGATATGGTACTTATGGATTGCGAGATGCCTGTCTTGGATGGCTACTCTGCATCGCGAAGAATTCGAGATTTTGAAAAAACTGAAGACAAGAAAGAAGTGCCTATTCTTGCACTAACCGCTCACGCAATCGGCGACTCGGAACAGCGCTGCCTCGAATCTGGAATGCTGGCACACATTACCAAGCCGATTCAATTTGAGGAACTCAAGCGGGCCATCCATCAGTTTTCTCGACCCGCTTAAACCAGAAATTCCCTTCCCGTCTTAATTCCCTTAAATATTACTCGGCTCACAATCGTATTCGTAGGCGTGGTAGTCCTTGTATTCAGTTACCCACAAGTAAGGCACGGTAAACAAGATTCCCCCAATGATTGCGCCCAGATCGGCTTCTTCACTGCGGCGAAAGCTGTAATGCTCCGCTCTGCAACCTTCCCTTCGAATTTCTACATCATTTCTTGAAAACGCCACTTTCTCATCAGAATAATGAGCGCGACCGGTACCGATGTATTCACCGTTTACATAAATTCTCGCGTCCGGATCGGACGAACGAATAACAGTAGAACTGGTGCATGCTGTAGATAACAAAACTAGTAAAGCCAAAAATAGCCTCATGACAGACCCCTATATCAGCGATGATTAATACTTATATTTTTTGAGAGTGCAGCATGACAAGCGCTAGCTTAACGAAAGCTGAACTTTCTTAAGCTTTTCTGGATATAAACTTCACGAATATTTCAGGTGCAATTCATCCCGCAATAGCACTATCACACAATCACTTTGACGCAGTGATTAATTAGAAGGTTACTGAGTTGATAGAAAGATGACTAAATAAAAAATAGGTCGTCTAAGACTGTAACCTTTTAAGGTTTGATTCATCTTAATAATACGAGTGGCCACTTTTCAGTTACTCGAGCTATTGGTTTAATTATTTTTGGAGAGATTCCTATGAACAATTTACTCAAGCCATTACTTTTTTCTTTGGCATTTACTATCCCTGCAGTTGCAAGCGCTGATATCGAAACTAAACAAGTTGAAGTGAATGAGGTAGTCATTTCTTACACCACTGCAGATCTTGCTTCTAACTTTGGCCGCACAGAGTTAGAACGTCAGATCCGCCGAGCAGCGGAACAGGTTTGCGGAGCTCAAAACTTGGTGAGCGGACGTGTAGGCACACTGCGACAGCTTATGGATAATCGCGAGTGTTACAAAGAAGCAGTTGAAAAAGCATTAAGCTCTATAAACGCTACTGCTTAATAGTACTCAAAGGGTTGATTTGCTATCAAAGCACTTCAACCCTTTTTTTATGAAATCCCTATACGATATTTTCTATTCGTAACGCAAAATCATCGCCGGTCTCACTCGCGCACTCTTCCAGGATTGAGAAGCGACGGCAATAATAGCAATTGCTGCAGATAGCGCTAGGCTGAATAAAAAAGGAAATACTGTAAGCTCCGCTCTCGCGGCAAACAAACTAATGTATACATTTCCGATAAGGTAACCCACTGGCCAGGCGATAGCGTTGGCAATCAAAATCGGTTTAGCAAAATCGAGCAATAACATTCTAAGAAGGCGGCTACTACTGGCCCCCATAACTTTGCGAATTCCTACCTCTTTCTGACGAATATTCGTTATAAACGTGGCATTGCCCAACAACCCTATACTGGCAATCAAAAAGCCTAAGATCGACAACGCGGCAATAGCTACGCTAATACTCAAAAACAGGTTGTAACCCAGGTAGAACAGGTTATCGACGAATTCTCGTTGCAAGGGAATGTCTGGCATCAAGCGAGACCAGGTCTCATCGATATGGGATAAGGCATCATTTACATTGTCTTTCGAAATTTTAATAACCATCAAATTAGCAAATTCAGGTGCTAGCGTTAACGCATCGCCGGTGATTCCAAACACACCGAAATCAACGAACTGATATTTCAATTCATCGATTGCACCAACTATAACTACCTCAATTACTATTTCGCGCTCGACCGAAGGAGGTTCTAAATGCCGATATATACTCTGCCCCACAGCAGTCTGTGCATTATCAAAACCCAGTGCCTGAGCAGCACGGTTATCAAGTAAAATGGAATAAGGGCCGGTGTTGGCTCTTAGCTCATTAAAACTTGGAAATCGATCGTTGGCTCGGTCTCGAGAGTAGTTTCGCCCCGCTAAAAGACTAACGTCCATTGTGCTTTCATAGTCATAACCGACATTGCGGTTAGCAATTAAGACGGTGGTTTCATTGAGATCACCACTGCGGGAAAGATTTATCGGCGAACTGCTTATTGACCAAGGCGTTAAGTCCACCTGACTTACTGACAAAACACCCGGGTGCGATTGCAACTCATTCTTTACTAAGTCGTAGTCAGCGCTAAAAGTATCAACAGCAGTACTTACAACCAGCTTTGGATCAGCAATGTCGCCATCGAGTTGCTGTGTCATTGTTGCGTTCTGCTCGAACATGACGAATGCCAAAATCATCAATGTTCCGGAAATAAAAAATTGTGTGCCGACCATAAAAGCTCGAAGTCTTCCCGAATAGCCGCCGGATCCTTTCGGCCTCATCATAGAAATCAGCGGCACTGTAACTGTGCGTAATGCGGGATAACATCCGGCTATCAATACAATAAGCACAACCACCAGAAGTAACCAAATCCACAATGATGAATTTGCTAGCATTTCTGGCCCTACACCGGCGACGCCAAATGAACCAATGATGCTTAGCGCGAACGCCATGACAAGGAATACCAATACCAGGGTTGTTAATACAAATAGGAAACTTTCAAAGCAGTATTGAGCGATTAATAAACCACGTTTTGAACCAAGAATCTTTTCTACAGCTATTTCCTGACTTCGTAATGACAATTGTGCAATTACCAAATTGGAATAGTTCAGGCAGCCAATTAGCAACACCAAAATTCCCGCCACTAGTAGGATGGTTGTAATTGAGAATCCGGCAGTTACAAATGCCAGTGTTGTCATCAGAAGTTGGTTAACCGGAATTAACTCATAAGTAATAGAGTCACGTAGGTCTTCTGGTAACGTTGCTTGCACGAATTCATCAAGTTCACGGTGAAATGTTGGTAAATCAAAATCCATGTCTTCCGGTATTTCGAGATAGACATAATTGCTTTGATTAGCCCATTGATCTGCATCTGGGTCGACTCCAGCTGCTATTCGTCGTTGCCTGTTGGCATCGTCACGAATCTCCATAGGGAAAAAGAAATCCGCTGAAAACAGGGTTATCCCGCCGTCCAAATGGGAGGGATTTTCAAAAGTTTTCGCAACAGCGACGATGGCAACATCGCTTTCGTTATCGATTAGTAGTCGCTCGCCTACCACATCCACGCGATTATAGAGGCGCATGGCTGCTTGTTCTGTAATCACTGCCGAATTGGGAGGCAGCGGTGATCCTTCATCAATACCGGCGAGATACTCCACCGGAAATATGTTGAAGAACCTGTCTTCCACATATCGAGAGGTGACAGTATGAGCCTGACCATCAATGGTTATATCGTCCAGATCTCCTATGCTTGCCTTAACAATATTGGGAATTTCCGGAAAATAGGAGCGAAGATAGCGGGCAGCTGGTTCATTTACTATGGGAAATTCATCGGGCCCCGTGGCTTCTCCGACGTTTCGAATAACCACGTTATAAACTCTATCCGCGTTGGGCCAATGTTGATCAAAGCTATCCAAATAGTTGGCAAGCAGCAGGGCCGTTATGAAACAGATAAAGCCGAACCCAAGGCTAAGGAAATTTATTGCGGAGTGCAGCTTGAAACGCAGTAATGCCTTCACTGCCATCTTAGTGAAATGAGCGAGCACGAAGTCGTCCTTTTTGTTTTATAAAGCGCGGGCGCAATCCCGCTATATCACTCAATAGACGCAATAGAATGGAAAATGTTACTAAAAAACGAAAATGCTGAAATCCTATTCGTGCACTTGCCTGCTATCAGCTTTAGTTTTAGCTTTAGCTGTAACTTACCCCCATACCAGCACGCACATCATTGTTTACACCATATTGCGCAATTGGATAACGTAAGCCGTTAGCTGATAGCTGTTTTAATCCCTCTATCACTTTAGGTAAGAATGAAGGTGGAATCGCCATTAACAATTCATCTTCCATTACACCGCCATAACGTCGTTCGGCGAAACAGGGAATCGACAGGCTGGGCTCTCCTGTCGATAGCGCCCTACCCCAGGAATCGGCGCAGGAAGATTCACCACCACAACCCCATTCCAGTTTCTTATAGCCAGTCCACTGTAATCCATTTATGAATAAGATCATTTGGGCCGGAGTAGCATAGATTAAGCAAATATCCGGAGGACTTAGACGACCACTTACGAGGGGACTTACTGCCATTGCCTCATATTTCCCAAAAGGAACCACGTCCATTGCTTGTTGATGTGCGCTGGCATTCTCATCGTCGGCATACCAGACTCCACTCATGCGGTCGCCAGATAACCATTCTTCATCTCGAGGAGACAAACCAATGACAGTTTTACATTGGGCTCCCACCAAATCATCAGCAGTTATATCGACAGTCCAACCATTTCTTGCTGCCATGCCAACTATCTGATCGGTAGTGTGAATTGAACCAGGACGACGAATCCTTTCAACAGCCTCCATGTCTCCGACTTTTTCAAAGAGCTTCATGCCAATTGGCGTAGTTCGAATACGCAACAACTGGTTAAGAGAGTTGACGATATCTTTAAAGTCGAGATTAGACTGATCGCTAATGATTACGTCCGACATAGCACGCTCCGTTGTATAGAAACAATTGGATTATAAGCCAAACAGACTATTGATAAAGATCGAAATTAAGAACAGCGAGGACTATCGACTATTGTGGAAAGTCGGACTTGTTCATCGCAGGAAAGCGATTGTACCGAGGGTGACTGTTCCAACACATTTTCAGGAACGGAATCGGCTCGCAGTTTCAAATGAGCGAAAATTTGACGCCCGTTATAGGGAACAGTCGCGAACAAACCTTCTTCATTAATTTCTGCTGGCAAGAGTTTTAATCGCACCCAGCCGCGTACATTGCCACCGATAAGCATGATTTGCTTTTTGTCGGCATCCAGCTTCACTACGATATCGCAATGGGTGCGAGCACCAACGCCCATTTGAGATCGACGCGCTTCCAAGGATTGATAGTTAGGGCGTGATCCACGGCAGAGCATGTCACCTGGTTCGATTACTTGCTCTCCTGCATCGTGAGCCACATAGGCAGCAAGAGTCTCATTATCATCGCGGGCTCTGATGGCTTGATCGATATAGCTATGATGGGCGATGGCTCGACGAAAACGCCGCGGATCGCCTAATCCACTTTCACACATTACCCAGGAAATAAATGCCGCTGACCATGGGTTGCGCCAGCGTGATCCTGCACCTCGCGAATCCCAGGACTGGTTCTGACGTTCGAAAATCCAGGCGCTGTTCGGCGTGGATGACCAGTAGCCTGCGATGGAGTCGGCAACACGAACTGCTTCATTGGAGTCTATTCGCGGTCGAGTCCAGCGTTGGCGACTGTAGTTGGGATTATCATCCCGAGTGTGGGTGAGATCGTAAACGGTGTAACCAAAGTAGGCCCATTCCTGAATGGCCGTGTTAACAATGCGCTGGCGCAGATTATCAGTAGAAATGGATCGGCAGTCTTGCTCCAGGTAGGCCATGCTGCCCGGGGTACCGCTGACACGGGTAGACGGTGCGGCAACGTCAAAAACGTCCTGCGACAACCGTTCCTGATATTGCAATTGAGCAAAGCTGAAGGTGAAATTGCAGACGATGCTGGCTAATAATGTCCACTTGCCAATTACGCGTAACTTCATAAATAGAGGGTTTATCTTTTTATTCCTTAAAATACGAGCCAATGTTGCGTAATTCACGATTGGCCCCTAAACATCCCGAGAGATTGCACACTACTGCTACTACTATATCGGTATTTGGGTTCATCATGAAGAGGGTATTGCCACCAATCGAGCCTCCGGTGTGTCCAACCCATGGGCCATTCTCATCAAAAGTCATCCAGCCCAGGCCGTAGTTTTGATCCGCAATTTCTCCATTGGGCAGAATAGGTGGGCTTAATAATAGCTCCAGGGTCTCATCCTTAAGTATGCCGCTATGGAATACGCCAAAGCCAAATTTTACTAGATCAGATGGAGTCGAGAGAAAACCACCCCCAGCCCATTTATAACTGTTATCCACATAGGGCGCGTTCAGCAATTTGTTATCCCGCCGGGCGTAGGGCTCTGCCCGCCCGGTAATGATGTAATCGGTGTGGTCGGCAACGGTTTCGATGAGTTTGAGAGGGCCGAAGACCCGTTCACGCATCAGAGTCAAAAACTCAACACCACTAGCTTCCTGCATTACGGCGCTGAGCAAGTTATAGCCATGGCTGGAATAGGAGTATTCATCGCCAGGTACGGAGAGCAATGGGTCGTCTTTAAAGATTTCTAGTGCATCTACTACGTCGTCATAGTGGTCCTTGACTAAATTGTCGGAACCATCGGGAAGGTAGTGACGGACACCGGCACGATGTGAAGCAAGCAATCTTGTTGTGATTGCCCCTTTCTCTTTCACCGGGTAATTTGGCAAATAAGTTTGGATAGGTGCATCCAGATCGATTACGCCTTCTTCGATCAAAATTCCCAAAGCGATCGATGTCATGGTTTTGGAAACACTGCCAATTCTAAATTTCGATTGAGGCGTTACCGAAATGGCATGTTCAATATCGGCATAACCAAATCCTTCCGCCCAAACTAATTCATCGTCGACACCCACGGCGATGGAAACACCTGGCGCTCCTGCTGCCATTAATACTTCAACTTGTGCGCGCGCCTGCTCGATCGCCTCGCTGTAATTGGATGAGGATTCAACCACCGCATAACGACTGCTAATACTACTTTGGGCCCAGGAGAGATTGGCAAGCAGAAAAAGGGCTGCTGCAAGCGCATTAGCAAATAAACGAAATCTGTTTTTCATATTGGGATCCTCTTTCTTCTTATTACAGTAGATCCTTCTAGTTAGGATATAGCAAATCGATAGGTGGAAACGAGGGCATGGGGCAAATGCATTAACCACTGAGCGACTAATAAAATCATAGGTATGCCTAAAGTGATCAGTAGCGTTTCCACCATGGATAAACCAAACCACATTTCTGGCGACTGACCACAAGGTCCATTGGCTCCAAAAAAGAAGGGTATCCACTCATCTAACGGCATAAATGTTGGGAATCCGGCCCCGATACTGCAAGTGGATATCACCGTGCCGTTTTCCACGCCCCACGCGTACCAGCTGGTGTAAAGACCACCACCAATAAAAAAAATGGTCACAGTAAGACCAACAAATCGAACCCAGAAATTCGATCTGAAGTAGACACTGATCGCCGAACTAATAATGGCACCCACTACCCAAGCGCGAACCTGCACACACAGCGCACAAGGAAAGAAATTAAGGACGTACTGGTAATAAAGAGCAATTGCCTCCATGACAAGCAGGTAGGCAATACCCGCTAACCAGAAGTAGATGGATTGGCCAAGCTCATAGAATCGTTTCATAAAACTACATCTCTAGATCAATTCTGTGGCGCAGAGTTTAACAAATCAGGCGACTCAGGGTAGTTTGAATCTTGTTATTATACTGGCTTACCGGTCAAATCGATCGCTAATCGGGACTTCGGGCAATTAGAACCACAGGACTGCAACGATGATAATGTCGACCCTCTCGGAGCTGTTTCAGCTGAACCAGGAGCTTTTGTGGTTTACCACCATAGCGGTAGATCTCACGTTCGCCATTCTGTTGTTTCGTGTCTTTGGGCGACAAGGCCTTTATGCCAGCATCGTTATAAATCTTCTATTAGCTAATCTACAAGGCCCTAAACTCACCGAAATATTTGGTCTGCAGACCAGTATGGGAGTGATCCTCTATTCCAGCATCTATTTCGCGACGGATTTATTAAGCGAACGCTATGGCAAGGCGGAAGCGACTCGAGCAGTCATGATTGGATTCACCGTCAGCGTAATTATTATCGTGATGATCAGCCTGAGCCTGTTCTATTTACCTTCTACAGATCCAGAAACGGCCGGTCTTGCGCAAAGTATGCATTCGGCAACTGCTACCCTGTTCGACTTCACCCCACGTTTCGTACTCGGTTCCTTATTAGCCTATTTGATCAGCCAGCGTTTTGACGTGTGGATGTTTCATTTAATAAAGCACAAAACCCAGGGCAGACATCTGTGGCTACGTAATAATGTTTCCACCATATGTTCGCAAGCGATAGATACTCTTATTTACGGAATTGTGGTTTGGTGGGGAGTGGTTGATTTTGTTACAGCGATGCAACTTGCCTTGGCCAAATACTTTTTCAAAGTACTTATAGCGATTATTGATACGCCTTTTATTTATATCGCCCGTGAATGGGATGTGGCAGAGAAGGATTGGGTTGCAGAGAAAGAAGAGCGGCAAGAAAGTCTAGCGTAAGTTTTCAATCTTCTAATTTGTGTTAAGCACTGACTCACGCAGATTACCTAGAAATTCGAAACTCTCCCCGTTGTCTGTACTCTTGTAAACTAAGTAGCCTTCTGTCGCTACGTAGACAATATTTGGATCTGACGGCGCATGCATAATATCGTGAATCTGATTGTCTGCCTCTAAAACGATCTCTGCGTTAGTGCCACCGTCAGAAGATTTGCGCAACTGTGAAGCTTGTGCAAAAAGTATCTCATCTGCATCGACAGGAGAAACTGCAATCGGCCCGTTGGCTTGTTGTTGCATCGATTCCCAACTCTGTCCAGCGTTAGTCGTTTTTCGAATTAGAAACGAATCTTGTTCGATGGCGTAAATCACTTCGCCATCACTGGATACATCATACCAGGGAATGATGAGATCGCGGAGTTCTTCGGCAAACAATTCTGTGCTAGCCCCGCTATCAGATATCCGAACGAAACCGACGTTGCGACTGGTGTCTTCGCGATAAAAACCAAAAGCAATAAACTGGCCGCCGCTACCGTAGGGAAGTATGTTGGTAAATCCATTCATGACATCGTCCTCATGAATGTCGAGTTTGTTCCAGGCAGAACCGTCGTCGCTGGATAGGTAAATTCCTCCCTCGAAAAACTCGCCCTGCAATTCAGAAAAACTTGCCGCTCCTCCTTCTATTCCCAGCAATACCCGATTTGGCGCAGCAGGATCTATCGCAATCGCAGTAGCCCTAGAATTTACTAAGCCACAGTTAGCGCGGAACCAATTCTCACCACCGTCTATGGATTTATAAACACCACCAATAGAACTAGGAAAGTCGTCGGTAACTGGTCCTGGTGAATCCAGAGAGGCGGCATAGATCACATCGTTATTTAATGGATGTACCACCGTATTCCAAAATTCTGGATAATTATCGGTGCCCTCTGAAAAACGTATGCCCGCCGAAATTGCTCCCATGTCTGTCCACCATCCAGGCTGCGTAACATTCCGTTGCGCTCGGTTCCCATAAAAACCACATCGGCATCAGTTGCAGACACAGCTAGTGATCTAAATACGGAATCGTTGTCGGCTCCCATTGGGCCTGAAGGACCAGCAATAATCTGATTGCCATTGCCGGGATCATTGGCGGCGCATACCTGGACTTGTTCTGTGGCAACTGTTGCACTGGTTAATTGAAAAATTGGAGGGCTTTCGGAAAAAACAGAAAAGCCAGCTTCAAAACGAGTACCTAAGACTCTGAGTCCTTCCAGGCTAAAAGATTAAGTTTCTAAACTGTAACTTCCGCTATATGAAGATTGACTGACAACTTCCGTAGCATCGACCAAATCAAACCTAAGATTTTCTAAGTCACTTAGAGAAAGAGATATGCTGTAAGTGCCCAAGGTCGGCACTTCTAAATAAGGGATAGATAGAATATTCGTTGAAGAATCGAAGGTCGCATCGAACTCGTGAGAATTCGCTAACTGCGGTATAGCTGAAAAGCAAAATATTAGAATGCTTGCAATTATTCTCACAATCTCTCCACTTCCGCATATTTTTGAAGAATGAGCCCCGCAACTTCATTTTAGATCAATTTCAATGCGCTGGAATGCTTATAAGGGCACTTTTATCTCCAAACTGCAGCAACAATTGATCATTTAGTGATAAGTACTGTACTTTTGTCATCTTGTAGGCTGCGAGTTCGCCCAATAAGGACTGATATTTTTGTTTCATGAGCACACTTTTCCAGGAACTTAAGCGGCGCAAAGTATTCCGCGTAGCAACGGCCTATGTTGTGGTTGCCTGGGTGTTGCTGCAAGTTGCGACTACACTCCTTTCCACATTCGAAGCGCCGTTATGGATTAGTCAGGCTTTTGTAATCCTCCTCATTTTGGGTTTCCCACTAGCACTAATCCTTTCCTGGGCCTACGACATCACCCCAGAAGGAATAGTGGCAGATACTATTGACTCACAATCAGCAGCTGCTGAAATTTCAGTTCAACCTAACGGTGTCGCCGTATTACCACTGGAAAATATTTGCGCCCAAGAAGGCTACGACTATTTTGTTGATGGTATGCATGCAGTCCTCATTACCAGTTTATCCAAGATAAGCGCACTCAATGTTTTTTCTCGTACTTCGACGCGACTTTATAAAGACTCCGCAAAATCAATTAGAGAAATCGGTGCCGAATTAGGTGCGGCAAAGGTCATTGAAGGCTCGGTGTATCGCGATAGCGACCTCGTTCAGATAACCGTGCAATTAATAGATGTGGCGACAGATACTCTCAATTGGAGCGAACAGTACGACTGTACTCTCAGCAATATTTTGCAAGTACAGAGAGATGCGGCAAGCGATATTGCAAAACAAGTTAGCGTAGTGCTTACAGAAGATGAGCAGTCTCGCTTCTCGGCTGTGCCCAGAGTTACTCCTCAAGCTTACGATGCTTATTTGAAAGGCATGCACTACTGGTATCAGTTAACTCCAGATAGTTTGCATAAAGGAATCTCCGAATTTGAAGGCAGTATTGAAGCCGACGCTCAATTTGCACCAGCTTATGCAGGTATAGCCGCATGTTGGGCGGGATTGCAGCAAATGGGCGCCTCCGATGCCGCACAAACTCGGCCCAAAATACTCGTTGCTGTGGAAAAAGCACTGGCACTAGATCCAAACCTGGCGGAAGCGCAGTTTTCTCTTGCCGTGTACTCCACCTGGTCTGCCTTTGATTGGAATTCTGCCAGATCGGCATTTGAGCAGACGATTGAACTGGATGCCAGCTTTCCTGACGGCTTTGCCTACTACGCACATTTTCTTTGTTGCATGGGTGAGCATGAAAAGGCTACAGCGCCAATTGTAAGAGCAGTGAACTTAGATCCATATAATCCTTTGATCAGAAGCCTTTACACTGCCGTCCTCTTGTTCCAGGGAAAATTTGAACAGGCTCTAGTGGAATTGGAAAAAGTCGTGAAAACTGCACCGGATCATTGGCTGGCCTATGAAATTTTGCGCCATGTTCACCATCATTTGGGTAGTGAACGTGAAGCGCTTGCTGCTACACAAACCATGTACAGACTTCTAGGCAAACTCGAAGTTTCAACAGCCATGGATGAAGGATTTACTAGTAGAGGATACCGGGAGGCGATGTCGAGAGGAGGAGATACTTTGGCGGCATTGGCCGCACAAGGAGAAACTGTTTCCATCTCTCAGATCGCTCTACTTTATGACTTTGCTGGAAGAACAGAAGACGCTTCGGAATACATTTTCAAAGCTTATGAAATTTCTGAATCTCCTCTACCGTATTTGCGCCAGCATTATTCTGAAGAGCTTCTTAAGCAACCATTGGTTCTGAAAGTTTTAGAACAAATGAAATTTCCAGAGAAAACTTATGCAGGATAAACGCCAAGGTACGTCCGAGCGGAAGAATTACCTTCGCTTTCCATTGCCGACTCGTCTGCTCCATTGGATTGCGGCGGGAGCAATCCTCACGCTGCTTTGGAGTGGGTTTTGGATTTTCAATTTACATCCGAGATTGTATTGGGGTGACAGCGGCTATTTCGGCGCGCCAGCGATAGCTGAGCTCGCCGCTGATACTTCTTCCGAAGAAACTCAGATGTCCTTAATTATTGGCGATTGGTCAATCGATGTAACTGGCATTATGGGCAGGGTAAATCGTCAACCCTATGTTCGAATCTTTAACTTTCCTCAAGATTTTGAGTTCGGCGGCACCAGAGCACTGCATTTTACGGCAGCGTGGATACTAGTTGTATGTTGGATTTATTACTTAAGACACTTACTAAACAGTGGCAGACTAAAAAACAACTGGCTACCGCGACGAGGTGAGCTTTCGCTGCGAAACTTGGCCACGGATTTTTTAAATCATTTGAAATTGCGGCGCATTCGAGGGGAGGCTGCCAGGGAATATAATGTATTGCAAAAAATCAGCTATCTGGCAGTAATGTTCGTTCTCTTACCGCTGATATTGCTTACAGGTTTAACTATGTCGAATAGTGTGACCACTGCCTGGCCAATTCTTTTCGATATTTTCGGCGGTCGCCAATCCGCGAGGACTCTGCATTTTGTCTGTGCGTTCTTGATTTTGCTATTTTTGTTGGTGCATGTAATCCAACTCTTTATAGCAGGATTTATAAATCACGGCAGAGCCATGATCACTGGCCGTTTTGAAATTGTTCCGGAGAAAGAGTAATGGCTAATAAACTAAATCGGCGACAACTATTGCACGGCATGTTGCTCAGTGGAGCCGCGGGTGGCGTTGCCATGGCAGCAGCAAAATATCCCAGTCCAATACGCAACATTTATGACCTGGCAGATGCTATTAACTACGGACTACATGATTTACTTTTGTCCGGACAACCGCTGGTGCGGGAATATGACCGAGCCAACGTCGCGCAAATATTTCCAACCAGCGGAGTGACCTCACCAAGAGATGAACGCTATCAACGAATGCTAGCTAACAATTTTGAGGATTGGACTCTGAAGATTGAAGGCTTGGTAGACAATCCCATGGAGCTATCTCTTTCTGAACTTAGGGCGATGAATTCCCAAACCCAGGTTACGCTACACACATGTGATGAGGGCTGGAGCGCTATTGGCGAATGGACTGGTGTGCCGCTTTGGCAGCTTTTACAACTTGTTGGCGTTCAGCCTGGGGCAAAGTACGTGATCTTTCACTGTATGGACACTCAAGGCGATGGGAATCTCTATTACGAGAGCATTGATCTCTTTGCCGCCAGTCATCCTCAGACCATTCTTGCCTACGGATTAAACGGAAATCCTGTACCAGAGCCTAATGGCGCACCCTTGCGCCTTCGAATCGAAACGCAGATTGGTTATAAGCATGCAAAGTTTGTGGAACGAGTTGAAGTCACCGATACTCTAGCCCACGTTGGTGCTGGTCGCGGCGGCTGGTGGGAAGATATCGATAATGCCGTATGGTATGCCGGCCTTTAACAAACATAGTGTTAAGCCTGAAGAGATCTCAAGCAAGCGATGAAGTACGTTTCTTGTGCCAGCAAACTCATATGGTCTGTAACAATCACTCTTTAAACTCGTTATATAGCTAAAGACCACAAAAATTTAACGGTGCTTCTATGAAATATCGCACTCTTTGCTGGATGATCTTCGGCGTTTTCTGCGTTCCACTCTCAGCTACAGCTCATCACAGCATGTCCATCTATGACACGGATCAGCAGGTCACAATCGATGGCACGCTGACCAGAGTTCAGTGGACCAATCCCCATGTTTATTTTTACGTAGAAGAAACATTAGACAATGGCGATTCTTTCACCTGGGAAATCGAAGGACTCGGGCCAGCTTCTTATCGAAGAATCGGTTGGGCCAGGGATACGGTTCAGGTTGGGGAACCAATGACTATCGTTGGCAATCCGACACGAAACATAGATAGGCGCGGGATCTATCCAATTTCCATTCACCGCAATCAGGATCAGCTTTTCAATTCTATGGAGTTTATGAACGTAGCACTGGCTGCGACCGATGCCTCTGGTTCGAATACCTCCGGTCTTAGTGGTAAATGGATGACGCAATTGAAATTTGAATTAATCGTGCAATTTACTGAAGGAGTGGATCTAACAAATCTTACTGAAGACGGTGCGAGAGCATTTGCTGAGTTCGAAGAACTTACGATGAATCCCGCAGCCAATTGTGAATTGATTGCAGCACCACTGTTAATGATTATGCCAGACATGAAACAATTTGCCGTTGGCGACAATACGGTACGCATTCAAGGTGATTATGATGGCGCGGAACGGGTCATTCATTTAGATCGGAATTCCCACGCTGGCGCACCCGTATCATGGCAGGGACATTCCATTGGCCGCTGGGATGGAAATACACTGGAGATCGATACTGCCAACTTTGCCGAAAATACAATGGGTAATGGATGGGGTATACCATCCAGTTCTGAAAAACGTATGAAAGAAACCATAACGCTTAACGAAGACGGAAGTAGTTTTAACTATAGCTTCGAAGTGACAGATCCAGTTTACATGTCAGCACCATTTGCTGGTGCAACCGATTACAAATCTAGTCCGAATCTGGAATTTAGTGTGGACGAATGTAATCTCGAAAGTGCGAGAACTTACATCGGAAACTGATCAAGCTAAAAATTATTAATCGGAACCGAACTAAGCGTATCTATCGCAGTTTGTCTGCGATTGAGCATTTCATTTTCGTGTTGCGCGACCGTGCCACAAATTGTGTGAAGTAACTTGGTTCCTGTTATTTCTACTTGCCTGCAATAGACGAATTCACTTGGGGAACTAATTGTCAGATTATAGGCATCTGCTTCGTCCTGAGATCTGATCACCGAGGATCCTTCTGTTGAAGAATCACTGACGCAGGAAACAAGCGAGAGGACTAGCAAGATAATTGCAATTGCACGCATAGACTTCCTGGCAAAGCAGTTCAATGAATAGACTTAAAACGATACGGCTATTACCGCGGTTTGTCTAGAATTTAAGCGTTATTGAGTGGTGAGCCGATTTGCCAGAGGCGATGTAGTTCCCACCGGAAACGCCTGATTTCCAGTAATCGCCAACAATCGCACGCTTGGATGTACCTGCTCTTCCAACACCGCTACAGGTATTCTAAAAGCGAAGCCTGCGTTTTCTAATCCGTCCTCTGCAAATACTTCCACCAGGTCAGGACGGCTAACATTGCTTTCCCCTAGCAAGTAGAGTTCACCGCCGTTGTCCAACAGATAAAAGTCGGGCTGACGACTGCCGCCAAAATCGGAAGACCAACCTTCCAGATCGACTATATTGTTTCGAATTCTGGCCAAATCGATTGAACCTATTGGGGATGTTTCAATCCGGATCTCACCGCCATCGCGACTAACTATTGTTCCATCATTAAATTGAAACTCATCAGATTTACTGCCAATAAAGTTAAGCGATTTCAAAACTTCGAAACTGTCACTAGAAACGCCTATTAATCTCAGCGCAATAGAAGAAGATTCATTCTGCTCGGAACCGGGGATTGTATACTGCCAACCGCTGAGCAATGTATTAGCATTGCCGGTTAAGCTCACAATGTCTGGTCGCTCAATTTTTGCTGCGCCGAGAAAGCTGAGCTCTCCTGCAACATCTAATAGCAGGTATTCCAATGGCTGACTGAGATCCGCAGTGATCGCCCACATGTTAAGACTGACCAATCCGTTCGGCTGGCGAAATAAGTCTACTTCCCCCCTCACCAGATTGTTGCTTAACTGCAAGCTCCTACCGTTTTGCTCGAGAATCTGGGTCGAACTTCTATCTTGGAGCGTTGAATATCGAAAAACTCGATCCGCGACGCTTAGAATTTGTTCGACACGTGGAGCAGCTCCATTTGGATTTTGGACGCGGTAAATTTCTAAGGCATTGAATCCTTGCGCAAATGATTCCTCCGGCAAAAAGACGGAGAATCTTAATTTTTCTTCTATGGTAAAACTTTCTGCAGCGGCTACAACCTCACCATTCAGCGCAAACAACAAGCGGGAATTTTGTTCCTGTAAGTTTTCTCCGACGAATTCGCCTGTTAACCAGCTGGGTATGAATAAGGATTCAGTGTTTAGGTTTTGCAAATAGTCTTGTTGGTCTAGCTGAAAGCTAATACCGCTCGCAATCGATGCATTTAGATCTGTTGTACCAACACCTCTAAATGCATTCTCTTGGCCTATCTGATAGATGGATTCAACATCACCGGTTCCAAACAACGTGATTTTTTCTACTAGACTGGCAGCGTCACTGGTTAATTCGCCTTCCATTAGCTGCGGAATACTCGAGCGCTGCCCGTCACCGAATAGATCGATGCCTTGAGTATTTGAGTAGAGCGGAATATTTAGTGCACCTGCAATGGTTGGAAAGACATCCACGGTTGAAACTGCTTGCTGATGCTCTTCGCCACTCAATTGATGCGGCAACTTTATAAACAAGGGCACGAGTTCCACCTGGTATTTGTTAATCTCCCCTGTGTTATCTCTTCTGCTATTGTTAGTTTGAAATGTAGCTCCATGATCTGAAGTAACTACCAGCAATGCATCATCATATATTTGCTGTTCTTCGAGCCTGTCCAATAATTCACCTAGTAGGCTGTCGACATAGACAGTTTGCAGCAGGTGACGCTGATAAGCTTGATTCACAAGAAAGGTATTCGATCCCCAGTGATCGCTAATTGCATCGAGTCCGAGCACACGTGAACCGAGCGCGGAATATTGTTTGCCAGATGGCAGCAATTCCCAGGGCATATGTGGCAGCAAGGCATGATGGAAATAGAGTGCAGGCTCGTTAGTCGCCTCAATTGCCTGAACAAAGTCATGAAACTCTGCAACCCTGGAATTGGCACGATCGGTTACCGCAAATTCGTTAAACGATAGTGGCAATAGGTCCGCTGTGGTATTACCGAAATTACTCCATGATTGGCTGATAACAGGAAGGCGCTGACTGAATGCCGGCGGGCTTACCAGGTGCAAATAGACGATCGATAGGTCCGACAATAATCCTCGCACTTCGGTTTCATTCGCCGAGGAAGTTTGCTCGTTACATTTGGAAGATGCACAGAGACGGGTGACTATTTCCCAAGCGTGAAGTTCATGGCTTGCACTTAGTAAGGAAAACAAATTCTGTGGGTGATCAGCCGCCACAGGCAAGGCATTGGTGCGTAATGTGCCACTTAATAACGCCGGAGTGGCGAGCGTGGTTACCGAACTTACAGTATGAGTATTGCGGAACCAATGGCTGTCATTTTTTAAGCGGGCGAAATTCGGATATCTCTCGGCATCGATATCAAGATTTTCATCAAGCAGGGAAATAAGTGGAAGCTCATCAAAAACAACCATCACCACGGGAGTATCAACATTCGAAGACTGAATTTCTGTTGGTTCTGCTGCAATGAATACCGTACGTAGCACATTGCCATTAATAATAAACAGCAGAGGCACGAGCACTATGGCAAGTGAGATATAACTGCAAAACATTCTCACTGCTTCCCGCTGCCAATAGAAATATAAAAATACCCCTGCAAGAATCCCTGCAACTAACAGCAATACAATGTCAGGAGCAGTCAGAAATCGTTTCACCAGCGTCAAAGCGAGAATGGCTGCCAAAAATCCAAGCGTTAAGGAAAAAACAGTCTTTGCGAATTTTTTGTTGATAAAATTGCTAACAATAAAAGGAATACTTAGTGCAAATGGAATAATCAAACTTAGCGAAAGCAGAACGAAGAGAATCTCGCTGGCATCGGTTTGTTGTGCAATTAGAAACTCAGGATTTCTACCAATGATATCCAGGATTGGTTGAGCAATAGCAATGCTGCAAAACGCAAACATATGCAAAATGGGATGAAAGTATTTTGGCGTCGCAGTCATAGCGAGCGCTTTTCTCCTGAAGAGTTAATTTTCTGACGACCTATTTTTCCGCTGCATTAAATAGAGGCTGCGCTCACTTCCTTCTATGTTTTCTGTTTTTACAACATCAAATTCAGAGGAAAACGCTTTTTCAAACCCTTCCTGCGTGTATTCAGAAAAAATATCCGTGCGATTCGCCAGCAAGCGCTTAACTTGCGAATCACTCTTGGGGATGAATTCGATAATCAAATGATGGGCAAGCCTCGCCATAAATTTGGCCACCATTGTTAACGGCACATTGTTGGAAATTGCCAGGTGATGCACGAGCGCTAACGCTAAAACAGTATTGTTTTGAGCCCGCTCAGTAAAGGAATCCCTTTCCGCGCTAGACCAACCAATCGCACTACTGGGGTTCGTAAGGTCCAGCACTAGCGGCAGTAGATTTCTGCGTTTTTCATTCTTGAGCTGAAGATAATTATTCTCAACAGCAACAGGATCTATGTCCCAGGCAACAGAGTTGAAACCTAACTCACAGGCAATGCGACTAAAATGGCCATTGTTAGCTCCAAGGTCATGCAATAGAGATTCGCTTTTGTCCAATCCAGACAAGAATTCTCTTACCAGCAATTCTTTGTTTTGCAATGATTCGTCTTCATAGTTGGTAGCTGAATAGTATTCACCCCATTCTGTCTTCGGTGCCTGCCACTGTAGTTTTCGTGTTCCTTCATGCAGGGTCTGCATCATGGCTTCCATAGACTTGCGATCGATCGATTTAACTTCTCGGGTTTCTCCATCTTCAGTGGTTTCACCGTAGCGCACTTGCGCCTTGGCATGCATATGGATGTGTGACAACAACAAAGGCGAGAGTCGCGACTTAACTGGCAATAGCTTGCTCGCAAGATCGAGGGGAATTCCATCAATATGAATTCGCAGTAGTTGCGATAAGCGCACATCGGTACTACTCATCAGTGCCAGTGGTGCGAGAAAATGTTGGCAATATTGTTTATAGCCTTGCCATGGTTTCCCTTCCTCGTACTGCATAAAGGAAAGAGTGTCGATTAATACTGCCCTACCTTCGTAAAACTGAATGTTGTAAGCGGAGGCGTCTTTTAAACACATCCCATGCTTCAACGCGACACGCTGAATTGTCATCGTTACCAGCGCAGCGTCTTTTAACTGACTGAAACTCCATTCATAGGGGTAAGAAATAAAAGGAACAAAACCAGGTTGAATGGTTTTATAAACATTGCTGGATTCGGCAGCTTCAACTTCGACTTCATGATGAGGTATTAAAAGTTTTGCTTTAACTAAAGCTTCATACAAACCGCTATTTGTTAGCGCATCAAAATCGGTCGCATAACTCTGATTGACCTGTCGATAAAGCGTGTCATTCCTCTTAAACAAGAAGCCCGCTGGATCTCGAAAAGAAGATGGTAGTACTTCAGATGCAGTCATCAATCCACCTCCAAGTAGTAAACTAACCCCGGTTCCCTTATACTGTCGCTCGTGTGACGGGTCTGCAAAGATTCTGTAACAACCCTAACCCACATGCAAGCTCACTCAAGAGAAACCAGCTCTATGTCATCAAGTTGTAAAACTATCGCCAGTTTGGTCGCAGTTCTTAGCATCTTGAGCCTTCACGGCGAAGCCCAGGCTTATATGAATCCGGGAACTGGCAGCATGATTCTGCAAGCTCTCATTGCTGGTTTTGCTGTCATCTCTGTAACGGTGAAAATCTATTGGTACAAGTTAGTCGCCTTCTTTAAAGGTGAGACCTATGACCCTGAAGAAGACCTGCTAGCTGACATTGACTTAGACCAGGAAACTACCGAAGACAGCGGCGAGTAATCCTTCAAATTCTTCATGCCCTTTCATCTTTGGGCGAAGCAAGACAGATATAAGAAGTAATACTGTGCACTTGAGTCTGAGTGCCGAGCACATCGGCATGAAAAGATTTGTAAGCACCAAGATCGGGCACTTCCACTCTTAACAGATATTCCACCGCGCCAGTCACGTTATGACATTCCCGCACCATCGGTGATCTCTCCATCGCTCGCTCAAATGTCTCCGCATCTTTTTTAAGATGCTCCGATAATCCCACTAACACGAAAACAGTAATTTCCGCGCCGCGTACCGCCGGATTAATTATTGCCCGATAGCCTTGAATGACTCCACTTCGTTCCAATTCCTGTACCCGTCTTAGACAGGCAGATGGCGAGAGCCCAACCCGATCCGCCAGATCGATATTACTGATGCGAGCGTCAGATTCGAGTTCGTGCAATATATTTTGATTTATTTGATCTAAATCGACCATATATTGCACATTATCTTGGCAATAAGCCAATATTTACAAGCTAATTCTAGAAAAATCCAACTATTATTGCGTTTTCATAGCACATCGCTGGAGCCAAGAACATGAACGCCATTCAAGACATTTACCCGGAACAACAGGCAATAACTCCGGAATTCGGATTTCTGTCACCAGATGGTGTATCCAAAGAAGACTTACCCGACGAATTACACTGTGTTCGGGAAGCTGCACTGGACCTTCCGCGCACTCTCGTTACCGGTAGGCTGCGCGAATTCCTAAACGCAATTCCACAAGTCGATGTCGTGGACTTCTGTCGCTCTGCTTCGGAAGCACAAATGAAATTAGCCATGGTGCACTATACTTTCTTGATTCAGGCCTATGTTTGGGGTGAAGAAGAAGCGCCAGGTATCCTTCCATCGAATCTCGCAATCCCCGCCTGGATGATCGGCCACGCCCTGGGTCAACCTCCCCTGCTCACCTACTCCAACTATGTTTTGGATAATTGGAGCAGACTCGACCCAACCAGCCCCATCGATCTTTCTAATATCTACATGCCCCAGCCATTTCTGGGCGGGCAGGATGAAGCCTGGTTTGTGCTTATTCATGTCGCCATCGAAGCCAAAGCGGGACCGATGCTTGCAGACATTCCAAATCTAATGAAAGCTGCTGCCCGAATGGATTCAGCACAAATAGTTAATTCACTAGCAGGCATTGCCAACGCCTGGGATGGCATGAATGCCATATTCGATCGTATGCCTGAACGCTGCGATCCTTATATCTATTTCAATCGAGTCAGACCGTGGATACATGGCTGGAAAGATAATCCTTCAATGAAAAACGGATTGGTTTACGAAGGCGTTAAAGACGTTAACGGAGAACCTCAGGCCTATCGCGGCCAGACTGGTTCGCAGTCTTCCATAATGCCAACCATGGATGCTCTGCTCGGAGTCGGTCATGCACAGGATCCGCTACGGATTTATCTCGATGAATTGCATCGCTATCGTCCGCCTGCACATCGTTCATTTATAGAAAATGTTAGAGAAGAGAGTCAGGTTCGCACTGCCGTCAGAGAATTGAAGTCTGCAGAAGTCACCGAGGCCTATAACAGTTGTATATTGAAAGCGACACAATTTCGAACCCGGCATTTGGAATATGCCGCCAGCTATATCAATAAGCAGAATCGCAGTTCTAACGGTAACAACACAGAAGTTGGCACGGGCGGTACGCCCTTCATGAAATACTTGAAGAAACACCGGGACGAAGCAGCGGCGCATTTATTGTAGAGAAGAATGCTAGCGACTTTCTTCGATGTATTGATCGACTACTCGTTCCAACAGGTCCAAGGGCAGTGCTCTCTGCCCTAACACCACGTCATGAAACTCACGAATGTCGAAGCGGTTTCCCAATGTAGCTTCGGCTTTTTGCCGAAGCTCGAGTATTTTCATTTCACCGAGTTTGTAAGCCAATGCCTGACCCGGCCAGGAAATGTAACGGTCAACTTCGGCGCGCACGTTCGCCCGAGATAAGGAAGTGTTATCACTAAGATAATCCAGCGCCTGTTGTCGGGACCAACCTTTGGCGTGAATACCGGTATCGATTACCAATCGACAAGCCCGCCACATCTCGTAGCTCAAGCGGCCGAAATGTTCGTACTCGGTTTCGTAAATATCCATTTCTATGGCAAGCTTTTCTGAATAAAGACCCCAACCTTCGCCAAATGCGGAAAAACCCAGGTACTTACGAAACTCAGGCAATGCTTCCAACTCTGCGGCGATGGCATTTTGTTGGTGATGGCCCGGAACCGCTTCATGGGCAGTTAACGCCGGCAACTCATATAGTGGCCGTTGGTCCAGCGCATAGGTGTTTACCCAATAAGCACCGCCGCGGGTTCCTCCGGTCACTGCAAAATTGTAGGCGGCGGTGGTGAAATTCGGTGCCATTTCCTCTGGCACTGGAATCACGCCATAAGGCATGCGCGGCAGGTTCCCAAAAAACTCCGGCATGCGGTAGTCGATTTTTTTGGCGACAAATGCAGCAGCTTGCAACAACTCTTCCGGAGTCTCTGCATAGAATTGCGGATCAGTACGTAGGAATTCAGTAAATTCTGCAAAGCTGCCGTCGAAACCGGATTCATCGATTAAGACATCCATCTCTGCACGAATGCGTGCCACTTCACTGAGGCCAATTTCATGAATTTCATCGGCGCTTAAGTCGGTGCGGGTGATGTAAACACGAATCTGGTGAGCATAATATTCTTCACCATTCTCCAAATCAGTTGCAGCAATACCTTCGCTTGCAGCAGTGTAGTATTCCTCTTCCAAAAAGGTCGCGAATTGTCGAAATGCCGGTATCGCATAAGTGCGAATTGCAGAACGGGTATCGTTAATTAGTTGAGCGCGAACCTCTTCTGGTAAACGCTCATTAATATCTAAGATCGGTTCTGCCAGACTGCTGTCATCAGGGTTATCGTAGACTTGCGCCTGCACAGTCGGTAATACGCCGTCGATTATTATTTTTGGCAACACAAATCCATCGCGCATTCCCTGGCGCATGTTTTCAATGTTTTCATTGAAGTAGCGAGGAAACTCTTCGATGCGGGCGATGAAATCTCGATAATCTTCTTCGCTGTCCATTAGCACACCATTGCTCGCTCTCAATGCACCGCTGAAAAAACTTGAAAAGGTATTAAAGGGAATACGACTGGTGTTTAGACGCATGGAGTCAATCGATCGCTGTAGCACCCATTCAAGCAAATCAAAATTTACTTGATGATCGCGACTGAGATTATTCCGCTCGATAGCATTGAGTCGGTTAAGTAATTCTTCTTCGGCCCTTAATCGGCGGGCTTCATCTACGGGCGAAACCTGCGGCAACAAATGGTTGTAATCGGACACACCAGCGCGAGTCGCAGAGGTAGGACTCTCCTGTAATCGGTAAGACCAATAGTCTTCCATTAATTCCAGAATCTGCCGTTCAGCGGACTGCGCAAAGGATTGCAACGGAACCGCAAGGATGACAATCAGGAATAAAGCTTTGGATTTCTTCATAGCGGCAATGACTTTATCAAAAATTGGGAGCTTAGGAATTATTTTTCTCATATGATATTCAATTACTTCGCACTACCTGGAAGAGACCATTCAAATGGATTATCCAAACTTGGAATCGAAATCCGCGGCACTGTACCGGCGCGCGCTCAATGTGCTGCCCGATGGTAACAGTCGAACCACGATCGCACTCAAGCCCTATCCCATCTACATAGAGAGTGCCTCCGGAGCTGAGGTTCTGGACGTGGATGGCAACAGCTATTTGGACTTCAACAACAACTATACGTCTCTCTTACACGGTCATTGCTATGAACCGATTCGACAAGCTGTAGAAGCTCAAATAACAAGAGCAACAGCCTGCTCATTCACCACCGAAGCAGAAATCGAACTGGCGGAATTACTTTGTAGCCGAGTCGATACCTTTGAACGAATCAGATTCTGCAATTCTGGCTCCGAGGCGGTAATGAACATGTTAAAAGCCTCCCGCGCTTTCACCGGCAGGCCCAAGGTGGCTAAAATCGAAGGGCTTTATCACGGCTCTTATGACTTTGCCGAAGTGAGTCTTAAAAACACAGCGGAAGATCGTGAAGGATCTGTTCCGATTCCTACGGCTTACAGTTTCGGCACGCCAGATTCGGTACTTGAAGAAGTTATTCCACTACCGTTTAACGAAATCGACGCAACCGAAGCGATCGTCAAGCAACATGCTGATGAGTTGGCGTGCATCATGATCGATCTGATGCCGCAGACTCTCAGTATGAATTCTCCTTCGCCAGACTATCTTGCTGCACTTACTCAACTCTGTAAAAAGTACGACATCTTATTAGCCTGCGACGAAGTCATTAGTTTTAGGCTTAGTCTTGCTGGCGGACAAGGGATGTTTGACTTAAAACCAGACATTAGCACTTTGGGAAAAATTATTGGTGGCGGTTTTCCGGTTGGCGCTATTGCAGGTAGAGCCGATGTCATGTCGGTATTCGAGCCAAAGGATAATCAATCAGCGCGACTCCCCCATGGCGGAACTTTTAATGGCAATCCCATTACCATGGTCGCCGGTAAAGCAGCCATGGCTGCAATGGATGAGCAAAAGTTTGAGCAGCTAAACACCGCGGGAGATCACTTGAGATCTCAAGTAACTCAGACCTTAGAGAAACTTGGTGTAGCCGGACAGGTATGCGGGCGTGGATCTTTGTTTGCGGTACGTTTTCACAACAGGCCGATGCGACGATTCCCAGACATTGTCGTTCGAGAAGATGAAAGCTTGTTCATAGAAAAACTACGGCACTATCTTATCGGGCATGGCATCTGGATCGGCGCCAATATGGCCGGTAGTTTATCTACCGCCACAACAGACGTACACATAGAAAGATTTGGTCAGGTGTTAGGTGAAGGAATCCAAGCCTGCGAGAATTTTCTGCCAGCCGCTTAAGTCAATTACTTGCTTATTGCTCTGGGGTGAGTTGATTCTCTTGCGCTAGTGTTGTTCCTAAATATGCTGCTGCGGGTAATACGGTCAGATTTAAAACCCATAACCAAATTGGATATGGCAGCATGGCCATATTGTAGACAGCCATGGCCAACAAAAATAATCCAACACCGTAGCCATGGCCTGGGTGGCGATTGTGTCCTAGTCGTGTTGCAATGAAGGTACAGGCAAGCATGAGCCCACCCCATCCAACTCCAGCTAGAAATGCCATTACCCAAGCAGGTGTAGTTTCAACCTGGCGCGCCACTTCTTCAAAGGTGCCACCGAAATCTTCTGGAAAGGGATATAGGATTGAACCGATTCCTTCGACAACCATAAAAAGCACGACTGCAACTGCAATACTTAGAATTACTGCTAATAAACTTTTAACTATTGGATTTTGCATTGCAATTTCTCCTTTGCCAATCAAAGGTCTCTAGATATAGCCGTTTGGCGCTTGAAATCCGCCGATCTCCTGTGCCATTAAGCGGGCGAACTCGATAGTAATCTTGTCATTAAATTCAGCGCTGATAGCTTGCAAACCAATTGGGAGTCCAGCTCGTGAGAGCCCCGTCGGAAACACAGTACTCGGTAGATAACTAACCGTTGCAAGTCCTGCCCAGAACACTTGCTGAAAATAAGGTTGTTCAATGTCATTGACCAAGAGTGTTCGAGTACTGGCATCGCTCTGGTCTTGTACAAAAGCTGGCGTAGCAGTTGTTGGGCAAAGGAGCACATCCCACTCACTAAAAAACTGCTGCCATTGGGTGCGTAAAAATCCTCGTTGACCATGTAGCCCTAAGTAATCATTAAATCCGAGCTCATCTCCAGGCAGCCCCATCATGGCATTTAAAATTGGCATGTAGATGTCATGAGACATATTAGTAGCGAATTCAGGTCGGGCAGAATCTGATACAGTAGCTCCCAAGCCCGATAAAAGATCTCCCATTTCCTGAACTCTGTCGGAAACTTCTCTGGCAACAGGGGAGTTCGCATCGTCCTGCCAGATCGCTACCCGTAAATCACTCAATGAACTAAAACCCGGCTCAGGTAGATCGAGTCGCCAACCAGGTGAGGTAAGAATATCTGGTCCGGATATAATGTCTACGGCCTGCGCCAAATCCTCGGCACTGCGTGCTAAGGGACCTACTACAGCCAAATCAGGATCCTGGGGAGATACTGGTACACCTGGCGGTTGGTGGCCGCGTGATGGAATTATGCCGAGTGTCGGCTTATGCCCATAGACACCGCAGAAGTGAGATGGATTACGAATAGAACCGCCTATATCGGAGCCACTTTCAAGACCTGTTAGTCCAGCGGCAAGTGCGGTAGCTGATCCACCAGACGAGCCTCCAGGTGTTCTTGTGGTATCCCAGGGATTGTTGGTCGTACCATAAATTGCGTTATAACTTTGAAAATCGCCAAGGTTAATTGGAACATTGGTTTTGCCGAGAAAATGCGCTCCTGCATTTTTGAATCGTTCCACGACGACTGCATCAGACTGCGCGATATTGTTTCTTGCCTGTGGGATCCCCCAAGTCGTAGGTAAACCTGCAATGTCATAAGACTCTTTAATAGTCATGGGCAGACCATGTAACGGTCCTCGAACTTCGCCTCTG
The DNA here is from genome assembly GCA_012103535.1 of Pseudomonadales bacterium. Classification (GTDB taxonomy): domain Bacteria; phylum Pseudomonadota; class Gammaproteobacteria; order Pseudomonadales; family Pseudohongiellaceae; genus UBA9145. The sequence goes on from WLWQ01000001.1 coordinate 1,476,141, forward strand.
GAAAGTTGAGCATCGGATTCGCGCGCTGCTTCCATTGCTCTATCAAAATCTCTCACTACAACAGCATTTAATGAGTCATCATAGTTTTCAATCCGGGCAATAAAATACTGGGTTAATTCGACAGAACTAATCTCTCTTGCACTTAATAAATTCGAAAGCTCAATTGCTGTCATGAAACCGAGTTCATCGTTGCTTGTTTGCGCACTGGCGAGTAAAGGTGCTCCCACAGCAGTGGCGCCTGCTACTGTATTTACATTCGCCAAAAACTTTCTTCGAGTCATTTGATTCATGTTCGTCTCCTTCGGTAAGAGATTATAAATTTAGTTAACGCGAATAATACCCACACTTCCTTCGATATCGATTTCGGTTCCCCAAGCATCTGATAAGCGCTCAACTCTTTCGAGAATTTGTTGTGCAAGTTGTAAATCAGACATGCGGGGAATACCGAGTCGTGAATCGGGACCATCGATACCGAGCTCGGTTGGATAGAGCCTAACTTCTGTGAGTTCGCCATCTTCATAATGACTTATCGCAACCAAACTCTCTAATGATTGGGTGGAACCACCGAAATTTCTCGCGAACTGCTGCATTCGCCTATTCGAATTTGCGTCTGTATTTCCAAGAGCAACTTCGAGTTCCCACTGCGCTTCTCTAAAGAATTCGCCTAAGCCATAGAAAATAGGCTTGCCGTTATAAATTTCTATTCCCCGTAGAGTTTGCACGCCAGTGCCAACGAAAGCATCTGCACCTGCATCGATCGCTCGACGAGCCAATTCCACGTAGAACGCGGGTGGTCGTGTGCTTAGATGCTGAGTTTCAACAATGGACTGACTCTGATGAATGTGCGCCGCTGCGATTACAAAATCCCCCAGTTGCTGTGCGTTTCGAATGTTTCTCAATACTCGATCGAGATCGTTCTCATTCATCTGGTAAACAACTGTACCTGGAATCTCGCCATCCTCTGCCACGCGAAAGTTTGGATTGTTTCTCCCGGAACTGGATGCTGGAAAGTTTATTCCAGTGCTGGGAGATGCGTTAGCTACTGATCGAGGATTATCATAATTGTCGCGGTATTCCAAAAAGCCTGCGCGCACTTGTTCCAGCGCATCAAACTGGTCCCGTGATACCAATATCGATTCGCTGTAGCGCAGCATGTTTAGCCCCGGCCTTCCTCCCAGATTACCGACTACTGGAGTCGCCGCTAGACGATTATGTTCAGGCCAGATCGGCGCATGGGTACCTACTAGTGCTGCCCGACCTTTTGCTGTTTCGAAAAAGGCTGGGGCTGCAGCCTCCTGTAAATTCTTTCCCGAACCAGCATGGATAATCCCGGCTTCATCTAAAAGTGAGTTAGTGGAATACATACCGGCAAACTCAGAATCCAATAAATGATTCTGGGCGCGGTTAACCATATCGAAGCCCATTAATTTAAGATCTGCAGCTACTTCATGGGTGCCCACGAAACCATTCATGGGACCTTCAAACTCACGCAAATTTGCCAGCTCCCCTTCCATATTGCCCAAGGCTAAATCTGCACTGCGAATTAAATCAAAAACTTCCTGCACTTCCGGATCGGCCAATTGCGATGCCGGCCTTCTTATCATTAAGTCGCCAACGCTGGCAAACGTGAAATCGCCAGACATGGTCATCGCCCTATCTCTTTCGTTAAGAGGCGGCAAATTTGTTTGTGCTTGCAAACTCGAACTTACTAAAGCAAACGCGACTAAAAATAGATGTAATGTTGCTACTCGCATAGTTTTTCCAGAGTTTATTGGCTAGTTAACAGTCTGAGGGAGAGTAGAATTTATCAATGCGAGTAACGAGTCACTTAGAAATCCACAAAGGGTGCGATGTTTCATGTCAAAACTCCTCTATCCAGAGTCCGTAAAGGTAGCTCCCCGGGCAGACCATGTCCATTATCTTTCGATAGAGGATCAATTCGCTTTAACAAAGCGGTATTGTGCTTTATCTTGCCATTATACAAAGAATAAAAAATGGAGTGATTAAGAGAAATCACCGAGGCCATTCCGGCAACTAGTCTCGCTGCCACAACACCGGCATTAACCAAAATCATTGATCAAGTAAACGAATTGAATTTTTCAGAACTCGAGGAGATCCCAAAATGATACTTCGAAAACTAATTAGCTGTTCCTTACTGTCTGTTTGTTTAATCTCAGCTGGAGCCCTGGCTCAAGAAGTCGCTGAAGATCCAGAGGTTCAGGCTCAGATAAATCTCTTTTCAGCCTGGATGGATGGGCAATTAGAAATTCGAGGTTTGCCCGGTGTGGTGGTAGGTGTCATAGCAGACCAGGAATTAATCTGGGCCAAAGGTTTTGGTAAAGCCGACATCAGTGCCGATAGCCCAATGGAATTAGATACACGATTTCGCATGGCTTCCATAGCAAACTGTTTACGGCGACAGCAATTATGCAATTAAGGGAGCAAAATAAATTGCGCCTGGATGATCCTGTGACTGATTATTTGCCCTGGTTCGAATTCGAAGCAGTTGCCGAAGACGGTGCTCCGATCACCATCGAACATTTGTTAACCCATAGCTCAGGTTTACCAAGAGAAGCTGGCTCCCATTGGACCGATTTGGATTTTCCTACTGCAAGTGAAGTGCGAGAGTTGATGGCGGAAAGACGGGCACCATTCGCGCCAGAAGTTCGTTGGAAGTATTCAAATCTCGCCTACACCATTGCTGGATTACTTATCGAAGAAGTAAGCGGCATGTCCTGGGCGGACTATTTACAGGAAAACATTTTCGATCCGCTTGAAATGGATGCTTCGAGTGTAGATATGGACGACCCAAAGCTAGCAGTTGGTTATGGCATCAGGATGCCCGATGGCTCAAGGTCTATTATGCCTTTTGTTGATGCGAGAGGAATGGCAGCTGCAACTGGCTTAACTTCGAATGTTGAAGACATGGCAAAATTTGTCTCGGCACAATTCAGAATAGGTGGTCGTGGTGATGACCGTCTGTTGAGCACAGCTTCATTGCGCGAAATGCATCGCGTTCGCATGTTAGAAACAACTTGGACCAATGGACAGGGTATCGGATTCAGTGTACAGAGGCGTAACGGCAAACTCTACGTCGGCCATGGCGGCGGCTATCCTGGTTATACCACCAGCACCAGCATTCAATTGGATTCAAAAGTTGGCGTCGTCGTTCTAACCAACACGAACGATTCGAATCCAGGGCAAATTGCCCGAGAATTATTGGATACCGTTGGCGAAGCTGTAGCTACAGCCACTGAACCAGAAAAAGAAACTATTGAATGGAATCCAGCATGGGAGCGATTTGCAGGACGATATCGTGGTCGCAATGGCGATACACAGGTATTAGTCATGAATGAAAAATTGGTAAGAATGAATCCCTGGTCTTCCAGCCTTAACGACCCACAAGAGCTTGCCCCGCTAGGAGATGATATGTTTCGTATGGAAGCACCGACTGGCGGCGGGCCCGTTGGAGAAATAGTTCGATTTATTGAAGAAGACGGCCAGGTAGTTCGAATGATAACTGGAGATTCTTATGTTACACGGGTTCCTGATTAGTAACCCGACCCACTGGAGATTTGTATGAAAAGAAACATTACTAGTTTATTAATCGTTGCCGTCGCATTTATCGCCGGCATGACATTTCAATACCAACAAGACATTTATGCGCAGAGCCAAAAAGTGTATGAACTGCGAACTTATACAACTGCTCCTGGCAGGCTCCCTCCTTTATTGGATCGATTTGGTGGTGGTGAGATCGATTTGTTTCATAAACATGGTATGACCAGTGTCGGTTATTGGGTTCCAGACGACGAAGAACTTTCACAGAACACCTTGGTGTACATGGTAGCCCATGACGATCGTGCAGCCGCTGAGCAATCCTGGTCTAATTTTTCTGCTGATCCAGTTTGGACCGAGATGTGGAATAAGTCGCTAGAAGATGGCCCTATTGTAACGGGCGTTGCGATTCAGTTTTTAGATCCGGCAACGTTTAGCCCATTACAATAATTCTAAGAACCAAGCAATTTATTGAAGAATATTTTGTTCAAAGTAGGTCGGAGTAACAAGATCTACTCCGACCTACTTTGCAGGTAACGACTAGTCAGTGGCGAAACAATAAAATAATCCCGCCCCACCCGTACTAATTAAATTCGCTTGAGTACAACCAGGAGTACCGTGAGAGGAATTCCAGGGTGAACCCGGTGTCGTGAATGAGTAGCGATCGGCATGTCCAACTCGTACAGATCCCTCATCACTGCTTGTCCAATTGCCACAAGTTTGATCTTGACCAGCGGGAAATGCAGTGCCATCGATTTGCGTTCCGGTTACCACATCATGCTCGGTGAAATCAGGATCGCCATCGATACGAGAGGCGAACTGATTGCCGTTTTCATCTAGTGAAAATTCCCAATTCAAATTGGAATTATCGTAGTGCAGGCTTTCTACACTGGTGGCCATAACAAGCCCATTCGCATTCGCCCAGGGACCATCGCCAATACGATCACGGGCATTCACCGCGCCTGGACCTTGCGTGCTTAGGTAAGCGGCAAATGTACGAGACGAACCTGCTGCTGATGCCAAAGCATTGCAATGAGCATCGGCCCCGGCCAATCCACCTAGATCACCACCATTACCAAGACCGACACTGGTTACGAAAAAGCCCATTTCAGGGGGCTCTTCATCCTGTTGCGCAAGAATCGTCAGGGTCGGAACTGCCAATACTCCGGCCGCCGCTATAGCTAGTAAGATTTTCTTAGTCATTAGTCTATTCCTCCAGCTCTCTCTAATTGGAGCCTCTCAGAGACAGACCTTAGCGCTTATAAATTGAGCCGTAAATAGATTTAGCTCATGGGAAACGCAGCCATAGCTCAATTCATAGATTATTGTTTCTGATTATTACGTTGCCTGGGGGCGATTGCTTTGTGAGCACGACGCAGAGCCCGGAGTTCCGCCCGGTATATATCCCGGTAGTAATCTAATGTAATTAGGGCCACTTCAGATGTTCGTTTCTTTTTCTCTGCTTGTATGATCAGTAATCCCTTCTCAAGATTTTCGACACATGCGGAAATTTTTTTGCGAGCACTCGCTCGAGGCAAGAAAAAAGATAACACCATGCCGGCGATGCGATCGGAATACACAGATTCTTGCGAAGACAAAGCTTCTCCCACCAGATCATCGAATCTTTGTTGGCCTTTCTCCGTAATATCGAAAACGGTTTTTCCTGGACCGCGTTTTGCAGTTTCGGGTCGAGCAGTGACACTGCTTTCGGCTTCCAGGTCACGCAGTGACTTATAAATTGTAGAACTGCCGATCTGTGCCCACATGCGCATATTGGAGTGCTCGATGAACTGCTTCATCTCCAATCCGTAATTCCACCCTTGAGCTATTAAGCCCAGAACAATCATCTTCGGTTGCTGCATTAAGGTTTATCTATGCTTTAGTTCTATGGTATATATGTCTATCATAGAATTAAATATCCACAATAGCTATCAATTTTGAGGAAAATCCTTTGATTAACAATTTAGTGTCTTTTCTTTCAAGCTGGGCTGACGACCCACTAGGGATGCTGCATTTCCTGCTTGCTTTGCTGGCACTGATAGTTGGCCCGGCAATTTTTCTCACTCGAAAAGGGACGCAAATACATCGATTTTCAGGCTACATCTATACCAGCAGCATGGTACTGCTCAACGTTTCAGCCTTATTCATGTATCAACTAACTGGCGGATTCAATTTGTTCCACTTTTTCGCAATTATGAGCCTTGCGACAATTGTTCCGGCGTTTTGGTCTATTCGTAAAGGGATTGTTACTGGAGAGAAGAAGTATTACTACCGGCATGCACACTTTATGGCATGGTCATACTACGGATTAATGATGGCAGGAATTTCTGAAACAATCACAAGACAGTTCCCGCAAATATTGCCCGCTGCGGGCGACTGGTCTGCATTTCTGCTATTTCTTGCAGTGCTATTACCAGTCTCGGCGTACTTTACTTTTTCACTGGTAAACAGCACCGTTCCCCGTGTTTATGGGGAACATGTTTCCTGAATTTTGCTTAGTTTTGTCTGACACAGCGTGGATCGCTACTTTGCACGCCCCGAATCTGTTCCAGAGTAAAAGGCAATGGCGCACAGCCGTGATCGGCACTGCACACTAAATCCCACTCCGGTCGAGCGAGCTGATGGCAACCAAAACAAGATCCAGCCTGATTAACCACTTCTACTCCGCCCCGCGCTGCTATGCTTGTTCCTTCTTCGGACACATCGAGCAAAAAGAATTCCCAATCGTTGGTTGCTGGATTCCAACCGTCTTCATGTTTAACCATCGCTTCGATCGGAATCAGTGTTACTAACGAACCTGGAGGATAAGTACCACCGGATTCGGAATTTGCTACATCCAAAGTTGCATCCAGATTTCCCAAAATATTATCGACAAAAAATCTACCGCTGGCGGCAATCTCGGCAAGGCATTTAAAAGTGTCATCGGTTACGTTGAGCTGTTTACTGTCGTCTGCTGAATGGCTCTGACTTATTATCAGCGAAGAAAGCAAAAGCATGACAAAAACTTTAAGGCGAGATTTCATTTATTAACTCCTTTAATAATTAGAAATAATTTATGCCCGAATATGTTTAAAATAGCTTACAAACGAATTACAGACTAAAGTCTGCACAAACGTATCAGCTAATGTTAGGAATTGAAATGAAGTTAAGGCAAGTAATATCTGTAGTTTTGCTAATTGTGCTCGGCACAGTAGCACCAAATCTAGTTTTCGCCCAACAATCTGTCAGTGGTGACATGAAACGACCAAACATTGTTCTCGTGCTTGCCGACGATCTGGGCTTTACTGACATCTCGCCTTTCGGCAGTGAAATTAACACTCCCAACATCGCTAAACTAGCCGAGGAAGGTCTTTCCTTTACCAATTATCACACCGCAGGCAGTTGCGCTCCGGCTCGAGCGATGTTGTTAACCGGCGTCGATAGCCATAGAAATGGCGTGCCTAATATTCCCGAAGCGCTACCGCCTGAATTGACCGTCTATGAAAATTACCAGGGTGTTCTAAGCCAAAATGCGGTAACGCTAGCAAGCATGTTACAGGCTAATGGCTACCATACGTACATGACTGGTAAATGGCATTTAGGCCATACGCCAGAACTACTTCCTTCTGCCAGAGGATTCGATCGCACAATTGCCATGGCCGATACTGGCGCCGACAACTGGGAACAACGTGCCTATTTACCTATTTACGAACAGGCCAATTGGTATGCAGACGGCGCTCAGCATAATCTTCCTGACGATTTTTATTCTTCTGAATACTTTATCGATAAGACAATTGAGTTTATTGCTTCAAACGAAGACGATGACGAACCGTTTTTTGCCTATATTCCATTTCAGGCTGTGCATATGCCAGTTCAGGCTCCACGGGAGTTTTCTGATAAATACGCTGGAGTCTATGACGCAGGCTGGACCGTAATGCGCGAACGTCGAAGAGCTGCCGCAATTGAGGCTGGCGTGGTTCCAGCCGAATCCGAAGCCATAGTTACGCCTGGCACCCTGGAATGGGAAAGCCTGTCAGAAGAACAGCAACGGCATCATGCCCGGCGCATGGAAGTGTATGCAGGCATGGTAGATGCAATGGACATGCATATTGGTAGATTAATGAGCTACCTGGTAAGTATTGATGAGTATGACAATACGATTTTCATTTTTACCTCAGACAACGGCGCCGAAGGTTCTAACCTGATTAACCCACAGGGTGGTTCACCACTCAATAATTGGTTCGAGGTGGTAGGCTATAACTCTGATTACGAAACCTTGGGTGAACGCGGATCGTTCAATGCCATTGGGCCAAGTAACGCAACCATAGCGGCATCTCCTCTGACCTACTATAAATTCCACGCAAGCGAGGGTGGGCTGCGCGTTCCTCTGGTTATATCAGGGCCAGGCATTACGCGGCAAGATGAATTCACCGATGAGTTTGTCTTTGTTACTGACTTAACTCCGACAATACTGGGACTCGTCGAACTAGATGATCACGGAGGCAATTGGAATCAATCAACAGTAGAACCAATTGTTGGGTCTGACTTTTCGAATTTTCTGACTAACAACTCGCAACAAATTCACAACGCTAATGAACCAATTGGCTATGAACTCGGCGGAAACAGCGCATTGTTTAAAGGCGACTATAAACTGGTGATCAACAAAATTAGCCAGAATGAAACGGACTGGCATTTATTCAACATCAAGATTGATCCAGGTGAAACTAATGACCTTGCGAATGACAGACCGGAGTTATTATCCGAAATGATGGCGGATTATGAAGATTATGTTGAAGCCAATAATGTTCGAGACATGCCGGATAACTACAACCGAGTAGGAATAATCTTTCGGAATGGCTTTAACTAAGAGTTAATTTAGAAATGCTAAGAAAGATTTTTCCATCAACAGTAGACAACAATTACTCCGGCAATCGAATTGCTCTCTACTTTTTCTATGTAATTACGGTCATCACAATTGGCAGAAGTTGCATTCATATTTTTGCCGCCGATGGTGGCGCCCAATCTATCGCAACCATACCTTTGGATAGCTTTACTCAAGGCGGCGCTGAGGCAGTAATCTTTATATTTGCTCAGTGGGGAATTGCGCAGCTGATGGTGGGATTTATGTATTTGCTAGTTGCTGTGCGTTACAGAAGTCTTGTGCCGTTACTGTATCTGTTCATTTTCTTCGAGTGGTCATCTCGGATTGCTTTGGCTTTATATAAATCAATTGAGACTTCCGGAGTCGCACCCGCGGCAATGGCCCAACTCATACTTGTCATAATCGTGCCTGTTATGTTTTTCCTGTCGATTAATCACCCAAAAGAACAAGGGCCGGTTTAATTAAAACCAGCCCCTGTTTTTAGCTTACATACCAGGCAAGAATTACCGGTACGCTCAACCAGATTAGTCCTTTCACGGTAAAAAAGATAAATCCAGCCAGACCAATCTTGGTCCATAGTCTTTGTGAATAAGTTTCTGTATTTGTTGTCATGGTTGTTTCCTTTAAATAGATCCCCGCCAAGGACGGGGACCTATAATTAGTGCGCAATCTACACGGTGCTGGTTTGAATTGGTGCTTCGCGGTTAAGACGCTTCTTAAAAGAAGGAACTAGAGCAGGCACCTTACGCTTGTATTGCGTGTACTCAGGGTGTGCATTTTCCAAATCGCGCTCTTCCAGCTTCATACCCACAATCGTGTATCCAGTTGCACCTATAGCGAACAAGGCGTGGGTGATTGTCATAGTAGGTGTGAACCAGAATATTCCAATCCAACCAACATAGATTGGGTGTCGCACAATTCGATACAACGCTGGTGTTACGAATCCCTGTTCGGGTGTTGCTTTCTGACGAAATGCGACCCACACCTGACGCAATCCAAACAAATCGAAGTGATTGATTAGAAAAGTGGCATAAAGCAACAACCCCCAGCTACCCAAATAGAGCGTATTCAGCAGTGCAATAGCCCAGTTGCTTTCCACCTGCCAGATCACTCCACCCAATGGAGCCCAGTAATACATAAGTAGAACCAAACAAGCGGTAGACATTAGAACGTAAGTGCTACGCTCCGCCGCCGCAGGAATGTATCGGGTTAACCAACGCTTGAAGGCCGGTCTCGCCATGCCGCTGTGCTGAATGGCGAACAGCGTCAGCAGACCGAGATCAACTAGCAAAGCACTGCCTAACGACAAAGTGGGTTGAGAATCTATCGATTTCGGTACCCAAATGTTGCCGATAAAACCAATGGCATAAAGAAAGGCAACAAAGAAGAAAGCGTAGCTTGCCACCCCGTAAAGTAAAATTAGTGTTCGTTTCATGATGTTTTCCTCTAAGCAAAAATTAGTTCTCAATCGGTGAGACGGAGCGAATTATTGGTTAGAGGCTCATTTAAGTCCTGACGGAGCCCTGACATTTCTATGACTTTTCCATGACTCGAAGTAATAAACTCGATTTTTGGTGACACAGTTCCGGTTTTTGGGACCGTTTTAATAAATCGGAGAAATACGCTGAAGTAGTCTAATTTTGGGGATCTTGAAGAAGTAGAGGTAGCCCAATTCGTTCTGCTAATTCAATAAAACTGGAATCGTCGTAGAGATTTTCCAGATTCACACTGGAATAGAGTTCAGAAAGCCCTGGGTCGCCTTGAGAGAAAGCATGATCCAACCATTCGAATGCCTGATCGGGCTGCTGCCAGTGGGCATAGACTTCAGCGATCTGAAATGCCGCTCCATCAGCATCGGTGGCGATCAATTCGTCCAGGGCAGTTTCTGCCTGGCCAGTTCGTCCCAAGTAGTTGAGAATGATAGCGCTTAGTGACAGCCGCAGATAATCCAGCTCCTCTAGAGCTATCCATTCCAGTGCTTCACCAAATGATTCATTGCGAATGTGCCAGTTAGATTCTAACCAGGGAATGTTTACATCAGCAGGGAATCGAGTACTGAATTCATCCAATGACAATCTGGCCTCATTCAATTCTTGAATGCGAATTTGTCTAATCACTAATGAAGTTGCCGCATTAATTGATCTCGGATCCAGATCCAGCGCAATTCTCGCTTCCCGCACTGCTGAATCATGGTTACCGGCCTTGCTTAGGAATCTGCTATAAGCAGAATGAGCTTCGGCGCTGCCACTGTTTAATGACAAGGCTTGGGAATAGGAATTTTCAGCATCTTCGAAATTCCAGAAATGGCGATGCTGAATTTCGCCGATGTGTACATAGGCGTCTGCATAATCCGGTTTCAATCGTGCCGCATCCCTGGCCAGTGAGAGAGCTTCAGAAAATGCATTCTCCCGCTGCAAATCACCTAACACCCCTCTAACTCTTAACACGTCTGAAAGTGCCACCATGGCTTCGGGATATTCCGGTCTCAGTTCCAGTGCTTGCCGAAAAACTCGCTCTGCTTCTTGCAAGACCTCACTCGATGTTCTGCCTCGTCTAATTTCAGTTCCCCGTAGCAGCAAACGATAGGCTTCGCTGGTTTGCGCATTGTCGGCAATGTTACTTATCGATAGTGGTAAATCGAGATTCGTTGCCAGCACTTCCGATAATTGCTGAACGATGGCCAGCGATATTTCATCTTGTAAAGTGAACACATCATCTAACTGACGAGTAAATATTTGCGACCATAGCTGAGTACCGTCTCTGACTTGAATCAGGCTGGCACTAACTCGCAATAAGTCTTCGTCTCTCTGCACCGAACCCTGAACCGCATGAGCAACATTCAGCTCTTGTTGAATAGTGCCGAAATCATCGGGATTGTTGCGAAAGCTGCTCGCAGAATTGCGCGCGATAACCCGTAATCCATCTACGGTTGTGAGGGAATTGGTCAGGGTTTCGGTTAATCCGTTTGAGAAATAATTGAACTCTGGATCCGGCGTCAGATTAGCAAAAGGCAGCACTACCAGGGAATTCGAATCAGTGGAAGAAACGATTCGCTGCGGCGTCGCTTCCTGAGTATTAACTATAAAGGCTGCTAATACTCCTGAGAAAACCGCTACTGCAGCAGAAGGCATCACAACGGCAAGCCAGATATTTGCAGGTACTCGGCTTGATCCCTTAACAGACGTTACCGGGTGTTCGAATTGATAGCCAGTCCTTGAAACTGTACGGATAACATCTGTATCGAATCCATTGTTCCGAAACAAATCTCGAGCCCGCTTTACGGTCTGAGTTAAGGATGCTTCTGAAACAACTACATTCGGCCATACTGCATCCATCAATTCGTCTTTGCTCACGGCCCGATCCCGTGAACGAATTAGATACTCAATGAAGTCGAACACTTTCGGTTGCACGTCGGCCAGCTTATTCTTAAAGCGTATTTGTCTTGCTGCCGTGTCGAGTTCGGCTGTACCGATAAGGAATACTGCAGAATCTGAAGCATCATCAGGTTCCCCTGAATGTTGAGTACTTTTACGGAAGGAAGCCCAGGCAACAATCATGACAAGCACGGGAGCCAGAACTAACATGAGCAATGTGACCGTGCCAATGACAGCCACTGGCAAACCTAAAGGCTCCACCAGAATGTCCATCAGCTGCAACACCACAACGCAACCCACCGCGTAGGTCAGCAGTGCCCGAAAAACCTGGGATTGGAATGGATTATGCGCAAACATTTTTAGTTGTTCTGCTTAAGCGCTTGAACTGTGCAGAGTACCCACTTTATTGCGTAAAGAAAACGAATCAGCGAATTTTAATCCTCTGCAAAATTCCTTCTGCCACAATACTTAGCGGCTAATCTGGCGCTGCAGCCATGCTTCAATTAATTGCAATACTTCCGGCAAGAGTGGCTCTTTTGATTGATCTTGATAATTAAAAATCGAAGGCTCATTCTCTTCTTTTCGTAACAGGTGTGACATGTTTTCGACTACATGCCCTTCGACTTCGCCACCGTAGATCTTTTCTATCTTTGCAACATCGGCGGGACCACACTGAAAGTCTTTTGAGCCACCAATTAAAAGAGCAGGCGTTACGCTCTGACGAAAAATGTCTTCAGGATCCAACTCAAACAATTCTCGCACCCATATGACTGAGATTTTCCCAGCCAATCCTGCGCGAACCACTTTCTTGTCGGTAGTTTTGATTTTATTGATTAGCTTGCGCTGAGATTTAACTGGATCAAAAATAAAGGCGAGAAGTTTCCAAATCCCAGCTCTGAATCCTTTGCTCTTCTGCACCATCTCTTGCATGGCTTTGGCCTGCATCATCAGAAGAGATTCCGCGTCTTCATAAAATGGAGACAACAGTATAATTCCGGCTACTTTATTGTTCTTAATTGCTACCTGGGGAGCGATAATGGTGCCTTCACTGTGACCAACAATATAGATTTTATCGGGATTGGTTGCAGTGTGTTGTATGAGAAAATTAGCACAAGCGGCGGCATCATCCACTAAATCTGTATAAGTCGCTAGATCGAAGTCGCCACTACTCTCACCAACTCCGCGTTTGTCGTAACGCAGGCTGGCTATTCCCTGTTGTGCCAGATGCTCGGCAATAATTTTTGAATTATTCAATGGCATGCCAGAAATATTGTCATCCCGATCGATTGGCCCACTTCCGCTTACATAAAGAAATGCCGGAAAAGGACCGTCGCCATCAGGCACGCACAAAAGCCCTTTTAGCTCGATTTCACCGCATGGAACAGTTACTTCTTGTTCAATCATCTTGTTCTGTCTCTATAGTTTCTATGGCGTAAACCAAAGATCTCGTTCCAGCAGCTGACCACTTCCTGCAGCTCCCAAGATCTCTCCATTTTCAAAAACAAGCTCACCACGACGAATCGTAGTCAGCGGCCAACCTGTTACTTCCCAGCCGGAATAAATAGAGAATCCTGTAGCGGAAAACATGTCTTCATCGCGAACAGTTCTTGTTTCATCAGGATCCCAAATGACCAGATCGGCATCTGACCCTACAGCGATGGTTCCTTTACGTGGAAACAATCCAAAAAGTTTCGCTGGATTAGTAGCAGTTACCGCCACCATTTGTTCGACAGTTATGCGCCCTTTAAGCACGCCGTCGGAATAAAGCAAGGGCCGCAGCATCTGCAAATGGTTCATGCCAGCACGGTGATTGGTAATAGTCTGACTCGGATCTAATTTGTCTTCCCGGGAATAGGCGACATGATCGGTGCCTACTACTTGAATGGTGCCGTTGGCCAGCCCTTCCCACAGAGCATCCTGATCTGACTGTTCCCGAAGCGGAGGTTGGCCAACATAAACACCCGCTTCCGGTGAATCGAACCTCTCACTGGTTAGATGCAAATAAATGGGTCGGGTTTCAATAAAAAAAGGCAGGCCGTTATCACGCGCCGCCTGAGCTACCTTGAGCCCGCGCTCAGAAGACACATGCACAGCATACATGGGTGAGCCAGATTGTTCCGCCATCGCCACTGCTCTTTTCATCGCCGTTTCTTCTGCCAGAGGCGGTCGCGCATCGGCGAGATACTGAACAGAAGTCTGCCCTACCGCTTCCAGTTCACCGGCTTGATGAGAAAGAATGCTGGCATCTTCGGCATGAATTAGAGTGAGAATTCCAGCATCACCCGCAACCTCAACTGCTTGCAGGAAGTCAGCGGCATTAGGATCGAAGAAATCGAAGTTCATGAATATTTTTATGCTGGGTTGACCTGTGGCGGCTAAGGCCTCTAGCTGTTCGGTTTGCGTAGCAGGATCAGTAATCGTGGTATGTAAAATGACATCAGCTATGGCTTGTTGTTGGATAAGATTCGCTTCTCTCTCGATTAAATCAGTCAGAACTGAACCGGGAGTAGCAAAAGGAAAATTTGATATCGTAGTGATGCCGCCGGCTAGTGCAGCCATAGAACCAGTGTGATAATCATCAACCCAATTTCCACCGAGATGAACATGGGGATCAACTCCTCCCGGTAACACTAGCAAACCAGATGCATCGATTAGACGGACGCCTTGTGCTGCATCTAGATCCTGACCGATGGCTATAATGACGCCATCTTCTACCAACACATCCGCCGCGTATGAGGCTTCCGATGTCACCACCGTGCCGCCCTGCACCAGTATATCCTGCGCAATGTTTTGTAGTGGAAAAACCAGCAGAACAAGCGAACACGCACTATTAAAAATACTTCTGGTATTCATCTGAATTCTCCTACTGCGTTTTGGATTGCTACTTAATCCCAGACAGCTATTGCTTGTATTGCCAACTCATCAGGATCGATCACTACATGTTTTATCCGATCTCGCCGCCAGGTGTAAGTGATATGTACAAGTCCATCCGTGGTTTGAATAACCGCCGGATAGGAATACTCCCCTCTAGCATTTTCTAACACTAAAGCCGCTTCCCAGTTTTCTCCATCACTGGACAGCGCGACATTTAAAGGTGAACGGCCACTTGGCGTGTGGTTGTAAACGATTAAATGGCGACCATCACTAAGTGTTAATGCGTCGGTGCCAGAACTGGGATTAGGTAAAGAAGTAAGCGTCACTGGACTCCAGCTTTGGCCATTGTCATCAGACCAGGTTTGAAAAACGTAATCAGAGCGGGAACGTCCAAGCGCTTGTAAGCGTCCATCATTATGTACGAGTACGCTCGGTTGAATCGCGTGAATTTCTTCACCGGCAGTTACCGGCATTGGATGAATAATATTCCAGGTTTCGCCAGCGTCGGTTGATCGTTCAAAATGAATACGCCAGGTACTGGGCCGCGTATTGGTTTCGGTACTGCTGGGACTAATCAGTGTTCCGTCGGCAAGGCGGATGGGTTTGTTTTTTATTGGGCCCAGCACGCCGTCAGGTAATCTTTCAGGATCGCTCCATGTGAGCCCATCATCGCTCGATTTAATTACGCTCCCCCACCATTCTCTTGGACTTGGACCTACCTTATAAAAGAGGACTAATTCTCCTTCCTCCTCAGCATAGAGAACCGGATTCCAGGTGGGATAGCGAGAGCCATCAATTTGGACGCCATTGGCAATTTCAACGGGAGCAGTCCAACTATCTCCTGTTTGCCGCACTAACCAGATGCCTACATCGTCGTTGCCTTCTGCTGTACCAGCAAACCAGGCTGCCACCAAACCCGACTCTGTTTCTACTATCGTAGAGGCATGGACGCTGAGGAATGGTGCCGTCTCAAACAGAAACTCCGAGTACAGAATGCCTTGCTGCTCAACTGTCGCCGTTACGCAGCTTGTAAGAGCGGCACAGAATGAGACGAGCAAAATTCTTACATGTTTCTTTGGCACTTTTCTTCCTGGTCTGGCTTTGTAAAAGAGAGAATAAACAAAAAATAGGATTAGAAGGACTATTTTTTTAAGCAGAGAGCAGCAGATTAGTTACAATGGCCGCAGGAGAACAAAAATGAAAATTAGAACCTCTATTATTCTCATAGCATTCCTCTTTACCTCCTGTGCCCCACAGACTACGGAGCTTGTAGAACCCACTCCAGTTTCTGCAGCGGCAGCAAACGCATTCACGAACACCAATTATGCACCCCAGAATCGGCCAGATGTGCGTGGATTAACCGGCGCAGTTTCTGCAGGCCATCCATTGGCGGCGCAAACAGGTTTGCGGATTCTTCAGGAAGGGGGTAATGCAACCGATGCCATCATCGCCATGGCGGGAGTTCTTGCCGTTGTTCGTCCTCATATGAACGGCATTGGCGGCGACGCCTTTGGAATATTCTACGCTGGAGATAGCAGAGAAATTACTGCGCTCAATGCCACCGGTCGTGCAGGTTCAGTTGCGACTCCGGAATTTTTCGCGGCAGCAGAGGTAGAACGAGTACCTGGAAGCGGAGCGCTGTCGGTTAGTGTGCCTGGAGCAGTGGCTGGATGGGTAGACGCCCATGAACGATAGGGTTCCATGGACTTTGCGTACTTATTAGAGCCAGCGATTGAATATGCCCGGGGCGGATTTGCCGTATCTACACGACTCGCCATGGATTTTGAAGAACAAGGTGGCAATCTCAATGAAGATGGTCGCAATCTTTATCTTCCTAATGGATCAGCACCACCTGCAGGAAATTTACTTATTAATGAACAATTAGCTAATTCATTAGAAATAGTGGCAAACGAAGGCAAGCAAGGATTCTATCAGGGCCCGGTGGGCAAACAACTCGCTGCCTACATTACGGAACTCGACGGACACCTGCGGGAAGAAGACTTCACAAATCACACATCCACCTGGGTTGAACCCCTGCGTGGTGATTATCTTGACCATACGATGCTTGTTATGCCTCCTAACACTCAAGGCATAACGCAATTGGCCTATATGGAAATGGCGAAATCCCATCCAGTTCAGGCAATGGGCCACAACAGCACCGAATATCTCCACACATTAATCGAATTAAAGAAGCTAGCCTTCGCCGATCGTAATCGCTGGGTAGCCGACATGGAAATGGCGGATGTACCCATAGATGCATTGCTCGACCCAGACTACTTAAATGAAAGAGCTGGGTTGGTGAATCCTGCAGAAGCCACAGCCGAAGTTGAGCCAGGTTTCGGCAATGAAATTTTCTCCAACAGCGATAAAGAACGGGAAGATTCTGGTGACACAGTCTATATCACTGCCATCGATCAATGGGGCAATGCTGTGAGCTGGATACAAAGTAATTTTGCCGGCTTCGGCTCAGGCTTACTGGAATCCGAAACCGGAATCCTGTTACATAACCGCGGCGCCTTGTTTTCATTGGAAACAGGACATCCCAACGAAGTCGCACCGGGCAAACGACCTTATCACACGCTATCGCCGCTGATGGCTCTGTATCCGAATGGCGACTTCGCCTTTGCTTTGGGCACACCGGGAGGTGATAGCCAAACTCAATCGCTACTGCAGATTGTGCACAACATGTTGCTCTTCGACATGACGCCACAACAAGCCATCGAAGCGCCCCGTTTCCGCTCATTAGGTGGGCTTAATGTTGCCATCGAGAACAGAGTGAATGCAGAAGTGTTAGCTGGACTCGATACTCTAGGTCACAATCTAAATTTGATTGATGGCTGGACCGCAACTTTTGGCGGCGCACAGATGATTCACCATAATCCGGATACCGGTGTCATCACCGCCGCCGCAGATCCTCGCCGCGAAGCCTATTCGCTGGCCTATTAATGAATTACTAAAGAAGAATAAACGTACGAGGAAGTAGAAATGAATAAGAAACTATTAACAAACCTATTCGTTGTTGTATCGATATTCTGGTTATTGCTCACTTCGGCGCAAAGCGATCTACAGTTTGCATCACCGGAAGAAGTTGGTTTCTCTTCAGAACAATTGGGGAAGATAGAAAGTTATTTCCAAGGGAGAGTGGATCGCGGAGAAATCGCGGGCATAGTTACCCTCGTGGCAAGGGATGGGAAGATTGCACATCTGAGTGCAGTTGGTTATCAAGATGCCGAGCGCCGGATCCCAATGGAAATAGATTCGATGTTTCGCATCTATTCCATGACCAAACCAATCGCTTCCACCGCTTTGATGATGCTATATCAGGATGGTTTGTTTCAGCTAAATGACCCACTGTCCAAGTTCATTCCCGAATTTGCAGATCTGCGCGTACTTCGTACCCCTAACGGACCACTGGACGAGACTGTGGCAATGGAAAGAGAACCTACAGTGCAAGACATCTTGCGTCACACCGCAGGCTTCTCCCATGGCCTCGGCCGAAGCGACTATGACGAGTTGTTTGTTGGCACTGGAATTTTTCGACCGGAAACTTCCTTAGCAGAAATGATGACTGCTCTTTCCACTGTGCCGTTAATGAATCAGCCTGGCTCAAGGTATCGCTACAGCATCGGGCCGGATGTTGCGTTGCGCTTAGTAGAAGTCATCTCAGGTATGGCAGCTGACGACTATCTTGAACAACAGGTTTTCGAACCACTGGGCATGGATGACACCGGTTATGTTGTGAGCTCCGACAATGCCCACCGCCTCTCTCCGATTCACTGGATAAAGGACGGTGAGCTGGTTCCAATTAATGCCGAACACGGTAGCCCGCCAGGTGGCGTTCTAGTTGAGGATTGGTCGGTGAATAACTACACATTAGATCACGATTACAAAGGTGGCAGCATCGGCCTGGTAGCTACTGCAGAAGATTACTGGCGCTTTGCTCAAGCTATGCTGAATGGCGGCGAGTTAAATGGAGAACGAATCATTGGCCGCAAAACCGTTGAATACATGGCGCAAAATCATCTGACTCCAGAACAGCACGAATACTTTAGCCCGGCCCTTGGCTTTGGCTTGGGATTTGCCACCATTGAAAATCCAGCAGGCGCTGGTTACACAACTTCGAAAGGTAATTTCTATTGGGCGGGTGCGGCGGCAACAAACTTCTGGATAGATCCAACTGAGAACATCGTCGTTGTTTCTATGACTCAGCATATGGGTGTGCGCGGCACTGGTGCATTGCGCGGTGAATTACACTCCTTAGTATATGGCGCTTTGAATGACTAATTAATTTTCAGCTTCAAGAGTCGGTGTAAAAAATAGAACACGCTTTTTACACCGGCTCAGAAATTTTTTTACTAACACCTTCGACAATATTGTATAGCTCATGAAGATCTGGGTTGATGCCGACGCCTGTCCAGTAGCCATTAAGGAAATTCTTTATCGCGCCGCCGAGCGCAGGAAAATCCCTCTTATACTAGTTGCAAACCAGCCGCTAAAAACTCCCCCATCGTCGGTTATTTCTTCAGTGCAAGTTCAGAGCGGTTTTGATGAAGCCGATGATGAAATAGTACGGCGTATGAGTGCAGGCGAGCTGGTAATAACCGCCGACATACCATTGGCTGCAGAAGTTCTAGAAAAAAAAGGTCATGCGCTAAGTCCAAGAGGTGAAATGTTCGACCAGGGTACGATAGGTGCACGCCTGAATATGCGAGATTTTTTGGACACCATGCGTGCTAGCGGCGAAAGCACTGGCGGACCACCACCGCTGAATCAAAATGACCGCAAAGCCTTTGCCGATCAGCTCGATCGCTTATTGCAAAAAGTAGATTCGGCATAAAAAAGCGGCATGCTCATACTGGCCCCTTTCAGTCTCTTTTTTAAACTTCCTCACAAAGAAGCATAGTGAAACGGGCCAGACCAACTATATTCTTGCCCCTGAATCTCCAAGCGATGAGTTGTTGAAGTCCTAACATCCTGATTAGAAACAATAAAGAGGCGAGTATCACCCCGTAATGATTCAATTGACACAGCGGTGTAGTTAGCATCGTCTCGAAGTACAGATAGCTCAGCAATATTGCTATTCGAGTTGAGTGCTAACTCAGTCACCGGGTTGTAGCTTCCGTGTGACTCAAGTACAGATGCGAACAGTGTATTCCTTGCTTCGGGCCGTCTGACTATGATGACTGGATCTTTTCGTAAATTAAACTCTGGATCGTTTGCACCGATTCTTGCTAATAGTATCTTATCTTCTTCGTCTGCAACGGTGGTCAAGGTATAGAACTTACGATTGTCCATCCACGAAAATTTGGCATTTTTTGCAGCAACTATTCCTTCTGCCTCCAAATAAAGATGCTGATAACCATTCCCTCCACCCAATGCTTCCAGAGCATCTGAAGTCTCAAAATCAAAATTGGCCTGTAAAATCTGCCCGTGGTAATAAAATGGCAGGTCATATTGATTGTCCGTTTCAGAAGTGGTTCTGAAGAGGTCTAACAAATAGGGGTTTTCAAATTCTTCGTCTTTGATTACAGCCATCGTTCTTTGCATGACTGTTCCCGGGTAAGCATTTGATTCACTAGCACTGACAACCTGGAGATTTTCATCTGATGCATCGAAAAAGCGAAAGTCTGAGTGATATTGACTACCGACTTCGTATACCCCACCAAAGTGAGATGCTTCATTTTGCACCACAGTGTTGTGAGCGATTGTTTGCTTAGCCCAACTTGCATTCTCAGGCAGATAGTTCCCTCCTCCTTTCTGCCCGATATTGACGAAGCGAGACATACCATAATCCTGCAAAATTTCATCACCCTGTCCATAAAGTGAAAAAGAAAGCTTGTCATAATGACCATGACTAAGTCCTTGCGCTGTGTATTTAAACAACAAAGTAAGCTCTTCATCACCGTACCTTAGTAATGCCAAGCCTCCTTCATTACCTTCAGCGCCATCGGAATAATTTACTGAATCCTTATCAAAATTTTGTGCCAAACCATCACGTATACCAGCGGCAATCGCAAAGCCTGTATCGTCAAGCAAAACCCGACCCTGATCTTGGGCAATACTCAGCAACCGTGGATCTTGATCACCCTGGTGATAAGCGATGCCTACTGCCGTAACCAACTCATTGGCATGGTAGGACATGCCTTTCTGTCCATCATTGAGTGGGAAAAAGTCGCCATTAGCATCAGTCAGATTAAGCAATACATCCACAGCATTTAATAAAACACCATTTTTGTACTCAAGCACCCCGAGGTCTGGTCTGGCATTGTGAAGCGCCTGAGCAAACACTAAAAAAGGATACATGGCGTATCTTTGGTAATAAGGTCCTTCGGTATAGTAACCATCGGGTGAAAAAGGTTCATTCAGATTGGCGAAAAACCCTGCTTCTTGCCCTGCCACTCGAATAAAACCGCCGTCGTCGTCTGTTACACCGGATTCCAGGCCATCGTCTTCGATGCCATATAGCGCCCGCTGTATTAACTCTTCATCCTCCATTACCAAACCAATCATGCCGACAGCCGCAGCTCCCCAGGTACTATGGTTGTGAATACGATTAAAAAACTGAGGACTTTCAATAGAAATGTGGTCTGCAAACGGACGGAACAAATTATTCTCAAGTGTGTTTCGGTCTTCTTCTGAGAGCCAGTCGTAGATCGCGTCGTAAGCCTGACTTGCATAGACAAGCCAGTTTGCATCATTCAGGCATTGCCAAAAAATCTTGCCCCTTGCATAAGAACGAGTTTGCGGGTGTAAAGGCAGACCCTGGTACATGGCTTCATACTGGAAAAACATATCCCGTATATAGTTGGCATATTTTTCATCTTGGAGAATTTGAAATAACACGCCAGCTTTTTGCAGCATAAACCAATTTTGCTTATGCCGTTCGTGTGTATAACCACCTGAGAGATCACGAGGAATCGGCGTGTCGATACCCCTTGCGATTTCTGCGTCAACTTCTTCTTGCACTGAGCGCAAGCTGTCATCGAACAAGGGAATGGTACCGAGATTTGTCTGGATTCGCTCAATGCCTTCTTTAGTTAAGATCAAACCGCCGCGCTCTTGCGCTCTCGAGCAAGACGAAACGATTAAGCACAAAACTATCAATAAAGTTGAAAAATTCTTACTTGTATTCATCTGTAGTGAATTCCATCAATAAATTGATTAACTAGTATTTATTGTGAACTTTCAAAATAATAAAGTGATCTTATTCTGGCTGTTCGAAAACTAATAGTTAAATTTTAGTAATCTCATGTTGAGTATGTATTTCTCTCATAATCAGGCATCTCTACCTGATTTCCTTTAGCTAATACCTATGCAAAAACTAATTGCCAGACTCCCCTGATTCCTATAAATGATGTAAAGATTGAGAACAGCAGAATCGCCGCAAGTATGCCATTAGCAATCAAAGAGTTTTTATGTTCTCCCATCAATTCTTTTCGGTTGCTCAGATAAAAAATACACGCAACAGTTATCGGTAAGATGATGGCATTGAAGGCTTGGGAAAAAATCATTACCAATACGGGTCTGGCACCGAAAACAGGAACTACCAAACCTAACAATGAAATCAGTAACACCATTATGCGATATCTGGGAAGCGTCATGTTTCGTTCCGTACTGGAATAATCACATAATAGCCAGGGCAACATCAGCACATTTGGAAACTGCGAAGAAACGCCCGCAGCAATTAATCCAATGGCAAAAATCGAAGTGGCCAAATAACCTGCAAGCGGCTCCAACAGTTCGATCATTTGGGATGCCTCTGATAAAGCCACTCCCTCAGCATGCAAGGTACCCGCTGCAGCGGCCATGATCGCTGCACTGATAACGAACATGAGAGATACTGAAAACGCGGCGTCGTTTCGCTGTTTTGCATAATCCGACAGTGACCAGCCCGCTTCCTTGACCAGCGTGGTGCGAATAATGAACAGACCAGAGAATACGGTGGTCCCAATCATCGAGGCAATCACCAGAAATGGACCACTGTCGGTATCCGAATTTAGCTGCGGAATGCTTGGGATTAATCCCAATACTATCTCACCCGGCGGTGGCATCATGATGAAGAAATTAATCAAAAAGCAGGTAGCCATGACGGCCACAATTACGGCGAGGCTTCGTTCAAAAATCTGGGTCCTTCCGTTCCAGAATATGAAGTAAACGAGACTGACAAAGAAAGCTGCGAAATAGACAGGTGAAATACCGCCCTCGACAATGGATTTCGACCACTCATGGCTAATGTCCGCGACAATCCCCATCACACCCATTACACTGCCGCAGACTCCAGCAGTTAACGCAACAATAAAGAAAATTCCGATGCCTGGATGGATGTGTTTTCGAAAAGCTCCCAACGCCGTCTCACCGGTCACTAAAGTGAAGCGACCATAGAGGTTAATCA
This sequence comes from Pseudomonadales bacterium, assembly GCA_012103535.1. Lineage (GTDB taxonomy): Bacteria > Pseudomonadota > Gammaproteobacteria > Pseudomonadales > Pseudohongiellaceae > UBA9145. The sequence goes on from WLWQ01000001.1 coordinate 1,499,197, forward strand.
TAAAGAAAGTGCAGAGACAGGAGGCAACGATTGTCCAGAGAAGAGTCATGCCATAGTCGGCACCCGCTTTGGCCATGGCAGTGACGCTGCCAGTGCCTATATTAAATCCCAACAGAAATATACCAGGCAGAAATAAGGACAAGCCCTTGGCAAATTTGCGGGTCAACAGATTGCTAGTTTTGTTCTCCTCTCCTGAAACATCGGTCATGAGACTAGCTCCGATTGATCTCCAGAAAGGGCCCGAATTACGCCGCGTATTTCTGCAAGGCCTTTCAAGCGACCGATAGCGGAGTATCCCGGATTCACTGCCTTGCCAATATCATCCATCATCTGATGACCATGGTCGGGTCGAATGTAAATCTCACCACTGTCAGAGTCTGCCTGGCGCCGACGCTTTTCTTCACTCAACAATTCCTTTATCACTGCAATCATATCTATATCACTATCCAAGTGGTTGGCCTCATAGAAAGAACGCTGTTCAACCGAATCACGGCTGACTCCGCGCAAGTGAGAAAAATGGATACGAGCTGCGAATTGTTTTGCCATCACAGGCAGGTCGTTATCTGGACGACTACCATAAGTGCCTACACATAATGTGATGCCATTTGAAGGGCTTGGCAGTGTTTTAAAGAGGAGTTCCAAGTCAGCCGACGTACAAATAATTCTTGGCAACCCCAGCATATCGCGAGGAGGATCATCGGGATGTATTGCCAGTTTCACACCCAATGCTTCTGCACGAGGTAGAGCCTGAGACAGGAAAGCAAACAAATTTCCGCGCAGGGAGTCATGGCTAACATCACTGTAGTTGGACAACATAGTGCGGAAATCATCAAGACTGTAACTGTCTGCCATTTTGCCAGGAAGTCCAGCGATGATGTTTTCAGTAAGCTCACCACGTTCTGCTTCAGACATTGCATCATATATCTGCTTTGCTACTAAAATTTCCTCTCTGGTGTACTCGGTATCGGCTTTGTCGCGCTGGAGTATAAAGAGATCGAAGGCAGCAAATTTTTCCTGATCAAAACGTAGTGCATATGCGCCGCTGGGAAGTCTGTAATCGAGATCAGTACGAGTCCAATCTATGACTGGCATGAAGTTGTAACAAAGTGTATTTATTCCGCACTTTGCCAGGTTTTCCATCGATGCAATCCAGTTATCTACATACATCTGATGGCCCGGTCGCGCCAATTTGATATCTTCATGCACGGGTATACTTTCTACTACGCTCCACTTTAATGGTGTGAGGCCAGCCTCAGCATTTTCTATTAGCGCTTGATGCTCACGAATTGCATCAATCGACCAAACCTCTCCGGCAGGAATAAAGTGCAGAGCACTGACAATATCCGTCGCGCCGGTTTGTCTTATGTCGTTTATGGTTACAGGGTCGTTAGGCCCAAACCATCTCCAGGATTCACGCATAGTCTTTTCCACAAAAAAAAGCCCCAGCATGAAGCTGGGGCTTGCAAGTGAACTGAGATGTCATTATGGAGAGAACATTCAGTTTTTCGATGATTCCTAATCGCTAACTAGAAGCGGTAGGCTACACCAAAGGTTATACGACGATCAGGATATCCTGCGAAACAGAGAGGTCCATTTGAACTTACACAGTGTTGATAAATTTCCTCTTCGGTGAGGTTTACTGCTTCAACACCAATGTTTAGATTTTCTGTTACAGCATAGTTGATACTGGCATTTAGTTGGCCTCTGTCTAATGTATTAACAGGGAAACTGAATGTACTGCTACCACTGGTATTAGCACCGCCACCGAAATCGTTGGTACGGAATCCTTCACGCCACGTGTAACGCGCTCTTGCAGACAAACCATACTTCTCGTAGAACACGGTAAAGTTGTAAGCTTCTTCAGAGAAATCCAGTAGACCTCTAGCTATACTGACATCACCAAGCACAGCTAGTCCTCGACCTGAAGTAGTATCGACTTCTGAACCACCGCTGAAGTCTTGGCTAGTGTAGTTAGCAACTACGCCAAAACCGGACGCCCAGCCTAGTCTATCTTCAAAGCTTGACAGGTCGTATTGAAAGGCAAGCTCTATACCCTTTTGCGTAGTAGTATCAGAGTCATTTCCAGGTTGTGTGAAATCAACACATAAACCAGTGGTATTTGGATCGCCCAATACATTAGGTATAACTTCTGGGTTGTAGACACCACCACCCGGGCAAGTTGGATCTGTCTCGCGGACGAAACCACTTACGTTATTAGCTGGAATTAGTAAGGCGCCCTCAAAATCCTAACCAAATATATTGGTTCGTTCCTTTCTGAAGTAACCGATACTGGCTATCGCCGAATCGGCAAAATACCATTCAAATGCGATATCGAATGAATCTACTTCCTCAGGCTCTAGGCCGGGATTTCCTAAATTAACCGCAGCATTTTCGCTTTGATCAAAGGTAAATCCAGTATTTAGATCGCTAAAATTAGGACGTCTGATATCTGAGCCCCAACCTAATCTAACAATCATGTCGTCCCGTACGTTGGCTACTACATTCAACCGTGGTAGCAAAAAGTCATAGCTACCTTTTGTTGAAGTTAGCGTTCTATTTCCATTAGCGTCAGCAGGCCCAAACGCAACTGAATCAACATCAGTATCTAGATAACGAAGACCAAAGTTACCGCGGAAAATACCTGCCTCAAAGTTTGCTTGCGCATACAAGGCAGTGGTTTCTTCACTAACATCAAAGAAGGCGTCCTGACTCGATTGAAGATTTAAGATATCAGGGCTATCTGGGTCATGCTGGATAACGGCATTTTGCAGAATCGCTATGACACCATCTGGATCAGAAAAGGAGCGATCAGGATCGAGGAGAAGAAAGTTCTGAATGAACAAGTCTCGACCATCGGCATCATCATAGTTAGTAGGACCTCTGACTAACAGCTCGCTAAAAAGCGAACCATTCGGGCTATCTACCATTTGGCTGAAGCCACCAATGCGATCTCCAACATCATCAAATTCACTTGCGGATTCATTGTAGCGGTAACCAAAATCAACCGTGGTTATGGCGTTCCAATCCAGGTCATAAGTGAAATCTACGCGGAATGCGTTTTCAAAGTTCTCTGTAGTATTGCGATCTACCTGTACCTGATCCAAAACAACATTGGCCGGATTAGTTAAATCAGCAACTGAAGGAGCAAATGGGGAGTTAAAATTGATACCGAATGATAGCGAGTCACCTGATAAATCATAGATGAACGGTACGCAGTTATCATTGCTAGTCCCGTCGAGAGGACAATTAGGATTAATAAAGTTTAGAGTTGTGCTTAAGTTAGGGGTAATTGTATCTGAGCTTGTTCTTGCGAGTTCAGCTCTTGCAAACAATCTATCATTAACTTGCCATTCACCACCAAGTGAAAATACTTCACTGTCTGTAACACGAGAATTAGTCTCACTCGAGAATCGCAAGTTGGGATCATCGTCATCATTAGCTAGATCTGGTTCAAGCGCGCCAGCAAGTGCCGCCGGAAAGGTGCCTGGACCCACACCGAAATCTACAGTTTCAAATGCACTAGGAATACTAATGTTTCTTAACGAGCTCACACCAGATGCCTGGAGCCTATATTGATCGCGGCTACGTTCTTGCTCATTGACTATTGTATCAAAATTAAACTTCAGACTGTCACTCGGTGCCCACTCAAAGGTTGTAGCAATATTGGTAGTTTCATAGTCATCATTTTCTTGCTCCTGGAGCAGGAACTGAATTCCGAGAAATTCAGAAGGACTCGCGCCCGGAGGCATAGCGATGTTGTCCCGGTCAGTACGAGGACGGAATGACACCGCTTCTTGCTCAGTATAACTGCCGCTGATAACAACACCGAATTCACCAGCATCGGTGGACCAGTTATTTCCCCATGCACCAGAGTATCTTGGCTTAGTGCTTTCGGAACTTAGGCTGCTGTCTTCGCCTTGAAGCCGAATAGCGAATAATTGTTCTGACAGTTCTAGTGGACGTATAGTTCGCAAGTTAACTGTGCCACCCACCGAACCTTCAATGGTCTTGGCTTCGGGCGCTTTGGTAACTTCAACAGCTGAAATAATGGATGCATTAACATCTTCAAAATCGATGCCGCTACGACCAGAGCCGGAGCCCACAGTAGATACACCGTTAATTTCGACTCTGTTGGCGTTAGTACCACGAATTTGAACACCGGTACCGATACCCGCCGTACGAGTAATCTGGACACCTGTCACATTCTCTAGAACCTCAGCGAGATTCTGATCAGGTAGTTTTCCTATATCTTCAGCTCGAATCACCTCGATGAGATTGTCTGAAGATCGCTTTTCAAGAAGTGCACTACGAAGGGATCCACGGATACCTTGCACTACAATTTCCTCTATAACTTGTTCATCTTGCGCAACGGCTGTAGGTATAAGGGACAGCGATGTTGCGGGTAATGCGAGCATAGAAATAGCACGCTTTAGTTTCATTATTTTCACCCTAAATAGTTCTTAAAAGTTGTTTCCAGCAGAGATTCGTCCAATTGAACGCTGGGCAGGCTTTTTATAAACCAATTGTCACAATTCTGTCAACCTTTATTGTATTCCAATTTCTTAATTTTGGTATGAACAATTTGCAGCCAAGGTATTGAGCTTGTCACTATTTACGGGCTTATCGCGGCATCAATCGGTATATCCAGCATCAAATCGCGGAAATCCCCGTATTCCGGCGCATTTCCTGGGATTCAAAGAAGACGAATGTGATTATCCAAAATGCAGGTTTTACTTATTGATAGTACCAATTAGTACTATTATCAGTTTTAGGTATATATAATTGATTGACATAATACACATACCAATTTACTCTATTCACCTGAGTCGCCCAGCTGGTAGTTGGCCGTTTGTGTGCTGTAGGCCCGAAAGTGGTACCACTTATCCTTAGTGACGCCTTTTTCTATCGATTTGTTCGAATACTTTACTTCCCTGTTTTTGAATCGAGCGACTCTTTCGAATTCGACTCAATTAATGAAGTAACAACATCACCTCAAAATGAAGAATGATTCATTAACTAGTAAAGCAATCAGGGGCACAAAAATTGTCGCTACGCTAGGACCTGCCAGTGATGGAAAGATCGAACAGCTAATAGAGGAAGGCGTGGATGTGTTTAGACTAAATTTTTCCCATGGCACTTATGAGGAACACAGCGCAAGAATTCGCCAAATTCGCTCAGCAGCAAAACAAATTGGGAGATTTGTAGCAATTCTCGGCGACTTGCAAGGACCCAAGATTCGTATCGGCGGTTTTGCCGATAGCGGACCAGTAATCCTCGAGGAGGGATCCACGTTCATAATAAGTTGCAAAATTGGATTAAATGAAGGAACAGCAAGTGAAGTTGCTACTACCTATCACGATCTACCAAAAACTCTAAATACTGGAAATGTTCTCGTTCTCGGCGATGGCGAGGTGGAAATTGAAGTCACCCAAACTGAAAAAGAAAGAGTAATTTGCCAAGTATTAGTTGCTGGTGAGCTGAGAAGTGGCAAAGGTATAAATCTTAAGGGCGGGGGTCTCTCTGCGCCTGCAATTACTGATAAAGACAGAGCAGATCTTAAGTTTGCTTGTAAAAACCACCTCGACTACCTGGCAGTTTCCTTTGTTAGCTCTGCAGACGACCTCCACCTGGCAAGAAATCTGGTCAATAAACATGACTCCGCTTGCAGGATCGTGGCGAAACTGGAAAAAGTTGAAGCTGTTGCTTCTGACTCGGATGTAGATGCCATCATTCTTGCAAGTGACGCCGTGATGGTTGCGCGTGGCGACTTGGGTATTGAGATCGGTGATGCGTCACTGATGGGCATGCAAAAACACATTATTTCAAGAGCCAGGTCTCTCAATCGTTGCGTTATAACAGCCACTCACATGATGGAGTCGATGGTACACAATTCAGCTCCAACCCGTGCCGAAGTAATGGATGTGGCAAATGCAGTCCTCGACGGAACTGACGCAGTTATGCTTTCTGCAGAAACCGCTGTCGGTAGTTACCCAGTGGAAACCGTACGCAGCATGGTTGGCATCATCGAAGGTGCAGAATCGTCGCCCTATGATGCTGCCAATACGCAACTTGGATACTCATGTGAATTAATCGATGAATCTGTCGCACTTGCCGCCATGACTGTCGCAGAACATCTTTCTGGTGTTTGTGCGGTTGCTTGTCTTACGTCGTCTGGTAACACACCTAAATTAATGTCCCGCAGTCGATCAAGACTCCCTATTTATGCACTTTGTGATAATCCACGCACACTTGCGCGAGTTGCTATGTTTCGCGGGGTTCATCCAAGACAGTTTGAATCAGAACAAATCGACTACGATCAAATCAATGGCGCTGCTGTGGAAAGATTAAGAAATGATGGCGCTGTTGACACTGGCGATCGAATCATCCTGTCCAAAGGCGACTACAGAAATGTCCAGGGCGGAACTAATACAATGAAAATCCTGGAGGTTGCCTAATGAGTAAAATACGAATCGGCTTAATGGGCTTAGGTCATATTGGACGACAAATCTACCAATTGGCAACACAAGACGAACGCTTCGAACTAGTGGCGATTTCAGACATCGGTAAACCCGAAATACTTTGTCATCTATTGAATAAATCCATGGGACAAACGGGCAATGTAAAACTCGTGAACAACTTTCTGCTGAACAATGATTGCCGAACGCGTTTATTGTCTGCTGATCATCCCACTGAAATCCCCTGGGATGTGTTTGACATCGATTTTGTCATTGATGCAACGGGTCGATTTCGTTCTGTTGAAGAATTAACTCCTCATCTAACAAATGGCGCCAAACGAGTAGTGTGCTCTACCCTCCCTCAACACACTTCTGACCGTGTTGTACTTTTTGGCGTAAACGAACATGAAATACAAGCATCTGATCGAATCATTTCTGCTGGTTCTGCGTCCACTACTGCAACCGCTTTGGCTCTTAATATCATTGCAAAACAATTTGAAATTCGACATGCGAGTATGACTTCAGTACATGCTTATACGAGTGATCAGAGTTTGCAGGATTATGCAGGCGCTGATTATCGACGAAGTCGCTCTGGTGCTGAAAACATCATTCCCAACTCGACTCCAGCATTACACTGGATACAAAAGGCGCTTCCTTCAGTAGATGGAAAGATGACAGGTTTCGCTCTAAACGTTCCAGTACAACTAGGTTCAATGCTCGATCTTAACGTGGCCCTTGCGGACAAGGTTGTGTCTCTTGATGAGATCCGGGAACTCTATGTTGCCGCCGCATCTGCCACACCAAGATTATTAGCCACGACAAACGAGCCAATCGTTTCATCCGACGTCAAGACTAGTCCACATTCACTGTTAGTAGATTTACTTGGTTGCATGAAAGCTGGCACCAGTCTTGTCAAAATAATGGGCTGGCACTCGTCGTTGGGACACGCTCACCGAATACTGGATGTGTTGACTAGCTATACAGAATTAGACAGTTCCGGAATAGATAATTCCGAGATAAGTGAGGCAGTAGCATGAGAATAGCAATCAATGGATTCGGGCGTATCGGTCGAGCAGTTTTCCGAATTGCAGAATTAAGGCAAGATATGGAAATCGTAGCGATTAATGATCTATTTGACCATGAGGCCTTACGCTACTTACTGTCTTACGATACTGTCATGGGAAATTTCGAGCCTGAAGTTTCTATCGAAGGCTCCGAGCTCGTCACACCCAAAACACGCGCAAACATGTTTAAGGAACGTGATCCTAAACTTCTGCCTTGGGATGATCTCGAAATAGATGCGGTAGTCGAATCCACCGGAGTATTTCGAAGTCGAGAACAATTATCCCAACATCTCGATGCTGGAGCCGAACGAGTATTGTTAACCGTTCCTGCAAAAGATGACATTGATTACACAGTTGTATTAGGGGTAAATGATGAGGGTCTCAAATCCTCTCATCGCATTGTATCGAATGCCAGTTGTACAACAAACTGTCTCGCACCAATAGCAAAAGTGTTACACGATGCGTTTGGAATTAGAGAAGGTGTAATCAATACAGTTCACGCCTACACTAACGATCAAAGTCTTGCTGACGTACCACATTCTGACTGGCGCCGAAGCAGAGCTGCTGCTGAAAACATAATTCCAACATCAACTGGCGCAGCTAAAGCCGTCGGTGAAGTACTTCCAGAACTAAAAGGTCGGCTGGACGGAATCGCTTCTCGAGTTCCGGTTCCTGATGGATCGGTTGTCGATCTATTTGCCGAGCTAGACGAAGAAGTAACCGTGGAAGACATCAATAAAGCTGTACAGTCGGCTGCTATGTCAGACCGCATGGCAGGCGTACTTGAGTACACCGAAGAGCCTGTGGTATCCACTGACATAATTGGGAATCCACATTCTTCAGTTTTTGACGCGTCTTTTACGCAAGTTGGGGTAGGACGGTTTGTTAAAGCACTCAGCTGGTATGACAACGAATGGGGTTACTCGAATCGAGTTTGCGATGTGCTAAATCTGATGGGTGAAGCAAAATAGTAGAGTCTATATTGGAAAAACCTAGCGTTGCACCCTGCCCGACCCGTCACCACTTAGTAACTTGGTAACTTCTGCGACTGATACACGATTAAAATCTCCTGGGATCGAGTGCTTTAGGCAACTGGCCGCCACCGCGAATTCCAAAGCTTCCTGGTGGTTATCAGATGAATTCAAACCGTAGATCAATCCTGCAGCAAAGCTATCACCACCTCCTACACGATCGACAATATCTTTCATGTTATAACGCCGCGATAAATGAAACTTTTGATTATCCCTGAGACACGCTGACCAACCATTACGATCCGCACTGCGTGATTCGCGCAAAGTAACGGCGAGCATTGACAGGTTTGGAAACTTCGACATTACTTTTTCGGTCAGTTTTTCGTATTTCACAATGTCGAGTTTTCCACTTTCGACATCGACAGCATCGACACTAATTCCTAATGATTTCTGGCAGTCCTCTTCGTTAGCAATGCCTACATCTACATATTTAACCAATTCAGTCATGACTTCCGGTGCTGACTTTCCGTACTTCCAAAGCTTGCCTCGAAAATTGAAATCACAGGAGACAGTTAGCCCAGCTTCTTTCGCTGCCCTAACAGCAGCTATGCTCAGAGTCGCCGATGATTCGGTCAGGGCTGGGGTAATCCCTGTAATGTGCAACCAGCGAGCACCTTTAAATACGTCAGGCCAAACAAATGCTGCTGGATCAACCTCGGCGATCGCCGAATTTGCACGATCGTAAACCACAGTTGACGGTCTTTGATTCGCACCAGTTTCCAGAAAATAAACACCCAATCTGTTTCCTGTCCGCAACACTCCCGATGTATCGACACCGAAACCTCGGAGTTCGCGAATTGCAGAGTCTCCAATTATGTTATCGGGGATAGCGGACACGAAACCAGAATTTAAACCATAGTTCGCAAGCGATACCGCAACATTCGCTTCTCCGCCCCCAAATGAGGCTTCAAGATTGCTGGATTGAAACAATCGTTCATGATTGGGCGACTTCAACCGCAACATCAATTCACCCACACTCAAATACTCAGCCATTCGTGTCTAATCCTGTATCTAATACTTAGGTATAAATTATTCTGAAGCCCGTGTTTCGACCGCAATTTTTTTCGCTTCCGCAGCCAGGCGGGTGATCTCTGTAAAATTTTTCTCGGTAAGCAAATTTGATGGTGCTAACCAGCTGCCTCCACAGGCCGTAACGGTTGGCAATGAAAGATACTCCCGCAGATTGTTCGGCGCTACACCACCAGTAGGCATAAACTTTACATCGCGAAACACGGACGCGAGAGCTTTGATCATGGCAACACCGCCGGCGAGTTCCGCAGGGAAAAACTTGACTGTTCTCAATCCCATATTCCATGCGGACTGCAATTCCGAAGCTGTTGCAATTCCAGGATAAATGGGCAAGTTATTAGCCTGAGATACTTCGACGACAGTGCGATTTAATCCAGGGGACACGATAAATTGCGCACCTATGTTATGAGCAAGTTGTAGGTGTTCCACACTTAATACAGTACCAGCGCCAATCACTGCTTCAGGTACTTGCTTGGCAATGTTCTCTATCGCCGCAGTTGCAGCTTGAGTTCTCAAGGTGACTTCGATTATAGGTAAGCCGCCTTCAACTAGTGCCTTAGCTAACGGTACTGCATCATCGGCGTTATCTATTACAACAACAGGAACTACACCGGTCTCTTCGAGCAATTGGTCCATGGATTAAGAGAAATACAATCCGCCGTTTATGTCGACACTGGTACCCGTAATAAAACTCGACTGCTCGGCTGCTAGATAGAGAACCAGATCAGCCACTTCATCAGCGTTGCCTTCGCGTTTTAGTGGCGTGCTTGCTGCAACGTTTTTGCGGACTTCATCTTTTGTAAATTGATCATGAAAGGTCGTGGAAATCATGCCAGGACAAATGCAATTTACTCGGATCTTAGAAGGGCCAAGCTCTTTCGCCATAGCACGAGTAAAAGTCATAACCGCGCCTTTCGATGTTGCATAGGCCGAAGCACCAGGTCCGCCGCCATCGCGTCCAGCAAGGGAAGCCAGATTCACAACTGCACTGCCTTCTCCCATATGTGGAGCTACCGATTTCATTGTCAAAAAGGTGCTCGTTAGATTCAACTTCATGACATGTTCGAAAAACTCTTCGTCCATTTCAGACAAGGTTTTGCGTGCCACTAATCCACCGGTATTGTTTACTAACACATCAATGGAATCACCAAATGCGGCTCGACTTTCAGCGACTAAACGCTCAACATCTTCAGACTTTGTCATGTCACCACCGACAGCGATGGCAGTACCACCCGCGTCTTTAATCTCGGCTACAGTCTGTTCACCTTGTTCTGCATTGTTGCAAAAATTTACTACGACTTTTGCTCCAGCAGCAGCCATTTTCAGAGAGATAGATTTTCCGATATCTCTTGATCCCCCGGTGACGATTACGACTTTATTCTCTAAATTCATTTTCCTTCCTATATAAATCTTAACTAGAGTTTTTGTACAGGCTCGATAGTCCTTCCAAGCAGCCATACTGACAAAATAGCCAGCGGCACAAGTGCGGCACCAAGCAAGAAGAATGGGACATACGAAGTTTCTGTGATTACCGGCACAGTCCAGGTGGTTATAAGTACTCCGACAACAGCAGCAGTACCACCAACTCCTGCGAGGGATCCTACAGAACCACCCGAGAAGTAATCACTTGGCAATGTTTGAATGTTGCCAATGGCCATTTGAAAACCAAAAAGGATGACTGCAATTAGGAGGACTGCCAGTAACGGAGTTGATGCGAAAGCAGTTGCCAAAAGTGCTGGCAACATGAATACGCCACCCATTGTAATGACGAACTTTCTAGTTTTGTTTACAGTCCAACCGTTTTTAAGCAGTTTACCGGCAAGCCAACCCCCAAAAATACTGCCTATCGCTGCACCGACATAAGGAACCCATGCAAACAATCCAATCTGCGCGATATCGAAACCAAATTCGTCAGCCAAATAAATTGGTAACCAGGAAACGAAAAGCCACCACACTGGATCTAGAAAAAAGCGAGAAGCAATAACTGACCAACTTTGACGATACTTCAACATTTCCATCCAGCTGGGTGCGAAATCTGTAGTCTCTTCGCCACTATCTGTACTTTTCTTTTGCCCTTTCAGGATGTAGTCGCGCTCTTCTTCGGTAAGCCAGGGATGAGTGTCGGTTCCCGACTTATAAACAATCAGCCAAGGTATGATCCAGATAAATCCCAGCGCTCCAATCGCAACGAAAGTTGCTTTCCAGCCAATGAGATAATAGAGCCAGGCAATTAGTGGAGCTGAGATTACTGCACCTATCGAGGCACCGGAATTGAAAATTCCCTGCGCCAATGCACGTTCCTTAATAGGAAACCACTCTGCATTGGCTTTTGTCGCCCCAGGCCAGTTGCCCGCTTCCCCCAGGCCAAGCGTAAAGCGTACAACCCCAAACGAAGTTGCGCTGCGGACCACAGCATGTAGCATGACTGAAATCGACCACACGACTATTGCCAGCACAAAACCGAAGCGTGTGCCGATTGAATCAATTATTTTTCCAAATAACGATTGACCTATGGCATAACCGACCATGAAGAAAGATACAACAAGTGCATAGTCGAAATTATCCATGCCCAGTTCTTCTGATATGCCGGGCCACATAACAGCTAATGCATTACGGTCGATATAGTTTATAACTGTTGCTAACGCAACAAGGCTAACAACCACCCAGCGTAGGCCTCTAATTTTCATTGGCCCTGCTCCTATGTAAATTCAATTCTTTCATTTATTATTTTCTTTTGTTATGTGCTTTATACTGGTCTTTAATTTATCGCTTAAATACCAATTACATCTAAGTTATGGGCAAGACACTAAAAATTAGGCCACACTCTTCCTCAACTGTTATGAAATCATTAACAGCATTGTCCTTATTTAATTAGCTGATCAACCTAAAAGGGCCTTCCTCGAGAAGTAATTGCATCCACCTTTCACAGGACCGGCCTCTGATAGTCGCTTATAGATGGCGCTGACGTTTCGCTGAACTCGTTTCCACTTAGGCTCGTTACTGGCTCACCTACAGTATGAATTACGCGAATCGGAGCGCTGTTACTGAATTGGTTATTGTTTATTGAAGTAGCTTGCACACCTAACAAATACAATGAAGACTGAGACGAATTTCTATTTCCACTGCCTACATTATTCAGTATTGAGTTATTCAGTGAGAAGTGAGGTCCAAAAGTACTCTCATCTGTTCCGCCACGATAAATAGAAGCAAGAGATCCTTCTACGTTGGTAAAGGAAGAATTGTTTATCGAGACGTACTCCGCATTGTAAATTCCGAGATCATCTGTCTCTCTGTCTAATGCGATAATGTGGCCGGTAATGTCTTCAAAAACAGAATTATTAATCTCGATGTCTGAAGCCATTGTATGCATAGCAACTTTTAGAAAATTAAATGAATGATTGGTATTCAGATTGCGAACTTGAACATTATCTAAATGTAGTTGGTAATTACCGAGCATTGAGTAGCGACTGGTGCGAATCGCGGAATTTCCATAAGTATCGGGAGCAATAGACCCATCAATTACTATTCCTTCAAGCTTAAGACTTCCACCATCAATTAGCTCAAACAATGTAGTTCGCTCATATTTTATTATGGGGCTAACGTTGCCATTCGAAACACCCTTGATTGTTAGCGGATGATCTAGAGAAAGAAATTTCGAAACGATATATTCACCAGGGAAGAGCTCAATGATGTCACCGGCTTGAGAGTTTTCAACTGCTTCTGTGAGTGTGTCGACGCCTGCTGCAATAGCTACTACATTGCCACCATCAAATGCATTTTCATAACCTGGCTTTGGATACCAGGAAGGTCCGGTCTCGTCTCGATCAATAACAGTCAGTGATTTTGAAACACCTACATCACCAATATCCATATCAGGATAGAGCAGTCCATTGGTTCCTGTTACAAGCGTTATCGGCCTCTCCTCGAAACCCTGATCACTGGGAAATTCCAAAATTCCGGTCGCTATATTGTCATTAAAGGAGATGCCACTAATGTCATCATGCACCGCGATGGAATTTTTGGTATTCGTGTTCGTAATAAGATTTTTCTGAAAGGTAGTACTGAGAATTCGCGCTGATCTTTCGTCGTCAGCACCCGCAGCCAGTTCGATGTGATCACTTTCAATTATTGTGTTGTTTTCGATGACTGATTCTTCAACCTGGTGATAACGATTGATCGGCGAATTCGGCACCCCATTCATTACTACGAAGGCGCCTCCGAATCTGTGCCCGGTAAGTCCGGCCATGTAATTGTTACGTACGGTCTGCCGTTTGTTTATTACTCTGATACCTCCGGTATGATCAACTCCATTGCCCAGGAAAACATTGTTTTCAAGTAAGTTGTCATTACCGTGGCGCAGCGTCAACGTGCCTCTTGATTCGTAAAAGACGTTCCCTCTGAATGTGTTGTTACCGGATTTGCTGGAAATGATTTCAACTTCGCCATTACAGCGATCAAAGAAATTATTTTCTACTACCGTGAATGAATCTGTTAGCGAGTAGCGACTGGTGCCGATACGTAAGGTTTCACCGCCATTTGATCCCAGAATTGGACGCGGACCGAAATAGTTGTGATCAATCCGGTGGTAGTTTTCGCGACTGTCCTCCGAATCGAGGCGCACAGCCATGGTAACTCCGTTATTGCTTTTCCCTACGAGGTAATTGTGATCGAAGCGATTATGTCGACCATACATCATGACCCAAAAATCAGTTTCATGACGTTCTGGATTATTGAAATGGTCTATGACGACTTCAGTTATTCGTGAATTGTTTGCAAGCTGTTCACGGTTTGCGCGGAAGGAAATAACTGTATTGGTAGGTGAATATCCATCCCTGAATACCAGTCCAGAAACCACAAGGTATTCACCTTCCAGTCGCAGATTGGAGCGGCCTGTGACTATTACTTGTCCTTTTGTCTGAGCCGTTAGCGTAATTGGTTGATCACTGGTTCCAACTCCGGAGAGCAAAATTTCAAAATCATTCCATTCGCCATCGGCCATGACAATTGTGTCGCCAGGAGCGGCGTTGCTTACAGCCTGCCTGAATTCTTCCTGGGTGCTGACCAGCGTATCCGCAAAAACAGGCTGAAGCAGAAAAAGCACTACCAGAGACGGGAGTACTCTTTTTGTAGAAGAAACCATAGCCCTCACCAATAGTATGAATGAAGTGGGAAAGTCTGAAATTGTTACGAGCTAGCAACTTGAGCTTGCGCACTAATTAGCAATGGATCGTAAATTGGGCTACGTAGAAAGTCAACCAATATCTTCGTATAATGCAATATTGGTAAACCAAATTGGTAGGATAATTAGATCAAGCCAACCCCTATGGCAGAGTACTCTATAGGTTAGCGGTTTTGAGGTAACGCTGCCGACTTTCTGTGGCTTTTTTGCGTAATTCTTCTAGTTCACGCTTCTCAGTAACATCAAGCATAGAAGTCAGGAGCCGTTTAAAGTGGTCACGCATAGCTTGGCGCGCTCCAGCTGCATCCCGTTTTTTAAGTGCGGTCAGAATCTGGCTGTGTTCGCCGGCGCGGGCACCAAAATCTGCTGAGCAAACTGACTTGTAAACTGTACTCACAGGTTCGAGGTCGGTACGCATCTTCCACATAACATCGATAACATGGGATATCGCCTTATTACCCGAGGCACGGGCGATAGTCTTGTGAAAATCACGGTCTGCAACATCACCCTTTTCATCTTCAGGCCCCGAGTTAGCCATGATTTCGATATAAGCATCTAATTTTGCGAGGGTTTCATCGTCTATGCGAGTTGCCGCCAGTGCTGCTGCTTCGGCTTCAAAAATTGCCCTGGCTTCAGTCAACTCGAATGCACTTGCATCGGGTAATTCACCATTCTCAATACCTTTTCCGTCAAGCACATAAACACCGGAGCCCGTTTTGATTTCAATACGACCGAGCGCCTGCAGCGCAATTTGAGCCTCACGTACAGTTACTCGACTAACATTGAATTGTTCTGCCAAATCTCGCTCAGCTGGCAATCGACTTCCTGGAAGATAGACTCCCTCGTCAATCAACTTTGCAATTTTGCGCGCAACGTTATGGTAGAGACGCTTGTCATTCATTGTTCGATGCTCTCCTGCATCATGCTCTTAATAGGTATAGAAAAGAGGCAATACTAACGACTTTCTGATTGGAGTATATACCAATTTTCGATAAAACCATCACCAATTTACCGAAAATAGGAATTATCTCTGAGCTAAATCAAGATAAATTGTAGTAAACAGGAGCCAGGTTGAAATACCGATACAGGCCGAAAAGGCTTATATTTTGGGGGCTTCCTCGATCTACCTAACTAATACGAGACAAGATTATTTGTTGAATACTATTTCGCCGAACCAATCTAAATTGTCCTTACCAATAGCCCGAATATACGCTGGTAATTGGTATATTTCAATCCGGTTTGAATCAAATTGAGCAACATCCATGCTCTTTGATTTTCTCGGTGTTACAAATCAGGTGATCAAAATAAAAAGGGGCCAACGTACCCAGTTGGCCCCTTCCCGTCTCTTGCTTTAACCTTGATTACTTAAACGAGCTTATAATCGCTTGAATCTCGTCATTGTTATCCGAAATGAGATCCAGCCATCCTTCTTTCTTTGAACTGCGACGATGTTCTACCGGTAGCTTCTTAAAAGCTCCGATCGATTCAACTTCTGGCAGGGTCGGCGCATCCACGGTCATGCGCACTGTGTGATAGATAGACAGATTGGCAATGTCCAAGAGGCTGAAATCATCGTCATGAAATTCATTCCATTGGCCTGATTTCTCCATGACATCAATAAAGTCACTATCGACTTCCCACTTACGCAGTACAGCACCGCCGATATGTTTGGCATACTGTCGGCACATCTGAAAATAGATTTCGGAATCAATTTCTTGCGAAGAATCCAACATGGACGATAAAACTGTTAACGAACCAACTTCAGATAGCAGCATTGCCAATTGCACTTCATCAAAGGGCATTGATCTAGTTTTCTGTGCTATATAAGCGCCTATACTTGCTTTAACAACCAACCTGTCCCAGGTGTGCTGAAAAATACTACGTGCATTAGCATCATTCAATTCAACCATATTACGTGTGGTATGAAGCATCACCAAACTGTTGGTAGCAGAGAACCCGAGGAGTCCGACAACATCTGAAAGTGATTTTGGGGGAACAGCACGACGATAGATTGGGCTCGATGCGGTTTGGACCAGGTAAGCAGTAAGCGCCGGATCCTTCATGATAATTTCTGTAATTTCCGCCGAAGTTGTATTTTCCTCCGCAATTGCCTCTCGCACCTGCATAGTCACATCGGGCAGGCTCGGCAACTTTGTATTACCACTGAGCACTGTATTTAAGAGCTCTCTATAACACTCCTCAAGACCGGCTTGGGATAAACCTTCAGGCATTTCGTAATTCCTTTTAGCACACTGTGGATTTTAAGCAGCTCTATTAAAGATAGACCCATATAAAGCGTTTTCCAGAAAATCCAAAGGAATTATGAATCGAATGATAGTTTTGCTTGAAATGCCACTGTTATACTTGGTCAGACCAAGTCACAGTGGGAACCATCATGAAAAATCCCAATCTTGTAGCAAAAGTCAGTCTATCTGTATTGGCTATCGTACTAGTTATCATCTTTCTAGCCGCCATCGTAATCCCCAATATGGTTGAAGAATCACCTGATCAGCTGACTTTCACCAGCTTGACCAGTACGAGTAACGGTAGTTAATTAACTAAGAGTTCCACCTGATTATAAAAACGTGACTCGACTTTCTGCTTATTTATTAGTCCTCTTATTTGCTTCATGCACTGATCAGGCAGGGCAGCGCCAGACCTATGTGTTAACTACTGGTACGACCAGTGCCACCTATTATCCAGTTGGCGTGGCTCTCGCTACCCTGGTTTCTGCGCGAGAAGAAGCGAACTTTTCCCTTACCGCAATTAGCTCAGCGGGTTCGCTAGAAAATGTGAAATTACTTAGAGATAACCAGGCGCAGTTTGCTTCAATGCTTTCGATTTTTGCTGCCTGGGCCTATGCTGGCGAAGGACCAATTCAGAATCCACAAACCCATATTCGTGGAGTAACGGCGCTGTGGCCAAATGTAGAACATCTTCTTTTGCGCTCAGATTTAGTAACTGAAGGAACCTTTGCAGACCTGGGTAAGCTAAACGGAGAGCGAGTTTCCATTGGTATGAGAAATTCTGGCGCAGAGATTACAGGATTCTATATTTTCGACGCGCTTGGTATCGATTATGACCAGAATCTATCTGTTGCCTACTTGGGATATGGCCCGTCGGCGGATGCATTGCAAGATGGCAACATTGTCGGATTGAACGCACCAGGTGGTCCGCCAATGGCAGCACTAACCAGAGCCCATGCACTATTGGGTGATGATTTAACCATTCTCAGTGTTACCGAGAATGAATTAGATGCGATTAACTGGGAATATCCTATCTGGAATTTTTATGATCTGGCACCAGGCACTTATCCGACTCAAGATGAAACCGTAACAACCGCTGCTAGCGCGAACGTTTTAGTTGTCAGAGATGATGTGCCAGAAGAGATCGTCTATAACCTGACCAAGTTATTGTGGGAAAACCTGGCGGTGTTGCGAGAAATTCATAATGCGACTAGATCAATGGAATTGGAAAATGCGTTACAGGGAGTTCCTGTCCCTTTACATAAAGGTGCACTGCGGTATTACCAGGATCAGGGCTTGGAAATCCCAGAACATCTGTTAGGTGGTTAGCTTTTCTGAGCCACTCTATGCAACTTAAAGATTCATACATTCTAATTCTCTCAGCTACCGTAGGTTTTTTTGTCTGCTTGATTATTAGTGTGATCACTGGCAGCAACGAGGCATTCGATTCACCTGTCTATTTTCGAATCGGTATTCCTTTGATGTGTATAATGATCGCCTTAATTGCTTGGTTTTTCCCCAACCAACCCTGGCGCTGGGTAGTCAGCATGGGAACTGGGCAGTTTATTGCAATTTTGCTTGGAGGTAATTCTCTTTCCCTATGGCCAATTGCAATTGTATTTATGGCTCTATTGTCTATTCCTCAGCTCATAACTGCGCTTGCAGTGGCTTGGATCTCTCGCAGAAACAAAGGTGCTCAATCATGATCAATCGCTGCAACAAATACATCGGCGTTTTCTTTTTAATAGCGATCCAATTAGAGGGGAATCCAGTCATAGCCGCAGACAATGGAGTGATTGTTGTTGGAGGTACTGGGGAAAACTGCCTGGAAGATCCTGGTTGCGTTAATCGTCTCCACCCTGATATTCCGATGGCAGCGCGCGCGCAACCCGGAGAAACAATTTTGTTTCGAACTCGCGACAGTGGCGACTGGTTAGGAACCGTTGCCGCACAAACCACTGAACCAGAAACCTCGAGCGGTGACTTCGGTGCGGTCCATCCCATGGCCGGACCGGTATTCATAGAAGGTGCGGAAGAAGGTGACGTACTGAAAGTAACACTGCTAAACATCGACCCGGGGAAATACGCCTACACCTACGGTGGTAGTGGCGGATTCATTCCAGATCTGGTCGATGGCGAGTTCCTTACTATCTGGCGGCTCAATCGTGAATATGCCGAAAGCGATGATATTCCTGGCGTGCGCATTCCCAACGGCAGTTTTCCCGGCGTCGTTTCCACCCTTCCCGGCCCTAATCAGCTACGCATAATGCTGGAGCGTGAGCAGGAACTAGCCGATGCAGGTGGTCAAGTTTCTCTGCCTTCTCCAGGTGGGGCTTCGCCTGCCGAAATTTGCGGGCCAAACGGTTCGGCTCCTGACGAATGTTTGCGCACTATCCCGCCGAGAGAACACGGCGGCAATATGGACATCCGCTACTTGCAGGCGGGCGTTTCTATCTACTTACCTTGTTTCGTTGAGGGTTGTGGACTAACCATTGGAGACCTGCACTATGCTCAGGGTGACGGCGAAGTGTCGGGAACTGCCATCGAAATGTCCGCGGATGTTTGGGCTACAACCGAAGTTTTAAAAGATGGCCCTGATCTATCCCGAGGTCCTCACTACGAAGGTTCTTCACGTTTTCTGGAAATTCCTTCACGGCGTTTTTATGCGGTCACAGGTTTACCAATTAAAGAACCCGGAGAGGTCCCTCCTGACATGCAGTATTTGAATTCAGATGTGGTCGCGGGCCTTAGCAATTTGTCAAACGACATAAATCTTGCAGCACGCAACGCCATTGACGGTATCATCGACTACATGGTTTTTGAATACGGTCTTACTCGTAATCAAGCGTATGTCATTGCCAGCGTTGCAGTGGATCTTCGCATTAGCCAGCTGGTAGATTCACCGAATGTTGGCGTCACTGCGCTACTGCCTTTAGATATTTTTAATAATTAGAGGTCTACCATGAAAAAACAAATCTGCTTTGCCATGTCGGCCTTATCGTTTCTGTTTTTTACGCCAGCGATTGGGCAAGAACAACATCTGCAAATTCTTAGCGATAAACTGCAATCGGACCTTGAAGCGATTGTTAATGACTATGAAGGTGTAGCAGGTGCCCACATTCTGGATTTAACCAGTGGCGATCGCTGGAGCTTTCGTGACGAGTTTGTATTTCCCCAGGCTAGTGCAATCAAGATTCCGATTCTTCTGGAATTATTCCGTCGTGCTGAATCCGATCCGGAAATACTGGGCCGCCGCGTCGAGTTAACGGATGAAGTCAGAACCGCCGGTAGCGGCGTATTGCGGGTATTAAGCGATGGTGGCTCCGCCTTATCTCTGGAAGATTACGCTATCTATATGATTTGGGTTTCCGACAATACAGCAACGAATGTGCTTATCGATGAGCTTGGCATGGAAGCAGTTAATCGCTTGTCTGCCTCACTTGGTGCAAATCAAACACTGCTGCAGCGGAAAATGATTCGACCGGATCAATCGCTGATTGGTAATGAAAATTTATCAACACCGCAAGATGCTGCTCTGATCATGGAAAAGATCGCGCACTGTGATCTACCTATGGGTGAGCAAGGATGCGATCGAGTCAGGGAAATTCTTGAAATACCTAAAGCGGGACCAATTCGCAATCCGGTGCCTCGGGACGTTGCTATCGCGTATAAACCAGGCGGCATAACTGGCGTTAGCACGGTATGGGGAATTATAGATCTTCCGGATCGCCCTTATGTCTTAACAGTCATGTCTAACTATGGTGGTAATGGTGACGAGGTAATCGAGAAAATTTCTGCACTTGCATACGATTACTTTAGTCGACTCTCAGGTATTACTGATTATGGCGCCCGAGTTCCACTTACGATAAAGAATCCCCAATAGATTCTTTCTCAGACAAAAAAATTACAAACGCAGCTTTATGCCACCATTGATAACAAATCCGTCGAGTGGAGCGAAAATGTCATTAAACATTGGATCTGTAAGCGTACCGGAATAGATTTGTTCGTATCGAGTCTGCCGCGTGTCGGTAAAATTTTCGAAATTTAGAAACAGAGAATATTGATCTGTAAAGACTTTTTCCATCATTAAGCCAAAGATCCAATAGTCCCTTCCCCGTGATCCATCGGTTAAAGCCTGCTGTCCGAAATAGTAAGCCTCAAGCCCAATGCGAAAGTCATCTTCCCGCTCGTAAACGAAAACAGTGTTAACGCGGTCTTCCGGGATTAACGTACTTTCACTGACACCGGCAGGTCCATGTTCTTCCACATCAGTGTGGGTGTAGCCCAGAAACAATTTGAAATCATTCCAGAACCAGGCGGCATTTATCTCCGTGCCTTTCGAATCTAAATAATCTTGCGGTTGGCTGAACGCATATTGGTTTGGTGCCACTAATTCTAACTGCAATGGGTCATCGACCCGCGTATAGAACACCAGAGCATTGAGATTCAGAGAGATGCCATTATCAAATTCGAAAGAACGATTAATATCGATATTGAGCCCGGCAGATTGCTCCGCGTCCAGTTGATCTTCATTCAGCGGAAGAACATTCAGGAACTGTAGTGCTTCAGATTCTTCTGTGAACAGCGTTGGCTCTTTGTATCCTAGACCGCCTCCGATGCGCAAAGTTGTGTCATCGGACAGGTTGTACAGCAATGAAACTCGAGGCAGGATGAAGCTTCCGTATTCTGAGTTATGATCGAATCGAATACCACTCTCTAGCATCCAGCGATTAGATAATGGCAATGTTGCCTGAGCGAAAGCCCCTATGGTGTGACTGCTAAAATCCTGACTAAACCCAGGAAGAGGATTATCTTGCTCGAAATCCTCTGTCCACAAATTTATACCTAGTACCCAATCCAAGTTTTCATTGGCGCCCAGGATATGAACCTCAGAAAAACTAGAGAGTTGAGTACCGCCGAATTCGAATCCCGGTATTGTTAGCTCACGATCAAATCGACTCACACTATTTCGCAATACCAATTCATTTCCAGAATCCGAATATTGAATACGTTCGAACTGCGTTGAAATTCGACTCGTATCACTGTCTTCGAAATAGGCGGGATTTGATCTTCTGCCATCGATGTAGTTCATGTCACCGCCAAGACGATCTTCAGTGACCAGACTAATCGCCATAGTAGTTTCGCTGTTCTCTCCCTCTAGAAATAATCTAGGTTTAATTGTCCAGCGCTCGAATTCCGGGATAGCACTAAAGCCATTGTCGGCAGGATCGTAAGCATCACTGGCGTTATAGGATGTAAAAAGCGTAGCGCCTACATTGTCGTTCTGGCGGGAAAAAAATCCACTGGCATCGATGCCGTCTGCAGACGTGGCATTTAACAGAAATGAATTTTCCGGTTCTGCTCCCGGCCCCCTGGTTACCAGGTTTACTAATCCTGCAATAGCACCACCACCAAAGAGTGTCGAATTGGATCCCTTGATTACTTCCACTTGTTGCAGATCTAAAGGTGCAATTTGCAACAAACTTAAACCGCCCGAATATCCTCCGTATAAAGGCATACTATCTCTTAAAATCTGAGTGTATTTTCCATCCAGACCTTGTATACGAATACTGGAGTTAAAGCTGGTTGCAGAAGTCTGCTGCACATAAATACCTGTACTCTCATTCAGTAACATTCGAATGTCACCAGGTTTCATGTTGGCTTTTTCGTTGATCTCTTCTCCACCTAACACTTCGACACGAGTGGGCTGATTCTCAAAGCTACGCCTGGTGCGAGTGGAAGTAACAACGATTTCTTCCAACTCTTCTTCATGTTGTGCGATTGCGGAAGCAGAATAGTTCAAAGAAAAAATTACAAGAAAAAAACAGCCGATGACATTTAAGTGGTGCACAGAAGCAGTCACAAATTTGTGATTGGATTGATAAGGCTTTACTGCCTGATTTCGGAAAGCCATTGGCAAGTTATTTCAATACCTTCTTAAAAAGCATTCACGCCCGGGATGTGACTCGAAACGTCCACCAGTGATCGAATCGCTCCTGATCCAATGGTGGTCTCGGTGTCACCATGGTTTCCAAGTCAGTGTATTGCAGCTTGTTAACACGCGCGCGAAATGCGCGGTCCATGGTGGCAGGATCAGTTTCGCGATTAATATGAACCGGGTACAGGTTTTCACCAAGGCGTAACACAGCTTCCTCATCTTGCCCGACTCTTGCTGCCCAATACTTTCTGTCACAAACTGAGCAACTTAAAAACAATTCGCCGTCTGGCGTTGCCATGCAGTTAAGATTGATAGAATGAGGTCGAATTCCAGCCCAGATTTGCAGCTGACAGAGATTTTCCTGGTTTGCTGTTGTGTTATTCCAGTCAGCAACTGGTTCTTGCACAGTTTCACCAAACAAATAACCTCCAGGCATGACCGCACAGGGGCAGATACTGGAAAAAATAATAAAACCGCTTACAGATACTAATGCCAGGGTGAGCAAACCGCCACCAATCCAGAGTTTGAGTAGTCTGTTTTTAGCTGAGGCTTCTTCCATCATCTTATGTCCTATCAATCAGGCGTGAGTTCAGGGCATTATAGCCAATAGAATTCCACTCAGAGTAGTTTGAATTCTCCCGTGAAGGGGTAAAATCAGTTGAACCGACTTTCTGGCCTGACCTATGAAAACTCAGTTTCTGCTCTTCCTCTGTAAATTGGCTTTATTCTGCTTCATCCCTGCTCTTGCGCTTGGGCAACAAGGCAGCTCCGGTAACGAATGGGCCAGCTATGGGGGCGACAGTGGCCACAGCAAATACTCGCCACTGGACCAGATTAATGCCGACAATGTGCAGCGCTTGGAAGTCGCCTGGACCTGGAATTCGGTAGACGAAGAAATTCGTCGCAACAACGAGATTATTCGCGATCGCGGCTCTTTTCGCAGTTATGCCTACGAAGTTACCCCATTAGTCGTTAATGGAGTGCTTTACACCACTACTTCTCTCGGCCAGATAGCGGCAATAGATCCAGCCAGTGGCGAAACTCTATGGAGTTTCGATCCCGTTCTTTATGTTGACGGGCGTCCCGCCGTGCATGGCTTCATGACCCGAGGACTTGCCTATTGGACTGATGGTGAACAGGAACGCTTGTATTATGCCGGCGGTCGTACATATCTATTAGCCATCGATCCTGCTACCGGTAGATTGGATCCACAATTCGGACGTGGTGGCCGAGTCGATCTTAAACGGGGACTGGGCCGCACTATCGATCCTTCACTCTATGCAGTGAGTTCTCCCCCTATCGTGGTCGGTGATGTTGTTGTGGTTGGCTCGGCCATGACGGAAGGCACGGATTTTCGCGAAGCACCTCCGGGTCACGTGCGCGGATTTAATGTCCATACCGGCGAGACGCAATGGATCTTTCACACAATTCCACAGCCGGGTGAATTCGGAGCGGACACCTGGCCACAAGATGCCTGGCGCTTTACCGGTGGCGCCAATGTCTGGACGATGATGAGCGCCGATGAAGAATTGGGGCTTGTTTATCTGCCCGTTGGGACAACGGTGCCAGATTATTATGGTGGTCATCGCCTTGGCGATAATCTGTTTGCAAATTCCTTAGTCGCTTTAAATGCAGAGACTGGTGAACGAGTCTGGCATTATCAAATGGTGCATCATTCAGTATGGGACTATGACCCCCCAGCAGCACCAAACCTGATCGATATAGTCGTCGATGGCCAAGCCATTAAAGCAGTGGCGCAAATCACCAAGCAGGGTTTTACTTTTGTCTTCGACAGAGTCACAGGTGAGCCAGTTTGGCCAATCGAAGAGCAAGCAGTTCCCCAATCACGTGTGTTAGGAGAAATAACTTCACCTACACAACCATTTCCTACTAAACCCCCCCTGTTTTTAGCAAATGGCGCGACCGAAGATGATCTAATAGATTTCACTCCCGAGATCAAAGCTGAGGCTTTGGAAATTTTTCAGCAGTACAATAGCGGCCCCCTGTATACGCCTCCTGCTCCTGGCGATAACATCATTCGCCCAGGTTGGAGTGGTGGTGCCAACTGGTGGGGAGCCGCATTTGATCCGGAATCTCAACGCTTGTTTGTTCCTTCCTGGGCGCATTTTTCCACAGTGAACATAAATCCTCCTGAGACGACCGATTCTGATCTGACCATAAGGCCCCGAGTTAGAGATCTAAGTGGGCCGCGTGGCTTGCCACTGTTTAAACCACCCTATTCGCAATTGGTCGCATTCGACATGAATGCCGGAGAGAAGCTGTGGCATGTGCCAGTTGGCGAGGGACCACGAGACCACGCCGATCTACAAGGATTGGAGTTACCTGCGCTTGGTAATTTTGAGAAACTCGGTGGACCGCTTCTCACGAAATCGCTTTTATTCATCGGGCAAGGCTTCGAAACAAATCGACTCGGCGTCTATGACAAGGATAGCGGTGAAGAAATTTGGTGGCTGCAATTACCGGCGCGATTTCACGCAACGCCGATTACCTATATGGCGAATGGAAAACAATACATCGTGTTTGCTCTAGGCGGTGGAGCCAGAGGCGAGCCGGAACAACTCATGGCATTATCACTGCCTTGATACTATTTTAATGATATATCAAGTTAATTAAGGGGTCAGATATACCACTATGAAGTCATCACGTAGAAAATTTATGAGAGATTCCGCTATTGCCGGTCTCGGCGCTTCACTGCTGCCGTTGGCAGCTAATGCTCAAAGTAACGGAGTCAGACCGGCACCATTAATGCCAGAACCGAACTTTATCGAAAGCAACGGAATAGACATGGCTGTCTATGAAAAAGGCGAAGGCCCGGCAGTCGTGTTTTGTCATGGCTGGCCTGAATTAGCCTTTAGTTGGCGTAACCAGATCGATGCAGTTGCCGAAGCCGGTTACCATGCCATAGCACCGGATCAGCGAGGCTTTGGATTGACTGGTGGACCGGAAGATCCCATGCAATATGATCTTGGCATCTTCTGTGATGACTTACTTGGCATCATGGATGCCAAAGGCATCGAAAAGGCGGTGTTTTGCGGCCATGACTGGGGTGGCGCGGTGGTTTGGGCGATGCCCATGTTACATCCGGATCGTTGTCTGGGTGTGATTGGATTAAATACTTCTGCCAGCCGACCTCCAAACTTACCTCCGGTAGAAAATAGTGATCCATCACTAATCGTGATGACGCCTCGCTACTATTTTGCCACTTTCCAGCAGCCGGGCTATGCGGAACCCATACTAGGTGCTGACGTACGCAAAACTTTCGATTTCATCTTATCCCGTGGAGGAATATGGGATACAGAAGCATTTGCCCAAATTCCAGAAGATTCAGATGAACGACGCATGGATTTACTGGCCATGTTGCAGAGAGAAGACCCACCTGGCGAACCATTTATGTCCGAACAAGTCATGGAATATTTTACCGAAACCTATGAAGCAACTGGTTTTACCGGCGGACTGAACTGGTATCGAGCTGCAGCACGAATCGGATCGGTAATGGCTAATGCCCAACCGCGCATCGAAGTACCCAGCCTTTATATAGGCGCGGAGAACGATGTGATATTGCCACCTTCTTCAGCAGACGGCATGGAAGACTTTATTTCAGATCTGGAGAAACATACCGTGATGGATAGTGGCCACTGGACCCAGCAGGAAAAGCCAGAAGAAGTGAATCGCGTAATTGTCGACTGGTTAGATCGTAAAATTTCTTAGGCTTTACCATCATTCACAAATAGATGTTACGTCAGACCGCATCTATTTGTGAATGAGCAAACAATCGAAGCTGCTGCTGAACTAACAAATTAGTCAAACTGCAAATGTCGACGAGCCGCTTCGGGATCGCAGGGCTCGTCGGTGAATTCGTAATTCGAAACCAAGCGGAAGTTTCGACCGAGCTCCACGGTAGCAGTTAAAAACTCAGGATCGGTAATGGTATAGGTCAACTCCAAACCATAGCCATCATCAACCAGGCGATAAGTTTCAACCACAACTTTTTGTTCACTAGAACTAACTCCTCTTTCGGTACCCCATTTAGTTTCGGCAAATCCGGCTGTATTAACAACAAGACTGCCATCATCGGCAATGCGCCCTATCGAATAGCCATTCTCGTCTGGCACATGACGTGATGGAATTGTTGCGCCTGAATTCATATTCAGATTTCTAACTGTCGTAGCTTGCTCGTGAATTACGGTGATGTTGCCGTCCGCAACTTCCCAGCGTTGATTGTAGGGAAAGCGAGTAATTCGCGGCATTGGGTATGACTCACAATCGAGGCCCGGATCATCGTTAAGGTTGAAGATGGCGACCTCTTCCAAGCCCCTTTCTGTATAGGGCCAATCTGCTGGAGGCTCAAAACCACCAACTAGTGTTTGTCGCATGTTTAAGATTGACCTCCAGGTACCGGAGAAATCAGTCGATGGTGCAATCGGTCTGCGTGGTGGTGGCGCATCTTCTGCTGGCCGGCTAAAAGCATAGAGGGTTTCACCATCTGCCTTCGTCACATGATTCAGTAAGCCAAAAAGTCTTGCTGGATCTCTATTGGGCCGCGCGTCGACTACGACTCGTTCTCCGATCTCGAAAGAATTTGGGGACCAACCATTGCGCATCAGTCCTGCGATCGAGTGTCCTTCGAAGGTCCATTCAATCGTGTTACCGGTTTCATCTAAAGCCTCGACTACTACGAATGCATGCGGATTACGCCAGGAAAGCTCCACCAGTGTGCCTTCCACTTCGACACTGGAATCCAGATTGAACGCGGCACGGGAATGGTGGGCATGGGACGAATTTACTAAAAGAATAGAAACTATTAACAGACACCTGGCAATCATGGAATTCACCCGTATAGAATGCGGTGGGAGACTTAAAGTTAGCCCCACCCAAACCGATTTGTCCAGCACTCAATAAGAATAGGGAACTATCGCCATGAGGAAATTTTGTACGTTTTTTATTTTCGTTTTAACCTCGTCAATAAGCCACGCTCAAACTGCAAACGCGCCACTCGCACCTAGCGATCATTCTATTGATATTCCGCTGGAAGAATTGTTGTTGGCTGCAAGCCAGCTTCGCGATAACGGTTTGAACACGAATCGGGTGCTGGAAGGCGGCATTTTCAGCATTAATGTACGCCATATCCAGGGCCCGGAAACCATATTGCAGCATGGTCGAATTACCGAAGTGTGGGTTGTACGGGAAGGCATCGGTACCGTTGTCACTGGAGGAACAATCGTGGATGCTGAGGCAGGTGCAGGACCCGGAGATTTTAGAGGCAGCGCTATCGAAGGCGGAGATGAACGGGTAATAAAAGCAGGTGATCTGGTATTTATCCCTACCGGTGTACCTCACGGTATCAAAGAAACAGAATCGATTGTTTATTTGAATATTCGATTTGAACTGCGAGACCCAGATTGACTTAGATGACTGAATTGACCACAGAAGAATTGATGGATACTGCCTGGCGCTGGCGTCGAGAGTCGTTCGACTGGCCATTAGCAGCGCGCTATTCTCGCCTGCAAGCCGCAGGCCAGCTTTTAGATAAGGCGATTAACAGTGCAATTACAAATAGCGACGATCGCAATACTGCTCATGCGGTCCATTTATTAGCAAATTTAGAAGTCGACGTAGGTCGTCTCGATTCCGCTCTGCAATTGTGGAGTTTAGCTGTCGAGCTTTGCCGAGAATTAAATGATCCAGCGATGTTGGCTCATAAGATTCGACATCTGGGCGATTTGTTCAAACAGCGCAGGCAATTCGACGAGGCGCATCAATGCTACGAAGAAGCTCTAACTCTGTATCGGGGATTATCTGAGATAGAAAATAATATCAAACTCGACATTGCAAATTTACTAATTCGATTCGCAGAAATTAGAGAGAATCGCACCGACAACACCACAGCGCTGGAGTATTTCGTGGAAGCTGAAAGTCTTTACAAAGAACTTGAATTAGCAGATGGAGTCGAACTTTGCAGTAAACATATTGAACGCTTACAAAAGAAATCCTAGCGAGATATCAATCAATATTTCCTACTATTTTGTTAATTATTTCTTTAGCCGAACCCAAATAGTTTTCCGGCTGTTTTAACGCTTCCCAATCGAGTTCAACAGCGCTGATTTTTTCCAGCTCATCGATCATATGGCTGTTATTCGTCAGGCTTTCGGAACAAGCCTGTGCCACATATTCCGCAGCCTGAGAGCGTTCCATTAGTCTACAAAGCTCGAAAACCGCTGCCTCAGCAAGGATACGGCCATTGTCTGCAATCAGATTCTTATGCATTGCTTCTTCATTGACGTTCAAACTGCTTAGGCAATTTATAGCGTGCTTAATACTTGCCCCAGTGGCGCAGATTAAGGGAGTAAATGCGAGGCGCTCAGTCGCCATACTGACACCATCCCTCTCATGGGCAGGCATTAGAGTCTGTGCCATCAGATCGGCCTGACTTCTGCAATAATTACCGAGACTAATCAGAGTTTCGGCTATTACCGGGTTGCTTTTGTTCGGCATGGTGGATGATTTACCGGTTCCACCAAAGCTGATTTCTCCAACTTCACTCTGCGCCATTAACAATAGGTCTTGTGCCATTTTGCCAATCAATCCAGCAGTCAGATTCAACCAGTTGGTAAACTCAACGATGCAATCCCGTTGCGCATGCCAGGGCGAAGTGGAGGGACTCAAGCCCAGCGCAGCAGCGAGCGAAGTATTTAGTTCTGTGCCTTTAGAGTCTAGAGCTGCGTTTGTGCCTACTGCCCCTCCAAGTTGCACCACCAGCAATCGCGTTGAGAGCTCATTGAGTCGTTGCTGTTGCCGCTGCAATGGCGCTAACCAATTAACGACTTTAAACCCGAAAACAATCGGTGCAGCATTTTGGTTGCGAGTCCTGCCAATCATAACTGTAGCTATATGGTTGCGAGCCAGATCACTCAACTTGCTCACAAGAGTATTCAAATTTTCTTCAATGATTTTGATTGCGGACTTGCTGCGAATGATAAGAGCGGTATCTAAGATGTCGTGGCTAGTTGCCCCAAAATGTAAATAGCTTGCTGCATCTGGCTCTATTTGACCGCGCAATATCTTAAGCAAAGCAGGTATAGGAATTCCGTCTTGCAGAAAACCGCTGGCGAGGGAACTGGGCTCGACTTCCACTCCCGCCAGTGACTCATGGATTTTCTTACCGACTCCATTAGGAATAATCTGCAATGCTTCCTGCACCCGCGCCAGCTCTCGCTCGACTTGGATCAGAGCATTTATCTCTGCAGCGTCAGTAAACAACTCAGCAATATCCTCGTCTGAGAAGCTTGAAGCCGTAATTGCTGAATCGAGACTGCTCACCATGAATTACTCCCGTTACAGATGAAAAAATACCGTTTCTTCATCGCCCTGCATACAGATATCAAAAATGTAGATGCGCTCACCATCATCTTCTGTACATTTTGCAATAAGACTATCTCTTCTAGCTTCGGGCACTCGACTCAACAGCTGATCTTTATCATTTGCTGCAGATTCATCAGAAAAATAGAGACGCGTGTAAAGCTGAGTAAGCAAGCCACGCATAGTGACCACTACTGAAATGCAAGGCGCTTCTGTGTCACTACGGGGTCCAGGTTTTACGGTCCTAAACGCAAACTTACCTTCTGCATTGTCTCCGGTGTGACTACGGGCAAAGCCAAAAAAGTTCTGATTGCTTAAACTTCCCATCGCATCGGCTTGCCAGATTTCAATTAGCGCATCGGGAACTAGTTCCTGATTTCCATCGAATACTCTGCCAACAACTGAGATTACTTCGCCTTCACCGGAAATTTGGCTGCTCACGGGGCTTGCCAATCGGCCCTCGTTTTCCGTTGCACTAAGCCCAATAGTGAAAAATGACCCTACTGTTTGAGATGGCGTGAGCGGCAACGAAGACTTCATTGGCTCAGGCTCCCTGCTCTGCATCGATTGGAGTTGCCTTTGCTCCAGCCAATACGATGTCGAACTTGTAGCCCAGTGCGTAATCGGCCTCGGTAATCCCTAGGTCCAGCGTTGAGATCAGGCGATCTTGAGCAGATTCAGGCACAGCTGCAAAGATTGGATCGTAATTCAGTAAAGGATCCCCTGGAAAATACATTTGAGTAACCAGTCGATCTGCAATTGATTCGCCGACCAAAGAAAAATGAATATGTTGTGGTCGCCAGGCATTTGGATGATTTTTCCAGGGATAGGCGCCAGGTTTAATTGTATAAAATCGATAACAACCATAGTTATCAGTTACGCAACGGCCCACACCTAGAAAATTAGGATCTAAAGGCGCATCATGTTGGTCAACTTTATGAGCATAGCGGCCACTCGCATTCGCCTGCCATGCCTCAATCAATACTCCCGCCTGCGGCCTTCCCGCTTGATCAAGCACTTTTCCTGAAACAACCATGCGCTTACCCAGGGGATAACCGCCTTGCTGCGCATTTCTAATCAAGTCATGGTCCAGCTCACCTATGGTAAAACGATTGACTAAAGATCCGTCGAATTCCTGAATGCTTAGCGTAGAACTCTCACCGTAGAGCGTAGTTAGGTCTACCGGAGACTGAGTCGGCCCACGGCTTAGCGACGACTTATAATCGGTATAGATAAGTGGCGGGTGCTGAGTCCAATCAATAATTGCCATAGTATTTATCTACTAGTCGAAATTATTAAGCCTGGTTATCCAGACTGCTAAAAACTTTCTTCGCGACTCGAAACGCGCTATTTGCTGCCGGCACGCCGGAATAAACAGCAACTTGTATTAGTGCTTCCTTAATATCTTCTCTGCTCAATCCAGTATTTACTGTGGCGCGCAGATGCAGAGCAAGTTCTTCGTGATGACCTAAACTGGCTAGTTGAGTAATAGTTATCAAACTGCGGTCGCGTCTAGATAAGGTGTCTCTAGCCCAGACGGTCCCCCACGCCGTTGCAGTGATCAAACGCTGAAATTCTTCATCGAGTTCCGTTGTGTTAGCCAACGCAGCATCCACATACTCATTACCTAACACTTCTCTTCTGACCTGCAACCCTAACTCGAACAATTCTTCATCGGGTTTATTTTTTGACACGGCCTACCCCTTATTCAATTAGTCTGCCTGACGAATATTTCCATATTATCAACTGACAACTGCAACTAATAGCATAGCGCCAGCGCTTGCAAGCGTAAAAAGTGGTTCAATAATTAGGTGTTTCGGGCTTTAATGCCCTTGATTACTGTCACTTCTCCATACGTAGAATCGAAAACACCATGCAGACTCAGATCGAAATTATAGGCGCGGGTCCTGCAGGACTCTTGCTCTCTCACTTGCTAGCCCGCAAGGGCATAGAATCCATCGTATTGGAAAGCAAAAGCCGAGAGTACGTGGAAAATAGAGTGCGAGCCGGTGTATTGGAGCAAGGCACAGTTAATCTACTTGCCGAAGCTGGCCTTGGAGAGCGCCTGCTTAAAGAAGGGATGCCACACCATGGTATTGAGATTCGATTTGGCGCCAATTCTCATCGAATAGATTTCGATGAATTAACGGACGGAAAAGGCATCACGATCTATGGGCAACAGGAAGTTGTAAAAGATCTTATAAGTACTCGCCTCAAAGAAAACGGAAAGCTTCTGTTTGAAACAAGTGATGTAGAAATTCTCAATCCTTTGGATGACAAACCAGCAATTAGCTTTAAGGTAGATGGCACTGAGCAACAAATTCAATGTGATCTAATTGCCGGTTGCGATGGATTTCATGGCGTAAGCAGAAATTCAATTCCGGAAGAAAAAAGAAAGAATTTCAGTCGCGATTATCCTTTTGCCTGGCTGGGTATATTAGTCGATGCTCCACCTTCATCTGCAGAACTGGTTTATGCAAACAGCACCAGCGGATTTGCTTTACACAGTATGCGTTCGCCAAGCATTACCAGAAATTATATTCAATGTGATCCTGAAGACAGCATCGAGAATTGGTCTAACGATCGCATCTGGCAAGCTTTACATGATCGCCTGGAAACAGTTGCTGATTGGAAACTAGTCGAAGGTGAAATTATTGAAAAAGCAATAACGCCAATGCGCAGTTTTGTCTGTGAGACTATGCGCTATGGTCGCTTACTACTAGCAGGTGATGCTGCCCATATTGTGCCACCGACTGGTGCGAAAGGAATGAACCTCGCCATTTCAGATGTTAACTACTTAAGCGATGCAATTGTTAAACGGTACCAAACAGGCTCGGAGGAATTGTTAGACAGTTACACAGAAAAATGTCTGCGACGGATTTGGCGCGGTGAACACTTTTCCTGGTATATGACTTCGCTGCTGCACAAGTTTCCTGAAAGCAGTCCCTTTCAAGAACGATTACAGAGCGCTGAATTGGAATATGTCTGCCAATCGCAAGCAGCATCGAGGAGCTTGGCAGAAAACTACGTGGGTTTTAAATTTAAATAACTGTCTTTCTAGAAGATCGCCCCACCGACGAAATATCCCAACGCCATAATTGACAGATATCCCACAAAACAACTCACTGCTACTGGCAGCAGTTTCTCTCTTTCGACTTCATTCGAATCAATTACATCCGTCATTACTCTGCTCCGGTTGTTAACAATAAAGCAAAGTGTATGCGCAATAAAATGCGCTGATTTTGATGCAAATCAGGATTAGTTAAATTCGAAGCTTAATGGACTAGCGCTCTGCGCCCATTCTTTTGGAGTGGGCCACCGGTGCTACAGGGCTCTTTGCCGCTGCGTTGTGCATAGCTTCCCGCAACTCGGTGTGAAGATAAGGTTTGGCGAGAAATGCGTCCATGCCCTGTTTGATCACGTCTTCCGGTGTTTCGCTGACAACGTTTGCTGTTACCGCGATAATTGGAGTTTCCGCCTTCCGCCCTCGCATATTGCGAATCTTGCGCATGGCAGCAACACCATCCATAACAGGCATTTGTAAATCCATAAACACCATATTCACATCATGGTCTGGCAAATATTCCAGAACTTCCTTGCCATTTGACATAGATACCACGCGATGGCCATCCTGTTCTAGCATCCGAGATAAAACCATGCGATTTACTGCGTTGTCGTCTGCAACGAGCACAGACATTTTAGGCAATCGAGTCTCTTTTACCTCAGTCAATTTCTTAACGGGAGCCCTGGTGCGCTTAAGCGGCATAAAGACGGTAAAGGTTGAACCACGACCTGGAACGGAATCCACGACAATCTTGCCCCCCATCGCCGTAATCAATTTCTTAACGATAGTAAGCCCCAAACCCGAACCGCCGAATTTACGCATCGTGGCTATATCTGCTTGCACATAAGGTTCGAACAAACTGGATTGGGCATCTTTGGAAATTCCGATACCAGTATCTTCGATTTTAAGTCGGATTCGCTCCAAGGCAGTGTCAACGACAACTGTGATTTCACCAGTGTTTGTAAATTTAACTGCATTGCCAACAAGATTTATCATTACCTGGCGCAAGCGCGTGGGATCACCAACAATCCATTCCGGAATATCATCTTCTACAACGGCAGAAAATTTCACCCCTTTTTCTCTTGCCTGGAAGGAAAGGGGCGCCATTGCCGAACCAATCAGTTCCCTAAGATCAACTGGAATGGATTCCAGTTCTATCTCATGGGAATCCAAGCGCGATAGATCTAGAACGTTGTTTATTAGCTCCAACAGAGTTTGACTGCTGTACAAAACAACATCCACTAACTCACGTTTCTTTGAAGGCAGTTCTCCAACTTTCAATAGTTGGGAAGCCCCAATAACGCCATTAAGCGGCGTGCGCAATTCGTGACTCATTGCCGCGAGGAAAGAAGATTTTGCTTGCTCTGACTGCCTGGCTTCATTCTCAGCAAGAGCTCTTTCATGTACTTCTCTTTCGAGTTGGTTAACCGTGGAATTGAGTTTCCGCTCCGCATTGAGTTGACCAGAAACGAAAACAAAAGTTGCAGCCGTGAGCATGATTAAAACCATGGTTGCCTCAAATGCCATGGCGAACGGCTGCGCATTGGTTGTCGCGAGAGCGAATTCGAAAGTAAAACCCGTGAATTCCAGATAGGCAAAAAACCAGAGTGTTAAGGCACAAGCAAGCGCCCAGATTATTCCAGCGGCACGTCCAGCTACCAAAGAAGCGATCGCCGGCATACAAAGCAACCAGGCCCAGGTATTACCACTCACGCCGACGGTCATCATGGCTATGCATATAACCGCCCAAAAAGACATGATCGGTAACTGCGAAGCGATTAATTGCTGGCTGGTGTAGGCCTGAATGTACAAGCTCACCAGTAGCATGCCGGATGCTAAGGCTATATAGAGATTGTCGCGCTCACCGCCGGTGTAATAATTAGAAATGAAGAGCAGAATAACGACGGGAATGACCGCAAAAATAGTTGTCGACAGGGTTCGTCGTTCACGTAGAGAAGTTGGATTGGCCTTCGCAGGATTCAGGCCTCCATTCCACAATTTTCTTAGATGATCAGTTAACAGCATTTCTTAATTACAAATCGAGGGAATCCACCCACAGGCAAATAACTACTAGATCCCACTGTAATCTAGGGAGGGCAAATGTAGCACAATTCGATGGTCTACTCTGTTGAATTCCAGGTCAAAACCGGGCGAATATTTGGAGAAAGATCAATTTTAAGGCGGGTTTGGGGCCACTTGCGGTAAATGGGCTCTGGCTATCTCGAATACGGAGTTAAACCAGGCCTGATCATCATTAAGATTTGGCACTAGCTCGAATGCCTCTCCCCCCGCTTCCATGAATTCATCGCGGTACTCTGTGCCGATTTCGAATAGTGTTTCCAGACAATCAGAGATAAATGAGGGGGTAATTACCGCCACTCGCTTTTGATCCTTGTCCAATAAGCCTTTTAGATGCTCATCCAGATAAGGCTGCAACCAGGGTAGCGGTCCAAATCTTGATTGAAATGCGACTGAATAGCTGTCTTCATCCCAACCCAATGCTCGAACGATTGATTCAGTGGTTTGTACACATTGTGCGCGATAACAGAGCCGATTGCGGTTATTAATCTGCTTACAACAGTTTCCAAATTCGCATACCCCCGCTGCATCGGCCTTCTTAATCGTCTTTTCCGGTACACCGTGATAACTAAAAATCACGTGATCGAATTTCTCGGTTTGCAGATGCTTGCTTACAACGACTGACCAGGCACGAATAAAGGCTGGCTCCTGAAACAAATCGTTAAGAAAAATAAGATTGGGTTGCTCTTGCCATTTAGCAGCCGCGATTTTCACCTGATTAAAAACCGAGGCAGTGGTGGCGGTGGAGTATTGTGGAAACATAGGCAGCAACAGCAGATCGCTTACTTCACGACGCTCCAGCTCTTGCATTACATCCCAGATGTAAGGTTCGCTGTAGGCCATGCCGTTCACCACGATGACATCTTCACTCTGAAGATCAAAAGACTCCTGCACACTCTGCTGCATGCGATCGGCATAGACTTTTAGAGGAGAGCCCTGCTCCATCCAAATTTCGGCATAGTCTTTAGCTATTCGAGGCGCACGAAAAGGCAATATAACCAGATTTCGCAACAACCAGCGACCCACACCATTAAAGTCAAAGACATAAGGATCGGAAAAGAAATACTTATAAAATTCACGCAGCCCTTTCGCCGTTGGTTCAGCTGGAGTTCCTAGATTTAATAAAACAACTGCTTTGGTCATGAATTTGTGTCTTGTGTGTCAGGGCGGGGAATGTAGCCGATCTAGTGAAATAACACCAATGTCTGTGAATAAGTCAGTAAGGCTATACGCCCGTTACTTCCTGTTTAGTTCAGTGACATCGGAAACCATCCATTCGAATTCGATCCCGGGAAATCTGGGATCTAAAGGAGCCATCCCTAAAGATTTCCTGCCGCGCTTGCGCAGCAGCCGCGCCGCCGCTGGCGTGCATTCGGATACGGTGTATGTTGCGCCAACTTCTTTGGCCAGGCGAAATACCTCATCGACGATTAAGTTATGCAGGCCTTTCCGAACCATATCCGGTCGCACGACCGTATGCTCAGGTATGCCGACGCGCCCTTCCAAAACCACGCTCGCTTGCTTGTAGTAATCCCCATGATGAGTGCTATATAAATCGGGATAACTTATGTAGCGAGACGCGGCGACTAGTTGCCCGTTCGATTCAATCACTATCTGAATCGCTTCGTGATCGATCTCTTCAAGACACTTTTGTTCAGGAAAAAGAGCAAGATCTATCATGTTGTTCGCTTTCCATACTTCGAAGCGAAATTGCGCGATCTTCTCTAACCATTCAGCGCCGCTTACATTGCTGACAATAAAATTCCCACTCATCGGTCCATGTCCGGGATAAATTCAGAAATAAAATTTTGAAACTTTCGACCCTGCTCTCCGTGAAACTCATTGGTTCGTACAACTTCCAAATCAGGGCAATCAGGCTCGTCAACTGCAAGTTTGAAATCCTGCTCGACCTGTTGGGTTATTTTTGAAAATATTTCTTCATCGCAATCAATGCGCAATTGAAAATCACCTTCCTGGTTTTGATAAGCCTGGTATTTAGACACGGCAGACTTGTTTTCTGCGGCCAGCTTATAAAGGGTTAGTTGTATCGCTGCCCAACGCTCAAATGAACCTTCCGGCAGTTGAGCAATTCTGCGATATCTTCCCTGAATCGCACCAAATGAAGCCAAGGTGCGACCGCAAGGACAAGGGCCTTCTAAGGCTTCGGCCATATCATCTGCGTCGTAGCGTAATAAGGGCATGGCTGAATTTGTCAGAGAAGTCACTAATAACTTTCCATATTCTCCCGCTCTGCATGGATTGCCCGCGGAATCGATGATCTCTACCAGACAATGTTCAGAGTGAACATGATAACGTCCTCCTTCTGTGCAACGGGAAGCAACCATGCCAATTTCGTTCAATCCATAATTCTGATGTACCGGCACTTGTAAGCTTGCTTCAATTTGACTTCGCATTATTGGTGTTAAGGTTTGTGAGATTGCATGGACTCCTTCGAGTATTGAAATTGCGTCTTCGGAAATTGATTGCATGGAGAGATACTCAAGACCTGCTGATTGCATGAGCAAATATTGAGACTTTATTTTCTCCAATAGTTTTACCTGATCTTTTATTGAGTTCGTGTTGTTAAAAGCCCAGGCCTCTCCTGTTTCAAATAAACCCCCCAAATAAGGCCAGCTTTTAACTTTCAAATAATTTTCATTTTGTAATAAGTTGCCGTCTGGCAAGCGTGGTAGTTCAATGGAAGGCCTGATAGACAACATGGCAGCCAATGGATTGTAACGATACCAACGCAACTCCCGTTGTTTTAACCAGCGAAACATACCGATGCTGGCATCGGTTTGCAGAACTAAAGTTGGCTGACCAGTGGTGCCGGATGAACGCGTACTTCCCAGAGCTCTCTGATTAGACATCAAACTTTGGGCTCGCAAACCTTCGAATTGTTTTTCAACGTCTTCTTTTTCCAGGATCGGCAATCGCTGCAAACTAGCTGGATCCCTTAATTGGCGTCTGCTTACTCCCGCTTGCTGAAAACGATCACGGTAATACGGTACTGCGTCATAACAGTGTTCCAACATCCTCCGCAAATTTCGATTAAGAGCGTCCTGCTGGTGCTCAACAGTCGCAAATTCATTTTTTAACAGCGAGTCATGGAGAGAGGGCCCTCGATAGCTTTCTCGTAACTTCCAGGCCTGTTGAGCCTGGGTTTCTGATTCGATCGAGGTTTCCACGATTCGATTAGTCCAATTTCTAGATAAAAAGCAAAATACTGTTGAAGGATACTAACTGGTTTTAGGTTCTTCCTCCCTATCCCTGCCTGGCGATATTCATTTAAGGAATTATTGATCAATTTTTGAGCGTTAAATGTCACTTGAAATAACTAGTAA
This sequence comes from Pseudomonadales bacterium, assembly GCA_012103535.1. Taxonomy (GTDB): domain Bacteria; phylum Pseudomonadota; class Gammaproteobacteria; order Pseudomonadales; family Pseudohongiellaceae; genus UBA9145. The sequence continues at coordinate 1,538,003 of WLWQ01000001.1, forward strand.
CTGTTCTCGACTACCCGCTGATTCATGGGTGAGTAATTTTACAGCTACTGATTTCTCGAAGCCCTTGTGAAACCTGGGCTGTGGCCAAGTTGTTTCCGTTGGTAACAAAAAATGGAAAAAAGGGCTGCAATCAACGGGAAAATGAGTAAACTTAAGGGATTCAGCAATTTTCCTGTTTGAAAAACTTTATTTACTTGAGAGGATCGATTCGTGAAAAAATCACTGCATTTTATGTTAGTCGCGCTCCTAACCGTCTTCACTTCGGCAGTTTCTGCTGGTGAGCGGATAGGCGATTTCGCGCTGATCGACAACCAGGGTACCCAGCACCATATGGCCTGGTATGACGATCAGAACGCAATAGTAATTTTGCCTCAAGCCGTAGGCGCAACTGACACTGAAGCTTTAGCTGCTTTCCAAGATCTGGAAGCAAAATTTGCAGAGCAAGGTGTTGTATTCTTTCTAATGAATCCGGGTATTCAAACTGATCGTGATTCTGTTTCTGCAGATATCGCGGCTCTAGGTGTAGATTTTCCAGTTTTAATGGACGATGCCCAATTAGCCACCGAAGCTTTAGGCATTACCCGTCTAGACGAAGCCGTTGTGTACGATCCCAAATCATTTGAAATGATCTACCGCGGTCCGGTAGATGCTGATTTAGCAGCGACCGTACAAGGCCTGTTAGATGGTACCGCCGATTCTCTCATTACTGTTGCTACTGACGGCGCCAGCATTGAATACACTGGTCCAGGTACAGAGTCAGTTCCATCTTATGTAGCTGACGTTGCCCCGGTTATTCAGGAAAATTGCGCGAATTGTCACCGTGAGGGAGGGATTGCTCCTTTCGCCATGGACAGCAAGCTTGCCATGCAAGGTTGGTCGCCAATGATTCGCGAAGTGGTAATGACCAAGCGCATGCCTCCTGGTCAGATTGACAATAAAGCCAGTCATGCCATGAAGAACGAAATGAATCTTACAGACGCTGAAATGCAGACCCTGGTTCGTTGGGTTAATGCAGGATCTCCGTTAGATGGCGATTCCGATCCTCTTTCAGGATTAGTGTGGTCCGATACCAAGTGGACAGTTGCAGAGCAATTGGGCGAACCTGACATGATAGTGCAGATTCCTCCGCAAGCCGTACCCGCTACTGGCGTAGTTGATTATCGCGACATTCCAATCGATCTTGGTTTAACTGAAGATCGCTGGGTACGAGCTTCGGAAGTTGCACCCGATCAGAAGGAAGTTCTCCACCACATTATTACTACAGTAATTCCTCCTGGTGGTGGCGAAGATCCACAAACAGCATTCATTAATGCCATTAATAGCCTGCCAGAAGAACGTGCTGCGGCAATTCGTGCAGAAATGTTCACTGCTATCGCAGCCGGAGAAAGCCCTGATATCGACAAGATTTTCCAGGAAAATCCTGACATCGACGTTGGCGCGTTGCTCGGCGGTGGCGATCCAGATCTTGGTTCTATAGCGGGTTATGCACCTGGTAACAGCGTGCAGTTTAACAAAGAAGGTGTAGGCGGCTTATTGAAAGCCGGTACTACAGTTAGCCTGCAAATGCATTACACGACTTCGGGCAAAGAAGTAACCGATGCAACTGAAATCGGAGTCTGGTTTTATGACGAAGGTGTAATACCAGAAGAGCGTATGTCCGGCGGTGTTGGAAATGCTTTCACTATTGCTATTCCACCTCAATCGAAAGATCACGAAATGCAATTAGTGACCCACGTACGGGAAGAAGCTGATTTGTACAGCTTAATGCCTCACATGCATTTCCGTGGCAAGCGGATGAAATTCATCGCCAAGTATCCTGACGGTAGTGAAGAAGTTCTGCTCTCAGTTCCTGACTATGACTTCAACTGGCAGTTGGCACATGAATTCGCCGAACCTTATCGTGTACCAGCGGGTACTCAGATCATCGCGGTTGGTGCGTTCGATAATTCCACACAAAATTCAGCTAATCCTGATCCTTCAATTGAAGTTAACTGGGGCGAGCAGAGCTGGGAAGAAATGTTTATGGGATTCTATAGTTGGAAAAACGTCGACCAAGGTGGTGGCGAAGACTAACTATTAGAAGACTCAATGTATGTATAAAAAGGCGAGGTTATCCTCGCCTTTTTTATTACCGGAATTTAATTATTTTCCGTAGAAACCATCCAATTTATATCGAACTTATCACGGCACAATCCAAAGTAAGCCCCCCAAAACATTTGGGCCGGTGGCATTGAGGCTTCACCGCCTTCACTTAACTTAGCGTAAAGCCCATCAACTTCTTCTTTGGAATCGGCCTCAATCGCGATAGAAAAATTGTTTCCTATAGTTAGAGGTGAACCACCACCGGGATCGCTACCCATTATTACGATATTGTCTCCAATTCGCATGGACACGTGCATAATTTTATCAGCTTGGTCATCTGCTAATTGGAAATTAGGGTCGGGCGGCATCTCATTAAAGCGGCTGAACATATCGAATTCGCCATTGAAGACTGCCTTATAGAAATTAAATGCCTCTTCGCAATTTCCATCGAAAGTTAGATAAACATTGACTGCTTTCATACTCCCTCCTTATTTGCTTCTTACGCTATGTTAAAGGGATTCTAACTACCGCGATCATTTCCCAGCGTGAAAACAAGCAAGCGCCCCGCTAAATATTACTGACTTCTAGGTGGTGGCGGGGTCCAATCGCAGCTTGCACAATTTGGGTCGACGTCATTTTGCGCCATCACCTCAAAGATAAAATCCCGCCACACGTCATTGGGTTGCCAAACCGTATTCATGTCGGCTTTTGCGTCTTCTACTGACACATCATCATAGATAACTCGATAGAGAAAACTAAATGCTGTTGCTCGAGCATTTACCTGGCAATGCAATAAAGTCTTCTTGTCACGGTTTCGCTCCATCGCGTCGGCAAAGGCATAGAATTCATCCGGTAAGGGATTCGAAAAATCTACTGGAACCTGCATGTATTCCATACCCAATTGTTTTACTACCTGATCAGCATCTGGCAGCGCATTGGGGTTATTGGTAAATGCAATATAGACAACGCGCTCGAACCCGTTGTCGGCAACAGCTTGAAATTGTTCTCGTGTGGGTTGGCCGGCACTGGCGAATCTATCGCTGTACTGGCGGAAATTAGTAATCTCTGCCAATGCGGGAGCAGGTTCTTCTACGGCGAAAGACACCGATGTAAACAAAGACAAGGCTATAATCCCGAAAACTAGTTTTTTCATTATCGCTCCATTTTGTGCAAAATCAGTATTTAGGCTGGAATACCCAGATACTATAACAAACGGACCGAGTTATAACCCCTAGAAGAGGCGCGACCCAGTGTCGCAGCGGAATGAAGGAAGAAATCCTAGATAACAAGCGGCATCAGCACACCTTCGGTCAGGATCTGAAACGACCCGGTGAATTCCGAACTTTAGTCGTGATCGCAATAACTGCCAGTATGATGGTAGTGGAAATTGCAGCAGGCTTAGCCTTCGGTTCCATGGCCCTGCTTGCAGACGGATTGCATATGGGCAGCCACGCCGTCGCGCTTGGAATTAGTGCTTTCGCCTATGTCTATGCCCGCCGCCATGCCCACAATGAGCGTTACAGTTTTGGTACAGGAAAAGTAAACACACTCGGCGGTTACACCGGTGCAATTTTATTGGCCGTATTTGCGTCAATGATGGCCTTTGAAAGTGTAGTGCGCTTGTTTAATCCTGTGGAGATCGCTTTTAACCAGGCAATCTTTGTTGCCGTACTAGGCTTAATCGTTAATGGTGCTTCGGTATTTATTCTCGATGTTGGTCACGATCACGAACATGATCACCACGGTCACGATCATCATCACGATCACAATCTAAAATCTGCCTATCTGCACGTATTGGCAGATGCGCTTACTTCACTATTAGCCATCTTTGCCCTGTTGATCGGAAAATATTTCGGTGCAGTGTGGATGGATCCTGTTATGGGAATCGTTGGCGCTATTCTGGTGGCTCGATGGTCGATTGGCTTATAAAAATCAACCAGCGCAATATTGTTGGACGAGCAGGCTTCCGATCAAACCCGTAAAGATATTCGGGAAGTTATAGAAGCCGATGCAGATAACCGCATTGTGGATCTGCATATTTGGACTGTCGGCCCAGGAGTTTTCTCGGCAATAATTTCAATTGTATCGCGAAAGCCAATGCAACCTGATCATTACAAACTAATGATTGAGGAACATATAAAGTTGCATCATCTGAGTGTGGAAGTTCATGCTTACGATGAAAACTAAAAGTTGTCCTAGATTACAGCTGCTTCTGTAAACTTAAACGATCAACAATAAACACTTCTTAAATAGCAAACGGCGAGCATAGTAGAATCCATACTCGCCGTTCTGTGGTTGCTATTGAAGCTAACTAATCAAGCCAGCGAATTGCTTAGCCACCCCATTTCAGAAAATTCAGGAACTCTCTCCTGTTTTTTGGTCCGTAAGTTAAGAAATTAGGTTGCGGATCTTCCTGATACGCCAGTTTTTCTTCTGTCACGAAATCGGTTGAAGTTAGCGCTCTCACTTCAGCTTCATCAATGCCATAAGGTCGCGTCGCATTTAAGCCAAACACTTTCCTTCGCAACTGTGGAGTAATTTCTGGATAGCCGTAGCGCTCCTGAAATTCTTCGGATATCTGAAAAGTTCTGAAGGCCTGAATCTGATCCTGGGGCGAGCCATACCATATGGAGTCTGTACCCCAAAGCACATTATCTTCTCCACAATAGGTGAATAGCTTGCCAAGTGCATGGGCCGCATTGTCTGGATCGCGCATCAATAGGCGCCAGGTGCTTCCTAATTCAGCATAGACATTGGAGTTCGGTGCCACTTCGTTATCCACTAAGGATTGAATAAGCGTGTCGACTCCGTCACGCCCCGCTCCGTCTTCAAATTCACGCTCGTCATTACTACTCACAAAACTGGAGTGATAAATTAGGAAGTTCATATCAGGAAACATTTTCGCCACGATACCTACGTCGCTCGACTGACTGTGCTCATAAGATCTGGGTCCGAAAGGCAAGCCTTTGTGGATACAAATATTGCGTACGCCCAGGCGTTGCGCGCGTTCAATCATCGCTATGCCAGGATCATCATTAAGAAAGAAGCCAATGCCTCCCGGTCCATACTGGGTATAGGTTTTGAATGCCGAGATGTTCCAGTTCTCTGCCAGTTCATCCATGGCTTCTAAATCACCCTCCTGATTCGGATTTACCCGGCCATGAATCATTAAGCGTTTACTGCCATCTAACTCGGCGACAATTTGTCTGGTTTTGTCTGCATCTTCGATAGTGACAGGTTCAGTTTCTCGAGTGGAAGGAACGAAAGACAACACCATGATGTCGGTATCGCTGTCGAGAAAAATGTCTTTGATAAATTCACTTTCCGACAGACAATTCATATAGCCGCGATCGCCGCCGGTATTACCTGCTTCACAGCGTGCCTTCTCCATGCCCGCGTAGGGTCTCGCGTCCGGTGGAATGCGGCTTAGCCAATCCCCTTCCGGATTCACATAATGCCCCTGCACATCGAAGATAAACTCACCGCCACCCACTTCCGCATTGGCAGAATCATTGTCCAAAGCGCTTTCCTGGGCGATCTCGTAATAGCCACCGGTTTTACCGTGATAGGCATTCGCATGGTTCATCGCTAAGAGGGTGCTGGCCGCGCCGCAGCTCGAGACCAGAAATTGACGGCGGGATTGTCCTTTGCGCTTGGCGTTATCCGTTGCCCAATCCATAGCAAGTTTATTACCTTCCGCATTGCATTCCGATATCGGCAGCGGCTCATACTCGCCATTGGAAGTACTATCGATTTTGATAGGTAGCCTGAGGCCTTCTTTATCTAAGGGATCTATTTTTGCCATTGGTTCTGCCTCTTTATTACTTTTTTAATTCGATGGATTTAATTCCAGCTTTTCATGCAGCACGGTTTCTATCTTATTGCGGGAATAGAATGCTGGGAATACTTTATCGTTAGCCCATAGCTCAAACAGGTTGTCATACAAAAGACTATCAGGATCACCAACTTGACCAGGCGTATTCATGCCCAAGGTGTTATCCCAATCTCGCGTATCTATGAAAATTCGAAAAGACGCACCTGACGTTTGATTGTCGCCACTGCCGGTGTTGCCCACTGTAAAACCATTACCGCCTCTTGGTGCCGGCCCGACATTGAGCCTGTCTCTCAGCTCATCGTTTACTGCAGGCCCTAAAGGATGGCGAATAATTGCGTGTTTGTAATCTTCCTGACCATAAACCCAGTCTTCAACATTAGGTCCAAGTTTTTCCCGCAAATTCGCGATGCCTTGCTCTAAAGTGCGCAACAAAAATTCATCGCGCCCGCCAATAGGATCATCACCGAAATCGCCGTCAGGTGCTAACAGCATATCTATCGTGGTTTTCATGCCAACGGAAAGGTAACTCTGGGCTACTTCCGGCACTTTCAATAACTCAATGTTATCCAGCAATTGTCTTTCGAAGGCGACATAGATGCCTGCCTCAATCGAATCCTTGTCCAGCACATAGTCCCAGTTAAGCAGCATTTGACGAGCCTGCTCTACCTGAGGATTTTGCGCTTCGAGATCTCGAAAGAATGGAATCAGACTTCGCGCAGGGATGGAAAGGTAGTCATGTTGTAGTTCGATCATGTCAGTCATGTTGAACTTTTTACCAGAGCCTAATACTTCACTGCCCCGTGCCCAGCGAAATGGATCGGTCCAGGTATAACCAATGGCATCTAAATAGGGAAAGTCTGGCGGCGTGTAGTTACTGTTAGAGGTTTCGATAAATCCGCGGGCAGGATTGTATTCGTGGGGTTTAGCTTTGATTGGGAGATAGCCATCCCATTCGTAACGACCATCTCCAGATACCGGCACCATGCCACTGAAGTTGCGACGAATCGGAGCAATTCCAACCGCTTGCCAACCGATATTGCCTTCACGGTCTGCCCAGATCATATTTTCGCCGGGGATGTTGCTGAAGTTGGAAGCTTCTCGAAACTCTTCCCAGGTCTTGGCCTGATCCATACGCAAGGAGGCCAGATATGGTGCGCCACCTACTTCCATCCAGGCTGGGCGAACGGCATAGGCCAGATTGTTTTCGCTATCTTGAAAACTGACTGGACCATGGCGAGTGTATTTCAAATCCACTGTTACTGGATCGGCACCTTTTACATTGAAAGTTTCGGTGATGACTCGCATCTCTTCCCATTGACCGTTATAGAGATACTGGTTTGGATTAGCGGGATTAGTTTCGTAGACATAAAGATCTTCACCGTCGGTATTGAAAACCGTAAGACCCCAGGCGCCATATTCATTATGGCCGATGGAAATTCCAGGAATTTCTGGCTCGCCGCCACCGATAACGTTCCAACCAGGCCCTATTAAATGGGCCCAGTAACGTAATGATGGCACTGCCTGACTGCGATGAGGATCATTAATCATCATGGGCCAGCCATCTTGGGTTAAGTCACCACTTACCACCCAATTATTACTGCCAATATCGTCGATGCTGCGTTTTTGCAGTTCTCGCTCTTCTTCGGTGAGAACAGCGGCGATACTTTCGAAGTCAGTGTCTCCGTTGCGGTACTGAGCTAAAACAATGTCGTCAGGTTGAAAGCGAATCGTTCTTCGATAACTGGTATATAAATGAAGCACGTCGTTGCGCAGTAGTGAATCGCAATTAATTTTTTCATCCAGTGTGAGAATTGGATCATGAGGATGAAAGTAACGCAGCTCTCTTACTTTATCTTCACCAATTGTACAGACTGCGCGACCGGTATTTAGCTCCAATCCAATATTGCCCAACAAACCCTGATGCCTGGAAATTACAACTTCTGGTGTCCAGGGTTGCGGTTGAATGCCTAATAGATGAAAAGGCAGTGGTAAGTCTTCCGGCGCTTGCATTGCTTCATCGATATAGGCATTCACGCCATCTACAAAGGCAGTAATTATTTCCACGCCATTGGGATGATAGTGATTCATCTCCTGGGTCATGTCGCCACGAAATTTAAACAGCCGCGTACCATGATCGCGGTCGATCGCTCTAGGGCCAAGAATCTCTGCCGTAGTTCCAGTTGCTTGAGCGCGCCAAATTTCAAATTGGAACAGCCTATCTCTCGCTGCGTTGTAACCTTGAGCAAAAAATAAGTCGTGTTCTGTTTCGGCATAGATGTGAGAGATGCCCCAGCGGTCTTTCAATATTTCGACGGTTTGTTGTAAGCCCTCAACTTCGATTCTTTCTGAGGATTGGGAGAAGGCGGAATTGCAAAGGAAAAGCGTAAATATGCAAATGAAGGTCTTACGTACGGCAGCGGTCATTTCGGAATCCTTAATCGTACTCTTTTATTATTCTGGCTTTGATTAGTACAGGTAGAGCCCCTTTTCATGGGCTTTCCAGCCTATTGCGCTGATTTAGCGAAAAAGGAATCCAACTATACCGCAGAAAAGTCGAATCGAGCTAGGACACACTCTCAATTTCGGTGAGCAGCTTCAGGGCGAGTTCCGCTTTTTCTGCTGGTACGAATACGTGGTCATGAAAATGGGCGGCAACGACATTGGCTGGAATGCCATGGGCAGCGAGTTTATTCGCTACGGCTGCGGTAAATCCAACGGCATCGAGACTAGAATGGACCGAGAGAGTAATACCTTTAAATACTGATTCGTAGTCGAGTTGTGCTGAGTCGGCTTGTTGCTGCGCAAGAAGAAGGCTTAAGCCTTCTTCTTCCTGGTAACTGGAGAGAGGATTTAGCTCTGTAAAATCACCGTAAGAACCGTCGGCGACAGTGCAAAACACATAATCCCCTTCGAGTAATTTCGGTTGCATTAAGGCAAGCAACTTATCCAGTTCGGTTTCACCTGCCACTTTTCAATCCCCCTCTTAATTCAGCAAGGACCTATTCGATTTCGGCTGAGATCTCTTCAAAGAATCCTGGAATACTTCTCTGCATAAACAAACCATTTTCTGCCTGAGTCCAGCTTAGATTTCGATCTCTAATTTCATCAGGTGCATCATCGGCATTTAAGCCATTGCGGATTAAGTTTGCCATGTGATCTCTTACTGCTTCCATCTGGTTGCGGAAGCTCAATACATCCCGGCGATTCATTATCGTGCCATGACCAGGGATCGCAGTATCAAAATCTAACGAAAGAATGTTGTTCATGGTGCCTACCCAACCACGACTCGATCCACCATTACCGTAATCGATAAAAGGCGCAATGCCATGTAACAGATCACCACCATGAACTGTCTTTAAATCGGGAAAATAAACAACAGAGTCACCGTTGGTGTGACCCCTGCCCATATGATAGACCTGCACTTCAACTCCACCGAGGAAGACTGAGGTTTCATCGTTGTAAATGATTCGAGGCAGTCCATCTTGATTTCCTCGTATCATATTTTCTCTAGCATTCTTGTGAGCAATCACTTCAGCTATGGGAAGAAAGCCGGCATTACTACCGCTGTGATCACCATGATGATGGGTATTGATCACATAACGCACCGGTAGATCACTGACACTTGCTACCAGGGACTGAATCTCATCGAAGTCTTGCGGAAATTTATCATCGATAAGAATTACGCCTGCGGAGGTTAATCGAACGCCGATGTTTCCTCCTGGCCCGGTAATCATATGCAGCCCATCTTTAACTTCTTCTATTGCTAATCGATTCTGCGCGCTGCTAAGCGAAGAAAAAACGACAATTGCAAGCAGTGAAGCAGAGAGACAGAATTTTTTAGTTAGCTCAACTATTTTCTTATTCATATATTCACCCAATAGAATGTCTTTGATAAAAAAATTGGTGGACCCACATAAGTACACCACTGCATAGTTTGACGCAATTAATTCTATGACGGTGCTGGAAAAGATTGTTTAAAAGTGAATGCGGTAGCGCTTGGTCCGTTTGCATGTAATAACTCAAGCTTTTCTTTTGCCTGCTCGAGGGTTGGCAATTCCTTTACTGGCAACCACCATAAAACAACCGATGCTTGCCGCATCATCTCAAACCAATCCTTACGCCGACTCATAATCTTGGCATGATCAGATCGATAGACATAATCATGCAATGCCTCCACATCTTCCCAGACTGACAGATTCACTAGAATGTCATCGCCAAAGGGCCTGAATGCTGTAGCATCACCATCATCCGACTGTAGGCGCCAAACATAACCTGGTGCGGATTCGGCAGCCGCGTTTATACGATCTAAGTTTGCCACAAAGTCAGCCAGCTCTGGTGAATCAATTGGTGCCAGCATGGTTGCAATGTTTAATTGAGCTAGATGGTATTGGGACATAATCCTAAATTACTCATACCAGATTTCGATTTCGTACCCATCGGGATCCAACAAATACAGATAGGGACAGCCTGGAGCAAACTCGCCAGTACTCTTTACGGTTGCACCAGCTTCTTCTGCGCTTCTATTTGCATGAGTAATATCATCAGGCGATTGTAGGCGAAAACCGAAGTGGCTTATTCCACCGACTTTCCCTGCCAGCTCAGACTTAACAAAGGCGAGGACATCTTTCTCGCCAGGACCTAAAACCTGAATACTGCTCTCGTCGCGAAAATACTCTTTTACTCCCAGCAACTTTTCATAAAAAGCTAATGACACATCTGGATCGCGAACTTCGAGATTTAAATGAGTCAACCCATGAGTATTTATCATCGAGCATACTCCTTTATCATTTTGCAGCTTCCTGTTGCTTACTCCGCTCTTCGTTTAATTGTTGCGAGCGAATTGCCGCGGGTCGCTGCATTAAGTTTGCAACATATTCTTCAAATCTCGGGCGCTTCTCGAGTGCACCGAACATCATCGCCCAGTGTAATGTCGATCCGACTTGCACATCTGCTGCCATAAATTCATCACCGCAAATATACTCGCTCTTGGACAAGGCAATCTCCAACGCAGCAATCACATCTTCTGCCTTGCCATAGCCTATAGACATTTCTCTTTCAGGCGGGACTTGCCATTCAAATCCTTTAACTGTCATTAAAAGCTCAAGGGGACCGGAAGCGAAATGAAGCCAACGGTAAAAATTTGCTAACTGCTCTGAGCCGGGAGCAGGCATAAGCGATTTTTCCGGATAGCTAGCAGCCAGGTAAGAGATAATGGCAGCACACTCTGTGACTACCGTGCCTTTATGCACTACTGTAGGCACTTTTCCCATAGGATTAATAGCGAGATATTCCGGACTCTTCATCTTTTCGCCATAATCCATCCAGTTGGTTTCATAAGGCTCGCCGAGTTCCTCCAGCATCCAATGCACTATGCCGCCTCGAGATTGTGGATTTGTATAAAATTGAATGTCACTCATAATATTTCCCCCTCAATGTGCAACTGATTCTGAAAAACTGTACACAACAATAACACCCGCGACGATGAGAAGTATCCCTATAATCGCCGCCACATCTAGTTTCTGATTGAACGCGATCCATCCAATTAATGTGATCAAGGCAACACCGACTCCTGACCAGATAGCATAAGCCATGCCCACTGGAATAGTGCGGAGAGTTAATGACAGAAAATAAAATGCTGAACTGTATCCAACCGCCACAATAATAGAAGGAATTAGTACAGTGAATCCTTCGCTGGCTTTTAACGCCGATGTTGCGATGACTTCTGACACAATAGCGACCAATAGAAACATCCAGTTATTCATATAAACTACCCGTATTGATTAATCCAATTGTTAATTTGATCATGATGCTGATGCCAAGCTGCCCAAATTGCTTCAGCCCATGCTTCGACTTGTTTTAAATGGTCCTCTCCACTTTCTGCCGCCAACACATTCATTACAGTGATTGTTCCCATGTCCGTTGGTGGCTCCAACCAGTCAAAACTGCTTTTATGCTGGGCGAATTTTTGCATAAATTCAGTGGTGGACTGAAAAGCCAGTCCATGTTCGAGAATCTGACATAAACTGGCAAGGTGAACTGCAGCAGAAGAAATAGTTTGAGGTGATGGGCTACCTGGGTGTTGCAAGGCGTAAGCGTCTACCGTAAGTCTATGATTCCTGGCATAGGCAAAATTTGAATACTCCCGTGCTAACACTTCACCATATGCAGCCCAACAACCCGGTGACGATTCTAAATAGCGATGAACTGGACCGTCTTGTCCTTTGGTCACAGCACCACAGGACGGGCAAACACTTTCAACTGCCATGCGAACCTAAAGAAGTAGTTTTGAATTCTAGGCCTGGCCTTCTTCAGCCCCTGGGTTTTTGTCGCTGCCTCTCGGATCGAACTTAGAGCCAATCTGGATTGCAAGCCAGGCCATCGGTATATAGGCAGCGACAATATCCAGTGCAATAAACCAGGTAGGCGCAGGAATCATAAATGAGTTTGCAATTCCTCCTACTAGAAACAAGGCACCAATCGCATAGGCAAAAATTTGCTTGTTACGAGCTGCAATCAGGAACGCACAAACAGCGCCAACCAAGGTTCCCAAAGCATGAGCGAGAAAAGGAAAGATAAAGTGCTGCACCTGAAACTGATCCAGCGCCGCCGCGATGCTTTCAGCGTTCATCACATCAACTCCCTCTGGCGCAGGAATAATAGATGAACCAACAATGATCAATCCGATGTTTATCAGACTGCCTACAATAGCACCGACTAAAACAGCTGCGATATTACGCACTATGTCATTCATAACTCTCTCCGTGCCTTAGCGACTTATGGTAAATGTTGAGAACGGTTGCAAATTATCTATTGCATCGAGCCCCTGTTCCGGAAGCCAGGCAAACTGACTTACCTCAATGCTGTCAGCATTGATGTCGAATATTGAAAAACCATTGTTTTCAACTGGGTGCACTCTCTCTTCCACCTCAAGATCGGTCGGTATTTGTGCTCCTATACCTCTTACTCCGCTTGGCCATCCGGTACCGGTACTAATCGGGCCGGCGAGTATCGAGTGCACTGGATTATCGAAGGTCAATGGTCCACTGCGTGTTATCAGTCCTGATCCAATCGCATGAAGATCTCCAGAGACCATAATCGGTATACGCTCATCCTGATTTGCGATACTGGATAAGATACGCTGATGCTGTTGATACCATCCCGGTTGCCAATAAGGTTTAGGATTTTCAATACCAAGTTGTCCACTTGGCTGCAAATAGTCTGGATACCATTCACCCCACTTTCCCGCAGTCCAACCAAACGGTGTTGAAGGAATATGAATTAAATGGCGCGTGCTATTTTCAGCTGCGGTTCTGGCAGCCATCCAACGTTCAGCTTGCTCTTCGACAAAGACAGCAGTTGGTCCAGCGAGAGTGATAAAGCGGCGACAATCGTATAGCAGTAATTCCAACAATGATCCCCAGCGATAGGAACCGTAAGATTCATTCAAACCATTGCCAGTGGAACCTGCTAAGTGCGCCGGCCTGTTTCGATCAGGTAAATACTCTGGAAAATACAATTGCTGAGAAGCCTTGCCTAGCTGCGCGGTAAAATTTCGCGGCGGAAAGGTAATGATGTCATCTGTGCCTTCATCATTTTCAAAATAGTCGTGGTCATCCTGAGTAAGAATCACAGGAGTCGAACGAAAGTTTGTGCTGTAAAGTGATGCTATCTGTTCATCGAGGCAACCGGTTAGAGCTGCTTCATTAGAAGAACCAAAAACCGGAAGATCTTCGTCGAAGGAACCGTATTTGCCCCATATTCGTTCGCGCGCAGCCTGAGCTCTGGCGTCGCCACGCCAGCGTCTCGCTACGTTCTGATCCCAATACACCTGATCACCGATGCCGACAGCTAAATCAGGAGCAAAAGACAGCGCGCGATCGAACAATCGCTGACGCATTGAGACCGGAAGATAACGCCAGGCTCCGCTTTCGGTTTGGGCATCATCTGGACCACCGGCGCAAGTGAAAATCAGCAGGCGCATGCTTTCAGCTTCTGCTTCTGGTCCTGGCGTTGTCTTTAAAGGCCAGGAATCGGCGTAGCGATTGCCTTGTTGTTGCAGGCTTAATTCGTATTCCTGGTTACTTTCCAATCCCGCTGCCATAAAAGTCCAAAAGCGGCCGAGTGAATCGGTCTGAACTCCTTGAATTGCGCGGGAACCAACTCGCAGCACAGGATTCTGCTGGGGCTCAACGAAAGAAACCTTCAGCATTATCGAATCATGATTAGCCAGCGGCAGGAGGTGTTGGATTTGACCGCCGGACCAGTTGTCCGCCGCGCCACTGAAGGAAGGCCATACAATAGAACTTGATAGGAGCCCGCTATTGCGGATGAACTTTCTGCGGTTCATTTCTGTTCCTTGCTTATTCGGTATCTAAACCATACCAGAATATACCTTTCTAAGACGAGAATGCTCTTACTGAAATGTTTTTTAGAGCTCTTTCTATCTATGAAAAGACTCTTGCTAGTGTGTCACTTTAACGACGCCGGTTAAACCTGAGAATCTGGTTTTCTTGAGTTGAATCGGGAAACTGAATTGCGATTGTTAACAGTTGGCCATTAGGTGAAATGGATTTAGCACCGATCTGAGATACTTCACTATCTATACGCACTGTATATTCAACGGTTCTATCATTGATTCGCCGGTAGGAAATTTGTGCAGCGGCAAGCTGATCCAGGCTAGCGATAGGATACTGCTCACCGCTGTAGGAATAGCTAGCTGAATTGCCACTCAAACTGCCGTCATCATTGATGGTAACCACAAGATACATAAAGCTCCCATCTCCTAAGTCCGCATAAGTGCGAGACATATTCACGGGAGGTGCAGCGCTTCCAAAATTTGATTCTGCTAGATCAATATCCCAGGTTCCGATGAATGGATTTTCAATTTGTGCAGCAGCTGTCGCTGAAAAAATAGTAAGGCCGAGCGTAAACATTATTGTTGCAAGCTTCGTCGCCATGGTGTTCCTCCAAAGAAAGAGCACCCAACACAGACCAATCTATATCGCCACCCCTCGAATCGATCTTACTCTGACTCTTAGCAATTACAACAACTTATAAAAGCTCAGCACTGGCCTTGAGTTCCAGACAGAAGCGTATTGGAAATTCGAAATGGAGAATTTGGCAGTCGCACAGGAGGTGCGCCCACAATTACCCGGGCGAAATCGAAAGCACGATCTAACCCAATGAAGGAAGAATCTATTTCATTAGTGACCGTTATAGCGCCGTCATAAACACCGAAAATGTTTTCAGTCTCGGAAACAATTTCTACTTCAAAATCGGTACCACCTATTGTTACTTCTGCGATGTCGGTGGTGAATTCGTAGTTACTGCGTTGGATAGCACCAGTAATAGTCCGCATTCTGCCACTAATCAGGTGCAGGCTTACCCGATCGGAATTTCGATCCAGATACTGATAATCAATGAGTCGCAATCGAGAGCCGCAATTGAGAGTTAATAAGGCGTTGTCTGAAAAACGTAACTGCACCCAGGCACTGTTAGAAGTTTCCAGGACATCGCCGACGTTAATTTCATCGCGGCGAGCGAGTATGTGATTTTCACCATTTGCACCGCTAACGTTTACTGAGCCTTGCAAGGCGACAACATGCGCAATTGGTTCTCCAGGTTCCTGAGCAAAAAATGAGACTGAACTCAGTACAGAGAGTGTAAAGATAAAACTGCAGACTAGTTTTCGCATACTCATTCTGTCGGCATATTTGTCTATCTGCGATAGTGCTAAATTGATTAAGAAACCGGAACCATTTTCCGAATTTTGCCGTCACCCTTGGTGAGGAAATAGAGTTCGCCTGCGGAATCAATACCGAGTCTTAATCCAGCACGGTTTCCTCTAGAGTAAGTGTTAGGAAAACCGAGTGCATCGGCAACATTTCTTTCGAAACCAAAAAATTCCACGCGAAGTTCTAGTATTGTAGCTGGATTACCTGGCTCAAGATTATCGGTGTCGATATAAAACACCCGCCCGGTAACCATGTCAGTAAAAACAAATTTTCCCTGCAACTCTGGAATTGCCGCTCCGCGATAAACAAAACCACTACTAATGGCATTGCCCTCATCATGATCGAATTGAGCAACTGGGTAGGTGAATTCTTCTTCATCGTCTGGTTTCGGATACACAGGATTCGGCCTGACCCCACCGATGCCGAAGGCAGTAGCAAAAGTTCCTTCACGCACACGCCAACCATAATTAGCACCTGGGACTCCGATATTTACTTCTTCTATTTGGGTCTGGCCGATATCGCAGATGTACATGGTGCCATCGCTATCAAATGAAAAAGCCTGTGGATGGCGTAAGCCATAGGCCCAGGTTTCCGCGGCGAATTCAGTATTTCCAACGAAGGGATTATCCTCGGGTATACCATAGGCGGCGCCCGCTTCCCCACCCAATGGATCGATGCGGAAGATACTGGACATGGGTTCCGAAGTTGATTGGCCATACTCCATCGGATCGTTAGCGCCACCACCATCACCCATGCTGGCGTAAAGCATGCCATAGTCTGCATCACCGGGATTCACTGCCGGATTAAAAGCCAGGGTTCCTATGTTGTGATTTTGATCGAACTGACCGATGCGAATAAGTTCGCGTGTAGTTCCTGAGAATGTGTTGGAACTGGGATCTTCCGCAGTCCATTCCCGAATGACGCTTTTATGATTCTCGGCATTATCATCCAGGTAATCTGCGTCGCCGCTATCTGATGACACACTTATCGCCGTATAAAATTTGCCGAATCCTGGCTCTCCTTGCCTGGCATAGTCTGGGTGGAAAGCAACTGATGCCAGCCCGGTTTCATTCGGAAACATGGAATCATTGAAGCCGATATCGTATTCACGCACATCCAGAAACATCGAGGGTTCACCACTGGCTTCGGCTACCAAGTAGAGTAAACCGCGTAAGTCATTTACCGCTAAGCGGCCGGAGCCATCTGGCAAAGGTGTCATAAATTGAATGCGCGCATAGGCTGCATTCGTTCTTTCTGGCAAGGCAGATTCTTGCGATTCAGGAATTTGCACAAACTCCTGTAGTGCAACGGAAATATCACCTTTCTGAATTTTTTCCGGAATTGGATCAGCTAAGGGCTCTGGTCTGGAATCAGCAGCCAGGAGTGGCAGGCTAACCATCATTCCTGTAATAAATGTCGTAAGAGCTATTTTCATGATTTTGTTCCGTTTGCTAAATTAGTCGCTAATCTCAAAATAAAGCGATTCGCAGCTCCGCGTTGCATGCATATCTTGTTATATTGCCAAAAAATGCTTTAACTCTGCAAAACAGTGTGCCAGTAATAATACTAACAAGCATTGCATAGCGGAATGTTTACCCTAAGAAGAGAGCAGTAAAAAGATGTCTGAAGATAGATTTTCCACCCTTCATTACCTAAAAGAAGAACAAACCGCGAAGATAATTCTTGATCGACCTCCCGCCAACTTAATCAATCGTGATATGACTCTGGAATTTCACGCAGCACTCAAGCTGGCTGATGCTGATCCCGCTGTAAGAGCCATAATCCTTGCTGGAAAAGGAGATGGCCTTTCCGGTGGAGTCGATTTGAATTATGTGGAAAATTTTAATTCTGGCGAAATGAAAGAATTTCTGCACCTATTCTATGTCGGCACCATGGAGATCGTCCGCGGACTGTCGAAACCAATTATTGCCGCTGTTAATGGCTATGCACGGGAAGGTGCCTGCACCCTGGCTTTTGCCTGCGACATGATTATCGCTTCCGATGATGCTGATTTTGGCTATCCAGGGGTGCCAAATTTAGCAGCACCACCAGGTATGCATGTGTGGATTTTACAAAGACTTATTGGTCGCATGAAAGCGGCAGAACTCATCTTTACAGGAAAAACCCTTGGTTCGGCGCAGGCGGAACGCATGGGACTCATTACTAAAGTCGTAGGCGCGGGTCGCTTAATGTATGAAGCGGAGAAACTGGCTGAGAAAATTGCAGAGATGTCACCGCTGGCGCTAAAACGGACGCGGGATCTGCTCTATCAAATGGAAGATATGGATTTCCAAGATGTCCCGGAAACGGCAGCCAATGCCCTCTCATCTGCCTTCGATAGCGAAGACTCCAAGGAAGCCAGAAAAGCCTATATCGAGAAACGAAAACCAGTTTGGACTGGTAAATAATTAGCCATTATCCAGCTAGGTGATTGAAATTCTGTCAGAATTTTTCGGATTGAGCTATTTCCAACGCAGGAGTAGACTAGTCTAACTGGCTAATCTGCATTTCCAGAATCTATTGAATTAACTTTTTGATTGGAGTTTTACTAGTGGTAGTAATCAAAAAATTTACCAAATCCGTTTTCTCAGTCTGCATTCTCACACTCACTCTTAGCAGTTGTACCTTTCCTGGTATCCGCCTTTATGAAAACAATGATCAAGGCGAGCAACTCAACGTAGGACAAGCGTCAAACGTTCATTTTTTCACTAAAGATCCGAGCTTTGATACTGGCATTGACCTGCAATCCGGTGCCCGCTATGCACTGGATATCACCATTCTGAGTTACTGGATAGATAGTCACATTGAGGAAAATGAAAACAACGAGCCATTAGATGAGAGAGGCTTTGCAAACAGTGTCATGCCTTTCGAATTTGTAGCTGCAACGAAGCGCTCAAATAGTCATCGCTGGTTTGAACTAATGTTGTATCAATCCCGCTGCAGTCGAGACAGTCTGCGTGGGGTAACTGAACTCGAAGTTGATGAAAGTGGTAGTTACAACTTCGTCGCAGCATGTGACGGCGAACTCACCCTGTTTGTTAACGACAGCCATGGTTTTTATAGCAACAATGTAGGTTACGCTAATATCTCTCTGTCGCGAGTAAACTGAGTACCGTCACCCGCCGAACAAGGGGTGAAGAATGCATACACTTAATCAAATACTAAACCGAAAGCAGATTAATGAAATCTGGTCGGTCGGTCCTGACGCTACTGTCCTGGAAGCAATTCAAGTAATGGCTGATAAGCGCGCCGGCGCTCTGGTTGTCATGTCTGGTGCTGATTTAGTTGGAATAATTTCTGAACGCGATTACGCCCGCGAAGTCATTCTCAAAGGACGTCAATCAAGCGAAACTAAAGTCGAAGAAATTATGAGCGCCAAGGTGGTAACCGTACCCTCAACAGAGAGCGTAAAAGCCTCTCTTGCTTTAATGACTGATAATCATATTCGTCACTTACCAATAGTAGATGATGGCCGCGTGGTTGGGGTGGTATCAATTGGCGACCTGGTAAAAGACATTATCAGCGATCAGCAATCGACTATCGATCAGCTTGAAAGTTATATTCGCGGTTAGACTGCGTATTCTGCAATTTTATAGCCGCCGCTATTATTTGGCTCGAAACTGAGTCGACGATTAATGCACAGCGGCTTTTCATCTCTTACGTGACTCACATAGATGATTTTAGTTTTCGTTTGTTCTGCGATTCTATCCAATACACCGAGTATCAACTCGCGGTGATAATCGTCCAGACCTACACAGGGTTCATCGAGGATCAATATCCTGGGCTGCTTTACCATCGCCCTGGCTAACAGTACTAATCGCTGCTGACCGAAAGAGATTTCATGATAATAGTGCTTTGCCAGTGCTTCGATGCCCAATGCATCAAGCCATTCGCTAGCAATTTCAATTT
Source organism: Pseudomonadales bacterium (assembly GCA_012103535.1). Taxonomy (GTDB): domain Bacteria; phylum Pseudomonadota; class Gammaproteobacteria; order Pseudomonadales; family Pseudohongiellaceae; genus UBA9145. Next base: position 1,557,563 of record WLWQ01000001.1, read on the forward strand.
CCTTAGTGCCGCTATCGTCATAAAGCCCTACGGAATCGAAAAAGCCTGACACCACTACATCCAGAACTTTCCAACCTTTAACATACTTGTTGTGTAACTCGTTGGATACGACACCGAATTTCGCTTTCACTTCCCAGACAGTTTCTCCACTGCCTCTCTTTCTGTCAAACAAGCTAACTTCCTGGCCATAGGCCTTGTGGTTTTCGCCATCGATTAAGCTGAGCAGAGTAGACTTACCACAACCGTTGGGTCCTTCGATAAGTACGTGCTGATCTGGCAGCATGGACCAGCTTAAATCCTTAAGTACTTCTAGCTCCCCATAGTTTGCGTTAACGGCGGTAAGCTCGATAAGAGAAGATGCTTCATAGTCTTGCAGCTCTTCATCCTCAGAATAGTTCTTAGGCAACTGTTGCGGAATAGAAGGTGCCTGCTGCTGATGATCTTTAAATCGATCTCCTTTTTCAACTGACTCTCTCTGACCTTGTTCAACAATTGTCAGATCTTGCATTAAGGCAATGTTAGTTACTCCAGGCAATATGTCAGCGCTTCTGCGACACAGTTGTATGCTCGAAAACCCGGCATGTAAATATTTGTCGATACAGTTTTCGATACGCTCTTTCGAATCAACATCGATACTCTCTAAGGGATCATCTAGTATGAGTAATTGCGGCGCATCAGGATGATAGGCATACAGAGCTCGAGCAATCAGAACTTTTCGAATCTGACCTGATGAGAGAAATCGAATTCCTTTGTTGCGAATTCGATCGAGGTTTAAGTCTTCTATCAATTCATCAAATAAGCCCTGATCTTCAAAACCAGCGTCTCTGGAACCGGAAATCAAATCACAGACTAAAGTGCCTGCATCCTGCGCATCTGCTTGATACTCGCTGATATCCAATCGGTTATCTTTTTCCCATAATTTTTGTTGTTCCTCGAATGAAACTAGTTGGATGTCACGGGCAGGATCAAATTCATCACCGTAGTCAACATACTTGCCGCTTTCTATGCGCTTACCGCTAATAAGGTTTGCAAGCAGCGTTTTACCTGCGCCATTAGGCCCAAACAGACACCAGTGCTGTCCTTGCTCGATTTGAAATTGTTCAATGCGAAGCACATTGTGCCGGCCGACACGACACATTGCGTTAGAAACTTTCAGTAGTGCTGTCATGGCTTCTTGAATGGATTCAATTTGTTGAGCTCATTGAGCAGATGATTTTTAAATCTGGTTTGCCACGGGGTTGGAGGCAGGTATGCCCGCTCCGGCAGCACATAGTCTGGGGAGTCAGGTATCCAGATTGGATCACGAAACTGTTTCAATGGAAAACGGCTATATAGCGGTGTGTAGTATTTACAATCTTCAAAATAACAATGGGTGACTTGAGAATGTCTGGTGCGAGCAGGATCTTTTTGTGGCGCACCCCCGTGCAAAAGGTTGGCATGCCAAATTATCGCCTCACCTTTCTCGATTATTCCTAAGGCAGGTTTGAGCTCTTTCTTTTTTATGATCTTTTGAATTGCCTGCTCGTATTGGGGATAGAAGTCATGGCCGCGACCCAAGCGAAAACTACGCATGCTGTACTCTTTTAACATGTGACTGCCAGGATAATAGATTAGTGGCCCATTTTCTGCGTCAATATCTTCTAAGGCGATCCAAACGCCAACCATGTAACCTCGAGGAATCGAATTGAAATGCAAAGTATCAGAATGTGGTAGTTGTTCTGTACCAATCGGGAAGTTTAAGGTTTGGAAGGGCTTGGCCTTTCGCCCTAACAATTGGCTTAGGGCTGATAGAATTCGCTCGCTCATAGCCAATAGTCGAATTTCTTCTATTTGTTTCCAACCGTCCTGAATTCGAACACCGGACTCCCTGGCTGCCAATAATTCCCCATCATAGAGAGGAAGCGTTTTCTCGACGATGGTATCGAGCATGCGATGATCGAGACCAAAATCGACCTTAAGCAGCCCTTCATTTTTGAAGGCGCTTATCTGTGAATCCGAAAGTTGAAATTCTGAACTAGCCTGCATTGCAGTCAGGGTCGATTACCCAATGCCCTGCGCATGACTTCATGTTGTATTGTCATCATGTGTCCAATAGATCGGCGCCAGTACTCGGAATTATGCTGACCACGATTCTGCATGTAGTCGAAGGGGACATTATTAACCATCAATAATTGCGCGAGTTCACGGGCCTCTTCAATCAATCCATCTTCCGTCCCGGAATCAAGATAAATGTGTGGCATCTGACTCCTGGGCACATTGTAGATAATTTCAAATGGATCATAAGCTTTTGCCTGTTCTTCAGTCGCAAAAACTGTACCACCAGGGGTGCGCTCTTCCTGGGTGGAAAAGCCTGGAATATTAATTATCTCTGAAATAAATGCATCGGCCTCGGCGAATCTTGCTTCTTCCTGTGGGCTACGCTGGCGTTGCTCCGGCTCGATGCCTACGGCTATCGCTGCTGCGCTATTTCTCGCATAGCTTAATGCGCCACTTGTAGATCCGATAGAGATGAACATTTCAGAATTTCTCAAGCCCAAAGCAAAGGCTCCAAAGCCGCCCATGGACAATCCGGAAATTGCCCTCCCTTCCCTGCGAGCCTCTGTTCGAAAGTTTGTATCCACATAGCCAATGACATCGCGAACAATGTGGTCTTCCCAGTTGTTACTCTGGTTTCCTTCACTTTCTGCCCAGTTTACAAACCAGCTATTGCCACCATCCGGTAAGACAAGTATCAGATCATCAATATTACGAGCATAGAACGCCGCAGCAAGATTGCGCCCCCACACGGTGTAGTTCTGCATATAGCCGTGCAAAAGGTAGAGAACCGGATAATGCTTTTCCGTTTGCCAATAGTCAGAAGGGAAAACGATGTCGAACTTCATCATGCGATTAACAGCAGGACTGAAAAATTCAACGGTTTCCAGGCCCGTTGGCAAGGGTTGCTCTTCTAACTGCGATGGCAATTCCTGTGCATGCACGAACTGCACAGAAGTAATCCAAAGAAAGGCCAACGCTATGAACCTGGGAAGGGTTTTCATTGAATATCGCTAGGTCGAATTTCGAGACCGTGTTTATAACACTTTTTAGAGTGGAGTTCCCCCGCTACTCAGCCTCGATTGGCGATGTTATAGTTGTGCCGCTTGTGAAACTGGTGCTCGCTATGAAGCCTTTTTATTTAACATTATTCTGCACAATCTGCATACTGACATTCTCTGGCACAATTAACGCCGCAGAGAATACCGGCGAGCGACTCTTTCTTGAAAATTGCGCAGAATGTCATCAACCAGACGGTAATGGCATACCGGAGATATATCCCGCACTAGCTGGAAACGAATTAGTTCTTGGCAGTGGGGTAGATGTCGCCCTGGTACTAATAATAGGACGAGGCGAAATGCCTTCGTTTGATGGCGCAATCACAAGCGAAGACATGGCAGCGATTATTAATTACGTGCGCAACTCTTTTGGCAATCAAGGTGGATTAATTACAGCAAACGTTATTGATTCACTAAAGTAAAAAAGGGAAGTTAAGCTTTCTTTATTAGAAAGCGTTTCTAATTTTACAACTCAACCGACAACCGCGCATAAAACCGCCTACCAATCGCGTTATATAAGCGGTTATCGTATCCGGGAAAGTCGTATATTGCCGGTGCCATTTCATTAAACAGGTCAGCAACACCAAGGATCAATTGAGTTTCGTTCTGGGGTAACGAGCCGAGTATATCGCTAAGGTCGATTCGATACTGTGCGTCCACCTGTGCAGATTCTTTCAGCCAGGTCGGAACATATTGAGATTTACCGTAAAAGGGAGCCAATCCCGCTAGTGGAGAATCATAACGTACGTCATGGGTGTAATGTACCTGCACACTGGCGGCATGAATACCCTGATTCCAGTTCAATCCCAGGTTGCTTTTCCAGCGTGGCAATGGTTGTACCGCGCCAGTGCCGGCATTCTGACGACCAACACCCTGAACTTCCGGCGAGATCGGCAGCAACTGATAGCTATAATCTTCGAGATAGGAAGCATCAAGTTTGGCATTAAAGTCACCCAGCGAACCAATCTCGAAATTGTAAATCAATGAAAGGTCAACTGAACTGAATTTCATCTTGGTGGCATTGCTTTCACTGGTATTGACGACGAGAATAGTATTATCGAACTCACTCCTCTCCACTCTTGGATCTGACAGGCCGGACGCCAACCACTGTTCGGCGCTCATGCCAGTGGCGTCCATTGCTAATCTATCCAGGTCGATTATGTCCTATGCGGAGGTGAAGATGTGTCGATCCTTGAAGTCGATATCGACATAGTCCAAGAGCAAGGTCAGATCATCATTGATGCGCCAGGTAAATCCGGCATTCCAGACATCAGCCGTTTCCGCTTCGAGATTTGGATTGCCGCTGCTACAGCGGCCCACAAAAGTATTGCTGCCACCAAGAATCTTGTCCTGCACACCGGCGCTACCACAGATCACCGGACTCTCTAGCTGAAATGGATTCGGTGCTACAAAGGAGGTGCCCCAGGAAGCTCGTAATGACAGAGCATCTATGGGCTGATATTTTAAGCCGATCTTGGGATCAGTGCTGTCCAGCCCGTCGCCATAATCTTCGTAACGCGCTGCCAGTTGCATCTCGAGTCCGTCAATCAACGGCACGGATAATTCACCAAAGACAGCACTGGTGTCTTGTGAAATCCGCAGGGCTTGTTCGACTTGCAAGCCCCAGGTATCTCCTACTAGTCTGTCTGCTGATGGATCTGTTGTGAAAAGCGCGTCGCGATACTGAACTCCGAATGCTGCACCCAACGTACCTGCTGGCAGTTCGAATAAATCTCCGCTAAATACCGCATCGTAAACGGTCTGAGAGAATTCCGAATCCGTCCGGCTTGGCACTCGAATGAAATTTACTACCGACTGCGAGTTCAGCCGCGACGGATCAGTCGCATAAAACGGATTAAAATATTCATCGCCATTGGGCCCGCCCGCACCCAGCAGCGCATCTATCAAGCGCGAAGTGGAATCACCCCAACTTCCAAAATGGCTACGACCATTCAGATAGGTTATGGCAGCCGAACCAGTCCAGCTCGATTCGGGAAATGCATACTCGAGTTTTGCCGAAAGCGTCAGATAATCCCTGGCTCGCGGATCGCTATGCATTGGATTCCTGTTCTCGCTTGCCCCGTCGGCATTAACGCCATGAGGTAAGGTTCCACTTTTACCAAACGGCCGCCAACGTGCAATACGCACATCTTCATTAAACGGAATACCGGCAGGATCGAGAATGACCACGCCGCTGCCGTCTCGGTCCGGCAACCCATTTCCATCGAGGTCCTGTGCAAACAGCGGATTGCCGCTGGCATCCAACGCGCGAAAAGGATTGAAGGGATATTCTCCGACAATAACCGGCAACAGAGTTGCATTGCCTGATGGAAACACAGGAGAGGATCGTTGTAATTGTTCGCGCCGGTTATAGATACCCTGCACTTCCAGCTTGAGATATTCACTGATTTCGGTGGTGACATTGGAATAGAGGTTCAGGTTTTCCAGGGCAAGCTGCAGGTCCCAGGTTGATCCCAGTGCCAAACGGCAATCACGGAATGGGCCGATAAATCCACTGGTATTGTTAATTGAAAGACTCTGATCGGTTGGCGAGCCATCGCTACCACATCCTGGATCCGGTCGAATGGCGCTCGCTCCAGTAAGTACACCAGCCGCATCACGCAGAGGCACACTGAAATTTCCCGGATTGGCGGCACCGGAATCATGGAAACCGGCCCGCAGGTACCTTGGTCGATCGGTCAATGGGATATTGCCACGATCCTCATATTCAAATGCCGCGACGAAGTCAGTCGAACCAACGCTGAAACCGCCGATGCCGGTAAACAGTGACTGATGTGCCGAATCTTCGTCGTCGGTGTCATAGCCGACCATGAACTTAAGCCCATCGTAATCTTTGATCGGAATCAAATTCACCACACCCGCAACAGCGGAGGTCCCGTACAGTGCTGACGCACCATCTCGCAGTACTTCAATTCGCTGAATGGCGATAGACGGGTAGGAAGAATTTACTTCACCGACGGTTCCCCGCCGCCCATCCACCAGGTTTAGAGTGGCGCGGGGACCGAGGCCTCTCAGGTTGAAGGTAGTATCAACGCCGCCGGTTCCATTAATCCGGTTGGCAGTATCGGCGGAACCGTAATTGTAAGTGGCATCGGCAACTAACTCACCGAGTTGCAATGCTCCGGATTGAGCAATGTCGTCGGCACTGATTATGCTGACTGGGGCAATAATATCGAAATTGTCGCGGCGTATATAAGAACCGGTAACTATGATCTCCTCGATTACGGCCTCTGCTGCAAGTACGGTGCTAGTGAGGGTTCCATAGATTAAGTTTAATGCAATAAAAAAGGTGGAGATTCTGACAATCGGTAACTGCGTCAAATGATTCCTCATCTTTTCACCTCTTTCCACTTCTTGTTGTTAGATTGAATTTTAGAAAAACTTTAAAGCTAATCAGGTGGTGCTAGCCGCTCTACTTCCTCGAACTAGTATTCAAACAGAACGAGCGAAATTTGAGCTTGCGCGCCTAACAGTTCTATTAACTGCGTGCGTTGAGTACCAGAATCTCAACCCTGCAGGAACAATGTCAAACTCTGCGAAGTACAGATCGTGCAGAAATTGCCAGTCAAAAAGTGTTCACTCTGCGCTTGTTTGAATTTTTCTTTAATTTGGTTAAACAATTCGGGAAGAAGCCGCCATCGGCCAGGAGCGCAAATTTCTAATGCGAGTCAACAGTTACAAGTCGTTCCAACTCATTGTCGAAATTAACAACATAAGCCAGGTTAATGTCTCGTGACTCGAGACGTTGATTATCATCTCTTACTGGCTTCACCATAAGCAGGCGCTGTCCATCTTCGCTTATTGAGAAACCTTGAGTTATTGAAAGTGAATAATCGATCGAAAATAAAAAATGTGGGCTTTCGGCACTGAATTCGTTCTCCGTTTCAACAGCTACTGAGTAAAACTCATCGTTGCCCCTTACTAATTTTCGATAGATTAGCTCATTTCCGTCTGCAGTCCATTGCGCGTCAAAACCACCATCAATACTGATCTGATACTTTTCATTTTCGATGTCGGGATAAGATCGCACATAAATTTAAGGGACTCCCGATTCATTACTGGAATAAGACATCCAGCGTCCATTTGGCGATATAGTGGCATAGACCTCATAATATTCCGAAGACAATAAATCCGATCGGGTTTGCTCGGGCGCCAGGTCCAGCACACTTATATCACCGCGTCTGTTTGTGAAAGGGCCGCTGACTACTTGATAAAGAAGTTCGGTTCCATCGGGTGAAAATCCGGTTGGCACAACAAGGTTTGCAGCATCGATCTGGCTCGGCATGACTGACTCGATTGCACCGACACCGTTTGCTCTTACACTGTGCAGACCCGTTAAATTGCCATAGACCAACCGCTCACCGTCCGGATGCCAGATAGCTATACCAAACGAAGTGCCTATGTCTGAGAATGTGATTCTACTGAAAGTGCCACGCTCCAGATCATAATTCCACATGTCATTTTGCCCTGATCGCTCAACCACTGTTACAACTACTTGGCTGCCATCGGGGGAAAGCCTTGGAGAGTGCATGGTTCGGGGTGGTAGATCTATTGGAATTTCTGTGCCATCGCGATTGACCCAAGTAAGAACATTTCTAGGAGTAATGGCGGTACTTTGTAAACCCTCGCTAGATAAATAAACCAGATCACCATTATTAGATAGCGAATAAGAGGCAAGTCCCAGGGTTTCGATTCTATAAACGGAATCGATAAGTTGAAATTCTTCTCCTGTTGTTTTCAATTCGATCGGATCAAAAGGTACTGCCCAGAGAGACTCGTCACGCATAAAAACGATGTGCCCTGAATTTGAGTAGGTTGCGTTGTAAGCATTATTTATCAGTAACAGAGATTCCTGTGTATTGAGATTGAATAGCTCGATTCTTGCGTTAGAGACTGCACCACCTGGAATGTCGGCGCGAGTGAACATCAACATGTCGGTTCCAGGTAGTATTTCTGGAAAAAGATGGGCTTCTATTCTGTCGGGTTCGGGTGGAATATTGAGCGTTTCCAGTTCACCTCCAGAAGCAGACACGTAAGCCAGTCCAAAATCTGCCTGGTTAAAAATTATCCTGTCATCTTCTGCCCAATACAAACTAACATTTGCAACTATTTCAGAGATGATTAGTGTAGTCCCGCTATCAATTGCAGTTTTCTTCAGGATATCGCCATCAACGTAAGCCACCCACTCACCATTTGGGGAATAAGCAATTTCAGGTATTGCCAACGCTGACAATTGTGGGCCCAGGGGCCGAGATTGAAACTGGTCAATATCCCGAATGAACAGTTGCGGTGTCTGCTGATTCTCTGCACTAGCGTACAAGATCTTTGAACCATCCGGAGAAAGTCGAAATGAGGCGTACTTGGTGTAGTTTTGACGCACCGGTGATAGCAGCCCAAGAGCGATAGAAGCACGCACGACAGGCTCTCCATCAGTCATCGATGAAGTATTCATATCGCTGGCTATTCGATTTAAATTGCTATTTGAAACAGGGCCAAGCAGGAATCGGTCTGCCACCTGAAAACCTGCAACCAGCAACACGATGGCAAGAATAACATAGTTGATGGGTTGGGCTGCCGTGGCCGCTGAGCTCGGCGCGGTCTGTTCGACACTTTCTGGCTTTATACCACCCGGGGTGATGTCATAGGCCCAGGCGAGAACCATTGCCAGCGGAAAACCGAGCACGAAGAGGAAGATAATGGTTTGGGCTACCCAGTCTGGCGCACCGAAGGTGGGCAATACCACATCGGCGACCTCGATTAGCAGCCAGGCTACTACCGCATAAACTGCCGCAACTCGGAAGACTTTGCGTCTTTTCAGCTCTTCAAGCAGACTACCCATAGTGGAACCGTTCGCGCTTTCGCGTCAGTAACAGAAGGATTTGAGCGAAAACTCTATCATACCGGCCACTCTATGGCATCAATAAGACGGAAAATCGAGCGCACTTTAGAGTATTGGAAATGGTTTAAATTCGAAGACCGCATATGACTTTTAGTTCACTTTCATTCTGTACTTTGCAACAAACACATCGCATGACAATTTTGTAGTTGAACTGATATGATTTTTTCACCTTACTTACTTAAGATTTATTGAAGAGAATCACAATGCACAAACTCATATTTCTCTGCGCTGTTTTATTAACTTCGACAATTTCCTTTGCCCAGGAAGAAGAACGCGAAGCTGTGCTCGAAACGGTACAGAAATTTTTTACTTCCATCGAAACTCGAGACCGAGACTTGCTGGAGTCGATACTAGTACCGGATTCACTCAATATTTCTGTTAGAGAGTTAGTTGACGGCGAAGCCAGATTTAGTGTGATGAGCTATGAAGAAGTTGTTACCGCGCTAACTCGTCCGGGTAGAGATGCCAAAGAACGATCCTGGGATGAGACCGTACTAATTCAGGGCAATATCGCCGTTGTCTGGACACCATACGATTTTTACGTAGATGGGGAATTCAGTCACTGTGGTATCGATTCGTTTCAACTGATTAAGCGTGACGGGCAATGGTTGATTAGCAATTCAAGCTGGACCCTGGAAACAGAAGATTGTCCCGAGAGTCCTTTGGGATCTCTAGACTAGTTGCTACAGGCTTTTTGATTTAACTACCAACATCTTTTCGACTTGCATATCGTGATAAGTATAGGGAATCCCTCCTATGCCATAACCCGATTCTTTTAAACCGGCAAAAGGCATCTAGTCCACTCGAAAGGCTGTGTGATCATTCACCATGACTGCCGCTGCATTTAATCTTCGATAGGCGTACATAGCCTTGTCGATATCCTGAGTCATGACTGCAGCCTGGAAGGAATATGGAACATCGTTGGCCAAAGCAATGGCCTGATCCATGTCCTCGTAACTGTTCACGCTAATCACAGGACCAAAAATTTCATGCTTACTCAGGGATACGGTTGCAGGAGGATTCAGTAACACGGTTGGTTGATAGAATGCATCAGAAATTTTTGCACCGCCCGCTATAAGTTGCGCGCCTGCTGCTACTGCCTCATCGACCCATTCCGCAACTCGATCCGTTTCCTTGTGCCGAATTATCGGACCAACTTCCGTGGCAGGGTCAGCCGGATCACCTACTTTGAGAGCGTTCGCCATTTCACCCAGTCGAGTGGCGATTTCCTCGGCAATTGAATGATGAGCAAAAATTCTTTGCACAGATACGCAAACCTGTCCGGCGTGATAGAAACCGCCTTTTGCCAACAAGGGCAACATGGCATCCAGGTCAGCATCTTCGGCGACGATTGCCGGTGCCGCTCCGCCATGTTCAAGCGCGCAACGAGTGCCAGGAGCCAGCTTACTCTTAAGCATCCAGCCCACGTTGCCGCTGCCAATAAAACTGAAAAACGCGATGCGGGAATCGGTCACCATATCGGTGGCGATATCATTGCTGCTTACTACTACCGCTTGAGCATATTCTTCCGGCAGACCCGCTTCTCTTAATAGCTCAACAAACTTAAAGCAAGACAGAGCCGTATCAGATGCTGGTTTCACTATCACTGGACAACCACTAGCGACTGCGGGACCAACCTGGTGCACGATTAAATTTAAAGGGTGATTAAATGCGCTCACCGCCATTACCAGACCGATGGGCTCGTGAGATGTCATGGCCAGGCGGTTCATGGAAGCAGGATTAATTCCCATTGGAATTTTAGTGCCGTGTTCTGAACGCACACACTCGATACAGTTTTTTACACCATCAATTGCTCTAGCAACTTCTACCTGGGAATCGGCGAAAGGCTTTCCACCCTCACTCAGCGCCAAATTCACTAGCTCATCGAATTGGGCTTGCATTAGCTCAGCGGTTTTTTCTAACACTGCAACACGTTCATGCACGGGTAACCAGCGAGACCTGTCTTTGAACAAGGCATCAGCATTTACCAATGCTTGTTCCGCACCTCGATCATCAATGCGTTCCACCGTACCGACGACCGCGCCATCGAATGGAGATTTGATTTCAACACTGTCAGCCGCGCTGGCTCCAGGCACCATTATTTGGAAAGAATGCATGGGTTTTTCCTTTGCTCGCTAGATAGGACAGACTAAGTTACCAAGCTTTTCAGTTAGCTTCACGTTTTCTGAATAATCTACAGGCACATCAATAACAACTACTGTATTGTCTTCGATCGCTTGTTTAATTGTTGGGAGTAGTTCATTGGCCGCATTGACGCGATAGCCCTTAGCCCCAAAACTCTCCGCATACTTAACAAAGTCTGGATTGTTAAAGTCTATGTTCGAGTCTCTGCCGAAATGACGATCCTGATGCCATTTGATTAATCCGTACTTACTGTCATTCCAGATCATTATGATCATGGCAATGTTATGCCGCAGCGCTGTCTCAATTTCCTGTGAATTCATCATAAATCCAGCGTCACCATTTATCGTCATAACTGTCTGCTCTGGGCAAACCATCTTGGCGGCCATGGCACCGGGTAAGCCAATCCCCATTGAAGCGAATCCGTTTGAAATTATGCAGGTGTTTGGCGCCTCCGCCTGATACATCCGTGCAATCCACATCTTGTGGGCACCGACGTCGGAGATAAGAATATCCTGGTTGTCGAGCGCTTCACGCACATCACAAAGAATGCGCTGTGGCTTCATTGGAAAACTCTCATCGTTTGCCATGGCCGTGAGTTCATCGACAATGACTTTGCGCAGTTCATCGCTGTATGCATTTGAATTTGGTGTCGTTACCTCACCAATTTGAACCAATGAATCAGCGATATCTCCAATAACACCCAATTCCAATATGTAGTGCTCATCAACTTCTGCATAGCTCTGGTCGATATGGATAATTTTTTTGTCTTTGTTCTGATGCCAGGATTGAGGATGATATTCCACCATGTCGAAGCCAACACAGATAATGACATCGGCGCGATCGAATCCGCAGGCGACATAATCATGGGCTTGCAGGCCCACTGTGCCTAAGGATAAATCATGTGAAAACGGAATCGCTCCTTTGGCCATGAAGGTTGTTGCAACTGGAATATTGAGCTTCTCTGCAAACTTAACCAACTCATCACTGGCGCTTCCGCGAATCACGCCATTACCGGCCATAATAATTGGATACTGAGCCTTAGAAATTAACTCTGCCGCCTGCTGCACTTTCTCTTCCGGAGGTTCCGGTGCGACAGGTGCCTGAACTCTTAGGGGGAAGCTGACCTCTGCCAATTGTTCGCCTGCGATGTTTTCAGGAAAACTGATAAAGGCACCACCAGGCTTTTCCGCCTGGGCATCTTTAAATGCCTTACGCACTACTTCCGGAATGATGTCGGCATGAATAATCTCGGTACTGTATTTGGAAATTGGCTCGAACAAATTAACCAGGTCCAAGATCTGATGACTCTCTTTGTGCATGCGGGTAGTAGCGCCCTGACCAGCAATACCAATGATTGGGGCGCGATCCATGTTGGCATCAGCAAATCCAGTCACCAGATTAGTTGCACCAGGCCCTAGAGTGCCTAAACAGACCCCTGCCTTGCCCGTAAGACGTCCATACACATCAGCCATAAAAGCAGCGCCTTGTTCGTGTCTTACCGTAACGAATTTGATGGAGCTATCGAGCAAGGCATCCATCACATCGATATTCTCTTCGCCGGGAATACCGAAGATTGTTTCGACACCTTCGTTTTCTAAACATTTGACGAATAATTCTGAGGCTTTCATGCAAAGCTCCTGCAGTTGTGGTGACTAAACTCGTCACGAATGATCTATGGTCGATTGCGCTAGTCAATGACAGGAAGACAAGACCGGCATATCAGAATTTTGTTTCACTGTAGGCTGCTAGCTGCGTAGATAGGACGCACCGTTTACATCGATAATAGTACCAGTGGTAAATTCGGCTCCTGCTGAAGCAAGAAATAAGACTGCATGGGCTACTTCTTCAGGTTTTGCCACTCGGTTAAATGGACTCTGCCCTCTGATTTCATCCCCTTTCGGCCCGGCAAAAAGATCTTGGGTCATTTCAGTCTCTACGAATCCCGGCGCTACTGCTCCCACAAAGATATTGTGTGGCGCTAATGCCAACGCCAACGATTGACTCAAGGAATTCAATCCAGCTTTACTGGCCCCATAGGCAGGTTGCGTCGGTTCTCCGCGGAATGCACCACGAGAACTTACATTAACAATGCGACCGGAACCATTTTCGATCATGTGTTGAGCTACGCAGAAACAAAGATTAGCTGGTCCGATTAAATTGGTTTGCAGTGTTTGCTGCCAGGCGGATTGCCAATCTTCAAAACTGACCTGATCAACAGCATGATCAATTCCAATGCCAGCATTGTTTACCAGGATATCGATTTGCCCAAACTGGCTAATGGCTTCTGCGACCACATTTTCCACATCTTCAGCGCGACCAACGTCTCCCTGCAAGGCAATATGGCCGGAACCAGCAAGAAGTTCGAGCGCTTCGTCCGCTGCAGCCTGGTTGGATCTATAGACAATCGCTACTCGCGCTCCTTTTGCTGCAAAAGCTTGAGCAATCGCGCGGCCAATGCCCCGTGATCCACCGGAAACGAGGACTGACTTGCTAGTAAAGTCCATTGTTAAGGAATGTTAAGTAGCGATTGCATTCGAAGATCAAATAAACGATTTAAATCCACCGTACGCCATTCGACTTGGATCAAATCCTGAATCTGCAGAAGTCATCACTTCCGCCATTCTTGGATCGGCGGCTACCTTTTCGTTTGCCAGGTCACGTGCTTCTCGAGAAGCAAATGCCACCCATCCAAACAAGACCACTTCATCTTCGTGTGCACCAACGAGATTTACGAAGGAACTGGTTCCTTCCAAATTCATGTCGTCTCCCACAAATTCTTGATAGCTAAGTGCACCATGTTCCTTCCAAACCTCTGCAGCAACATCGACAACGCGCTTATATTCATCAAGCTTTTCCCGCGGAATGGGAAAGGCGAATCCGTCTATGTAATTAGTCATCTTTTCTCCTATTGGGGTAACTGAATCTCGGCTATTCGGCCGAAAAATAGGTTTCTATGAAGCTTCTATGCCATCAAGTTTTGCCAAGCGTCCAATGAGCTCCTCAACTCGAGTGCTGTATCCCCATTCGTTGTCATACCAGCTCACTACTTTGACCAGATTTCCATCCATGACTTGAGTGAGTTGTGAATCGAAGATGCTGGAATGAGAATTGCCGATGATGTCGCTGCTAACAATTTCCTCTTCGGAATATTGCAGGATGTTTTTCATCGTTCCCGCTGCGGCTTTTGCCATCGCCTCGTTAATTGCCTCCACTGTAACCGTCATTTCGACTTCCACTGTCATGTCGACGATGCTGCCATCGGGCACCGGTACCCGCATTGCCAGGCCATCCAGTTTTCCCTCTAATTCAGGTATCACTATGCCAATAGCCTTCGCAGCTCCGGTTGAAGTAGGAACGATGTTGGTAGCCGCATTACGGGATCTGCGCTTGTCCTTATGCGGGGAATCGATTAGTCGTTGGGAGGATGTGTAAGCATGAACTGTAGTTAACAAGCCGCGCTTTATCCCAAAATTTTCATGCAACACTTTAGCCAAAGGCGCAGCACAATTGGTGGTGCAACTGGCATTGCTGACAATCTTTGTTTGCGGAGTTACAACTTCATCATTAACACCGGTAACCAGAGTTGCTTCGAGTTCATCTTTAGCCGGCACGGTAAGTATTAGTCGCTTGGCGCCAGCCGCCAGATGTTTTTCCAGATCAACTAAATAACGAAACGCACCTGAACTCTCTATAACGTAGTCCACTCCCATTTCTGCCCAGGGTAATTTCGCTGGATCAGATATGTTTAAGACCTTAAACGGATCACCATCGATGATCATCTGGTCTTCATGAAGTTTTACTGTGCCGGGATAGGTGCCATGGATGCTGTCATATTTAAACGCATAGCTAAGCTGATCCGCCGTTGCCAAATCGTTTACCGCAACCACATCGTAGTGACCGCGCAGCTTGGCAATGCGCATGATGGTGCGGCCGATTCGACCGAATCCGTTGATGGCTATTTTTGGAACTGACATAAATACCCTTACTCTGTTATTAACCGACCAACATTTGCTCTGTAAGATCCCACAATCTCAAGGCACTGTCTTCATTTGCAGCCCAGGGCGCTACATCAACATAAGGTGGTGAATCTTCAGTCGCCAAATTTGCCACATCGCAGTCTTCACAATAGAGACCACCGGTATTCGCCAAAGCTGGGCTGGTAGCGGCCCAAAGCGTCGTGGTACATCCCTGCGTCGTTGACTTAAACAGAGACGCAGCAAGTTCAGATAAATTTCCCTCGGCATCGGTCCAACCTAAGGCCTGCATCTCTTCGTTATCCAGATGTCTCTGCAATGGCGTCATGATGCCGCCTGGATGAACGGAAAATGCTTGCACACCCTGGTCGCGGTATTTCATATCCAAACCGAGAGCAAACAATGCGTTAGCAGATTTCGATTGGGCATAGGCAGTCCATTTTTCATAGGGATTGTTATTGTAATGGATGTCATCCCAGAGTATGTCGGAGCGCTTATGCCCGATGGAAGACAAACAGACAACGCGGGAACCATTTGCTGCTAATAATTGCGGCAGTAGTTCGGTAGTTAAGACGAAATGCCCAAGATGATTAACTGCAAACTGGGATTCCCAGTTATTACCTACTCGAGTTTCGGGGCAGGCCATGATTCCGGCATTGTTAATGAGTAAATGCAGGTCATTTTCCGCGGCAGCTACCGATTGGGCAAAAGTCTTGACGCTATCCAGATCCGCCAGATCCATTTCGGCTACAACTACGTCCCCAGTCATAGACTTAAGGTTCTCTTCAGCCTTTGCCGGATCTCTTACTGGCACATACACTTTTACGCCTCGATCGGAAAGTGCTCGAGTGGTTTCCAAACCAATGCCGGAATAACCTCCAGTTACAACTGCAACCTTGCCGTCTAGATCAATCCCCTCGAGAATCTGAGAGGGTTCTGATTTCGCAATAAATCCAGAGTCGGTTTTTTTCTGAATACGTTCAGTCATGTTTAATCCTACTTTACTGCTTAAGTACTAGGCCGGAATAAATAAATTCATTCCGTCGTTGTTGCTTACTGTACCAGGTCGACCTATTTGTTCCGATATTGTCATGCCAGTTAGTAAATCCTGGTCGACTGGTGTGTTAGCGACAAAGCGCTGGCCGCTGTCAGTTAACCTGCCAATCACTATACCTTTATCCGGCGAGCCTTTAACAAAACAAACGGTGTAAGTTTCGATTAGCGCTGGCCCAGCAGGCGCTTCAGTGAAATCAGGGCTGACAAGATCATCCACCTGGTGCTGATAATTGCTGGGGCTTTCCCGCTCCCATTTACCTGCAAAAGGTTTTGCGGAATAGATCCCAGTGGAGTGCTTTGAGAGATAACCACCATTGGCGGTCACCATGCCATAGTGACCTGGATTTGCGCGCAGCAGTGGCAACATCGATGCGAGACCGTGGGTGGAATAATTGTTTCCGGGGCCGCCAAAAAATGGGAGACCTCCAGTTAAGGTAAATCCTCTTGGATCATCATAAGCCAAACCAAGTTCATCACAAGTCAATTCGACTGCCGAAGGAAAACAGGAATAGAAATCGAAGTAATTGATGTCATCGACTTCGATTCCGGCCATTGCCATGGCAGCGCGAGTGTTTACTCCGATGGCCGGCGCCGAATAATAGTTAACGCGATCTGTTACGTTAATTTTTTCATTGGCTTCGGCACAGCCGTGCAAATAAACCCATTTCCCAGGATCGATGCCTAACTCTTTCGCTTTGCCAACCGAAGTCATGATGACTGCCGCACCGAGATTGACTCCATCCATGGCATTCATCCATTTCGGATAGGGAAAGCCAATCCAGCGGTTTTCTGGAGTGATGGTAGTAAGTTCTTCCGCTGTACGCCGAGTCCCATAAAACGAATATGGATTATTGGCCGCAACTTCGGAGAACTTTTCGAAGAGAGAACCCATTTGCTGCATATGCTCTTCAATACTAAAGCCCTGGTGTTGGCGAAGCGCATTCTCAAACAATGGATAAGTTTGAATTGGAATACCAACACCATGGGCAAACTCATGAGGAGTGAATAATTTTTCTCCCAGTCCCCTGTCTTCTTGAGAGCCCTCATAATCTTCCTGCCAATCGAGCATGATGTCGTTGCGCAAGGCAGTTTGTGCAGTCTTGATCGCCTCGGAACCCGCCAACAATACGACCCCAACATCGCCTGCAGTAATCCGCTCCGCCATCTCGTTGATGTATTTTTGCGGCGTATTACCGCCCACATTGCCGTAAATAGCATTTACTGGATTCGCACCGATACGGTGAGCAACAGCACGTGGCGGATTTTCTGCCCGTCCAAACGGAATTTGTAGACGCGGGCGATTAGTCGAGTCTGGGAATATTCGTATAGAAATAATTGTATCGATGTGGGACGCGATGGAATCGCCTTTTCCAGTATCAGCAAGCGCCGCCTTTGCGGCCTCAGCGGCTATCCCCATTGGTGGCAGCGCCGATTCCGGATTGAATTCTTTTTCCGTGAACTGACCACCACCAACCAATATTGGCGTTGAATCTTCCATTAATTATTCCTGAAGATGAGCTGCAAATAAGTGTTTAGCGCTGAAAACTCGGTTCCATGAGTGAGCGAAAATCCACGCCCCAACGATCATCTCTTTTACTGAGTACCCACAAGGCGGGAACGGTTCGATACTTTTCATTATTTTGATCATAGCGCTCAAAGGCAAATTCGAAAAATACCCGAGTCGGTGTTGCGTAAGTCACTTGCAAGTCGATACGCTCGCTACGCAACCAATTTTCCTGTTCACGTATGCTATTGAAATTCACATTTGCCAGTGGCGATGATTCGTCTTCGGCGTGTATGAAGAAGTTCTGGTTCAACATTATTTGCGGCAGATGAACCACCCTACTTAACGCCGTGTTGTCCGCGTTGTTAAATGCGGTAAAAAACTCTTCGATGGTTTCTGTTGCTTCTTGAATAGCAGTGTCGACTTCCGCAGAATTATGTCGCCCAAACAGAGGATCGCCACCACGGTACTGCATACCCCATTCACCGTCTTGTTTTGACCATACGTAGTAAACGAGCCCGCTCATATAGACTTCACCATTCGGTCGCATGCGACTGAACTCTACGGTGAAATTTACTTTGTCGTGGGAAGCTTGTCGTGCAATTACATTGTTGAAGCTGCTGCTACCCCAACCCTGCTGGCGGAGATTGTCGTAGCCTACGAACCAATCCTCAGGTTCCTGTATTATAACAAAGCCATTTGGACCATGACTGATGTGAGGAAAACTCAACTCTTTTCTTACTGCAGCATCATCACCACTATTCCACATCTCAATAAATCGATCTATTGATGCTCTTGCTTCTTGCACTGCATCAGTGAAATCTTGCCCATGGCTTTGTTGAAGCGGCAGAAATACTAATAGGATTGTAATAGTTGTATGAATAATTCTCATTGCATCTGTCTTCTATTTATTAATATAGGTTTCTCGTAGAACTTTCAATAAGGGTTGCCGCAAATTTTGCTGGCTGTAATCGTCTTTAAAGTAACTCGTGTACACGGCGACTAAGTCATGCTCAGGATTAACAACCAGCGCCTGACCACCCCAGCCGCCCTTGATCATAAATCCATCCTTGTCTATGTAATCCCATTGGTAGGCATTGTGGCTGCCATCATCTCTTACCAGGTTAGGATTGGGCGAATCCAGCAATAAGTCCAGATATTCTTGCGAAACAATTCTTTCAGAACTAACAACGGAATAGGAAGGTGTAAAGAGTAATCCAAAACGTGCCATGTCTCGCATATTAGAAAGAAATCCGCCATGGGTTAACGGAATACCGTAGCGATAGGCCAGGAAGGAAGCATCGGATTCCGCTCCGATGTTTCTCCAAATTTCTCGGGAAAAGGTCTCTTGAAAAGGTTCTCCGGTAATTTTTTCAATCAACCAGGCGAGGACAAAGGTATTTACACCGGAGTAAGAAAAGCGCTGACCCTGTTCTGCATGCTGGGTCGTATCTAGTGTCGAGAGGAAATCGTAAGGATTATCGGGGGCAGCTTCGTCGCGAAAGCCATCGCCGATAGCCATGGAGTACTGGTAGTAGCAAGACTGCCTGTCGTCATACTCATCCTGACAATCCAGGCCAGTGGACATGTCGAGAATGTTTCTAACAGTGATTCCGGCAAAGTCAGATGTTCCTAATTCAGGAATGTAGTGCTCTATCTCCTTGCTAGTATCGATGAGACCTCGCTCTTCGAAGATCCTGATCAAGAGAGATGGCATTACCTTTGCGACCGACCAGTAAATCGGTTTTTCATGGGGCTCCATGCGAGGATAAGATTCGTAAACGATTTCTCCCTTATGAAGAATCAGCATTCCTAATGTGGTTGTCATGTCATGATGAAGAAAGGCATCGAATGACATTTGCCCATCAGGTGTAGCAACGGGAAACTGTGCAATCTCTGTTTTAGTTGCCAAAGCTAGTTCTTTCACAGCGCCGGAGCGATAAACGTTTACCGTAGGATATAGCTGATGTACGTTTTTGTGCATCCAGGCCATTTGTTCGCCGGTCACCGTCCACCAGATGTCATCGGTAGGTAGCAAACGCTGACGTTGTTGCACTTCATCCCAACTCGAAGCAGCCGCGAAATCATCTGGCTGCGCAACCATGATTGCAGACCAGGAACTAATTATGCCGAGCACAGCGCTTGCGAGCAGAATTTTTCTTAATTGTTGTCTGTACATAGGTTGAGAATGCCGCAAACATTCGGGCATGTACAGGCAAGGGATAGAACGAAATAAAGCGTGAGTGGTAGACTCAGTTTGGCAAGGAATCATTAAGGGACAGTTATGGCACTAGATCCGCAAGCAAAGGCTCTACTGGAAAGCGCCGAACAATCGGGAGCCCCACCTTTTAATGCCTATCCGGCAGCGGAAGCCCGAGCAGTATATGATCAGGCGAGCGAGCTGGTGAGAGGAAATCCACCGGAATCCCATAGCATTGATGCTATCGTTATTCCCGGCCCCGCTGGAGCTATACCTGCCTGGGTCTACAAACCTTCAGCTGAACAAAACTTGCCGGTGTTGGTTTACTTTCACGGTGGTGGATACACCATCGGTTCGCTCAAAAGCCATGACTGCGTGTGCCGTGGCTTGTGTATCGAAGCGAACTGTATTGTTGTCTCGGTTGACTATCGACTGGCACCAGAAAATAAATATCCGGCGGCAGTTGACGATGCCTGGGCTGCTGCTCAATGGGCTGCCAGCAATGCCGAATCCCTGGGTGGAAATCCGAACAACGTGGCGATAGGTGGTGATAGCGCCGGTGGTAATTTAACCGCCGTGGTATCGCTGTTAGCGAAAGAGTCAGGTAACCCATATTTTGTTTTTCAATTGTTAATTTATCCTGGTACCGACATGTCTTGCTCCTTCGAGTCACACAAAACCTTTGGCCAAGGTTATCGCTTAACCAATGAACTTATCGATTGGTTTTATGATCATTATTTTTCGAAAGACGATGATCTTAGCCACTGGAAAGCTTCTCCATTAAACGCAGAAGACCTGAGTGGATTACCTTCAGCATTTGTACTAAGCGCCGGTTACGATCCGCTACAGGACGAAAACAGAGCTTATGCTGAAAAACTGACTAGTGCTGGAGTTAAAGTAAAGCACTCGCACTATGAGGGGATGATGCATGGATTTGTTACCATGCCCGGGGTGATCGATAAGGCGAAAACAGCAATAAGTGAATGTGCTGCCGAACTGCGACAGGCATTCCAAAACTAGGGCTAATTGTTTATAACCCGAATGTCATGGATAACGATTGTCCTCGGCGTTAAATTCTCGAGCACAGAGATTGGATTATGCATTCAAGACTGATTACAAAAATTATTCTAGCGACCTTGTCATTCCTGCCTGGCAGCAATGTTCTAGCGCAATGCGACCCTGATCGCAACGGTGTGGAAGTCGCACGGGGTATTGTATTTGCAGATTCCAATGAAAACTTACTGAGAGATACAGACGAATCGGGAATCGAAGGGGTAGCGGTATCAAACGGCTGCGAAGTTGTGACAACAAATATTGATGGCAGTTACGAAATAAGCATTGCACCAACCGAAATCCTATTTATCAGCAAACCGGCAGACTATTTAACCGCTGTAGATGACGCTAATGTGCCGCAGTTTTTTTATCGGCACTATCCTA
The DNA here is from genome assembly GCA_012103535.1 of Pseudomonadales bacterium. Classification (GTDB taxonomy): domain Bacteria; phylum Pseudomonadota; class Gammaproteobacteria; order Pseudomonadales; family Pseudohongiellaceae; genus UBA9145. The sequence continues at coordinate 1,578,891 of WLWQ01000001.1, forward strand.
ATGGCACACCGGCACAAATTTCTGGTACTTCAGTGGAATGGTTGTGGCCGGTAATCGAATCCACCGGCCCTCTCCCTGAATCGGTGGATTTTCCACTCACTCCTTCGGAAGGTGCGGCTGAGAATTTTCTTGCCCATGGATTCGCCGACACTCAGGCTCAATATGAACCCGGCCAAGACATGGTGCGGGAAGACTTGGTCAATCCTCTAATTGGCAATACCTATGATGTTGAATTCGGGCTTACTGTTGGAGATGTAGTGTTTGACAATCTGGGACTCTACGATCGACATAAAGCAATGATGGGATTAATGGGAATCCCGCAGTGGTACCTGCCGGGTAATCACGATATGAATTTCGAATCTCCCAATGGCCGCTTTGCCAATGAAACTTATAAATTGCATTTCGGCCCCACCTACTATTCTTTTGATCATGGCAATGTTCACTTTGTCGCGCTGAATAATGTGCAATATGCAGGCGATGGCAATGAAATGGGCAACGGTGTATATCGAGGATTTATCAGCCGGGCGCAATTGCAATGGCTTAGGAATGACTTAGAACGAGTACCCAAAAACAAGTTACTGGTTATCGCCAGTCATATTCCTTTGGTGGCGGAGGCAGACGACGGTGTTTCTCCAATATTAACGGGCCCAAATACTGAAAATTTTTCAGAACTGCTGCAAATCATTGCTCCGTTCGAGCATATCTACGGACTCGCCGGGCATGACACCAGCAACAGCTTCAAAGTTGAAGTTAATCATGAGCATGGTTGGACCGGAACGCCCTGGATTGCTCACACTCTGGCCGAAGTCAGAGGCAGCGGCTGGACTCGAGGGCCACAGGATTTCCGTGGCGTTCGAGATGCCATGATGGAAGATGGCAATCCAAACGGATTTTATGTGTTGAAGTTTAACGATGTAGATCTAACGCCAGAATTCATTCCCTTTCCTTCCAGTACCGATGGCACCAATCGTATGCGGGTAACTCTCGATCCGCCAATTTCACAAACTGGCGCAGAAAGCATTCACCGTGGCACCCTGCAATCCAATACTAAAATCATTGTTAATTTATTCGATGGAGGAGTCAGAGATCTGGTATGGGCCTCGATTGATGGTTCCGCCAATCAGCCGATGACCTATACAGTTCGAACTGACCCTTTTATAGAAGCACTGTATGAAGAGTATCTAAACACAGAGGATGCATTTTCGACACCCGATCGATCTTCACATATTTGGGAATTGGCCATGCCAGATAATTTGAATGCTGGACTGCACCGTATTGTCGTAACCAGCACAGACGAATTCGGACAGTCTCAGCGCGGTACGTTTACTTTTGAAATCGTAGACGATTAGTTACAACCTTCTTCCGAGCCTTTTTTCAACCTGTCTTTTTTCCCAATCAGTACCAAACAGATTAAATACCTCGAATACGGACAGACCATGAGATATCACTCCCACACCCCAGCCCAGAGCTGCCCACCAGAACCACATATACTCTGGTGACAGGTAAATGTTAGCGGCGATCAATATCGGAACAACTATCACATAAGAAATGAGGTGCATGTAAAATCCTTTGATATCTCTCACATGCTCGATGGCATCCATTTCTTCATAAGTCATATTGGCTTTTTCATTTGGCATATCACTCTCCTGCTGCAATTCATTTAAGTCCACCTCAAACACCGCGGCAAGAGCATTGATAGATTCCAGACCGGCATTCTGACCACGCTCGATACGCTGAATTGTGCGCACACTTAGCCCAGTCATCTCTGCGAGTTGCTCCTGAGACCAACCCCTTTGCAATCTTAGTTTTCTAACAATCATTTGAATGACTCTCGACGATGATTTCCGGGAATTATGAAAATGCCCAGGCAGGAAAAACACGGCATAAACCCGACAGAGAACTGACAACTAGCCGACAAGCCTAGAGCCAGCGTCGAACACGGCTTTTGTAAGCCAGATATTTCTCACCAAATTTTTCTTCTAGATAGCTTTCTTCTTTCTTTATAGCTATGTGATACACCAGCAGGGCGCCTGGTATTGCGGTAAACACAATCCAGAGACTGTTAGTCGCAATTCCGATGCCAATATTGAACAAGCAAAATCCAGTGTAGATCGGATTACGAGACCAGCGATAAAGGCCGGTAGTTATGATCTGAGTAGTCGGTTTCCAGGGCTCAATCGCCGTCCCTACCCGTTTAAAAACACTGTTAACCAATATCGCCACCGCCACGCCAAACACAGTAATGGCAATACCTATGGGCTGAAAGGATGCAGGTACGCCTATACCGAGAGGCCAAAGGTAGTCTATCCCTCCGCCCATAAAAATCAGGATGACGAATATCAGTGGAGGCGGAAATTTAACGGCTGCGCCTTTTTCGTCACTGCCAATTTGATTCCTAGATTGATCTGAATCAGCAACTGTTTGCTCGTTTTCTTCTTTCATAGGCTCAACTTATCAAATAAATCGTGGCGAGGGTATTGAGCCAAAACAATATACCGCCCCAGGAGAGCATGAGTATGAATACAGTTAAGAAAATTCTTATTGTGCTCGATGTCTATCATGACTTCCGGGACGATCCTCAGCATCAACCTGTTGAAACCCGTAAGGCCATCGACTTCATCGGCAACCGCAAAGAGGCACAGATTTATCTCGTCGGCTGTGGGTTCGAAGAGTTTCTACATGACAATTATGCAAACTATGGTCCGCAGGCTATCGACCAACGCAAACAGTTTCTTGCCGAAATGGAAGAACGGCTAGCCGTTTTTGCTACCGCACTTAAGGACAAGGGATATAACGTTGACTGCCGAGTACATTGGACTTATCCACGCTACGAACAAATCGCCAACGAAGCAATAGACCTCGACGTTGATCTGGTAGTGCAGCACGTGCATGCGCAGAGGGCTATCGAGCGACATAATCTTTCCCATGATTCCTGGCAGTTGATTAAGTTCTGTCAGAAGCCATTGCTCTTAGTAAAAGATCAAGAATGGCCAGAGCAACCAACTATCGTAGCAGCAGTAGATCCGATTCATAGCCAACACAAACCACTAGGACTGGACTACAAAATTATGGATACAGCATTGAGCGCAAAGCAATCGCTAGGCGGAAACTGCCATGTCCTTCATGCATACTCAGAGAAGGCTCGAGCCTTTTTCGGTGACGGTCTATTAAAGGAAGACCATTCCAAAGCCTTGCAAGGACTGCTTGCAAACTACAAGCTTCCAGCAGAGTCGATCCATCTGATTGACGAAACGCCGGCGAAAGCAATCTTGCAATGCAGAAAATCATTCAATGCGGATGTAGTAGTGCTGGGAGCCTTATCCCGCTCAAGGCTGTCGGAACAAATTATTGGAAATACAGCAAATCGCGTGCTGGATTATGTGCAATCAGATTTATTCATAGTAAGAGCAGAATAGTTAGCGATCTCGATATTTAAATCTCAGGATTTTCAAACCCCTTTCTGGATATTTGTCTTTGAATTCCTCCGCGGCAGGAATTGTTTCCAAAAATTCCGCGTTCGGCGCGTGTTGAGTAAACTTGTCCAGCAAAAACTGCTGATCGAGGAAGGGGCTGTTCAATGTGGCGATTATTTCTGCTTCATCATTACAAAGCTGAGAGAGTCTTTTAATCACCGCGGCATAATTCTTTTCCGCATCGAAGCTTCCCCGCTGACGCGCCGGGGGATCGATAACAACCAGGTCGTAACGCCCAAATTGCTTGATGCGTCCCCAGGAAGTAAAGACATTGTAAGGAATTTGATTTATGGCACGGGCATCCTGTTGATTATGGGAATGATTTAACAGCCCCCAACTCATGCTGGTTTTAGACATATCGACATTTGTTACAGCCTTCGCCCCACCTGCCAATGCAGCGACTGAAAAAGAACAGGTATAGGCAAACAGATTTAACACATTCTTCTCGGCACTATTCGTCTTAATCCAGGTGCGAAGTGGGCGCACATCCAAAAAGAGTCCACTGTTTTGTTGCCTGCCCAGATGGACTTCAAATTTTAAATCGTTTTCTAACGCAAGAATTTCATCCGCTGCTTGCCCTGCAAGAATTTCAGAAGGTGAGTCTTTCTCATAACGTTTTTGCAGAATGATTGAAGCTATTTGTGAGCACTGATCTGATTGTGCGATTGCAGCTAACAATAAGTCCAAATTATCGACTGGTGCATAAGCAGTGATTAAAAGCGCTGGATCGTACCAGTCTATACAGATGTGTTGATACTCAGGGTACATTTGTCCCCTACCATGAAAAATGCGACGCGCGTCTGACTGCCTGGTCTTAAAGAAAGCGTTCAGTGACTTCTCAATGGGCTCAAACATAGCTAATAGTTTTAATTTTCAAACGAAGCGTTCGGTACCGGCTTGAATCAGTTGTAATCGGTCTATTTTTTCTACCAATACCCATTCTTGTTGGAATAAGGTAAGTTTCTTGTTGCCAGCAGATTACACCAGTGAGAAGGAATGCCAAAACTATACGACTACATAATCGTCGGTGCAGGAACAGCCGGGTGCGTGCTGGCCAATCGCTTGTCTGCAGATCCGGAGAATCAAGTTCTTTTATTGGAAGCCGGCGGTAAAGATAATTATTTCTGGATTGATATCCCTGTTGGATACCTCTACACCATTGCCAATCCTCGAACAGATTGGTGTTATGAAATTGAACCTGATCCTGGTCTTAACGGCAGAACAATCGGCTATGCCAGAGGAAAAGTGTTAGGTGGTTGTTCTTCTATAAACGCAATGATCTACATGCGTGGCCAAAAAAGCCATTACGACCATTGGGCTTCACTGGGGAATCGTGGATGGAGCTGGGATGATGTGCTTCCTGTCTTCAAGCAATCGGAAGATTATCAACACGGCGCTGATGAGTTTCACGGCAGCGGTGGAGAATTGCGGGTTGAAGAAAGAAGAGTCAATTGGGAGATCCTCGATGCCTGGCGCGATGCTGCCGAGGAATGCGGAATACCGAAAATAGAAAAATTCAATCGTGGAGACAATTTCGGGAATTCTTATTTCCAGATGAATCAGCGCAGAGGCTCTCGCTGGAGCGCGACAAAAGCCTACCTTCGCTCAGTAGAATCACGCCCAAATTTAACGATTCTGACTGAGGCTCATGTTGAGAAACTCGCCTTCGCAGACGAAACTGCAAAGCTTCTAGTAAACGGACTTTATGCTCGAGTAGGCAATGAAGCCACTCAACTCTTTAGCGCAAACAAGGAGGTCTTATTATCGGCAGGATCCATTGGCTCACCGCAGATCTTACAGTTATCTGGCATCGGACCTGCTCAGTTACTCAATGAAAAAGGCATCCGTACGAAATTGGATTTGGCCGGAGTAGGAGAAAACCTCCATGACCATCTACAAGTGCGCAGTATCTACAAGGTTGATAACACCGTCACCTTAAACCAACGGGCAAATTCACTTATTGGCAAACTTGCCATGGGTCTAGAATATTTTCTATTTAAAACCGGGCCGTTAACGATGCCCCCTTCACAACTCGGCGCGTTCGCCAAAAGCGACCCTGAACAAACTTCGGCAAACATCGAATGGCATGTTCAACCGCTTTCCCTGGAAAAATTTGGTGATCCCTTACACAGTTATAACGCTATTACTCCATCGGTCTGTAATTTGCGACCTGACAGTCGTGGCAATGTGCGAATAAAGACCAACGATTCGGCAGATTACCCGGCCATCTCACTAAATTATCTTTCATCTTCAGTTGATGAAGAAGTCGCGGTAAGCGGTCTTAAGTTTACGCGGAAGATTATGGCTGCCAATGCTTTAAGGAAGTTTAATCCAGAAGAAATTAAACCCGGACCTGAAATACAAACCGATGAACAACTCTTGGATGCGGCGCGAAACCTCGGCACAACAATTTTCCACCCTGTCGGCACCTGCAAGATGGGCAACGATGAAATGGCAGTAGTAAATGACCGACTGCAGGTGCGTGGTGTTGAAAATTTACGGGTCATCGATGCCTCGATAATGCCTCGAATTACTTCGGGTAATACCAATACCCCCACTGTTATGATCGCCGAGAAAGGCGCAGAATTTATTTTACAGGGAGAAACTCGATCGTGATTTTTTACTACGCTATTCAAACCGTCTCAGTTGCCACACAAATTGCTCTAGAAGAAGCGGGTGCCGAATACAAAGACCAATTGGTGAATTTTAAAACTACCGAACAACGCTCTGATGATTATCTAAAAATTAATCCGAAGGGGCGCGTGCCTGCACTAATTACTGATGAAGGAATAATCACAGAAACTCCCGCACTACTTGCGTATGTTGCCCAAACTTATCCGAAAGCGAAGCTAGCCCCGCTGGATGATCCCTTTCAGTTTGCAAAACTCCAGGAATTTAATAACTACCTCTGTTCGACAGTACATGTGAATCATGCCCATAAGATGCGAGGTAGTCGCTGGGTCGAAGAAGATGACAAGGAGTCACAGGCAGCGATGACGGCGAAAGTTTCAAAAACCATGGCGGAATCTTTTCTGCTAATAGAGAACGAAGTATTTGTTGGGCCCTGGGTACTCGGTGATAACTTCAGCGTTGCTGATTGCTATTTGTTCTGCATTTCAAATTGGTTGGCGGGTGACAAAGTGGAGATTAAAGATTTCCCAAAAATCTATGATCATCATTTGCGTATGCGGGAGCGACCGTCAGTGCAAAAGGTCATGGCGATTCACGGGATTTAGAGCAACGTGCGGACTACTTCCTTTTATAGAGCCCGTCGAACCAGGTATCCCATTGTTCGCTGTCGTGATTGTACTGTTCGAAGAACTGCCGCACTGAGCCATCCGCATTTGGAGTCCAGCTACCGCGAAAATTCCAAACCGCTCCACCAAAATTATAAATACTGCCTTCAAGTACCATCGCTCCAGCGCGAATCCCACCGACGATGTCGATGGAATAGCGCCCGGCAGATACCCAAATCTGCCGCCATTCACTGGTCACGGGATTGAAGTAGTTCAGGCTGGTACCGGTGCCGCCGTTGGCACTGGTCCAATTCTCCATAATCATGCAGCCAGATTCCATTTTTAGAATGCTGTTTTCGCCGACTTTGGTTGTGCCGGTGCTGTCAAAAACTTCCCAATCACCCACCCAGAAATCGAATTCGTCGAATCCTTCCAGAGAATCGCAACCGACCTCCTGGGAGAGCGCGTTATTGCTGAGCAATAGTGCCAATGAAATAAAAGCAGCAAATCGGAAATTTTTCATGGGAGCTCGCTTCATCCAATCAGAAATTAGTTCTTAATAATCAAGATACTACAGTCCCTGCGATAGAAGCACCACCGATTGAGAAGAAGTATTTGCAATGCTTCGGGGGAGTTGGCACCCTTACCGCGTCGACAATAAAAATCAGAGGATCGATCATGAAAAACCGCATCTCTTTGGCTCTCTTTTTCATACTCTGCTCTAGCCTTTCTTTTACTGTGAGTGGCGCAGAAGTTGAGCAAGTTGGTACCTATGACTTCCCTACTACCGCAAACCCTGAAGCGCAGGAACATTTTCTCTTGGGCGTTGGCTATCTCCATAGCTTTGGTAGCACCCAGGCACAAAGAGAATTCCGTATGGTTCAGGAATTGGATCCGGATTTTGTACTGGGTTACTGGGGCGAGACATTTACCTATCAGCATCCATTTTTCGGACCAAAACATGATGGTCCCGGCGAGGTCTTAATGCGTCTTGGTGCAACCAGCGAAGAGCGCCATGCCAAAGCGAGAAACGACAAAGAACTTGGATTCTTGAAAGCTGCTGAAGCCTATGCGCTAACCGTGGGCGACATGCCAGAGCGTCGCATCGCCTGGATGAACGCCATGGCGGATCTCTATGAAAAGTATCCAGACGACGATGAGGTTAAGGCTTTCTACGCAGTCTCTACTCTTTCCGCCGCTGGCGCTTCCGGCGAGTTGGCAGCGCGAATGCGTATGCAAGCCGGCGCCTTAGCCATGGAATTATTTAAAAAGAACGATAACCATCCTGGTGCAGCTCACTATGTGATTCACGCTTTCGATGATCCTGAGCACGCGCCCATTGCACTAGAAGCTGCATTTAAATACGCGGACATTGCCCCTGCTGTTTCCCATGCCCGGCATATGCCTACTCACATCTTTATTCAACACGGCAAATGGAATGAAGTAGCTCTGTGGAATGAGTCTGCCTATCAGGTAGCTAGAGAATTGTGGCAGCCAGGTGATGCTGTTGGTGAACAGAATCATGCTACTGACTGGGGTCAGTATGGCGACTTACAAATGGGTGATGTTGAGCGTTCCAAACTTTGGATCGAACGCGCGAAAGAAACTCTCAGCGAAAATGAAGGTGATGGTCGTTCAAGCAGCACCTTAAAAACTGTATTGGCACGCCACATCATTGAAACTGAGCAATGGGAAACTCAAGAGCTAACTGACGACTTAAGTGGAGATCAATTATTGGCTCTCGGTTTAAGCGCAGTCAATCTTGGTGAGCTGGAACTTGCGCAACAGGTTGTTGATCGCATGGCTTCTATGGTTGAAGACAGCCCTAACAGCAGCGCCTTAAAGGTTGCCCATCTGGAAGTAGCAGCAATGACCAAGCTGATGAGCTCTCATAATGCAAGCGGTGCGGCTGCGATGCAGATGCAGAAAGAAGGCGTGGCAATGCTGGATGAAGCTGTGGCTCTGACAAATGAAGGTCCTCTACCTCGTGGTGCAGCTACTCCGCTAAAGCCTGCACATGAATTAGCAGGAAACGCCTATTTGCATGCAGGAGATGCAGAAAAAGCAGCGACACTTTTTGAAGAATCCTTATTGCGTATGCCGAACCGCCCGCATTCCTTGTTAGGTGCAGCCCGTGCCTACGATCACATGGATAATTGAGCGAAAGCTGCAGCAATGTACACAGCGCTGTTGAGCGTGTGGAACAACGACAGTCATCCGGCGGTACAAGAAGCTAAAAAGTATCTGTCCTACAACTAAAGGATAAAAGCCACTATGACAAAGGATAAGCTTGAGAAGGTCGCCGGCAACGGATTAATTAGCCGGCGACATTTACTGGGGATGGGCGCTGCAGGTATTGGAGTAGCAGCATCCAACAGCGTATTGGGAGCTGATGCAGGTATAAACTTTGAAATACCTAGCTGGTCACGCACACCGGGACCCGGTGCCAGTGCCTATGGTGGTCGTTCCCGTTATACGGAACATTTGCAGCGTACCCACGGTGCTCCAAATCCTACTTATCCTGGCGGTGGATCATCCCGCTCTCCGCTGCAACATCTGCAGGGAACCATTACGCCCAATAGCCTGCATTTCGAACGCCATCATGCCGGAGTACCGGACATTGATCCCGCTCGACATAATTTAGTCATCAATGGATTAGTACGTCAGCCTTTGGTGTTTAGTTACGAAGACCTGCTTAAGTATCAGATGGTCAGTCGGATTCACTTTCTCGAGTGTGCTGGCAATAGTGGTGCCCTGCTTCGCGGCGGCAATGAAAATGGCACGGCACAGAGTCTACACGGTTTGGTTTCTTGTGCTGAGTGGACCGGTATTCCTTTGTCGACATTGTTAGATGAAGCCGGTGTGTTACCAGAAGCCAGATGGATTGCAGCAGTAGGTGCTGACGCGGCCAGCATGGGACGCTCAGTACCAATCGAGAAAGCCTTGGACGATGTCATGGTTGCGCTCTACCAGAACGGTGAACCAGTAATGCCGGGACAAGGTTATCCCATGCGTTTGTTCTGCCCGGGTTGGGAAGGCAACATCAGTGTTAAATGGTTAACCCAGATAAAACTGACCAGAGAAGCCACCCATTTCCGCGATGAGACCAGCAAGTACACTGATACCCAGCCAAATCGTTCCAGTTATAAATTCACTTTTCCAATGGGAACAAAGTCATTGATCACTTCCCCATCGGGACAAATGTCATTGGATCGCCCGGGTATTTATCAAGTAACTGGAATAGCGTGGAGTGGCAGTGGCAGCATACGCGGCGTTGAAGTAAGTGCCGATGGCGGCAGGACCTGGGCCGATGCTGCGATACAAGGACATCAACTCAATAAAGCGCTGGCTCGCTTTACTATTCCCTGGGAATGGAATGGCGGCAATGCTGTGCTGCAAAGCCGCGCAACAGACAGCCAGGGGAATGTGCAACCTACGCGGGATGCAATAATTGCAGAAAGAGGAACCATTAGTTTCTATCACAATCATTGCATACAAAGTTGGGGTGTAGGCAATAACGGCGAGGTGACAAACATCTATGTATAAGAAAAGTGCATTATCAATATTTGCGGTGCTAGTTGCACTCTGCTCACTGGTCGTTAATTCTCAGGAAAGAGTGAGACTTGGCACTCCAATATCAGAATCTGACTTGGAAGGATTCGATTTAGTCGCAGAGCCGGACGGTACTGGATTTCCTTCGGGTGGCGGAACAGCCAGACAAGGTAAAGCTGTGTATGACATCAACTGCGCCGTTTGTCATGGCGCTAATGGTGAAGGAACCTCAGGCAACACCATCATTGTTGGTGGCGATATGCAATCCGAAGGCCCACCACTGCGCACCGTTGGCAGCTATTGGCCCTACGCCAGCACGGTATTCGATTTCATTCGCCGCGCCATGCCGGCAACAGCTCCAAAATCCCTTACCAACGAGCAGGCTTATCAGGTAACAGCCTATGTCCTTTTTATGAATGGGATCGTCGGCGAAGACACTGAACTAAATGCCAATACGCTTCCCAATATTGAAATGCCCAATGCCGATGGCTTTATTGATAGAAGCCATATACTTTCGAATTAGAAGAGGATCTTTTCGGAAAAACAGCGCCTTCAGGTCTGCTTGCTTCAGCGACTTGCAGCCCGGCTGGCTCTCCTCCTTTTATACAAATGTGATATTCCTTCTAGTGAATTATGCTTAGAGAAATAAAATCTCAAAAAAATAATGAAGGCGACCTTAGAAAGCGTTGGTTCAATGCCGAATCTATGGATCTAATTGTCTGGCTCTATAGTGTTGGTAATCTTCAAAAATTTCAGTTGTGCTATGACAAAATTCACAATGAACATGCTCTAACCTGGATCGAATCCAAAGGATTTATACACGACTCGATTGACGATGGAGAAAGCATCCCTGGAGGGCATAAAAGCACTCCTATCCTTGTTCCTGATGGCGCAATTGATGCTCTATCAATAGTTAGAAAGTTTTCTGATCAAGCCGGCGCCATTGATAATGAAATATCTGAATTTATTACGAGTAAGCTACTGTCATTGCATGAATAGGTTTACGGAACAAAACAATCAGTTCACCGGGAAGGCCTCACCACGCAACAATATCAGATAAGATGTCTGGAGAAATAATTGCGACACGCATTTAATATCATTCTTGGGATACTAGTATTGCTATCCGTATCTTCTGGAGTTACTAAAGTCTTACTTATGGAACAGGACGTAGAGTTCTTTGGAAGCTATGGATTTACTAATCCAATTTTGATTACATTCGGCGCACTACAAATTCTTGGCGGGCTTATGCTTTTAATTTCAAAGCTTAGGCTGGCAGGAGCACTTTTAGTCAGTGTAACTTTCATCATTTCATTAGTAGTTCTTGTGCTTGAGCAATCTATAGTTCCAGGATTACTAACTCTAATTTCATTAGCCTTGCTAGCTTACTTAATTCGGCAAACTGCAATGGTTAAACCTAGAACAGCTGTAGAAGATTCGTCTAATTGACATCAGTATAGGTGCTAACGACACATAACAAACAGCTCAATGAATCGGCCTCATCACACAACAATATGATATCTGAGTAGACAATGAGTATTTTAGATAAAGCAAAAGAACTAGCTAACCTGATTAAGGAATTGGGCGAAACAGATTTATATCGAAAAACAGTTGAACTTGAAGCTGATATTGTCGATTTGACTGGCGAGAATAGAGCTTTGAAAGAAAAAATAGATGAACTAGAAAAGCACTCAAGTATTATCGACAATTTGACTTTTGATCCGCCTTTTTACGTTGGCGGGGAAAAGAGTGATATATATTGCAGCCATTGCATTGAAGTGCACAGCCTCCCCGTTCATCTCGTAAAGGTAGCAAAATCAGAGATTAAGCCAAAAATCTATTCCTGCCCAATGTGCAACAATGAATATACAGACGCACGAGATAACGGCACATAACAAGCGAATCAATAAAGAAGAGCGCTTCGCGTGCCTATTACGGCCGTTAAGTATCAGTACTTATCAAACTTTGGTAAGGACTTTGGATCAATAACATCGATCGGCGGGTCATTTTCTCCGTCTCTTTTAACTTTCTTTTCTATTCTTGTTTCGGGCTCCTTATACATATCCAAATTTACTAGCCCCATAGATACGTATTCAAAAATTGTGCACCAAAGAGCGACATTGTTCTTTCGTTTCTTCAAAAACGATACTAATTTAGCCGAAAGCAGACCAAACAACAGTAAACTTCCAAGGATCATATACTGCAGCTGCAGCGAGTCATCCATATTGGAATCTCCAGTGTATTCTGGAATTATCTGGGCTTAATGTAGTAATTCAAGGTCTTCATTAGTTTATGCTGAGAACCGCGAATTTGGGATACATAACAAACAGTTCAATGTTTAAAGGCTAAGAACAAATCAGTAGGCACGAGTGCCAGCTAGCCGGCCTGCTGGATTCAGCAATAAAGGCGCTGCACCGACTGACCAAGGAAGACCGCCTTATAGGGCTTCCGACCGAAGAAGGGAAGCCCGCAGGGCTGCAAGCTGCTGAAACCGGCAGGCCGGGTAGCTGGTGCGTCCCAAAAAAATAAACCGATCCCCAAAAACCTGCAATAAATTGCAACCTCCCCTTGTGTAATTTCTCTCAAACCCTACCATTCGTACGCGAAGTTACCTGGGGGAAACCATTGCATGAAGTTGTCGAAGATTTTAATGTGCCTTTTGAGCACTGTTGTATCGTCATCTATTAGCCTATCTGCTTTAGCCGCAGATAGCGGCCTCGCTATTCCTGTCATAGAGGGACAACCAACGCTTGCCGATTTTAGCGGCATGCAGCCAAATTCTGCCCTGGCTCGATCTATGACCAGAGTTGAAAATTTCGTCCAGAGAGAACCTGATGATGGTGATCCTGCGACCCAGCGCACTGAAGTCTATGTTGGCTATGATCAAGAGCGGCTCTATGCAATTTTTCTGGCATTCGATTCAGATCCAGATCAGATCCGCGCCAATATGTCTTCGCGGGAAAACATAGAAGAAGACGATACTGTCGGCATTACCATCGACACATTCAACGATCAGCGCGCCGCCTTTGCCTTTCAATCAACCCCCATGGGTATTCAATGGGATGCCCGCTGGACTGAAGGATCATCACGCCGTGCTGGCTTCGATACAACCTGGGAAGCGGTTTGGGATAGCGATGCCGAACTAACAGATCAGGGCTACATGGTAAGTATGTCCATTCCGCTACGCAGCATGCGTTTTCCGGCGACAGAAGAACAACTATGGCGCGTTCAGTTCGAACGACAAATTCCCAGATTAGGTGAAGAAGCTTACTGGCCAGCTTATTCCATCGATATTGAAGGACGCTTGAATCAGACTGCCATGTTGCGTGGCATTCGAGATGTATCTCCGGGAAACAATTCGCAAATCATTCCATTTATGTTCGCTCGGGAAGTGGATGCATTAGATACCGGCGCTCTTGGTGGACCAATGTTTGATCGCACATCTGAACAGGATTTTGGTGTTGATGCCAAATTCGTTTTTAACGATAGCATGGTGTTGGATCTGACTCTTAATCCTGATTTCTCCCAGGTCGAGTCAGACGAACCACAAGTAACAGTTAACGAACGCTTCGAGGTTCAATTTCCTGAGCGCCGCCCTTTCTTTGTTGAAAACGCTGACTTCTTTGCGACGGACTCAACCCTGGTATTTACTCGACGCATCGTCGATCCAGAAGGCGGCGTGCGATTTACCGGCCGTTCTGGAGATTACGGCTTTGGCACAATTCTCATTAATGATGAAGCACCAGGACAAAATCGAGAAGCTGGTGATCCATTGCGAGGTGAAAAAGCAAACATTGGAATTCTGCGTGGCTTTCGCGATATCTCTGATCAAGACAGGGTTGGATTCCTGTTTACCGATCGTGAACTGGGCGAAGGCTACAACCGCGTACTCAGTTTGGATGGGCGCTTCAAGTTAACCGACAACTGGACTACTCAGGCACAACTAGTAGGAACCGATAGTGAGCATGTTCATGGAGGTGAATCTGCTACCGGTTATCAACGCAATCTCCAGGTCAATCGTGTAGGCCGTATGTATAACAATCATACTCATTACATCGAAACTACCTCCGATTTCAGGTCGGAACTGGGATTTCAACAACGCTTCTTCAGCTCTGACACGTCCGGTGTGCATCAACGCTCATCGTTCAGTTTTTATCCCGAAGGCTCCAGCATAAATCACTGGAGTGCTACCGCCTTTGGTGTCTACATGGAAGACATGAGCGGCACGAAGATATATTCCCAGCTTGGCCCTCAGTTTAATGTCGATTTCGATACAACAGGTTTCGGTGTTCAGTGGACCGACTACAGCGAGATACTTTTACCGGGTGATTTTCCGGGCCTGTTCACTTCTCAAATCTATAAGTACGACAATTGGCAGGTTAATTTCGAGAACAACACCCTGGATACAGTTGAATTTGAAGCTAGTTATAGAAACGGGACCACACTTAATCTAGTTCCCCCTATTGGACAACTACCAAATGTTGCCGACACCAATCGCTATGATGTGAGCTTCTTATGGCGACCTATAGATCGCTTGAGGATAAACAACACTTACTTCTACACCGAGTTAGAAACAAGCGGTGGAAGTAAGGTGTTTTCAAACGAGATTATCCGCAGCAACTGGAACTATCAGTTTTCGAAAGAACTCTCACTTAGATTCATTACTCAGTACGACAAGACGGAAGCCGGGCCTGCAACTCGACTGGAAGACGATGAAAATCTGAATTTCGACTTGCTCCTACGCTATGTGATTAACCCGTGGTCTGCTTTTTATGTTGGCTATAACTCGAATCAGAGTAATTTTGATATCGTGGAAATGGAAGGCGAGAGAGAACTTGTAACAGCTAACCATCTACGCCGAGACGGTGATCAGTTCTTTGTAAAATTCTCCTATTTGTTTCAGCGCTAAGAAAAACCCGTCAATTTGATAGTAGACGGGCCGCATTATGCGGCCCGTTTAGCTTTTAATTCTATTTACTACCTATTACGCGTAGGAATCTCCTTGGGTCATGCGCTAAACTTTATGTTTAAACCCCAAGAAAAGACTACTGCTTGTGCTAATAAGTAATCACATACGATTTCTTTATAACGGCGGACTCGATCCTGACACGGCTGATCCGGAAGAACTTCGGCAACGCAGAACTTTTTCAAGCTGCATTATGACGCTCTCGCCATTCACGATTTTACTAATGGTCTGGGGGCAAATTTATGAACCTGAGCAGAATAATACTGCCATAGGCATGGGCATACTATGTGTAGTGATTTGTCTTTTTATCCAGGCCTATTTGAATAAGCCCCGGTTAGCAGCAAACATTACGATTTTCGCATTTTGGGCGACAGTAATGGCGGAAAGCGGCATTATTGGGACACCAATCCTATGGATATTATCGATTCCACCCATCGCAATTCTTCTCAGCGGCAGACTGATGGGGATTTTATGGGGAATAATTTGTTTATCTACGATTTTCACTTTCTATCTGCTTTTTAACTTTGACATCATAACTAGTGTATCACCTGAGGATCGAGCCGCGGCGCTTGAATATGGAGATAGAGCTTTTGAAGTTTTTGCTGTCGAAGCCGCATTGATTTTATGTATTTTAACCGGTGCCACCATCGTGTTTAGAAATGCACAAATAAAGGCTGAGCGCAAATTATCAGATATTGTTCACTCCCTAAAAAATGAAGTGCATACCAGGTCACTTGCCGAAGAAGAAGCCCGATTGTCTGAACAAGCAAAATCTGCCTTTCTTGCTGCTATGGGACATGAACTAAGAACCCCTCTTAACGGAGTCATTGGAGCCTCAAGGTTATTGAAAGAAACTACGAACGAGGCTGAAAAGAAAGAATTTGTCGATGTGATTGCCCAGAGTAGTGAGACGCTACTAGAACTTGTAAATAGTGTAATGGATTTGTCTTCATTGGAGTCTGGCAAGCTTGAGTTAGAACACACTGCGATTGAACTCAAAACTCTGCTTGAGCAAACACTTGCCCCACTCTCTTTTCAAGCCAAGAGCAAAGGCATAGTGCTGGATTTTGACATTACTCCCGACACGCCAGAGTACATTCTGGGAGATCCAACCCGCTTGAGACAGATATTAATTAACCTGGTGGGCAACTCGATTAAATTTACTGAAGCTGGTGCGGTGAGGGTTACAGCTTGTCGTACTTACAACAAACTTTGCTTAAGAGTTACTGATACTGGTATTGGTATACCGGTTGATTCCCAAGCAACTTTGTTTGAGCCTTATGTCCAGGCAGAACAGGACACCACGCGAAAATTTGGTGGCTCAGGCTTAGGTCTTGCCATAGTAAAAAAACTGGTAGCGGCGATGAATGGAAAAATAACTTTGGAGTCCACTCCAGGAAAAGGCTCTCAGTTTTCCATTTTCCTACCATTGCTAGCTGCAAATCCTGCTGAATTAGTGCAACACACAGAATCTCACAGCGAACTGCCAAAACTTAGAGCACTCATTGCGGACGACAATGCTATTAGTCGCATGGTTCTGTCGCGCTTATTGGAGAAAGATCACCACGATGTAGTGTCAGTTGCCAATGGCAGAGAAGCTATCGACTACATCGAAGGAAACAATATCGATGTCGTGCTTATGGACATACATATGCCCGAGATGGATGGCCTAACTGCAACTCAAAAAATTCGGGACATGGATATAGACAAATCCCAGTTACCTATAATTGCTATTACTGCTAACAGCAGCAATGAAGAAAAAACTCGAGCAAAAAATGCGGGCATGAACGGATTTATCGGCAAACCTTTTCGCTATGAAGAACTTCTACACGAATTACAGTTAATCATGCAATCCTCTTCAGCCGCTCCTACTGCTGTCGTCTAATACTGTTGCTTTAAATCAATCCCTCGTTTGCTTTGGGCAGAGTATACTGCTCAATTCAGCATACACTGATTTAGCCTATTCTTTTTTATCTCTGCCTGTAAAAGGATGCTCAATGATTTTCAAGCAACTCTTTGAACCTATTTCAAGTACTTACACTTATCTGCTGGGGTGTGAAGAAACCGGGCAAGCAATACTGATAGATCCGGTAGTACCTACCATGGAACGGGATTTAGAAATTATACGCGAGTTAGGATTTAAGCTTGCGGTAACGATGGAAACCCATGTGCATGCAGATCATATTACCTCAGCATTGCATTTGAGAGACGCCGTCGGCTGCAAAATAGCATTTCCAGCCGTAGATAAACTGCACTGTGCAGATATTCACATCGAAGAAGAACCGCAAAGAGTCGGAAGTATATTGGTCGATCCGCTCTTTACTCCCGGGCACACTGATGATCATTTCTGTTATTTGGTTAACGGAAAATTACTGAGCGGAGATTGTCTTCTAATCGATGGTTGTGGGCGCACGGATTTTCAAAACGGCAATTCGAATACGCTTTACCAATCGATTACGCAAAAAGTTTTCGCACTTGCAGACGAGACTTTGATCTACCCAGGGCATGACTACAACGATCGCTGGGTTTCCAGTATTGCGCAGGAAAAAGCGCGGAACTCTCGCATCGCTGTAGGGGTATCGGAAGAGGAATTCGTGCAGACTATGAATGAGCTAAACTTGCCTTATCCCATTTTTATAGATTATGCCGTGGCGGGTAATCGCCTGTGTGGCGAATGCCCTTCAGATCTGCCCGAAAATTTGGAGAAATATTGCCAGCAGATGACGGGAAGTCTTCAGGGTTAGGAAGTTTGAGTGTTATGCGATGGCTTTAATCATCCTTTTTACTCAACTGTCTTATTCAACTGTAAACTGTCCCATCATACCGTTGTCTTCGTGTTCCAGGATATGGCAGTGATACATGTAAGCATTCTCTGAGTCCGAAAAATTTTCAAAGCGCATAATGAATCGCACGGTTTCTCCTGGCCCAACTTTAACGGTGTCTTTGTAGCCCGACTCGATTGCAGAGGCTGGAACTCGGTTTCTATCTAAAATCTGAAACTGCCCATGATGCACATGAAAAGGATGCATCATCATAGAATCATTTTCGATGCGCCAGATTTCAGTGCTGCCATTTTTAATTCGATGATTTATTTTCGCCATGTCCATCGCTTCATTGTTGATGAAAAAATTGCCCTGGTTTCTCATGCCCCTGCCTGGTCCGCCACCGCGATTCCCGCGACCGCCTGGTCCACCGCGCATACCCATTCCCATCCCCATCACCATGGAAAGCACAAAACGCCTTTCCTGAGTCGCTGCTGACTCTTCCATGGAATTGATTGCAGCGAGTTGTGGTGATAGTGCTTCTGAAGTGCGCAAGTTTGATTGCGGCTGAATCGCAAGGATGTCCATATTTTCAGTATTTAATGGATGCATGTTTCGCATCATCCCGCGAGGTGCGAATGGAGAGTTTGCGGGTACCGGTAAACTCAGTAAGCGAAACGGACGCCCATCACTTACATCCACCACGATGTCTGCTCGTTCCGCTGGTGCAAGCAGCAATCTATCGCTTGAAATAGGAGCGTTAAGCAAGCCACCGTCACTGCTTACCAGATCGAATTGCCGATTGTCGTCGAAAGCGAAATTAAAGGTGCGCGCATTGGCAGCATTGAGAATTCTAAACCTGACTTTATTGCTGCTGGGTGTAAAAATCGGATTGTGGGTACCATTGACCAGAACGGTATCTCCATAAAATCCCGTCATGACATCGCGGTGCATTTGCACATAGCGCAGGGAGCCGTCGTTGTTAAAACGCCGGTCCTGAACGATTAGCGGTATGTCATCTACGCCATACTCTGCAGGCAATCCCAGATCGTTGCTGTTTTCATCCTCGATGATAATCATGCCGGCCAAGCCTCGATACACTTGCTCACCGGTGCGATCTACGATGTGGGAGTGATACCAGAAAGTACCCGCGTCTTGCATCACTTTGAATTCGGGAGCCCATCCAGCGCCTGGCTCAATGACCTGGTGCGGACCACCATCACTTAACGCCGGCACATGCAATCCATGCCAGTGCAATGTCGTCGATTCTTCCAGAGCATTGCGAACCCGAAGTAAAACATCGTCGTCTTTGCGCAGTTTCATTGTTGGGCCCAGGTAAGCGCTGTTAATTCCGAGAGTAGCTGTGTTTAAACCAGGAAGAAACTGAGAAATGCCAGACTGAACACTGAGTTGATAAGCCCTCTTTCCTTGTTGCTGATTACCCGTAAGCAATTCAGGAAGCTTGAGTTCATTGGGCTGATTAGCCGACTGACTGAACACTATGTTTGGAAGCAGCAAACTAGCTGAACCTAAAGTGACATTACTCAAAAATTCTCTGCGCTTTATGTTCATTTTCTCAACTATCCTTCAATCAGTTTCGTTATTGGGAATTTGTTAAACCATGCGCTTGATGAACGGCTGTTTGTCGATGAATTGGTGTTTAATCGCTGCTAAGACATGAATAGCAATGGCGAGCTTGATTAAGTTAGCGATAAGCCAATGAACATTGTTGAAAATTGCCTGCATCGATTCATTATGCCCAACGGTGATATTAATTAGACCGAACACTCTTACCTCTTGCTCAAAAAAGATGCCCTGCAATATGCCACTCAATACCATCAAGCCAATCATAAAATAGAAGCTCAGATGCAGGCGCACGCTCCACACTTTCTCCCAAGGTTTTAGTGCCTCCATGGGCGGTACCGGACTTTTCCTGCGCAAAGAGTATCGAAACAACATGAGCCCCAGGATCACGATTGCTCCGCCGGAGTGGAACATTAAGATCATGCCTTTCTGTTCACCTTCTGCGGATGAGACAAAATTACCGCTGACAAATAACCAGAACAAGATCAATACAGCCAGCAACCAGTGCATTATTTTCCGGGCTCTCGTGTAGTTTATGCTCATAATATTCCTCACTTTATAATGTATTTGGTTTCCATTTAGCAGTAGCTGATTTATATCAGTATTCTACTGTTCTAATCAGTGATTGTTGGAGTCGATCTTTTCCTTTTACAGCGTCCAAAGATTACGCTAGTTTTACAAAAAAATAATAATGTGGCCTCCCCCACAGCTTACTCTTTAAACCTGCCATTACTCTAAGGATGGCAGAAAGGACTCATGCCCATGGCTGGATTACTCTCCAAAGAACGCATTATTGCGCCTGCTGATTACAATCGCTGGCGTGTTCCTGTTGCTTCGGTGGCGATCCATCTCTGTATCGGTTCGGTCTACGCCTGGAGTATCTACAATCCCCCTCTAACCCGTGTCTTTGGCGTTGTTACCAGCGCGGCAGATGATTGGAGCCTGAGCGCTGTAGTGTGGGTATTTACCGTTGCCATTGTATCGCTTGGCCTGGCGGCTGCCTTTGCAGGAAAGTGGCTGGAAGAAGCCGGCCCACGGAAAGTGGGTGTGGTGGCTGCATGCTGCTGGGGTGGCGGCTATATCGTTGGTGCAATTGGCATTCTTACCCATCAATTATGGTTGCTCTATTTGGGTTACGGCGTAATCGGCGGGATCGGTCTGGGCATGGGCTATGTATCCCCTGTAAGCACTCTTATTCGTTGGTTTCCTGATCGTCGCGGCATGGCTACCGGGATGGCAATCATGGGCTTCGGCGGCGGAGCAATGATCGGTACACCGATGAAGGAATTTTTTATTCGCACTTTCTATCAGGCACCAGAATACTTGGGCGCCGTTGTTGATGTAAATCTGGTAACAGAAGCAGGACGAAGATTTGCAGAAGTAGGAGGTTCGCTTCGAGAAGTCGTTGTGGTTGGCGCAGCAGAAGTAAGGGACATGACTATTCCCGGGCCCGAAGGAGTCTATGTTGTTGAGACCGGTGCAACTGGTGTTGCCGAAACTTTCATGGTTATTGGACTCATCTATTTAGTCGTTATGCTGCTCGCCGCATTTTCCTATCGAATTCCAGCAGAAGGATGGAAACCTGCAGGCTGGGAAGAGCCCAAGGAAGAAGAAAGAGGTGCGCTTATTTCGAGTCACAATGTAGATATCGATGAAGCACTGAAAACGCGACAATTTTATCAGCTCTGGATAGTACTTTGTTTTAATGTGACTGCGGGAATCGGTGTACTAGGTGTAGCACGAACGATGATTACGGAAATTTTCGGTTCGTCACTTCCAGGGATTGTAGACACTGCATTCGCTGCGACTTACGTGGTAATGATTAGCGCATTCAATATGGTAGGGAGATTTATTTGGGCAAGCGCTTCAGATTATATTGGCAGGCGTAATACTTACTGGATCTTTTTTTTGTTGGGCATTGTTCTTTATCTATCCGTGCCTATTGCGGCGCAGCAAGTAAGTGCCAATCCAGCAGTAATATGGCTAATTTATTTTTATGCGGCCACCATGATTATCTTCACCATGTACGGTGGCGGCTTCGCGACAATACCTGCTTATCTGGCTGATATTTTTGGTACTAAGTATGTCGGCGGAATCCACGGTCGCTTACTGACTGCCTGGAGTACTGCAGGTGTATTGGGACCGTTGGCAATAACCTCTTTGCGGCAGAACTCCGTCAATAATGCCATTACCGATTTAGTTTCCGTGATCGATCCTTCTGCATTTCAGGCACAATTCGGTGCCGGAGTAGATCAGCTGGAGACATTAGTCGCGTCCAATACTGTGACAATCTCCAGACTAATGGAGATAGCCCCCGCAGGAACCACCGATCCTACCAGTAGCCTGTACAATTCAACGATGGTGTTAATGGCCGCGCTACTCGCTATCGCTTTAGTCAGTAATGCGCTGATGCGGCCGGTAGATCCGAAACATCACCTGATAGAAAACTAATCCGACTACTTCATTAATAGCTCGGCAATTTCTCCGTCAATGGGAAATCTGCCGAGTTTGTGCTTGGAAAAAATCAAGGTATCCCCCACTTTCACATCGAAGATACCACCTCCGCCTGGAATAAGCGTTGCATCTTCTCCAACTGCCTGTTTAATCTCTGCCGACACACGGTCAGCATCCGGTTGGTAGTTTCACGCCATGCAGTAAGTGATTTCAATTACCATCAGGCCTTTCTCCAATTACTTGATCGAGAGATATTAGACCTTAGTCGAATGCCCTTTGCAAAAACCGGGATTGATACACACATCCTTTCTTTATGACGGTCATTTTCATGTAAAATGGTGAAAGCATAATCGATGCAAATATCAACGGATCAAAAGCATGAATATCTCGAATAATTATCTTTGGCGTTGGCCAACTCTTCTTCTAGGTACACTTTCTATTTCCTGTGTTGCCCAAGAAACTCCGGATCGCTGGTATGAAGAAGGACGCGCTGTGGTTGAGCGCAATCTTTCTTTTCGTTATGAAAACGCAGAAGTTCCTACAGCAAAAAATGTCATCTTGTTTATCGGTGATGGCATGGGAGTGTCTACAGTTACCGCTGCAAGAATACTTGCCGGGCAATTGGAAGGTAATCCCGGAGAAGAGAACGAACTGTTTTTCGAAACATTTCCAAACGTTGCGCTTTCTAAAACCTACAACACCGATGCTCAGGTTGCCGACTCGGCTGGCACAATGACTGCTATGGCAACGGGTATAAAAACTGATCGCGGCATTATTAACATTAACCAATATGCTGAAAGAGGCGATTGCAATTCTGTAGCGGGCAATGAGCTTCATACTTATTTAGAACGAGCTGAACTGAAAGGCATGTCTACCGGTATTGTTTCCACCGCCAGACTCACCCACGCCACCCCTGCCGCTAACTATGCCCATACTATGGAACGGGATTTTGAAGACGACCGCGATACGGAAAATCTACGCATTGCTGGTGACTGCGTAGATATTGCCCTGCAATTAGTCGAATTCATAGAAAATGTGCCCGGAAGTGATGGCTTGGAAGTGGCCATTGGCGGTGGTCGTCGCAGCTTTATTCCACGGGTAGATGGCGCTGATCCAGAAACTGGCAATCAAGGCGAAAGATTGGACGGCAGAAACTTACCGCAAGAATGGGTAGAGTCCCACGACAACAGCGCCTATGTTTGGAACAAGGAACAATTTGATGCAATTGATTCAGATAACGTAGATCACTTGTTAGGATTGTTTAATCCTTCACACATGCAATATTCCTTTGACACGCCTAACGACAGAGGTGGGGAACCAACTTTAAGTGAAATGACAGAGAAAGCGATAGAAATATTGAGCAAAAATGACGAAGGATTTTATTTAAATGTAGAAGCCGGACGAATCGATCATGGTCATCATATGAACAATCCTTTTCGCGCATTGAGGGACACTATAGAACTGGCTAATGCCGTTAGAACTGCTTATGAACTAGTTGATCAAGAAGAAACATTGATAATCGTAACTGCCGACCACAGTCATACACTTACTATTGCTGGATACCCAAAAAGGGGCAATCCAATTTTAGGTAAAGTTGTAAGCATAGATCAGGCAGGAAGGCCTGGAACTGAGCCTGCTTTAGCCGCAGATGGATTGCCCTACACAACTTTAGGATACGCTAACGGCAGAGGACAATATGAATTGCCAGATAGAAATACTGCAGATGTTGTTCTAGGTGTTCCGATTAAAGAGGAAAGGAGATCTGACCTAAGTGACATTGATACTACTGATGAAGGATATCATTCCGAATCATTAATACCTCGAATTCAAGAAACACATGCCGGCGAAGATGTGGCGATTTACGCAATAGGACCAGGTTCGGATTTGATTCGAGGCGTGATGGAACAAAATGTAATCTTCCACGTGATGATGGAAGCCACGCAACTAGACTCGCGCTAATTTAATTGAAAATCGTAGACTGAACCTAGATTCAAGAGAACTGATAGCTCCTGGAGAGCTCGTCTACATTCATCAAGCAGCGCTGGATCGGCGAGATCTTCAGGCACCAGACTTTCCCGGTAATGAGACTCTATCCATTGCTTTAACTTTTCGTATAACTCATCGGAAAGAAAAATATTAGCCTGACAATTGTTAATCTGTTCATCGCTCATCACCACCCGCAAACGTAAGCAGGCAGGCCCGCCACCATTATTCATGCTCTGGCGCAAATCGAAGTACTTAACCTGATTAATCGCAGGATGCTCTAATTCCAGTTGATTCAGGTAATTATGCACCGAATCATTTTCACGACATTCGGTGGGAACGATTATAGTTGCGCCGTCTGTCTTCGGAATACTTACCAATTGCGAGTTAAATAGGTAGGAGGCTACAGCGTCCTCCAGATTCACTTTAGCTTTCGGTACTTCGATCAGGCTGAGCTCACTATTAGCGAATGCGGCGTTAAGTTGCTCTGCTACTTGCACGTTATTACTAAACGCCTCTTCGTGATAGAACAAAAGATCACGATTGCCTACCGCGATAACGTCATTGTGAAATACTCCAGCATCGATCGCTTGCGGGTTTTGTTGTGCGAACACCGTGCGCTCAGGGATTAAACCATGGCTGCGAGCTATTGCCTGACAAGCTGCTAAGGTTTGTCTCGCTGGAAATTTTTCTGGCGCGGAAGCGAGGTTTGCTTTGCTACTACCGTAGACAAAGAATTCAACTCCCTCATCCCCGTATTCATTGCAAAATCGAGTATGATTTGCCGCGCCTTCATCGGAATAAGCCGATCCGCCAGGTAATGGATCATGATGTACAAAGTCTTCACCGCTAAAGATTGACCGCAATACCCTTGAGGTAGTCTCAATTTCAATAGAGCGATGAAACATACTGCTGAGATTAGCCGGCGTAATGTGAGTATTCCCGTCGCTAGTATCTGCGAAAGGACTAATAGTCGCTGCGTTGGCAACCCACATCGATGAAGCCGAACAGACTGAAGCTAGTATATGTGGCGCAGTTTTTGCCACATTACTTATTACCTCACTGTCGGAATTTGCACTGAATCCTAACTTTCGTAATGTGGGAATATGCGGCCGTTCTTGCGGAGGAAGCACTGCTTGCTTTAATCCAAGCCGATGCAGTGCCATCATCTTATCCAGCCCCTGCAATGCCGCTGCTCTGGGTGAAGACATTAGACCGCCATGGCTCGACGAGGCCACGTTGCCAAAAGACAAGCCGGCATAATTGTGAGTTAAGCCAACCAAGCCGTCGAAGTTGACTTCGTAGCATTTCGAAGTCGTCATAGAGATATGCCAGGCGCCAATTTCTCGGGTAATTCCACAGATTCACTGCTCATGCTGGCAATGGGATAGGCGCTGTAGTCAGCAGCATAATAAGCACCAGGGCGATAATTGCCACTGGCACCTACTCCACCAAATGGAGCGGCTCCACTGGCACCTGTTATAGGTCGATTGAAGTTAACGATTCCAGCGCGAATTTCTCGATAGAATTTTTCCCATGAAGCAAAATCATCACTCAACAAACCAGCAGAAAGTCCATAGTGAGTATTGTTTGCTTCGGCTATCGCTGCATTCAAATCATCTGCCCATTTCACCTGCAGTAATGGACCAAAACACTCTTCATCCTCTATGTCAGTAGCTCCGGTTACATCAATTAAAGCTGGCTGAAGAAATGGGAGGTTCTCATCTGCTCTTTCCAACGCTTTAATTGCACTCGCCCCTTTTTCAAGCAAGGCTTTCTCAAACGCAACCACATTGTCCGCCGCCGCATTGGAAATGACAGGACCAATGAAGTTTTGATCAGTGCTACCGACTTTTATTTGGGCCGTGGCGTCTGCAAGTTTTGCTAACAATGCTGCATTTGAGGAATTCCGAACCAGGATAAGCCGTCGAGCACAAGTACATCGTTGCCCTGCTGAAATAAAAGCCGATTGGATAATCGTATACACCGCAGCATCAGTATCTTTTACTTCGTCCACTACTAAGGGATTATTTCCACCCATTTCCAAAGCCAACATTTTCTGCGGTTGACCAGCCAAGGCTTTATGAATGGCATGTCCGGTTTTCGAGCTGCCGGTAAACAAAACGCCATCGATTGCAGCTGAGTTGACCAGCGCTTCACCGGTTTCCCGGGAACCTTGCACTAAATTTATTACCCCTTCCGGAATCCCAGCATCGGCCCAACACTGCAGCATCAATTCACCAAACATCGGTGTGAGTTCCGAAGGTTTAAAAACAATCGTATTTCCTGCTAATAATGCCGGAATGATATGACCGTTTGCTAAGTGACCGGGAAAATTGTAGGGCCCGAGAACGGCAAACACGCCGATGGGGCGATGAGCCAGTTGGATAGAAACATTGTTTGCATCTTTTTCGGTGGAACCGGTTCGATCAGAATACGCATTAACTGAAATGGCAGCCTTACCAATCATCGTGCCGATTTCTGTTTTACTCTCCCAAAGTGGTTTTCCTGTCTCTTGATGAATTGCCTCTGCTAACTCTTCCTCTCTGGCTTTTAGCTGTTCAACAAACTCGTCGACATAAGCGTTTCTTTGCTCGAAAGTAAGAAACTTCCAGGCATCGAATGCAGCTTTGGCTGCAGTCACAGCAGTCTCAACGGTTACAGGATCTGCCGCATTTCCAGACCAAATCGATTCACCGGTCGCTGGATTCTCTGAAGAGAAATCATCCCCTTCTGCTGCCACCCATTCGCCGTTTATAAAGTGACTTTGCTTTTTTGAAGCCATAACGCTAACGCAACTCTAAAGTTTGAACTTGGGAACCGACGCTTACACCCAAAGTTTCAGCATCTTGTTCTGACAATGAAACTCCATCTGCACCTTCATAGGCAACTGCTGTCATTATCAAGCGATAATCCGGCAGGCGGCGATTGCTAACAATGCATGTTACCGAAGACTCATTTTCCTCTAGTGAAGAAACCAGACTTTTAACCTCAAGTGTCTTAGTGTTTTTTATCGACTCAATATTAGATCGTTCACATTCCATTACCGGCCCGGCATCAAAGATATCGATTGTTCCGTGATAGCTAAATCCTTCCCGTTCTAATAATTTTCTGGCTGGAATAGCTTCTTCATGGGGCTTGCCAATGGTTTCGACAGCCTCCTTTGGTAGTAACTCGAGATAGACAGGAAATCTTGGCATTAAATCGGAAATGAACTGAGAGCCATTTACAGCACTGATGAAATCGGCGCGGGCGAACGGTAAATTGAAAAACTTTCTGCCTAAATGTTCCCAGAACGGAGACTTTTCACTTTCGTTTAGCCAACCACGGATTTCGGCAAAGACGATGTCGCTAAAACGCTCTGGAAAATCACTCATGAACAAATAGCGACAACGGGACAGAAACTGCCCGATATTGTTTTTCCGATATTCAGGCATAAGGAATAAAGAAATGAGTTCAGTTTCACCGGTAAAGTCATTTACTAGATTAAGCAGATTGCTCGTGATATGAATATCCAAGGCTTCAGAGAATTTTGATTCTTTGGATAATTTGTAGTTGTAGAAAGGGCGAGTTAAGCCGACACCAGCAACTATTCCTGCCGTTCCTACAATTTCACCAGATTCAGGATCTTCCAGAACTAATAAATAAACTGACTCGGTTTGGCCTCGCTCGCTACTTGCCAAACTTTCACCAACTAATTCTAATTTACTTTCCCAGGTGCTTTTGTCGAATGGCATGGACGTCATACCTGGAGGAAGCATCGCGGATAGTTTTAGTAGACTGGCTAAATCGCCTTCATTGGCGGTTCTAATTAACACGTTCAGTTCACCTTTCCTTGCTCACTGAGGGCTTGTAAGCGATCACCATCAGTTGAAATTTTTTCCAATATACTGAGGCTCAGTTTGGTTCGTTCCGTTAAGCTGTCGATTAACATATATTCTTCAGCCGTATGAATTTGGCCTCCCAGCACTCCCAATGTATCGACATTCGGTAAGCCCGCAGCGGCGAGGTTGTTTCCATCACAACAACCACCGGTGTCTTTATACTGCACGTCGATGGAAAGTTGCTTGCCGCTTTCAGTTACCCAATCCATTAATAACTGATTAGCAGGGGAAATAGTTTTTGGCGGTCGCGAAAAACTGCCGGACAACTCGAATGCGACCTCACTTTGCTCGGTAACTTCCTGCAAAATTTGCTTCATTGTCGAGTCCAGCGCTTTTTGTTGCTCTGCCGAATGACAACGCACATTAAATTGCAGAACCGCTTGTGCTGGCACTACGTTCAGCACTGTTCCGCCTGCGATTCTTGCGATATTGACAGTTATACCTTGCGCTAAATCAGTGAGTTGCTCCAAGCGATTGGCGGCTGCATACAATCCCATGATGGCATTGCGCCCAAGTTCAAATTCCCTGCCAGCATGGGCGGCTTTGCCGGTAGCAACGACAGTAAAATTACCGGAACCTTTGCGTGCTCTGGACAATGTTCCATCGGCCAGTGCTGGCTCATAGATCAATCCAGCATCTGCATGTGCAGCAGCGCTCACCAGGGTATCTACAGAACCATGGGAACCAGTTTCTTCATCGGCGTTAAGAATTACCCGCCAACCCAATTGCCCACCATGATTCGACGCTTCGAATGCCTGCAAGGCGGTAAGCATTACCAGGATCCCACCCTTCATGTCTGCAACACCAGGTCCAAGCAAAGTGTTCGCATCCAGTTTCTGTGGCGATTGAAAGCTATGGGTTTTTGGAAACACAGTATCCATATGTCCTACTAGTAATACCTGAATCGGAGCACCACTCCTTTTTTCAAAGCTAAGAATGTCTCCAAATTCCTCATTTACTTTATTGCCTTCGATGTCGGTGTGTTCTCTTGGCTTGGATGAAATTTTCTCGTTTGAATCGGCCGTATCTGAAAAATAAGTGTGGAAAAAATTTCCAACTTTGCCAATTCCATTGACGTTGCTGGTGCCGGAGTTAATTTCAGACAGCTGCATGAGATTACTCAGCAAGATTTCTTGCTGCGAATCGATCCACTTGCAGCTCTCATTAAAATTCATTGTGCTCACTACATCGCTGCCAATGTCGAATCAAGAATGGAAATCGCTTTTTCTACATGCTCTTGAGAAACGTTAAGTGGTGGCAATAATCTGATCATGTTCGAACCAGATTTACCGACCAATAACTTGTTATCTCGCAAACTAACCAGCAGATTAGCGTTCGAAATTTTGCACTTGATTCCCACCATCAAACCAAGACCGTGCACTGATTCAATTTTCTCGGGATGCTTCGCAATAAGATCTTCTATTGCCTGATTGAAAAACTGTCCCTTTTCCTTTACTGAATCCAGGAGTCCATCTTCCAAAACCAGATCCAATACTGCATTACCTACTGCTGCTGCCAGGGGATTACCTCCAAAGGTGCTGCCGTGGGTTCCTACTACCATGGCATCAGCAACAACCTGGGTAGTTAGGCATACGCCGATTGGGAATCCCCCGCCAAGGCCTTTAGCCAATGCCATGACATCGGGATAAATGCCAAGTGCTTCGTGGGCAAACAAATGCCCGGATCGCCCAACACCGCATTGCACTTCGTCAAACATCAGCAATATGCCGTTGGCCGTGCACAGCTCTCTCACTTCCTGCAAGAAAGCTTGACTGACCGGACGTATTCCCCCTTCTCCCTGAATAGGTTCTAAAATTATTCCCGCTGTTTGCGGCCCGATTGCGTTTTTTAACTGCTCAAGGTTTTCCCAATCCACATGGTCAAAACCGTAATCACCGGTGACGAAATTTTGCATGTGAGACTGATTACCCGCTGCCGCCAATGCCGCGATAGTGCGACCATGAAAACTATCGGAAAATCCTATGATTCGATTTCGGTCATTGCTGCCTTGTGCAGCGTGATAGCCACGCATTGCCTTTATGCCAGCTTCAATCGCCTCAGTTCCAGAATTCGCAAAGAAGACACTGTCGGCAAAACTGTTATCCGCCAGCCGCCGCGCTAATTCTTCTGCAGCAGGAATACGAAATACGTTTGATAAATGCCAAAGTTTGGAAGCCTGCTCAGTTAACGCAGCCACAAGATGTGGATGGGCATGACCAAAACCTGTTACGGCGATACCTGATAAAAAATCCAGATAAGCCTCTCCTTCCTCAGTAATCAATTCACTGCCCTTGCCATGACTGAAAATCAGTCCCTGTGGGGGGCTATAGTTAGGCCACATTGCGACCCGAGGATCTTCCTTAGTTCCAGTGTTAGTCACTGTTTCCTCCAACGAATAATATTTAGTTATAGATTATCAAGAACGGCACCAAAGGACTTATGTATCTTTTTCTGTTTGATAAATAAGCTGTTTTTATTTAGTTACTTATCCGAATAAAATTCGGTAGAATTCGCAATTCTATGCCGAAGAGCAACTTTAAGCCTAACTAAGAATTCCAACGGTTATTAGTTTTTATGACGGATATTAAGATCGACAAAATCGACTTGAAGATTTTGCAGACCCTGCAGCAGAACGGTCGAATAACCAATCAGGACCTGGCAGAGAAAGTCTGCCTATCCCCCAGTTCCTGCTTACAAAGAGTTCGTCGCCTGGAAAAAGAGAAAGTCATCCAATCTTATCATGCAAGGATCGATCTCTCGCAAATCGCCAGGCATATCATGTGCATTGCAACGGTCTCCCTGAAAAATCATACCCAACAGGAATTTAAAGCGTTCGAATTACTCATCGAATCAATTCCTGAAATTGTTGAGTGTTATACCGTTAGTGGCGAGTCGGATTTTCTCATTCGAATCATATGCGCAGACATGAATCGCTACCTGGAAATCAATGACCAGCTAGTAAGCTCTAGTAGTTACCAGGTAACTATAAATTCTTACGTGGTTATGAAGGAAAACAAGGCCTTTGAAGCAGTTGAACTCAATACATTGAGAAACATCACCGCACCGGTAGTAGAGTAACCACGAAGCACTTACAACGCTTCACTCATTTTAGTGGCCAACTCGATTACCCTGAATGGCTTGCCAATGCTGGTCAATTCGCTTTCTTTCAATAAATCAGTTTTACCTGTCATCAATACCACAGGAATTTCAGGTTTTACGGCGTGAATTTCAGCAGCAAGCTGTGTTCCTGTCATATTCGGCATGGTTAAGTTAAGTCAGTTAGTATAGCTTCAAAAATGTCTGGGGATGACTTGACTGTATCCAGCGCCTCTAAAGGACAGGATTTCATTGTGACCTCATAACCAAGTTTACCTAACATATACCCTACGGCGTCTAACACTAGCTCATCATCATCGACTAGCAGTACTTGCTCTCCGTTTCCTCTTGGAAATTGCTGGCGCTCAACTTCGTTGATTTTCGCTGCTGTAGCTGGAAGCTGTGGAAAAAACAGTTCTATTTGCGTGCCTTTTCCTACGGAACTGGTAACTCTTATAGCTCCGTCGTGAGTTTTCACAATGCCGTGGACAGACGCCAAGCCCAATCCTGTTCCTTTACCGGAAGGCTTGCTGGTGTAATAAGGATCAAACATGTGCTTTTGCTGATCCAGCGTCATTCCGGTTCCATCGTCCTTAACTAACACTCTTGAATGCCTACCCAACTTAAGATCTGGCAAACTGCTTGCATCGGCAATGGTAACCTCATAAGTATCGAGTATTATTTCCAGAATTCCTCTTTCATCCACCATCGCGTCCGACGCGTTAGTACCAAGATTAAGAATGATTTGTTGAATCTGAGTCTGGTCCCCCAGAATAGTTTGCTCTGATGCGAGATCGGAGCGAATTTCGATTGTTGTTGGCAGCAAACTTCTAAGAAACGTTAGTCCTTCATTTACTTCAATTGCAAGATCGATAGATTCTTTGCTGCCTTCGTTTTGGCGACTGAATACAAGGATACGCTGCACGAGATCTTGGGCTCGTCGGGCAGCACTATTAATAGCATCAAGAAGTCCGTGGGAATTCGGATCGACATCTTTTCGTAATAAATCCGTGAAACCAAGGATTGGCACTAAAAGATTATTGAAGTCATGCGCAATTCCACCGGCCATGGTTCCCAATGCAGATAATTTTTCACCATGGCGTAGTTTCTGCTCTAACGCTTCTTCATGACTAATATCGCGGCCAGTTGCTACATAACCATCTGTTGCTGACTCGCCTTGAATCGGCGTAATAGTCATGGCAACGTGTATTTCATTTGTGCCGGGAACATCGAGGAAAATTTTCCCTCGCCACACCTCCCCTGCTTTTAGATTAGAAAGAGCGCTATACAGCACTTTTTTGTTTTCATTTATTGCCAGGTCGACGAAAGGCTTGCCGAGGACATCGATAGCAGCATTCAGTCTAAAAAAAGCAAGATTCGAATACTCGACGTTACCTTCCTTATTTATAATCAGCACATATTCTGCAGACTGTTCAACTGCAGTCGCCAGGCGATAGTTTTCAGCCTCGACTTTTTGTCTTTCATGTAACTCAGATTCAAGTGCAAGAGTTCTGCGTGCAACTTGCCGCTTTAGCGAATACACCCAGACTAGCGACCCAAACGCGAACAGCATTCCAATGACTAAAAGCAAACTTAGCCATCCCAACAACTGATTTGCCGATTCTGCATTAAAGTCACTTATACTTATCCAACGCTCGAAAATTTCAGCATGTTCTTCAGGGGTAATTGTATTTATGCCAACAGTTAGAATTGCGTTTAGTTCTGGCCAATCACTGCGCGAGCCGATTGATTGATCATCAGCATAGGAATAATCGCCGACTACTTGTAAATTGGTTATGTTTTCTTGTTGGACGTAATAGGACACCACGCCCAAATCGGCTATTAACGCATCAATATTTGCTATAGAAAGAGCTCGCATTGCCATGAGCTCGCTGGGGTAGGCGATAATCTCTGCATCTGGAATATCTTCTTCAATGCCATTACCAAGTACGTAACCTTCTACGTAGCCCACTCTGAGACCGTTTAAGCTGCTCACATCTTCAAAATCTATTCCGTTAGCCCGCATAAAAATGCGATCAAAAATATTGAAAAAGAGTGGTGTGAAATTCAGATAAGCACTACGAACAGGATCGTCTACCAGAAACGGCACAATGTCGATTTCTCGATCTCTAGCCGCGTCAAGAATGTCTGCGAAATTTTCATATTCGACAGTAAGAAATGTTATGTCTAAGCGATCCGACAAGAGTTCAAAGTAATCCCCTGCCATTCCCTGAATTTGTCCTCCTTCTGAGAATACATAGGGTCGATAGCCGGAATCAGTTCCAACCCGAAATACACCACCGCGCTCGTCTACCCAAGCGCGCAAATCAGGATTTAAGAGATCGCCAACTTCAGAATCTTGTGCCAGTGACAAAGAAAACACCGAAGCGCTGAGCAATAGAAAAAGCACACGAATCATGATCGACGGGACTCGAGAGTATGCGACTGCGTTACCCATAGGAATTGACTGACTGAAAGCTGAGTTTTCTTTTGATTTAGTCTAGTCAACAATTTCGCATATAGCCAATTTGACTAAGAAATTAAGCAATACTAGTGCTTAACGCTATAACGCCTAAAATATGGGGACTTTAGAGCACTTTTTTGAAGAGAATTCTAGGGATTGTAGGGAAAACACCTAATCAAGAGAGAGCTGGGATTCCAAAAATTCCGCCTGGCGTCGGTAGTAGAAGAGCCGATTCGACATCTTTCTCCAGCCATGACCCTCATCTGGTATTAGGATAAATGGCGCCTCAACGCCGTTGTCTCGCAGTGCGCTAACCATGGTTTCAGTTTCCGCGATATCGATGCGTGGATCCATAACACCATGGGAATAGAGTACTGGTACGTCAATGAGACCGGCCTGGCGAATAGGCGAATTTACTTCATAGAAGCTACGCCATTCTGGTAATCGAATATCACCGTACTCGATGCGATCGGAAGCTTTTAATGCAGGCGAAGCGATTTCCAACGCTGTTATCCAGTCAGCAACCCCATAGCGTGAAACACCCGCCTTAAAATAGCCGGGATAGGCAGCGAGGACTGCGTTTACCATATAGCCACCATATGATCCGCCAGAAACCGCAGCTCGATCTGGATCCACCCTGCCATCATCTCGAAAAAAATCGAGCATATCTATCAAATCGCGAACACTATCGAGACGCTTGGTACGATCATCTAAAGTGACATAAGTGCGACCGAAACCGATTGAGCCTCTTACATTCGGTTCGAATACCGCCACCCCGCGATCAACATGGTATTGAACCACAGCATCGAAATTTGCAACGGACTGCCCGGTCGGTCCTCCATGGACTTCAAATACCACAGGGGGAGCTTCACTATCGATTCTTGAAGCGCTATCAGGTAAGTAAAGTAATCCCTGTAGCTCTACGCCATCTCTTGCGGTGATGCGAATACTTTCCGGCCGCACTAAACGATCTGGATCCAATCCCGCTAAGTTAGATTTAAAATTCTGCGTCAATTGGCCTGAAGCTAAATCCCAGGAATGGATGTCTCCTGGCGTGCGCCACCCGTTAGTAGTTATAACCAGGCGATTGCTCTTTTTTGAACAACTCAGGGTGTAGATTCCCTCCGGGAGACTCGGCGCTTGCAAGTCACTGCCGCTTGATAGATTTCTAATTTTTAGCCTATGAAAACCATCTACATTTTCTGTCCAGGCTAAATAATTAGCATTTTCCCCACATAGCTGAACTCGCGCCATGTCATGACTAGTAGACGCAATATTGATAAATCTTTTTGTATTTAGGTCATAGCGAGTTAGCGCAGTAAATTCTCGATCCAAATTTGTAGCAAGGTAAAAACTACTACTATCGTTGGTCCAGGCGAAGCCACCATCGGTATGATTTGCCCGGGGATCTGGTGCGGAGATCGTGGTGAGTTCGCCTGACGATGTATCGAGTAGAAAAAGATTGTCCGAATCTTCTCCGACAGTTTCGCTAACAATTAAGTGTTTTCCGTCTGGAGAAAGTGAGCGAACAAAATAGCCAAATGTTCCTTCAAAAATTAGCTCAGTCTCACTGGTCGCTAAATCTGCCCGGTAAATATCGTAGTCGAGTCCGTTTCTTTCGGTGGAAGCAAAATAGATTGTGCGACCATCTTTAGAAAAATCCCCAAAAGATCTGAAGCCACCAGATATCGGAGGTAAAACTATCCTTTCGTTGCTTCCATTCGCATCAATAAGGGCATAGGATTCTTGCTCGTTGCCATCGTTGTCAGCACCATAAAGAAGTTGTCGACTATCTGGAGTCCAGCGGAAAAATCGAATTCCGTTACCGAAAGTTAACTGTTGCATCTGACCCCCCTGAATCGGTACAACCCAGAGCTGAGGTGCGCCGGTAACTGAGTATCTATAGGCGATCTTACTTCCGTCCGGTGACAATTGAGCAGCCTGGGCGCCAATCGCAGATAAATAGCGCCCTATGTCAGCGGGATCATCTCCAGCTTGACCGACTGCAATCGATTCATTTTCAGGAGAAATATAGGAAAGTTGAGATAGAGGATCCTGCGCGGAAGACTGTGCTATCCACAGTGAGCAAAAAATTGAAAAGATTAAAGGCAATGTCTTCACGGCGTGGTCCTCATGCTTCGATACTTGATCCAGGATGGTGCAATTGCACAGCAGATGCACTAATTATGCTTCAGCTTAAAGAATTAACAAGCGAACTTGGCGCTAAAACTAAATTCTGTAGCGCTTAACTCCAGCAGAATAATCTGTCCCCAGTATGCCCTGCAGCCGCACTAAATTTGAAAATAGTGCTTTCTGCTTGTGAAAGGTGAGATTGAGACCTGAGAGGTTCTCCTACATATCGGTCGCAAAGGCGGCAAAATCGCTCATATAGCCTGTATTTTCGGCTTATTTGGGCAGGTATCGAGTTTGCATACACCTAGGTAGCACTTATAATGCTGCTCATATCGCGGATATGCCGTGATTTAGTCAAAACAACCTTATTAAATGGGGACCCACATGAAGACTAAAAACCTCCGCCACCCAATACACGGTGGTGCTGTAGTCCTTTTGGCGGCAAGTACGCTTCCAATCACGGGCCAAGTCGTTGCTCAAGACGATTTGATTGAAGAGGTAATTGTTACTGGTTCTAGAATATCAAGGGATTCTAATTTAACCGGAGCTTTACCCGTTCAATCTCTAAACGCGGACGATATTCGTATGTCCGGCGAATTTTCCATTTCTGATGTCGTCAATGACATCCCTGCATTATTAAATTCAATTACATCTGAACAGTCTATCGATGCCCCTGCTGGATTCGATGACGGTGCTAATGTATTGAACTTACGCGGACTTGGAAGTGCAAGAACATTAGTTCTCGTAGATGGCCGACGTCATGTTGGCGGTTTACAAGGATCTTCTTCTGTAGATGTTGGTTCTATTCCTATGCCATTGGTAGAGCGCGTTGAAGTGCTTACTGGTGGCGCTTCAGCCGTTTATGGTGCTGACGCGGTTACAGGTGTAGTTAACTTCATTCTAAAAGATGACTTTGAAGGCATCGAAGTCGATGCTAACTACGGTTTATCCGGAGACGGCGATGGCGAGCAAAGCTCATTGTCTATTGTATTCGGTGAAAACTTCGATAACGGCCGCGGTAACGTCACTGTTGCAGTGGACGTAAGAAATGATGATGGCCTCCGCATGGGAGAGCGTTCCAACGGCGGACTCATTGGTTCTGCCCGCGACTGGACAAATCCAGATCGTCGCTTTCAACAAGGCGAAATTGGCTCCTCAACTCCTAACTTTGCGCAGTTCTATAACTATGCAAATACAGGACTGACCAATTTCGGTTTGGCGATTCCTACTGCTGACGGTTTTATAGCAGACTATACCGATACTTTCGGTGCTGCTCCTTCGTTAACAGCGGCGGAAACTGCACTTATAAATCGTGCAGGTGGCGCACCGCAGCGTGCAGTGCTTCCCGGACGAACTTTTCCGTTCACTTCAGGATACGGCATGATCATTCCAGGGAATGGCTACACGTTTGCTGGATTTGACCCTGAAGTTCCAATCGATCTTAACGGCAATGGCACACCTGACTGCCTGGACTCATGGACCGGATATAACGCTGTGTTCGGTGCAGCATCTTTTGGTGTAATCGGTGGCTGTTGGAATGTTGGGCAAGATGGCTCATATTCTGTTGTCCAAGATGGCCTTGTTAGTAGCGCCACTCAAGGATTCGGAGGCGATTCATTTAACGTTTATTCCAATGATGCTTTCGACATTCTGCTGCCTGACGAGAAGCTAACAGTTAATCTATTGTCTCACTATGACCTGACTGATCAGACAACTTTGTTTGGTGAATTTAAGTATGTGACTCAGGAAACAGATACCGATGCGCGACCTGGTACTTTTTGGGATCTAATTCCCGGCTTTTCTGATAATCCCTATCTACCAACATTTATTCAGGATGTTGCAGATGCAACTGGAGCCGTTCATATTACGTTGGACCCTCTCCTGTTCAATACAACTCGTACTACTGAAAGGGACACTTATCGCCTGGTAGGAGGCTTGGAAGGCGAGCTGGACAATGGCTGGAACTGGGAAATCAGTGCCAATTATGGTCGCTATGAACAGGAAATCAACCGAACCGGGCAGGTCATAAATGACCGTTGGTACGCTGCGACTGATGCAGTAACTGATCCGGCAACTGGTCAACCAGCCTGTCGAGCCGATGTAGATCCCAGCGCTCCTGCTATCGATAATCCCTTTTCAATTCCCGCTTATGATCCTGGCTACTTCTCCTTTACGCCAGGAGCAGGTCAGTGTGTGCCTCTAAATATTTGGGCAGGACAGCCTGGAGTTTCTCCCGATGCTGCAGCCTGGGTAACAACCAATACCTGGGATGAACTGGAAATCGAACAGACTGTCTTCGCTGCCTCCTTAACTGGTGACACCGAAGATTTTGTCAGCCTTCCTGGCGGACCTATCGGATTTGCTACTGGTATCGAATGGCGTGAAGAAGAGTCCACAGCAAGATTTGACCCACTTCAGTTAGGCGTGATTCCTGCCGGATCTCCATTTCCTGCTGGAACCTTACTGGAAGAACATTCTGCAAACTCTAACTTAGTTTTCCGACCGCAACTGTCGAATAAGAACGAAAGTGGTTCCTACGATACAACTGACATCTTCGTGGAAGTATCGTTGCCACTTATTTCTGATGCTCCATTTGCTAGAGAGCTAACGCTTGATGGTGCGGGTCGTTGGTCGGATTACTCAACAATTGGTAGCACA
Source organism: Pseudomonadales bacterium (assembly GCA_012103535.1). GTDB lineage: Bacteria > Pseudomonadota > Gammaproteobacteria > Pseudomonadales > Pseudohongiellaceae > UBA9145. The sequence goes on from WLWQ01000001.1 coordinate 1,617,133, forward strand.
ACCTCCTGGAAGGGTAACCTTGTTTGGGCACCAGTTAGCGACATAGCTTTTCGCGGTAGTGTTTCACAGGCGGTACGCGCACCAAATATCACAGAGTTGTTCGGTCCTGAAGTAGGCGCGACATTTCGACCTGCTGATCCTTGTGATGCTGCACAGATCAATGCCATAGCGACAGGCGATCCAACATTAGCTGCAAACTATCAAGCGAACTGTGTGGCTGATTTCCAATCCTTCGGCCTGGATCCATTCGACGCAAATGGCGTTTATAACTTCGCCGATCCGTTGACAGCTTCCTTTGGAGGTACTGCTGGTGGTAACCGTAACCTGACAGAAGAAACGGCTGACACTACCACTTATGGTTTTGTGTTCCAGCCTGAATTTCTGGATGGTTTCAGTTTCACTGTCGACTACTGGGAAATCGAAATTGATAATGCGATCTCTGCAGTAACTGGCCAGGATATTGCTGATGGCTGTTATCAAGGCGCAGCGTTAAACAGTAACTTCTGCTCGCTACTCACTAGAAACCAGGATCCAAATTCCGCGCAATTCGGCGGATTTAATTTCCTTCAATCAACAGATATCAACTTTGCCAAGTTGGAAACCAGCGGTGTTGACGTGGCAGTGAGTTATGATTTCGTGGTTGGAGCACACAACTTCGGAGTTTCTGTGCAAGGTACAGACGTGAATGAACTGGATTTCTTCACTAATCCTTCGGACTTAAATGAAGTTAATCCTGAACTCGGCGAAGTACTTCGACCAGAACGAGCGGGTAATGTCTTTCTAAGCTGGGACTACGGTGACGTGAGCGTTGCTTTCCAGTCACAATACTTAGACGAAATGTTACTCAGCTTTGTTGAAATAGAAACTGCGGAAACACTGTACGGTGATGCGGTATTCATGGATGAAACCTGGATTCATGATATTAGCGCCAGCTATATCTACAATGAGGAAATCACAATATACGGTGGCATTAGGAACTTGAGTGAGGAAGATCCGTTCTCAACGGATAACGCCTTCCCTGCGAGTCCTCGTGGACGTATGTTCTTCTTAGGCGGAACTTACAGATTGTAAGTTTTCGAAGTTCTAAAAAAAGCCCACTTAGGTGGGCTTTTTTTTGCATTAAATTCTTACAGAGATTTACGTCGACTGAATCGAAGCAGTTCCTAACCAACGTTTTAAGGTTCTCCCCATTGTTTCTGACTCAATAGGTTTTGCCAGGTAGTCATCCATTCCCGCACTTAAACAACGTTGCTCATCTTCTTCCATAGCATTGGCGGTCAATGCGACGATAGGAGTGTGTTTAGCTCCCGTTTTCTTCTGATACTCGCGTATCTGAGTCGTTGCCTCGAATCCATCCATGCGAGGCATCTGGCAGTCCATAAAAATCAGATCAAAGTTTTCTTCAGTAATTTTTTGTAACGCTTGCAATCCATCTTCGGCTTTATCACAGATGATTCCGAATTTTTTTAACATGCGTGCCGCAACCATTTGATTTACAACATTGTCTTCCACCAGCAAGACTTTAGCATTGCTTGTAGAAGTAAATCGCGCAGCACTTTGTTTTCTTACCGTTTCCTGTTCCTCAAGTAAGGCATTTCGCAATAATGCCATGCGCAAAGGCAATATTATTTCGGTTATATTGTCTTCCTTCTTATTTTTTGAATAACGCGGTACCAGATGTATAGCACGACCGCTCATTGGGATTAAATTTCGATTATCGGTGATTGTCACATCGGGAATTGTCGCATTGTCGCCTTCTTCCAGTAGTGGAATCCCCAATCGATTCAATAATTTCTGCACGGAAAGGTTCATGCAATCAGAACTTAAACTTGACGCTACTTTAAGTCTACTTAATTCCGCGTTTGGTAAATCATATTTCTGATGCTGAGCCAGCTCTAATGGAGTAGAGAATTTGAAAATCGAGCCTTTGTCTGCTTCGCTTTCGAAACTAATTTCGCCTCCCATCAACTTAACGACTTGCTTACAGATCGTTAGGCCGAGGCCAGTGCCACCATACTTTCTGGTTGTGCTCCCGTCTGCCTGACCAAAAGCTTCAAATAGACTCGCTTGATTTTTTTTGCTCACTCCGATGCCAGTGTCTTCGATGCGAACAAGCAATGTTGATTGGTCCATTTGAGTTTCTACATCGCAATGTATTAACACATGACCGGTATGCGTGAACTTAACAGCGTTACCAATTAAATTGAGAAGTACCTGACGAAGACGGGTGGGATCCACCATGAACGAATCGAAAGCATTTGGCTCAATAACACTATAGAGTTCAACTTCTTTACGTACCGCTACCTGATACATGATGCTAGCGACTTCTTCAACAACATCCCCCGGCGCTGTAGGGATAGGTGATATATTCATCTTGCCGGCTTCAATCTTGGAAAGATCAAGAATGTCATTGATAACCGATACTAGCCCCGTCGCTGAGCGACTGGCTATTTCCACATAATCACGTTGTTCAGAAGACAAGGTGCAATCCCTAAGAAGATCAAGCATGCCCACCACGCCATTCATTGGCGTGCGAATCTCATGACTCATATTCGCCAGAAACTGGCTCTTTATTACCGACGCATGCACTGCCGCTTCTTTCGCATCTTCCAATTCAACAATAGTGCCTTCCAAATCGGTACTGTACTTGGATAACTGCTGATCTCTCTGTTCGATCTGTTCCAGCATCGTGTTGAATTGTTCAACCAGAAATCCAGTTTCGTCATCGGCGAGCTTGGTGGCTCGAATACTGAAATCGTTTTCTTTCGCCACATGGGCTGCTGTACTTTTCAGCGATTCAATCGGGCGCGAAATTGAACGTGCCAATATCCGGGAAATTGGCACAACTAAAACCATCATTACAGCGAGGATTATTATTGTCGCAAATATCTGGTTTAGGAGACTGTCGATTAAATCCACATGGGCGGCCCTAACCAACAAGTATCCTACGATGTTCTGTCCTTGTTGAACCGGCTGTAAAATCCAGGACTCACGCCAGGTTGATAGGTTTTCTATGGTGTCAAGATTATCGCTGTTTCGAGCTGCATCGACTAATAAACTGGAGTCACCTATTGCGGCAAAAATCTGCTGTTCTGTGTCCAGCAACAATGCACCGACGACGCGATCATCATTGTCCATCGTACTCAAGACATCCTGCGCGCCGCTTTCATCTTGAAACGCAAGAGCCGCAGTTACGTTGTTTGCGATGACACGAGCTTGATTTCTAGAAAGACTGACACTCGATAAATAGGAATCATAAGTAACATAGATAATGGAGCTGGCCGCACTGATAAGCAGTAACGCACCAACTACAGATACGATAATCAAACGTAATTTAGTAGCCAGGGGAAGATCGGCAAGTCGCTGCATACTTATCTCCTGACCGTTCGTGTCTGGACGATATCCGCCAGATCGAGTAACTGAAAACTTAATTGAAGGTTTGCGGCATCCGCTTCATCTTTATTGATCCTAAATCTTACGCGTCGATTCTCAAATCTCAGATTTATCATGCCTCCACTTAAGGCGAATCTAGGCATGTCGCTAATGGTGAGAATCGGTTGATCAGCTAAAAGGTCCAAAACTGATTCGAAATTTCTAATTTCCGAATCACTGATGAAAACCGCATCACAATCTTGCACGAAACTGAATTGGTTGCCTAGCTGTTCGATCTCTATTTCCGATTCGGCGAAAACTGTTTTCAGCTCATTGCCGAATGGATTTTGCCCAATTACACAAAATCTTGAAGGCCCTTCGCTTGCATCCGGCCAGGTTATAAAATTCATCAAACGACTAAGGAGAACAGCCTTTAGTTGGTATTCTTCCGTGCGATCCTGAGCAACAAGATCAACACTGGCCACTGACAACAATGTCAATGCCAACACTAATCTCCTTGTAAATTGCTCAATTCGCCTTTTCATTTTTTTAACTCAAGTACTGTCTATCCTTAAGGTGCCCAGGTAATTCTTGCGATAACTCCGCTAAATACTTTCGAAGGCAAAGCATCCAATAACCTGGATCCGTATTCTGTGTGACCTCGGTCTAAAAGATTTTGTCCGATTAACTCAAATCTAAGATCTGCCCTGGGTTTCCATTCCAAGCGAAGATCCGCGGTCGTGTAACTTTCTATTGCAAAAATTTCAGACTCATCGACAGCTCGCACTGTTAAATCTAATTCCAATGCATTGTTTATTGTCCATTCACTGCGGACATAACTAATCCACTCTGGTTCATCCAGGGCGTCGGTGTTTGTGTCGCTGTAGTTTGCTGGATTGGGAGAAGTAGGAACCTCATCCAGGTCGTAATTGAACCATGAGAAGGAACCCTTTAATCGCCAGTTATCAGTTACATTCCAATTAACGGCAAGTTCTGCGCCTTTGGAAGATCCTGACGGTTTGTTTACGACGTTGGTATCTACAATCAGATGGGTGCTTTCAAATATGCAAGATAGGTTGCTGAAAATTTCATCCATAGAAGGCTGGCAAAACACGCCTGAGTCCTTCCCCGAAAGTAAATCTTTATAAGAAAAATCAAAAAGCGCTAGATCGAATTCGAATCTATCGGTCAACGAGCCCTTAATGCCCCCCTCGATAGCTACTAGGTGCTCTGATTCGAAATCTCGATTGCCATTAAATACAACTCCAACTGGAATCGGACCTGGATTAATTTCTGATTGCGAGGGAATAATGAAACTAGGTCGAATTTTTAAACCGCGTTCGCCACTAGAAGGAGTCCGCGCCGCTCTCGATACCGAAGCCCACAATGTGGTTTTTTCATAAGGCTGCCAAGAGACACGAATATTAGGTTGAAATTCCCAATCTACATACTCACTTCTTTCGATCTTGGCACCTACGGTAAGCGCAAGTGAATTACTGAGCTTTACTTCATCTTGAATAAAGAATTCTTGAAGTTTAAAAAAATCTTCATAGTTTGGGAGTGCTTCGACCAGAGAAGTGCGTTCCTCGAAAGGTAAATCTATGATTCTCGATCCAAATCCCCAGCTTACGTCATGGTTTTTACCATAAAGTTGTCTGCGTTGAATCTAAAAACTAAAAGTACTCTGGGTAAATTCACCTAAGCTAAAATCTCGGGCTTTATGTTCAATATAAGATGAAACATTCCAGTGAGATGATTCGCTGTCCTCCAGGCGCCAGTCTGCCATCAACCAGGCTCCATCTGAAGCTACGCTATGCATCGATGGTGCTAACATCAATGTCCCATCAGGAAATGTCTGAGTTTGAACAACCTCTTTAGAGTCACCCTGGTAGAAAGAGCCTTCGAATCTTAAAAACTGGCTATCAGCAGGAGATCCATCAATTCGAAAACTCGCCCTTTGATGTTCGAGAAAATCCGCGTTACCTGCATCCAATGGGGAGTCTGTCAGATTTTCTTCGACGCTGTGAAAATCCATCCGATAGAACCAGCCGCTATCGGTAACGTCACCGTAGCGCATGGTCATGCCAACCATATCTCGAGTACCGCCTCTAGCCTGAATTAGCAAGCCCTGAGTGTCTCTGGCACTGCGAGAGATAATATTTATGACACCATTAACAGCATTCGAACCCCAGATAGTGGCACCAGGCCCACGGATGACTTCGATACGTTCAACGTTATCGATGAGGGGCATATGGTCACTCCAGAATACGCCGGCAAAGTCAGGCGTATAGATATGACGTCCATCCATCATGACCAGGAGTTTGTTACTTAATTGATCATTAAATCCTCTAGCAGTTACTGCCCAACGAGTATCGTCAATACGCCCGACATGAACGCCTGGCACCATCCGCAGCGCCTCCGCTACGGAGGTGACACCACTACGACGAATATCTTCCGCTGAAATGACAAATATTGCTCCCGCTACTTCACCCAAGGATTGTTCTTTGCGGGCAGCCGAAGTAACTTCCACGCCCAGAAGTTGTTCGAGTGATAGCGTGTCTAATTCCTGAGGTGCGGCGTGGGAAATTGAGTTTAGAACAGACAAAGCAATCCCGAGAACTAAACCAACATAATGTTTTTGTCCGAGGAGTCTGAAATAAATTCTATGGTTTCTAAATTTCATGTATTTCAATTTTCTATCTGTAACTATTAATAACTAGCGCACTACGCCGCTGTCTTCACTGCTGTTATGGTGCCCAGGTAATTCTAAGAAAAAGTGCACGGTTTATCATGGAAGGCAACACTTCGTTAGAAACAGAGCCATGCTCTAAATGCTCATGATCTAGATAGTTTTGAGCAATGAATTCCACATTAACCGCAGGAGAAGGTCGCCACCCCACACGCATATCCGCGGTGACGTAACTATCGATTCCATAATTTCTGACTTCGTCTGCACCGCGAACCGTTACATCCAAATTCCACTTTTCCGATATTTTCCAGTGGGCATTGACATGGGCTAACCAGCCAGGCTCGTCATAAGCAGCAATTCCCGGCGAAACCATATTTTCAAGGTCGTAGTCAAACCAGGACAACGCACTGTTAATTTGCAGGTAATCAGAAACATTCCACTGTAATGCCAACTCGGCACCTCTGGATGAGCCTTCCACATCATTAGTCATTAAAGTATTTACAGCCAGGTGAGACGAGGAGAAAACACAAGATAGATTTTGCGACACATCGAGTCCGGAAGGCTCACAGACCACATCTTCTAAGATAGCGTTTCTCAAATCATCGTAGTGGAAATCAAATAGCGCCAGATCAAACTCCATCGAATCACTTAATTTTCCGCGTAACCCCATCTCATAAGCTGTTAACCATTCTGAACCGAAACCAGCGTTTCCTATGGCCCTTACTACGACCGGTGTAGTAAATCCAGGCGGTATCACTCCCTCTGTAGGGTTATAGTCAACAGAAATAGCTACTTGCCTCTCCCCCAGTGATGGAGTCCTTGCCGCTCGAGATACGGACGCCCAAAATGACAAGCCCGGATTAAATTGATGGTTTAGGCGGATATTGGGCTGCGTTTCCCAACTGACGTATTCGCTTTTTTCGAATTTAGAGCCAAGTATTAGAGAAGTAGAATCTGATAGTTTGTACTCGTCTTGGAGAAAAATTTCGACCAAACTAAGATCATCGTTTGAATCAAGTATGGAAAGGGAGTCTACATTGGAGTTAAAGGGAACTTCGAGTGCTCTTGCACCAACTCCCCAGATTACATCGTGCCGGTCACCTAATAAGTGACGACTTTGAAAATCTACACCGAAAGTCTGTTGTTTTAATTCCGCCAGCAAGTAATCGCGAGAGACTTTGTCGTAATAGGCTTTTGCCTGCCAACTTTCTCCGGATTCCGACTGGTGAGACCAATCGAGTGACAACCAACCACCGTGAACATCAATGTCCTTTCTCGCAGATTGAATGCTTGCAGTAAATGTAGATAAATCCAAAAATTTTGAGACATCTCTAGAGGAGCCGTCGAAATAGGAACCTTCAAGGATTACTTCATGATTTTCTAAGGGTTCGCCTTCGAGGCGAAAGCTCGATTTGTGTTGACGCCAGAAATCATTGTTTCTCTGATCCAACGGTGAATCACTGACATTTTCATCGATTGCATTAAACCCAAATCGATAATACCAACCGTTATCCGTTACATTCCCGTAGCGAGCATTAAAACCTTGGTTATTTGAATCTCCCAAACTTAATTGCGTAAAGAAACCTTGAGTATCTCGCGCGCTACGGGAAATGATGTTGATAACCTCGTTCACCGCGTTGGAGCCCCATAAGGTTGCGCCAGGACCTCGAATCACTTCGATACGCTCTATGTTATCTATAGAAAGCGTGTGATGATCCCAGAACACTCCAGCGAAATAAGGTGTATAAAGCGGCCTGCCATCCATCATCACCAGTAATTTGTTACTGTATTGGTCATTAAATCCTCTGGCACTCACGGCCCAACGATTGTCATCGATTCGCGCCACATGGATTCCCGGCGCCATACGTAATGCTTCGGGAATAGACGTTACGCCACTGCGCCTAATGTCTTCAGCGCTGATTACAAAAATTGCACCAGCTACATCATTAACAGTTTGTGCTTTTTTAGAGGCAGAAGTTACTTCGAGATTTAGCAGTTCTTCCAGTGACATCTCGGTAAGCTCTGATTGAGCAGAAGCAAACTGTATAACAACCAACATTTGGAGAAATGCAATACAGATTATTTTACTACTAGCTGATACTGCCGCTGACATCGATTAATCTACTAAGAAATTCCCTTATATATAGTGTAGTAGAGAAGAGAGATATTGCTCTTAGTACATAGTGCCGAATTTGACGTTAACCCCTGTTTTTACTGGGATTTTGGGTTATCTCAGTCTTTCTGGGCTATTTTTGCGTTATTTGCGGTCGAATACTTGAGAAAACCTAAGGATATTCACTGAGTATGATTCTTGCCCTCCCCCTTGAAATGGTGCGATTCCAGAGGTATTGGCACTGTTTATGAGAATTCTCAAATTCGGAACAATTGCTCTGGTCATGGTGATTCTGGGTTTTTCTGCCCTGTTATTTTTGGCCCCTGCTATAGCGGTTGTGCCTCTAACAAATTTCGCGTTAGGGAGTCAGGGACTGAAGATCAGAGAAGTTACCGGACTCAATCTCGGTGCGAGCAGGATTAGTTTGGAATCGGCAGTTCTTGAAGGAATAGATTACGAAGCCGAGCTGTCTTCACTGAACGCGGAATACGCTCTGTTTGAACTATTGGCGGGAAGAGCAAAATCTTTGGAAATTGAAAATCTGCTTATTACAACTGGTAAAAGCGAGTCAGCCAGCGACAATTCCGATCCAATAGATCTTGAGGAGCTCAGAGCACAATTCCGTGATATTCCAGTAGAGCTAATCAACGTAGCTTCTATCAACTTACAATCCCCGGGACTGACGATTGATGGCAATGTCTCAATTACTGGAGATGAAATCGATTTAGAAAGTGTTATTCAATTAGATAGCTTTAGCGATTGGCAATTCAGCATTGCACTTAATTCCGAAAATCTGGAGCAATTTACTGGCAATCTAAAGCTGTTTGAATTTTCCAACTTAGATCAGGAATTATTGGATTCAGAATTTAGCGGCGCATTCGTGAGTGACGGTCTGTTGCTAACTGCTAACTCCAGAATAGGAGTTGCAGAGCTAAGCGCGCTTACTGATCAATTCGAGTTTGTATCGGGCCTTGCCTCTGCTAGTAACGAACTTCAGGTGGCAACTGAATTGCAGGTGTCTGGGCTAAGTAGCAGTCCTAATATGGATTTACTCAGTAACCGTATTGATAGCGAATCCGAAGAGATTTCAATTCAATGGCAATTTGATCCCCCTTTATCAGGAGCGCTATCGATTTCGCTGCCAATTAGCATCGCGATTAATCATCAAGCAAACGAAAACTATCGTATCAGTCTGACAGATACCGCTCATAGACTAGCGATTGAATCTTCTACGCCCTTATCGATAAATGGCAACTTGCAAGAAACTTCGTTGACTTGCGAATCTTTTCGTTTTTGCAGAGCCGAAGGAAAAATTACAGCAACCGCTGCAGCTGCAGAAATTGCTCAATTAGTGTTGGAACAGACTTCAATAACTGGAGACTTTTCCCTGGCAATCAGTGAATCAGGTATTAGATTGGCGCCATCGCAATTTGAAGCCAATATTGAAAACATCAATTACCCTCCAATCAATTCTTCTGTCTCTCTAACCTTAAACAATGTCGTTGCTGCATTTACAGATGACTTTAGAGCAAGTGCTTCCATAGTATCTGATTCACTTTCTCTTAACGGCGACGGAATTGCGCTGATTAATCCTGATATGATCGGCAGTATCGAATTTGAAAACAATCAAGTCGATGCTTCACTCATTCTGGGTATCAACAATCAGGTGGATACCGGGATTCTCCTGACTCACAATTTAGACTCTAATCAAGGCGGATTGGGGATCGAGTTGCGCTCTTTTCAGTTAAGCAATCTGGTTCCACTAAGTTCTTTAATCTCTCAATCCTATTACCCAGGCGATCTAGTACAAGGACAGATCAGCGGGGGTGCTTCGCTAGAATGGCAGTTGGGTGAGGAAGCGAGTCAATTTGCGGGCCCACTGAATTTGGAGCTACAGAGTTTAAGCGGTTTTGTTAACGAGACATTCTTCGTCGACTTAAATGCGGCCATAGATGCACAATTTACCAGCCCTTTTGGCGTAAGGTCATCCGGAGAACAAAGTGCAACAATAGCTACCGTGGACACGGGGCTGCCTATAGAAGAAATTTCCTGGAACTTTGATTTTGATACTGCCAACAGCAATTACAATTTGAGTAATTTGGATTCCCAAGTGTTAGGTGGAAAGATTGGCGTCTCAGAATTCAACTACGATATCGAAGAACAAGAGCAGGAACTTGAAATAGTCCTAACCAGCCTCGATTTAGAAACTATTGTCGCGCTGGCCGACTACCCAGGAATCGATGTAAACGGATTAATCAGCGGCTACCTACCCATAAGTATTTCTGGGAATTCCCTGACTATCGAACAGGGCTTAGTAGGCGCCTTAAATCCTGGTGGCATCATTCGTTATTCCCCCGCAAATCCTGTCCCCAGTTCCAACCCTAGTGTGCAACTGGTTAACGATGCGCTTTCAAACTACAACTATGAGACTATGAACACAGAAGTGTACTACGATGAAAATGGCGACCTGCGCATGGAAGTTCAGCTGCAAGGAATCAATCCAGATATGAATAGCGGTCAGCCGATTAATCTTAATGTAAACATTACCGATAATATTCCAACACTGTTAAGGAGTTTACGCGCAAGCCGCGTAATAACAGACGCTTTAGAGGAATCTCTAACTGAGCAGTAACTTTCTCCTACAGTAGCGGTCTAATTAGAAGACATTCAGGATTTGTTAATGAAGAATCTTGAATACTGTAGATAATTTATGAGCATTACATGAGGCATCGAATATGCCAAGAAATCTAAGCTTAATCGCACTATGCGCTTTTTCTACACTCGTGGCCTGCACGCCTACCGTGCAAGTCGCGGTGCCGAATGAGCCTATTACTATAAATCTCAATGTTCGCATCGAGCATGAAATACGTGTGCAAGTAGAAGAAGGACTTGACGACATTTTTTCAGCCGATAGCGGCCTGTTTTAGTGGAGGAGCATGATGAAGAAATTTAGCAAAATATTTTCTGCAATAACTTTTTTTCTTTTAGTTATATCGAGCTCATATGCCCTCACATTGCAAGAAGCAAAAGCTGACGGGCTTGTGGGTGAACAGAGAGATGGTTTCGTAGGTTTAGTAGTCAGCAATGCCTCGCCCGAAGTGCAAGTAATAGTCCGCGATGTCAACGCACAACGTAGACAACGCTATCAAGAAATTGCGCAAGAAAATGGTATCTCCGTAGAACAAGTCGCTGCGGTTGCTTACGAACGAGCAGTTCAGGCAACTCAATCCGGTCACTACATCCAGAACGCTAGTGGTGCCTGGGTTAGAAAATAAGGCACGCCCTTAACTCATCACAATTCTTTAATTGGCAGTCAGTAAAAAACTGACTGCCTTTGGTGCCTGGGTTAGAAAATAAGGCACGCCCTTAACTCATCACAATTCTTTAATTGGCAGTCAGTAAAAAACTGACTGCCTTTGGCGCCTAGATCAGGAATTAGAGCAATTGTCTATATATCAGACAAACTTGTCTTGTAAGTCTCAGTTAGCATGGCGACTGAAACAATCGACACCACCGATGCGAATGCCATGTAGGCGGATACCCAGATGATTGAATATTCTGCCCAGAGAATTGTGGCTATGGTAGGCGCGAAAGCACCGCCTATGATTGCACCAAGTTGATATCCAAGAGAGGCACCCGAATACCTTACTTCTGTTGAAAACAATTCTGTAAAAAATGCCGCTTGGGGACCGTACATCATTCCCAGGAAGCAGAGTCCCGCCGTTATACCCAGTACGCTTAACCAGAAATTTCCTGTATCTACTAATGGAAAGAGTGCAAATGCTGCCACTCCAGTTAGCGCGGCACCTAACATAAAGATACCTCTTCGCCCATGACGGTCGGAATATGAAGAGGACCAGAATTGAGTTGGTATTTGTAGTGCAGAAGCAACAAGCACTGCCATCAGCACTGTGTCTCGACTCATACCTCCGCCATTAGGGTCACTGCCATAGGCGAGAATAAAGCCGATTAATATATAGAAATTCACCTGTACTGAAACAAAAGCACCGGCGGCAAGAGCAATGCGCTTTGGGTATTTGACTAGTGCTTCAATCACTGGGGAACGGCGTATCGGTGCGTGGGTTCCAGCTTCATCCAGTCTTTTTTGTTTCAGCTCTTCTAATTCCTTAAACGCATCAGTTTCTTCCATGTTTAATTGAACATACATGGAAATTCCGATCAGAAGCACACTGGATATGAAAGGAATGCGCCAACCCCAGGCCTGGAAAAATTCTTCCGATACCGTGGCACTGATAATAATAAATGCCAGATTAGCCAGGATCACACCTACCGGAGCGCCAGCTTGTGCATAGGCACCGTAGTAACCACGTTTGTCTGCCGGTGCGCTCTCCGTAACTAAGAGCATTGCACCACCCCACTGCCCACCGACCGCCAGGCCTTGAGCGAAACGCAACAGAGTTAATAGAATTGGCGCCGCAATTCCAATTGTTGCATAGGTTGGCAACAAACCAATCATGGTCGATGCCACACCCATCAACACTAAGGCAATAACCAGAGTTCGCTTGCGTCCTACTCGGTCACCAAAATGACCAAATAAAATTCCTCCTACGGGTCGAGCAATAAAACCAAAAGCAAATGTTCCAAAGGAAAGAATCAGGCCCATAGTGGGAGTTGCTTCAGGAAAAAATGCAGCCGGAAAAACTAATGCCGCCGCGGTGGCATATAAGAAGAAGTCATACCATTCAATACTGGTTCCTGCCAAAGCTGTAAGCGCTACTTTGCGCATATTAGCTTTTAGATGGGCTGCTTCCGCTGGCGATTCATTAGCTGTGGTTGTTTCTGTCATTATCTCCCCCGATACCTGGCTGCTGATGTTATTTTTTCAGGTGCCCGAAGCATAACAAGAATTTGACTGAATCATCATCTATTTGGGATGAATTTCCAGTATCATCGGCCGCATGCTTTACATTGTGTTCAGGTATCTACACTTTCTCGCGATTATTGCTTTCGCAGGTGCAATAATCATTGAGAACATGGCGATCAAACCCACCATTAACGGGGAGGATGCGCGCAATTTGGCAAAGGTAGATACTGTTTATGGGATCTCTGCTTTTTCCGTACTCGCTTTTGGCTTAATTCTCTGGTTCATGGTTGGTAAACCAAGTGAATTTTATACTGGCAATTTATTGTTTCAGTTAAAGCTGTTTCTGTTCATAGTTCTTGCATTGATAGCAGCATATCCAACAGCGTTTTTCGCTAAACATCGAAATTCGGAAGCCGATTCGATAGCGGTGCCTGGCATAATTCCTCTTTTGTTAAAAATTGAGATGTTTTTATTGCTGCTAATACCAATATTGGCCTATCTGATGGCTCGCGGAATTGGAATTCCTTCCTAATTTTTTTTGTTTGATTTATTTACCATGAATTCGAAATTCAATTTGAAACACTTCACAAGCTGCCTACTACTATCTTGTTGCGCTATCGCGAGTGCAGTAGCAAATGCCGCGCTTGATAAAGAAGAGCTGCAGCGGGAACTGTCTGGGCCTGACCGCGATGTTTCTGACTTTATGCGCGACGCATCTCGAAAACCTGTTGAGGTACTAGAGTTTGCAGGCATCGATGAAAGTATGGCCGTACTGGATATGTATGCCGCTGGTGGTTACTACACTTTTATTTTGTCCAAAGTAGTTGGTGAAGCAGGAACAGTCTATGCACAAAACACGGAACGGGGATTGCGCTTCGTCGAAGATCGTCAAAATAGAACCCAAGGTGAAGCACTAGCCGCCAAAATAGAACAGGGAAATCTGACCAATGTAACTCAGCTTGTTCGTCCACTTAGGGAGCTTGGATTAGCCAATGAGTCGCTGGATGCGGTAATGCTGACACAGACCTTACACGATTCTTATAACTCAAATCCTGACAGAGCATTAAGCATACTATTACAGCTAAAGACATTACTTAGATCTCAAGGCGTAATAGTCATTACCGATCATGTTGGAATTCCTGGATCCAATAACCGGGATTTGCATAGAATGGAACCAGCTCAAGCTATCGAATTGGCTGAAGAAGCAGGATTTATTGTTGATTCCAGCAATCTATTGAGAAATCCTGATGATGATCATAGGCGCAGTATTTTCGATCCACGACTGGCCAGAAATACCGACCGATTTTTGCTAAAACTAACCAAGCCTTAATGCTGCTCGGTTCTGGTTTTGGACCTTTAAATACTATGGTAATCTCAGCCTCTGCTGTACTGCCTATCACGAGAATTACCCATGACAAGTAAAAAAATCGTTCGGCTCAACAAAATTTATCAGCAGGATCCAATTGCTGCAGACAAGCTTTTATGGAATCGAGAATCTAACGCGGTTACTAGGCGTGGTTTTCTAAAACGTTCTGGCTTAGTGGCACTATCCACAGCTTTGGGAATGACGGTCCCCTTTGCTCGCTTTATGCCCGCCGGCCTTATTCCCGCCGCCTACGCCGCTGATAATGCACCGAGCAACATCGAAGGCAAAGAAGGCCTGATCATATTGAATGATCGACCGGTCAATGCAGAAACTCCTGCGCACTTATTAGATGACGACGTAACGCCGAATAGATACATGTTTATTCGAAACAACGGAAATCCACCAGAAAATATAGATCCAGATAACTGGCAACTAGAGATTGGCGGAGAATCCTGTGTAACTCCAACCACGTTTTCAATTGCTGATCTCAAATCTCGCTTCGAAGAAGTCACCCTACAATTGCAGCTGGAGTGTGGAGGTAATGGCCGCAGTGAATTCGTACCTGCTGCAAGCGGAAATCAATGGACAACTGGAGCAGTAGGCTGTCCAACATTTACCGGTGTACGCTTAAGGGATGTGTTGAACTTTTGTGGCGTGGCGAGAGATGCTGTCTATGTAGGTTATTACGGCGCCGATACTCATACCAGCGGTGATCCGAATCTGGATCCAATTTCTCGTGGCGTTCCAGTTAGCAAAGCAATGGAACGAGAATCGATGATTGCATGGGCAATGAATGGCGAAGACATTCCACTACAGAACGGTTATCCACTGCGCATGGTGTGTGCAGGCTGGCCGGGGTCGGTGTCAGGCAAATGGTTAAATCGCATTGTAATTCGAGATCGAGTGCATGATGGCGAAAAAATGTCTCCGCCTTCCTATACCGTTCCCGCTGAAAAAGTAGCGCCTGGAAGCAGAGTTCCGAATGAAGAAATGCGCATTATCGAATCGATGCCCGTTAAGTCACTGCTTACTTTTCCGCAGTCTGGAATTAGCCATGACTATCGACAACGTCTCACTGTGAAAGGCCACGCCTGGGCTGGGGATGATCAGATCAGTGGCGTATTTTTATCAATCGATTTCGGAGCAACCTGGCTACCTACCGCCGTGGGCCCTGCGGCAAACAGACTTGCCTGGCAAAATTTCCAGTCCTGGGTACAGTTTCCAGAGCCGGGATACTACGAAGTATGGGCAAGAGCCATGGATAATCGAGGTCGTTCACAACCCATGGTGGTGCCCGGTTGGAATCCAAGAGGTTATCTAAATAACGCAAGTCATCGAATAGCGGTTCAGGCAGTTTAATGAATATTAAGAGACCACTCTTGTTTCTATTTACAGGGCTTTCTTTTTCAATCCTGCAATTGGGCCCACTGTCTGCCCAGGAAACTGATCGAGTGACTGGGCTCGTGGTATCAGAGGGATGGCAAGATGTGTAGGCTAACTGTACTGAATGCCATTCATCCCTGCTAATTACCCAAAACTCTGGTTCAAGAGCCGTATGGGAAAGCCGCATTCGTTGGATGCAAGATACTCAAGGTTTGCAAGAATTAGCCCCGGCAATAGAAACATCGATTCTTAACTATCTTGCGGAACATTATGGTCAAAAGGATGCTAGCCGTAGAGCTCCCCTTGCCCAAATCTTCATGCCATCCAATCCTTACGAGACTAACGACTAATGAGCTCAGACCAGCTTTCATTCTTCGATAGGAACGATCGTGAACGGGGATTGTTTGAGCCGAATCCAACAGCTAATAAACCAAGTAGCTTTTCACTTACTAAAACTATTAACGCTCCATCTCAGCAAGTGTTTGATCAATGGTTAATTCCAGTTTTCATTGGCGACTGGATGTTTGGACCTAATGTACAGCGAGAACAGGTAATCAGCCTTGAAAATAAAGTGCGCAAGGGTGGAGATTACAAATTTCTCGTAAATAGGAAAGGTCAGGAAATTGAGGTTTGCGGTGAAATTCAGGAACTCGACATTCCAAAAAAATTAGTGCTTTCCTGGGTCGAAAACACTCATCCCAACGAAATCAGCCAGATTACTGCGCAATTTGAATCACACAATGAGAAAACTAAACTGAAACTAGGAGTAAAGCTTCCTGCTGAACTTAGCCCACAAAAAGACGCGATAAAAAAACTTTGGTCAACACGCCTTTCCGCACTCGCAAAAAAATTGAAGTAGTAACGGCCATCCTATGGATGGCTCTACGGTCTTCCTTCGGATGATTCTACCGCTATTCTTTGGATGACTTTAACGCCTTCCAATCGAAGATGCTTCCGCTTCCCTGATTGTTCTTTCCGCTGCATAAGGAAGTATGTAGCCATCTTCCAAATTTTTACGAACAACTTCTGTCACTGCTTCTACATAGGCTTCGTGACTCGGGTATAGATTGTCCAGCACTTCCGCATTGAAGGGCTCATGAGACCCATAGAGAAAACAAAAACGATTAGTTACCCCGCTGTTCATGCCGGTATTTTTTGCCGTGGCAATCGCATGCTCTGCCAGTCTTATTCCGCCTAGAATATTGCCATTTTCATCCCGTGCGAATTCTAGTTCAGGCATCATCCGCGCTACCTGTAATGGTTCAGCGCTCGGTGGTCGCACATCATCTTTAATCCATTTAACCAAGTGCTCAAATGCGGCATTAAATGGATCGCGAAAGGGAATGCGGCTGTGAGTTGGAAGTTCACAACCTGCGTCTCTGGCCTGAGCCTGAGAAAGTGGCAAACCATCGCGTAGAAGACGCAACTTTGAATACTCTATCTCAAAGTCATAGTCTGCACGGGAAGTACCTGCTACTTCCCATTGCACAAACGTATCCGTGTTGGGCTGGGGAGTGGCAGCACGACGAACCATGTCAGTCTCCGCCATTACCTTAAAAATCTTGGTGCTCTGGTCGTCACGAATTCGACCACCACCACCGTGCACCATTACCCCATCATAAATTGGATCCAATGGATGAATATTATTTAAATAGAGGGCCAAGCGGCTTGCCGACTGAGAATGGCCAGTAGCGATTATGATGTCTGCTTTTAAGCCATCGAGGATGTCGACTCCACCTGCAGGGGTCGATTCTCCAACACGGTTTATCGCCTTTCCTACCGAAGAGAAAATGTCATAGGAAAGTCCGTCACCGCCCACCATGCCATCATGGGTAATGTCTAAACTTCCATATCTTTCAGGACTCCATTCCTTCATTGTATCGATTCCCATCTGCTGCGCCGAAACTGCAACATAGGCATAACCGTTACGCACGAAATGTGAGCCGGAATACCACCAGTCGATGTCTTTATCGGGACCACCTGTAACATTGATCCATTCCACGATGACAATGCCGTTAAAATCTTCTTCTTGCGGACGGCGAACGATTAATCGAGTTCGATAGCGATGATTGCTGCCAATTATTGTTCCGGATTCTAACTCCGGATTAGAATATTGATTCCCGTCTCCTTCAATAAAGAATTCTTCTTCGATATAGCCATTCGCTGTCAGCTCGATGGCTGAAGCAGCATAGATAGAATTGCGCGATGGATCGCCAGGAGGATCGGCTTCGATTGGACCGATAATTTCAGCATCTGGCACAGCTGCAAGAGAACTCTTTACTAGAGCCATACCAAGCAACAGTGAAACCGACAAATTAGTTTTCTGCATCTTCATCTCCGATTCAAATATCAGCCACATTCCCAGCAAAATTCGCGATCCAGCTTAGCAAAATTTTACTCCTGTCCCAATTGTTTATATGCTCAATAACCATGAATTCAGGACCACTCGATTCACCTCGAGCACCAAATTTCGTTGAAGCCCTAATTTGTTTTAGCGGAGTTATTGCCACCATAGCTGTTGGACTTTTTAGTCTGGCAATAGACCTTCATGTTCTCATGTTTGTCTGCCTGATTTGGGTTGGGCTCAACGCATACCGTCTAGGCTATCCCTATAAAGATATACGAGAGCTAATGAGTTCCGCTATCACCAGGGCGCTTCCCGCAATCTACATCTTTATTCTGATCGGCATGGTGATCGCCAGCTTCATGCATAGCGGAACCATAGCCGCTCTGATGTACTACGGACTGAACTGGATTACCCCTTCTCTCTTCCTGGCAGTAGGACTGATTTTGTGTGCACTTATGTCAGTGGCGACAGGCACATCATGGGGCACAGTGGGTACTTTAGGGATTGTGTTTATTGGCATTGGAAGTGCACTAAACATTCCAGCACCAATTGTCGCCGGCATGGTGGTTTGCGGCGCAACCTTTGGCGATAAGATGTCGCCAATCTCGGATACGACAAACCTGGCTGCCATGAGTGCGGAGACGAATCTTTATCGTCACATCTACTCGATGTTTTTTACTACGGCACCGAGTTTCATGTTGGCATTTGTAATATTTTTGGTAATTGGATTCGGCTTTGGCAGTGATGAAATTACTAATCAAGAAATAGATACTCTGCGCAATGTTTTGAATTCAGAGTTTGCCCTCAATCCTCTTATAACCTTGCTACCAATAATCGTGCTCGCCACTCTAAGCATTCGGCGGGTACCAGCGGAAGTTACAATGTCGGCGAGTGTAGTAGTGGCTGTTCTAATTGCAGTGTTTTACCAACAACACCCATTTGTGCAGGTAATGAATGCCCTATGGTCGAATTCACCAGGAGAAACTGAATTACAAAGTCTGAATGATCTATTAGGCAGAGGTGGCATATTGAGTATGGCCTGGACTTTGATTCTTGCCTTGATGGCTTTGGCCCTCGGCGGGATATTGCACGGCTCAGGCATACTGTCCGCTCTACTAAGCGGTCTGATTGCACGAGTTAAAAATATTGCGATGCTTATTGCCACGACTATCTGTTCAGGATTTGTTGGCAATTTGGCAATGGGAGAAGCTTATATTTCTATCATTCTGAATTGCCAGTTATTTAGAGACAAGTATCATGACAAAAATCTGGATAAGGCAATACTCTCTCGCTCGGTTGAAGAGGGTTCAACTTTAACCACAGGATTAATTCCCTGGACAACGGCAGGTGCCTTCTACGCCGCAACCTTGGGAGTTCCGGTATTGGATTATGCGCCCTACGCATTTTTCAATTATTTAAATGCAGTAGTCTCAGTTTCAATGGCTGCACTGGGCATAGGATTGCTGCGCAAGAAAATCGGAAGCTCCTAGTTAAGCTTGTTGCGATATACCCTGCGCGCCTCGTCGAACTGACCGTAAACATGATCTTTTTCACGTTGCGAACGCCATCCTGGCCAGGCCTCGGCTAAATCTTGTAATTTGTCGATCCACGCTAATGCGTAGCGGGCAGACTCGGCATCCTGAATTGCTTGATTGCCGACCTGAATCCAAATGGGATTGGTAAATGCCTGGGCATAAATTACATCCAAAACTCCACGCTCACTTGGATCGCCTTCGGCTCGAAGATGGCACCAACCTGAATCGCTAACTTCATACTCATAACTTATATCCAGGCTCGTTCCGTCGCCGCGTATAGGAAACCTTTCTATCTCTTCACCATTGCAATAGAGAGCCACATCATCGAGCTCAGTTATAGAACGCAATTGGCCGTTAATATTTACCCTACCGCCTGAAGCCGGAAGCTCTACCGTGTCGCCAGGCAGGGCAGTGCCGATAGTCATTTCCAGCAGCGGTCCTGAACTCACCATGGCTCGACCGCGTGTCAGCCCATCAAACCACGCCTCCATGCTGAGTCCTTGATTACCGGTATAAACATAAGTTCGATATGACCCTACCAACTTACTCCGGTGCAGGGAGCTAATAGAATCCTCTCCCCCTGTTGCAGTCACCCTAAGACCATTGTTCCAAACAGCGTATAGAGGAAAAAAGCCAGCCCGATTGGAATCTGACCACTCCAGCGCATCAGTGGTTCCTAAAGCTGCATCTACAATAAATCCTTTGCCACCACCCAAGGTGCCGGCTAAGGGATCATTTTCACCGAGGAAAGGATGTACATAACCGGTTACCGCTCCCTGGGCTTTCGCCTTTAAAAACATATCTGTATTACTGGGATACAGGCTTTCTATTGCTGTTCCTTCATACCCTGTTACAAATGGAGAAATTAAATGCTCACGCATTCCAAACATAAACACATGGCCGTAAAAAGGTGGTCTATATTCTTGTCCTACAACCACAATCTGATCTTCTTCGGAAATGGAATGAGAACCCCCGCCTTCTTCAAAATAGTGATAGTCCAGAATGCGGTTATCTTTATTCGCAACCTGTTCTAATACCAGGTCCTGATCTTCCGCACGGGACATCATCATCAGATTCTCGAGAGTGTTGTGCAAATTGCCACCGTAGTTGGCGTGGACGTGAGTCGAGGCACTGTACCAACCCTTGGCCGCCATATCTGTCATGCGCCTTAGCTCAATATTGAGTTCGCTTACTTCGCCCTCAACTATTTCTATTTCATGTTCTGACGGAAAGAACTCGAATCCTTTTACAGCAGTTACGTTTGCACGACCCACGGGAAGTGAGATTGAGAACTCACCCTTGTTGTGAAAGATCTGTGCACCTCTGGTTCCTGCCCTGGCATAGGCATTATTCGGCGCGTAAAACTTGCCATCACTGGCAGTGAGGTGAATTCTGTTTGGAGTTAGTTGTTGACGAGTTGCATCCAAGACTCTTACAAATAGAGTTCCCATGGGACGCTTGTAATGTAATTCCGTAATATTTCGATCGATCAATTTGCCGCCGTAAGTTTCCAATAGTTGCAATTGCGACAAGCCTGGCTCATTCGAAACAAATGCAATCCATTCCCCATCAGGAGACCAACGAGGATGAAAGGCATCGTGTTGGTAAAAAGTGATTTTATAAGGTTCACCGCCCACGGTAGGCTGTACATAAAGATTGTTGTACTGATCGGCAGAACCAGAAGTAGACGCATAAACGAAAAGTTTGCCATCAATAGATACGTCAGGTCTTGTTCGGTATAAAGATTGTTCCGCGAGTACAGTTTGAGCTTGACTAATACCACCGGAGATCGCTGGCACTCTCAATACATTGCCGGAGCCCAACGGTACATCGCGATTTGATACGACTAATAATTCCTCACTATTTGGTAACCAGGACGGGGCGATATGCATATCCCAGCGACCAAAATAGAGCCGGCTTCTGCCGAAATCGTTGTCGCTCGATACTGCTATTGGTTCCCCGGCCCATTGTCCTTCCGCGATAGGTCTAACATACAAATTAAAGTAGCCGTTTGGATTCGTTGATACATACGCAATCTTTGATCCATCTGGCGAAAATACCGGGTCGGTATATACAGATTGATCATCGGTAAGTTTAGTAACCTCACCAGTTTCGGTATCTAGAATTTCCAATTGAATACGCTGGTGCTCATAGTCTGCGGTAAAAACCAGCCAGCGCCCATCCGGCGAATAGTCCGGAGAAGAATGATAAGCATCTTCGCTGTAAGTTATTTCGTATGCGACGCCAGTTTCAGGATCGACCTGCCAAATTGAGCCCTGCATTGCTACCGCTATCCACTCACTGTTGGGAGACCAATCCGGCGCCCAGGGAGTAGAACTTGGCGATGGCGGAAAATAAAAGTTATGCATGTAGTTTCCACCACTGCGAGCATCTGGATAAAAACGACTCTGAGCCAGTAATTCGATGGTTAATACACTTGTTATTACTGCCAGAAGTAATCCGGCCAAATGTTTTGCGCGTAAAAAATTCATCGCTTGCATACCTGTAGTGAGCTGTTAGGTGGCATTGTATCTCTTAGCTGAGGATACACACAGTGGAAGATAAGGTCGAAGTATTGAAAATACTGCTGTGCTAAGAATTAGAATTTTTACGGATAGGATTGCTTAATATAGTTAGACAATGACTGTTTTTCCGACTCGCTCAATAGATAGCCTAATTTTGTGCGCCGCCAAAGGATGTCTTCTGCTGTGCGGGCCCATTCCTCGGTACACAAATAGTCTACTTCTCGCTGGTACAAATTAGCGCCAAACTTAACGCCTAAATCACTTATGGCTCGCGCTTTACCTAAAATCTCGAAGCTCAGAGTCCCATAGCTGCTAAGCCATCGGCTAATCAAATCAGGCCCGAGCCAGGCGTATTTTAACGCGAATTCGTGGAATAGATTTTCAGGAATATCGAAATCGCCCCCCGGCAGTGGCAGTTTCTTCGTTGTGGAACTGCGCATTCTTGGAAAATAGCGACCCAGGCTACTCACTGCCTGTTCTGCCAGCACCCGATAAGTCGTTACTTTGCCACCATAAATACTGAGCAATGGATGAGGATTTGCGGAAAGTTCCAAGCGATAATCACGAGATACGCTGCTGGAACCCTTCCCAACTTCATCAATCAATGGACGAACCCCGGAATAGGTATGCACGATGTCTGAACGATTGACGCCTTTTTTAAAATAAAGATTAACTATAGATACAAGATAATCTATTTCACTGTTGGAGATTTCAACTTGATCTAAATCCGCTTCGAATTCTTCTTCGGTTGTCCCTATTAAGGAAAAATCCGACAGATAGGGGATGACAAAAACGATCCTCCCATCGTGATGTTGTAGCAGAAACGCCTGATCACCACCATGGATTTTAGGAACGACAATATGGCTTCCCTTTACCATTCGTAGTTGATGGGGTGCAGGCTGCTGGGTCAGGTCTTCCAGGAGTGAAGTCACCCAAGGACCACTGGCATTCACAACGGCTTTGAACACTTGGGTTGTTGATTGATTAAGACGATGATCTTGAAAAGTTGCCCGCCATCCTTCTTCAATTGACTCTAGACTTACACATTCAGTGCAAGTATTTATTGTTGCTCCATGGCGTTGGGCTTGTAGTGCATTAAGGACTACGAGGCGGGCGTCATCTACTTGTGCATCCCAATATTCGAATACTCTTTTGATGGCATCGTTGAGAACGCCATCCGCCGTGTAAGAAATCATAGTAGATGATTTGAATCGATTTCTTTTCGCTAGATTGTCATAAAGGAATAGGCCAGCTTTTATTAACCAGGAGTTTCTTGAATGGGCGAGTTGAGGAATATGGAATGCCAGGGGCCTAATTATATGGGGGGCAACTGCTGCGAGAATCTCTCTTTCCTGCAGGGATTTACGTACTAGTCCAAATTCGTAGTGTTCGAGATAGCGCAGGCCGCCATGAATTAACTTACTACTGTTGCTGGAGGTCGCACCGGCCAGATCTCCTTTTTCGCATAGCACAACATCCAGGCCACGAGTCGCTGCATCTGCCGCGATGCCTGCCCCATTTACGCCACCGCCGATTACTAGCAGATCATGAACAGAATTTGTTTGATTCACAGAAACTTCTTCAAAGAGCAAAACATGTCATACACGGCAAAACTTAGTGTAACATGGCTGCCTTATCGACCGCCTATATTCGTAGTTTAGAGAGGGGTAGACACCTTATCTAATTCTAGACATTTATTTCGTGAGCTAGAGCAAAAAATAACATGAGCAAATACATACTGGCCATTGATCAAGGCACCACAAGTAGTCGGGCTTTGATATTTGATAATAAAGGCACACCAATAGCAGTGGGCCAACAAGAATTTACCCAGCATTTTCCGGCAGACGGCTGGGTTGAGCATGATGCCAATGAAATTTGGCAAACGACATTAAGTAGCTGTAAAAGTGCAATGTCGGAAGCCGGTGCTAATGCCAATGACATTATTTGTATTGGCATTACCAACCAGCGAGAAACTACAATCGTGTGGGATCGTAAAACAGGCGAACCGATATCCAATGCCATCGTCTGGCAAGATCGACGAACTAGTGACTATTGCGAAGAACTTAGACAGCAGGGTCATTCCCAATCTGTACAGGATAAAACCGGACTTCTGCTCGATCCCTATTTCTCTGCAACGAAACTGCGTTGGATATTGGAAAATGTACCCGATGCAAGAACCCGTGCAGAAAATGGCGAATTAGCGTTTGGTACAGTAGACAGTTTTTTGCTTTGGAAACTAAGCAATGGCAAAAGCCATTGTACAGATGCAACCAATGCTTCTCGAACAATGATATTTAACATCGTCGAACAAAAGTGGGATGAAGAATTGCTCGGCTTGATGAATATTCCAGATTCTGTACTGCCTGAAGTAAAAGACTGTGCGGCAGATTATGGAAGCAGTGATGCAGATATTTTTGGAGCCGCTATACCAATTACAGGCATGATTGGCGACCAGCAATCTGCAGCCTTTGGTCAGGGTTGCTTCTCTCCAGGTTCTGCGAAAAGCACCTATGGAACCGGCTGCTTTCTCTTGCTCAATACTGGAACAGACCTTGTTAAATCTTCCAACCGACTCTTATCCACAGTCGCTTATCGTCTGGGCAATGAAACATCTTATGCCATTGAAGGCAGCATCTTTATGGCGGGTGCAACCATGCAATGGATACGGGACAAACTAAAACTGATAAGCGACGCTGCCGAATCTGAAAAAATAGCGCGAGAAACACCGGATGATTTAAGCGTTTATTTAGTACCCGCTTTTACCGGGCTTGGAGCACCTTACTGGGATCCACATGCCAGAGGTTCGATTTATGGCATGACGCGGGATACAGGCATTAATGAAATCGTAACTGCAGGGCTAATGTCAGTTTGCTACCAGACCAAAGACCTGGTTGAAGCGATTGTAGCTGACGGCGCAAGTTTAAATACTCTAAAAGTTGATGGTGGCATGGCCAACAACAACTATGTCACTCAAAAACTGGCTGACATGCTGAATTGTGAAGTGCATCGTCCTGTGATTACCGAAACAACCGCCCTGGGTGCTGCGTATGTTGCCGGACTGCAGGCAGGAGTTTTTTCCTCTATCGAAGAAATAAGCCAGAAATGGCAGTTAGACCAAGCCTTTAAACCAGCCAAAGATGATGACTGGAGAAACAAGCAATACAGCGGCTGGAAAACAGCCGTTGAGAGAACGAGAACACAGGAGTAGTTTCAAAAATGGATTTACATTTGATTCGTCATGGACAGACTGATTGGAACGAGGAAAGACGTGTTCAAGGCCAAAGTGAATCGCGCTTGACCCCATTAGGGGAAGAACAAGCAATTGACCTTGGCAAACGCATTCAATCGATAGAATTCACAAAAGTCTTCTGCAGTAGTTCACTGCGTACTCGCCAGACCGCGGATAACCTCTTTCAAGAAACCAATACAGACATCGAATACATCGACTCCCTGCGCGAAATATTTTTGGGTCCCTGGGAAGGCACCCTCTACGATGAGATTGAACAAGACGAACCAGATTCTTTTCGGCATTTTTGGCAGGAACCTCATTTATTCAACGTAGATGGAGCAGAAACTTTTTTCCAACTACAGGAAAGAGCAATAAGCACCGTGGAAAATATTTCCAAACAGCATCATGGGGATGATATTGCTGTTGTGAGTCATGGTGCCCTGATCAAAACTATTCTCTGTCATATGGAAAGCCGCCCTATGCACGAACTTTGGACCCCACCTCACATGCACAATTGTGCACATAGTATTGTTCGATTTAGCGCAGACGGAACTCGCGAAATAATTCAATACGCCGATGTGCCTTTCGCAGAACTGGACAGATAATAGTTCGCTAAGTGTTTCGGCGAGCACTATGCAATTTTTTTCTAAACCATCTTGCAATTGGCGGAATATCGGTTGCTAACAAGCCAATTCCTAAAGGGATCATCCAAAATCCCAGAATCGGAAGAAAGCCTAGTAAGCCCAAGAAGATAAACAGGATTCCCAACAGAGCACGAACGATCGGAGGCAGGTGGCGCCTACCCTTTTTAAACCATACATAAGCACTTAGTACTAACAGCCTTTTCCGACTAGTACCGTTCTTGGATTCAGTACGATCTTGTTCCTGTCGATCCATAGAATGAACCATTAATAGCACAGCTAAATGACTATGATATGCTCTGGTTTCGCTGAAATTCTGATCGAAATTAAGTAATTCGATTTTATGAATATAAAAACACTCAATATGATTCTATACGGCAGCATCGCGATTGCCGTGCTATTGCTCTCTCAGCTCATCGGTTACTGGGTAAACAACAATATTGCCCTAAATACCACCTGGGAAATAAATAGCCTCATCCACTTCACGCATATTCGTAATTTCGGCGGCACCTTTGGTCTGGCGCAGGGCATGGGCTGGCTGTTTGCACTAATCTCAATAGCATTGCTCTCTGCCGTTACAGCCTATCTTTGGTTTGGCAAAGAGGTCAGGCGATACGAATACATTTGTTTTGGTTTTGTCGTGGGCGGTGGCGCGAGCAATATACTAGATCGACTCATACATGGCAGCGTCATCGACTTTATCGATATTCAGCATATTCCTTATTGGAACTATATTTTTAATACTGCCGATGTCATGGTTCATGTTGGAATCTGGCCAATGCTGATAATAAGCATCTTCTTCGCCACTTCTGAATCGAAGGAATTGGATTGATTGATTCACAATTTTGAAAAATACTGTGAGTGAGTCAGGGAAGACGACATTTGCGCAAGCAAATGCGAGGAGCTAAGTCACCAGGAAAATCGAATTTTTCGCCAGTGACTTAGCGACGAAGACAGGAAAAATTCAGGGAAGAATTTTTCCGAATAAAAAAACGGGAGCAAAAGCTCCCGTTTTTTTTAAACAAAAAGTACTTTCTACATGCGATAGCAAATTGTGTATACGTTATCTTCTGAATACACACCACCACCACCGAGAACAGCATTAGATGGGTTAGTGTTTACACCACTCGTACCTTGAGTAGCTCGAACACGACCGGTTGCACCGGAACCGTCATCCAGTTCTCCATCGATTGCAATAGAAGCCGAACCAGGAACCTGGCTTAAGCAAACTTTATTACCGCCAAGGTTGCCGCCCATGTTGGCAGTAGTGATTCCAACTAATCCACCCCATGAGTTCGTAGGCAATGCCGCAATTGCGGTATCCGCTGGATCACCAGCAATAAAACCAGCAGCTTTCAATTGACGCCAGAAAGTGCCGCTTTCACCGGCGCCATTAAACGCTTGATTGTTGTTCACCTGAAGCCGGCCGTTTGCGTTACCTCCAATGTTGGCACTGCTCCAGCTTGTACCACGACCTTGAATAGTTGCGGTTGGACCATCATCACCAGGCACGCGGCCATAGCGATCTTGATAGGCAAATACTGCTGCAGCTGTTCCGTTCATGTCTTTGGTAGCTTGCTTAACGCGAGAGTTCTCAATCAATTCTTGCCCTTGTAATACACCACCAACAAGCAAACCGATAATAACCAGAACGATCGCAATTTCGATCAGGGTAAAACCCTTTTGGTTCTGTATGTTTTTCATTAGTTTATCCCTCCGGAATAAAAACTTTATTTTTTATAACTAGCCTAATTCTGGGCTCCAGAAAACTGGCGCCACTATAGCCACAGGTATTTCCTCAGGCAATATGTAGGTTTTTTTTACAATGGTTTCGGCAGATTTACCACGAATGTCATAGCATCGTCGCTAGGTGTGAGTGCTCTCAAGTTTCCTCCAGCTCCCGTAACTAGCTGCCTTGCGTGATATAACCCTATGCCTAAACCATCTCCTTTTTCGCTCCAGAATGGCTCAAAAAGCCGTTCCGGCCATAAACAGGGTCGACCATTTTCGTCCCTAATTTTCACTTCGAGATCATTCTCATTATCTTCGATAACGATTTGGATAATCGGCTGAGAGCCAGGGTTTCTGCGGGTTTCGTCAATATAGTTCCCAAACAAATTGTCACAAATACTGTTTAGAGACTGTTGATTGACTAATACCTGCCCTTCTCCGCTGATTTCGATCTCTAGGTCATGTATATCTGCAGTTTTGTGAAATGCTTCACAAAGATTTACTGGTTGAACCGGATCCGTTGGAGTCTGGGTGGATAAGGTATTCAGGAATCTTTCAGATCTTTCGCGTAATGTGGGCATGACTGTTCTGAGGCTGCTCAGCAATTTTTCCTCTTTTCCAGCTGGCGTCGACTCAAGTTGCTCCGCTACCAGGCTGATAAGCTGCACGATGTTTTTCATATCGTGCTGCAAGAAAACATTCATCTTGGCGGTTTGTGCGAATGCACCTTGCACCGTGCCAAGCTTTACCCACATATCTGTATAGAGGAGTAAAAAGAAACTTTCCGATAAGACATTACTAAAGTAACGCTGCTCGAAACGCCGTTTGCCGTCATAGAGATGAACAGAAAGTGAGATGTCATCAATATCAAGAGATCGATCAATGAATACTTCGCCCTTGGTTCCTTCGCTGTGTGAAATAGTTGATCCGAACCAATCTAACTGCCAACTAATTCCTTTGAAACCAGCTTTCTGCAACGGCGCCCAACAATGTCTTAAGAAATCCGGTAAATCGAAACCGAGCTCCTCATTTAAACTCACTAACTCATTTGTTATTCGAGCGCGACGTCTGGCCTGACCCAGCAACCAGGATGTAGCAAGAATAATGCTAATGCCAATAAGAATTAAATAAGGATAGAGATTAGCCATCGTCGCGTTTTATACCAAACTATTTTAGAAAATAATAAATACTTTCACGTTTAAGTCCAAGCCTGGCCGCAGATTGATACACATTGAATTTCGTATCTTTTAATACATGTCTTACCAACTTTTCTTCAGCGTCTTCACGAACTGCTTTTAATCCGTCGGCGACTTTTGCATTTATCTGCAAACGTGTTAAGCCTTCTTCCTCCGACAATGTTCGTTCTTTTCGGTAAAACAATACTGCTCTTTGCACGGCGTTCAAAATATCTTCCGACTTCGAAGGCTTTGACAGGAAGTCGAAAGCCCCTTCTTTGATTGCAGCGAGCGCAGAACTCTCTTCGTCTTGTCCGGTAAGCACTACGATCTTTGCTGGATAGAGTTTCTCGACGACTGAACGGATAACTGCGAGTCCTTCCGCGGTGGTATGAGGGGAAGGTGGTAGTCCCAGATCCAAAACGATAGCTGCAATGGATGTGTCGTCTTTTAGTATTGCTTCGGCAACTACTCGGCTATCCGCTTCCTGCACATGATAGTCATGGTTTTCCAGAACATTGCGCATTACCAAGCGCAATGCAGGATCGTCTTCAACTAAGAGAATACGGATTGGCTCTTCTGATCCGATATCACTCGAATCTTCAGTTGCGCTGTTTTCTAATTCTTTTTCGTTCAAGCGACAACTCTTAATGGTTTATGATATTTAATGGTTTAGGGGAGCTGACCTGCAGAAATCATTCTAGTGTAGAGAATGTTTGGAGACATCCAGGTGAGTAAATCATCGAACACATCTTCAATGTAGGTGCTTACTACGAAATTATTATCATTAGGTAGCCGGTAACCATTGATTGTTGCTTCACCGGAGTTTTCAGTTTCATCCACATCAGCAGCGGTGAACTCGTCCCAATCAGCTCCCAATGACATTATTACAACCGGCAAGGTATTTGCTACGACAGTACCGCAGGCCGCAGCATCACAGATTCGTAAGTCTGGAGTCAAGGCCGCAATTCCCGTTGTGCGCATACCATTGACAGTAGTAAAAGCATTACCGTTTGCCGAGGACACTGAATAACGATAGGCGCTTAGCCAATCATCCATAAGCAAGCTGTCAGTATTGATTGGGCCAGCCAGACCCAGAGTGGCAGACGGAATAAATCCATGCTGTTGCGTACAAGCACCACCCCCCGGCGGATCTTCTGCACCGTTAGTAGTCGCCGTAGCTGGACATGGCAATCTTCCATTGGCTTGGGCAAAACCATAGAGAGACTCAAGCATTTCCTCCAGCTTCATCTCGGCGTCTGTTCGATAATTCATCTCCTGAGTGGTGCTAACTGACATCAACAAGCCACCCATTAACAGGGAGACGATGAGGAGTACGATAGCCATTTCCAGTAGACTGAAACCTTCGGTTTTAAAAATTTTATTCATGTTCATCGTTTGCACCTTTGACGAAACGAATCATTTGCCCAATCAACAAAACGAACTAGTTTTTGCAACGCTGATTACCGCCACGTCTAATGTATAGGTAATATTACAACCGGTAAACAATACGCTTCCAGTGTCTGGGGTCAACTGTGTGTAGGTAGTATTTGCCGCCCAATTATTGCTTGCGAACCATGCCGGCGCACCGCCCATTGCAGTATTAAATTCTGTTTGGTCTGGAGGGTAGTTTCCATTTACCCCGTGATAGATATCGAGCTGTATTTTAATCGTCTCTGCAATACGCGCTGTGACCGGGGACATGATTTCGTTTATAGAGATTGCCAGCACTTGATCATTGAAATTATCTGGATTAGCGGGATTATTACTTACAAAAGCCGTTCCTACTGCGTTACCTGATTCCAAATAGTTAGCCACATTATTGTTAGGTCTTGTTTGTGAAACTAAAGCCTCGTCCGGAAACATGATTACCGCCGCGATACCAGTTTGACCATCTACAGTAATATTGCCTGTTGTAGTTGTATTAACTACTCCCGTTGGGTTTCGACGAAATGCGTCAGATAAGGCATACCAAATTTGCTGGTCTACGCCACTGTCATAGGCTGAAAGTGGAAACATTGCAGCTGATGGAAGTGTAATCGAAATTGGCAGTCGTCCGATTGCAGTAACACAGGGTGAATTTTCTAATCCGTTATTGTTTGTATCGGGACAAGGTAAATGACCCGGTCCAGCCCCGGCAGCTCCATAATAATCCCCGTGCAGAACTGCGTAGGCGATTAACGCATCTTTGGTATCTCTTAGTGCTTCTATTGTGTTTGTGCTACCGCGCTGATCAATGACGTTGTTACTGACGATAGTTAAAAAAATACTGGCAGTGGCAAAAAAAACCACGATGAACAAGACCAGCAAAATAATTCCTTGCTGTCTGGAGGGTACCGAGACAAGCGAGTTCATTGAATTGGATCCTGAAGATCCCTCGCTTGATCGACTAGTTGGTTTGCATTGACAATCACACCAGGGGTATTAGCAGTCGCAGGAGAATTTACTTCCGCAGCCGCAGCTTCCGCTGTATCGGGACCTGAAAGGTCAATTGGTTCCACTGTCTCAACCATTGGGGCTGCCGTAGTTTCGCCTTCCTCAGCAGCATCGATTGCTGGAGGTGGTGGTACATATTCGTAGGATTCTAACAGTACACCAGTAGTAAAATTGAGAACTTGTCCCGGTTTTACGTCATAAAATACGCCGGATTCCTCATTCGTAATGCGCAATTGCCCTTGGGTATAGGGCTCCAATAACTCCATATTTCCCGGCAGATCTTCCTGATATATGGCCTCATTGTTGAGCCAGACTGTGTAGCGCCCATCATTCCTAAACATGGTCCCGCCCAGCCGATAGACTATCTCTACGATTTCCTCTTCTTCAAATAACGTTGGTAGCTCAATGAACTGAAGTGGTAGTTCTGACACCTCTTCAACTAGATCAGGACGGTTCAAACGCAATCTTTGCAGCTCAAGTTCAGCTCGCTCTGCAGGCGTCGAGAACAGACGTAGAATTGATTGGGCCGAAACTTCGGAGACCCAGGTAATTCCAAGCACCATGCTTAGAAGAACTAAACATCGCCCTAAAGAATGGATTCTATTGTGAAATAGACTGTTTCGCATATTCTCTTTTGTTTTCAATGGCTTAAAAGCCTATAAAGGGTTCTCTTCGAAGCGTATACCAATGGAATCCACAACTAGCTATCTGCCTTTGTGAAAGCTGATTC
The DNA here is from genome assembly GCA_012103535.1 of Pseudomonadales bacterium. Lineage (GTDB taxonomy): Bacteria > Pseudomonadota > Gammaproteobacteria > Pseudomonadales > Pseudohongiellaceae > UBA9145. The sequence continues at coordinate 1,649,230 of WLWQ01000001.1, forward strand.
GGAATTTCTTCAAGCTGAGGTGCCTGGGCAATAGCACAGCTATTGTTTACCATCATGCGCCCACTACTCATAAAGTCTGCCAGGAACCGCGTTAAATCTTCCTCGTGCAATAAGGGTATCTGTACTGAGACCTGACTATTGCGTAATGAAATTTGCTCATCGGGATTTTCTACATCGAATGGATACTCAAGCAGAACACGGTCCTGTTCTTGAATCTCGACAGCGATAGGAAATAGTTGATATCTATCTCTAATGACGCTGATCTCTTCGAGCAGACTAACTCGGTCTTCTTCTTCGAGAACTGCATTTGCGATCATGGTGTTATAAGTATCAATATTGTTAATAATGACTTGCTCAGCATTTTCAATATCTCGTATCTGCCCATTAACAAAGTCGAGCTCGCTTAGTGCATTGAATTCCTGGTTCTGCATGTCGTCTCGATAAACACTCGCACTAAAAAACAATCCCAGTGATGCGCCCAGTACGATAACAAGCAACACAATATTCCACTTAAGCCACAGCAAGTCCTCTTTAATATGTCTTCTTTTGAGTGCCATGCTTAACTACCAAGCCTCACAGTTAGTGCAAAATCAGAATTGATTGCCTGACCATCAAGAATTGTTGCCACCTCTCCATCTGGTCCCGATTCTATAGGTAGTTCCAACGGCGTAATGGTCGCTCCTTGAATCTGCCCTAATGTGCTCATAAATAGTCGCAACTGGCGATCAGAGTTTTGAATACTCGAGGATCCCATCAATGTTCCATAAATATTTACGCTCACCTGTGTTGAATTACTCAACAAACCTTCGGTGTAACTCAAGTCAACATTGGCTGGGCTGAGCTGCCATTCTATTGACGACAGGCTTATTGCAGGAAAGCGCGCTATAACTCGGCTTATATCTGAAAGCACGGATACCGGAGAGCGTATTTGAGAACGGATAAGCTCGTAGCGACTTACCGCCAGCGCCATTGCATCGGTAGGAATTGGGGTCTCAGGGAACTCAGCCACCAATGCATCATATTGATTCTGCACCGGCAAAACTTGGGCTGATAAAGAAGCAATTCGGGAACTCCTATCAATTGCCTCTAGCATGATTGGTGCCGAAATTAATCCGCTAACAATGAGCAAAGCCAGACAAACAAAACCGATTAACCTACGGGCCTGAGTCAAATGAAAGAAGCGCATTGCCGAGGAAGGTGCGTATTGATTAGCTAATTTTCCAGTACGCACTCCCCATTCTAAACAGAGTAGTACGGCTGTTATTGAATTCTGTGGGCCGTTGTATCGATCTATTTGCAACATGTCGATGGAATTATGGTGCTCGATCTTGCGGAAGTTGCGGTTGATACTCATGTCAGAAAAAACATGATCTTCCAACAGCGGCGTAATCACATGCACATCCAGGTTTTGATCGAAAGTAAGCAAGCCAATTCTTTCTAGATATTCACGGGATTGATTGCAGGAATCGAGTATGTATCCAGGTAAATCATCATTCGGATCATGAGGCAGTGGCGTTAACCTGCTAAACATCATTTTTCCATCAACAATAAACGTTTGCCTAATGCCGGATTCTTCCCAATTCACTAGCAAAACAGTATCGCTTGTTAGCAAGTCATATTCACTGGCAATTTTACAAAGAGCAAAGGCTGGAGTTGTTATGCTCTTAATCGGGACTTCTTCACTCAATAACACTCTAACCCAGGGGTCGATTATTTCATTCTTGGTTAATGCGCTAAACAAAACACTATCATCTCTGCGACTGCTATCGTCCCTACCGAGTATTGACACCGAGCGATACTCAGAACCGCGAAAATGTTGATCGACTTTGCGTCTTAAAAAAGCAGACCTATCAAAAATGCTCACGTGAGCAACTGACTCAACAACGAAATCTTCCGCAGCGGAATCGATGAGTAAAGTCACGGGCGAACGCGGATTGTCAATCAAGTAGTTGCGAAAATTTTCATATCCCACGTCTTCATCAGAAAATTTACCCACATGAACGAGTCGATCTTTCTCTAGTTTAAAGACCGAAAGACCTTCCGCATTTATTAGCAATATGCGTTTATGTGAAGATCCAATTAGACTAGCCATGACTTAATGCTTATCCTCTTTAAAACTGTAAATTGCTGATAGAATCGTAGACCGGCCCCATCACCGAAAGCATTACCCATCCCAAAATACTGCCTAAGAATAATGTCATTGTCGGCTGAATAAGTGCCTGCACCTTGTCTATCGAGTCTTTAATATCTCGATCATAAAAGTAACTTACATTCATCAAGGCTTGATCAAGCTGCCCCGTAGTTTCTCCAACGCGAATCATGCGCACCACTAATGGAGGAAATAATCCGGTGTTTTGAAAACTAGTAGAAACACCTACTCCTCCCTGAATATCCTCTCTGGCTTTCGATAGTGCATTTCGAATCGCCACATTGCCTGCAATACGTTCCGTAATCTCTATACATTGCAATACTGGTATACCGGCCTTATACATCATGCCAAAAAAGTTGGCGAAGCGAGAAAGTACTATTTTTTTTAGCACCGGACCGATTTGCCAGACTCGCAGCTTAAACGAATCCAGTTGATAACGAACATCGAGACTGATCGTCGCAAGCCCTTTTAAAAGTAACGCTAGAAAAACTGGAATTACGGTAAACAAGTACCAAAAGTTTACAAAGAAATCAGAAGTTGAGATTAACATTCTTGTGTGAAAAGGAAGTGTCGATCCGATACCTTCGATGAAATCAACTAACTGAGGAACGAGATAAATCATCAAAAATCCGATTACGAATAATATTACTGTGCCGACGAACGCGGGAAAGATTAGTAGTTTTTTAGTCGTCGTGATTAGTTCGTCTTGCCACTTAATCATATTATTAAGAGACAAAAACACCTCGGGCAAGGTACCACTCGCTTCTCCTGCAGCGATCAAATTTACAAACATTTCATCGAATACTTTAGGATGCTCAGCAAGCGCCTCCGACAATTTCTTGCCACTCTCTATATCTTCGATAACTTTTGCAATGATTGTTCTAAACGATGCCTGCTCGACACTGTCACGTAGATCTACCAGACCGTCAAGAATGGTTACTCCCGAACGAGTGAGCTGCTCCATGTGAAAACAAAAGTTGATTAGATCAATTCGGCGTATTTGACCGCGACCTGTGACATGTTTTTTGTCTTCAAGAAACTTACATCGAATGAGATCCATGCCCATTCTGTTAACGCGATTCTCGAGATCGGATTCGTTAGCCGCATCAAGCTTGCCGGTATGATAGCGACCTCGATTGTCTACAGCTTTGTAAGTAAATAGCCCCATGCCAGGTCAACCTACTCTACCGGTGAGATCAACGACACGTGTAATTTCATCCAGGCTTGTTGTTCCCTGTAATACTCGTCGACAAGCATCATCCGCCAGAGTTTTAAATCCGGTTGCAATCGCTGCTTTCAGCAATTCATGGGCTGAGGTGTTCTGAGAGATTAACTTCTTCAGGTAATCTGATATTTTCATAATCTCAACAATGGATGTTCGCCCCTTATAGCCAGCGTGGTCGCAGACTTTGCATCCTACAGCCTTGTAAATTTTGACTTGTTCGACAGCGTCGTCGATTGCTAGTAATTTGCGTTCTAACTCCCCAACTTCCTGCGCCTCTTTGCAACTTTCACACAGTCGCCGCACCAATCTTTGTGCGATGATTCCAATTAAATTGCTGGCCATAATGTCGGGCAAAACACCCAGATCTTGCAATCTCGGTATCGAACCCACAGCAGAATTCGTGTGGAGGGTTGAAAAAACCTGATGCCCGGTCATGGAGGCTCGAAACGCCATATCTGAAGTTATATCGTCTCGTATCTCACCGACAAGAATCACATCTGGATCTTGACGCATCATTGAGCGTATCCCTTCTGCAAAACCCATCTTTGCCGATTCGTTAATAGATGTTTGGCGTATCATGGGCATGGGATACTCCACCGGATCTTCCATCGTCATGATATTGATTGCTTCAGTGTTTATGTGATTCAACACTGAGTATAGCGTGGTCGTCTTACCACTACCGGTTGGACCAGTTACCAATATTACTCCTTCCGGTTTCGCTAACATCAGTTTAGTTGTATGCAGGTTTTCGTCACTCAATCCCAGAGCATCCAATGGCACGATACCTTTCCTGCGATCCAGTATCCGCAGCACAACATTTTCACCATAAGAGGTGGGCTGAGAAGCAACACGAAAATCTATCTGGCGCCCGAGCAGCGACAGTGAGACTCGCCCATCTTGAGGGGCGCGCGCCTCAGCAATATTCATGTCACTAATTACTTTCAAGCGAACTACCATGGCTGGCCAATAACTTTTATGCAGACTACGGACTTGTCTTAACACACCATCAATACGATAGCGTATTCTTAAGAAGGCCTCTTCCGGTTCAAAGTGGATATCAGATGCATCTCTTTGTACTGCATCGGCTAACAGTGCGTTTACCAGACGCACCATAGGATGATTGTATTGATCCCCGTCTGCCTGTAGCGACTCTAAGTCTACTTCACCTGTTTCTATTTCCTGCAAGATACCGTCAATCGAAAGATCGAAACCGTAGGCTTCCTCGAGTACGCGAGTAATTTCAGAATCACTAGCAAGAGTTGGAACAATGTCTAACTCTGTGTCTTGAATGGCTCGTACCTGGTCAAGAGCAACGATATTAAACGTATCCGCCATTGCCAGAGTAAGCTCATGTTTGGCTTTGTCATAAGAGAGAGGAAGAATTTTAAATCGACGTGCAACATCCTGAGGCACCATCTTTATAGCCTCAGCATCCATTACCGTGTTTGCAAGATCGACACTCGAAAAACCAGTATTTTCGGAAAGAGCGTCACGAATAATAGAGTCAGTAACAAAACCAAGCTCAATCAGCACGGCTCCGATACGCTTGCCAACAACTTTTTGTTCCTGCAAGGCGATCTTAAGCTGATCTTCAGTGATCATGCCTTTGTCAATCAGCACCTCACCAATGCGTTTTTTAGGTTGGTTTTGGGCAGGCTCGCTCATTCTGCTTCCATCTGGCCGATACTTTCTAGTCTGCTTCGAGCAACACTTAGGTTGAATCCAGCCGGATGGTTACTAGCGAATTCCAATGCCTCTTCGTAATAATTTTGGGCTGGAATGGATTGACTCAAATGTTCCAAACTTACTGCTAGATTAAAAGCATAGTCCGGATTCACCGGTTGACCCAGTAACGCATCAGATTTCGCAACTTGTAGCGCTCGAAAGTATTGCTGTTGCGCGCTAGACCACTGATCTTCTGAAGCATAAAAATTACCCAAGGCGTAGAGCAATGGTGCCAGGTTTTCGTGCATGTCATTTAGTCTTCTAAGTTCTCGTTCGACTTCCGCTGGATTTCCAGTGGGCTGTAATTCCAGTATTCCGGCTCTAGCAACAGGATCGCTAGGATCTCGGGCAAGTAATTGCGAATACAATTCCATAGCGCGAATTTGTTCGTTTTCGGAATTCGCAATAGCAGCGAGCCCGAGTAAAGCATCACGATTATGCGGCGCAGAAACTAAAGTCTGTTCATATTGGTTTTTCGCGTCAACGAGATTTCCTTGCTGATAAGCAATGTAGGCATTTGCCAAAATAGGATCAATCGTTGATTCTGTTTCCCGACGAGTAAAGCTAATTAAGTTCACTGGCTCTTCCGGGGTCGAAATTTCACTTTCTGCAGTTTCAGCGGCCAATTCTGCAAGCGCTTCGATTTCAGCTACCAAAGCTTCTGCGCCGGCTACTTCATCACTACTTTCAGAAACCTGAACTTCATTTAGCGGTGATTCCTCAACCGCAATTGCAACTGGAGCATCCGCAGTCTGTTCAGGCGGGGTTAGAACAGGTTCGCCGATTACTTGGGAAATAGTTTGAGAGCTCTCTACTGAAGGTTGCGGAGGACTAAGTCCGATTGCCGCAAAATCAATTGTTTCTGGCTCTTCTAATACTTCTGTTTCAACAGCAGTATCAAATATTTCGGTTTCCGCAAGACTGTTTACTGCTTCGGCCAAAGTAGTTTCATCCAGCGTATCTAAAGTCGCCTCATCCAGCGCGCTAGAACTTTCTGCAGACAGAGCTTCTTCATTTAGAAAAGTTTGCTGTCCCGCAACGAAATCTACAGGAACTGTTATGCCGCTATCTGTGCTAGTTGATAAATAAAAGTAAACAAGCCCGACGCCTATTACTAGCACTGCAGCCATGCCTATACCGGCAATCTGTAAATTTCGTTTCTGTTTTTGTTTAGCGCGTTTGGCGGCGAACACTGACTTCGCAGAAATTCTATCGTCGCGACCTTTTTCTGAACTCGCATCGACTGATTCCGCTTTTGGTTGGGGAATCGCGAACAAGGCTGCAGTTTTCTCATCTTCTTCGTCTAGCGGCGGCGCCTCTTCGCCAACGATTGGCTCTGCATGCACAGCGGATGTTTCTATCTTGTTTTCTTCAGCCTGTGAGCCTTCCTCTTCCGTATTTCCCTGAATAGTTTCAACACTTGCTTCGACTACTGTTTCCTCGGGAGGAATTGTCTCAGCGGTTTCTTGCTCTGCGGTGCTTTCAACACTTTCATCTATCGACAAGTCTGGCGTAACAGTTTCAAGTTCCTGAGAATCAGTGGAATCACTACCAGCATCTGAAGTGGAGACTGGCTCAGATTCTAAAGATGCTGCTTCCTCAGCATATGTCTCTATCTGTTCTACTTCTTCACTAACTGAATCTGTTTCTTCAGTTTCGGTTGATATTTGTGCACGGGTGGGATCTGGCCCTGATTTAGGCTCCAGTTCCAATTCAAGAGAAGAGTCACTGGAGGCTTCAGGCGTTGCGGGAACTTCTGTTTCTTCAAACTCGATTTCTGGATCGGGAATGCTAGAAGTTTCTGGTTGGCTTGATTCTGCGAGTTGGGTTTCGGCGGACGCAGTATCACTCGATTCCGCATCGGCGGATTGAGTATCAGATTCTGGTTCGGGCTTTTTCCCTTGCTCGGCCTGCTTTTTCTCTTCCTCGGCCTTGCGCAGTGCGTCCATTAATAGACTCATAGTTGTATCTCTTTAGTCTATAAATCACCTAGAAAGGATTTAGATTCTGCAGCACGTTCGAGCTTGTTGAACTAGTCGGTAGGTACTCCCGATAATTCTCCAGGTCACCGTTGATACTTGCCTGGTTGTCAACAACTGGCCTGATAAAAATGATCAGCTCAGTCTTGATGGTGTTGTCATCTCGATAGTTAAACAAATCTCCTACAAGTGGTAGCTGACCTGCAATTGGCACTCCAGCAACTGTAGAGTCAATTGTGTCCTGAATTAGCCTGCCGAGCACTGCAATTTCTCCGCTATCAACCTTTAGAATGGACTCAATTTCACGAATCTGCAATTCTGGAATGGAGTTTATAACCGAGGCATCAGCCAAAGCGGGATTAGGATCAGTAACGAAGCGAACGATGCGGGAAATAGTGGGCCTTACATTTAAGGTAACCTGGTCGTTTTCACTAATTTGGGGCGTGACCGCCATGGTAAATCCTACCGGTACAGTATGCACTTCACTGGTAAACGTCGGTGGTATGGCCGGACTGGTTGCAGTAGCTGGAAAGCCAGCTTCTACATCGATGGTAAAATATATTTTATTGTCCACTACACGCAACATGGCGGTTTGATTATTCAATGCCATTAGCTTGGGGCTTGAGAGAACCGAGATATCTCCGAACTCGGCCAAGGCCTGAATCGTTGCTCCGATAGCATCGGGCCCTGAAGTTTTGTCGATGGTTAATATACTGGTAGGCGTATTACTCAGATTCAGACCCAGTAGATCTTGCCCAAAGTTGACTTGACCATTGTCTCTAGCTAACACTGCCCAATCTACGCCTAACTGGTAGCGATCATTCAGGTTAACTTCTACTACCGTGGCTTCAATTAGCACTTGGTACAAAGCCCGAGTGCGAACTGATTCTATAAAGTCGTAGATCTCGAAATGTTGCCGATTTGTGGCGCGCACTGTTACCAGTCCAGATTCGGGGCTGATTACGATGTTGCTTGGCCCGGTACTCACCTCTTCAGATGCATCTTCACCAAGAATCGTAGTAAGATTGTTTGCTAGGGTAGTCCAAAAAGCATTGGCAGAATTTTGCGTTAGCAAGGTTGTTGAGTTATTCGATTCCCCCCCACCCCCACTATCTTCACCTATACCTCCGGTTACTGCCGATGAAACACTAACTTCGGACGCCGAGCTTCGAGTCACATTTACATAATCAATTTGATAACTTCGCAGAACTGGTAAGTCAGGCTGTACGGAAAGATAGTCTGGTCGTTCAAAGGTCCAGAGGATGTCTACCTGATTAGAGATGCGATTTAGAATTTGTGGCAGGGTTTGATCAATAGCATTTATGCTGATCGTACCTTCCACAGTTGAATGCACATCGATATTTATATTGGCATCTCTGGCCATTGCGAACAGTAATTCTCTTACTGGTACGTCTTGCACAACCACGGAATACAAATCCAACGGGGCTTCAACTTGTGGTGCAGTGACAACTGGCAAGTCCCGAACTATCTCTGGAATTTCAGAAGTATCAACAATGTCTGGGGCCTCAAGATGCCGATTCTCCACCTCCCAATCAGGCTCCATGGTGGCTGGAGGTAAGGCGTCGCAAGCGACCAATCCTGACAGCGCCAGTATGAGAAAAACGTTCTTCTTATTAATAGACTTCATTGAACGTTACTCCGAGATCAATCCAGCAATGGTGAAGTTAGTATTACATTCGACGCTGCTCATGTTTTGTACGAAAGGCTGGGTATTATGCAAATGATTAGGCAGTTCACCGATGAAATCCTGACCCACAGAAAGTCCCGGAAAATTCCCGTATTTAATGGTCCAATAATTACTTCCATCAATATTGGACAAACACAAATAGGTTTCTTCAATTAATCCTTCGCTCTTCAGAATATTGAGAAAAGACTCAGCTGATTCAATGTTCGTCTTAGGGCCCGAAAATAGCTGCACGGTATAACCTTCTCGATCGGCGTTGTTAAGCCACTCTATCGACGCAACAATTCGCTGTTGTGATAGATTTGAGTTTTGAAGATATGACAATTCCGGAACAGCGACGGCAAGCTCTGCTGTTGCAGCTTCCAATGGAGAGTCGATTGCGAAGCCCTCAATAGTCTCAGCAATCGCAATGTTTTCTAGGTACATTCGAGGTGCCGGGGTTTCTTCCTTCTCTATATAGGATTCCAGCTCAATAGCTGCGATCGACATTGGCAGCAAATCTATCTCTGTGATTCTAGGTTGGGTTACTGCTAGCAATGGCTGAATAGCTTCCTCTACTGGAACAGCTTCAATAATAGGTTTGTTTCTCGGGAAGACGCTTGCCTCGGCAAGTGAATCTTTAAGAACTTCAGGTTTACTTATTGACGTGTCTAACAGCTCTGCAGGATTTGGTTCGTTGATGAGAGTTCTGGTACTGGCAATTCCTTCTGTGCGCGGCCACAGAAAAAATGTCAGAGCTATGATTACAATAACCATGCTAGCGCTCATTATTTTTATAGGCGAAAACATGGACTTAAATACAGATGAAGAATATTCGCTATCTCGCATAGCGGCATATACATGCTTCCAGGTGATTGTCGGCGGGACATCTGGACCTAACTGCTCATAGTCTTGTAATACGTCTTCTGCAAATGCCGAAAGCAATGCCTTGTCGGCAAGAATATTAATTCGACGAGTAAGCCCGCTGGATGCTTTTGCGATTAACCACTCTGCACCTTTGGTAAACATGTTTGGACAAGGACAACCGGCTGCTTGCAACCGGAAATGTATATAGTCTGCGACTTCGTGATTTTCCAGAGGATCCAGGGAAAAACTGTGAGTAATTCTTTCTTTCAGTTGTCTGATGTGTTTTACGCTTAGATTTTTATCCAACTCTGGTTGGCCGAACAAGATAATCTGCATTAGTTTGTCGCGATGGGTTTCCAGATTGCTGAACAAGCGAATCTCTTCCAGAGTTTCAATAGGCATGCCCTGGGCTTCTTCAATAATTACCAACACTCTTCGATTCGCAGAATGTTGCTTTAACAGGTAATTCTGCAACTGCTGCATTACTAATAGTTTTGACGTGTCCCGTCGCACCATGAGTTTCAGTTCGAAGGCGATGGCGTAGAGGATGTCTTCCGGACTCAGATTGGGATTCGCGATGTAAACGATTTCGGTAGATTCGGGTAAGCGCTCTTCCAGCATGCGGCAAAGCATGGTCTTGCCGCTGCCAACTTCCCCAACGACTTTAAGAATGCCTTCGCCAGTTTCAATGGCATAGAGCATGGCATCCAGGACTACACCTCGACCCTGTCTACCACCGGAAAAAAACAGAGAAGTATCTGGAGTAATTCGAAACGGATGACGTTCCAAAGAAAAATAGTCCAGATACATTATTGGTGGCTCCTAACTGCTAAACCTTTCGTGTTTCTTCTGAATTTTCTATCAAGCTCCAATGCCTTACTAAATTTACTTGTAATACCGAATTTGCTCGGCTTTTTTAGTCCAGCACGCAGGCCTGATGAAAACACCAGTTCTAGTCATTCTTATCGGTTGAAAACGCTATATATTGATGAAATACGGTAAATAAAGCGCCGAAATTCGGGCTTTTCGGCTAGTTTTTGATCAGCCAGGAAGGCAGAGTGAAAGTTGGACTAAATTTCCTGTCCAATTTCAGCTATTTCGATGATTTCTGCTTCGTTTTTTGCTTCGGAGCACCATTGCTTAATGGCAGCATTTGAAAGCAGAGACTCCAGGTAGGCTTGACTCGAATCTGTGAGGGCAACGCCGTAGGTAACGAAGCGCATTGCCACCGGCGCAAACATACAATCAGCAAGAGAGAATTGGCCGAACAAGTACTCGCCGTCAGCGGAATATTGCTTTCTCGCGTTGGCCCATAAGCTATCAATTCGCTTACATTCATCGATCACATCGTTAGAAAAATCTAGCTTGCGCTTCGCCTTGATATTCATTGGCAATTCATTGCGAAGTGCAAAGAATCCAGAATGCATTTCTGCACAATAAGAACGACACAATGCTTTCGTCTTTATATTCTCTGGCAGGGCGCTACCAGAAAGGAACTTCTCATTAACGTATTCCATTATGGCCAATGAATCCCAAACCTTGAGTTCATCATCCAGCAAGACTGGCACACGCAGTGTGGGAGAATATTTCGCTAATTCTTCTTGATAGCCATCGACAAACAAAGGCACGCGAATCTCTTCGAAATCAAGCTCAAAATTTCTTAACAGGATCCAAGGACGCATTGACCACGATGAATAGTTTTTGTTCCCTATTATTAACTGCAAGAATAAATCTCCGGAATTTCTTTGTATTGTCTAGGCTAGCGGGAGTATGGGACTATAACTAAATCGGCTGAACCAGGCTACAGACCTTTAACGAAGATGAGCAATTGAAAATACAAAGGGATCAATAGTGTCACAAGATCGATTTAGTGGAGTACTAGCTCCAGTAGTAACGCCCTTCAAAACAGACCATTCTCCAGACTCTGAACGCTTTGTAGAGCACTGTCGATGGATAGTTTCACAGGGTGCAAGTCTCGCCGTGTTTGGCACTAATAGTGAAGCGAATTCATTGAGTGTTAATGAAAAAATGCAGCTGCTAGATAACTTAATTGCTGCAGGTATCGATCCTAAAAAGCTAATGCCGGGTACTGGCAGTTGTGCCATTACTGACAGCATCGTTTTGACAAAAAAAGCGGTGCAAAGTGGTTGTACTGGTGTCCTCATGCTACCCCCTTTTTATTATAAAGGAGTGTCCGATGAAGGCTTGTTCGATTTTTACAGTAGCGTCATTGAAGAAGTCGATGATCCCAATCTGAACATTTACCTTTACCACATTCCTCCTATTTCTCAGATTCCATTGTCACTAACTCTAATCGAGAATTTGGCGCAAAAATACCCAAACAACATTGCCGGCATAAAAGACAGTTCCGGTGATTGGAATCAAACCCAAGCTTTCAATGATCTAGAGATCGAGAATTTCTCGGTGTTTTGCGGTTCGGAAAGTTTCCTGCTACAGAACATGCAGGCAGGTGGCGCTGGTTGCATTTCAGCCACCGCCAACGTCAATCCAGCTGCCATCTTTAAACTGTACGAACGCTGGCAAGATGCAGATGCTGAGCAAAGCCAGGAAGAACTGAACAAAATTAGAAGCATCTTTCAGTCGTATCCGATGATTCCCGCGCTCAAAGCAGCGACTGCATTTTATAGAAATGATGATCAGTGGCTAAGGGTTCGACCCCCTCTCACTCAGCTCACAAGTAAACAGTATTCAGATCTGAAATCTAAGCTATCTACTGCTCAATTTGAGATGCCTGATATTTAGTAGATTCTTCTAATTTCTGACAAATCTCGTTACTTTTTCGCCGTGGACAATACCCTTACCTTCCGGTAGCCTCAAACTTGTATTTAGTGCAGCTACAAAAAAGCAATTGAATAAGGTAAGTGGCTGATTTTACTGAATTAAATTGATTCCAAAATCAATGATTATCGAGTGCAAACCCAGAGATTAAATACCCCTGGAAATTGCTACTCATTATTATCAACGAGGCAAAAAATGATAAGAAAAGTAGATATCTGGAAACGCTGGCAAGCAGTCGCTCTAGTTGGCTTGTTGCTGGGTGGATCAGGCAATCTTTTCGCAGCTCAAGATGATGTTGAATGGTTTAGTTTGGGTAACGATTACGGCAATACCCGATACACCACGTCTAGCGAAATTACGTCTGAAAATTTTGGCGAGATGGAAGTAGTTTGGGAATGGGACGGGGCCAGCCTGGGTGCATCCAGTGGTCGTTCTACTCCAAGCTACATTAACGGCACCTTATATACAGTTGCCGGTGCTCGCCGTCACGTCGTTGCAATCGATCCGAAAACCGGGGAAACACTCTGGAGCTATCGATTACCGAACACTGGTCGCTGGGAGTACTCCATGCGCGCCGACTACGGAAAAGGCATTGGCTATGCGGAAGTTGATGGAAAAGGTGTGGTGTACATGATTACACCCGGATTCTTCCTGACCGCATTAGATGCCGAAACTGGTGCTCCGTTAGAAGGATTTGGTGGGGCGGTTCCCATTGATGGCTTCCCTGAAACTGGAGTAGTAGATCTGCTTGCAGACCTTGGCCATCCTTTCGATCCCTATGAAGGGGTTCCATTGGAAACTGGCTATATCACTGCGTCTTCTCCACCAATTGTCGTCAATGATACTGTTATAGTCGGCAACTCTGCAGAACAAGGCTACAATCAGGCGCGAATTGAAAATATTCCGGGTGACATATTGGGATATGACAAGCGCACCGGTGAATTCAAATGGAAATTCAACGTAATTCCTCAACCGGGTGAGTATGGTCATGAAACTTGGGAAAATGATGCCTGGCAATGGACTGGCGATGTTTCTTCCTGGGCTCCAATTTCAGCCGATGTTGAAAACGACCTGGTTTACATTCCTACGAATGGTGCAACCATTGACTATTACGGTGGTTTTCGCCCGGGTGACAATCTTTACGGCACGAGTCTTATCGCGCTGAATGCCAGCACTGGTGAAAGGGCCTGGCATTTTCAGATGGTGCACCATGATATTTGGAACTACGACAATCCGATGGCACCGGTCCTACTGGACTTGAATGTGCCTGGACAGGGTCAAGTACCTGCTGTGATGCAGGTTACCAAGCAAAGTTTCGTCTATGCTTTTAATCGCATAACCGGTGAGCCTATTTGGCCTATGGTTGAGCGACCTGTTCCTCAATCCACGGTGCCGGGTGAAGTTCTTTCAGAAACTCAGCCTTTCCCTACCAGACCTGCACCCTTTGATATACAAGGTGTATCAATCGATGACTTGATTGACTGGACTCCGGAAATCAGACAGCAAGCGATTAACGCCTTCGCTGATTATCAGATGGGCCCATTATTCAATCCACCTATCCAACGTGGACATGATTCTGGCAAGCGTGCCGCTATGTTCTGCCCAGGCGGTGGTGGTGGAGCGAACATTACTTCGCCTTCAGTTGCGGATCCCAATAGCGGTTATCTCTTCATTTCATCTCGTTCCGCTTGTAGCCCGGTAGTTTTGGTTCCGGGAGAAGAAGCGGATCTTCAGTATGAGAAGCCCACTGGAACCACCTATGCGCAGTACGCATCAGGTCCCGGCGCAGGTGCTCCGCGTCATCCTCAAGGAATTCCATTATTTAAACCACCGTTTAGCCGAATTACAGCTATCGACATGAACACCGGTGAGCATGCATGGGTTATTCCAACGGGCGAAACGTCAGCCCGCGTTCAAGAAGTTATTGACGAGAATAATCTCGATGTCGGTAACACTGGAACCGGAGCCCTGGTACCAATGGTGGTCACACCTAGTATGTTGGTTTATTCCGATACTACTTCTGATGGTACACCGATGCTTTACTCAGTTGACAAGGCTACCGGTGAAACTCTCGGTGCAATCGAAGTTCCTGATCGCAGCCGTTATGGCATGAGCTCTTGGACTCATGATGGTCATCAATACATCATGCTTCAAACTGGTTCAAAGCTTACTGCAGTTGCACTACCAGCCGCTGCTCCGGCAGACTCTGGCTACTAAGTAAGTTTTAATACTTAGTTACAAAAAACCCGATCACCTCACAGTGATCGGGTTTTTTATTGTTTGAAATAGTTGTCCCTTCGATACGTCGGGTGACAAATGGTTTTGTTAGTAAAACTTACTCAAGCAGCTAGCGTAAGCGTGAAGGTCGAGGCAAAAATATTTTTTGTGTGAGGAGCATATATGCAATATGTGACTCGCACAAAAAATGTTTTTAACGAAGAGATTCGCGCTTACGATAGTTGCGTTAGATAGTTCGGACTTGAGTGTAATCGGTGTAGCCCATCAAGATCTTTTCAATTCCGTCCTGCTTTCGAGTCCGCATACCAGAGCGCACTGCCTCAAAATGCATTTCTGCTGCCGGCGCCTGCCTTAGAATCATCTTCTTAATTTCCGGCGTACTCATTAACAGTTCGTGCACACCCATTCGGCCACGATACCCTGTATCCAGGCAGTCCATGCATCCGGGCGCTTTGTAGAGTGTGAATTCTCCCTTTAGGGCGAATTCCTCGGACCACTTCTCTAGCTGATTTTCAATTTCTTTTTTATCAGGTGTCGCTCTTTTACCATCATCAATTTCTTCACTGCAGTACTCGGTTGCGAGGAATTCCAGTTCAGATTTTTCAGGTTTGTAAGGTTTTTTGCAGGAAGTACACAGAGTTTTAGTCAATCTCTGAGAAAGGATCCCAATCATGGCGTCAGCAAAATTAAAGGGATCCATGTCCATGTCCAGGAGACGAATAACAGTCTCAGCCGCACTGTTCGTATGCAAGGTGGACAATACAAGGTGGCCAGTAAGAGAAGCTTCGATGGCAGTTCCTGCCGTTTCTCCATCACGCATCTCCCCGATCATGATGATATCCGGATCGGCACGAAGGAATGCACGCATGGCTCCGGCGAATGTCATGCCTATTTTTTCGTTTACCTCTACCTGGCGTAGGCCAGCCTGGGTAATTTCAACCGGGTCTTCTGCGGTCCAGATTTTTCGTTCAGAGGAGTTCAGATAGTTGAGAATGGAGTGAAGCGTCGTGCTTTTTCCTGAACCAGTGGGTCCACAAACCAGAAATAATCCATAGGGATTACTAACTCCACTCAGCAAATTATCCAGATTTCGGCTACTCAGACCGATGGCATTGACTGGCATACACTTGCCGCTGGCAAGAATACGAATTACTACGTCTTCAATACCGCCTGATGTAGGTATTGTGGCAACACGCAATTCAACATCAACAGGAGCGAAATGGCGGAAATTTATTTTCCCATCCTGAGGTTTATTTTTGTTTGAAATATCCAGGTGTGCCATCACCTTTATTCGGGAAATGAATACGGCGCGATACTTACTCGGGAATTTATAATAAACGGACATCACACCATCTTTTCTAAACCGAACCAACACTTTCTGCTTTCCTACACCAGGTTCGATGTGAATGTCTGATACTTTCTGACGGTAACCGTCTTCAATTATTTTGTTTACAATTTTTACGACTGCGTTGTCGGTGACTTGCTGTGTCTCTACCGCCGAGAAGATAGTTGGATCGTAATCTTCATCTTCTTCCTCATCGTCTTCTAATTCGTCTTCGATATCGGCGATTGAAGACTCTATATCTTCGGAGGAATAATAAAACTGAAGGGCCCAATTGATGTCTTCAGGTGATGCCATTACTGGCTCAACATATTTATTAATGTTGAAACTCAATGCATCAGTAACTTGCCAGTCCATGGGATTTTCAATAGCAACTACAATTTTTCCTTCGTACACGTAAAGCGGAACCACTTTATGCTTAAACGCCATGGCTGCTGTCAGCATGCGGATAATATCCGGTTCTACTAAGAATTCACGAAGATTAATGAAGGGAATGCCAAGCTTCTTAGCCAACGCCTGTTGAATTTCGTCTTTATGAATTACGCCTCGATCAACAAGTATTTCACCCAATGCCCCTTTTCGTTTCTTCTTTTGTTCCTTTAAGGCTTCATTGAGTTGTGCTTCGGATACTAAGTCTTCGCCAACCAATATCTCGCCCAATTTCAAGTTGGGCATGTGCTTTTGACGCGAAAGAGCTGATTCTAATTCATTCGCATCAACGATCTTCTGGGTAACTAGATATTCACCGAGTAGTCGTGATCGTTCTTCCTGTTGGTCTTGTAATGCAGTATCAAGAGCTTCCTGAGTTACTTTGTTTTCTTCAACCAGCATCTCACCGATCTGTCCACCGATGATATGGTTTTCGATTGCGACCTTAGCCACAAAAATATGCGAGCAGTAGCGCCACTTGCGACCTACTTTCGTTTGCTCGTATAAATGAATGCCGTTTTTATCAGTACGAGATCCGAATGTTTTACCGGTTAGCTCTGTTCTATCTTTGAAATAAACTTGAAAATTACGTGCCTCGGTATCGACGCTGAGTCCTGGTGTTTCAGGGCTGGCAAGAAGTAGCTGGTAGGGTTTTTCCAGGCGCATATACTTTATGGAATTCATATCGATTTCCGTCGGTAATACTGCGCGAGATTCGAGAATGGTAATCAGTTCATTCGTGGCATTGAAAGCGAGCAGCTTGCCCTTGGCGCGAGTCGTATTCAATAGCTCAATGGTAACTGAAGTCTTGTCGTAATCTGGACCATCATGAACTTCAGAAAAGGGAGGCGCCTGTAAATCGATCGCGACGTCGCTCGACGAGCTGCCATCGGACTCAAATTCTACACTTTCAATTTCTTCTGCCGCTTCTGCAGTTTCTGCTTGCATCTAAAGCCTCTGGCTCTTTTCCTGAAATCTGCTGATCTTTGTTGCGCTTTCTTAATCAGCGAGGACAGTACAATGAGCCGCAAAGCCGCGTCATTACAGGCTTCTATCGACTCGCTACTTTAGCAGGATTTAGAAACCTGTACAATTTGTACGTCTATTCGAGGGGTGCAAGTGATCGTTGCGCAGACCCCATAATATCAGGACTTTTCGATTATTCGACTCTCTATTAAAGAGAGTATCGGCGCCCTTTTTATGTTTTCTTAATTAAGTTCTATTAGAAAGTATAGCAACTCCCGGGAATTTTCCGGTGGTCATGCCTACTCCCATTAATATCAGGATACCGCCAAACACCATGAATAATGTGATGCTCTCCGCAAGAAACAGATTTCCCCATAAGATACTGAAAATTGGGATTAAATAGGTCGTCATGATGGCTTTCTGAGAGCCAATTCTAGCGATTAATCGATAGAAAAGAATGTAACCGAAACCAGTGCAAACAATACCGAGAGCGAGTACGCTCAGCCAAACTGATCCCTGCGGCATGACCTCGGGTTGCTCCAAAACGGAAAACGGAAGTAGCAGCAGGGTGGAAAAAAACAACCCTCCTGTCGTAATAGAAATCCCCGATACACCTTGAAGTTTGTGGGCCACTAAATTCAAAGCAATCCCGTATAACACGCAAGCAAATAGCGCCGAGGGAATTGCCAATTGACTAGTTACCCCTGAAGACTCGGAAGGATCAAACACCAGGACAACGACACCAGAAAATCCAACTAGCAGTCCAATTAGTCCCAGTTTTGATAATCGCTGCTGATAGAAGATAAAGGCGATTGAGGCAGTGAAGAATGGAACCGTGGCATTAACAATAGATAATATACCTGCCCCCATGTTCAATGCTGAATAGGCAAAGAAACAAAATGGTATTGCCATATTCGTCAGGCTAACCACAAATATCATCTTCCAGTTTTGCTGCAGCTCTTTGAATTTGCCCATTAATAGACACATAGGCATTAATATGACCAAGCCACTGGCTACTCGCAATTCGATTAGAAAAACTGGACCAAATTCCGGCGAGGCAATTCTTAAGAAAAGAAAAGATGATCCCCAAATCGCTGACAGAACGAGCAGCTCGACGTAGTCTCTGAGAGTTACTTTATACATGACACTATGTTTCTAATTTTTTTATCCAGAAATAAAAAACCCGACCACTCTGCAGTGGTCGGGTTTTTTTGACTTATTGAAGAAGGAATCTACTACTCTTCTTCTACCGCTTCCACTTCGTCGTCGAAATCATCTTCGCTATGCAGCGGACGATCAACTAATTCAACATAAGCCATCGGCGCTTTGTCACCGGTACGCTCACCACATTTAAGAATGCGAATGTACCCACCCGGACGATCTGAGTAGCGAGGACCAAGCTCGGTGAATAACTTACCCACGGTTGCCTTACTACGAGTGCGATCGAAAGCCAATCGTCGATTTGCGACTGAATCTTTCTTGGCAAGTGTAATCAATGGTTCAGCTACAGAACGTAATTCCTTCGCTTTAATCAAAGTAGTTTTGATAATTTCATGCTCCACTAATGACGAAGTCATATTGCGAAACATTGCTTTTCGGTGCGGACTGTTCCGATTTAGTTGTCGACCGCTATGTCTATGACGCATAGTCCTATACCCTTAACTTTCTCTTCCTAAGCTGCTCGATCGTCAGATTTAAGGCTCGAAGGAGGCCAGTTCTCTAAGCGTAATCCTAGAGATAAACCACGCGTAGCCAATACATCCTTGATCTCAGTTAGAGACTTCTTACCTAAATTTGGAGTCTTGAGTAACTCAACTTCAGTACGTTGAATAAGATCTCCAATGTAGTAAATATCTTCTGCCTTCAGACAGTTAGCTGATCGAACTGTTAGCTCTAAATCATCAACTGGCCGTAACAGGATAGGATCGATTTCATCTTCGTGCTCTTCAGGTTCAGCAATAATTTCACTCTGAAGATCAACAAATACACTCAACTGATGCTGTAGAATCGTCGCCGCTCTGCGGATAGCTTCTTCTGGATCAATTGTTCCGTTAGTCTCAAGATCGATAATAAGTTTATCCAGGTCAGTTCGTTGCTCTACTCGAGCATTTTCAACTGAATAGGAAACTCTGATCACTGAACTGTAAGATGCATCTAAAAGAAGTTTACCTACCGAACGAGTTTCGTCGTCCTCAGCAACTCTGCTGTCTGCAGGAGAGTAACCTCGTCCCTTGCGCACAGTAAGACGCATGTTTATTTCACCGTTGGTGTTCAGATTCGCGATGACATGATCTGGATTCACAATTTCAACATCGTGATCTTCAGTAATATCACCCGCAGTCACAGTTCCGGCGCCTTTTTTGGACAAGGTAAGAACCGCTTCTTCGTTATTATTCAAAACTACTGCAACACCCTTAAGATTCAGCAGTATCTCGATAACGTCTTCACGAACACCTTCGATGGTGCTGTATTCATGAACAACACCGTCGATTTCAACTTCTTCAATCGCACAGCCAGGCATTGATGATAGTAAAATTCGACGAAGTGCGTTTCCTAATGTGTGGCCAAAACCTCGCTCGAGAGGTTCCAAAACCACTTTGGAATGACACTTGTCGTACTCATCAACCTGTATCACTTGTGGTGTTAAGAAGTCTGATAAAGAAATTTGCATGTAATCCACCCTCTGTGTGATTAAGTCTCTACTTGGAATAAAGTTCTACGATTAGGTTTTCGTTAATTTCTGGAGGTAAGTCCGCTCGATCTGGTTTACGAGTGAACTGTCCTTCCATCTTCGATGTATTAACTGATACCCAATCTACTTCAGAACGTTGAGCTGCTAATTCCATTGCAGATTTAATTCTTAGCTGTTCCTTGGATTTTTCGCGAATGGAAACTACATCACCTTCAGATATTTGAAAAGAAGGAATGTTTACAACGGTACCGTTAACGCAAATAGATTTATGTGAAACCAATTGCCGTGATTCAGCACGGGTTGATCCAAATCCCATACGATAAACAACGTTATCTAATCGACATTCGAGCAACTGTAATAAGTTTTCACCGGTTGCACCTTTTAGTCTTGCAGCTTCCTTATAGTATCCACGGAATTGCTTCTCTAAGACTCCATAGGTACGACGAACTTTCTGCTTTTCGCGTAGCTGAACACCGTAATCAGAAAGGCGACCTCGACGCTGACCATGCTGGCCAGGAATAGTGTCGGTCTTGCACTTGCTGTCTATAGGACGAACACCGCTCTTTAAGAACAGATCCGTTCCTTCACGACGAGATAGCTTACACTTAGGGCCTAAATAACGGGCCATATTTTATCTCCTAGTTTACACACGCCGCTTTTTAGGCGGACGGCAACCGTTGTGTGGAATTGGGGTTACATCAGTAATATTGCCAACCCTTAATCCACAAGTGTTTAATGCGCGTACTGCAGACTCGCGACCCGGACCAGGTCCGTTTACTTTTACATCTAAATTCTTAAGACCATAATTTTCGATTGCCTGTTTGCCAGCTTTCTCAGCAGCAACCTGGGCGGCGAAAGGAGTACTCTTTCTAGAACCCCTAAAACCAGATCCACCGGCAGTCGCCCATGAAAGTGCGTTTCCCTGTCGATCGGTTATGGTAATGATTGTGTTATTAAAAGAAGCATGTATAAACGCAATACCATCGATAACGCTAGTTCGTGTCTTCTTCTTTGCTGCTTTAGGTGTGGTAGTGGCCATGTCTTATTCCAATTACTTCCTAATCGGTTTACGCGGACCCTTACGAGTACGTGCATTGGTTTTTGTTCTTTGCCCTCTAACAGGTAAAGACCGACGATGACGAATCCCACGATTACATCCGAGATCCATCAAGCGTTTAATATTCATTGAGATCTCGCGACGCAAATCACCTTCAGTTGGAACCTTTGCCACTTCAGCACGAATTCCATCGAGCTGCTCTGGGCTCAAATCTGAAACTTTTGTAGACGGCTGAATGCCAGTTACGTCACAAATGTTTTTTGCAATAGTTGGACCAATGCCATACACATAGCTCAACGAAATTACGATGTGCTTGTTGTCTGGTATGTTAACCCCGGCAATACGTGCCATAGATCTACTCCGTTTTCTCTCTCGCTTTAACCTTGACGCTGTTTGTGTCTAGGTTCTGCGCTACAAATAACTCGTACCGAACCATTGCGTCGAATGACCTTACAGTTTCGGCAAATCTTTTTTACTGATGCTCTTACTTTCATCTTCCTTCTCCTCTAGCAAAAGGCTAGATTCCACTCCTGCCGTAACTGCCTAATTTAGATTTCTTCATAAGAGAATCGTATTGATTCGACATCAAATGAGATTGCACTTGTGACCAGAAATCCATAGTAACTACGACTGAAATAAGCAATGCTGTTCCACCCAGATTGAAAGGCACATTGGCCATCATCTGCATGAAATTTGGTAATAGGCAAACCAGCGTGATGTAGATGGCACCAAACATAGTCAATCGAGTTATGACTCCATCAATATACTTTGCAGTTTGCTCTCCAGGTCTTATGCCTGGAATAAATGCACCGGATCGCTTCAAGTTTTCTGCTACATCTCGCGGATTGAAAACCAGCGCGGTATAGAAAAAGCAGAAGAAAATGATCATGGCGCTAAAAATAATGATGTATAAGGGCTGTCCAGGACCGATTAACAAAGCAATATCTTGCAGCCATTCCGCACCTTCTGATTGGCCAAACCACTGACCAAGCGATGCTGGAAACAACAAGATTGAACTGGCAAAAATCGCTGGAATAACACCGGCCATGTTTATTTTCAAAGGCAAGTGACTAGACTGTGCCTGGTACATTTTGCGGCCTTGTTGGCGCTTGGCGTAGTTAACCGTAATTCGGCGCTGAGCTCTTTCTACGTAAACAATGCCTGCCACAACTCCAACGGCAATAATTGCCACTACCAGTAAAAGCACTCCGCTGATTTGACCTTCATAGGCCTGAGTTAAGGACGTACCCACAGCAGCCGGAAACAGCGCTACGATTCCAGCGAATATCAGCATAGAAATACCGTTACCGATTCCTTTCTCGGTAATCTGTTCGCCAAGCCACATCAAAAACATTGCACCGGTAACCAGGGAAATTATGGCAGTCAGGTTAAAGGCAAGTCCCGGGTTATACGCCATTGGCGATAACAGACCCACAGTCATACCGGTTCCCTGCACTGTAGCCAACACTAAGGCTCCGTAGCGGGTGTATTGCGTAATCTTTCTGCGACCAGACTCACCTTCTTTCTTTAGCTGGTCCAATTGTGGGCTCACTGCAGTCAACAATTGCATGATGATAGAAGCAGAGATGTAAGGCATGATGCCGAGCGCTACGATACTCATGCGCTCTAATGCACCACCGGAAAACATATTAAATAAGCCGGCAAAGGTACCTTCATTTTGCTCAAAGAATGCAGTTAATTGCAGTGGATCGATTCCTGGCACAGGAATATGTGTGCCAACTCGATAGACGAAGATAGCAAACATCAAGAACAGCAGGCGCGCTTTCAGCTCACCGAGGCCGGCGCCTATATTCTCTGGATTTGCGTTTGGTTTGTTTGCCATCTTAGTTTCTAATTTCTTTGTATGTGTGATTTAAGTTCGATGTAGTTGCTTACTCTTCAGAACCCTTAGCTTCATCAGCATCTGCAGCTTTTGCTTTCTTTGCCGGAGCTTTTTTGGCTGCAGATTTCTTTGCAGCTGCTTTCTTCTTAGGTTTTGCTTCTTTTTCCTCTGCCGTTTTCTCTGCCGTTTCTGTCTTTTCTTTCTTCTCTTCTTTTACTTCGGCTTTCGCTTCTTTTGCTGGCTTGGCCGCTGCTTCAGCGCCTTTCTTTTCTATTTCTACAACTTTGCCGCCAGCTTTCTCGATAGCTTCCTTGGCGCCTTTAGATACTGCAATACCTTCGACGTTCAGTTTTTTCGTTACTTCACCGGAAAGCATGACCTTTACTCGCTTAATGTTCGCAGAAATAACACCAGCTTTTCTGAGGCTTTCAACAGTTATTGAGTCACCTTCCACCTTATTCAACTCAGAAGTTCGAACTTCTGCGGTAATACGACCAACCCGTGAGCTAAAGCCATACTTGGGCAAGCGCATCTGCAATGGCATCTGACCGCCTTCGAAGCCAGGCTTTACAGTTCCGCCACTACGCGACTTTTGACCCTTGTGCCCTGTGCCACAAGTTTTTCCCCATCCACTACCAATTCCGCGACCAACGCGTTTCTTGGCTTTGGTGCTGCCTTGTGCTGGGCTCAAAGTATTCAATTGCATGACTATTTCTCACCTTCTACAGCTAACATGTAGTTAACTTTATTGATCATGCCGCGCACTGCAGGAGTGTCTTCCACTTCTACAGATTGTTGCACACGGCGAAGTCCAAGCCCTTTTAAACAAAGCTTATGCTTCGGCAAAGTACCAATAGGGCTTTTCACTAAAGTAACTTTGACAGTTTTCTTCTTTGCCATCGTTTCAATCCTTCTCTTTCTAGCCCAAGACTTCTTCTATAGATTTTCCGCGTTTGGCTGCTATATCATCCGGAGATCGCATATCTCTTAAACCCTTAAAAGTAGCTTGAACTACGTTAACCGGATTGGTAGAGCCATAGCATTTAGCCAATACGTTCTGTACACCAGCTAATTCCAGGATGGCGCGCATGGCACCACCAGCAATTACACCGGTACCTTCAGATGCTGGCTGCATATAAACTTTTGAAGCACCGTGACGAGACTTAATCGGGTACTGCAGGGTGTGACCATCCAAACCAACATTAATCATGTTGCGGCGCGCTGATTCCATCGCTTTCTGAATCGCCAAAGGAACTTCACGGGCCTTGCCACGACCGAAGCCCACACGACCATTGCCATCACCAACTGCAGTTAGCGCAGTAAAACCGAAAATACGGCCACCTTTTACAACTTTGGCAACACGATTAACTTGAATAAGTTTTTCTTGCAGCCCTTCTTCGTTTCTATCTGGCCCGTCTTTAAATGCCATATTTTGCAAACCTTTAATTTATTGGCTGGCGTCATTTAACGACCAGTCCAAAGTCAGATTCCTAATAGTTCCCTAAAATTTCAATCCACCTTCACGGGCCGCATCTGCCAAGGCTTTGACACGACCGTGATAGGCATAACCAGAGCGATCGAAAGCTACTTCTTCGATGCCAGCTTTCTTGGCACGCTCTGCGATTAATTTACCAACCTTGCCTGCAGCATCGATGTTGCCTGTGGCACCTTTTCTGTTTTTCTTTTCAACAGTAGACGCACTCGCAACTATCTCATTGCCGGTTGGTGAAATGATTTGCGCGTAGATATGTTTCGGCGAACGATAAATACTTAGGCGATTCATTCGCAGTTCACTTATCTTTGCTCTAGCACGTTTTGCGCGTCGCAAGCGTGCAGTCTTTTTAACATTCATTGCTTAAGCCCTATTTCTTCTTCGCTTCTTTTCTAAACACACGCTCATCGGCGTAGCGAAAACCTTTACTTTTGTAAGGCTCAGGTGGTCGAAATTTCCTAATATCAGCGGCGACTTGCCCAACCAATTGCTTGTCAGCCCCGGAGATAAGGATTTCAGTTTGAGAAGGAGTTTCAGCGGTTACGCCATCTGGCAATTGATAATTGATCGGATGGGAATACCCAACGGTCAAGTTCAAAGTCTTACCAGATGCCTTCGCACGATAACCAACGCCTTGTAATTCCAACTTCTTTTGAAATCCTTCACTTACGCCAACAACCATATTGCTAATAATTGAGCGAAAAGTACCTGCTAGCGCGCCTGCCTGGCGAGATGTATCTCTGGCAGAAACTTTCAGATTTTCACCATCTTGGGCAACGGCTACTAAGTCATGCAGCGAAAGGTTTAGATTTCCCTTCGTTCCTTTGACTGAGATTGCGCCATCGCTCAACGATGCTTCAACACCTTTAGGTAGCGTTACTGGTGCATTTGCTATTCTAGACATCTTCTCGTTTCTCTTTACTTAATCAGCACTCGTTAGAAAACAGTGCAAAGTATCTCACCACCAATACCTGCTGCTTCGGCTTGCTTGTCTGTCATCAACCCCTGGTTGGTAGACAGAATAGCTATGCCCAAACCGGCACGATTTTTTGGAATATCTTCTTTTCCTTTGTAACTACGAAGACCAGGCCGGCTAATACGCTTAATCTCTTCGATTACCGGCTTACCTTGGAAATATTTCAATTCAACATTGATTACAGACTTGCCGTCTTCATCGTTGACGTTATAGCCGTTTATATAACCTTCGTCTTGTAGCACTCTACTAATAGCAACCTTAATCTTCGAAGAAGGAGAGTTTACATTCGGCAACTTCGCCATCTGCGCATTGCGAAGGCGAGTTAAGAAATCTGAAATCGGATCTGACATGCTCATCTTTCTGCTCCCACTTACCAACTTGCCTTAGTCAAACCAGGCACGTCACCACGCATAGCGGCTTCGCGAAGTTTGTTACGGCATAGACCAAATTTTCGATAAACACCATGAGGACGACCGGTAATACGACACCGGCGCTGCTGCCGACTAGGACTCGCGTCTCTAGGAAGTTTTTGCAGCTTTACCTGTGCTGACCACTTATCGTCGTCGGACGCTTTCGGGTCCTGAAGAATGGCGCGCAACGCGGCTCGCTTTTCAGCATACTTCGCAACAGTTCGTTCGCGCTTCTTCTCTCTGGCTATCATCGATGCTTTAGCCATATTAAGATTCCTCTTTGTCTTCTTCTGAAGCGTCTTCGCTACTTTCTGCAGCTGGCGCTTCTTCGGTTTGTTCTGTTTCTGCAGGTGCTTCCTCAGCGACTGCTTCTTCTGCTGGTGCTTCTTCTGCGACTTCTTCCGCAGGTGCAGCTTTCTCTTCTACTTTCTCTTCAGAGGCAGCCGGCATTCCACGAAATGGAAAGCGCATAGCAGTTAAAAGGGCCCGGCCTTCATCATCAGTTCTAGCAGTTGTGGTGATAGTGATATCAAGTCCACGTAATGTGTCTATCTTGTCGTAATCAATTTCAGGGAAAATGATTTGCTCATTCACGCCCATGGCAAAATTGCCGCGACCATCGAATGATTTAGGACTTAAACCACGAAAATCTCTGATTCTTGGAATAGCAATATCCACTAATCTTTCTAAAAATTCGTACATGCGCTCGCCACGTAATGTGACTTTGCATCCTATTGGCCAGCCTTCTCTAATCTTAAAACCAGCAATACTTCTGCGAGCTTTTGTTACAACAACTTTTTGACCGCTAATTTGCTCAAGGTCACTCGTCGCGTTTTCAAGAATTTTCTTATCCGCAACCGCTTCACCCAGTCCCATGTTGAGCACAACTTTGCTTATCTTGGGCACACGCATCGTATTCGAAAACCCAAATTCCTTGGCTAACGCTGGTATAACTTCTTTTTGATAATACTCTTTCAACTGAGCCATGATCGTCTCTTAATCTATAACCTGTCCGTTGGACTTAAAGATGCGCTGCTTATTGCCATCTTCATCAACCTGAATACCGACACGGTCTGCCGCATTCGTTTCAGGGTTAAAAATCGCGACATTGGAAATATCTAGTGCCGCTTCTCTTTCCACGATACCACCAGGCTGACCTGCGTTTGGGTTAGGCTTGGTGTGTCGTTTAACCATGTTTACCCCAGCGACAAATACCTTATCGCCAGCGATTTGAGAAATAGTTCCACGCTTACCTTTGTCTTTACCTGTGATTACGATGACTTCATCATCGCGCTTGTACTTATTCATCTCGTTGTCTCTAAAAAGCCTCTAAACTATCTCTTCAATTAACAGTTTGCGTTTACTAGTTCTCTTTAAATTTCTTTACAAAACTTCCGGAGCTAATGAAATTATTCGCATAAATTTTTCATTACGAAGTTCGCGTGTAACTGGTCCAAAAACGCGCGTACCAATTGGTGCTTCCTGGTTGTTCAATAGAATAGCTGCATTGTCATCGAACTTGATCAATGATCCATCGCCACGTCGAACTCCCTTCTTCGTGCGAACTACCAAGGCAGTCAGTACCTGGCCCTTCTTAACTTTACCGCGGGGAATCGCTTCCTTGACGGATACTTTAATAATGTCACCAATGCGCGCATAACGTCGGTGTGATCCACCTAGCACCTTGATGCACATTACGCGTCTAGCGCCGCTGTTGTCGGCGACATCTAAGTAAGACTGCACTTGAATCATCGATTCACTCCAACTCGTATTCGCTACGCGAATACAAAACCACTTCTAAATTAAACCTGTGTTGCTCGCTCATCTATTGAAACAAGAGCCCAGCTCTTTGTTTTCGAGATTGGTCGAACTTCTTTAATCGTAACTGCATCACCCATACCGCATTCATTATTCGCATCGTGTGCGTGAATTTTGGTAGAGCGCTTAATAATCTTGCCGTAAACGGGGTGCTTAACACGTCGCTCTACAAGCACAACAATGGACTTGTCCATCTTGTTGCTAACAACTCGGCCGGTGGCAGTTCTGGCTCGCTTATTCTGGCCTTCCGCACTTGCCTGGCTCTCTTGAATCTCAGTGTCCGGCATAATTAAGCTTCACTCTTCTCTTGTTCAGTTGCTGTGCTTTCTTTTTCACTTCCGTTTTCATTTACTTTTTCAGTAATAATCGTTTTTACTCGAGAAATATCTTTGCGCACCTCTTTTACCAGGTGAATTTGCCCGAGTTGGCCTGTACTGTTTTGCATACGGTAATTGAATTGATCTTTGTAAAGTTGCTGCAATTGTTCCTGCAATTCCTCTACTGACTTGTCTCTAAGTTCTTCAGCTTTCATTACATCACCGTTCTTTTTACAAAAGATGTTTCGAAAGGCAATTTGGCGGAAGCTAATGCGAATGCTTCTCTAGCCAGCTCTTCTTCGACACCTTCGATTTCAAACATGATTCGACCTGGTTGAATTTGAGCCACCCAATATTCAACGTTTCCTTTACCTTTACCTTGCCGAACTTCTAATGGCTTTTGTGTAATCGGCTTGTCAGGAAAAACTCGAATCCATATCTTTCCGCCACGTTTAATTCGACGAGTCATTGCTCGACGAGCGGCTTCGATTTGACGTGCAGTCAATCGTCCACGTGAAATGGCTTTTAATCCGTACTCACCAAAATCCACTTTGCTGCCACGATGAGCTAGACCACGATTCCGGCCCTTCATCATTTTGCGAAATTTTGTACGCTTTGGTTGTAACACGCCGTTCTTCCTCTATTCTTCCTAACGCTTAACTTGCCGCTGGTTGCTGCTTTGGAACAATCGCTTCGTCGAGATCCAGGATTTCTCCCTTGAATATCCAAACTTTCACACCAATAATTCCGTAAGTAGTACTCGCTTCTGAAGTCGCGTAATCAATGTCTGCTCTAAGTGTATGCAAAGGCACACGTCCTTCTCGGTACCACTCTGAACGAGCAATCTCAGCTCCACCCAAGCGACCACCCACTTGCACCTTGATGCCTTGTGCGCCTTGTCGCATAGCATTTTGTACCGCACGCTTCATGGCTCTACGGAACATAACGCGACGCTCGAGCTGTGAAGCAACACTGTCAGCAACTAACTGTGCATCTAAATCTGGCTTTCTTATTTCTTCGATATTGATTTGTACGGGAATGCCCATCTTCTCAGTCAGAATTCCGCGCAGCCTTTCAACATCTTCACCTTTCTTACCAATTACGATTCCTGGTCTCGCTGTATAAATTGTTACCTTCGCCGTTTGAGCTGGTCGCTCTATATCAACTCGGGAAACAGATGCACTTGCTAAGCGCTTCTTTACAAAGTCACGAACTTGCAAATCAACTAACAGGTTGTCTGCGTATTCCTGGCCTTCAGCGAACCACACCGAAGTGTGCTTCTTAACTATTCCAAGGCGAATACCAGTTGGATGTACTTTTTGACCCATCCGAAGAATCTCCTAGCTATCAGCGACTATAATTGTTATGTGACAGGAACGCTTGAGAATACGATCAGCTCGACCTTTTGCTCTCGGCATTATGCGTTTCATTGTCATCCCTTCATCAACACAAATCGTTGATACCTTCAATTCATCCACGTCTGCACCTTCGTTGTGCTCAGCGTTAGCGATCGCGGAATTTAAAACCTTCTTAATAATGTCAGCACCTTTCTTGGTGCTATAACTGAGAAGCTCCAATGCTTCTTCAACACCTTTGCCTCGAACCTGATCGGCAACCAGTCTGGCCTTTTGTGCTGAAAGACGTGCGCCTCTTAATTTTGCCTGGACTTCCATAATCGTCTCCTAACGCACCTTCTTATCTGCGGAATGCCCGCGATAAGTTCGCGTTTGCGCAAATTCACCTAACTTATGACCAACCATGTCTTCGGTGACAAACACCGGTACATGCTGGCGGCCATTGTGAACTGCTATAGTTAGTCCAAGCATTTCAGGTGAAACCATGGAACGACGCGACCAGGTTTTAATTGGGCGTTTGTCATTTTTGTCAGCTGCGGTCTGCACCTTCTTCAATAAATGAAGATCGATGAATGGACCTTTTTTAAGTGAACGTGGCACGTATAAAATCCTCTATCACTTGCCGCTATTTGCGACTCGCATTTCGACGACGAACTATCATGTTGTCAGTTCGCTTATTAGTTCTAGTTTTGTATCCCTTAGTAGGAACACCCCAAGGTGATACTGGATGTCGTCCACCTGATGTTCTGCCTTCACCACCACCATGGGGGTGATCAACTGGGTTCATAGCAACACCACGAACCGTTGGGCGCACTCCGCGCCATCTTTTAGCACCGGCTTTACCTAGCGACCGAAGAGAGTGTTCTGAATTAGAAACTTCTCCCAAGGTTGCGCGACACTCACTTAGCACCTTGCGCATTTCGCCAGAGCGTAAGCGTAAAGTTGCATAGTCACCCTCACGCGCTACAAGCTGCAGAGATGTGCCAGCGCTGCGTGCAATCTGTGCACCTTTTCCTGGTTTCATTTCAACGCAGTGCACAGTGCTACCGAGTGGAATATTGCGCAGTGGCAAACAGTTTCCAACTTTGATCGGTGCTTCGTCGCCTGACATCAAAACTTCGCCTTTAGCCACATTAGCTGGCGCTACTATGTAACGACGCTCACCATCTGCATACAGCAATAAAGCTATGTTCGCAGAGCGATTCGGGTCGTATTCCAATCTTTCTACTTTCGCTTCAATAGCGTCTTTGTTGCGACGGAAGTCGATAATTCGATACTTCTGTTTATGACCGCCACCTTGATGACGGCGTGTTATTCGTCCCTTATTGTTGCGACCACCTGATTTCGACTTTGCTGCCGTTAAAGGCGCATAAGGCTCGCCCTTATGCAAATCGGGGTGCACGACCTTGACGACGAAACGACGTCCTGGTGATGTAGGTTTACACTTAACTACTGGCATGACTTAACCCTCTACCCCGATTAACCTATTTCCGCGAAATCAATTTCGTGACCATCTTCCAAACGTACGTACGCTTTTTTCCAGCTTGGACGTCGTCTGGTTTGTCCACGATTGTTTCTCTTTGTCTTTCCTTTCACGTTTAGAACCTGAAGCTCTGCAACGACGACATTGAAAAGTCCTTCAACTGCAGCTTTGATTTCTGGTTTAGTAGCGTCTTTGGCTACCTTGAACGTGTATTGATTATTCAGCTCGCCAGCTATAGTTGATTTCTCTGATACGTGAGGCGCTAAAATGACGGTATACATGCGTTCTGTATTCATGACAGCATCTCCTCCACTTTCTTAAGCGCTGGTACCGTGATCAACACCTTCTCAAAATCAATAAGGCTCACTGGATCCAGTCCGGAGACATCCAATGCATCTACTTTGTGAAGGTTTCTTGCGGCGAGATAAAGATTTTTTTCGATTTGATCTGAAACAATTAGGACGTTGTCTAGATCGAATTCTTTGAGCTTGCTTACCAAGTCTTTTGTTTTGTGAGATTCGACTGTGAATTCATTAACGACAATCAGTCGGTCTTGTCGGATAAGTTCGGAGAGAATGCATTGCATCGCTCCGCGGTACATTTTCTTATTTAGTTTTTTACTATGGTCTTGCGGTTTTGCGGCGAACGTTACACCACCTGAACGCCAAATTGGGCTACGAATGGTGCCTGCACGTGCGCGGCCAGTTCCCTTTTGACGCCACGGTTTGCGTCCACCACCACGCACTTCAGAACGGGTTTTCTGTTTAACAGAACCCTGGCGTGCGCCAGCTAAATAAGTAACAACAGTTTGATGAACCAAAGGTTCGTTATATTCACGACCAAACGATTCATCTGATAAGGAGATTTTTTCTTTGCCGGCTTTTTTCTTTCCAGGTAAGGCTAAAGCTAATTCCATGCTTAGTTACCTCTCACTTTGATTGCCGGCTTAACGATGACGCTTGAACCTGTTGCTCCGGGTACGGCGCCTTTGATAAGTAGTAGATTGTTTTCAGTGTCTACTTGTACGACTTCGAGTGACTGGACAGTATTGCGAACATTTCCCATCTGTCCTGCCATCTTCTTGCCTTTCCAAACTTTTCCTGGAGTCTGACATTGTCCAATGGATCCAGGCGCACGGTGAGAAATGGAGTTACCGTGTGTTGCGTCCTGCATCGTGAAGTTATGACGTTTAACGCCACCCTGAAATCCCTTACCTTTTGATGTACCAGTTACATCGACTTTTTGCCCAGCTTCAAAGCGATCAACTTTGATCTCGCTGCCTAATTCAATTTCTTCAAGATCAGTCGTTCGGAATTCCCAAAGACCATCACCTGCTTCAGTCTTAGCTTTGGCAAAATGGCCTGCAGCCGCTTTGCTCACACGAGAAGTTTTACGCGCGCCGGCAGTTACCTGGATCGCACTGTAACCATCCGATTCTTGTGTTTTGATCTGAGTTACGCGGTTTGGCTGAACTTCGACAACTGTCACAGGGACAGAGTTGCCTTCTTCAGTGAAAACGCGGGTCATGCCGCTCTTTCGACCGACTAATCCTATAGACATTTTTTATAAACCTCATCGTGCAAGGGGCTGAAACCCGCTATGGCCACTGACGTGTTGCACTCATGCTTTCCCGCAATGGGAAATTTGGATATTCCAGTACTCCAAAACTTTGTCAGAAAGGGCAACGAGGACTGAAATGCTCTATTGCCTGGCTATATTTTTTATTGATTTACTGCAGACTGATCTGAACTTCCACTCCAGCCGCTAGGTCCAGCTTCATCAAAGCATCGACAGTTTTCTCAGTCGGCTCGACGATATCCAGCAAGCGCTTGTGTGTTCGGATCTCATATTGATCACGCGCGTCTTTATTGACGTGTGGTGAGATCAATACAGTAAATCTTTCTTTATTTGTTGGCAGCGGGATAGGTCCTTTGACCTGTGCCCCGGTGCGCTTAGCAGTCTCTACGATTTCCTGGGTAGATTGGTCAATCAATCTGTGATCGAAAGCCTTCAGCCTGATTCTAATGCGCTGATTTTGCATCTACGTAAAACTCCAAAAAAATCGTTATTAAAGAACAAGTTACCGCAATCTTTCCTGGCGCTGGTTTTTCAAACGCCAAAAAAGGATGCGAATTTTAGTTGTCTTGACCTTTTAAGTCAAGCTATTTAGTGCCCTGAAAGCCCCAAAAACACTAGCTTTCGGGGGATTTTGCTCTCTTTGAAAAACCGAAAATAAATTACCTTTAATTCCCGCAATATTCATAGGAAAACCCTTGTTCAGAGATCGACAATCGGCGTTAGTGGGCTCATCCGCGAGCCGCGCCGTTCCACGGCTCCCTCTTTGCGAAAAGCAGCCTCCCCGTGGGAGTCTGTTTTCTGCGTTCGGCGCAGGGCTCTTTATTGCGGATGAGCCCATTAACGCCGCTTGCTCGGTTAAGACTGGAGGAGTGGAGAGTAAGCCGCGCTTTGTCGCGGCTCGTGTCCGTCTAATTTTCAAGGTTGTACATACTAAATCGAAGGGAGCGATCTCGAGCAGCGAGCGGCCGACAATTGCTCCTGCATTGTCGGCATACCGTCCGTCCTTGGACATAAAAAGCTTTGGATCGAGGTAAAATTATTTTTGGAGTGGGGAGTTTACTGAAGTAAATGACCCGCTCCGAAAATGATTTTAACGAAGAGCCAGAGCTTTGCAGCCGCTGCGTCCCAACGAAAAAAGCCGGAGTATTGCTCAGCAATACTCCGGCTTTTTGAAACAGAGCCAAATTATTCGATAATTTTAGCTACTACACCAGCGCCAACGGTTCTTCCGCCTTCGCGGATAGCGAAGCGAAGTCCCTCATCCATCGCAATAGGAGCAATAAGGCTAACCTCCATCTTGATGTTGTCTCCGGGCATAACCATTTCTACGCCTTCAGGCATTTCAACTGCACCAGTTACGTCAGTAGTACGGAAGTAAAACTGGGGACGATAGTTAGAAAAGAATGGGGTATGACGTCCACCTTCGTCTTTGCTTAAGATATAAACCTCAGCTTCGAACTTCGTATGCGGTGTAATCGATCCTGGCTTGGCCAATACCTGACCGCGCTCTACTTCTTCTCGCTTGGTGCCACGTAACAGAACACCAACGTTCTCACCTGCGCGGCCTTCATCGAGAAGCTTTCTGAACATCTCAACTCCAGTACAGGTAGTCTTCTCAGTATCTTTGATACCGATGATCTCCATCTCTTCACCGACAGTGATAATGCCTCTTTCAACACGACCAGTCACAACCGTACCGCGACCGGAAATCGAGAACACGTCTTCGATTGGCATCAAGAATGGCTTCTCAACATCACGCTCTGGCTCAGGAATGTAAGAGTCCAGAGTCTCAACCAGCTTCTGTACCGCGGGAGAACCGATATCGGACTCGTCACCTTCCAAGGCTTTAAGGGCTGAACCAATAATGATTGGCGTGTCATCACCCGGGAATTCGTACTGGTCTAACAGCTCGCGAATCTCCATCTCAACCAGCTCTAGCAGTTCTTCATCATCGACCATGTCGGCCTTATTCATGAAGACCACGATATAAGGCACACCAACCTGGCGTGACAAGAGAATGTGCTCACGAGTCTGTGGCATGGGGCCGTCTGCTGCCGATACCACCAGAATCGCTCCGTCCATTTGTGCGGCACCGGTGATCATGTTCTTCACATAGTCGGCGTGGCCGGGACAGTCTACGTGGGCGTAGTGACGGTTCGGCGAATCGTATTCAACGTGTGAAGTAGCAATCGTGATTCCACGCTCTTTCTCTTCCGGCGCATTATCAATCTGATCAAAGTCGCGCATCTCGCCACCGTAGGCTTCCGCACACACCTTAGTCAGCGCAGCCGTTAACGTCGTCTTACCATGGTCAACGTGACCAATTGTGCCAACGTTTACGTGTACCTTCGTTCTTTCAAATTTTTCCTTCGCCACTGTTTTGTCCTCTCTTTTCTCTCTCTGTTTTACTAACCAGCAGTGTTATCAATAATCGAATCAGCAATATTGCCAGGCACTTCAGCATATTTTTCAAATTCCATTGTGTAGGTTGCACGACCCTGAGTTGCTGAACGCAAGTCCGTGGCATAGCCAAACATTTCTGATAATGGAACTTCAGCATTAATGACTTTACCCATTGCACTGTCTTCCATTCCACCAACCATGCCGCGGCGGCGGTTCAAATCACCCATTACATCTCCCATGTATTCTTCAGGAGTCACTACTTCGACTGCCATCATGGGTTCTAGTAAGGCAGGGTCCGCCTCTAAAGCTCCTTTTTTAAGGGCCATCGATCCAGCAATCTTGAAAGCCATTTCACTGGAATCCACATCGTGGAAGGAACCATCGTAAAGAGTTACCTTCATTGCTAATAACGGATAGCCTGCCAAACAACCGTTCTGCATTTGTTCCTGAACACCTTTGTCTACTGCAGGAATGTATTCCCTAGGAACAATACCGCCGACGATTTCATTTACAAATTCATATTCGGCATCGGGATCGAGCGGTTCTAAGCGCAGCCATACGTGACCATACTGACCACGACCACCAGATTGCTTGACATGTTTGCCTTCAATCTCAACTTGTTTCTTAATAGTTTCACGATAGGCCACCTGAGGCTTACCAATGTTAGCTTCAACGGAGAATTCACGCCGCATTCTGTCAACGAGAACATCCAGGTGCAGCTCACCCATACCTGAAATAATAGTCTGGCCGGATTCTTCATCGGACTCGACTCGGAATGATGGATCTTCTTGAGCGAGTTTGCCCAATGCGATACTCATCTTTTCCTGGTCAGCTGTGCTCTTTGGCTCTACCGCAACAGAAATTACTGGCTCTGGAAAATCCATTTTCTCCAGGGTTACGATATTGTTCGGATCGCACAAAGTTTCACCGGTGGTGACATCCTTTAGGCCGATAGCCGCTGCAATATCACCTGCCATTACTTCTTTGATCTCTTCACGTGAATTTGAGTGCATTTGCACCATTCGGCCAACGCGTTCTTTCTTATGCTCAAGCGGGTTATAAACCGTGTCTCCAGAATTCAAGGTTCCAGAATAAACTCGGAAGAAGGTTAATGTGCCTACGTAGGGATCGGTTGCAATCTTAAAAGCGAGTGAAGCAAAGGGTGCTTCGTCATCCGCCGGGCAGGTAGTTGCAGTGCCATCTTCTTTAGTGCCTTCGATCGCCTTCACTTCCGTTGGCGCTGGCATATAATCGATGACCGCATCTAGTACTGCTTGCACACCTTTGTTCTTAAAGGCTGATCCGCAAAGAACCGGCACGATTTCATTCGCTAGCGTACGCTGACGAATCGCGGCCATAATTTCTTCTTCGCTGAGCTCTCCACCTTCGAGATATTTTTCCATCACTTCTTCGTTGGCTTCAGCAACTGCTTCAAGCATATGCTCGCGCCATTCATTACAAAGCGATTGCAAGTCTTCAGGAATATTCTGATATTCGAAAGACGTGCCCTGGTCATCTTCACTCCAGATAATTGACTTCATTTTTACCAGGTCGATGACGCCTTTAAATTCGTCTTCCGCACCAATAGCCAGTTGCAATGGCACAGCATTGGCACCCAGTCGATCTTTCATCTGTTCCACAACCATCAGAAAGTCTGCGCCAGCACGGTCCATCTTGTTGACGAATACCATGCGAGGTACTTCATAACGATTAGCTTGACGCCAAACTGTCTCTGTTTGCGGCTGCACACCTGAAGAAGCACAAAGAACTACCACGGCTCCATCGAGCACGCGCAATGACCGCTCTACTTCAATCGTGAAATCAACGTGTCCCGGTGTGTCGATGATATTAATACGATGTTCATCGTACTGTTGGTCCATGCCATTCCAGAAACAAGTAGTCGCTGCAGAAGTGATGGTAATACCACGTTCCTGCTCTTGCTCCATCCAGTCCATGACAGCGGCACCATCGTGCACTTCACCGATCTTGTGAGAAATACCTGTGTAGAACAAAACGCGCTCAGTCGTCGTTGTTTTGCCAGCATCAACGTGTGCGGCAATTCCAATGTTTCTATAACGACTCAGGGGGTGTTTTCTAGCCACAGCTATACCCTTAAACAAACAAAATTAGTTAAAAACGATAATGTGAAAAGGCACGGTTGGCTTCGGCCATTCTGTGCACGTCTTCGCGCTTTTTAACTGCACTTCCGCGCCCTTCCGCAGCGTCAGCAATTTCACCAGCTAAACGCAGCGCCATAGATTTTTCGCCACGGGACCGGGAATGCTCAACCAACCAGCGCATTGCCAGAGCATTGCGACGCTCAGCGCGAACTTCCACCGGGACTTGATAGGTTGCACCACCCACGCGACGAGACTTAACCTCGACCATGGGAGCGATACTATCTAAGGCTTTTTCGAATGCTTCTAAGGGATCGGAACCGGTTTTCTCAGCTACTGTATCCAAGGCACCGTACACGATCTTTTCGGCAACAGACTTCTTACCGTCGACCATCACGTGGTTCATGAATTTAGCTAGGATTTTGCTTCCGAATTTTGGATCTGGCAAAACTTCACGTTTCGCCACTACTCTACGTCTGGGCATGTGCGACCTCTATGTTTATTCAGGTTGATCCAGGATTCACTTTTTAGAGTTAGTTAACTACAAACCACTAACCAACACCTGGCCTTACTCAATCTCATCGTTATGTTTTGAGAGCTACGATGAGCCGCGCAATCCTTGCGCTTGTATTTAGCTCTAATTTGTTCCGAAAAACCGGTGCTTCTAACTAGCTATGTTGCACCGCTATCAACGGATAATGACCGCAAATGTTAGCGGGTTATTTTGGACGCTTGGCTCCATACTTGGAGCGACCTTGCTTCCGATCAGATACACCAGAGGTATCAAGGCTGCCACGTACCGTGTGATAGCGCACACCTGGCAAGTCCTTAACTCGGCCACCACGTATCAGGACCACGGAGTGTTCCTGTAAATTGTGACCTTCACCACCGATATAAGATGTAACTTCATAGCCATTTACCAGTCGAACACGGCAAACCTTACGCAGTGCAGAATTAGGCTTCTTCGGTGTTGTGGTATATACCCTGGTGCAGACGCCGCGCTTTTGCGGGGAACGCTGCAATGCAGGCACGTCACTCTTGGAGACCTTGCTCTTACGGGGCTTACGGACTAATTGGTTAATTGTTGCCATCTAATTCTCTATATTCTCTGAGTCTCAACTCAAAAAGATGCGAGAGTTTAATTATCTCGCATCTATGAGTCAACTATTTTTGAGGCTGAATCCCTCTGTTTTTCTAGCTTTCAGCCTGTTCGTTTATTTTCTCGCTGAGAGCTTCACTAAGTGCCGCTTCCACGTCACTGGCCGAAACTTCCAGATCTGATTCTTCCTGACTCGCCTTCTTCCGAGCCTCGTGATAAGCCAATCCAGTTCCCGCAGGAATAAGACGCCCTACTACCACATTTTCTTTCAAACCACGGAGAAAATCTCGCTTCCCGGTAACTGCCGCTTCTGTAAGTACTCGCGTAGTTTCCTGGAATGACGCTGCGGAAATAAAAGATTCTGTGGCCAATGAAGCCTTAGTAATGCCCAAGAGCATGCGATCAAACTTCGCCGGCTGCTTATCTTCTGCTTCCAGATTGTCATTAATTTCCAAGATCTGCGTATAGGTCAATTGCTCACCCTTAATCAGATTGGAATCGCCAGTTTGAGTGATCTCAACTTTACGTAGCATCTGACGCACGATTACTTCGATGTGCTTGTCATTTATACGTACGCCTTGCAAGCGATACACATCCTGCACTTCATTAACGATGTATTGCGCAAGAGCCTCAACGCCTTTTAAGCGCAGGATATCGTGAGGTGCTGGTGGTCCTTCTGATACGACTTCACCCTTCTCGATATGTTCACCTTCGAACACAGTCATGGTGCGCCATTTTGGAATCAACACTTCGTAATGGTCTGACCCATCTATCGGGTTAACCCCATCCTTAGGTGTTATTACTAACCTGCGTTTGCCTTTCGTTTCCTTACCAAAGCTAACGGTGCCGGAGATTTCAGCAAGAATCGCTGGCTCCTTCGGTTTACGTGCTTCAAATAAGTCGGCAACCCGCGGCAGACCACCCGTGATATCACGAGTTTTCGAACCTTCCTGGGGAATACGGGCAATTACGTCACCGATATTTAGTGCTGCACCATCCTTTAAACCAATGATCGCATTCGCTGGCAAGTGGTAGTGCGCCGGAACGTTAGTGCCTGGTAAACAAACTTCATTACCCTTCTTGTCGACGACGTTTACTGCTGGACGCAATTCTTTCGCTGAAGAAGCACGTTCGGCAGGATCGATTACTGAGATACTGGAAAGACCTGTAATTTCATCTGTCTGCTCGCGCACCGTAATGCCTTCTTCCATGGATTCGAAAGCAACTTTACCCGCCACTTCAGAAACGATCGGGTGAGTATGCGGATCCCAGGTTGCGACAACCTGGCCCGCTTCAACGTCTACTTTCTTACCAACTGTAATCAGTGCACCGTAGGGAAGTTTGTAACGTTCTCGCTCGCGGCCATTCACGTCATTCACGATTAATTCACCAGAGCGAGACACAACAACGAGCTCACCCTTAATGTTCTCTACCGTCTTCATGTTATTGAGGTGAATGGTTCCATTATTCTTCACCTGAACATTGTCGCTAGCAGTAGCACGTGATGCCGCACCACCGATATGGAACGTCCGCATCGTTAACTGTGTACCCGGCTCACCGATGGATTGAGCAGCGATAACGCCCACTGCTTCACCGACATTAACGATATGTCCGCACGCTAGATCTCGCCCGTAGCATTGACTGCAAATACCGAACCTTGTCTCACAAGTAATTGGTGAACGTACGTGCAACTGATCCACACCGCAGGTCTCTAAGGTTTCTACCATGCGTTCATTAATCATGGTGCCGGCTTCGGCAATGACATCACCACTATCTTCTTCGATAACATCAGCGGCGAGAACACGACCTAGAACACGATCACCTAATGGCGCAATGATGTCGCCACCTTCGATGATTGGGGCCATAGTAAGACCCTGGTCAGTGCCACAGTCATGGCCAGTAACCACCAGGTCTTGGGAAATATCAACCAGACGTCGAGTCAGATAACCGGAGTTAGCTGTCTTGAGTGCAGTATCCGCCAAACCCTTTCGAGCACCGTGAGTAGAGGTAAAGTATTGCGATACGCTCAGGCCTTCACGGAAATTTGCGGTAATAGGCGTTTCGATAATCGATCCATCTGGACGAGCCATCAAACCACGCATACCCGCCAGCTGACGAATTTGTGCAGGGGAGCCTCGAGCACCGGAATCGGCGTAGACATAAACAGAGTTAAAGGATTCCTGTTGCTCCTCTTTACCCTCTTTATTAATAACCGGTTCGCTGGAAAGGC
Organism: Pseudomonadales bacterium; assembly: GCA_012103535.1. Taxonomy (GTDB): domain Bacteria; phylum Pseudomonadota; class Gammaproteobacteria; order Pseudomonadales; family Pseudohongiellaceae; genus UBA9145. The sequence continues at coordinate 1,689,503 of WLWQ01000001.1, forward strand.
CTTCCATCATAGATTTTGCAACGATATCGTTGGCGCGTGACCAGATATCGATAACCTTGTTGTATTTCTCACCCTGGGTTACGAGTCCAGAAGCGAACTGTGCTTCAATCTCTTCAACTTCTGAGTTGGCCTGACCAATAATGGTTGCCTTCTCATCAGGAATGACGAAGTCGTTAACACCAATTGATGAACCAGAACGCGTTGAATAGGCGTAACCGGTATACATGAGCTGGTCAGCAAATATTACAGTCTCTTTCAAACCAACATTTCGATAACAGGCGTTAAGAATTTGTGAAATTGGCTTCTTCGCCATCTTCTGGTTAACCATTTCAAACGGCAGACCATCAGGAACGATGTTGTAGAGCAATACTCGACCAACAGTTGTATCCACAATTCCACTTCTTGTTTCTGTTTCCTTTTCGTCATCAAAGACAGTTTCATTGATTCGTACTTTAATGCGTGCCTGTAGATGAACTTGACCAGTGTCGTAGGCCCGTTGCACTTCCTTCGCATCGGCAAATACCATGCCTTCGCCCTGTGCATTAACACGGCTGCGCGTCATGTAATACAAACCAAGCACCACATCTTGAGATGGCACGATAATTGGTTCGCCATTCGCTGGCGCGAGAATATTGTTGGTAGACATCATCAGAGTACGCGCTTCGAGCTGAGCCTCTAAGGTAAGAGGTACGTGAACCGCCATTTGGTCGCCGTCGAAGTCCGCGTTATAGGCAGCACATACCAGCGGGTGCAATTGAATCGCTTTACCTTCAATTAACACTGGCTCGAATGCCTGAATACCTAAACGGTGCAAAGTAGGTGCACGGTTAAGAAGAACTGGATGCTCGCGAATAACTTCTGCAAGAATATCCCAGACTTCAGCCGTTTCCCTTTCCACCATTTTCTTCGCGGCCTTAATAGTCGTTGCAAGTCCGCGTCGCTCTAGTTTGCCAAAGATAAATGGTTTAAATAATTCCAATGCCATCTTCTTCGGTAATCCACACTGATGTAGCCTAAGAGTAGGACCAACCACAATTACAGAACGGCCAGAATAGTCCACTCGCTTACCGAGCAGGTTTTGACGGAATCGACCCTGTTTACCTTTGATCATGTCCGCAAGAGACTTCAAAGGACGCTTGTTCGAACCAGTAATAGCTCGACCACGACGGCCGTTGTCTAGCAATGCGTCTACTGCTTCTTGCAACATACGCTTCTCGTTACGCACGATAATGTCCGGCGCATTGAGATCTAATAGTCGCTTGAGACGATTGTTTCGATTGATTACCCGTCGATATAAATCGTTCAAATCAGAAGTTGCGAAGCGACCACCATCCAGAGGCACGAGAGGACGTAAATCAGGCGGGAGCACAGGCAATACTATCATCACCATCCATTCTGGCTTGTTGCCAGAATCTACAAATGCTTCAAGTAGCTTGAGGCGCTTGGATAACTTCTTCAACTTCGTTTCAGAATTTGTTGCCGGAATCTCTTCACGTAAACGTGCAACTTCCGCATCGACATCCATATCTTTCATGAGCGCCTGTACTGCTTCCGCACCCATCTTCGCTTCGAATTCATCACTGAATTCTTCCATGGCTTCGTAATACTGCTCGTCAGTCAATAACTGGCCTTTTTCTAATGTCGTCATGCCAGGATCAGTCACGACAAAAGACTCGAAATAAAGAATGCGCTCGATATCACGAAGAGTCATGTCCAAGAGCAAACCAATTCGAGAAGGCAGTGATTTTAAAAACCAGATGTGAGCCACAGGGCTCGCTAGTTCGATATGGCCCATGCGATCGCGACGCACTTTTGAGAGCGCTACTTCTACACCGCACTTCTCGCAGATAACACCGCGATGCTTAAGACGCTTGTACTTCCCGCAAAGACATTCATAGTCCTTGACTGGACCAAAAATCTTGGCACAGAACAAACCGTCTCGTTCTGGTTTAAACGTTCGATAATTTATTGTTTCTGGCTTTTTAACCTCACCAAATGACCAGGCTCTGATCATTTCAGGAGAAGCCAGACCTATTCGAATGGAATCAAACTCATCTGATTGTGATTGAGATTTAAGTAACCCTAGTAGGTCTTTCATTCTGTTTCCTCTCCAGCTCCATTCCAAAAGGAATGAAGCCTAAAAAATTAATGTCACTTTCAAAAAAAGACTCAAATGCGATATCCGCAATTGAATTACTTACTGACATCCAATTCCATATCGATCCCCAGAGATCGAATTTCTTTAACTAATACGTTAAACGACTCCGGCATTGCTGGTTCCATTCGATGATCGCCATCCACGATGTTTTTATACATCTTGGTGCGTCCAGCAACATCATCCGACTTAACGGTTAACATTTCTTGCAAGGTATACGCAGCACCGTAAGCTTCCAGAGCCCACACTTCCATTTCCCCGAAGCGTTGACCACCGAATTGTGCTTTACCACCTAGTGGTTGCTGTGTAACCAGGCTATAAGAGCCAGTTGATCTGGCGTGCATCTTGTCATCAACCAAGTGGTTCAGTTTCAGCATGTACATAATGCCGACTGTCACCTGTCGATCGAACGCATCTCCAGTTCTACCGTCGAAGAGCGTTACCTGACCACTTTCATCCATGCCTGCCAGATGCAACATCTCCTTAATTTCAGTTTCTGCAGCACCATCGAACACTGGAGTCGCCATTGGCACCCCGTTACGCAGATTTCCTGCCAGTTCGAATAGCTCTTCTTCATCCAAGCCCCGAATATCTTCAGTTCGTTGACCGATTTTGTTGTAAACCTCGGTAATTAGCTTACGCACTTCGGTGACTTTCTTCTGTGCGTCAAGGAGCTTGCCTATATTCTCGCCAAGTCCTTTCGAGGCAGCACCGAGGTGCGTCTCAAGAATCTGACCCACGTTCATTCGAGAAGGCACGCCAAGTGGATTCAATACAATATCCACCGGTTCACCCTGTTCGTCGTAAGGCATGTCTTCGACTGGCATGATCACAGAGATAACACCCTTGTTACCGTGTCGACCTGCCATCTTGTCACCAGGCTGAATACGACGCTTAATGGCTAGATAGACTTTAACGATCTTTAAAACACCCGGCGCAAGATCGTCGCCTTGAGTGAGTTTTTTCTTCTTGTCTTCGAAGCGCTCATCAAGATCTTTTCTTCGCTCTTTAAGCTGTTCTTCTGCACGCTCTAACTGCTTATTCAAAGCATCGTTAGACATACGCAGTTTGAACCAATCGTCTTGGGGCAAATCACTCAAGTAATCGTTGGTAACTTTTTGGCCCTTCTTTAACTTCGGACCTCCAGCTACAACTTTACCTAGCAGCGATTTGTGCAGTCGTTCAAAAGTCGCTGCTTCAACGATGCGATATTCGTCATCGATATCCTTGCGAACTTTTGCCAATTGCGATTCTTCGATTTCAATAGCACGTTGATCTTTTTCTAAACCATCGCGAGTGAAGACCTGCACATCGATAACCGTACCTTTCACACTGGTCGGTACTCTTAACGATGTATCTTTCACATCAGACGCTTTCTCACCGAAGATCGCTCGAAGAAGTTTTTCTTCTGGTGTTAGCTGGGTTTCACCTTTCGGTGTCACCTTACCAACTAAAATGTCACCAGCATTTACTTCCGCTCCGATATAAACAATTCCTGATTCGTCCAGTTTGCTGAGGGCACCCTCACCAACGTTTGGAATATCTGCAGTAATTTCTTCAGAACCGAGTTTAGTATCACGAGCCACACAAGTTAGCTCCTGAATGTGGATCGTAGTAAATCTATCTTCTTTAACAACACGCTCAGAGATGAGAATGGAATCTTCGAAGTTGTAACCATTCCAGGGCATAAAAGCGATGCGCATGTTCTGACCCAATGCCAACTCACCCATGTCGATGGATGGACCATCTGCCAGGATGTCGCCACGAGCAATTTCATCACCTTCTTTCACTAGTGGTCGCTGAGAAATACAGGTGTTCTGATTCGAACGCGTGTATTTAGTCAGATTGTAAATGTCTACACCCGCTTCACCGGCGTCGGTTTCGTCATCATTAACACGGACGATGATTCGCGCCGCATCAACTGATTCGATGACACCGCCTCGGAATGCAACAACACATACACCAGAATCTCGCGCAACGTTGCGCTCCATTCCTGTACCAACTAACGGCTTCTCAGTTTTTAATGTTGGCACAGCTTGACGCTGCATGTTTGAACCCATCAAGGCACGGTTTGCATCGTCGTGCTCAAGGAAAGGAATCAATGCCGCAGCAACTGACACCATCTGTTGTGGTGCAACATCCATATAGTCGACTTCTTCCCGCGCCTTTAATGTAGTCTCACCTTTGTAGCGAACCGTAACCAGAGTCTCAACGAAGCCACGCTTCTTATCTAACTCTGCACTTGCTTGAGCGATGACAAAATCACTCTCATCAATGGCTGAAAGATAGTGAATCTCATCTGTTACTTTGTTGTTCACAACTTTGCGATAAGGACTTTCCAGGAAGCCGTAATTATTAGTACGCGCATAAGTTGCTAAGGAATTAATCAATCCAATATTCGGACCTTCCGGCGTCTCAATTGGACATACTCGACCATAGTGAGTCGGGTGTACGTCACGAACTTCGAAGCCCGCTCGTTCACGAGTTAGACCGCCCGGCCCAAGTGCCGATACACGGCGCTTATGGGTAACTTCCGAAAGGGGATTGTTCTGATCCATAAACTGCGAAAGCTGACTGGAACCAAAAAATTCTTTGATGGCTGCAGCCACTGGCTTCGCATTGATCATGTCCTGTGGCATAAGCCCTTCAGAGTCAGCCATACTGAGACGCTCTTTTACTGCGCGCTCAACTCGAACTAAACCAACTCGGAATTGGTTTTCGGCCATTTCACCAACGGAACGAATTCGTCGATTACCTAGATGATCGATATCGTCAACAGAACCAAATCCGTTTCTGATTCCTACCAGAGTCTTCAACACGTCAACTATGTCATCAGTGCTTAGAACTGGAGCACCTTCAGATTCTGGTCTTCCCAGGCGACGATTGAATTTCATGCGACCAACCGCAGAAAGGTCATACCTTTCTCGGGCAAAGAATAAGTTAGAAAACAAATTCTCAGCAGATTCTTTGGTAGGCGGCTCGCCTGGACGCATCATGCGATAGATCTCAACCATGGCTTCCAACTTGGAAGTAGTTGAATCTATCCGCAGCGTGTCAGAAACGAACGGTCCACAGTCGAGGTCATTGGTATAAATAGTTTCGAATCCTTTTACACCTTGCTCAAAAAATTCAGCCAAAAGCTCATCGGTAAGTTCTGCGTTACAAGGAAACATCACTTCCCCTGTCTCTTCATTGATTATGTCTTTAGCCAATGAAGTGCCTACCAGGAAATCATTGCTAAGTAGCAGTTCGGTAAGCTTTGCCGTTTCCATTTGACGAATGTGACGTGAAGTTATGCGGCGGCCTTCTTCAACAATGAGCTTTCCTTTCTTGTCATTAATCGGAAAGCTAAGCACTTCACCACGCAATCTTGCTGGAACCAGCTTCAATTTAATCTCAGCTTCCTGATCTTTCTTTTGCGTAATCTTGTAGCTGTTGTTCTCATAGAACATCGACAGGATTTCTTCAGAACTATATCCAAGAGCACGCAAGAGTACGGTTGCGGGCAATTTACGTCGTCGGTCGATTCGGACGTAAACCATGTCTTTAGGATCAAATTCGAAATCCAACCAGGAGCCACGGTAAGGAATAACTCGGGCAGAATAGAGTAACTTGCCTGAGCTATGGGTTTTGCCTCGGTCATGGTCGAAGAAAACACCTGGCGATCTGTGTAATTGCGATACAACCACACGCTCCGTCCCGTTAATAACGAAAGTACCTGACTCCGTCATTAATGGAATTTCGCCCATGTAAACTTCTTGTTCTTTAATATCTTTAATCGTTTGTGTTGTTGATTCCTTATCATAAAGAATCAACCGAACTTTCACGCGCAGAGATACTGAATAAGTAGATCCTCTGAGCTGACATTCTTTAACATCAAAAGCAGGTTTTCCTAAGTCATAACTCACGTATTCCAGAACTGCTTTACCGGAATAGCTGACAATAGGAAATACAGATTTGAACGCGGCATGTAAGCCTTGATCCAGACGATTCTCAACCTGAGTATCAGCCTGTGTAAATTGTCTGTAAGAATCGATTTGGATAGACAATAAATACGGAATATCCATTGCACTGGGCAATTTTCCAAAATTCTTACGAATACGCTTTTTCTCTGTATACGAATAGGCCATGTTGTGTTCCTAGCTTTTTGTACTCTTAACTAATGCGCTTTCAACTAATTGCTTCGGCGCATTACTACTTACTGCTGGCAGATTGTCTCTGCGACATTCGATAGCGGTTACTTTGTTTAAGTGGCTATCGAGATCTACTCGAACATTAATTCGAGAATAATCAAGCACGAGCTAACACCAGACATGGATCACATGCCTAGTGTTGATCGTGATTTAGCTGTCGCTTATTACTTAAGCTCAACGGAGGCGCCAGCTTCTTCCAGTGCTTTCTTGGCTTCTTCCGCTTCTGCTTTTGGTGCAGCTTCTTTAATAGTTGAAGGCGCTCCATCTACAAGTTCCTTGGCTTCTTTCAAACCAAGACCTGTAATACCTCGAACTGCTTTAATGACGTTTACTTTCTTCTCGCCAACCCCAGCAAGAACGATATCGAACTCGGACTTTTCTTCAGCTGGGGCAGCGTCGCCACCAGCTGCGGCGGCAGGTGCCGCAGCAACAGCCGCAGCTGCTGAAACGCCAAATTTTTCTTCCATCGCTTCAACTAAACCAACAACATCCATTACGGGCATATCAGCGATTGCATCTAAAACTTCTTCTTTAGAAAGAGCCATGACTCTTATCTCCTACACTAAAAATTAATTAAAAAACGGTTATCAATGGAATTAGGCTGCTTCCTGCTTCTGGTCTTTCACTGCCGCAACGGCACGAGTAACCTTGGAAGGAACTTCATTTACTGTACGTGCAAGTTTCGTTATTGGTGCCAACATCACACTCATTAACATGGATCTACCCTGATCAAGTGATGGCAGTTTCGCCAATACATCGATCTGGTTAGCATCCAGTAACTCGCCACCTACAGACAGTGCCTTAATCTCAAAATCGTCATTTTCCTTCGCAAAATCCTTAAGCACACGCGCAGCGGCACCAGGATCTTCTTGGGATAATGCGAGCAGAGTTGGCCCTACTAACACATCTTGAATGCACTCGAACTCAGTATCTTCAACGGCTCGCTTTAGTAACGTATTGCGAACAACGCGAAGATAAACTTTGTTTTCCCGTGCGGTTTTTCGAAGTGTAGTAAGTTCGCCTACATCGACTCCACGGTAATCCGCGAGTACTGCAGACAAGGCACTAGCAGCAGCCTGATTGACTTCCGAAACAATTTGTTTCTTGTCTTCCAGTCCTATTGCCACTTTTATTAACCTCACTCAATGAACTGTCGCCAGTTCAGTTAAAGGTACTATTTACAAGTACCCGTTTTGTTCGGTGATAAGAACCCGGAATGATTGTCCGGATTGGGTTTCACCATCTGCGCAGGAAATTAAGAAACGACTATTACACTCTGTCCTTTCACCTACGGTCTTTGACGGAATCGCCTAACGGCGATTACCACAAAGTCATTAGAGAACTAGATGAATCTAGCCCTCGCAATTCTTAGCTTTACTAAATCGTTAATGACGACTGATCGATTAGTAGTCCAGGGCCCATAGTTGAAGAAAGTACTACCTTCTTTATATAGACACCTTTTGCAGACGAAGGCTTTGATTTCTTCAAATCTGCTATCAATGCTTCAAGGTTTGATCTCACTGCCGCATTATCGAAGCCAACTTTTCCGATGCCACCATGAACGATGCCATTCTTGTCAGTGCGATAACGGACCTGCCCTGCTTTTGCATTTTTTACAGCCGCTTCAACATCAGGTGTAACTGTTCCAACTTTAGGATTTGGCATTAAACCGCGAGGTCCTAGAACCGTTCCTAATTTTCCGACAACCCGCATCGCATCCGGAGTTGCAATGACGACGTCGAAGTCTAAGTTTCCACCTTGAATTGATTCCGCCAGATCTTCAAAACCGACAATGTCAGCACCAGCCGCTTTGGCTTTCTCTGCATTATCGCCTTGCGCAAACACGGCAACTTTTACATCTTTGCCGGTTCCAGCAGGCAATGTAGTCGAGCCGCGAACGACCTGATCTGATTTACGAGGATCGACGCCTAAATTAATGGCAACATCGAGCGATTCGGCGAATTTGCCAGACGCGAATTCTGATATAAGAGAAACCGCTTCTTCGATCGAATAATTCTTTCCAATTTCGATCTTTTCAGCCATTTGCTTACGCTTTTTGGATTGTTTAGCCATCTTGCTCAACCCCCTCGACTTCAAGACCTGCGCTGCGAGCACTACCTGCCAATGTTCGAACCGCCGCATCCATATCTGCAGCCGTAAGATCAGGCATTTTCTGGTTCGCAATTTCTTCTAGTTGCGCGCGATTTACCTTGCCAACTTTTTCAGTGTTGGGTCTGCCACTACCTTTCTTTACTCCCGCAGCTTTGCGCAACAGCACAGATGCCGGCGGAGTTTTTGTAATAAAGGTAAAACTGCGATCTGCATAGACTGTAATAACTACCGGAATAGGCAGTCCAGGCTCAGTTCCCTGAGTCTGGGCGTTAAACGCCTTACAGAAATCCATGATGTTTACACCGTGTTGTCCAAGTGCTGGACCAACTGGCGGACTTGGATTGGCTTGTCCCGCGCCAACCTGCAGCTTGATATAAGCCAGTACTTTCTTAGCCATTGTTGTTCTCCAGTGGGTACGATCGTTAAAGCATCTCCGTGCCGCTCTAGTTTTAGTACATCGGAGTTTCTTACGAAGCTCCTACGAACCTTCAAACTTTCGCGATCTTGGGATGTTTAACTCCCCTTCCACTTCACACTCGGCTGATATGCGAAGATCGAGTTTTAGTCTCTTTGTTTAGAGACACCTTTAATGGGGACAGAGCTAAAGATCTGTCCCCGAAGCCTATCGGCTCTTTAGCTTTTCTCCACTTGGCCAAACTCAAGTTCAACCGGTGTCGATCTGCCAAAAATCAAAACGGCAACGCGAAGACGACTCTTTTCATAGTTCACTTCTTCAACTGTGCCTGTGAAATCGTTAAACGGCCCATCAGTAACTCGAACCATTTCTCCCGGCTCATAAATTGTTTTATGAGTTGGGGATTCTTCACTATCCTCCATTCGCTGGAGAATCTTATTAGCTTCTTTGTCAGTGATTGGCGCAGGTCTTTCGGCCGTGCCACCAATAAATCCCATCACTCTTGGCGTTTCTTTTACTAAATGCCAAGTGTCATCATTCAGATCCATGTGGACTAAAACGTAGCCAGGAAAAAACTTCCTCTCGCTCTTCCGTTTCTGTCCTCCTCGCATCTCCAATACTTCTTCAGTAGGTACGAGCACTTCATCGAAATAGTCATCCATCCCTCGAAGAGTTATTCGTTCTCTCAGAGCATGCATAACTTTCTTTTCATAGCCCGAATAGGCGTGGACTACATACCAGCGCTTTGACATCAAAATTCTCTATGTAATAAAAGACGAAATAATTCCACCAAGCAAGGAATCAAGTAGCCACAAGATTATCGCCACGATCATGATGACGATTAATACAACAATAGTGGTCTGCGTGGTTTCCTGCCTGGTTGGCCAAACGACCTTTCGTATCTCTACTCGGGCTTCCAAGCAAAGATTGACAAAATTACGCCCTTTTTCTGTTTGCGCAGCTATCCAACCTGCCACACCGGCAGCTATCAGTAATCCAACTGTTCGAATCAGCAAAGACTCAGCCGCGAAATAGGAATTCGCATAAACGCCTGCCGCTACTATCACTGCGACAATTGCCCATTTGATCCAGTCTAGGCTGTTACCTTCACCATCGATTTTTTCTGACATGATTGTCTTCTCAAATCTCTTAAACTAGCAGTACCTGCTAACCCGCCTGCCTTAAATGGCAGGCCAGGAGGGAATCGAACCCCCAACCTGCGGTTTTGGAGACCGCTGCTCTGCCAATTGAGCTACTGGCCTTTTATTCGTAAGGCTTTGTGCTGCTTAATAGCACGGTGCCTTTTCCCGCACTACCTGACTTTCTTTATTTAAACCACAAGTCGAAGGGAGCGATCTCGAGCAGTCACTGCGTCCCTAGATACGATAAAGCCAGCACATCCAACTGGATGGGCTGGCGTCATCAAATCTCAGCATTCTAATTATTCGATTATCTTCGATACAACGCCGGCGCCAACTGTACGTCCGCCTTCACGAATCGCGAAGCGTAATCCTTCGTCCATCGCAATTGGCGCAATCAACTCAACGTTCATCTTTATGTTATCGCCTGGCATAACCATCTCAACACCTTCAGGCATTTCAACTGCACCAGTTACGTCAGTAGTACGGAAGTAAAACTGGGGACGATAGTTAGAAAAGAATGGGGTATGACGTCCACCTTCGTCTTTGCTTAAGATATAAACCTCAGCTTCGAACTTCGTATGCGGTGTAATCGATCCTGGCTTGGCCAATACCTGACCGCGCTCTACTTCTTCTCGCTTGGTGCCACGTAACAGAACACCAACGTTCTCACCTGCGCGGCCTTCATCGAGAAGCTTTCTGAACATCTCAACTCCAGTACAGGTAGTCTTCTCAGTATCTTTGATACCGATGATCTCCATCTCTTCACCGACAGTGATAATGCCTCTTTCAACACGACCAGTCACAACCGTACCGCGACCGGAAATCGAGAACACGTCTTCGATTGGCATCAAGAATGGCTTCTCAACATCACGCTCTGGCTCAGGAATGTAAGAGTCCAGAGTCTCAACCAGCTTCTGTACCGCGGGAGAACCGATATCGGACTCGTCACCTTCCAAGGCTTTAAGGGCTGAACCAATAATGATTGGCGTGTCATCACCCGGGAATTCGTACTGGTCTAACAGCTCGCGAATCTCCATCTCAACCAGCTCTAGCAGTTCTTCATCATCGACCATGTCGGCCTTATTCATGAAGACCACGATATAAGGCACACCAACCTGGCGTGACAAGAGAATGTGCTCACGAGTCTGTGGCATGGGGCCGTCTGCTGCCGATACCACCAGAATCGCTCCGTCCATTTGTGCGGCACCGGTGATCATGTTCTTCACATAGTCGGCGTGGCCGGGACAGTCTACGTGGGCGTAGTGACGGTTCGGCGAATCGTATTCAACGTGTGAAGTAGCAATCGTGATTCCACGCTCTTTCTCTTCCGGCGCATTATCAATCTGATCAAAGTCGCGCATCTCGCCACCGTAGGCTTCCGCACACACCTTAGTCAGCGCAGCCGTTAACGTCGTCTTACCATGGTCAACGTGACCAATTGTGCCAACGTTTACGTGTACCTTCGTTCTTTCAAATTTTTCCTTCGCCACTTTATTTACCCTTCTTAAGTTTTCTCTAAGTTGAAGTAATCTAGAGCTGTTGTCTTTCTATATATAGAAGCAACAACCTGAAATTCAATTCTGTTTCACAAATATTTAGCTAAATGGTGCCCCTACCGGGACAAAATTCGAACCATGGATTCGAAACTGCGTTTCGAACGTGGTGCCCCTACCGGATCAAACACCCTTCGCTGATATTCGAAACTTCGTTTCGAACGTGGTGCTCCTACCGGATCAAACACCCTTCGCTGATATTCGAAACTTCGTTTCGAACGTGGTGCCCCTACCGGTTCACAAATCAAACCAGGGATTCGAAGCTAAAGCTTCGAACGTGGTGCTCACACCCAGAGTCGAACTGGGGACCTCTCCCTTACCAAGGGAGTGCTCTACCACCTGAGCTATGCGAGCCATATTTGGAGCGGGTAGCGGGAATCGAACCCGCGCAACCAGCTTGGAAGGCTGGGGTTCTACCTCTGAACTATACCCGCCGTGTCTGCTCCGCCCTTCTACTGCACGCCGTAACGATATGGTGGAGGGGGGTGGATTTGAACCACCGAAGCTTTCGCGTCAGATTTACAGTCTGATCCCTTTGGCCACTCGGGAACCCCTCCCACAAGATCTCCCAAGGGCGTATTCCCTGGCTCTCTCACTCAGGAGCGGCATTTTATGGGAATTGGGATGCTTGTGCAATCGTTTCACAGAGATTTTCTGTGCGGGTCAAATCGGGCCGATCGTCAGATAATTCAAGCCATTCAGCCATTTCCAACTGCTCAGAATTAGAGGATCTAAGCACTACCTGAATCTCACCATCGGAACGGGGAATTTCTTCAATTTCTGGCGCGAAACCTAGTCCGCTGACCTGAGTCTGTATTGTTTCAGCCTCCGCCGCCTCGGCAAACACCCCTAAGCCGATACCTTCTGCCAGTGGCCCCCGCGTGATTAGATAGGTTTCGACCGCCAATTCGGCATCCAAAATAGCCGAGCTGACGGCATCTAATTCGCGAGTGGCCAGGATTCGATTGGCTTCCGGTGCTAAGTAAACCCTGTATTGTGAAGGCAGCGGATCACCTGTCAGATTCAACAGAGTCCCCAGTTCGCGTTGCCGAGCGGCTAAAATGAAGCCATTGGCATCGTCCACTGTGGCAAAACCAACAACAATGCTGCATAGGGTTCGATCTTCAGCGTTTTCCAGCGCCAAAGCCTCGGTTTGGGCTTCAAATTCACGAATCAGCATTAAGCCGTTATTGAGTAATTCTCTGGATTCACTTTCGACCAATTCCGCCTCGGTCGGGCGAGTCAGAGCCCAGATGAAATAGCCAATATTCGCGAAAAGTAGAAGTATTGCTATGTATTTCAATTGAATTGTTCCTGATTCGGGGGTTCCTAATGGCCGGGGCAGGCAATAGCCAATCCATCCAGCACGAGCCCGGGCACTATTTCACAATTAACCGATTCGACGAATTTTGCCAAAAGTTGGGCATCACCCCCACTGACAAATACCCTGGTCTGTCCTGACTGCTGAGCGAGTATTTCAGCATGCTTCTCAACTATAGCGACCAGGCTTGCCAAACTGCCATTCAGGACAGCTTCATCGGTTGAATTACCCATCTCAATGGAATCTTGATGTGCGCCAGGGTCGAGGCGAATTCCAGTGTTTGCTATCAGACTCTCTTGCATCAATTTGAGCCCGGGCAATATAAATCCCCCCAAATGAGATCCCTCAGCTGAGAGTGAATCTAGCGTGAACGCCGTGCCGCAATCTACGACTAAGCAGGCTCCTCCAGCTTTTCGGTAGGCAGCCAGCATAGCGAGCCAGCGATCAACTCCCAATCGACTTACGTCGGCATAATTGACGGTGACACCGCCGCACTCTCTGCTTACTTCTGCCACCTGGGGTTCGAATCCCCAGTTCTCGCTGCTCCAACTAATTAGCTTATTGCTAATAGCTTGATCTCTTACACTGCAAAAACGAAATACATCAGGCTTTTTCTGCTGGGCATAGTTGGCGAAGAACTCCTCAACATCATCAAATACACCTTCCTCGGACTCATCATCACCATGCAAGGCAGTGTGACGCCATTTGATACGTGTATTGCCTATATCCAATTCAACTATCACGACACAGATTACTCGCTAGCTTCTCGTAAGGAAGGAAATATTTCTCCACCCGAAATTTTTAGTATGCCCTCCGCAGTTTGCAGCAAGAGAGCACCATTTTCATCTACACCCTGGCAACGTCCTATTTTTTGACTGTTGCCGTTTTGAATCACGATATCGCGCTCCAGATAACGGTCATGCTTATTCCATGCAGTCTGGAAAGTTGAGAATCCTGAATCTTGAAACTTAACTATATTTTCCAGTAGAAGATTAGTCGTACTTGCAGCGAGTTGTTCCATACTTGGACCATCAGGCAGCAACTCTTCGATGTCAGTAACGGGTCTGTCGATACTCTGCTTCTGATCTTCGGTAAGCTTAAAATTTATTCCAATACCAAAAACCACCCAAGTTTGATTATTCTCACTGCGTGATTCCAATAAGATTCCCGATAATTTTTTGTTTCCAACCAAAATGTCGTTTGGCCATTTCAATTGTAAATTCCTTGCCCCAAAGTCTTGAATGGCAGTGTGTGTGCTTATTGCTGTAATGAGACTTAAGCCTTGCAGAGCATCAGCATTAATTGAAAAGGGGTAGACCAGCGAAAGATATAATCCACTTCCGGACGGACTCACCCAAATTCGCCCTCTTCTGCCGCGACCGGCTGACTGTGAATTCGCAATAATTAGTTGAACGCCCTCGACACCTGAGCCAAGCAAACGTCCGGCCTCGGCATTGGTAGAATCTAACTCTGAAAACACATGTAGATTGGCAATCGAATTAGTTGAATTTATTGAAAGTAGTTCTTTGAGCTTGTTTCTGTCCATAGAGTGATATGTGGCACTATTTATTTAGAGCTAAATAAAAAAGGAGCAGTATTCTGTGCAACGCACTAAAAACTGCCCCTTCTTCGGCCAAGTAGTTCTTGGCATTACATCTTAATCACCAGAAGATGTTACTGACCCTTCGTCATCTCCTGTGCTATCTCCTGCACTATCTCCTTCAATACCCTCGGCTTTAAGCTTGGAAGCTACCGACCAGGATTCAAGAATAATAAATACCGAAGAAACAATAACTGCGGTTTGAATTAGTACAAGAATCCACTGTCCATCTCTCACATAACTAATGACGTACCAAATACCGGCCCAGGTAGCCATGACCAAGATAAAGCATAAAGGAATTAGCAGATTCTTCGCGGGCCGCCCCAGTCTCATTAAGTATATCGAGATTACGATTAAGGTCATGCTCGCTAATATTTGATTGGTAGCACCGAATACCGGCCAGATAAGCGTTCCGCCATCACCGGGGTAATTGCCGTTGGAAACGCCAAATGCTAGTAGCAAACATGCGCCGACAGCGACAAAGGTAGAGATGTAGTTACTCTTTAGGGGCTTAATTTGATAGATGTTGCCCCATTCCTGAATGATGTAGCGAGTTAAACGCAAACCAGCGTCCATCGTAGTTCCTGCGAATAGGACTACCATCACTGCTAACATGGTTTGAGCGAATGCCAGCGGTATTCCCCAGCCTTCGGAAATCAGCAAGGCACCACCGGCAATGAAGCCGCCTGCCGATGGGCCGCCAGTAAAGCTTGGATAGATTGCATCCCAGCCACCTGCTACCGAAGCCGCGTACAAGGAACCGGTTACTGCAACAATAGTTATCAATGCCAGCGACCCTTCTCCTAATGCACCCAGGTATCCAACAAAACGTGCGTCTTTTTCATTGTTAAGCTGCTTAGCACTGGTCCCTGATGACACGATGCCGTGGAAACCAGAAAGTGCACCGCAGGCGATGGTGACAAATAGGATCGGCAAGATTGGCGGTGTCCCTTCCGCTACATCGTTAAATGCTGGCGCTGCTACATCCGGGGTTGTTAAAAGCACAGCGGTATAAAGAACAAAGAGTCCCACGACTAACTGAGCACCGTTAATATAGTCCCGTGGTTGCAGCAATAGCCAAACTGGCAACATCGATGCAATACCTGCATAGACGTAAAGCAAAATAATCCAATCACCTCTTTCGCCTAATCCGAACAGAGGATCAGGAAGCGTGAGGGGCATGATGCTGCCTATGTAAATTGTGTAATAAAGAATCGTTACGCCAATAATGGAAATTGCCAGAAGATTAAATTTTCTGCGTATCAGCACACCAACTGCGATGGCAACTGGAATAGCTGCCCAGGCAGGAAATACCGATTCAGGATAAATCACCATCTCGTCTGCAATGATAGTGGCGAACATTGCATTCACTAACACCAACAGTAGAAAGATGATGATCATTAACACCGATCGAACACGCACGCTAATAATGCTTTCGGAAAGCGCACCGATCGATTTTGCGTCGTGTCTATTACTCGCCCACAATGCACCAAAGTCATGAACGCCGGCAAAGAAGATAGAGCCAAGGGTTACCCATAAGAGTGCGGGTGCCCATCCCCAATAAACTGCGATAGCAGGTCCAACAATAGGAGCAGCGCCGGCTACAGCGGTAAAGTGAGAACCCCAGAGTACATACTTATTGGTGGGAACATAATCAACGCCGTCGTCAAAACGGTGAGCGGGAGTCTCATAATTTGGATCCAGCCGATAAATTTTTTCGGCAATGTATTTAGAATAAACGAACCATCCAAAGGTGAATCCGACTAAGCCGAAAATGACGATAAAGAGCGAGGACATAAAGCGATCTCCCGGATTTTTATTATGATTTCTTTGCGACGCATCATAGCAAGTTAGCGCGCCGCGGCACAATGCGGCCACTCGGTAAAACAGCCCAGAAAATCACCGTTTCCAGCTATTTTTCCAGGCTATTTGCCAATAAAAAACCCGACCACTCTGGAGTGATCGGGTTTAATTAAAGCTGCCTATACCCTAGTTGGTGGGTTTAGCTGCGTGGTATGTCCAATAACCAATGAACATTTCATCCCAGCTCTGCAATCCAAAGGTCAATTCCTTACTAGGATCGGGATTTGCGGGATTATGCTCGGAATTATCGAAGGCGCCGGTAACGTGAACCTGCGTTCCTGCCGGTAATGTTATTGGATCTTCCAGGGCATAAGTTGGCTGCCAGGCATAGCTGTAATTTGGAACGCTTAGCAAATCTATCATGCTGCCGTCAGGATACTCGGCACTGAACTTCATATCTTTGCCACGAAAATGCATGTGAGCTCGCAATCCGGTTACAACTACGTCCTCATTAAAAACGTAGCGTGCCGACGCTTCGTGATCTTGCTCATAAGGAGGAATTCGAAACATGCCGGAAACAGATTGGGTAAAATTTTCGTACATTGGCGGCTCATCATACATATAGAGACCAAGCAGCGTTTCGTCTGACGTTTCCCGCCCGTTAGTCGTATAGTGAAATTGCATGTTGAGTTTGTGGCCCGCTGGAATATAGACTCCAGTGTTTTCGGGAAAAGCCATCGCATCTACTTTTCCTGGGGCATAGCCTTCGAGAAATCTGGTTGCCACATTTCCTTGAGCAGCTTCACCTTCAACTACTTCTTGAGGCGCAGTTACGTAAGTTAGTAGATGGTGCAATACCGCCTCATCACCAGCGATGTATTGAACAGCCTTGACCCATTTATCTTCTTCAAACGGAAGTTCCACATCGACATTGATGTAGTCCAATACACCGGTTGCAGGAACTTCATGCTTAGGCGCGGTAACGATGTAGTCAGGTTCACCCAGCTGCCATTCGCGTCGATCAGGAAATTTCACAACGGTTAATGGATCAACTACTGCAGCACCTTTTGGCGCGCCCGCATCAATCCAATGCACGAGCTTTTGCAGGTCGGAGTCAGAAATGTAACGGGCGTTACTGAATTCACCGATATGGGGATCAACTTGAGTAGGTGGCATCCGCTTGGTGAGCAAGGTTTCGCGAATCATCGGAGACCAGCCCTGCAGCATTAAGTGACTATCCATTGCGAAAGGTCCAATTCCGCCTTCACGATGACAAGTGGCACATTGCTCCGCAATGATCGGTGCAATCTCAGTTTCATAATCGGGAACGTTGTCTGCGTGTAGCTGTTGGACAGGAAATTGTAAGTCACAGCCTTGAACAGGCTCTACAATTGTAGCGTCAGCGCCACCATTCAATTCCGTATTTAGAACTTCTGCCGCCGAGCCTTCAGCACCACCGCGATACAGAATTGTAAGTCTGTCCGGATCCAATATAGCGAGCTCGCCAGCTTTTGATAGCGATAATGTCTCAGTGACGAGCTGCCCATTATCGACCAACAAAGAAACATCAAAACCAATACCATCTCGATTTGCCCGAAGCACATCAATATCGGTTTCTGTTGACGCATTAATTAGCGCAAAAGAAACCTGCTGATCTGAAAAATTCGATTGCAATGATTCGAACTGACTAAGTGCAGATTCGATACTTGCACAGCTACCGTCGTAAGACATAAGCACCAAGGCTTCTTGATGTCGGTAACGACTCAGCTGATGAAATACTCCATCGCTGTCTAGTAGAGCAAAATCTCCGACACGATCAGGCAAGGCAAATACGGTGCTTACGAATGAACAGGAAAAGATAACCGCTAATACGCTGGATAGCTTTTTCATTGAATGTCTCCGGCAGGCTCAGAATGTATGAAGTTTAAACTATGTCCCCAAAAATAGGCATACTATTAATAGGAGTTTGTAATGGGAAATCAGCGATTTGTCGCAAAAATTACTGATTACCTATATATAAGAAGAAAGAACAGCTTTCCTCAACGGCGGGCCGCCTGGTAAACACCGGCAGCCCTGTAACGCACGTCATTTAAATTCTAGGTTTGAGGCCCGACTACTGAATCCAGGCTCAGTTACTGGTTTTATGGTAAGAAAAATACCCGATGAACATTTCGTCCCAGCTTTGGGCACCTCCCCTAACTTCAGCATCGGGGTCTGGATTGCCAAGATTATATTGGGAATTGTCAAAGGCGCCTTCGATCATGACCCTGGAACCAGCTGGTAACAACATTGGATCTGTCAGTCGGTAAGTTGGCTGCCAGGCAAAATTATAGTCAGGCACATTTATAATGTCGTCTTTCGTGCCATCAGGATAGATAACGCTAAAGCGCATATGTTTTCCGCGATAGTGCATGTGTGGTCGCAAACCATGCAACATGACTTCGTCTTCGAATACATGGGAAGCACTCATCTTATGTTCATTTGTTCTGGGTGGAATGACCAGGTTTCTGCCACCGTGGCTAAGCGAATAGGTTGAATATTGATGTTCAGGTTTTGCATCAGCGAAATAGAGACCGAGCAGAGTACTGTCCACGGTCTCTTTTCCAAAAGTC
Source organism: Pseudomonadales bacterium (assembly GCA_012103535.1). GTDB lineage: Bacteria > Pseudomonadota > Gammaproteobacteria > Pseudomonadales > Pseudohongiellaceae > UBA9145. The sequence goes on from WLWQ01000001.1 coordinate 1,708,409, forward strand.
GTATAGTGCAGTGACATCTGAACGGCAGAACCTGCGGGGATAAACATTCCGGAATTTTCTGGGTAGGTTGCAGCCTCATCTTTGCCTGGTGCATAACCTTCCAGGAACTCGCGGTAACTATCATTTTCGCCTTCGACGATTCTCTCATCGTAATCCGCCGGGACGATGTAACTTAGCAAGTGATGCAATACACGTCTGTCTCCAGGAATATGCTGAACCGACTTGACCCACTTGTCCTCTTCGAAGGGAAGATTAATCGTGACATTTTCGTAATCCAAAACACCAGTTGCTGGAACCGTGAAAGCTGGTACTTCAACAATATAATCAGGCTCTCCCAATTCCCACACTGTTTCTGGCGGTGAAATTCGAGTAAGTGGATCAACTTCGCTATTACCCCGCGGGGCTCCAGCATCTATCCAGTGAATCAAGCTTTGCAGTTCACTCGGATCCATATATCGAGCGTTAGTGAAATGATTAATACTCGGATCTACCTGGGCAGGAGGCATGCGCTTGGTCATGATGACTTCTTTCATCATTGGCGACCAACCCTGAACCATCATATGTGAATCCATCGCGAAAGGTGCAATTCCACCTTCAACATGGCAGCTCACGCATTTTTCTTCGAGAATTGGGGCAATATCCGTTGCGTAATCCGGGGACGTTTGTGCATGTTGGTCACGCTTTGGAAATTGCAATGCACAGCCGACTGCCTCGGTTTCTACCGTGGCATCGAATGAATCCATCTCACCGGCAACTACTGCTGCCAAAGTATCAGCCAGATCGCTAGTGCCCGCTCTGGCAATAATGTTTCTTTCAGGACGCGCTCTTCGCGGATCTATATCCAGGCCACCCCGATAAAGAACTTGAAATCGGTTTGGTTCCAGCACGATGATTTCACCCGCCTTCGAAAGACCTAAGCTTTCAGCGATAAGCTGGCTGTCATCCAAGAGAATTGGCAAATCAACATTGTACAAATCGTCCATTAAACGAATCGCTTCAAGATTGTCTTCAGCAGAAGAATTGATAGCCAGAAAATCTACGCCTTGGCCTTCCCAGGTAGTCCGCAGCAAACGATATTTTGGAAGTTTTTCTATACTCTCAAGACAAGTGGTGGCAGTGGAGATGATTACTACAGCTTTGCTTTCACCATACTTGCGTAACTGATGATAGTTACCCTCATGATCGAGTAGTGCAAAGTTCCCTACGCGTTCAGTTGCCGAACTCACCTGACCAATCATCAGTGTCGCCACAAACAGCGATAGTGCCCAGCTTAATTTTCTCATTTCGGATTCCTCATTCACCTTACCCCTCTTTCTCTGCGGCGGGGATAAAGTGCCCAAATCAATAGATGCGAATCTTATCGCAAAACCCCATTTCGAGTTACACACAGTCCTTTACGAGATGTAACAAATTGAAATCTGCCAAAGTAGTCGAAACTTGAAAAAATCTTAAATATCAGATAGCTAACTTAATAACCCGCAATCAAAACTGTCACAAGTTCGCAGCGAAGTCGCAATAGATGTCGCCCTTCATCGTAGCCAATGAAACATCTGCCAAAAGTAGCTTTGCGAGACTGATTGGAAGAATTTTGCCGATCTCATAGACCATAAAAGTGCCATTTGGCACTTTCATGGGCAAAAAGGATTTGGATTGGCCTAGTTTTCTGCTTTTACTTTTTGACCAAAGTTAAAGCTGGAAAAGGAATCGATAAGTGCAAACTTTCTAAACACTTCATACATGGCCCAAAGTGCAGCAAAAATTACAATCAACATCATTCCCCAGCGCATGAGTCCAGCGAAAAACAGAGAATCGAAAACTGGCATCTGGAATTGGTACAGGCTTAAAGTGGTTCCCCTTTCCAACATCCAATGCCAGGCACTATGTGCCAATAGTGCCGAGAGCAAAATTGCTCCGATGCGCTCACGAACGAAATACTTAAACAGCAAATTAAGCACTGGGATAACCAGAATTAAAATAAAAATCTGGCCGATTTCAACGCCGACATTGAACGCAAGTAACGATGAAAATAGATGGCCGCCTGCAAACTGCAAAGTTTCACTAAAGAGAAAAGAAAAACCAAAACCGTGCACCAAACCAAATCCAAAGGTAACGATCCACCTATGCTCCAGTTTCGCACCAACAATATTTTCAAATGCCATATAGACGATGGAAAGGGCAATTAGTGTTTCGATGAGCGGCGGGAACCATAGTGCACTCGGTGCCATACCGAAGGCGGATCCAATTAAAGTAATTGAGTGGGCAACGGTAAATGAAGTGACTACTGGTATGAGTGCACGAATAGAACGGAGTGGAATCACCAGACAGAACAAAAATAACAAGTGATCGATGCCTTCCAGAATATGTTCGAACCCCATCGTAATGAAGCGCAATGCCGCCTGATGCCAGCGAGGATCGAGTTCGACTACGCCGGGATTTCCAAGATAGTTAAATACGCGTTCCGCACCATTGGGCACCAAAAAGCGCAACACCGTGGTGGTTTGATCGGATAAAGTGGCTAGTTCAGGATTTATGGAGAATTCCGAATCTTCAGACTGGATTGGATAAGTTACCAGTACATCGAGCACTCCCTGGCGCCAAAAAAGGTCGACAGAATCATCCAGTGGCGGGCTTTGAATGTTGGCCAGAGCGGTTTCAAAGTCTACGAAGGATCGATTTGACGGCAGTGCCACTCTGGTCCGGCGTAATTCTTTTTCTGTTAGTTCTATGCCGTTTTCATAGAAGTTAAGTGATTCGGTGATGTAAATGCGCGCCGCATCGTCCAATGCGAATTGGGCTTCTGAAAACTGCAAGAAGCCTGGTCCGCGCAAAGGAAAACTTATTTCTCCCAAGGCTTCCATAGGCACTCTTAATAAGGCAGTGAGAACATTTCCTTCAGGTTTGACGAATGCATATACAGTGACACGGGAAGGAATGTCATGGGCCTGCCCTAAAGTCGGTATTGCGGTGATTATAAAAAGTGCCAGAAAACGCACCGCAAGCGCGCTAAGTAGAATCGATTTTAGAGCAATAAAGTACTTCATAACTTCTTATTAATTTTTCGGAAAAACAGTAGGTTAGCACAATGCCAGGGATGCATAACATAAACCAATGAAGGGGCTTTCGAAATGCTTTCAGCAGGCTGTTACAAAATCTTACAAGTGCCCATCTTAAAAAATTGCTTGTGAGTATACTGTCTCACTATTAGTCAGTATACTCAGCTCTTGCTCTGAGAGTCAGTCAGCCTGCGCCTTTGCGGGCATTAAGAGGAGAATAAAAATGACAAAGATTAAATTGTTGATAGGAGCCACTCTGGTAGTTGCATTGGGCGTTCTTTATGTAGGGCAATCCCAATTACAAGAGCCTGTTGAGGCTGCTAACAATGACGTCATGGCCCCCCACTTCCTGGTGGATCCATTGTGGCCAAAACCCCTCCCTAATCATTGGGTTCAAGGTAATACCATTGGGGTAGACGTAGATGAAAGAGACCACATTTTTGCGGTCCACAGAAATACAGAATCTCAATTCATGCGAATTCAGGAAATCGGTCTTTATTCCGGTGTGGCTGAATGCTGTACTCCAGCACCACCAATCTTGGAATTCGATCTTGAAGGAAACCTGATTAATGCCTGGGGTGGACCTGTAGAAGGCGCACCTTATGTATGGCCAGAGTCCAACCACGGTATTGACGTCGCACCAAATGGCGATGTTTGGATCGGCGGTAATGGCGGACCTGACTCCCACGTTCTCGTCTTTACTCGCGATGGTGAGTATGTACGTACCGTTGGTATGCCAGGTGAGGAAATGGATAGCAACAGCACAACTGCTTACGGGCGTGTAGCTGAAATTGCTATCGATGCAGCCAACGACGAGGTGTACTTCGCAGACGGTTACGTCAATAAGCGTGTAGCAGTTGTTGATCTGAATACCGGTGCCTTTAAGCGCTACTGGGGTGCATATGGTAATCGTCCAGATGATGATGCTGACGTGACTTATACTCCCGGCGAGCCAGGCCCACAGCAGTTCCGCGGACCCGTCCACTGTGCTGAGCCTTCAAACGACGGCCTAGTTTATGTGTGTGACCGTGGTGCCGACCGCATCCAGGTTTTCCGTACTGATGGTACCTACGTAAGAGAAGTGATTATTTCTCCTGCAACTCTTGCGCAAGGTTCTACTTGGGACATCGACTTCTCACCAGATGATGATCAAGAATTCATCTATCTTGCTGATGGTCAAAACTTCAAGATCTACATCATAGACAGAGAGTCTTTAGAAGTTCTTTACACTTTTGGTGACGGCGGTAGACAACCAGGTCTATTCTTCGCTCCTCACAGTATCGCTACCGACTCTGAAGGTAATATCTACACCACAGAGACTTACGAAGGTAAGCGAATTCAGAAGTTCCTCTACCAAGGAATGCAGCCTGTTACAGTGCGCGATCGTGCACCTACATGGCCAGCTGACGAGCTGTAAGAACTCTATAGAGCAAAAACTGAAAAACCCGATCACTTGAAAGAGTGGTCGGGTTTTTTTCGTTTGTTTATGCGCAATTAAGGCACGTGCATCAAGTCGTCCTTGACGCCCTGTTCCAGCCAGCACTTCCTTGTGCTGGCGTTCAGCCCTACTAAAGCGATGCTTTAGTTTGCTTCGCAACCGGGCTTCACCCTTCCCTAAAAGCACAATTCTTTTCCTGTATCGCTAACCCTAGTTTGGTGGTACTGTCGAATTGATCGGTAGTCTCACCAAGAGGAAAACCGCAATGACCAGAACAAGAAAAACACTCCTCCTTAGCACCATCGCAATTATAGCTTTCACTGCATTAAACCTCGGTCAAAACGCCTTGCAGCAGTCCGCTCAAGCCGTTAACAACGATCGACTGGCCCCACAATTTGTTGTCGATCCCTATTGGCCCCAACCTCTACCCAATAAATGGATCATGGGCAGAACCATCGGCATCGCGATCGATGAGCGCGATCATTTATTCGTCGTTCATCGCGACCAGGATTCAATGTTCATGAACCAGGAGCTCGGTCTGGACTTAGGTCGTGCCGAATGCTGTACAGCAGCACCTCCAATTCTAGAATTCGACGCTGCAGGCAACCTAATCAATGCTTGGGGCGGTCCGGGTGATGGTTACACCTGGCCGGAATCGAACCATGGAATTGAGGTAGCTCCAGACGGAAATGTCTGGATTGGAGGCAACGGCAGCGGAGATTCCCATGTACTGGTATTCACTCGAGATGGCCAGTTCGTCAGGGAGGTCGGCATTCCTGGAGAACCTGTCGATAGCCTGAGCACGACTTCATATGGACGTGTTGCTGAAATCGCTTTTGATCCAGCCGCAAATGAAATGTATTTCGCAGATGGTTACGGAAACAAGCGGGTTGCTGTTGTAGATGTCGCGACCGGTGCATTCAAACGATTCTGGGGCGCCTATGGAAATGAACCCATTGATGAGCGTGTTGTTTATGATCCCAGTGCACCTCTACCCGAACAGTTTGTGGGCCCGGTTCACTGTGCCGAGCCGTCCAATGATGGATTAATTTACGTCTGTGACCGCGGCGCCGACCGAATTCAGGTATTTCGACCAGACGGCACTTATGTAAAAGAAGGACAAGTGGCCCCTCTTACCCTTGCCGGATCGACCTGGGATATTTCTTTCTCACACGATGAGGACCAGGAGTTCATCTATGTAGCGGATGGCGCAAACTTTAAAGTTCATATCCTCGAGCGCGATTCATTAGAAGTATTGGCTAAGTTCGGTGATGGTGGAAGACAGCCAGGATTGTTTTTTGGCACTCATAGCATCGTCACTGATTCAGAAGGAAATGTTTACACAACTGAAACCTATGAAGGCAAACGCGCCCAAAAGTTTTTGTTTCAGGGACTGAGACCGTTAAGTGAGCATCGAACTGGTGCGCCATGGCCAGCATCAGAGCTTCACTAACATTTCAACCCAGTGTATTGAATTAGGCCAGCTTGCTGGCCTTTTTCTTGCCCGATCCTGAAACAAAATGCTACAAGCTTGCGCAGCATCCGCCTTGTTTCAACTTCGCCCCTCAATTATTCTAACTGAGCAAATCACATGAAGGAGATGCCTCAGCATGAAATTGCGATTCTTTTTACTAGCAGCCCTGGTTGCAGTTAGCGCACCTGCGCTCGCAGCGGAAGTAAGCGTAGACTATACCTATGCCGGAAATCACAACACCGATTTCAGCAATCTTCGCGTTTCATTGGCAGTAACAGAGGTTACCGACGATAGAGGCGGCGATGCCAATCACATTGCGGAAGACTACTCTGCGAATTCAGCACTAACGGACATTATCCGGAACGCCTTAATTCAAGGCTTTGAGCACGGTGGAGCAGAATTGATGGAAGGTGACGCTGATATGCAGATTGCCGGCCGCATCGTAAGCTCTCAGTTACAAACTGTGGATCGTGGTGGTGTTGAGTCTTTGCAGTTAACCATTCGCACAAACGTTGCTCTTCAAGGGCGGGGTCGAACCATTTGGGAAACGACTTTGTTTGGAAGAGGAACAGTACCTGTTGATGACGGAATAGCAGCCGCTATTAATTCGGCGCTGGACAGGATGATTCGAGAACTGGTTAATGACGATTATTTCTTAATCGAGATTCAATAAAGCACAGTAATTTAGAAACATCCTAAATCTTCGAAAGCAATTTCTGCCAGAGACTGATTAAGAACTGGAAAAAAGTCGTAATCAGTAAGTGCTTCGATCTCAGCAATTGACGATTGCATTTCGCAGTGATGCAAATGCACCGGCGCCTCTTGACTCATTAGAAAGGCTGCCGCCTGTCCTTCGGCGGTAATAATTATTTTGAAAAATCTATCCGGAATTCTATGGGGAGTCTCCGTACGGAGAACTTTCACATCTTCAGTTCTATCAAAAATCGGCCCGGTCAAAACGAATACGTCCCCTTTTCTATTCACCAAATTGCGAATTGACCAGTCTAGCCCGTACCAGGCGCCCTGACTCAAACTGGAGGTGCGCGCCACGGTGTTGGTGAGGAAATTCACTTCTTGCCAATAAGGTGTAGCGGCGAAATCCACCAGCGGGACGTATTGGGCGCGGATAAAACCGAGACTCTCTGCATCTAGAAAATCTGCTGCTTTTAAAGTGTCTGCTACGTAATCATCAGGCAGCGGTAATCGGGACAAGCTCGACGCGATGCCAATCGATGCTGTTGAGACTTTATAGGAAACCCAATCAGCCGTTTTTGTCGTAGTGTTATAGGAGAGTGCATAAATTGGGCGAATAATAAGGTGATTATCACTATTGCCGCCGATTGGGCAGCCACCATAGCAATGGGCAATTTTGTAGCTTTGTCCTTGGGCCGATTGGGCCGATTGGGCCGAAAGTAGCCATGTAGCCATTGCGATTATTATTTGTCGTTTCATCATGCACTTACGTGTTTCGTGATTTCCCGAAAAACCGGCCCGTTTAGCGAGCTGTCAACTCAAGAACTTATTATCAGCAAAGATTTTATGGATAAAATCGTGGTTCGGCTATGGAGAACTCAGTAAATTTATAGGCAAAGTAACAATTTAGTGGCTAATATCTTACTTGGCAGGAATATTATCTGAGCCAAGAACAAAATGCGTCCACCAACAATCAGTAACTCGAGAATCAATAAGGGATTGCTCGCTTGAAAGTCCTACTCGTAGATGACGAACCAGAGATTCTAGAAATTCTTAGCGAATTTCTAGAAATTAAATCCCATTAAGTGGCAACGGCTTCCAATGGCAAGGAAGCACTAGATTTAGTGCTCGCTCAGGATGATTTCGATCTCGTTTTCAGTGACATCAAAATGCCTGAAATGGATGGTCTGACCTTTCTCGAAAAGGTGCGCAACAACGACCTCAATATCCCAGTCATTCTAATATCCGGACAGGGAGACCTGGAAAGCTCAATCCGTGCACTAAAATTGGGCGCCCTGGATTTCATCGTTAAGCCGGTTTATCTAAAGAGCGTAGATGAAGCTCTGCAGAAAATCGAAACGGCGATTGCTGTTGAAAAGGAATCCCTGAGTGCTCTCAGCCTATTGCAGGAGCAAAGTATCGCTCTCTCATGCGACAGCAATTTATCCCATATTCGCCGCATTATTAGCTACTTCAATAAATTCACCCAAGATATCTGTGCAAACTACAATCTCGATGGCAATAAGATAGCCATATGTCTACAAGAATGCCTTACCAATGCCATCATCCACGGAAATTTTGGAGTGGATTCCAATATGAAAGAGCAAGACTGGGCTGCATTCGACAATCTAATTAAGGAACGGGAAAATCAACCTGAGTACTCTGGAAAGCAGGTAAACATCAGGTTCGAACATACTCCAGAGAAATTGCAGTTTGATATTGCCGATGACGGTATTGGCTTTGATCCCCAGGAACTTCCAGATCCCACCAATCCCGAAAGCTGGTTAAAACTCAGCGGTCGCGGCATTCTCTTTATTCGCTCCTACATGGATGAAGTCAAATGGAATGAGGTTGGCAATCGAATTGTCATGACTAAGTTCCTAAATCTGCCAGATTAATTCCTAAATTCCGCTCCTTCTTGTTAACAATTTTATAACCGCAGCGTCTAAAAAATAATCGTTATAAGCGCCCATTTTACGGGCCGTAGCGAGGTGGGAGAGAGAATTTGCGATAAACAGCTAATCGATTATTAAAATTCGACCGTTTTTTTAATTTTCAGGAAGCATTCTTCATTGTCGCTAACTACTATTCCATAATTGAATTACAGCGTTACCTTGATAAAGAAGTAGATGAGGAGAGCAAGATGCTTAGAATTTCTACCCTAGCCAAAGTCGCCATAACTGGATTGCTTACAGCAGTCGCAAGTTCTGCAGTCTCTGCAGCCGATCGTATTAGTGATTTCTCACTGGTTGATGCTGATGGCAGATTTTTCCAGTTAAGCCGCCATACCGACCAAGAGGCAATTGTATTTTTTGCCTATGATCCCGATAGCAGAGATGCACGTCGTGCGGTTTCAACCCTAGACGACTTGGCAGAGCAATTTGCTGATCAGGCAGTTGATATTGTGGTTATCGACGTATCTGGCTCAACAGATAAAGTAGCTATGAGAGAGGAAGCAGAGTGCGAAGATATCGCCTACAGAATTCTCATGGACGATACACAATTGGTTTCCGAGGAGCTTGGAATTACTCGTGTAGCCGAAGCCGTCATCGTTGACCCTGAAGCACGTGAAGTCATCTATCGTGGCGCCCTCAGCAGTCGATCTGCAGACGGTTCACGCTCAGAGCGCAATGCCGGCTCTTATGTAGAAGAGGCATTAACTGCAATCCTGGCTAGCGAAGAAGTAGCCGCTGATCAGCTCGCAAGCGGAGGCGATGCGATAGAATTTGCTGCTCAATTAGATTCTCTTTCCTATGCAAACGACATTGCTCCAATTCTTGAGCAACGCTGCGTAACTTGCCACCAGGAAGGCGGCATCGCTCCTTTCGCGATGAACAACCATCAAATGATCCAGGGCTGGTCGCCAATGATTCGTGAAACTTTGATCACGAAGCGCATGCCTCCTGGTCAAATTGACAATGAGTATGTTGATTCATTTCATGGTGTAAATCACATTACGATTGAAGAAACCCAGAAATTAGTGAGCTGGATAGACAATGGATCTGTAAACAACGACAGCAGCGATCCACTAGTAGATCTTCAACTGCAACCCGCTAAGTGGTTAAACGGCGAGCCGGACATCATTATTCAGATTCCAGCGCAACTGATTCCTGCAACTGGGGTACAAGATTACCGTAACCTGACAGTTCCTCTCGATCTTGAAGAAGACATCTGGGTTAAGGCAGTGGAATTCGAAGCTGGTGACCCAACTGTATTGCACCACATCATTGCCTTTTCATACGGACCAAATGGTATTAATGAATTTGAAATCCTAAATCAGGGCATTGGACTTGGTGCCTATGCGCCCGGAAACGAATTGAATCTCTATCCTGAAGGTGCAGGCTACCCACTTAAGGCTGGCAGCGGATTATTGCTGCAAATGCATTACACCACTTCCGGCAAAGAAGCGACGGATGCTTCCGAGATTGGTTTATACCTTTGGGACGAAGAACCAGAGCGGGTAATTTTAGGCGGATCAGCGGCTGATATGGACATCAACATTCCTCCGTTTGATGGCAACCATGAAATGGTCGCAACCAAGAAATTCCGCACAGATTCTTACTTAACAATGCTTGGACCACACATGCACTACCGTGGTTTCGATGCAAACTTCAAACTGAAGTACCCTGATGGTCGCGTTGAAGAAGTTTTAAACGTACCGAACTATCAGTTTAACTGGCAAAAGACTTACGATTTTAAAGAGCCACTATTTTTGCCTGCTGGTACTGAATTGGTATTCCGAGGAACTTTCGATAATTCCGAGATGAATCCATTAAATCCAGATGCTTCACAGACACTAACCTGGGGGGAACAAACCTGGCAAGAAATGTTCTTTGGCTTCTTCCGCTACGTAGAAGCAGAAGGCGGAGAGTAACCTCTACCAGAAAGTTTGTTCAAAGCCCGATCACCCTTTGGTGTTCGGGCTTTTTTTATTTCCGTGAAAATTCATCCCTGAATTTTCACTTGGTCGTCGGCTATTTACTGGCGAAAAATGCGATTTTCCTGGTAAATCGCCGCCTCGCATTCGCCTTCGGCGAATGTCGGCTTCCATGCCTCACTCACAGTATTTTTCCACATCGCTAGTCTATCCATCTCTCCGAAGGCTCGCTGGTGATAGTTATTTCTATGATAGACTCGGGCACTATTCTTAACGCCTTGAAGTACTGAATTATGAAGAAATTCTTTCTGACACTAGCGCTTTTGTGTCTGACAAATTTTAGCTTTGCCGACACCACTCTGATCACCAATGTTAACGGTTACACCCTTAACAGTGATCGTGAACTGATTCAGTTTGCAGCATTGCAATTTACTGATGACAAAGTGGATAAAACTTTTACAGAAGAGGACGAATTACCGGATGCTGTCGACCAAGTAATCGATGGTGCTGGCCGAACTTTAATTCCGGGAATTATTGATGCTCATGGGCACGTAGGAAGTTACGGTTTTAGTTTGCTGCGAGTTGATCTGGTTGGCACTAGCACAGAACAGGAAGCGGCTGACAGAGTATTGGCGTTTGCAGAAAACAACGCGGAATTGGAATGGATTCAGGGCCGCGGCTGGAACCAGGTGCTGTGGGACAGCAATGCTTTTCCATCAGCCGCCAGTATAGATGCACTGGTAAGTGACAAACCGGCTTGGTTAACTCGTGTAGATGGGCACGCCGGTTGGGCTAATTCCGCTGCGATGGAATTAGCTGGAATAGACCGCAATACAGAAGATCCTACTGGCGGACAAATCATCCGCGATGCAAACGGTGATGCCACTGGAGTACTTATTGATACTGCCATGAGATACGTCAGCTCACAAATTCCAAGTGCTACTTTTGAAGAACAAAAAGTTGCATTACGCACGGCGATGGAAAGCCTGGCAGACTACGGCATGACCAGTGTCCACGATGCTGGAATTGGTAGTCAGACGATTCGTGCTTACAAAGAATTGCTAGCCGAAGAATCTTTACCGATTCGCGTAAACGCGATGTTATCTGCTTCCGATCCACTTTATCAGGATCGTCTAGATGAAGGTTTTTTTCAGAGCGACGATGACACTTTCGTCATTCACAGTGTCAAAGTGGTTGGAGATGGTGCACTCGGAAGTCGAGGCGCGGCACTTATTGAAGATTACTCCGATGATCCCGGTAATCGCGGATTACTGCGTTATGATGATGAGCGCTTGGAGTATTTAATGCGAGTCGCCATGAACGCAGGTTTTCAAGTAAACACCCATGCCATCGGTGATAACGCCAATCTAAAAGTAATGGATAATTACGAACGCCTGATTGCAGAAACCAATTCAGGCAACCGACGTCATCGCATAGAACATGCGCAGATCTTACGCTATGAAGACATTTTGCGCTTTGCCGAATTGGGCGTAATCCCTTCAATGCAAGCGACTCACGCCACCAGCGATAAGAACATGGCACAGGATCGAATCGGAGAAATTCGTATTCAAGGTGCCTATGCCTGGCGCAAGCTACTTGATGCCGGTGCAGTTATTGCCAATGGGTCTGATTTTCCAGTGGAATCGCCTAATCCGTTCTGGGGATTGCACGCCTCCGTAACAAGGCAAGACCAAAATAATGAACCTCCTGGCGGCTGGCTTCCAGAAGAACGCATGACCTTAGTGGAGGCATTTGCAAGTTTCACACTCGATGCTGCTTACGCGGGGCACCAAGAAACAATTCTGGGTTCACTGGAGCCTGGAAAAAAGGCCGACTTCGTTTTTCTCGATCAGGATATGTTTTCAATTCCTGAGAGTGAACTTTGGCAAATAGAAGCAACAGAAACCTGGGTAAACGGATTAAAAGTCACTAACTAGTAAGGCTTTTGCATAGTGAGGTTGTTATGAAAATTTATCGATCTTATAGTTTTTGTTTTTTGGCTTTGTTGCTTGTTTCTTGCGGTACAGAGAACAGTACGGTCAATGATCAAGCCAATTCAACGCCAACACCAATCCCTACCCAAATTAGTGCGGAAGAAATAGCGCGCTGGGAACAGCGTGCATCCAATGTAGAAATAGTTAGAGATCACTGGGGCATAGCACATATCTATGGAAGCACTGATGCCGATACCGTATTCGGAACGCTTTACGCACAAGCCGAAGATGACTTCAATCGAGTAGAAACGAATTATATTAATGCCATGGGACGCCTGGCGGAAGCGGAAGGCGCAGGTCAAATTTATCGCGACTTAAGGATGAAGTTATTTATTGATCCCGCTGAAATGCAGTCCATGTACGACACTAGCCCGGCTTGGCTGCAAGAGTTAATGAATGCTTTTGCTGATGGCTTAAATTACTACTTACATACTCATCCCGAAGTAACACCGCGTGTAATAAGCAAGTTCGAGCCCTGGATGGCATTAAGCTTTACCGAAGGCAGTATCGGTGGTGATATCGAGCGCATAAGCACCCAGGAATTACAGAATTTCTATGGTGCTGGCGATCAGCTTGCACAGCTTAGTAATTTTAGTGATAACGAACCCCGAGGATCGAATGGGTTCGCCATCGCCCCTGAAAACAGTGCAAGTGGAAATGCACTTCTCCTAATTAATCCACATACTTCTTTCTTTTTTCGGTCAGAACTTCACATGGTAAGTGAAGAAGGACTGAACGCCTACGGCGCAGTAACCTGGGGTCAATTTTTTATCTATCAGGGATTTAACGAGAACACTGGTTGGATGCATACCTCTTCCAGAGCCGATGCCATCGACGAATTCTTGGAAACAATCATCGAACGTGAAGATGGCGTTTACTACCTACATGGAGGCGAGGAGAAAAAATTAGATGAAAAAATAATTACCGTCTCCTATAAGGACGGCGAAGAATTGCGCTCACGACAATTCACTACTTACCGTAGCCATCATGGACCAATCGTGCGCGGCGAAGATGATAAGTGGGTTGCCTTTAGCATCATGGAGGAACCGATTAAAGCCCTGAGCCAATCCTATGGGCGAACAAAAGCGGATAACTATGAAGAGTTTGCAGCCACCATGGAATTGCGCACAAACTCATCAAACAACACCGTCTATGCAGATAGCAATGGCAATATCGGATACTGGCACGGAAATTACGTTCCTCGGCGCAATCAGCAATTCAATTGGAACGCACCACTCGATGGCAGCAATCCCGCGACCGACTATCGGGGATTACATAGTCTTAATGAAATAATTACCGTTGTTAATCCAGAAACTGGCTGGATCCAAAATACCAATAACACGCCTTTCAATGCCTCGGGAACTGCCAGTCCAGTGGCTTCAGATTATCCAGCTTACATGGCAAACAATCCTGAAAACTATCGCGGAATCCACGCGGTCCGTGTTCTGGAAAACGAAACAAATTTTACAATCGATTCATTAATTGAAGCCGCCTACGATCCAGTTCTTCCTGCTTTTGAAGAATTAATTCCCGATCTTCTAATTATTACCGCGGTTGACCAGATAGCAGGGCCCAACAATAACAACAATGACGCTATCAACCTGCCAGGATTGACCGATCAAGTTTCCATCCAATCGGATCTATTGGAATACATAGATTTATTTCGCACCTGGGATTTCACCGCATCGGTGGATTCTGTAGAAACCTCTTTAGCTGTTTACTATGCCCAACAATTGATGGAAGCAGTAAGAGAGGAAGCGAATGCTTCTGGCGTGAATATTTATCAATACATGGCCAATCGCTCTAGCTTATCTCAAAAACTAACGGCACTTAGGGCTGCGGCAGTAGAGCTGACTGAGGGTTTTGGTGATTGGCGTGTACCCTGGGGAGAAATAAACAGATATCAACGACTCAATGGAGATCTTGTTCAAGATTTTAATGATGACGAGCCAAGTATCCCGGTTGGATTTGCCTCGGGTCGCTGGGGATCTCTCGCTTCATTTGGCGCACGCACTTATCCTGGTACTAATCGCATGTACGGAACCAGTGGCAATAGTTTTGTAGCGGCAGTGGAATTTGGTGATCGACTCTCAGCCAAAGCAATTACCGTAGGGGGATTGCAAAGTGATCCCGACTCGCCCCATTTCGATGATCAGGCTGAAATGTATGCGAACGGGGAATTCAGAGACGTATTATTTTATCGAGAAGATGTCGAAGCCAATCTAGAGAGAGCTTATAATCCCGGACGTTAGTCGTTAAAGCGATCCAGCAACTTTTGCCAACGCCAATAGCTGGTTTAGTAGAACTAATAATAAGAAGATCATCATGAGTAGTAGTAAGCACCGAGCCGGAAGGCATTTCCTGCAGATTCCGGGCCCATCGAATGTGCCCGATAGTGTGCTGCGAGCAATGTCGCAGGCAGTGGTCGATCATCGAGGTCCAGATTTTCCCCAACTCACCCTGGGTATTCTGGATCAACTCAAACCAGTATTTAACACGCAATCTCCGATCATTATCTATCCGTCTTCAGGCACGGGAGCGTGGGAAGCGGCAATAGTTAATTGTCTTTCGCCTGGCGACAAAGTTCTTGCCTTTGAAACAGGCTGGTTTGCATCGCTGTGGAAATCCATGGCAGAGAAACTGGGTTTTGAAGTGGAATGGATTGAAGGGGACTGGCGTCACGGTGTCGACCCCACTGTTGTTGAAGAAAAACTCAAGGCTGACAGTTCCCATGAAATCAAAGCTGTCTGTGTCGTCCATAATGAAACCTCCACCGGTGCCACCAGCCGAATTGGTGAAATACGGCAAGCCATCGATGCCAGCAACCACCCTGCTCTCTATTTAGTTGATACGATTTCTTCCCTGGCTTGTGTCGACTACCGCCATGATGAATGGAAAGTAGACGTTACCGTCAGTGGATCACAAAAAGGACTCATGTTGCCTCCTGGCCTTGGCTTCAACGCAATTAGCGAGAAAGCCCTGGACGCGTCCAAGAGTGCAGCTTGCAATGTTTCTTATTGGTCCTGGCAAGACATGATCGACAACAATAAAAACGGAGTGTTTCCCTATACTCCAGCAACCAACCTGCTGTATGGATTAAAGGAAGCATTACGCTTGTTACATGCCGAAGGTCTAGAGAATGTCTACCAGCGTCATGCCCGCCTGGCTCAAGCTACTCGTATTGCAGTAGAGACCTGGGGATTAGAGAACTTCTGTGTAGTTCCGGAAGAATTTAGTAATTCTTTAACAGCAGTAGTAATGCCAGACGGTCATGATGCGGATGCCTTACGCAAAGTTGTTCTCGAAAATTTCGACATGTCTCTTGGTACCGGCCTTGGCAAAGTAAAAGGTAAAATATTTAGAATTGGCCATCTTGGCGACTTCAATGAATTAATGCTAACTGGCACCTTAAGTGGGGTAGAAATGGGCCTTGGCTTAGCTGGCGTTCCTCATAACAAAGGTGGCATAAACGCAGCCATGGAATTTCTAACTCAATCATAATCAGTACTAAAAAAATAAGAGTAATACGATGGATCCATCTACCGCGGTAAACACCAGTGCGGCAATTTCATTAGCAGGATTTGCTGTCGTCATCTTTCTTCTTTTATTTCTCATCGCCAAATGGAAATGGCACGTGTTCTTCGCACTGCTAATTCCTATTATGCTGTTCGGATTATTACCAGGTATTCAGCAAAATAATTTTATTGAAGCCTTCGAAAGTGGCTTTGGAAATACCCTCGGATCTATTGGGGTAGTCATTGTGCTCGGCTCCATCATCGCCGAAGCACTGAAACACACCGGCGCTATCCAAGTAATTACAAAATCCATGGTAAACCTGGTGGGCAGCCAGCGTATGCCTCTGGCTTTAACATTAACTGGTTTCATTATTGGCGTAGCAATTTTTTCCGACGTTGCCTATGTCATTTTAAATCCGCTAGTGCACTCGGCCGCGAAAACAATGAACGTTGGCATCGCCGTCATGTCCACAGGCCTCGTAGGCGCTCTACAACTAACCCACGCCATTGTGCCTCCAACTCCAGGACCACTCGCTGCTGCAGCAATAGTCGGCGCCGATATTGGCCAGACTATAATCTTCGGCGGCATTGCCTGTTTGTTTGGTTCATTGGCTTGTTGGGCCTGGGGTGTTTATTTTGCAGGTCCGCGCATCAAGACAATGGCAAGCGAGGAATTCGAGGGCGTATCCATCGATGACCTGGATGAAGATGGGCCGCAAGAACTCCCCAGTACACTCAGCTCTTACATGCCGATTGTCATTCCCATAATTTTAATCGGTACCCAGAGCGTCATCGCTCTGGTCGCTCCGGAGGGCCATATTCTGCGAACGGTGTTTGGCTACCTCGGATGGCCAGTAATTGCTCTGTCCGTTGGTGTGTGGCTGGCCTACCGAAATATCAAGAGCAAAGATGACAAAGAAAAAGCCAAAGATGTCTGGGTAGAGTCAGCGCTAAAAACGTCTGCCATGATACTGGTTGTAACTGGTCTGGGCGGATCACTTAGCGCCATCCTCAGAGGAACACCGGCCGTAGATTTTATTGCGATGATTTTTACTGACTACGGATTACCGACGATTTTGCTGCCGTTCGTGATTGGCATCATTGGCAACATGATCACCGGTTCTACAACTGTGGGCGTAATCACGGCAGCATCCCTGGTTGCTCCGATGCTAGGAAGTCTCAGTCTTTCTCCCGAGGCGGCAATGCTCGCCGGCGCCAGCGGATCCGTAATTATTAAGTATGTTAATTCCAGTTATTTTTGGGTTTGTACATCGCTCTCTAAACTCAGTGTTCCCGATGCCGTCTTTAGCTATGGCGGGGCTACACTGGTAGGGGGAATAGTGTCCTTTCTAACCGTATGCGTCATGTGGTCAGTAGGACTAATATAAGGATTACTCAGTAGTAGCGCCGAGGCGACGTAGCACAACAGCTACATCTGGGCGCGTGCCACGCAAACCATTAGTGCCCGGTATTCCTTGTACTGTTTCTGCTAACTGTAGCGGAGTGAGTTCACGGTTGTTGGCAACATTGATATCAGCGCCGCGCATGGCAAGATATTCCACTACCGACGGAAAATCTTTTAACACGGCATGATGAATTGCCGCGCGGCCGCGGTTATCCAACGCGTTTACATCCACGCCTTCATCGATAAGAATTATTGCAAGTTCCAAGGTGCGACGTTCTTCATCCGCTAAATCTCTTTCATCATTTCCTATTCTGTCTCTGCGCCAGTCAAGAGATGAACCAGAATTACCCATTGCAAGTTGCAACGTAGTAACTCCATTGTCGTCTATGACCAAGGGATTGGCACCGGCTTCCAGCAGTAACTTAAGTATTTCTACTTCGCCATATTTAGCCGCCATCCAAAATGCATCTCGGCCTATCAGTTGAGAGCGAATTGAATAGTCCGCACTAAATCGTCTTCCCGGAGAGCCATGCACAACTGCAGTTTCAAAATCTGCACCATGTTCTAGTAATTTTTCTACCAGGGTTACCTGGCTGCGCAATACAGCTGCATGCAAAGCCGTATAACCTCCTTCAATAGCGTTCGGATCAGCTCCCTGCTCCAGAAGAAATATTGCCAACTCTTCGTGACCACTATGAGCTGCCTGAGTTAAAGCACTAACCCCTGACGCCGCTGTATCGTTTACGTTTGCCCCCGCTTCTAATAGAACTCGCGCCGTGTCGATATCACCTACTCGTGCAGCAAACATGATCGGAGAAGAACCACCGTGTGCCATATTAAAGTTACCACTGGGGTTGGTGTTGCCTGCGGTGTTTTCTAACTGATACCAAACGCTAGAGCGCGCGTTTAAGTTCGCGCCATTGTCGATTAGAAGTTGCACCACTTCAGAGTGGCTTTGGGCAACTGCCCACATTAAGGCAGTTTGCGATTTCTCCTGCTCTGCAGCGTTAACCTCAGCACCCCGCGCTAACAGCAGCGCAATGCTATCCATAGCTCCTGAGCGTGCCGCGCTCATCAGAGGAGTTTCTCCCATTTGCAATGGGATATTGGGATTGGCACCGGCATCTAGTAGTAATTCCAACATAGCAACACTGCCGTTGCGTGCTGCAAGCCACATTGGAGTCGCGCCCAATTCATTATGGGCATTCACATCGGCTCCCGTTTCCAGCAGCAGCCGAGCAAGTTCCTGATTGTTTCGATGAGCTGCCCAATGCAGAGCGGTTGCTCCATCTCCCTGGCGTTGATCGACATCGGCACCGCCATTCAACAATGCCTCCACTTGAGCCAGGTCTTGTGAGCGCGCGGCTGCAATTAATTCTTGACCGACTTGGGTAAAACCAAGCTGTGGCAGCAGCCCCAGGGAGATAGAAAGAACTAGCGAAACGAGATAGCGAGCGTTTTTACTCTTATTCATACCGCCAAATCCTACGGGATTCACGCCCTAATTGACACCCTGTCGAGGCCGTGGCAAGTTGGATTTTAGGGGACCAGTGTCGCCAATTACGATATGCTTAGGGATCGAGCAACAACAGCGACTGGCTAGAAAAACTAGTTAAAATAATAACTTATATAATTTGTAGAAAAGAGCCAAGAGACTGGCCACTAGAGCCCTGAACTGATGCCCAGAACCCTGCTTAAGCTTGTAAATAGCCTACAAAAAAAGTGCTTAGCATTCCTGTTAGCACTGTTACTTTCAATACCTGGCACAGCACCAGCGCAAACTAGTGCTGAGTTACTAAAAGCGACTCTAAACCAGTATTGCCTGGCGTGTCACAACGATACCCTTAGTACGGCTGACGTTTCGTTCCAGAACATTGATCTCTCTGATCTTGAAGCCCACGGCGGTCTTCCGGAAAAAGTTTTGTCACAGCTGCGTAATCGCCGTATGCCTCCAATGGAAATGCCAAAACCATCGGAAGACGTGTACAACGAAATCGTAAATTGGCTCGAAACAGAAATAGATGCACTAGCTGCAGCCGATCCAAACCCGGGGCGAACCGACACCTTCCATCGCCTGAATCGTGCGGAGTATGCGAATGCAATTCGCGATCTGCTCAATATCGAAGTGGACGTTGAGGAGCTGCTGCCAGCAGACGATATCGACGCTTACGGTTTCGACAACATGGCTGACGTGCTTACAGTTTCTCCCGCACTGATGGAGCGTTATTTATCTGCGGCCCGTAAGATAGCTCGACTGTCCCTGGGAGAAACACCAGCGGGACCAGTGTCTACAACTTTTGCAGTTCCGATTCTGCTAAACCAAGACGATCGCATGAGTGATGACCTGCCCTTTGGTTCCAGAGGCGGTATTGCCATGAATCACTATTTTCCGGTTGCGGGAAAATACGATTTATCGCTGCGTCTGCATCGAAACTATGTGAACTATATTCGGGGCATGGGTTCCAGTCATGAAATTCAAGTACGTTTCGACGGCAGGCTCATCGAGACATTCGAAATAGGTGGAGAAGAGCCAGATGTGTTGCAGGCACCAGCCAGCTATGGCGGCAATCAATTCGGCGATAGAGAGTGGGAAGAGTATATGCTCTTCGCCGACTCCAATTTACGCCTGCGCTTCGATGCAGATGCCGGGCCACACGTGGTTGGAGTTTCATTCATACGCAAATTCACCGAGCCAGAAGGTGTATTGCAGCCTCCTCAATCGGTGTTCGCGGCAGCCGTTAATGAAATGCGTGATGACAATGCCGCCATCGAAGAAACACAGATAACTGGACCTTTTGAGCCAGCAGGTCCCGGTGATACGCCAAGTCGTCAAGCCATTTTTCTGTGCCAGCCTGATTCGGGCAATCGACGTGAGGAAGAAGCCTGCGCCACAGAAATATTGTCGAGCATGGCCATTCGCGCCTATCGTCGGCCATTAATTCAGGAAGACATCGATACCTTAATGGACTTCTATCGAATCGGTCGCGGCGATGGACAAGAAGGTTTCGACGCAGGAATTCAACTGGCCATCGAGCGCATTTTAATTTCGCCAGATTTCTTATTCAGAGTAGAACAAGATCCCTTAAATTTGCCGCCCGGCACAGATTACCAATTAAGCAATCTCGAACTCGCTGCCCGCCTCTCTTTCTTTCTATGGAGCAGCATTCCCGACGCTGAATTGCTGGCAGTTGCTGAAAACGGCCAACTACAAAATCCTGAGGTGCTGGAAGCACAAACCTTGCGTATGTTGGAAGATCCACGCTCAAACGCTCTGGTTAAAAACTTCGCCGGCCAATGGCTGTTCTTAAGGAATCTTCGCTCATTAGTTCCTGATGCAGTGGAGTTTCCTGAATTCGATGAAAACCTTAGAGAAGCATTTCGAGAAGAAAGCGAGCTCTATTTTGAAAGCCTTTTAAGAGAAGATAGATCGATACTGGATTTACTCGGAGCTGGCTATACCTATGTAAATGAGCGACTAGCCAGGCACTATGGCATCGAAGGTATCTACGGCAGCCATTTCCGCCGGGTAGATCTGGACGGTAATCTAGCAGAGCAACGGGGCGGCATCTTAGGTCAGGGCAGCCTGTTAACTGCCACTTCCTATGCTAATAGAACTTCTCCGGTGCTTCGCGGCAAATGGGTGTTAACCAATATTCTTGGCACGCCACCGCCACCACCTCCAGCGGATGTGCCGGACCTTCCAGAAACCGGAGAAGACGGTCAGCCCGCAACCATACGTGATCGAATGATTCAGCATCGTGCCAATCCGAATTGCGCCGTCTGCCACCTGCCCATGGATCCACTGGGGCTGGCGCTGGAGAACTATGACGCGATTGGCCGCTGGCGCGATACTGGCGAAGCCGATCTGAAAATTGATGCATCCGGCCAATTACCTAATGGCCAGGCATTTTATGGACTGAACGGTTTAAGAGAGATTCTGTTAGATCGCAGTGGCGAATTCGCCGGTACCGTAACAGAAAAATTATTTGCTTATGCTATCGGGCGTCCGCCCGAATATTTTGATAAGCCAACAGTTCGGGAGATTACTCGTTCTGCAGCATTGGATAACTATAGCTGGTCGTCTATTATTACGGGCATAGTAAAAAGTGCCCCATTCCGTACGCGGAGGTCAGAATCATGATCATTACGAAGAAGGCAATTCCCCGCCGCGCAGTACTGCGCGGCCTTGGTGCCGCAGTAGCATTACCAATGCTAGATGCCATGATTCCTGCCATGGCAAACACTGCGCCGAAACCAATTCGCCGACTCGCGATAGTCTATGTCCCTAATGGCATGCGCATGGATCACTGGACTCCAGCGGTTGTGGGTAGCGGCTTCGAATTTCCGTCGATACTTAAACCACTAGAACCTTTCCGTGAAAAAGTTCAGATTCTCTCAGGGCTCCACGGTGTCGATGGTGAAGGCCCCCACGCCAGAGCATCGACTCGATTCTTAACTGGTGTCGCCTCAACTCGAGATAATGGTTCCAATCTACGTGCTGGCATCTCAATGGACCAGATTGCTGGCAGAATCTTAGGCAATGAAACTCAGCTGGCAACATTAGAACTAGCTATCGATGGTCGCGACTTCGCAGGCTCCTGCGATGAAGGCTTTAGCTGCGCTTATACCAATACAATTACCTGGGCTAATGAGACAACTCCATTGCCTATGGAAAATAACCCGCGGGCAATTTTTGAACGCTTGTTTGGTGATACCGGTAGTACCGATCCTGAAGTTCGTCGGGCTCGTCTCAGCAAAGATGCCAGTCTGCTCGATTCCGTAACCGAACGTGCCCGTGATATGTCGAAGCAACTAGGAGCCAGCGACCAAACCAAACTTGGTCAGTATCTGGAAGCGGTGCGCGATGTTGAAAGGCGCATTCAGATGGCGGAAGCACAAAGTGATCGCGAACTTCCTGTAGTCGATCAACCAGCAGGTATTCCTGACACGTTTAGCGAGCATGCTCGTCTCATGTTCGACATGATGGCGCTGGCCTGGGAAACTGATATGACTCGTGTCGCCACTTTTATGATGGGCCGAGAAATAACCGGACGCACCTATGCCGAAATCGGTGTCCCCGATGCCCATCACCCAATCTCACATCATCAACGCGATCCTGTAAAACTGGAAAAGCTACTGAAAATTAATCAGTACCACATGACATTTTTTGCAGAATTCTTAGAGCGCTTGCGTTCATCCGAAGACACCGAAGGATCAATGCTCGATTCTTCTATGGTCTTATACGGCGCTGGTATGGCTGACAGTAACTCGCACTACTCTCGAGATTTACCCTTGCTGCTTGCAGGTAATGTACGCCACGGCGGGTATCATTTACAGTATCCTGACGCCACGCCACTTTCTAACTTGCATCTGAGCTTGTTAGATAAACTGGGAACACCGATTGAAACACTCGGTGATTCCACTGGGCGCTTATCCATTTAATCTCGCTTGTTTCCACTGAGAAAACCGGTTATGGCTGTCAAAGACAGTCGACCCGTTTTTAGCCAGGGCTAATGTTGCAGCAACAGCATGCATTTCGGGAGCATCACCGATGCTCTCGAAGAGTCCAAACTGTTTGATGTTAATCTTTAAGACTAAGCGGCGTTAACCGTCAACACATTGGAATCTACAGCATCCAGGATTTTTTCTACTGTGTTTCCGATTACCGCAGCTTTTATACCATCACGAGCCGCAGTTCCAATGACTAATATGCCAGCGTCAATTTCTTCAACCACTTCTGGTATGACTTTTTCTGGCGCTCCCTCTATCGTATGAGCTTCCGAAGATTCGATCCCGATCTTATTTGCAACATCCCCCGGGTAGACAAAACTATCGGAGTTGGCATAAGCATTAACAGCGTGCAAGCTACTGCCGGATACGGTATTGACTAGTGATTTTCCAAACTCAATCACCTGCTCATTAAGTTGATTGTGTATTTCATCTTCACGCTTAATATCCAGCGCAACAAGAATTTTTGCGCCGATCTGGACGTTATCTTTCTTAATAAGATAAACAGGACAATGCGCATGTCGGAGCAGGGTCCAGTCCGAAGTTTTGAGGAGTCGGCGTCCCGTGCCACTGTGTGATGTTGCCATCTTTACAATTAAATTCGCACCGCATCTCTTTGCAGCAGGAGCAATTGCATCACGCCATTGACCGTTCCATTCAACTTCCACGGTCACTTCGTTTCCAGCGGAGCGAATTGGATCAACTAGCTCTTCTAGCCAAGCCCGATGGCGTTGCATTTCGACACGCTCTAACGCAGATTCATCACTGTTGTCTGATGAACTATGAATCGCTGCAAAAACATGTATTGCTATAGACGAATCCTGGCTTGCGATCCATTCGGCATTAAGTAAAGCGGTCTGGTGATCCGTGCTTGGATCTATTACAACAAAAATCTTCTTAAGCGTTGGCATTTGCTTCCTTCCTTCACAATCTAGAGTTTCAAATTCCAGTCTAGGTTGTCACGGAGTGCGCTATTTTGATGAAGATCAACAATGATCACCGCCAGGTTTTATGCCAGGCCTTGCTTGAAGCTAGCCGACGCTTTCAAATCGGGTTAATCTGGTAAAAAAACCAATAAAAATAGGAGTTCCTGATGGACTCATTTGCGTTCCACAATCGCATTTTTAGGCGAATTCTCGCGTTTATAGCGCTGATTCTGAGCCTAAATAGCACTTCCTTGCTCGCACAAACGACAGATTTCCCTTCGGTCACTGATGAGATGCTGCAAAACCCTGCCGATGGCGATTGGTTAATGTGGCGTCGCACACTGGAAAGCTGGGGCTATAGCCCACTTGATGAAATTGACCGCGACAATGTGGATGAATTGCGCATGGTCTGGACCCGCGACCTGGCCACAGGAACGGGCGAAATAACTCCCCTGGCCTACAACGGAATGCTCTTCGTGCCCCAGGCTAATGATGTCATCGAAGCTATCGATGCAAAGACCGGGGATTTTATCTGGGCCTATCAGCGCGACATTCCTGAAGACCTCTATGAAATGGTAGGAGGAAATGCGCGCAACAATCGCAACCTGGCGATTTACGAAGACAAGATCATCAACACCTCAGACGACAATCATATATTCGCCTTGAATGCTCTCACCGGGCAGGAAGTGTGGGAAACCGAAATCCTCGACTATCAAGTCAATTCTGCTACTCACAGCTCCGGTCCAATAATTGCTGATGGTTTAGCCATTTCGGGTCGTAGTTGCCGACCCTGGGGAGGGCCGGATGCCTGCATTATCGCGGCACACGATGCCAGCACCGGGGAAGAAGTCTGGCGCCGACGCTTAATTCCGGCACCCGGCGAACCAGGTGACGAAACCTGGGGCGACGTGGCCTTCGAAGATCGACATCACGTCGGTTCCTGGATGGTACCCAGTTATGACCCTGAGCTGGGCCTCATCATCATGGGCACCTCGGTAACTTCGCCTGCGCCAAAGTTCTACCTTGGTGGAACCGACCTGCCCCATCTCTACCACAACTCAACTCTGGCTCTGGAAGTTGAAACCGGAGAAATACGTTGGTACTACCAACACATGAATGATCACTGGGATTTGGATCACCCATTCGAACGCTTGTTAGTTGAAACTGAAGTTACACCTGATCCGGATGAAGTCACCTGGATAAATCCCAACCTTCAACCAGGAGAAACACGTAAAGTAATTACTGGAATTCCCGGCAAGACAGGAATCGTTTACACCCTCGACAGAGAAACAGGTGAGTTTCTCTGGGCTACTCCAACCATCGAACAAAATGTAGTTATCGATATAGATGGTGCCACCGGAGAAGTTACCGAGAATCCAGAAATCATATTCCGTGAAGCCGAGCAAATCGTTTTCGTTTGTCCTACCTGGTTAGGTGGTAAAGACTGGGAAGCAGGCGCTTATAGCCCGTTGACCAATACCATGTATTATCCGTTGCGGAATAGCTGCGCCAATATGCTAGCTACTGGAATTTTCGAAAGCGAAACTGCCAGGGCATTGACGGAAGGTGGTCAAGGCGGTCTGGCTATTTACCAATTGGCGGCGCGACATCAGATCACACCGGGCACAGACAACCTGGGTACGGTGCGGGCAGTCTCGGCAGAAACGGGTCGAACCGAATGGTTATTCGAAACCAGGGCAGGCACCATGAGTTTGGTTGCAACTGGCGGTGGACTGATATTCGGCGGCGATGCCAATGGTCGCTTCCGTGCCTTCGATCATGAGACTGGCGAAGTGCTGTGGGAGATCAACTTAGGTTCCTCAGTAAGCGGCTATCCCATCTCTTTCGAAGTGGAAGGCAAGCAGTACATCGCTGTAAACACTGGCGGTGGTCAGCCGAGCCTGACACCCGATTTGCGCCCGAGTCGTGGAACGAATTTGTACGTATTTGCACTTCCAGATTAAGGATTCCATACACTAATTTAATTCTAATGCTGAGAGTGTATGCTCTCAGCACCATTGAGATCATTGAGGAGGTATTCTCATGAAGTTTTTTTCTCTCACTCTGTTTTTTCTATTTGGACTGAGCTCTGCGCAGTTTGCTATCTCACAATCTACAGACCTTCCGGATATTCCTTTCGAGAAATTTGTCCTGGATAACGGGCTGACTTTGATTGTGCATGAAGATCATAAAGCGCCCATTGTTTCTGTAAACATTTGGTACCACGTGGGTTCTAAAAATGAGCCCGCTGGACAATCAGGTTTCGCCCATTTGTTTGAACACTTAATGTTTAATGGGTCGGAAAATTTTAACGATGACTACTTCCAGGTATTGGAAAGAGTCGGCGCAACAGATCTTAACGGTACTACCAATCTAGATCGCACAAATTATTTTCAGAATGTGCCAAAGAATGCCTTAGATCAAGTGTTATGGATGGAATCGGATCGCATGGGTCATCTACTCGGCGCAGTGGACCAGGCCAAACTCGATGAGCAGCGCGGTGTTGTACAGAACGAAAAACGTCAGGGAGAAAACCAACCCTATGGCAAAGTGTTTACTGCAATTCTCGAAGCGGTGTTCCCCTACGGCCATCCCTATGCCCATTCTGTAATCGGTTCGATGGATGATTTAAACGCGGCATCACTGGATGATGTGCAGGAATGGTTCCGAACATACTATGGTCCAAACAATGCGGTAGTTGTCATCGCTGGAGATATAACGCCAGAAGAAGCACTTGCCAAAGCCAATGAATATTTCGGTCATATACCGCCCTCTCCCCCAATTGCGAAACACGCCGAATGGATCTCCAAACGAACTGGTGAACAACGGCAAGTAATGCAGGACCGTGTGCCCCAGGCCCGACTTTATAAAGTCTGGAACGTTCCTAATTCTCTTTCCTCGGATACCAGCTTATTGGATCTGTTTTCCAGCGTTTTAGCAGACGGGAAAAATTCCCGACTCTACAATCGATTGGTTTATCAAGATCAGATAGCAACAGACGTTGCCGCTTTTATTCAAACCGGAGAAATTGCCAGTATGTTTATTATTCAAGCGACTGCTAATCCCGGTGATGATTTGACAGCGGTGGAAGCAGCTGTTGACGAAGAAATGCAGCGCTTGCTTACTGCCGGACTGGAACAGGAAGAACTGGATCGTGTACAAACACAGATGCGCGCTCGTTTCATTCGTGGCATCGAACGCATCGGTGGCTTCGGCGGTAAATCCGACGCGCTTGCTCGCAGCGAAGTTTACGGTGGTAGTCCGGATGCTTATAGACAAACTATTGCCGACCAACAGAATGCGACTGTTGAAAGTATCCGTGCAGCAGCCAATCGCTGGTTAACTGATGGCGTCTATGTGCTGGAAGTCGAACCCTTTCCTCGTTATGCGGCTCGCGGTGAAAGCGTTGACCGTTCTCGCTTACCTGAGATAGATACACCCCCCGATGTGTCTTTTCCCGAGATTCAACGCGCACAACTCTCCAATGGCTTGAACATCGTGTTAACGGAGAGAAGTGCCATTCCTACCGTCGGCATTCAGTTAATGGTTAATGCCGGCTATGCGGCAGATCAGCTGGCGGCTCCGGGAACGGCATCATTAACGATGAATATGCTAGATGAAGGAACCACTTCTTTGTCTTCCCTGGAAATCAGCGAAGAACTGGAAATGTTGGGAGCAGTGCTTAACACTGGTTCGAACCTTGATACTTCCAGTATTACTTTAAATGCATTGACTGAAAATCTAGAACCATCATTGGCATTGTTTGCCGATGTCATTCTGAATCCCTCTTTCCCGCAAGCCGAATTGGATCGATTAAAGCAACAGCAACTCGCTCGCATTCAACGAGAACAGACCACACCGATTCAGATGGCTCAGAGAGTCTTTCCAAAGTTAATTTATGGTGCTAACCATGCTTACGGACAAGGATTAACCGGAAGCGGAACATTGGATTCGGTCAGCAGCCTGCAGCGCGACGATCTTGTAGATTTTGTAAATTCCTGGTTTAAACCAAACAATGCCACATTAATTGTTGTGGGTGATACCAGTCTCGATACATTGGTGCCACTCCTGGAAGAGCAATTTGCAAACTGGAATCCGGGCGATGTGCCAGTTAAAAATGTGTCTGATGTTGCCCAGCAGCAAGAGTCCAAGATTTTCATTATTGACCGACCTGACTCCTTGCAGTCTGTTATCTATGCGGGTCATGTAGCTCCTGCAGTCGAAGATGAATCTGAAATTGCAATTGGTACCATGAACAACATACTCGGTGGCTCTTTCACTTCTCGCATCAATATGAACTTAAGAGAAGACAAAGGTTGGTCCTACGGCTCGAGAACAATAATGATCCCAACCAACAGTCAGCGCCCGTTCTTCGTGCAAGCACCGGTGCAAACCGACCGTACGGCAGATTCCATGCAAGAAGTAATCAATGAGTTGCGTGGATTTATCGATGAAAGTCCGCCAACTCGGGAAGAAGTGCAGAAGGCTCAGGATTCTCAGTCACTGCGTTTAGCTGGTCGTTGGGAAACAAACAACGCCGTTTCTGGATCACTACGGGAAATCGTGCGCTTCGGTTACGAGGACGATTACTTTGATCGTTATGCCGATCGCGTTCGTTCTCTAAATATTGAAGACGTGGCGGCAGCTGCCCGGGAAGTAGTTAGACCAGAAAACATGATCTGGCTCGTTGTGGGCGATCGCAATCAGGTTGAGGCTGAAATTGAAGCGCTCGGCATAGCCGATATCGAAATATTAGATGCCGATGGAAATCCGACTGATTAGTGAACTAACAACGCTAGTTTTTAAGTCGTTCAAACTCAGCTTGCAGTTCCGGAGACAAGGGATAGATATCGCGAAAGCGATACTCCTTGTCTTCGAGCAGTTGTAATTGAAATTCTTCCCTTGCAGCAACTAGCTCAGCGTACTCTAGTACTGTTTCAACTAATGTTGCTGGAAAGAAGAATACACCTCCGTCATCGCCAACTACCACATCTCCGGGCAGCACGGTAATGCCGCCAATTCTCACAGGCGCGTTGTACTCAACCCCGAGCCAGGATGTCGTGTGCGGATCAGTAAATTTGTGCAACACAGGAAAGTCTGCAAAGCGTTCGTCCCTTAGCCCAGTGTAATCCCGCATACCCCCATCGATGATAATTCCAGCCGCTCCGCGCAGCTGAATGCCAGTGGCACCCATATCGCCGAAAAAATTATGGCCATCGCTACCACCTAGTTCTGCTACTACTACATCTCCCGGCTTTGCTTCTTCTGCCGCGCGCGCGTAGTAACGGCGATCCCAATTGCCTTCTGCTGCCAATTTGAGAGCAGCTTCCGTGAGATCTGGTCTGGGGGGAAGAAAGCGCATGGTAAGTGCTCTACCCACTAACCGCTTACCAGGCTGAGTATTTTCGAATCCCCTCGCGTAATTCCGTCGATAATCACCAAGGGCGCTAAAAATCACTTCCAATGGAACTTCTCTAAGCTGATCCAGCTGTGCATCCGTTACTTCTGTTTGTGTTGGTTGAAGCACATCCATGATTGCAGAATAAGAAGTGCGATTCGTCCTGAATCCATCTGGCACAGGAACATCTGGCTCGAATGACTGATTGAAAGATTCCTGGGCTACTAAAGGAAAGCTGACTGATATAGAAAAAACTATTGATCCAAGTAATCGCTTGCTCACCGCAATTCCTCCAATTAGGAAAACATTGTTAGGCAAGTATCAATCAGCTTACCCCTAATTGGAATAGTGCAATCGTCTTAAGCCGGAACTGTATGAGTAGCAGCTTTTTCCAATTTCAAATTGAATTCTCTGCGCACCAGCAGGTAGCTCACTACACCTTGTACAGTTACGGCCAAGATAGACACATACCAAACCTGATTGACGGCGAAGTCCGGTTGATACTTAATGAATACGGCAATTGGCACGAAGACAAGGAGTCGAATGCCGGAACTAAACATCGCTGGTCGCGTATTGCCTAAACCCTGGAAAACACCCGATGCGGTAAACACGATCCCCTGAGCTACAAAATTCCAGGCAATTAACTGTAGAAAAGTCGCACTTACTGCCAACACTTCCGGATCGTCTGTGAATATTGCCACCAATACTTCAGGCTGCCATTGCAGTAAAACAGTCACTACTACCATGACCATGGAACACAGCATCATTCCTCGATAAGTAGTTTCCCGCACCCGGTCGTGAAGACCCGCACCGTAGTTCTGCCCAACAATCGGACCTACTGCGAAGGCAATGGCCATGGTTGGCATAAAAATGGATTGCATAATACGTCCACCGATACTGAATCCTGCCTGAGCGGTTGCACCAAAATCCTGGATGAGCCAGTAAACCACCGAGAAATAAACAAACATCAGCAGCATTTCACCACCGGCAGGCAGACCAATATCCAGCATCTTGTACCAGATATCCAAACGGGGTTTCCATTGAGTTGAATTAAAAGCGACGTACTTTTCTAGTTTTATAAAGTACATAGTAATGAGCACTAATCCTACTGCGATAGAAATAGTGCTTGCCAGTGCCGCACCCATCACGCCCAAGGCTGGCCCTGGTCCCCACCCGGCAATAAGAATTGGTGCAAGAATTGTGTTCAGCACAACCGTAAAGACTTGAATAACCATGGTCGGTTGCACGATGCCTGTTGCGCGCAAGGATGAGAACATAGCAGCCATCGGAAATTGCAATGCCATGCCCGGCAGAAAGTAATAGAGGAAAATCATACCTTCACTTAAAGCACCTGGATCGTTGGTAATACTCGAAAGGTAAGTGCCGGCAAACAAATAACCGAACAGCAAGGTGACAACCATAAAAATCAGGGAAAGGGAGAAGGACTGATTGAAATATAAATTAGCCTCTTCCTGCTCTTTGCGACCCACGGCCTGAGCAATGAGTGCAACAGCACTAACACCAAGAATTTGGGTAAGTGCCATGATCATGAACAACAAGGTTCCGGCAGTTCCCACTCCCGCCATTGACTGTTCACCCAATGCAGCCACGAAGTAAAGATCAACCAATAGATACAACATTTGAAAAATCATGCCGGCAGCAATAGGAATTGCCATCGTAACAATGTGTTTCGTCGTTGAACCCTGGGTTAGATCTTTCATAGGCAATCTCCATCAGTGTGTAGTGAATGGAAAACGCAAAACGACCGCACAGCTTTTAAGAACAAAGCTGTTGAGAGATAAAGTGTGATTAGCCGCCCGCATCCCCTGAAAAGGGTGCGCAAGATTAACACTAATTATTTGTTAAATGGAAAGATTTTTTCTGAAAAAAAGGATTTTTTTCAAGTAAGAAGATGGGACGCAAAGTACTATTATAACACAAAAAAATGGCGAATTTTTTTGACGCAAAAATTCTACAGCTCAGCGCTGTTAATTGAATTGGTTTGGAACTAAGAATAGAAACTAACGATTTGCCCGCTGACGATCTGGCATTTCCAAATCAACGGTGAAAGAAACAGGAATACTCTGAGGAAGGAAACAAATTGCATCGTCACAGGCTTGATACTCGAGCGTACCAGTGAGCGTTAACGCATCTAGATTGGACATTATTTCTTCGGTTTCGGCAGAGCCATCCATGACGATTTCTTGCAGGATAGTGAAAGGCTCTTGGTAAACCGGGACGTATTCGTCCAGCGGTTCGAAGTAGTAGATTTCCGAATCGGGAAACTGAACCGGTTCAATTCGCGCAATATCTGGTTTATCGAGATTAAAACCAATGACCCGATAGCCTTTCTCTTCGGCACCAGGTGCATAGACATGCATATTTGGTCCAGGCTCTACATCTAAAGCGAGCGAGAATCTCGTACCAACAGTAACTGACGTATTTGAAGGATAGGCAGTAAATTTAAGATGGGCTGTTTCACCTTCGACTGCAGCGATTGGGGATAGCCCAACTCCCAACTTTAACATTACGTTTGTGGTGGTATTGCGCTCTCGATAAAACTCTTCAAAGAAGCGTGAAGTGACTACACCCTGACTGTTTATCATGAACGTACCAGGATAAGGTGTTCCAACAATCATCTGATTGGCGCCGAATACGGAAACATATTTTGCGACATCAGCCTGTACATCAGGATCATCGGCATTTTCGCCAACACCCTCTTCTGCCACGGTGTTCAAAATGCCGAAATCAGTAATTACACTGGAGTCATCGTCAGCTAATAAAGGGTAAGTAATGCCTCTCCGCTCAGCG
The DNA here is from genome assembly GCA_012103535.1 of Pseudomonadales bacterium. Classification (GTDB taxonomy): domain Bacteria; phylum Pseudomonadota; class Gammaproteobacteria; order Pseudomonadales; family Pseudohongiellaceae; genus UBA9145. The sequence goes on from WLWQ01000001.1 coordinate 1,740,501, forward strand.
AAGTCAGAAAGAACTTCTGCGGAATCATAGCTGATGGCAACAATGCCGATACCCTGGGATTCCAGTTCTTCTAATTGGTCCTGCAACTCCACGAGTTGCGCTTTACAGTAGGGTCACCAATCGGCCGAACGGTGAAACAGCAGCATCGCTCCGTTCGGGCCCATGATGGATTCCAGAGTTTGAGTCGTACCGAATTGATCTTTAAGTTCGAAATCAGGAACTCGATCTCCAACCTGAGGGCCTAAGTCTGCGACTACTATCGCCTCTCGCTCCGCAGCCAATGACAGGCTGGCACTGAGGGCTAAACACAGGGAAAGGAGTATTTTTGGAATTATTATTCTCATTGATTCTGATGCTATCACTTGTTTTAGGGTCGGCACAATCGCTAGCGCTAAGGAGTTGTTAATCCTGAGATTTCCGCAGATCACAGGCATTTCCATGGACATTTTCCCCATTGAAACATATGCTTAAGTTCCAATTCCGTAGTTTTGTGAATAAAACCTGCCTACCCACTCTCTGGAGAGCAGATAAAATGAAAAACCTGATTACTGGAAATAGCTTTCTCGCCTTTGGTGTCATACTTGCAGCTGGCATCTCCACAGCTTCTGCTGATGAACGCGCCATTACCTACACCGAAGATATCGCCGAAATTCTCTTCGACAAATGCTCTAGTTGCCATAACCCGGACGGCATTGGCCCGATGTCCCTATTGAGTTATGAAGAAGTGCGACCCTGGGCGCCGCTGATTAGCTACAAAGTTGAGCAACAGGAAATGCCTCCCTGGCATTTAGATAAAACCGTAGGAATTCAGGACTACAAGAATGATGTTTCCCTAAGTGCAGAGCAGATTGCGAAGGTTGTTAGCTGGGTAGAAAACGGAGCGCTGCAAGGCGATCCCTCATTAATGCCATCCCAGCCGGAATTACCCGATGCGGGCCAATGGCAATTGTCTTCCCAGCTGGGAGAACCTGATTTCGTTGTTAAGTCTCCTCCTTATACTGTCTCAGCTAATGCCCAGGATCAGTGGTGGGTTCGCAATACAAGTTTTGAAGGATTAATCGACGAGCCGCGCTATGTGCGAGCAACGGAATTGAAAGGCTCCTATCCATTAGGGGTAAAAGTACTTCATCATGGTCATGCCCAACTTCGCTCTTCTGATAACCAGGGTAATCGCGCTTCTGGACCCGTTGGTAGGCAAGGAGTTGGTAAAGGCGGCGATGTATTCCCCGATGGCACAGGAATGTTGATCTATCCTAGCGGCAGTATTAATTGGAATCTCCATTACTTCCCAATTAATGAAGTTGTTTACGATGAACAGGCCGAAGCAGCTGTTTGGTTGTATCCCAAAGGATACACTCCTGAGTTTCAAACCCGCGGCGAACAGTTCTTTGCCGCCGATTCCGGACCAGGTGGACTCTGGGCAAACGACCTTTTACTCCCGCCAAACTCGATTAAATCCATGCAGGGTGTAAGAGTGCTAAATCGACCTGCATTGATTACCAGTTTTCGTCCCCACATGCATATGCGCGGTAAGGCACAATCATTAGAAGCGGTTCTACCTGATGGCAGCCGTGAAATGTTAGCGCGCGTCGATCGCTATGATCATTCATGGCAAATCAACTATGAATTTGGCGAAGACGTGGCGCCATTGTTACCTGCCGGTACCATGCTGATGATTACTTCCACCTGGGATAATACGGCTGACAATCCAAACAATCCTGACCATCGTCAATGGGTAGTATTCGGTCAGAGAGGCGTGGATGAAATGTCGCACCTGTGGCTGGGCATCACCTATCTAAACGATGATCAGTTCGAGCAACTTAAAGCCGAGCGCAGCGCCAGACTAACTGCAGCTAGCGGCGAATAAGAAAGGCAGTAGTTCGAATGCGTGGAACGGTTTTTCCTGTACTGTTCTCTCTGTTAGCGGTTTGCGCCTCAATCACTCAGGCGCAAACGCCTAACGTCTTTAGCCCGCTTAGCGAAGCACCCCTGCGCCCACAAGGGCAAAACGTCATTCCTCTTTTTGACGGTTGGTTTCCTAACGACGATGGCTCCTTCACCATGTGTTTCGGTTACTTCAATATGAACACCGAAGAAGTAATCGATGTGCCTCTCGGCGCAAAGAATTTCATTGAACCGGCACAATTCGACGGCTTGCAGCCAACCCACTTCGACATTGTTCCTGATCCAGAATTAACCCGATCTTTCAGGCGCTACTGGTGTGCTTTTTCAGTCATCGTGCCTGCTGATTTCGGTATGCAGGACGTCATCTGGACTATTGAAACCCAAGGACTACCTTTATCTGTACCCGGTACTTTGATTCCGTCTTACGTACTTGACGAAGAACAAACATCGGGTCGAGATACTTCCGCTCCTTATCTGAGTCTTAATGACAACCCTCCTGGTTTTCGCGGTCGTCGTGGCCTGTTCGAAGGTACCCGACAGGCCCGGATTGGAGAACCACTAAATCTTGTCGCCCGCCTCCGTCATGCTGAACCCGGATCCTGGATTAACTGGACCCTGCACCAGGGACCCAACGCCGTTGAATTCAGTGCTTCCGAAGCCCGACTCAATGCTGCAGAAGGAGTAATCGAAACGTCCGCCACTTTTGGCGAAACCGGCACTTATGTACTGCGCATTCAAGCTATTAATGACACAGAGCGACAGCGGGAACCCACCTATGGATTCGAATTTTACTGCTGCTGGACAAATGGCTACCTAACCGTCGAAGTCACCGAATAAGCCAGCTCCTCATTCTTACGCCTTCCTTCTTGCCAGCCCAATTGCTGTGGTATTCTTGATCCTCTTCTTGCGTGACGGAGAATACTAATGAAAATTAAATTCGTCGCAGTACTGTGCGGCATGGCTGGTATAGCCTTAGCCAGCACTTCTATTGCCCAACTCGATGGTAGCTACGATAAGCGAACTCCCTGGGGCGATCCTGATATCTCTGGCATGTGGTCCTATGCCAGCCTGACCCCGTTACAACGCCCGAATCGTCTCGGTAGCAAAGAATTCTACACGCCTGAAGAAGCGGCTGAGATCTATGCCAGTACTCAGCAAGAAGTGACCGATCGACCAGGGGATGTTGGTAGCTATAACTATCATTGGTTTGATCGCGGTGAAGTCTCAGCGGATTTTCGGACTTCGCTGATCGTTGATCCTCCGAATGGCAGGCTTCCCACTACCGAAGTCACCATTGCGAAACAAAGAGCAGATGCAGAATATAGGCAGGATCATCCTGCAGATTCCTGGCTTGATCGAACTAACTGGGATCGCTGCATTAGCTACCACGGCGTTCCACCTGTTTCTTCGGGCTACAATAATTCCTATCACATTACGCAAAACGAAAATTTTGTCGCGATTCATGTGGAAATGATTCACGACGTTCGAATTATTCCTATCGATGGTCGACCCCAGTTGCATGACAATATACGTCAATGGAATGGAGATTCTCGGGGGCATTGGGAAGGCGATACATTAGTTGTGCGAACGGCAAATTTCAGCGACAAGACGCGACATCGATTTCCTTCCTCAAAAAACACTGTTGCTGTAGAAAGATTTCGTCGCGTCGGTGAAGACATGATTGATTACTCGTTCACCGTCGAAGATCCAACTGTCTATTCGCAACCCTGGTCCGCAATTCGGCCTATGCCGCGCCTGCCCGATTACAAACAATACGAATATGCCTGTCATGAAGGCAACTATGCGATGACCTATATTCTCAGGGGTGCTCGAGCGGAAGAAGAAAGAGCAAGAAATGGAGCGACACCTGAAAACTAATCAAACCGACTGTTAAATTTAAAAGAGTGAATCCATGAAAATAGTGAAAATTGTTCTACAGGTTCTCGGTGTTTTATTTTTGATTCCGGCAGTAGCCATGGCTACATTGCGTTTTGAGAATCGAAATGCCGACGGTCCGTCCATACTATTCCCTGGTGGAGAAATGACCAGTGGAGATATTCATACTGGACCAGAGCCAGACTGGAGCTTTACTGACGATATCGAAACGGTCGAGTTACAACTCAATAACCCTATGGCGTCACGCTTAATCTACATATTAGAGAGTGATGGCCGTTTGTTTATTATTTCTGGTTACATGACTACCTTTCTTGGCAGAATCTGGAAAGAATGGGCTTTTGAAGCGGATCGGGGCAACAACGAAGGTGTATTGCGTATAAACGGTGTGCGCTATCCACGATCACTCGTACGTATCGCAGAAGGCGATGTACTTGATGGAGTGTCGGCGAAACTAGTCACTAAATACGGCGGTGCACCACAAGCTACTCCAGAAATGATCGCTGGAACACGTGCGGGAATTGAATCAGGAAATTCCTGGGTATTTGAACTAGTACCACGAGAACTTTAAAGGAAGCTTGCAATGTTGAGTGCTAAGAATTACACAATCTTATGTGTCGTGGTCGCAATAGTTACCGCTGCAATTATCTTGTTCGTACCAGGACTCTCCGAAACTATCGAGGGCAGGCTGCTGCAATTTCTGTCAACTAACGCACGGGCATAAAATGAATAATAAGAAATACCTAATCCTTTGTGCCGTAGTTGCGGTAGTTACTGCGGTTAGTATTCTTTTGATACCAGGTTTTTCAGACACAGTCGAAACTGGTTTATTGGTTTTTCTGATGACCAATGCACAAGGCTAATTAATGATGAAATATATTTCTCTTTTTGTTTTTTTAGTGCTGGCTGCACCATCGCTTGGTCAACAAGCTGGCGCGCCACCTGCAATTTATAAACCAGGCCCAGAGATAATTGCGGAATTGGACGAGGCCGCTCGGAATTCGAGTTCGGCTGCGGGAGTATCGGTGACGATTTCACCAGGGATAACCGTTCGACGAAGACTTAGCGGAGTGGCCCAATACGCCGTGTTGCATCCTTACAGTGTCGAGATATATCGCATCTTAGAAGGCAGTGGCACTCTTGTAACCGGCGGGCTACTAAACCTTCCATTAGCTGAATCAAACAGCGATGACCTAATGCGTACACTGAACGGAGTTGAAGGCGGTCTTGCGAGGGAAGTTAAGGAAGGCGACATCTTGGTGTTGCAACCTGGCACTCCGCATTGGTTCAGCAGTATCGATGGAGATTCTATTACTTACATGGAATCCAGAGTTCGCGTTACCACGGCACCGATTCGCTACCAATAAGATTGCTTAAGCTTCGACCCTTTCCTCCGCAGCCCTGCGCCTCTCAGGTTGTGGATGGTGTAAATAGGTAACTACTTGAGGAACCGGCTGTAAATACAAACACAAATCTTCGATTCCTTCTTGCTCAGTTTGCTGTTTGACCGAACTCATAATTGCGTGGGCTGAATCATCATCGATGATTGAATCCAGCAAACAGTATTCATTGATTAGATTGACGCCCTCATGCAGATGACTATCACTCATAGATCGAAATTGTGCATAGTTGATGTTTAATCCCGGCGACCCCGCATCCAACATCATGTCCATAATCTGTTCTGAATGTTCGCGGCTGGTCACCGCGCTTAAGCAGACCTGTTCATTTTTAAAGTTCGCTTGCATGCCTTTTTGCACAAAACCTAATCCGGCTGTCTTACCAGTGCCGCTGACTTCAAAAACTGTTTGATCACGCCAATGATTGTCACCCATTAAGTGATCAATAGCAGAGATTATTTGTTGCATGTTGGCATCGTATTGATGGGCATCAAATTGGCTGGGCAAATTAAATAGTCCTTTTTCCACCGGCATCTTATACATGAATCCGCGGCCTGGCAGGTGCAACTTGCCCTCTATTGCCATTGCCTTAAATACATTGTCTGCGTCGGCGTTATCAACAACCACAGTTAATACTTCTTTTTCTGCCTGCTTGGTAATTCGTAACCAACCTAATCGATCTCTGAGTCCCCGCCCTTCGGAATAGTGCACGATGGGACCATGGGCACCGGCATTTATCGCGGCCCGCGATATCTGCTCGCTATGTTCAGACTGCACGATGCATTGAATTACACTGAGTCGATCTTTCAAATTCGTGTTTACTGTCGATTCCTGCGCTTCTTTAGCCATGGCGGACCAGCTGGAATGGAAGTGCCCGCCAATATGCATTTCGGTACAGGGCACGCTATAAACAGCGCCCATTCCGATTCTGTCTAACTTCCCTTGCTCCACAATGGTTTGCATGACACCGTCCAGACGCGTGTTCGGTACCAATAAACGAAGAACTTCTTTTCCGGGACTGATAGAAGGAAGAAAGCGACGATACCAACGATTGTCTTGTAGTGTTCCGCGAGCATGCCAGCTCAAAATATCGTAACTGCGATTGATTAGCGCGGCGGTTACATTAGGCATGTAACGCGTTGGCAATATTGCGGTGACTTCTGAGATGTATTCGTACCGTGTGTACATTTCGATTTCCTTATCCTTAGTTACTCTTTACACTTCCAGCGCTTCATCCATTTGTTGTTTCCGCATGCGCGTATACAAACCAACCGACAACACGGTCATTATTGGTCCTACTGATGCGAGAGCTAGAACACCGAATCCATCGAGCACTCCTGGCACATTGCCACCCACACCTAAGCCGATGGCCAAAACCAAGGGAACCGTAATTGGCCCGGTGGTAACACCTGCACTATCCCAACCGAAGTTCACGAAGTCTTCCTCCGAGATCCAGGTTAGGAACAGAAGAACCAGATAGGGCGGAGCCAACAGATACAATAAAGGTATGTTGTAAGCGATCTTCAAAATTCCAGCGGCGATACCGAGTCCGACACCAATAGCAACACTTTGCATTAGCAGCGATTTTTTGAATGCTCCGACAGTAATCTTTTCTACCGTATCGCCCAGTGCATTTAACGCAGGTTCCGCCAAGGTGGCGCCATAACCGAGAAAGAAGGCGAACACTATTGCAACAATCTTGCCCCATTCACCGGTTTCAATGATCGGGCCTGAATTTATTGCTGATTGCCATACCGAGACCTCGGCAAAGGTTGATGGGACGTTGCTGCCAAGTTGGCTCCCCAACGGTGTTAGGCCAATGCTAATTCCCAATCCGAATAGCGTCATACCAAGGACCGCAAAACCAACACCAATTGCAGACTCAGTTGGATGCTGCAAGCGCTGACCCAAAAGGTATCTAAGAACAAGATACAAGAATATGCACAATGGGATAATCGCCCTTAAGGCATCATATGTTGCTGTCTTAATCGTGCTGGACAGAGATTTGCTGGCATCCCAGTTAGGTACTTCAACATCTGCAACTGATTCCTGCTTTTCGATAAGTACTAGTGGGTTTTCAAGAACGATTGCGCCATCTCTATAAACTGCAGTTCCACCTTGAACCGTGAGTTCATGGCTAGTGCTAAGTTGACCACTGCTTTGATACTGCTGAAATTCTTCTTGGGTGAATGTAATACTATTGCTTTCAGCTACAGCTTCATTTTGAGTTTGGGGTATTTCTTCGATAATGGCGCCTCTATAATTTTGAGCTCCATAATAATCTTCAACGTTGTAGTGATAGAGTCCAAGTAATAGCACCGCAAGAATCGGAAATAGTGACGCCATGGTAACGATGCCGAATCCAGCATTGTTGGCATTACCGTTGGAAACAACGCGGCATACACCAATGCCGAGTGCAAGCACCAGTGGAACGGTAACAGGACCTGTTGTCACTGCGCCGCAATCCCAGGCCAATCCCAGCACTGCCTGTAATATTTCATTACGATTGAAGTACCAGGACAAACTCAGCAGTACACTTACCGAGGGAATGATAAGTACCTTTAAGGACCAACCGTAAAAGAATCGCAAGACTCCTAAGAGCACTGCAAATCCTACGCCGACTCCAACACAAGTTACCAATTGCCCGGAGAAATCATTAAGCAGGGAATAAAGCAGTGGCGCTTTGCTAGGACTTACTCCACTACCTGCAGCTTTAAGTACCGCAATGGCAGGTTCAGCAAATGTCGCACCGATTCCCAACAAAAAGGCGAATCCAAGAATAGTTGCAATGCCGGCTTTGTGGGGGAAGATCGATCCAATTGCTTCACCCAGAGGCATTAATCCCAATCGCAGACCTTCCATAAACATCATCAGACCTGCGAGCACGATAAAAATGCCGAAGCAGATCATTAAGCTGTAAACGATTGGCAGTTGTAACACTAACAACTGAAAAACCAGTAGATAAGCCACGATAAACCAAACGCTTTTCACTTGATCCATGAAGTGGCGTTGAAAGTATGGCAATAAAATCCGTAAGGTATTACGCAAGCCAATGCGTGTATTCGCAGAGGGAATAGTCGCGACAGTCGGTGATGCGGTATGGTTCATGGTCCCCACTCTCTTCCTTAAGTTATGATCCTGATAGCGCACAGGAGCAGCCGTTCCTCAAAAGAGAATCAGCAAGCCCTTAATAAGTGTAGGAAGATTTCCGGTGGGGACGGATTAATTTTAAACTCAACCGTCAATTATTACTGCGCAACTCTATTTTTATAGCTTTAATGAATAACAAGAGCCGTATTCAGATCAATCGGGTAAGGCGAACACCCACAGAGAAGCACCAGTAGGCGGATTAATTATTCCTGCAGTGCGCTCCATGCCGTTAGCAAAATAACTACCGGAACTCGTAGCAACCGCTACATATTGCTTACCGTCGACACGATAAGTAATGGGATAGGAAGTGGGTGAATTATCCAGGCGTTGCTCCCATAGCACTTCACCATTATCCTGATCTACCGCCTGAAACAAACGATCGATAGTGCCTCTAAACAATAGCCCGGCATCAGTTGTTAAATGACCGCTTGCCGGCGGACCGAATTGGCGAGTAGTCCATACCACTTCCCGTGTAGCAAGATTCACGGCCTTTACCATGCCCCACAAACCGTCTTCTTCAGGATTTGGATACTTCTGCCAACGGCGGCCGGTCAGGTTGTTAATGCAGGTATCTTGCATCGGAATGTAGAGCATATTAGTGGCGGGATTATAGGAAGTGGTTTGCATATTACGCGCACCTAAAGCATCGGGACAGACTCCATTCTTGGCAAGACTTGAAGTCGGCTCCCCTGGCTGCAGTACGGCACCTGGAAACATGGTCTTATCGCCGGTGCGGGGATCAATCTCACTAAACACGTTTTGCATATCCATATCGATGGAGAACAGATATTCACCGGTTGCCGCATCCATGGCTTCGAAGATTGCGGCTTTTCCACCAGTCACTACTGCCTTACGCATTTCTCCGTTTACCGGTAGCTCCATAATCTGTCGTTCGAATGCCCAATCGAGATCCAGCAAATCATTTCTAACATGCTGGAAATGCCAGACGAGTTCGCCGCTATCGGCGTCCAGAGCAATAGTGGAATTTGTGTAGAGTGCATCGGAAGTCGTGCCGGGGACATTTCTAAACTCACGCATAGTGACCGTGTCATAGGTTGGCGCGGGTCCGAAATAAACCAGATTTGTTTCCGGATCGTAGCTACCAGGTGTCCAAACCGATCCTCCAGTTCGCTCTTCGAGGCTCATTCCGTTCCAGCTATTGCCATAGGCTTCATCGGCACGTGCGAGCGTGTAAAAGCGCCAGGCTTCTTCGCCGGATTGAAGATCTATGGCAACAATGAAATTGCCTCCCGCAACCTGCATCTGACCGACTAAACCAAATATCGCTTTGTCGTTGATGATCATCGGCGCAGATTTGAATCGATGATCGAGCTCACCGTTCGTATCAACCGCATGCTCCCAAGCTAGTCGACCGGTGTTTGCTTCCAGGGCGATCAGTTTGATATCAGAAGTGCCAACAATTATTTTGTCTTCGTAGATCGCCAAACCTTTTTTAGATTCAGAATTGTAGTCTCCTTCAAGCTCATGTTGGTACGCCCACAGCAAATCCCCGGTTGTAGCATCCAGTGCTTGCACCACATCAGCCGAATTCAAGGTAAACATCACTCCATCATGCACCAGCGGTGTCATCATGTTGGCGCCGGGGGGAAGCGACCAGGTCCACTGCACTCGAAGATCGTCTACATTGTTTTTGTTAACTTCTGCTAATGGGCTGTGCCCTAGATTGGAGTGGGTACGACGCCAGATTAACCAATCATCTGCAGGCGGACTAAGCAACATGTCATTGCTGACTGGAGTTAGATCATCCAGGCGGCTGACCGGCGCTACTGGCCCATTCGTAGAGTAACTTGGCAGACGAGGCAGAAAGCGTTGCTCGACTATTTCCTGCGCTGGAATGGTGTAATTGGCCAATACCGAGATGTCGGCAGAGACCTGAGCAGTTCCTGCTGCAACACCATTGCGACTAAATAGATAGGCGAGAACGTTAGCTGTGTCTTGTTCCGATAAGCTAATTTCGTTTGGCGGCATCCGCTGTACATTGCGCGCCAAATTGTCTGCAGTTCCTGAGCCAAATCTCCGGCTGAATAAATTACCGCTAAGGCTCGGCGCCAATTCGAATCCTTCCAAGTTGAAACCATGACAGGTCGCACAGCGCTGCTCATAAACTTGTTGACCTGCAGTTGCCTGCGCTTCTGTGTAAGAAACAGAGTCTTGGGCTACAGCTGAAATAGAAAAACAGCTTATTGCTAGCCAAGAAAAAATGGCAAGCGATTTTGTTTCGCAGAGTCGACGGAATTTGTTCTTAGTCATAATTTTTTACTTCTATACAAACAATCAATAAAAAAAGGGGTAGAAATTGGTCTTACTCCAAAATCTACCCCCGCTTGTTTCTAATTACTTCGATGTGAGTGCTTACGCGATTATTTGAGGAATCGGCTTCCCGGAAATATCCGACAAACGATAGTCACGGCCACTGTAACGATAAGTTAGCTTTTCATGATCCAGCCCTAACAGGTGCAGGATAGTGGCATGCATATCATGAGCTGAAACTGGTTGCTCGAAAGCTTTGTAACCCCACTCATCGGATGCGCCTATTTCCTGACCTCCTTGAATTCCGGCACCGATCATTAACGCCGTTTGCGTGCCGGGATTGTGATCGCGACCTATGCCTCGCTGCGATATCGGCATGCGGCCAAATTCACCGTGCCATACAATTAATGTGTCTTCTAACAGGCCCCGTGCTTTTAGATCCTGAATTAAACCGGCAATTGGCTTGTCGGATTCTTTTGCATGTAGGGTGTGGTTCTCCACTAAATTGGAATGTGCGTCCCAAGTGTCAGTGTTCTGAACGCCAACGCCTCCCATAAATAATTGCACGAATCGTACGCCGCGCTCCACTAAGCGACGAGCCATTAAACACTGTTTGCCAAATGGCTCAGTAATCGTTTCATCGATACCGTAGAGTTTCTTGGTTGCATCCGACTCTGCGCGAATATCGATCGCTTCTGGCGCACAACCCTGCATACGATAAGCGAGCTCATAAGAAGAAATACGCGCGGCCAATTCAGAATTACCCGGGTACTTGTCCATGTCCATTTGGTTGAGCTTGGCCAACACTTCCAGACGTGCACGTTGTTGATCACTAATTAAGTTTTCTGGTGCTTCTAAATCAACGATGGGGTCACCGGAAGATCGGAACAAGGTCCCCTGATAAGTGGCAGGCATAAATCCTGAGCCCCAGTCGGCAGGTCCGCCTAAGGGACCACCGCGGTAATCATTCATCACTACAAACGCAGGTAAGCTGGAACTTTCTGCTCCCAGGCCGTAGGTGACCCAACAGCCAACACTGGGAAAGCCGAACCGTATCTGGCCGGTCTGCATCTCATAGGTGGATTGAATGTGATCGTTGGAGCGTCCATAGAGAGATTTAATGAATGCAATGTCATCGACTTGCTTGGCAAGGTGAGGGAATATCTCGGAAACCCACATGCCACTTTCACCTTGCTGCTTAAATTCGAATGGGCTGGGCATTAGTGGGCCAGGCATGCCTTGGCGCACAGCGAACTTTTCGCCGATTAAATCTTCCAGGGGAACGCCAGCGTATTTAGTTAATGCCGGTTTGTAATCAAAGGTATCGACCTGGCTCGGGCCGCCACTCATGAATAAGGAAATTACATGCTTTGCTCTAGGCTGGAAATGGGGTGGCTTTGGCTCAAATGCACCCGGGAAAGTAGCAGTGCATTGCTCCCCACCTAAGATAGCATCCTGCGCAAACGCCTTATCATCGTTTAACAATGAAGCAAGCGCTAACCCGGCGATTCCGCCTCCGGATTGCATAAGAAAATCTCGGCGTGACCATATCTTTTTCTTGGGCTTATCAGTCATGCTTCGTTATCTCCTGTATAAAAATTCACTCAGGTTAAAAACAACGTGAGTAAGATCATCCAGTGAACCCAGTTCAACTAATTGTCGACCGATATCTGCTTCTTCTTCTGTTGGTGGTCGAGTCAGCGCAGTTCTATAAACCATCTCAACTTGTTGGTCGATGTCATAGGGTACAGTTTCTTCCACTCGGTTAGAGAAAAGCTCCGCCTGATTTAAAACAAACGGATTATTCATCAAGGTGAGTGCCTGCGGAGCAACCGTTGAGGTATTACGCGTATTGATAGTTTGATTTTGATCTGGCAAATCAAAGGTTTCAAAAAACGGAAATGAAAGCGTTCGGCGTCGATAAACATAGAGACTGCGCCGCCACACTTCGGGTCCATCGACCTGGTTATCCCAGCGTCCGAAGAGGATCGCCGTGTCCAGAATTTCTTGTGGAATGTAAGGGAAGATGGGCTCTCCACCCACTGCTAGATCGATACCGCCACTCGTTGCCATCATGACATCACGAATAGCTTCGGCTTCGAGTCTCTGTGGCCGGTACTTCCACAATAAGTGATTTTCAAGATCCGCTAAGGAATTCTGTTCATTATCGAAAGCGGAGCCCATTTTGTAGGCTTCCGAAGTCATGATGGTGCGATGCAGCTCCTTCGTACTCCAGCCATTTTCCATGAACTCAACCGCCAACCAATCCAGCAGTTCTGGATGAGTGGGCCTTTCACCGACGACTCCAAAGTTATCAAGACTTGAAACAATGCCTCGACCAAAATGGTGGTGCCAGACACGATTTACCCACACGCGCGCGGTGAGCGGGTTCTCTTCCGAGGTAAGCCATTGCGCGAGAGCCAGACGCCGCCCCGAAGTACGACCGTTGCTGCGAGGAAGTTCCGTCGGCGGATTACCGAATTTAGCTACTGTGAGAAAATCCGGCTGCATTTCCGGGCCTTCACTGAAGGGATCGCCTCGAATCAAGAAGGGGGCAGGTGGCACTTCATAGCTGCCTTCATCGTCATGGAGAAAACTACCAGGCACATCCATTTGAATGCGGCACTCAGGACAACCTAAGACGTTGTCCCCCCGCCCGATCCGGTGTATAACGATAATCACCGTCAGTTACCACTTCTAACATCGGTGGCTCTTCAGGGCGTTGTCCTTCTACTTCTTCGATTAGACTGCGTAATGTTTCCCGTTGAGCTTTGGCCTCATCAGACATCGCAGCATCGACTTGAGCCCTCGGCACCCCTAGAGTGAGCACTTGGGCGGCCAATAATTTCTGGCCATCGGTGCGTTCATCTTCTGGAATGAGCACTGCTTCCAAAATGTCTGAAGGAAATTCATTTCGAATTCGTTCGATTTTTAATTCCGTTAGATAAGATTGTTCGATTCTCCGAATTTCTTCACGAATAGAAGAAACGCGATCATCAAACTCAGCAGTTGTAGCCAGGTATTTTAGCGCCTGATCATCGGGAAGCATGGGCCAATCGGTTTCTACATAACCAAATATGGCGGCGGTCATGCTGTAATAGTCTTTTTGCAGAATGGGGTCGAATTTATGATCGTGACAACGGGCGCACTGAATTGTCATTCCCAAGACGCCGCGTCCCACTGTTGCCACTACATCATCCAAATAATCCCAACGCCGCTCAGGATTGTCTTTTTCGCGAAAATTAACCCGCGGTCCTGCCCGTAAAAATCCAGTGGCGATGCGCGACTCATGGGTGGTTTCGTCGAGTCCATCGCCAGCAATTTGTTCTGTTATAAAATGGTCGTAGGGCTTGTCGGAGTTAAACGCGTTTACCACATAATCGCGATAACGCCAGGCATTGTCGCGATCCACATCCTGTTCATAACCATCGGAGTCGGCATAGCGAGCAACATCCAACCAATGGCGACCCCAACGTTCACCATAATGAGGTGAAGCCAGTAACTTATCGATTACTCGTTCCCAGGCACCAGCAGCGGTGTCATTAAGAAACTCTTCCGCTTCTTCGACGGTAGGTGGCAGGCCAATCAGATCAAGATAAGCTCGGCGCAACAAAGTCAGCCGATCCGCCTGCGGAGCTGGAGATATTCCCTGCTCCTGGCGCTTATCTTCTAAAAAGGAATCGATTGGATGGGCAAAATCACCTGCGGCAGGAATGTCTACTTTTTCCGGTAGCTTAAACGCCCAGTAGTCGCGGGCCGATGCTGGCACGTCAGTAGCGAATGCCTGGAATTCGTTGCCGGCGACGGTAGTGGCAGGGCCTGCATCCCACACTGCCCCATCATTAATCCAGCTGCGAAATTTTTCGATATCAGCCTCAGCTAGTGGCACACCGAGAGGCATTTGCGGTCCTTCCAGTCCTGCCAGCTGCCTGAATAGGCGACTGGCTTCGGCGTCGCCGGGAACAATCGCAGGTCCACGATTTCCACCGGCTAGTGCAGCCTCTCGAGTACTAAGGTCGAGCCCTGAACTTTGGATCGCCTCACCGTGGCAATTCCAACAGGTTCGCTCCATGATCGGGCGAATTTCATGGGAAAAGAATTCCGCGTCAGACTGGGCCTGAGCAGCGCTTGATAGGAAGCCGGCAACCGCCATCAAGGCGGACAACATCACTCGGATTGATACTCGCTTTCTGGGAAGCATAGGTCGCATCTTCACCTCGCGTGAATCCTGCTCTTGCAGGAGTTTTTTATAATTTTCGCTGTAGCAAACGATACCGGGAGAGCTTAATTTTCGCAAGGAAAACGGGGGTACAACAGATCCTATCCTTTTGTTTCTAGTGTGAGTTTTCGTAACAAAAGACTTGGTAAAAACGGGATGTTAGGAAGGTAGCGCCATTTGCAGAATTCGAGCGACATGTAGGGCTTGCCGACCGGTACCATGTTCGATCTGCCCTCTGCAGCTAGTTCCATCTGCCACCACTAGAACATCTAAGTCGGCCTCTTCAATGGCTGGGAAAAGACTTAGCGAACCCATTGCCATAGAAGCGTCGTAATGTTCTTTTTCATAACCAAAGGAACCCGCCATTCCACAGCAGCTGGAATCGATAGTTTTAACCTCTAGTTCTGGAATCAGACTTAAAACTTTTTGCACCGGAGAAAGAACCGCAAAGGCTTTTTGGTGACAATGGCCGTGGAGCAGAGCTTTCTTATTCGGCAAAGCCTGTAGATTTAAATCCAGTCTGCCGGCGTCCAGTTCTTGAGCGAGAAACTCTTCCAGCATGAAACTGTTTTGGGCTAGCTGCGCACTCTCCTCGCCGGGGAAAAGCACTAAATACTCATCTCGAAGTGTCAGCAAACAAGATGGTTCCAGACCTACTATTGGTATCCCTTTTTCCACGAAAGGTTTTAGTGCTTCCATCGTTCGCCTTACTTCAATCTTGGCTTGATCTACCAAACCATTGCTAAGAAAAGTTCGACCACAACAAAGGGCGCGGCCACCATCGAGTGGGCGGGGGCAATGCACGTGATAGCCTGCGGTGCGCAATACATCCAGTGCCGCATTGGCGTTTTCTGTTTCGAAGCAGCCATTGAATGTGTCAACTAATAACACGACTTCCTTTTCGTCCTCAGCTACCACTGCATCTTCGACGTAATGCTTGAAGTGATCACTGCGCCATTTAGGCAATCTGCGTCGACTCGACAAACCAAATAGCCATTCTGAAAGCATTGCCAATCCGGGGATTTGATCTCTCAGGTTGAGCAGGAAGCCAATCGATTTAAGTTTGTGCACATAGCGAGGAAGATAAGCAAAGAGCCTTTCTCTAACGCGAACCCTATGACGCTTATGATAATGGTCCAAAAATTCGATTTTCATCCGTGCCATATCGATGCCCGTGGGACACTCGCGCTTACAACCCTTGCAGCTGACGCAAAGATCCATGGTTTCGTACATGGCTTCGGAAGCGAATGCGTCAGATCCGAGCTGTCCTGTTATGGCCAGACGCAGCGTGTTGGCACGACCACGAGTCAGATGCTGTTCGTCTTTAGTAATGCGGTAGGAAGGACACATCGTGCCAACATGCGCCTTCCTGCAAGCGCCGTTGTTGTTACACATCTCAACTGCGCGGTGCAGTCCATCCCATTCTGACCAATCCAGTCTAGTATCTAGTTTGATCGGCTCATATCCAGGAGCGAAACGCATAATACTGCGATCATCCATCTTATGGGGATTGACGATCTTGCCAGGATTGAACAAGTTAGTTGGATCAAAAGCACGTTTTACTTCTTCGAAATTTTCGACCATGCGCTTGCCAAACATTGGTTCATGAAATTCCGAGCGGGAAATTCCATCTCCATGTTCTCCGGAATGAGAACCCTTATATTCCCGCACCATTTCCAGGCATTCTTCGACAATTGCACGCATTCTGGTAGCACCTGATTCCTCTTTCATATTCAGAATCGGTCGAACATGCAAAGTACCAACAGAAGCATGCGCATAGAACGTGCCTGTTGTCCCATTTTTTTCGAATATTTCAGTCAGTCGCCTTGTATATTCTGCCAAATCTTTTAGATCAACTGCGCAATCTTCAATAAAGGAAACGGGTTTACCATCCCCCTTCATTGACATCATGATATTCAGTCCTTGCTTTCTTACTTCCCAGACTGCTGGCTGGAACTCATCGTCTGTGGCTTCGACTACTGCATTGGGAAAACCCATGTCCGCCATCAATTCAACGAGGTTTCTCAATCTGGCGAGCTGCTCGTCTCGGTCTTCCCCGGCAAACTCAACCAACAGTAATGCATCAGGTTCACCTTGCACGAAGCGATTAACAGTATCAGTAAACATTGGAATTGCACGGGCCAAATCGATCATAGTGCGATCAACCAATTCCACCGCTGCAGGATCGAGCTTGACGATATGCTGAGTACATTCCATTGCTTCGTAGAAAGTTGGAAAATGACAAACACCTAAAACCTTTTGCGGCGGTATAGGCTGCAGCTGTAAATGAATTTTCTGAAAAAATCCAAGAGTGCCCTCAGAGCCCACTAACAAACTGCCAAGGTTGGGTTCGGCATTGATTAGCTCATCGATATTGTAGCCACCTACCCGCCGCAGGAGTTTTGGAAAGCGCGCAACGATTTCTTCGTCTTCCCGTTTACCAAGGTTTAGAAGTTGCTGCACTAAGGCATCAGATACATTACCGTTCGTAGGATCTCCGTTAAGTTTTTTGAAGTGAGCCTTCGAACCGTCAGCTAAAAGAGCCTCGACTGAGAGAACGTTATGTACCATGTTTCCATAGCGAATCGATCGTGCGCCGCAGCTGTTGTTGCCGGTCATGCCCCCCAGTGTTGCGCGGTTGGCCGTAGAGACATCAACCGGATAGAACAATCCATGGGGTTTTAAGTAGCGATTAAGATGATCCAACACCAATCCTGGCTGCACGCAGGCGCTACGGTTCTCTTTATTAAAATCCACCACCTGATTCAGGTGATGGGTTGTATCGAGCAGTAAGGCTTCACCAATCGCCTGTCCATTCTGGGAAGTGCCGCTGCCTCTAGGCAGTACTGGAACTCCTTCTTCCTTCGCAATTTTTACCGCCGCTTCCACATCGTCGTCGCTTTTTGGAACGACTACACCGATAGGCATGAGTTGATAGATCGAAGCATCTGTGCTGTAACGACCTCGGCTAAAATCATCGAAGAGCACTTCACCCTGGATTTCCTGGCGAAGCTTGCGGGCTAATGCGCTGTTATTGTTCTTGTCGCTCATTGCTTTGCATTGATTGTGTCAGGAAGAGATTTATAACATATTAAGGAACCTCTGATTAATTATTCGATGGTGTACATTGAATTAGGCGTACAGCTCAATTACTCTAATCCGCCGGTTCACAAGAATAATAATTATCAGGAGGTCCCGTGGCATCGATTATTTCCCGCACTCGGTTAACCCTGCTCTCTTTTCTAGTTCCAACTTTCGTACTCGCGCAAGATTTTGATCATGGGTACATAGATCCTACACCAATTCTGGCGGCAGCTTCGGCCGCCATCGGCGAAGATAGACTTTCTTGTATTTCAATATCCGGGACAGCCTACTCAGGCAAGGTAGGCCAGCAATACATAAATGCCTATGAAGTAGACTGGCCCCGGGGTGAACCGCTTCGAAACTACACCCGTGTCATCGATTTTGAAAACGTGCGTATGATCGAAACCTTCGATCGCGAGCCGGGCAATAATCCAGCCTCCTGGAAATACGGACTTGGCTGGTATGGCGGAACCCCCATCCAGGCAGAAGACAGACAGATTTTCAGTCTCAATGGTCAGTATGCCTGGCATCAGGATGGATCGAATGGTGCACCCATTGCAGCTCGGCCACTCGATGCGGAACGCTGGCAGTTAGACATGTGGTTGACTCCCCACGGTTTTCTAAAAGCCGCGCGCCTGCCGGGAGCGAATCCTGTTGCAGCCTGGCGCTGGGAACTCGGTGAAATGGGGCGAGACGGGGCTACTGTAAATCCAGAAAAGGTTACTATCGTTTCCATCACATTGCTGGGCAAATATCGCGTCGATGCGACTATTAATTCTGAAAATTTGTTGCAGCGAATCCATACCTGGGTTCCCGATGCAGTAATCGGTGATACCAACTTCGAACATGAGTTCTCCAATGCCGATTACATTGATATCGGTGACCGTGTTCGCTTTCCTACCAACTGGCACCATCACACAGGATGGGATGATAACTATCAGGCGCAAAGCGTAAACGCCGGGCACAACGCATTTGGTGGTCGACAGGCAGATATAGTTGCCAATGAATGTCCTGGCGAAGTTGCAGTACCGACTAATGTTCGCAATGCCGATTTTTCGGAAAACGTCGAAGTGCAAACGCTCGCAGATGGCGTATATCTCTTTGGCGGCAGTTCTCACAACAGTGTTGTTGTGGAATTTGAAGATTACATAGCCGTTGTCGAAGCGCCTCTTTACGAAGCGCGTAATCTTGCAGTAATAGACGAAATTGCTGAACGTATTCCTAACAAACCAATCCGGTTCTTGATAAATACTCATCAACACCACGATCATATCGGTGGACTTCGAACCTATATGCACATCGGTGCCACCATAATTACTCATTGGAAGAATTATGATTTTTACACCAAGGACGTGTTGAATTATTCGCAACGAACCCTGGACCCGGATATGGTGAGCCTATGGCCACCGACGGAACTCGCCGAAGGCTATCAGTATGAGGTGGTTCGCGAGAACTATGCGCTTACCGACGGCGATCGCATCATGCAATTATCCTACGTGCATCCCCTGGGCCATGTAGAAGGAATGCTGGTGGCTTATTTACCGGAAGAAAAACTATTAATAGAAGCAGACTTGTTTGATGCAACCACCTCGATGCTGCCAGCTGAAGCAACAGCAGCGAACCGAACTCTGTATAATCATGTGCAGCGCTTGGACCTCGATGTAGAAACTATCGTTCCCATACATGGCCAACCAACACCCTGGGATGATTTCGCCAATCTAATAAATTGAGTAGTAAGAAAAATGAGCAGTAGATTTCTAGTTGTAGTTTGTTTTAGTTGTATTGTTACTACCACTCAGGCACAAAACTTTGCACCATCGACAACCGAACATGGCTTACCAAACCTGCAAGGCGTTTGGAATTTCTCCACCTATGCGCCATTCGAAAGGCCAGAGAGATTAGGTGACCAGGAGTATTTCTCACAGCAAGATTTAGAAGAAGCAGCGCAACGACGAGCAGCATCTGCAGTTGGCAGAGATCAAAGAGAGACAGAAGCTGCACGGCGAGCACTGGAAGCGAGTTCAAC
Source organism: Pseudomonadales bacterium (assembly GCA_012103535.1). GTDB lineage: Bacteria > Pseudomonadota > Gammaproteobacteria > Pseudomonadales > Pseudohongiellaceae > UBA9145. Next base: position 1,760,446 of record WLWQ01000001.1, read on the forward strand.
TTCAGTTGCTTCAGTAAACTTTTTCTGGATGGAGATGGAAGGACTCACGGAAAATTCCCGTACTTCAGTGATTATCTATCCGCGCAACGGGCGCCTTCCTCCGGTAAGAGATGGCGTTCAAATTCAACGCAGTGATCCGAATGGCGTGCAAGAAATTCCAGGCGAAAGACCGGTTAGATACACCCATGGTGGAATCGACAGTAACGGCCCGGAAGACAGAGGACTTTCAGAACGTTGTATGGTGTTTAATTCTGGTCCTCCCCTGTTTAGCGGACCTTACAACAACAATATTCAAATCATTCAAAATAGCGATCAAATAGTCCTGCTCACAGAAATGGGATTTGATGCACGCATTGTGCCGCTGCAACAATCTAATCATATCGACGAGAAGATAACGCAGTGGTCTGGCGATTCTCGCGGCTATTTCGATGGCAATGTCTTAGTTGTTGAGACTCGAAATTTTACTTCACAAGTTGGCAGCCTCAGTTTACGCGGAGCGGCTTATGGAGATGCTGCACAAAGGTTACTGATAGAACGCTTTATTCCGACCAGTGCCAATACCATGGATTACGAATGGACAATCGATGATTCGGTCACATTTACTGACAGAATCGTTGGCGTATTACCAATGACAAAAACCAATTCGAATCTCTACGAATATGCCTGTCACGCTGGTAATTATGCGATTCGCAATATTCTAAAAGGTGCGAGAGCTGAAGACGGCGACTTGTGAGCTGCAACTATTTAAGACGGTGCCAGGTAAGAGTCCCAGTAGCCCTACCGTTATTGTCTTTCACTGTCAGCTTAAGAATGTCGTTGCCCTCAAATTCGAAGTGACGTACGTTGTCCCCACCGACCCATTGCGGCACCATGGGCGAACCTTGCACATGGTGAATAACCACGCCGCGATCTAGATCCCAGCTTACCGGTCCCCAGTAGGCGAAACCTTGCATCAAGCGTTCATCCGAATCTCGCTGCCGCTCGGGTAAGTCCTTCGGCATGCCAAGACCGGCCATATTGCCGAAACTATCATAGCTAAGACGCCCGATGTAGCCCATTTCTCGTTCACCGCCGCTGGCAGGAAATGAGTAGTAACTGGCTAATTCCCAGTCGCCAATAAATTTTTGTTTTACGGTCTCGAGATCGTCGGCAGCAAATGACGACGAGGTGATAAATAGAAAAGCCAGGCAAAGCGTTTTTGTTTTCATTATCTGCCCCACGTTAAATTAGTAACCGACTGCAGCTCCATCGCCACGACGAGAATCTGCTGCTCCTTCGAAAAGTCCTTCTTCTCGATTGTAATACACACCCATGGCGGCTCCCTGCGAACCTCTTTCTCGGGTGCTATGTCCCTTGGCTTCATACAGACGAATTGTGTCCGCTGAAAATCCACTGGATTCAATACTTGTAAAATCTGGTAACCATTGATGATGTATGCGGCCAGCTTCAATCGCTTCGGCAATATTAAATCCATGGTCAATAATATTGAGGATGGTCTGCATTGTTGTATTGATAATTGTTTTACCACCTGGGCTGCCAGTAGCGAACACTGGTTTTCCATTTTGGGCCACGATAGTTGGTGTCATTGAAGACAAGGGGCGCTTTTCCGGTGCAACAAGGTTTGGTGCGGTGCCAATATTGCCTCGGGTATCTGTGAGACCTGGTACTGCATTAAAATCACCAAGCTCATTGTTAAGAAGATAGCCTCCTCCCTCGGCAACGATTGCAGAGCCGTAGCCAAACTCCAGAGTGTAAGTCACACTTACCATGTTGCCGTCTTTATCTACCACGGAGAAATGAGTTGTTTCTTCGCTTTCGTAAACCTGTGCAAATTCACTGGGTGAGCTTTCGGATTTTTCATCCATATCGATAGATGCACGCAATGTTGCCGCGTAATCCTTATTCATCAATCTATCTAATGGCATAGATTCGTTGAAGTCAGGATCACCAAGATGTTCGGCACGATCGGCATAGGCTCTGCGCATGGCCTCTGTGAGTACGTGCAGATAGTCCGCTGAGTTGTGCCCCAGTTCTGCTAAATCGTAACCCTCAAGAATATTTAACATTTCAACCAGAGCAACACCGCCGGAACTTGGAGGCGGCATGCTCACAATCTCATAGCCACGATAGGTACCACGAATCGGTTCCCGTTCAACAGGCTGATATTGTGCGAGGTCTTCTTCTGTTATTAATCCGCCATTGGCTGCCATGAAGCCGGCCAATCTTTCTGCGTTCTCGCCTCGGTAAAAACCGTCCCTGCCATTGTCCTGAATTAATTCCAGCGTGTGGGCAAGATCGGGTTGCACCCAGGTTTCACCTAATTCATAAAGTGAACCGTCTGCACGAAAGAACTTCTTGGCTGAGGATGGATACTGGCGAAAACGATTAGCGCTTCTGGCAAAACCAGTTTGCAGCGAATAACTTATGGGAATTCCATCTCTCGCTAATGCAACCGCTGGAGCGACCAAATCTTCCCAGGGAAGTGACCCTAGTTCCTGATGAGCTTTGTAAAGACCGGCGACGGTTCCGGGAACGCCAATTGCCAACATGCCGATATGATTGGAATTGTTTACAACCTGGCCATCTAGTCCGAGATACATTCTCTCGGTTGCAGCAATGGGGGCTTTTTCACGGAAGTCGAAGGTGGTCGCGTGTCCATCTTCACCGTGATAGACCATAAATCCGCCACCACCTATGTTGCCGGCACTAGGCCAGGTAACAGCGAGAGCAAAGGCAGTCGCTATCGCCGCATCGACGGCGTTACCGCCCTGCTTCAAGGCTTCGACACCAGCTTCGGACGCCAGGCGTGATGCGCTGCTTACTATACCGTTTTGGGCTCGAACCGGAGTACGACCCCCTTCGGTGAAAGAAGTCGAAATCAAAACAAAACTTAGGATTACTACCAGGGCCTTGCTCGTATTGAACAAAGATCTGCTGACAATTCCGCGACGACTCATCATATTACTCACTACTACTTAGTTAAGGTTGTTGGGCCTATTATAAATCCTTTCGAATCAGACCGCTTTGGGTGCATAGTATTCCAGCCACTACTCCGATAGTAAACCGGAAAACCGCTATTTTAGCGCCTTTCAGCTCGCAATCGTTAGTTTGAGGCCGGATATTGCTGGGGTGTATTTCGATAAGCTGAGCAATTGCTACTAGCTAAGCACCCTGGGGTGCTGTTTTTAGGAACAATGAAGTGCTAACTTCACTGCCCCGAGTTCCTGAATTCTTAAGGCACCCAACAATACTATATTGACCGATTTTTAGAGTTCCTAACTATGAAGCATTTAAACAGCCAAAAATTTTTAGCCGTCGTATTGTTTTTTGGATTTCTAGTCTCTTGTAGCGAGAGCGAAAACCCAGCGCAAACAAATTCTTCAACTGCTACCGCTGAAACCGAGGAAGAATTGGTAGCACGAGCCCAAGGTATTCATGATCGAGTGATCACTCTGGATACTCACGCCGACATTAGCACCGCAAATTTCACTGCTACTCGAAACTACACCCAAGATCTGGACACTCAGGTGAATCTACCGAAGATGATAGCAGGCGGTCTCGATGTTGCCTGGTTTATTGTCTACACCGGTCAAGACTCATTAGATGACGCTGGCTATGCCGCGGCCTATGCCAATGCCATTGATAAGTTTGATGCTATTCATCGCCTGGCAGAAGAGATTGCACCGGATCAGATTGAATTGGCTTATTCGTCTGCTGATGTCAGGCGAATTGATGCCGCAGGAAAGAAAGTAGCGATGATCGGGATCGAGAACGCCTATCCCGTCGGACTCGACTTATCACGCATCGAGGAATTTTATGAACGAGGTGGACGCTATATGTCTCTGGCCCATAACGGGCACAGCCAGTTTTCAGATTCTCAAACCGGTGAGCCCACCAATGATTATCTGCATGGTGGTCTTAGCGAGATGGGTAGGCAGGCGATAGCAGAAATGAATCGTCTTGGCATCATGGTGGATGTGTCTCACCCTTCCAAAGATTCCATTATGCAAAGCGTTGAACTAAGCAGAGCTCCGGTAATTGCTTCCCATTCCTCGGCTCGCGCACTGACTGATCACACACGTAACCTTGACGACGAAATGCTGTACGCAATAAGGGACAATGACGGCGTTGTGCAGACTACTGCATTTAACAGTTACGTAAATGAAGAAAGACGGAGCTTTCTGGCAGAGGGTCGAGCTCGGCTTGAAGAAGAAATTGCTGCGTCATTAGATTTGGAGATATTGTCAAGCGCTGAGATAGAACAGCTATCTTCTACAGATCGATCTGAGTATGAAGCGAAAATAGCAGAACTCGATTCCCAACTCTTTCCAAGACTGAGAGCGGAAGTTAACGGGATGGCACCCGCAGCAACTGTTTCAGACTTCATCGATCACATCGATTACATCGTTGACCTCATAGGATTAGAACATGTTGGCATTAGTTCCGATTTCGACGGCGGCGGCGGCATCGAAGGATGGAACGACGCTTCGGAAACTTTTAACGTAACCTTGGAACTAGTGCGTCGAGGCTATACCGAAGAACAAATTTCGCAATTGTGGAGCGGCAATCTGTTGCGGGTGTTGGACGATGTACAAAGAATTGCAACACAAATTCAAGCGGAAGGATAAGAATTCACATTGGCTTATTTAGGAGAGGCTATGAAAAAAATAATTATAAATCTGTCGACTTTAATGGCGACTTGTTTTGCCATAAATTTCAGTTACGCCGATAACCATGGCGAATCTAACGAAGGATCTTTCGTTATTCCAGAAGCGGAAGTTGAAGCAACACTCTTACAAGGATTAGCAAATCTCGCTGAGGGTCGAACGGTTAGCGATATCGTTGTTCGTCATGTTGATGTGGGCGAAGAGTATATGGGTGTATCTGTCGTACAGCGCAGTAAAGTTGAAATTACAGAGACAGAAACTGGAATTGCCCATGTCGATCTAGATGAAATTTACTACATTGTTTCCGGTGAAGGCACGATGGTTACCGGCGGAGAATTCGTCGATCCCACCGAGACTAACAGCAATTTGTTAGGCCCGATGCTCAGAGGCGAAATTAAAGATGGCGTTCTGCAAAGAGTCAAAGTAGGAGATATCGCCATTATTCCTAAAGGCATGCCCCATGGCTGGCATGAGATCGATACCGACACTATCAGCTACATTATTTTCCGTGGCGACCCCAATGAAGTAATGCAGATAAAGAACAAATCAGAATAAGCCAACAAATTCAGTATGGCGCTTAGCTATAAAAAGCTGTTTCTAAGCGCCTTTCCAATCCCACCAAATTACTAATGTTAGGCCATATGTAGTGCATGATTAATCGTAGACGCACTAGCAGTGGCGCTGCTCTACTACGTTAGGAGTCTAAGAAGCCCTTTCTCCAGCTCTTCAGACACTAAATCTATCACAAGTGCATGCGGCCAAATAACGGATAATTGAGGCGCTTTCTTCCATTATTGTTAGCTCGTTCACAGAAAAAATTGCATAATAATTTTCCTTCGGAACTACATCACAGTAAGTTAATAGCTAAGGCGTATAGTGCCTCCCTTTGAACTGAACGGTCTTTCTTATATATCTGCCCTAAACGCAGCCAAGCGAAGAGAAAAACCAAACAGAATAATACTTAGGGTTGATTCCAAGAGAGATTAAGTTGGTGTGGGTTTTAAATTATAAATTCCAGAATTCCTTTCGGGATTTTTTAAAGAAGCTAACTGCATACACTGCATGTTTCACGCTCGCTTTTTCTTTGCCTTATGGTATTTCAACTGTTGTCGCTCAAGAAGAGGGTGACATCGCTGGTCGGGTAATTGTCGCGACCGGAGATGTTGGTGCGGTTGATCCCAATGGCCAGTCAAGGCCACTAAGTCGCCGTGACCAGATTTTTGTTGGCGACACAATCATTACCGCCCCGAATGCCACAACTCAGATTCGCATGGTGGATTCTGCGATTGTTGCACTAAAAGAATCTACCGAATTCGCTATCGTTGCCTATCAATATGAAGAAGTGCCAGAAACCGATGAATCCCGCATGGAACTCTTTTCAGGTGGATTTAGAACCATAACAGGTGCTATAGGGGACCAAAATCGCGATAACTATGAATTGGAAATTTCTCAATTCGCCACCATAGGAATTAGGGGAACAGATTACGAAGTTATCATAACTCCAGTCGGTGAAGTTGTTACCGGCGTCTATGATGGCGGCACTACGATTACCAATGATGCTGGTTCTCTTGACCTTGGTGTGGATGCCGACTACGATTTTGCGCGGGTCGAAGATGCCAATACTCCACCTGAAGGTTTACTCGCACAGCCTGCTGAAATAGGAGCAGCGCCAGAGCCAGTTCTCGATGACAGTGATGACGATGAAGACGAAGGTGATGAGGACAACGACGCCGGTGGAGATATTAATGACGACGGCGTTGATGACAACCAGGATGGTGATGATGAAGACGGCCAGAATGATGCTGTTGCCGGCGGTCAAGATGCCAGTGCTGCCACCGCTGACGATGGCCAGGACGTAGCAGATGGCGGAGATGCAGGAAACAATAATGATGGTGCCAATAACGGCGATAACGCAGAAATAGCTCCAGATACAAGCATTGCAATTGTCAGTGGTAATGACGCGGACTCAGACACGAGTACTATTGATATTGCTCCACCTTCAGCTCAGGTTGTAGCAGATACTCAAACTGCTACAAATGCACCAGTAAACTCTTTTGCCGCTCAGGAACAAGACACTGCAGAACTCACCGTAAATCCGAGTGAAACCAGTGGTGACGGTACTATTGCCTGCTCGGACGAGTCAACTGTTTGTCTGTCAGGCGATGATGAACAACAAGATCCACCTGCAGATGATGATTCATCTGGAAGCGATGGTGGAAACGACAACGGAGATGACAATTCTTCCGGCGGCGATCCTGATGGTTCCGGAAGCGACGATGACAACGGAAACAATGGAAATGGAAGCGGTAATAATGGAGCCGCAAATTCTAATAACGAAGATGATGAAGACGATGATGATGACGACTCATCCGAAAACTCCGACGGTAATAGCGGAAATGGGAACGGCAATAATGGAGCCGCAAATTCCAATAACGATGAAGATGAAGACGACGATGATGATGATGAAGACGATATAGACGACGGCGACAGCGATGATGATGACGCTGACGATGATGAAGATGACAGCGATGATGATGACGACGATGTAGACGATGATGATGAAGACGACAGCGATGATGATGACGCTGACGATGATGAAGACGATGATGAAGACGACAGCGATGATGATGACGCTGACGACGATGATGATGACGACAGCGATGATGATGACGCTGACGACGATGATGATGACGACAGCGATGATGATGACGCTGACGACGAAGAAGACGATGATGATGACGACAGCGATGATGATGACGCTGACGACGAAGAAGACGATGATGATGACGACAGCGATGATGATGACGCTGACGACGACGATGATGATGACGATGAAGACGACGGCGATGATGATGACGACGATGATGATGATGATGACGACGATGATGACGACGATGATGACGATGATGATGAAGACGACGATGACGACGATGATGATGACGACGACGACGATGATGACGACGATGATGACGACGATGATGACGATGACGATGACGGCTTACGTAAACCCGTTAAGTCGATTGTTGCCCACAACATCCACTGGGGTAAGTGGGAAAATCCTGTAGACAACAATTGGGTTGTTGTTCAGGAAATTGAAAACGAATTAGTTAGAGTTTCAACCAGGGAATACTTTGCCGAAGTAAATCCAACTGATATTGCAGATATGAGCGGTAGTCACAGTTATCGAACAGGACTCGCCTCATCATTTCTTGGCAGCGGATCAGCAGGTGATGTTCACAGCCTGATTGCTGGGATGGATGTGAATTTTGATACTGGCGCAATTAGCAACGGTAATTTGCAAGTTGGTGTCGCAGATCAATCCTGGTCGGTGGCATTCGATGGGGCCATTCAAAACGGATCCGTGGATCTTAATGCCTTTAGTGGACAGTTAATCGACGTAACTGGTCTTATCAGTAACGATATCAATGCCAACTTGGGCGGCGTCTTCACTGGAGCGGGAGCCGAAGCATTCGTTGGCGGCTTCGACTTGATCGATTCAATAGATCCATTTAATGCGGTTAACGGACTCTTTACTATCGAACGATAGGGTTTACAAAGAGTCCGCGTACTTCCTTCTATTACAACTTAGCGCACCGGTCTGGCGTGCGCTGATCCTCGAAATATCGCATTCATTAGAATAACGTTGAGTCCATCCAGGTAGGCTCTGACAGTAGGATCCTGAGTAAAAGCAATCACTTCCCCTGCCCCGCGTGATTCCTGAATCACAAAGGGTTTATAAGCAAGCTGACGCCGATTTTCATCCCAGATGTAACCGCTAGCCAACAGCTCATCTGCACCCTGGAAACGAGCAACATTTACGCCGTCGTTTATTCTTATCAGCGTGTAAACATCCGAGCCTCTTACCAAGACATTTATCACCGGTGCAACACCGGCACTTAACCAATGTTCAGGATGCACATCTGCGCGCACTAACACTCCTGCTACCGAGTCAGGATCATCCTCTAAGGCAGTAATTGAATCTTCCCACTCTCCAAATTCTGTGAGATAGCTACCCTCAACTGTTGCCGGTTCTTCTTCCTCATCTTCAGGTTCGTCGACTTCAACCACCGCTCGTTCACGGCGTACCGAAAGGAGATCTACATCGGGATCAGCTAAAAAGCGAGTAGCATTTCCTAGTCCTATAAGCACTCCACCCTGATCGACCCAGTCTTTTAGATTTTCAATGCCGGCGTTACCCAGGGCAGTCTCGTAACTTCCCTGCATCAAGGGAAGAATCAGCACTTGATAGCGATTTAAATTGGTATTGCGTAACCGATCAACGCGAATGGGTGTCACTGGAAAATCAAATTGGCGTTCAATGACGAATTTAGTATTTCCCGCGCTATAAGAAGCAGTGGGCTCATCCCAGGCCATGGCAACTTTTGGCGTATTGAAGCGCACCACGTTGGCGCTGCCAAAGCTAGGCCCATCCGTCACCCAACTGTCATTAACAGCGACTACGTTTGCTCCCGTTGCAGCAGCAAGCTCCGTTACAATCTCGAACAGATTGTTCGGATTGTCTGCAATATCTAATATTAAGGTACCTGCAGGATATTCATTCCCCACGTTAGTAAACGCCATGTCGTTACTCTTAACCGTAAGACCACGGCGTAACGCGTGACTTAAAAACCTCACTGCAGTGGCTTCACCCCAAGGCACAATATAAGCCACACTTGCTTCGCCTCCGGCTACTACACCCGGTTGAAAGAGTTCCGTACCCGCTAACTCGAAATCGCCAGACGGCGCCCGATTACATGGCGTAGCTTCGATGTTAAACATCAGGGGTACTGACCAGGCAGTGACATCGTAAATCTCATCCGGTAGATTTTCGGAGCGACGACGCTCTTGCTCTTCGAGAAAACTTTCTTCTAGTGGCACATCTACGTCTAACAGAGTGCGGATGAAACGTTTTGCTGGCTGATCGGTGCGAATCACATAGGAACCTGCTTCATAAGATTCACCGCAGGCATCAAATGATTCCAGTGCTCGATTTATTTGCACATCCTGGCGACTTAGTAAGCCGGCCATCTTGTTCGCCGCTGCCTGATCGTTCTGCGTGGGGATAATGTAAGCCCGAACATCTTCATCTTGACCTTCTTCGATGGCACTTACCCGATAGTTGTAGAAATCCGTCAGAAACTTTTCTCGATTCGCCTGTACAGTTTCGGCGGTAGCGAGAGAAGTCACAAAATGATTCCTCACTGTGTAGGCGTAAGTTACTTCGTTGCCATCGTATTGACGAAATATCAAACCACGCGTGGATGCCTGCTCATAAGTCATGGCGATGCTGCCAAAATAGGATGGCCAGCTGGCACCATAACCAGGATAAAAGGCGTCATAGACTTCACGAGTAAAATAATCGATTCCAAATTCATCAAACCAACGAGCATTGATTCTGCCAAACAACTGCAAACTGCTTCTTTGATCTTCAGCCAGGTGTGGATTGTAGGGAATCGCTTCTGGCGCAAAGAAATAGGTGCCATCTGACCCCATTTCATGAGCATCGACATAAGCCACCGGATAATACTCCAGCATAGCCGCGGTTCGACCAATTGTTTCTGGTTGAGTCTGAATAAACCAATCTCTATTCATGTCGAACAGATAATGGTTTGTTCTGCCCCCGGGCCAGGGCTCATCGTGTTCTGCTGCAAGCCGATCTGAATCCGGCACCAATCCTTCTGCCATTTCAAAATGATGAATGAAGCGATCGCGGCCATCGGGATTCTGCATGGGATCGATTACCACCACAGTATCGCGCATGATGTCGGCAACGCGACTATCGCCTCTTGAAGCCAGCAAATGATAGGCAGTTAACATCGCCGCATCGGTAGATGAAATCTCGTTGCCGTGCACACCGTAAGAAAGCCAGGTAATGGCTGGTTGAGTCGAAATAATGTCTGCAGCGGCATCCTCATCGGTAGCATTGGGGTCAGCCAACTGCTGCATATTTGCTTTAATCGATGCCAAGTTGCTGATGTTTTCCGCTGAAGAAACCACCGCATAGACTAATTCTCGGTCTTCCCAGGTGCGCGCATACTCCGTAATTGTCACTCGATCCGGGGCTGCTGCCGCCAAGGCTTCGAAATAGCGAATGGCATCGCGATGCCAGGTGATGCGTTCACCGGGTTGATAGCCTAAAACTTCTTCAATGCTGGGAATTGCTGGATCGTAATTAGGATTAGGCCAAAACTCGAATTCTGCTTGCGCGATTGAGTAACTGCCAAACAGCATGGCAGCCACTGTTATAAATAGAATGAACAGACGTTTCATGATTAATCTCGACTCATATTCTGGAATTTGATTACTTCGCAGTGACTCTGAGTTCACCACGATCCTTGAGAGAGCTAAGACTAGCGATTTTTGGTAAGCAGCTCTACTCTAATCAGGAAATAGTTTCCTCCGCCGTACCCGTCAAGCACCTGATTTTCCAAGCTTGTGCTTTATCCAAGACATAGGTTTTAATCTCTATTCCTGGATAACTGATTAGCCCCATGGAAAGCGATAGCTTTAAATCGATTCCGCTTGAATTCGAGCTGCTGGAAGAAGCGGAGATGGTGGAGCGCGCAAAAGCGTTTAATGAGCGGTTACAGAAGCGGCGAACAGTTCGTGATTTTTCTGACAAGCAAATTCCGAGGGAACTAATCGAACAATGTTTGCTTACGGCTAACTCTGCACCCAGCGGCGCGAATCGACAACCTTGGCACTTCGCCGCGGTAAGCGACCCCGGCAAGAAAAAAGAAATTCGCGAAGGTGCAGAGGAAGAAGAACGAGAATTTTACACATCGCGCGCACCCCAGGATTGGTTAGACGCTCTCGCTCCCCTGGGCACAGATCAGAACAAACCTTTTCTTGAGCGTGCTCCCTATCTTATTGTGATCTTTGGGCAGAAATTCGAAATCGATAAGAAAGGAAGCAAGCAAAAGAATTACTACGTGACTGAATCCGTTGGTATTGCCACTGGCTTGCTAATAGCGGCACTACACAATGCCGGACTCGCTACCTTGACCCATACCCCTTCACCGATGAAATTTCTGAACAAAATTCTCGATCGCCCTGATACCGAAAGACCGTTGATGGTATTAGTGGTGGGTTATCCAGAAGAGAATGCACAGGTGCCTGCAATTAGTCGAAAGACACTGGATCAATTCACCAGTTTTCACGACGACTAAATAAATTTAAAAATCCTGATTAAAAATCGTTAGTTCAGTTCAATTTATCTGGGTCTATTAAATCCCTTGGAAAAAAACAGGCTGTTGGTAAACAGTTTGTTAGTGCCGAAAAAATAAGCGCGAAAGTTTGGGTTGTCGGCGAAAAGAATCACACTACCCTGACCATGACGCTCTGCAATTAACGAGGCTTTTCCCGCAAGCGATGCTTGATTCTCATCTGAGGCAAAGCCAGACAGTAGCGCATTTTCTGGCACTTCAATCACCGTTGCCCAGGGATTCTCGGGGCGATCAAAGGCTATCAAGGTATTTCGCAAACTGGCGATGGATCTGTTGGCAATGCCGAATCCAATGGGGTGGGAAATATCCAGATCGCCCTCAAGAATAGAACCGCCAATAATGTCTTCTGCTTCTATGGTATCTTTTTCTTCATAGTCGAATCGTTCTGGATCTTCATCGTCCGCAGCATCTTCTTCATCCTCTTCACGATAAAGAATATTGTCGTGAGCCCATTGCGCTCCCTGCCGAATACCAACCAGAGTGCCACCTTCGCGGATCCAGGAGTTTATTCGATCCTGGCTAGAAGTTAAGTCTCCGTGGCCGCCGCCAACTAAAACCAGATGAGTGTAGTCGTCGATAGCAAGTGAACTGAGTTCTCGTTTGTCATACATATACACCGGCATGTTCATGCGCGCGTCGAGATGGTGCCACACTTCCCCTGCATCGTAGGCTGAAATACCTTCTCCTACTAACAAAAGCACTTTCGGCTTGGTCATGGCACCAAAGTTTCGACTACCCAGATCCATTCCGGCCTGTGGAGTATGGCCCGAATCGATGGCATGAATTTCAATCCCATCTTCCGCTGCAATAGTGTTGACCAGTTGATAAAGCTCATCGTCGCTAAGATCGCCTCCCTGCCAACCGAGCGGAACGAGAATGGCACCGCTGCCGAGTTCAATCCCGCCTCGGGTTGTGTCTAACTGCAGTGATTGCATAGCAAACTTGGGTCGCACTCCAGCATCTAACAATCGATATACGGCTCTGGGAGCATAATAGTTAGACCAGGAAAATAGATAAGCAAATTCGGCTCGGTCTGGAGTAGACGCGACCGGAAATTCTGCTTCCACTTCAATGCCAACAGTAGAGCCACGAATGTCGCGATTTATTAATGGCGCATAGTCAAAATCGAATGCCAGGGGAAGCGTCCAGGCCGATACATCATAAAATGTGTTGTCATCGAAAGTCGTAATCATTTCGAACAAAGCTTTGACCATTCGGTATTGGGCTTGAGTAGTGAGGACAACATAGGAATCTTCTGCAGCGTATTCGAAGTCGTCGATGATTACAGTTTCGCTAAGCTGATTTACCGCGATCTGGTGACGATTGAGAATATCGATGGCATGAAAAGCTCGCGCCGGATCACCGGGCACAGAGAAAACGTAGCCTTTAATGTCATCGTCATTGGCCAACTCAAGACTTTCTCGGGAAAAATCACGTTGGTACTGCAGGAGTTCTTCGCGCATTTCCAATCCAGCACGAATCATTTCCAGAGAAGTACGATATTGCGTGCGTATATTGTCGCGAAAAGAAAGAATGCCATGATCTGTCTCTAGCAATCCTTCCGAACTCGCCTGCTCAAACAACATGCCCATGCTGGCATGCATATGGGGATAAGTAGATCCCTTTCCTATGTAGTAATTGTCATAGCCTTCTTCGTTGTAATAAAGGCGTTGCTCACTATCCAAAAAAGAGCGCGGTTGATCTGAAACGCGATCGAGTAGTTCCATGGAACGTTCAGGTATGTAGGGAAAAGTACGATCCGGTTCTCCAGGATGAAAATAGTAAGTGCTGTCGGGGCCCATCTCGTGATAGTCAGTCGTAATGTTCGGACGCCACTCATGAAACTTCGCAACCCAGCCTCTTGGTTCTGGATGTTGCACCATAAGCCACTGACGATTCAGATCGAACCAATAGTGATTGGTTCGTCCTCCCGGCCAGAATGTATTGTGTAAGCGATGGGCTGGGTCCGTTACCGGAACATAGGATCCATGCATGTGATTCCAGGCAGACATGCGGCTATTGCCATCGGGATTGAAAACAGCGATCAGGATGATGACGCTATTGCTAAGGGTTTCTTCTATTGCCGCTCCTTGTGCTGCGGCTAAATGATAGGCAACAGCCATGGATGAATCGGTAGAACTCACTTCCGCACCGTGCACACCGTAGTTCAACCAGGTAACCACTGGCATGTCATCCGCAACTTCTTGATTACTATTGGGATCGTTTAATGCCAGGTGCGCCGATTTAATTTCATCAATTCGACTGTGATTTGCAGGCGTGGTGATTGTCAGCGCCAGTATCGGTCGCCCCTCATGAGTATGGGCGATTGTTTCTATAGTGATTCGGTCAGATAGCTCAGCGATACTGCGCATGTATTGCACTAACAAATCATTGCGCGCAATGCGATGGCCGAGGGGATGACCAATTACTGATTGTGGAAGTGGAATGGCACTATCGTAAGTGATCCCTTCAACATAAAACGGAGTGTCACGAGATTCCTGTGCGAATCCAATTGAGTGACCTACACTCAGGCACAATCCAATTAACAACAAACGAATACTAGAAAGCAATTTCATGATTTCCCTCAGAATATGAACTTAATAATTGAAGATGCAGTGAATGCGAGACAATGTCTAGAGGCTTTGACTCCTGTTTTGAAGAATTAAAGGCAATAAAAAACCCGATCACTCTCATGACCGGGTTATTTAACCGCTTTCAAAGATTAATTCTCTGGTGGGTTACCAATAGGTGTTCCCTCTTTACGAAATTCGCCGTACATATACTCTTCTGCGAATTCTACACACTTGAATTCAAGCAGTTGCATATCGTCTCGCACGTGACGATAAAGTGGAAAACTAATCGTCCATGGCTGCGTGAATACGTTCGAGTCAGTCATAGTGGCAGAGTAGTTAACGTGGTTTGGCCCGGCTGGCGTCCAGCGCTCTTCAACAACCATTTGGAAGGTGTGGTGGTTGCCGGCGCGATCAAACCAGGTGTCTGGCATTTGACCGCTCACACTAACTACCAGGGTGTCACCTTCCCAGTGAGCGTTAGAGTGACCCATCCAGGCATCTACTTGTGACACAATTTCAGGTTGGTCTACGTAAACGATTCGATTGGATTCAGCCACTTCGTAGGCGATTAATATTACGTCGCTGGACTGAACGATCTGGAATGGGAATGGTAGATAGTTTGCGCGTGGAATGCCCGGCATAAAACATTTTGCCAATGGATCTTTCGTGATCGCATCTTGACGATTCGAATCGCGGGTTCTTCGGCCCTGCTCGTTATAAGGAATGCGCCCACCTTCGACGATACCAAGATCAGCTGGCTTGGCAGAAAGCGCGCCCATTTCTCGAGGATAAGGTCCGTAAGCAGCAGCGTGAGGTTCAATATCATAATGAGCGTTGGTCATTGCCTGCCAGATACCACTAAAGTCTGGCTTCCCATCTGGTGTGCGTGGAAAATCATCGAGCACTTGAGCATTGACAGAACCGGTGAGCAAGACCACACAAATAATAGCTAATAGTTTTTGTACTGTAATTTTCATTGATAAACCTTAATTCAATTTCCTTAGGTGTTATTAATCTTATTTCATTAGTTGATGCGGCCCTGAAACGAGCCGCAAATATTTAGTCTCTTTCGCCTATGTCGATGCCTTCAGAGATCATTCGTTCTTCGACGCGAGCGCCACGCAATGTGTTGATCATTCCGTAGTTACCTTCATGGCAAGCGTACTCATAGACTTGACCAGCCATTTTGATCATAGGAACAATTGCGGTGATCTTGTCGGTAAAAGTCGACGGATCATCGACAGTGAATTCGTAGTCAACTTGGTCATAAGCAACGCGAGTAAATTTTTCTGTTAGAACCGCGTCGTAGTTTTGTCCTGCTGCACCAAATGACTGGCGATAGCCGTTAAAGTTTTTGGTCTCTACTACCAAAGTATCACCATCCCAGTAACCCCGTGAATCACCAGACCATAGTCGAATGTCATCACTCAATGCAGGCTTATCAACCATTGGCACGATGCGAGCATCATGAATCATCTCAGTCATGATTACTGCAGTGTTCTTGTTTTGAACTATCTGCATATTGTTGTTGTAGAGACTTGGTACAAATGGAGGACCTGAATTGAATCCAACAATGCAACGCTCTGAAAGACCTCGGTCTTCCGGACCGCTCTTGTCGATGCCACCCACCACGTAGCGAACTGGTCTATCACCTGGCACATCTGGACCTAGTCCACCGAATTGAACCTGCGCGCCTTCAACATAAGCGGGCTGTCGACCATTCTCTGGATATACGATGTGGGAAGTGCGTACAACGTCACCTAATCCAGCAGTCTCAAACCAGAAATCGTTATAACCCCCCGGGTTGGAGGATTCATCAGGAACATCTTGCACACTTATACGAGCAGCTGCTTCATCGGCTGCGCGGCGTTGTGCCAAAATTTGATCACGACGTTCCTGGATTTCTTCTTGTGATAAAAATTCCTGCGTACCGTAACGCTCAGGTCTTTGCATAGGTACATCGGAAGAGAAATTCCATACACCTTGAAGGTCTGGTTGCCCCCATTCGGTGCGTGGTACTTCGTAGTCCGATTGTGCTGCAGCAATACTGCTGAATGCTGTAAGCACTGAAATTAAAAGAAGTTTTTTGCTTTTCATTAACGTTCCCCGTCGGTTGCTCGAGCTGACCCCGTAAGGTAGTTGGTTAGGCCTGAATAATCAATAGAAAGCCGGGGAATTGCGGCTAATGCAAGACCATTTGGGTTGGGTCTTTTTGCCCATTGAGAAAACAAAAAAGCCACCAACATTGGCGGCTTTTCATAAAGGCAAAATGAAAAATCAGCGGCGTGTATATCGGGTCAACAGACTCGAGGTATCCCAACGACCGCCTCCCATCTCCTGAACTTCTTCGTAGAATCCATCAACCATATCGACCAATGGCATCTCGACTCCGTTTCTTTGTGCTTCTTCTTTAGCGATCCCCAGATCTTTGCGCATCCAATCCACAGCAAAACCGAACTCATACTGATCCTTAAGCATGGTTTGATAACGGTTTTCCATTTGCCAGGAACCGGCCGCTCCTTTGGAAATCGTTTCGATCAAGTCTTCACCATTCAGTCCGGCTTTAACGGCGAAATTTAGAGCCTCTGCCAATCCTTCAACCACACCAGCGATACAAATTTGATTCGCAGCTTTAGCTAATTGCCCATTACCTGCGCCACCTAAAAGTTTGTTGAATTTCGAGTAAGTATCGATAACTGCTTTTGCCGCCTCATAGGTGGACTCATCGCCGCCGATCATGACGGTGAGCGCAGCATTCTCGGCCCCGGCCTGGCCACCAGAAACCGGTGCATCAAGAAATTGGATTCCCTGACTCTTTGCTTCAGCGTATAACTCTCGCGCCAGCGATGCCGATGCAGTTGTGTGATCAACTAATATTGCACCTTGTTTCATTCCACTGAGAACGCCATTCTCACCGGTGGTGACTTCTCTCACATCATTGTCATTGCCAACACAAACTAACACTACATCGCAATCAGCCGCCGCCTCTGCCGGGGTAGGTGCCATGCCTCCCCCATATTCAGCAATCCATTGCTCAGACTTTGCAGCCGTGCGGTTGTAAACACAAACATCCATACCGGCGTTTTTTAGATGACCCGCCATGGGATAACCCATGACACCCAATCCTATAAATGCGACTTTCATGTCCTACTCCATAATTAAACTAGTTAAATTCTGAATTCTGGTAAACAGAATTTCCTCGTGCAAAAGTTTCTACTATTGCAACGTCAGCCAAATCCAAGGGATCAATCGTCAACGGATTTTCCTCGAGGATTACGAAATCCGCCCTCTTTCCGACCGTGATACTACCTTTTTCTTGTTCTTCGAAATACTGATAGGCAGCACCCTGAGTCACCGCATAAAGCGCTTCTAGCACTGTCGCTCTTTGCTCCGGCCCTAACACAATGCCACTTCGAGTAAGTCGATTCACAGTAATGGAAACGAGGCGCATGATATCCGGCGGTACAATTGGCGAATCATTGTGAACTGTGAACGGAATATCTCGCTCAATAGTTGCTTTAACTGGACTGATGAAATTGGCCCGATCATCCCCAAAACTCAATCGATGCCAATCACCCCAGAAAAAGGGATGAGCGGCATAGTAAGAAGGGACTATTCCCAGCTCCTTTACTCGATCTAACTGATCAGCTCGAATTAGCTGGGCGTGAATTATGACGGATCGATGATCAGGAATTGATCCACCGGCTAACGCCTCATCGATGCCATCGATCATTAATTCGATTGCTTCGTCGCCGTTAGCATGAGCAAGTACCGGCACTCCCCGCTCCAACAGCCTATCAATCCGCACACGATAGGCCTCAGGATCGTAACTGGGATAGGCGACATAATCAGGATCAACCCCGGGTGGACCTTCATCATAAGGTTGCGACATCCAGGCGGTGCGTCCTTGTGGACTGCCATCCAAAGTAAACTTCACTCCACCAATGCGGATACCGCCGGTATATTCCGTCTCGTGACTCACTGTTTCCAGAGCTTCATCGGAGAGCGGATTGCCCATGATGTAGGTCACAATAACCACTGCAAAGGGCTCAAGCATTGCTTGTTCTTTTAATGCGTCGACATAGCCCGTGCCAACATTGCTTTCCTGAATAGTGGTTATGCCATAGCTGGCATAAATGTCTGCCGCTTCCCTGCGCAGACGCCAACCCATTTCTTCATCCACCATGACCCCGGTGCCGGGCAATAAGCCCATCGCGGTTTCTTCCATCACCCCATCGGGTTCGTTGCTTCCAAGCTGACGGCGAACTATCCCACCCGGTGGATCTTCGGTTGATGCATCAACATTGTAGGTTTCCAGAGCCAGTGAGTTAGCCGAGGAAAGGTGTCCCGAAACATGGCGAATAATTATCGGGTGTGTGGTTGAAGCCCTATCCAGATCGTCTCGATTCGGATGACGAAGCTCTTCTAACAATGAATCGTCATAGCCAATGCCGTAGACCAACTGACCTGCGGGAATATTATTAGTACCAATCCAGTTCTGGATTG
The DNA here is from genome assembly GCA_012103535.1 of Pseudomonadales bacterium. Classification (GTDB taxonomy): domain Bacteria; phylum Pseudomonadota; class Gammaproteobacteria; order Pseudomonadales; family Pseudohongiellaceae; genus UBA9145. The sequence goes on from WLWQ01000001.1 coordinate 1,779,418, forward strand.
CAGCCACAATATCATCGACATTTTCCATCGCCCCGACCGGCGGTGAAGATAAATCCAGAAGTGCAGAGTAAGTCGCCACTCCGCCAAAGTGCCCGTGGGCATCGATAAAACCTGGCAATAATGCCCGCTCGCCAAGTTCCACTACTCTTGTTGTTGATCCTTGCTGCGAAAGAATTTCTTCGCGGGTTCCCACTGCAACAATCCTGTCCCCGATAACGGCCACGGCAGCAGCCTCGTTGTCATCCATAGTAACGATGTTGTCACCCACAAAGATCAGGTCGGCTTCTGCTTGATCTTGTGACTCTGCCGCTTGGTTGTTGTTTTCACTCGGTGAACACTTGGTCAAGGCAAGTGTAAGTACAGCGCAACAGATAAATAGAGTTTTGCTTGGCTTCGATCCTGTATTGGGCGTGGTCATTTTTTTGCGTTCTCTTTTGGCGCGTAAATTAGTGTGCAGCGATTTCAAATGCGGTGCAACGTCGACATTTTGCCGCAATCTAACCAGTTATTCCTATAAAAAACTTCTTTAGATTACTTTTTTATGAAAGTGCGGTTACATGGCATAGCCTTTGCAATCTTTACTAGTATTAAAGTATCTACCTTTATTCTCCGCTAAAAGCCTTGGCGCCAGTAGTAGATGTAGCAGCACCAGTTCCTCCCATTGGACTGGATAGAGCCGAGCGTATAACAACATTGAAGCGAAGCTAAAGAATGTATTCATTGTTATGTGTACGGGGTTGCTATGTCTCAAAAAATTGTTTCCACTAAATACAGCACCGCTTCCGGTTTCATTATCTCCATTGCCTTTGTGTTTTCGCTAACCAGCAATGCAAACGATTTTGCAAGCCTGCAACAAAAATTAATTATTCAGAACGATAATCTGCTGGCGTTAGAAGACAATTTTGGAAGACATGATTTCCAGTTAGTTGAACCCCTAACCCATTTAGCGCAAACACAATTCGACGCAAATCATTTCGACGATGCCATGGAAACCGTTAGTCGAGCGCTGCAAATTACGCGATTGAATCACGGGCTTTACACAAAAGAGCAGTACGACTTGTTGGCAATGAAGATTGATATCGATATCCGTAGAGCAAGCTGGGATAAGGCAGACAAATCTTTACGCCATTTCAAATGGCTAGTGGAAAATCGTTTCGAGGGTAACGATCTAGAACTTCTGGAAGCATTGGACTGGTTGGCTAATGTCCACATGCAAGGTGTAATCCACGACAAAACTGACCAGAGAGCGTATCACCTGATCGCAGCGACCAGATTGAACGAACAGGCCGTGCATCAAGCCCAGATTTTGGCAAACACAAATAGTCGATTTTACGCCGAACTCCTCTATTCCTTAACTGAAAAATATTATCTCGAAACACGAGGAATTCTCGGTGGCGGATCAACAGCCTATTATTTACGCCTGCTTAATCCCTATTCCGCCTTAGTTGACTCCCGCTCTCGTGCTCTCGAAGTGCGCTATCGCGTTGGTCTGGAAAAATTGACTATGTTGCGCGCATTCTTGCAAGACTCGATGCAATTCGATAGCGAAACTGTCGGGATGGCGGAACTGTATATTGCCGACTGGAAAGTTCTTTTTAACAAATCCAATGACATCAATGCCGAGTACGCTGTCAGCTTCAATTCGCTTAAGGATGCAGGGGTTTCAAAGGAAAAATTGGATCAATTTTTTTCTCAGCCCGCAATTCTCCCAAGACCAGTCTTATCCTTGTCGATAGAAGAAGCATTAGCAGTTAGAAATTCGGCAAGTTTGTTTCAGGAGTCAGAATTGATCAATCCTGTAAACAGCGCCAGCGTGCAACCAAGTTTCAATCTAAGTCTTTATGAACCGACTCAATTTTTAGGTGGTCATGCCGTCGATTTCTCGCAATTGGATTTAAGCGAAACCTCAATCGATGATTGGCAATCAATTAGAGTCGATTTTGAGTTCGATCCAACTGAAGAGCGAAGAGTCAGGAATGGCGTATACTTTACAAAAAGTCATGTTAGCGCAAACAATCTATCTCTGATTGGTCAGCCCGGTGTAGAAAACGATGATTTACGGCAGGCACTTGCCCATATAAAAACCTTAAGTTTTCGACCTGCCTTTTTTGAAGGCAAGGCACTGGAGGGCAAGGTTGATCTGGATTTTCGAATTCGAGTAGGAGATGCCTATCCACTCCCGTCCTTGGTTATGCGCTAGAACTAATAAATTGATCTGACTAGATCGGATTTCCAATCCTGTTGTAATAGGCGCACAACATCATCCATGGATTGGAATCTATCAGCTGGTTCTTTTTCGAGACTGCGCATTGTTATTTCTTCCAGCAAAGAAGGTACTCGGGCACTGGTAATTGCGGATGGTTTGTCGGGAGTGTCATTCAGCACGCTCTCAATCACATGATGGAGTTTTTCACCCTTCGCGGGAGTCTTCCCGCTGAGCACTTCGTACATGATGGCGCCGAGACTGTAGATATCAGTTCGGTGATTGATGGTTGGATCCTGGTTAATCTGTTCGGGCGACATATAGTGTGGAGTCCCTTGAGCTTTGCCGGCGCCAGTAAGTGTAATGTCTGCAATTTCGACTGCCTTAGACGCTTCTTCTTCGGAGCCAGTTCCATCAGGATGCCAAACTTTTGCTAACCCCCAATCCAATAACAAAACTTCGCCATAAGGTCCTGCAACGATGTTTTCAGGCTTAATGTCGCGATGCGCGACCCCATGTTTGTGCGCATACGCCAGACAAAATGCAATTTGCAAAATGACTTCCATCATTTGGGTAAGGTCATAGCGCTCTCTAAAATCCAGAATTTCCCGCAAGGTGTAACCATGCACTAACTTCATGGTGAAGTAGGGATTACCTTTCTTATCTCGCCCCAATTCATAGGTTGGAATGGTATTGGGATGTTGCAACATCGCCGATACTCTAGCCTCTCGAATAAGTCGTTGTTGCTCGACCTCATCGTCCGCAAACTCCGGCCTAAGAGTTTTGTAGCAAACGAATCGAGATAGATGTAAATCCTTGCAGGACTTAATCAGTGATTTACCGCCGGTAGCAATGGTGCTGAAAAACGCATAACGCAAATTTGCATCAATTTTTTGCGGCAAAGGTTTGTCAGTTTCTTCCAGAAAGACTGAACTATATTCTTTAGGGGGCTCGGGAAAATTAAGCATGGAACTACTGCGAATTCATAAATTTCAGAAATGTCAGCAACTACATTGCCTAATTTCTGGGATTAACTCAATAAATTTTAAAGCAAAGGAGAGAATTATTATTCAGCGAGCTGGTAGTACAGAGTCGCAGAAACAGTTTGCGCTTCACCATTCACCAGTTGTGGTCGAAAGTGAAAATCTTTAATGGATTCTGTCAATTCGAACCAATCAACGCTACTGGAAATTTGTCGATTAACCAGCTCCAGATCCTGCGGCGAACTCAGGTTGTTTTTGTAACGGCCTTTATACCATCGCCCAATCTGATCTAACCCCATTAGATTAAATGAGAACATCGCATACTCGCTGCGTTCCATGTCAATTTCACGCATTCCATAACTCACTGGGGAGATAGTTCTGGGGAATTGTGCTGACCATTGTCTAAATGTGAAATTGCTACTGCTGCCTTCTTCATTATTGCTGGTCGACTCAGAATTTTCGGCTAAGGCATTCTCTAGAGAACCATGAAATTCGAGTAAAGGAAGTTGTTTCGGCTGGCTCGTATAGCGATTAATAGTCTCCTGAGAATGACCTGCGGCTAGCAACAACTGATTTCCGTATTCATAGGCTTCTCTAGCAGCACCGGGATTCCCAAAAATGACTTCCCAATCCCCGAGGTAGAAAAACGCTAAGCCAGTGCCTTCTATATTAGGTTTTTCATTATCAGCGTAAAAACTTTGGATACTGGCGAGGGATCGCAATCCTGAATAATACAATGACAAACGTGCATCGCTGCGCGAAACCGCGTACCCAATGCTGGAGTAACTGCGCAGCGATATCCCTGTCTTGCCGCCTACTTCCACCGCTACCGATTGCAGATACATCTGAACAACCTTTTTATACATGACTTCAGGAACGCGACTGTCACCTTCTTCATAGTTAAATCGAGCTATTCGACTAGCCATGTTGGTCAAGCGTTCTGCTTGTCTAAAATGAGTGCTCTGATTAATCGCGACGTCGTCGGCGACGCCCCAAAGATGAATGTCGACTAAATCCAGAATTGTAGTTATCAGTTCTTCATTAACAGGATTCTCAGAACGCGATAGGAGCCAATTCAAATGTTCGATAAGCTCGCCAGCATTAGTCCAGTCACCTCGATTTATGTAATTTTCGATATGGCGAACGAGTAAAGGAAATTGCGTGGGAGAATAAAGTCCTTCGCTAACTCGAATGATTTGGATAGCCTGGTCTAATACATTATGGGCATCGCCATAACGTCCATTTTCAATCAGTGCCAGACTATATTGATCAAGTGGTTCCAGTAGCCTTCGATCTAAGCGGCCGTACTCGAGTTCCAAATCGAAGAGACCCTCTTGCGTTCGATCTAGCTCTTGCTGGATTTGTTCGAGCCGTTCGAGATCTTCCAACTGAGCAAAAGCAGCGGATGAAAGGAGAACTGAGAATAAGGCTGTAGCGGTTAAGTAACGCATCGATTTGTATTGTATTTTTCCAACCGATCCTATCCTATCAAGACCGAATAGCACAGAATATCTTCCTTACCTAATGGTAATTAGATTACGGGATCAACTTCCCACCAACCGCGGTGCAGTTCACAGTTAAGACTGGCTTGTGACCCTGCTAGTGCAGCCACTACAAATTATTAATATTAGGCAGCCCGCAATAGCGGCTAGAATGGTGCAATGAAGGAAGAGAAACGAAAGACAATGGAAACCGAATTTCATGTTCGCTATGCAGAAACAGATGCAATGGGAGTGGTTCACCACGCAACTTATCTCATCTACTTCGAGGAAGGCCGCAGCCAGTTAATGCGAGATTTCGGCAGCAATTATGCCGATATCGAAGCCGCTGGATTTCAAATGCCAGTTACCGAATTGGGCGTGCGTTATGTAGGCAGTTTTCGTTACGGTGAAAAAGTAAAAGTTCATACGAATATCGAAGAGAACCTGAGTCGACGAGTGACTTTTTCTTACACCGTCGTCAATCCCGAAACCGGGGATACATTGGTTACAGGATTTACCAAACATATCTGGACCGATCGAGATGGCAAGGTAACCCGCATGCCTGAGCAATGGGCAAAACTGTTTAGAGAAAAGGAGCTCGCTTGAGAATCGCAATAATTAGTTTCGTGCTATCTAGCAGCTTGCAAATATTTGCAGCCGACAGTCACATTGACTTTCCTACTGTAGAAAACAATGTCGACTTCGAGCAAGTGCAGTCATTACCTTTTCGCGACGAAGATCATCAACTCGCCTACGGCGCGGACCCATTGCAATATGGAAAATTGTATTTGCCTAGCGATTCGAGCTCGCCTCATCCCTTGGTCGTCTTTATTCATGGAGGTTGTTGGCTAAACAGCTTTGACATGTCCCACACGTATCCTTTCTTAACTGGGCTCGTGCAAGCTGGTTTTGCAGTGTGGTCGTTAGAGTATAGAAGGACGGGTGATACTGGCGGTGGTTGGCCTGGGACTTACAATGACATAAAGTCCGGTATTGGGTTTCTTCCCTCACTTGCTAGCTATTCTGTTGATGTGAACAATTTTGTAATTGCCGGTCACTCCGCTGGCGGGCACCGAGACTCCTGCAGCAAAAGGAGTAATCGGCATCGCGCCAATCACCAACATCATAAGTTACAGTCAGGGCTCAAACTCGTGCCAGGCTGCAGCGTCTCAATTCATGGGCTCAGCGTATAGCCAAAATTCTCTAGCTTACCGCCAGGCTAACCCTGCGGAAAAAACACCACATAGTAGGTCTATAATTTTTCAGGGCACTCTTGATGCTATCATTCCAATTGAACAATCGCGCTTAACAGGTGCACAAACTGAATTGAAAGACGGCGCAAGCCATTTCGATTGGATTCATCCTGGCAGTAGAGGATTTGCTCTTATTGTCAAAGCAATTGAAGGAATGTTGGACTAATGGATTTAGATGCGATTCGACAACTCGATGCAGAAGATCCTCTGGCAGAAAAACGTAATGAGTTTTTCCTACCGAAAGAAAAAATTTATCTCGACGGTAATTCTCTTGGCCCTCTAACTCTGGTAGCAAAGCGCCGAGCGATCGAAGTTGTCGACAAGCAATGGGGTAATGATCTAATTGCCAGTTGGAATCTTCACAATTGGATCGATCTTCCTACCAACGTCGGTGAAAAGATTGCAACACTAATTGGAGCAGCCAGTGGACAGACCATCTGTTGTGATTCTGTTTCTATCAACTTATTCAAACTATTAACTTGTGCCCTTGCGATAAACAACGAACGGCAATCGATACTATCTACTCGGGACAACTTTCCAACCGACCTTTACATCGCCGAAGGGGTACAACGACTGCTTGGAGATGGGCGCTGTCATCTGGAATTAGTCGAGCGCCATGAATTGGCGACAAGACTGGAGGATAAGCCAGCGGTATTATTGCTTACGCAAACTGATTTTCGTTCCGGCGAACTGTTTGATATTGAAGAATTAACTTCATTGGCTCATGCCAATGGCACTTTGGTCATCTGGGATCTGTCACATAGCGCTGGCGTTCTGCCACTAGAGTTGGACAAGTGGCAAGTAGACTTCGCGGTAGGCTGTACTTACAAATTCTTAAACGGGGGTCCTGGAGCTCCCGCTTTTTTGTATGCTGCGCAAAAGCATCAAGACAAATGCGAACAACCAATTACCGGCTGGATGGGACACAAGGCACCTTTTAATTTTGAAAGTAAGTACTCTGCAAGCGACGGCATGACAAAATTTTTAGCGGGAACGCCTCCGATTCTTTCTATGAGCATGCTCAACGCTGCTCTTGCTTCATTTGAAAACATCGATATGCAACAACTGCGAACAAAGTCTATGCAACTTACCGACCTTTTCCTCACTTTGTTAAAAGAAACAGGAAGTTCGCAACAGCTGCAACTCTGTTCACCTAGTTCTGCCGAGCTGCGTGGAAGTCAGCTCGCATTTTCTCATGCCAAAGGATTTGGAATCTGTCAGGCTCTCGCCGCGAAACAAGTTATCGCGGACTTTCGCAGCCCTGATTTACTCCGATTTGGCTTCTCTCCCCTGCATCTGCGTTACGAAGATATATGGCATTGCACCCAGGCAATTAAGGAGGTCCTGGAGGAAGGAATGTACTTATTGCCGGCTTTCAATAAGCGATTGCGGGTAACCTAGCCTGTTTGTTTAAATTAAGTCATTGTTTTTATTGATAGTTTACTTTAATCACAGAACTTATTCATTTTTGTGATACATTCCTCTCATTAGCCCATGAAAAGACAGGAAAATGGAGCTAAAATCAACAGTTAGAGAATAATGCGAAAGCAGAACCGAACTTAGAGCAGATTCCAGGTCGGAATTGCCCTTTTCAGACGTAAAAATTAGCAATGCAAGAAGTTCAGGACTCCCTCAACAAGCTCAAATTTGCCTCTGGCAAGTCCCTCACGCGACTTGTTATTACTGCATTGGAAAACGCGCGCTTACAGATTGAAGCGCAAGCCACGCGCTTTGTTGGCGCTAAAGCACCGCCAATAAGCGAAGAATCCCCTGGCATCGCCGATCGCTTCATGAATAACCTCTATACCTATTTCGATGAGCTGACTTCTTTGTCAATCAAAGACACTGAAATTGAACCGGACGACTACGACAGTCTTTCTCTTGTTGATCATGATTACCTCGAAGCAATGATTGCGATGGAGGGAATGGTAAAGAACTTACGTGAACTTGAAGTTAAAGGCTTCAAGAGTTTGCAGACTCGTTTGGAAGCCATGTACCCAAGTTACCGCATCGATGAAACAACCAATCCATTGGATCCTGAACAAGTAGGTGACTGTTTTAATGAAGCGATTCGTCCACTGGGATTAAAAGCACATTATCTGCTCTCCATTTACCGCGAATTCAATAAATCGGTGTTTCAAAACTATGAAGAAATAATTGCCGAAGCAAATGACGTGCTTATCGAGAACGGTATTTTGCCAAATCTCGATATCACCGCAGAGGAAAGAGCTAAGCGCAAGAAATCTAGAGAAGCAGCGCGTGCGCAATTAGAAGAAGAACAAAAGCTCAAAGAAGAAGAAGAGAAAGCTGAGCTGGAAACACGCAAGAGTAAAAAAACGAGAACACCCAAAACAGAATCCGTCGAAGAAATCGATGCTGCGCCTGCTCCGCAAGCTGCGCAGCAACAGGCCGAGATATTTGCCATGATGCAGACTCTGGTAAAGAGCCTTGCTCAGAATCAAGGAAATACAAACGCCTTACCGGTCTCTGGGCCAGTTGCTTCAAACGAAATAGTTGCCGACCAACAAGAATTGCGTCAGCAACAAGAAAAGTTGATGGGCATGTTGACTGATATTCAGTCCAACATCCTGCAAACTCCTGGCTCAGATAACAACGGGGCTGTCGATGCTTCTGCCATCGCTCAAGAAATTAGCCAAAGCCTGGAAACTGAAACGGCAAGTGGCGAAATTGCTCCCATTTCTGTTCAATCTTCGGATGTTATCAATCTCGTAACCCTACTTTACGAAGCGATCTGGAAAGACCAATCTCTTTCAGTGGTCATGAAAGAGCTGATAGGCCGCACTCAAATTTCCATAATGAAAGTTGCGCTTAGTGACACCAGTTTCTTTGACAATGAACAACATCCAACACGTCTGCTGCTGAATGAACTGGCTCTGGCTGGTATTGCCTGGACCGCAACAGAAGACCTGGATACCGATCCTCTCTACAACAAAGTAAAAGAATTGGTTGAACGTATCCTTGGAGAAGCAGAAATAGGTCTTGCGTTCTTACAAAACATTCTGATTGAGTTACGCCAATCTGTGGGCGAACAAACCGGCACCGACGCAACGGTAGAGATGCGAATTCGGGAAGCGGACGATTACAAGCAGAGTATGGACGATATCCACACCTACGTTTCTCAAAAAGTTAACGAACGCGTGCTTAAGGGCTATCTTGATCCCTCAATCCGCAGTTTATTGGACACCCACATTCATGATTTCCTGGTGAAGCTTGTTGTAAAAGAAGGCATCAACGGTGGCTCATGGAAACCGGTTATGAGCACTATCGATGTCCTGCTTTGGACCGTTCAAGCAGAAAAGCAGCCGGGAGACAGAGATCGCTTCGAAAGAATTAATCCGCGCTTGCTGGATAACTTGGGCAAAGCTCTGGAAATCGGTGGCGCATCTAAAACCAAGATCACCAAGATCATGCGTCAATTGAAACAGGTACAGGAATACAGCTTTCATAAAGCTGATGTCGCTGTCGCGGAACAAAGCGCAGGCGCTACAAATTTATCGACAGATAGCGCAGCACCAAAAAGATCAATGCGGGAACCGCCGCCGCTCTCTCGTGATGATCCATACCTGCGTCAGGTCGATAAACTTACAGTCGGCAGCTGGCTTGAGTTTCGCGGTGCTTCTGGTAACGCGGTGCGACTTACCCTGGCATCGAAGATCGATAGCATCGACAAAATTTTCTTTGCCAATAACCAGGGCAAGAAAATCATCGAGCTCACTCGTATGCGTTTAGCCAATGAATTGAAAATTGGCAGCGTCACAGTTGTAAGCAAGGATGCTCTAGTCAATCGAGCAATGGATTCCGTTATTTCCAACTTGAAAGATTCCGCCGCAAATGCCGACGTGGCGACTGTTTAGTTCCTGCTAGAAAGCATTTCTAAAATATTTTCGAATTTTTGGTCGACTGGATATCTTCCGGCGGTCCATCCCAAGCGCACAATAACAGTATCGAGCGACGGAAATACCATTACATACTGCTGTCGATTGCCGGTGGCATAGAACATATCAACCGGAAGATTCTCATAGCGCAGGTTTTCATCACCTCGATTTAACCACCATTGGTAGCCGTAAGCTTTTTCATTTGCCGTGTTGTTTGGACTGGTTGCTCTTATTACCCAATCCTCACTAACAATGCGTTGGTTGTTAATCGTTCCTCCATTAAGCATCAACTGACCCAATCTGGCCCAATCACGAGCAGAGGCATACAAATAAGAACTGCCCACGAACACGCCGCTGGCATCAGTTTCAAAAATCGCTTTTTGAAATCCAATCGGTAAGGAGATGTTCTCCCGAAAATCATCGTAGGCGATTTGGGGCGAACCTAATGCATCACTATGTAGCTTGGCCAACAAATTTGCCGTGCCGGAACTGTAGTTGAAAAATTCTCCAGGTTCGTAGATCGATGATTGTTGTAATACGTAGTTTGCAGCCGACGGTTCGGCAAATAACATGGCAGTCGCATCATCACCGGGATCGTATTCTTCAGAGAATTCCAATCCATCTGCCATATTCAGCATGTCCACTATTGTGATGCGCGAGCGCTCGTCGTCCCATTCTGCAAAGCCTGGTGTCTGCTTAAGATCGAGCAAACCTCGATACTCGAGATTGCCAAGCGCCACCGCCACCAGACTCTTCGCCATAGACCAACCCAGCAGAGGGGTTTCCACCGTTGCTTCCTGATCGTATGCTTCCGCAACTATTTCTCCTGCATGCACCACCAACAACGCCCTAGTGTTAAATCCTGAGATGTTGTCTGCTGCTACCAAGCTTTCCAACAGTTTTTGAAGTTCGTCGTCAATGCTGTCTACACTCCCTCCAAGCGGCCAAGGTTCTTGGCTTGTTACGACGGATTGAGTGCTTAGCTCGTGGCGCTGATTGAAACCTTCATAATCTACAGCGCAACCTAGATCGGGAAGAGCGGATGCAGTTTTAGCTTGAATACCAAACAAAGAAGTGGTGACTGATTGACTGGCGTCGTCGTAATCAATCGTGAGCTGTTCCAGAATTGGGGAGTACTGAACTAAATCTCGAAAAGCTTGTTCGCGAGAATAGCCGCTTACATAAAGTGAACTGCACAATAGTTTCGAGCCTATGCCAGAAGCGACATTGGGACCATGAATAATATAATTAGGAGGGAGACCAACAAATGGTCCAAGCAGAAAGACGCTAGCGATTAAGATAACAACTAGAGCGACTATTCCTTTAATTACTCTCACTCTACTCTACTCAGTTCAATAACTCAGTTATAGGACTGTTAAAATTCCAGTTATACCAGAACCAGTCATTCTCGTGTCGCTCTGTTGTACAAGCTGAATGTGCAAGAACTGGAAATAACATAACGAGAAAAGTTTTCATCATGCCCCCTCAACAAACTCTTCTGCAGGAAATGTATCACTTAAGCGGAAAAAGTGCAGCGCTCGATCTCCACTTAAGCATGGGATCGAATGATCCTTCCCCCCAGCAGAAACATTATCAGCCCGAAAGCACCTGCGGCGGCAGCTACGCCATAAGGCAGCTGATAGAGATTTCCGCTGCTTGCATAGACAAATCCCAAGACAGCAGGTCCCATCGCGGTACCCCACGAGGACATTAGATTGCTCACCGAGAAAATTTTGGCGTAGTCTTTTACTCCGTAGGCATCGGCAATAAGAAGAGGTTGCAGCATTAATAGATTCCCTACTGTAGCGCCGAATGCTGCCAAGCCGAGGCAGAGAGTAAAAACACTAGATCCTCCAGCAAGAATGCTCAGTGAAACCGCCTGAAGTATCATCATGGAAATTGCGAATTTGCGAATGGACATGCGATCGATAATCCATCCACCAATTAAACGACCGATAATGCTGAAGACGGGCAAGATCGCAACGGCAATCGCGGTTTCAGATTCTGAAAGCTGTTCTCTCGCCAATCCATACTGATGCGCGATTCCACCAACTTGAGCTGCCATTAAGAAAATGTAAGCGAGACTCACACCCCAAAAGAATTTACCTCTTCTCGCTTCTTTGAAGGCTATTCCATCTTCTATGATTTTGGAGGGGCCTGATGTCACAGTTTCTAGCTGTGGCTCTGGAGTTTCACCGTCTATATGCAAGCCCATCGATTCCGGGCTAACCCGTAAGTAAATCCAGGCTACTGGAATAACACCAACTAGAAACATGACTCCTATCAGCGGAGCGGCTACTTCGAATCCTAATGATTCCACCATTAAGACTGAAAGCGGAGTAAGAATCACACCACCCAGAGATAAACCAGTTGAGGCAATGGATAAAGCCATTGCCCTTCTTCGATGGAACCATTTGGTAACCAGTGTGGTTGCCGGTATGAGTGAAGATGCGGAGAATCCAGTGCCGAAGAAGGCGTAGACAAGAAACAGCTGCCAAACTGTGGAAACGTATGCAAGTGCACTGAGCGACAGGAAAGAGATGATGGCGCCAGCCGTGATGCAGATTCTAGGATCATATTCCTGCACCCATTTCGCCACAAACAAACCCATGACACCGCCAGTTAGAAAGAAGATCGACACTGCGGTTGAAGCTGTACTGACATCGAACGCTGGCTGCGTCGCCAGCGCATTCAAATAGATGGCGTGATTGTAAAAACTTAGCCCGCTGGTAAAAGTAAGCAGAACCAATATAGCGGCGACTATTTTCCAGCCGTAATAAAGTTGATCAGTTTCTTTATTTGCCATAGTTCGGATCGCGGCTTACTAAGCTTTACTCTTCTTCAAACTCCACCAACATTTATTGCAGCAGATCAATTCTTTCTGCCGTTCTGCACATAAGATTGTAAGCTGAAGGCTTAAGACGCGCTGAAGCATAACAGACAAGGATATCGAGTAAACCATCATGACAGATACTCAAGTTAGTGAACTTAAGCGAGTTCTCTCACTGCCAATGGTTTGTCTCTATGGTCTAGGTAATATTCTAGGTGCTGGAATTTACGTTTTAATCGGGAGAGTCGCAGCGGAAGCCGGTTATTTCGCACCTCTGGCCTTCATCCTGGCATCCCTAATTGCCGCTGTAACCGCATTCTCGTTTGCTGAATTGTCATCTCGTTTCCCCTATGCGGCCGGAAGTGCGCTCTATGTACATCGCGGCTTTCAGCGCCAGCAGTTAACCAAGGTTATAGGCATTCTGATTGTACTTACCGGTGTCGTGTCTGCTGCCACAATGGCGCGGGGATTTGTTGGTTATTTGAATACTTTTCTGGAGATCCCTCCTTGGCTGGTGATCTCTCTGCTGCTTATTTTGCTAGGTGGCCTTGCCAGTTGGGGTATTTCCCAATCGGTGGCATCCGCCGCGGTGATAACCGCAATAGAAGTAATCGGTTTGCTGATTATTTTAGGCGTCGCAATACCAGCAGTTGACTCGATAGAACAGATCCCGGAATTTGGAAGTAACGAAAGCTCCTTCAGTCTATTTGGTCTCTTAAGTGGATCCTTCCTGGCGTTCTATGCCTTTATTGGTTTTGAGGACATGGTGAATGTGGCCGAGGAAGTCAAAGAACCAAATCGCAATATGCCCTTAGCCATACTCTTTTCACTGCTTAGCGCTACAGTACTCTATGTTGTCGTTTCGATCGCCGCCTTACTTGTTGTTGATCCCATGACACTAGGTGAGACGGAAGCACCTTTAGCTCTGGTCTACGAAACCGCTACCGGCAATAGTCCCTGGTTAATTTCTTTTATAAGTCTATTCGCCGTTATTAATGGCGCCCTCATACAAATCATAATGGGCTCGCGAGTGCTTTACGGTCTGGCCCGGGAAAATCTTCTGCCATCTACTTTTGCCAGAGTAAATGCACACTCGAACACTCCCGTGTATGCAACGTTTGTAGTAAGCGCTGCTGTCATTATCGCTGCCCTGTGGTTACCAATAGAGGTATTAGCGCGAATGACAACTGGGCTTCTGCTGGTGGTATTTTGCTTTGTAAATTTTGCCCTGGTAAGAATTAAAAACAATTCTACAGTCGAGCAAGACACGTTTCAGGTACCACTGCTGGTTCCCGTTACCGGAACAATAGTTTCCGGCTTATTTTTATTGTTTGAAGTTATTTCTTTACTGGATTTCTAACGCTGAGTGAGATCACTTACTGTCCAGGTTATGTTGTCGTCTTGATGCTCGCAACGGAGCTGCTTGAGCTGCCTAAAAGAGGCTAAGCTACCTTGCCAAATTTGTTGCCAACAACTTAGTACGAGATCACACTGAACCGAATCTAGTTCTCGGACAATTCTTAAATTGGAATGGATCAGCTTAGTTTCGCCGTCAGCCGTTGCTTCCACTATTTCTACACTATCTCCCATTCCTTGAAACATGCGGCAGAGATATTGAACTGCAGAAGCTGTATCGCCGTCGTCTGTGCCAACTATCTCTCTGGTTTCTTGAAAATACTGCAAGCCAATTAATCGCGCCGCTCGGCCCCCGAGTACCTGAGCCTCTTCCTGGCCAATAACTTCCATTAACTGAATCAGTGAATTCCGAATGAATTCTACTGCATAGTTTCTATTCGCTTTTTCCAGACGCTCTGTATTCCATTGATCAGTTGGAGGAACTGGCTGTTCTTCTTCTTTATAGGAAGGAGGTATTTCGTTTTTTGCGAATACCAAGCGCTGTTCATCTTCTAGATCCTGTTCATATTCTTTAAAGTAGCCACAAAATCCAATCTCTCCTGTCATGTCTTCCGAAACACAAACGAAGCCTAGTCGGGGATTGTTCAAAGAAACGCCGTTATGCGCGTACCAGCCTTTTAGAAAGCCACGGCAAACTTCGTTAGGAACGCCACATAGTGTCGGGCCCTTATACATCCAGCGCGGATAGCGAAACCTTACCCAAGCCTTCTGATCACTCTCGTACATATACTCAACACCCACGCCGCCAATGCTATTTGAAAGCACGTGGTATTGAGCACATGCAACCGCGTCGGGGAGATTGGAAAGACCTAGTTTTTCAAAACTGGAAAGAAATTTCTGTTCATGCTGGCGGCGAAACAAGCGAAACATCCATTCTTCAATTACAGCAGGCTCCTTGTTGGCAGAAACCATCAATTGCAATCCCAACAAATAGGCGTGATGCAATACGGCCTGAGCTCGAATGAAATTAGATTCTTCGCTCATCGTTGATTCAGTTCAGGGAGATGTGTAGTAGGTGAAATAGCCGGTAAACATTTCATCCCAGCTATTTAGTCCGAAGCTTAATTCTTTTTCCGGATCGGGATTAGTTGGATTCGATAGAGAATTATCAAACGCGCCAATTACATGCACTTTGGTTCCTGCAGGCAGTGTCTCTGGTTGTTCAAGAATATAGTGTGGCTGCCATCCATAGTTGTAGGCGGGAACACTAAAGATCTCTCGCAGCGAACCATCGCTTTCTTCAATCGCGAATTTCATATTCTTACCGCGATAGTTCATGCGTGCACGGACACCAGTCAATACAACCTGTTCATCGAAAACGTGTTCAGCCTGCATAGCATGATTGTGCTCATTAGGCGGGAGCAAGAAGCGTGAAGAAACTGCCTGCACTAATTGTTCTTGTAGGTCCTCTTCCTCAGTGAAATACAGTCCGAGCTGGGTCTCATCAGTAGTACGCTGACCGTTAGTTACGTAATGAAATTGCATGGACAATCGATGCCCCTGTGGAATAAAGACACCTGCCCCCTCTGGAAATTCGATTACATTAGACTTCCCCGGTGCATAGCCAGCCACGAATCTTCTTGTTACAGATAACTCATCTCGCTCCGGGCCCCAGAAATCTTCATCGGGTGCCGTCACGAAGGTCATCAAATGATGCAATACCGCGGCATCACCGGCGCGATATTGAATAGCGCGAATCCATTTGTCTTCTTCGAAGGGCAAGTCCACATCGTCATAGATGTAATCCATGACACCGGTTGGCGGCACGTCATTGCTTGGACCAGTGACGACAAAATCCGGTTCGCCTAATTGCCAATCTTCTACTGCATCAAGATCGATGCTGTTTCCCAATTCTTCCAGTGGATCAATCTCTCCGTTTCCTTGTGGAGCACCTGCGTCGATCCAATGAACCAGGGTTTGTAATTCCTCGGCACTTAAATAACGTGCATCGGCAGAATGTCCGATATAGGGATCAACTTGCGTTGGCGGCATGCGCTTATTAAGTAAGACTTCTCGAATCATTGGCGACCAGCCCAGCAACATGATGTAACTATCTAAGGCGAACGGTCCTACCCCACCCTGTCGATGGCATTCGGCGCAGTTGTTAATAACAATCGGTGCAACTGCGATGGCATAGTCAGGAGGAGTCTCTAAAAGTTCTTCTTTGGCAGAATAGTCAATAGCACATCCCTCGCTAGCATTTGCTACCGTGTCATTTACCGAACCAGCGAGCACACCGGAAAGTGTGCTGCGCAATTCATCATTTACAGATCCTCTGTAATAAATAGAAAGTCTTTCAGGATTTAATACGCGAACTTCACCAGCATGCTGAATACCCAGTGACCCAGACACTAGCTGCCCCTCGTCTTCCAGTACTGGCAGATTAATGTCGGTGGAAGTAAATGCAGCTCGCCCTAAGTCCAGTGAATCTAATAACAAAAACTCCAATCCCTGCTCGCTAAAGCTGCTGGCAATTGATTGGTACTCATCGAGCAAGGAAGGCATAGCTGCACAATCAGCATCGTATGCCATTACGACTAAGGCTTCGCGATGGCGATAACGACTCAGCTGATGAAATTCACCAGCGTTATCCAATAGCGCAAAATCACCCACACGGTCCAATGCGCCGTTGCTGGAAACGGAGAAAAAAGTCGCAAAACTGCAGGTTAAAATTAGGGAAACTTGTTTCATTATCACATTAAGGTATTGGCTGTAACAATTTGTAAAAAAACAACAACATATGGTCACTATTTCGGTCGCATCACAACTGGACGCGGGAGGAATTGGCCGCTATCCTAGCGTCCCTGCTGAAGAAGATTCAACTGATTAAAAGAATAATCTGTCGCAAACAGCAATAACTTAAAGTTTGTTCGATGGAAAATGGTCATAGCAAACCTGATTTATTTGGAGATACATTCAATGCGAATTTCGACTAAACATATCGCTGCAGCACTACTTGCAATTGTTGCTTCAGCGGCATTAACAGTTCAGGCACAGTCGACTGATAATGCCCGTTTCCTTAGCCTGGCACCTCCGGGTGGCTTGCCAGTTATTCCAGTCATGGAAGGATGGACACTCAATCCTGACGGAACCGTAAGCTATTCATTTGGCATCATTAATAGAAACGATGAGGCGGTAGACATTCCCCTGGGCGAAGGCAACTACATGGATCCTGCCAAATTCGATGGGAATCAAGCTACCCATTTTCCTGCTGGCAGAACAGTAGGTGCTTTCACCGTTACAGTAGCTGAGTCAGAGCGTGACATTGACGTCTGGTGGTATCTGAAGACTGGTGAAAGTGAACCTCTTAAAGTGCCTGGCCGATATGGTTCTTCCGCCTATGAACTGGACTTCATTCTGCCACGCCCGCAAGGTGCCATGCAGCCAATGGTTGGTATCGGCGAAAGCGGCACCCAGCGCGCTGGATTGTATGCGCAAGTTGGCGACTATCCCCGTAATCCTGCCCAGGTAGGCATTCCGCTAGAGCTCGTGGTAAACATTACCGATCCTGCAGAACGAGATACTGATGATCCAAGATTTGAGGAAGCTGTGCCTTTGGGTGTGGAATTCGAAAAACATCAGGGACCTGGAAATGTGGAGTTTACTCGCCACCCAGAAACTGTAGTTCCAGAGAATCCTTATGCAGAAGACGATCCTCGTTTTCGCTTCTTTCGCGAACCTGCCGCCAACCAAATGCAAATCGACGGGCCTTCGGGTCTGGGCCGCGTCTTTGCGACGTTCTCCGCACCAGGTGAATACCTGATTCGCACCAAGGTGGACGTTCACCGCGCTCCTGATAGCTCAGACGGTGACCAGTGCTGCTGGTCAAATATCTTTCAGCGAGTAATCGTCGAGTAAATAAATATGCTCAGCAAAACGGCCGATTCTTTGAATCGGCCGTTTTTATTTGTAATTCTCTAAATTCCAGGAAAAACTGCTGTATTAGCAGCGGAATCCTTAGTATTTTCGGGCCTTTCACTGTTTCAATTTGTTGCAAAGAATCGACGAAATGAGACTTAATTAATGGACTTTTTGGGCCTTCAAAATTATCATTTTTAGGTTAATTGCCCACAACTCTCTACTTGAGGAGATCAGCATGAAATTAGTGCAGAAAATAGCATTCGCAATTGGCGCAATCGCCCTATCCACAGGGGTTTTCGCCCAGGATGCAGAAATTACTTATAACACGCACGTTGCTCAGATCATCAACGAAAATTGCGTTGTTTGTCACCGTGAAGGCGGCATCGGTCCAATGCAATTTGAAAATTTTGACCAAGTACGTCCTTGGGCACCATTGATTCAGCTTAAGGTAGCTAGCCGTGAAATGCCTCCTTATGCCTACGATCATGGTATCGGTATTCAGGAACTGGAAGGCGATTGGCGCCTTGCCCAGGATGAAATCGACACCATTACTCAGTGGGTAAACAACGGATCGCCTCTAGGCCCAGTAGACATCGTTCCTGCTGCTCCAGTACTTCCAAGCCTGGATGACTGGAACTTCGAACCTGAGCTAGGTGAGCCGGATTTGATTATTGCCTCGATGCCTATCGATGTGCCCGCTGGTGGTAACGACATGTGGCACAAGCACTATGTGGATACTGGCCTAACCGATAAGCGCTGCATTAAAGCCATGCAGGTTAAGCCGCGCGATGATGCCCGTGCAGTAGTGCATCACTCTAATCCTTCCATCGAAGTGTATAACGAAGATTCTGGTGACTATGATCGTTTCAGCCAGCTCACTGAATACGCCATGGGTAAATGGGGCGAGTTAATGCCGGAAGGCGTATGCCGTGAAATGCCTGGCGATTCTCGCATCTTCTGGGACATTCACTTGTTCCCTGGTGGAGTTGGAGCAACTGCACAAGGCGAAGCGATTACAGACAACGTTGTTGAACTAGGTATCTGGTTCCACGATGAAGATTATGAAGAAGCTGAATCACCTTACCGTCAAGACCTTAGCTTATACGGTCTGCGTGAAGGGTATGAAAATGGCGAACTAATCGTTCCACCTAACGGTTATGCCATGACTCAAGGCTTCCACTCTTTCGATCACCCAGTTCGAATCGATAGCTTCCAGCCTCACGGTCACCTGCGTATGAACGCAGCTTCTCTGGAAATTTTCTATCCAGAAACAGGCCGTACTGAGCAGATCAGCCAGATCTCAAACTGGAGCGCCACCTGGCACCACAGCCACATTTACGATGAAGATGTAGCACCACTTATTCCAACTGGTGCGGTTCTCGTAATTAAGCAGTGGTACGACAACACCGCTAACAATATAAATAACCCTGATCCTGATCAGTGGGTGTACGGCGGTAGCAGAACTGGCGACGAAATGTCTCACGCCTGGATTGCAATAACTCACTTCGACGATGAAGGTTTCGCTAAGGTTGTTGAAGAGCGTGAAGAAAGAGAAGCTAGGAGTCTTGCTGGACAAGACTAATTTTTTCCTCTGGAAAAAATTAGCTAGCACCAAACAGAAAGAGGCCGGTAGATTAGTTTCTACCGGCCTTTTTTGTGTCTAGCCGAAAGTAAAAAAGCGTTTTGGAAAATCCTGTCGAGTTTTGCACCATTCCCCAAAATCGTTTTCCGAAGGGAAAACGATTCGGAGGAATTACGCTTTACAGTAATTACGACCGGACGGGCGCATTTCTCGTAGAGAAATGCGCTTAGAACGCAGAAGATCAAAAGCTGACATATATTAGTCTTTTTCGAATCTAGCACCATTCCCCGCTTTTTCTACGAAAAAGCTTCATGACGCAGACGCTCCCATCAAAATCGATTCCACAGGAATCGTTTTCTACTGGTCACTAAACGCGTTTTCCTAAGGAAAAACGCGTCTAAAAGAAGTAGAATTACACCCCATAACATCCCTGCAAAAAGGAAACGTGCAATGACCATCAAGCAACGAGCTCTAGTCTCAATGAGCGCAGTCCTAATGATTCTGGGCTTTTCCAGCGTTCAGGCACAAGATGCCGACATAAGCTACAACAGCCATGTAGCTCAGATCATCAATGAGAACTGTGTTGTCTGCCATCGCGAAGGCGGTATCGGGCCGATGCAATTCGAGAATTACGATCAGGTTCGCCCCTGGGCGCCGTTGATATCGCTAAAGGTAGCTAGCAGAGAAATGCCCCCTTATGCCTACGATCATGGCATTGGCATTCAAAATCTTGATGGTGATTGGCGCCTGACTCAGGACGAAATCGATACGGTAGTGGCATGGGTTAATCAAGGGTCGCCTCTGGGTGATGCGGATATTGTTCCACCGGCAGCTGATCTTCCTGATCCTACTGCATGGACTTTCGCCACCGAATACGGTGAACCGGACATGATTATTCCTTCGGTACCGATGGATATTCCTTCCTCAGGAAATGACCTATGGAGTAAACACTATGTCGAATCAGGTTTAACAATCGATCGCTGCATCAAGGCGGTACAAGTTAAACCAAGAGGTGATGCTCGGGCCGTTGTGCACCATGCTAATACGGACATACTCGTTCCAAATGATGACGGCGAGTACGAGCAGTTTGGTTACCTGACAGAATATGCCATGGGCAAGTGGGGCGAAAAAATGCCTGAAGGCGTTTGCCGAACCTTGCCAGCAGAAGCTCGCGTACATTGGGATATCCATATGTTCCCTGGCGGAGTTGGTGCAACTGCCGAAGGTGAAATGATTCGTAACAACGTGGTGGAAGTTGGACTCTGGTTTCATGACGAAGATTACATCGCGCAAGAAGAGCCTTTTAAGCAAGACTTGTTGCCTTATGTAATGCGCGAAGGTTATGAAAACAACATGCTCATCGTGCCACCTAATGGCTACACCATGACTCAGGGTTTTCACTCATTCGATCATCCTGTTCGATTGGATAGCTATCAGCCACATGGCCACCTAAGAATGAATGCAGCGTCCCTGGAAATTTTCTATCCAGAAACAGGACGTACTGAAGCCATCTCACAGATCTCGAACTGGAGTGCCACCTGGCATCACAGTCATATCTATGCACCAGACGAAGCACCCTTAGTTCCGGCTGGCGCGGTACTGGTAACCAAGCAGTGGTATGACAACACAGCCGACAATCCAAACAACCCTGACCCTGATCAATGGGTATATGAAGGCAGCAGAACTGGCGACGAAATGTCCCACGCCTGGATTGCAATTACTCATCTCGATCAAGAGGGATACGAGAAGATTGTTGCTGAACGCGAGGAGCGGGCCGCCAGATCATTTGCTGGTAACGATTAAATCTTTTTCGTTTGAAAAACACTTAATACGACAATAAATCACATTTAGTAAAAAAGGCCGGCAGAGCCTACTCTGCCGGCCTTTTTAGTGTGATAAAGAGCAAATTCTTGAGTTCTTGCGGTAGTTCCCGCGCTTTTTACCTAGTATTAAACAAGGTAAACTCGCTTTTTAGATTTTTAAGCAGCAAAACTGCGAAATCCACAGTAAGACAGCTCCTGGATATTGGAGCAAAACCCTGCGAGAGAGGAGAAGGAAAATGAAAACAACAGGAAGAATTGCAAGCGGTCTTTGTTTTTCGATACTTACGCTTTTAGGTTTTCAGGTTCAAGCACAAGATGTTTCCCACGAACTGACCTACAACGGTCAGATCGGACAAATCATCAATGAAAATTGTGTGGTGTGTCATCAGGAAGGTGGCATTGGACCTATGCAATTTCAAACCTATGATCAGGTTCGTCCTTGGGCACCTCTGATTTCTTTCAAAGTCGCCAACAAAGAGATGCCTCCCTATGCCTATGACGAAGGCATTGGAATTCAGCATCTAATTGGAGACTGGCGTCTGGAAGCAGAAGAGATCGATCAGATCGTAGCCTGGGTTGAGCAAGGCGCACCACTAGGTGATCCAGACAGCTCTCCTCCTCCTTACCAGTTAAAGGATCCAAACGAGTGGAACTTTGCTGCAGAATTAGGACAGCCTGATTTAATCGTGCCTTCCAATTCTTATGATATCCCTGCCAGCGGAAACGATTTGTGGAGTACTGAAGTAGTCGATCCAGGTATTGTTGCGGATCGCTGCATTAAAGCCGTTCAGGTAAAACCTCGCGGCGATGCGGCTGCAGTTGTTCATCACGCTAACTCTTCTGTTTTGCTAGAAGATGAAGAAGGCGAAATGGAACGCTATGGCATGTTAACTGAATACGCGATGGGCAAATGGGGCGAAATGGTACCTGACGGTGTTTGTCGTACATTGCCTGCCGGCGCAAAAATTCAGTGGAGCATTCACATGTTCCCTGGTGGCGTTGGCGCTACTGCACAGGGCGAAATGATCGAAGACAACGTGGTTGAGATCGGTCTTTGGTTTCACGACGATGAATATGCAGAAGACGACAACAACTACAAGCAGGATCTTGCGCTCTATCGAATCGAAGCCCAGGGCGATCTAGTGATTCCTCCTAATGGCTATCAGATGACTCAAGGTTTTCATTCTTTCGATCACCCAATTCGTCTAGACAGTTTCCAGCCCCATGGCCACCTTCGTATGAACGCTGCGTCATTGGAAATTTTCTATCCAGAAACTGGTCGCACTGAAGCAATCAGCCAAATCTCCAACTGGAGTGCTACCTGGCATCACAGCCACATTTACGGATCCAGAAGTTGCACCATTAATTCCAGCTGGAGCGGTACTGGTATTGAAGCAGTGGTACGACAACACAGCCGATAACCCAAACAACCCCGATCCTGATCAGTGGGTAGTCGGTGGTTCAAGAACTGGCGACGAAATGACTCACGCCTGGTTGGCAATTACTCACCTTGATCAAGAGGGTTATGAGAAGTTGGTTGCTGAGCGTAGTGAGCGTGAGCAACGGAGCCTTGCTGGGCAGGACTAAGAGTTTTTCCAAAGGAAAAACTCACTAGGGACCAACAGAAATCGTTTTCTGTGAAAACGATTTCGATGGGAGCGTAACCGTCATGAAGCTTTTTCGCAGAAAAAGCGGGGGTTAGCACCAAACATCAAGGAGGCCGGTAGATTAATTTCTACTGGCCTTTTTCTTTGGCTCGGAATTCTTTTCTAGTTTGTATTGATCCACGCTTTTTCTACGAAAATGCTCCATGACCAAAATCGTTTTTCTTTGAAAAACGATTAGAGAAACTACGCTTTACAGTAGTTTCGAACGGACGAGCGTATTTCTCATTGAGAAATGCGCTTAGAACACATCCTTTTCAAGTTTGGCACCATTCACCGCTTTTTCTGCGAAAAAGCTCCATGACCTCATACGCTCCCAGCAGCTGTGCTGCTGGTGCGCTAGTGAGTTTTTCTCGTCACATAGTCTCTGTTCAGATCAAGCGATTTCCCATATGCTTAACTCCTATTAAGAACTCTGACGAGAAAAACTCTTATGACAACCCGCCGCGAAGTCTTACAAGGAATGATCGTTTCCATAGGTGGCGCATCCCTGCTTACCGCCTGTGGTGGAGTCGCTCAGGTGATTCCTTCCGACGCTGGTGATTTGCGCTTCTTTGGATTCGAGGAAATGGATCTCGTATCCCGCGTCAGCGATCTGATTATTCCACGTACAGATACTCCGGGAGCCTTAGACGTGAATGTGCCTGGCTTTCTCGATGGTCTCATGGCGGAGTGGGCCAATGCTGAAACCCAGCGGGATCAACATCGAAATCTAAGGCTGTTGCGAGCACAACTCGGTGGTGACTTTGCAGAACTTGATAGCTCAACTGCGGAGAGTCGGCTGGCGCAACTCGATGCCGATGCATTTGACGGACGCCCGGAGCAATACAGTGCTTACCGATCCTGGAAAGGGCTCATCACTAATGCCTACTTTGCTTCAGAAGAAGGCGCCTTGTTGGAACAGCAATGGGTTGCCGTTCCGGGTCGTTGGGATCCCAGCGTAGAAATATAAGAACAAGCACGAGACAGGAGAATTAGTTTTGACAGATTTTGATGCAATCGTAGTTGGTTCCGGCATGAGTGGCGGCTGGAGCGCGAAAGAATTGTGCGAACGTGGTCTTAAGGTGCTTGTGTTGGAGCGTGGCCCTGAAATAAAACCGGAGCGGGATTACGTCGATCAGCTTCCACCATGGCAAGAAAAAAACTTCGATCGAATTGCTCAGGAAGAAATCGAAAAGCATTACTTCCGGCAGTACCCCGGCGTGGCCTACGCCGTCAAAGAATCTAACAAGCATTTTTGGGTGAAAGACGACGAGAATCCTTACGAGACAGTTGAAGGTACTTCCTATGATTGGCTTCGTGGCTATCACACCGGAGGCCGCTCGATTATGTGGAGCCGTCAATCCTATCGCATGGGGCCACAAGACTTTACTGCGAACAAAGATGAAAATGTGGCAATTGATTGGCCGGTACGCTATGAAGAGATCGAGCCCTGGTATGACTATGTCGAAGAGTTTGCAGGTATTGCCGGAAATCGTGATGGATTAGAGCAATTACCCGATGGAGTTTATCAGCCAGGGTTCGAATTAACCGACGCAGAAAAGTTTTTCAAATCACAAATAGAAACTAGTTTCCCCGGCCGAAATGTTATCCAGGCACGAATTGCCCACCTGACCAATGCGACTGATGAACAAAGGTCATTGGGAAGAACCAATTGCCAATCTCGAAATCGTTGTCATTTCGGCTGCTCGTTTAAAGCCTATTTTTCGTCATTGCATGCCACACTCCCTGCTGCGGAACGCACGGGCAATATGACGATAGTGCACAATGCTATCGTGCAATCATTGGAATACGACTCAGCGACAAATCGAATTAGCGGCGTACGCATAGTCGATGCCGAATCAAATGAGAATAGAACCTACACCTCCAGAATTGTGTTTCTAAACGCTTCTGCAATCGCCTCTGCAATGATTCTCTTACAATCGAAATCCGAAGCATTTCCAAATGGACTTGCCAACAGCTCCAATCAGGTAGGCCGAAACCTGATGGACCACATCAGCGGTGCCGGCGCCAATGGCATTTTGCAGGGTTTTGATAATAAGAAAGTGTTTGGGCGGCGGCCATCTGGTGGAATTTACATTCCCCGTTACGCCAACATCACCGAGAACGACAAGCCCTTCAGTCGTGGCTTTGGTTACCAGGGCGGCGCATCACCTGTTGGCAATGCCGGTGGACAAATCGCTGGAATCGGAAAGGATTTTAAAGAGGCCCATAAGTCTCCCGGCCCTTGGCGAATAAATATAGGCGCTTTCGGAGAACAGTTACCGAATCCCAATAACAGAGTTACCTTGCATCCGACGAAGACTGACAAATGGGATAATCCTCAGGCGCTATTTGATGTGAGTTACGGCGAGAACGAGCACACCATGCTGGAAGAAGCGCGTAAAGATGCGGTAGCAATGTTGGAGGCCGCCGGTTGTACCGACATCAATTCCAATCCGGTTAGTTTGACCGTACCCGGTAACAGGATTCATGAAATGGGTTCTGCAAGAATGGGAAATGATCCTGAGAGCTCGGTATTAAATAAATGGTGTCAGACTCATGATGTCCCGAATCTGTTTATCACCGACGGTGCTTTCATGACTTCTGCTGCCTGTCAGAACCCTTCTATTTCTTATATGGCGTTTACTGCAAGGGCTTGTGATTATGCGGTGAAGTTGTTAAATGAAAACCAAATTTAGAATTTAGTATCGCTAATAGATTCAAAGATGGATTCGAGCTCGAC
Organism: Pseudomonadales bacterium; assembly: GCA_012103535.1. Lineage (GTDB taxonomy): Bacteria > Pseudomonadota > Gammaproteobacteria > Pseudomonadales > Pseudohongiellaceae > UBA9145. Next base: position 1,805,135 of record WLWQ01000001.1, read on the forward strand.
GCTCTCACAATAAAAAACGACCTTGAAAGGTCGTTTTTTGCATAACTGAATTAGTTAACTATGAGCAGGATTCTAGCTCGACGCTCTCAATGAAAACGGGCACATTAAGTGCCCGTTTTCATTTGCCACTAATGATTTATTTTGCGCATCAAGATGCGCAAAATAAATTAGTTCACTCACACTAAAAAACGACCTCTAGAGGTCGTCTTTTGTGCCGTATTATCTTTTTCCGAGTCTGATTCACAGACTCAGAAAAGAGCTAATTTGGATTCGACATAATCATCACGTGATTCATGCCCATGGCATCGCGAGAGCGGTTGCGCTCAGAGCGGGACAGGTCTCCAATGGCAGGTCCACCCTGATTGAAGATGCCGCCACGTAATGCATTCAATAAATAATCCATTGTATCTGCAACGTACAAGTCATCAGCAGTGTATTGCTCCACTACCTGATCGATAACGGTTTCACGATCCTGCAGATTAGGATAAGCAATGACATCGGCAAGTGCCGACTCAAGCATATTCAGGTTATCGATAATGACTGCAGCCATCGGCGACTGGCTGTAAAGCTGTGGAGATATTGCCGGTACACTTGGCATTTCCGTTGGCGCTGGGAACATGGTCATACCAGTATCAGAACCTACTTTATTCCAATAACGTTCCAAAGTAACCGGAACACGGCCTGCAAATTGTGGATCAACCTGTCCGATAATGATGGCTTCCAACGAGGCAAGTTGTAACCACTGGTTTGAGTACATCAAACCACTTAGCTTTGGATAGCCCATGCGAAAAGCATCGGCATACGGATGATCGAGATAAAGCTCGGCTGCCTTGGGTGAAGTAGACACCGCATGTCTTTCATCGCTTGTCAGGTACTCATGAATCGCTTCATTTACCGCAGTCTGCTTCTGATACTGCGAAGTAGAATCATTGGCGAATATATCCCAAAGTGCGTTTTCAAAACTGCGGCCATGAGCTAATACCATTGCAGCATGGGTAGTAAGAGCTTCAGAGTTGGCAAATGCCTCGCCCGCGGCACTATCGGAATGAGTACCGCGCACACTTTCACCGAGATCGATGCGAGCATCTGTTTCTAACTCACCGAAGTGGCCATCCATGTCCATTTCCATGGCCATACCCATGCCACCATGACCACCGTGCCCGCCTTGTTCGGCTTCAGCCAGCATATCCAGATGCATCTTTAATTCCATGCGTCCTTCCTGGGCATCAGGACTCCCATTGATGTCAGCTATGGCGTCGTAAATACCTGCCTGAGTCACGTCGAAGGCGTTATAGAGAGTCGCCAGATCGGGATGCGCACTGCGCAGACTGCCAGATTGGGCCAGAGCCGATGTGGAAATAACTGCTCCCAATGCCAAACCCAGTGTTAATTTTGTCGTGTTTTTAAACGGTGTATTCATTCTCTGAATCCCCGGAATTTCTAGAAATATTGCGAAGTGAAAGGATAAAAGTCCTCACTTCTAAAGTCCACCGCAAATCCGCGAGAGGCCCGTCTACCGCGGCGTAAACCATTGAAAAAATGCAACAAATTGTAATTTGCCGTCAACTGCAACGGAATATCTTAAGCTGTGACAAAGAGTGATATTTAGAAGAATACTTAGGACTATTGATCGACGAAGTGGAAGTCCGCCGGACCTCTACGGCTCACCAGGATAATTGCCTCACTACCGCCGGCAGGAATATCCCAGGAATGGTTTAGTTTGCCGGGAATGAGAACATAGCTGCCGGTCTTTAGATGGTGTTCTTTATCCCCCAGCACAATAGTTAATTCACCCTTCACCACCGCTACATGTTCATCAAAAGTATGCCAGTGAGTATCGAAATGAGTGCCGGCGGGAAACATCGCGTAGTAAGTCACACCACCGTTTACCGGATCGACTCCCTGACGGGCGGTACGCAATCCCAATGGAGTACCGTTGCCGCCACCAGGTGGTCCCCACTCCAGCTCGTCCAGATTAACCGCCAGTGGTTGGGAGACTTCTTGCGCGGAGGTATTGTTTTGGTTGTACAGAGTAAGCCCTGCCAGTACGGCAGTGGCCAGGGCAATCAGGAGTAAGCGGATAAGTGAAATTCGTAAACTCATGCGGCCTATTAAACCACTTCTTGGATGAGAAAGGCGACTTGTTCTGATAAAGGTCCTGCGCTCACCTGGCGGCGAAACAGCGCGCGAAACTTAAGCTGGTGACTCTGACAGAATTCATAGAATGCTTTCGCTTCATGCTGCGTCCAATCCCACTCGCCAGTAGGTGCGTAGAATTCGTCAAACAACAACAGCGTACCCGCAGCAGGCGGACATCGATCCAACACAGCTTTCGTCGATTCATACAGGTCGCAATCGATGTGTATCAATGCTGGTACGCCGATTTCCGCAACGACTGAATCAGTAATAGTGTCTTCAAACAAACCCTCATGGAAAATCACCGATTCATCGTGTTTGTACCAGTTAACGACACGCTCACGGGGAATACGAAACGTGCCTTTGGGATAACCCGGCCGCCAGTCATGGGGCAAGCCTTCCCACCAGTCGAAGGCAAATAACTTATTGTTGTGGGTGTAGCGATTGCGTACCCGATTCAATTCCTGAAAGGTGCGATTCCAGCCCACCCCGAATGCTGCCCAGTGACCAGTCTTGTTGGTGATCATCTGGGCAATGATGTCGTAGTAACTATCCACCGGAACTTCAGCCAGGCGATCCAGTTCGAAGAAGGCGATAAGCTCTTCTGCAGTAGGTGGTAGTTGTTGGGCTGTCTCGGTCATGACACTGATTTTAGTTCTCTTCGCTTATCTCGCTACGAAAATCCTCGTACTTACCAGTGGCGGAGCGTGGAATCTCATCGGGATAACTGAAGACGATATCAAATTGATGACCGATGCGGGAATTGATTAGTTCTTTTAATTGCTGTTCTTGTTCCAGCACTACTTCGTTTCCCGTTACCAGCTTCACTTCCAGATGCTCCATGTTCTTTTGCACCATCTGAAACTGTTTCACCGGCACGATGTCGCTGTAGCGTAACTCGCTGAGACGGGGCCAGAGCTTCGAACCATCCGGCAACACTAACAAATTACGAGTTCTACCCAGTATGCGATTCAAAGTGGGCAAGCCCCTGCCGCAACTGCATGGCTTTCCAACTTCCCCATAATCTCCGATCTCATAGCGCACCAGCGGCATGGCGAAATTGTGTAACGGCGTCACCACAATCCGACCACTCTGTCCCGGACCACAGGGTTTGTTCTCATCGTCCAGCACTTCCATGAACACCCCTTCTGATTGCACATGATAGCCATCTCCATCGGGACACTGTAGCGCCATATATCCAACTTCCTGGGCAGAATACATATCCACCAGTTCCAAATCCCAGGCTTGTTGGGTCAACTTCCTCACGGAATCGTCGACGGACTCACCGAGCGCGCTTACTCCTTTTAAGAAAGGCAGTTCAGTTTTCTTATCGATACTCAATTGCGCCAAACCAGCGATGACCGAAGGAAAAGCTAATAGGTAACCCGGCTGTTCCCTTTGCAACCAATCCAATTGCTGTTCGATGGTAGCAGTTATGGCGAGGCCGACACTCTCCCCTGTCTGATAAAGATTGGTATAAGGCTTGCCCCAATTCGCCTGTCGGCCACCTTCAGGATAATTGGCCACACCATCGTCGAAGGTGCGAATCATCGCGAACTTCTCTTTGAAGTTACGCTTGTGCCAGAAGTGATCTCGCAAGTTAAACGCCATGTAGAACAGCTGATCTATGGCGGTCTTTTTAACCTTGATAGGCGTACCCGTAGATCCCGAGGTATGCACCTCCATAGTCTTACCGTGAGAAGCATCTAATTGCGTGGCCTCTAACAGGCTACCGAGCTTCGGAATCTGACCGCGACGCAAGATAGGCAGTGAATGCCATTGCTGAGCTGTTATTGGAGTATCTTCCTTGAACTCGATCGCCTTCAGAATATCGGAGTAAGCCGGCACCGATTTCGCGCAGTGGATCAAAACTGAATGCAGTTGTTTGGATTGAGCGAAAGCTATCTGTTCGGGAGTCCAGCGTTCACTCTGCTGAAGTTGAAACAGAATAGACAAGACACCGGCACTGGAGCCACCAGAGATTGCGGGCCAGAGAATTCCATTGATCGCTGATTTGGGAACGCTTATTACTTCACTCACCTACTAAATGCTTCTAGTGCAAAGATTCGCCTGGCATTCTTTCACTTTTCGCGGTGTTAGGTAAGTGGACAGCTAATGTTTCCCGCAATTCGGCTATTTCTTTATCACGAAATCGATACATTTCCATGTTTGGCAGTGCTAAAGCTTTTCCTAGATACTCGTTGCTGAGCTCATAATTTTCTTGCTTCAGTCGCAATTGAGCCATCCCTAAATAGGCTTCCCACTCCCCAAACTTTGCCCCGGTAATTTGAGAGATACTAATTGCTTCATCTAAGTCTTTTAAAGCTTCTTGAAAATTTTCTACAGCAGTATGAAATCTTGCTCTGGAACTTAGCCCAGTTGGCAAATACAGCCACTCATCTGCAGTTTTCAGTAATTCGATTTGTCTATCCAAATATTTCTTAGCATTTATTTTGTCACCTGACTCAAGAAAAATAAGTCCAAGTACTAAGATATCAGAAGCTAACAACGAAGTTGTATCAATTGCCACTTGCCAAGATTCTAGATGTCGCCATGCGAATGTTTTTAGTGCTCTGTTTAGTGCTCCTTTAACATCCCCATTGTCGAGCAAGTATTTACAATAATATGAACTTATTGTCGGAAACGGCGCAGGAGAAACAGGATTACTAGATAATAATACGGCTTCTGATCGTTCAAAATATTCAAATGCGTTTTCGCTTTCGCCTTTGAGGTGTTGTGCATAGCCACTAAAGTTGGCCGCCATCCCTTGAATTACTTTGTTCTCTGAGCTATTAATAATTGCACTCATTTCTTGTTCTAATGTTAATGCTCTACTCATTTCTCCTGCCATAATTAGCATGGACATTAACGGGCCAGCCGCACTGGCAGCTTCAAGAAATTTTCCGTTCTGTACATACCATTCTATACTCTTGAGCGAAGGGTCAATAGCTGTATAGATGTCACCTAGATATATCAGATTTGCGGCTGCAGATGAGAGCAAATATCCCTTCGCTTCCCCTGGAAGTGAGGGCAAAGGTTCATCCCATTCTTTTTTGAAGAAAGCTTTAATACAAGCTTGATCTGCGTAGTGCGATCCTTCAGTAAACATCGAAAACTGTTTCCGCTTAATTTTTTCGAAATAAATGTGAAATGCCTCTTCAATTCTTCCCGCATTCGCTCCATATCTAACTGCCCGATACAAGGGTTCTAGTTCTTGCATACTCGTCGGAAAATCTGAAGTTACGGAATTGAAATAACCAAATAGTAAGTCATTTCCTTTAATCCAATCTGAAATATTATTAGAACGCTGATACTCGATAGAAAAATCCCTAACAATAGGATGACAATCTAAAACTAACTCATTACGAACTTTCTCAACCGAGACTAATCTTGAATCGTGCAATTGTTTTATACTAAAGCGCCATTTAGCTTTGGTTAATTGATTTAATTCTGTTGTTAGCCCTTTGATATCTGCAAAATTGGCTATTGATTGCAATTCCGATAGCTCAATTGCTCTATCAAGAAGACTTAATAAGAAAAGAATTTTTAATGCCGGGCTATCTTCAAAGTATTTTAGATAAGCACTCAATACATTCTTCGCGTGGGAGTCTAGTGTGCTTTCACCAAACAGCGATTCAATAGACTTGTATGAATTGATGCTGCCACCATGAACTACTGAAAGATAACCGCCAAATAGAGACAAACTAAGTGCGTGCCCTTCATAGAGCTCTCCTGCTGTTTCTAATTCTGAAATCTCACCCGACACGCCTAGACTTTGCAGGTAACTAGCGCTAGCCTCTTTAGATAGGTGGCCTAAGTCGATCGTACCAATTCTTCCATCGGCATAGTTTTCTAGATCTCTTACTTCTAATCTGGATGTAATAAGACACAATCCGGTATTTTCTTCGGATAATTCGCGAACCAAACAAGAGATTGCAGGATTTTCAATTTGACCCTGCTTTGGACCTGGACCCAATTGCATAGGTTCAAGTCCATCCAAAACAAGTAATGTTTTCTTGCTACGAATCAATTTTGCGAGTCTTGAAGCTTTGGCCCAGGGTGTACCAGAAGCCGGCTCTTCGTCTCCAAACCATTCCAGAGCATGTTCGATAAACAAATCCCCAGAAGATTTTAATTCCGACGATTCGCCTTGCCAGTAGAATGACCAAGCATAAACGCGTTCGGCAACCTTATACTCACTTTTGTTTAAATCAGACAACCATCGATTTACTAAACTGCTCTTCCCAACTCCACCAAACGCAATCAATTGCACCACATTGGATTCCGATTGTTGCCAATAGTAATTTAGTAGTTCGAGCTCATTGTCTCGACCAAACAACTCCAAGCTAGTGATTGGCATGGTTGAATTCGAAATTTCTATTGCACTCTTACTTAAATCACTATTGGATTGCTCAAGCCGGTCTCTGACTTTTGTTTCGAATTGTTCAATTTCAAGTGATAACCAGGAAACTTCGATTAAGAACAATTTGGCAATTGGAGCAACTTGGTAATGAGGTATGCAATTACCATGCGTTGTAGTAGTTCCTCGGCACCATCGGCTAACGGCTTGTCGAGAAACATCTAACTCTCTAGCCAGATCTGAGTGATTTTTTATTTTTGAGTTAACTTGAAGCGAATAGAGTAGCTGTAACTTTATTGCGAGATTTGGATGTTTCATTGCAGGACTCCAACCCAGGTCTCATTAGGACCCAATCCAGAGTGCTATATATACAACGTAGCACGTGTCTTATTTTTATTGTGTGCCTGGGTGAATTAATCCCCCAAGTTCTATAGGAGCCTATCTCAAAATTTATCCCTAGTCGAGATACCCTAATAAGTATTTGAATTCAGTTGGAATTTGAGGTTTATTCAACTTTTTCAGAGACTTATAAATATGGATAAGTTATAAGAATCTGACGACTCTGTGATAACACCGTCACATTTACAGTGATTGGATGTACTCCCACCTAAAACTTGATGTCGGACACAGATTAGCGGTACTTTTCATCTAGACTTACCCATTATGAAGACTCAAACGAGCCCAAAAGTGGAAAAAAAGCAGTCGCAACAAGGCTTTACCCTCATCGAACTACTCATCGTAGTGGCGATTCTTGGCATTTTGGCGTCGGTCGCCCTGCCTTCCTATGCGTTGTATCGCAATAAAGCACGCTTTGCCGAGGCTACTCTTGGCATTGGTGCGGCCCGTGCGGCGATTCTGGTGGCCACTTCTACTGGCCGTGTTAGCGCCCTGACGGATTTGGATTCAGGAACTTATGGCATTCCTCCCCTGGTTACTCCGGCTGCAACAGTACATGGGATCGATGTGACGGATGGTGTAATCACAATTACCTGGATGTCCGATGGTACCGACCTCCAAGGTGAGACCTATGTGTTAACGGCTGGTGGTGTGCTTCCACCTGTGCAATGGACGACCAGTGGCAGTTGTGTAGCCAGTGGCTATTGTTAAGAAATCTAAAAAACTACCTACATAAACAAGTACCAGGTTTTCGCCCTTGGTCAGCAAAACTCAGAAATTCCTCCTCGCTGTGGTCTATCCACTGCTCGTGCAAAGTGTCGGTGCAGTAATGATGATGGCCGGGAATTCGGCTGCTTCCGGCGGACCCTTCGCTGGTATTTTGATCCTGGTCCTGTTTATGGGAACCGCACCCATTACATTGATTGTGAACAGTATTGCGCTGTTGCCACAGGATCAAGAAAAAGCGTGGTACTTCAAACGGGGCATGATCTTGCCTGGAATATTTCTCACGGCCTACTTTATTTATTTCGCCGGAATCTGGGATATGTTTTTCTAGATTGCTTCAAAACTAAACCCACGCTGCGACCACTCTCCCGATAGCTTTTCAGCCTAGTATGGGCTTGCAAGAACACCCTGAATTCGAACCAGAAAATAAATTCATTCCGGTTAACCCCTTTTGCGTCTTTCCAGCGATTAAGTAAGTAAGCAATTTGAATCCAACAGGAAAGGACAGCAATCATGAAACACAATGAATCATCAATTCAGCCTTTATTAATCCGCGGCCTACAGGCTTCCTATCAACTGATTCTCTGCATTGGCCTCATCACCTTGATGCTGGTTGCCTGCAGCAGCCCAACTGAACGTAACGTGGGTAGAATCGAGCAACCGCCTGAGCCGAAAGAGTCTCGCCCTTCCGGCCAATCTACTATCGAAGTTGATAACAACGTAAGCAATCAGCCCAATGTTGCGGTCAACCCCATTCCAGTACCGAACCAGGCAATTCAGGTCACCGAAGAAGCAGAAATCCTTTCGGGCATCGTATCTGCCGATGCGTCAACCAGTCGGGTGCGCACTACTTCGGCTCCAGCCAGCGCTGGCGTCCAGGTGGCAAGACAGGAACTGCTCGTTAGTCCCGGCCACAACTATGGCCGTAGAGATGCCGATGGCATTTACTATCATCCCGGTTCACAAATCGATCGCGAGAACTATCTCGAACTGGTCGAGAATGCAGTGAAGCGCGTTGCCGCTGACCCGGTTTCAACCTTCAGCATCGATGTGGACACTGCTGGTTACAGCAATATCCGCCGCATGCTTAGTCGCGAAGGCAGACTGCCTCCCCATGATGCAGTACGCCTGGAAGAGATGATCAATTACTTTGATTATCGCTACCCTACTCCAACCAGCGTGGAACAGCCGATTAACATCTACACGGAAACCATGGCAGCACCGTGGAATGCTGATAACCAATTACTCATGGTGGGCATGCAGGGATTCGAACCGGAAAGCACCGAACTCCCCAATGCAAACCTGGTGTTCCTGGTTGATGTTTCCGGCAGCATGCAATCACCGGACAAGTTGGGATTGGTTAAGCGCTCCCTGCAATTACTGGTTAACCAAATGGATGAAGACGATCGCATCGCCCTGGTTGTTTATGCCGGAGCTGCGGGAATGGTATTGGATTCAACCAGCGGTGCAGAAAAATCCAAGATCATCAACGCGCTCGAGTCATTGCATGCAGGTGGTAGCACCAATGGTGCCGCTGGCATTCAGCTGGCCTATCGTATTGCCGAGGAAAATATAATCGATGGCGGCATTAACCGCGTTATTATCGCCAGCGATGGTGATCTCAATGTAGGCATGACCGACATCGATGAATTGAAAGAACTCATCAGCAAGAAGCGTGAAAATGGTATTGCCCTAACTACGCTGGGTTACGGTACTGGTAATTACAACTATTCCTTAATGGAACAGCTTGCCGACACTGGCAATGGTAATGCTGCCTACATCGATACCTTAAGCGAAGCGCAAAAAGTGTTGGTGGAAGAAATGCAGTCTACTTTGCTGACGATTGCCAAGGATGTGAAGATACAGATCGAGTTTAATCCTAATATCGTGGCGGAATATCGACTAATTGGTTATGAGAATCGACTATTAAATAGAGAAGATTTTCGCAACGATAAAGTTGATGCCGGTGAAGTAGGTGCGGGTCATACTGTCACTGCACTTTACGAAATTAGTTTGAAAGGATCGCAGGGTGCCTTGATTCCTGATCTACGCTACGGCAACAACGGCGGCGAGGAAGTGAATTTTGGTGACGAACTCGCTTATGTCAATGTCCGTTTCAAAATGCCAGAGGAATCTAGCAGCACTGAATTCGGCCAGGCTGTTACCTTTGAGGATGTTAGTGAAAGCTCAGTAGATGCCACCGAAAACATGCGTTTCGCAGCAGCAGTTGCTGGCTTTGGCCAATTGCTGCGGGGTGGCAAATACACCAATGACTGGAATTATGACGACCTGTTGCAGCTCGCACGCGAATCACGAGGGGTAGACAACCACGGTTACCGCAGCGAGATGGTGAAGCTGGTTGAACTGGCTAAGGTCTTATAAGCTAGTCGAACTATTTAAGAAGGGATAGGAACCCAATCTGTGTTTGAGTTTCTGAAGGCAAATCAAACCGACGAGTCACTCATGTTGCGCTATCAGCAGGGTGACTCCTCGGCTTTTGAGAAACTCTATCAGCGCCACAAGAACCCACTCTTCGCTTACCTGTATCGTTCCCATGTTGATTTGCAGGCCATCGAAGAAATTGCCCAGGAAACCTGGATGGCGGTTATAAAGGCAGCAGAGAGTTACCGCCCCTCCGCCAAATTCAAAACTTACTTGTATGCCATCGCTCATCGCAAACTGGTGGATTTCTGGCGCAAGCATAAGATCGAAAACCTGGTCGATCGAGTGGATGAGAAAGGTGAAGCCATTGTTGAAAAAGTCCCGGGGCCGAGTAAGCTGACTTCGGCGACTGTAGATTTATCGATGGACCTGTTACTGGCTCTGGAAACACTTTCGAAAGAACAGCAGCAGGCTTTCTTATTAAAAGAAGAAGGATTCACCCGGCAGGAAATCGCCGTGATGACAGGATCCAACGAAGAAACTATCAAGAGCCGTATTCGCTATGCCACTGGGCATTTAAGACGAATACTCGAGGTGCAATATGCCGACTAATCAGACGCCAGACGACGCCGAACTTTCCCGGTTGTTAAGCCAGGCGGAACCTCCCAAGTCTCCCGCACATGTCGATGAGGCGATTCTTCAGTACGCCAGAGAAAACGCGCCGGTGACTGAAAAGGAATCAGCATGGTTTCCACGCCCCTGGGCAACTGCAGTTGCCACCTTGTCGATCGCGGCTATTGCAATCTCAGTTTCACTAACGAGCTTTAACAACGGCGACCTGGAACGCGCTGTCTCCGATAGTGGATTTGTACAGATTGAAAGTAGCGATGCACCATCGTCGCAATCTGTAGATTTGAGTGACTTACTAGATGTCGTCGAAGCAGATAGCGTGAGTGTAGATGCTGATCTCAGCAGAGAGCGCCAGGTAGCACAGAATACACCAGCCATTACTACACTGGCAGCCGAACCTGCCGTCGCCACTGCCGGCGCTGCTATTGAAGAAACATTAGCAATAGCCAATACAGATGACACGCTACTCGCTGAAAACAATCTGGTGGCCGAAGAAGAACTCGAAGTTGCTTTCTCGGCAGCTGCGCCGACGGCCCTCAGCCAGGCACAAGCGCCGGAACCAGTTGATACTAATGTTGGCCGTCTGGAAAATGCAGTAGCCGACACTTCGGCAGCAATCGCACCGGCAGCCCAATCTGGTTTGGCTAGCGCTGCCCCCCAGCAAGCTTCACGGCGCAGTGCTAGTCCCGAAGTTAGAAGCCAGGCACTGACTATGGAGTTAAGTGTGGCAGTAGTTAGTGCAATCGACCTGCCCAGCTTATTGACTGTATTGGAAGACCTGTTGAATGAAGCGGAAGCGGAAGTGGGTGCAGGAGCAGACGCCGATCAAACGATCGACGCTGCTGAAAGAGCAAGCCGGTTTCTGCAGCGATTTTACGGAATTGATGACGAAACAACTTTACAGCAACTCGAGGAAGGCTACGCTGTGATACGCAGCAACTTTACAGACTTTGAGTTACCGGAAACTTTCTCAATCGCGGTTGAAGCAATACAGCAATTCACCAACTAATTACATTCCAGGTTCAGAAGCAACCTGGCCTTCAAGCTCTACCACATAAATAAACAGAGGGATAAGCAATTCCCCCAATTGTGAATCCATCATGCCCTGCACTTCATGCCAATCCAGCGCACCCTTACCTGAGGCAATTTTAGGCATTGCAATCGATTTGAAGCGTTCGTCCGTAACTAGTTTGCTAAGCCGACGAAAAGCGCGATTAAGCGCAATTTTATCTGGCCGCCCCACTCGAGACGGATCTTCGTCCCCTTCGTGGGTAATCAAATTTACGATGGTGACGTTATCGGTACCAAGCCAGGACCAAATTTCGCCGGGTTCCGGGTTGGTCTCTTCGCACCATGCATTATAAGCCTCTACCATTGCCGGGTAGCGATCGTGCAGTTTTCGCCCGAAGTCTCGGGTCATTGCATCGCGGGTCGAGACAGCATTAACCAGAACATGGGCACGGGATAACATAATATCCCCCTCAACTTCATAGATCATCTCGCCCTCCTGAGTGATTCCACGTAACTATAAGGACACCACATCAAGACATTTCTGACAAGATTCAGTAGCTGACCGTTTTCACAGATTTAATCTTAAATAGGAGATGGATTAAGAACGCCTAAGCCCTTATGCTTGCCATGCAGTTGCAGTATTCAGGGTAGTAAACGAGAGAATTATGAGTTTAGCGGACAAACTGGCGGCAGCGCAGATAAAGGATCTCATCGCCTACCAGTCAGCGCGCCGAATCGGTGGTATTGGTAATAACTATCTGAACGCCAATGAATCTCCTTACCCAGCCTATGAAATGCCAGAGCAGGAAACCTGGCAGCGCTATCCTGACTTTTTACCCAATGATCTAGCCACCAAATATGGTCTCTATGCCGGTTTGCAGTCTGACTACGTACTCACAACCCGCGGCGCCGACGAGGGTATCGATTTACTGATTCGGGCATTCTGCGAACCGAAACAAGACAGTATTGTTATCTGTCAGCCTACCTACGCCATGTATGATTTCATCGCCGAGGCCCATCAAGTGGAAATCCAAAGCGCGCCACTTGCTGCGCCGGAATTTGACTTAGATCCCAAGGCGTTTAATTCGCTCGCGAAAACTCCAAAGTTGGTTTTTCTCTGTCATCCCAATAACCCAACCGGAAACCTGTTAAACAAATCTGCCGTCCTCGCCTTGGCAGAGCAGTATAAAGAGGAAGCCTTCGTCATTGTCGATGAAGCCTATATAGAATTTACTCCCGGTGATTCGTTTGCGACAGAAATTGCCAATACACCGAATCTCGTAGTGCTGAGAACCATGTCTAAGGCATTTAGTCTCGCTGCAATTCGCATCGGTTTCGTGCTAGCGAATCCAGATGTCATTGCCCTGCTGGCAAAATTGATAGCGCCTTATCCGATTCCCGATCCCAGTGCGCGCATTGCCCTGAATGCACTAACTGATATGGGAGTCTCCTATATGGATGCTCAGCGTGAGCGCATATTCGTTACCAAAATGCACGTTGAGAAAAAGTTGAATGAATTGGCTTGTGTAAAAAAGGTTTATCCCAGTGCCACAAACTTTCTACTCGTCCATTTTGAAGACAGTCAACACACCTTCGACTACCTCGCTGAACACGGCATCATCTTGCGGGATCAAAACCATGCACCTGGATTGGAAAATCATTTGCGCATAACTATTGGCGACGATGCCGATATGGAACAGCTACTCGATTGTTTAGCCTTGATGAGATAACAGCTTGAACGATTCCACAGACAAACCTTCTCTAAATAACTGGTTGCGCTTTCTGCTTCCTTCGGTAATCGGTGTATTATTTTTTCTAACACCGCTAGTAATTGATGATCAAGTCACTATCGGCATGGCCTGGTTCGGTGATTTATTTATAGATAACTTCCAACCGCAGATCGTACAACTCGCTGGCTTGTTTATCGTTAGCTCGGTCTTGTTAACCCTGTTGTTTGCGGTTAGCAGTGCTGCCAAAAAGAAGCTGAGTTTTCTTTCTAATCATCTGACTTTTCATCCTTTCTGGTTCACTATGCGCCTGTTTGGCGCTATCGCCGCGACCGCCTATATATTTCAGATCGGACCCGAGTTTCTAACCGGTGTTGCAACCAGTGGGACAACACTTGGTAACTTGATTCCTATCACCATGACCTACCTGGGCATCGGTGCAATATTTTTACCCTTGTTGGTAGATTTTGGCCTGATGGAACTGGTCGGTGTCATGATGAGCCGCATTTTCGATCGGGTGTTTGGCTTACCCGGTCGTTCTGCCATCGACGCCATGGCCTCATGGATGGGCTCGGGGCCAGTAGGAGTCTTCATTACCTCGCAACAATATGAACGGGGTTTCTACACTGCGCGGGAAGCTGCGGTGATCTGTACTAATTTTTCCGTCGTGTCTGTGTCTTTTTCCCTGGTAGTTATCGAGTACATCGGTCTCGGCCATTTATTCATCCCTTACTATTTTTCCATTATTGTCATTGGCTTTGTCGCGGCACTAATTACTCCGCGCCTGCCGCCACTCAACCGCATCGCCGACAATTTTATTGATGGCACTGCCGCCACCGGTTCCCGCACCTTCGATCCAGGCGTTCGCCTGTTTCCTATTGCTATCAGTCAGGCACTGGAACGCGCCGCTAATGCGCCCAGACCGGCGGACCTATTGCAGCGCATCGGGCGCAACGTTTCCGAGATCTGGTTGTCCCTGATTCCAGTTGTTATGGGATTGGGTACTACGGCGTTGATTCTCGCCGAGTACACACCGGTATTCGACTGGTTAGGTGCACCGATAGCCCCGATTCTCAATCTGTTTCAATTAGATGAAGCCCAGGCTGCCGCACCACTGATGCTGGTCGGATTTACCGACATGTATTTACCGGCATTGGTTGGGGTGAATATCAATAGTGAATTAACGCGCTTTGTGGTGGCAACTGTTTCAGTTACCCAGCTAATTTATATGTCGGAAGTTGGCGCGCTGATAATTAAGTCGAAGATTCCGCTGGGTTTTCTAAACGTGGCTCAAGTCTTTTTATTGCGCACGCTCATTTCTTTTCCAATCGCCGTGTTAATCGGTCATCTTCTTCTGTAACTGTTAGAAAGAGTGACCGATCTCTGTCACTGGCCCACTAGCAGCCCGTTCGGAATACCAGACACCACCATCTTTAATAACAATATCTACATAATCCAACACTTCGATGTTTTGTAAGGGATTACCATCGACGATAATGATGTCGGCTAGCTTGCCTACTTCGATGGTGCCTAACTCATCTATCTGCCCGAGAATCTCCGCATTGGTTTTAGTGGCAGCGGAAATTACCTGAATCGGCGTCATGCCACTCTCAACCAGGGCTGACATTTCCCGCCACATAGCTTCGTTGTGCATGTTCAAGGGACTGGCGGCATCGGTTCCCACACCCATGTACGCTCCTGCATCGATGAACTGACTCGCGGATTGTTCGGCATTGCGAATCTCGCGACCGATGTCATTAAAATAAGAAAGCTGGTGAATGTCCTCAAAGGATTTTATGAACTCTGCATAAAAATCCGCCGGCATGTCTTTCTTGTAAACCGGATCATAAAGACGTTCTGGAAATTCCACCGTCGCTGGATAAACCCAGATACGATGGGAAATGGTCTGCACGATTGGAATGCCTTTATGGGCGATCTCGGAAACTAAAGCGTCTTCGTAAGGAGGATTGCGCGCCGAACCTACATGTTGAAGCACGTCGACACCGGCATTGATGGCGGCACGGATTGCATCCGGATCATACAAATGCGCATGAACCTTGACTCCTTCTGCATGTGCAGCAGTAACGATGGCACGGTAATCTGCCTCAGTTAATCCCACCCAGGTTTTAATCACATCGGAACCAGCGGCAATAAGTTCTCTCGTGCGTTGTGCTGCTTCTTCCGAAGAACTGATGACCACTTCATAAGCATCGGGAATGCCCGCCATTTCTACCCGTGTTATCCAGGGGCCGGAAACAGTAAGGCGGGGTCCGGGAATCTCGCCTTTGCGAATACGCTCACGAAAATCCAGAATTTGAAAGGGCGCGCCAAGATCCAATCCGCTGGTTACGCCACCCCGCATCATTTGTTTGGCGGCGATAGGCATAGCTTCCGGAAGCCGTTCCATTTCATTGAGGAATGCATAGTAATCGTCGTACTCGCCGTGACCAATCAAATCGATATGCATATGAGCATCGATCAATCCCGGCATTACTGTGCGGCCACCTGCATCGAGAATTACAGCTTTACTGGGGATCGCAATAGCATGCCGTGGTCCGACCGCAGTAATTCTTCCATCTTCAAAGACAACTACCGAGTTATGGATTGGCTCGGCTTCGTAGCCATCTAAGAGCATTCCGCCAACAATCGCCACCGGCACATCCGGTCTTAGAGATGCTTGCGCTATTAACCACTGCGGGATTATGAATGCAATTACAATGGAGAGAAGAATCTTCATAGCCAGTTCACTTCTTATAACAACTATTATTGGGACAACTCATCATAGATCGCTTGCACACGATCAGGAGCCAGTGGCCAATTCAAATCTGAAATATCCAACGCAGCAGCGATGTCGTTTCGACTCGTGCCATTATTCATTAAGGTGCGAATGCGAGTCACCATTTGTTCAAATTTGTCCCTGAAGATTCTGATTTCAGCTTTGCGCAGTAAGGGGCCGTGGCCAGGTATAACCGTATCAAAGTCTAAGGCAAGTATTTGATCCAGGGTAGCTACCCAATCACCGGCGCATCCACCATTGGCGTAATCAATAAACGGCGCCATGGTCGTTCCGTCCAAGCGATCGCCCCAGATGAAAAGATCGCCAGTGTGAA
Organism: Pseudomonadales bacterium; assembly: GCA_012103535.1. Taxonomy (GTDB): domain Bacteria; phylum Pseudomonadota; class Gammaproteobacteria; order Pseudomonadales; family Pseudohongiellaceae; genus UBA9145. The sequence goes on from WLWQ01000001.1 coordinate 1,821,613, forward strand.
TAGTGCGCAGATCTGGAAACAGAATGACCGAATCACCGTTAGTGTGACCACAGCCCAGGTGGAAGGCTTGCACTTCTGCGTCACCTAAGTGCACACTGGTTTTATCGTTGAAAGTGATACGGGGCGCACCATCAGGAGAAGCGCTGGGGCCACTGTTGCGTAACATATTAATTCTGACATTCTCATGGCCGATGACTTGTGCGCTTGGCATGAAGGAAGCGTTGCTACCGGCGTGATCAAAATGATGGTGGGTGTTTAGTACATAGCGAATCGGCTGGTCGGTAACACTGGCAACCTGTCGAGTAATATTTTCGTAGCTGTAGGAGTATTTATTATCGACAATAATGACTCCTTCTTCGGTAACTCGAATAGCGATATTGCCACCGGACATATTGCCGTCGCATCCAGGCATGAGATACAAACCTGCTTTGCCCGGAACAGGTCGAATAGTTAAGCGTTCTAATTGTTCTGGTGTTAGTGTTGGTCGTTGCTGTGCGAAAGTAAGACCAATAGTCGCCAGTGCAAGCAGCAACAGCGTCACTATTCCGCCTTTCAAGAGATTATTGTTCATTCTTATTTTCCTGATCTATTTTGCCTAATTGAGCTTAGAGATACCCCCTTATGCCATCGGCCAGCAATGCCGTCAAATCTTTAACGACAAATAATGTGAAAAGGAATGAGAATTACGCTCAGTACGCAACGGAATACACAGCTTTCAGATTAAGAAAAAATATCTAACTAAAATCCTGGAAACTTTTTGCGAGAAATTGATGACCGGCTAGGGTTCGTTCGCCTTCTGGCCAGCATGAAAGACGGTGTAAATGTAGATTGATATTTCCAAGTCTCCCAGCTGTGATTCAATAAGCGGTTTGACCTGGCTCCATTCAAGCCCACCCACTCCGGTTGCAAGCCTGGGCAGTGCGACAGAGGTGAATCCCTCTTTCTGGATGATCTTCTTTAGCGAACGCAGGGCGTGATTTACATTGGATTCGCTGGCCTTGCCTGGTTTCTTATTACCTCCGTAGCCACCTTCCTGGGAAAGTAAATTGACAATCCTGACGCCTTCGGCCCCACCCCAGACCCAAGCTTCACCGGGCTTAGGATGTTGCTGATGACACCAGTGATGAAAATCTTTGTGCATCGAGGGATAACGCTCATGTAAAGACAGCGCAAGACCCTGATTCATTGGATCGTTGGCGGCCACACCGTGGGCAATTACCTGGGCGCTGGTCAATAAAATGTCTCCTTCCACTTCGTGAATCATGTATCGTCTCCTTGCTGAGTTAATTATCGACGTGCCGACATTGTCAAATTGCACCCATAGTAGGCGATAGAGCTGCACTTAAGATTGATCAGGCGCAAAAGTTTCAACAACTTGGTGCGTTAACAAGCTACCTGGCACCGAGTAAAGGGAATGAGTGGATTGGAATGGGCTGAGGTACAATCCCTGGATCAATTGGAGTAATCGATTCAATGGCAAGAAAAAAAGCATCAACACTTAAGGGAGACCTGTTTTTACTGGACGGCGACCAGCAATCCTTTACCAGCCAACAAATTGAGCTGCTTAGTGCTATTCGAGAATGTGGCTCTATTACAGCCGCCGCGAAACAGGTCGGTATCAGCTATAAGACCGCCTGGGATCGCATCGATGCTATGAACAATCTCTCTGATAAACCGCTGGTTGCGCGATCAGCCGGTGGTGCTAAAGGCGGCGGCACGAGTCTGACGGATTTTGGACAGGAAATATTAAAAGGATTTACTGAGTTGCAGGATGAACATGCGGCCTATGTTGATAGACTCGGTACAAGTCTGCACTCCATGAATGACCTGGCAAATTTTCTAAGGAGTAGTGCATTGCGAACGAGTGCAAGAAATCAATTCCGGGGACAAATTAAAAAAGTAACTCGCGGTGCAGTAAACACTGAGATCGAACTTAGTATTAGTGATACTGCATCAATTGTCGCCCATGTTACCAATGACAGTTCGCAAAAAATGAATTTCAAGAAAGGAAGATTCGCTATAGCGCTAATTAAATCTTCATGGATTATTCTCAGCAAAGATCTCAATGTTGCGACCAGTGCTCGAAATAAATTGATAGGCAGTATTAGTAAAATTGTTAAAGGAAAAGTAAACAGCGAGATTACAATCGATCTTGGTGAAGAGAAAACATTGTGCAGTATTATTACTAATCAAAGTACCAATACTCTAAAGCTCAAAAAAGGCGATCAAGCCTGCGCATTATTTAAGGCTTCCAGCGTAATCCTGATGTCGGATTGATTATTAGCGTAGTATCGCAACACCTTTTATTTGCGCCCACAACTCCATCCCTTCCTTTATGTTAAGTTGATGCGCGGATCGTCGAGATAAGCGGGCAATGAGTTTATTCTCACCAGCACTCAGACTCACCAGCAGCATGGACTTGTCATTCATCTCCTGAATTTTTTCTACTCTTACATTCAGGCGATTAATAATACTCGAGTCTGTGTGTGCACTTAATGCCAAACTGACATCTCGCGCCAGCACTCGAATTCGAATCTTCTGCCCGAGAGTATCTCCACCATCTCGAAACCACAAATCACCGCCATTGAATTGGGCCCGCAGCAAATGCCAGTCGCTATCCCTCTCGATCACCGTTGCCTCTATGACAACACCTGTATCCTCTCCAAGTTGTAGAGGCAGTTCAACATCGGACAAAACATCCTTTAGCGCACCACTGGCTATTACCCTGCCTTCCTGCAAGACCACGAGATGATCTGCGAGGCGGGCCACTTCGTCGATGGAATGGGTTACGTAAATAATAGGCACATCCAATTTTTCGTGCACCGATTCAAGATAGGGCAATATTTCCTGTTTTCGTTTTATGTCCAGGGAAGCCAGCGGCTCATCCATCAACAACAGATCCGGTTCCAGTAGCAGCGCTCTTGCGATAGCCACCCGCTGCCGCTCACCTCCAGATAATTGGTCAGGGTATTGTCGTAAGAGTTTGTTCAACCCCATTAACTCAATAATTTGATCGTAGGTTTTAGAGCTTGTTTTGACTGGTGATCTTTTAATGCCGTAAGAAATATTCTGTTCGACGTTTAGATGCGCAAACAAACTGGATTCCTGAAACACAAACCCGACTCTTCTGTTATGGGTAGGAACTACATTCGAATCAGAAAGCCACTCCACGTTTTTAACGCGAATCTCTCCTGTTGTTTCTTTTTCTAAACCGGCAAGACATCTCAACAACGTAGTCTTACCGGAACCTGACTCGCCAAAAATCGCGGTTATTCCTTTGCAGGGAAGTTTTATATCTACATTCAAATTGAATAGCCTACCCCCGCGTTCTGACAGATCTTGGTTTATCGCCACATCAATGGACTGGTTTTGCTCTTTCATGAACCAAACCTCAATACCTGGCGGTGAGATTTTCTCTGCAAGCCGTAAACCGACAGTAATACCAGGAATGAAAAAACAATCATCAACAGTGCCAATTGATTCGCCTGATCATAAGCGAGGGCTTCTACATGATCGTAGATCTGAACTGACACCACGCGGGTTTCTCCGGGGATGTTGCCACCGATCATTAAGACAACGCCAAATTCACCCACCGTGTGCGCGAAACCCAGCACCGCCGCGGTAAAAAATCCTGGTTTCGCCATGGGCAATGCCACCGAGAAGAATCGATCTACAGGCCCAGCGCCTAAAGTGGCCGCAACTTCCAGCGGCCTGTCTCCTATCGCTTCAAAGGCATTTTGTAAGGGCTGCACTACAAAAGGTAGTGAATAAAATATTGAGCCTATTACCAGGCCGGAATAACTGAAAGCCAACGTGCCTAATCCAAGTGATTGAGTAATCTGACCAATCGGTCCATTGGGTCCCAGTGCTAACAACAAATAGAAACCAAGCACGGTAGGCGGTAAGACAAGTGGCAGTGCGATCAAGGCGCCAATTGGTCCTTTGAATCGAGAAGATGTTCTGGCAAGCCACCATGCCAATGGTGCTCCCATCAGCAACAACAATATCGTCACGGTAGTTGCCAGACGCAAAGTCAATAGAATCGCTGTAATGTCAGCTTCGCTAAAACCCATACTATTCCTCTACGGTATAGCCAAATGATTGAATGATAGAGCGGCCGCGATCGCTCTGTAAGAATTCGATGAAGTCTAAGGCAGCACTGTTGCCGCTGGCTCGTTGCAGAAGCACTGCATCTTGTGTGATAGAAGAGTGAAGGTTAGCTGGTACATTCCAGGCCGAGCCAGACTGCAAACTGTTGTTTTTGTAAACTTGAGATTTGGCAACGAATCCAAGTTCAGCATTGCCGGTAAAAACGAATTGATAAGTTTGGGCAATGTTTTCACCGCGCACAAGTTTTGCTTGGAGCGCATTGAGCAAACCAAGCTGATCAATAACCTCTTCCGCGGCGACACCGTAAGGCGCTAAACGGGAATTCGCTAGCGCCAATTTCTGGAACCGATCTGAATCAAGCACTGTAAAACCATCTACCAATTGCTCATCACTGGACCAGAGCACCAGTCCGCCCAATGCGTAAGTAAAGAGTGACTCTGCAACAGCCAGATTGCTTTCGATTAGCGCTCTAGGTTTTTCTTGATCTGCTGATAGGAAAAGATCGAAAGGAGCTCCGTTAGAAATCTGGGCAAAAAAACGTCCAGAAGATCCAAATACCAAGCTGATCTCATGGTCAGTCTGAGATTCAAACTCTTCAACCAATTGATTAGCTGGCGCGGTGAAATTCGAGGCTACAGCAAGCGTCGCTTCTGCAGCTTCAACATTAGCGGGACCAGCCAGCATTATTAGCACCAGGGAGCTGCAAATCTGTTTATAATCCATACACATAGTGTTATATACTAATTTATATAACGCTATGTCACAAGCCTTAGCTCAAGCCTTTGTAGGCATTACCGAAATAGTGAATATGGCCCAGCCCCTGGACAGTTTCGAACCGAACCGCCTTGAAGTGCTCAAAATGCTGTATTCGCAGCAGCAAGCAACGGCTCATAAGCTCCGGGAACGCCTCACGCAGATAGCCGCCGCCCATATCACTCTTCTTCTGGCAATCGATGGCTGGGTGCTTACCAAGAGCGATGGCATAAATAGCGATCAGATGACCATGATTGTGCTTGCCGTAATTCTAACCTTGGTCATTGCCGTGTTTGCTATTCACGCTCGTTACAAAGAGTTTGGCGTGATCGCCGGCATGATTGTGCGTGTAGAAACAGCGATGCGGGTGTTTGATAGAGGCTTCTATTTGCAAGACGAGACTCTCTATGAGTTAGAGCACCAAGACCTCGGGAAGGATCACTACACCCACAGCATGACAATCTTTCAATCACACTTTTATGCGCTCATCGCAAATAGTTTATTAACAGCGGGGATAGTTTTGGCAAATTAGCTTTGCCTTTGCAGGCACTGAGCTCTCTTACGATTGCGCACTTGAATTCGTCGATCCATGAACAACTGATACACCTTTCGAAAGATCAAAAGAGACTAAGCCATATGAATCCTGCTTAAGCTGCAGGCCTTCGCTTAAATTGCCGAGTGCTGCTACCGCATTGCTTTTAAAGCCTAGTACATCCAAGTTATCGGGTTCAATTTCTCCCGCTCGATCATACGCTTCCAAGGCTTTGTCGAATTCTCCAAAGTACAATTGGATGTCGCCTAAGTTTATGTACATTCTAAATTTGAAATTATTGTCTTCGTTCTGCTTCTCAGGCTGCCAGGGATCGAGTTCGACAGCCTTGCTAAAATCTTGGCGAGCGCCGGGATAGTTGCCTAGTTTTTTTTCAACGATACCGCGATTACTGTATGCCCGTGCGTAACCACGATCTAATTCGATAGCCCTGGTATAACTTCTTTTAGCATCCTCATCTCTGTCCATGCTTTCTAAAAGATTGCCACGATTATTAAACGCAATTGAGAACGAAGGATGTAATTTAACCGCCTGATTATAGTTTTCTAAGGCTTTATCTCTCTCACCGAGCACCTTCAGAGAATTTGCACAATTAAAGTAAGTAAAAGGATTATTTGGATTAAGTTCACGCGCTTTTTCCAAATGAGTCAGAGCTTTCTCATGCTGATTTTGATTTTGCAACAATACCCCTAAATTGTTTCGCGCATCACTGAATTCAGTGTTTAACTCTACTGCCTTGCTGAACTGCTCAATTGCCTCCTCCGTCTGCCCTAGAGAATTCAGTAACAAGCCGAGATCATAGTAAACAGTTGGGTAGTCAGGGTATCTCTGAATCGTATCTGCGAATACCGCAAGAGCCTCTTGTGATTTTCCCTGAGCAACCAGGATTACACCGAGCATATTTGAAACTTCAGCAGAACCAGGATAAGTCGTTAATAAATTTCTGCAGAAGTTTTCTGCCCCAATGAAATCTCTTGAATCATAGAGATTGTAAAGTTTAGAAAGCTCTGTCTGCGGAGGATTATCGTTTGCGGTGTTCGTCATGGTGAAACAAACTAGGTTTTTAGGGAAAGAAGAAGGATAGAATCCTTTGTAGGTATAGTCCAGCTTGGTGCAGCGTAATATATTTACACTGCAACGGAAAGGAATCGCTAATTACAATTTGAAAGACGCTTCATAAAGGACCATCTAGGACAATAGCCGTTCAATGAGCGAACGAATGATAGTGTTGAGATGAAAGCAATAGAACAAGTCACCGGTCTGATTGCCAATAATGAAGGGTGTAAAACCAACTCAGTTAACAATTCCGCGAGTTAATAAAATTTTACAACAATAGTGAGAATATCGATCTTCACAGAGCAATTTGTCAGAAAACCACTACGAATAGTGATGTCCGTTCTTTGCCTTTGCTTGTTGACTCTAGCAACAGTCGGAACTGTTTTAGCGCAGCCCGCTAGCGTGGCGGGCGGCATCATTAATGTGCCCGTGGTCGTTGTGGCAGACCAGGCATTTCAAATTGAGCTTACAGTTGTTGCAGATACCAATCCGGTTGAAGTTTTGGTGACTGGCGCTGAAGAACTAACAGCAGCGGATACAACTGATGCAAGTATATTCGATGGAACAAGCCTTTCTATTCCGACCATCGATGTGGAAGGAACACTCTATTGGGCTGAGTTTAGTGTACTCAGTACTGATCCTCCTGCCTTTGTATTGGCAGATGTAGGCTTACTCGACTCGAATCCTCCAGCGCAAAATTGTACGCGCCCAGAGCCAGATAACACGAACGGCCCGGATAATCCCCAGCTATTTGAAAATCTACTGATTCCGGCTGACGAAATTGTCGACGGAGGTCCAGGTCCAGACGGGATTCCTTCAATTGATAGCCCCTTATTTACCCAAACGTTCTCGCCAACACTGATTCAGCCCGCTGATCTCGTCGTTGGAATCAACATTGGCGGAGTAGCCAAGGCTTACCCTCATTCGATACTGAATTACCACGAAATCGTAAATGATCGGGTAAGCATTGATGGTGACAATCAAGATGTAACGCTCAGCTTCTGCCCTTTAACAGGCTCCGCTGTGCTTTGGAATTCGATTATGGGCTCAACGGACACGAGCTTCGGCGTGTCTGGATTACTCTACAATGCCAATCTCATTCTTTATGATCGCGAGACAGAAAGTTTGTGGTCGCAGATGCTCGAACAGGCTATTAACGGCCCTGAACTAGAACGCGTACCGGAGAAAGTACAGGTAATTGAAACTACCTGGAAGACCTGGCTGGAGATGTACCCAGATACGTTTCTGTTAACGATTGAGTTAACGGATTCTAGTTTTCCTTATGAAATTAATCCCTACGGATCTCATAGAACTGACAATAGAATTCCCTTTAATGCTAATAACAGTGATGACGATAGACTCCACCCAAAAGAGAGGGTGTTAGGTATTAACGTCGGCGACAGTTCCAAGGTTTACCCGGTTAATGATTTCAGCCACTCTATTTCTGTCGTAAACGACCAGGTAGGTAACATGGATGTGGTCGCAGCCGGAAGTTCTGGAGACAATTTTGCGGTTATTTTTAATCGCCAACTGGAAGACTGCACTACATTGGAATTCAATTCTGTAGAGAACAAGTTACCCATCGTGATGGTCGATAATGAAGGGACCGAGTGGGACATATTCGGCACGGCGCAAACTGGACCAAGAGTTGGTACACAGTTGCAGAAAACCAATTCATTTATCTCCTATTGGTTTGCTTGGACTGCTTTCTTCGAAGGTGCCGAAATTCACGAATGAGCACTCAATTCAAAATCTAAAGACATTTCCTTGAACTAATACTTCTTTTTATATCAATCGGCTTCGGTCAAGTTTGCAATAGAGAATCTGGTAACTGGAATAGGCCAGCTGACCGAAATTTGGATTGCTTCTTTGTTCTGCTGCAGAACCCTGCCCATGCAATAAAACGCGAACAGGATTCAGACCAACCTGAGTCAGGTATTCAAATAGCCCATCGAAGCATTTTAGTCTGCCTTCGAATTCAAGAAGATTATTCCCAGCCCCAATTGTCATAATTAGATCTGCGCTGGAATCGATTACACTCGCTATTGATTTTAGGAACTGTTCTACGTCGGGCATCATGCGGTGATCGAGTCTTAAACACACGACTGAACTGCGCATGCTCAATTCAGATTCTTGTTGCTTTTCATCCAATGTTTTAAGGGCTTGATCTGCATCCGTATTCAGAGCTAGCACTCTCCCACTTTCTCTCTCATTCAGCCCACTAAAGTGATTCTTATAAACTGGATCATTATCGACTAATACCGTGTGTGCCGCCTGCTTCTCCACCGTTTCGAACTGAAATTTGACACCCGATCCATCCTCCAGCCTGGTGATTTTAGGAGTAAGGTGAATTCCAAAAAGATCGCGATATCCATTCCCAACTCCCAGGGAAACCTGGTGAATGTCACTGGCAGTTGTCGAGATCAGACCGAGAAGTCTAAGTATTTGCATTACCCGCACAGTATCTACATTCTGAAGAACGTTTATGCCATTGAGTAATTGTCTTTGAGATTCACTGTATTGATCGGGGTGGGTTTCACTCGGAATCGCTGGAATATTTCGTATACTTGCACTCGTCTGTATTATGAGTTCGCGCATACCGTCGCAATTCAATTTTGAACTAGCGATCTGCCAGCTATGGAATAACTCCGCACTAGCCGCTAATTGTGCCAGGCAGAAAAGTTTAGCCAACTCCAAGCTGGGAACCGCCGTGTCAATGATTCCGTTATTTTTTAGTAGTGCACTAACAGTTTGTCTGTGGCTCGATTGATTTTCCAGATGCTCTAAATAGGCATCATAGTCATTGAATTGACTGATTAGACTATCGAAGCCGGGGCTCATTGCAATCTCCCCGAATGCGTCTGCTTCTAGCGCATAGGCAGAGGTAAGTTGCTGGCCGGAGTATGATGCCCATTGGTTCTGCGACACTGCTGTTAACTCCATGTTAACGGGAAACAATTCAACCCAGATGGCGTTATATTTTCAATCACTGGCATATGCTCAAAGTTGTCGAGACCAGCACGGCATCTTGACTCGAAGATTACCATTGAATCTAACAGGCAGCATCCGGCCTGTATTTCGAAATTTCCGATAAACTCCCTTTCAATGCGATTTTCTGACTCTCGATGGGACGCCATTCCGATTATAATGGGCCCTGGATCTTTTTTGGGGGTGTGCTATGAAAAAAATCATTCTGGCAATGTCAATGCTATCACTGAGCCCTTTATCTTTCGCCCAGGATGCCAACGAAACTGAAATCGAAGAGATTATCGTCATCGGCGAGCTCTCCAGGCGCGCCGTCAGAGAACAGATAATTCGCGTAGAGAACGATATTTACAGTTTCTACAATGAGCGTAACGGTAATCCTGATCTGGATATTGTGTGTGATGACATTGCCCTCACCGGAACGCGAATACCGCAACGGGTGTGTGAACCGGTCTTCTGGACCAAGGCCCGCAACCGTCAGGTGCAGGATCTCATTCATGAATGGTCGGGCATAGCTGAGCTGGAAAATCTAAGTCAGGAAGTGGTATTGGAAACGGAAGAAATGAACAGAGTATACGCCGAGCTGGTTGCCACTTATCCGGGCTTCCAAGAGGCACTGCTGATACTGGAAGATCTAAAGGCGCGGCTCGAAGAGTTAGGTAATTAGATTTTCAGTCGGCCTCTTTCTTGTACCAAGCTTAGCTGAGGTAGAGTTAATCTGCCTCAACCCTTCCCATTTATGCTTATCGCACTTCAAATCATCCTTTTTCATTGAAAGTAAATATTGAGCACACGGGTCTGCAATGGACTGAGTGCCAACTCCATTGGTATTCTAAGTAGACACATGAACAGGAAATCGAAAAGATTCACGTATAATTACTAATAAATTTTAAAGTATTGGATATTATGTTTATAAGAACAATTTTAGGCAGTACTAGCCTTACTACTGCACTCTTTTCATCATTAGCCATTGCCCAGAGCGACGTTTGGAGCGGTCTGGCTAGATCACAATTTGACAGTACTGCACTTACCCTCAGAATTCCCTGCGCTGTCGTTGAAGACGAGAGTAGTAATGAAGTGGCAGGTCTTGCACCGGCCTATGCACTTAATCTTCTTCTCTCGAGTACTGACCCTGGCAATGAACGCTTTCAATTGGTCGAACCCATAGCAGAGTTCGCTGAAATTCCTGAGAGCTGTCTTGACACACTCACTGTTTCAAATGATGGAAGCACTGCCACCTATACAACTAGCTCAACGGAAATTGATGTCGATGCCGCAGCATTTGCCGATCGTTTCTATACCCTGGAATTGCAGGCAAATCTACTAGCAGAAGGGCCAGTTGAATTTTCAATAATTAGTGCAGAAAGCAGAGATTATAGAAAGCCAATATATACCGGCGATTTTCTTGATGGATTTATTGGCGTGGGGAGCACTGATTTTATTTATGATGATGATTTTTTAGATTTCGTGAATACATCGTGGGAACAAGGATTAGTGGTTTTTGAATCAGGAAGAGTTGAAAATAATTGTTTCTATGATGATCCAAATAATTTACTTGAAGTGATTGAGGTTGTTGGAACGAATGTACGCTATCGATTGAAATCGACAGTTTCCGCCGCTGATAACGGTAAAAATCTCTTTGCTACCTGCACCGCTTTTAATCGCGACATCAATCGGCTCGAGAGAACTCTCCAGCTTGTTACCTGGACTGTAAGTCTCTAACGCTTAGTCCTTTTCTGCAAAAGCAATTCTTTTCAAAATGCTCATAAAAAAACGGCCCCTTCTTTCGAAGGAGCCGCTTCTTATTCATAAAGATCTAAATCAATCTTAGAACTCTACTGTGACCCTTCCATAGATCATTCGTCCACGTGGGTCGTATAAGATCGATTCCATGCCAGCAAAGTCATTAACTCGCTGTGGCATTCGATCAAAGACGTTACGTGAACCCAGTGTCAAATCAACATTGGTGCCCATCACTTCCAGTCCGCGGTAGTTGTAGGCAATGTCTGCGCTAGTGAAAGCGCGCAGCATGTCTCTTTGGCTGTTATCGAATCCAGTGAAGAATGGAAACTGGTTGAAGAAGGAACTTCCCCAGTTGTAACCATCATATTCAATTTCATCAACATAGTGTCCCGTTATTGAGGCACTGTGATTGCCCATCACCCAACCCAATCGGAGGTTACCCTTCAATTCAGGCAGCGGAGGTGCTTCACCGAGGAAGCGGTTACGCTTGCCAAGAGGCTCACTGACCGGATCGGTTACGAACTTCTGGTACTCCCACAAGTCGATCTTGGTAGCACCAAGGTTGGCAGTCATGGTACCGACGTCATTCAGACCAAACAGACCAGTGATTGCATCCAGTTCAAATTGATATCTGACCTTGAGGTCGAAGGCTTCCACATTGTTTGCCGCCGCGTTGGACTGACCAACGGTAACCCGCAGAATCTGCGTAGGGTCAGTGGCTGAACGAATAACACGCGGATCCATGTTGCCTGAATCAACCCAGGCTTGAAGCTCGGGAACAGTCGGCTCTCTGCCTGAAATGCCTGACCATTGCGACCAGTTGAAATAGTCGATATCCAGCAACTGTTGTGGATCGATACTCACGATACGATCTGTGAATTCGGTCTGGCTCCAGTCCAGATCGATACGCAGATTGTCGAGAGGCTCGACCGTAATACCAAAGCTCAAGGTATCAGCCGTCTCTGGTGTCAGGAATGGGTTACCACCCTGGCAACGTCGAGCATAGGCGAAGAACGATGAAAGCGGATCGTCAATATTTGACAAGTTACAACGCTCTGGTGCGTTCAAGTCGTTCAGACTTGGCGCAATGAACGCTGTTCCTTTGGTACCACGAACCGTCAACCAATCGGTTGGACTGTAAGTAATACCAAACTTCGGATCCGATGAACTCTGACCTGTAGAGTATCTGGTATCACGTGTAGCAGCAGTGAGTTCTAGATTATCTAGAATTGGGAGTGCTACCTCGACAAACCATGCATCAACTGTACGGGACTCATTGGCTGGCAAGTCCTGCTGGCCATTGTAGAGATCACCGCTCTGGTAGAGTGCAGCTGGAATATGGTCGAAACCATTTCGGCGACGCTGTGCACCAATCGCCATTCCTATAGGTCCACCTGGTAATTCCCAGTCATTGGGTAGAGGCACTGTGCCATTGAATACCAGATCCATAGTAGACAGCGACGAATCCGTAATATTTCTCAACAGCTGAGTCGGGAATATGGAATCCGCAACTTGTTGAGAGTTCGTGTACGGTCGAAGCACATCAGGATTAACCGCAAACGGGTTGAAACACTCTTCGATTGGACCAAGAGTGTCACAATTCAGACCCTGAGAAATTGCTGGGAAACTCTGGTTATTCTGACGAGACAGCAAATGCTCTTCAGTATGCATAACCGAGAAAACACCGTCCCAACCATCAATGTAAGGCACTGTGAAGTTGGTATCGAGAGCAACTCGATAGCTTCTTTCCCGATAGAAACCAGGGAAGCTGCCGTTGCTGTTTAAACCAGCGGCAGGTGTCTGTGACTTACCGAATGGGCGCCAGCCACTGAAGCGAACGTCTTCGTTAAACGGGATACCGTTTGGATCGAGAATTACATCGCCATTGGCGTCTCGGTCCGGCAGGGTATCGGCATTGGCATCCAGAGCGAACAAGGCATTGCCATTGGCGTCCATCGCACGATATGGGTTACCTGGAAGCTCACCACGAAGAACTGGCAGTTCATCAACACGTCCGCCTGGGTTGGCAGCTGAGTTCTGACCCTTATAAGTCAAGCTGTTCCAGTTGGCCTGAAGATTAAAACTCAGGTCATCACTAACTTCATAGCTAGCATTGGCATAGAACACACCCTGCTGGTTCGCCGGGTTAAGTTCCCACCACTGACCAAAGTCCATGTAACAGGTATTGTTCGAAGCCAAGTTTCCGTTAGGATTAGCTCGAATACCAACAGTTGGATCTGTCATTTGAGCAATAGGAGTACAACCTAAGTCGCCTTGACGACTAGTTGTTCCGGTTAGTATGCCGTTTTCATCACGCTGTGGTACCGCAAACTGTCCTGGGTTACCCGATGATGAAAAGTTGAAACCAGCGTTGTAAAAATTCTCCCGGTCGGCCCATAACAGGTTGGAGTTGTCACGCCATTGACCTGCAACTACTAAGTCAACACCGCCGAGATCTCCACCCCAGATGAAGCTGTACATTTGCTCAGTGTAAGAGTCACTAGCATCAGTTTCCTGGCTGAAAACCTCCATCTTGAAACCGTCATATGACTTGATGGGCACGAAGTTAACAACACCAGCCACCGCCGCTGAACCATAAAGTGCAGCAGCACCATCCACAACGATGTCGAGTCGTTGAATGGCGATTTGTGGAAGCATCGCGTTTACGTTGCCGTCGATCACGCGCTTACCGTCGACTAAGTCGAGTGTGGCGCCAGCGCCGAGACCACGAAGGTTAATCGCAGTTTCACTAGCTCCGGATCCTGGCGTGATGTTAGATGAAATCGACGAACCCTGATTGAAACTCAGGCTATGTACGATATCACCAATATTTGGAGTACCTTCAGCAGCGATATCCTCAAGCGTAAGCTGCGTCAGGGGTGATGCGGACCGAAAGCCTTCGGTACGCCGGATAAAGGAGCCGGTAACAATTACTTCTTCGACTACATCATCCTGTGCAAGCACTGCCCCAGAAATTGGAAGTAGCGATAATGAAACCGCCGAGCAGAGCATTTTTTTAGGAAAACCGGGTCGCCCGGTTTTTCGGTTGACGTGCATATAAAGTCCTCTCTCTTGATTTTTTTACTTCTAGTACTTCACTTTCTTGTTTTAAGCATCGATGCTGCAAGATTTGAAATGCAGCTAGAAGAGTCTGCAGTCCGGCATTTTTTATGGCATTCGGATATTCATGAATGGGAATCCGAATAGCCCAACAGCGCCGGTCAATAGACTTATCCACCCGAGATAAGAACACCCACGTAAGACTCAGTCAAGAGCTATTATGAAGCGGGGATGAGATTCAAAAATCGAGCGTTTGTTCGGTCAAAAAAAGCGTTACATAAGGTAACTTTATTGTTGATGTAACTGCTCTGAAACCATGGAATTCCGCGGGATTCTCCATTTTTGCCTTAATTTGGAGCAATAAAATTTGATTCAAAAATATTTTGATATTGAGAGAAGCAGCAGCATAGATTTAATACCGCCAAATTGAATTGCTAAGTTCCTCGGAGAATTTGTAAAAATTAGTGCTGGGACTCCTGGCTCCTATCCCCTGTAGCAACAAATACTCTTGATTTCCCCGGGAAAATTTCTTTCATTTGACGAATTAGGATTGTCCACCTACCAGCATCTTTTCGTGGGGTTTGAAATTCATCGAACAGCCAGCGACAAATTTATCAACAAATTCCAGATCTGCTTGAGCAGCTTGAGCATTTTCTGTGTCTGCAGTAGTTAAATTTTCCTGCTGCGGAAATATTCCCATGCCTGCGAGCAAGCAGGTCCAGGACCGCTGAGAATAGTAGTTTCCGATATTTAGACGGGTCAGTGCGGCTTCCATGTCTTCAATCCCATACCAACAGTTAAGCATTTCTTTTAAGTTGCTGGAAAGATTCTGGTTTTCTCGATTATCTATCCAGTATTGACTGTCTGTTCTTGAGTTGGTCTTGTAATGTAAGACGATGTAATCACGAATACCTTCAAAATTTGTATTCATGCGTTCGTTGAACTGATCTCTGTATTGATCGGTAAATCCACCTTCTTCAAATGCATTACCGAATTCATCGATAGTCGAATAAACAAACTGCAAAGCCGTCGCTTCCAATGGTTCTATGAAACCTTGAGATAGACCAACTGCTACACAATTATTACGCCAGGTCTCTTCTGTTCTGCCAACTTTCATTTTTAGATGACGCGCTTCAATATCACTTTCCAAAATCCCCAAGTGTGCTCTGAGCTCAGTCTCAGCTTCGTCGGTCGTGCAATATTTCGAACTATAAACATAGCCATTGCCGAAACGATTAGTCAGCGGAATTTTCCATACCCAGCCATTCGACAACGCCGTCGAAACAGTTTCCGACGGAATGTTGGCTTCGATCTCTGTGGGTACTGCTATGGCTGAATCATTAAATAGATTTTCGGCGAAGCTTAAGAACGGAACTTTTAAAGTTTTTTGCAGAAGGACAGAAGCGAAACCAGAACAGTCGACGAAAAAATCCCCTGACAAGATTTGATCGGTGTTAAGTTTTAAAGACTTTATATCTCCATTCGAATTCTGTTCAACACTTTCAACAGTGGCTTCAATGTGTTCGATGCCTTTTTCCTTGGCTCTATTTCGTAAGAACTTGCCAATTAAAACCGAATCGAAGTGATAGCCATACTGAAAATGAAAAGGAAAGTTATCGGAAGGTAGCGGCGCTAATTTTTTCTCAGTCAAACTCGCCATTAATGAGAAACGATTAGGATGAGCCAGGACATCGAGCCCTTTCCTGCGCAGGGCTGAATATTTGTAGAGCAAGCCAAAGGTCGCAAAATCCAGGCTGCAAGGGAAGGGATGAAAATATCCTTCATAGCCAGCAACCGTTGACCAATTGTTAAAGCTAATCCCATTTTTGTAGGTGGCATTACATTCCGGCATCCATTCCGATTCACTTATGTCTAGTGCATCGAAAAACACCTTAAGCAGGGGGGTTGAACCTTCACCAACCCCAATAATGCCAATGTCCGGCGATTCAACTACGGTGATCTTAATCCCCATGTGCTGCCACTTTTTTTGTAGCAGGCTGGCGGTCATCCAACCCGCGGTACCACCACCTAGTATCACAATATTTTTTACGTTCGAATTGTTCATTTTTTTATGTAGGCAATAAGCTGCCTTCTTTTATCAACTCAGAATAACGAGGGAGTATTTCAAAGTCCAGAGCGTAGGTCGTCAATGCCTATGCCAGTTCAGGGAACAAAGCAGTAGCATCTGATCATTTCTAATAAGAAAATTTCTATGAAGGAATTAATACTATTTCGCGCTTATTCTAAAGGCTTATCTATCCTCATGAGGAAAATGCATCCAACCGGTAATAATGTATTTCTCTCCCGAATTCACAATGTTTCCCACATGGGCATGGGTCCATTCGGCAGGCCAGATAAGCGTTTTCCCCTTTTGCGGTTGAACTTCCATATTCTGATGAGTAAATGTAGTTGTACCCCCATCCTCTACATCATTTAGGTAACTCATCCAGGCAAGTACCCTGAAGGAATTTTGCAGTGAAGTACGTTCGCTGTGGGGAAGTTTAAAGTGTCCGCCAGGCAGATATTTTTGAACATTGAATGAGCCGATGTCAGTCTTGGGCATGATCGACCCGAGGAAAGGAAACTGCTGTGTGTAATCTTCATAGCAGGCGAATAAATTGTCGATGTAATCTTTGATGGGGCTATATTCTTCCGAATTCAAGTCCCGCGGATGAACGGTGATATCCATTGAATTTTTAGCGTCAAGATTTACGCCGCCGGCTGATTTGCCTTGCTCTTGTTTATCTTGATGAGATTCAAAAAATGTAACGATCTCATCACAAAGAGCATTCTGCTCTATATCCCAACAACCGATAAAATGAGGGCTAGGGCCCTCCAGATTAATGCGCTTCATTCCATTTGCTCATGATTAACTACTACGCCTTCGGCACACATAAAGAAACGAAGCCTAACGCTTATTGTTTAAGTTACAAGTCTTCTTTCAATAATACTAACTAAGCCAGTATCGGTTCGACAATTTTTCCATGGACGTCGGTCAAACGAAAATCTCTGCCCTGATAGTGATAGGTCAGGCGTGTATGATCGATGCCTAACAAGTGCAGTATGGTTGCATGGAGATCATGTACATGTACTGGATCTTTTACGATATTGTAAGAGAAGTCATCGGTGACACCGTGGCTAACACCAGGTTTAACGCCGCCTCCGGCCATCCACATGGTAAAACAACGTGGATGATGATCACGCCCATAAACTTCTTCTGTGAACCGACCCTGACAATAAACGCTTCTGCCAAACTCTCCACCCCATACAACCAGAGTGTCATCCAACAGACCACGTTCTTTCAGATCCTGAACTAGTGCGGCTTGGGGCTGATCCACATCTCTGGCCTGATTACGAATTCCTCCCGGTAGGCGTGTATGTTGATCCCAGCCGCGATGAAATAACTGAATAAAGCGAACGTCTCGCTCCGCTAAGCGCCGCGCTAGCAAACAATTTCTGGCGAAGGATCCTGGTTTCAACACATCAGGCCCGTAGCGATCTAGCGTTTCTTGTGACTCGCCAGAGAGATCATTAAGTTCTGGCACCGAAGTCTGCATACGATAGGCCATTTCGTATTGCGAAATTCGGGTGCTGGTTTCGGAATCGCCATACTCATCCTGAGTGAGTTCATTTAGTTGAGCCAGATCATCAAGAAAGCGCCGACGGGTAGAGCTGTTTACACCGGGAGGATTAGAGAGATAGAGAACAGGATCACCGCTGGCAAGAAACTTCACGCCCTGGTGTCGGGTGGGTAAAAATCCACTCCCCCATAATCTGTCGTAAAGAGGCTGGCCGCCATTGCCAGTGCCAATTGAAACCATGGCGACAAAAGAAGGCAGATCCTGGTTCATGCTGCCGAGTCCATAATCCAGCCAGGCACCTATACTTGGTCGACCAGCGAGTTGAGCGCCAGTTTGAAAAAAGGTTATGCCAGGATCGTGATTGATAGCGTCGGTGTGCATCGACTTAATGAATGCCAATTCGTCTACAATTTTAGCCGTATGGGGCATTAGTTCACTGACCCAAGCGCCAGATTCACCGTGTTGTTCGAAGTCGTAGATCGAAGGCACAAGGGGGAAACTCAGCTGACCTGAGGTCATTGCAGTCACGCGCTGATTGCCTCGCACCGAAGGAGGCAAACCTTCACCCACCATGTCTTTCAGTTTTGGTTTGTAATCCCACAACTCATGTTGCGAAGGTCCGCCAGACTGAAACAAATAAATAACGCGTTTAGCTTTAGGGGCAAAGTGAGGCACACCCGACAGCCCACCAATTGCTTGTCCTGTTTGCGCAAAAGCATCTTCTGACAGTAAGGAATTAAGTGCTGCCGCGCCTAAACAAGTACTGGTCAGACCGAGAAAACTACGACGCGTTAATTGTTGTTTACGATAATCAATCGGGTTCATAGTTTCAGTCTCTGGTAATTGTTCCATCCAAATTCAAAATCAGGCTGGCTACCATTTGATAAGCAGCTAGTTCAACAATATCCAAGGTTTCGTCGCGAGGTGATTCACCTTCGCTAACTAACTGCAATGCTGCTGCTCTGTCAGTCTGGTAAACATCGAGGTGACCTGCGTGAGCACTGGAGAGAATGGAAAGAACGTTTGAGTTCGGCTCTCGAGCGGTGGCGAGTCGATACATAAAACTCAGGCTGTTATTCACTGAGTCACCCCGTTGCATGGTTTTCTGCGCTATCGCTCTCGCTGCTTCCGTATAGGTCACGTCGTTCATCAGGTTCAGCGCTCGCAGTGGGGTATTCGTTCGAGTTGGAGAAACGATATGTGTTTCTCGCGTTGAGGAGTCGAAAGTAATCATTGCCGGTGCCGGTCGCGTCCGTTTCCAAAAGGTATAGAGACTACGCCGATACAGATCTTCTCCGGTTGAGAGTCTGTATTCCTGACCACGCTCGACGATATCATCCCAAAGTCCAGCGGGTTGATAAGGGCCAACGGAAGGACCGCCAATCTTGTCTGTTAGCAGTTCGGAAATCGCTAATGCCTGATCGCGAATCATCTGAGCAGGTAGTCGCATGCGCGTAGCTCGAGCCAACAATCGATTCTCAGGATCCTTCTCCGCCAGCGCTGGCGTCACAGCAGAAGACTGTCGATAGGTAGCACTTGTCACAATTAAGCGCTGCATTTCCTTAATATCCCAGCCTGATTCTCTAAAGGTTACTGCTAACCAATCTAGTAATTCCGGATGGGAAGGAAAATCACCTTGAGAGCCAAAGTTGTCTGCTGTTTTAACTAGTCCAGTACCGAAGTACGACTGCCAAAAACGATTAACTGTCACACGGCTAGTAAGCGGATTTTCCGGCTCCATTAACCAATTGGCGAAAGTAAGACGGTTCTTTTCGCCAGCGGGCATGGGTGGAAGTATCGAAGGCGTGCTGGGAAATACTTCCTCTGCAGGAGCATCATAAACGCCACGATTCAGTCGGTAAGTCGGACGCCGGGGGGTCATCTCGTCCATCACCATGACTGTCGGTAAACCATCCCAGAGTACTTTTCGTTCCTGTTCCACTTCTTTAAGTGAACTATAGGCTGCGCGTACGTCTGGCGAGGCGTATTGGTTTAAGAAACTTAAGCGCAGTTTGTCTGCTTGCGCTGAAGTTCGCACATCATCCTCAATTTGCGCAATTTCAGAAATGGACTCTGCAGTGGCGACTACGGCGACTTCTTCTGGAGTGAGTACCCGGTCATAGATGCGCACATCATCAATATTACCCTGGAAATTGGGTTTGGATGAGCCACTGGCGCCAATGCGTAGCGGATAACGTTGCGGCAGACGATTACCAACCAGGTCTAACAAGCCTTCCAGTTCAAATTGTTCGCCATCAACATAGACGTGCATTCCACCTGGTGTTTTTGAACCATCGTAGGTGGCGGTGACATGCTGCCAACGATTCAGTTGAATAGTTTGTGCAGTTTCCGCAGCAACACCATCATCAAGTACACGGGTTGAAAGATTGAGCCGGATCTTGCCCTCTTCCAGATAGATCCCCCAGCCAACTTCACCCTGATCTCCTTCGGTGGCACGGGAAAAAATTACGCCGTTGTCGGTGGTCGGATAGATCCAGGCCGATAAGGTAAATTCATTTTCATAGCCAAGGTTAGGAGAATTGCCAGCGGTGATATAGCGTTCGCCATCGAAACTAGCGGCGGAGCCAATGCGACCATCGACAAAATGGGGTAGACCGTTTTCAAGCGTTGCTTCCACAACTCGACCGGCATGAACACCAGAAATATCGCCATCCAACGGGTGATGCACCAATAAGCCTTCTTTTAAATTCCAATCGACTTCGGCATCGATATCGCTAGAGCCAACCAGCGCTTCTTCCCACTGGGCTTGTTCTTCGTTTATCGCATCTTCCAATTCTTCAAAGGCCAATCTTGCTGCAGCGAGTCGCGTGTCCACTTCTTCTATTTGTTCTTGTTGACTGAGAGTGGGCGCAGTAATGAATGGCGGCGAATTAACGTATTTGAATCCCTTACCTCGTTCATCGATGTTGTTAATAAAAGCAGACAGCTGATAGAACTCGGCTTGTTGCAGGGGATCGAATTTGTGGTCATGGCAACGGGCACAACCCATAGTTAGCCCCAGCCAAACTGTTGAAGTAGTGGCAACCCGATCTACTGCGTATTCCACTAAGAATTCTTCGGGTACGATGCCACCTTCGGCATTCAAACTGTGATTTCGATTGAAGGCGGTAGCAATGCGTTGATCCAGTGTTGCGTTTGGCAACATGTCCCCTGCTAATTGTTCGACGGTAAATTGATCGAAGGGCATGTTGTCGTTATAGGCATTGATAACCCAATCTCGCCAACGCCACATGGAACGTTCACCGTCAGTTTGATAGCCATTAGTGTCGGCGTAGCGCGCAGCATCCAACCAATCCACCGCCATGCGTTCTCCATAGCGCGGTGATTGCAATAATCTGTTTACGACTTTTTGGTAGGCATCCGCTGAATTATCTGCAAGAAAGGCGTCCACTTCTTCCAGCGTTGGCGGAACACCGGTGAGATCGAGAGTGACTCTTCTTATCAGCGTGGCTTTATCAGCTTCTTCAGAAGGAGTTAGTCCCTCTTCGTCAAGACGTTCTAATACGAAGTTATCAATTGGATTTCTAGCCCAGTTCGGATCCCTAACTACAGGAACCTCAGGCATTTCTGGAGGCATAAACGCCCAATGACTTTCCCACTCTGCGCCCTGATTAATCCAGAGTCGAATCGTCTCTATTTCGTCTTCAGTTAGCGCTTCCCGTTCCCGCGGCATACGAAACGATTCTGCTTCGGCAGAAATGCGTTGGAACATCGGGCTGTCGGCAGCGTTTCCTGGAATAACTACTGGACCACCGAAAGCACCTCGATCCCCAGCAAAACCTGCGGGAGTGTCCAGCCGCAATCCCATTTGTCTATTCTGATCGTCGGGACCGTGGCATTGAAAACAATTTCGGGAAAGAATCGGACGTACTTCTCGGGTAAAAACCACTTGTCTTTCAGCCGCCACTAGTAAATCGGCTTGTTGAGCTGCGTTTAATTCTTCTCCCCACTCTGCTCCGTCAGCAATCCATGCTCTGACTGTCGCGATCTGCTCTGTGGTGAGAGTGCGGCCACTGGAAGTGGGCGGCATAACTCGAATACCGTCTTCAACGGAGATGCGCTGAAAGATCAGGCTCGCTTCTGGATTTCCGGGCACGACATGACTGCCGAGAAAATCCTGAGTATCCAAGCGTAAATTGAGCATCCGGCGAGCTTCATCTGGACCATGACAATCCAAACAAGTAGTCGAAAAAATAGGCAGGATATCTTCGGTATAGGTTAACGTGGCGCCAGCTTGACCGAAGCTATTGGAGGAAATCACCAATACAACAAAGGCAAAGGCGCTCTTCAGCAGATTCCTTATGTTCATGTCCTGGAGGTGCTCCTGCTAATTGTTCTAGTTTTTAGAAAGCACTGCTCATACGCAAAACAGCCACTGTGCTTAGGCACTCTATATAGGCCACCCCTCAAGCTCCTTTTCTGGAGCAGCCAGGATCCCCCTCAAAGATCAGTAACCATATTAAATTCAAAGCGTTCAAAAATCTAATGAAACCGGGGGTTTACGGCGTGTAGATTGTTTTAATTTCAAGCACAAAGTGAGTCACTAATTAGTGACTGGGCTCGCCCCAAATTCAAAGATGGTGCGGGTCTCATACTGTTCACCTGGCCGCAATACCGTGGAAGGAAATTCTGGTTTGTTTGGACTGTCGGGATAGTGTTGAGTTTCCAAACAGAAGGCAAAACGTCGTTCATAGGCCACACCTTCTTTACCCACAAGACTGCCGTTCAAGAAATTGCCGGTGTAGAACTGCATTCCCGGCTGATCGGTGTACACGTTCATGCTGCGCCCGGAGCGAGGAGAAAAAACCGTTGCTGCCAGAGAAACACGTCCAGGTTCATCATGATTGATTATAAAGTTGTGATCGAATCCAGAACCGAATTGAATCTGCTGATGTGTTGACTCGATATCCTGACTAATTGTTTTCGCCGTACGAAAATCCAATGGAGTACCAGAAACCTCAGCGATTTCTCCGGTGGGAATGGATTCGTTATCGACTGGAGTAAAACGGTCGGCATTGATCATGATCTCATGATCGAGTATTGGTCCCGCGTCATGGCCATCTAAATTAAAGTAAGCATGATTAGTTAGATTGATTACCGTGGGTTTGTCAGTGCTTGCATAGTAATCCACAATCAATTGGTTCTGGTCGTTGAGAGTGTAAACGACTCTCGTATCGACCCTCCCGGGATAGCCTTCTTCTCCATCCGGGCTGAACGTAGTTAGTACCAATTGAGCTTCATTGGCATTAGAAACAGTTTCAGCATCCCAGATTTTTTTGTCGAATCCGACTAAGCCACCGTGAATCGCGTTCTCGCCATTGTTTTTTGCCAGTGAATACTCAATTCCATCAATAGAAAATCTACCGTCAGCAATACGATTCGCGTAGCGGCCAACAATAGCCCCCATGAAACCGGCGCCGTCGGCATAAGGCTGCGGAGCATCGAATCCAGTAGTAACGTCGGCGATGTCGCCGTCAAAGTCGGGAACATTCAAACCGACGATGATTCCACCGAGGTCGATAATTTCAACTGTCATGCCTTCTTCATTTTTAAGTACAAATAATTGAACATCCCGACCATCTTCCAAGGTGCCGAATGCTTGTACCGATATTCTTTCAATATTTTCCTGCGCCATGCTGCTATAACCAGTAAATACTAAAATCGAAAAAAGAAAGTGCCGACAAAACGCTTTCACTTAGAGATTCCTCTTATGAACCTAATCATTCTTCTTCATTTACGCTGATTGACACACAAATTTACAATTCCCGAAACTGCAGAGTTTACGGAGCTTTCCCAACCGCCACAATCACTAAAAATGGTAGCCTGTAGCTTAGTTAATAGACTAAGCACAGTAATAGTTCTATGCTCGGCAACTTGGAAATAATAACTATAGATCGGAGGAATGAAATGCGAATTTTCTCAACCCTAATTTTTCTTTGTTTGCTGTCTGCGCCCGCTCAAGCCCAAGAATTGGCAAGCTTTAACGACGATGGTCTTACCTACGGCCACGTCCATTTAAACGTGTCCGATATTGACCGTCACATCCAAATCCTGGAAGACCATTTCCATGGCCGCACAGTGCGGAAGGGGCGGAACCAAAATGGTGATCCACTACTCACTGCTATTGTTCTAAACAATACGCTAGTTGCACTTTCACCAAGCGATCCAACTATGCCTTCGAGCCAGACTGCCATGGATCACTGGGGCGTCAAAGTTCGCAATATGGAAAAGTTTCTGGCCAAGTGGCGAGCCGATGGTCTTCCTATTACTACTGATATCTGGGCCGAACAATTTGCGAACCCACCTAATGGATTTACTGGTGACACTTTTATAGGCGCGGAAGGACAAATCAATGCCTTCATCGATTTTCCCAACGGTGCTCGAGTCGAGTTACAGGAAGACCAGGGACTACAGCAAGAAGTTACGGGATACCACATTCACTTTAATACTTCTGAGCATGAAGAATTATTAGCCTGGTATACCGACATTTTTAATCTCGAAGTTCGGCCTCGCGGCGCAATAGGAACTACGACCAATGTTCCGGGTATGAATTTGAGTTTTGGTGGTGGCGCCAACCGTGCTGCTACTCAGGGTACTGCCATCGACCACATTGGTTTCGAAATTGATGGGCTGGAAGAATTCTGCCGCAGACTCGAAGCAGCTGGCATCGAATTTCAAGTTCCTTACCGCGAAATTCCTGCAATCGATTTGAACATTGCCTACATCATCGATCCAAGAGGTGTACGCATCGAGTTCACCGAAGGCTATGACGAGTACTAATCAGTAATTTTTTAAGTCAAATAAAAAAGGCCAGGTTAGCTCAACCTGGCCTTTTTGTTTTTACACCCATTACAATTCCATAATTTCAACTTTACGAAACCGCAGTTCACCTCTCCCCCATTGCAATCCAATTGGGCCGGAAGACATCTGACTATCTCTAACATCTGCGGTTACTTCTCCGTTTAGTTCTACGAGTAAACGATCTCCGTCCAAAGTAATTTTATAGGTGTTCCAATGATCACCTACCTTTGGGTAGGGTTCTTCCACTGCTGCAACGTGGACAATTCCACCCGTGCCATAAGAAAGATCAGGACGTTGATCGAATATATTGGCTTCGTAGCAATTACGATCGGTAATTCTAGTTGGTTCCTGACAGCGCATGTAAATGCCACTATTGGCATCATGGCTAGCCCAGAATTCAACGCGAAGTACAAAATCACTATAGCTATCTTTTGTCACGAGCCAGGAAGCTCCACTGCCTTCAGTTGCCCGAACCGATGAGGCATCGGTATGCCAATTAGCATCACCAACAACATTGAAGTTGTCCATGCCTTCAGTACCATCGATCAGCGTTACCCAGCCGTCTCTTTGTGCATGCACATAAAGAGAGCTAACTATTACTAAAGGGATTGCTAAAAATTTCGCTAGTTTTTTCATTAGTAATTTCTCACTGTTTAGGATTGTATTTACAAGCTAATTTGAGTTTTTTCAAACACACAAAATTTAGTGTGTCTAACATTTGTAATCTAGTTTAAATATTTCGCCGGAATGGGATTTGATTCGCCTTCACCTTGCCAGTAAATAGAAACGATCCACCAGCGATCTCCATCATGCATTAGTTGAAACGAGTTTATTCCTCGCGCAAATGGTTCTGGATCAGTTGTCTTGCGCCGCGATTCATAAGTAGTAAACGAATGAGCAATCTGGCCAAATTCCTCGGTAACTCGACTAATTTCAACTTCATGAAAGCCATTGCGCTCTAAATTCCTACCGCTTCTTTCTATATAACTTTCTGGAGTCATTACTATGCGTTCGAAATTGCCTTCTTCATTTAGAATTACCGGACTTAGTGTCGCACTTTCGGTGAATAGAGAGCGAAATCTTTCCCAATCCCTTGCTACGCCGGCATCGCCAGAAATAGAAGCATAGACGGCAGTAATGATTGCCTCAATTGATACAACGTCTTCAGGCTTAGCGGATTGTCCAACTAGAGTGCTCGGAATAAAAAATAGGAAGCACAATATGCAGAATGACTTTGGCATTACTCGCTCCCCGATTCTGCAGTTTCCTTAAATTGATCAAACCATTTTTGTGATTGCTTGCGAAACATTCCCGGGAAGAAAGTAGCAATCAGCTTAATCATAATGCCATTGAGTTTGGTGTATTCCACATCACACTCGAAGCGAGTACTGTTACCTCCGTTGGTTTTAATAAACCGGCTGGTCATGGTGTTTTCCATCATTTTGTGCTGATACAGTGCGGAAAATTCATCTGGCAAACTATTGTTAGTAATAGTTTCCAGCAATTCCATGTCCTTACCGCGGTTGTCATAAAACATTTTCTTTTGTGCACCGGTTTCACCAGGGTTTCCGGAAACCTGTTCGGTGCCTTTGAATCCGTCTTGCCATTTGGATAAATTGTCAGGATTCTGAAACAGCTCAACGACCCGCTCACGCGGCGCATTGATTTCCATTGAGCTGCTGTATTTCATTGCATATCAAAGTTAGCTAATTTGCTTGCTTAATCGATTGGCGGCCCAATCCATCCATCTTCGAACTGAACGCCGAGGCTATTCAGATACATTGCAACCATATTGTATTGACCAACTGTAAAGACGGTTTCCATCATCTGGCGCTTGGTGTATCGAGCGGAAAGTGCATTCCAGGTTTCATCGGTGAGAAGCGCATTTTCGTGAAGTTCTTCAGCCGCCCGCAACAAAGTGGCATCCCATTCATTCCAACTGGGATCGGTGGAGCCAACAGTAATCTGCTTTAGCTGTTCCTCATTTATACCAACTCCTAATGCCAATCCTCGATGGGCTGCCCACTCATAAGCTCCTTGGTTCAAGTAACCGATGCGCATGATGAGCAATTCACGATCGCGAATCGGCAATGTGGATTCTTGCAATAAATAGTCGGTAAATTCTAACCAGGCATTGCAAAGTGCCGGGGCATTCGCACAAGTAGACCAAACCCCTATAACACTTCCATTTCTTTCTCTTGGTGCGAGGATTGCGGCTTCCGCAGCAGTCCAGGGTTTTTGTACTCGGTCTATTCTTGGTTCATCGAGTGGAGGGGTCGCAGTTTCCTGCGCAAATAGGCTAGATGCCCCGCCAATAAGCAGGCCCACTACTATGCTCGCAGTTACTTGAAGCTTTCTAATAGGCATTAATCCATCCTCCACTCATTCTTCCTTCTATATATAGGGCTAATTTAGTTAATAGCTTCGATTACTTCGCGGGTTAAGCCCCAGCGATCGAAGCCCTGTCTGCCATAGTCGAGGCCACGTCGTACGATTACCAGATCATGGTCAGGCACAACGATGGTAAATTGCCCACGATTGCCAGATGTTGAATAGGCATTCTTCGGCACATCGTCTCTGTTGTCCGGCACTAACCACCATTGACCACCATACATGTTGCCAATCTCTGCGGTCGCTGGCGCTGGCGTGCGCACAAAATCGATCCAGTCTTCAGAGATTAGTCTTTCCCCATTCCAAACTCCGTTCTGTAAATACAACATGCCAAAACGCGCCAGGTCTCTTGCATTTGTGTAAACCTGACTACTGAGAATGAAATCGCCGAATCGATCGGTGCTAACGAGGGTATTGCGCATGCCTATTTTGTCCAAGAGCGCTTTACGAGGAAACTCTGCGTATTCACGCTCGCCACCGAGCGCCAGTTTCATGGCATAGACGCCGAGCAATGTGTCGTAGTTTTCGTAATCCCAATATGTACCAGGTTCTCGAATCAAACCGCGGCTTCTTGCACCTTCCACCGAACTCGCACCTGCCCAGTAAGACATCCCCGAGCCAGTCGCATATTCAAGGCCACGATTGTCGATGGTTTCCAAGCCGCTACTCATGTGCAGGACATTACGTAAGGTGATTTCGTTGCGAGGATCTGTTTCCGGAGAACGATTTGCCGGCAACCAATCGAATCCTAAGGGCTCATCCAACTCTAATCTACCATCATCAACCAACATGCCGATTAGCGTAGTAGCGACACTCTTGGCGGTTGACCAGGTTCGGGTTCGAGTAGTCATATCGAATCCGTCGGCGTATCGCTCATGGACAATTTGCCCCTTATAAACAACGAGAAGACTTACCGTTTGTTGTTCATCGGAAGGACGATCGAAAGCCCAGTTGGATGCAGCTTGAAGTGCTGCCTGATCGATATTCGCCGGCAGATTAGTGTCTTCGACTAAATCGCCATCTGGCCATCGGATTCTGGCTGGATCACCTGCAGGATAAGGAAGGGTTAATTCTGGCAGTCGATCGATATCATCAAGATCCTGATCGGGAGGCATGATCACACAGCCAATACCCTCTCTAAAGGCAGCGCGCATAACTGGCACGGCTCCCGGAGCACCAATTTCGACCGCCTGCCGATCCCAATCTACGTTGTAATCGCCACCATCTGGATTTCCAATGGGGTCACGAAAAAATTCCAGCTCCCAATCATAGAGCTGATCGAGAGATCGATTAGAGGTAAACAAGCCATTACACATAAATATGGCATGCTGACCACGGCGCACCATTTCTCGCTGGTGCTGCCAATAATCATAGCTTTCTTCTTGTTGTGCTAAACCCTGCAAGGGAAGCAGGATAGCTATTGAAAGGAACGCGATAGCAAGGCGCTTCATTAGGGATTCCTCCAACTGGGTAAAAACCACACTCTATTCTATTCTTAGGGGGTTGCGGAAGTATTTTCTGGGTTAGATACTTTGAGTTCATGTGCAGGAAGCCTCCATTCAAAGAATGGTTAATGAATAATCAACGGCCTAACCTACCAGGTGACGTTAGCGGCATACCATTGCGCAGAGATGCATAAAGCTCTTGAAGAAACTTGCCTTCCCACTTAAAGCTAAATCCAATTCCTACAAATAAAGGCGACGAGCCCGGTCCAGTTGATTCTTCGCGGTGGCATTCGGCGCATTCTTCTATATAGACGGTTTCGCCGCGAGAAGCTTGGTCTTATGTGTAAGTGCCGGCTCAGATTGATGTTGGAGTTTGAGCAATTGCTAGCGACATCTGGACCAAGCAGCTAGAGGTTTATAATTGCGAGAGACAATAAGTCTTCTTTTTATTCATAGATTTAGTTCGCGAACATTTTACGGCCAATCTTGATAACGGTTATAGCCATGCTATGACATTCAACAATACTTTTGTATTCCCAGTGTACAAAACCATAATGCATACAACTCTTCTTAAGCATTGGCTTAATATGTACAAAAAATCATTTAGATAAAACATAAAAACTATTTTGCTAACACTACTATTTCTATTCTATCTTCAAATTGCTGTTACTAGTCGTCTGGATAAATTCAACTATATTAAATCTATCCTAATAAGTAGGACAAGCATCAAGGTATAGTCTGCTGGGTAGAAAGCGCTTTGTAGACACAGGAAGGAATACGCTTCTATATTCCCAGCACTAGGGATATTAAAGCAAATAGTAACGGCGCGTTTGTTGAACCCGCACTTGAGTGATCAATGGGATAGCTTAATAGATTCAGCTTGGGCACTTACTCAGGATACGAATCCAAGACTGGCAAAATTTTGATGATTGAAACTAGCGCCAATTGTCACTTAATTTGCAATCGAGCAAGGTTCTTAAGAAAAAATCATCGTTTCAAATTGACTCCCACAAAATTGAAGATATTAATGCTGTTCACTATAGTAATTTCCTGGTGCAGTTAATTGAATGAATTCGATCAAAGTCGATAGATCGCATGTCCTTTGAGTCAGTGTTGTAGCAAAATAGAATTCTTGTTAGGGAGCGCTTTGGCAATATAGGCCACCATTCTCCTTGTTATATCAATAAACTCTAAGCTAAAAGTTCCATTTGAACTATGCAGGAGTGGATGCACATGGAATTCGAACGTTATTGGGAGGATTTCCAGGTAAGTGAGCGTAAATTTGCTGGGACAATTAGTGCAGATAAAGCAGAAATAATAGAGTTCGCTAAAAAATTCGATCCCCAACCATTTCATATAGATGAAGAAAAGGCAAAGAGTTCAATCTATGGAGGGATTATCGCCAGTGGCTGGCATAGCTGTTCATTATTAATGCGGGTTATATATGACTCTTACTTAATAGATTCAGCAAGCCTGGGCTCTCCGGGATTAGAAATGCTTAAGTGGTTAGGCCCGTTTAGGCCTGAGGAAAAATATGCGGTGTATAGGAAAATTGAAGACACTCGAGAATCTAAGAGTAAATCCGATCGTGGAATTGTAAAAACTCGATGGTCCATAGAAGATAGCGATGGAAATGAGATCCTGGTGCTGATTGGAACAAACTTTTTTCTAAAGCGCTCAATATAAACAGATAAACGAGATATCCAATTTATGGATTTTGAATTGTCAGACAAGCAGAAAACTTTGCAGAATCGGGTTCGCGAATTCTGCAGCGAACATTGCTCAGGTAATTTAGTTGAAAATATAGAAACTAATAACGAATTTCCTAAAGATCTCTATTCCCAACTTACCAAATCCGGTCTGCTTGCGTACTCAATTCCCGAATCACTTGGCGGCGAAGGTGGAGGAGTATTGAATATCGTGCTCATAACAGAAGAATTAGCAAAATATAGTGGCACACTAGTAAACATGTACTTGGTTAACGCAGTATTTTCTGGTACGCTTATTCAGTTAGCCGGATCAGAATCTCAGCGCGAAGAAAAGATTTCCAAGCTGTGTTCCGGTGAACTTCGATTCGCTTTTGCCCTAACCGAAGCAAACGCAGGATCAGATGCCAGCGCAATAGCAACGACAGCTCACCAAACAGAACAGGGTTGGGAGTTATCAGGCGCTAAAAGATATACAACTGGCGCCAATGATGCGGATGAAATCATGGTTGTCGCTCGAACAGATTTAGAAGGCTCGCCTTCTCAAAGTATGAGCGTATTTTTCGTGCCAACTAAAAGTGACGGACTAATCATATCTCCGATGAACAAGATTGCAGGAAATAGTTTTGCGACTTGTGAGCTTGTACTAAAGAAAATCAATCTCCCATTTGAATCGGTACTAGGGCACGAAGGGGGAATAAATTCTGCCTGGTCCAAACTAAGGAAAACTGGCGGAATTGAACGAATATGTGTGGCAGCTGTATCAGTTGGTCTGGCAAAATCAATTTTCAAAGACACGCTAAATCATTGCCAGCAAAGAGAGCAATTTGGGCAAAAAATTGGTAAATTTCAAGCAGTGAGCCATAGATTAGCTGATATGGCAACTAGTATTGAAGCAATGCAGTTATTGACTTATTCAGCAGCTGCTAAGGCGGACTTAAATCTAGACGCTGGAAAAGAGATTAGTATGGCCAAAGTTTTTGCCGCGGAAAATGTGAACAAACTAGTTCTGGACGGGCTTCATCTATTAGGTGGAACAGGATTTCTGTCAGAGACAAATATGACCAGATACCAAAGAGAAGCGTTACTTTGCTTGTATGCAGGGGGCACAACAGAGATACAAAAGAACCTTATCAGTCGGTATTTGGAACTTTAGGAAAATCTAGTGAGAAAGACATTGGAGCAATCGGAATATGCTGTTGTGAACAAATATGTTGACTCACAATTATTAACAATTCTGGCCGATGTATCTAAACATTAAACATCACTAATTCGGTAAAATTCCTAGAGTTATTTAGACATTTTAGAATAGAGCTATCGATGTTAATTGATTAGTTGAATATGATCTCAAAGTAAAAAGCACACTTAATATATGGCATCATGTTTTTGCTTTGTAAAAATCATGGGATTCAGAATAGATAGTGGTCGCTTAAAAATAGAAATATTCTCACTTAGGTAACTTAATACTCGAATAGAAATGAATAAGGGAATATTTATTAGTTATCGCAGAGCCGGCAATGGAGCTGGATTTGCTCTAAGCCTTTTCCAAGGCCTACAACAAGCTGTGGGTGTTGAAAATGTTTTTTTTGACGTTTCCCATGGTGCCATCGAGGTTGGTAAATCCTGGAAAGACACCATTGAAGATGCCATTGATAAAAGCCAAACACTGCTCGTTATGGTTGACGACAGTTTTGTTGCGAAAATTAGTGAAGCCGAAGATCCAGTTCGGATAGAATTAGAAACGGCATTTAAATCCGGCATTCGCGTAATGCCAGTATTTGTAGGTAATACTCCTCCTTTAAACCGCGAATTGCTTCCAACTTCTTTAAGTGTATTGCCTGACCTCCAAGCCGGAAGGATTAGATTAGAAACTTCTCCAGCGGACATGCAACAGGTAATTTCGGATGTAACCGGAAGTGTTGTCCCAGAAAAAAATAAACCAGAAGCCCCCAACAAAATATCAATAAGTAGGCTCCCGTCTACAGGCAGAGATGTATTTGGTAGAGTGCAAGAGATAGAACTGCTTGATGCTGCATGGAACTCTCCCAATACCAATGTATTGAGCCTCGTTGCCTGGGGCGGTGTAGGTAAGTCCGCACTGGTAAATCATTGGGTACAGAAAATTGGTTCTACATTTGCCGGAGCGGAACGTGTTTACGCTTGGTCATTTTATAGTCAAGGATCAAATAGAAAAGCACCATCGGGGGATGTATTTGTAGACGTTGCACTCTCTTGGTTTGGTGATCCGAATCCGCAACAAGGTTCTGCTTGGGAAAAAGGCGAAAGATTAGCGCAATTAATTCGATCTACTCGAACTCTCTTGTTATTGGATGGGCTTGAACCTTTACAAAATCCTCCCGGACCCCAAGAAGGACGGTTACGTGATTCTTCAATTCAAGCACTACTACGAGATCTGGCTGTGTCAAATGATGGGCTTTGCCTCATTTCTACCCGACTCCCGGTTACTGATTTAGAGGAATTTGAAGGAAGCACAGTATCAAAAGTAGAACTGGAGAAACTTTCTCCTGATGCTGGCGCACAAATACTGCGCGCCATGGATGTTCACGGTCCCGATAAAGAACTTGAAAAGGCTGCAAAAGAATTCGATGGTCACAGCCTGGCTTTGACATTGTTGGGTAGCTATATAGCTGATGTTTTTGATGGTGATATTTCGAAACGTCATCAAGTAGGTCCATTGGAAACGGATGTTCGTCATGGCGGGCAGGCAAGACGTGTCATGGAATCCTATGAACAATGGTTCGGTGAAGGGCCTGAAGTTGAGCTTCTTAACGTACTGGGATTGTTTGATCGTCCTGCCGCACCAGCGGCAATAAACGCCATTCGAAAAAGACCTGTTATAGCAGGATTGACTGACAATCTAGACAAATTGAAGCAACTACAATGGCGCCAGTTAACTGCCAGACTTCGAAGAGCGAGACTATTAACCAGCGCGGATCCTGAACGTCCTGATTATCTGGACACTCATCCCTTAATACGAGAGCACTTTGGTCAGAAACTAAAAGAAGAAAATCCTGATGCATGGCTGGAAGCAAATAGCAGGTTGTTCGATTACTACAGCTCGATCGCCAAAGCCAAGCCAGAATCGTTGGAAGAAATGGAACCACTTTTTCAAGCCATGATGTGTGCCTGTCGCGCGGGCCGAGAAACCGATGCATTTAGAGATGTTTACATTAAAAGAATCATGCGCGGAGATGAATATTTTGCTGGTTACAAACTCGGTACTCTTACGCCCCTCCTAGCAGTATTATCTCAATTTTTCGACGATGAGGATTGGACCAGGCCAATTGGAGAAGACGATTTTCCAGATCACCAAGGATTATCGATTGGAGATCAACTGACTGTACTAACACATGTTGGTTGGTTCTTGACTGCAACACAAAGCTATGCTGCTCCAGAAGTTCATGAAGTATTTTCTTTCGCTGAAACTTTGTGCAGAGATGACAACGAAAGCTTTCCTGTGCTTCGAGGCCTCTGGGTTTACAACCTAGTGCGAGCACAACTCGATGCAGCAAATGAGCGGGCGGAACAAATTCTTGAAATCGCCAACGAACAAGGCGATTCGGGTTACAAAGTCGAAGCGCATTTAGCCATGGGGTTAACAGCAGTATACAAAGGTGAACTCGAAAAAGGTCGGCAACATCTAGCCAAATGTCTTGATCTCTACAATGCTGAAGAACATCGACTCAATGCATTTATGTATGGGAACGACCCAGGGGCTGCCGCCTTAGCCTTTAATGGTTTCGCCCATTGGCTGATGGGATACCCAGAGAAAGCTGTATCGGAATGTTTGGCTGCTATTAAACTAGCAGAAGAAGTAGGGCACCCTTTTACAATTAGTCTTACTCTCTACATGATTGCTATGGTTTTTCAAGCACGTGGCGATGTAAGTGAAACACAAAAATACGCAGATACTCTAATCGATTTTAGTACGCGACAGGGATCAACACATTTCCTAACTCACGGCCGAATTTTCAGCGCATGGGCTCAATTTTGGAGCGGATCAAGAGATGAAGCTATCGAGAAAATGCTCAAAGGTTTTCAGGAGTATTTAGATACAGGCGCCATTGTTTCCCATACTTACCACATAGCATTACTCGCCGAATCACTTTCTGACTTGGGTGAACATCAGCGAGCTCTGTCGCTGGTAAACGAAGGAGTAGATCTTATTCAGGAGCATGCTGACCGCCGCTGGGAAGCAGACTTGCTTCGTGTTAAAGGAGACATACTATCCATTTTGTCATCTGATGATTCTAGTTTTGCCCTCGAAGCATATTCAAAATCGATAAAGATAGCTAAAACGCAACTAGCTAAATCTTTTGAATTACGCAGCACTGTTAAACTTTGCGAAATCTTATTAAAAGAAGGAAAGTCTAAACAAGCGCAAAAACATTTGCGTACACTCTACGATTGGTTTTCCGAAGGCGAATCAACCATTGATTTGAGAAATGCAGTAGCGCTATTAGAAAAATTAGAATATTCCAACGAAATGAGAATAACAATAGAATCGTGAGGATCACATGCTGGAAACTGATGTAGTAATTATTGGAGCTGGTTTGTCCGGCATACTTGCATGCAAGTATATTAAGAATGCTGGGCTTGACTGTATTGTTTTTGAGGGAACCGATGACATAGGAGGCGTCTGGAAATATAGGGAAGAGCCCAATGGGAAAGGAGGGGTTATGTTGTCGACTGTTTCCACCTCATCCAAATCCGTAAATGAATTTTCCGATTTTCCTATGCCTAATGAGTACCCACCTTTTCAGAAACATACACAAGTTTGGAAATATCTAAATGACTATGCTGATAACTTTGAGCTTAGAGAACGCATTCTTCTAAATTCGGAGATCCATGTCACTAAAAAAGAAGGAGATCGATGGATTTCAACAGACAACAATGGAGAAAATTACAAATCAAAGTACTTAATCGTCTGCTCGGGAATGCATCAATTTCCCAGCAAACCCTACCTGGATGATCCAATCTTTGAAAATGCAACTTTCCAAACAATGCATAGTTCGGAATACAAGCGCATTAAGGAAGAATTTCTCGGCAAAGATGTCTTGATATACGGTGGTGGTGAAACCGGAAGTGATATTGCTATCGAATTAACCCATGCGGCCAAAAGTGTAACTATGGCAATACCGAATGGCCAATGGTTATTTCCATCGATTACTCCAGTTCGAATTCCAACGAATGAGTCCGATTCGGCACCCATGGTCGCAGACACATTCTCTTCTCGGCTACGACGACTTGTAGATCCACCCTTTGCAACTTACGATTCACGTCTGGATACAATGGCCCATTTCACTTCTCAGACATTTATTAAATGGGGTGGTAAATGCGGCCACGGTATTAGTGAATGGGAAAATGACGCACCCTATTATGGACAATTCTTTAATAAAAATTCCAATGTAATCCAAATGGTACATAGAGGACAAATAACACCTAAGGGGAAGATTAAGGCAGTTGCTGGGAATACCGTCGAATTCATTGATAACTCAAAAATGGATTTCGATTTAGTTGTATTCTGCACCGGATATAAAACGAGATTCCCATTTTTGAAAGACAGTGGTCTAAATAGCAACATTAACGATCAATTCAAATTTTGCTTACATAATGATGATCAATCTCTGGCGTTTGTTGGATTCGCCAGGCCGTTGGTAGGGTCATTTATGGGCCTGTCAGAAATGCAATCGCTTTTCGTGAGCAAGATATTTTCCCAAGAGATTCCCGTTCCTGACAGGGAATTCCGCGACAAATCAATCATGGAAGACAAAGTATTTCAGGGGCTGATCTTTTCAGGCACTACCAATAGGATCAACGGATTAGTTAACTTTCAATCCTATATGGATGATCTTGCATCAATTGCCGGGGTAAGACCCGATTACTGGAAATTGTTTTTCTCAAGCCCTACTAAGTGGTTTTACGCGGTAACTGCCGCGCACAACAATTGCCAGTTCCTGCTGCATGATGAGAGTTATCATGACGAGATATTTAGGCGCTACAAAATGTATCACGGCAGCAATCTGAGAGTGAGCACTCATATTTATGCCTTAATCGTAAATATCTTTTCTGGTTGGTGGAGCACAAAGTACCGACCTTTCCATTTCGTTTTCCGCAGCTTGGCATTCGTATTTCGTTGTCTTTTGATCATTATTTTTTCACCTGTATTACTTTACAGAATATTCTATCCGCTCGATATAAGGTGGAAAAAGAAAAAACATAGAATGCTGGAGAATAATAAAGCCATGGAAATGTTAGAACAAATGAAAGGAAACCAAACATCTTAGTACTGTAAGGCGCATAAGCCACGACTTGACGATTTTCTTAATCCGCGTCGTCGTAGTAAAAAATGAAGACTTAGTAATATCAGTAGGCCCACATTGCTTATTCTTGGATGAATAATATCTCAGACTCTAAGGAAACAAGAATCTATGGACAGGACCATTCCCCTTGGGTCCAATCGGTTTTATTAGCCTTGCATGAATGCAATTCAGAATACTCTTTATCCACCATCCCTTCGGCCTCCACGCTAATACGATCGGGCCTTCAGATGCCCGCTTTAAAGTCTAGCAATGGAAAATGGATAATTGAATCTGCAGAGATACTTGAAACTCTGGGGTTCGATACTCTATCGAGGGAGGAGATGAATGAAGCATTTAGTGCATGGGCTGGCGTTACTCATAGAGTAAAAAGTTTCTGGACTTTTGCGAATGCAACGAGCCAAATCCGAGAACCGGCTAATAATTTCTTCAGACGGCTGTTGAATCAATTTCTTAGAAGTTTTTCCGTGTTGTATTTTTATTTGCGACTAAAAATTGTTGTTTTGCTAAACAAATTTCCGGATCCAATAGATTTCGGCAAGCAATTCCTGTATTGGGAAGAACAGCTTACAATGAGCAATGCCGACTTTCTTGGAGGTAATTCTCCTAATTCGAGTGACTTTATGCTATTCGGAATGATTCAATGTCATTGCAGCATCCCTACGCCACCTGTAATTGCTTTAGTGGAAGACAATAGATTAATAAGAACACGAAAATGGGTCTCAAATATGCAAAAAAGATTCTCGAATTATCCGCATTTATATTCTGGAGCATTCTTTGAACCTTTTTTGCCTCCACCTTTATCTGCAACAACTTCTGAGAGAATGGCATTCTGGATTGGCATGCTGTTCATGATCCTTGCATTTCCAATTACCGGACCATTAATGATAGTTCTTGCACTCAATAGAACAGTTGAATAACCTCTATTAGTTAACATTGGAATCAATGATCGCTACGCCACATTGTTGAGCTAGTTGGAAAGACTACTGCGGTTAGTCTGCGACTTTCGGAGACCACTATGAAAGAAATTTTCGATAAATTTGTCGGCCAAAGAATAGGAATCAACGTTGAGACTCTAAGTAAATATAGCGGAGCAAAGCTATTAGAAGCGACCCATAATTTCTTATCAGTACACTCCGATGATAAAAAAACACATCACATACCTTACTCCAACATTCTAGCTGTATCAGAGGACGAACGGGGACTAGAGGGAAACAAAAAGTTATTCGTGGAGAACGAAAAATTCAAGCTGGTTGTTAAGATTGGTCATATAACAATTCATTCCATTGGCTAAGAGTAATTTCTTATTTTTACTGCTGGATTGCTATTTTTAATTTTCTCAAGGCATGATCGGTTCTACTAATTACATGGTTCAATTTCAAGAAGGTGACATTACACTTCCATTGATTGTCTCAGTTACGGGGCACAGAGATCTTATAGAACCTGAGATCCCAACAATTAAAAAATTAGTTACTCAGTTTTTTTACACCTAAAATCTGAGTATCCTAGCTACAAACTTACCGTTCTAAGCTCACTCGCGGAAGGAGCTGATCAATTGGCCGCAGAGGTAGCGCTCGAATTAAATGCCTCCTTGATAGTTCCCCTCCCTAAACCTATTGAAGAATATCGATCAGATTTTCACTCACAAGCATCATTAGTGAAATTTGAACACCTACTAGCTCAAGCAAGTTCTATTCTTCAAATTTGGGAATACAACAACGATCCAACTACCAATGAATCAGTCGTCGATGAATCAACCAAGCCGTATGCCGATCTTGGAATATTTCTTAGCTCACATTGTCACGTGCTGCTAGCAATTTGGAATGGAAAATTTACAAACGAAATTGGCGGTACTTCACAGGTTGTCTATTTTCATCATGAAGACCATATGCCGGGCTATACTGAACAAAGCTTGGCATCGCTTCAGCGCTTAGCCGACGATGAGAGCGATTTGGTGTACCACATTGTTTGTTCCCGAAACCGAAGCGCAGGTGAACCGGAATCCAGTTTGAAACCGTTAGAATGGTATTGGTATACAAAGGATGTAGAAAACTCCCGTAGCAAAGAGTTACCAATACAACATAAGAAAATATTTGCAAGAGGAGCAGAATTTAATCGAGACATAACCAAGTATTCACTTCGAATTTATACTGAAATGTATTCATTAATCGTCCCAGAAGAGAAATCCAAGCTGTCAGACGGGGTAGAAAGCATTGATCGCCTATTTGGCGTTGCCGATTGGTTAGCTATTTACTATAAAAAGCTTTCACTGCGAACTCTGTTTATTACACATACAGCAGCATTTTTCATGGGATTGATGTTTCTACTTTATTCTGATTTTAGTGTTAACAATGTATTCATGTTGTTCTTTCTAATATTTTTCGGCGCAGCTATTGCTACTGATCGCTTCACAAAAAAACGTGGTTGGACAAGAAAATATTTGGATTATAGAACTTTAGCGGAAGGCCTCCGGGTACAGTTCTACTGGGCATCTGCAGGTATAAGCAATGAAGGTAAGTGGCGATTTGCTCACGATAGCTTCTTACAAACTCAAGATCCGGAATTCGGATGGATTAGACATGTAATGCGGGTAGCGGGCACCAACTATGATGCGAGCCCTAAATCAAGCACCAGCGGACTCGATTATGCCATTCGTGAATGGGTAGGAAACGGTTCAACTGGTCAGTTGGGCTACTACAAAAAAGTGGCCTCGGAAAGAATAAAGAGAGAACGACTTACTAAACTAGCAGATAGAATTAGTCTGTCTATCAGTGGGATTTCCGTATTAATTTTTCTACTCTTTGGTACATCTCTTTCGGATAACCAAACCTCGGCCCTGTTCTTGCTAATGGGGACAACTCTCCTTCTATATGCGATTCGAGAAGGCTACTCCAATGCCACTGCTGTTAAAGAACTGATCAAACAGTACGAATTCATGTTGCGAATATTTGACAATGCTCATCGTAGGTTAAAGGAAACTGACGACAATTTTGAAAGAAAGAAAATTCTAATTGCCCTAGGTCAATCTGCATTAGAAGAACACGCCGATTGGATTCTAATGCATCATGAACGTTCATTAGATCAAAGCGAAATATGGAGGATGGGAAACTAATCCTAGTTCTAACAAACTTTAGCTAATTTTCTAGCCTTTGATTGCTAAGCTCTAACAAATTGAAGCCTACCTGAGGTTTCACATTGGCAACAATTTTGTAAACATCTTTAAGTCCTGCAGCATTGCCAGTGATCTCCACAAGGCTATTGCGTTGCCATCAGGTAGCATTGGATTACTTGCTCTATTTTCCAATAATCAATCCAGAATCCAGCAATCTACTAAATCTTTAATTCAACAAAAAGCCTGACCATCGCGAAATAGTCAGGCTAAAAAAGGTAATTATCAATACCTTAAAGGGAGAGCTATAAGTTAGAACATAAAATCATCAGCAACCAGCGCTGCGAAACTGTTTACTCCTTGTAGAGTCACTGTATTGATTCCATCCCAAGTGCCATCAAGATCGAACTCAACCTGTTGACCCTCGATATACCCTGGAATAAGTGCGGCACCAACATCTGCCAGGCTATTGAGATTAGCCACAGCAGTTAGATCCAATTCGTCGACACCACCAGGGCCGGCATTGAAATCTTCCACCCAGACGTTCATACCATCACTTAAAACGAATGTGTCATCTCCATTGCCGCCGTGCAAATTATCGTTATCTCCAGCTGCAATTAAGGTATCGTCACCTTCGCCTCCATCCAGATAGTCACCATCAGCACCGCCATTAAGAACATCGTTGCCCTCGTTACCGCGCAAATTATTGTGACCGGTGCCTCCCGTAATGACATCGTTATGTTCACTACCATCGACATGTTCAACATTGGATACAGTGTCGGAGCTTCCTGTTCCATCATTACTGACTGTATTGGAACTCAAATCGACATTAATTCCGCCAGTTGTTCCATGCCATGGACGGAAAGCAATGGTGTCATCGCCCGTGCCACCATCGATAATGTCAGCTCCGGCACCACCGGCGATATAGTCGTCACCAGCGCCGCCATTGAGCGTGTCATTGCCTTCCCTTCCTTGCAGGTTGTTATGGTTGGCATCTCCGCTAAGGAAGTCATCCCATTCTGATCCTTGTACACCCTCGATACTAACCAGCGTGTCTGTACCCCCAAAACCATCATCGCTTACAGTCTGAGAAGCAAGATTGACACTGACTCCGTTCTCTTCACCATTCCAGCGATAGTCTGCCTGGTCTTCACCGGCACCACCGTCAAGCAGATCATTTCCTCTGCCGCCGGTAAGGTTGTCGTCGCCATTATTGCCATAGAGAAAATCGTTTCCGTCATCTCCTCTTAAATTGTCATGATCGTCGCCACCGCTTAATTGATCATCGCCATCCCAACCAGATAAGTTGTTGTGGCCAGGACCACCGGTAAGGATGTCATTAAAATTGGTGCCCGATAGGTTTTGAATATTTTTAACGTAGTCTGTTGATCCGGTTCCATCTGCGAATGCAACCACATCATTAAAACCTCCAGCAGAGGCACTGATATTTGTTAAATCGAGAATCACTCCACTCATCTGTTCATCGTGGTGATGGAGATGGAGGTGATCTTCACTGCCACCGCCATCGAAATAATCAGAGCCCGTGCCTCCAATGAACCAGTCATGATTCGCTCCACCGATGAGTTGGTCATCACCTGGGCCACCATCAAAATTGTCATTACCTCCCTGACCATCGATCTGATCATTACCCTCCAATCCTTCAAAATTCTCGTTGTCACTTGTTCCAACGATTATGTCGTCTCCATTCGTTCCGCGAATTGGTGAGAACCAAATTTCCATATTCTGTAAATCAGTAGGAGATACACCAATCAGTGTAAGGCGATTTAGTTCCGGAATGCCCGCAACGTTGTCCGACGTATAGTACTCAAGCACTAAATCTGGATCAGCAGGAGCAGAAATAGCATAGGACAGCATCGCTGCAACGCTAGTGAATTCTGGAACGTTGTAA
The DNA here is from genome assembly GCA_012103535.1 of Pseudomonadales bacterium. Taxonomy (GTDB): domain Bacteria; phylum Pseudomonadota; class Gammaproteobacteria; order Pseudomonadales; family Pseudohongiellaceae; genus UBA9145. The sequence goes on from WLWQ01000001.1 coordinate 1,863,174, forward strand.
ACATCAAGCACATCTTCGCCGACAACAAAATCCTGAATAACATCGTTTCCGAATCCAACCATTTCCAGACCGTTAGGTCCGTAGTGCATTCTATTGAGAACGAATTGATCTCTTCCACTACCACCAGTCAGGTTATCGTCGTTCTCACCACCGCCGAGAACGTCTTCACCATTACCACCATCGAGGATATCGTTATCGTCATCACCCCATAGATGGTCGTTACCATCACCACCAATTAGAGTGTCGTCACCAACTCGACCTTCGAAGCGATTGTCATTTGCATCACCGGTAAGATGATCGGCATGATCAGAACCGTGAATTTCTTCTATACCTCTTAAATAGTCCGAGGTGCCATGACCATCGTTAACTACTTCTACAACATTCGTATAACCACCGGCAGAAACGATGTTTGTTAGATCAATAGTTACGCCTGAAGTAGTACCGGTCCATGGCGCGTAATCCAATACATCTATATCAGCACCACCATCGAACAAGTCGTTTCCTCGCCCGGCATTCAAGTAGTCATAACCGTCACCAGCATAAATTTCGTCATCACCCTCCTGGCCATCGATGAAATCATCACCGCCTTCACCGGAAATAACATCATTGCCTTCGCCACCATGTAGGTTGTTGCGGTTTGCATCACCCGTGATACTGTCATCAAATTCAGAACCTTGAACAGATTCAATGGACACCAAGGTATCGACATCGCCGTGACCATCGTTGCTCGCTGTTCCAGTTCCGAGGTCGACCACGATACCGTTGCTAGCACCGATATATTGATACCAAGCTTGGTCGTGATCGCCACCTTGACCATCGAGCAAATCGTTACCAGGTCCACCGATTAGGTTGTCACCGGCAACATCGCCGCCGTAGATTTGGTCGTTGCCAGCACCACCTTCGATCCAGTTATGATCGTCATGACCGACAATTACGTCATCAAAATCGGTGCCTGAGATGCCATCAATATTGAATACCTGGTCAGTATCTCCGAAGTTATCTATGTTCTCGTTGGCATAAGCCGTTCCGCTATTCCCCATCCAGCTATAGGAGAAGTCTGAGTCAGACACATTGAACACGATGCCTTGAGTGGGAGAACCAGCGCTATCTCGGCCAGTATCCCAGAAAGAGATGTGGTTCCAATTTTCATCACCACCATCAATATAGTCATTACCACTACCCGGATTGATATTGTCGTTGCCACCTAGACCTATAAAAGTGTCGTTTCCGCCATCTAATTGGAAATTGCCATCGCTTACATCAGAGCCACGAATGTAATCATCGTAGTTCGTGCCAATAATCTCTCTGACACCAGCTTCCAGTGTGTCTGTATCGTTATAGGGATCTCTTGCTTCCCTTGCAGGCAACAAGAGGGTTGTTCCATCATCATAAACGTCCCAGGTAGTTGTATCTAAATTCGCTTCAACACCTTTACCGGTATCGTCTTCCTGGTATGTGGTGTTTCCATCGAGGCTGTCGTTTCCTGGCCCTCCGGCTAGATGGCCTGAGCCGTCAGGATCGATTAGAACATCATCGCCTTCTTCCCCACGGACAAATTCATACCAATCATTGGTTCCTGTAATAGTGTCATCGCCTGTGCCACCGCGAATATCTCCGCCACCCTGACCTATATCGATTAAGTCATCACCAGGCCCGCCATTAATGTTTTCCCAGTCTGTATCAAGACCACCGAAAATATTGTCGTTGCCAGCACCGCCGTCTACATTGTCGTTACCTGGGCCAGCATCGATGACATCATTCCCGTCCCCACCATTAAGAGTGTCATTACCCTCCAATCCCGCGATAGTGTCATTCCCAGCGCCGCCTTCCAGAAAATCATCACCTGGAGTGCCGACTAAGTTTTGCGGCTCGGCAAACAAGAAATTGTCATCGGTTAGTGCGCTGACAGTCACACCACTGAGGCGAACTACGTTGGACGCATCGAAAGTTATTAGGGTATCGGGACCATCCTGAGAGATGGTCAAATCAGAAATTGATTGAATGCCAGGAAATTGTTCAACGTCTACATAGTCTTCTGATGTGTCGAAATCCGTTATGACGTCCAAACCAAATGCAGCATTGTCATTGCCATCATCTGACAAGAGGAATCCATCCGCTCCAGCGCCGCCAGTCAGTACATCGTCACCGCCCGAACCTTCAAGGTTATTGTCACGACTATCCCCTATCAACGTGTCATTGAATTCAGAACCTATGACACCATCGATACTGATCAGCGTATCGGTTTTACCCCAACCATCAGTGGCCGTGCCTGCTGCCAGGTCTACCGTTACGGCCGCTGGGTCAACACTATAGTCAGCAATGTCGAAGCCATCAAAATCGGGATCGTCTGACCCCATGAAAAGAGTTAGGGGCAATACTGTAACCGAGCCACCGTGCAAGGTATCTGCGCCGTCTCCACCCCGTAATGTGTCGTTACCATCAATCCCTTCGAGAAGATTGTCACCAGAGTTACCAATTAGCGTGTCGTCATTTGCGTTACCAATAACGTTTTCAAAGTTGACGAATGTTGTGGTACCAAAGAATGGTTGAGACGGTCTGTATGCAGTACCCGCCTCCAGATCAACATGTATGCCATTAAATATTCCAAAGTAGAGAGTGTCAGTTCCGGTACCGCCATCAGCAAAATCATTTCCAAAGAATGGATTAAAGAAGTTGTCCAACTGGTTACCAAGAAATACATCATCGCCTCGTGAGCCCAACACGCCTTCGATACCAGTGATCGAATCCTCTACTTCACCAGTATCTGTATTAAGCACACTCATGGAGCCATCTGCTGCCATAGTGATATTGAGCCCGGGACCGAAATTGCTGACTTCGTCCGCGGTGAAAGACATGAAGTCTAATCCCGGGCCACCATCTACAGTATCAACGCCTTTACCACTCCAGATATAGTCGTTACCCCCGCCAGCTACAATGACATCATCCCCGCCGGTAGGAGAGTTGCCATTGTCCGCGCTGAAGAAGTTGTTACCGTCATCGCCGGTTAGTGTGTCGGAATATATTGTGCCGGTTATATTCTCGATGCCAGTTAACGAATCCGTGTCACCATAGCCATCGGTCGCTGTGCCAGTTACCAGGTTTACTGTAACTCCAGCCGGATCTTCGGAATAGTTAGCAGAATCTATGCCGTTGCCGCCATTAATGGAATCAGCACCTTGCCCGCCGAATAGCCTATCGTCACCGTCATCACCGTTAAGGTTGTCATCACCATCCCTACCAAATAGCGTGTCGTTACCTAGACCACCATTCATAACATCATTGCCTGAGGTTCCCTCAAGCACATCGTCACCATCTGTTCCGCCTATCCCACCTTCAGGTGGATCAGCGTAAAGAAAGTTTGCATCCGTCAAACTTGCAAGAGTCACTCCTTGCAAGGTAATGCTGTTGTTTGCATCGATCGTAATGATCGTGTCACCAGCATTTTCTGTAGCTAAGCTGGCAACATCTGAAAGGCTGCTAATTCCAAGATTTACAACTTCGAGAACATCTTCAGCAACATTGAAGTCAGTAATGATTTCATGACCAAATTCATCATTACCGTTTGCAACCGAGAGAAAGCGGAAAGTATCAGCGCCTGCACCACCGGTCATGGTGTCATCGTCGGCATCACCGAGGATTATGTCGTCACCAGCGCCACCATCGATTGTGTCGTTACCAGTCCAACCACCTAGAGTGTCGTTTCCATCACCGCCACTAACGTTATCATCACCTTCTCTTGCAAGGAGAACGTTGTCGCCACCGTCACCGATCATTACGTCGGCAAAGGCTGAACCCCAGGCGTTTTCAACGCCGGTGAGCGTGTCGGTATCACCATAACTATCGGTAACTGCACCGGTGTTTAGATTTAGATTGATACCTTGGGTGGCGGCTCCATTGTGATCCGTTCCAAAATCTCGATAGTCTGCCCAATCGACTCCTGCGCCACCGTCGATATCGTCATCGCCACTACCGCCGCGAAAATAATCATCTCCATCACCACCGATGATTACGTCATTACCCGCTCGGCCTAAGATCACATCATCACCACTGGAGCCTTGAAAGTGATCTCCAAGAGCAGAACCTTCTACGCCGCTTGTGCCAGAAAGAAAACTATCTGTATCTCCGTAACCGTCACTGGCTTGGCGAGCGTTTACAATTTGGCTGCCACCACCGAATACATCGTAGGCGCTGTTGGACAAATTTATTTGAACAGCAGTCGGATCATTCCAGTAGCTTGCAAAACCATCGATGGTATCGTCACCGGCATCACCACTGAGTATCGCCCCATCTGGATCGTCGAGAGTATCGTTACCATTACCACCGAAAACGAAATCCCAGCCTAAGCCGCCACTTATCGTGTCGTTTCCGTCACCGCCACTTAAAGTGTTATCAAAATCATTGCCACTTAAAGTATCGTCGAAGGCAGAACCTTCAACTTCTTCGATGTTCACCAGGGTATCCATGCCCGCTGCGCCAGTGTTTTGTGCGACAAATATTCCTAGATCAACAGTTACGCCACTAGTTTCAGCACTGTAGTCAGCCTTATCCCAACCGGCACCACCATCCATGATGTCGTTGCCAGCTTCTCCGCGAAGAACATCGTCTCCTTCATCGCCGGAAAGGCTATCGTTGTTGTCTCCACCAAAAAGAAGATCGTTTTGCGACCCACCGATTAAATTGTCATCGCCGCCACCACCGAATGCTTCTACCACTACATCAGTATCTGAACCGTCGAGGAAATCGGCGTCATTGCTACCTTCAAAATTAACTCCATTAGCAGCAAGAGTAGAATCACCTAGGGCACCAAGCTCAATACTAAGTGCACCTTCACTGGCAATAAGGCGAAGTGTTTCAACGTTCGATACGTGAAGAGTTTCATGCAGAGCTAAATCTTCGCTGGTAATTGAGAAACTACCGTCACCGTTGCTTTCAACTCTGAAGAGCAGTTCCTGAGGAGTGTTTTCAACTAAATTGACGTCTAGTTGATCGTTATCAGCACCGCCATCAACGATGTCGACTGCTAAACTATTAAAATCATCACCTAGGGTTGTGGAAATTAGATCATCGCCACTTCCACCCAGAACAGTGTCGACTCCTGATCCACCACCGGCATTCAATACGTCATCGCCAGCACCACCATCTAGCATGTCATTGCCCGTGCCGCTTAATAGCGTGTCGCTACCATCATTACCGGTTGCTACGATGCGGCGATCAGTGACTGATGCATCGAAAGTGTCATCGCCAATTCCGCCATTGAAATACAAGGTATTTTGAGAAATGTCTGTGTTGGAAAGATCGCCGATGGTAATTGTAGTACCGGCAGCACCTGCATTGATTACAATTTCTTCGACTTCGTCGAGAACTAACTCGGTGCCATCGTCTGCCGTAAGTATTACGTTTCCATCCGCATCAGAGGAAATGGAGAGCTCAGACGGCTGGGTGTCATCGAGAGTGACGTCTAGTTGGTCTTCACCTTCTCCACCGTTGATGACATCATTTCCATCGCCGGCTGCCCATATAACCTGATCGTCACCAACGCCAGCATCGATGATGTCATCGCCACCTCCGCCGGTTATAACATCCGAGCCTTCGCCGCCGCTGATTTCATCCGCAGCGTTTCCACCTGACACCACATCATCGCCAGTGCCGGCATCGACAATAACAGGTACTTCGCTTTCGCTTGCATCGATTGTGTCACCACCATCACCACCTGATAAGTCAATGGGATCATCACTGGAGCCTCCCAGATCACCGAGTTGTAAAGTGGCACCTCCAGCACCAGTTTGAAGGTTAAAATTTTCTATCTTTTTAAGAGTAAGCTCTCCGCCTTCAGCGCCCCCATCAACACTAACGACTAGATCACCTTTGTTATTGGTTGACAAAACAATTGTTTGAAAGACGTTATCAGAGCTTTTCAGAGTGAAAGTATCTTCACCTTTTCCACCATCGAGTTTGTCCTCACCATCACCGGCCTTCCAGACGATTTCATCGTCACCGTCACCAGCATCGATATCGTCCTTTCCTTTGCCACCTTCTAGAACGTCATTCCCTTTGCCGCCTTGCAGTTTGTCTTTACTATCACCACCAAGGAGGACATCGTCGCCCTTTCCGCCCTTGAGATCGTCTTTTCCATCGCCGCCATCCAGGACATCATCGCCATCTTCGCCTTTGAGCTCATCATCGCCTGCGTCACCATGTATTGCATCATCGCCTTTGCCGCCATCTAACTTATCCTTGCCAGCACCACCGGAAATGACGTCGTTGTCTTTGCCGCCATCGATGTCGTCTTTGCCATCGCCGCCGTATATTTCGTCATCGCCCTCGCCACCTTTGATTTCGTCATCATCGCCAAGGCCTTCGATGTAGTCATTTCCTGCTTTGCCATCTATTTCGTTTTCTTCGTTATTGCCGATTAAAACGTCGTCACCATTAGTGCCATCAATCTCATCAAGATCTTCGTCATCTTCATCGTCATCGTCTTCGCTACTGTCGTTATCTTCATCATCGTCGTCGTCGTCATCGTCGTCGTCGTCATCATCGTCGTCGTCGTCATCATCATCGTCGTCGTCGTCGTCGTCATCATCGTCGTCGTCATCATCGTCGTCGTCGTCATCATCGTCGTCGTCGTCGTCATCATCGTCGTCGTCATCATCGTCGTCGTCGTCTTCACTCTCAGACGGCAGCCATTCAGGCGAATCGTCCAACTCATCCTCTAACTCTTTAATTAAAGTCTCAGAATCCAGTGATTCTTTAACTTCTTCATCCTCATTACCCAAATACTCCTCAAGAGATTTGTCAGACATTGCAGACTCCTATTTATGTAATTTGATTTAGTTACTATATTGTTATGTCTTTGTTTCAATAATTTGTCAGATAGACTAATAGCTCACTTGTGTTCAATTTGAGCTCTTTCGCTTTCTAATTCTGAGTATTCCAGTGCTTTAACTGCATTCTGAATTTGAGTGACGTATTCCTTGTTAGTAAGAAGATGACGGAAAATGGCCTGTTTGGAACACAATGCCAACCGCATCCACTTTGGGATTTCAATTTCTTCCAGATAGATAAGAACAATTGGTTTCTCCTCATCTAATGCAAAATTCAGTTCTTGAATGCAATGCGAAGAAGACAAGAACGCAGGCGAAATGTATGTGAATACCCCTTTTGCATTTGAAATCGCTTCAGCAATTTCAACTCGCCATTCTAAGCCCGGATGAATTTGTCGATCTAACCAGATTTCACAGTTGGAACTGCGAATTAAACTGGTGTCGTCTTTAACTACTTTAGAATCATTGTGTGTATAGCTGAGAAAGAAGTACGATTCTGACACGGAGCTTACGTCAGCTATTGGTTCCAACATACTTTCTTGTTGAGCAACAATTTCTGAAAGGTCGAATAAGGATTCAAAATTCTTATTTGTTTCATCTGAATTTTTTAATTTTTCACTTCCAAACGAATTGTTCCTCGACTCCAAATAGTGGATGTCACGGATTAACTCGCCGATCGACTCCTGTGCATCATTTCCGCCGTTAAGCCAAGAACTGTCTTTATACAGGGAATATTTCTGAAACAACTTTTTAATGTTGGTCATAGTTGATTCGGTTTCCACAACTTCACCAGCACAATCATCTGGTGACAATGCCTGTTGATCCATTGAACAAGGATTCATTTGATAGTTGTTTTCAGATTTGGACATGCGACCTTAGTTACCCCGTTAACTTCACTGGATATTCTTCTTACCTTTATAGGAAACAGTAGCTTCATAACGCGAGTTCCTTGGAAAGATAGATTTTTTCGCAACTAATCTTTCATGAGTCAGATTGCTTGCTACCCTTACTCCAGCTCTGTTACGACAGTAAGAAATGTCTCATTGGTCGAGGTTTTTTGATTGGGTCAAACGCGGAAAATCGGGGACCGATATGGTGTCTTTAGGGGCTCTTAAGCGACTCGTAAGATTCTTCCTACAATGTTGGAAAAGGGATTCACAGTTACGTATACTGCGCTTAGGTCTTGATTTTCCTCCAAAAAATAACAAAAAGCACAAGAATTATGTCAAAGCTGTTTGAGACACCCGAAGCAATCATCGCAGGTATAAGTAAAGGCGATCAGGAAGCTGAAACAGCTATGATTGAAAAATATGGGCGGGCTCTAATGTATATATTAGAAAAACGTACCGGTGACAAAGAACGAGCAAAGGATTTGCAACAGGAAACATTTTTAGTCGTGTTACAGAAATTACGCAGAGAACCACTATCAGACCCAACGAAATTGGCAGCATATTTGCAAAATACTGCTGTCAATCTGCATATTGGTGAGATTCGTAAAGAGGTTCGTCGAAAGACTTCTCCTAATTCAGATTACATTGAAGCAATTGAAAGTTCGAATAATGACGCATACAGAGATCTAGTGAACGCAAGATCGAAAGTTGCAGTTAAACAATTGCTCGAAGAATTGCAAAACGCAAGAGATCGGAAAATATTGACTTTGTACTATATTGAAGAAAAAGATAAAGTCAGTATATGTGAGATACTAGATTTAAGTCACCGCCATTTCGACAGAGTGATATCACGAGCTAGGTCCAGGTTCAGAGAAATAGTAGAGTCTCGAAAAGATGAGATCCCACTGGAGATGACAACATGACACAGTCATCAACAGAATTAGCCGACATTATAGATCGATTTATATTTGGGCAATTGTCTGAGGAAGAGAGATCAAATTTTGAAATCTTAATGCTAAAAGATAGTAGTGTGCTAGAAGAAGTCCAGCTTCGGGAAGCACTTGTTAAGGGACTAAACGAACATAAAAGCCCGGAATCAACTTCTGCTGAAAACCAGTCAAACGATCCAAAAATCAAATCGAATATATTAAGACCAACATTTTCACAATGGATTCAGCAACCGATTTCAATTGCTGCTACTGTATTAGTTGCAGTTGGTATTTTGTTCAACCTACCAGAGCAGAATCAAACCAGTCTAATAGCTATTCCAATGACCAATTTTAATCCCCCTCCTGAAGTTAGACTAAATTATTTACGAGGGAATGAAGACAGTATTACTACTATTAGCAGTAATCCCCCAATTCTATTAGACATTGATCTTGGTCTTGGTCCAGTAAGTGATGGTACATTTAATGTATCCATAATTGAGGACCAATCTGGAGAAGTAATAGTTTTTCTTGAAGATGTTGAGGTAGTACAAGAAGGCTTAATCAGAATTCTCTTGTATGGAGAGTTTTCGGGTGACTACCAAGTGATTACCTCATCTGCGGAACATGAAATTACCCGCCCACACCTCGTTAGATTTACAGACTAATATATCTTTCAAACGAGCTAAGTAGCCGATAACTTTGTTTCAACTCAACTACTCATAACCATTTCAATTCGATACTGATCTGAATTTGAATTTGAATTTGAATTCAGAAATTTTGTCAAAATATTTCTGTATCTAGTAAGTTATGCCGACTTATTTTCAATTCAGAATTACATGATCTAGATTTTAGTTAGTTAATCTCGTCATGTTTAAGCTAGCTCGCTTCAACCTTGTATAAGACTAAAATGGGCTAGAATTTAGATGAATGGAAAGTAATTTTCGATTCAATTGGTCCTAAGAACCAATTCCCGGGATAGTTGGTAACAATTCAGTTGTTGTTAATCTGTATCCAGCCCAGTAGTAAGGATCTTTGAATGAACTCTTATCTCCAATCATGGCGAGCTGTGCCGCTCGGAGTGAGGAGATTGGATCACCGCTGATAGAAAGTTCTTCATAAAAGTGCGTCATGAAAGCGGCCGACGCGCTGTCCGATACTGGCCACAATGTGCCAATTACTGATTTTGCTCCTCGAGCCAGAAACGCTCGAGTCACACTTAGACTACCCTCCCCTTCGAATGTTTCATCAATTGATGTATCACAGCCGCTCACAACCACAAGATTGTTATCGAATCGATAAGACAATAACTCCGTCATCGTAACGAATCTATTCTCGCTGTCTGCGTTGGAGGAAGCGAGGACAAAACCAACATTGTCAGCACCAGAGTCCTTAAAATAACCATGTGTAGCTATATGTAAAATTTTTGCCTGTCTGTGTTGTTCGTCGAGTAGTGCAGCCAGAGTTGCATTTTTTCCTGTAAATGAAACTACTTCATGGTTCTCTAATGTAGATTCAATCATTTTCGCTTCTTCATCTGCCCAAGGAAGAGAAGGTAAATCTTTAGCCCAGCTTCTTACACGATCAGGAGCATCAAAGTTTGATGCTTCCGAACCTAAATCTGGATTTGCGAAAACAGCCACATCGATTCTGTTGTTAGAAGTTTCGACCGAGCTTTCTGATAGTTGCAATGCAGACAATGAGGGAACAATTGAGAGTTCAAAACGGGTCATCAAATGTTTGCCATTGTTATCGAGTAGCATAGAATATGGCACTCGATTTAGTAGGCCGTCATTCACGATTAACAATCGCGAAGCAGTGATTTCGTTTAGGCTATCGGGCAAGTATGCAGATACCAAATTTAGTGCCGTGTTAGATTTGTCTTCCGAACTTACACTTCGCAGATCAACTACTGCCTCTGCTAGGTCGAACAACGTTGGTTTCGATTCCTCTTCCTCTTCCTCTTCCTCTTCGATTGGTTCAGTATGAGGACCAGTCTCTTCAAATGTGATGGTTGAATCCGTTACTGTGAATGCATATATATCGCTATCAAGAATTAGAAATCGAATCGCAGCAGTATCAGAGTCAAGCTGCTCGCGCATGTCTTGCAGCATAAACTCAGTAGCTTCGCCACGCTGTGTTGACTGCCAAGCTTCTGCCAGGAAAAGCTCATTTTCAATATAGGCGTTTTGTCGAATTTCGTCGTTGGACTCCAAGTATTCTGCTCGTTGATCTGCAAGTTCGCTAATTGTATTGAGACGATCGGGGCTGGCAGCAAGATCTGCTTGCCCTGAAATCATTCGGCGCAAATTGATAGATTGCATACGTTCGATAGTGCGCAACATTTCGATAGGGTCAATTTTTGTCTCGACTTGTGATCTAAGTACCGTTTCTACAATTGGATAATTACGAGCGCTCCAGGCAGGACCAAGTCGCTGAGGTTCTAAAACAGAAAAGAATGATTCCACTGCTGCTAAAGTTTGGTTGCTGATTTCTAATACAGAATTGTGGTCTCCACGATCCTGATAGACCAACATTGCTTTATATAGCACCTCAATTCGCGCAATGGGATCTAGAAGCCTTGGTACATAATCCAATGCAAATTCCAGATGTTTATTGGCCTCATTCTCGTTCCCAGCCAATTGCATAATGAGTGCGCTTCGGATCATTGAGCGCGAACGAAGTATTAATTCGTTGTCAACATCGGAGTTCTCCTCTAATAATGCTCGAGCAATTGACAGGTGTTCACTTGCATCAGCAAAATTATTTGCAAGCCGGAGGTCTTCGCTTAGTTCAAGTGCAGCTTCAACCTCCAGAGTAAGGTTTTGTTGTTGCCTAGAACCTGCGAGGCATTCACGATGAAGTGCGATAGCTTCATCCAAGCGTCCATCATTGCGTTCCACAGTCCCCAATACGCACTGAGCGATAGGTATGCGTGCAAGCTCTCCTGCCTGTCTTGCCGAATCAATACCTTCACTTAAATAACTTCGGGCCCGATCCTGTTCACCTAAATCACGATAGACTTTCCCGAGATTGATTAGTGCTGTAGTTCGTGAAAACGGGCTAAATCTACCTTCAACTATTCGAAGAGACTCGCGCAAATTTCGTTGCGCATTCTCATAATCACCCAATCGCATATAATTGGTCGCGATATTGTTGAGTATCAGACCGCTGGTGGCGTGCGAATCAGATGCGTTCGCAAGATTTAGACCTTCGAAGGCGATGTTGTTCGAACGCTCCAATAAAGGCTGCTTCTCAGCAGCTGTACTGGCAAGCCAAGCACGTCGAATATCTGTATACATTTGCATGTTGTGGTAGCTGGCGAGAGTTGGAGTGTGCCACGACACTAAATCCATTGCTTGGTTTATATAGCGTTCACCGATATCTGTTTGACTGTCGAGCAGGTAAGCGTAACCAATAGAGTGACGAATAGAAGCTTCAAGCCCAGCCCAGCTCTCAGGCCATTCGCGATTTTCCAGCAAAGCAATCAATTGTTTTCTTGCTTCGGCTCGCGTGTCTGCGTCTTCAACCTTGACACTTTCTTTGATCGCTGGGATTGCAGATTGCAAGAATATGTCATTAACACTGTTTGAAAGTGCTGCAATGAATAAGTCCTCGGATTCACCATCGTATTGACTGGACGAGCCAATAGCACCGTACAGCGCAGCGTACTGGCGAAGTCTAACGAGATCCGCGTCGATTGAATCCGCAGGTGTTTCTTGTATGAGATTTAGATAGAGGGCAAGAGCTTCTTGGGTTTTACCGTTTGCCCACAAACGAGCGGCGGTAGTTAGTTTCCTGGCTAATTCTTTTGCTTGAATGGAAGGATCAGCTAAAGTTTCCAGAATATTGGGTGGACCACGACTAAAAGTATCAGCTTCCAGTGAGTAACCTTCTTTTGATGTAAGCAATATCAAAGGCATTCGTGCGCTACCGGGAACATCTAGAGTCTCAGTCTCCCCGTCACTCACAAAATTCAAAGCACCGTCCGGAGCAACGAAAATTATAGACTGATCAGTATAAGATTCTCGCCAAGGCAAGCTCACTTCGTCCGCCAACAACAAGACGAAGGAAGCTATTACAAAAAAGCCAATCAGCCAAAAACTAATGCGGTTCTTATTCACTTTGGTTAGCGACAACCCCATTTGCCCATATCACCATCTTCCCAGATTATGGCATGTAACATTCTGATCTTCTCTTTTCCCTCTTCATCTTCATAGTTTTCAAGGGTTATGACTTCGTGGATACTTTGAGTTTCTTCGCTACCCGGCAAGAGAACCTGAGTTTTCATTTGAGTAGAGGTAACGATGCCCATTCCAAACAGAAACAACGCGCCTTCCAAGGCAGCTCGCCCAGGCCAATCCGGTTTAGATTGATCAGCAGTTACTTTGAAATAAGGAACTTCATAAGGTTCGGGGCCCTTTGACTTAACTTTTCCGGCTTTAGAAAACGTTAAGATCTGATTTTTTGGTGGGTAATATCCCATTTTTGCAGCGTCCGACATCCGCGGATAAGGCAATTCCTCAACTGTCCAATCGCCTGCAAAATCATTATAAGTCCATAAACTCATTTTCATGTATCCTCTATTGATTGATTTAATTGGTTACATTGGCAAAACGTTCCAGACAAGCTCATTCATAGTCCAGGGATTTCCAGAAGGGGGTGGGATAACAGCTTTTCCATGATGCGGAGAATTATTGAGCAGGCCCATCATAACATCTGCAACCAAGTAACTTCCGAGTGGTCCTAGTTTAGCATTGCCACCGATAACATCTGCCTCAGCTAACAAGTAATACCATAGTGGTGTTTGCAATCCAAGATTAGTATCGTCTAGTAAGTTTTGAATATTCAATTGGGTAGCTGTTAGGGAATTAATCCCTAATGCGTTTTTAATCGCAGGGGCAATGGCTTGAATGATATCCTGACCGCTGGGTAGTTCAAGTTCATTGCCACGGAGTAAATTTCTTTTCGCTATGTTTACTTCAGGAAAGTCTCCGGTAGGTTTAATTTTCAGATTGATTATTGGAGATAAGCCACGTGCAAAGTTTTTTTCAAGACCAGCTGGTAGCGCACCCCAATCAAAGAACATGCTACGCCAGTCAATCCTTTCCGATTCGAGAAGACCAGGAAGTCTACTTCTGCTGAATCGGTGCCGCCCGGTCATAGTAAGAAAATGCTCCAATGGTCTTATTTGATTTGCCCTCGGCGTGTATTGATTGAGTACCATGGCGTGTCCAAACCGAAATGCTGCTCCGGCAAACTCTCTCGGAACGCGAAGCTGATTCCAAGATAGGTGGTTTCCTTGTATAACCATTTCATCGTACACAGTTGCATCTAGTATTTTGCTTAGAAAATCGGTTTTTATCAGTTCATGATAAATCCGTATGGTATTTTCTTTTCCAAACTTGAAACGATCCGATCTGTTGTTTATCCCAGCACCATGATTTTCGATCAGGTAATTGTGAAGCCGCAAGAAAAGCACATGAATCTGGGCTACAAAAAGATTGTCCTCATTTCGGTCATCAGGAATAAGGGGCATCCCGTTGGCATCTCTGGGAAGATCGGACTTAGCCCATTGACCAGTATCACTATAAGTCAAGTCCACCTTCATACTGCCATCTGGCTCAACTGCAATTATAAAGCCACGTGTATCCAGACCGCCGTATACGGGATCTAAGTCTAACGCTGGATTGCGTTCCTGTATTGGTTCACTGCCATGCTTTACAGGTCGCTCTTCATCTGTCGACAATTGCGTCAGGTCATGGGCGATGAATTGCCCAAAATAAGTATACCCGGCCGGAGGTCCACCGCTAACCGGATTACCCGCCAGCATGGCTGTTCCTAGTTTCTTCAGTTCCTCTTCATTAAACTGACGACTAAGGTTTGGAAACATTCTTGGAAGCATGTCAAAGAGCATCTGTCTACTCGCTAATTTTTTTTATTAATTTTTGTTATTCGTTTTTGCTATCAATTCAACATTATCACAGTGGTGATGCCTGCAGAAGTACTCGACGAAGCGATAATAGAGCCGTCTTGATCAGTCTTCTCATATAATAAGTGTAAGATACGTTCAAATCCCCTCACCTAAATAGCTTATGGGCGCAGAATGCTTTCGAATTCTCACCAAGTCCAGTTTGTTAGGTTTTCACAACTAATGGTCCTCGCGAAATGAAATTAGTCTATGTTTACGATGTTGACTTCCGTGAACATTCGATCGTGCCTGATCTATTCAATTGGTCTATTTACAATTTATTGGTCAGGTGTACTGATATTAGTTCGAGTTGCATGTCTCTCAAATCCATACTGTTGCTGACTCTACCCGTCTTCAGAAACTCTCCAATTATTTGGTCAAGCCTCAAATGCAATTAGTACTGAATAGCTCAATTTCTATCAACCCTCACATATCCAGCTAGTAATCGTCCTCCTCTTTATAGGCGGCTCAGTAAGATCATGCGCTATGAGAAATCTCGTTTCGAAGGGGGCTTTCCGCTTAGCTGCTTTAGATTAAGTGATTAGAGTGGAATTACCATGATGAAGTACCGCTCTGACTCCCTGACTTTCTCTCATCTCAAAATTTTCTAATGCATCGTGCATTTATAGGTTTCCTAGTGAATCGAACACAGTCAAATACTTACCCTCTTGTCGAGACAATTGGAAAGTTCATTGCACTAAAGGATGAAACTAATTAATGAAACACATGGAGAATTGAAATGAACTTTTATCGAGTAGTTTTTCTACTGTTGTTAGTATTTCCAATTACAAGTTTCGCTGCGGATTTGGAAATTCAAAAAGTCTACAGAACCGGGACAGAGATAAATGTCAGTATTGATGCAGCAAATTTCAATATTGACGCAGGAGCCCAATCTAAATTTACGGTATTAGACAACAGTTCTGATGACCATTACGCAATAACTTTTGAATCAATTTATCCTGGTTCTTCTTCTGCAGAGTATGGCAAAACATATTTCCTAGAAAAAGATCTTGATAATGATGTGCCAGTAGAAAATTTAGTTCATCAGAGTTTTAGTGGATTCTCGAGTGGCCCACTGGTTGTACCATTTAAATATCGAACAAACGATAACACGCTTAGCGGTGAAGCCACGGTTGGATATTATGCTGGATGGAATTATGAAACTAATTTTGGCGGCAATCTGCCTTTTGGAACATTCATTACTGTAACTCCTTTTCTCTCAGCTGGATTGACTCAAGTATCTGTGGCAGAGGAAGATGCTATGGGACAGATTTCTACTGAAAATAAATCCGGTTTTACATGGGCAACAGGTTTTTTGATAAAAAATTGGGATAATCTAAATATTGGACTTGTTTATGGACAAGACAGAATCGGTGATAGTCAGTGGGAACATGAGGGAGAAGGTTGGTTAAGTCTTTCGGTTGGCTGGGAGCTTTAAATTAGATTGCTTAATAGTAAAGTAATTCAACCTAATTGTATTTGTTATCTAAGTCAGAGCAGTCTACAAAAGAATTGAACTTTGGGTCTATTGGGCAGTAAATTTTCTAAATGAATTTAAAGGAATCATTATGAGTCCAATTTTATTACTAATTCTAATCGCACTTACGGTCACCTTTCTATTTGTGCCGCTATATCGTGCGCGCATCCATGCTTCTGCCAATCATCAACGACCGGAATTCGACTACCACGTATTGCGTACGTTGGTTGGCCTAATTGCATTAAGTATTGCTGCTTTCAGTGTCCTGGCGACTCAACCGGGCATAACCATTGATTCCATCAGTGCGGCTTATCACACTGATGGGCACGACCTTTTCGTTGGTCAGCTACTGATTGTGTCAGCCTTCTTGTTGGCATATCAGGGGCATGAACGGGAAGGCCCAAATCCTGCAAAGGGCAGTAAAACCGAATTCGTTTCTGCCAAGGTAGGCTCAATTTGTGTTGCGCTAACCGCTCTACTTCCCACGAGCGATTGTCCGTTAGGTGATGCGCAAATCTGTGCCAGCAATGTTCCGCAATATTTTAATATGAGCATAGTACAGACCGGTGTTTGGCATACGAGGTTTGCAGCAGTTTTCTTCATTGTCTTGGCGGTCATTCTGGGAATTTTTGTTTGGCGAGCTTGGTTAATAAATACTAACTGGTCTAAGGTGCGAGCTATCGCATATTCAATTTTTATGCTCGGAATGCTTTATGCGGTGGTTATATTCCTCTTTTTTGCTACTGAAAGAAGGGTGTTTTACGCTGAAGCGATTGCGCTTGTGTCATTCGGATTTGGTTGGATCTTAGCCGGAACACACGAATGGCTAGGTGAAAAAGCTGAAGCTCTCAAGAATTCCAACATGTTTCGGAAACAAACCAGTTAACACACAACATAACTGATACGAATTATATTCCTGGCGGTTCCTGCATGTAGAGTAATATTAAGTTTTGTTGACTTCCCCACGAAGCATGTGATATCAAAATTTTTATCCAGGGTCGAAGAAATCGTTTAACAAACATCGGCCCTTGTCTCTTAAAATAGTCAAGAAATTTGCAAGTATTGAAGATGAAATAATGAATTGAAGTCGTATTCCAATTCCAATCAAGTCAATAATTAAAGAGCTTTTGGAAGAACGAAGTGGAAGAACAAAGCCATCTATTTATTAGATTAATGTCAACTTCAGCCCTTCTGGCGGCGTTGTTAGTCGGCGGCTATTTGATTTTTGACGAACCCTTTCAATCTAGCCGTACTCCTTCCGGCCTTAGCACTAGCCTTCTCGACACTCGTATGTGGGAAGATCCACTTAAGCCTATCCTTTCAATTAGAGCTAGAGAGGAACAGATTCGACTGCAAGGCAGTAGTAATTCGCTGTTACCGCTTTATCAATCGTCAGTTCATGACGCAGATTCCTTTCTTGCAACTGTTGCTCGAGATAGGCCGACGATCCCAACTCTCGAAAAAGCAATTATTTTAGGAGTATTGCTTCCTGCTCAGCGTTATACATTAACGAGTGAACTGCGCCGCAGAATTCGCTACGCGGTCGTGTCAGCAATTAATCAAACACACGTGCCAGTTTCGAGCGAACAAATATCACTTTTACAAACTGATTTACCAATTGCGCTACCCAGTGATTCAGATGAAACCACAAATTTAACTACAGAAAAATTTGAAAAAATACTCATGAGTTTTGAACTTTATCAGCCCTATTTACCTTGGGTTGAGGAAGATAATGATACGAATGAGTTTCGTAACAAAGATGTAGTAATTCTTTGGATTCCTGAAGACTCTATGGGAACAAGAATTATTGACAACTATGAATCGATTCTTGAAAAACTATATGTAAATGATCCATTCATTCCCACTTCGGCCTTGATGGGGCCTACGAATTCCAATGCCCTCGTAGACCTTTATAAAGAGATTGCGGACGCAACTAATGCCGAAGTAGACGAAGAGTATTTTGATTTGTTTCGTCAAACAACACAAACAGACATACAGACTCAAAGCGTGCAGGGCTCTCTCGGTGAGTTCAATGCTTATTTAAGAACACAATTAGACGATCTTATTTCTGAAGCCGATTTCTATTTGGATTCAGGCATGAGCGAAAGCAAGCGATTAGAGCTTCTTGCATGCTACCGCTCAAATGACTATGGCCAGGTGACAGCAGAAAATGCTGCCAATTGTTTAACAAGTTTAGAAATCGCAGACAGTGATTTTGAGTGGGCGAACACAGTCGCTTATGACCTACCCAGTGCCTTGCCGCAACGTCTAGTCGACGAATTATCCAGACGAGATTCCACATTCATCGAAGATTTGAACAGGCTGATAGAAGACACAGATTGGTACTTAGATTTCGGACTAAGTGACGATAAACGCATAGAATTAGTCGATGCAGTTGTTACTAATGCTGTTGCCAGCTTCTATAGCGAAAACGTCGCACTTTACCTGGAGAGATTAAATATCGAGGACGGCGATCCTACTTGGTTCGATGAGATAGCAAGTTATTGGCCAACTCAAATTGCAACTAATCTGTTGCAAAGCCTTCCCGCAGCCCATCAATACGGGATCAAACAGATCTTAAAGGACCAGGAATGGCTGGATGTAGAATTTACTGCGCAAGATCAACTAGTTCTCATAAATTGTTTTATAGGTGATGAATTAACCCCTTTCACGCAACCGAACGTGGAGAATTGTCTGTCATCGATTTTCACGACTAAAAGCGGCAGCGTAGACGTTTCTTATGTAACTGATTTTCTAACTTATCCGGACTCAAGTGAACTGAGAATAGAAGATGCTGCTGTTTCCAATCCCGAATTAGCGCAACTAATACAAGAATCAGATACCTATTTGGATTTTGGTCTAAGCGCAGAGAAACGAGAAGAGTTGGAAACTTGTGTTGCACGATTTACCGATAGCATATACACATTTGAAGGAGTTTCGAATTGTTTAGCGTCACTAAACATTGCCGATAGCGATTCGACTTGGTTTAACTTTGTAGCCGAATCGTGGCCAGTGGAATCTATGGTTGCTGCATCTCAACAAGCAGAGGAAAGGTTTCAGGAACAGGTATTGGAGATCATGATCGATGCTGACGAATACTTGGACATTGGATTAAGTGAGCAGAAACAAGACGAATTCATCTCTTGCCTACCTACAGATTCTCGATTTGCAAACCTGACGCGAAACATTGTCACTAACTGCCTCGAACAGCTTGAGATTGCGGATAGCGATCCCGAATGGGAAAGCTGGGTCAGTTTACCGCTACCTATAGAAGAGTTATTCAGCCCCGTTGTGGTTATCTCACCTAGAGCAACAATTTCTAAAAGAGCACTTGATACTGAAGTTGGATCGACGGTGCGAGAATCTTCTCAAGTGATTAGATCGATAACTCGTGATGATATTGTTCTCCAAAATTTAATTGATGAGCTTTATCAAAGAAATCTGGATCCGATTGATTCTCGCATAGCGCTAATTTATGAAAGTGATGGTAAATATGGTAGAGCCTTAGAAAGTAACATTAAATGTTTTAGCACTAACCCAGGCAACAGGTGCTTCAGTAATGTCGATAGTTTCGGCTACTTGCGCGGCATAGACGGCCAACTACCCTCTGACAATCAAGAATCCAACACAAATCGAAATAGCAGCTCGGATTCTATAGCCGGTGTCTTTGCTACTCTTGAAAACTTGGAAGATCCGTTTGGCCGTCATCAATATGACTATTTACGCCGTATATCTGATCAAGTGGGCAGCGGAAGATACGATGCAATTGGTGTGTTAGGTACAGATATCTTCGATAAGTTACTTGTACTCCAAGCGTTACGGGAGAAAAATCCCAACGCGGTATTCTTTACAACAGACCTCGATGATTTTATGGGCCATAGCTCCCAAAGGAGTTGGACTCAAAATCTGTTAGTGGGAAGTGCCTTAGGCCTTGCACAAGGAGAAAACTCTGAAAATAGTTGTAGAAGTCTACTGAAACCTGGTCAATCAGAAGCCGGTATCTCGGTCCCTCCGTTTAGAGATAGCTATCAAACCAGCTACTTTTATTCGACTTGTGCAGCACTAACTTTGGAAGAACGAGGCAGTGAACCAGTTGCGCAATTACTGGAAGGTAATCTTTCGGGTGAAGTTCAAATATTCGAAATTTCTCGCAATGGCGCAGTCGCAATAAGTTCAACTTTTGATGACAAAACTTAATATCTACTTAGCGCAGCATCAAGATTAGGCAGCCTGGAATTTTACGTAAGTCAGGTTGTCTGGGTACTTATATTTCTACCATTGCTCTCAGTAATAGTAGCTGCGATTTGGGCACGCCGGTATTTAGAGTCTACAATAGATGCATTAGACTTTATTTTTGCAAAAGCATCTTACTTTGCTCTAGCTTACTTTCTGTTTTTAACTCTCGCCCTCTCAATGCTAGTTGAGAACTTGGATAATAATATCCTTTTAGTGTTTTCTTCGCTGTTTTCAATTTGTTTTGGTTACTTATTTATTAAACGATTGCGATTCCTGTCTCGTCAGGGATTTTTTAGCAAACCTGTATCTTTCTATATGAGTAGCCCAGCAGTAGCGATAATGCACTGTTTGTTTATAAGTTCGGTGTTTCTCTGTTTTATGCCATTCCTCCTTCTCGCGGAAGCCGCAACATTGAATGGGGAACCTGTACACGTTTTTCAGGGAATTAGCCACTGGCCCACAACCTTGATACGTATTCAAATACTCATTGTTAGCATTTGCTTTGGTATTTATTCATATGCACGCTGGAAAGAGAGTAATGATAAATTATTCACGTTAAGCGGATTTAGGTCGAATGATGCAGAAAAAGAGACCCAGGGAAAGATTACTCTTGGAGATAAGATTATATCGACCTATAAACTTATTCTTAGCAATGTATCTGATGTTTGGAAGCACGGAATGAAGACCAAGCAAAGAGAGCTTGAAAAGTTAAAGTGGTCAATTTCAACATGGAGTAATGATATTGACAAAAGATGCGCAGAAACCTCGAGTATAAAAAGGAAAGAAGGAGAAACGAAAAAAGAAAAAAAGAAAGTGAAAATGATGGAAATCTTGGAAGAGTATCAAGAGTTGGGAAGCTGGCGTGCGCGCATAACTAGAGTTTCCTATAAAGCATTTTTGTTGATAGTAGTTGTATTTACCACATTCAAATATCTGACTCCCCAACCAGCTCTTATTAGAGACTCCTATCCACTCGCAAATTTTTTCTTCGGCGACGTATTTGTATTTATGGTGATATCTATCGCTGTGATTATGATCGTAATTGGCAATGATGTAACCCGACTTGGATGCACATTTACAAAAGCACTGAGGAAGTGCGAATTAGAATGGAATGAATACAGCCCAGACGATTTTGAGCTAGATGATTATAGGAATATTGAGGTCAACAAAAAATTGAGCCTTCTTGAGCTAATTGCTGACAGAACTAGAGCAATAACGCCGCTTGTGTTTTTCCCTTTTCTTATTATTTTTCTGATGGTCCTTTCACGAAGCACATTCTTTGATGGTTGGAGATGGAGTATAGAGCTGGTTGTGGTTTACGGCGCTATTTCATTCTACGTGCTTGTGTCCGCGATATTATTGCAACGAGAAGCATCTCTCGCGCGAAAATGGGTACTTGAATCGCTAAACAGCATGGAAACGAAAGAAGCCTATTGGGACGACGACGCAGTAATTCGTCAGAAAAATAAATTGTATCGAAAGTCTGCAATTGACCAAGTTCAACACTTAAATAAAGGTGCGTTTGTTTCCTGGTACAAACATCCGATATTCCAGGCACTCGCACTACCTACGTCTGGAACTAGCGGAGTATTCTTGTTGCAGTATTTGAGTTGAGAAGCTCTTCTGTAAACTCGCGAATCTTGCCCACTGTAAATCTAATTCCAAATAGGGACTAACTTGTAGATAAGTGACAGCCAATTTGCTCTGTATTGAATAAACTAACAGCATGTGAAAGACTGCAATTGTTGGGTTTTAAACCACAAAGAGAGCACCCGGAAATGTCACCAGATATTTTCCTGTCGTATGCAAGTGAAGATATATCCAAAGCCCGCGAACTCGTTCGTTTGTTTGAACGGGAAGGTTGGTCTACATGGTGGGATAGAGAAATCGTTCCAGGACGAGATTTCGAACTCGAAATAGACCAGGCTCTTGCAAATAGCAAAGTTGTCGTCGTACTCTGGAGTAGTTTCTCAGTTACCTCTAATTGGGTAAGGGACGAAGCGAAAGAAGCCAAGAATTCCAATAAATTAATACCTCTATTACTGGACGATTCAAGAATCCCGCTCTCGTTTCGCTCGCTAAACACCATTGAACTCTCAGATTGGCCTAACAAACAGTCTCTGATAGAGCTTGCTTCCCTCAATTCTGCAATTTCTCGAATACTCGTCGGTAGTCGACCTGTGCAATCACTCGACAAGCTTAAGCAGTCCGATGAAATGACTCTCTCTGTGCGTGTTGCATCACGAGTTGCCGAGATGGTAACTGAAGGCAAAGAAGCACAACGAAATTCGGAAAAACTTGAACTACAACTGCTTGCGGAGCGCTGTATTGCAGATACATGTCTTGATTTGTTAGAAGCGTATTATGAAGAGAAAAGCATTAATTTCGATCCATACCTGATTCAGCTTGGTGAAGTACTTCATGCCCACAGCATAATCATTTGCAGTGTAGATTTTGAGAATCTTTCAATTGCCTCCCTACAAAATTTGGATGGTAAGCACATAGATTCACAAATAGAAAAGCGTGTGTTTACTCTGGTGAATGACTATTGCACTGCAGAGAATGACTTCAATCTCGACCTTTCTTCTGATACCTGGCCAGTGCCAGGCGTGTATTGTATTCCATTGATGATCGAAGGCTCAGTGCGACAGTTTGCCTGGTTTTTTGTAGATACAGAAAGTGAGTTCTGGTCTGAAGAGATTGGCCACAGGTTGTTGAGGATCGCTGAAATATCACAAAACCACCGGAGTTTGAAATAATGGACACAGAAGAAAAACTGCACACGGCGCTGGCAATATTGACAGAAGGCAAATACTTCACACGAGAAGATTTTCCTGAAGATTCTGAGGATCCGCGACCCACTAAAAGAGAATGGCAAGATATAGAAGCATGGCAAAAAAGTGAAAAGCTGACGAATTGGACGCACTCATTAGCAGTGTCCGGATTTGGAATCGGAGTATTACGTGCAAGTCCCACAAATAAACCTGTACTTTCATTGAGAGTCTATACCGAGAATGGCTGTGATCTAAAACCACCACAAGATATCACTATTCCGCATTTTGATACGTTTACAATTGAGAAAGTGGAAATTGGCAAGTGTGTTCCCACTAGCTCTGAAAGCGAAAAGATTGTACCGGGAGGCGGCTGTAAGATCACAGTTCGGAACTGGGGGGGTACACTGGGTTATTTTGTCGGCAAAAATGACAATGATAGAGACACTTTCTTATTGAGCAATTGCCATGTAATAGCTAACAATGGAATCGTGAATGGGCAATCAGATTTAGCGATTTTCCAGGGCGATTACTCCTCTTCAAATAGTGACGACGAAGTTGCTCAGTTATCGAATTGGGTGCCCTTGAAATTTTGTGATGATCCCAACAACTATCAAAACCTGGTAGATGCGGCCATCGGTAAGATTTATCCTTGTCTGGGGTTGAGATATGACATCCCCCATATCGCCGATAGCGAAAACCCAATAAAAGGATTTAGGAAGCCAGAGCGCGGCAGTATGGTGAGAAAGTACGGATATGGTTCAGGTTTAAGCTGTGGCGAAATCGTTGATGTAGACTTTATGACCTCATCTGAGTTTTTCACCGACAAAGATGAATTCTCCATGCGACGTGTTGGCTTCAAAAAGCAAATCTTGTGTGTCCCACGGCCTTGCCCCAACGAACCTCCATCCCCTGGAGAACCTTTTACAGTAAAAGGTGATAGCGGCGCAGTAGTTGTGGATGAAGACAACTACATTGTTGGGCTAAACTGGGGTGGAACAGGCGAAGTTAGTGCAGATGGCTCACTCGACGACAAAAATGAAATCAACGGTGTCGCAAACAATATCGTTAACGTATTTGACAAATTGAAGCTCGACCGCGTTATAACTGGCAATTGATGACGTCACTGATTGATTCAGGAAGCAAGTCGTAAATGATCACCGTTAGATTCGATTTTGTCTCTAAAAAGATTTAGCAATTCTGCGGCCGACTGTGGCCTGTTACGGATATCGGCTGCCAGTGCGATCTTAAAAAAGCGCGGCAGAGGGCCATGAGATATCAGATTTTCTGCGTTAAATACGTTTTCAGCGGTCGTTTGTATCGTGTCAGACTGCAAAGGATTGTAACCAGACATGCATTCAAACAATGTTACAGCTAATGACCATAAATCTGCACGCTGATCTGCTTGCCCACCTAATAGCTGTTCCGGGGACATGTAAGCATAAGTACCTCCACGAGGTTTTTCATCGCTGTCAGTAGACACTGCATTAGAGGCGGCACCAGCGAGTCCAAAATCTAATAGTTTCGCTGAGAATTCACTATCGAATCCGATGTTAGATGGTTTTACATCCCCGTGAACAATTCCTCTACGACGCATATAGTTCAGAGCCGCACATATCGATTCGACTAGCTGTAGCAGCATGTCTGAATCAATACTATTCGATCCAATCATATCGTTCAACGTACCATTCTGTAATTACTCACACACAAGAATGGGCATGCTACGATACAGTTCGAAAGCGTAAATACCGGCGATATTCTTATGGGAAAGTGTTGCCATCAATCGCGCTTCGCTGCGAAGAAATGCGTGTTCTTCAGTTGTGGTATCCAACATCGTTTTTAAGACTACCTTGCGATTCAAACTCAAGTCGCTGCCCAGATACACCATCGCCATCCCGCCAATTCCAATCTGTTTTTCTAATTCGTATCTATTATGTAAATATCTGGGTAACAAGGATCTCTGAGCTTCTGAACTTCCACATTCCTTACATACCGCTGTATTTTCAAGGATAATCCCGCAACTGGAACAAAAGTTTGTAGCATCGGGTTCCTCGCCTTTGAACCAAACAGTGTCTTTATTCTCGAAAAACTGAGACACATTATTGCCTACCAATTCCAGAAATTTTAAGTCTGCACTGCTATAGGCCATCTCACTCTTTTTACTTCCTACCAGAAGCAGACCAACTATTCCTGATTGGCGACGCAGAGGTACTATACATTCCACTTCGGCCTCAACCAGCCATTTAGCTTCGCTTTCGTTTATCGATTCCTTAACTTCACCTAGTTTATTTATTCGGGTCATTGTCAGTACTTGCTGGCCGAATTCTGAATTTAGTGAAAGTTGTGACAGTTTGGATCTTGGATCCTCAACAATCCTTTCATCACTTACGACAAGCAAATGAATGCAATGAGGGTGTAAAGTTGAGTCGAGCACATGATCTGTTGCCTGTATCAAATCCTGAATTGTTCCTGCATCCTGCACAGATCTAGATAAGTTCGCTAAGGCTTCGCCCGTATCGATTTTCGAACGGTAAAAAAGTTCATCAAGATACTGATAGGCTCGTTTTCTTTGACTCAGTAGGAAGATGGAAAGTGCAATTGCCAAGAGTGAAAACACACCATTCGGCCCATCAAGAATGGCCTCTATTGATTGTGAGCGAAATTGAAAGAGATAGTAAAAGAACAGTATCACTGGAAAAGTGATGATTAGCGCCACTGTGCCAATACCGAATGAATAACGCAACGATTGCTTCAATAGAATGCGTACAGGCATGATACGTTCAACCAACACCGCATAGGTAGTTATGACGGGTATCGCGATCACAAAAGACTGCATCAGTGAAATTATAAAGACATAAATTTCAGGCTGTGTAGCCCATCGCAACGCTGCATCAGAAAGACTTGTCGTGATGACAAAGAGTAATGGTGGTGCGATGCTGACAACTAAGCCCAAAATAAATACTCTCACTCTACGCCTTTCGTCCAGTCTTGCAGTTCGCATCTTAAATAGCAGCAAGAACAGTGCAGGAAAAGCGATTCCATACACTAAAACCTCATGGAGATTATTCGAATTTGAATCGGAAATGACGCTAATAATTGGAAGACTGGCAGCGTAGTAGTCGACTATGTTTATAGTGATTAATGCCACACCCAGAACGAGTGAAACAGCAGTAATCAAATGCAGAAGGACATCGAGTTTCCTCGGAATAAAAGATCGGGGGAACCTTCTGGCAAAGCGCCAAAAATAATAGGGAAACATCGCTTCTAGCTTAAGTATTGCTAAAAATTGTAATACCGCGATTTCACTACGGTTAGCTAGAGACTCCAGTCCTCCTTCGGCGTACGCTGTGGCACTAAGAATTAGTGCGACACCAAAAGTGTAAGTGCGTTGTTGAGCGGTGCCGCTGCTATTGAGAAAACTGGCAGCAATCACAAACGCAGTGAGTAGCAATACAAAGAGTGCGTAACCCTGCTGCCATTCGGGCGACAGTAAAACCAACAAATAGCCCACTACGCCTAATGAGCATTGCAAATAGGCTATCGAGCAGAGAGAAATCTGCAATATTCTGCCGTAAGAGTGATTGATCTTATTCTCTCTTGCGGTTAAGTAACTACGAAGGTTTCGTAGAACGAAATTCTAATTTTCTGGTGGTGGATCTTCGCACAATAGTCCGTGAGATCCAGTAGCAGCTACAATACCAGCCCTAGTCGCTTCCCAAGCTGCTAAGTAGATTGCTTTAGTTATTTTCTTGTCGGGCCCATCTTCTTTGGAGGCGAGGTTGTCTGCCTTAGCTGCACAGGATGCTACACAATTTAAAGTGTTTTGGTAGTCTTCATCGCCTTTACACTGCAATTTGCTTTCGTTTTCAGTAAGACTGCGTATGCACAGAGCTATAGCCTCTTCCTTAACATCAGCTTCCACAGTGTATGTGGCGCACATCAAGAATTGCCCCCAAAAAATGTCCACCAGCTGGTCTTTGCTGGCTATGCCATTACATTCAGTATCATTAGTCATATCGGCTCCTATCGTTCTCTATATGGTGATTATTAAATGAGCAAAGCGATTTGTTTTAGCACTAACAACTACCTCGAACTTCATTGTGAACCGTTTTACGCCAGTCTGCAATCCTATTTAGTTCAACTAATTTGTCATTGACTGATGGTTCAAATCAGACTCATTCATTTTATTCTCTTACTGAAGAAAATCTCTCGCCAACTATTTTCTAACTCGTTTATATGCATTGATGATCGCGGCGAGCGAAGAATTGATTACAGCGAGTTCATTAATATAGCTGTCAATTTTCAATGGGATTTTCCCTAGTCTTACGTGAAAAAAACTGGAGTAGAATTCCTCATTAACCTGATAAGATTTGTAACAACAAGTAGCACTATTTTCCATGGGTTGTTCAGACCATAGACAAGCAGTGAGAAACATTAATATCATCTCAAGAATTGAGGTTAGTATAATTCTGCAAATGTAGATGATTAGAGATAAGCTTGATGGCAGCACCTTCTCCGCACTCCCTATAGAGGAGGTAATATAGAGGTTCAGAGGAAAAATACAGCGCTGTATACTTGCGCTGAGCTCTTATAATTCATCAGAAAATTGAGAGGCACTGAATGAACATACGAAGAATAGTCGCAGCCTTACAAATTCGATCTTTATTGTTCATTATTTGGACTTCAACAATTTTTAGTTGTGCCAGTGTCACAACTATCGGGCCAACAACATTAACTATTCCAACAATGCAAGTAACTGAGGCAGACCAGCAAAATGCCGCTCTTGCATTTATTTCTTACACTGGAGACTTACTCGACTATCCTGATCCGGTGGTCGACTCTATCCTCTATTTTTGTGTCGCAAACGAATTAAAATCTCAGCCGTTAACCGTGAACAAGTATGAATTGGTTTGGGGTCCGGCAGTTTACAAATTTGAAGATGTAGAACTTGACGACAATATGATGTTTATCGTCCGCCGAACGGAAACCAGCGAACAGGAATATGTGGTTGTTATTCGAGGCACGAATCCCACTTCTTTATCAGACTGGATCGTCGAAGATTTTAACGTTGCTGTGACAGTACCCTGGGAGATTCCTGACAAAAACCTTGCTAGCACTCCAGGCGAACCGAAAATATCAGAAGGAACGTCAATTGGATTAGAGATTTTGCAAGATCTCAAGCCAGAGATTCCGGGATTTGATCCTGTGACGGTTCGGGAATTTTTGCGTCAAAGAATCGGAAGTGGTGAGGGTGTAGATAAAATCACTATCGTGGGTCATAGCCTGGCTGGCGCCTTATCACCAGCGTTTGCATTATGGCTTTCGGACACAAGAGATTCCTGGGATCCTGATGGTAGTACTCAGATTAATGTAACACCTATCGCAGGTCCGACCGGTGGTAACCGGGATTATGCCAACTATTACGATTCTCAACTGGCTGCGACTACACGAAGAATTCATAATCCTGAAGACATTGTGCCATTAGCCTGGGAAATGAGAGATCTGGCTAGCTTGCCAGGGCTTTATGTGCCGAATGGAATTGAAGCTACTGGTCCCGAAAGGTTTTTAGTCAAAAGTGCCATGGATTTGGTCGATGGTAGTGATTTCGAGCATATTGTGCGGCAAGCCCCCTCTCTCAGTAAGAATCTGCCGAATCCAGAATGTAAACACGAAACATATCTAGATATGGCTGCCTGGCAACACCATTACGGTTATTATGTGGGATTAGACATTTACGATGCTATGAAACCGCTACAGGCTTGCGCTGGAAATCTTACCCAACTCTCTCCTCCTTGTTCCAGTGCAGAATAGTGGACGGGGAAAATTACGGGAACGAATCACTGTGACCTCGATTATAGCCATGGATGGCTGGTATGCAGATAACGCAGGAGCAGTTATCTGTCATTGTCAACATTCCAGTGACCCATAAAAATATCCCTGCACTCAAACGAATGCAGGGATTCTCTTATAAAGATGCCTGATACTAACTGTAAGTTTTACCTAACAAGCCATCCCTGGCGCGGCATCTGAGAGAATAGGGAACAGACCACGATTAACTTGTAAACAGTTCGAGCTTCTTGAAAAATAACGTAGTCTATCCCCTAAGTTCCCATGGTCAGAACCTAGTGGCAACTGTGGCTTGGGGAGGGGGAGATACTATTGGAGAGTCAATCTAAGTGGTTGAGTATATAAATACTATTATCGCAGGCCTTCAATAGAATATCAGTACGCAGATCTTGCGAACGACGAAATTTAGGGATAATAGTAAAAAATACAGTACTAAATTTTTATTCTGACCCCTCTTTGAACGAATCGATCAAAGATATGAAATGGTTTGCAGACTGGGGTCTCTTTTTGATATCCGTGGCAAAAGCTATTTCAAACAACTGATGCGGAGAAGGAACAGCATTGCGTACCGAATTAACCGAATTCAGAATTCTTCCGTAGGTTTCGTAAAAGCTCTTACCCAAGAAAGGATTCTGCCCGTACATTGCTTCGAACATGGTAACCGCGAGAGCCCACAGATCGGCTCTATGGTCTGTTGGCCAGTTTCTGATTAGTTCTGGGGACATATAGGCATAGGTACCACTTACAGATTGTTCCGCATCATTTGTGCCAGGATCTGCTACCTGTCGTGCCAAGCCAAAGTCGAGCAACTTCGGAGTATCTTCAGCATCAAATCCGATGTTTGATGGCTTTATGTCTCCGTGAACTATACCTTGGCGGTGTAGGTATCTGAGGGCTGATGAGACTTTACGCATAATATCCACTATCTCGCTGCGAGACAGTTTCCTGCTTGAAATT
This sequence comes from Pseudomonadales bacterium, assembly GCA_012103535.1. Classification (GTDB taxonomy): domain Bacteria; phylum Pseudomonadota; class Gammaproteobacteria; order Pseudomonadales; family Pseudohongiellaceae; genus UBA9145. Next base: position 1,893,073 of record WLWQ01000001.1, read on the forward strand.
AGATCGCTGAGGGTTCCGTTTTCAAGATATTCGCATACGAGAATTGGCATACTATTGTAACTTTCATAATCGTAAATCGTCGCAATATGAGCATGTTTCTGCTTAGCCATTAGACGAGCTTCTTTTCGTAAATACCTGGATTCTTGAGTATTGGCAGAATTCATCGATTTCAAAACTACTTGTCTATGTAGCTTCAAATCTTCAGCCATGTATACAGCTCCCATTCCGCCGAACCCGATTGCTCTTTGTAGTGTTAAATGACCGTGCAAAGTCATTGGTAACCAAGTTTGCTCGAGGGCTGTGCTATTGCAGTTGAAGCATTTTGTATTTTCAACGAACACTTCCCCGCATTCGGTGCAAAGAAAGCCGTGTTCTGTATCAGTAAATTGCTGTCGTGAATTTTCGTCAAGGTAGTGGTAGGCAACACTGATTGTGTTGGATAGAAGCTCCAGAAAATCGAAATCCGACTTGGTGTACGGCAATTCGCTCTTTTTCTCGCCAAGAATAATGTATCCACTGGTCAATTGGCGTGTGTGGATAGGAATCAGAATTTTGACTTCTGTTTGATTAGCCCATTGACGTTCTGCATTCGTCATAGCTATATCGAGATTCGACAGATCAATTAATCTTTCTGCCGACAATAGCTTCTCGCCAAAAGGGGAGTTCAACGGAAGTTGTGCCACCGCCTTTCTGGGATCAATTAGTACAGCGTCGTTCTGGATAAACAGCAGATGAACATTATCCGAATGAAGAGTCTGGTCTATTGTGTTACGGGTGGCACTGCTAATGTCGACGAGCGAATCTGCTCCCTGGAGTGTGCTATTAAAAACAGGTAATACTTCACTGGCATTGTACTGGGCTCGATAGAAAATCTCGTCAAAGTAGTGATATGCAACATTTCGTTTACTGTATAAGTACGCTGAGATTCCGAAGGCTATTACCAGGAAAATTAGATTGTAGTCTTCAATTATGGCCGAAATTGACAGTGCCCTTAAGGTGTAAAGGTAATAAAAGAACAAGCCGATCGGTAGCGCAAGTCCGATGAAGATAAATCCATGAGCAAGTGTGTATCGTATTGTCTGCTTTAGCAGTATGCGAACAGGTAGAATTCGTTCAACCAATACAGCGTAGGTAGTGATGATCGGCGTGGCAACTGCAAAAGACTGCACAAGCGGTATTATGAAGACATAAACATCCGGTCTAAGTACAAATTCAGTCAGCCTTTCAGATACCGCTGTTGCGACAATGAACAGTAGTAAAGGAATTACCGTGGCGAGAAGCGCCATGATAAAAACACTAACTCGACGTCGCTCTTCCTCTTTTGCAATTCTCATTTTGAAAAAGATTACAAAGAAGGCCGGTATAGTGATTCCGTACACGAGTGTGCCAAATATGCTTGGTTGGTTGTTAAAATGGAAAATGGTCAGGAAAGAGGAGTCTGGATATTGCAATAAAGCAACATTTGCAAGCACGAGGAACAAGCCCACGAGCAGGGCAAATCGCTCTGCCCAGTCCAGCCCGATATTGAAACGCCTGCTAACAAACGCCTCGGGAAACATTCTGGCAAAACGCCAGAGGTAGTACGGAAGAAAAGCGTCAATTGGCAGAACGCTGAAAAATGTTATTAAAAAAGAGTCAGTTTGAGTGGCAAGATAGCCCACTCCTTCTCTGCAATACGCCACTGCAGTTAAGAGTGTTACGGTACCGAACATCAGTGTGCGCCGGTCTTCAAATCCGGCGACAATCAATAGTCCGGCTGCAATAATACGGACCAAGGCCTGAAAGGACCATATGCCGTAAGTCGTGCTGGACCATTCGGGCGAATCTAATACGAGCAGAAAACCAACAACCCCAAGCACACAGAAGATGCTAGCAAAAAAAATCACCAACGCTACAGCGGCAACATGACCCTGGAGTTTCGTGGTTGTTTTGTTGTGTAAGTTGTTTATCTCAACAAACTAAAGTCATTGGTTTTACTTTGCCACCACGACGTCCTGCACGTGAATAGGAGGATGATACCCACTTGAACGCCTCTTCGCAGGTGTCAGGATCAATGCTTTTCTTCTTGGGCTTTGCCGCGATTGCCAAGGCTTTTGCCTTTCGACCCGCGCGTAAGCTGCAATCTTTCGCATTTTCAAAAGTCTTGCCATAAGCTGACAAACTGGAAAGATTCGCCCGAATATTCTTTACTGCGCCAAGTTTTACTACCCTATCGAAACACTTATGATCAATAGGAAGCTCGGCGCCTCTGGCAAACTGTTCCCAGATGATGGAGACCAGTTTGTATACATCGTGACTGGCAGGTTTACGCTTTGGTGCTGCTTTTGTTTTTTTCCTCACAGATTTCTTTTTTTTTGCAACCATCGCCATCTCCTCAACGAGAATAAATAGATAACCTCAACCGCGAGGATGATTGTCTCAAATTAACAACAATCTGCAATCAAAACTTTCCATCTAAGATCTGATAGGGTTTTCAATTCTTGCTCGGCGGTAATCTTAAAATCAACAGCGTTCATAAGTTCATGGAACTCACCAAGTTGTCTGAGTTTCGCTCCAAACATAAGAAACAAGTTTAAGTTATTTGCTACATAGTTACCTCTTTCCGGATCATCTCGTTCCGGCAAGATTCCATCTATCACAACCAGTTTGGCATCGTCATTCATTGCTTTCTTCAGGTTGGCGAGTACGATCTTCATCTCTGCATCATTCCAGTTGCAAAACACACGAGAGAGAATGTAGATGTCAAATCCAGGAGGTATGCTCACAAACATGTCTCCGTCGATTTTGGAGACGTTCGGATCAAGGTAGTCATTTTCGTCGGGAAGATCGAACACCGTACACTCAACGGTTGGATATTCGAGAGCGATTAATCTCAGTAGAACTCCGTTGCCTCCTCCGACATCGCATATGCGTTCAGTACCTGATAGATCGAGTAGCTGGCTAATTTGTGAAAACCATTCTTCTGTAGTGATGGAGTTCCATTGTTGCCAATTCCCGTTCTTATTGGGGTGCTGTTTAAGGTATGAGTAGAAGCTCATCCCAAAAATTTCGTTAAATACTGGTTTTCCAGATACAAGGCACTTATCAAGTTGGGACCAACATTGCCAACTTTCGATTCCGAAGAAGAGTTGGTCGATCAAGTCTAAGGAATCCGACATCATTGTCGGATAATAAAAGTTTTCAGATTCTTCCAGAATGTTGTTAGCAACCAGAATATCTAAGAACATGCTTAGCACATTTTCATTGAATCCGTAGTGTTCCGCTATTTGACCTAAGGATTTTGGGCCGTCGGATACATAGTGGCCAAGCTTAAGGTGTGCAGCTTCCTGGAGAACTCTTGGGAATGCAACTGAAGAACTGAGTTGAGCGAGTACAATCCCTGGATTTTCAAATTCATAGTTAAACAATAGTGCTACTCCTACGTTCGTTTGTAGAATACAAAGAAGGAGTTAGTTACAGATTTTCAAGAACTCCTTGATTTGAATAAGTAAAATATAAGCTTCCAGTATTCAAGTCCATGCCTTGCTAAACGGAAAATTTCTATTCCTGACTAAAAAACTTCGGGGATACTCACAACTTTACACCTTTTGAATTAGCCAATTTAGTTATTAACTTTGATCGTCCTAAAGTCACTAATTCTCAATGAAATTGTTTATCGCATTGGCGCTATAGTTGTTATGGGTGATGCAATGAAAGTGACGGGAATTTTTTAATATGGATTTAATCTTGCTCTAATCATTAACACCCAATTTTGTGTACGATCAAACTGAGAAGATTTTTGATTTAGAATTAGAATAGGGGATAGACCGCGATTAACTTGTAAACAGATCGAGCTTCTTGAGAAAAACGTGGTCTGTCCCCTATTATTCTTCGACACCGCATTGGTTCCTACTACCCGCTAAGAAATAACAACGAACGTCGATTGAATCTAGCTCGAGTTGGACCCTTTGTTATAGGAGTTCCAGTATTCCAAAACTGGAATACGATTGGAAATGACGGCGCTATTCCAAACCCAGGCGGCGCACAACGTGGTGGACATGCAATGTTGGTTGTCGGATACGATGATGTTAAGCGGCAATTTAAAGTTCAGAACTCTTGGGACAAAACTTGGGGTGACCGAGGTTACGGCTACATTCCTTACGACTGGATGGAGAACTATTCCTGGAGCTCATGGGCGGCTAGCAGATTGTAGTTTTTAGCACTGGGATCAAAGCGCCTTAAAGGTTATAGAGATTAGAGTAGTTTAAAACTAACAAAAAGATTTCTCGATCAAATTACTCCGACCCCTTTGTTTCTGAAGTGATATAAAGATCGGCCTCATCATGTGGCATGGCGACAACGAGGTCAGCCCACTGTGAAGCAAATGCCTGATCGCTCGATTTCCAGCTTATTACAAACTTTGCTAAGTTATAAAGTTATTAGTGTCCTCTAGTATTCCAGTATCAGCTTCTTTACCTATTATGTCAGTGTTCCCTATTCTCCCATCTAGTGGGATCTTTAACTCGTAGGAGCCGGTTTCTATGTGATCTGGAATTCTACCTTCAGCCAGGGCTTGGAGCAGGATGCGTGGATCGTATTCAAATCGAACGTATTGGTGTTTTTGCTCCAATACTGTCTGCAGTGATCCTTCTTCATACAACAAAATGTCTAAAAGGTAGGGAATATCCAATTCCTGATCCCGCAAATAGTTAATAAAGCCTGTAGCCTCTTCTGAAGCAAAAGCTTCGGGTTTAGTTTGATTGAAATAGTCATCCAGCAATGACTCAAGTAATTTTTTGCCTGAATAAATCAGGATTAATTGTGTAAGCGTATTTAATGTTTTTACGACCGAACCAGCCCGAAATTTCCAAATTAAATTTCGTATCAAAGCAATACCGTCATCTTTTTCTAATTCTTCTGTTAATGGTTCCGTGGATCTTTCGTTAGTGACAAGTTCACCAAATGTTTTCTCCCATAATTGGGGATTCAATTGCGTGGTGCCTGGGTTATTTATTTCATCATGGTAACTCTGCAAAGTATTTTTATAATCAATGAATTGCTGCTCACCTTGAGAGCGGGCCCAGATATCATTGATATCTTCCAATTGTTTTCTTATCGCATTAATCCCAAATAGCGGCACAAATGAAGGAAAGATTTCAAAAATCACTGCTTTGAGGTTGGGTAGTACTGGAATGAGATCTTTAGCCAGGTCCATAACAGGCTTTGGAACTGAACCAGAGTGAGAATCTAACCAGTAGCCTTCGAATTCGAAACCCCCCGCTAAATGAATTTCCCAAACACGCTCTAGTGGGATGTCGGCAAGAAAATCGCTTACTTTTTGCCTTCCATTCTGTTCATTGGTCCAAATGTTGTGTAAGTCCAATAAAATTCCACAATTGGCCTTATCAACCGTTAAAGCAACAAATTCTCCGTCAGTGAGTTCTCCATCACGCGGCTGTAAATAATTAACCCCTGTCTCTACAGCCAGTGGAACTGGAAGATTGGCACTAAAGTTACGTATAGTTTGTGCAGCAGTCAATGCGCCTTCAATTGTTTGCAATGGAGAAAGCATAAAGCCTGTGTGGAACGTTTCTTGACCGGAATCAACGTGAGTAAAACTCAAATGCTCGCTCACCCATGGAGCATCAAAAGCATCAATAATGTCTGATATGGCACTGGCATCGCTATCGTTGGGTTGGTGGGTCCCGCCTAAACCGAAACCCACGCTGTGTATTATTTTAGACTGAGAAAAAGATTGAAGGTGCTGTAGCGTATAATCAGGGAGGTTATAGGGAACCTGCTGGTTTTTTTGAAAAGTCCAAAAAGTCTGAGGTTCAATTTCTATAACGTTTATGCACGACTCCCCAGGCTCGAGCAGAGGCTCAAGCCCGGGGTCATAGACAATACCAACACCAAGTTTTGGTAGGATCACTGAGCTCAACGGAAGGAAATATCTCCGCTACCGAATACTTCGTGAATATTAAGTTTGTCATCGATTGAAAAAGATCTTGTGATGTCAAATCGTATATCAAAACCAGAACAGCAGGCTGGACAACCAAGCCTGTCCAAAATTGAAGCTTGAGTCGATTGAAAAGCTTTCAAGTCATTAGCAATTGCAGTAGGCAGTGTTACGCGAACAACACGCTCAGGAGTTGGCCATGCGCCAATAGAAGTCTCTTGTTTCATGTTCTTCTCCTAATTGAATAGTAAGAAATAGTTTCTTTTACACTTTGGAGATTAATGTTGAATGCTTAGCCGTTAGTGACAATACCCCCGCCAACCAATTCACGAATGTTTAGTTCATTATCAACTGAGAACGAACGTATAGTATCAAAGCGTATATCGAAACCAGAGCAGCAAGCAGGGCAGCCGAGCTTATCCAAAATCGAAGCTTGAGCTTTTTGAAAAGCTTTTAAGTTAATTGCCACGCTATGCGGTATCGTAACTTGCACAACTCTCTCGGGTAATGGAACTGTGTCGATTGCAACGGACTTAGAAAATTGATTTGCCATAGTGTATCCTCATTTGTCGATTCATTGATTGTATTTAAAATATATTAATGTAGGGGTTGGCAGACTAACCCCTTTCGCCTTACTTTTGCTATTGAGCTCACTCCAACGGCCACCATTCTTTATTGCTATCTATTTCTATCTATTTCTATCTATTTCTATCTAAGTGCGATGTCCATGCAAAATGTCTCAATTCAAGTAAAACTATTTTTACCAGCGCTAAAGCAGCGCGTTGCTGGAACGTTGCCGCGCTCGGAACATAACAAATATAGTGGGTAGTCTAGCGCCTAAGACAAGGTATTTTCAACCGATTAGTACAATGAATATCGTGGCAAGTGATTTCTCTTATAACTGATTGAAATACCCTATTATTTTAGAGTTTTCGGGCGAGGAAGCCGCTGAGTGGGGGATGCTTTTAGTCTAAAAGAATAGAGAAAGAATAAAGGGATCTGATCATGGAGAATAAAGAGTACTGCCCAATGTTTTTGGTTTATTTGTCTGAATAAATCGTGGTCTGTCCCCGTTATTACCAAAATGCACAATCAGCGAATAGATATGGAAGCTTATTTTGCTTGAGTTATTCCCTTTTCGAACGGAATGGATAAAAGAGCAATGCCTTACCTGCCCCCCATTTGAGCTTTTTGAAGTAGGCGCGCTGGGTATGCCCGTCGAAGAACTCCTGCCTCTACGAGACAGGTGTTTAAACAAGGAAATTCATGCAGAGAAAATTGAAATCCTGGTATTTGATGCTTTTCAGAAAGCTCTGAAACGAGCCGCACCTGAACTTGCTAAGGACATCGGTAAACAACTTCAAGCGGATACGGAACGCTTTGCCACTATGTCGAAATCGGTCAAGGGAGTGGGCGCGCAGCACGAGTGTGAATGAAGTTGTATTAAATCTAAGTACCAACAAAATGATAGAGACAATAACAAATTAGCATCTAACCGAGCTCACTAAAATTATAACCAGAGATAAAGAGGACACTAATCTGATAACCAGTAAACGTGACTGCATTGGCAAAAAACACCAATCCATCGTTATTTTGTTATCTGATCAGTGCCCCCTAGCTTCCCTATGTCGGTAGTCGGATACGATGACGATAAACGACAATTCAAAGTTCAGAATTCTTGGCATACAACCTGGAGTGACCGAGGTTTCGGCTACATTTCATACGACTGGATGGAGAATTATTCTTGGAGTTCGCGGGCGGCTAGTAGATTGCAGCAATTAGCAGAGGAGGCAAAGCGGTTTAAAAGTTAAAGTGATCTGAATAGTCTGAAATTGACGAATGGATCTCTCAATAAAATTTTTCTGACCCGATTGATTCTTATCTATTCTCTACTACAGATTCCAACCTTTGCCCTAGAGATTCAAGTTCAGAGCCAGCAACATTGGAAATATTGTCAAACATTGGATTTGCGGTTGAAATTTGTTCAATGCGGCTAAGAATGGATTCTGCACTAAATCTATCCAAAAGGTTTAGATCATCCAGCGAATTCACATACCCCGAAATAGATGTTGAAAACACTTCAGGATCCAAATTCTCTTCAGTTGTAATCAGTAGTGCATAATCAGCAAAATTTGAATCGAAGTTACTTAAAACTGTTGCAGCACTTCTTCGGAGTGAAGATTCTGCATCTGGATTGAAAAAATACGACTGTCGTATTTGATCTTGGTATTCCTCGAATATCCCTAAATAATTAATCGCGGTTTCTTGCGCTATTAGATCGCCATTGCCAAGAAATTCCTGCAAGTATTCGTTTCCAATGTAACTTTCTGCTAGGCTATAAAGATTTGCAGCCATACCTTCATCATAGACCCCTTCCTCCGTAGATTCAGAAATAATATCGAGTGATACTCTGTCAGAAATACTCGCCAAAAACTGTGATGCAGAGGTTCGAATTGAAGCTCTATCATCGGTTAATGCTAGGCGCAACGCTGATACATTAGCTTCATTTTTAGCATGGAAAAAATCCATTCGAGAATTTGAACTACTTCCGGATACACTATGATCAGACATTACTAGCGCATTTTCTAGAAGCCGTACTGAACCTAATGCGATCTCTTCAGATTCATCCGTGACATACTCCCTAGCGGCAAATTCAGCAGCTAAAGGAAAACCTGAAATCAGCACTCGGAACGATTCGATTCTTTCTTCAAGGTTGTTTTCAGGATTTAAACTATTTAATAGCTGTTCAATATCATCGCTTCGTTGTAAATAATGAGATCTGGTAGCGTCGTCAGGAAAATATTCCAATTTATCAAGCAAAGTTTCATTTTGAGCAAAGGAGAAATTGAATATCCCAAAAGCCGAAACGAAAAGAACAGATAGAATAAATTGCTTATTCATCATTATCACCTACTTAATATTGCCCAAATAATCAATATGGTCATAGCACATCCCCAACGCAGGTGCATTACCTTCGCTGTTCATGTAGTCAATCATTGATCCCGGCGTTGGCCCTGCTGCGGGACTGTGATTGACGAATGAATCGGGAAATGGAAAACCTTCGTTAGGCCAATCGTCATCTGGATCAGCTGTTGTTGACCCATCATTTTGACTCTAAGGCCACATTATATCATTTTGATAAGAACTTTTAGGCCATCTTGAACTAGGGCCATCGTCACCAGGAAATGCACCTTGTTCGGGGTAGGACGCAGGGTCATTTGGGTCAAAACGATCATATTTCGCCTGCCATTCAGCCCAAGCTCGATCGACATTGGCATGAAGAAGATAAAACATCGGATCTCGCGGTGAAGAAAGAGTTGTTAGCCATCCTCTTACATAACTGTGAGCTCCATTATGATATCTGTCTTCAATTCGAGAGTTAATCCCATTTTCAGCTTCGTCCCCTCGATATTCAGTAGCACCTTCTTCGAGTATCAAATCAGCTAGGGAATCCACATAAGTAACAAAACTGTCATCCCTAATACTAAGATCCAAATTACCGTTGCGTATTCGCCTAAGACTTCCGCTACCATTTACCACCCATCCATGGAGAGGATTTGTAGGAGAAAACTTAACTTCAAATTGAGAAGCCTCCCCGGGTAGACCAACTACACCCATGAAATTTTCAGTAAATATTGAAGAAGATGCAGAATCAAAAGCCCAATATGGAATTGTAACGCGAGGATCTATCTCCTGCAGTTCTCTTTCTATAGAGAGCAAAAAAGCTCTATGCCAGGCCAGGAATAATGGAAATCCTATATCACCTCCATGAATGCCATTTCTAAAAGCAACGGCATGAGCTTCCGCATACTTTATATAGTTTCGGCCATGCCCAACCGAACGGTTGTGCCCATGTAACTCAGCTAACGCTTGCAGGAATATTTCTTGCTCAGCTTGCGTTAGGGATTCTGCATCTTTCCGCACTCTAACCATAACAGGCAATTGTGCAACTAAATTATTGGAGTCACTGTCATTCGCAACAATCAATACGTCCTTAGACATCGATACATTTTCAATTTTTGTGGCCTGTGTTCCGCTAACAAAAAAAGGCACCCACGACCCATCTCCCGGCAGTAACAATTCGATTTCAGAAGTGTTTTCAATTGTAGAGGCGTCTGGAAAAACCCCAGTATCTCGAGAAAAACCAACTTCACCTTCAGCACTAGATTCAAAACCAATCTTTACTCTTCTAGATTCTTGCTGACCTTCTAACAACCTAATTCTTGCTGGTATAGGGTTCCAGCACAAGAAATCATCTTGAAGATTTGCAGTGTTATTTACTTGAATCTCAACTTCTTCTTGAGCGAAAGTATAACCAATACCTACAAACAAGCTTATCGTTGAAATCAAAGATCTTCTAAAAAATTTCATATCTATTGACCTAAAGTTAGATACTCACTGATATCATCATTAATTTTGAAAATTATTTCCGGCACAGATTGGTTGTTAGTGGCAATGAATTCAGGAGTTAGCTGAATTGAGTTCGCTGAATCTAATAGATACGTTGAAAGATCTTCAGCATTCTGTTCCCCATCCGCCAACGCATCAAAACTGTGCGTTATCTTAAAAGTAAGAGAATCATTGTTGCCCGGAGAATTCGGCACTTTAACTGCAGAAAATTGAAAATCTTCATTGTTCGATGAAATACGTAGCGAGGAAGAAGAAAGGCCGGGATAGGCAATCGCGTGATTTATTGGTAAATCAATTTCTATATTGAAATCATCGTAAGAAATAGATTGCTTTATTTTTCCGACTTCAGCCCGCTCGGCACCTACTTCGTATATCACAATATTTCCTTCTACGGGCACGCTTGTAGTCGTTAAATTTTGAGGATTGATATCGAGTAAAACCGCCTTAATTCTTCTTCCATTCCCCAAATTCTGTTGGAGTTGAGGATGATCAGCTAGTATAACCGAGAACCTTACTTTATGGTTCTCGCCGGATTGAGTCGGAAATATGATAGGTCCTACTGATTGCACTAACGGATCAGTAAAATTCGGTACGTCAGGCCTAATGGCTATACTAGAATTTGTTGGCAATCTAGCACTATTTCGGACTCGTAATCCTAACTCCATTTCAAACTCATTCGAAGCTGTTGTGTAGGTTGCTAGATTTGTTGCGAAACTTAATTGGCTTCTAGTCGTCTCTTGATTTTGTACTGTACATCTGGAAACTGATAGAGATTCACTAGCTATTCCGTTTTCAGTAACAAAAGTTAACTCAACTTTATTTTGACTATAATTTCTTGGTATCGGATTTGAAATTGTAGCTATAAAGTTTCTGGGATTATTATCACCAATAGATTGAATTTCACCTTTTACACCATTTAGAAATACCTGAGCTGACAAATTACTACTGACTCCATAATTTGTGGAGAAAGCAATACTAATTGTATTAACACATGCCGAAAAATTCTGAGGAGAAATGTTTTCGATTGTTAAATCTCCTATACTTCGGTTTTCGCCAGAAAAATTTTGAGTTGCTTCACATATAGACTTAGACGAGGACGACGACTCAATGCGTCTTCCGTTAATTTCTACATCAACTGTTCTGGTAGGGCCATTTCTAGTTTGGACAGACAACTCTATATATTGTTCACCATAAATGCGATTTGTGTTGGGAATTTCAAAAAAATCTCCAACATTAAAAGTCGCAATCACACCTTCCATGTCGGGGAGAACTCTGATGTCCTCCGCTCTCTGTCCACCTAGAAATACTTCTGTACTTCTCCACACATTTGCTCCTCGTATTATAAACTCGACACTACTAGAACAAGCTGAAATCATTCTAGGGCTATACTCAGTTATAGATGCTTGTTGAACAGTCTGACCTATAGTTTGAGTAGAAAGAACATTTGTTAGTGAGTCTAAATCAGACTTATTTGTAGGCAATCGAACTCGAAATGTCTCCGAGTGGTACCCTTCTCCTTGCTCGTCAATTCTAATTGGCTGACCTACGCTATTCCAATTTCCAACCCAGGCTGTCTCTAAAGTCGCATTGGTATATGGCCACCAACCGGGGACAGAAAGATCTGCAGAAACATCAAAAGCTGTAGGGATGTGAACATAGTCTAATCTGCCCCTCTCAGCATCCGTTCTCGTTGGAGGTGCAAATACCCATCCTACTTGAGGCAATTGATCATCCGATTCCGGTGGGATTACTTTGCTTTCTCCAGGTTGTAAATCAAATTCTATAAATGATTTTCGATCAGCAAATCCCACTACTATTGGTGTTCGCTCGAGTGCCTCAATGTTACCGACTGCTGCTCTTAGATATCCTACGCCTAAATCCGCTCCAATGCCTGAACCTTGCATAGAGGCTGCAGCTGAAAGTGCGAGTTCCAAAGAATTTGCATTTCGAGCAGATGTAGACAACCTTTGAGCTAGCTCCAAAGGTCTTACTGTATAAGCATAAGATTCTCCGCTAGTTCTACGATTTTCGAAATTCATTGTGGATTGTTGAGCAGACGCAATTAAATCGCTTGGTGTTTGCGAACTCTCAATGGGTTTGCTAGATATGTCTTTAGTTTGCTGCCGGGATGCGTTGTTGTGAGTATCGGACTCGTTGTTGAGATTACTATCCGTTAGCGCATTTAAAAACTCAATTGGAGGAACAATTAGCAGTCCATCTTCAGTGAGATTAAGGGAAGATACCTGAGCACAAAAAAGCGTCGGATTCGTAGAACCATTGTTATCCTGAATATCTCGACGCAATTGATCAATTAAAAATTCAACAAAGCTATCCAGTAGATTAATTGCGTTAGGATCGTATCTATCTCTTATCGGAGTTCTGAGGGAACTCCAAAATTGTTGAAGTGCAGTTAAGGTGGAACACTTTTCATCAGCATTGAAACCTGAAAGATTGCTAGTTTCATAGCTAAAATTATCATTGTAGGCTGTTCGCACGTCACCAGCGAATGTCGCGTTTAGCCCTATCAATCTACTTAAATCTATATCAACTTCACTCCTTGAGCCTATACTATAGTTGGATTGATTGTGGACAATGCCGTCAATACATCGTCATGAATCTCCGGATGCACAGCTGAACTAAAGATAGTGAAATTATCTCCTGGAAATCCAATCCTAATAAAACGAAACAAATTTGCACCTTCTAATCTTGCGATTCTTGTTGCTGAGGTTTCATCCTGGTTTGAATAACTACTCATTCGTTCCGTTACATGTGCTAACCAAGTGTTATACAAGTTTGCTATTGCGTTTTTGTTTGCGGCGGGGGCTTCAAAAGTTAAACGAGCCACCCCAAGTTTATCTTTATGCTTTCCGGGCATCACACTCGCTCTAAATTGAAGCCTATACAGAGCATTACCGGCAAAATCATGTAAGTCATCAAGATTTATACTTGATTGAGCTTGTCTAAGTTCGGAGCGATAGGCTTGTAAATCACGAAATTGATCTCTTGGGTCTGGCTCAATACTAATACCGCTATTAAGATCAGAATTACTTGGTATACGGTCACTACTGACCAGATCTGCTAGTGCTGTCCGTATCGCTGCCAACTCTGATTCAACTTGAGGCTGGTTTGAAGGTTGTTCTTCATTTCCCTGCTGGGAATTGCCAGCCACGCTGTCGCCACTCGAGCTATCCGGTTCTTGTCCTCCATCACCAGTGCTTCCGGTCGAAGTTTGGTTGCCGCTGGTGTCAGGTGTATCTCCTGTTTGTTGATTGCTATCTGGTGGGGAGTCTTCTGGCGGATTAGCGGTTCCTTGACTATTTGCTGGAGGGGTATCTTGGTTATTTGATTGTGAAGAATTGCCGCTTAATACATCTTGGTAGGTTTGGCGCGCTCTTGCTAGTTCAGTTAGAGCTTCTAGTTCTTGGCGTTCAAATGCCAATTCATTGAGACGATCTCCGCGCTCGAGGGCGGATCCCGCGAAAGGATCTGATTCCACCGATAGTTGTGTTAAAAATGATTGATAAGTTGCTAAATCCCTGACGATCTGAGAGCTAAATCGATCTCTGAAATCTTTACTCTCAGAGAGTTCACCTATAAAACTGGATTCTTCAAGAAGTCGATCAAGTAGTTTCCCTTCGCGAAGCCGGTCATTAACTAATGTTTCCCGAGCATAAATTTGCGGGTCACTTAACGTTATAACAGCTGGTACTTGAGGGCCATTCTCATTGTATGACCCAATTTCTAAGCTGTAAGGCGAATTGCAAGAAATTAAAGTATTCAGCGCAAGTATTAATAGTCCAAGTCTAAACCGGGTAATCCCATTTTTTATTAAGTACACTTTCTATATCCCTTAATTAAGTATTCCACTATGTTGATAAGGCGCTCGATTCAATAGGAATTTCGCTATCTTTAACAAAATCATCAAAATAAATATCTATGAGTAAATTTACCAGTCACCAAGTTGAAATTATTTATTCTCTTTGATGTTTGTTGATGTTACTAGATGATTTTTGTCGCACCAAGCAATTTCGTGGGCAATTTGTAGCCCCAAAGATTTACTTTCTATGTAGGCCATATGCTAGATATGGGCTCGTGTTTCTTTTCGTTTATTGTTTTAGTGTGTCTAAACTTCCAAATGTCTCATTTCGGATACTAAATTTTCAGTCATTCAATAATAAATTGAGACGTAAGAATTCCATTTTTTGCATGTCTAGCTTTAGATTTATGCATTACTGAGGATCTGAAATTATGGGTCTCTACGTACTGGTATTTTCATATCTTGAAACACGTTATTAACTTTAGAATTGTCGTTTTCTTCAAATGTCCGAATAGACCGGATTCACATTTTCCAATGAGCAGTTTCGGATTTATCTTCTTGAATTGGATGCATGACTAATTGCACCAGCAATTAGGACTGCCGCAAGCAGCCCTGAAAGGATGGAATATTAGGTTAACCAAATTCCAAATCTCTATGGCCCAGGTCATTGTCAACTTTCCAGTGGCCATAAAAAAATCCCTGCACTCAAACGAATGCTGGGATTCTTTTAAATGTATGCCTGATTAATGGCGTTATCTAATTCATACATTCCATCCCTGGCGCGACATCTGAGATCTTCTTCGGCCCCAGCCTCGCCTTCCTTGGCGAGTAGTTCAACCTGCATGAAGCTTTGCTTCATAAGCGCATGAGATCTTCTGCAGCCCCAGCCCATCCGGCCTGCAAATAGCTTGCAGTCGTTCGGGTCACGCTCGACGCTACGCTTCGAAAACGCTTGCTCTTACCCATCCATGGCCGGTCGCTCATCACTAACAA